>NZ_FNFV01000019.1 GCF_900102905.1 Meinhardsimonia xiamenensis | reverse complement strand
CACCGACAACGGCCGCGAGTTCTGCGGCAGCGAGAACCACCCCTACGAGCTCTACCTCGACCTCAACGGCATCGAGCACCGGCGCACCAAGGTCCGCAGCCCCAAGACCAACGGCTTCGTGGAACGCTTCAACCGCACCGTGCTCGACGAGTTCTTCCGGGTGAAGATGCGCGAGACCTTCTACGAGACCGTGGAGGCGCTGCAGGCGGACCTCGATGCCTGGCTCGTCCACTACAACACCGAGCGCCCGCATCTGGGCTACCGGAACCAGGGCAGACGCCCCATCGAGACCGTCATGTCATTCGTCAGTCAAGAAGGTTAAGTGAACAAATTGAGAATGGGTTGTTCAAAAAATTTTTCGCTCATGCTTTTCCCTTGGGCGAAGAAGTGAACTTGGATTCTTCGACCAATTGATTGCCACTCATAAGAACGATCTGCTGATCCTGCGGCCTGCGGGCGCCCGGTTCGGTATCGAGCCCGAGCCGCCTGAGCGCGTAGTAGAGAAGCGCCCGCCGGACCTTGATCGTCGCCTTGCCAGCCCGCATGCCGTAGTCCAGCGCGATGACCTTCGCCTGCGTGTCCGAGAGCTCGGGGTGGGGGCCGATTTCCAGCGTGATCTCGGAATTCCAGTCGCTGTCGTCATCCGGCGACACATCGCTCTCTCGCGTCCCGCGGATCTCGAGCATCCGCGAGAGCACGAAATCCTTGAAGCACGCATCGGTCTCGCAGAACGCCCGCGTGTGCCAGCGGAATCCGTCGAAGGCGATGGCGTGTGGCGCGATCCAGCGCCAGCGCGGCTCGGGGCTGGACAGGGACTGATACCTGACCTCAATCGCTTCAGACCGGCGGATGGCGCTGACCACCGATCGCAGCGTCACCGGATCGACGCCCCGCACCGGCGTCGGCGCGGAGGCGAACGGCGGAAGTTCGGCTATCCAGCAATCTTCCCTGTCCAGTACAGCGTCGGCGACAAGCCGGAGCTGAGCGAGATAGCGGGCGGCGTCCGGCGGGCGGAATCGGCACGCGAAGTCTGGGCCACGCACATAGGTGCGCGCGCTCTTGTCGTAGACCATGTTGTTCGGGGCCATCTCCATGTAGCGGCTCAGGTCGGAGGTGGCCTGGTTCACCGAGATCCCGAACTGCTTCATCAGGTCGCTGCGATTCACGCGCCCCTCCCAGAACAGGCGGAATTCGATGAACTCGAGCCGCTGCTCGACGCCCCAGCGAAGCTCGCCCCTGTCCCTGTCCACGTTCCGCTCCCGATTGCCCTCTCGCGCACGTGTACTGTGCGCGCCCAATTTATGGGCTTTTCTGGAGCGTAGCCGCGCGCACTGGCGCGATCAATCGAAAAGCGAGGCAGTCGCGCGCAATTACCCCAAGGATTGCCTGAGGTTCTCCGCCACCGCATCGGCCGCCATCCGCACCGGCTCAGCAGCAAGGTGGGCGTAACGGGCCGTGGTCTGGACCTGCGTGTGGCCGAGCAGCTTGCCGATCATGGGCAGTCCCTGACCCGAGGCCACAGCCCTGGACGCGAAGGTGTGGCGCAGGTCGTGGATGCGGACGTCCTTCACGCCTGCGCGGGCGCGGACGCGCTGCCAGAAGGGCTGGAGATCGCTCAGGCGCTTGCCCGGCAGGGTGCCGGTGATGACCCACGGGTTGCCGTCGATGCGCTTGGCGTCGCGGAGCAGTTCGACGGCGGGCTGGCCGAGATGAACGACCTTGGCGCCGGTCTTGGAATCCGGCAGGCGCAGGACGCGCTCGGCCAGATCGACGTGTTTCCACTTCAGCGTCATGATCTCGTTCAGCCGGCAGCCGGTCAGGATCAACAGGCGCGCGGCGAGGATGGCCGAGGGCAGTTCGATCCTCTCATCCTCCATCTCGCGCAGCACCTGGCCGATCCGGCGCAGCTCTGCCGCGCTGAGGAACCGCTCGCGCTTCTCCTCGGGATACTTACGGATGTGCTTTCGCGGGTTGGTGCCGTCAGGACGCAGGCCCCACATCTCGGCGAGGCTGAACATCTTCGAGACCACTTCGAGGCAGCGGTTCGCCTGGTAGGGGATGTGGCGCAGGTCGTGATGGAATTTCGCCACGTCCGCCCGGGTGATGCCCGTGACCGTCAGCTGTCCGAGTGCGGGCAGGATGAAGCGCCGGAGGTTCCGCCGGTATTCCTTCGCGGTGCTGGGCTTGAGGCGGACGGAAATGTGTTCCCGGTCGAAACGTTCGGCCAGCTCCCTGACCGTGATCGCCTTGCGCTCGGCATCGCGTTCAGCGGCAGGATCCTCGCCATTGCGCGCGGCGGCAACGATGGCGATGGCGCGGTTGCGCGCCTGCTCGCAGGTCAGCACCGTGCTGGGCCCGAGGCTGATCCGCCGCGACCGGCGTCCGGCGCGATACTGGACCACGTAGCCCTTGCGTCCGCTCGGCAGCACCCGCAGCCCGAAGCCAGGAACCTCGCTGTCCCAGACGAAGAATTCGGATTGTCGGGGTTCGGTGGCATCGACGAGGCGTTTGGTGATCTTCGGCATGGCGGGCTTTGCTGGTTGTGGTTGCCTCCACAGTGCTCAAGCGTGGGCAACAGTCAATGAACACGTTGAAATAGCAAAGAAAAACGAAGTGTTGCGCGTTTCCGCGCAAGGCGGTTCGACGCGCTGGCGCGGAAAAACGACGAGCCCTTCGAATCACGTCGCAGGTTCCGGCACCCGCGTCGCGCTGATAAGCTGCCGGCCAAACGATACTGGCGATCCGATGGCTTCCAAGACCACCCTCAACGCAAAGAACCTCGAGACCCTGGGCGCCGAGCGCCTGGCGCAACTGTTGATCGAGATCAGCACCGGGAACGCCGCGGCCAAGCGCAAGCTGCGGCTTGCGCTGGCCGGCGCACAGAGCCCTGGGGAGGCCGCGCGCGAGATCCGCAAGCGGCTGACCAGCATTGCCCGCGCCCGTAGCTTCGTCACCTGGAAGAACCGCAAGGCGCTGGTCGAGGACCTCGAAGCTCAGCGACGCGCCATCCTCGAGCAGGTCGCGCCGGCCGATCCGGACGAGGCGCTGGCGCTCATGTGGCGGTTCATGGCGCTGGCGACGCCGGTTTTCGAGCGCTGCGACGATTCCAGCGGCACGATCATCGCCCTCTTTCACCAGGCCTGCGCCGATCTGGGCGCGCTGGCCAGAGCGGCCCGGCCGGCGCCGGAAGCGCTGGCACGGCAGGTTCTCGATGCGCTGCAGGACAACGACTATAGTCAGTATGACGAGCTTATCGCTCACATGGCGCCTGCCCTTGGCCCCGAGGGGCTCGCGCATCTGAAGGCGCTGGTCGAGGAGCTCGGGCGCACGCCGGTTCCCGTTCCGCCCAAGGAAGAATGGGAGCAGGTGGCCCGGGGCACCGGCGGCCCCCGCTATGCTCACGAGATAGCGGAGCGCGAGCGCCAGAGCATGGTCCGGATGGCGCTCCAAGACATTGCCGATGCGCAGGGCGACGTGGACGGGTTCATCGCCCAGTATGAACCCGCGACGCGCCGGGTTCCGACCATCGCCGCCGAGATCGCGCAGCGGCTTCTGGACGCGGGCCGGGCGGAGGACGCGCTCGGCTTCGTCGAGCGGGCCGAGTTCGGCAAGGGCGGCTGGATCCCGGAGGAATGGACCGAGGCGCGCCTCGCGGCCCTGGAGGCCTTGGGCCGTTCGGGCGAGGCGCAGGCCTTCCGTTGGGAAAGCTTCAAGCGTACGCTCTCGGTTGAACACCTGCGCGCCTACCTCAAGCGGCTGCCAGATTTCGACGACATCGAGGCCGAGGAGCGGGCGATGGCACACGCCATGTCACATCCGGACCTCCTCGCCGCACTCGAATTCTTTCTCGACTGGCCTGCGCTCGATCACGCAGCAGAGCTCCTGCTTTCCCGCCACGCCGAGATCGACGGCGACCATTACGAATATCTCGTGCCAGCGGCCGAGGCCCTGGCCGAGCGCCACCCGCTGGCCGCGACACTGGCGCTGCGCGCGATGATCGACTTCACTCTGAACGCGGCGCGGTCCAAGCGGTATCGTTATGCGGCCGAGCACCTCGCCGAATGCGCCCGGCTCGCGCGGGAGATCCCGAACTTCGGCGCGTTCGAGACGCACGACGGTAAGCGGTGCGCCGATCACACTGGCTGGGCGTAATTCCAAGGCAGCAGGGCGTCGATATCGGATTGCTTGTGGCCATTGATGATGGCCCGGAGCGTCGCCGTTATCCAGGCGTGGGGATCGACGGCGTTGAGCTTGCAGGTTTCGATCAGCGAGGCCAGCATCGCCCAGTTCTGTGCGCCGGCGTCATGGCCTGCGAAGAGGGCGTTCTTTCGGTTGAGCGCGATGGGGCGGATGCTGCGTTCGACGGCATTGTTGTCGATCTCGATGCGGCCGTCGGTCAGGAACAGGGTCAAGCCGCCCCGGTATTTGGCGATGTATTTGAGGGCTTCACCGAGCGGGGACTTGGCGGAGACGCGGGCACGGTGGGTGGTGAGCCAAGCCTCGAATGCGTCGATGATCGGCTTTGAGCGTGCTTGTCTTTCGGACAGGCGGGCCTGGGGCTTCTGACCGCGGATGTCCTTCTCGATCCGATAGAGGGCGGCAATCTGTTTCAGCCCCTCATCGGCAATCGGCGTTGTGCCGGTCTGGGCGACTTCATGGAGCTTGCGCCGGGCGTGCGCCCAACAATACGCCAGCTGGATATCCTGGGTTGGCCGTTTGAGCAGCCGGTTGTAGCCCGCATAGCCGTCCACTTGCAGGGTTCCTGTGAAGCCTTTGAGGATGCCCTCGGCGTATTGGCCGGATCGGCCCGGTGCGTAAGTGAAGGCCACGCCCGGCGGGGCACCGCCGCCCCAGGGGCGGTCATCGCGGGCCAAGACCCAGAAGTATCCCGTCTTGGTTTTGCGGCGACCTGGGTCCAGCACCGGCGCCGTGGTCTCATCCATGAACAGCTTGGTGGATCGCTTCAGGTTCGCCAGCAGCGCGTCATAGACGGGTTTGAGTTCAAACGCCGCGCGTCCGACCCAGGCTGCCAGCGTGGAGCGGTCGAGATCGATGCCTTGGCGGCTGTAAATCTGGGCCTGCCGGTACAGGGGAAGGTGGTCGGCGTATTTGGCTACGATCACATGCGCCACCGTGGCCTCGGTCGGCATGCCGCCGGGGATCAGGTGCGCGGGTGCCGGAGCCTGGACGATCCCGCCCTCGCAGGACCGGCAGGCATACTTTGGACGGCGGGTGACGATCACCCGGAACTGTGCCGGCACGATATCCAGCCGTTCGCTGACATCCTCGCCAATGACATGCCGCTCGTGGCCGCAGTCGCAGACCGTGCTCTCGGGTTCGATCACGTCTTCGATGCGCGGCAGGTGTTTCGGCAGCGATCCCCGGTTGGTCTTGCGCGGCGTCGAGGTTCGCATCGGCGTGACCAGCGGATTGACCTCACCTTCGGTCTCGACCTGGGCAATCGCGGTCTCGATATCCTCCAGCGCCAGCTCGAACTGATCCGGATCGATCTTCTCGGACTTGCGCCCGAACAGCGCTTGTTTGAAGGCCGCGACCAAGGCTTCCAGACGTGCGTTCTGCTCCTGCTGGGCCAGGATGATGGCCTTCAGGGCCTCGATGTCATCGGGAAGATTTGCCGCCGCGTTCATGGGGGTGATCTATCAAAATCGCGCGGGAAGCACCCGCCAAAACATCCCCATGATTCACTCTGCCGCAGTCGGCGGACGCGCCGCCAGAGCCTTCACTTTCCGCCAGTCCAATCCGGCAAACAGCGCTTCGAACTGGGCATGGTTCAATGACATCAGGCCGTCGCGGATCGCTGGCCAGGTGAAGGTCGTCTCCTCCAGCCGCTTGTAGATCATCACCAGCCCGGTGCCGTCCCAATAGAGCAGCTTCAGCCGGTCGGCCCGCTTGGCGCGGAACACGAACACCGTCCCGGTGAACGGCTCTTTGCGCAACTCGTTCTTCACCAGGGCCGCCAGCCCGTCATGGCCTTTCCGGAAGTCCACCGGCTTCGTCGACACAACGATCCGTACCCGGTTCGACGGAAAAATCATGCCCCGAGTGCCCGCACAATCTCTGCAATCCGTACCGCCGGGGTCGCCTCGTCCAGCCGGATCACCACATCGCCGCAGACAATCTCAACCGTTGCGTCCCCGGCTCCCACCGTACAGTCGGTCAGCTCTTCGATAACCATCGGCGCGAACTCAGGCTCCGGTTCCGGCAGTGCCGGCAGCACCAGCTTCCCCTCCCGCGCCATCCGCCGCCATTCCGACAGATGATTGGGCCGCATGTTATATCGCCGGGCAACCTCATTCACCGTCGTCCCCGGCTCCAACGTCTCAGCCACGATCCGCGCTTTCACATCATCCGGCCACCGCCTCCGACCGCGAGGTCCGACAATCACCTCACTGAGAAACTCCGCTGAGTGCTCCATGGAGAAAGTCCCTACAAATCGACACAACGCCGGGACTCGCAGATCACACGCTCACAGGAAAGGTGGGGCCAACGCACCGCTTACG
>NZ_FNFV01000012.1 GCF_900102905.1 Meinhardsimonia xiamenensis | reverse complement strand
AGCGGTTGCAGCCATAGGCGGGGTGCTCGAGCGCCAGCGCCTTGATCTTCTCAACCGTCTCGGGCGGCGTCGTCTGCGGGTGGCTCTTGTGGATCGGCGGCAGGTCCTTCAGCCCCTCGAAGCCGTGGGTCTGAAACCGCCGGCGCCACTCGTAGAAGCTGGTCCGGTCCATGCCCCGCCGCCGGCAGGCCTCGGCCACGTTGCCAAGCTTCCTGGCCAGCTCCAGCACGCTCAGACGCTGCTCGGCCATCTTCGTCGCCGCGTCCCGCGACCTGCGTTTCTTCGATGTCGATGATTGTCCCATTGGGTCTTCCTCCTTTCCCCTTATCGCACGGAAAGAAGGTTAAGTGAACAATCAGTCGCATCGGCGCCTCACGAAATTGGTTTGGTTTTTCGCATCCTACACGAACCAAAAAGCATGCCCACCACCCGCGAAACAATCCTCTCCGCGCTGCACGCGCGGCTCTCTACCCTGCCCGCAACAGTCCTGCGCGGCGAGGTGCTGCCCGAGCGGGTGCCGGCCGGGGGGCTCGTGATCCTGCGTGACGGAGACCCGGGCGAGCCGGAAGTCACGCTCTCGCCGCTCATCTGGCATTACCACCACCGCGCCGAGCTCGAAGTGATCGTGCAGGGCCGCGACCGGGATGCCGAGTTTGACGCGCTCTGCGCCGCCATCGGCGCCGCGCTCGCCGCCGACCGCACGCTGGGCGGGCTCTGCGACTGGGTCGAGGCCGAGGCACCCGCGCCGGCCGATCTGCCCCTCGAGGGGGGCGCGAGCCTCAAGGCCGCCGTGGTGCCGGTGGTGGTGAGCTATTCGACGAGCGATCCGCTCGCCTGATCCCAAGGGAAGGAGTTGACACATGGCACGCGCCAGCGGGGCGCGGGCGCAGCTCGCGCTCGCCTTCGAGACGACCTATGGCACCACGCCTGCCTCGGGCTTCGTGCGGATGCCTTTCACGAGCTGCGGTCTCGGCGCCGAGCAGCCGCTGATCGAGAGCGACCTTCTGGGCCTTGGGCGCGATCCGGCCGCGCCCATCCGCGACGCGATGACGGTCGACGGGGACATCGGCATTCCGGTGGATGTCGAGGCGATCGGCTACTGGCTGAAGGCGCTCTTCGGCGATCCGGTCACCAGCGGCACCGGCCCCTACACGCACGAGTTCCGCTCGGGTGCCTGGAGCCTGCCCTCGATGTCGATCGAGGTCGGCATGCCCGAGGTGCCGCGCTTTTCCATGTATGCGGGCTGCGTTGCCGACCGCCTGCAACTGCGCATGGAACGGGCCGGGAACCTCGTTGCCACCGTCAGCCTCGTCGCGCAGGGCGAGACCACGGCCGCGAGTTCGCAGGCGGGCACGCCCGCCGCCATCGCCTTGCAGCGGTTCGGGCATTTCCACGGCTCCATCACCCGCAATGGCGCGAGCCTCGGCAATGTCGTGGTGGCCGAGATCGAGTACGCCAACAACCTCGACCGGATCGAGACCATCCGCGCCGACGGGCGCATCGACGGCGCCGACCCTTCGGTGGCCGCGCTGACCGGCACCATCGACGTGCGTTTCGCCGACACGACGCTTGTCGATCAGGCCGTGGCGGGCGGCGCCTGCGAGCTCGAATTCGCTTGGGCGCTGCCGAGCGGGGAGAGCCTGACAATCACCGCCCATTCCGTGTTCCTGCCGCGCCCGCGGCTTGCCATCGAAGGCCCGCGCGGCGTGCAGGCAAGCTTCGCCTGGCAGGGCGCGCGCGATGACGCGCTGGGGCGGATGTGCACCGTGACCCTCGTCAACAATGTGAGTGCTTTCTGATGCTCAAACTCAATCTGACCCACGCCCCGCGCTGGCTCGACCTCGGCCGAGGGCTTCGGCTGCAGGTTCTGCCGCCGGTGAGCACCCTTGCCGCCCAGGTCTGGCGGGAGATGGCGGAGGCAGGCGCCTTCGACGAGACCCCGGCCGTCGATCCGGGCGTTGCCGAGGCGAAGGCATGGGCGCGGCGGGTGGTCATCGGCTGGGAAGGGGTCGGCGACGCCGATGGCAACCCGATCGACGCCCCGAGCCCTGAGACCATCGACGCGTTGATCGACGTGCCATGGGTCTATCTTGCCTTCCGCGCGGGGTTCCTCGCGCCGCTTCACGCGCTGGAGCAGGAAAAAAACGCCTCCGCGCCCTCGCCGAGTGGGAATTCGGCGGCGGCGCCGACTACTGCCGCGCCTGCGGCCAACCCTGCGACGACTGCCCGCGGCTCGTAAATGCGCCCGCAAGCATTGAGGGACTGCAGGCCTGGGAGCTTGCGCGCCGCCTTGGCGGCCAGCTTCGTATTGGCCCCACCGGCGCCGTCATCGGTTGGGATTTCGCGGCGGCACTGGCACTGGCGCGGGCGATGGGCGCCGATCCCGCCGCGGTCGCGGAATTCCTGCCCGAGATCGAGGCGGTGATGGTGGCGCGGCTCAATGAACGCAGCGGAGACTGAGCATGGCCGAGCATCGCGTGAGCGTGCGCCTTGCCGCGACCGGCGGGCGCGAGGTGCGTGCGGAGTTCCGCGGGATCGGCGAGGAGGGCAGCCGGTCCTTCGCGATGGTCGGGCGCGAGATCGACAGCCTCAACCGGCGCATGGGCGGTCTCGGGCTCGGCGCGCACAATGCGCGCGGGGCGATGCGCAATGTCGGGTTGCAGCTCAGCCAGGTGGCGCAGCAGGGGGCGGTCACGGGCGACTACTTCCGGGCGCTTGCCGTGCAGATGCCCGACCTTCTTCTCGGGTTCGGCGGTCTTGGCATCGCCATCGGCGCGGTGGCGGCCGTGCTCGGGCCGTTCGTGATCGACCTCTTCGAGGCCGCCGACCGCTCGAAGGAGCTGGCCGAAAGTGTGGGCGCGCTTGAGGCGGCCGTCGGCGCCTTTGCGACCCGGGCGCGCGAGGCCGGGGCGAGCACCGCCGAGCTTGCCAGGACCTACGGCACGCTCGCAGGTCAGGCCCGCGAGCTTCTGGCGGTCGAGCGCGATCTTGCCCGCCTTGACGCGCTTGAGCAGATCGCGGCGTCGGCCGAGGCTGTCCGCGCGGCGCTGGGCGACATCGGCACGCGATCGCGCGCGGAGTTCGCGCAGGCGGCAGCACGGGTGGCCGAGGTCAACGCCGAGATCGAGCGGCTGCGCGACGAGCAGCGCGCGCTCCTCCGCGAGGGGCTCGACGTGGGTGACAATGTCCAGCGTAACCTCGCGATCTCGACCGCGCTTGCAGAGCTTCAGAACGGCCTTCTCGAGATCGGCTCACTCACCGGCCCAATCTACCGGCTGCGCGACGCGCTGGGCATCACCTTCGAGGATGCCGCCGCGCTCGCGGGCGCCATGGCCGATCTGAGGGACGCGCGCGGGATCGAGGCGCAGTCGCGCGCGCTCGAGGCCCTGCGCGCGAGCTACATCGCGGCACTTGGCGGCCTCGAGGCGATGACGGCCGAGCAGCGCGCGTTTCTCGCCCGCCTCACCGATGCCTCGCTCGCCGCGATCCGCTTCCGCGCGCTGATGGATGACGCGGGCGCCTCGGTCTCGACGGCGGCGGGCAGCGCCACCGCGCTTGCCGACGAGATCGGCCGCGCCGCTGCGAATGCGGCGTCGCTTGCCGCCGAGGGGCTGTCGGCGCTTGCCGAGAGCGAGATCCGCCTGCGCTACCGCGACGATCCGGTGGGCCTTGCCGGTGCGCTTGCGGGGGCCCGGTTCGATGCGCGGCTTGGCGACATCATCGGGTTCGACCCGATCCTGCAGGAAGGGCTGCGCCGCCAGCGCGAGGCTTTCGTCGAGAATGCCAGGGCCGCCGCGCGGAACCGCCTTGCCTTGCAGGAGTGGAACCGGGAGCAGCGCGCGGCGGCAACGGCCTCGAGCGCCACCCGCGCGGCGCTCGAGGAGCAGGCCAAGGGGTGGGAGGCTGTGGCCGAGAGCCTCGCAGCCTACGCCGAGGAGGCCGGTAACTGGGGCGGCCAGCTCGGTGACGCTTTCGTCGGGGCGTTCCGAAGCGCCGAGGATGCGGTCGCGCAGTTCGTCTCCGGGGCAAAGCTCGAGATCGGCGACCTTGTGGGCTCCATCCTGGCCGACTTCGCCCGCCTTGCCACGCGGCAGTGGATCACGGGGCCGCTCGCCACGCTTCTCGGCGGCGCGCTGGGCGGGCTGGGTGGCGCCACGGGCGCGGTTCTGCATGCCGGTGGCATGGTGGGAGCAGGCGGGCCGCAAAGGGCGCTCACGGGCGCGCTGTGGGCCACGGCGCCGCGGCTGCACACTGGAGGCTGGCCCGGACTCAGGCCCGACGAGGTGCCGGCCATCCTGCAACGGGGCGAGCGGGTGCTTTCGCGCCGGGAGGTCGCGGCCGGATTCAGTGCGGCAGCACCCGTTCAGGTCACGATCATGGCGCGCGATGTGGAAGGCTTCCGCCAGTCCCGCGCGCAGATCGCCGCCGACATCGCGCGGGCGGTGTCACTCGGCCGCAGGGGGCTCTGATGGCGTTCCACGAGGTGCGGTTTCCCGAAGACATCAGCCGGCGTGCCAGGGGCGGCCCCGAACGGCGCACGCAGGTGGTGACGCTGGCAAGCGGGGAGGAGGAGCGCAACGCCAGCTGGGCGAACAGCCGGCGGCGCTACGATGTCGCCTACGGCATCCGCCGCGCGGACGATCTCGCCATCGTCGTCGCCTTCTTCGAGGCGCGCAACGGCAGGCTCTACGGCTTCCGCTTCAAGGACTGGGCCGACTACAAGTCCTGCGCACCCTCGCAGGCGCCTTCGGCGATCGATCAGCAGATCGGCACCGGGGACGCCGTGACGAGGGCCTTCCAGCTGGTAAAGCTCTACGCCTCGGGCGCGCAGAGCTGGAGCCGGACGATCACGAAGCCGGTCGCGGGCACGGTGCGGGTTGCCGTGGACGGCGTCGAGCAGGCAGGCGGCTGGTCGGTCGATGTGACGACCGGTCTCGTCAGCTTCGACACTGCCCCCGCAGAGGGCGCCGTCATTACCGCCGGCTTCGAGTTCGACGTGCCGGTGCGCTTCGACACCGACACGCTCGATGTCACCCTCGATTTCGAGCGGCTCGGTTCCATCACCTCCATTCCGCTTCTGGAGATACGGCGATGAAATCTCTTTTGCCCGCCCTGCAGGCCCATCTCGACGAGGGCACCACGACGCTCGCCTGGTGCTGGCGCATCACCCGCGCCGATGGCCAGGTGTTTGGCTTCACCGACCATGACCGGACGCTCAACTTCGACGGCACGAGCTTCGAGCCCGAGAGCGGCTTTGCGGCCTCGGAACTGCGCGCGGGTTCCGATCTCGCGGTCGATGCGCAGGACGCGGAAGGCGTGCTGCGCTCCGGCGTCATCACCGAATCCGACATCGCCGCGGGGCTTTGGGACGGCGCGGCGGTCGAAGTCTGGCGGGTGAACTGGCAGGATACGAGCCAGCGGGTGCTCATGCGGCGCGGTGCCATCGGCGAGATCCGGCGTGGGCGGGTGGCCTTCACCGCCGAGATGCGGAGCCTCGCTCATGTGCTCGATCAGCCGGTGGGGCGGAGCTTCCAGGCCGGCTGCGACGCGGTGCTGGGCGACGGGCGCTGCGGGATCGACTTGGACAGCCCGGCCTGGAAGGGCGCCGGCACCGTCGCGGTTCTCCTGCGCGACCGGGCGTTTTCTGCTGCGGGGCTCTCGGGCTTCGCGGCCGGACTCTTCACCTTCGGCACGCTGACCTGGGACACCGGTGCCAATGCCGGCCGGCGCGTGGAGGTGGAGCGCCACGAGGTCGCCACCACCGGCGAGGCGATCATTACGCTGCTGGAACCGCCCGGCAGCCCCATCGCCGCGAACGACGCCTTCACCATCCGCGCCGGCTGCGACAAGTCCTTTGCCACCTGCCGCGACCGCTTCGCCAACACGGCCAATTTTCGGGGCTTTCCGCATATCCCCGGCAATGACACCGTGCTGCGCTACGCCTCCCAAGGAAAGGCCAACGACGGGAGCGTCCTGTGAGCGCGGGCTTCATCCGGCGGCCGGCCGCGCGCGGGAAGGTGATCGCCGCGGCGCGGTCCTGGCTCGGCACGCCATACCACGACCAGCAGAGCGTCCGTGGCGTCGGCTGTGACTGCCTAGGGCTAGCCCGGGGCATCTGGCGCGAGGTGGTGGGGCCTGAGCCGTTCCCGATCCCGCCCTACTCGCGCGACTGGGGCGAGACCGGGCCGGTCGAGGTTCTGGCGGACGGCGCACGCTCCTGCATGATCGAGTTGAGGACGGCTGATCCGCCACCCGGTGCGCTCCTGATGTTCCGTATGCGCGCGCGCGCCATCGCCAAGCACGTCGGCATCCTCACCGACGTCGAAACCATGATCCACGCCCGCGAACGGCTGGGCGTGATCGAGGAGCCCTTCACCCGGTCTTGGCGGCGGCGTCTGGCCTTTGCCTTTCTCTATCCCCAACCCCGGAGGCGCTGATGGCCACGCTCGTGCTCGGCCTTGCCGGTCAGGCCATCGGCGCCTCGATCGGCGGTGGCATCCTCGGCATTTCCGCCGCCACCATCGGCGGGGCGATCGGCACCATGGCGGGCTCGGTCGTCGACAGCTGGATCGTCGGCTCCCTGCAGCCCGATCAGCGCTACGAGGGCGCGCGGCTCGACAGCTTGCGGGTGACTTCCGCCACCGAAGGCACGACGATCCCCCGCGTCTTCGGCCGCATTCGTCTGGGTGGCAACATCATCTGGGCCACCGACTTCACCGAGCATGTGAACACCACGACGCAAGGCGGCGGCAAGGGCGGCGGGCCGAGCGTCACCACGACCGAGTATTCCTATACCGCCTCCTTCGCCGTCGCTCTGTGCGAAGGCCCCATCACCGGCATCGGCCGCATCTGGGCCGACGGCGAGCTTCTCGACACATCGACCGTCACCTGGCGCTGGTATCCGGGCGACGAGGCACAGGCGGCCGACCCGTTCATCGCCGCGAAGATGGGCGCCGAGGGCGCGCCCGCCTATCGCGGCACGGCCTATGTCGTCTTCGAGGAACTCGACCTCACGCCCTTCGGCAACCGCATTCCTCAGCTGAGCGTCGAGGTCTTCCGCCCCTTGGCCGACTCCGACACCGCCGAGGGGGCGATCCGGGCCGTCACCATGATCCCCGGCGCGGGCGAGTTCGTCTATGCCACGGAGCCGGTGATGCGGACCGAGGGCGCCAAGACCACGCCGGAGAGCGTGCACGCCGAGACCGAAAGGGCGGATTTCCTGGTCTCCCTCGACCGGCTCGAGGCACTGGCACCGGCGGTCGAGAGCGTGTCGCTGGTGGTCGCGTGGTTCGGCAACGACCTGCGCGCCGGGGAGTGCGAGATCCGGCCCGGCGTCGAGACCTCCGCGAAGACCACCACGCCGCAGGTCTGGCAGGTCAACGGGGTGGACCGGGCATCGGCGCATCTGGTCTCGACCGATGCCGAGGGAAGGCCTGTCTATGGCGGCACGCCGAGCGACGCGGCCGTGGTGCAGGCGATCCGCGAACTGAAGGCGCGCGGCTTCCGGGTGACCTTTTATCCCTTCATCCTCATGGACATCGCGCCGGGCAACGCCCTGCCTGATCCCTACTCGGACGGTGCGGCGACGGTGGGGCAGCCGGCCTATCCCTGGCGCGGGCGCATCACGTGCTCGCCGGCGCCGGGCTTTGCCGGCTCGGTGGACAAGACGGCAACGGCGGCCAGCCAAGTCGCGGGTTTCTTCGGCAATGCGCAGGTGTCCGACTTCGCCGTCTCGGGCGAGACCGTCTCCTGGATCGGCGGCAATGACTGGGGCTGGCGGCGGATGATTCTGCACTACGCGCATCTTTGCGCGGTTGCCGGCGGGGTCGATGCCTTCCTGATCGGCTCGGAGCTCAGAGGCCTCACCACCATCCGCGACAGCGCCACCAGCTATCCGGCGGTGGCGGAGCTTCAGGGCCTTGCGGCCGATGTGCGCTCCATCCTCGGGCCCGGCACCGACATCAGCTACGCCGCCGACTGGTCGGAATATTTCGGGCATGATCCGGCGGACGGCTCGGGGGACCGCTTCTTCCATCTCGATCCGCTCTGGGCCGATGCCAACATCGATTTCGTCGGCATCGACAACTACATGCCCATCTCCGACTGGCGCGACGGCTTCGAGCACGCGGACGCGGTTGCGGGCGCGCCGGCGGTGTATGACCGCGCCTACCTGCAATCGAACATCGCCGGGGGCGAGGGCTTCGACTGGTACTACGCAACCCCAGCGGATCGCGAGGCGCAGCTCCGCAGCCCGATAGCCGATGGCGACTACGGCGAGGACTGGATCTGGCGCTTCAAGGATCTGGCGAGCTGGTGGAGCGAGCCGCATCACGACCGGCCGGCCGGCATGCGCCTTGGCATCGCCACGCAGGGCGCGGCGCCGCTCGGCTGGAACACCATCGGCGGGGGTGTCACCCTCACGGCCGGCAGCGGCAGCCATCGCGGCTTCACCGCGCCGGCGCTGATCGCAAGCGGCGGGGCGACGTGGCACGGGGCGACGCCGGGCTTCTTCTCCTTCGCAGGCGGCGAGCGGGTCGCGATCTCGGCTTACGTGGCGGCCGGCAGCTCCGGCAAGGCGATGCTCGACTTTGCCGCCTCCGGCGCGGGCGACACGGGTGTGGTGGTGAACCTCGCCACCGGCGTCATCGAGAGCTGGTTCGCCGGGCCGAACCCGATGATCTCGAGGGCGCTTGTCGATCTCGGCGGCGGCGTCTGGCGGATCGACATGGTGGTGGACGTGACCATTGCCGCCACCAACTACCAGCTGCGCCTCGGGCCGCGTTCGGCCACGGTGGGCGAGAACGTGCTCGCCTTCGGCATCGAGGCGGTCATCGAGGGCAAATCCAGCACCGGATGGGTGCCGGAGTCGAAGCCCATCCGCTTCACCGAGTTCGGCTGCCCGGCCATCGATCGCGGCACGAACCAGCCGAACGTCTTTTACGACCCGAAGTCATCCGAGAGTGCCGCACCTTACTTCTCGCGGGGGTGGCGGGACGACGCGATCCAGCGGGCCTATCTCGAGGCGACCGCGCTCTACTGGGCCGATCCCGCGAACAATCCCGTCTCGAGCGTCTATGGCGCGCCCATGCTGGAGGTGGCGGAATGCGCTGCCTGGACGTGGGACGCGCGGCCGTATCCGTTCTTCCCGGCCCTCACTGACGTCTGGTCGGATGGCGCGAATTGGCAGCTCGGCCACTGGCTCACGGGACGCCTCGGCGCAGTGTCGCTCGCCGCTCTCGTGCGGCATCTCTGCCTTTCTGCCGGCATGGATGCCGCCCACATCGACGTCTCCGGCCTCTGGGGCGCGGTCGAGGGGCTGGTGATCCCGGCCATCGAGAGCCCGCGCGCGACGATCTCGATGCTGGCTCGCCACTTCGGCTTCGATGCTGTCGAGAGCGAAGGCGTGATCCGCTTCCGCATGCGGGGGACGGCGCCGGTCGCCACCATCACGCCCGGCGATCTCGTCGCGGGCGAGGCGGAGGACATCGAGCGCACGCGCGGCCAGGAGACCGAACTGCCGCAGGTGCTGCGCTGGAGCGTGGCGCGCGCCGACGAGGACTATGACAGCGCCCTCGTCGAAGCCCGCCGCATCACCACCGGCGCGGTGCGGGTGACCGCCGAGAGCTTCCCCGTCGCCGTCGCCCCCGAGGAGGCCGAACGCCGCTGCCGCCGCGCTTTGATGGAAACATGGACCGCGCGCGAACGGGCGAATTTTGCCCTTCCGCCCTCGCGCCTCGCCCTCGATCCGGGCGACGTGGTGGTGTTCCAGGACGGTACGACCGCCGAGTTCCGCCTCATGCGCATCGCCGATGGGGTTGCCCGCCGCATCGAGGCGACCCGACAGGACCGCGAGGTTTACGACCTGCCGCCGGGGGCCCAGCGCACCGCCGCCGTCGCCCGCTCCGTGCCGCTTGGCGCGCCGCAGGTGGCGATCCTCGACCTTCCGCAACTGACCAGCGCACACACGCCACCGCGACCGCTCATTGCGGTTGACGCCGATCCCTGGCCGGGCACGGTTGCCGTTCTTCGCAGTCCCGAGACATCGGGCTGGACGAGCTTCGCCACCATCACCCGCCGGGCGCGGATCGGCACGCTGGCCGCCGATCTGCCGTCGGGGCCGACCTGGCGGTGGGATCGGGGCACGGTGCTCGAGATCGACCTGCTGTGGGGCCAGCTTGAGAGCATCACCGATCTGCAGCTGTTCGCAGGTGCCAACGCCTTTGCCGTGGAGTGCGCGCCGGGCACATGGGAGATCCTGCAGGCCCGTGACGTCACGCTTATCGCCCCAGGCCGCTATCGCCTGACCACGCTCCTGCGCGGCCAGCGGGGGACCGAACATGCCATCGGCAATCCCGCCCCGGCCGGGGCGCGGGTCGTGGTGCTGGATGCGGCCGTCACTGAACTGCCCTTCACCGCCGGCGAGATCGCCTTGCCGTGGAACCTCGCGGTGGGACCGGCCACGCGGCCCGTGTCGGACCCGAGTTACACAGTCCTATCCGTGACGCCATCGGGTGCCTCGCTCCGCCCCTTCGCGCCGGTGCATCTGGCGGCGAAGGCCGAGCCGTCAGGCGACATCACTCTCAGCTGGACCCGCCGCTCCCGCGATCCGGCCGCCGACAGCTGGGAAGCTGCCGAGGTGCCGCTCCTCGATCAACCCGAGGCCTGGGAGATCGACATCCTCGACGGCGTGACCGTGAAGCGGACGCTGACGGCGGGCACGGCCACGGTCACCTACAGCGCCGCCGACCAGGTGGCCGACTGGGGCGCAGCACTGGCGCCGGGCGCCGCGCTGACCATCGGTGTCGCCCAGAACTCACCCTCGCTCGGTCGCGGCATGCCTGCCGAGGCTACAATCACCATCGCATGAGGCCCACATGACCACCCCGAACCTCGCGCTGCCCCACATCGCCGCCGCGCAGGCGCAGAAGCACGTCACCCACAACCAGTCGCTCGATCTGCTCGACGGCCTCGTGCAGCTTTCCGTCAAGGACCGGGATCTGAGTGCGCCACCCGCGAGCCCCGCCGAGGGCGACCGCTACATCGTCGCCGCCGGTGCCTCCGGCGCATGGGCTGGCTGGGATGGCGACGTGGCGATGTTCTCCGGCGGTGCGTGGCTGCGCCTGCACGCCCGCGAAGGCTGGCGCGTCTGGGTCGAGGACGAGGCGGCGCTTATCGTGAGATCGGGCGGCGCGTGGATCACGCTCGAGGCCGCGCTCGGGCTGGTGACGCGGAGCACAGACGTCACCCTCGCGCTGAGCCCGAACGGCGCGGCGACGCGCCTCACCGTCGCCGAGGAGACACTGACGAACCTCGCGGGCCCGACCGTTACCTCGAGCATCGTCATTCCCGCGCGCGCCATCGCGCTGTGCGTCTCGACCCGCACCACCAGCGCGATCACCGGCGCCACCAGCTACGACTGCGGCATCATTGGCAGCCCCGCGAAGTTCGGCGGCTCCCTCAGCACCGCCACCGGCGCTTCCAACCTCGGCATCATCTGGCCAGAGGCCTTCTGGGTCGACACGCCCATCGTCCTCACCGCCAACGGCGGCGACTTCACCGACGGCGCGGTGCGCATCGCCATCCATGCCTTCGCGTTCACCCCGCCAGACTGAGGCCGTCATGACACCTCCCAGATCCGAACAGGGCTTTGTCCGCATGCCCGTGGACGAGTTCGAGGAAATTCTCGCCCGTGCCGCCGAGCGGGGCGCCCGCCGCGCGCTCGCCGATGTCGGCCTCGAGGGCGAGGACGCCGCCATCGACATTCGCGACCTGCGCACATTGCTCGCAGCCCTGCGCATGGCGCGCCGCACCGCCTGGCAGACCACGGTGCGCGTTATCACGACGGGCCTGCTCGTCGCCCTCATCGCGGGCATCGCCGTTCGGCTGAAGCTTTTCGGCTGAGCGCCGCGCCTCGCACCCGGCCACCAGCCCGCCGCAAGGCGGGTTTTTCATTGGAGAACAAGAAATGCCGATCCATGACTTCGCGCATTGGCGCGACGTGCCCGCCGGCCTCTGGCGCTGGCCCAACTTCAGCCCCGAGGAAATCGCCTGCCGCGGCGACGGGACCATCCGCGTCAACGAGGCGGCGCTCGACCGGCTGCAGGCGCTGCGCGACCGGCTCGCGCGCCCGATCATTGTCCACTCCGCCTATCGCAGCCCGGACTACAACCGGAAGGTCGCCGGCGCCCCGCGTTCGCAGCATCTTCTCGGCGCGGCCTTCGACATCTCGATGGCGAACCACGACCCGCACGCCTTCGAGGCGGCGGCGCGGGAGGCGGGCTTCACCGGCTTCGGATTCTATCCCCGCCAGAACTTCATGCACATCGACATCGGCCCCGTGCGCCAATGGGGCGAGCGGTTTCCCGAAAGGAGCAGCCGTTTCGCCGAGGAGCCTCCCCGCCTCCGCGAGAGCCTCGCCGACAGCCGCACAATGAAGGGCGGCGGTGTTGCGGGCGTTGCCACCACGGGCGCCGCCGGCGTCGATCTCCTGCAACAGACGCTGGCCGACACGCAATCGGCGGTGCAGCCGCTCGTGCCCTGGCTCGACACGCTGCGCTGGGCGTTCCTGGCCTGCGCGCTGGGCGGGATCGCACTCATGATCTACGCCCGCTGGGAGGACTGGCGGAAGGGGCGCCGTTGATGGGTGGCGCTCTTTCCTGGCTTGCCGGCTCAAGGCTCGGCGCCGCCATCGCGAGATGGGCCGCCATCGCGCTCACCGTGGGCCTCTTCCTCGCCGCCTTCCGGCGCTCGGCCGAGCGTGCCGGGCGTCTCGCCGAACGCCTCGAACAGATGGAGAATATCAATGCCGCGCAACGCCGAATGCTCGAGGCCAGGACACGCCGCCCTCGTTCTCGCGACGAGCTTGCTCGCCGCCTGCGCGCGGGGCGGTTCTGACGGCCCGGCGCCGTGTGGCTGCCTGCCGCTCCCGGAGTACGAACGCGAATTCCAGGCGCGCGCGGCCGAGGAGCTCGAGCGATTGCCCGAGGGGTCGGCAATCGAGGAGATGTTGGGGGATTATCACGCCCTGCGCGTGGGAGCCGGGCAGTGCGTGCCCTGACACCAGCGATGACCACAAGTTCAATTCAGGATTGATTCCAATGGCCATTTCGGCCACTTCTCGTCATGGGAGGACCACCCATGACCGCACTTTCCGCCCGCGACGCCAAGTACAACTTCGGCCGTCTGATCGACCTCGCCCGCGCCGAGCCGGTGGTGGTCGAGAAACACGGGCGCCCGGTCGTCGTGGTCCTGTCCGTCGAAGAATACGAAAGGCTGACCGGCAACAAGGTCGCCCCATCCCGACTGGAAGGCGAGGAGTGATGGCAACGAACAACAACGCGCCCCTGGGCATCGAGGCAGAGCTGTTCAAGGCCGCCGACAAGCTGCGCGGCAACATGGAGCCGTCGGACTACAAGCACGTCGTCCTCGGCCTGATCTTCCTGCGCCACATCTCGGAAAGCTTCGAGGCCAAGCACGCCGAGCTGATGGCGGAATACCCCGAGGGCGCCGAGGACCGCGACGAATACCTCGCCGACAACATCTTCTGGGTGCCGAAGGAGGCGCGCTGGTCCCACCTCCAGGCCAGTGCGAAACAGCCCACCATCGGCAAGATCATCGACGACGCCATGCTGGCGATCGAAAAGGACAACCCATCGCTCAAGGGCGTGCTGCCCAAGGACTATGCCCGCCCCGCGCTCTCGGCGATCATGCTGGGCGAACTGATCGACCTCATCGCCAACATCTCCACCCGCACCGAGAAGGGGCAGGAGCGCGACCTCTTCGGCCGCGTCTACGAATACTTCCTCAAGGAGTTCGCCGGCTCCGAAGGCAAGCGCGGGGGCGAGTTCTACACCCCCCGCTCGGTCGTGAAAACGATGGTCGAGATGCTCCAGCCCTACAAGGGCCGCGTCTATGACCCCTGCTGCGGCTCGGGCGGCATGTTCGTGCAGTCCGAACGCTTCGTCGAGGCCCATGGCGGCCGCATCGGCGACATCGCCATCTACGGACAGGAGAGCAACCACACCACCTGGCGGCTGTGCCGGATGAACCTTGCCGTGCGCGGGATCGACGCCGACATCCGCTGGAACGCCGAGGGCTCCTTCCACAAGGACGAGTTCCCCAGCCTCAAGGCCGACTTCATCCTCGCCAACCCGCCCTTCAACGTCTCCGACTGGGGCGGCGAGCGCCTGCGCGACGATCCGCGCTGGAAATATGGCGTGCCGCCCAGGGGCAACGCCAACTTCGCCTGGCTCCAGCACATCCTGCACCACCTCTCGCCCACCGGCACGGCGGGCGTGGTGCTGGCCAACGGCTCGATGTCCTCCACCCAGTCGGGCGAGGGCGAGATCCGCAAGGCGATGATCGAGGGCGAAGTCGTCGACTGCATGATCGCCCTGCCGGGGCAGCTGTTCTATTCAACCCAGATCCCGGTCTGCCTGTGGTTCCTGGCGCGCGACAAGTCGAACGGCATCGCGCGCGACCGCAAGCTGCGCGACCGGCGCGGCGAGATCCTGTTCATCGACGCGCGCAAGTTGGGCCACATGGTGGACCGCACGCGGCGCGAGTTCTCGGACGAGGACATCGAGAAGATCGCCGGCACCTACCACCGCTGGCGCGAGGGCGCGGGCTACGAGGACATCCCGGGCTTCTGCAAATCGGCCAGCATCGAGGAAGTGCGGGCGCACGGCCACGTGCTGACCCCGGGCCGCTATGTGGGCGTCGAGGCGGCCGAGGAGGACGACACGCCCTTCCCCGAACGCTTCGCCGAATTGCAGGCGGAGTTGGAAGAGCAGTTCGCCGAGGCCGACCGGCTGACCGGCGTCATTCGCGAGCGACTGGCGGGGGTTCTTGCACGATGACGGGGGGGAAACTTGCCTCCAGTTTGCCTGCCGGCTGGAAGCGATGCTTGTTGGGCGAAATCTGCGAAGCAGGGGGCGGAGGAATCCAGACGGGGCCTTTCGGCAGCCAACTTCACGCCTCCGACTACGTCCCCGTCGGTATCCCTTCGATAATGCCGCAGAACATTGGCGACAACCGAATCGTCGCAGACGGAATTGCCCGCATTTCCGAAGAAGATGCGATTCGCCTTTCGAAGTACCGCGTCGAGCCGGGCGACATCGTGTATAGCCGACGTGGCGACGTTGAGAGACGCGCTTTGATCCGTTCCTCGGAAGATGGCTGGCTCTGCGGAACCGGTTGTTTGCGTGTGCGGCTCGGCGACGGCCCTGCGGACCCCGCTTTCGTCGCATTCTACTTGGGAACACCCGAAGCGCGGGAATGGATCGTGCGCCACGCGCACGGGGCGACGATGCCTAACCTCAACACTTCCATTCTTGCTGCGTGCCCCATTGTTGTTCCCCCGCTCCCCGAACAACGCGCCATTGCCGGTGTACTCTCCGCCCTCGACGACAAGATCGAGCTGAACCGGAAGATGAACGCCACGCTCGAGGCCATGGCGCGGGCGCTGTTTCGCGACTGGTTCGTGGATTTCGGCCCCACCCGCGCCAAAATGCAAGGCCGCCCCCCCTACCTCGCCCCCGAAATCTGGTCCCTCTTCCCCGACCGGCTGGATGATGAGGGCAAACCGGAGGGGTGGGAGATGTCGGAGATCGGCAAGGAAGCAACGGCCGTCGGCGGTTCGACACCGAGCACCAAAGAGCCCGCCTACTGGGGCGGAAACATCAATTGGGCCACCCCCAAGGATTTGTCGTCCTTGAAGGCACCGGTCCTGCTGGAGACAAGCCGCACCATCACGGAGGCTGGCCTCGAAAAGATCAGTTCGGGCCTGTTGCCCGAAGGAACCGTCCTCCTCTCGTCACGCGCGCCAATCGGTTATGTTGCAATTGCCGCCGTGCCAGTTGCGGTCAACCAGGGATTCATCGCGTTGAAGTGCGAGGGCCGGCTTTCAAAAGAGTTTGTCTGGCAATGGCTCCATGCTTTCATGGACGAGATCAAAGGCAACGCCAATGGCTCGACCTTTCAGGAAATCAGCAAGAAGAACTTCCGTCCACTCCCTGTGGTCGTTCCGTCCGAACCGGCGCGGTCTGCCTTCGATGCGATCGTATCGCCAATGCTCGAACGCATCATCGCCAACGAACGCGAATCCCGCACCCTCGCCCAGACCCGCGACCTGCTGCTGCCCAGGCTCATGTCCGGCGAGCTCCGCGTGGCCGAGGCCGAAAAGATCGTGGAGGAGGCGCTGTGATGAGATACCCAGGAGACAACGTGCGTTGCATTTGGCAGATCATGACTCTTGACAGTATCGTCAAATCGACCACATATGGTGACAGATCACCCTCGGCGCTTCGGTGCCGGGGCGCGCGGCGGCCCCAGTGGCCGCTGCTGCTTTTTCGGGGGTTCGCATGAGAACCCACGTCTACATCGACGGCTACAACCTCTACTACGGCTGCCTCAAGCGCACGCCCTACAAGTGGTTGAATATCCATGCGCTTTGCTGCGCGCTCCTGCCGCAGAACGACATCCGGGCGATCCGCTACTTCACTGCGCAGGTCAGCGGCACGCCGCATGACCCCGATCAGCCCACCCGCCAGCAGACGTATTTCCGCGCCCTGCGAACGCTTCCGCAGGTCAGCATCCATCTTGGCCATTTCCTGACCCATGAAGTGACCATGCCCGACGCCGCCGACTGGAAAAACGGGCGCTACACCGGGCGTCAGGTCATGAAGACCGAGGAAAAGGGCTCTGACGTCAACCTCGCAACTTACCTGCTGGTCGACGCGTTTGACGATGCCTTCGACGTGGCGGTGATCGTCAGCAACGACAGCGACCTGAAGGAGCCGATCTCGGTTGTTCGGAACCGGTTCGGAAAGACAATCGGGATCCTCAACCCCCAGAAGCGTGTGAGCCGGGCGTTGAAGCCATACGCGCATTTCATCAAGCAGATCAGACCCGGCGTCCTCAAGAACTCACAGTTCCCCAACACGATGCAGGATGCGAAGGGACAGTTCCACAAGCCGACGCGCTGGTAGGAGGCCGTCCCAGATACGGAGGCGCTGAAAAGTAGAAGTTTAAGATTTGAGGCCGGAAATATTCATGACTTTCCTCACCGAAGACGACATCGAAAAGACCCTGATCGCCAAGTTCAGTGAGCTCGGGTATGCGAATGCGCCCGACACCGTCATTGGCCCGGACGGAACGGCGCCCGAGCGAGCGGCCTATGATGATGTCATCCTGCGTGGACGTCTGGAAGCGGCGGTCGAACGGCTGAACCCCCACATTCCGCCAGAGGCGCGCGAGGAGGCCATCAAGCAGGTTCTGGGGTCGGAAAGCGCTTCGCTGGTCGAGGAAAACCGCAGGCTTCACCGGCTGATTGTCGAGGGTGTGGACGTGGAGTTCCACGCCGAGGACGGCACCATTCGCGGCGACAAGGTGCGCTTGGTTGATTTCGACGACCCGGACGCCAATGACTGGCTGGTCGTCGATCAGATGGTCGTGATCGAGAATGGCCGCAACCGTCGGCCCGATGTGGTGGTCTTTGTGAACGGCCTGCCGCTCGCGGTGATCGAGCTGAAGAACCCGGGCGCGGAGACGGCAACGCTCACCACTGCCTACAATCAGTTGCAGACCTACAAGGCCGAGATTCCCTCGCTCTTTCGGACCAACGCGGTGCTGGTGACGTCCGACGGCACCCTGGCGCGGGTCGGGTCGCTCACCGCCAACGAGGAGCGCTTCATGCCCTGGCGCACCACCGACGGGCGCGAGGTGGCGCCGAAGGGCAGCCCCGAGATGGACGTGCTGATCGAGGGCGTCTTCGAGAGGCAGCGCTTCCTGGAGCTTATCCGCGACTTCACGGTGTTCGGCGACACCGGCTCGGGCATCGTCAAGATCATCGCCGGCTATCACCAGTTTCACGCGGTCAAGAAGGCGGTTCAAAGCACGCTGCGCGCAACCGCCGTCGATGGCGACCGCAAGGCCGGGGTGATCTGGCACACGCAAGGTTCGGGGAAGAGCCTGCTCATGGCGTTCTTCGCGGGCCAGTTGGTGCGGCACCCGCAGATGGAGAACCCGACCATCGTCGTGCTGACCGATCGCAACGATCTCGACGATCAGCTGTTTCAGACCTTTTCCATGTGCCGCGACCTGATCCGCCAGACGCCCGAGCAGGCGGAGAGCCGCGAGCATCTGCAACAGGTCCTGAACCGCATCTCCGGCGGGATCATCTTCACGACCCTGCAGAAGCTGTCTGAAGGGAAGATGACCGACCGGCGCAATGTGGTCGTGATTGCTGACGAGGCCCACCGGAGCCATTACGGATTCCGGGCAAAGATCGACCCCAAGACAGGCAAGCGCACCTATGGTTTCGCGAAACTCCTCCGAGATGCGCTGCCCAACGCGTCTTTCATCGGCTTCACCGGAACGCCGATCGAAAAGGACGACGTGAATACGCCGGCCGTCTTTGGCGACTACATCGACATCTACGACATCACCCGCGCGGTCGAGGATGGAGCGACGGTACCGATCTACTACGAAAGCCGCCTGGCCCGCATCGAGCTGCCCGAGGAGGAGAAGCCGCGGATTGATGCCGAGATCGAGGCGCTGACGGAAGACGAGGACCTGACCGAGCAGGAGAAGCTCAAGCAGAAATGGTCAAACGTCGAGGCGCTGGTTGGAGCCGAGAAGCGCCTGAAATTGGTCGCGGCGGATATCGTCGAGCATTTCGAGCGGCGGCTCGCCGCGCTTGATGGCAAGGGCATGATCGTCTGCATGAGCCGGCGAATCTGCGTCGCGCTTTACAACGAGATCGTGGCGCTTCGTCCCGAGTGGCATTCCGACGATGACAATACCGGCGTCATCAAGATCGTGATGACGGGGGCGGCATCAGACCCGGCGGAGTGGCAACCACACATCGGCAACAAGGCGCGGAGGGATCTGATCGCGAAGCGCGCCAAGGATCCGGACGACCCGCTGAAACTGGTGATCGTTCGCGACATGTGGCTGACCGGCTTCGACGCACCGTCGATGCACACAATGTACATCGACAAGCCGATGCAGGGGCACGGGTTGATGCAGGCCATCGCTCGGGTGAACCGCGTCTTCCGCGACAAACCCGCCGGTCTCGTGGTGGATTACATCGGGATCGCCCAAAGCCTGAAGAACGCGCTGGGCCAGTATTCCGAGAGCGACCGGCGCCAGGCCGGCATCGACGAGGCCGAGGCGGTAGCGGAAATGCTGAAGCGCTACGAGATCGTTCAGGATCACTTCCATGGGTTCGATTACAGCCAAGCCTTGAAGGGGGAACCGTCAGATCGCCTCCGGACGCTTGCGGCAGCAATGAACTGGATCCTGGAGCGCCAGCACGCGGCAGCCGCCAGGGAGGCGGACGAAGATGCAAGAAAGAAAGCCCTGCGCCGATACCAGGACGACGTCCTTGCGTTATCGAAAGCGTTTGCCTTGGCAGCGGCCAGCGAAGAGGCCCAGCGCATTCGCGATGATGTCGGTTTCTTCCAGGCGGTTCGGGCAGCGCTTGTAAAGGCCACGCAAGGGACAGGTGGCTCGGCGGCTGACAAGCGCCTTGCCGTTCAGCAGATCATCGACAGGTCCGTGGTTTCGACAGAAATCGTGGATATTCTCTCGGCCGCGGGGCTCAAGTCGCCGGACATCTCGATACTTTCGGATGATTTTCTGGCGGAAGTCCGGCAGATGGAACAGAAGAACCTCGCGCTTGAGGCGCTCAAGAAGCTGCTCAACGACGAGATCCGATCCCGTGCACGGTCAAACGTCGTCGAGAGCAAGAAGTTTTCCGAGCGGCTGGAGCAGGCCGTTGCGCGGTACCACACGAATGCGATCAGCACTGTCGAGGTTCTTCAGGAGCTGATCGAACTCGCGCATGACATTCGAGAGGCCAGGAAGAGGGGCGAGGAAGAAGGTCTGACCGAGGAAGAGATCGCGTTCTATGACGCTCTTGCTACGAATGAGAGCGCGGTCGAGGTCCTCGGGAACGACTCGCTGAAGCTGATTGCGCACGAGCTTCTCGAGAGCCTCAAGTCGCACGTGACTGTCGACTGGTCCCATCGCGAATCCGCCAGGGCGCGAATGCGGGTTCTGGTGAAACGCATTCTGCGGAAATATGGATACCCGCCGGATCTGCAGGATGCTGCGATACGAACCGTTCTTCAGCAGGCCGAGGCGCTTTCGGCGCGATGGGCGGCCTGAAGGAAGGCGCTTTCGAACGTGGATGTCGCGCACCGTTTTCAATCTTGGCGCAACGTTACGGGAAACCCTTTGCTGCGGCTGAGCACTTGGCGAACGAATGCCGGGCGCCTGCGCAGCCGGAACAGACCGAACACATATGGGGAACGCTCGGCGGCACCGGCGTTGTTGGCGCTACGTTGGCGCTCGGTTTAGCGTTTTGTGCGACAGGCGCACAAGTATTTGAAAATACGCGAGTAGTGCCGCTTACGTTATATCGACCAGCGGTCTCATAACCTGAAGGTCGTAGGTTCAAATCCTACCCCCGCAACCAAATCCATACGCGTTATCAAACGCTTACACGCCGCCCGTCAGGGCGGCGTTTGCGTTTCCAGCCCCCGTGGAAGCACTGTGGAAGCAAGAAGCGGAGAAGTTATGCGCGGACGCTACAATTCCACTTCTGCTTCCAGTTCCGGGACGCCAACCTCCTGGGCGACCGGTGTCCAGATATCGAATTCTTCGGCCTCGGTTTCTATTGTGACAATGAGCGAGTAACGAACGCCAAGTTCGCTTCGATCTCGTTTGGGCTGATCCTTCCACCAGCCGGAGATGGGATAGATCCCTATCGTACCGCGCTCGGCTAGGTCTGCGGCGGTACTGACCTGCCCCCCGCTGGTCCCTCATTCATAACGAGAGTCTGCGGGTTTGGGTTTGATAGTCTTCGGTTTCGGTTTGGGCAAGCGCGCCGGGCGCGGAGCCGTCGATTTGCTCAAGCGCTCGGCGCGCTTGCAGCGGCGTCCGGTTTCCGAGTGACGAGTGCGGCCTGATGGTGTTGTAGTCGTAGCGCCAAAGGGCCAGCTTCCGGCGGGCATCGTCCAGGGTGTCAAATATCTCCTCGTTCAGCAGCTCGTCGCGCAGGCTGCCGTTGAAAGACTCGATGTAGGCGTTCTGCTGCGGCTTTCCGGGGTCGATGTAATGCCACGGCACATC
>NZ_FNFV01000018.1 GCF_900102905.1 Meinhardsimonia xiamenensis | reverse complement strand
AAGATCCTTCAGAACCACGTTGTCGAGCATCGCGTCGGCCAGCAGCCGCTTCAGCTTGACGTTCTCGTCCTCCAGCGCCTTCAGCCTGGCAGCCTCGGACACCGTCATCCCGCCATACTTGGACTTCAGCTTGTAGAACGTCGCAGGGCTGAGGCCATGCCTGCGGCACACCTCCGCCGTCGGCATGCCTGCCTCCTGCTCCTTGATCATCCCGATGATCTGCGCCTCGGTGAAACGGCTTTTCCTCATGTCGTCTGCTCCTTCAGGGTTGAGCAGACTCTACATCATGGTGAGGGATTTTGCGGGGGGCAGGTCATTAGGAATGAGAAGTACCACATTGGTGGCTTCACGACCTTTGCTGGCGTGGATGGTTCCGACTATCGGGCCTTCCAGGCCATACTCGGGGAGCGCCAGTTCCACCGGCGGTCGTGCTCGACTCAGCCGTACTCTCAGGTTGCGCATGTCGACCGACCCGTCACCGCGACCCGCGACACGCAAGAGGCGCTTCCACGCTTCAGCCGGCCCATATGGCGCCGCAACTCCATTTTCAACTCGCTTTGCCCATAGATCGAGAAAACGGCGCTCAGCCAAGTACCTATCATCGAAATCCCAGAAACAAATGGCAAGCCACGCCGGGAGCGTGGCTCCATATCCCGAAAGGCGCAGCCGATGTGGGAGGTCGCAGAATTGTGAAGCCATAAGCACCTCCCCACGAGTTCTGAAGAGCAGAAGATCGTCTCGGGTGAAGTCCGCGACCTTCATCCGAGTCCATTTCAAGCCCTTCTTGTCCGCAAACTCGCGGATTGTTTCCGCCGTCTCGGCGTGAAGTCCGTCGCGATGCCTGTTTTTGTCGAGGACATTCTTCCGCAAATCGGAAAAGATCTTTCGAAGTCCCGGCGACGACGTGCGATAGATCTCCTTGAGGATCCGTGTCTCGAAGCCTAGGGAGCTTTCTGCGCGTAGCCTGTCGAGCAGCGGCTTCCCTGATCCGGCAGCGCCAACGTTGCGACGTCCGACATTATCGTCCGAGAACCCATAGATGGCTTGGGCCTCGTCGGCGAACACCGTGACCCCGCAATCAGGCGGCAATCTCTTGACCAGTTCTTCGATCAGGTCTGCTCGCTGACCTACGAGGTCCTGTGCCTCGTCGATTACGACATGTTCGATCTGGCTCAGTTCATCGGCCACATCTTCGTCAGCCTTCAGGAGATCGATGACCCGCGCGATGTTTTCTTCGTAGGACCCGGTCAGCCTTGCATTCGGGTCGTGCCCCGAATGAATGGACCACGCGTGAGAGTCGATCGTCGCTATCCTGATCGCAAAGGAAGCGTCGCCGACGTAGGAATGAAGCCTCGCGCGGATTTCTGCCACTGCAGTCCGAGTGAAGCTGATCATCCAAGTATTGCTCGGTTCGACATCCTCTTCTCTGATCAGGTGAGCAAGTCGCGCACAAGCAACGGCCGTCTTGCCGGTTCCGGGACCCGCTTCGATCAAAAGCCGAGCGTCGGCATCTGCTTCGATCACTTGTAGCTGGTCGGCGTCCCATTCGGCACCCAGCGTCGCCTGGTCGAGAGTGCTCATGCTGATAGAATCCCTACTCAACAATATCTTGTATCTATCTGCCCGTCTGCGGTCTGCGTGGCCCGGATGAAGCCGGCGCACCAAGCGCATCCCTGTTTAGTAGAACAATCTGCTGATCCTGTGGGCGCCGCGCGGCCGGGTCGGTATCGAGCCCGAGCCGCCTGAGCGCGTAGTAGAGAAGCGCGCGCCTAACCGTGATCTTCGCCTTGCCGCCTCGTATCCCATAGTCGAGCGCGATGACCTTGGCCTGCGCCTCCGAGAGATCAGGGTGGGGGCCGACCTCCAGGGTGACCTCGGAATGCCAGTCGTGATCTTCGTGGGCCGACGTTTCGCTTTTCCGTGACCCGCGGATGTCGAGAATCCGCGAAAGCAGGAAGTCCTTGAAGTACTCGTCGGTCAGGCAATACGCCCGTGTATGCCAGCGGAACCCGTCGAACCCGATGGCGTGAGGCGCGATCCAGCGCCAGCGCGGCTCCGGGCTCGACAGGGATTGATATTTCACCTCGATCTCTTCGGACCGCTGTATGGCGCTGAGCACTGCACGCAAAGTCACCGGATCGACGCCTCGCACAGGCGTTGGTGCCACGGCAAAAGGCGGAAGCTTTGCGATCCAGCACTCAGCAGGATCCATCACATCGTCGGCGATGAGCCGGAGCTGAGCGAGATAGCGGGCGGCGTCCGGCGGGCGGAATCGGCAGACGAAATCCCGGCCACGCACATAGGTGCGCGCGCTCTTGTCGTAGACCATGTTGTCCGGGGCCATCTCGATGTAGCGGCTCAGGTCCAACGACGCCTGGTTCACCGAGATCCCGAACTGATCCATCAGGTCGCTGCGATTCACATGCCCGTCCCAGAACAGGCGAAACTCGATGAACTCGAGCCTTTGCTCGACTCCCCAGCGAAGTTCGCTCCTGTTCCTGTTCACGCCCCGCTCCCAATTGCCCCAGCGCGACTAATTTCTGGGCTTTCTCGGAAGGTAGCGGCGAGGCACAGCGCGATCAATCGGAAAAGGAAGCGGCCGCGCGCGTTTATCCCAAGGACTGCTTGAGGTTCTGCGCCACCGCGTCGGCCGCCACCCGCACCGGGTCGGCGGCGAGGTGGGCGTAACGCGCCGTCGTCTGGACCTGCGTGTGCCCGAGGAGCTTGCCGATCATCGGCAGGCCCTGACCCGAGGCGACGGCCGCGGACGCGAAGGTGTGGCGCAGGTCGTGGATGCGCACGTCCTTGACGCCGGCGCGGGCTCGGACGCGCTGCCAGAAGGGCTGCAAGTCGCTCAGGCGCTTGCCCGGCAGGGTGCCGAAGATGACCCACGGGTTGCCCTCGATGCGCTGCGCGTCGCGGAGCAGGTCGACAGCGGGTTGGCCAAGATGGACGATCTTCGCGCCTGTCTTGGAATCCGGCAGGCGGAGGGCGCGCTCGGCCAGATCGACGTATTCCCACTTCAGCGTCATGATCTCGTTCAGCCGACAGCCGGTCAGGATCAGCAGCCGCGCGGCCAGAATGGCCGAGGGCAGCTCGATCCCTTCGGCCTCCATCTCGCGCAGCACCTCGCCGATCCGGCGCAGTTCGGCGGCGCTGAGGAAGCGTTCGCGCTTCTCCTCGGGATACTTCCGGATGTGCTTTCGCGGATTGGTGCCGTCCGGACGCAGGCCCCACATCTCGGCGAGGCTGAACATCTTCGAGATCACCTCGAGACAACGGTTCGCCTGATAGGGGATGTGGCGCAGGTCGTGATGGAATTTCGCGACGTCCGCGCGGGTGATTCCGGTGACCGTAAGCTGCCCAAGCGCGGGCAGGATGAAGCGCCGCAGGTTGCGCCGGTATTCCTTCGCCGTGCTGGCCTTCAGGCGCACCGAGATGTGTTCCCGGTCGAACCTCTCCGCCAGTTCCTTCACCGTGATTGCCTTGCGTTCTGCGTCGCGTTCGGCGGCGGGGTCCTCGCCATTGCGCGCGGCGGCGACGATGGCGATGGCGCGGTTGCGCGCCTGCTCGCAGGTCAGAACCGTGCTGGGCCCGAGGCTGATCCGCCGGGATCGGCGGCCAGCGCGATACTGGACCACGTAACTCTTGCGCCCGCTTGGCAGCACGCGCAGCCCGAAGCCAGGGATCTCGCTGTCCCAGACGAAGTATTCGGTGGCGCGGGCTTCCGCGGCGTCGACGAGGCGTTTGGTGATCCTGGGCATGGCGCTCTTCGGTGGTTATTTCGCCGTTCCACAGTGCTGAAGCGCGGGCGACAGTCAACGAACACATTGAAATTGCGAAGAAAAAGGAAATGGCGCGCATTACCGAGTAGGGGGATTCCGCGCTCTGGCGCGGGGAATCGGTGAGCCCATCGAATCACATCGCAGGTTCCGGACCCCGCGACCCGCTGATAAGCTGGCCTGCAAAGGATATCGGGGTTCCAATGGCTTCCAAGACCACCCTCAATGCAAAAAACCTCGAGGCGCTGGGTGCGGCGCGCCTGGCGCAACTCCTTGTCGAGATCAGCACCGGCAATGCGGCCGCCAAGCGCAAGCTGCGTCTCGCGCTGGCGGGCGCGCAGGGCCCGAAAGAGGCCGCGCGGGAGATCACCAAGCGGTTGACCAGCATTGCCCGCGCCCGCAGCTTCGTTACCTGGAAGAACCGCAAGGCATTGGTCGATGACCTCGAAACCCAGCGGCGCGCCATCGTCGAGCAGATCGCCCCCGCCGATCCGCAAGAGGCGCTGACGCTGATGTGGCGGTTCATGGGCCTCGCGACGCCGGTGTTCGAGCGCTGCGACGATTCCAGCGGCACGGTCATCGACATCTTCCACCAGGCCTGCGCCGATCTGGGCGCGCTGGCGAAGGTCGCCCGGCCGGAACCGAAGGCGCTGGCGCGGCAGGTTCTCGATGCGCTGCAGGACAATGGCTATGGCCAGTATGACGATCTGATCGCGCTCATGGCGCCCGCGCTCGGTCCCGATGGTCTGGAGCATCTGAAGGAGCTGGTCGAGGAGCTCGGGCGCACGCCGGTGCCCGTGCCCCCGAAAAGCGAATGGGAAGAGGTCGGCTGGGGCAGTGGCGGCCCCCGACATGCCCACGAGATGGCGGAACGCGCGCGGCAGAGCACCGTCTCGATGGCGCTCAAGGACATCGCCGATGCGCTGGGCGACGTCGATGGTTTCATCGCCCAGTATGAACCCGAGACGCGCCGGGTTCCGAAGATCGCAGCCGAGATTGCGCAGCGGCTTCTGGGCGCGGGCCGTGCGGAGGATGCGCTCGGCTTCATCGAGCGGGCCGAGTTCGGCAATAACGGCTGGATCCCGAGGGAATGGACCGAGACGCGCCTCGCGGTGCTTGAAGCGCTGGGCCGCTTAGACGAGGCTCAGGCATTACGCTGGGAAACCTTCGAGCGGACCCTCTCGGTCGAGCATCTGCGCGCCTATCTCAAGCGGCTGCCTGACTTCGATGACATAGAGGCCGAAGAGAGGGCGATGGCGCAGGCCACGGCCCATCCAAGCCTTCTTGCTGCGCTTCAGTTCTTCCTCGACTGGCCGGCGCTGGATCGCGCCGCGGAACTCCTGGTGGCCCGGCATTCGGAGATCGACGGGGATCACTACGAGTATCTGGTGCCCGCGGCAGAGGCATTGTCAGAGCGTCATCCGCTGGCGGCGACGCTGGCGCTGCGCGCGATGATCGACTTCACGTTGACCAAGGCGCGCTCGAAACGATATCGCCATGCCGCCGACCACCTGACCGAGTGCGCCCGGCTCGCGGAGGATATCCAGGACTTCGGCGCGTTCGAGACGCACGAGGCCTACGTTGCTCGGCTGAAGAAGGAACACGGCAGAAAGTTCGGCTTCTGGTCGCTGGCCGAGGGCTGATGACACGCGACCGCGTGGGTCACGCCACGACCGAGCGGCACGCGCTTGCTCGAAAGGGGTCAGCTGTTATGGCGCTCGCACGGCCAATATACTAACCTTTGCCCAGAGCCGACAGGAGACGTGATGGCAGCGCGGGGCAAGAAACAGTCAGTCGATGATGGTGCGATCCGGGCGCTCCTCAAGCGCTACGCGTGCCCGCTTCCGTATCATCAGGTCCGTGCACGCTTCATGGGCAACATCGCGACGCCGGACATGAATGCATCGCCCATGCAGGAAATCCACCGTGTCTGGAACGACGAACTTCCCGTCTTCGAGGACAAGGGCGAGGCGGAAGCTTTCTTCGGCACCCTGCTGCATGGCTTGTGGAACGGCCTCAGCGTGCACCAGAAGCGCAGCGACCCTTTCAAGCTCGCCCGGGTGAAGATCGCACCGGCCAGCCACGCGTATCTCGGGCGCCTCGCCAGGGTTCGGCGCGAGGAACTCGACGGCTTTATCGACGGGCTTTTCGCGGGACAGGACGAGATGGATTTCCCTGAAAGCGCACACAGGGCAATCGGCATTCTGGGAGAGCTGCGCGCATTGTTCGCGGCGACCGAAAACCTTGCGGCCGATGCGCCGGGCTCGACTGACACATCGACCATGGAGGACACCGCAAAGCACCTCCGCGAACTAACCCGGATCGCCGAGACCGAAATCAACACGATCATCCAGTCCTGTCGCAAGGCGCGGCAGCAGATGCTGGAAACCTATGTGGTCGAGCGGCCGGGCACGCTGCACTGATGGTTTTGTTACCGGAAAATCAAGTCTCGGCCCGTTGGAAGCATTGTGGAAGCACGAGGCCGAAAAACACTGCGCAATCCCGACAGATCGTGCGCAGCGGGACCCCTTCGCCGGGATCGGCAAGTATCGGAAACTGCGTAAGAACTCGCGGTTCCGAGTGATTGTTCATGGTTCGTTCGGCGCGACTCATAACCTGAAGGTCGCAGGTTCAAATCCTGCCCCCGCAACCAATTAATTTTCCCAAACATTACAAAGCCTTACGCCAATTCTGGCGCCAGATCGGCGCGAGAACATTCACCGCATTCGGCCGCAACAAACCGCAAACAAAGGCGGAACACGTTGCCCGATTTGACCCGGCCTGTTGGCGCCACGTTGGCGGTGGTTTACCCGGGAGAGCAGTGTCCCGCGGGATGGTGTAATTTCCGCCGGCAGCGCGGGCTGAGCGGAGCCTTCGCGTAGCGAGGCGAGGCCAGCGCGGGTCGCTTGGACTCCCTGAAAACCCCTCGCCCTTCGGCGATGTCTGTGATCCCCTGGCGCTGATGGAGAAGGGAGTGTCGTGATGGCGGATCAGCGTAAGCGGTGCGCCGATCACACTGGCTGGGCGTAATTCCAAGGCAGCAGGGCGTCGATATCGGATTGCTTGTGGCCATTGATGATGGCCCGGAGC
>NZ_FNFV01000017.1 GCF_900102905.1 Meinhardsimonia xiamenensis | reverse complement strand
GCTGCCTCGCGCCGCTCTTTCGGTGTCGTCAGTTCTTTCCCAGAAGATCCTTCAGAACCACGTTGTCGAGCATCGCGTCGGCCAGCAGCCGCTTCAGCTTGACGTTCTCGTCCTCCAGCGCCTTCAGCCTGGCAGCCTCGGACACCGTCATCCCGCCATACTTGGACTTCAGCTTGTAGAACGTCGCAGGGCTGAGGCCATGCCTGCGGCACACCTCCGCCGTCGGCATGCCTGCCTCCTGCTCCTTGATCATCCCGATGATCTGCGCCTCGGTGAAACGGCTTTTCCTCATGTCGTCTGCTCCTTCAGGGTTGAGCAGACTCTACATCATGGTGAGGGATTTTGCGGGGGGCAGGTCAACCGGCAAAGATCGGTCCTCCTGGCGGCAACATCGGAGGGGGCGATTTCTGGCTGGCAGCAAGCGACGGTTGAGCAAACAGTGCGGTCATGAACATCGCCGTCGCATTCCATGCACCGATGTAGGGAGGGCGATCTTTGGGATTCAGGATCGGACTGAGCCAACGTTCCTGAGCACGGCCGAGTTTCTCAAGCGAATCGGGAAGCGTCGCCGGCAAGGTGACCCTTCCGAACAGGTTGTATGCGCCCTTCAGGGACTGCTCTATCGGGGTCGGTCCCCGCTCCATATGAAAGCTCGCTGCTTTTTTCAGATCAGCCGTGTTCCAATCGCTCAACACGTTGCAGACAGCTTCGGTGAATTCCAGATCCAACCGCGCGAGATGGCCCCAGGAAAGCCCAACAGCGAAGCAGACATGCCAAGGGTTGGCTTCCGGAAATGCAGCGAGTTGATCGGCCATCTCCGACATCGCCAGCTTGTTCAGGGACTGTCCGGTTTCCTTCAGAAGCGCCAGGACCTTGCCCCTGGCTGGTCCGCCCCTTACGCCGCCGCCTTTCTCGCAGAGCTCATTGAACGCGCGCTGCGCGTCGTTCACCGGCTTGGTGATCGGTGCCTTCATTCTCTTACTCCACCGCAAACACCTTCATCACCTCGTCACCGAGGTGGTTGATGACCTTCACCGCGATGCGCCCCGATTTCGGTTTCGGGAACGGCCGGGAGGTGTCGGAATAGAGGCTCGCCCACGCCTCCTCGTCGATCTCGGCCTTCAGCGTGGTCTTCAGCGCCTTGTAGGGGTCGTTGGCGCCCAGGAAATAGGCGTGGCGGACGAAGAAGCTCTCCTCGTTGTAATCGGTGTCCAGCATCCACAGCGCGATGCCGTCGGTGCCTTCCGAGACAATCTCGCCGGTCTGTGGCTTGAACACATCGACGCCAAAGACCTTCACCCGGATCATGCCCTCGCCCGCCTCCTCGATGCGGATGTCGGGCTCGCCGAAGATGACGAACAGGTTGCCCGCGCCGGTGGCCTTCAGATCGCCGCCCATGTGCAGGTCGGGGTTCATCCGCGCCTTCAGGACCGGCACGCGGCCCAGCTTGTCGAACTCGGCCGAATGCGCGTCGTAGTTGAAGGCGCAGGCAATCAGCACGTCAAAGCCGGCCTCGCCCGCCTCGCGCGCCGCCGCCACCAGGTCGGGGCGGCTGACGGTGCCGAATTCGGGGCCGATGAAGATGCCGGCGCGGCGCTGCACGTCGCCCTCCATGAAGGTGCCCTCCGCACAGATGTAGCGCCCCGGCCAGCCCACCAGCGAGGTGAAGGTGATCCGGTCCTCCTTGTGGGCCTGCTGGACACCCGCGGCCTTGAGGTTCTGCAGGATCATGTGGGCGAAATCGTCCGCACCCTCGCGCTCGGGCTGGCGCTTGCCCTCGGCGGCCTCGGTCAGGTCGATCAGCTCGTCGTCCCAGTCCACGGCCAGCGTGCGGTGGGGCGAGAGGCTTTCGACCGTGAAGGGCCCGGCGACGCGCACCTTGGACTTGTCCACATAGGGCTTGTCGTAGAGATACTCGAACTCGGCCTTGGCGGCGATCGAGGCGTCGATCTCCTTCTGCCGGGCGATGCGCGCCCGCCAGAACCGCTCCAGCGCCTGGCGCGCGGCCTCGGGCCAGTCGGCGGGGGCCTCGCGCGGGATCTCCCATTCCATGAAGCCGTTCGCCGGGGCCTTCTCGCCCGAGGGGAGCGTGACCTCGCCGCTGGCGGTGAAGTCGATTGTCTGCCCCGCGCGGCCGCCCGTTTCGACCTTGAACGGGGTGGGATGGCCGGCCAGCGCGGCGTTGAGCGCGGCGCGGGCGTCTTCGACGGCGGGCTGCATGCGCTCCCAGATCACGTCGATCTCGGCATTGTTGGCGATGGATTTCAGCGTGATGTGCGGCACGCGCTCATAGACGAAGCCCTGGCGCAGGCTGCCATGGGTGAGGGTGGTCTTGGGCGGCTCGCGGCGCAGTTCGGCCTCTTTCTGCTGCCCCTCGGGGCTGTCGGCGAGGAGGTAGAAGGGATAGCGCGCGCCCATCAGGCGCGAGCGGGCCAGCGCGATGGCGACGCGAGAGGTGTCGATGGTGATCCAGCGCCGCCCCCATTGTTCGGCCACATAGGCCGTGGTGCCCGAGCCGCAGGTGGGATCGAGCACCAGATCGCCGGGGTCGGTGGACATCAGGATGCAGCGTTGAACGACAAGGGACTGGGTCTGAACGACGTAAACTTTCTCTTCCCCAAACCCACTCGAAATTGTGTCGTCCCAACTCGAGGAAAAATGCTGAAACGGGCTATCCTCAAAATACATTTTTCTTTCGAGTGTGTTTCCCGTCGGGAACAACCGCATTGATCGCGCTGCCCGCAGCATTCCCGTTTCATTTGTCGACCATCCCCTGTTTCCAGAAGGGATGAACAGCTTTCCGTTGTAGAGCACGGGAAAGCGCGACGATGCTGATCCTGTCGCACTGTATGCCGCTCGATGTCGGAACACTTTAAATATCGTTTGATCGATTTCGTCTCGGCTGATTCGGCGAGAAAATCCCGCCTCGTCATCGGCGAATAGGCTTTGCCCCGGGAACGCTTCCCGGCGGTCGGCCGAGGCAAATAGCCTTCTAAATTTCAATGCATGCTTGTTCTTTCCGAACCACACAATGAAATCATGTGTTTCCGGGAGAAAAGCGGACGTTTGAAACCCACCACGCTTAAAGCGGATCGTTGCTATTGCATTTGAGGTTCCAAACACTTCGCCCATCAAGCTTTGGACAAGGTGTACATTCTCTGAACCGATCTGAACAAAGCAACTACCGCTCTCGCTCAACAGGTCGCGCGCCACGGTCAGCCGGTCGCGCAGATAGGTCAGGTAGGAATGGATGCCGTCGCGCCAGGTGTCGCGAAAGGCGCGGACCTGCTCGGGCTCGCGCGTCAGATTGTCGAGCTTGCCGTCCTTCACGTCGCGGCTGGTGGTGGACCACTGGAAGTTCGAGTTGAACTTGATGCCATAGGGCGGGTCGAGATAGATGCACTGCACCTGCCCGCGCAGCCCTTCGCGCTCGGCAAGGCTCGCCATCACCGACAGGCTGTCGCCCACGATCATCCGGTTCGACCAATGCGCATCGTGCTGGTAGAACTCGGTCGCCGCCTCGGCATCGGGCAGGCCGTTGAAATCGGCGAAGAGGTCGGGCTCGTCGTCCCGGGCTGCGGCGCGTTCGCGGCTGATGCGCTTGAGATCCTCGATCAGCGCCTTGGGGTGGACCTTTTCCTGGATGTAGAGCGGCGGGGCCTGCACGATCAGGTCGGACCAGTCCTGTTCGTCCTTGCCGCGCCAGACCAGCTGCGGGTCCAGGTCGCGGTTGCGCCGCTCGATGGCCAGCCGCACCGGCGCCTTGTCCTGCTCGCGCATGATCGATTCGAACTCGGCCGTCGGGATGTTCTTGCGCGTGGCGTCCTCATGCTTGAGCGCCTCGACCTCGAGCGGTTTCTTCGGTTTGCGGGCCATCTATTCGACATCCTCATGGTTTTCAGGCTGGTTCGCCGCGGCCGTTCCCGGTTTGGGAAAGCCGCTGCGCAGCCCGTCAATATGTTCAAAAAGCTCGGGCGCCACGTTGCGCCACAGGGGGTCGAGCACGACCTTGACCCCTTCGCGCCGCGCCAGCTTGGAGGCGGGCACGAAATCGGAATCGCCGGCGACCAGAATGATGGTATCGACCTGCCGCTTGAGCGTGAGCGAGGCGATGTCGGTGCCGATGCGCATGTCCACCGCCTTCTGGCGCAGGCCGGGGGTGAAGTCGTCGTCGGTCAGGTCGGCGACGGTGATCTGCCCCTTGAGCAGCTTCTTTTGTACCGCTTCGCGCAGGATCCAGCCGCGTTCGCGCCGCACCTCGCCCAGTCGCACGGCCATGTGCGACATGCGCCGCAGCTTCTCGTGCAGCGCAAGGCGGAACGTCGCCTCGGCGGTCCTGGCGTAGTCGATGGCCGTGCCGGAGACGGGGCGATGTTCCTTCCCGAGATACGGCTTCGCATCGTAGAAGAACGACCGGTAGAGCAGCGCACGCTCATGCGGCAGCTTCTCGATCCGATTGTGGGATTTCAGATGCGAGGCGATCAGGCGTCGCAGCGCGAAGGCAACCGACTCCGGGTCGGCGGGGTCAGCCTGCTTGAATACTGTCGGGAGGCGTTTGAGGAAATAGCCGCCGTCGATCAGGATCGCCACCTTTCTCATGCGGCGGCCTCTGCGACGAAATAAGCCCCAAGGGTTCGGCCGCGTTCATGATCGCGAGGAACACGGCGTACTGCCAAGGGGCGGATATCCTTGTATATGGTTTTTCCTGCGAATCCGTCAAGAATCCTGTCACGCATGGACCGCGCCTCCTTTGGCGAACTGGTCGAGGAGCTTGGCGAACTCCTCCTCCATCTCGTAGACGGCGGTGAATTCCGCAAAGGCCCAGCGGCCGAATTTTTCCAGGTTGTTGACCCCCGGAACCCAATAGGCGCGCATGGTATTGGCCTTTTCCTTGGCGTCCTCGCCGCGGTAGCCCTTGATCTCGACGATGAGGTTCAGCGGATCGGGGCGGCCGTCATCCACCTGGACGATGAAATCGGGCAGGTATTTGCGCGGCGTCGAGCCCATCAGATAGGGCACCTCGAACCCGAGGTTCTGGTTCTTGACATAGGCGCGCACGCGCGGATGCGCCTCGACCACGCGACAGAACTCGGCCTCCCAGTCGCTGTCGCAGACCGCCCAGTTGACGTGACATTTGCTCGGATCGGTCTGCCATCGGGTCTTCTTGGATGTCGTGAAATTGACGAAGGCGGTGGAGCCCGTGGGGTTGTAGGCATCGAGGATCGCCTTGACCGGTCGTTCGCCCTGAAGCGTCTCGGTAATGGCGGCCTTGATGCGTTCGGCGGCCATGTCGGCGATCTCGCGGTAGAGAACCTGCCCGGGATAAGTGCCGCCGCTGCATTTCAGATATCCGCCGTCGAGCCACTGGCGGGTGATGCGCTTGAGCTGGCCGAAAAGGTGCAGCTTCGGCTCTTCGCCCGGGTCGCGGTACTTCGTGTAGAGCAGGTGGCGCGTGAGGTGGTACAGAATGGTGGATGACCGCAGGTCGGCGAGGTGCTGGAGCGTCAGGTCGACGCCCTCGCCGATGATCCCCTGGTTGGTCGTGACCGAGGGGCCGACAAGCTGCGGGGTCAGTTCCAGAACGTGGTCGGGCCCGAAACTGGCCTCCAAGCGTTCTTCGGGCAGTTCGACCCGATAGCCCTCGACCCGCGGAAAGGTGATCTCCAGATCGTCGCGATCGGGCCGCACGGCATGGACGCGAACCGTCTCGCGCGGGGGCTGGGGCGGCGAGACGACGGGCTTGGCCGCAAAGTCGAAGGGAATGCCGAGGACGTCGGCGTATTCCACGTTGAAAAGCCCCTCCTCGTTCAGGTCATAGGATTGTCGTCGAAGCGCGCGGCCGACCACCTGTTCGCACAAGAGCTGAGTGCCGAAGGCTCGAACGCCCAGCACATGCGTCACCGAGTTCGCATCCCATCCCTCTGTCAGCATCGAGACCGAGACGACGCAGCGGATCTGCTCGCCAAGCTTGCCCTTCTTGCCGACGGTGTTCATGACCTCGCGCAGCAGGGTAGCCTCGTCGATCTTGTCGCCAGCGGTGATGTCGCCAGTTCGCTCGATGATTTCGCGCTTGAAATGTTCGATCTCGCTGGCCGCAATCTTGCGAAAATCCTTGTCCAGCGCCTCTCCCGACTCCAACTGCGCCGAGTCGATTAGGATCGTATTGGGCCGCGGAAGCGGGTTCCCATGTTCGTCATGGTTCCGGAACAAGGGAAGTCGTCCGAATTCCAGCTGGGTTCCAGAACCATCAGCGTTCTCCCTTTCGAACCCGGAGATGTACTTGTAGATCAGCTCGGAGGTCGCTGTGTTGTTGCAGACCACGATGAAAACGGGTGGCACCTCGATGCCGGCTTCCTGCCAAAGCCGAAACGTGGTCTCGTAGTGGCCATAGAGGGCATCGAGCGCCGACAGCAACTCCGCCGGCAGACTGAGCGGATCGAGCGTCTTGCCCGCAGCACGGCCCTTCTTGGGGAGTTTCTTCCCGATATGGTCCCAAAGATTGCGGAATTTCGGGGTGTCGCCTCCCGGAACATTGTCGGCCACAGGCACGCGCGGCAGTTTGACGATACCGCATTCGATCGCGTCCATCAGGGAAAAATCGCTCATGGTCCACGGGAACAGAGTGCCTTCGATGTAGCCCGAACCCCGCAGGAAGAATGGGGTGGCCGACAGGTCGTAGACCAGGCTGATTCCGAGCTTCCGCTTCACGGCCTCGAGGCCGGAAATCCACATGCGCGCGGCTTCGTTGTTTTCCTTGGCCTCGGCTTTGTCTGCCCCTTTGAGGTCGTCTTCGGTATCGCCGTCGGCGTCCTTCACCCGTTCGCGATAACAGTGATGAGCCTCGTCGTTCAGAACCACGATGTTTTTCATGCCCATCAGTTCGGGCATGACACGCTGCAGCATCTGGCCTTCAGTCTCGAGCGTCTGGATTTGCTCGCCTCGCCAACCTTCAAGCGCCGAACGGGTTCCCCTCGCCAGCGCGATGCGTTCGCGAAGCTTGAACGCATGGTAATTCGTGATGACGATTTTCGCTCGAGCGATGTCACCAAGCATGTCTGGCGGGACGATTTCGCGCGAGCGATAGTAGCTTTCCGGGTCATTTGGCAAGAGCACGCGCAGCCGATCACGGATCGTGATGCCGGGCGCGACGACAAGGAAGCCGCGCGAGAAGTGCTTGCTGTTCGGGTGGCGGACAGCATTGACCGTGTGCCATGCGATCAGCATTGCCATGACGGTTGTCTTGCCAGCGCCTGTCGCAAGCTTGAGCGCAAGCCTCATGAGCTCCGGGTTGGCCTGGGCATTCGCGCCCTTCAGGTGCGCCCAGAACTTTGCGGTCCGCGCGCCCATCTTGGGCGCAACCTCGGTAAGCCAGATCGCGGTCTCGACGGCTTCGATCTGACAAAAGAAGGGTCGCACCCCCTGAAACGGGTGGTGCCGCCAGTGCTGAAGAAGACGTGCCGTCTCGGGGGTCACCAGCCATTGATCGGGGTTGGGGAGGTTGCGCCAAGTTTCTACGAAGGATCGGACCTCGTTGATAATTGGCGTGGGGTTGTATTCCTGATTCGCCGAGGAAAGATCATGCGTTGCATCAAGCAGCAAGGATGTCTGACCGCTGTTCTGCTTGCGCTTTTTGGGTTTTGGCACTGGTGTTATGAGGTCAGATTTCCGCCTGGCCTCAATAATTCGGTTGGTTGGCTGGCCATCGGCGTCCAGTTCCCAATGACGTCCGGGATACTCATATGGAGAATTGAGTGTTCACTTAACCTTCTTTCCGTGCGATAAGGGGAAAGGAGGAAGACCCAATGGGACAATCATCGACATCGAAGAAACGCAGGTCGCGGGACGCGGCGACGAAGATGGCCGAGCAGCGTCTGAGCGTGCTGGAGCTGGCCAGGAAGCTTGGCAACGTGGCCGAGGCCTGCCGGCGGCGGGGCATGGACCGGACCAGCTTCTACGAGTGGCGCCGGCGGTTTCAGACCCACGGCTTCGAGGGGCTGAAGGACCTGCCGCCGATCCACAAGAGCCACCCGCAGACGACGCCGCCCGAGACGGTTGAGAAGATCAAGGCGCTG
>NZ_FNFV01000014.1 GCF_900102905.1 Meinhardsimonia xiamenensis | reverse complement strand
CGCCGAACCCTTGATGATCGGGATCTCGTCGCCGGGGAAGTCGTAGGAGGACAGAAGCTCGCGGATCTCCATCTCCACAAGCTCCAGAAGCTCCTCGTCGTCAACCTGGTCGACCTTGTTCATGTACACGACCATCGCCGGCACGCCCACCTGACGGGCCAGAAGGATGTGCTCGCGCGTCTGCGGCATCGGGCCGTCGGCGGCCGAAACCACCAGAATCGCGCCGTCCATCTGCGCCGCACCCGTGATCATGTTTTTCACGTAGTCAGCGTGGCCGGGGCAGTCGACGTGCGCGTAGTGGCGGTTCGGCGTCTCGTACTCGACATGCGCCGTCGAGATCGTGATGCCACGCGCCCGCTCCTCGGGAGCCGCGTCAATCTGGTCGTACGCCTTGAACTCGCCGTAATACTTCGTGATCGCCGCCGTCAGCGTCGTCTTGCCGTGGTCAACGTGGCCGATCGTGCCAACGTTCACGTGCGGTTTCGTCCGTTCAAACTTTGCCTTTGCCATGGTGGCCTCCTTGTTCCTGTCGCGACGGTGGGCATGGCGCCCACCCTACGGTTGGTGGTGTAGGGCGGGCAGAGCTGCCCGCCGCGGCTCAGGCGTATTTCGCCTGGATCTCTTCGCTGATGTTCTGCGGCACCGGCTCGTAATGGTCGAACAGCATGGTGAACTGGGCCCGACCGGACGACATCGACCGCAGCGTGTTGATGTAGCCGAACATGTTCGCCAGCGGCACGAAGGCGTTGATGACGATGGCGTTGCCGCGCACCTCCTGCCCCTGCACCTGACCGCGCCGGCTGGTCAGGTCGCCGATGATGTTGCCGGTGTACTCCTCCGGCGTCACCACCTCGACCTTCATGATCGGCTCGAGAAGCCGCGGGCCCGCCTTCTTTAGGCCCTCCCGCATGCACATGCGCGAGGCGATCTCGAAGGCCAGCACCGAGGAGTCGACGTCATGATACTTGCCGTCGACCAGCGCCACTTTCACGTCGACCACCGGGAAGCCCGCCAGCGGGCCGGAGTCGAGCACCGACTTGATGCCCTTCTCGACACCGGGGATGTATTCCTTCGGCACCGCACCGCCCACGATGCGCGATTCGAAGGAGTAGCCCTCGCCCGGCTCGGTCGGCGCGATCTCGAGCTTGACCTCGGCGAACTGGCCCGAACCGCCGGTCTGCTTCTTGTGGGTGTAGGTGTGCTCGACCATCTGCGTGATGGTCTCGCGATAGGCCACCTGCGGCGCGCCGATGTTGGCCTCGACCTTGAACTCGCGCTTCATGCGGTCGATCAGGATGTCGAGGTGCAGCTCGCCCATGCCCTTCATGATCGTCTGGCCCGACTCCGGGTCGGTCTCGACGCGGAAGGACGGATCCTCCGCCGCGAGACGCGCCAGAGCGGCGGCCATCTTCTCCTGGTCGGCCTTGGTCTTGGGCTCGACCGCGATCTCGATCACCGGCTCGGGGAAGGTCATCGTCTCGAGCACCACCGGCGCCTTCGGGTCGCACAGCGTGTCGCCCGTGGTGGTCTCCTTCAGGCCCGCAAGCGCGATGATGTCGCCGGCATAGGCTTCCTCGATCTCCTCGCGCTGGTTCGAGTGCATCATCATCATCCGGCCGATGCGCTCGCGCTTGCCCTTCGTCGAGTTCAGAACGCTGTCGCCCTTCTTCACCGTGCCGGAGTAGATGCGGGTGAAGGTGAGCGAGCCCACGAACGGGTCGTTCATGATCTTGAATGCCAGCGCCGCAAGCGGCTCGTCATCGGACGGGTGCCGCGCGATGTTGCGCTCCTCATTCGGATCGTCCGGCGAGAAGCCCATGTAGGCCGGCACGTCGAGCGGGCCGGGCAGGTAGTCGATGACCGCGTTCAACAGCGGCTGCACGCCCTTGTTCTTGAAGGCCGAGCCGGCAAGCACCGGCACGAAAGCCATGTTGAGCGTGCCCTTGCGGATGAGCTTGCGCAGCGTCCAGTTGTCGGGCTCGTTGCCCTCCAGATAGGCCTCCATCGCCTCGTCGTCCTGCTCCACGGCAAGCTCGACAAGCTCCGCACGCATCTCTTCGGCCTTCTCGCGCAGCTCGTCACGCACGTCCTGCACGATCCAGCTCGCGCCGAGGTCGTCGCCCTTCCACACCCACTCGCGCAGGGTGATAAGGTCAACGATGCCCTCGAACTGATCCTCGGAGCCGATCGGGATCTGGATCGGCGCCGGCGTCGCGCCGGTGCGATCCTTGATCATCCGGACGCAGTTGAAGAAGTCCGCGCCGATCTTGTCCATCTTGTTCACGAAGACGATGCGCGGAACCTTGTAGCGGTCAGCCTGGCGCCACACGGTCTCGGTCTGAGGCTCCACGCCGGCGTTGGCGTCAAGCACGCAGATCGCGCCATCGAGCACGGCAAGCGAGCGCTCCACCTCGATGGTGAAGTCCACGTGACCGGGCGTATCGATGATGTTCAGACGGAAGCGCGCCTCCTCGGGTGTGTCGCCGTAGGGGCCGTGGGGCGTTTTGCCATCCTCGGTGCGGAACCAAAAGGTTGTGGTCGCCGCCGAGGTGATGGTGATGCCGCGCTCCTGCTCCTGCTCCATCCAGTCCATCGTCGCGGCGCCTTCGTGCACCTCGCCGATCTTGTGGGACTTGCCGGTGTAATAGAGGATGCGCTCGGTGCAGGTCGTCTTGCCGGCATCGATGTGCGCCATGATGCCGAAGTTGCGGTAGCGCTCGAGGGGATATTCGCGTGGCATGATTCTGGGGCCTCAGTTCGCCGAAAGCCTCGGCGGTGTTACCAACGGTAGTGGCTGAAGGCCTTGTTGGCTTCGGCCATCTTGTGGGTGTCCTCGCGCTTCTTCACCGCGGAGCCACGGCCATTGACCGCGTCGATGAGTTCGGCGGCGAGGCGCTCTTCCATGGTGTTCTCGTTGCGGTTGCGGCTCGCGGCGATGAGCCAGCGGATCGCCAGCGCCTCGCGCCGCTCCGGGCGCACCTCGACCGGAACCTGGTAGGTGGCACCACCCACTCGACGGGAACGGACCTCGACGGAGGGCTTCACATTGTCGAGCGCCTCATGGAACACCTCCACGGGCGCGCGCTTCAGCCGCGCCTCGACCCGCTCGAGGGCGCTGTAGACGATGCGCTCGGCGACCGACTTCTTGCCGTCGATCATGAGGTTGTTCATGAACTTGGTCAGCACCCGGTCGCCATACTTGGCGTCGGGCAGCACTTCGCGTTTCTCGGCGCGATGGCGGCGGGACATTGGCGTCTCTCCTTACTTCGGGCGCTTGGCGCCGTATTTCGAGCGGCGCTGACGGCGATCCTTGACCCCCTGGGTGTCGAGAACACCACGCAGGATGTGGTAGCGCACACCCGGAAGGTCCTTGACCCGGCCACCGCGGATCAGCACCACCGAGTGCTCCTGCAGGTTATGGCCTTCGCCCGGGATGTAGCTGATCACCTCGTAACCGTTGGTCAGCCGCACCTTCGCCACCTTCCGCATCGCCGAGTTCGGCTTCTTCGGCGTGGTGGTGTAGACGCGAGTGCAGACGCCACGCTTTTGCGGGCATCCCTCGAGGTGAAGCGACTTGGAGCGCTTGACTTTCGGCTGCCGCGGCTTGCGGATCAGCTGCTGGATCGTGGGCATTGGGTTCTGTTCCCCGTGTTGCAACACTTCTTCGTTTCGCCAGCGGGCCGCGCGTGCCCGCGATGTTCTTCCTTCCGAGCGCCTTGCGCGTCCGCAAAACGCAAGAACCGCATCCGTCCCCCAACTCCCGGGAACGACGCGGTGGGTTTCCAGAGGATCGGGGCCCAAGGCCCGGATCTTGACCGCTTCCTAACCTGTGACAGGCCCGTTGCCAGCGCACCCCGGGCCCGAGTGCGCGCCGTATAGGGTGAGTCTCACCCCTTGTCAACAGCGGCCTTGGGCCTTTCCCCCCGCTTCAGCCGGCGCTCCCGGCGGAAGGTGTAAAGCCCCGTTGCAACCACCAGCGCCGCGCCTGCAAGCGTTGGCCCGTCCGGCCATTCGCCGAATATCAGAAGGCCCGCCACCAGCGCCCAGAGAAGCGAGGTGTATCTGAACGGCGCCACCACCGCGATCTCGCCCACGCGCATGGCAGAGACCGAGAACAGATAGCCGCCGATGATCAGCACCGAGGCGGTGGCCAGCAGCAGCCCCGCGCGCCCTGTCACCGGGACCCAGTCGATGAAGGCCGACGCGATGCCGAATCCGACGGTGATCGCGGCGGCGTTGACGACGGCCGCCGTCAGAGAGGGCACCTGCGGCGACAAGCGGCGCGCCACGAGGTCGCGCACGGTGACGAAACCGACCGCCACCAGCACGTGCAGCGAATAGGCGTTGAACCCCGAAAAGCCGGGGCGCACGATGATCAGCACGCCGGTGAAGCCCACGAGGATCGCCGCCAGGCGGCGCCAGCCCACCGCCTCGCCCAGAAACAGCGCTCCGGCAAGCGTCACGGTCAGCGGCAGGGCCTGAAGGATTGCCGTGACATTGGCGATGGGCATGTTGAACAGCGCCGTGAGGAAAAACGCCGTCGCGCCGATGTCCGCCAGCGCGCGCAGGAGGATCAGCCGCCACTCGCGCGCCGGAAGGTCAAGCCGCAGCCGGCCCAGCCAGCGGGCGAGAAGATACATCAGCGCCGTGGTGGCGATGCCGCGCAGGAACACAGCCTGAACGAGCGGCAGTTCGCCCGCCAGCCCTTTCATGCAGGCGTCGTTGAAGGTGAAAGCGGCCATCGACCCTATCATCAGGAGCGCGCCGCGGGCATTGTCGCTCAAGCCGGCCATGATGAAGGCGCTCTAGCAGGAGGCCACGCCCCCTTCCAGCCGGAAATGCGCTTGCGTTGCGGACGAGAAAAAGGGGCCTTCGCGGATTTCCCGCGAAGGCCCCCGAGCCGTTTGGGCGTTCAGCCTTGCGGCGTCACTCGCGGCTTTCGGTTTCGTCCACCAGCCCCGAGTCACCGAAGACGTCGCCCATCTCGTCGCCCTCCGCCGGTGCCGCAAGCGCTGCGGCCGCCTCGGCTTCGGCACGGGCCGCTTCGATCACCGCTTGGTCACGGGCATGCGCGATACGACGGATGCGCTGGATCGCGCCACCGGTACCGGCCGGGATCAGGCGGCCGACGATCACGTTCTCCTTGAGGCCGACGAGCTTGTCGACCTTGCCCTGGACAGCGGCCTCGGTCAGCACACGCGTCGTTTCCTGGAACGAGGCGGCGGAGATGAACGAGCGCGTCTGCAGGCTGGCCTTGGTGATGCCCAGAAGCACCGGCTCGGCCGTTGCCGGACGCCCGCCCTTGGCCATCGCCTTCGCATTGGCCTCCTCGAGCTCGGCCTTCTCGACGTGCTCGCCCTTCAGCAGCGTGGTGTCGCCGGAGTCGATGATCTCCATCTTCTGCAGCATCTGCCGGACGATCACCTCGATGTGCTTGTCGTTGATCTTCACGCCCTGCAGACGGTAGACCTCCTGCACCTCGTTGATCAGGTAATCGGCCAGCGCCTCGATGCCCATGATCCGAAGGATGTCATGGGGAGCGGGGTGCCCGTCCATGATGTAGTCACCCTTCTGGACGAAATCGCCCTGGGCGACGGGGATGTGCTTGCCCTTCGGCACAAGATACTCGACCGGTTCAAGCGACTCGTCGACCGGCTCGATGATGATCCGGCGCTTGTTCTTGAAGTCGCGGCCGAAGCGGACATAGCCGTCGATCTCGGCGATGATCGCGTGATCCTTCGGCCGGCGCGCCTCGAAGAGCTCCGCCACCCGCGGCAGACCGCCGGTGATGTCCTTGGTTCTGGCGCCCTCGCGCGGGATACGCGCCACGACGTCGCCCGGCTCGATGGTCTGGCCGTCCTCGACCGAGAGGATCGCATCCACGCTCATCGGGTAGGTCACGGGGTTGCCCTGCTCGTTGCGCACGGGCTCGCCGTTCTCGTCCACAATGATGATCTCGGGCTTCAGATCGCTGCCCTTGGGCGCGATGCGCCAGTCGGCCACGATCTTCTGGGTCATGCCGGTGGCCTCGTCGGTCTCCTCGCGCACCGAGATGCCCGAGATGAGGTCGACGAACTTCACCCGACCGCCCTTCTCGGCGATGATGGGCAGCGTGTAGGGGTCCCACTCGAACAGACGGTCGCCACGCTTCACCCGGTCGCCTTCCTTCGGGAAGACCTTGGTGCCGTAGCCAAGCTTGTAGCTCGCCCGTTCCACGCCGTTGTCATCGATGATGACGAGCTGCATGTTCCTGCCAACCACGATCTGCTCGCCATCGCGGTTGACGATGAGGTTGGCGTTGCGGAACTCCACCCGACCTTCCTGGTTTGCCTCCTGGAAGGACTGCTGGCCACCGGTCGCCACCCCGCCGATGTGGAAGGTGCGCATGGTCAGCTGCGTGCCGGGCTCGCCGATCGACTGGGCGGCGATGATGCCCACCGCCTCGCCGACGTTGACCATGGTGCCGCGGGCAAGGTCACGCCCGTAGCACTTGGCGCAGACGCCCTCGTCGGCCTCGCAGGTCAGCGGGCTGCGGATTCGCACCTTGGCGATGCCGGCCGCCTCGATGGCGTCGGCCTTGCGCTCGTCGATGAGCTCGCCGGCCGAGACCAGCACCTCGTCGGTGCCCGGCACCACCACATCCTCGGCAGCGACCCGGCCCAGGATGCGCTCGGCGAGCGAGGCCACGATCTCGCCATCCGACACCGCCGCCTCGGCGGTGATGGCGCGGTCGGTGCCGCAATCCTCGATGCGCACGATGCAGTCCTGCGCCACATCGACGAGACGGCGGGTCAGGTAGCCCGAGTTCGCCGTCTTGAGCGCGGTGTCGGAAAGACCCTTGCGCGCACCGTGGGTGGAGTTGAAGTACTCCAGCACCGTCAGGCCTTCCTTGAAGTTCGAGATGATCGGCGTCTCGATGATCTCGCCCGAGGGCTTGGCCATCAGGCCACGCATGCCGCCGAGCTGCTTCATCTGCGTTACCGAGCCCCGGGCGCCCGAGTGCGCCATCATGTAGATCGAGTTCGGCTCCAGTTCGCGGCCTTCCTCGTCGAAGCGCGGCGCCGAGATCGCCTTCATCATCGCCTCGGTCACCCGGTCGTTGCACTTCGACCAGGCGTCGACGACCTTGTTGTACTTCTCGCCCTGGGTGATGAGGCCGTCCATGTACTGCTGCTCGAAGTCCTTAACGAGCTCGCGCGTCTCATTGACGATCTGCCATTTCTCCTCGGGCACGACCATGTCGTCCTTGCCGAAGGAGATGCCGGCGCGGAAGGCCTCTCGGAAGCCGAGACCCATGATCTGGTCGCAGAAGATGACCGACTCCTTCTGCCCGCAGTAGCGGTAGACGGTGTCGATGACCTGCTGCACCTCCTTCTTGCGCAGAAGGCGGTTGACGAGATCGAAGGGCGCCTTGGCGTTCTTGGGCAGGAGAAGCCCCAGACGCACCCGGCCCGGCGTGGTCTCGTAACGCTTGAGAACCTCGTTGCCTTCCTCGTCGATCTGCGGGATGCGCGCGGTGATCTTCGCGTGCAGATGCACCTCACCGGACTCGAGCGCCAGAAGCACCTCGTCGGGGTCGGCGAAGGCCATGCCCTCGCCCTTCATCCCCTTGCGCTCCATGGTGATGTAGTAGAGCCCGAGGATCATGTCCTGGGAGGGTACGATGATCGGCGCGCCGTTGGCGGGGCTGAGGACGTTGTTCGTCGACATCATCAAGACCCGCGCCTCGAGCTGGGCCTCGAGCGACAGCGGCACGTGCACGGCCATCTGGTCGCCGTCGAAATCGGCGTTGAAGGCGGCGCAGACGAGCGGGTGCAGCTGGATGGCCTTGCCCTCGATCAGCACCGGCTCGAAGGCCTGGATGCCGAGGCGGTGCAGCGTCGGCGCCCGGTTCAGAAGAACGGGGTGCTCGCGGATCACCTCGTCAAGGATGTCCCAGACCTCCGGGCGCTCCTTCTCGACGAGCTTCTTGGCCTGCTTGACGGTGGAGGAAAGCCCCTTCGCCTCGAGCCGCGAATAGATGAACGGCTTGAAGAGCTCGAGCGCCATCTTCTTGGGCAGGCCGCACTGGTGCAGCTTGAGTTCGGGACCCGTCACGATCACCGAGCGGCCCGAGAAGTCCACCCGCTTGCCGAGCAGGTTCTGCCGGAAGCGGCCCTGCTTGCCCTTCAGCATGTCGGAGAGCGACTTCAGCGGGCGCTTGTTGGCGCCGGTGATCACCCGGCCACGGCGGCCGTTGTCGAAGAGCGCGTCCACCGCCTCCTGCAGCATGCGCTTTTCGTTGCGCACGATGATGTCGGGCGCGCGCAGCTCGATCAGCCGCTTGAGGCGGTTGTTGCGGTTGATGACCCGGCGGTAGAGGTCGTTGAGGTCGGAGGTGGCAAAGCGGCCACCGTCGAGCGGCACCAGCGGGCGCAGCTCGGGCGGGATGACCGGGATCACCGTCATCACCATCCACTCGGGGCGGTTGCCCGACTCGATGAAGCTCTCGACGAGCTTCAGCCGCTTGATGATCTTCTTCTGTTTCAGCTCCGAGCCGCCCGCCTCGGCCAGGTCGGCGCGCAGCTGCTCGGCCTCGGCCTCAAGGTCGATCGCCGCCAGCATCTCGCGGATCGCCTCCGCCCCAATGTTGGCGGTGAAGGCGTCGGGGCCGTACTGGTCCTGCGCGTCGAGATATTCCTGCTCGGTCAGGAGCTGGCCGTAGGAGAGGTCGGTCAGCCCCGGCTCGATGACCACATAGTTCTCGAAGTAGAGGATGCGCTCGAGATCGCGCAGGGTCATGTCGAGCATCAGCCCGATGCGCGAGGGCAGCGACTTCAGAAACCAGATGTGCGCGACCGGCGCGGCCAGCTCGATGTGGCCCATGCGCTCGCGGCGGACCTTCTGCAGCGTCACTTCCACGCCGCACTTCTCGCAGACCACGCCGCGATACTTCATCCGCTTGTACTTGCCGCACAGGCACTCGTAGTCCTTGATCGGCCCGAAGATGCGGGCGCAGAACAGCCCGTCCCGCTCCGGCTTGAAGGTGCGGTAGTTGATGGTCTCGGGCTTCTTTATCTCGCCGTAGGACCAGCTGAGGATCCGCTCCGGCGAAGCCAGCGAGATGCGGATCTCGTCAAAGGTCTTCGGCGGCGCCAGCGGGTTGAACGGGTTGTTGATGAGTTCCTGGTTCATGACGACTTCCTAATCAGAGATGGCGGGGGGAGAGCCGGCGGGCGGTTGGCCCGCCCTGCCGGCGATGGCGGAGCGGCGCGTCAGCCAAGCTCCTCTTCCTCCTCCTCCGCATCCAGGAGTTCCATGTTGAGCCCCAGACCGCGGACTTCCTTCACCAGAACGTTGAAGGATTCCGGCACCCCGGCCTCGAAGTTGTCCTCGCCCTTGACGATCGCCTCGTAGACCTTGGTGCGGCCGGCCACGTCGTCGGACTTCACCGTCAGCATCTCCTGCAGGGTGTAGGCCGCGCCGTAGGCCTCGAGCGCCCACACCTCCATCTCGCCGAAGCGCTGACCGCCGAACTGGGCCTTGCCGCCCAGAGGCTGCTGGGTGACGAGGCTGTAGGGGCCGGTCGAGCGGGCGTGGATCTTGTCATCGACAAGGTGGTGAAGCTTGAGCAGATACTTCATGCCCACCGTCACCGGCCGCGAGAATTCCTCGCCCGTGCGCCCGTCGAAGAGCCGCGACTGGCCGGAGACGTCGAAGCCCGCGCGGATCAGCGCATCGTTCACATCCGCCTCCTTGGCACCGTCGAAGACCGGGGTCGCGATCGGCACGCCGCGGGTGACGTTGGAAGCGGCCTCGACCAGAGCCTCCTCGCTCATGTCCTTGATGCCCTCTTCCCAGGCCTCGTCGCCATAGGCAAGGCGCATCGCCTCCTTCACCGGCGTCAGATCGCCCGAGCGGCGGTATTCGGCCAGCGCCTCGTCGATCTTCAGGCCAAGCCCGCGCGCGGCCCAGCCCATGTGCGTCTCGAGGATCTGACCGACGTTCATCCGGCTCGGCACGCCGAGCGGGTTCAGCACGATGTCAACCGGCGTGCCGTCCTCTAGGAAAGGCATGTCCTCGATCGGCACGACCTTGGAGACCACGCCCTTGTTGCCGTGGCGGCCGGCCATCTTGTCGCCGGGCTGAAGCTTGCGCTTCACCGCGACGAAGACCTTGACCATCTTCATCACGCCCGGCGGCAGGTCGTCGCCGCGGCGCACCTTTTCGACCTTGTCCTCGAAGCGGTGCTCGAGCGCCCGCTTCTGCGCCTGATACTGGGCGTTAAGCGCCTCGACCTGCTGCGCGTCGGCCTCGTCGCCAAGGGCGAGCTGCCACCACTGGCCGCGCGAGAGGCTCTCGAGCAGCTCCTCGGTGATCTCGGTGCCGGCTTTCACGCCCTTCGGCCCCTTCACCGCGGTCTTGCCCAGAAGGATCGACTTGAGGCGCGCGTAGATGTTGCGCTCGAGAATGGCGAGCTCGTCGTCGCGGTCGCGGGCGAGCCGCTCGATCTCCTCGCGCTCGATCTGCAGCGCGCGCTCGTCCTTCTCCACGCCGTGACGGTTGAACACGCGCACCTCCACAACGGTGCCGTAATCGCCCGGCGGCATGCGCAGCGAGGTGTCGCGCACGTCAGAGGCCTTCTCGCCGAAAATGGCGCGCAGAAGCTTCTCCTCCGGCGTCATCGGGCTCTCGCCCTTGGGCGTGATCTTGCCCACGAGGATGTCGCCCGGCCCCACCTCGGCGCCGATGTAGACGATGCCCGCCTCGTCGAGGTTGCGGAGCGCCTCCTCGCCGACGTTGGGGATGTCGCGGGTGATCTCCTCGGGCCCGAGCTTGGTGTCGCGGGCGGCGACCTCGTATTCCTCAATGTGGATCGAGGTGAACACGTCATCGCGCACGATGCGCTCGGAGATCAGGATCGAGTCCTCGTAGTTGTAGCCGTTCCACGGCATGAAGGCGACGATCACGTTCTTGCCGAGCGCCAGTTCCCCCATGTCGGTGGAGGGGCCGTCGGCGATGACCTCGCCCTTCTTCACCTCCTGACCCACGACGACCAGCGGGCGCTGGTTGATGCAGGTGTTCTGGTTGGAGCGCTGGAACTTGCGCAGACGGTAGATGTCCACCCCCGGGTCGCCCGGCTCGAGATCCTCGGTGGCACGCACGACGATACGCTGGGCATCGACCTGGTCGATGATGCCCGCGCGCCGCGCCGTGATCGCGGCTCCCGAGTCCACCGCCACCTTGGCCTCGATGCCCGTGCCCACAAGCGGCGCGTCCGCCTGCAGAAGCGGCACCGCCTGGCGCTGCATGTTCGAACCCATCAGCGCGCGGTTGGCGTCGTCGTTCTCGAGGAAAGGAATGAGCGCGGCTGCGACCGAGACGAGTTGCTTGGGGCTCACGTCGATGAAATCGACCTGCTCGCGCGGGGCGAGCTTGTATTCGCCCGCCTGACGGGTCGAGACCAGCTCGTTGATGAAGCGCCCTTCCTCGTCAAGCCGCGCATTGGCCTGAGCGATGGTGTGGCGCATCTCCTCGGTGGCGGACATGTAAACCACCTCGTCGGTGACCTGCCCGTTCACCACCCGCCGGTAGGGCGTCTCGATGAAGCCGTACTTGTTCACCCGCGCATAGGTCGCGAGCGAGTTGATGAGGCCGATGTTCGGGCCTTCCGGCGTCTCGATCGGGCACATCCGGCCGTAATGGGTCGGGTGCACGTCGCGCACCTCGAAGCCCGCGCGCTCGCGCGTGAGCCCCCCGGGGCCAAGCGCCGAGAGACGCCGCTTGTGCGTGACCTCCGAGAGCGGGTTGGTCTGGTCCATGAACTGGGAGAGCTGCGAGGAGCCGAAGAACTCGCGCACCGCCGCCGCCGCGGGCTTGGCGTTGATAAGATCCTGCGGCATCACCGTGTCGATCTCGACCGAGCTCATGCGCTCCTTGATCGCGCGCTCCATCCTGAGCAGGCCCACGCGATACTGGTTCTCCATCAGCTCGCCCACCGAGCGCACCCGGCGGTTGCCGAGATGGTCGATGTCGTCGATCTCGCCACGCCCGTCGCGCAGCTCGACGAGCGCCTTGATGCAGGCCACGATGTCCTCGCGGTCGAGCGTGCGCTGGGTGTCGGGCTTGTCGAGGTTGAGGCGCATGTTCATCTTCACCCGCCCCACGGCCGACAGGTCGTAGCGCTCGGGGTCGAAGAACAGCTGGTCGAACAGCGCCGAGGCCGCCTCCACGGTGGGCGGCTCGCCGGGGCGCATGACGCGGTAGATGTCCATGAGCGCGGTCTCGCGGTTCATGTTCTTGTCCACCGCCATGGTGTTGCGGATGTACGGGCCGACATTGATGTTGTCGATGTCGAGCACCGGAATGTCGGTAATTCCGGCGTCAAGCAGCTCCTTCAGCGTGCCGCCGATGACGTTGCCGTCCTTGTCGGTCTCCCAGGTCAGTTCGTCGCCGGCCTCGACATAGATCGCGCCGGTTTCCTCGTTGATGATGTCCTTCGCCACATAACGGCCGATGATGTGATCGAAGGGCACGAGGATCTCGGTGATCTTGCCCTCGTCGAGGATCTTCTTGACGAGCCGCGGCGTGACCTTGTCCCCCGCCTTCACGATCACCTCGCCGGTGGCCGCGTCGATGAGGTCGAAGCTCGGCCGCGAGCCGCGCAGGCGCTCGGGGAAGAACTTGGTGGCCCAGCCCTTGCCCTCGCGCAGCTTGAAATGCACGGTGTCGTAGAAGGCGTCCATGATCGCTTCCTGATCCATGCCGAGGGCATAGAGAAGCGTCGTCACCGGCAGTTTCCGGCGCCGGTCGATGCGGGCATAGACGATGTCCTTGGCATCGAACTCGAAGTCGAGCCACGAACCGCGATAGGGGATGATCCGGCAGGCAAACAGAAGCTTGCCCGAGGAGTGCGTCTTGCCCTTGTCATGGTCGAAGAAGACGCCCGGAGAGCGGTGCATCTGGGAGACGATCACCCGCTCGGTGCCGTTGACGATGAAAGTGCCGTTGGGCGTCATCAGGGGCATGTCGCCCATGTAGACGTCCTGTTCCTTGATGTCCTTGACCGACTTCGCGCCGGTTTCCTCGTCGACGTCAAAGACGATCAGGCGCAAGGTCACCTTCAGCGGCGCGGCATAGGTCATGTCACGCTGCTGACATTCGTCGACGTCGTATTTCGGCTTCTCGAGCTCGTACTTGACGAACTCGAGCACGGCCGTCTCGTTGAAATCCTTGATCGGAAAAACCGACTGGAAGACCCCCTTGAGCCCCTCGCCATCGGCGGGCTCGGGGCCGTCGCCCGACTTGAGGAACAAGTCATAGGAGGATTTCTGAACCTCGATGAGGTTCGGCATCTCCAGCACTTCGCGGATCTTGCCGTAGTTGCGGCGGAGTCTCTTCTGTCCGAGGAAGCTCGAAGCCATGCGCGTCGTCACCTTCTTTTTCGTGGGCGCGACCTGCCGTCGGGCTCCGGCGGCGCACCCTCACGAAACGGGGGGTCGGATCCATTCCCGGCGGCCGTCCCACAGGCCGCCTCCCGATCCTGACCCGCGCCCTGGGAAAGGCCCATCCACGAGGCCCTTTCCAAGACGCGGACGGCTGGTCCCGGCAAAATGCCGGAACCAGCCCTGTTCCATCGGTTTCGGGCGGCCCTCTGTGCTGGCCCGCCCGCCACTGATCACTTCAGCTCGACCTCGGCGCCAGCCGCCTCGAGCTTCTTCTTGATCTCCTCGGCCTCTTCCTTGGAGACGCCTTCCTTCACGGGCTTGCCGCCGGCCTCGACGAGTTCCTTGGCCTCCTTCAGGCCAAGACCGGTGATGGCGCGCACTTCCTTGATCACGTTGATCTTCTGCGCACCGGCCGACTTCAGGATGACGTCGAACTCGGTCTTCTCTTCCTCGGCGGCACCGCCCTCGGCGCCGGCGGCAGGGCCGGCAACCATCACCGCGCCGCCGGCGGCGGGCTCGATGCCGTACTCTTCCTTGAGGATGTTTTTCAGCTCCTGCGCCTCGAGAAGCGTGAGGTTCACGATCTCTTCGGCAAGTTTCTTCAGATCAGCCATTTCCAGGTTCCTTAAGATGTGTCCCGACGCGAAGGGTTCAACCCCACGCGGGTCTCGTGAAGATCACGCGGCTTCCGCGCGCTCCTCGATGGTTGTCAGGATGCTTGCGATGTTGGAGGCAGGCGCGCCAATGGCACCGGCGATGTTGGCGGCAGGTGCGCCGATCATGCCCGCGATCTGAGCGATGAGCTCTTCGCGCGACGGCATCTCGGACACGGCCTTCACACCGTCCCGGTCCAGGATCGTCTCACCCATCGCCCCGCCGACAATCTCGAGCTTCTTGTTGTCCTTGGCGAAGGCTTCCGCGACCTTGGCCGCAGCCACAGGGTCTTCGGAATAGATGAGAACGGTCATGCCCGTGAGGAAGTCGGCAAGCCCTGCATTCGGCTTGCCCTCAAGGGCGATCTTGGCGAGCCTGTTCTTGGCAACGCGCACGGATCCGCCCGCCTCGCGCATACGCGCGCGCAGATCCTGCATCTCCGCAACCGTGAGACCCGCGTAGTGGGCAACCACCACGACGCCAGAGTTCTCGAAGATCTGGCCGAGTTCCTCGACCACTCTCTTCTTCTGGGCTCTATCCACAGTTTCGCTCCAAGTTCTGGGAGGCTTGCACCCCCCGGCTCAGTTTGCGCCGCCGCCCCGAGGGGCATTGGCGCGTTCGGGTCCGTGCCGGGTCCCGAGGCCTCGATCGCCCGAGGGCTTGAGCCGCCCGGAAATCTCGTCTCGTTCCCCGTCTCAGGAAGGATTTACCGGGCCGAAGCCCCACCCTCCGTCTCGGACAGGACGGGACAGTTGCGCCCCGCCACCCGCCCGCCCCTTGCAGGGCGGGCGAATCTCGCGTCGCTCAGGCGGCGACCTTGGCCTTTTCCGTCGCGCCGGTGGCGGAGTTCACATCCACCGTCACACCGGGGCCCATGGTCGAGCTGAGCGTGATCTTCTTGATGTAGGTGCCCTTGGCACCCGACGGCTTGGCCTTTACCACCGCATCGACGAAGGCGCGCAGGTTGTCGGCCAGCGCCTTCTCGTCGAAGGAGGCCTTGCCGATCGCGGCATGCACCACCCCGCCCTTGTCGGCGCGGAACTGCACCTGACCGCCTTTCGCCGCCTTAACGGCCTCGGCCACATCCATCGTCACCGTGCCAACCTTGGGGTTCGGCATCAGGTTGCGGGGGCCCAGGATCTTGCCCAGACGCCCGACGATCGGCATCATGTCGGGCGTGGCGATGCAGCGGTCAAAGTCGATCTGACCGGCCTGGATCCGCTCCATCAGATCCTCCGCACCGACGATGTCCGCACCCGCGGCCTTGGCCTCATCGGCCTTCGGCCCGCGGGCGAAGACGGCCACGCGCACCTCCTTGCCGGTGCCGTGCGGCAGCGTCACCGTGCCGCGCACCATCTGGTCGGCGTGGCGCGGATCGACGCCGAGGTTCATCGCCACCTCGATCGTCTCGTCGAACTTCGCCTTCGCATTCTCCTTCACAAGCTTGACCGCCTCCTCGACGGGGAGGTCATGCTTGCCCTTCAGGGCCTCGCGCGCGGCGCGCAGACGCTTTCCGATCTTCGCCATCGCGCTTACCCCTTCACCTCGATGCCCATGGACTTCGCCGAACCGAGGATGATCTTCATCGCCCCCTCGATGTCGACGGCGGACAGATCCTTCATCTTCGCCTCGGCGATCTCGCGCAGCTGCTTCTGGGTGATGGTGCCCACCACCTCCCGGCCGGGTTTCTCGGCCCCGCGCGGGCGGTTGCGCTTGCCGACGGGCTTCAGCCCCGCGGCGCGTTTGAGATACCAGGACGCCGGCGGAGTCTTGAGCTCCATCGTGAAGGACTTGTCCTGGTAGTAGTAGATCACGGTCGGAATCGGCGCACCGGGCTCCATGTCCTGGGTGCGGGCGTTGAACGCCTTGCAGAATTCCATGATGTTGATCCCGCGCTGACCCAGCGCCGGACCGACCGGCGGCGAGGGGTTCGCCTTGCCCGCCGGAATCTGCAGCTTCATGCTGCCGACAAGTTTCTTGGCCATGTGGCCCTCTCCTTCTCAAACCTCCGCCCGCGACGCGTCTTGGGCGGTTTCAGGCTGGTGGTCCGGCCTCGGGGGCGCGCCCCCTCCGCCTTCCACCGCTTGCCACGTCAGGCGACCTTCGACACCTGCGTGAACTCCAGCTCGACCGGGGTCGCCCGGCCGAAGATCGACACCGACACCTTCAGGCGCTGATGCTCGTCGTCCACTTCCTCGACCATGCCCTCGAAGCCCTCGAACGGCCCGTCGATGACATTGACCTTCTCGCCGATGTCGAAGTGGATGAGCGTGCGCGGCTGCTCAACACCTTCCTCGACGCGGTTGAGGATGGCATTCACCTCCTCGTCCTTCATGGGCATCGGCTTGCCCTGAGGGCCGAGGAAGCCGGTGACGCGGCTGATCGAGTTGATCAGGTGATATGTCTCGTCCGTAAGCTCCATGTGCACGAGCACATAGCCCGGCATGAAGCGACGCGGCACCGTCACCTTCTTGCCGCGGCGAATCTCGATGACCTCCTCCTCGGGCACCAGCACCTCGTCGACGAGATCCTCAAGGCCCTTTTCGGCCACGGCATGTCTGATCTGCTCGGCAACCTTCTTCTCGAAGTTCGAGAGAACGCTGACCGCGTACCACCGTTTCGCCATGCCGAATCTTGCCTCGCCTCGCCCGGTCCCGCCGGAAACCCCAGTAAACTCAGTCGCTTGCGTCGCCGCTGTTCCGAACAAAAAGCGGCGCGCAACACGAATCGGTGCACGCCTGTCGGAGAAGTGGCGCCGGTCCTAGCCGCAGACGCGCGTGATTTCAAGTGCCTTTGCCGGCTGTCCCCGCGTCAGCCGTCGCCCCTGGCTCAGCCGAACATGCCCAGGATCGCCTGCAGCCCGGTGCGGATCACCAGATCGACCAGGAAGAAGAAGATCGCCGTCAGCGTCGCCATGACGAAGACCATGGCGGTGGTCAGCAGTACCTCCCGCCGCGTAGGCCAGGTGATCTTCGAGACCTCCGCCCGCACCTGCTGGATGAACTGAAGGGGATTGGTTCTTGCCATGCTGCCCGACTCCTGGCCGTGAATGGCGCGCAGATACGCGGTTGCGCCGGCCTTTTCAACCCGCCCCGCCCTCCGGCGGCTCCGCCTCGCCTGTGCCATGCGAAGGCCCGCCGGGGCGGTGACGCACATCCACCTTGAGCTGGGCGCGCACGACCGCGTCCCAATGGCCCTCGTTGCCGTGCACCTCGGGCGGGCGGCGCCCCTGCCGCTCGTAAAAGCCGATCAGCGCCTCGAGGTCGTCGAAACCGGCGAAATCCCGCAAGAGAGCATCCGCGATCCAGCGGCTGGCGGAGGCCCGGAGCCTCTCGGCCTTCTGGTAGTGATGGACCCTGACCGAATCGAGCTGCTTTTCCTTCAGCTCGCCGCCCTTGTTCCACTCCGCCCCGATCAGCCGCGGCAGAAGCCCCGCGCGGTATGTCGCCACCGGCAGCGAGATCTGGTCAAGCGTGGGGTAGATGCCGCGCGCCAGGCGCTTCTCCTCGATCTGGAGTGCAGTGTCGCGCCAGACCGCGCCGAAGCCCGGCGCGTCATAGGCCACGAAGGCCGCGGCGATGGAAGGGGTGACCCACGAGCCGCCCGACCGGGCCATGCGCTGGCGCGGCGGCTCCAGCCCCACGGAACGATAGGCCACCGCCCAATCGGCCACCGTGCGCCCCCACATCCAGTCGGAGGTGTGCCGCCCCGAGACGTGGCCGGACCGGAAGGCCTCGCCAAGCACGGTGGGGCGGACGAGCATCATGTCGGTGTCCATCAGCAGCGTCGCCGGCTCGGGGCGCTCGGCGGCGCAGGCGTAAAGCTTGTTGCCCTGCGGGTAGGGCACGGCAAAGCCCGGCTCGATGGGCTCGAGCCGCACGCCGTGACGCTCGAAGAAGGCCAGAGTGCGCGGGTGCAGATCGCCGATCAGCGTCTTGCGGCAATAGGCGTGGATGCCGATGCGGTCATAGGCGAAAGCGAGCAGCGAAGAGACAAGCAGCACCGCCGACCACTCGTAGCGCCCCGGTTCGGCCATGAAGACGACGCCGATGTCGCCGGCCCGCGATTTTCCCATTGCCTGACCTCCCATGGCTTCCGGGGATCTGATTACAGGCTTTCGCACGTCGGGAAAACATGAGGCAGAACCGGACGCCGCTCGAATCATGCGCGCTCCGGCTTCTCGAGGGCGCGATGCGAAGCGCCGCCGTGCGGCGCGAATTTCCGGTCAGGCCCTGGCAGGGGCGGAGGGACTCGAACCCCCGACCCTCGGTTTTGGAGACCGATGCTCTACCAACTGAGCTACACCCCTGCGGCCGTTGATGGAACTAGTCCAGCCGCGCGCCGGAATCAAGCGGGGTTTTCAAGCCGGAATCGCGCGTGCTACCCAGGGCACCGTGACCGACGCCGAAGACGCAGCCGATCTCCCCGCCGCCGCCCGCGCGCTTGCCGGCGCTCCCTGGCGTGCGGTTGCCGAGAGCGACTTCGGCCCGGCCGCTGCCGTGCCCACGATGCTGAGCGAGGAGGAGCGCAGGCTCTACCTCTGGCTTGCCGAACACTGGGCCACGGGGGCCGGCGCGCTCGTGGATCTGGGCTGTTTTCTGGGCGGCTCCACGGCGCTTCTGGCCGAGGGGCAGCGGCGGGCGGGGCGCGGCGCGCCGGTGCACGGCTATGACGCCTTTCGCATCAGCGACTGGCTCAAGGAAAAATACCTCACCCCCGCCGGTATCGCGCCATTCGAGGGCGACTGGACGCTGCCGCTGGTCGAGGCACTCCTCGCGCCATGGCGTCAGACCGTCCGACTGCACCCCGGTCGCCTCGAGAAGCAAAGCTGGGAGGGCGGACCGATCGAGATTCTGGTGATGGACGCCTCCAAGACCACCTTCTCGATGGACCGGATGGCGAAGATCTTCTTTCCCGCGCTCATCCCGGGCCGGTCGCTCGTCGTGCAGCAGGATTACCTGCACTGGAAACAGCCCTGGATCGCGGTGCAGATGGAGCGCATGGCCGACTGGTTCACACCCCTCGCCCACTGCCCAGGCGACACGGTCGTGTTCCTGTGCACCCGCCGCATCGACCGAGCTGCCCTTGACCATGGCCATTGCGGCAGCCTCACCGATGCCGAGATGCTGGCCCACATCGAGGCTGCGGCCCAGCGCCTGTCGCGCTTCGGCATCGAGGGCCGCGTCCGGCGGCTAGCAGAGGCGCTGCGCCGCAATCCCGGCGCGCGCAATGCCCCGTCGATGAAGACGAAGCCCTGAACGAGACGGGCCGCCCCGAAGGACGGCCCGCCCCCCCTCCCGCCCTTTTGCGGGCGGGCGGGCTTACTTGAGGATCTTGGAGACCACGCCGGCGCCGACGGTGCGGCCACCCTCGCGGATGGCGAAGCGCAGGCGCTCCTCCATCGCGATCGGCGCGATCAGCTCGACCGTGAACGACACGTTGTCGCCCGGCATCACCATCTCCACACCCTCGGGCAGCTTCACCGTGCCGGTCACGTCCGTCGTGCGGAAGTAGAACTGCGGACGGTAGTTGGCGAAGAACGGCGTGTGACGGCCACCCTCCTCCTTCGTCAGGATATAGGCCTCCGCCTCGAACTCCGTGTGCGGCGTCACCGAACCGGGCTTGCACAGAACCTGCCCGCGCTCCACCTCGTCCTTGCCGATGCCGCGCAGAAGCGCGCCGATGTTGTCGCCCGCCTCGCCACGGTCGAGAAGCTTGCGGAACATCTCCACGCCCGTCACCGTGGTCTTCTTCGTCGGGCGCAGGCCGACAATCTCGACCTCGTCGCCAACCGTCACCACGCCGCGCTCCACGCGGCCCGTCACCACCGTGCCGCGGCCGGAGATCGAGAACACGTCCTCGATCGGCATCAGGAACGGCTGGTCGATCGGGCGCTCGGGCGTCGGAATGTACTCGTCAACCGCCTTCATCAGCTCGTGGATCGAGTTCTCGCCGATCTCCGGGTCACGCCCCTCGAGCGCGGCCAGCGCCGAACCCTTGATGATCGGGATCTCGTCGCCGGGGAAGTCGTAGGAGGACAGAAGCTCGCGGATCTCCATCTCC
>NZ_FNFV01000016.1 GCF_900102905.1 Meinhardsimonia xiamenensis | reverse complement strand
GTATTCCGTGAGAAGCTCATGGAGATCGCACGTGGCGGCGGATAGTCTATGCCAAGCAGAAGTGGCACCTCGGTTGGAATTCGCAAGGGGTAGATTCACAGGGGGCGGGCCGAATCCTTCGACCCCTGCCGGCGAAACCGGAGGCGGATCCTCACCTGCGCTAAACCGCAGAATTTTCCTCGCGCGCGCGACGGCCTCGGCGTCTCTCTTGGCGGATGTGGACGCTTAGGTTGGGTAGCGCCCTCGCGCCTCGCGGCATGGGCGGGTTGCCCTTGCCCTGCCCCCGCCGCCGGGTATTCCCTGGCGCCATGGCAAAGCTCGTCCTGCTGCACCGGGCCGACTCGATCTACGACGACGAACCCGACGTCGTCTATGACTTCCCGCGCCAGTACCTCAAGGCAATGCAGGAGGCCGTTGGCGACTGGGTCATCTACTACGAGCCGGTCAAGGCCGGGCCGCGGGGCTATTTCGCCGTCGCACGGATCGACGAGATCATCCCCAAGCCCGGCGTCGAGGGACGCTATCTTGCGCTGATCGCGCCCGGCAGCTTTCTGCCCTTCGACCGCGAGGTGCCGCGCTTGATCGATGGCCGCCCGCTGGAGGCGTCACTCACCGGCCCGGACGGCGGCCCGGTGACCGGCGGGCTGGCGCAAAGCGCCGTGCGCCGCCTGTCGGAGGCCGACTTTGCCCGCATCGTCAACTTGGGCCTGCCGGCCGATCTGGAAGCCCGGGAAGCCACACGCTATGGCGCGTCGGCAGGCGGGCTTGCCGAGCACGCCGCCCCCTTCGAGCGCCCGGTGATCGAGCGGCTCACCCGCCGGGCCTATCGCGATGTCGCCTTCCGCCGCAAAGTGCGCGAGGCCTATGGCTATCGCTGCGCGATGTCGGGACTGATGCTGCGCAACGGCGGCGGCCGCCCCGAGGTGCAGGCCGCCCATATCCGCCCGGTGGAACATGGCGGCAGCGACTCGGTCCGCAACGGGCTTGCGCTGTCGGGCACGCTGCACTGGATGTTCGATCGCGGGCTGATCTCGGTGGCCGAGGATTGCGAGACGATCCTCGTGTCGCGCAACAAGGTGCCGGGAGAGGTCATCGACCGTCTGCTGATCCCGGGCGGCAGGCTCCTGAAACCCCGCGATCCCAGACATGCGCCGCACCCGGCGAACCTGCGCTGGCACCGCGAGAACGTCTTCGGCCAGATCTCGGCCGAAGGTCCCGCGCCCTGGCATTAGTGCCGCGTGCCCATCCTCCGTCAGTAGCCGGGCGCCATGCGCGCGGGCGGCCGCGAGGATGATCGCGAGCACCGTGGCAAGCCCGTGCACCCGACAGGGCTGCCGGCCGGCGCCTGCGGGACATGGGCAAATGGCCAAGGCCCTTGGCGCGGGGAGCATATCAGGCGTCTTCGAGCGCCAGGAGGTGCTTGACGCCCGCTGCTGCAAAATCGGGCACGGGAAGCCGGAGCGTTCTGGCGAGGGCGCGCAATGCATCGATGTCCGGTGCAGCGCGACGGCCGTGAAGCAGCTCGTCGAGCCATCCCGCATCGAGGCCTGCCTGCGCGGCAGCGGCTGACGCATCAAGGCCCCGCAGCTCCATGATCCGTGCAACGGCTTCCGGAAAGCTCAGATACAGATCATAAAGCGTAGCGGCGCTGGCGAGATCAGAGCCGTCGTCCTCCCCCTCGTCAAGCTGAGGGATGAAGCCGCGGCGCCTCGAAAGCCAGAGCCGCGCATCTGCATTGGCGAGCTTGAAGCCGGTTCCCTCCAGCCGGGAGCGGGCATGCCCCTGCGTCTTTTCGAGTTTGAAGCCCTCCTTGCTGAGCGAGGTGCGCACGGCGGGCACGGTCATGTTCGCCAGCAGTGAGAGCTGGCGAATGTCCACATCCCACTGCCGATCCTTGTCAAACAACGCGAAGCGGGCGAAGAAGGTCTCGAACATGCGCCGCAGCGGGAAATCGTTGAGCGTGCAGAAAGGCGATGGCTCGGCGTCCGCATCGGTTTCCGGAAAGCCCTGCAGAAGGCCATCGACCTCGTGCCAGGTGCTGAGAACGGTGTAACGGTCCTGCGGGCGGCATTGATAGGCATAATCATAGGCAACGCGCGCATGGTAATAGATGTCATGGCGCGTGATATCGATCGCGGCGATCTCTTCGCTCGTCAGTTCCTGGACATCGACAAAACCTTCTCCGTCGAGGCCGAGATAATCACGGACCGTCCGCCCCTCGTCTCGAGGCCCGAAGGCCTCGAGGATGCTTGCCTGGCACCGGATCGCGTCACGGATCTGCTCTTCGATCTCGTCCCAGCTGTAGGGGATCTCTCTGGTTCTGTTCATGCCGCGTTTCCTTCAAGCGAGGCGATCTGGTCCGAGAGGCGGGCAAACGCCTCGAGCAGCGGCCCGGGCCGTGTCATGGGCGACGCCTCCTCGGGGCGTTTCCGGCCGAGGAAGATTGCGACACGCTCGGCATTTGCCCCGCTGGGATGGGGCATGCCGGCCAGCACATGGGAGTTGCGCAAGAGGCCGGCCTGAACCAGATGCGTCACCGCGGCTTCGGCCTTCGGGCCCAGCGGAAGCCAAAGGGCGTTCGGCAGCAGCCGGGCTTCTTCTGCCAGCCAGGTTTCGACCATGCGCCGCAGGACCGGGGTTTTCAGCATGTCCGGCGCGCCGTTGTAATTCTTGCCGTCGACGAAGACCGGGTAGCGCAGCGCCGAGGTGAAGTGCACATCCCCTGCCCCGGGGCGGAACAGCTCGGCCGTGCTGGCCAGCCCGAAATGGCGTGCCACGCCGATGGCATCGAGCATCGCCACGAGGTTGCTTCGCGTTGCCCCGCCGCTGAAGCTTGCGGTCATCTTCGCCTTTTCGAGGGCGACTTCGATTGGCAGCCCGGCGTCACGTGCGGCAACGGCGGCGTTCACGGCATTGACCGCTTGCGTCATTCCCGGGGTTATGCCGACCACCACCAGGCGCGCCGAGCGGACGATGTGATCGAAAGGCGCGTAATGAACGCTGACACGCCCCTCTTGCGCCAACAGCAGGGCTTTCTGGTCTGCGAACGCCGTGGCCGTGGTGCGGGTCAGGGCTGGAAGCAACGCTTGTGCGAGTGTCAGATCTTGTTCCAAGGGTCTGAACCTTCTTTTTGAGTTGTCGGTTTTCCGGTGAGGTCTACTGGCGAAACCGGCGCGTGCGACGCGCGGCGGTGATGATTGTCTCTCCGTCGCCGACGATCACATAGGCGCCGCAATAACGTTCAAGCCTGTTGCGGCGGCGGCGATCGCCTTCCGCGGCAAGATCGATTGCTTCCCGGTCGAGCATGAGACTCACGGCTCCCCTCGCATGCCGGAAGGAGCCGTATGCGTAAATCGTCGCGACCACATCGCGCGGCAGGCAGCGGTCTTGCAGTCGCTGTTCGGCGTGGCGTGTGAGCTGCATGGCATCCCCTGAAAAAATGATATTGGTAACATATCACGATTATCGATTGGTGCAACAAAGAAAGTGATGAAGATAACTTATTCAAATCACTTTAGAGAGTGAGTGTTGCCGTTCGGCAACACGCATTCGCCCTCGCCACTCCGCCGGGGGAGAAGCACGGAAAGCGCAAGGCCCTCTTCGCATCGGCGAGGAATTCTCGTTGGGGGCGGAGAGGCCCCCGCGGCAATCGTCAGGACTGTATGGTGGGCCGAGAATCAACCAAGAGAAGAAATTCCGTGTCGCCCTCCCCTGATCGATCAGACATTCTCGCCTTTGCCACCGAGAGCCTGCGCTGGCAGTTCGAGCAGCTCGCATGGATGGAGCGCGAGGGCGACCTGCCCAGACCGGAGCTCACCGTGGCGTATTTCTTTCATGTGCTCACCAGCACCCATGCGGCCTGCATCGGTGATGACAGCACCGGCGTCGATTTCGAGGACAGGGAGTCGCTTCTCCATGCGCTGGCCGGCCTCGACCGCATCCTGCGCCGCCTGCTCAGAGAGGAGAATGATCCGTGCGCGCGGCACGAAAAGGTCGTGGAGCGGCTGCTCATCCTGTCGGAGAATGACCCCGACGTGCATGCGGCCCTCAACCTCTTCGCCATCGCATCTCTCGAGGATGAAGAGCGGATGTGCGCGCCCCTTCGCCGGTTCGTGATCGAGGTTCTGAGAGGAGAACGCAAACCGCCCTCCGGGCGCGGGGCAAGGCGGATCCATCCGTTCCGCGATCTCTTCATCTGCTATGTCCTCGACGATCTCGTCTGGCGGTGGGGTCTTCATCCCACGCGCAATGACGCCACCGAGCCCGGCATGAGCGGCTGCGACATCGTCGCCGAGGCGATGCGCAGGCTCGACCGCCAGCCCGCGAGCTACGATGCCATCAAGCGCATCTGGCTCAACATGCGCGTGTAACCGGCCGCCGCGCGAGCTTCAGGGTGGAAAACCGAAACCCGGCGTGGGTCAGAAGTCGGCGGGCGACTTCCGACCCATGCGTTTCTCCGTGTCTCGTGCCTACGACTCGCTTCGGACAAAGAGCGAATGAAGGATGAACAAAATGGGACGCGTCGAGAGAGGCGGCTCGCGCTGGCAGGGTTCGGCGCTCGCGGCGGAAACGGCGGGGAAGAAGCGACAGCATTTCGTCAGGCTCGAGGCGCTGCACTGGGCGCAGGGCCTCCCCGAGCTGCGGGGCGCGGCCTTCTGGCTTTTGCGGGTGATCGCGGAGCGGGCCGATCCTTACGGCTGCTGCTGGCTCAGCCGGAAGAGGCTCGCGCGGGCGGCGGGGATCAGCCTGCGCTCGGTCTCGGACGGGCTGAACGCGCTCGAGCGGCGCGGGCTCATCCGCCGCATCGGCCGGGTCGGGCGGGACGGCGGGCGCATCTCGAGCGTTCTCCAACTCGTCGCCTGGCCCGGCCGCAAGACGATCCCGCCCACGGGCCACCCGATCCTCGGGCCGACGGTGCGGGAGCCTCCGGCCAACCGCAGGCCGCCCCCCGGGCAAGGGTTGCCCCGGGGTGGGCAAGGGGTGCTCGAGGGCGGGGCAAGGGCTGCGCTGCAGAAGAAGGAAAGGGAAAAAGGAAATTGGAAAAGAAGACTCCATGCCGAGAAAAGGCGGCAGATCATCGAGAGCGCCCTTCTCGCCCTCGGCCCCTGGGCCACGGCGGAGAACTGGAGCCGCCTTGAGGACGACACGCGCAGGCTGATCGGCTGGGTTGAGCGCGGCATCAGCCTTGAGCGGGTGATCCTGCCGGTGCTCGAGGAGATGGCGCAAGGGCCTGTCCCGTGTCTTGCGAACTGGGGGCATTTCGAGGCGGCGATCCTTGCCCGCGCCGGCAAGGACGGGCACGCGCGGTGAGATGCGCGGGAGAGGCCGGGGGCCTTCGGGTCCTCCCCCGGCGCGTGCATATGCGGGCGGGCGGGGCCCGGCGCCTCGCCAGCGTCAGGCGTTTCGTTTGGGTTTCGGTTTGGGTTTCAGGTTTGGGTTTCGGTTTTGGGTTCCGGGTTTGGGTTTCACCCTTGGGTTTCGCCTTTGGGTTCCGGGGGCCGGGATCCCTGCCCTCTCCCGCCCCGGCGTTGCCTTCGCCCGCGCGGATGGCAGGAGGCGGCTGGCGGATGGGGGCGTTAGCTTTCTCGCCGTTGACCCCATGCGGGCGCGCAGATACGCCACGGAAACGATCTGTTCGACAGTTCATGAGGAGTCTGCTCTCAGGGAGGCGGAGTGCAGCAAGCAGTGACGTCCAGCCAGTCTTTGTATGAGCTTCCCGAGCTCGACGCTCTTCGCGCCTTTGCGATCATGATCGTCCTGCTCTTTCACCTCGATGTCGCCGGTTTCGGCACCGGATATCTCGGGGTCGACCTGTTCTTCACCCTCAGCGGCTATCTGATGGTCTTCACCATGCTGCGTGACCAGGAGCGGCATGGGCGGTTCCGTGTGGGGGCGTTCTTCGCGAGGCGGGTGCGGCGCATCCTGCCGCCTCTTGTGATCACGGCTGTCGCGACGCTGGCAGTATCGTTTCTTCTGTTCTCACCCCAGGCGCTGAAGGACATATCTGATCAGGCACTCAACACCCTGCTTCTGGCGTCGAACTTCTTTTTCATGAATCAGGCGGGGTATTTCGCGCCTGAAAACGAGCTCCGCCCTTTCCTGCACAGCTGGTCCCTCTCCGTCGAGGAACAGTTCTACATCGTGTTCGGGCTGATCCTCTTCGTTTCCCGCTGGATCAGCTTCCGGGCGGTGTTGAGCGTGGCTGCCTTGCTGGCGCTTGGAATGCTGGGGCTCGGGCTTGCACTGGCAAGGGGAGTGCCGCTGCCCGTGCCGTCGGAGTACCTCTTTGCCTCGCCGCAGCGGGCGATGGATGTGCTGTTCTACAATTCCATCTATCGCGCGCCGCATTTCCTTCTCGGCGGGGTGATGCCTCTTTACGGCCTGCACAGGATGGCGCCGCTTCGAGGGGTGCCGGCCCTTCTGGCTCTCGTTCTGCCGCCGGCGGTTCTTGTTGCCATTTCCGGCCTCGGCGCAAGCTGGCTGCTCTCTCCCGTGGCCGCCCTGCTTGCGCCGGTGATGCTCCTGCGCAATGAGGTTTCCGCCCGGCTCGGGCGTATCGCCCTGATCGCGTTCATCGCTGCCCTGAGCTATCAGCTTTATCTCGTGCACTGGCCGGTCATCGTCTTCTGGCGGCAGGTGACATTTGCGGAACTGACATGGCCGACCCAGCTTCTGCTGGGTGCAATCTCTGTCGTGCTTGCCCTGGGGCTGCGGCGACTGGCCGATCCGGTCGCCGCGCGGCTTTTTGCCCCGGCGCTTCGGGAGAGGGCGGCCGGATGGGCCGGGCTGGCGGCGCCTTGGGCGCTGGGGCTGGTGGTTGCCGTTTACGGCAATTGGTCTGATGGCGCACCCTGGCGGATTCCGCAGGAGCGGCTGATGCAGCTTTCGGCGGACGAATGGCGGGCGGCGGAGTCGCGCTATTGCGCGGGAACCAACTTTCTGGACGGTCGGGAACTCGGCTGGACCGCGGGCGACCCGGTCTTCACCTGCCGCCGGGCGCGCCCCGGCGGGCCGCGCATCGTGGTATGGGGAGACAGCCACGCACGGCACCTTCTGCCCGGGTTGAGCGAGGTCTTCCCCGAGGCGGATATCTACATTGCCTATTTCACTTCTTGTTCCCCCTTCAGCGGTTTTTCTGGTTATCTAAATGTTTTCAACGGCAGGACGGCCCATGCTGAAATTTGCGCTCAGCGCAACCGGGCATTGCTGGAGGAGCTGGCGGTGATGGGGCCCGTGACGGTGATCCTGCACCACTACGCCTATGAGCCCGGAAACCATCCCCAAGAGTGGCATGACGCCGTCCGCCATGTTCTCTCGAGGCTCGAGGAGCTCGGCGATGAGGTGCTCTGGTTCGGGCCGGTGATCAAGCCTGACAGGCTTCTGATCGAATGCCGGAGGGTTCCCGGCGTGATCCCTGACAGTCTCCTGAAAAAGCGCTGCCGGGGCGATGCCGAGATGGCGGCGACGCTGATCGCCGAGAATGCGGAGCTGGCGCGGCTCTACGCGCCGACATTCGTTGATGTCGCGCCTGCCTTCTGCCCGGACGGGCGGATCGAAAGCTGCACGGCCGGAGATGCCAGAACCCCCCTGTTTCGGGACAAGCATCACCTCACCGTGCCAGGCTCGGTTGCGCTCGTCAGCCGTTTCCGGGACAGGGTGGCGCCCATGCTCGACAGAACCAGGGAAGCCTCCTTGAGGGTTGGCGTGGGCCCGTCGGAGGCGCCAATGGGCCCTGCACCCTCGCGGGTCGTTGACCCTGTGCCGCTGCCCCGCTAAGCCAAGGGGGAATTCGGAAAATCCCTCGGATAACCTCCTCCCATTCAAACGAGCAGTCACATGCGATTTGTTGATGCCGTCGCGAGCCGGTCCGCCAAGATCGGGATTCTCGGTCTGGGTTATGTAGGCATTCCGCTGGCGCTTCGGATCAGCGAGGTCGGCCTGGGCGTGGTCGGCTTCGACGTGGATGCGCAACGCGTGGATGAACTGAATGCCGGGCAGAGCCCCATCCGCCACATCCCGCGTGAGGCGATCGCGGCCATGCGCGCGGGCGGCTTTGAGGCCACAGGGGATTTCTCCCGCGCCGCCGAGTGCGATGCTTTGATCATCTGCGTGCCGACGCCGCTGAACACCTACCGCGAGCCCGATCTCTCCTTTGTCACCGCCACGATGGAGCAGATCGCGCCCCATCTGCGGAAGGGGCAGCTGATCTCGCTGGAGAGCACCACCTGGCCCGGCACCACCGACGAGGTGCTCAAACCCTTTCTCGACCGTGCGGGGCTGAGGGTGGGTGAGGACGCCTATCTCGTCTATTCCCCCGAGCGGGAGGATCCCGGCAACGCCCATTTCAACACCCGCACCATTCCCAAGGTGGTGGGCGGCCACACCCCGGCATGTCTCGCGGCGGGCGAGGCGCTTTACGGCGCCTTCATCGACCGGGTGGTGCCCGTGAGCTCGACCCGCGCGGCCGAAATGGTCAAGCTTCTGGAGAACATCCACCGCTCCATCAACATCGGGCTTGTCAACGAGATGAAGGTGGTGGCCGATGCCATGGGGCTCGACATCTTCGAGATCATCGATGCCGCCGCCACCAAGCCCTTCGGCTTCACTCCCTATTATCCGGGGCCGGGGATCGGCGGGCACTGCATCCCGATCGACCCCTTCTACCTGACCTGGAAGGCGCGCGAATACGGGCTGCACACCCGCTTCATCGAGCTTGCCGGCGAGATCAATGCCTCCATGCCGCAATATGTCGTCGACAAGACGGTGCGGGCGCTCAATGAGGCGGGCAAGGCGGTGAAGGGGGCGAAGATCCTCGCCCTCGGCATCGCCTACAAGCGCGATGTCGACGACATGCGCGAGAGCCCCTCGGTCTTCGTCATGGAGATCCTGCGCGACTGGGGGGCGGAACTTTCCTATGCCGACCCCAACGTGCCGGTGTTCCCGAAGATGCGCGAGCATCATTTCGACCTTGCCTCGGTGGAGCTCACGCCCGAGCTTCTGGCCGCGCAGGATGCGGTGATTCTGCTGACCGATCACAGCGCCTTCGACTATGACATGATCCGCGAACACGCCCCCCTGATCATCGACACCCGCGGCCGGTTCCGCGGCGCGCCGAATGCGGTTCGGGCCTGAGGAGGGACGCATGGCACGCATCGCGCAAGTGGGCTGCGGCCACTGGGGAAAGAACCTCACCCGCAACTTCGCCGAGCTCGGCGCGCTCGCTGCGGTGGTGGAGGGCAACCCCGACACCGCCCGCGCCATGTCCGAGGCCCATGGGGTGCCCGCCCGTGACTGGGCCGAGGTGCTGGCCGACCCCGGGATCGACGCGGTGGCGCTGGCCACCCCGGCCGAGACGCACGCGCCGCTCGCGCTCGAGGCCTTTGCCGCCGGAAAGCATGTCTATGTCGAGAAACCCATGGCGCTTTCCATCGCCGAGGCGCAGGCCATGATCGCCGCGGCCGAGGCGGCGGGGCGGGTGCTGATGGTGGGCCATCTTCTGCACTATCACCCGGTTTTCCGCCGGCTGAAGGCGGAAGTCGAGGCAGGCCGCATCGGTGCCCTGCGCTACATCTATTCCAACCGCCTTTCCCTGGGGAAGTTCCGCACCGAGGAGAACGTCATGTGGTCGTTTGCGCCCCATGACGTGTCGATGATCCTGAGCCTTGTCGGGGCCGAGCCCGAGGCGGTCACCGCCCAGGGCGCGGCCCATGCCACGGCCGGCGTGGCCGACTGGGCGACGATGCAGCTGCGCTTTGCGGGCGGGGTGGCAGCCCATGTCACCGCCTCATGGATGCACCCCTTCAAGGAACACCGCCTGGTGGTGGTGGGCGAGGAGGGCATGCTGGTGTTCGAGGATTCGAAACCGGTCTGGGAGGAGAAGCTCACCCTTTACCCTCATCGCATCGACACGTCGGGGCAGGTTCCGGTGCCAGTCAGGGGAGAGGCGGAGCCGATCGTGGTGGAAAAGGGCGAGCCCCTGCGCGCCGAATGCGCCCATTTCATCGACTGCATCGAGACGGGGGGCAAGCCGCTGACCGACGGTGCCGAGGGGCTTGCGGTGCTACGCGTCCTGATGGCGGCCGATCGGGCGATGCGAGAGGGCTGAATGATGGCCATCGACCCCAGCGCCGTCATTCATGAATCGGCCTATGTGGACGAGCCCTGCGAGATCGGTCCACGCACCCGCATCTGGCATTTCTGCCATGTTCTGCCCGGCACCCGGATCGGGGCCGACTGCATCCTCGGCCAGAACGTGATGGCCGGGCCGGACGTGGTGATCGGGGATGGTTGCAAGGTGCAGAACAACGTCGCGCTCTATCGCGGCGTGACGCTTGAACGCGATGTCTTCTGCGGCCCCTCCTGCGTCTTCACTAATGTGCTGACGCCGCGCGCCCATGTGGAGCGCAAGTCCGAGTTCTCCCCCACCCATGTCGGCCGCGGCGCGACCATCGGTGCCAATGCCACCATCGTCTGCGGCCACACCCTGGGCGAATACTGCATGGTCGCCGCGGGTGCCGTGGTAACGAAGGATGTCCCGCCCTACGCGCTGGTTGCCGGCGTGCCGGCGCGACAGATCGGCTGGGTCAGCCGCGCCGGCGAGCGATTGGGCGCAGATCTGATTTGCCCGCGCACGGGTGAACGCTATGAACTTGTCGGCGGCCGGCTCCGCCCCATCGAGGACGACACCCCATGACCATCGCCTTCATCGACCTTGCCGCCCAGCAGGCGCGCATCCGCGAGCGCATCGAGGCGCGCATCCGCGCCGTGCTCGATCACGGCAACTACATCATGGGCCCCGAGGTGGCCGAGCTCGAGGAGAAGCTGGGCGAGTTTTGCGGCGCCCGCCATGTCATCACCTGCGCCAACGGCACCGACGCGCTGGAGCTCGCGCTGATGGCGCTGGGGGTGGGCGAGGGCGATGCCGTCTTCGTGCCCTCCTTCACCTTCGCCGCCACCGCCGAGGTGGTGCCCGGCACCGGCGCCACGCCGGTCTTCGTCGAGGTCGACCCCGCGACCTTCAACATGGACCCCGAGAGCCTGAAACGCGCCATCGCCCATGCCCGCGGGCTGGGGCTGAGGCCCGCAGTGGTGATCCCGGTGGATCTCTTCGGCCTGCCCGCCGATTACGATGCCATCACGCCGATCGCCCGCGCCGAGGGCATGCGCGTGATCGCCGACAGCGCCCAGGGCTTCGGTGCCAGCTACAAGGGGCGGATGACCGGCACGCTCGCCGACATCACCACCACCTCCTTCTTCCCCGCCAAGCCCTTGGGCTGCTACGGGGACGGTGGTGCGCTCTTCACCGACGATGACGAGCTGGCGGCGCTGATGCGCTCGCTCCGGGTGCACGGCAAGGGCACTGACAAGTACGACAACGTGCGCATCGGCCGGAACTCGCGGCTCGACACGATCCAGGCGGCGATCCTCTTGGAGAAGCTTGTGATCTACCCGGACGAGATCGAGGGGCGCCAGCGCGTGGCCGAGACCTATTCGCGTGCCCTCGAAGGCTGCTTCCGCGTGCCGCATGTGCCCGAGGGCTGCCGCTCGGTCTGGGCGCAATACACGCTTGTCGCCACCGATGCCGCCGAACGCGATGCGGTGATGGCGCATCTGAAGGCGCAGGGCGTGCCGAGCGTTGTCTACTACCCCCGCCCCCTGCACCGGCAGACGGCCTATGCGGACTTCCCGACCGATCCGGCGGGTCTGACGACCAGCGAGGCGCTGGCGGAGACGGTGTTCAGCCTGCCGATGCATCCGTATATTGAGGAAGGGGACCAAAAGGGAATCATCTCTGTGTGCCTATCAGAGATCCTGAAATCCCCCGACCATTGGATGCTACTGTGATTCTCTCGCATCGAAGCGAGGGAGTATCGTGATGGCGGATCAGAACGGCTTCTTCGATCTGGACGAGCGGTATGTCGCGCTATCGAAGGGGGCGCTCCGTTGGAGCGGCTGGTGGCGACAGGGTGCCGGATGAGACCACGATCTGGCGCTTTCGCGAGGCTCTGGTGCAGGCGGGTGCGATCGAGCGGCTGTTCGCGCGGTTCGACGCGCATCTGCGCGCGGCGGGGTATCTGGCGATGAGCGGGCAGATTGTCGATGCCTCGATCGTCGCCGCTC
>NZ_FNFV01000015.1 GCF_900102905.1 Meinhardsimonia xiamenensis | reverse complement strand
AAGGCGATCCTCACCGACAACGGCCGCGAGTTCTGCGGCAGCGAGAACCACCCCTACGAGCTCTACCTCGACCTCAACGGCATCGAGCACCGGCGCACCAAGGTCCGCAGCCCCAAGACCAACGGCTTCGTGGAACGCTTCAACCGCACCGTGCTCGACGAGTTCTTCCGGGTGAAGATGCGCGAGACCTTCTACGAGACCGTGGAGGCGCTGCAGGCGGACCTCGATGCCTGGCTCGTCCACTACAACACCGAGCGCCCGCATCTGGGCTACCGGAACCAGGGCAGACGCCCCATCGAGACCGTCATGTCATTCGTCAGTCAAGAAGGTTAAGTGAACAGACTGATGATGGGCGGCATCAATGGGAACTATCTCACCAACATCACACTGAACGCGGCTGCAGAGACACAAGAGGTTTTGGCTGCGGTCGCTTACGCGACCGAAATGGACCTGCTGTTCGATTGGTGTTGGACCAACCGCATCCCGCTCAAGTTCTACGGACGGTTGGACGAAGGGGTCGCGGTCAAACCCTCCATCCTGTCCACATTTCTCGCACGCAAATCGGCACGTTTCCAATGCCGCCTCGTTCAGCATCACCACGCGAAGGTGATCTGGTGGCGAGAATACGGCCTCTATATCGGCTCCGCGAACCTGACCGCAAACGCATGGTACAAGAATGTCGAAGCCGGCTGCTTCTTTCCTGAATCCGAGATCACAGACGAGATGGCTGAGGACGTACTCGAACTCTTCGACGTGCTCGATCGGCACTCGACGCCCCTGACTGAAGAGCTGCTCGAGGCCATGCAGAAGCGGGCAAAGATCATTTCCAGTGCCGAGCCACCGTCCGAAGAATTCTGGAACAGCCCCAGCTTCAACAAGTGGTCAGGGCTCGTCCAGACCGGGAAGAAAAAGGCCACGGACCGCCGCCGCTCGGCATTCCTCGAGGAGTGGCATTCGACCCTTCAACTACTCCGTGACATAGGAAGTATCGTTAGCAAGCCTGAGAACCGACCCTCTTGGGTTAACTCAAATGCGCCTGCAGGTGCTCAGGCCGATCAGTTCCTTCATGCACACTACTACCAGCGCACCTTTGATGGTCGCAGAGCCCTGTATGCCGAGTATTTCGAGCGAAACAGGCAGGACCCCGATGCGGCTCTCGCAGACGCGATCAACTGGTGGCGCAATCTACCTAGTGCCCCCTCAGAAGAGGACGTCATGCTGAATTCCACCGCGCCCATGCTGCAGCAGGCCCTCACTGCCGACGCCATCGATGACATGGACTATGAAGCGTTCCGCAAGGTTTGCATGGGCGTACATGCCATCAAGGACTATGCGCGCCGCGTCGCAAACAAGGCTGTCGGCCTTCGTGAGGACGGGACAAAGTACACGATCCCCGAAAAGGTAGATGCACTTTCGAGGCGGATATGGGACGCCGAATCCGCGGGTGGCAACGACGTGAAGCAGCTCTTGAAATTCCTCCTTTACGGCGGTCCCGAAGCGCAGTTGCCGGAGCGTCTATGGGCCGCCGTTCATGACCCGAAATGGAAGATCGAAGGCCTTGGGGTCAGCGCATTGGGCGAACTCGTCGGTTGGGCATTGCCGGACCGGTTCCCACCGCGAAACGGCAGAACGTCTAAATCTCTTAAGTCGCTAGGCTATGACGTCACAGTCCACGTTGGTTGATCATCCGAACCTCGCCCCCACCCACCCCGCCACGATCAACCCCGGCACCGCCGCCTGCACCCGTTTCGCGCCACTGACGAGGTCGAGCCGCCGTGGCAGCCGCACCTGCGGCACGAGGAGGAACACTGGCACCGTCTGCTCGCCGGTCAGGATACCATCCGTCTTCCGCCTCCGGCCGCGCTTGGCGACCGCGACACCGCGCCGGCTCACCCGCGCGCTGTCGGCGACGAGCAGGCTCGGGCCCCCGCGGCGATGGACGAAGCGCAGGCGCATGCCCCTCCGCCGCTCCCACTCGCCGGGGGTGAGCCGGGCGCCGCCGCGCCCCTTGCCCGCGGCAGGCAGAGGGATCGCGAGCCAGAAGCCCTCGCGCGAGCGGATGAGCGCGCCGCCTGCATGCGCGCCCACGATCTCGGGCGCCTTCGACCAGACGAGAGCCGCCGCATCCATGCTGGCCTCGCGCTCGGGGAAACGCCTGGCGCGGATGGTGTTGGCGAGCCTCCGGCCCAGCCCGGCGCGGGTGATCTGCCCGCGCCAGTCCTGCTTGATCTGCCGCGCGGCGCGATCCATGGCCGCCGTCACCGCGCGCTCACCCGCGAGGTATTCGGCGTGAAGCGCCGCCTGGATGTCCTCCTCGCGGCGGAAGGTGAGCCTCATTCCAACACCACCTCGGCGCGCCAGACGAGCCGTTCGGCGTCGCGCAGCGGCTCGCCCTGCACGACCCAGATGTCCGTGCCGATGGCGAAGCTGTCACCCGGAGCGAGATCCGGTACTTCGACCGCCCGCACATCGAGAAGCGCCCGGCTCGAGACGATGCGCGCGCCGCCGAACTCGGAGATCTCGTCGGGCCGGTGCAGGATCACCCGCACCTGCGCCGTCGAGCCGCCCGGCCGGCTCCAGACCGCTGCCTGCGCAAGGTTGCGGTCGAGAAACAGCCGCTCGGCCATCTGCGCGAAGGCGCCCATCACGCGGTTCCGTTGAGGCGCACGGTGCCGATGGTCTCAGAGGCGCCGCCGCCCACGGCACGGGTGGCGGCACCGATGAGCGTGTTGCCGGTTGCCGCCGTCGTGCACTGCTTCGCGGTGTCGTCCCAGTAGACCTTGGCACCTTGGGTCCACGCCTGGCTCGGCGCCTTGGGCAGATCATAGACGCCGGTCAGCGCGATCTCGCCCGCCTCGCCGGTGGCGATGTCGGTGACCGCCACGCCGAAGAGCGCGCCCACCAGCACGCCCTCGCCCGAGGTGATGTCGGCCGCCGCGGTGATGGTCAGCGTGGTGCCCGCCGAGATATAGTTTTTCATGGGGTGGTCCTTTCCTCTCGATGCACGCGATCAGGCGCCGGGATTCTTGTAGAGGCCGCGCCAGTCGATGGCCTTGGCGGCGAAGTCGTGGCGGGCCTTGATCTCGATCCCGTCCACCTCGAAGCCGGCACGCGTTTCGATGAAGACGCCTTCGTGGCCCTCGAGGTGGGCGTATTCCACCGTGTCCACGCGGGCGGGATCGGCGGCGAGGAACCACGGGTCATTGCCGGAGGCAGGGATGAGGCGCGGCTCCTCGACGATCTCGAGCCGGCCGGCGTAGGGGTTCACGTCGGCAGAACTCGCGGGCGTCGTCGCCGTCATCTGCTTGCGCGCCTCGAGCGCCCGCGTGCCCGGCGGCACGAGGATCCAGCGCGGCAGCACGGAGATGAGCCGCCCCTCGAGTCCGGTCTGCTTGCCGAAGGCCCGCCAGGCCTCGGCAAGCGCGGTCTCGGTGATCGCGGAGCCGGAGGCCAGATTGCCGTGGCTCGCGTGGAACAGCGCCTTGCCATCGGCCATCGCCGGGTTCTGGTTCAGGATGGCGTAGACGATGTCGCTCTCGAGATCGGCGGCGGCGGCGCCGAAGGCAGCCGGGATGCGCGTGAAGGCGTCGAGATCGTCGTTGATGAGCGCCTGGCGGGTGATGGCGAGAATGCGCCCATAGCTTGCCAGCGCATAGACTTCCTTGCCCTCGCCGATGGTGCCGTACTGGAACTCGCCGCCCTCGAGCACCTTCTGCAGATCCGGCGCGCCCGAAAGCTGCACGCGGCTCACCGGCTTGAAGTCGGTGATCGCCGTGCGACGCGCCCAGGCGGTGAAGGTGCGCGGCGTGCGCTCGTAGGCCGCGCGCAGGGTCTTGCCGGCGACATTGGCAAGGATCGCGGGGAAGTCGGAGGTGGAGTGCATCCCCGCTCGGCTCATCAGCGCGGCACCGGCGAGTTCCATGCGCGAGAGGCCCGCCGTGGACACCCCGCCACGCTCCAGCACGTGGCGAGCAATCTCCATCAGGCTGAGGCCGCGGAAGTCACGGGCGCCGGGGGCCAGCTCGCGGCTCGGATCGAAGCGGTGCATGAGCGCCGACGCGATCGCCTCGGCCTGCGCCCGGTCGGCGCGGTCGTCTCGCGCGCGGGCGGGCGTGGGCTCGACCACCCGCTCGCCGAGCGGATCGGAGCTTGCCAGCGCCTCGAGGATCGCGGCGCGCGCGACGTCAAGCGTGGCGCCCTCGGCGATCAGCCGTTCGGCGACATCCTCCTCGATGCCGTGACGGCGGCAGAGCGCGAGGATCTCGCGCGCGCGGGCGCGCTCCTCGGCGCGAATGCGGTCCTCGTCCGCCGCCGGCGGGCTGACCTGTTCGGCTTCGGCCCTTGCCTCGCTAGTGGCGGCGCGGGTCCGGTTTTCGCCCTCGGCGGGCGTCGTGGGGGTGGCTTCGGGCATGTCGTCGTCCTCGGTTCTGGTGCTGGTGGGTCTGGTGATGCGGCAGAGCGCCGCGTCATCGCTTGCGCGCGTGCGCGCGCCGGGATCCGCGCCGATGGCCACGGCGGAGATCTCGAGGGGCTCCCAGTCGACGGCGCGGTACAGGTCGGGCCCGTCGCGCCGGGCCGTGACTTCGAAGCGATGTACGCGGTAGCCCACGGAGACGTTGCGAATGACCCCGTCGCGCACGTCGCGCCAGAAGGGCTCGACCTCCTCGCGCCGGGAAAAGCGGATCGTCGCGATGCCGCGCCCGTCCTCGATGCGCGCCGAACCCTCGACCACAACGCCGAGCACATCGCCAAGTCCCCGGCCATGGCCGGCGAGGAAGGGCGCGCCGGAATTGAGCCGCTCGAGCCGTACCGCGCCCGGCGCGAGCGAAAGCTCCTCCTCCACGGGATCGCCGAAGAGCCGCGGCCGCGCGACGCGCGCGCCGGTGGTCCAGATCACGTCCACGGTGCGTTCGGCCTCGTTGAGCGAGGCCGGCACCATCTCGGCCGCCCGCGTGAGCGCGGGCAGCGTTACCCTGTCCTCGGGCATGGGCTTCTCCTGTCAGTCTGTGTCGGCGGGCGCGGGGGCGTCGGCCTGATGCAGCCCCGCCTTGGTGACGCGGCGCGGGTCGCTGTCGAAGACGAGGCCCAGCGCGTCCATCTGCTCGGCCATGCGGCGCCACTCGGCCATGACCTCTTCCGGGTCGTAGCCGCGCCGCGCCACCTGCTGGGCGATGGTCGAGAACCCGGCCCGCACCTCGAGAAGATCGGCCTGCGCATCCTGAAGCGGGTTGACGCTCTCGAATGCGGGCGGCGCCCATTCGGCGGGAACGCGGGCATCAACCGGGATCAGGCCCCGCAGGCGCGCGCCCTCGACGAACCAGTCCCAGACCGGCTCGCAGAACATCGGGATCACCGTGTTCCATTGCAGCTGCTCGACCATGCGGCGGAACTCGTTGAGCCCCACCCGCGAGGAGGAAAAGTTGGTCTGGCTGAGATCGCCGGTCATGAGCGCGTAGGGAACCCGGAAGCCCGCGGCGATCAGATGCATCTGCACCTGCAACCATTCGCGGATGCCTGTTCCGCTGCCCGGCTGGTTGAAGCGGATGTCCTTCGCCCCGCGCGCATAGGCAATGAGCCCCGGCTCGAAAGCCTCGATCACCCGGTTGTCGGCATCGACCACCGAGGGCGCCACGCCCTGCTCTGCTTCCTCCGCGCCGAAGACGACACCGACGAGGCAGGCTTCAGTCTTCTTGCGCACGAGTTCCGCCGCCTGCCAGTCGCCGAGATCGCGCAGGGCGCGCATCGCGGGTGCCCCCCAGGGCACGCCCCGGCTCTGCACCCTCTGACGTTCATAGAGGTGGGCCACGCGGTCGGCCGGCACCCGCTGCGATCGCGGAAGCTTCGCGCTGCCCAGCGCCGCATCGCCGGGATGCTCGTCGAAGAGCCAGTAGGCCACCCGCCGGCCCGAGGCGTCATACTCGATTCCCTGGCGCACCGACGCCTCGCGGCTCGCGGGCCGCGCGGCCTCGTCAAGATGGTCGGCCTCGCGCAACTCGATCACGAAGGGGATGCGCCCGGCTTCCCTGCGCTCCCGGCGCAGGCGGCGCAGCGCGAAGACTTCACCGCCCTCGATCATCTCGCGGACCGCGAGCGTGGCCAGCCCGTGGAAATCCGTGTGGCCATGCGCGTCGCAGCGGGCAGACCACTCACGCCAGAGCGCGTTCACCCGCTCGTCGAGCGCCTTGTCGCCCGAGGCGGCGCGCGGGCGAATGCCGGTGCCCACGATGTTGCCCACCAGCACCTGCACGGCCTGAGCGGCGAGGGGGTTGTTGCGCACGAGATCGCGCATTCGGTCGCGCAGCACCCTGCCCGCCGCGGCGATCTCGGCGTCGGCCGAACTGCTGGTGGCGATCCATCCCTCGGTCAGCCGCCCCCGCGCCGCGCCCTCATAGGCGCGCTGCATGTTCGCCATGGCCACGCGCGCGGCCATGCGGCGCGCGGCGGCTTGGGGCGCGAAGACGGCCACGGCCCGGTCGATGAACCCCGGGCGCAGATCGACTGGCTTCAACTTCATCCGCCCCGCCTGAAGCTCGCATATCCCGCCTTTGGCAGGCCTCCCGGCCGGCCACGGGACATCTCCGCCTCGATCACCCGGATCCGGCGCAACAGGTCCGCCTCCGAGCCGTATTCGACGCTCTTGCCGTCATAGCTCACCCGAAGGACACCCGCGGCGTAGGCGGCCCTGAGCGCCTCGAGCTCCGTTTCCGTCCACGTCATCGAAACCATTCCCTTCGGCCATCACCGAACCACCCCGTGGGCCTGCGCCCGGACGGTCTTCCCCGGCGGGACGGATCGCCCGCCAGCTGCGCCTCCCGTGCCCCCGCCTCGACGAGTTGCGCCTCGAGATCGACCCAGCGCGCCTCGTCCCAGCGATCGATGCCGATCAGCCAGGCGGCGGCGCGGGCATAGACGCGGGCATCGAGCGCCTCGTTGCGCTCACGGATCTGCTGCCACTCGAGCTTCGCGAAGCCGGTGCGGGTGCGCACCGTGACCAGCTGCTCGGCGGTGAGCTGGCGCAGCCATTCGGCCGTGACGCCCCGCGGCAGATGCACGAAGCCCGGCGGCCAGCCCTTGCCCTGCGCCAGTTCTTCGTCGGTCGGCACGGGCTGGCGCAGGAAGCGATAGAGCTCGCCCTTGAACACCGCGCCCGCCACCTTCCAGAAGCGCACGCCCCGGCGCAGCCGCCGCCCGTTCTCGGTCACATCGGCATGGCTCGGCCCGTCGACCGGTGCGGCCCGGTCGAAACCGGGCACCCCCTTGACCGCCATCGCCGGGCCCGGGCTGACCGAGCGCACCCACGCATATACCGCGCCGGTGGTAAGCCCGTCGCCCGCGTCGATCGCGAGCCGGGCAAGTCGCATCCGGGCGCCGCTCTCATGTGGCCAGGTGGCATCGAGAAAGCGCGTGAGCTCCTGCCAGACCTCGGCGCCGCCCGTGTCGCCCTCGATCACCACGTGATCGACAAGCCAGCTCTCCAGCCGCCGCCCCCAGCCCCAGACATCGACCTCGATCCGGTCGCGCTGCACGTCGGCCCCGGCGGTGAGCACCAGCGCGCCCTCGGGCGCGGTGCCGAGCGGCCAGTCCTCGCGCCGCTCGTAGAGGCGCTGCCAGTCGGGCGCCTCGCCCCGCTCGGCCCAGGTCTCGCCGAGCACGGTGTTCTTCGCGGTCTTGAGCGCAGCATCGTTGCCCTGCGCCTCTTCCCAGATGCGCGCGATGTCGGCCCAGGAGCGCCAGCCGAGCGGCGAGTAGAGCCCCGAGATGTGGAAGCCGACGATCCCCAGCGCCCGCGCCCGTTCGACCGCATCCGGCGCTGCCGTCGGCAGCCATCTGGCGCCGTTCTCCTCGGCCATCATCTGCGGCTTGTGCCGCTCCTCGATGGCGGCCTCGCAATGCTCGCAGATATAGACGGCCGTCTCCGGCCGCCCCTTCTCCCACCGGAGCCGTTCGAAGCGGAGCCACTGCAACCCGCCGCAATGGGGGCATGGCACGTGATAGCGGTTCTGGTCGGTCAGCTCCCATTCGCGCTCGATCCGGCTCGCACCCTTGATGGTGGGCGTCGAGACGAGGAAGAGCTTCGCCCGGTGACCGAAGCTTGCCGTGCGCGCCTCGGCAAGCGCGATCGGGTCGCCCTCGCCGTCGACATCGCCGGGATAGGCGTCGACCTCGTCGAGGAAGACCCAGCGCGCGGGCATCGAGCGCAGGCCCACCGCCGAGTTGGCCCCGGTCAGGATCATCTGCCCGCCCGGGAAACGCTTGGCGAGCACCGTGTTGCCCGCATCGCGTGACCGGCTCGGGGCCACGCGCTCGCGCAGCACGGGGCTTTCCTCGATCAGCGGGTCGATCCGCTGCTGCGACAGCCGCTTGGCAAGGTCCACCGTGGGCTGCACCGCGAGGATCGGCCCCGGCGCCATGTGGATGCAGTAGCCGAGCCAGTTGTTTCCCGCTTCCGTCGCCCCGACCTGGGCGGATTTCATGAACACGACCCGCTTGGCGGGATGGTGGGGCCCGAGCGCATCCATGATCGCGCGCATGTAGGGCGTGCGTGCGGTGCGGTAGGGGCCGGCCTCGGAGGCCGCGCGCGAGGACAGGACGCGATGCGCATCGGCCCAGTCCGAGACCGAGAGCGCCGGATCCGGTGCGAGACCCGCCGACCAGGCGCGGGCCAGCGCCGCCGCCCCGGCGAAGGGTTCAGCGCAGCTCAAGGGCGATCTCCGCCAATTCCTCCAGATGCTCGCGAATGAACCGGTCGAGCACCGTCTCGACGAGCCGCGGCTCGACGCCCAGTTCGGCGGCCATGCGGGCCGCCACCCGCGCGGGCCAGCCAATCCAGGCGTCGCGCTCGCGCCGGGCGAGATCGAAGATCATCTCTTCGGCCCGGCGGCGGTCCACGAGCTCGCCCTCGAGCTTCTGCAGCTTCAGACGGCCGGTCCTGACCTTGATCACCTCGTTGGCCGCGCGGGCGCGCATGAACACCGCGCCGCTGTTCCCGCGGCTCTCGCCCAGCGCCTCGTCGACGGCCTCGACGGCATCGCGCGGGACCGCCCGGCCCCGTGTCTTCGCCGGATCGGTCCGCTCGTCCCATTGCCGGTCGGCCTTGTCGGGGTCGATGGTCCCGTCGGGCTCGAGGGTGATCCGTCCGGCGGCGATCGCCTTGCGCACGGCCATCTCGCTGACCCCGCGGTGCCGCGCGTATTGCCGTCTCGAAAGTCCCATCCGGCCTCCGCCCCGACCGGCGGGATCGCCTCCGTCTCAACCGCCCCGGGCCGCGTTTCCGCGCGTCGGCGCATTGGCGCATGGGGGCGCGGACCCACGCTGGCCCATAAGGCGATTATTGTTTGAAATCATGTGCTTATTCGGTTGATGGGTCCGCGAACCGGAGCGAAGCTGTCATCACACGGACGATGCAACTCAAGCCAGGGAGCCCAGCCCATGACCCACAGCCCGCTCACCCGCGAAGAGAAAGGCCGCCGCACGCAGGAGGCCGCGCTCGCCGCCTTCGTGTCGCGCAAGGCGGAGATCGACGAGATGCTCGCCCGCCTGCAGGCGCTGAGCGAGGACCATTTCTGGCGCTCGCCCGACGAGGTGAAATGGGCTGACGTCGGCACGCTTGGCCATATCGCCGAGCGCCTCGCCGAGATCACCGCATTCGTCTTTGGCGAGGATGCCTGACCCCGCCGCCCACCACTCTTCAGAGAGGAGACCCGCAATGTCCGGCCCTTCCGACACCCAGCTCATCATCCTTTCCGCCGCCGCCCAGCGCGAGGACCGCAATGTCCTGCCGCTGCCCGGCTCCTTGCGTGGCGGCGCCGCGCACAAGGTCATCGGCGCCCTGCTCCGGCGGGGGCTTGTCGAGGAAACCCCGACCGACCGGTTCGCCAAGGCCGATCCTGCGCTCAACCGCATCTGGCGCAATGACGAGGACGGCCGCGCCATCCTTCTGCGCATCACCGGCGCGGGGCTCGCCGCCATCGGCATCGAGCAGGGCGCGAGCGAAGACGGGCCCGAGGCGGCCGAGGCCGCCCCCGCGCCCAAGACCCTCAAGCCGCGCAGCGGCACCAAACAGGCCCAGCTGATCGAGATGCTCCGCGCCGAAGGCGGGGCGACCATCGACGAGATCGCGGCCGCTACAGGATGGAAGCCGCATACGGTCCGCGGCGCCATGTCGGGCGTGCTGAAGAAGAAGCTGGGCCTGACGATCACCTCCGAGAAGGTCGAGGGGCGCGGACGGGTCTACAGCATCGCCAGAGATTGACACCCGATCCGCCAGAATCTGGAGCCGCCGCCCCCAACGGGCGGCGGTGCTTATTAGTCGCCACGCATCCGGATCGCCTCGAACAGACGTCGCAGCGCATAGCCCCGCACCAGCGATACACCGACGAAGGCGAGACCGATGGTCAGATGCTCCGCCAGCCCCGTCTCGATCCCGAACCACGGGAACACCACGATCTGCGTGGCGACGGCCAGAACGTAGCCGACGACGACGTTCGTTGCCGCCTCAATCAACGACATGGTCCGCGACTGCTTCATGCGACGTCCTTATCCATCGGCCAGCAGCTGAGCCGCGAGAGTTCTGAGCGCATGTGCGGCAACCAGCGGGACCACGCCGTTGCCACACAATCGAAGCCGGTCCACCCGGTAGGCCAGACCATCAGCGCCTCGACGAACAGCGGGTTCAAGGTCCGGGGCATATCGCAGGAATTCCCGCCAACCGTCGGCGTCGTCAGGACCTGGCGGCCAAGCAGATCCCATGGGTGGATGGCGACCGGCGCTCTGGCAGAGTGGGGTTGCTTAACCACCCATCTGCTGGAGGAAACAATGACCACTTTGAACGACCAGTTGCCTGAACCGACCGCCATCCGCGTCGATCTTGGCGCGATTTTCGTATCGATGGAACTCAGTCGATCGAGTTGGGTCGTCACCTCGCTGTTACCTGGTGGCGGTGAGAAGATGTCGCGCCATTCCGTGCCCGGTGGCGATGTCGTTGCACTGATGGCTCGGTTCTCTGCACTGCAGGAGAAGGCGCGCCGTCGCATGGGTCGTGAGTTTCCGATCATCGTCATTCAGGAGGCCGGTCTCGACGGGTTCTGGATCCACCGCGCGCTGGAGAAGGAAGGCATCGAGAGCCATGTCGTCGACCCGGCCTCGATCGCGACCTCCCGCCGACGCAGGCGGGCCAAGACCGACAAGCTCGACGGCGAAACCCTCGTGCGAACCCTGTTGGCTTTCAAGCGCGGGGAACCGCGCGTCTGCGCCATGGTCCATGCGCCGAACCCCGATGAGGAGGACCGGCGTCGCATCGGTCGCGAGCGCAAGGTCCTGACCGGCGAACGCATCGCTCATGTCAATCGCATCAAGGGGTTGCTCTTCGCGCAAGGCGTCACCGGCTATGAGCCCCTACACCGGGATCGCCGCGACCGGCTGGAGGAGCTGCGCACCGGCGACGGCCGTCCGTTACCTCGCCATATCAAAGCGCAGGTCCTGCGCGAACTTGATCGGCTCGAGCTTGTCATTGCGCAAGTCCGTGCGATCGAGGCCGAGCGAGATGCCATGCTGACACAGGATGGCGACGCGACTTGCGCCGATGCGGCGTCGATGTTGCTGAAACTCAAGGGTATCGGGGCGGAGGGAGCTGCTATCCTTTGTTCCGAATGTCTTTGGCGCCCATTCGACAACCGCCGGCAGGTCGCCGCCTATGCCGGGCTTGCGCCGACCCCGTGGCAGAGCGGGTCGGTCAGCCGCGAGCAGGGCGTTTCGAAAGCCGGCAATCCCCGGTTGCGCTCGACGATGATCCAGTTGTCATGGCTCTGGTTACAGCATCAGCCAAGGTCCGCGCTGGCCAGATGGTTCCAGGAGAGGGTTGCAAGGAACGGTGGGCGGCTGCGCAAGCCTGCAATCGTGGCGCTGGCCAGGAAGCTGCTGATTGCCCTCTGGAAATACGTCACGATGGGTGTCGTCATCGAGGGTGCTGTGATGCGCGCCGCGTGATGCCTCCGCACTGAACACACCGAAGAATTGGCCGGGGCCCGATCAGCCCCGACCGATCCGGGTGGACGGACCGATTAACGGGCTGGCCTGAAACGCCGACAAGCAGAATGGCTCCGTCTTCCCGAACCCGGCCCCGCCGCACGCGGGATATTGGTGCAGCCGCCAGTCCAGCGGCGACCGGATGTGAGGTTGACCGAGCCCGGAATGGGCCGTGTCGTGCAAACGGGTTCGGACCTGGAGTGAAATTTGGGAGCCTCGCGAATGACCGATTGAAACTCCTTGACCAAACTATTCCCATGTGAGGCCGTTCACGGGCGTGTTCGCCAGCGTCGTCGCGCCGTCCTTGCAATCGCGCTCCACTGAGAATTGAGCTACTTGACATCTTTTCGATCCATTCGTACCAGATTCGGTCGGAAAAGATGTGATGTGATAAGAGCGTCTGGAGGGGAGAGATGGCGATCGGAGTGGCAGTTCAGAGAGGCAGCACGGTTTACGTTTATGACAAAAATAATCGGGTCCTATTTACAAAAAATGGCGAACTTCATGGTTACACCTCTTCCACGGTTACAGTGAAAAAAGGCGGCACGCTTTATACTTACAACGAAAAAGGAAGCGTCATCTCCACGCACTCTGCCCGTTGAGAGCACTAAGACCTGCGCCGTGAAGAGGCTCGCCGCAACCTTGTAGCCCATGCCGACCAGTCTCCTCGCGACTTCGGGAAAGCCGAGGCGGAGATGATGGGCGACATTATCGAGGAAGACGAAGGGCGGCTCGACCTCGCCGACGATCCGCGCGACATGCGGCCAGAGGTGGCGCGGGTCGTCCGCACCCCGGCGTTTGCCCGCGACGGAGAACGGCTGGCACGGATAGCCCGCAGTGACGATGTCCACCGCATTGCGCCACGGGCGGCCGTCGAAGGTGGCAACGTCGTCCCAGACAGGCGCGCAATCCAGGGCCGCGTCCTCCATCCGCGCCACGAGGATGGCCGCAGCGTAGGCGTCCCGCTCGACGTAACCAACAGCGCGATATCCGGGGAGCGCGAGGTGCAGCCCGAGCTCGAGCCCGCCGGCGCCGGAGCAGAGCGAGAGGCCGAACAGGTCTCCGGCTCCGGCAGACAGGCCGGAGGAAGTGACCTGCCCCCCGCTGGTCCCTCATTCATAACGAGAGTCTGCGGGTTTGGGTTTGATAGTCTTCGGTTTCGGTTTGGGCAAGCGCGCCGGGCGCGGAGCCGTCGATTTGCTCAAGCGCTCGGCGCGCTTGCAGCGGCGTCCGGTTTCCGAGTGACGAGTGCGGCCTGATGGTGTTGTAGTCGTAGCGCCAAAGGGCCAGCTTCCGGCGGGCATCGTCCAGGGTGTCAAATATCTCCTCGTTCAGCAGCTCGTCGCGCAGGCTGCCGTTGAAAGACTCGATGTAGGCGTTCTGCTGCGGCTTTCCGGGGTCGATGTAATGCCACGGCACATCGTTCTG
>NZ_FNFV01000013.1 GCF_900102905.1 Meinhardsimonia xiamenensis | reverse complement strand
GCTGGCGCAAGCGGATCGGCGCGGAGGAGATCGAACTTCTGCTGGCCGAGACCATCCGGCTCGCGCTCGAGACCGGGGCGGTGAACGAGCGCCAGTTCGAGCGGATCACCGTGGATACCACCGTGCAGACGAAGGCGGTGGCGCATCCGACCGACAGCCACCTCATCCTGCGCGCGACCGAATGGCTCAACCGGATCGCGAAGCGCCAGCGCGTGAAGCTGCGGCAGTCCTTTGCCCGCGTGATGGTCCGGGCGCGGCGCGAGGCGGCCCGGCTGATGCACGGCCGCGGCCACAGGCAGGGCCTCAGATGGGTCGCCAAGATGCGCACCTGGCTCGGCCGGCTCACCCGCGACATCCGCCGCAGGACCGAGGGCAAGCCGGAGCTGGAGGCGGCATTCGAGACCGCCCTTGAACGCGCCGAGAAGCTCCTCACCCAGGCGCCCGGCGACAGCGGCAAGCTCTATGCGCTGCACGCGCCGGAGGTCGAATGCATCGGGAAAGGCAAGGCGCGCAGCCGCTACGAGTTCGGGGTCAAGGCGTCCTTTGCGGTGACCAACGAGCGTTGCAAGGGCGGGCAGTTCGTCCTTGGCGCCCGCACGCTGCCGGGCAACCCGTATGACGGCCACAGCCTCGCGGCGCAGATTGCCCAGACCGAGCGGCTCACCGGCCGGCGCGTGAAGCGCGCCTATGTCGACCGCGGCTACCGTGGCCATGGCGTCGAGCGCGAGGGGCTCGAGGTGATCCTCAGCCACACGCGCGGGATCGCCTCACCCACCATCCGGCGCGAGATGCGACGGCGAAACGCGATCGAGCCGGTCATCGGCCACATGAAGGCCGACGTCCTTCTTGAACGAAACCACCTCGCCGGTCCCGACGGCGATGCGATCAACGCGCTGCTCTGCGCCGCGGGCCACAACCTGCGCCTCATGACCCGCTGGCTGAGGCTTCTTTGGCTCTGGATCCTGGCGCCCGCCCTACGGCTCAGGGCGCTCCTGGGGACGTGGCGACAGGATCCGATGGTCACGTGAAGGGAAATCGGGGCGAAAATCACGGGCGACGAGATGGTGGTTGGGTGATGGGAATACGGGGCAAAAATCACCGGTGACAAGCGGGCATCGGTGCGGGAAATGATCGAGGCGGTGGGCGCGCAGCTTCTGTTCCTCCCGCCCTACAGCCCGGACTTCAACCCGATCGAAATGGCCTTCGCCAAGCTCAAGGCGCTGCTCAGAAAGGCGGCCGAGCGCTCCGTTGATGGCCTCTGGAACGCAATTGGGCGGTTTGTTGACTGCTTCACACCGCAGGAATGCGCAAACTACTTCGCCGCTTGTGGATACGATGCAGACTGATCGAAAAACGCTCTAATCAAGGTGTCCACCCGGCGTCACACCGATGAAGACGCAGAGTTTCTACCATCTCCCGGGACACTATCCGTGACGCTGTGACGTACGCTCGTTGGGATAGGGCCCCTGTGGTGCCCACCGATGGGCATTAGTGATGTCGACCTCTGGTAAGCGTACATCACGCCTGAGAACATGAGCTATGATGGCCCACCCAGTCAGAGCAATATAGACTAGATCACTGAAAAAAGTCGCACGCTCCAGATAAGCCCGCTCGAGAGCAAGCTTCGGCGGCAGGAGGTTGCGTGCATAAGTACCTTCTGGATCGGTATCGTCGAGCAACACCTCGGCCATGAGATAATTGTAGATGGCGCCTGGGCTTGTGATACCGGGCCGGACACGCAATGTCTCGCGCATCCAGTCCGTGTAAATTTTATCTACAATCTCGGGGGCCTCGGGGCGCGGGCCGACCACGGACATGTCCCCGTTCAGGATGTTCCAGAACTGCGGTAGTTCGTCGATCTTCAGGCGGCGGATCAGGTTGCCGAAGGGAAAGATGCGAACGTCGCCGGGCGCGGTGATCGCCGAGGTCCCGTCTTGCGTCACATGCATGGTGCGCAACTTGTACATCGTGAACACGCTGCCGCCGCGGCCAACCCTGCGCGCCCTGTAGAAGACCGGCCCGGGCGAGGAGAGCAGGATGCCGAGCGCGGCAACCGCCACGAACGGGGCCGACAGCAGCAGGGCAAGGGTGGCAAGCGCGATGTCAAACAGGCGTTTGGCCATTCCGCAGCACCCGTCGGATGGTCATGAAGCATTCGGCGGCCTCCGCCAGAACCTGCGAGCCTGCGCTTTCCGCCTTCACGCGCAGGGAATGCAGCGAGCGCGGGTGCGGCCAGTCCCGCAGTTCGGTCTCATAGCAGGCCATCGCCTCGATCTTCTTCTCCAGCGTGGCGGAGATATCGACCCAAGTGTCGGGCACGAAACTGCGCGGATAGGCCCACTCGGTGGAGCTGACGGTATCGAAGGCCAGAATCGCCTGGATGAATTTCTCCAGCGGGCGGGTCGCCACCAGCGCTGCTTGGAACAGGAGCTGGTGATCGCGGTTGATGTCGTAGCCATACTGAAGATACACCACCTCGGGCCGGACCCGGCCCACGATCTCTTCAAGGGGCGTGATGATCTCGACGAGCGAGAACCGGTCGAGGCCCTGGTCGGGAAAATCCAGAAGCATCAGCTCCTCGACGCCAAGCACGGTGGCGGCGCGCCGCGCCTGGTCATGCACCCCCTTGCGGCCATCGCTGTCGTGTTTGAGGGCTCCCGCCGCAGCCACCACGCAGGTCACACGGTCGCCGGTCTCGGTGTGAAGCGCGATTGTGCCGCCGGCTCCGAGCAGCTCGTCGTCGGGATGGGCGGCGATTACCAATACGTTTCGCTTTGTCATCTCTGGTTTTGTCTCCGGCTTTCCCCCGGGTCGGCGAAGCTGGTTATTCCGCTTTGCGCCAGCGCCGGTCCGGAGAGGGTCTTGCTGCCGTCCTCCTCGAGTTCCAGCACCGCAACGGCCCCTTCCGCGCAGGCCACAATCAGCCCGCAGGCCTCCGGCGTATCGGAGATCAAGGGGCCAAGAACCGTGCCGGGCGCGGCCAGCGAACCGGAGAGCGGCAGAAGCGCGCTGCGCCACACGGTCATGCGCACGCCGTCCGCCGCCGAGAACGCACCGGGATAGGGGCGGGTGAGGGCGCGGATGAAATCATAGACCTGCCGGGCCGGGGTTGCCCAGTCGATCAGGCCGTGTTCGGGGCGGCGGCGCGGCAGCAGGGGCGCGCCGACGTCGGTCTGAGGGCGGGCCTGAAGCGGCTTGCCGGCGGACAGATCCCGCAAAAGCTCGAGGATCATCTCGCAATTAGTCTCGGCGACGCGGTCGTAGATGGTGGCGACGTTGTCGAACGGGGTGATCGGGATCGGCCGCTGCGCCAGTATGTCGCCGGCATCCACCCCCTCGGCCAGGCGCATCAGCGTGTTGCCGGTCAGGTTTTCGCCCTTGATCAGCGCCCAGTTGACCGGCGCGCTGCCGCGATTGGCCGGTAGAAGCGAGGCATGGGCTCCGAGGCAGCCGAGCCTTGCGCTGCGCAGCGCCGGCGGATGGAGGATCTGCGACCAGCCAATGACAAACAGGATATCCAGCTCCAGCCCCTTCAGCAGCGCGACGGCTTCGGGGTCGTTCACATTGCGGACATGGTGCAGCGGAATCCCGTGCGCGGCGGCGATGCCGGCATAATCGGCCGCGCCCGATCTTCTGGCCCGCAGCTCGTCCTCCAGGGTGATGATCGCATGGACCGGAAAACCGGCCGCAAGGATAGCCTTCAGCGGCCTGATCCCCTCGACATGATGGCTCAACCAGCCGATGCGCAGGGCCGGTAGCGTTTGCGTCATGCCGCCGCGCCCCCCAGCACGTCGCGCACGACCTCGATCACCCGGTCCTGCTCGGCATCGGTCATTGACATGAACAGCGGCAGCGACACGCAGCGGGTGAAGATGCGGTCGGCATTGGGAAACGCGCGGCCCTCCGTGAAGCGCTTCCACAGGGTCATCTGATGCAGCGGTCGGTAATGTACCGACACGCCGATGCCGGCGCTCTGAAGCGCGCGGATGAAGTCGTCCCGCGCCAGCGGCGCCCGGTCGGACAGCTGCAGGATGTAGAGGTGCCAAGAATGCCGGTCCCCCTCGGCGGGTCCCGGCGGCAGGATCACCGGCAGGTCGGCAAAGGCGCTGTTGTAACGCGCAACGCGTTCCGTCCGGATGCGGACGAAGTCGTCGACCCGGCCAAGCTGCACGAGCCCGATGGCCGCGGCGATGTCGGTCAGGTTGTATTTGAAGCCGGGGGCGATGACGTCATAGAACCAGCTGGCGCGCTTATCGGTGAACCTGTTGAACACGTCGCGGTCGATGCCGTGCAGCCGCATCACCCGGGCCCGGGCGGCCAGCTCGGGGTTGGCGGTGACCAGCATCCCGCCCTCGCCGGTGGTCATGGTCTTGTTGGCATAGAAGCTGAACGCCGTCGCATCCGCTCCGCAATTGCCGACCGGCCGGCCGCGGTGATGGGCGGGCAGCGCATGGGCCGCATCGTCCAGGATTTTCAACCCGTGCCTGTCGGCCAGCGCCCGCAGCGCGGTCATGTCGCACATGCGCCCGGCGAAATGCACCGGCATGATGACCTTCGTCCGTTCGGTGATCGCGGCCTCCGCCGCGGCCGGATCGATGCAGAGGGTGTCGGCCTCGACATCGACCATGACCGGGGTCGCCCCGAGATAGCGCACCACCTCGGCGGTGGCGGTAAAGGTCAGGGTCGGCACGATGACCTCGTCGCCCGGGCCCACGCCCATGGCCTCGAGCCCCAGATGCAGAGCGGCGGTGGCGGAGTTGACCGCGACCGCCTCGACATCGTCCCCGATGCGGGCGGCGAAGGCATTCTCGAACGCGGCGCATTTCGGCCCGGTCGTCAGCCACCCCGACCGCAGGCATTCGGTAACAGCGGCGATTTCGTCGTCACCGAGACTTGGGCGAAAAAATGGAATGGATGTTAAATCGAAAGTCGTCAACGTCACACCCTCATGATCAACCCCAGCATGTCGGGCACCCCGCCGCTCGGAGTCCGAAGCTTCTGGAAATCGCGAAGCGAGCGTCATCCGGGGGCAAAGGCAGGCGGGTTTGTTTTTGTTATAGTCTCCGATCTGGCCGGCGAGCAACTTGAGAACAAGACCGGCAGCCGGAAGGCACCCAGCCCGACGGACACCGGCAGGCGGGGGGTCAGCCGGGGCGCTTCCAGTGCGAGAAATCCCGCCCCAGAAGCCGCGACAGCTGGTCGATCTCGTCGTTCAGCCTAGCCACGACCCCGGCTGGCCAGTCGGACACCTCGACCCGCAGGGGATCTTCGCAATACACCAGCCTCGAGACGAGCCGGCTGTCCTTAATCCGCCCCAGAAGGCGCAGCATCCCCACGGCGCGCAAACTATCCGATACGAGTCGACCGAGCCGCACCAGCAGCCGCGAGCGGGGCGTCCGGGCGATGTTGCGGTCGACCCGCTCGAGCGGGATCGGATGGGGGGCGTCCAAGCCGATATTGGCATAGAACTGCCGTACAACGCTGTCGGGGGAAGACATCAGATCGTCGAAGGCGTAGACCTTCAGACGCTCGCCGAACTGCGCCATATAGGGGCCTAGCAGCGTGGCATAGGCGCTCTGCTCGACAAGGTCGGGATAGCGGTTCAGCGCATCCTCAAACCCAGCGAAGTGGGTGATTTCCCCCGCCGCCAAGCGAAACCGCAGGCTGGACACCAGCCGGTCGAACGGGTTGCGCAGGATCGTGTGAAGCGTCAGCTGCGCGCCCATCGACGCCAAGTTGGGAATCGCCCCGGGGTCGTAGACATACATGTTGGCCACTTCCCCACGCCGCGCGCGGGTTGCACAATCGGCTGGGAAGTAGTGCCAGAACCGGTCTTCCGATTCCTTCCCCCCTGTCAGGAAATGATTGGTTTCCTTGATCCCCTGCGGGAGGGCGATGCGCGCGTCCTGGCGGATGACCGAATGCATGTAGGTTGTCCCCGACCGGCCCGGGCCGATGAAGACGAAATCAAGCACCGGCACCGAACACCTCTTCATAAAACCGCCGGACATGGGGCGCATAGGTTCTGTGCTCGGCGATCCAGGCCTTGGCCCGGGCGCCCATTGCGGCCCGTTCGGTGGCCGGCATCCGCGCATAGGCCTCCAAGGTCTCGCGAAGCGCCGCGGGGTCGTTGGCCGGAATGAAGGTGCCGGCCTTGGCCTCGTTCAGCATTGTGCGATATCCGCTGTCGGGATAAGACATGATGACCGGGACCCCGTTGTTCATGTATTCGACCAGCTTGTTCAGGGACTGCCCGTAACGCCACAGCTTGGAATCGTGGGTCGAAACATAGCCCACATCGATCGCCTCGTAGAACCGCCAAATTCGGTCGCGCGGAACGGCATCGTGGAACACCACGTTGTCGCAGCCCTGGAGCTTCTGTCTGTAGTCGGGCAGCAGAGCCCCTTTGCCGACGATCTTAAACAGGAAGCGCGAATCGTCGCGCAACGACAGTATCGTGTCGATCAGCGGGTCGAGGTTGTTGGTCACGCCGATGCTGCCGCTGTAGCCCACCACGAGCCGGTCGGCGTCGCGCGGATCGCGGAAATCCGGCCCGTCATCCTTGGGAACGACGTCTTCGTCAACGCAGATCGGCAAGAACAGGAACGGCTTTTCCATGCCGAGGACCTCGGCGTTGTAAAGGTCAAGGCGCGGGATCGAACTCATCACGAAGGCCGCATCGCGGGTGACTACCCGTTCGATCCATTCGAACCCGCGATAGGCAAGCCCGTTGGGGTTGATGTTGCTGTCCTCGGTGAAGGTGAGCGGCCAGATATCGCGCACGTCGAAAATGTAGCGCGACCGCCGCTGCCGTGCCAGGAAGCGGGCGGTCAGGCCGCTGAGCAAGGAGGGCGACGAAGCCAGGTAGACATCCTGCCGCTCCCTGGCCAGCAGGAACAGCAGGCACCGGAGCTCGAACACAAGCCACGACCAGATACGCGCGCGCCGGCCGCGGTTCTCGTAGGGCGGAGTCTTGACGGTGACGACGCGCACCCCCTCGATCATCCGCGTGCCCGGCCGGACCGAGGCAGCCCCCGTGTGGTTGGAACTCGAGATCATCAGGGTCACGTCGACTCCTTCCCGCACCAGATACTTGGCCAGGTAGAAGACCCGCGTCAGCACCCCTTCGTTCGGGACGCTGCCGTATTTGCACAGGATGGTCAGCGTCGGCCGGCGGCCGGCCCGGTAGCCCGAATCAAGCATAGAGGCGCGGGATGGCGTTGATGGTCCGGATCGTGCTCTCGAAGTCGAAGCCGATCGCATCAAGATACCACTTGATGTTGGGATAGCGCGGCCGGTTCTCGTCCTTTACTCGGACCAAGGCCTCCTCACGCGAGATCTGCCCCTCGCGGATCTGGTTGCTGCGGAAGGTATCGTGCTCGGTGAAGCCGGCAACGGTGTAGTAGATGTAGTTGTAGAACGCCGCCGTGCCGTCACCGATCCGCCAAGTGGTGTTGGTGTCGGGGGCCTTTTCCCAGTCGTACATCGCCAAGGTCTGATCGACCAGTTTTTCATCCCACGTCCAGTAGTCGAAGATGTGAAAATAGTCCGACTTTTTCATGAAGCTGCGATAATACTCGCCCGACAGAGTATCCCACAGCGAGCTGTTGAAATAGCCCGGGCTCTTCAGCATCGCCTGAACGCGCAGCCACTGATAGCGCAGCTGCTTGCGCACGCCGTTGTAATACACCTTGTCTTCCTCGAAATCCGGCGGAACCCCCAGGAAGCCGGCCTTGAAATGGGTGACCTCGAGCGGGTTGATGCCCCACAGGTTGAGGTTGATGCCGGTCTGCTTCTTGATCGTCTCGACATGGCGGAAGAAGTGCTTGTCGCCGGCGGTCAGGATGCTGACCATCCCCAAATGCGGCGCCTTCAGCCAAGCCTTCAGGTTCTTGGCGATGTTCTCGCGCTTCTTCGCGATGTCGTCGGCAATGATGATGTTTTCCACACGCAACTCGGCGCACATCCGGCTGATGTTGCGCCGGCCAAGATCTGTCACCATGCCCCAGTCATAGGTGTAGGTGATCGGCTTCATCTTCAGCTCTTCGACGATCAGGTGCAGCCCGTAGCAGCTGTCCCGCCCGCCCGAAAACGGAACGATGCAGTCCGGGCCGTGCGCCCTGCGGTAGGGCTCGACCAACTTGAACAGCTCTTCCTTGGGCTTGGGCACGTTGCGCGGCTTGTAATTGTGGCAGTAATTGCAGACTCCCTCTTCGTCGAAGCGGATGAAGGGCATCGTCTCGGGCAGGATGCACCGGGTGCAGCGGCGAATCTCGGGCTCCGGATAGACCAGCAGGGCCTCTTCGGTGCTGTTCAGGATTAGCGTAGGGATCAGGTTCTTCACCCGTGCCCGGATATCGGAGACCTTGATGGTGTCATGCACCGGAATGTCCGCTGTGACAGTGTCAAACACTTGGCCGACATCGGCGCACCCCAGCTGGTTGAGCGCATAGGATTCCGAGGCGAAATACAGATTGTCGTCCTTGGTGCCGGTATAGAGGCTCCCATTGTTGGAAAACAGCAGCAGCTTGCCCAGACGCGGTACTGCAAGGGCGCAGGAGATGGTCCCCTTGCACTTCTCTAGCACAAGCTGGCCGATCTCCTCGACCGCACCGCCGGCATCGAGGTGGTCCGCCGCGATGGCCGCTATCACCTCGCTGTCGACCTCGAGCTCGCGCGGGCGGGTCAGCGTCGGCCAGATTTCCTCGTGGTTCACGATGATGCCGTTATGGATGACGATGATACCATCGCGAACGACCGGTTGGTTGTCGGACAGGCCATTGGTAATCAGCCGGCTGTGTCCCATTGCTAGGCCGGACTCGCCCAAGCTGACCTTGCGCATCAGCTTCCTGATCTCGAAGTCGGCCCGCTGGACGTCATATCCGTCGTCCCGCACTACGACGAGACCGCTTGAGTCGCGCCCCCGCTGCTCGGCATGGCGGGCGAGCGAGGCCAGATCCCGCGCGTCAATTATTGCATTTGCGATAATCCCGAAGATGCCACACATGGTATGTTCCTGATAAGTTCTTAGCCTTGTGGTCTAGGTCGTTGATCTCGCCGCCCCATCCCTCGGCTCATGCTTTATCATTGCCGCGATCAGAGCCCCTTGATTCGCTGGACCTCGATAAGCTTGTCACCAGCGGGCTCCGCAGTTTTGTCTACCGAAAGAACGGGAGATGAGCGCTTTCCCCCAGCTTTTCAGGTCTCTTGCCGCTGCCTACTTTGGCTGAGCCCCGCACTTTCCACAAGTTGCGAGGCCTTTCGGCCGAAGCATACCCTCATGCCGCCATCTCCCGTTGTTCCAAAGGTGCGAGCTGCTTCGTATTGCAGACAATGTTCGAGAGCCTGATCTTCGCCCGCCCACGTGCCATCCCGATCGTGCACACGAATAAGCGGTGCCGGCCCAGACCACCAGCGCGATGTTTCCGGGGGCGAGAGGGCGTCCAAACTCTCGAGCGTCGTAAAGTGAGGAACCTATCACCACCGGCCTGAGAACTCCCCCGAACACCTCTGTCACCGACCGCTTGCGGATCGGCCCAAGGGGGGCAGTGATGTAATTCTTGTAACCGAACACTGGAGCAGCGATTTCAGCCATCAGATCTCCATCCGCGCCGCGCGGCGCTTGCAGCGGCCGCTCTTCAGCATGCGGCGCCGACCAGCGTCCTTCTGGGCGAGCTTCGGCGGCTTCTCCTTCCATGCCTCTGACGTGCTGCCGCCCATCTCCAGAGATGCGCTCATCCCGATGGGCTCCTTACAGTTGCAAACGGCACTCGTGACCGAGTTCTTCATTGGGTCCGCCATGCCGCATCTTCCCGCAGGGGGCAAGACGGAGCACAGCCCCCGCGGGAAAGCCGCGCAAAATCGCTTGCCCCCTACCCCACCCGCTTCCTCACCCATCCCAGGAACGCCGCGTCGGGGGAGCGCAGCCGCGCGCGGCCCGTGGCGGCCCACACCCCGCGCCATTCGGCCTCAAGCGCGTAGACATCCGCCCCCGGCATGAGCGCGCGCGCTTTCTCGAGCGTCTCGGCGCGCAACACGGGCGGTGCTTCCAGGACAGCCGCGCGCGAGGTGAAGCGGATGATGTCGCCCGCCTCCTCTTCCATCTCGTAGTCGGGCAGGTGGTTCGAGGCCGCCATCTGGCGCAGCATCGCCCGGAACACCCGCCGCGGCGAGGCCGAGCCCGACTTCTCGTGCAGCACCGCCACCGACACGCGCCAGCTCTCCTGCCGGCCGCAATGCTTGCGCGCGAGCTCGTAGATGCGGCGCTCCAGCGGTTTGCGCAGGCGGAAGTAGTCGCGGCTGATGGTCAGCACCGATTTCGCCAGCACCGCGCGGAAGAGCCACTCCGAGAGCGTCACGGTGACCGAGATCATCCGGCCCCCCCGCGTCCGGCGCAGGATCTCCCAGCTCTCGATGAGGCCGAAGCCCGCGGTGGTCTCGTAGTCGCCGGCGACGAGATTGGTGGTGATGCGCGTGCCCGCGAGCCGCTCGAAGGCGTCGCGCAGGCGCCGGTAGCCGTCGCCCGAGGTCTCCCGGTTGGTGGCAACGAGCAGGTCATGCGCCCTGAGCGTCAGCGTCCGGCTCACCGCGCGGCCCGCGTTGAGGGCGGCGACGAGCTGGCTGATGCAGTAGATGAGCACATCCTTGTCGTGGATCGTGGCAAGCCCCTTCACCGAGGGCGTCACGGTGATCTCCACCCCCCCGCGCGCATAGCGCAGGATGCGCCGGTCGGGCCGCGTGGCGAGCGAGAAGACGGGATGCTCCATGGTGCCGATGTCATCCTTGGGGATGGCATCGAGAATGTCGCAGACGAAGAAATCGCCCGTCGGGTGACGGTCGGGCAGAAGCGCGCCGCGCCCCCCGCCTTGCATCGCCCTGCCCTGCCCTGCCGCTCCGGCCACTGCCCCGCCCTGCCCTCTCGCGCCTTTCCGGCTTCGTGGTTTCGGTGACGCCGAGCCTAAGGCGATCGCGGCCCGCGGTCCAGAAAAGCGCCGCGCGTCATCGTGGCTTCGGAGTCGGAGAGGCGTGGTTTCGGAGTCGCGTTATCGTGGCTTCGGAATCGCCCGAACCCGCAAACGCGCCGGATCTTCCTGTAACCTCAATGGCTTGGGCGAAGCGCGAAAACCCTTAACACATATCTAACACATGATAACACTTGGCCCGCGGGCTGTCTGATGCCCTCCCCCCGCCCGCGCGCCTCGACCTACCTGCGCGAATCGCTTTGAAAAATCAGGGTGTTCGGGAAAGCGTCATTTCTTTCGTGCCATGTGCGCGGTTTTTGCGTATAAGGGGAAAAACGCAGCACATCGGGCAAGAGGCACGTCGTTCATGGCCAGCGAGGCAAATCCCCTCCCCCCCTATTTCAACATCGACCCCGACCGCGCCGAGGCCGAGCTTGACCCGCCCGCGCGGGCCGCCGATTTCGCCGCTATCGCCGAGGCCTGCGCGCGCGGCCGGGCCGACCTTGCCAGCCGCGGGCTCGACGAGCAGGGGCGCAAGCAGCTGCGGCTCTTCTCCACCTGGGAGATCACCCGCTATCTCATCCCCGTCGCCACCGCTCACTTCCGCCGCGTGCTCAAGCAGCACCCAGAGCTGCCGCAGGGCCGGTCGGAGACGGAGGGCGGGGCGAAATGGTTCACGCTGGAGGAGGTGCTGAAGCTGCGCGCCCATTTCGCCGCCGAGGGGTCCAAGGCCAAGGAGTATCTGCCCTACCGGCCCAAGGGGCTGCCGGCGAAGATGGTGGCGGTGGCCAATTTCAAGGGCGGTGTCGGCAAGACCTCGACGGCGGCGCATCTGGCGATGTCCGCCGCGCTCGACGGCTACCGGGTGCTCGTCGTCGACCTCGATTCCCAGGGCTCCATGACCTCGATCTTCGGCGGGCGGGTGGCCGACGAGTGGCAGACGGTCTTCCCGCTTCTCGCCCGCCACTACGCCCAGCATCTGCGCGCCGAGAACCAGGCGCGGGTGGCGCGCGGCGAGGCGCCGGTGCCGCTTGACGACACGCTCTCGGAGGCGCTGAAGATGAGCGCGGCGGATGTCATCCAGCGCACCCACTGGCCCAACATCGACCTCATCGGCGCCCAGCTCAACCTCTACTGGGCGGAGTTCCAGATCCCGGTCTGGCGGATGGGCGCGCGCGGCTGGAAGCTGTGGGACGCGCTCGGCGACGCGCTGGCCGAGGGCGGCGTGCTCGAGACTTACGACCTCGTGTTCATCGACACGCCCCCCGCGCTTGGCTATCTCACCATCAACGGGCTTGCGGCGGCCGACATCCTGCTCGTGCCGCTCGGCGCCTCGTTTCTCGAGTTCGACTCCACGGGGCGCTTCTTCGACATGCTGCACTCCACCTTCGCCTCGATCGAGGAGGCCGAGAACATCGCCGCCCGCGCGCTCGGGCGCGAGGAGCTCAGCTTCGAATGGGATGCGGTGCGCGCCGTGATCACGCGCTTCGACGCCTCGCAGCAGACGGAGATGGCCGCGCTGATGCAGGCCTATCTGGGGCGCACCCTCTCGCCGCACCGGCAGGATTTCACCGCGCTCATCGGACAGGCCGGCGAGCAGGTCGCCGGCATCTACGAGGCCGATTACCGCGACTTCAACCGCGAAACCTACGTGCGCGGGCGGATGACCTTCGACGAGACCTATGCCGCCTTCAAGCGGCTCCTCCTGGGCATCTGGCGGCGGGAGGAGAAGGCCCGGGCGGAGGCCGCCGCGTGAGCCCCCTGCCTCGCCCCCTTCGCCGCGAAACCTTTCGCAGGGCGTTTTTGACCAGATGGTCAAATGTTTCGCGCGCGAAACATTTCGCACCGTGTTTCACCGCGTGTTTCGCGCCGCGCCGCCTCGGCGTGCGGAACGCTAACCCCGCCTTTGCCGCCCTGCCCCACCCTGCCCGTTCCGGAAAGGGAGACTGACCCATGGCCAAGCGCCGCCGCCTTGTCATCGATCCTGCGCCGATTCAGAGACTGAGCCCGCACGCGCCCGAGGCGCCCGCGCGCCCCTCGGCGCTCTCCGCCCCGCCGATTGCCGCCGTCGCCGGCGAGGCCGCTGCCGCCGCCGCCCTGGCCGAGGTCACCGGCGCGCTCGAGGCCGCCCGCGCCGAGGGCCGGCTGATCCAGCCCCTTCCCCTCGAGGCGATCGACGAGCACCACCTCGTGCGCGACCGCCTGCCGGGGGAGGACGAGGCCTTCGAGGCGCTGGTGGAGAGCCTGCGCGCCCGCGGCCAGCAGACGCCGATCGAGGTGGTTCAGCTGGATGAGGGTCGATACGGGCTCATCTCCGGCTGGCGGCGGCTGAGGGCCTTGCGCCGGCTCCATGAGGAGACGGGCGAGGCGCGGTTCGCGAGCGTGCTGGCGGTGTTGCGCCGGCCGTCGGACGCTTCCGAGGCCTATGTGGCGATGGTGGAGGAAAACGAGATCCGCGCCGGGCTCAGCCATTACGAGCGCGCGCGGATCGTCTTCAAGGCGGTGGGGCAGGGGGTCTATGCGACCGAGAAACAGGCTCTGAACGGGCTCTTCGGCTCTGTTTCGCGCTCGCGCCGCTCGAAGATCAAGAGCTTCATCCCCATCGTCGCGACGCTCGACGGGGTATTGCGCTTTCCCACCCATCTCGGCGAGCGCCTCGGGCTTGAGCTCGGCCGCGAGCTCACCGATGCGCCGGGGCTTGCCCGCGACATCGCCGCCGCGCTCGAGAAGGCCACGCCCCAGACGCCGGAGGCCGAGCAGGAGGTGATCGCCCAAGTGCTGGCGCTTCACGCCAAGAGGGCAGGGGAGGGAGCAGCGGCGGAGGCCCCGCGCGAGGCCACCCCGGCCGAGCCCGCACCCCCTGCCGTGCCGGAAGCGCCGCCGGAGACGGACGCGCCCCCCACCCCCGGCATCACCCTGCGCTTCGACGCCACCGCCCGCCGCCTGACCCTCTCTGGCCCCGGTGTGGATGCGGAGCTTGCCGCCGAGCTGCGCGCCTGGCTTGCGTCGCGAGCGGGGTGAGGCCGCGAAAGGTTTCGCGGCGGAACGCCGGTGAATTTTGACCAACCGGTCAAATGTTTCGCGTGCGAAACATTTCCGCGCCATCCACCACCCGCGGCCATTAACCGGCTTTTCGGAGGCCGCCCCCGGTGTTAAGGAGAACTCAGGGCAGCAACCCCTGCGGATTGCGTCAGGGGACATTTCGCCGGCCGAGTGAATTTCTGGGGGGAATTGCCGTGAAGCTCTACCGTGCCCTGGTCGAGTGGATCGCTGCGCTGCCGCGGCCCACGAAACAGGCCATCATTTTCGTCACCGATCTTCTTCTTGTCCCGATTTCCTTCTTTCTCGCGCTTGCGATCCGGGTTGGATCGACGGCGCCGCTCAGCCATCCGCAGGCGGGCGATACCGGCCAGGTGATCATGCTGGTCACCTTCGCGGCGATCCCCACCATCCATTTCATGGGGCTTGCGCGGATGAAGGTTCACACCTTCGAGCTGCGCGCGGCCCGGCAGGTTCTGATCTGCGCGCTGTTTCTCGGCATGCTGGCGATGGGGCTGAGCTACATCTTCCTGCTGCCCATGCCGCGCTCCGTTCCGGTCATGTTTACGGGGATCTATTTCACGCTCTCTGCCGGCGTGCGGCTTCTCGCCCGCGAGCTTCTGGTGCGCGGGCCAAGGGGCGAGCGGGTGCCGGTGGCGATCTACGGCGCGGGGGCGGCGGGCATCCAGCTTGCCTCGGCGCTCAGGATCGCGGCCGAGACGCGGCCCGTCGCCTTTGTCGACGACAACCCCTCGCTCTGGGGCATGATGGTGGCCGGGCTGCAGGTGTATCCGCCCTCGCGGCTCGAGGAGATCGTGCGCCGCAAGGGCATCGCCCGGGTGCTGATCGCCATGCCCTCGGCCCCCGAGGCGCGGATCAGGGAACTCGTGCGCGCGCTCTCGAAGCTGCCGGTGGAGGTGCAGGTGCTGCCCTCCTACATCGACCTCATGGCCGGCAAGGGGCTCGCGGAGAGCCTGCGCCCGGTCGAGCCCGACGAGCTTCTCGGGCGCGATGCGGTCAATCTCGACGTGCCCGACATCGCCAAGGCCTATGCCGGGCGCTCGGTGATGGTGACGGGGGCAGGGGGCTCGATCGGCTCGGAGCTCTGCCGCCAGCTTCTCGACTGTCACCCGGCGCGCATCGTGCTCTTCGAGCAGAGCGAATTCGCCCTCTATTCCATCGACCGCGAGCTGCGCGAGATGACCGAGGGGCGGGGGATCGAGATCGTCTCGCGCCTCGGTTCGATCACCGATCCGGCGCGGGTGCGGGCGGTGATGGCCGAGGCGGGGGTGGAGATCGTGCTCCACGCCGCCGCCTACAAGCATGTGCCGCTGGTGGAGGAGAACGAGCTTGAGGGCGCGCGCAACAACGTCCTCGGCACCCGCGTTGTGGCCGAGGCCGCGCTCGAGGCGGGGGTCGAGCGCTTCATCCTCGTCTCCACCGACAAGGCGGTGCGGCCGGCCAACATCATGGGTGCGACCAAGCGCATGGCCGAGCTCGTCATCCAGGATCTGCAGACGCGCAGCCCGAAGACCCGCTTTGCCATGGTCCGTTTCGGCAATGTCCTGGGCTCCTCGGGCTCGGTGCTGCCCCTGTTCCAGAAGCAGATCGCGGCGGGCGGGCCTGTGACGGTGACCGACCCGGAGATGACGCGCTTTTTCATGACCATCCCCGAGGCCTCTCGGCTGGTGCTTCTGGCCGGCGCCTATGCGCGGGGCGGCGATGTCTTCGTTCTCGACATGGGCGAGCCGAAGAAGATCATCGACATCGCCCGGCAGATGATCGAGCTTTCCGGCGCGCGGGTGAGGGATCCGGAGACCGGGGAGGGCGACATCGAGATCCGCATCATCGGCCGGCGGCCGGGGGAGAAGCTCTATGAGGAGTTGCTCATCGACAATGACAGCCTCACCGAAACGCCGCATCCGAAGATCCTGCGCGCCGAGGAGACGATGCTGAGCCAGATCGAGGTCGCGGCGATGCTGCGCGAGATCGAGGCGGCGGTGGAGACGGGCGACGCCGCGCGCCTGCGCAAGCTTGTCGCCGCGCGGGTGGAGGGCTATGCGCCGGCGGGGGAGGGGGTCGCCAGTTGAGAAGCGGAAAGAGCTCTGTTTCGCCGCGGAACATAGAGGGTGAGTCGCTGAAAACCATGTCAGGGCGGAAATGGGGGCTCATTGAGGTTTGCTTCCCTTGACTGCCGAGACAGGGCATAAGCGCCTGTGCGAGCGTGGCGCACCTTGCGCCGCGGTTCGGGAAGTGAGTGCCGGGCGGCGCGGCGAGACGGAAGGCATGTGATCTTGTTCCACTCCATCCTCGTGGTCTGCGTGGGCAACATCTGCCGCTCGCCGGTGGGGGAGCGGCTCTTGCAAGCGCGGCTTGCGGCGCGGGGCAGGGCGCTGGAGGTCGCCTCGGCCGGGATCGGCGCGCTCGTGGGCCATCCCGCCGACGAGACCGCCGCGCGGGTGGCGGCGGCGCATGGGGTGGATCTCTCCGGCCATCGCGGGCGGCAGTTCACTGCCGAGCTCGGCGCGGCGCATGATCTCATCCTGGTGATGGAGCCCTGGCATCGGCGGGAAATCGCCTCTCTCGCCCCCGCCCTTGCCGGGCGCACCATGCTGTTCGATGAATGGACGGGGAAAAGCGGCATCCCCGACCCCTACCGCAAGCCGGAGGCGATTCATGAGGCCACTTTCAGGCTCCTTGACGAGGCCGCCAGCGCCTGGGCGGAGAGGCTTGCGAAGTGAAACCTGACGCGACAACAGCCAAGGACGGGCCCGAAACCGTGGAAGACAGCCCCTTGATCGACAAGCCCCTGAAGAGGCCCCGCGAGGCCGGAGCGCGCCTTTCGCCCGAACCCGCGCCCGCGCGGCCCGTGCCGCCCGCGCCGGAGGATGACGAGATCGACCTTCTGGAGCTTTTCGGCACGCTCTGGCGCGGCAAGCTCTGGATCGCGCTTGTCACGGCGCTGGGACTGCTCGCAAGCGGCTTCTACATCCTCAACACCCCGCCCACCTATCAGGCCGATGCGCTGATCCAGCTTGAGGAGAAGAGCGGCGCGCTCGCCCTGCCCTCGAGCCTTGCCTCGCTGATGAGCGAGGAGCCGCGCAGCGCCACCGAGATCGAGATTCTCAAGTCGCGGATGGTGCTGGGGCAGGGGGTGGAGCGCTCGCATTTCGACTGGCGGGTGGAGCCCTTGCGCGTGCCGCTCGTGGGCACGGCGCTCTCGCGCTTCCGTCTGCCGGTGCTCGACGGGCTGATCCCTGCGCGTTTCGTGCGGGCGGGCGAGGGCCTGAGGCTTGCCGATCTCTCCGTGCCGCCGCGCTGGCAGGGCGAGGAGATGGCGCTGACGGTGACGGGGCAGGGGAGCTTCACCCTCGCGCTGCCCGACGGGCGCGCGCTCGAGGGCCGGGTCGGGGCGCCGGCGAGCGATGAGGAGACGGGGCTCACCCTCACCGTGGCGGAGATTGCCGCCGAACCGGGGCGGGTGTTTCTTCTGAGCCAGGTCGGGATGCTCGATGCCATCGACGAGCTGCGCAAGGAGTGGCTTTCGGTCAGCGAGCGCGGGCGGGGCTCGGGCATTCTCGAGGCGCGGCTGACGGGGCCGGACCGGGCGCGCAATGTCGAGGTGCTCGATGCGATCGTGAAGGCCTATGTCGAGCAGAACATCCTGCGCAGCGCGGCGGAGGCGGAGAAGAGTCTCGAGTTCATCCGCAGCCAGCTTCCGGGCGCGCTTCTGGCGCTGCGCCGGGCGGAGGCCGCGCTTGACGCCTTCCGCGAGAAGAACGCCACCGTCGGGACCGAGACCAAGGCGCTGAGCGACGAGATCAACCGGCTCGAGGCGCGGCTCGCCGCCCTCGACGATGCCGCGGCCGCTGCGCCGGAGGAGAGGGCACGGCTTGAGGCGCGGCTTGCCGAGCTCAAGGCCGAGCTCGGCGCGCAGCACAAGGCCGAGCGCGAGCTTGCAAGCCTCACCCGCAATGTCGATCTCGCGCAGCGCGCCTATGTCGAGCTTCTCACCCGTGCCAAGGATGTGGAGATGCTCAAGGCCAGCGCCATCGGCAATGTGCGCATCGTCGACGAACCGGCCGCCACGCCCGAGCCGGTGGCGCCCAAGGTGCCGCTCATTCTGGCGCTGGGGATGCTTCTGGGCGGCATGCTCGGCAGCGGCGGCGTGCTGGTGCGCAACTGGATGCGCCACGGCGTGCGCGATGCCGCCGACATCGAGCGCATGGGCCTGCCCGTCTTCGCCACCGTCAACTACAGCCGCAAGGGGGACACGGGCGGCGCGCGGCGCGGGCAACTGCCGGTGGTGGCGCTCACCGACCCCCATGAGCTGGCGGTGGAGGGCATCCGCTCACTGCGCACGAGCCTGCATTTCGGCATGCTCGATGCGCCGACGCCGACCGTCACCATCACCTCGCCGCACCCGGGCGCGGGCAAGAGCTTCATCGCCGCCAACCTCGCCGTGGTGGCGGCGCAGGCCGGCCAGCGCGTCTGCCTCATCGATGCCGATCTGCGCCGGGGCCAGCTGCACCGCTTTTTCGACGCGCCGAAGGAACAGCTCGGGCTCACGGAGATTCTCGCGGGCGACGCGAGGCCCGAGGAGACGCTGATCGCGGGGCCGGTGGAGGGGCTTTCGATCATCGAGACCGGGCGCTATCCGCCCAACCCCTCCGAGCTTCTGATGCGGCCGACGCTCGGCGAACTCGTGGCGTGGTGTGCCGAGAACCATGACCTGGCGATCTTCGACGCCCCGCCGGTGCTTGCCGTGACCGATCCGGTGATCCTCGGCCGGGTGACGGGGGCGACGCTCATGGTCGCCCGCCATGACGTCACGCCGCTTCAGGAGGTGGAGGCGGCGATCCGCGCCTTCGAGAGCGCGGGCGTGCCGCTCACCGGCGCGGTTTTGAGCGGCTTCGACCCGAAGAAGGCGCGGAGCCGCTATGGCTATGGCTACCGCTACGCCTATGGCAAGCGGAAGGAGGAGTGAGGGCAGGGGCGGTTGACGGCGCCGCCCGCCTGCGGCATGGGCCGCGCGCGTGCATGCTGCGGGGAGATGAGCCATGAGCGCTGCGGTCGAGGCCGGCTTGCCGACGCGGCGGGGGGTGTTGGAGGGCGCGGTGCGCTGGCTTGCCATCGCCGCGCTGCCGCTCTGCGTGAGCTCGCCGGGGGGCACGGTGGCGCTGGCGCTTCTGGGCCTCGCGGGGCTCGTCTTCCTTCGCCGCGGGGTGCGCCCCGCGCCTGAGGTCCGGCGGCTCTTTCGCTGGGCGGCGGGACTCTATCTCTTTCTCCTTGCCGTCGACATCGTGAACGGCGCGCCGGTGCGAAGCCTCCTTTCGACCGGGGTCAATTACCTGCCGCTCATCGCCATCGTGCCTGCACATGTGGCGCTGCGGGCCGCGCGGGTGGGGGAGGGGGAGATCATGCTCGGCTTCCGCCTCGCGGTGCTGGCGGCGCTGGCGCTGGCGGTGCCTAGTGTGGCGAGCCTTGTGGAGGGCGGGCGCTTCATGCCGGTGACGGGCCTCAACCTCAACCAGATCCCCTTCGGCCTTGTCATGGCGCTGATGTCGGTGGTGCTTCTTTCGCGCGCGCTCGAGGGGAGCGGGTCTCGGCCGTGGGCCGATGCGCTTGCGGCCGGTCTTGTCGCGGCGGTGGTGGTGCTCACCCAGAGCAAGCTCGCCTGGGGAAGCCTCGGTGTAGGGTGGCTTGCGCTAGGGATACTGTACGCCCGCCGCCTCGGCCCCTGGCGGCTTGGTGCGGCGCTCGTCGGGGCGGCCTCGGTGGCGGCGCTTCTGCTGGCACTGCCGCCGGTGCGGGGAGAGCTCGCGCAGCTTGGCGATGCGCTCAGGCGGGTGGCGGCGGGCGATCTGAGCGATGGCACGCTCGGCCGCCGCATCCTGATCTACAAGGGCAGCTGGGTCGCCTTCATGGAGCGTCCCGTTCTCGGTTGGGGTCTCCCCGGGCAGATGGATGTGGTGAAAGGGTTCATCGCGCAGATGAGCGATATACGCATGCCCGCCACGCACCTTCACAGCGACTGGTTCCGCCACCTCGTCGGCTACGGTCTCTTCGGCGCAGTGTTCCTCGCGGGGTTCTTCCTCTTCGTCGTGCGGCTCGCCCGCGTGGCCGAGCCTGTCCACATGCGCCGGGCGCTCATCGCGGCGCTGCCGGCCATCGCGCTTTACATGAGCTTCGACGTCTTCTTCAACATGGACGCGCTCACCGGCTTCTTCGCGCTCCTCCTCGCCATGGCCCTCCCGCGCGACGGGGATATGGCATGAAATTACATAATCACAATTAGAATCTTGACCCCTTGAAAGGGGGCAGATTCACAAACGAAGTGCAACTTCTGTACCAAGACAGCAGGTTACAGAAGGAAGCCCGATGCCCCGTCCCTACACGCACCTGAGCCTTGAA
>NZ_FNFV01000022.1 GCF_900102905.1 Meinhardsimonia xiamenensis | reverse complement strand
GACCGGGGCGGTGAACGAGCGCCAGCTCGAGCGGATCACCGTGGATACCACCGTGCAGACGAAGGCGGTGGCGCATCCGACCGACAGCCACCACATCCTGCGCGCGACCGAGTGGCTGAACCGGATCGCGAAGCGCCAGCGCGTGAAGCTGCGGCAGTCCTTTTCCCGCGTGATGGTCCGGGCGCGGCGCGAGGCGGCCCGGCTGATGCACGGCCGCGGCCACAGGCAGGGCCTCAGGTGGGTCGCCAGGATGCGCACCTGGCTTGGCCGTCTCACCCGCGACATCCGCCGCAAGACCGAGGGCAAGCCCGAGCTCGAGGCCGCCTTCGCCACCGCGCTCGAACGCGCCGGGTAGCTTCTCACGCAAGAGCCCGGCGACAGCGGCAAGCTTTATGCGCTGCACGCGCCGGAAGTGGAGTGCATCGGCAAGGGTGACGGCCGCCGGCGCAGCCGGGACAAAGGTCCAGTGGACCTTTGTCAGGCCGGAACTCCCGGAGCGCAAGCGCAGGGCCGGAGGGCCCGGACGCGCTACGAGTTCGGGGTGAAGGCCTCCTTCGCGGTGACCAACGCGCGTTGCAAGGGCGGGCAGTTCGTGCTCGGCGCCCGCACGCTGCCCGGCACCCCCTATGACGGCCACAGCCTCGCCGCTCAGATTGCCCAGACCGAGCGGCTCACCGGCCGGCGCGTGAAGCGCGTCTACGCCGACCGCGGCTACCGTGGACATGGAGTCGAGCGCGACGGCCTCGACGTGATCCTCAGCCACACGCGCGGCATCACCTCACCCACGATCCGCCGCGAGATGCGACGACGCAACGCCATCGAGCCGGTGATCGGCCACATGAAGGCGGATGGCCTGCTGGAACGAAACCACCTCGCCGGCCCCGACGGCGATGCGATCAACGCGCTGCTCTGCGCCGCCGGCGACAACCTGCGCCTCCTCGCCCGCTGGCTGAGGCTTCTTTGGCTCTGGATCCTGGCGCGCACCCTGCGGCTCCGGGCGCTTCTGGGGACGTGGCGACAGGATCCGATGGTCGCGTGAAGGGCATACGGGGCGAAAACCGGGGGTGACGAGCTAGTTCTCGCCTAGGTCGTGGACTCATAATGTCTGATCCAGAGCCTTGAGCAAGCGAGGTGAAGTGCGGCGAGGAAGTTTGCTGCGGTTTTGAAGTATCGCGTT
>NZ_FNFV01000011.1 GCF_900102905.1 Meinhardsimonia xiamenensis | reverse complement strand
AGAACGATGTGCCGTGGCATTACATCGACCCCGGAAAGCCGCAGCAGAACGCCTACATCGAGTCTTTCAACGGCAGCCTGCGCGACGAGCTGCTGAACGAGGAGATATTTGACACCCTGGACGATGCCCGCCGGAAGCTGGCCCTTTGGCGCTACGACTACAACACCATCAGGCCGCACTCGTCACTCGGAAACCGGACGCCGCTGCAAGCGCGCCGAGCGCTTGAGCAAATCGACGGCTCCGCGCCCGGCGCGCTTGCCCAAACCGAAACCGAAGACTATCAAACCCAAACCCGCAGACTCTCGTTATGAATGAGGGACCAGCGGGGGGCAGGTCAAACGCTCTGGCCCACGCCCCGACCAAGCAGCGCACAGCGGTGGCGGCGATGCTAAAGACGATCTTCGCTCAGGAACCAAGGCCGATGAACAAGCCCAATAGGAGATTGTCGCCGATGCGCTTCGCGAGAAGCAGCCCAAACTCGGCGTCCTCATGGACAGCTCCCGCAATGACGTGTTGGCCTACATGTCATTCTCTCGCGAATACTGGGCCCAGATCGCTTCGACGAACCCCCTGGAACGGGTGAACCGTGAGGTGAAACGGCGGTCGGACGTCATCGGCATCTTCCCGAACGACGAAGCCATCGTCCGCCTCGTCGGCGCGCTGATGCTCGAGACCAACGACGAATGGGCCATGGCGCGGCGCTGCATGAGCCTTGAAACCCTCGCCCGCGTCACCGACAATCCCACCGTCAGGTTGCAAGCCGTGACGCCCTGATCAACGCGGACCTCTCCGAGGAACGGCCCTCTTATACCATGCGGTGGGACACTATCCACCAAGGGGCACTGAACTCGAAGCTGCATGCGGTTTGCGATGGCGATGGCAAGCTCTTGATATTGCTTCTAACAAAGGGGCAGGTCAGCGACTGCGAAGGCGCACGGCACATCTTCGGCCATCTCCCGCCCGACGACTCGATCCTGATCGCGGATCGAGGATACGACGCCGACTGGCTGCGCGAGGCGCTCCAGGAACGCCGTATCACTCCCTGCATCCCGCCCCGCGGCAACCGGCGCGAACCCGTTCCCTTCGACGCCGGGCTCTACAAGCGCCGCAACCTCGTCGAGCGCATGTTCGGCCGCCTCAAGGACTGGCGCCGCATCGCCATGCGTTACGACCGATGCACACACACATTCATGAGCGCAATCTGCATCGCCGCAACCGTTACCTTCTGGTCATGAGTCCTGAGCCTAGATGCTCGGCGCATCCTTCCACATCAGCCCATTGCGGATGACGTGGATGATGCCGGAAATGACCCGCCGGTCATCCACGCGCGGCACGCCGCGCGGCTTGTTGGGCAACAGCGGCTTGAGACGCTCAAACCGCTTCTCAGAAAGCCAGAAGTGGTGGCTGCTCATGGCGAAACCCCCAACATCTGGGATGTTTGAATCACATCGCCTGCCCCGAGGGAATGCTTTTTTGGGTCCTGAGCCTAGAGTGTGACTCACAGCACGCCGCCAGGTCCTCTCGCTGGCCTCGCCGCCGCTGGAGAAACTGGCCGGGCCCGACAAGGCGCTGGAACTGTCGCGGATCGGCTCGGACTCGATGGCCGAGCTATGCGAGAGACATCCCGACCGCTTTGCGGGCTTCATCGGCACCGCGCCGATGAACAATCCCGACGCGCTGGTCGAGGAAAGCCGCCGCGCCATCGAAGAGCTCGGCGCGCTGGGCATGCAGATCTTCACCAATGTGAACGGCAGGCCGCTGGACCTGCCCGAGTTCGATCCCTTCTTCGCCTACATGGCCAGCGTAGGAAAGCCGGTCTGGATGCACCCCGCCCGCGGCCAGGACTTCGCCGACTACAAGACCGAGACGCGCTCGGAATACTAGATCTGGTGGACCTTCGGCTGGCCCTGTGAAACCTCGGCCGCGATGGCGCGGATGGTGTTCTCGGGACTGTTCGACAGGCATCCGGGGCTGAAGGTCGTCACCCATCACGGCGGCGGCATGGTGCCCTTCTTCGAAGGTCGCGTCGGCCCAGGCTGGCAGCAGATGGGCGCGCGCACCACCGACCGCGACCTGGGCGCGGTGCTGAAGCGGCTGCAGCGGCCGCATCTCGACCATTTCCGCGAATTCGTCGCGGATACCGCAGCCTTCGGCTCGCGCAAGGCGATTGAGCATGCCCTTGAGTTCTTCGGCCCCGAACGGGTGGTGTTCGCCTCCGATGCCCCCTTCGACCCGGAGGGAGGTCCGATGTACATCCGCGAGACGATCCGCATCATCGACAGCCTCGACATCCCCGAGGAGACCCGCGCGCGGATCTGTCACGGAAACCTGGCGGCGCTGACCGGAGCCACGTTCTGATGCGCGACGTGGTGATCGTGGGCGGCGGGCCGGTCGGTCTGGGACTGGCAATCGAGCTGACCCAGCGCGGCGCTTCGGTGACCGTGATCGAACGCAATGTCACCATTCCGCCCATCCCCAAGGGGCAGAACCTGACCCAGCGGACCATGGAGTCCTTCGCCGCCTGGGGGGCCGAGGAGGCCCTTCGCGCCGCGCGTCTTCTCCCGCCGGACCACGCCCGCGGCGGGCTCGTATGCTACGGGCAGATCCTGTCGGAGTGGCGCTATGAATGGCTGCCGCGCGAGAGGGTGCGCTCCTATTAACACACCGACAACGAGCGGTTGCCCCAGTATGCCACCGAGGCGGTCCTGCGCGCCCGAGCCGCCGCGCTTGGCATCGACCTGCGCCTTGGCGTGACGGCCACGGGGCTTTTGAGCCGGAGGCCGAAGGCGTCACCGTCCTCACCGATGCCGGCCCGGTGCGCGGGCGATATGTCGCGGGCTGCGACGGCAGCCATTCAATGGTGCGCGAGGCGGCCGGCATCACCGAGGCCCGGCACGACCATGACCGGCTGATGGTGCTGGTGGTGTTCCGCTCGCCCGAGCTGCACCGGATCCTGTCGGTGCATCCGCCGCGCAGCTTCAAAAACGCGCTGGTTCTACAACGCGCTGGCGCCCGAGCCGGACGGCTACTGGCGCTTTCTCGGTCGGGTCGATGCCGATACGACCTGGTTCTTCCACGCCCCGGTGCCGCAGGGAACCACCGCCGGCACGCTCGATCTTGGCGGGCTCCTGGCCGCGGCGGTTGGTCGTGCGTTTCCGTTCGAGCTGATCCATCTGGGCTTTTGGGACCTGCGCATCGCGGTCGCCGACCGCTGGCGCGCGGGGCGGGTCTTCATCGCCGGGGATGCGGCCCATTCCCATCCGCCCTATGGCGGCTATGGCATCAACACCGGCTTTGAGGATGCCCGGAACCTTGGCTGGAAGCTGGCAGCAGTGCTGCAGGGCTGGGGCGGGCCGGAGCTGCTCGACAGCTATGACGCGGAGCGGCGCCCGGTATTCATCTCGACCGCACGCGACTTTACCGAGCGGTTCATCGAGGAGGACCGCGCTTTCCTGCGCCGCTTCTCTCCCGAACGCGACCGTGCCGCCTTCGAGGCCGCTTGGGCGGCCCGCAATGCCGGGGCGGAGGAAGTCGTCGCCTTCGAGCCTCATTACGAGCGCTCACCGATCGTGCCGAGCAGCCGGGGCACGCCCTCGGCGCGGGGACGGCACGACTTCGCCGCCCGCGCGAGCCACCACATGGCACCGATGACCCTGCCCGACGGGCGGGGGTTGCACCAGGCGCTGGGACCGGGGCTCACACTGCTGGCGCTCGATGCCGATCCCGCCCCTTGGGCGGATGCAGCGCGAGCCCTTGGCTTGCCGCTGACCGTGCTGACCGCCCCGCGCAGCGGCGAGGCCGCGCGTTATGGCGCGGGGCTGGTCCTGATCAGCCCCGATCTTTACGCCGCCTGGGCGGGCGAGACCGATGACCCTGCTGCCCACGACCCCGCCGCCGTCCTTTCCCGTGCCGCGGGGTATCCGGCCCCCGCGGTGGGCGGCCGCTGAGGGCCAGAAGCCCGGGGGCGTTAAGCCCCAGGCGATCTCGATCGCTCTCTAGGAAAAAGGCGGGCGCCGCATGCTTGCGTTCAGGGTCGGGTGGTCGAAGCGGTGCGCGCGGTCCATCCCGCAGTCTGCGGAGCGGCCTCACCCTTGCCGCGCCTCCCGTCTGAGCGCATTTCGTCGCGCTGATGAGCGGCGTCGGTTTCCCTGTTAGGCCATCGCCGGCTCCCGGAATGGCATGTGCGTGCGCCACATCGCGTGGACGATGACGGCCGGTTTTCGGGCCGGAGAAACCTTGGCTTTCCGAGGCCCGGTGCGTTCCGCGATCGCTTTTGCCGAATTCTGGAGGCCCGCCCGGCTCAGCTGCGCGGGTCGGAGGGCTCGCTGCGCCCCGCGCCGGCTGGCGCGGCGGCCTCGGCGCCAGCCCTGGGGGCGAGCACGTCGCTGGCGTCGAGCACCGCGGCGGCGTGGGCATCCTCGTTGCCCAGCATCGCCGCAACCCGTTCCAGCGCGGCGATCAGCATGAGCTGTTCCCAGTCCTCCAGCGCCGCGAAGGACTCAAGGAACCGCGCGTGGATCCCGTCCGGGGCCGTCTCGAGCGCCTTGCGCCCTTCCTCGGTGAGCGAGAGCCAGACCTGCCTGCGGTCCTTCTCTCCCCTTCTGCGGCGGACCATCCCGAGCTCCTCGAGCCTGTGGATGATGCCGGTCGCGGTGGCCTGAGTGATGCCCAGCCGGGCCGCAAGCTGTCCGGCCGTCTGCTCCCCGCCCTCCTCCAGGAGCTGCATGAAGACGAACTGCGACGGCGTCAGCCCCGTTTCGCGCATGAGCTGGCGGTTGTTCTGCTCGGTGGTGCGGAGGATCTTCCGCAGGGCCGAGAGCACGTGCCTGGTTCGGTTGTCCAACTCCCCTCACTCCGGTTCGGCGGGCCTGTGGGGCCGTGCGCATGCGCCGTGGCCGAACGAGGCTAGCCCGGCCGCCGCGCGAAACCAATACCCGGCTTCCGCGCGATGGCCGCGGCGGAACCGATTATACTTTCATCAAGCGAAGCATTTCATGGCGCGCCAGCCATCCGAAGCACGACAGGTTACACATAAGAAAAGCAAGATAGACCGGAAGATCCCCTGCAGTATCTGGATATGGGCATACGCTCTGGGATTCCACACAGGAAACCCGGTTGACATTTAGTTTGTGCTTACTAATTTCATGGCCGCGAATAACCGGAGGTCGATGATGCAGCTCGCGCCTGTGCACCGCGATGATACCAGTGCCCGACCACGCGCCATCCAGATCAGGCCGCCGCGGCGGGAGGACGGGCCGGCCGTCTGGCGCCTCATCCGCGAGTGCGAAAGCCTCGACGACAACTCCCTCTACTGCAACCTGCTGCAGTGCACCCATTTCGCCGACACCTGCGCCGTGGCCGAGGCCGAGGGCGACATCCTCGGCTGGATGTCGGGCTACATCCCCCCGCACGCGCCCGATACGCTGTTTGTCTGGCAGATCGGCGTGAGCCCGCGGGCGCGTGGCCGGGGCTTCGCCAGGCGGCTCGTCGGCGACGTGCTCGCGCGCGGGATCTGCGCCGAGGTGCGGCACATCCAGTGCACGATCACCGCCGACAACGCGGCCTCCTGGGCGCTCTTCGGCTCGATCGCCGACGCCCTCGAGGCCGACATGGCCCGTCACGCCCACTTCCGCCGCGACAAGGAGTTCGGCGGCACGCATGACACCGAATTCCTCGTCACCATCGGCCCCTTCAGCCGCGACGATCTCGGCCTGCGCCCCGCAGCCTGACCCGCGCGGCGACGCGTCCCCTCCCCTCTCCCCCAAACCGAACGGAAGGCATGACCTCATGAGCCTTGACACGGCACCAAACCTCACCCGCGACAAGAGCGACATCATCGGCAAGGACGGCCTTTTCGATCGGGTCGAGAGCCAGGTGCGCTCTTACGCGCGCAGCTTTCCCGATCTCTTCGCCAGCGCCAGCGGCGCCACCATCCACGGCCGCGACGGCAGGGCCTACACGGATTTTCTGGCCGGCTGCGCCTCGCTCAACTACGGCCACAACGAGCCTGACCTGAAGAAGGCGCTCGTCGACTACATCCAGGGCGACGGCATCGCGCATGGTCTCGACATGTTCACCGAGGCCAAGGCGGCATTTCTCGAGGCCTTCGAGCGCCACATCCTCGCGCCCCGCGGCATGCCGCATCGCGTGATGTTCACCGGGCCGACCGGCGCCAACGCGGTGGAGGCGGCCATCAAGCTCGCGCGCAAGGTCACCGGGCGCACGAACGTGATCGCCTTCACCAACGCGTTTCACGGCGTGACCCTCGGCGCGCTCGCCGCGACCGGCAATTCGGGCCACCGCAGGGGCGCGGCCGTGCCGCTCAACGGCGTGCACCGCGCCGCCTATGACGGCTACTTCGGCGACGGTGTCGATACCGCCGAGATGCTCGAGCGCCAGCTCGACGACCCCGGAAGCGGCATCGACAAGCCGGCCGCGATCCTCGTCGAGACGGTGCAGGGCGAAGGCGGCCTGAACGCCGCCTCCCCCGCGTGGCTGCGCCGGATCGAGGGCATCGCGCGCAAACACGGCGCGCTCTTCATCATCGACGACATCCAGGCGGGCTGCGGACGCGCGGGCGGCTTCTTCTCCTTCGACGGGATGGGGCTGAACCCCGACATCATCACCATGGCCAAGTCGCTCTCGGGCATGGGCCTGCCGCTGGCGGTGGCGCTGATCCGGCCGGAGCACGACATCTGGAAACCCGCCGAGCACAACGGAACCTTCCGCGGCAACAATCACGCCTTCGTCACCGCGCGCGCGGCGCTCGAGAAGTTCTGGGCGGACGATGCCTTCATCGAGGAGGTGGAAGAAAAGGGCGCGTTTCTCGCCCGCCGGCTGGCCGAAATCGCCGCCTGCTACGGGTTTTCGCCGCGCGGGCGCGGCATGATGCGCGGCATAGATGCCGAGGACGGCGCGCGCGCTGCCGCCGTCTGCAGGGCGGCCTTCGCAAGGGGCCTCATCATCGAGACCTCAGGCCCCCGCGGCGAGGTCGTGAAGGTTCTCGCGCCCCTCAACATCCCGATGCGGCAGTTCGCCGAGGGACTCGCCGCGCTCGAGGCGGCCTTTGCCGACGTGATGGACGGCCGCGCCAGCGCCGCCGCGTGAGACCGCCGTCAAGCCAACGTGAACAGAGGAGACAAACACATGATCGTCAGGGAACTGGGCGCCGCGCGAAACTCCGAGCGGCATGTTCGCGGCGAAGGCTGGGACAGCACGCGCCTCATTCTGGCCGGCGACGGAATGGGCTTCAGTTTTCACATCACCCGTATCCACGAGGGCACGAGCCACCTGTTCCACTACAGGCATCATCTCGAAAGCGTCTATTGCATCGCCGGAGAAGGCACCATCGAGGATCTCGCCACCGGCCAGGTCCACGAGATCCGTCCGGGCGTGCTGTATGCGCTCGACAAGCACGACCGGCACCGCCTCACCGCGAGGTCCGAGATGGTGATGGCCTGCTGCTTCAACCCGCCCGTCACCGGAAGCGAGGTGCATCGCGCGGACGGCTCCTATGCGCCGGCCGAGGAGGTCGCCTGAGACAAGGCCCACGGCCGACGCGCGTCCGGCCTCGCGGCCCCTTCGAGGCGGGGACCAGGGGGTAAGGGAGCTCGAGGCGCGCGCGCCGCCAAGTGGTCCCGGCGGGCCGAGGCCCGGCGCTCCTCACCCCCGCGGCCGGCGCCGTCAGGACCATGCAAACGCAATCAACGGACAAGGAAAGAATGGCGCCGCCTGCACTCGGTGGCGCCGAGGGGACATGATGAGCCAGCACAACGCGCCCGGCCAGCCCGGCAGCAACCCTGACCACGCCCATACGGTGGAAAAGATCGGCGGCACGTCGATGTCGCGCACCCGCGAGCTTCTCGACACCATACTCCTCGGGGAGCGGAGGGGCGACGCCCTGTACAATCGAATCTTCGTGGTCTCCGCCTATGGCGGCATCACCGACATGCTGCTCGAGCACAAGAAGACCGGAGAGCCCGGGGTTTTTGCGCTCTTCGCAAGCGCCGAGGACGGCTGGAGCTGGGGGGATGCGCTTTCGCGCGTGGCGCGGGTCATGATCGAGAAGAATGGCGAGATATTCTCCGATCCGGGCAGCCGCCAGATCGCGGACAAGTTCATCATGGATCGCTTGGAGGGCGTGCGCTCCTGCCTGATCGACCTCTCGCGCCTGTGCTCCTTCGGTCATTTCCAGATGGAAAAGCACCTGCTCACGGTGCGCGAGATGCTCGCTTCCCTCGGAGAGGTGCACTCGGCCTTCAACACCGCGCTGCTGCTCAAGGAACAAGGCGTCAACGCGCGCTTCGTGGACCTGAGCGGATGGCGCGAGACCGAAGACCTGCCGCTTGACGAACGCATCGCCCGGGCCTTCGCCGACATCGACCTTGCCGCCGAACTGCCGGTGGTGACCGGCTATGCGCAGTGCCGCGAGATGCTGATGAAGAGCTTCGACCGCGGCTACTCGGAGGTGACGCTCTCGCGGCTCGCCGTGGTGACAGGGGCGCGCGAAGCGATCATTCACAAGGAATTCCATCTCTCCTCGGCCGACCCGCGCCTCGTGGGCCGGGACGCCGTTCGGGTCATCGGGGAGACCAGCTACGATGTTGCCGACCAGCTCTCCAACATGGGCATGGAGGCGATTCATCCGCGCGCGGCCAAGAGCTTGCGGCAGATGGGCATTCCCCTGCGGGTGAAGAACGCCTTCGAGCCGGAGCATCCGGGCACGCTCATCCGGTCGGGACTCGCCGCCGCGCGCCCCGGGGTGGAAATCGTCACCGGCGTGCGGGGCGTCTTTGCCTTCGAGTTCCACGATCAGGACATGGTCCGCGTCAAGGGCTACGATGCGGCGATCCTCGAGGCGCTCGGGCGCCACCGGCTGCGCATCATCTCCAAGACCTCGAATGCCAACACCATCACCCATTTCCTCGAGGGCTCGATGAAGGCCATCAGGCGGGTGGAGGCGGAGCTGTCGCGCCAGTTCCCCTCGGCGGAAATTTCCAGCCGGCGGGTGGCGATCGTCTCGGCCATCGGCCGTGACCTGCGCGGCGCCCGCGTGCTGGAGCGGGCCCTCGAGGTGCTCGCCGCGGCGGGCATCGCGCCGCTGGGCGTGCACGACCTCATGCGCAAGGTCGACCTTCAGGTGGTGATTGATGACGACGACTTCGACGCGGCGGTGATAGCGCTGCACAAGGGGCTGGTCGAGGACGCGACCGACGCGATCACGCAAAGGCCCGACAGGGAGGGCGCAGAGGCGCTGCGGGCGGCATGATCCGCCCGCAGCGCCCAGGCGCCGGGCAACGTCCAGTCGCCGGTACTAACGACGCGGCTCTTCGTCGACGGCTGAGGGAGACCATTCGCTGCCGGCACCCCTCCCCTTCTGACGGTGCAAGGACCGAGTTGCGTGTCATTGGCCTCGGAGTCGTGGGCGAAACCATCAACGCACGCCTCCGGGCCACAGGCCCAACCCCGTGCCTTCTCGCTCCCTGTCCGGCGCGTGGTCACACTCATGTCCGAGCCTGAGCCCGAAACCTTTGCTGACAGACGCGATGCGCTCTCCCGCTGTCTGGCGGTCGCGGCCCGCCCAAAGGGAAGCGAGGGGAAACCATGAAGGCAATGGCTTGCTGAAACCTTCCAGGGCCCAAAGGCCATGGCTTGGAAGGCTTGCGAATATCGGATGACCAGAGGCGCAGGACGCGGTATCGGTAAATCCGCCCCTCCCCGCCGGCACGAATCGGAGCCACGATGGCCTTCACCTTGCGCCAGCTGCGTTACTTTGTGGCCGCCGCCGAGAACGGCTCGATAAGCCGCGCTGCACAGGAGCTGGCAATTTCGCAGTCGGCCTTGACCGAGGCGATCAAGGCACTTGAGCTCGACCTCGGCGTTCAGCTCTTCGAGCGCCACGCGCGCGGGCTCAACACCACCCACGAAGGGCATCGGCTGCTGCGCCACGCCACGAAGATCCTCGCCGAAGTCGCAACCGCGCGCCGCGCGATGGCGGTTACGGACCAAGCGGTCACGGGGCAGCTTCAGCTCGGAGTCACGGCGCTGATGGCCGGCTATGTGATCTCCGATCTGCTGGCGCGCTATCGCCGCGCCAACCCCGAGGTGGAGGTCTCCATCACCGAGGATAACGGAGAATACCTCGAACATCTCCTCATCGGCGGCGAGCTCGACGTGGCGGTCATGGCCGTCTCCAACCTGCATGACCCCCAGGCGCTGCAGGTGGAGACCTTTCTGGTTTCGCCCTTCCGTCTCTGGCTGCCCATTGGCCACCACCTGCTCGACAGCGACAGCATTTCCATCGAGGATCTTGCCGGCGAGGACATGATCGTTCTGAACATCGACGAGATGGACGAGGCAACGGTCAAGATCGTCTCGGCACTCGGCCGCCGGCCGCGCATCGCCTATCGCACCCGCTCGGTCGAGGCGGTGCGCAGCCTTGTGGCCACGGGCGCCGGCATCGCACTTCTGCCCGACCTGTTCTATCGCCCGTGGTCCCTGGAGGGCGATCGCATCGAGGCGCGCGACGTCTCGGGGGCGCTGCCAGTGGTGCAAGTGGGGCTTGCCTGGCGCCGCGGTGCACCACTCTCGGAGGCCGCCCGCGACTTCGTTGCCATCGCCAATGTCCATGGAAGCGGGCGGGAGCGCTAGTTCCCGTGGCATCGGTGTTTCCGATACCTGACTTCGGTTAATTGAATTTGCCGAGAGCTCCCGGCGGGGTCATGCTGCGATCAAGGCGAAGGCGCGAGTCGAACGCGCCCGGGCTTTCGTGACTGCCGTCCAGACAAGGGAGACCAAGATGAATCCGATTCTGAAATCCTGCACCGCCCTGATCGCCGCGGGCGCGCTGGCCGGTCAGGCTCTTGCCGCGGAAATGCTGACCGAGATCGGCCCCGGCGAGGGCCAGCTCGATATCGTCGCCTGGCCCGGATACATCGAGCGGGGCGAGACCGACCCGGCCTTCGACTGGGTGACCAAGTTCGAGGAGGCCACCGGCTGCAAGGTCCAGGTCAAGACGGCCAACACCTCCGACGAGATGGTCGCGCTGATGAACGAGGGCGGTTTCGACCTTGTCACCGCCTCGGGCGATGCCTCGCTGCGCCTGATCGCCGGCAAGCGCGTGCAGCCCATCAACATCTCGCTCATCCCGAGCTGGGACACCATCGACGATCGGCTGAAGAACGCGCCCTGGCACACGGTGAACGGGGTGCATTACGGCGTGCCCTACATGTGGGGGCCGAATGTGCTGATGTACAACTCCGAAGCCTTCGGCGACAGCCCGCCCAGCTCGTGGAACGTGGTGTTCGAAGAGATGACGCTGCCCGACGGCAAGTCCAACAAGGGGCGGATCGAGGCCTATGACGGGCCGATCTATATCGCCGATGCCGCGCTCTATCTGATGTATCACCGCCCCGAGCTCGGCATAAAGTCGCCCTATGAGCTCAATCAGGAGCAATACAACGCCGCGCTCGACCTTCTGCGCCAGCAGCGCAAGTTGGTGGCCCGCTACTGGCATGATGCCTTCATCCAGATCGACGACTTCAAGAACGAGGGCATCGTCGCCTCGGGCTCCTGGCCCTTCCAGGTGAACCTGCTGCAGGCCGAGGGCTTCCCGGTTGCCTCCACCATCCCCGTCGAAGGGGCCACGGGCTGGGCCGACACCACCATGATGCATGTGGACGCCGCCCACCCCAACTGCGCCTACATGTGGATGGAACACACGCTGTCGTCGAACCTCCAATCCGATCTTTCGGTGTGGTTTGGCGCCAACCCCTCGGTGCCGGCGGCCTGCTCCGACGGGCGTGGCATGCAAACGCCCGAGGGCTGCCGCAAGAACGGCTTTGACGACTTCGACAAGATCCACTTCTGGCAAACACCGGTGTCGAACTGCCCCAGCCAGGGCAGCTGCGTGCCCTACTACCGCTGGGTGAGCGACTACATCGGCGTCATCGGTGGCCGCTGAGGCCGCCGCCTTGGCCCGCCGTTCCCACTCCCCCTCTCCCGAAGGGAACGGCGGGCAACACCCAACCCACCACGAGGCCGAGCCAGACATGACTCCAGCCGTGCGCTTTGCGGGCGTGTCGCGTCACTTCGGGCCGGTGCGCGCCGTTGACAACGTCAACATGGAAATCGCCGAAGGCGAATTCTTCGCCATGCTCGGGCCGTCGGGCTCGGGCAAGACCACCTGCCTGCGGCTCATCGGCGGCTTTGACCAGCCGACCGCAGGCAAGATCGAGATCTTCGGCGTGCCGACGGCCGGCGTGCCTCCCTACCGTCGGCACGTGAATACGGTGTTTCAGGACTACGCGCTGTTTCCGCACCTCAACGTGCGCGACAACGTGGCTTACGGCCTGATGGTGGCCGGCCGCCCCAAACCTGAGCGCTACCGGGCGGCGGAAGAGGCGCTCGAGATGGTCGCGCTGCCGGGCTACGGGCTGCGCAAGCCTTCCGAGCTTTCCGGTGGCCAGCGCCAGCGGGTCGCTCTGGCCCGCGCGCTCGTCAACCGCCCGCGGGTGCTCTTGCTCGACGAGCCGCTCGGCGCGCTCGATCTCAAGCTGCGCGAGGCGATGCAGGAGGAGCTGAAGGCGCTGCAGCGTCGGCTCGGCATCACCTTCGTCTTCGTCACTCATGACCAGACCGAAGCGCTGTCGATGGCCGATCGCGTTGCGGTGTTCAACGAAGGCCGCATCGTTCAGGTCGGCACGCCGCAGGACATCTACTACCGCCCGCGCGTGCCCTTTGTTGCCCGCTTCGTGGGGTCATCCAACGTGCTGCCCCCGGAAGTGACCGAGCGCGTCGCAGGCCGACACGTTCACGCGGCGGTGCGCCCCGAGGCGCTGCGGCTCGGCGCCGAGGGGCTTGCCGCGACGGTGCTGAGCACCGCCTTTCACGGTGCGGCCACGCGGGTGGCGCTGGAGGCCGAGGGCGGGCTCAGGCTCGTCGCGCTTCTGCCCAAAGGGGTCGAGGTACCGCAGGAGGGAGCGTGCGTGCATGTGACTTGGGCGCGCGAAGACCTGCATCTGATGACGGAGGCTGGCGCATGAGCGCGGTGGTCGATCCCGCCCCCGCCGGCCTGCGCGCGCGGATTGCAGATGCGCTCTGGCGCCGGCCGGGGCTGACCATCTTCCTGCTCCTGACCCCGCCTGCCCTCTGGCTCGGGATCGTCTATCTCGGCTCGCTCTTCGCACTTCTGTTGCAGAGCTTTTACTCGATCGACGAGTTCTCGGGCATGATCGTACGGGAGTTCACGCTCAAGAGCTATCGCGAGCTCTTCACGCCCGCGAACATCGACATCATCATCCGCACCGTGGTGATGGCGAGCCTCGTGACGGTGGCCGCGGCGCTTGTCGGCTTTCCCATCGCCTATTTCGCGGCCCGCTACGCCCGCGGCCGCTGGAAGGCGCTCTTCTATCTCGGGGTGATGCTGCCCCTGTGGTCGAGCTATCTCGTCAAGATCTACGCCTGGAAGCTCATCCTCGCCAAGGAGGGCATCCTCGGCTGGCTGTTCGAGACGCTGCACCTCAGCTGGCTTCTGGAGGCGTATCTGTCGCTGCCCGTGCTCGGCGGCAATTCGCTATCGGTGAGCTGGACGGGCACCTTTCTTGTCTTCCTCTATGTTTGGCTGCCCTTCATGGTGCTGCCCACGCAGGCTGCGCTTGAGCGCGTGCCGGTGTCGTTTCTCGAAGCCTCGAGCGATCTTGGCGCGCGGCCGGCGCAGACCTTCCGCCATGTGCTCCTGCCGCTGGCGCTGCCGGGCGTGGTTGCCGGCTCGATCTTCACCTTTTCGCTGACCCTCGGGGACTACATCATTCCCCAGATCATCGGCACCTCGCGGTTCTTCCTCGGCCAAGCCGTCTATTCCTATCAGGGCACCGCCGGAAACATCCCGCTTGCCGCAGCCTTCACCGTGGTGCCGATCGTCATCATGGGGTTCTATCTGTGGTTCGCCAAGCGCATGGGGGCCTTCGATGCACTCTGAGCGCGCCCCCCGCTGGCTGAAGATCGCGGCCGGTGCCGGCCTTGCCTTCATGCACCTGCCGATCCTGCTGATCTTCGTCTATGCCTTCACCACCGAGGAAAAGTCCTACCAGTGGCCACCGCCGGGCTTCACGCTGAAGTGGTTTGCCGTCACCTGGAACCGGCCGGACGTGTGGCAGGCGCTGTCGCTGTCGCTCAGGGTCGCCGCCGTCTCCACCGCGGTGGCGCTCGTGCTCGGCACGCTTTGCGCCGCCGCCGTCAGCCGCACGCGCTTCTTCGGGCGCGAGGTGATCTCGCTCATGGTGATCCTGCCCATCGCGCTGCCGGGCATCATCACCGGCATCGCGCTGCGATCGGCCTTCAGCCTGGCCGACATCCCCTTCAGCTTCTGGACCATCGTGCTCGGCCACGCCACCTTCTGCGTGGTGGTGGTCTACAACAACGCCGTCGCCCGCTTCCGCCGCATCTCCGGCTCGCTCATCGAGGCCTCGATGGACCTTGGCGCCGACGGCTTTCAGACCTTCCGTTACGTGATCCTGCCCAACATCGCCACCGCGCTTCTGGCCGGCGGCATGCTCGCCTTTGCGCTGAGCTTTGACGAGGTGATTGTCACCACCTTTACCGCCGGCCAGCAGCAGACACTGCCGATCTGGATGCTCGAGGAGCTGGTGCGCCCGCGCCAGCGCCCGGTGACGAACGTGGTGGCGATGGTGGTGGTCATCGTCACCTTCCTGCCGATCCTCGGCGCCTATTACCTCACCCGCGGCACCGAAAGCGTGGCCGGACAGGGCAAATGACTTCAGGGGAGACAGAACCATGGACACAATGATGCTCATCGGCGACGCCTTCGAGGCCGGAACCGAGACCGAGGAGCCGATCCTCAACCCCCGGACGGGCGAGACCATCCTGCGCCTGCCCGAGGCCAATGCCGAACAGATCGACCGTGCCGTGATGGCCGCGCGCGCCGCCTTCCCCCGCTGGGCGCGCACCACGCCAGGGGAGCGTTCGGAGAAGCTTCTGGCCATCGCCGATGCGGTTGACGCCAACGCCGAGGAACTGGCCCAACTCGAGGCGCTCAATTGCGGCAAGCCGATCAACGAGGTGCGCACCGCCGAGATCCCGGCGATTTCCGACTGCTTCCGCTTCTTCGCCGGCGCGGTGCGTAACATGCACGGCCCCGTGGCGGGGGAGTACATGGAAGGCCACACCTCGATGATCCGCCGCGACCCGATCGGGGTGGTCGCCTCGATCGCGCCGTGGAACTACCCGCTGATGATGATGGCCTGGAAGCTCGCCCCGGCCTTGGCGGGCGGCAACACCGTGGTGATGAAGCCCTCCGAGCAGACGCCGCTGACGGCGCTCAGGATGGCGCGCATCCTCGCCGACATCCTGCCCGCGGGCGTGGTCAACGTGATCGTCGGCCAGGGCGGAACGGTGGGCAACACGCTCATCAACCACCCGGAGGTGGACATGGTCTCCCTCACCGGCGACATCGCCACCGGCAAGAAGGTGCTGCAGGCTGCTGCCAACACCGTCAAGCGCACGCATCTGGAGCTTGGCGGCAAGGCGCCGGTGATCGTCTATGCCGATGCCGACCTCGGCCGCGTCGTCGACGGGCTGCGCGCCTTCGGCTATTACAACGCCGGGCAGGACTGCACCGCCGCCTGCCGCATCTACGCCGAGGATGCGATCTACGAAAAGCTCGTGGCCGATCTCGCCGCGGCCGCCTCTTCCATCGTCTATGGGCAGGAGGACGACACGAAAAACGAGATCCCCCCGCTCATCAGCCAGCGCCAGCGTGATCGCGTGGCAAGCTTCGTGCAGCGCGCCGCCGAGAAGGCACACATGGAGGTGGTCACCGGCGGCAAGCCGCACGAGGGGCCGGGCTTCTACTACTGCCCGACGGTGATTGCCGGAGCCCGGCAGGAGGACGAGATCGTTCAGCGCGAGGTGTTCGGGCCGGTGGTCTCTGTCACGCGTTTCACGGCCGAGGATGATGTCGTGGCCTGGGCCAACGACTCCAAGTACGGCCTCGCCTCATCGGTCTGGACGCGCGACATCGGCCGGGCGATGGATGTTTCGGCGCGGCTGCAATACGGCTGCACATGGGTGAATACCCATTTCATGCTCGTCAACGAGATGCCCCACGGCGGCATGAAGCAGTCGGGCTACGGCAAGGACATGTCGATGTATGCGCTTGAGGACTACACGGCCGTTCGCCATGTGATGATCGCGCACTGACGCCTCGCCTGGCACCGGCCCCGGCAGCCCCGCCCGGCGGGGGTGCCAACTGGATTCCCTGCCCCCTCGCGATCCGGCGGTGCCTGTGACTCCCCGGCGCTGACGGAGAAGGGAGCGCCGCGAGGCCATTCGGGGCCTCACTGTTCAAGTTGCGCGTCCTTCGGCCGCTCGGCAGTCTGGCGGGCGCACCTGCCACCTTTCCTGCGACGGGGAGCGCGGGCACGGGCGCGGAGGGGCCGATCTCGCGGATCCCACCTTGCTGGGCGCGGGCCGCGTGGTGGAGGTGTTGCGGGACCGGGCCTTCTCCGCCCTGGGCCCTGCCGCCAAGAACCGGGCCGGCGGCGCGCCGGCATATTTCGGAGAGGCTTACGTGGTCTTCGTGGAGCTTGACCGCACCCCTTTGACACTCGCATTTGTCAGCTGAGCTTCAGGATTTTTCGCTCATTGCGCAGCCCCCATCAGCCGGCGGACGGGTTGGTACATCCAGCCTTTCGCGCACCGGCGCGGCTGGCGCGAGGGGGGAGCACGCAGCTATTCGGCCGCGGCGGGGCGAGGGACGCTCAGGCGGTCGATGAGCGCGGCGACCTCTGCCCGGCACGAGCCGCAATTCGTGCCCGCGCCGGTGGCCGCCGCAATCTGCGCAACCGAGCTCAGGGCTCCGTCCACGATGGCCCGCGCGATCGCGTTCACCCCCACGCCGAGGCAGGCGCAGACCACGGGCCCCTCGTCGGGCGCGTCCGCGGGTGCCATGCCGGTCAGGACATGTGGTGCCTCCCGGCCCAGGCAGGCGGTGATGTGATCGCGCATCAGGGCGACAGGCTGCGGCGCGACGAAAAGCGCCGCGACCAGGCGCCCGTTTTCCGTCAGCGCCCCGCGCCAGGCGCCCCGCGCAGGATCCGCGCTTTCGGCCAGATCGGCGTTGGCAAGCGCGAACAGGCGCCGTGCCTTGGCCGGCCAGTCGGCCACGGGATCTGTTCCGGCCAGTTCCGCCCGCCAGCCGCCTGCGGTCCGCGCCAGCGCCCAGTAGGCGCAATCGGGGCGGAAGGGCCGGGTCGCGACGGCAAAGGCTAACCAGCGCGCGGCAAGGGGGCGGATCGCGACCGGCGTGGCCTTGGATTCGGGCTGGCCCGATAGCGGGTCGCACCGCCCCGCGACCAGCGCCGAGACGCGGCCCGTCGGCGCGGTCTGGCCGGTCCAGTGTATCGGGGCAAAGACCTCGCCCCGCCGCTGGCCGTTGTTCAGGCGCACGCGCAGCACAGCGCGGCCCGTCGCGCTGGTCACCTCGGCCAGCCCGGCCGCGGCAAGGCCAAGGCGCGCCGCGTCCTTTGGGTGGATGTCAAGCCAGGGTTCGGCCATGTGGGCCGACAGGCGTGCGCTGCGCCCGGTCCGTGTCATCGTGTGCCAGTGGTCGCGCGCGCGCCCCGTGTTGAGCACGAAGGGCCGCTCTGCGTCCGGCATGTCGGCGGGCGGGCGGCTGGTCAGCGCCACCATGCGGGCGCGGCCATCGGCGTGGTGAAAGCGCCCGTCGCCATAGAACCGCCCGCCGCGCCGCGCTGCCGAGACGGGCCAGCGTGTGGGCGCAAGCGCGTCATATTCCGCGTCGCTGATCCCGGCCAGGCCCGAGATGTCGAAATCCAGCCCGAAGCCGCCGGCGATACCCGAAAGCGCAGCGTGTTCGCGGAAGATCTGCGCCGGACGGTCCCAGGCGAAGGCGTCGCGCCAGCCAAGGCGGCGGCCGATATCGGCAAGGATCGCCCAGTCGGCGCGGGCCAGACGCGGGCCGGGCAGGACCGGACGCTGCCGGCTGATCGTGCGGTCGGAATTGGTCACGGTGCCGTCCTTTTCCGCCCAGCCCAGCGCGGGCAAGAGCACGTCGGCGCATTCCGCCGTGTCGGTCTGCGCGGTGATGTCGCTGACCACGACCAGCTCGCAGGCCTTCAGCGCCGCGCGTACGCGGTCGGCGTCGGGCATGGTCGCTGCCGGGTTGGTGTGGATGATCCAGATCGCGCGGATGCGGCCCTCGGCCACGGCGTCAAACATCTCGACCGCCTTCAGCCCCGGCCGCTCGGGCAGGGGGGCGGGGGCGTTCCAGAACCGCGCGACGGCGGTGCGATGGGCGGGGTTTTCCAGCGCCATGTGGCAGGCCAGCATGTTGGCAAGCCCGCCGACCTCGCGCCCGCCCATGGCATTGGGCTGGCCGGTGACCGAGAACGGCCCCATGCCCGGCCGCCCGATCCGACCGGTCGCCAGGTGGCAGTTGATGATCGCGTTGACCTTGTCGGTGCCCGAGCTGGACTGGTTCACGCCCTGGCTGAAGATCGTCACGACCCGCGTCGTGTCGATCCACATGTCGCAGAAGGCGCGGATCTGCGCCTCGCTCAGGCCGGTATCGGCGCGATCGGCGCGCGCGGCGGCGATGGCGGCCTCGGCGCCCTCGACATGGGCCAGAAAGCCGGTATCCGTGGCGCCGCGGGCGGCGATTTCGGCCAGAAGCCGGTTGAACAGCGCGACATCGGCGCCGGGGCGGATCGGCAGGTGCAGATCCGCGTCCTCGCAGCTTGCCGTCCGGCGCGGATCGATGACGATTATCCGCGTGCCCCGCGCCGCGCGGGCGGCCATCAGCCGGCGATGCAGGATCGGATGGCACCAGGCCAGGTTCGAGCCCACCAGCACGACCAGATCGGCCTCGTCGATGTCTTCATAGGTGCCGGGGACCGTGTCGGTGCCGAAGGCGCGGCGATGGCCGGCCACGGTCGAGGACATGCACAGCCGCGAATTCGTGTCGACATTGGCCGAGCCGATGAAGCCCTTCATCAGCTTGTTGGCGACGTAGTAATCCTCGGTCAGCATCTGGCCCGACAGGTAGAAGGCGACCGAATCCGGCCCGTGGCGGGCGATGATCGCGCCAAGGCGCCACGCGACGTGATCCAGCGCGCTTTCCCAGTCGGCGGCGCGGCCCCCGACGCGCGGTGCCAGAAGCCGACCCCCGAGCCCGACCGTCTCGGCCAGGGCGGCGCCCTTCGAACACAGCGCGCCGCGATTGGCCGGATGATCGGGGTCGCCGCGCACCGTCAGCCCGCCCGCATCGTCGCGCGCGAGCAGCACCCCGCAGCCGACGCCGCAATAGGGGCAGGTCGAGCGCACGGCCGTGGTCGTGAAGCGCGGATCGGCGGTCATCGGGGCCCCCGCCTTCATTCGGCCGGTTGCAGCATCGCGGCGGTCCCGCGCCCGGCACTGGACGCTCTTGCCGCCCCCTGCCCCGCCGCGTCCTGCCCGCCGCGATAATGCGTGGCGTAGATCATCGCCCCGACAAAGGTGATGCCGCCCACCAGATTGCCCAGAACAGTGGGGATTTCGTTATACAGGAAATAGTCGGCCCAGGTGAATTCGCCCCCCAGAAGGATACCGGCGGGGAACAGGAACATGTTCACGATGGAGTGTTCGAAGCCCAGGTAGAAGAACACCAGGATCGGCATCCACATCGCCATGATCTTGCCCGAGACCGAGTCCGACATCATCGCCGCGACGACGCCGGTCGAGACCATCCAGTTGCACATCACCGCCCGCACGAACAGTGTCAGCATCCCGCCGAATCCCGCCGCGGCATAGCCCAGCGTGCGGGCCTCGCCGATATGGCCCAGCTTCTGACCCACGGCGTCGGGTTCCTGCGTGAAACCCATGGTCAGGATGATTGCCATGAAGACCGCGGTGGTCATGGCGCCGGCGAAATTGCCGATGAAGACCAGCCCCCAGTTGCGCAGAAGTCCGCGCAGCGTCACGCCCGGCCGCCGCGCGATCCAGGCCAGCGGCACCAGCGTGAAGACGCCGGTAAGAAGGTTGTAGCCCAGCAGGTAGAGCATGCAGAAGCCGACCGGGAACAGCAGCGCCCCGATCAGGAACTGGCCCGTATTGACGGCGATCGTGACGGCAAAGGCCGCCGCCAGCGCCAGGATGGCGCCCGCCATGTAGGCCCGGATCAGCGTGTCCTTGGTCGACATGTGCACCTTGGCTTCGCCGGCCTCGATCATCTTGCGTGCCAGTTCGGCGGGAGGAACATAGGACATCGGATGTCTCCTTTCGCTTCAGGCCGCCCGGTCTGCCAGGCGGGTCAGGTCGATGAGCACCCGTCCGGCCTCGATCCGGGCGGGGAAGGTGTCGATGCGGGCGTCCTCGTCCACGGCCTGCCCGGTGGCGAGGTCGAAGACCCAGTTGTGCAGAGGGCACGTCACGCGCGTGCCATGCACGATGCCCTCGTCCAGCGGGCCGCCGCGATGGGGGCAGACGGCCGAGGCGGCGAACACCTCCAGCGCGTCGGTGCGGAACACCGCGACGCAGCCATGCGGCGTGCGCACGCGCCGCGCGCCACGCAGGGGGATGGCCTCGATCGGGCCGATGTCGATCCAGCTCATTCGGCGGCCTCCAGTCTCAGATCGGCGAGCGGCGCGAAGTCGTCGGCATGACGGCGCACCTGCTCGGCCCAGGGGTCCTTGCGATAGACGGATTGCGAGATCTCGAAACGCTCGACGAGGCGGGCGCGTTTGTCACGGTCCTCGACCACGCGGGCGCGCACCCAGTCGAGCCCCACCCTGGCCAGCCACTTGTAGGGCCGGTCCAGATAGCGGGCGTTCTCACGATAAAGCTGGATGAAGGCGGTGACGATCTCGACGGCCTCGTCCTCGGACGCTACCTGGGCCAGCGGCTCGGTCGCCTTCACGTCCATGCCCGCCGCGCCGCCGACGCCGATCTGGTAGCCCGACTCGACGCAGACGATGCCGACATCCTTGCAGGTTGCCTCGGCGCAGTTGCGCGGACAGCCCGAGACGCCCAGCTTGACCTTGTGCGGCGTCCACGACCCCCACAACAGCTTTTCCAGCCGCACGCCCAGCCCCGTGGAATCCTGCGTGCCGAAACGGCACCATTCCGAGCCGACGCAGGTCTTCACCGTGCGCAGCCCCTTGGAATAGGCATGGCCCGAGACCAGACCGGCCGCGTTCAGATCGGCCCAGACGCGGGGCAGATCCTCGGCCCGCACGCCCAGAAGGTCGATGCGCTGGCCGCCCGTCACCTTGACGGCGGGAATGGCGTATTTCTCGGCCACGTCGGCGATGGCGCGCAGCTCGCGCGGGTTGGTCAGCCCGCCCCACATGCGCGGCACGACGCTGAAGGTGCCGTCCTTCTGGATGTTGGCGTGGCGGCGTTCGTTGACGAAGCGCGACTGCGGGTCGTCGCGGTATTCCAGCGGCCAGTCGGCCAGAAGGTAGTAGTTGATCGCCGGGCGGCAGACATGGCAGCCATTGCGCGTCTTCCAGCCCAGCTCCTGCCACACGGCTTCCTGGCTCTTGAGCGGGGTGGTCTTGATCAGCCGCCGCACCTCTTCGTGGGTCAGGTCGGTGCAGCCGCAGATCGGCTGGCGGGTCGGCGCCTTGAAGTCCTCGCCCAGGCAAAGCTGAAGCATCTGCTCGACCAGCCCGGTGCAGCTGCCGCACGAGGCGCTGGCCTTGGTGCGGGCGCGCAGCGTGCCCAGATCGGTGGCGCCGCCCTCGATTGCGGCCTGGATCGTGCCCTTGCACACGCCGTTGCAGCCGCAGATCTCCGCCTCAGGCGGCAAGGCTGCAACGGCTGACAGAGGGTCCTGCGCGCCGCCCCCCTGCGCGGCGGCGGGGCCGAAGATCAGCGTCTCGCGCATCGCCTCGATGGGGGTGCGGTCCCGGATCAGGCCGAAGAACCAGTTGCCGTCGGCGACGTCGCCATACATGACCGCCCCGATCAGCCGGTCGTTCTCGATCACCAGCCGCTTGTAGATGCCGCGGCCGGGGTCGCGGAAGACGATGTCCTCGCGCCCCTCGCCCTCGGCGAAATCGCCCGCGCTGAACAGGTTCACGCCCGTCACCTTCAGCTTGGTCGCGACCTCGCGCACGACGAAGCGCGCCTCGCGGCCCTGCAGCGTGTCGGCGGCGACCCTGGCCTGATCGTAGAGCGGCGCCACGAGGCCGAAGAGATGGCCGTCGAACTCGACGCATTCGCCGATCGCCAGGATGTCGGGATCCGATGTGCGCATCGCCGCGTCCACCTCGATCCCGCGGGCGACCGACAGATGCGCGTCCACGGCCAGCCGGGTCTCGGGGCGGATGCCCACGGCCATCACCACGAGGTCGGCGGGCAGGGTCCGTCCGTCCTCGAGCAGGACGGCCTCGGCCCGGCCCTTGCCGATGATCGCCTTGGTCGCGGCCCGCGTCAGCACGCGGATACCGCGCGATTCCAGGTCCTTCTGCAGCAGGTAGCCGGCGGATTCGTCCAGCTGGCGCTCCATCAGGTGGCCCATCAGATGCACCACCGTCACGTCCATGCCGCGCGCCTTGAGCCCGGCCGCGGCCTCGAGCCCCAGAAGCCCGCCGCCGATCACCACGGCCGCGCCGCCGCGCCTTGCCGCCTCGATCATGGCGTTGGTGTCGTCCAGATCGCGATAGGTGACGACGCCGGGCAGATCGCGGCCCGGCACGGGAATGATGAAGGGGGCCGATCCGGTGGCGATCACCAGCCGGTCATAGGGCAGCTCGCCGCGCTGGCCGATCACCATTTTGCGCGCCCGGTCGATGCGGGTGACATGCTCGCCGAAGCGGCAGGCGATGCCGCGTTCGGCATACCAGGCGTCGTCATGGGTGACGATCTCGGCATAGGTCTTCTCGCCCGACAGCACGGGCGACAGCATGATGCGGTTGTAATTGCCGCGCGGCTCGGCGTTGAACAGGGTGATGTCGAAGGCGTCGGGCGCGTCCTCGGTCAGGTGCTCAAGCATCCGGCCCGAAGCCATTCCGGCGCCGATGACGACAAGTTTCCGTTTCATGGGGGTCACTCCGCTGCCATGGCCGCGCTGCCTGCGCGGTCCGTCTGTTGCGGTTGGCGCCCGTGCTCGAAATCGCGCAGGAAATCGAGCACGGCCTGACGAAGATCGTAATAACCGGGCTGGGCCATCACCGTGCGGCGCGACCGCGGGCGGGGCAGGTCGATGTCGAGGATCCGGCCGATCGTCGCACGCGGGCCGTTGGTCATCATCACGACACGGTCGGCCAACAGGATGGCCTCGTCCACGTCATGGGTGACGCAGATGGCGGTGACGCCGGTCGATTCCCAGACCTCCATCAGCACCTCCTGCAGCTCCCAGCGGGTAAGGCTGTCGAGCATCCCGAAGGGCTCGTCCAGCAGCAGAAGCTTGGGGCTGAGGGCGAAGGCCCGCGCGATGCCGACGCGCTGGCGCATGCCGTTCGACATCTGCGCCGCGGGCCGGTCCATTGCGTCGGCCAGCCCCACGCGTTCCAGGTAGTATTCCACCACCTCCTGGCGCTCGGCCCGGCTGGCGCCGGGATAGACGCGGTCCACGCCCACGGCGACATTCTCGCGCGCGGTCAGCCAAGGGAACAGCGACGGCGACTGGAACACCACTGCCCGTTCGGGATCGGGGCCTGCGACCTCGCGCCCGTCGAGGATGATCCCCCCGGACGAGATGTCGTTCAGCCCCGCCGCCATCGTCAGCACCGTGGACTTGCCACAGCCCGAATGCCCGATCAGGCTGACGAATTCGCCCTTCCTCAGCCGCAGATCGAAATTCTCGACCACGGTCAGCGGGCCCTGCGGCGTGGCATAGACCTTGTTGACCTGCGAGAATTCCAGGTAGCGGTCGGTGTTGGGGCTCGCGGCGGCGCGCGTCACGGCGGCGGGCAGAGTCGAGTCGGCCGCGGCAGGCCGGCCATGCAGCGGCACCACCGAAGGCAGACGCCGCCCGCTGTCCGTGCCGCGCGAGAGCGGGTTGCATTCCATCAGATAGCCGGTGATCCGGCCGCGCAGATCGCGGAATGCGGGGTCGGTATTCATGGCGGTGCGATCGCGGGGGCGGGGCAGGTCGACGGCGAAGGGTGCGCTCAGCGTTCCGTCGGGCCTGAGCACGATGATCCGGTCGGCCAGCAGGATGGCTTCGTCCACGTCGTTGGTGACCAGGACGCAGGTCTTGGCGTCGGCCGCGCGGATGCGCTCGATCTCGTCCGCAAGGCGGGCGCGGGTCAGCGCGTCCAGCGCCGAAAGCGGCTCGTCCATCAGCAGCATCTCGGGGTCCATGGCCAGCGCTCGGGCCAGGTTGACGCGTTGCCTCATGCCACCCGACAGCTCGGCCGGGCGGCGGCTCGCGGCGTGGGTCAGTCCCACGAGCCGGACATACCGTTCGACCCTTGCGGCGCGCTCGGCCCGGGACAGGTCGGGACGCACGGCCTTCACGGCCAGCGCGATGTTTTCCGCGACACTCAGCCATGGCATCAGCGCATAGTTCTGGAAGACGACCGCGCGCTCCGGGCCGGGTCCGGTGACTTCGGCGCCACGGAAGGTGACCCGCCCGGCCGAGGGCCGGTCGAGCCCCGCCATCAGGTTGATCAGCGTCGTCTTGCCGGTGCCGGAAAAGCCAAGGATGACAAGGAATTCGTCCGCCTCGACCTTCAGGTTGACGTCGCGCAGCACCTCGACCCGCATGGGCCCGCTGCCATGGCCGTGGAATATGCCGTGAAGCTCCAGCATGGCGTTCTCCTCAGCGCGTCTCGGAATGGGTGAACGTCGATTGCAGCGCGAACATCACGCGATCGAGCGCGAAGCCGATCAGGCCGATCGTGAGCACCGCCACCATGATGCGCGCAAGGCTTTGCGAGCTGCCGTTCTGGAACTCGTCCCAGACGAACTTTCCCAGGCCCGGGTTCTGGGCCAGCATCTCGGCCGCGATCAGCACCATCCAGCCGACGCCCAGGCTGAGCCGCAGCCCGGTGAAGATCAGCGGCAGCGCCGAGGGCAGGACAAGGCGCGTGATCTTGTCGCGGGTCGTCATCTTCAGCACGCGCGAAACATTGACCAGGTGGCGATCGACCTGCGCCACGCCAAGCGCGGTGTTGATCAGCGTCGGCCACAGCGAGCACAGCGTCACCGTCACCGCCGACACGATGAAGGACTTGGCCAGGACCCCGTCATTCGTGGCATAGAGCGCCGAGACGACCATCGTCACGATGGGCAGCCAGGCCAGCGGGCTGACCGGCCGGAAGATCTGGATCAGCGGGCTCATGGCCGCGTTGGCCGTCGGCGACAGGCCGGCCAGGATGCCAAGCGGAACCGCCACGGTGGCGGCTAGCGCAAAGCCGGTGAAGACGGTCACGATCGAGGTCAGGATCTGGTCGTAATAGGTCGGACGGCCCGTATAGGCTCGGATCTTGACCTTGTCGGCCTGTCCCTCGGCGATCAGGCGGGCGTTGCGTTCCTCCTGACGTGCAAGGAATGCGGCTTCCTTCTCGGCCTCGCGGCGGGCTTCCTCGTGCAGGCCGACGGCCGCCTGCCAGACCTGCGCGGGTCCGGGGATCGCGCCCAGCGAGGTCTGCACGCGCGGCGCGGCGGCGGCCCACAGCGCAAGAAAGGCGATGATGGCCACCACCGGCACGCCCAGCTGGCGCCACAGGGCGCGCATCTGGCGGGCGGGATCGTCGCCGGCGCAGGCGCGCAGGATCGGCGTCACCCAGCCCAGCCCGAGCGGGCGCAGCCAGGTGTCGATCCGCGCGATGTGGTCTAGCGTCCGGGCGCGCGCGCCCGAGGCAAAGGCGGGGTCGGAGGTGCTCATGTCTCTGGTATCCCTGGATGTCTGTCTGGGGACTTGCGGGGGGCGTGCCGCGGCGGCTCAGCCCTCGATCCGGTCGCCAATCACGCGCTGGTCGCCCTTGAGGCCGATCGGAAGGCTGTCGAGATAGGCGTTGGGGTGGCGCGCATCGAAGGGAATGCCGTCGATGATGTCCGCGGCCGGGGTGGGCGGCCGGTAGCCGTCGCTGTCGAAGGGAAAGTCCTCGGGCCGGGCCTTGCCTTCCTCGACCAGCATGCGCGCGGCCTGCAGGTAGATGTCGGGTCGATAGACCTTGCGCGCGACCTCGTCATACCAGCTGTCGGGCCTGGCTTCGGGGATCTGGCCCCAGCGGCGCATCTGCGTCAGGTACCAGATCGCGTCGGAATAGAACGGATAGGTCGCGTAATGGCGGAAGAAGGTGTTGAAATCCGGCACCGGCCGCCTGTCGCCCGGTTCGTATTCGAACGTGCCGGTCATGGAACTGGCAATGACTTCGGCATCGGCGCCGACATATTCGGGCCGCGCCAGGATCTCGACTGCCTGCTCGCGGTTGGCGTTGGCGTTCTCGTCCAGCCAGATGGCGGCGCGGATCAGCGCCTTGGTGATGGCCAGCGTGGTGTTGGGGTATTTCTCGACGAACTCGGCGGTCAGGCCGAACACCTTTTCGGGATTGTTGCGCCAGATCTCGTAATCGGTGATCACCGGCACGCCGATGCCCTTGAACACCGCCTGCTGGTTCCATGGCTCGCCCACGCAATAGCCGTGGATCGTGCCGGCCTCGAGCGTGGCGGGCATCTGCGGCGGGGGCGTCACCGACAGCAGCACATCGGCCCCGATCGTGCCGTTGGCGTCGTTCGGGCCATAGAAACCCGGGTTCAGGCCGCCCGCGGCCAGCCAGTAGCGCAGCTCGTAATTGTGGGTCGAAACCGGAAAGACCATGCCCATGCGGAACTCTTCGCCCCGGGCGCGGAACTCTTCGACAACCGGTTTCAGGGCGCTTGCCGGGATCGGGTGGACCGGGCGGCCCTGGTCGTCCAGCGCCAGATGCGGCTTCATCTGTTCCCAGACCGCGTTCGAGACGGTGATGGCATTGCCGTTCAGGTCCATCGACAGGGGGGTGACGATATGGGCGCGCGTGCCATAGCCGATCGTCGCGGCAAGCGGCTGGCCGGCCAGCATGTGCGCCCCGTCCAGCTCGCCCGAGATCACGCCGTCCAGCAGCACCTTCCAGTTGGCCTGCGCCTCGAGCGTGACATAAAGCCCTTCGTCCTCGAAGAAGCCCAGCTCATAGGCGATGGCCAGCGGCGCCATGTCGGTCAGCTTGATGAAGCCGAATTTCAGCTCGTCCTTCTCGACATCCAGCATCTCGGCCCGGGCGCCCTGCATGGCCAGCACCGTCAGTCCGACGGCAAGTCCCAGCGATTTCACGATGTGTTTCATGTCGTCCTTCCCTCGCCCGGCGGGAAAGACGCCGGGCAAAACACCAAACGGCCGCGTGCCATCCTGCCGGACATGGCAGGGGCGAGCGGCCTTGCTCTGGGTTTTCCCGACTTTGGGAGAAGTGTCTTCCGACTGCGCCGTTGCAGTTCGGATCTGAAATCATGCTGCCGCGAATCCTGCCGCAACGCAACAGGAAAATGCTGCACCGCAACATCCGCCTAGGATACGGGCAGAGCGGGGTCGAAGATGCGTCCATCGAAGAAGCGGTCGGGCAGAAGCGTGATGCCCCCGCGCAGCGACGCGACGGGTGTTGGATGCGTGATGGCGCCTTCGACCTTTTCCGACGCGCCGGGCAGGTCGATGCCCATGGGGCCCAGGTGCCGGCGATACAGGTCGGTGCGGAACACCCGTGCGCCGGCATCCCGTGCCCCGGCCCGGTCCAGCCCGTGCAGGATGGCCAGACGGTCGGCGATGAACCGCGCCTGGCTGCGCCAGGGAAAGGTTGCCAGCCCCGCGTGAAACTCGACGAACGAGGGGACGTGCCGCTGCTGGCCGGTCTGCAGGATCGTCAGCTGGCCCGACAGGGCGCGTTCGATCAGTTCGGCGGGCACGTCGGTCAGGGCGCGGCGGGCCATGAGCTCTGCGGCCGCATCGCGGCTGTCGGGCCGGGACAGCCAGCGCCCCGCCGCCCAGATCGCGCGCATGAGCGCGCCGGTATTGCCCGACGGATCCTCGGCCCGGTCGCGGCGCATCGCCAGGACCTTTTCGGGGGCGAAGGCCCAGATGGCGCGGCCCGCCAGAACCAGTGCGCCCACGCCCGATTCGACCGCGACCGACCCCCAGGGTTCGCCGACGCAGAATGCGTCGATCTCGTCATCGGCCAGGGCGCGGCGCATCAGGGGGGGCGGCACGGTGCGGATGTCGAAGGCAATGTCGGCCAGCGGTGTGGCGCGCGCCCACAAGTCCAGCAGGATCCGGTGCATGGAAAAGGGAAAGGGCACACCCATGCGCAGGCGTCCGCCGGGCGCGGCCCGCGCAAGCGCCCGGGCCGTGGCCAGCGCATCGTTCAGCTCGAAGGCAAAGCCATCTGCGCGCAGGCGCTCCTCGATCCGGCGCGACACGCCGATCACGTCGCCATTCACCGACAGAACGGAGACCGCCGCCAGCTCGGCCCGGACGCCGCCAAGGCCAAGCGCCGCGGCCACCGGGATCGGAGACAGAAGATGCGCGGCGTCAACCTGCCCCAGGATCAGCATGTCCCGAGCCGCAGACCATGAGGGCGCGGCAACGAGGTCCAGCTGCAGGCCCTCGGCGGCGGCAAAGCCCATCGCCTCGGCCACGATCAGCGGTGCGGCATCGACCAGGGGGACATAGGCGGCGCGCAGGACAACGGGTTTCATGCCAACAGCTCCGCCGCCGTGATCAGGGCCTGCGCCACATCGGCAAGGCGGCGGTTCTGGTCCATCGCGGTCTTGCGCAGCAGGGCATAGGCCTCGTCCTCGCCGATGCCGCGGGATTTCATCAGCAGGCCCTTCGCACGGTCGATGATCTTGCGCTCCTCGAGAGCGCGGCGCGTCTGCTCCAGTTCGGCGCGCATCTGGCGCATGACCTGGAAGCGGGCAATCGCGACTTCGAGGATCGGGCGCAGCCGTTCGGGAGCCATGCCATCGACGACATAGGCCGACACGCCGGCCTCGACGGCGGCGCGCGACAGGGCCGAAGCCGCATTCGGCACGAACATCGCGACCGGGCGGTCCAGCGGCCCCGAGGCAAGCGTCAGTTCCTCGATCTTGTCGCGGCTGGGGTCGTGGACATCGATCAGCACGACGTCGGGATCATGGGCCGCGATCTTGCGCGCCAGCCCGCTGTCGCTGCCGATCACGATGACCTCGCAGTCGTCGGCATCCTTGAGCGCATCAACGATCGCAAGCGCGCGCGTGCGATCGTTCTCGACAACGACGATGGTCATCTTTCGGCTCATGCCGCCGATCTCGGGTCGGGCAGGGGCATTCGGCAAGACTCGCTGCCCGTCCGCCGCCCCTGCCACCGTCCGACTGCACGCACAGCGGGCAAATCCCCCCTGCCCCGCACACGGATTGGGCGCTGGTGCGATGGCGTGGCCAAAGGCGGTTCAAGGGGCGCCTGGCGGGCGGCGGTCGAGCATGTCGTTGCCGAGCAGAAACTCCAGATGGAGCTCTTTGTGCGCGCGATCGGAATCCCCTCGCGCTGCGCGTCGACGACGCTAGTCTTCCACGCTCACGGTTTCGGTTCAGCGCAGCCGTCGGCCGGCGGCGTCGAACAGGTAGACGTCGGCCTCGTCATAGCTCACGCCGATCTCCTCGCCTACGGCATGCTCGTGCTGGCCGAACAGGCGCAGCGTGAGGCGGTGGCCGTCGGCGAGGTCGACGAGAAGATTGGTATCGCCGCCCAGATGCTCGACGTGATGGACACGCGCGCGCAGCTGACCGTCGGGCGCGACGCGCAGCCGCTCGGGACGGATGCCGGCCGTCTCGGCCGACTTGCCGAGCACGCCGCCGGGCAGGAAATTCATCGACGGCGCGCCGAGAAACCCCGCCACGAACTGGCTCTGAGGGTCGTTGTAGAGCTGCATCGGCGTGCCGATCTGCTCGATCCGCCCGTCGCGCAGGACCACGATCCGGCTTGCCAGCGTCATCGCCTCGATCTGGTCATGGGTGACGTAGATCATCGTGGCGTTGAGCCTGCGGTGCAGGTCGGCAAGCTCGACGCGTGTGTTCATCCTGAGCGCCGCATCGAGATTGGAGAGCGGCTCGTCGAAGAGAAACAGCTTCGGCTGGCGCACGATCGCCCGGCCGATGGCAACGCGCTGGCGCTGGCCACCCGAGAGCTCGGCGGGGCGGCGGTCAAGATAGGGCTCGAGGTGGAGGATGCGCGTCGCTTCGGCCACGCGCTCGGCGATCACCGGCTTCGGCGTCCCTGCCTGCCGCAGCCCGAGCGCCATGTTGTCGCGCACGGTCAGATGCGGATAGAGCGCATAGCTCTGGAACACCATCGCGATGCCCCGCTTCGCCGGGGGCACATGGTTGACCCTCTCGCCGGCGATCTCGATGATGCCGGCGGTTGCATCCTCGAGCCCGGCGATCACCCGCAGGAGCGTGGACTTGCCGCAGCCCGAGGGACCGACGAAGACGATGAACTCGCCCTCCGCCACCTCGAGGTCGATATCGTGCAGCACTTCGACCTTGCCGAAGGACTTGACGATACCCTCAAGCCTGAGCGCCGTCATCGTGCCGCCTCCAGCTCCACCACCCGGCCCGTGCGAATGGAGTGGTCGGCGGCAAGGCAGATGCGCAGGCTCTGGACCGCATCCTGCATGTGACGCGTCAGATCCAGATCCTCCGCGATCGCCCGCAGCACATGGGCCTGCTCGGCGTCGCACAGCTCCTGGTGACCCGGCTCGGCGGGAAAATCGATCAGCCGGTCCTCGCCGCCGGCCGGGTGGATCCTCAGCCGGCCAACCCTTGTGTGTCCCTCGATCTCGTCCGAGCCGGGCGCATCGGCCGAGACGATGGACACCGCTCCGCGCGGCGAGATGATGTCCTTCACGAAATAGGCGGTTTCCGACATCATCGGCCCCCAGCCGGCCTCATACCAGCCGACCGATCCGTCGTCGAATGTCACCTGAAACTGGCCGTAATTGTACATGTCTTCGGCAATCTCCCCGGTCAGGCGTGCACCTATGCCGTGCACGCGGAGCGGTCGCGCGTCGGTGACCTGGCACATCACGTCGACGTAATGCACACCGCAATCGACGATCGGGCTGGTCGTGCGCATGAGGTTCTTGTGCGTCTCCCAGCTCTGCCCATCGGACTGCTGATTGAGGTTGAGCCGGAACACATAGGGCGGGCCCATGCGGCGGGCCTCGGCGATCAGCCGCTGCCAGGAGGGGTGATGGCGCAGGATGTAGCCGACGACGAGCTTGCGCCCCGTCGCCCGCGCCGTGGCGACCACGCGTTCGGCATCCTCCACGGTCGTCGCCAGCGGCTTTTCGACGAAGACATGCGCGCCCGCCTCCAGCGCGGCAATGGCATAGTCGGCATGGCTGTCGGAGTAGGTGGCGATCACGGCAAGATCGGGGCGCGTGGCCGCGAGCCCTTCCGCGAAGCTCTCGAAGAAGGGGTAGCGCTCGAAGCCTTCGGGCAGGGCGACCGGGCTGCGGTTGACCAGACCGACGATTTCCGCATCGGGGTGGCGGTGGTGGGCGAGCGCATGGCTCATTCCCATGTTGCCGAGGCCGGCGACAAGGACACGGATCATTTGACGGCTCCCGAGGTGATGCCGCGGATCAGCTGCCGCGAGAAGATGACATAGAGGATCAGCGCCGGCAGGATGGCCATGGAAAGCGCCGAGAGCACCGCGTTCCAGTCGGTGACGAACTGGCCGATGAACACCTGGCTGCCAAGCGTCAGCGTCTTGGTCTCTTCCGCCGGGGCGAGGATCAGCGGAAACCACAGGTCGTTCCAGATCGGGATCATGTTGAACACCGCCACCGTGGCCATCGCCGGGCGCACCAGCGGCAGCACGAGGCGGAAGAAGATCACGTATTCCGACAGCCCGTCGATGCGGCCGGCGTTCTTCAGGTCGTCGGACACCCCGCGCATGAACTCCGACAGGATGAACACCGCCAGCGGCAGCCCCTGCGCGGTATAGACGAGGATGAGCGCGGCGAGTGTGTTCACCAGATCGAGCGCCACCATCATCTCGAGGATGGCGACCGTGCCGATGCGGATCGGGATCATGATCCCCAGCGCCAGATAGAGCCCCATCAGCGTGTTGCCGCGGAACCGGTATTCCGACAGCGCGAAGGCGGCCATCGCCCCGAACAGCAGGATGAAGAACAGCGACGCCACGGTAACGATCATCGAATTCTGGAAGTATCCGAAGAAATCGCCCTGCCTGAGCACCGTCTGATAGCCGATCAGGCTGAAGCTGTCGGCGTCGGGCAGCGCCAGCGGCTCGCGGAAGATCGCCTTGCGGGTCTTGAAGCTGTTGATGAGGATCACGAACACCGGAAACAGCGCGACCACGGTCCAGGTCAGAAGGATCGCGTGCGCGGCGAAAAGGTTCAGCGGGTTTCGGCGCGCCTTGTTCATCAGAACTGATACCTCCGCAGCCGGGTCTGGATCCCGAACAGGTAGATGCACACGCCGACGAGGATGATCCCGAACATCGCCGTGGCGATGGCCGCGCCCATGTGCGGGTCGCCAAGCTGCAGCTGGAAGCCGAAGAAGGTGCGGTAGAGGAAGGTGCCGAGGATGTCGGTTGAGAAGTTCGGCCCCGCGAGCGCTCCCTGGGCGGCATAGATGAGGTCGAAGGCGTTGAAGTTGCCGACGAAGGTCAGGATCGAGATGATCCCGATTGCCGGCAGAATCAGGGGCAGCTTGATCTTCCAGAACGCCGACCAGCCGGTGATTCCGTCGATTTCGCCCGCCTCGAGGATCTCATCGGGAATTGTCAGAAGCGCGGCATAGATGAGCATCATCGGGATGCCCACGAACTGCCACACCGAGACCAACGCGAGGGTGGTGAGCGCATACTCCTCCTTGCCGAGCCACGGGGCGTAGAGCGACTTCAGGCCCACCGCGTCGAGCAGCGCCGGCGCGATGCCCCAGATCGGAGACAGGATCAGCTTCCAGGCAAAGCCGACGATCACGAAGGAGAGGATCGTGGGAATGAAGAAGACCGAGCGGTAGAAGCTCACGAAGCGGATCGCCGGGTGCGACAGGATCGCCGCGAGCAGAATGCCGATCGGATTCTGCACCAGCATGTGGATGACGAAGAACCACACGTTGTTGCCGAGCGCGTTCCAGAACGCGTCGGCCCAGAGCGGATCGAAGAAGAGACGGCGAAAGTTCTCGAGCCCCGCGAACTGCCGGACGTTGTCGACCTCGGTGTAGAGCGCAAGCCGCAGCGTGTTGAACAGCGGAAAGACCATGAAGGCGCTGTAGACGGCCACGGCCGGCGCCAGGAACACCACGATGTGCCAGCGGATGCGCGGTTTGCGGTCGCTCATTGGCCCCTCCCCGACCCGCGCCCCGGCCCGGCTTGCAGGCCGGGGCGCGTGCTCCTCCGTCCTTACTTGCGGTACTTGAAGTGCGGCGGATACCAGCTCGCGAGCCCCTGCTCGAGCCTCTCGGCGGCCTCCTCGGGCGTCTCGACCCCCTTGATCACATTGGCCGAGGCCGTCCAGGTCTCGGTCTCCAGGTTGGGGGTGCCGCGCGAGAGGATCTGGTATGTCGAGCGGATCGTCGAGTGGCACTTCTCACGCCAGGAGACGAACTCCTGCGCCAGCGGATCGGACAGCTCGACAGGTGCGGAATTGAGCGAGAAGAAGCCCGGCAGCGCATTGGCATAGATCTGCGCGAACTCGGGCGTTGCCACCCATTCGAGGAAGCGGCGCGCCGCCTCGGCATTGGGGCTCGCCGCATTGAGCCCGATCGCGATGTCGGTGTGGTCGGAGATGTAGCACTCGTCACCGGCCGCGGGCACGGGCGGCGGGAAGGCGCCCATCTCGAAGTCGGCCTGAGCGTTGAAGCCCGAGATTTCCCAGCTGCCGGCGGGGTAGATCGCGGCGCGGCCGAGGGTGAAGAGGTTCTGGCTGTCGGGGTAGGTCTGCGCCTCGTAGCCGTCGCCCAGATACTTGCCCCATTTCGCCAGCTCGCGGAACGGCGCCACCCACGGCTCATCGGTCAGCCCCTGATCCCCGGCGATCAGCGCCCGGCGTCCCTCCTCGCCCTTCCAGTAGTTGGGGCCGATGTTCTGGTAGCCCATCGTCGCCGCCTCCCACTGGTCGGCCGTCCCCATGGCCATGGGAATGTAGCTGCCATCCTCGAGGATCCTGTCGAGCACGGCATAGAACTCGTCCATCGTCGCCGGCGGCGTCAGCCCGAGCTCCTCGAAGGCGTCCTTGTTGTAGATGAAGCCGTGTATGACGCTCGCCATCGGCACGCAGAAGGTGGCGCTGCCGTCGTCGGTCTGCCAGGCGGACTTTGCAACGTCGGAGAAGTTCTCCATCCCCGGCAGGTCGGACAGATCCGCCAGATGGCCCGCCTCGTAGAGCGACAGGGAGGCGTCAAAGGGTCGGCAGGTGATCAGGTCACCGGCGGAACCGGCATCGAGCTTGGAATTGAGCGCGGCGTTGTATTCGGTCGGCGCGGTGGGGGCGAAGACCACCTTGATGCCGGGATGGCTGGCCTCGAAGGCCGGGATGATCTTCTCCTGCCACAGCTGCAGGTCATCGTTGCGCCAGCTCTCTATGGTCAGCGTCACTTCCTGCGCGCCGGCGGCGCCGGCGAGCAGTGTCGAGGCCAGAAGCCCCCCTGTCAGTCCGAGTTTCATGATGTTCTCTCCTCCTTGAACTTTGGTTGTTTTTTCGTGATCCCTGCCGGTTACTCCCCGACCGGACCGGCATGAAGCTCCTTGAGCGCCGGGCCCAGTCGCCCCCCGTGGCGCTCGAGAAGATCAACCGCATCATCGCCGGCGCCGGCCGCGCGCAGGATGGCGAGCTTGACCTCACCACCGCTCGCCTCAAGATGCTGCGCCGCCTGCGCTTCCGTCACACCGGCGATGCAGGAGACGATGGCCGTGGCCCGCGCCCTCAGCTTGGCGTTCTCGGCCCGCAGATTGACCATCATGCCCGCATGCACATGCCCGAGCCGCAGCCCCATCAGCGTGGAAATCAGGTTGAGCGCGACCTTCTGGGCGGTGCCGGCGCCGAGCCGCGTGGAGCCTGCGACGAGCTCGGGCGGCGTGGCAAGGCAAATGGCAATGCTCGCCTGCGCGAAGATCGGCGCGTCAGGGTTGCTGGCCATGCAAACCGTGCGGGCACCCGCCGCCCGCGCCGCCTCCGCGAAGGCAACAGTGTAGGGCGTGGCGCCGCTCGCGGTGACGGCGATGACGACATCTCCCTCCCCCACTCCCGCGGCGGCTGCGTCGCGGCGCGCGAGATCGGCGTCGTCCTCGACATCCGCGGGAAGGAGACCGTCGACCGGAAAACCGCCCGCCATGCACAGCACGACCTGCTCGGGCGCGATGCCGAAGGTGCCGGGAAGCTCCAAGCCGTCCGCCACAGCCATCAGCGCTGACGAGCCGGCCCCGGCATAGACCAGCCGCCCGCCGCCGCGAATCGCCTCCTCCATGGCGCGGGCGGCGCGGGCGAGATCGGGGATCGCCGGGCGCACCGCGCTCACCGCCGCAAGCTGGCCATCGAGGAGCGCCGCCAGCGCCTCAGCGTCGGTCCGGTCCTCAAGGGCCAGGCCGTCGGGATTGATCGACTCGGTCTGCGGGCGCTGCACGTGATTCCCCCCTTCGTTGTTGCAGCATGATACCTTTATGATACCTTTTGTCCAGCCCTCCTGGATAAAATCGATCAGAGCCCCAAGAAACGTCAAGAATAGGGCGATTTTCCACTACCATTCCGGCGACAGGTATCATAAAGGTATCTACATGAGGACTCTCGCCCCCACCAAGGTCATTGCCGTTGACGGCGGCGGCTCGCGCTGCCGGGTGGCGGTCTGCGCGGCTGATGGCACGGTGCTGGGACGCGCCGAGGGGGCGGCCGCCAATCCGGCAACCGATCTCGGGACGGCGGTTCGCCACCTGCGGGCCGCCATCGCCGAAGCGGCGCGCGCCGCCGGCATCCCCGAAAACGCGAACGGGACGGAGATTGCCGCCCTGCCCGCCTGGCTGGCGCTCGCCGGGGTGGTCAACGAGCGGATCGCCGGGGCGGTGGCCGAGGCGATGCCGTTCCGCCAGTGCCGGGTGAGCGACGACCGCCCGTCCAACATGGTGGGCGCGCTCGGGGGCGCGGATGGCTTCGTTGCCGCGATCGGCACCGGCTCCTTTCTGGGGCGCCAGGCGGCGGGCCGGCGCGGCTTCGTGGGCGGCTGGGGGCTGCAGCTGGGGGATCAGGCATCGGGCGCGTGGCTCGGCCGGGAACTTCTCGCGCGCGTGCTACTGGCGGTCGATGGCCTCGCGCCGCGCTCGGACCTGATCAACGAGGTGCTCACCGAATTCGGCGACCCCGGCGAGATCGCTCTGTTTGCCAACCGCGCCTCGCCGGCCGACCACGCCCGGCTCGCACCGCGCGTCGTAGCGGCCGCGCGCGGGGGCGACCGGGGCGCGCTCGCCCTGATGCGCGCGGGCAGCGCCTATCTGGCGCGGGCGCTGCGCAGGCTCGGCTTCGGTCCGAATGATGTGCTGTGCCTTACCGGCGGGCTCGGGCCGGCCTATGCCGAGTTCCTTCCGCCGGCCTTTGCGCGCAATCTCATCGCGCCGCGCGGCAGCGCCCTTGACGGGGCCATCCGGCTGGCGCTGGAGCTCGCGCGATGAGCATGCCCGCGTTTCTCGCGCCCGAAGCCTGGCTCCGCGCCGACGGCGGGCCGCGCTATCTGCAGCTGCGGCGCCGGCTCGAGCGGGCGATCTCCGAGGGGCTGCTCGAACCCGAGGCGCCGCTGCCGCCCGAACGCGAGCTTGCCGCGCTGACGGGGCTTTCACGGGTAACCGTGCGCAAGGCGATGCGCTCGATGGCCGATGACGGGCTCATCGTGCAGCGGCAGGGCTCGGGCTCCTTCGTGGCGCCCAGGCCGCGGCGGGTGGAGCAGTCGCTCTCGCGGCTCACCTCCTTCACCGAGGACATGGCCCGCCGCGGACTCAGGACCACATCCGAGTGGCTCGAACGCGGCCGTTTCCTGCCCGCGCCGCAGGAGGTTCTGGCGCTGGCGCTGGGGCCGAACGACATGGTCGCGCGGATCGCGCGGGTGCGCATGGCGGGGGGCGAGCCGATGGCCATCGAGCGCGCCGCGCTGCCGCTTGACGTGCTGCCCGACCCCGAAGCGGTGCAGGACTCGCTCTACGAGCTTCTCGAGCGGCACGGCAAGCGACCGGTGCGGGCGATCCAGAAGCTCGCCGCGATCAACCTCGGCGAAGAGGATGCCGCGCTCCTCGGCGTCGAGCCGGGGGCGGCGGGGCTCAGCATCGAGCGGACCTCCTACCTCGCCAGCGGCCGGCCGGTTGAGTTCACCCGCTCGATCTACCGTGGCGACAAGTATGACTTCGTTGCCGAACTGAGGTTTTCGGAGGTGTGAGATGACAAGCCGGATGCAGCGTGAGGTGCAGGAAATTCCCGAGGCGGCCGAGCGGCTGCTGAGCCGCGGCGCCTCGGCAGTGGCCACAGCGGCCCGCGCACTCGCCGAGACCGACCCGCCCTATCTTGCCAGCATCGCGCGCGGCTCCTCCGACCATGTCGCCACATATCTGAAATACTGCAGCGAGATCCTGCTCGGCCTGCCCGTCGCCTCGCTCGGGCCTTCCGTCGCCTCGGTCTACCACGCGCCGCTCAGGCTGGCCGGCAGCGGCTGCATCGCCGTCTCGCAATCGGGCCGCAGCCCCGACATCGTCGAGATGGTGCGTGCCGCCCGGCAGGGCCATGCGCTGACCATTGCTCTCACCAACGCCCCCGACTCGCCCCTGGCCACGGCCTCGGTGCATGTGCTCGACATCCTCGCCGGCCCCGAGGCCTCGGTGGCCGCGACAAAGACCTTCGTCAATTCGGCCATCGCCGGGCTTTGGCTTCTGGCCCTCTGGCGCGATGACGGCGAACTCCTCGCCGCCCTCCGCGCCCTGCCCGAGGCACTGAGCCGCGCGATCGCCTGCGACTGGGCGGAGCTGCGCGCAACGCTGGCCGGGCACCGCTCCCTTTATACGCTGGGGCGCGGGCCGGCCTTTGCGATCTCCAACGAAGCGGCGCTGAAGTTCAAGGAAACCTGCCAGGTCCATGCCGAGAGCTACTCCTCGGCGGAGCTGATGCACGGCCCGGTTTCCATCGTCGGCGAAGGTTTCCCGGTGCTGGCGCTGGCTGCGGCGGACGCGGCCGAGCCGCTCCTCGTCGATGTGGCCGAGCGGCTGGCCGAACAGGGCGCGGCGGTGTTCGTCACTTCCGCACGGGCACGCAAGGCCGAGCGGCTCGAGCATGTGCGCACGGGTCATCCCCTGACCGACCCGATCGCGCTCATCGCCGCCTTCTACGCCAATGTCGAGCAGCTGGCGCGCGCCCTCGGCCTTGACCCCGACAGGCCGCGCCATCTGCGCAAGGTGACGGAGACGCTATGACCATCACCGTCCACACCGCCGGAGCCGTGTTCGACGGCGCCCGGCTTCTGGCCGATCACGCGCTGGTGGTCGAAGACGGCGCCGTTGCCGCGCTCCTGCCCCGCGGCGAAGTGACCGACGTTGCGCTCCAGGATCATGGGCCGGGCGTTCTCGCGCCGGGCTTCGTCGATCTTCAGGTAAATGGCGGCGGCGGGGTGATGTTCAACGACGCGCCCACGCTCGAGACGCTGCGCCGGATCGCCTCGGCGCACGCGCGCCTCGGCAGCACGGCGATCCTGCCGACGCTGATCACCGACACGCCCGAGCGGACCGCGCAGGCGATCGCGGCGGCGGTGCAGGCGGTGGCGGAGGGCGTGGCGGGAATTGCCGGGCTGCATCTCGAAGGGCCGCATCTGTCGCGCGCGCGGCACGGCGCGCATGACCCGGCGCTGATCCGACCCATGGTCGAGGAAGATGTACAGCTTCTGCTTGCGGCCGCTGCCCGGCTGCCGGTGCTGAAGGTGACGCTGGCGCCGGAATCGGTCGCCCCCGCGCAGATCGCAAGGCTGGCGGCGGCCGGGGTGGTCGTGTCGCTCGGCCACTCGGACGCGGGCTTTGCCGAGTGCATGGCCGCCGTCGCAGCCGGGGCGCGGTGCGTCACCCATCTTTTCAACGCAATGAGCCAGCTCGGCAGCCGCGAGCCGGGGCTCGTGGGCGCGGCGCTCGCGGCCGGAGAGCTCAGCGCCGGGCTGATCGCCGACGCGATTCACGTCCACCCGGCGACGCTGGCGCTCGCGCTCAGGGCGAAGGCCGGGCCGGGGAAGCTCTATCTCGTCACCGACGCCATGGCGACGGCGGGCTCGGACATCGACAGCTTCACGCTCGATGGGCGCGAGGTGCGCCGCCACGACGGCAGACTCACGCTCGCCGACGGCACGCTGGCCGGCGCCGACCTGGAGATGGCGCGGGCGCTGCAGGTGATGATCGAGCAGGCCGGCGCGGCGCCGGAGTCGGCACTGGCGATGGCGACGGCCGTGCCGGCGCAGGTCATCGGCGCCGGTGACCGTCTGGGCCATCTGGCACCGGGGAGGACGGCGGATTTCGTGCTGCTCGGCAAGGGCTGGGAACTCCGCGGCGTCTGGCGCGCGGGCATGCCGGTGGATCGGGGCTGAACGCGGGGGTGATGTGGACTGCCGCACGGTCCGGGCCTTCGCGCATCGCAGCGGTCATTCGTTCAAGAAACCGAGCTCGCAAGTGAGCACGAGCGCCCGGACGAGACACCGTGCCGGGCGCGCTGGAAGCGTCATCAAGGTGCTGTGCCCCCGAAGTTGGTCCGGCTGAGACCAGAGTCGGCGTTTGAATTTCGCGCGTTTGCGCCGGCGGAGCAATGGGCGACCGGCGCAGCGGTTCAGGTGCGCGGAGCCGGTCGCCCATGGCGGTGAGTTGGGCGGCGAAGTCCTTCGGCGTCTGGTAGCCGAGCGCGGAGTGTGGTCACTCGGTGTTGTAGATGACCTGCCCCCCGGAAGTTCCCTCGCTGTGATGTAGAGTCTGCCGAACCTGAGAAGGAGCAGACGACATGAGGAAAAGCCGGTTCACCGAGGCGCAGATAATCGGGATGCTCAAGGAGCAGGAAGCCGGGATGGCGACGGCCGAGCTGTGTCGCCGCCACGGCCTGAGCCCTGCGACATTCTACAAGCTGAAGGCCAGGTATGGCGGCATGGAGCTGTCCGACGCCAAGCGGCTCAAGCAGCTCGAAGACGAGAACGCGAAGCTCAAGCGCCTGTTGGCCGACGCGATGCTCGACAATGTGGTGCTCAAGGATCTCTTGGGAAAACCCTGACGACGCCGATGGCGCGGTGGGACGCGGCGCTCCGGGCGATGCGGGATCATGACCTCTCGCAGCGCCGAGCCTGCGCCCTGGTCGGTGTCGATCCGAAGACGGTGCGGCGCGAACGGCCGCCCGACAACCCGGAAATCCGCAAGGAAATTGGCAAGATCGCCGAGAAGCGGCGCCGGTTCGGCTATCGCCGGATCGGCATCCTGCTCGAGCGCAA
>NZ_FNFV01000008.1 GCF_900102905.1 Meinhardsimonia xiamenensis | reverse complement strand
TTGCGCTCGAGCAGGATGCCGATCCGGCGATAGCCGAACCGGCGCCGCTTCTCGGCGATCTTGCCAATTTCCTTGCGGATTTCCGGGTTGTCGGGCGGCCGTTCGCGCCGCACCGTCTTCGGATCGACACCGACCAGGGCGCAGGTTCGGCGCTGCGAGAGGTCATGATCCCGCATCGCCCGGAGCGCCGCGTCCCGCCGCGCCATCGGCGTCGTCAGGGTTTTCCCAAGAGATCCTTGAGCACCACATTGTCGAGCATCGCGTCGGCCAACAGGCGCTTGAGCTTCGCGTTCTCGTCTTCGAGCTGCTTGAGCCGCTTGGCGTCGGACAGCTCCATGCCGCCATACCTGGCCTTCAGCTTGTAGAATGTCGCAGGGCTCAGGCCGTGGCGGCGACACAGCTCGGCCGTCGCCATCCCGGCTTCCTGCTCCTTGAGCATCCCGATTATCTGCGCCTCGGTGAACCGGCTTTTCCTCATGTCGTCTGCTCCTTCTCAGGTTCGGCAGACTCTACATCACAGCGAGGAAACTTCCGGGGGGCAGGTCACCCCCAAGCCGCGCTTGGGGAGTGATCCGGGCCCGGATTGGAGGAGGCACGAGGCGCCGGTGTGTCACCGCACGTGTGGCCGCCGGCCGCGCCCCTGAGTCGGGCCTCGGCCATCAGTACGTGCATGGGATTCTCTGCTTTTGTGAGAAGATCTTTTCACCTTTTCGATCAGAATCCGAGCCCTCGGCGAGACGCGGCTGACCGAACAGCAGGCGAACAGTCGGAATAAGCATCGCTCGGCCAAGCTGCGCGAAACTGCCAGCCGCCAATTTTCGGTCGGCTCGGCGCGGCTGGTTCCAAATACGCCGCCTGCCGCGCTTGACTCGGTGCAGGCGGCCCGCCCAACATCACCCCGGGGTTCGGGCAAAAAGCAAGACCTTTGAAAAGCTGTCACATGCGGGGGGTAAACCGCACCGTGGCTGGAACCCACAGGGAGAACGGAGACCCAGATGACGATACCCTTCAAGACACTGATGTGGTCGGGAGCGGCGCTTGCGCTTCTGACCGCCGTGGGCGGAACAGCGGCCGAGGCCGCCTGTCCCGCGATCACGCGCGCCGACATGATGGGCGTGGCGCCCGGAAAATGGCCGGGCCAGTATGACCTCGCCGAGTTCGAGGCGGCGGCGAACTGCAAGATGGAGTTCAGCGAGAACCCCGAGATCGCCGAGCTCAACGCCGAGATCCAGGGCAACCCCGCAACGCTGCCGCCGGTGGCCGAGCGCCTGCCCGAAGAGCCGCTCGTCGTGGTGCCCTACGAGTCGATCGGCAAATATGGCGGCACCTTCCGCGCGCTATCCAACGCGCCCGAGGCCGGCACCTCCGACTTCCTCTCGGTGCGGCACGTCAACCTCGTGCGCTATGCGGACGATCTGCAGACGATCGTGCCCAACGTCGCGAAGGACTGGGAGTGGAACGAGGATTTCACCCGGCTCACCTTCCACCTGCGCAAGGGACACAAGTGGTCGGACGGCGCGCCCTTCACCTCGGCCGACGTGAAGTTCTGGTATGACAACCTCGCCACCGACCCCAAGGTGATCGAGAAGCCCAAGGATTATGTGCTCGTCGCCGGCGAGAAGATGACCGTCGAGACGCCGGACGAGACCACGGTGGTCTTCGTCCTGCCCTCGCCGAAGCCGGGGCTTCTGGCGCATTTCGCCACATCCTACGCGCAGGCCTTCCAGCCGAGGCACTTCCTCGGGCAGTTCCACCCCGACATCAACCCCGATGCCGACAAGCTCGCCCAGTCCTACGGCTGGGAGAACGGCATTGCCGCTGTCTCGGCCTATTACGGCAACTCCGACTGGACGGACACGGCCTCGCCGATGCTGCGCCGGCCGGATGACTACCAGACGCTGCCCAAGGCGACGTCGCCCTCGCTCGAGAGCCATGTGCTCGTCGCCGAGACCACCGAGGGGCGCAAGCTTGTCGCCAACCCCTTCTTCTTCATGGTGGACACGGCCGGCAACCAGCTGCCCTACATCAGCCGGCAGGACGAGCTCTACGCCAACGACAGCCAGGTGCGGATCCTCAAGCTGATCAATGGCGAAGTGGACTACAAGTCGCAGACGCTGACGCTGGCCGATGCGCCGATCCTCCTCGAGAACCAGGAGAAGGGCGACTACACCGTCGATCTCGCGCCGACGATCGCCATGCCCACCTTCTCCTTCAACGTGACCTCCGAGAACCTCGAGAAACGCAAGGTGTTCGGCGATGTCCGTTTCCGCGAGGCGATGAGCCTGGCGATGAACCGCGACGAGCTGAACGAGGTCGCCTTCCTCGGCCTCGGCGAGCCGAAGCAGTACATCGGCTTCTCGCCGACGCCTGATTTCGTCGATCCCGCACTGACGAGATACAGAATCGAGCATGACCCGGCGCGCGCTCAGGCGCTTCTCGACGAGATCGGCATGAAGGACGTCGATGGCGACGGATTCCGCGAGTTGCCCAATGGCGACAGGATCGTGCTCAACATCCAGTTCGCGGTGCAGGGCGGCGTGAGCGCCGAGATGGCCGAGCTCGTGGCGCAGAACTGGTCAGACGTGGGCGTGCAGACCACCGTCAAGGAAGTCACGCCCGACGAGTACCGCTCGCTGCAATCCTCCAACCAGCTCGACATCGGCGCCTGGGAGAAGGGCCAGCCGGTGGCCATCGTGCTGGGCAACAACGAACTGTGGGTGCCGCCGTTCGAGAACTACTTCGGCCATCGCACCGGCATGCTCTGGGCGGAGTGGGTCGACACCAACGGCGCCTCCGGCGTGGAGCCCCCGGACTGGGTGAAGCAGATGATGGCCGACATCACCACCTTCCAGGGCCTTGCGCCGGGCTCGCCCGAGCAGGGTGAAGTCGGCGCGCGGCTGGCGGACAACATGGCCAAACACCTTCTGTTCATCGGGACGGTGCAGGCGCCGAACGTCATCTACCATCGCAATGCGCTGAAGAACTTCACCAAGTTCAAGACGCAATCCTACGAGTACTACCGCACCTTCCCGTATCTGCCGGCGCAATGGTACCTCGACGAGTGACGGCAAGGGCCGCGCCGGCGGCCTGAGAGACAGGGCCCGGGCCGTGCGCGGCCCGGGCTGCGGAAACAGGGCGCAGACAAGACGCCCGCCGCATGCGCAGGGAGACAGAGGGGCCGGGGATGCTTCAGTTCGCGCAGTTCGCCGTCGTCCGTTTCGCCATGGCGCTGTTCACGCTCCTGATGGTGTCGCTCATCGTCTTCACGCTGATGGAGCTGGTGCCCGGCACCTGCGCCGAGCGGTATCTGGCCTTCAAGAACACCCAGGGCTCGGGCATCTCGGTGGAGGACATCGAGGCGGAAAAGCGCCGGCTCGGGCTCGACCGGCCGTTTCTGGTGCGTTGGGCCAGCTGGGTCGGCAATGTGTTCCTGCGCGGCGAGTTCGGCGATTCCTGCATCCTGCGCGTCAACATCAACGACCTTCTGGGAGACAAGTTCCTCATATCCCTGGGGATATGTCTGACCGCGCTGGCCCTTGCCTACGCCATAGCGGTGCCCGTGGGCATCATATCGGCCTCATCGCGCAACCCATGGCTCAACGAGTCGCTGCGCTTTGTCTCCTATTTCGGGCTGGCGATGCCGAACTTTCTTCTCGCGCTGATGATCATGCTGGCCTCGACGGTCTGGTTCGGCGAGTCGCTCACGGGGCTCTTCTCGAACGAATACCGCGATGCGCCCTGGTCGGTGGACAAGTTCCTGAACTTTCTCGCCCATGCCTGGCTGCCGGTGTTCATCCTCGGCTGGTCGGCCACCGCCTTCGCGCTGCAGACGGTGCGGGCGCTGATGCTTGACGAGCAATCGAAGCTCTATGTCACCGCCGCCCGCGCCCGCGGGCTCTACGGGCGCCGCCTTCTTTGGCGCTACCCCGCGCGGCACGCGCTGGGGCCGATCGTCAACTCGCTCGGCTTCGATCTCAACCGCGTGTTCAACGAGCTGCCGATCGTTGCGAGCATCCTGACACTAACCGAGGCAGGCTCGCTCCTGCTCGAGAGCCTTGCCCGCTCCAACGACCAGCAGCTTGCCGGGGCGATCATCTTCCTTCTGACCGCCTCGATCGTGGCGGTGAACTTCTTCACCGATCTGGCGCTGGCACTTCTCGACCCGCGCGTGCGCAAATCCGTGATCGGAGGCTGAGCCATGAGCGACCGCCGCGAACCGCTGCCCGGAGAAGAGCCAAGCCCGCTCGAGCTGCCCGAAACGCGGCTCGATGCGGGGGAGATGGTGCCGGCCGACGCCCCCTACATGGGCGGCGAGACCGAGGCCGAGCGGCGCCGCAAGGAGGCCTATTTCACCGCCTCCCAGCGCCAGCTGATCTGGGCGCGCTTCCGCAGAAACCGCGCGGCGATGATCGCCGGCACGGTGCTGCTTCTCCTGATCCTCATGGGCGTCTTCGCGCCCTTCCTCAGCCCCTATGACCCCACGGTGAAGGGCCGCGACAAGGACTATCTCAACGGCGCGCCGCAGATCCCGCGCTTCTGCGATGAAAACGGCTGCAGCCTTCGCCCCTTCATCTATGGTGTGAAGCGCGAGCGTTCGCTGGCCACCAACTTCCGCTGGGTCACGACAATCGACAAGGAGGACCGCCGCTACGTGTATTTCTTCGTCGAGGGCGATCCCTACCGCCTCTTCGGGCTGACCTTCGACACGCATCTCTTCGGGGTGGACAAGGGCAAGATCCACATCTTCGGCACCGATGACGCGGGCAAGGACATCTTCTCGCGCACGCTGCACGCGATCTACACCTCGCTTGCCGTCGGCACGCTGGGGGTTCTGATCTCCTTCGTGCTCAGCCTCATCATCGGGGGCGTGGCCGGCTATTTCGGCGGCATTATCGACGGGGTGATCCAGATGATCACCGATGCGGTGCGCACCATCCCCATCATTCCGCTGTTCATGGCGATCGCCGCCTTCATCCCGCAGGAGTGGTCCTCCGAGACGCGCTTCTTCTTCATCTCCATCATCATCGGCTTCATCAACTGGCCGACGCTGGCGCGGCGGGTGCGCACCCATCTTCTGGTCGAGCGCAATCAGGAATATGTGCTCGCCGCCCAGCTCGCGGGCGCGGGCCCGGGCCACATCATCCGCCGCCATCTGCTGCCGAGCTTCACCAGCTACATCATCGTCGATCTGGTGATCTCGTTCCCCTACATCGTGCTTTCCGAGACCGCGCTTTCCTTCATCGGGCTGGGGCTGAAGGATCCGGTCAACTCGCTCGGCGTGATGCTGCAGAACACCACCTCGGCGGACGTGCTCCTGAACTACCAGTGGTATTTCATCCCCGTCATCTTCTTCATCGCGCTGGTCTTGGCCTTCGTCTATGTCGGCGACGGTCTGCGCGATGCGGCTGACCCCTATTCACAGGCCAAGTGATGAGTGATGCGCTGATCTCCGTGCGTGACCTGACGATCCGCTTCCGCACCGACGAGGGGCTCATCACGGCGGTGGAGAAGGTCTCCTTCGACATCGCGCCGGGCGAGATCCTTGGCCTCGTGGGCGAGTCGGGCTCGGGCAAGTCGGTCACCGCCAAGTCGCTGATGCGGCTCAATGGCGAGAACACCGTCTATGACCCCGAAAGCCGCATCACGCTGAACGTGCCCGGCGAGACGCCCTTGGAGGTGCTCTCGCTGAGGCGCGAGCGCGACATGATCGCGATCCGGGGCGGGGCGATCTCGATGATCTTTCAGGAGCCGATGGCCTCCTTCGCCCCGGCGATCACCGTGGGCAGGCAGATGGTCGAGCAGCTCCTGATCCACACCAGCCTGACCGAGGCCGAGGCGCGGGAGCTGTCGATCGAGATGCTGGCGCGCGTTGGCATCCCCGAGCCCGCGCGGCGCTTTGACCAGTATGCCTTCGAGTTCTCGGGCGGCATGCGCCAGCGGGCGATGATCGCCATGGCGCTTTCGACCCGCCCGCGGCTTCTGATCGCGGATGAACCCACCACCGCGCTCGACGTCACCATCCAGGCGCAGGTGATCGATTTGATGAAGGATCTGGTGGCCGAATTCGGCATGGCGATCCTGTTCATCACCCATGATCTGGGCGTCATCGCCCAGACCGCCGACCGTGTGGCGGTGATGTATCTGGGCCGGATCGTGGAGACCGGCAGCGTGCGGCAGGTGATCCGCGCGCCCGCCCACCCCTACACGCGCGGGCTGCTCGACGCGCTGCCGAAGCTCGACGATCTTGACGCCGAGCTCACGCCGATCCCCGGCGACATTCCCTCGCCGCTGAACCGCCCCTCGGGCTGCGTCTTTCACACCCGCTGCCCGCAGATGATTGCGGGAGTCTGCGAGGGCAGGGTGCCCGGTTACACGCGACTGGGAGACGGCCATGACGTGGCCTGCCATCTCTACACCGAACAGGCGATGGAGGCCGCGCGATGAGCGAGACGCCCGAGACCGCCCCCCCGGTCATCACGGCGCGGAATCTGACCGTGCGCTACACGCTCGGGCACGGGCTTTTCGGCCGCAAGACGCACCTCGACGCGGTCGACAACATCTCGCTCAGCATCGCGCGCGGCAGCTTCTTCGGCCTTGTGGGCGAGTCGGGCTCGGGCAAGACGACGCTGGGCCGCGCGCTTCTGCATGCCGCGCCGATCAGCGACGGCGAAGTGATCTACGCCGACGAGGAGGTGCGCTATGATCTGCGCAAGATCGGCAAGCCCGAGCTGAAGGACTACCGCAAGCGCGCGCAGATGATCTTTCAGGATCCTTACGCCGCGCTTTCCCCCCGCATGACCGTGCGCGACATCATCGCCGAGCCGCTCGAGGTGATGGGGCTGACGAAGAGCCGCGCCGAGACCGACGCGCGCGTGCGCGAGATCGCTGCGAAATGCCGGCTCAATCTCGAGCATCTGCGCCGCTTCCCGCACGCCTTCTCGGGCGGGCAGCGCCAGCGCATCTCGATTGCGCGCGCGCTCGTCTCCGGCCCCCGCTTCATCGTCGCCGACGAGGCGGTGGCCGCGCTCGATGTCTCGATCCAGGCCGATGTGCTCAATCTGCTCAAGACCATCCAGCGCGACATGGGGATCAGCTTCCTGTTCATCTCCCACGACCTCTCGGTCGTGGCTCATGTCTGCGATCATGTCGCGGTGATGTATCTCGGGCAACTGGTCGAGACGGCGCCCACCCGCGCGCTCTTCGCACGCCCGCGCCACCCCTACACTTCGGCGCTTCTGTCGGCGATCCCCTCGCTCGACCCGGATGCACCGAAGACCGCCGAGAAGCTCGAGGGCGAGATCCCCTCGCCCACGAACCCGCCGCCGGGCTGCAAGTTCAACACCCGCTGCCGCTTCGCCCGGCCCGAGTGCCGCCAGAGCGCGCCGGCCCTGCGCGAGCTTGCTTCCGGCCACCGCGTCGCCTGTCACTTCGCCGAGGAGTTCGACTTCTCCCGCGCCCCCCAGCGGGCCGCCGCGGCCCCGGCCTGATCCGATGCCCCGCGACAACATCCTGCTCATCACCGCCGACCAGCTCACCGCGCGCGCGCTCACCGGCCCGCTCGGCGCGCTGGTGCCGACGCCGAACCTCGACCGCCTCGCCGCGCAGTCGGTGAACTTTGCCCGCCACTACACCGTGGCCGTGCCCTGCGGGCCGGCGCGGGCGAGCCTTCTGACCGGTCTCTATGCGATGAACCACAGGGCTATCCGCAACGGAACGCCGCTCGCGCGCCACCACGCCACCGTGGCCACCGAGGCGCGGCGGGCGGGATACGAGCCGCTCCTCTTCGGCTACACCGACACCGCCGCCGACCCCACCGACCGCGACCCGGAAGATCCCGACCTCTTCACCTACGAGGGCGTGGCGCCGGGCTTTCGCGAGCTTGTCGAGATGCGGGCGGAGACGGGCCACGAATGGCCAGGCTATCTGTGGGAGAAGGGCTATCGCCCCGCGCCGGGGAGCGAAGACGGCCCCATCCCCTGGCACCAGCGCCCCAAGAGCCCGCCGGGGCGCGCGCTGCGCCCGAGCGATCCGGCAATCTATGCGGCCGAGCATTCCGACACCGCCTATCTCACCGACCGCACGCTGACCGCACTCGAGATGCGCAAGGGGCGGGGATGGTTCGCCCATGTCAGCTACCTGCGCCCGCATCCGCCCCTGGTCGCCCCCGAGCCCTGGAACCGGCTGATCGACCCGGCCGCGGTGCCCCTGCCGGTGCGCGACCGCCCGACCCACCCCTGGCTCGACGCATGGTTCGCCACGCCCGCGGCGACGGGCCTTTTCTGGGGCTTCGATGGTGACTGCGCCGACATGCCCGACGAGCTCATGCGTGAGTGCATCGCCGTCTATCTCGGCCTCGTGGCCGAGCTGGACCACCATGTGGGGCGTATCCTCCAGTGGCTGGAGACCTCGGGCGAGGCGGAGCGCACTTTCGTGATCTTCACCGCCGATCACGGCGAGATGCTGGGTGCGCATGCGATGTGGGGCAAGGACTCGCCCTTCGAGAATGCCTGGCATGTGCCGCTGATGATCCGCGATCCGCGCCGGTCGGGGCAGGGGGGCAGGGTGGTGGAGCACTTCACCGAGTCGGTCGATGTCACCCCCACCATCCTTGCGCGGATCGGGCGGACGCCGCCCCCGGCGATGGACGGGCGCCCGCTCCTGCCGTTTCTCGAGGGAGCCGAGCCCGAGGGCTGGCGCGATGCGGTGATGGGAGAGATGGATTATGGCCACCCGACGCGCCCCACGCGCCTTCAGGCGGCGCTGGGGCTGGGGCCGGATGAGACCTCGGTGACGATCTGGCGCGAGGCGCGCTGGAAATATGTCCGCTTCGGGGGCGGGCTCCCGCCCTTGCTGTTCGATCTCGAGGCCGACCCCGAAGAGACGCGCAACCTTGCGGACGACGCCGCGCTCGCGGCCGAGATGCACCGGCTTGCGGGGCGGATCATCGACCGGATGTGCGCGCGGCGCGACCGGCGGCTCACGGGATATTCGAGCGGGGAGTAGGGCCATCTCTCGCCCGGCCGTCAGGCCGGGCATGCGCCCCCCCCCCCCCTTGGCGGGCGCATTCGCGCCCACCCGGGCAGCCGCATGCCCTTCGGAAGTCCGTCAATCCACCGGCAACCCGCTCGGCACCCGCTCGGGCCGGCCGAGCGGCCGCGCCTTGGCCGTTCGTCCCGTGAGTGCGTGCAGGAAGGCGACGATGTCGTCGATCTCGGCATCGGTGAGCCGCTTGGGTGCGAGCTCGATCGCCGCCTCCTGCCGCGCCATTTCGCGCCTGTCCTGGAGGATGACGAAATCCGTCGCCGCGAGCAAGGGCGCCTCAGGCAGGCGCGCCTTCTCGGGCGACCAGGCCGCGCGGGCCGCCTGCGGGTCGAGCATCTGCACCACCATCTCGCGCAAGCCGGGCCAGGCACCGTTGTGCCCGTAGGGCGCAGTCAGCCCGACATTGCGCAGGGCCGGCGTGCGGAAGCGGTAGGCATCCTCGAGCCGGTCGGACTCGGCCATGCGCCCCACATCGCGCGGCATCGGATCGTGCGCACGCGTGCGCCCCGGCCCGAAGGCCGGCAGCCCCACCGCGTGAAAGCCGTGATCGGTGAGAAGCGGGCCCGAGTGGCAGGACGAACACCCCGCCTTGCCGTAAAAGAGCTCCATGCCGCGCTTCTGGGCGGGGTCGAGCGCTGTCTCGTCTCCTGCAAGATAGGCGTCGAACGGGCTGTCGAAATTGGTGAATTCGGTGATCTCGAAAGCGGCGATGGCATTGGCGATGTGAACGATGGTGATATCCTCGGCCCGCGTCACATCGTCGAACGCGGCAATGAACATCTCCGCGTATTCGGGGATCGCCCGCACCCGCCGGGCGATGATCGGCCAGCCCTTGTCGATGCGGTCATGCACCGCGCCGGCAACCTCGTTCTCGCCGGGATTTCCGGCCATCTCGAACTGCGCGGCGAGCGGAAAGAGCGCCTGCGCGGCCAGCACATTGTCGAGCCCCTGCGGCAGCCATTCCTCGGCCGGCGTGTTGAAGCCGTTGCCGTAGAGATCGCTCACCGACACCCGCCCGTCATGGAAAAGCGCCGTGACGGAGCGGTGCCCGAGGTTCCACAGCCCCGGCGCGTTGCGCGGCACGCGCTTGCGGATGCGCGCCGCGCCCTCGCCGGCCGTGCGCTCCGGCCCCACGCCCACGCCGCCCTCGCCGATGCCGAGCGAAAGCCCGTCCGCCGAGCCGAAGTCATGGTGATGGCAGGTGCCGCAGGATATGTTCTGGTTGCCCGACAGGATCTTGTCGTAGAACAGGAGCCGGCCGATGGCGGCCTTGGCCGGATCGGCGGGGAGGAAATCTTCAGGCGTGAGCGGCGGCGGCAGGCTGTCGCGCTCGAATGCGAAAACGGGGGGCGCCAGCCCGAGAAGGAGAACGAGCGCAAGATGAAGGGGATGCTGGCCGGACTTGCAGTGATGGCGGTGCTTGCGGGAGCGCCGGCGCATGCGGAGATCGAGGAGGCGCGCGACCTTATGGAAGCGGGGCGTTTTGCCGAGGCGATGGAGGCGCTGATGCCCGCCGCGCGCTCGGGCAACGCCGACGCCGAGGAGCTGATCGGGGTGATGTATGCGCTGGGGCTTGGCGTGGAGCGCGACCCGGTGCGCGCCTTCGACTGGTATCTGCGCGCGGCGATGAAGGGCCATGCCGGGGCGCAGTCGGGCGTTGGCTGGTACTACGAGGAGGGAATCGGCCTGCCCGCGCCCGATCTGGTGCGCGCCTATGCCTGGTATGCGCTCTCGGCCATCGGCGGCGATCCCGACGCGGCGATCAGCCAGGAGGAGGTGGTCAAGAAGATGACGGCGGATCAGATTGCTCAGGCGCATAAGCTCATCGACGACTACAGGCCCTGGCTCTACCCCTTCCGGTAGGGGCCGTTGAGACTCTGACGCGGCTGGACGGGAGGAGAGGATGGGTAAAATCGAGGCGCTTTTCTTCGACGTCTTCGGCACGGTGGTGGACTGGCGCAGCTCGGTGGCGCGCGCGCTCGAGGCCGCGCTCGGCCCCCGCGGCGTCAGCGCCGACTGGGCGGCGATGGCCGATGCCTGGCGGGCGCGCTATCAGCCGGCAATGGAGGAGGTGCGCGCAGGCCGCCGGCCCTTTGTGGTGCTCGATGTGCTGCATCGGGAGAATCTGGAGGCGGTGCTGGCGGAGTTCGGGGTCGGGGGCCTGAGCGCGGCGGAGCTTGACGCGCTCACCCGCGCCTGGCACCGGCTCGACCCCTGGCCCGACAGCGCCGGGGGGCTGGCCGCGCTGCGGCGCGCGCGCATCGTGGCGGCGATGTCGAACGGGAACATCGCGCTGATGGTGAACCTCTCGCGCCACGGCGGGCTGGTGTGGGACGCGATCCTCGGCGCCGAACTCGCGCAGGCCTACAAGCCCGATCCGCTCTGCTACCTGCGCGGGGTGGAGGCGCTGGGGCTTCAGCCCGCGCAATGCATGATGGTTGCCGCTCACAATGACGACCTCCGCGCGGCGCGCGCGCTCGGGCTTGCCACCGCTTTCGTGCGCCGCCCAACCGAACACGGGCCGCGGCAGACCACGGACCTCGAGCCCGCCGCGGCCTGGGATGTGGTCTGCGACAGTCTCACGGAGCTGGCGGACAGGCTTTCTTGAGTGCGCCTCGCACCTTTTGCCGCTCGGGCCGCAAAGCGGACCGGGCACGCGCTTCGCCCGCGGAACATGCGTTGAGGCGCCCCTCGCGGGACGCCTCCCTCTTGTGCGCGCCCCGCGCTCACTGGATGTCGTGCTCGCGCACCGCGTTCACTTCCTTCTCGACCTCGGCGACGGTCGAAGTCAGCGCCTCGAACACTTCCGGGCCGCCCTCGATGTTGGCCTTGAACCAGTCGTAGACGGGCGCGGCCGCCTCGCGGAACAGCGCCTTTTCCTCCGGCGTCGGCACATAGATGTCGCCGCCCGCGGCCTTGAACGCCTCATAGGCCTCGATCGACTTGCGCTTCGGCGAGGCGAAGGTCGCCTGCTGGAGGTGATAGAAGCCATCCACCACCACCTTGCGCAGATCCTCGGGCATGGACATGAACTTGTCGTTGTTCATGAACCACAGCGCCGCCATGTAGGCGTGCCCGTCGAGGGTGAGATACTTCAGCCCGGCATCGGGGAACTTCATGTTCATGATGTCGGTGATGCCGTTCTTGGAACCTTCCACCACGCCGGTCTGCAGCGAGGTGAACAGCTCCGGCCACGGGATCGGCGTGGGCGAGGCGCCGAGCGCCTTGACGAGCTCCTGCGGCAGGTCGGCCACGACGGTGCGGATCTTCAGCCCCTTGAGGTCGTCGGGGGTGCGCACGCGCCGCTTGGTGTTGGCGAAGTTGCGCCAGCCGCCGGTGTTGCCGATGGTCATCAGCCGGATCGCGCCGCCCGACTTCTCCAGAACCATGTCCTGCATCTTTGTGACAAAGGGCGTGCCGTTGGCCAGCGTCGCCTCGGCGATGCGGTCGTCGGACATGAGATACGGCAGGTCGAGCACCTGCACGAAGGGAAAGAGCCCCGAGGTGCCGCCGGAGGTGGAGATGTAGATATCCACCGTGCCGTCGGCCACGCCCTGCATGCATTCGGTGCCGTTGGCGCAAAGCTGGGTGCCGATGAACAGCTCCACCTCGATGGCGCCGTTCGAAGCCGACTCCACGAAGGACTTGAAGACGACGAGGCCGTCATAGTCCTCGTCATTCTCGTTGGAGTTGGCCACCGCGCGCAGCGTGTAGTCTGCCGCCCAGCCGGCCGCGGCGCTGCCCGCCAGCATCGTCGCCACCATCAGCGACCTTGTCAGTGTTTTCAGCATGTTGTCCCTCCCGGTTGAAGTTGCTGAATGGTCAGTTCACGAACCCCGTGAGGCGGGGGATCGTCATGGAAATCGCCGGGACGTAGGTGATGAGGAAGATCACCAGAACCTCCACGGCGAGAAACGGCAGGATGGCGCGGGCGATGGTCTCGACCTTCTCGCCCGAGACCGAGGAGGCCACGAACAGCACCAGCCCCATGGGCGGGGTGGCGAGCCCCACGGTCAGGTTGACCGACATGATGACGGCGAAATGCACAGGATGCACGCCGAGATCGGTGAAGATCGGTGCCAGGATCGGCCCGAGGATGATGATCGCGGGGCCGGCATCGAGGAACATCCCGACGATGAAGAGGAGCACGTTGATCAGAAAGAGAAGGATCAGCGGGTTCTCCGACAACCCCAGGATGATGCCCGCCAGCGTCTCGGGCGTATGGGAGAGCGCGACCACCGTCTTGAAGCTCACTGCCGCGCCGACGAGCAGGAGCACCGTCGCCGCGCCGATGGCGGTGCGGCGCATCACCTCGGCCAGATCGGCAAGGCGCATCGAGCGCAGCACGCCGAAGCTCACCACCAGCGCATAGGCCACGGCGATGGCGGCGGCCTCGGTGGGGGTGAAGACGCCGATGAGGATGCCGCCCAGAATGATGATCGGCGTCTGCAGCGGCGCCACCGCCTTCTTGCAGACGATGCGGAAGTCGTAGCTCACCCGGCGCCGCCAGTAGAGGAGAAGGAGGTGCGCGACCACGAGAAAGACGGCGAAGAGCGGCCAGCCGAGACCCTCGGTGCCGGGCAGGGCGCGGGCGATCACCACCATCAGCCCGGCAAGATTGGCGCGCAGCAGCGCAAAGCTCACCCAGTATTCGAGCGGCGAGATGGTGGCGCCCTTCTTCACGATGCGCTCGGCCTTGGGCAGATCGTAGCGGTCGGCCAGCACCCGGACCATCCCCATCAGCCCCAGCCCCACCAGAAGCCCCGGCACGATGCCGGCGAGGAACAATGCGGCCACCGACTCTCCCATCACATAGGCGTAGATGATCATGATCCCCGAGGGCGGGATGATCGGCCCGATCACCGAGGAGGCGGCGGTGACGGCGGCGGCGAAACGGCGGGTGTAGCCCTGTTTCTCCATCGCCGGGATGAGGGTGGAGCCGAGCGCCGAGGTGTCGGCCACCGCCGAGCCGGAAAGCCCGGCAAAGAGGATCGAGGAGAGGATGTTCACATGCGCAAGGCCGCCGCGCAGATGCCCCATGAAGGCCTGTGAGAAGTCCACCAGCCGCTCGGTGATGCCGCCGCGGTTCATGATCTCGCCGGCCAAGAGGAAGAAGGGCAGCGCCATGAGAGGGAAGCTGTCCATCCCGTTGTAGAGGTTGCGGTAGAGGAGCGCGAGGTCGCGCTCCTGCCCGTTGAGCCACAGAAGGAAGCCCGGTGCGGCGAGAAGCGCGAAGAACACCGGCAGGCCGATCATCAAGAGGATCAGGAAGGCGGGAAGGAACCAGACCAGCATCGCGCTCACTCCGCCTCGGGGATTGCGGGGGCGGCGATCTCCGGCAGGGCCTCCTCGAGCCCCAGAAGCCGCGCGAACTCGCGCAGCGCAAGCTCCACCGTCACCAGAAGCATCAGGTAGAAGCCGACGAGCAGCGACAGGAACATCCACGCGAGCTTCACCCGCACCACCGCGCCGCCGAACCAGTCGAGCGGGAGCTTGAGCGAGGAGGAGTTGAACAGCCAGCCCGATTTCACGTGCCGGTGGCCAAGCTCGATGCCGTAGATCAGCACCAGCATCGCGATGGCCAGAAGGCAGAGGTTGAGAAGCGCTGACGGCACCCGCGGCAGCGCCCGCGGCAGCATGTCGATGGCCACGAAGCCGCCGGCCCTGAGCGCGGTCGGTGCGGCGAGCGCGGTCATCCACAGCATGGCGAAGCGCGCCGCCTCATCGGGCCAGGGCAGGGCATTGTTGAGCACGTAGCGGAAGAACACCTGAGCAAGCGTCACCGCAACCATCACCCCGATGGCAACGATGGCCAGCCAGCGCCCGGCCCCGAGCAGCGCGCTGTTGACCGCCGCCAGAAGCCGCAAGAGCCGCAGATAAAGCGCCATGGCTCCTCCCTTGCGCATCCACCCCGCATGGCCTCAGGGTGCGATGCCTCTTCCCACACACTAGCCGCGCAACGCCCCGGCCCAAAGCCTCCGCCTGGGTCGGCGGCGATTCCGCACCGCGCGTCTCCTCCAGGGTCTTGCGTAGCATCCGGGACATGATGCATCAATACTGTATCAATCAAACCGCCCCGAGTCGGCACCCCGACCGGGCTGCGCTGGGAGCCATCGCGTGCCGGACCCGACCGCCCTGCCGAAACACGTGCAGATCAGCGAGATGCTGATCCGCGACATTCAGGCCGGACGGCTGGTGGCCGGAGAGCGCCTGCCGCCCGAGCGCGAGATGGCCGCCCAGCTCGGCATTGCCGTGGGAACGCTGCGCAAGGCGCTTGCCACGCTCACCGAACAAGGCCTGCTCCAGCGCATCCAGGGCTCGGGAAACTACATCAGGGATACCGGAAAGCCGACTGGAATTTATGCGTTTTTCCGACTTGAGACACCTGAGGGCGGCGGCCTTCCCACGGCGCGGGTCATCTCGGTGGAGCGCATGGACAAGCCCGCCCATCTGCCGCCTTTCGGGGCCGACAGCCGCGCGCACCGGATCCGCCGGGTGCGCAGCCTCAACGGCGCGCCGGTGGCGCTGGAAGAAATCTGGCTCGACGGGGCGTGGGCGGAGGAGCTTTCGGCCTCCGAGCTGTCGGAGTCGCTCTACTGGTTCTACGCCCATCGGCTGGGGCTGAGGATCATGCGCGCCGAGGACCGCATCGGTGTCGGCAAGATGCCCGAATGGGGCGATGTGCCCGAGCTCGCCGCCGGCCGAATCTCGGGTCTCGTGGAACGCAAGAGCCTCGATCAGGAGGGGCGGGTTGCCGAGGTTTCCTTCACCTGGTTCGATCCCGAGCGCGCCCGTTATGTCTCCCGGCTCAGGTGACGAAAAAGATGAAAAACGCCATACAACCCACCGGAAACATGGTGAAATGATGAACGAGATCGTCCGCTACGGAATCATCGGCTGCGGGATGATGGGCCAGGAGCACATCCGCAACATCCGGCTTCTGGAAGGCACGCGCATCGCCGCCATATTCGAGCCCGACCCGCAGATGCGCGCGGCCGCGCAGGCGCTCGCACCGGAGGCGGCGATGTGCGACAGCGCCGAGGCGCTTCTCGATCGCGACGATCTCGACGCGCTGGTCGTGGCAAGTCCCAATCACCTGCATGTCGCCCAGTTCGAGATGATCGCGGCGCGCCGGCCTCTGCCGCTCCTGATCGAGAAGCCGCTCTACACCGACCCGGCCGACGGCGCGCGGGTGCGCGAGATCGCCGCGCGCTATCCCGCGCCGGTGTGGATAGCGATGGAATACCGCTACATGCCACCCATCGCCCTGCTGATCGAGCAGGCCGCCGAAGCGACGGGCGGGGTGAAGATGCTGACGATCCGCGAGCACCGCTTCCCGTTCCTGCCCAAGGTCGGCGGCTGGAACCGCTTCAACCGCTACTCGGGTGGCACCTTCGTCGAGAAATGCTGCCATTTCTTTGACCTGATGCGCCTGATCCTCGGCGACGAGCCGGTGCGGGTGATGGCCTCGGCCGGGCAGGCGGTGAACCACAAGGATGAACTCGTGGCCGGCGAGGTGCCGGACATCTGGGACTCGGGCTACGTCATCGTCGATTTCGCCGGCGGGGCGCGGGCGATGCTGGAGCTGTGCATGTTCGCCGAGGGCAGCCGCTATCAGGAGGAGATCTCGGCGGTGGGTCCGAAGGGCAAGATCGAGGCCTTCGTGCCGGGGCCCACGCGGTTCTGGCCACCCGAGGCGGGGCCGGCGCCGGTGCCCGAGGTGGTGGTGAGCCCGCGCGCGCCGAAGGGACCCGAACGCCTCGCCGTGCCGGTGGAGGAGGCGCTCCTTGCCGCGGGCGATCACAACGGCGCGACCTTCTACCAGCACGCGCGCTTCCTGCAGGTGGTCCGCGGCGCGGGCGAGGTCGAAGTGACGGTTGAAGATGGCGCCCGGGCGGTGGAGATCGGGCTCGCAGCGCAGCGCTCGGCGGCAAGCGGGCAGGCAGTGGAGTTCCCGGGCCGGGCAGGGGGCGCCGCGGCCGCCTGATGCGGCGCACATCGGATTTTGGGCAGGCGGGGCCACTTCCTGCCCAAAAATTGTGCAATTTGCCAAGATTGCCGAAAATTTGCGCATACGCCGGTTGAAACGGCCCGCGTCAGGGCTTAGCCACAGCCCATGACCGCGTTGAACTCCACTGATCCCTCGCGCACCGCGTCGGGCCCGCAGCCCGATCCGCTCCCCAGCCCGCTCGTGGCGCTTGCGCCGATGGCGGGCATCACCGATCTGCCCTTCCGCAGGCTGGCGCTGCGGTTCGGGGCAGGGCTCGTGGTCAGCGAGATGGTCGCAAGCCGGGAGCTTCTGACCGCGCGGCCGGGCGTGCGCGAGCGCGCGGCGCTCGGGCTCGATGAGGCGCGCACCGCCGTGCAGCTCGCCGGGCGCGAGGCGCGCTGGATGGCCGAGGCCGCGCGCATGGTCGAGGACATGGGCGCGCGGCGCATCGACATCAACATGGGCTGCCCGGCCAAGAAGGTGACGGGGGGCATGTCGGGCTCGGCGCTGATGAAGGTGCCCGACCATGCACTGAGCCTCATCGAGGCGGTGGTCGGCGCGGTCTCGGTGCCGGTGACGGTGAAGATGCGGCTCGGCTGGGACGAGACGAGTCTCAACGCCCCCGAGATCGCCGCGCGGGCCGAGGCGGCGGGCGTGACCATGGTTACCGTGCACGGCCGCACGCGCTGCCAGTTCTACAAGGGCAGGGCGGACTGGGCCGCGATCGGCGCGACGGTCAGGGCGGTAAGCGTTCCGGTTCTGGCCAATGGCGACATCGACAGCCCCGAGGCCGCGCAACGTGCGCTCGCGCTCTCCGGCGCGGCCGGGGTGATGGTGGGGCGCGCGGCGCGCGGGCGGCCCTGGCTTCTGGCCGAGATCGCCGCGGCGCTCGCCGGGCGCCCTGCGCCCCGCCCGCCGGAGGGCGAGGCGCTCTGCGCGCTCGTGGCGGCGCATTACGAGGAGACGCTGGCCTTCTACGGGCGCGCGCTTGGCGTGAGGGTCGCGCGCAAGCACTTGGGCTGGTACATGGACACGGCCGGCACGCCGCTCGGGCTGCGCCAAGCGCTGCTGACCGAAGACGATCCCGCGCGCGTGCTGCGCCTCCTTCCGCAGGCGCTCGCGCGCCATGAAAGGGGGCGGTGCGCGGCATGATCCATGCGGTCTGGTCCTCGCTGCCGCTGCCGGCGTTGATCGTGGACCCGGCAAATCGCATCGCCGAGATCAACCCCGCCGCGGAGGCCTTCCTCAACGCCTCGGCGCGCAGCCTGAAGGGGCAGCCCTTTCTTGACCGGCTCGCCATCGATGCACCGATGGAAGCGGCGCTTGCGCGCGCACGGGCGGGGGAGGCGGCGCTTTTCATCAATGCCGCGGACGTGTCCACCGGCACCGCCCCGCCGCAACCCTGCGACATCCAGCTCGCGCCACTGTCGGGCGCCGAGGGTCATGTGCTCGTCACCCTGGCTCCGCGCCACATCGCCAGCCGGCTCGGCCAGCGCCAGACGCCGGCAGGCGCGGCGCGCTCGGCGATCGGCATGGCCGAGATGCTCAGCCACGAGATCCGCAACCCGCTCGCCGGCATCACCGGCGCGGCGCAGCTTCTGGAGATGAACCTCGCCCCGCAGGATCGCGAGTTGACGGGCCTCATCCTTGCCGAGACGCGGCGCATTCTCGCGCTGCTCGCCCAGGTGGACGAGTTCGGCAATCTCGCGCCCCCGCGCCGCGAGGCGTGGAACGTGCACGACCTGCTCGACCGCGCCCGCCGTTCCGCCGAGCTTGGCGTGGCCGCAAGCCTGACCGTGGTCGAGGATTATGACCCCTCGCTGCCGCCGGCATGGGTCGATGGCGACCAGATGATTCAGGTCATCCAGAACCTGCTCAAGAACGCCGCCGAAGCCGCGCCGGGGGGCAGGGTGACGATTCGCACCTTCTACGAGCCCTCCCTGCGAATCCGGGACCGCGACGGCCGGCAGCTGTCGCTGCCGCTGCAGGTCGAGATCATCGACAACGGCCCCGGCATCCCCCCCGAGATCGCCGCCGACATCTTCGAGCCCTTCGTCTCGGGCCGCGAGAATGGCACCGGTCTGGGGCTTGCGCTCGTGGCCAAGATCATCGCCGCCCATGACGCCTGGATCGCGGTGGAAAGCCGCCCCGGCCGCACCGCCTTCCGCCTGTCGCTGCCGCTGCCGCCGGCCGAGGCACGGGCGACCAAGGGGCAGGGGGCGGACATGCGAAGCGGAGAGAGCTGATGGACGGAACCGTACTCGTCGCCGATGACGATCGCACCATCCGCACGGTGCTCACCCAGGCGCTTACGCGGGCGGGCTGCCGGGTGCATGCGACCTCGTCGATGACCACGCTCATGCGCTGGGTGCAGGAGGGCAAGGGTGATCTCGTCATCACCGATGTGGTCATGCCCGATGGCAACGGGCTCGAGGCGCTGCCGAAGATCGCGCAGGAGCGCCCCGGCCTGCCGGTGATCGTGATCTCGGCGCAGAACACGATCATGACCGCGATCCGCGCCACCGAGCTCGAGGCCTTCGATTACCTGCCCAAGCCCTTCGACCTGCCCGACCTGATGAAGCGCGCCGCGCGCGGGCTCGAGATCCGCCGGCGCGCCCGGCCCGCGCGGCCGCCCGTGCCGGAGACCGCCCAGCAGGGGGCAGCGGGCGACGGGCTGCCTCTGATCGGGCGCACCCCGGCGATGCAGGCCATCTACCGCCTGGTGGCGCGGGTCATGAACACCGAGCTGGCGATCCTCGTGCTCGGGGAGTCCGGCACCGGGAAGTCGCTCATCGCGCGGGCCGTGCATGATCTCTCGGACCGGCGCAACCTGCCGTTCGTGGCCGCCGGCATGGCCGAGCTCGCCGATGCCGATCAGGCGCAGCGCATCATCGCCCGCGCCGGGGCGGGCACGCTGCTGATCGAGGAGGCGGGCGATCTCGACCCGGCCACACAGTCGCGCCTTGTGCGCCTTCTCGACGCCTTGCCGCAGGAGGGCGCGCCGCGCATCATCGCCACCAGCCAGACGGATCTGGCCCGTCGCACCGACGAGGGTGCGTTCAGGCGCGACCTGTTCTACCGGCTCTCGGGCGTGCAGCTCACGATGCCGCCCCTGCGCGAGCGCATCGATGACATCCCGCTTCTGGCCGATCACTTCCTGGCCCGCGCCGTGCAGGCCGGACTGGCGCCACGCCGGCTGTCGGATGAGGCGATGGCGCTTCTGCGCGCCTACAGCTGGCCGGGCAATGTGCGCCAGCTCGAGAACGCCTTGCGCCGCCTTGCCGTGACCGCCACCGAGCCGGAGATTTCCGCGGCGGAAGTGCGCGCGCTGATCGGCTCGGAGCCTTCCCGCGCCGCCACCGGGCAGACCGACGGCGAACGCCTTTCGGATGCGATCGCGCGCCACCTGAAGCGCTATTTCGACCTGCATGGCGGCGAGCTGCCGCCGCCAGGCCTCTACCAGCGCATCCTGCGCGAGATGGAGACGCCGCTGATCGAGATCGCCCTCGACGCGACCGGCGGCAATCAGGCCAAGTGCGCCGAGCTGCTCGGGATCAACCGCAATACGCTGCGCAAGAAGATCACCGACCTCGATATTGAGGTGACACGCCGCCGCAAACTGATGTAGGAAGGTCACACACCCGTGGCAAATGGGCCGCAGGGGCGCCGTCCCCGGCGTGACCGGGGCAAGGCCACGGGCAGGCGGCATGACGTCGGGCCGCACCCTGCCGCGCAAGCGCGGGAGGCGACATGGCCCGCATGGCGAGGGTGAGCAGCGTGCGCACATCGGTGCGTCCAGGCACAGGGGGCGGGATCCTCGAGGCGCTGGTGTCATTGCGCCATTCCCGGTGGCTGCGCACGGCGGCCACCCTCGGACTGATCGTGCTCGGCCCGCTTCTCGCCGTAGCCACCTATCTGGTGTTCGGCCCCTTCGACCAGGCGGGTTCGGTGATGACGCTGCGCCTCGTGCTGCTGGCCGACCTTGTCTATGTGCTGGTGCTGGCGGCGCTGGTCATGAGCCGGATTGCCCAGATGATCGCGGCGCGGCGCGCGCGCTCGGCCGGCTCGCGGCTGCACTTGCGTCTGACGGTCGTGTTTGCGGGGCTGGCGCTGATGCCGACGGTTCTGGTCGCCGTGTTTGCGGCGCTGACCGTGAACATGGGGCTTGAGGGATGGTTCTCGGAGCGGGTGCGCAGTGTGGTCGGCTCCTCGCTGGAAGCCGCGCAGGCCTACGAGCGGGAGCATCGCGAGGGGCTTGCCGAAGACGCCGAGGCGCTGGCGCGCTACCTCGCGCGGCGCCGGGCCGCCGGCCTGATCATCTCGACCGGAGCGCTGCGCCAGGAGCTGACCCAGGGCCAGTCGCTGATCCAGCGGGGGCTTGCCGAAGCCTTCGTGATCGACGGTGCCGGCAATATCGTCGCGCGCGGCGAGCGCTCCTACCTCTTCGATTACGAACCGCCATCCGAGGAGGACATCCGCCGCGCGGCCGAGGGCGAGACGGTCATCATCGAGGACTGGGCCAATGACGAATTCCGCGCGCTGGTGGCGCTGCCGGGGTTCTTCGACCGCTTCCTCTATGTCAGCCGCAGGGTTGACGGCGACCTTCTCGCCCTGCTCGACGAGACCCAGCAGACGGCGCAACTCTATCACCAGCTCGAAAGCGAGCGGGGGCGCGTGCTGTTCGAGTTCGGGCTGCTCTATCTTGGCTTTGCGGTCATCATGATCCTCGCCGCGATCTGGCTCGGCCTGTGGTTCGCCGAACGCCTGTCGCGCCCTGTGGGCCGGCTGGCCGGGGCGGTGCAGCGCGTGGGGGCGGGCGATCTCGATGTGCGCGTGGAGGAAGAGCGCAGCGACGACGAGATCGCCATGCTCGGGCGCATCTTCAACCAGATGACGCGGCAACTGAAGCTCCAGCGCGACGCGCTTCTCGATGCTCACGCGCAGACCGAGCGGCGCCGGCGGCTGTTCGACTCGGTGCTGTCATCGGTCACGGCCGGGGTGGTCGCGCTCGATGCCGCGGGGCGGGTGACGCTGGTCAACCGTGCCGCCGAGCGGCTGCTCGGGCTTGACGCGGGCGTGGTGGACGCGCCGCATCTGGCGGTTCTGGTGCCCGAATTCGGCCCGCTCCTGGCGCGCCTGATGCAGGGCGGTGCCGAATCGGTGCAGGAGGAGGTGAAGCTCGTGCGCGGCGGCAAGCAGGAGAACCTGCTGGTGCGCATGAGCGCGCGCCGCGCCGAGGATGGCACGCTCGAGGGCTACGTCGTCACCTTCGACGATGTCACCGATCTCGTCGCCGCCCAGCGCATGGCGGCCTGGGGGGATGTCGCCCGGCGCATCGCCCACGAGATCAAGAACCCCCTCACCCCCATCAAGCTGTCGGCCGAGCGCCTGCGGCGGCGTCTGTCACGCAAGCTCGATGAGGCGGATGCCGAGGTGCTCGAGGGCGCCACCGACGTGATCGTGCGGCAAACCGATGATCTGCGCCGGATCGTCGATGAATTCTCCCGCTTCGCCCGCATGCCCGAGCCCGACCGGCGGCGCCAGGAGCTCAACCGCCTCGTGCGCGATGCCGCCATGCTTCAGGAAGCGGGCCTGCCGCATGTGCGCCTCGAAGTCAAAATCCCCGAGGAACCGCTCTGGGCCGATGTCGATGACACGATGATCTCGCAGGCGCTCACAAACCTTTTGAAGAACGCCGGTGAAGCTATTGAAAGCATTGTTGAAAAGGAAGGCCTGGAGGATTATCCGGGCGAGATCAGGCTTCGGCTCGGGCGCGAGGGGGATGCGGCCGTCATCACCATCGAAGACAACGGCATCGGCCTGCCCGAGGACCGCGCCCGCCTCTTCGAGCCCTATGTGACGACCCGCGAGAAGGGCACCGGCCTTGGCCTGCCCATCGTCAAGAAGATCATCGAGGAGCACGGCGGGACGCTGACGCTCGAGGATGCCGCGCCCTTCGCGGAGGGTGCCCGGCGCGGCGCCCGGGCGGTCATCCGTCTTGCGCTTGCCGCCGACGCCCTGTCCGGCGCGCAGAACGGCGGCGGCCGGCACGGCACGAGCAGCCGAAATGAAAACGCGCCCGACCGCAACGCGGCGGTGTGAGCGCGGCGAGGAGGAGCGAGTGATGAGTGACATCCTGATCGTGGACGACGAGAAGGACATCCGCGAGCTGATCGGCGACATTCTCGAGGACGAAGGCTATGCGACACGGCTCGCGGCCAATGCCGAGGATTGCATGGCCGCCATCGCCGAGGAGCCGCCGGCGCTCATCGTCCTCGACATCTGGCTCAAGGACAGCCGGATGGACGGCATCGACATCCTCAAGGCGGTCAAGCGCGAGCATCCGGGCATTCCGGTGGTGATCATCTCCGGTCACGGCAACATCGAGATCGCCGTGGCCGCGATCAAGCAGGGCGCCTATGACTTCATCGAGAAGCCCTTCAACATCGACCAGCTTCTCGTGGTCATCCGCCGGGCGATGGAGACCTCGCGGCTGAGGCGGGAGAATCTCGCGCTGCGCCGGCGCGAGGCCACGGCGGCGGAGATGATCGGCGTCTCGCCCGCCTTCCGCGCGCTCAAGTCCCAGCTTGACAAGGTCACGCGCTCGAACGCGCGGGTGATGCTCACCGGGCCCGCCGGCAGCGGCAAGGAGGTCGCCGCCCGCTACATCCATGCCAACTCCAACCGCCGCGACGGGCCCTTCATCTCGGTCAACTGCGCGAGCATCGAGCCCGAGCGGATGGAAGAGGTGCTGTTTGGCCGCGAGAGCTCCGAGCGCGGGGTCGAACAGGGGCTTCTGGAACAGGCCGATGGCGGCATCCTGTTTCTCGACGAGGTGGCCGATCTGCCCTCGGGGACGCAGTCGAAGCTCCTGCGGGTGCTGGTCGAGCAGCAGTTTCCGCGCGTGGGCGGGGGCGACAAGATCAGCGTCGATGTGCGCGTGATTTCCTCAACCTGCCGCGATCTTGAGGCGGAGGTGGCCGCCGGGCGGTTCCGCCAGGAGCTTTATCATCGCCTCAATGTGGTGCCGGTCGCGGTGCCCTCTCTTGCCGAGCGGCGCGACGACATCCCGCTTCTGGCGCGGCATTTCATCGAGCAGTTTCACCGCACCCAGGGGCTGCCGAAGCGTGCGCTGTCCGAAGAGGCGGCAGCGCTCCTGCAGGCGATGAACTGGCCGGGCAACGTTCGCCAGCTGCGCAATGTCATTGAGCGCATCCTCATTCTCGGTGATGGCAGCGGCCCCATCACTCCCGACGAAATTCCCGCCGAGGAGGAGCGTCCGAATGGCGAGAGCAGGGTGATCCTCTCGCCGGAGCTTGCGACGCTGCCGCTGCGCGAGGCCCGCGAAGCCTTCGAGCGCGAATACCTGCTGACCCAGATCAACCGTTTCGGCGGCAACATCTCGCGCACCGCCGCCTTCGTGGGCATGGAGCGCTCGGCGCTGCACCGCAAGCTCAAGTCGCTCGGTGTGGTCACCTCGAGCCGCGCCGGCGGCCGCCCGGCCCGCAGCGAGGATGAGCGGCAGGAGGCGCAGGGCGGCTGATGGCGCATGATCCGGCCGCGGGGATGCCGCCCCGTCCCCGGCGAGGCCCGCGCGAGCGATGGCCACACGGGCGGAATGTCGCGAGAGGCGTTGACGCTCCGGTCCGGCTCTGCCAAGCTTCTGTGCCCTGAGGGACGGCGAGGGATCGTGTCATGAAGGTCATCGTGTGCGGCGCCGGTCAGGTCGGCTGGCAGATCGCGCGTCAGCTCTCCCGCGAGGAGCATGACGTGACGGTTGTCGACCGCGACCCCGAACTTGTGCGCCGGGCCACCGATACGCTCGACGTGCAGGGTGTGACCGGCTTTGCCAGCTACCCCGATGTGCTCGATCGAGCGGGTGCGCGCGATGCGGACATGGTGATCGCCGCCACGCACTCCGATGAGGTCAACATGGTCACCTGCCAGGTGGCCTACTCGGTGTTCAATGTCACGCGCACGGTGGCGCGCCTGCGCGCCGACTCCTATCTCGCGCCGGATTATGCCGACCTGTACCGGAAGGAGCATCTGCCCATCGAGGTGGTCATCAGCCCCGAGCGCGAGGTGGCCGAGGCCGCGCTCAGGCGACTGTCGGCGCCGGCGGCCTTCGATATCGCCACGTTTCTGGACGGGCGCGCGCAGCTTCTGGGCATCCAGCTCGATGACGACTGCCCAGTGCTCAACACGCCGCTGCGCCAGCTCACCGACCTTTTCTCGACCCTTCGCGCCATCGTCGTCGGCGTGCGGCGCGAGGGGGTGCTGTTTGCCCCCGATCCCGAAGATCAGCTCTTCGCCGGCGACCAGGTCTACGTCTTCACCCATGTCGACGACGTCAACCGCACCCTCGAGATCTTCGGCAAGGAGGTGAAGCCGCAGGAGCGGATCGTGATCGTGGGCGGTGGCAACGTCGGGCTGAGGGTGGCACGCGCGCTTGAGACGGGGCCGAGGCGCATGCGCCTTCGGGTGATCGAGCGCGACCGTGTCCGCGCCGAGAAAGCCGCCGACGAGCTGGAGCGCACGATCGTGCTGCACGGTGACGGGATGGATGCGGAGATTCTCGACGAGGCGGGCATTTCCCGCGCCGACGCCATCCTCGCGGTGACCGATGATGACAAGACCAACCTGCTGGCTGCGGTCCGGGCGCGCGCGGCGGGCTGCCCCATGTCGATCTGTCTCATCAACGACCCGAGCCTCGCAACGCTGATGGAGCCGCTGCAGATCGACGCCTACATCAACCCGAGGGCGACGACGGTTTCCTCCATCCTGCGCCATGTGCGTTATGGCCGGCTGCGCTCGGTCTATGCGATCGGCGACGGCGAGGCGGAGCTGATCGAGGCGGAAGTGCGCTCGACCACCGGGATCGCCGGCCACGCGATCCGTGACATCGATTTTCCCGAGGGCGCGCTCGTGGGGGGCATCCTGCGAGACGGCGAGGTGATCCGCCCCACGGGCGAGACCCGAATCGAGGTGGGCGACGTGGTGGCGATCTTCGCCATGACCAAGGACGTGCCCGAAGTCATTCAGCTGATCCATGTCGGCGTCACGTACGGCTGACCACGCCACCCGTGCCGCCGCGCTTCCGCCGGCGGTGATGCTGGTTGGCGTGTCGGGGGTGATGATGTTCGTCCCCGGCGCCTATGGTCTCGCCTCGGGCGAGAGCGCGGATGCGCGCAGCTTTCTTGCCTACGGCGGGCTGACGCTGGCGCTGGCGGCGATGCTCGCGCTGGCGCTGGCGCCCGGCGCCCGGCGCCGCCCGGCCGGCAGCTATCTGGCCACGCTCGTAGGGGCCTATGCGCTTCTGCCGCTTGTCCTGGCGCTGCCGTTTCATCAGGCGGTCGGGAACACGCGGTTTCTCAATGCCTATCTGGAGATGGTCTCGAGCCTCACCACGACCGGGGCGACGCTTTTTCCCGACCCGGCCCGGCTGAGCGGGACGGAACACCTGTGGCGGGCGCTCGTGGCGTGGATGGGCGGCTTCTTTGCGCTGCTGGCGGCGGTGGCCATCTTCGCGCCCCTTGGCATAGGCGGGTTCGAGGTGCTCGCGCCCGCGCGCGCGGGGCGCCTGGAACGCAAGGGAGCGATCGCGGAAGTGGCCGACCCGGCCGTGCGTCTGCGCCGCTTCGGGGTGATGCTCGCGCCGGTCTATGGCGCCCTGACGCTGGCGCTGTGGGTGGGGCTCCTCATCGCCGGCGACCAGCCGCTCGTTGCGCTGTGCCACGCCATGTCGACACTGGCCACAAGCGGCATCTCGCCGGTGGGCGGGACGACCGGTGCGGGGGCAGGCCTGGCCGGGGAGGCACTTGTCCTTCTGTTCCTGGTCTTCGCGCTCAGCCGTCGCAGCTTTACCCGCGAGCGCGGAACACGGTGGGGGCGCGAGCTGCGCGCCGATCCGGAGCTGCGGCTCGGCCTCGCGCTGATTGGTGCGGTATCGGCAGCGCTGTTCCTGCGGCACTGGTGGGGCGCGGTCGAGGTGCGAAGCGGGCAGGATGTGTTCGAGGCGGCGCGGGCGCTCTGGGGTGGCATCTTCACCACGGCATCCTTCCTGACGACCACGGGCTTTGTCTCGAGCGGCTGGGAAGCGGCGCAGAACTGGTCGGGGCTGCACACGCCGGGGCTTCTGTTGCTCGGGCTGGCCGTCTTCGGTGGCGGCGTGGCAACAACGGCGGGCGGCGTGAAACTTCTGCGCCTCTATGCGCTTGCGCTGCATGGCAGGCGCGAGCTTGAGCGGCTGGTGCATCCGAACGCGGTGGTGGGCGGAGGGACGATTTCCGCCGGATCCGGCGCCACGGAAGGGAAGGGGGAGCAGTACGGGGTGCGCGCGGCCTATGTGGCGTGGCTCTTCTTCATGCTCTTTGCCCTGTCCATCGCGGCGCTGATGCTGGCCTTCTCGCTCACCGGTCTCGACTTCGAGACCACGCTGGTGCTGACCATCGCCGGACTGACCACCACCGGCCCGCTGCTAGAGGTGGCCGAGTCGGCGCCGGTTGCGCTTTCCGGCCTCGGCGATGCCGCCAAGCTGATCTTCGCCGCGACCATGGTGCTGGGGCGGCTCGAGGCGCTGGCCATCGTGGCGCTGGCCTCGCCTGACATCTGGCGCCGATGACGTGACCGGAGGATGTGCCGCCATCGGCTGCATTTGGGTCTGGAAACTGGCGCGGGGGCAAAGCATACTTCGCGGTGCATGAAAGGCCCGCCAAGCGGGTTCGGAACCGACGCGAGACAGAACGAAGGCAGACCCATGGCCGGCGAAAACAAGCAGAACCTGCAGGACGCGTTCCTCAATCACATCCGCAAGACGAAGGTTCCGGTGACCATCTTCCTCATCAACGGCGTCAAGCTGCAGGGGGTGATCACCTGGTTCGACAATTTCTGCGTGCTCCTGCGCCGGGACGGCCAGTCGCAGCTTGTCTACAAGCATGCGATCTCCACGGTCATGCCCTCCCAGCCGATCAGCCTCTACGAGGGCGAGGACTGAGCGGGAAAGCCGCAACCGGAGGGGTGGAGATGGGCCACGAAACGGAGGCCAGACCCACCCGCGCCCATGTGCTGCACCCCGACATTCCCTCGCGTGAGACCGGCTCCGAGCGCCGCCGGCGCGACCCCCAGCGGGCGCTTGAGGAGGCCGTCGCACTCGCCGCTGCGCTGCCCGATCTCGTGGTGGTCGGAGCGGAGGTGGTGCGCCTGAACCGCCCGCATCCCGGAACGCTCTTCGGTTCGGGAAAGCTCGAGGAGCTCGGCCGCAAGTTCAAGGAAGAGAAGATCGACCTTGTCCTTGTCGATGGCCCCGTCACCCCCGTCCAGCAGCGCAATCTGGAGAAGCGCTGGGGGGTGAAGCTGCTCGACCGCACGGGCCTCATTCTCGAGATCTTCTCCGAGCGCGCCCGCACCCGCGAGGGCGTCTTGCAGGTGGAGATGGCCGCGCTGTCCTACCAGCGCACGCGGCTCGTGCGCGCCTGGACGCATCTTGAGCGCCAGCGCGGCGGGCTCGGCTTTGTCGGCGGTCCGGGCGAGACGCAGATCGAGGCCGATCGGCGCGCCATCGACGAGGCGCTGGTGCGCCTGCGCCGCCAGCTCGAGAAGGTGAAGAAGACCCGCGCCCTGCACCGCGCCGCCCGCGCCAAGGTGCCTTACCCGGTCATCGCGCTGGTGGGCTACACCAACGCGGGCAAGTCCACCCTCTTCAACCGGCTGACCGGAGCGGAAGTGACGGCCAAGGACATGCTCTTTGCCACGCTGGACCCGACGATGCGGGGCATCGAGCTTCCCGGCGGGGTGAAGCCGATCCTGTCCGATACTGTGGGCTTCATCTCCGATCTGCCCACCGAGCTTGTCGCGGCCTTCCGTGCCACGCTCGAGGAGGTGCTTTCGGCCGATCTCGTCGTGCATGTGCGCGACATCTCCCACCCCGAGACCGAGGAACAGGCGGCCGATGTGCGCGCCATTCTCGAGGATCTGGGCGTTGACCCGGCGGTGCCGGTCCTCGAGGTGTGGAACAAGATCGACCGTCTCCCGCCCGAGGAGCGCGCCGCCGCCGAGGCCCGCGCGGCGCGCGATGCGCATGTCTTCGCCGTCTCGGCGCTGACCGGGGAGGGGCTTGAGGCGCTGAAGGCGGCGATGGCCTCGGCGCTCGAGGGCGAGCGGCGCGAGGCGCATCTGCATCTGGATTTTTCCCAGGGGCGGGAGCGGGCGTGGCTGCATGAAGAGGGTGTCGTCGTGGCCGAGAGGCAGGATGAGGACGGCTTCGACATCAAGGTGCGCTGGACGCCGCGACAGGCGGCGGAATTTGCAAGGCTCGGCACCGAGGGGAGCGGGCCGGCACACCCTCCCGCTTGACGCAGGTCAAGGCGGAGGGCCGGAAAATCGCTATCGTCGGTGCAACTTTGCAGCCGGGGAGGTGCGGCCATGCGACTGACGACACGAACGAATCTGGCGATGCGGGCGCTGATGTTCTGCGCCGTCAACGACGGGCAGCTGGTGCGCAAGGCCGACATTGCGCGGGTCTGCAACGTGTCAGAAAACCATCTGGCTCTCGTCATCCATCTTCTGGGGCAGACGGGCTTTCTGCAGACGGTGCGCGGGCGCAAGGGCGGCATGAGGCTTGCGCGCCCGGCACGCGAGATCCGCGTGGGCGAGGTGTTCCGCGCGCTGGAGGCGGATGTGCCTTTCGTGGAATGCTTCGATGGCGGCGTGGGCGCGTGTCCGCTCAGGGGCGCCTGCCGGCTGTCGGCCGCGCTCGAGGCGGCGGTTGAGGCGTTCTACACCGCTCTTGACCGGGTGACGCTGGCCGATCTGGCCTGCGACAACGCCGCGCTCGAGGCGGTCCTGCGGCTTCGCCCGGAGCGCCCCGACAGGGCTGCGCGCGCGGGGCTTCCCTGCGCGCGGGAGGCGGTCTGAGCGTTACTGAAATCCCGCCTTCGGCGACGATTCTGTAACATTGATGCTTGCTCGAAGGCGATTTCGCTGCTATCCAGAATTCGCCGACCGAGCGGTCGATAAAGCCTCGGTCGGCGGCTGACTGCTGTTATCGGAAACATTTCGGGGAGGAGCCGGATGGCCGAAGCCGCCTTCATCTGCGACGGGCTGCGCACGCCGATCGGGCGTTATGGCGGTGCGCTGTCGAAGGTGCGTGCCGATGATCTGGCCGCGGTGCCGCTGGCGGCCTTGCGCGAGCGCCACGCGAAGGCGGACTGGGAGGCGCTCGACGATGTGATTCTCGGCTGCGCCAATCAGGCCGGCGAGGACAACCGCAATGTCGCGCGCATGGCGCTGCTTCTGGCCGGCTTCCCCGTCTCGGTGCCGGGCACGACGCTCAACCGCCTCTGCGCTTCGGGGCTCGATTCTGTGGGCATGGCCGCGCGCGCCATCGCCGCGGGCGAGTATCAGCTCGCGATCTCCGGCGGGGTGGAGAGCATGACCCGCGCGCCCTTCGTGATGCCCAAGGCCGAGACGGCCTTTTCGCGCGAGAATGCCGTTTACGACACCACCATCGGCTGGCGCTTCGTCAATCCGAAGATGGAGGCCGAATACGGCACCGACTCCATGCCCGAGACGGCCGACAACGTGGCGCTGGAATACGCCATCTCCCGCCACGATCAGGACGCCTTCGCGCTGCGCTCGCAACAGCGTTGGGCGGCAGCCGAGGCGCGCGGCGTCTTTGCCGAGGAGATCGTTCCCGTCGCCGTTCCCCAGCGCAGGGGCCCGCCCGTGGTGGTGGAGCGTGACGAACACCCCCGCCCCGACACGACGATGGAGAAGCTCGCCGCACTCCACCCGCTGAACGGCCATGACAGGACGGTGACGGCGGGCAATGCCTCGGGCGTCAATGACGGCGCGGCGGCGCTTCTGCTGGCAAGCGAGGCGGGGGCGGCGGCGCATGGGCTCGAGCCCATTGCGCGGGTCGTCGGGATGGCCGCGGCGGGGGTGCCGCCGCGGGTGATGGGCATCGGCCCGGTGCCGGCCACGCGCAAGCTTCTCACGCGCCTTGGGCTGACCATCGAACAGATGGACGTGATCGAGCTCAACGAGGCCTTTGCCGCGCAGGCGCTCGCCGTCTTGCGGGAGCTCGGGGTGCCGGACGATGCCGAACACGTGAACCCCAATGGCGGGGCCATCGCCATGGGCCACCCCCTGGGCATGTCCGGGGCGCGGCTTGCGCTCACGGCGGCGCGGGAGCTCAGGCGCCGGGGCGGGCGCTATGCGCTGGTGACGATGTGCGTGGGCGTGGGGCAGGGCGTGGCGATGGTTCTGGAGCGCGTATGATGGCGCAGGCACTTGGCATCGGGGGCGGCGCCCGGCCCGACGGGGTGGGCGGCGAAGCGCCCGCCCCGTGGGGGGCGGGTCGGGCGCTGCCCGGCCTGCCGGCCGGGCGAGACAGGAGTGCCGCGCACAGGGGAGATTTGAGATGTATGCACAGATGGTGAAATCCACCGGCGAGGGGGTGAAATCACGCGAGGAGATGACGCCCGAGGAGCGGCATTTTCAGGACCGCATCGACGCGGGCGAGAAGATCGAGCCGAAGGACTGGATGCCCGAGGGCTACCGCAAGACGCTCATCCGCCAGATCGGCCAGCACGCCCATTCCGAGATCGTCGGGCAATTGCCGGAGGGCAACTGGATCACCCGCGCGCCCACGCTTCAGCGCAAGGCGATTCTTCTTGCCAAGGTGCAGGACGAGGCCGGGCACGGGCTCTATCTCTACTGCGCGGCGGAGACGCTCGGCGTCTCGCGCGACTGGCTCACCGAGCAGCTTCTGTCGGGGAAGATGAAGTATTCCTCGATCTTCAACTACCCCACGCTCACCTGGGCCGACATCGGCGCCATCGGCTGGCTGGTCGATGGCGCGGCGATCATGAACCAGGTGCCGCTGCAGCGCACCTCCTACGGGCCTTACGCGCGAGCCATGATCCGCATCTGCAAGGAGGAGAGCTTCCACCAGCGGCAGGGCTACGACATCATGCTGAAGATGGCGCGTGGCACCCCCGAACAGCGGCGCATGGCGCAGGATGCCTTGAACCGCTTCTGGTATCCCGCGCTGATGATGTTCGGGCCGTCGGACAAGGAATCGGTGCATTCCGCCCAGTCGATGGCCTGGAAGATCAAGATCAACACCAATGACGAGCTCAGGCAGAAATTCGTCGACCAGACGGTGCCGCAGGCCGAGTATCTGGGCCTGACCATCCCCGACCCCGATCTGAAATGGAACGAGGAGCGGGGGCATTACGACTTCACCCAGCCTGACTGGAACGAGTTCTACGAGGTCTTGCGCGGCAACGGACCCTGCAACGCCGACCGCATGGAGGCGCGCCGCCGCGCCTGGGAGGAGGGCGCCTGGGTGCGCGAGGGGCTGATGGCCCATGCCGAAAAGCGCCGCGCCCGGCGCGCGGCCGCCGCACAGGCCGCCGAGTAGGAGGAGATCCGCAATGTCCAGCGAATGGCCGCTCTGGGAAGTGTTCATCAGGGGCCAGCACGGGCTTGCCCACCGCCATGTGGGCAGCCTCCACGCCCCTGACGCCGAAATGGCGATCCGCCATGCGCGCGATGTCTACACCCGCCGCAACGAGGGCGTGTCGATCTGGGTGGTGAAGGCCGAGGACATCACCGCCTCCTCGCCCTCCGAGAAGGGGCCGCTCTTCGAGCCCTCGAACTCCAAGGTCTACCGCCACCCCTCCTTCTTCGACATCCCCGAGGATGTGGGGCCGATGTGAGGGACACGCTCATGACCCGTGACGAGGCGCTTTTCGAATTCGCGCTGAGGATGGGCGACACCGCCCTCATCCTCGGCCATCGCATCAGCGAGTGGTGCGGCCATGCGCCGGTGATCGAGGAGGATATTGCGCTCGCCAACATCGCGCTCGATCTCATCGGCCAGACGCAGATGTGGCTGGGGCTTGCCGGCGAGGTGGAGGGCAGGGGGCGCTCGGCCGACGATCTGGCCTATCTGCGCGATGCGTGGGACTTCCGCAATCTCCTGATCGCCGAGCGGCCGAACCGCGACTTCGGCCACACCTACATGCGCCAGTTCCTCCATGACGCCTACGCGGTCGAGATGCTTGGAGAGCTGACGGGTTCGGCCGAGGAGCGGGTTGCCGCCATCGCCGCCAAGGCTCTGAAGGAGGCGCAGTATCATCTCGAGAAGTCGTCTGAAATCGTCATTGGCCTTGGCGATGGCACGGAGGAGAGCCACGCGCGGATGCAGGACGCGCTCGAGCGGCTCTGGCCCTATACGGGCGAGATGTTCGCCGATGACGCGGTGGACGAGACGCTTGCCGCCGAGAGCATCGCGCCAAAGCCCTCGAGCCTGCGCCCGGCGTGGGATGCGCGGGTGAACGCCGTGCTCGGGGAAGCCACGCTCACGCGCCCCGAGAGCGGCTTTGCCCATCTGGGCGGCAAGACCGGGCGGCACACCGAGCATCTGGGGCATTTGCTGGCGGAGATGCAGTGGCTGCAGCGCGCCTATCCGGGGGCGACATGGTGAGCGCGACGCTGCCCTCGCTCGCGGAAGTGCGCGGCTGGCTCGCCGAGATCCCCGATCCGGAGATCCCGGTGCTCAGCCTCGCCGATCTGGGCGTGATCCGCGATGTCGCGTGGGAGGGCGACACGCTCGAGGTGGCGCTCACCCCCACCTACTCGGGCTGCCCCGCCACCGCCTTCATCCGCCTCGAGGTGGAACGCAAGCTGCGCGAGAAGGGCATCGACAAGCTGCGCCTTGTCGAACGGCTCGACCCGCCCTGGACGACCGACTGGATCAGCGCCGAGGGGCGCGCGAAGCTCGAGGCCTACGGCATCGCCCCGCCCCAGCCCGCGGGCGGGCCGGCGCGCTGCCCGCGCTGCGGCGGCACCGATCTCGAGCGTGTGAGCCAGTTCGGCTCCACCCCATGCAAGGCGCAGTGGCGCTGCCGCGACTGCCTTGAGCCCTTCGACTATTTCAAGTGCATCTGAGGTGCGCCGATGGCCCGTTTCCTGCCCCTGACCGTCAAGGCCGTGGAGAAGACCATCCGCGATGCGGTGGTGGTCACGCTCGAGCCGCACGACCCGGAGGCCTTTCGCTTCATCCCCGGCCAGTATCTCACCTTCCGCCGCGAGATCGACGGCGAGGAGGTGCGGCGCAGCTATTCGATCTGCTCGGGCCCCGACGACGAGCTCCTGCAGGTCGGTATCAAGCGGGTGGAGGGGGGCGTCTTCTCCACCTGGGCCAATACCGAGCTCAAGCCCGGCGATGTGCTCGAGGCGATGCCGCCCATGGGCTCCTTCCATGTCGCCCCCGCCCCCGAGGAGGCGCGGCATTACCTGATGTTCGCTGGCGGCTCGGGGATCACGCCGGTCTTGTCGCTGATTCGCGCCACGCTTGCCCGCGAGCCGCGCGCACGCATCACGCTTGTCTATGCCAACCGCTCGGTGGCGACGATCATGTTCCGCGAGGAGCTTGAGGATCTCAAGAACCGCCATCTGGGGCGGCTGAGCATCCTGCACATCCTCGAGGAGGGCCAGGAGGTGGAGCTGTTCTCCGGCATGGTGACGGAGGAGAAATGCGCCGAGCTCTTCCGCCTCTGGATCGATGTCGGCTCGGTCGATTACGCCTTCATCTGCGGCCCCGAGCCGATGATGCTGGCGATCGCGAAGGCGCTGCGCGCGCACGGGCTCGACGAGGGGCGCATCAAGTTCGAGCTCTTCGCCAGCTCCCGCCCCGCCGCCCGCCCGCGCCCGCGCGCGGAAGGCGCGGCGCGCAGCGCCAACACCGCGGAGATTGCCGTCACCCTCGATGGAACGACCCGGCGTTTCACCATGGCCAAGGACGGGCCCAGCATTCTTGATGCCGCGCTCGAGCAGGACATCGACGCGCCTTTCGCCTGCAAGGCCGGGGTCTGCTCCACGTGCCGTGCGCGGGTGATCGAGGGCGAGGTGGAGATGGTCGCCAACCACGCGCTGGAGGATTACGAGGTGGCGCAGGGCTATGTGCTCACCTGCCAGTGCCACCCCGTCTCCGACCGCGTGGCTGTCGATTACGATCAGTGATGAGGCCCATGGAACTCAACGACTATCTCGCCCAGGGCGGCCGCATCACCAGCCCGGAGGCCGCGCCCGCCCGCTACCGCGCCGAGCTTCTGCGGCTGATGGCGAGCTTCGTCGACTCCGAGCTCGCCGGCGCGGCCGGTTTCGCCGACACCATCAACGACGCGCCGGGGCTCACCGAGCGCATGGCCGCCTGCCGCATCGTGCTGGAAAAGACCGATCACGCGGCGCGCGTCCTCGAGCTGATGGCCGGCTTCGGCGCCGACACCGCCCGCTATGCCACCCGCCACCCCTGGGAGGCGCGGGTTGCGCGCGATGCCGAGCTTGGCCCCGTGCGCCGCGGCGACATGCGCCTTTCGGTCTTTCACTACCCGCTTGACGGCTGGGCCGATGCGGTGGTGATGAATGTGCTCATGGGGCGCGCCACGGTGATCCAGCTCTCCGAACACGCGCGCTCCTCCTACCAGCCGCTCGCCGATCTGATGCGCGAGACGATCATTCCCCGCGAGCGCCGGCACACCGAGCTTGGCGAGGCAGGGCTCGCGCGGCTTCTCGAGAGCGACCCCGCCACGGTTGCCGCCTCCGCCGCCTACTGGCGCCCCCGCGTGGCCGAGACCTTCGGCGCCGCCGAGAGCCCGCGCTTCGAGATGCTCCGCGCGATGGGGCTGCGCCACCGCCCCAACGCCGTGCTGCGCGCCGAGTGGGAGGCGGGGCTCGCGGAGATCTTTCCAGATCTCCCGTAAGGAGGAGCGGCGCCGCGCCTACTCCTCCTCCCACCACCACACGTCCGGCTGCCAGCCGATCCAGTCCCCATACATCGGGATCTTCTCGGGGTATTTCAGCCGCCGGTCATGGGCGATGCGCGAGACGGTGAACTGATAGAACGGGATCACGTAGCGCCCCGTGGTCAGCACCCGGTCAAGCGCGCGGGTGGCAGCGATGAACTCCTCGCGGCTCTCGGCATTGAGGATCCGCTCGATCATCGCCTCGGCCGCCTTCGAGCACATGCCCATCCAGTTGCGCGTGCCGGGCTTCTCGACACCCTCGCAGCCCCAGTAGAGGTATTGCTCGTTGCCGGGGCTCAATGAGAGCCCGCGCCGGTAATAGGTCATGTCGAAGTCATAGGACTGGGTGCGCTCGCGGTACTGGGCGCTGTCCACCTCCGTCACGGTCACCTCGATGCCGAGCCGATTGAGCGCCTCGGCGAAGATCTCGGCGATCGCGCGGTTTTCGGCCGAGCCCTGTGCGAGCAGGATCTCGAAGGCGAAGGGCTCGCCCTCGGCATTGACCCGCCGGCCATCCACCACCTGCCAGCCGGCCTCGCGCAAGAGCGCGTCAGCACGCGCGAGGTTGCGGCGGTTGCGCTGGGTTCCGTCGCCCTCGGGCAGCGCGTAGCCCTCGAGCGCGCCGGGCAGAAGCTCATCGGCGAAGGGCGCGAGCAGCTCGCGCACCCGCCCCTCGGCGGGGCCCGGGCGCATCCCCAGCACCGAATTGGAGAAATAGGAGGTGATGCGCGGCTGCGCCCCGCCGGTCTGGGTCTGGTTGATGTATTCGAAGTTGAAGGCGTGAAGCATCGCCTCGCGCACCCGCCAGTCGGCAAAGAGCGGCCGGCGGGTGTTCATCACGAATCCGGTGATGCCCGAGGGGCGCTGATGGGGAATGAGAGACTTCACCACCTGACCGGAACGGATTGCCGGAAAGTCGTAGTCGCTTTCCCATTTGGCGGCGTTGAATTCGCGGTTGGAGTTGAGAATCCCCGCCTTGAACGCCTCAAACTGCGCGGTGCCGTCGGCGAAGAACTCCATGCGGATGGTGTCGAGGTTCATCGTCCCCCGCCGGAAGGGCAGATCGCGGCCCCAGTAGTCGGGGTCGCGTGAGAGCTCCACAAAACGGCCGGCCTCGAAATCGGTGATGACATAAGGCGCCGTCGAGATCGGGATCACATCAAGCCCCGACTGGGTGAAATCGCGCCCCTCCCACTGCGCCTTCTTCAGGATCGGCCTGAGCCCGAGGATGAGCGGCAGTTCGCGGTCGGCGGTGTTGAAGGTGAAGCGGATCGAGCGCGGGCCTGTCTGCTCCATCTTCTCGACCTTCTGCCAGGCGCCGTGATAGCGCGGATGTCCGATGGTCCCGAGCGTCTCGTAGGACCACATCACATCCTCGACCGTCACCGGGCTGCCATCGGAAAACCGCGCCTCGGGCCTGAGGGTGAATTCCACCCACTCCCGATTCGGCCCCGTCTCGATCGATTCGGCCAGAAGCCCGTAAAGGGTGAATGGCTCATCCCAACTTCTACCCATGAGAGATTCATAGGCCAGAAAGCGCAGCTGCCACGGAACCCGACCCTTGCGGATATGCGGGTTGAGGCTGTCGAAGCTGCCCACCTCGCCGGTGATGATCTTCCCCCCCTTGGGCGCATCGGGGTTCACGTAAGGAAGAGACACAAAATCCGGTGGCAGCGCCGGCTCGCCATACATAGCTATGCCGTGACGGGGCTCGGAGAGCGCGGCGGCGCCGCCTGCGAGAATCGTCACGGACGCAGCCGCGGCGCCCAGGGCACGAGAAATAATCCGTTTCATTTTCGCAACAATCCCTCCGGCCCCTTGTTTCCTTGAGCCAGAGCCTATGCCGCGACTGCTGCGTTTTCAAACTTTTAACTTGGAGCGCGGCGACGAATTGCGTATAAGGAGGACACTGCTCGATAGGTTTCTTGCCTGTATGAAACCTGCCTCAACAACTTGGCGCCCGCCTCGCGCGGGCGTCTTTTTTTGTGTGCAGGAGCGTCCGCGCAGGGCCATCCTGAACCATCATCCTGGTGCAAATACCCCCGCCGGAGGCACGCGCGCGTGAGCGCGCGCCCGCTGCCATTCCTCTGGCCTTCGCGGGCGCGGCATGTATTCTGCCGCGCAGAAACAGGAGCGGAGGCTGCGATGGCGGAAAGATTCCTGACCGGAAAGACGGCGGTGGTGACCGGCTCGACCAGCGGCATCGGGCTTGGGATTGCCCGTGCCATGGCGCAGGCGGGAGCTGATGTGGTGCTCAACTCCTTCACCGACAACGAGGAAGATCACCTTCTCGCCGCCGACCTGGGACGAGAGTTCGGCGTTGCCGCCCGCTACATCAGGGCCGACATGTCGAAGCCCGCCGAAGCGCGCGCGTTGATAGAAGAGGCCGGGGCCTGCGACATTCTCGTCAACAACGCCGGCATCCAGCACGTCGCCCCGATCGAGGAGTTTCCGCCGGAGAAGTGGGACGCGATCATCGCCATCAACCTCACCTCGGCGTTCCACACCACCGCGGTGGCACTGCCGATGATGCGCAGGGCCGGCTGGGGCAGGGTGATCAACATCGCCTCCGCCCATGGGCTGACCGCCTCGCCCTACAAGTCCGCATACATCGCCGCCAAGCACGGGCTGGTGGGGCTGACGAAGACCATCGCGCTCGAGACCGCGGAGGAGGACATCACCGCCAACGCGATCTGCCCGGGTTATGTGCTCACCCCGCTCGTCGAGGCCCAGATCCCCGATCAGATGAAGACCCACGGCATGGACCGCGAGACGGTGGTGCGCGAGGTGATGCTTGCGCGCCAGCCGTCGCGCAAGTTCGCCACGCCCGAGCAGATCGGCGGCACGGCGGTGTTCCTGTGCTCGGCCGCGGCCGAGCAGATTACCGGCACCACCATCAGCGTCGACGGCGGCTGGACGGCGCTCTGAGCGGCGCTCAGGACGCCTCGCCTGCGGCCGGCGCTGGCGCGCCGGTCTCCGGGGGGCGTGTGGGATCCTTGCCGTTGGGGTAGACGAGACCGGCCGAGATCACCAGCTTCGCCGCATCCTCGACCGACATGTCGAGCATGATGATGTCCGACCTTGGCACGAACAGCAGGAAGCCGGATGTGGGGTTGGGCGTGGTGGGCAGGAACACCGACATGAGCTGCTCCTCGGGCGGGCAGCGCCGCTGGATTTCGCCCTTTGCGGTTGTCGAGACAAAGGCGATGGCCCAGATCCCCTTGCGCGGATATTCCACGAGGCAGGCCTTGTCGAAGGAGGTCTCCGACTGGCTGAAGACGGTTTCGGCGATCTGCTTGAGCGCATTGTAGACCGAGCGGATCACCGGCATCCGGTCCACGAGCCGCTCGGCCGCGCGGATGAAGGACCGGCCGATGAGGCCCTTGGCCAGCCAGCCGACGAGGATCGTGAACAGCAGGAAGAACACCACCCCCACGCCGCGCACGTTGACCTCGGCCTCGATGCCGAACAGCGTGTCGAGAATCCGGTCCGGCCGGTAGGGGCCGGGAACGAAGGGAAGCACGAATCCGTCGATCCAGCCGATCACCGTCCAGAACAGCCAGACCGTGAGGCCGATCGGCGCGATCACCACGAGGCCGGTCAGGAAATTGGCTCTCAGCCGGGCAAAGAACGAGGCGCGGCGGCGCGGCTCGTGTTGCGGTTCGTGTCCGGCGCTGCCTTCCTCGCTCATGTTCCGATCCCGTCTCCCGCGGCGACTGTACCTATCTAATGGCTCGCCGGACCGCTCTCAACAATCCCGGATTGCGCTCACGGCGCGCCGATACCGCCGCCTGCCTTCTGTTTTGCGATTTCGCCTGCGATTTCAGCGGCAAGGCGCGCATTGTTCAGCACCAGAGAAATGTTCGCCGCCAGCGACCGTCCGCCGGTGAGGTGAAAGATGCGCTGAAGCAGGAACGGCGTGACGTCCTTGCCCCGCACCCCCTGCATCTCGGCATCGGCCAGCGCTCCGGCCACGGCCGCCTCGATCTCGGCGCGCGGGATCTCGGCATCGGCCGGGACCGGATTGGCAACCAGTTGCCCGCCGGGCAGGCCGAGCGCGGCGCGCATCAGATGCGCCCGCGCGATGGCGCCAGCGTCGTCGAGCCGCAATGGCGCGGCCAGCCCCGAATCGCGCGACCAGAACGCCGGAAGCGTGTCCTGTCCCACGGCGATGACCGGCACCCCGAAGGTCTCGAGCACTTCGAGCGTCCGCTCGAGGTCGAGAATGGCCTTGGGGCCGGCGGAGACCACGGTCACCGCCGTCTGGGCGAGCTCGTAAAGGTCGGCCGAGATGTCGAGGCTCAGCTCGCCGCCGCGGTGCACCCCGCCGATGCCGCCGGTGGCGAACACCTCGATGCCGGCAAGGCGTGCGGCGATCATCGTTGCGGCCACGGTCGTCGCGCCGCTGGCGCGTCGGGCCAGGGTGACCGCCAGGTCGGCGCGGGAAAGCTTGGCCAATCCCCGCGCGCCATTGCGGGCCAGCGCCTCTATCTCGCCGTCCTCGAGACCGACCCTGATTTCGCCGTCGATGACGGCGATGGTCGCCGGGACGGCGCCGGCCTCGCGCACGGCGGCCTCGCCAGCGCGCGCGGTCTGAAGGTTCTGCGGCCAGGGCATGCCGTGGGTGATGATCGTCGACTCGAGCGCCACCAGCGGGCGCGCCTCGGACCGCGCGGCGGCGACCTCGGGGGAGAGGCGCAGAGGCGGGGGGAGGGTCATGGGGTGGTCTCCTGCTCGATCCGGGGCGCCTGCGCAACATGGGCCGCGGCGGCGGCAACGGCATGGGCGAGCGCCTCGGCGCGGCCCGCGCCGCGCCACTCGGCCGCGATGTGCGCGGCCATCAGCGCATCGCCCGCCCCCGTCACCCGGCGCGGTGAGACCGGCGGAGGCGCCAGGCGGAAGATGGCGCCCTTGCAAAGCTCGGCAACCGCGCGCGGCCCGTCGGTGACGACAGCCCGCAACGCACCGGCGCCGCGCAGCCCTTCGGCCGCCGCGGCTGCGTCGGGATAGGAGGTGTTCATGAGACGTTCGGCCTCGATCCGGTTGAGGTAGAGACATGCGCGCGGGTGCAACAGAAGCGGTCGCAGGCGCCCCGCCTTGCCGGGGCTCGCCGGCGCGACCCGCAGATCGGCCCGGGCAAGAAGCGAACCTTCGGCGATCTCGGCCAGAAACGCCTCGGTGAGGTTGCCGTCGAGCGCTACCGGCCCGCGCCAGGGCGCCGCGGCGCTCGCCAGCCGCCCGTCGGCAAGCGGTGCGAGAATGGCCGCGCCCGCGGCCTCCAGGCTGCGCGCATCGGCAATGGCGGCGACCAGTTCGCCGGCCGCCTCGATCGCCATGTAACGGTCGGTCGGGAGGACCGGATCGCGGTGCAGATAGTCGCAGATGAGCGCCATGGCCCGGCAGGCATCGACGAGCGCCTCTCCCTCCGCGTCCCGCCCCACGGCGGAGAGCAGCGCCGGCCGCAGTCCCTCGCGGCGCAGCGTCAGGGCGATGTTGAGGGCCACGCCACCGGGCAGCCGGCTGATCTCGCCGGGCACGTCATGGCCGGGGGCCATGCGGGCCGGGCTGCGGCCGATCACGTCCCACAGGACCGAGCCGATGCACAGGATGTCGGGACGCGCTGTCATGTTGCCTTCCTGCCAACTCCGCGCCCGCCGGGCAACGGCAAAGCGTGTCCGGCGGCAGCGGGCGGGGCCGCGCCGCGGCCCCGTGCCTGCGGCGCGGGTATTTGCACCAGGGTGATGGGTGCTGGTGCTACTTTGCGAGCCGCACGAGGGCGTGACGCTTGCGGCCGGCGGAGAGCTTGACCGGCGTCTTCAGCCGCTCGGCGTCGAGCATGAGGCCGGGGTCGGTGACGGGCGCGTCATCGAGCCGCGCACCGTGCTCGGCGATGAGCCGCTTGGCCTCCTTGCCCGATTTGACCAGCCCCGAGCGGACGAAGAGCTGCACCACCGAGATGCCGTCACCGATCTCCTCGGGGCTGAGCTCCAGGGTCGGGAGCTCGGCGCCGACGCCACCCTTCTCGAAGACCTCGCGGGCGGTGGCCTCTGCCGCGGCGGCGGCCTCGGCGCCGTGCGCGAGCGTCGTCACCTCATTGGCGAGCACGATCTTGGCCTCGTTGATGGCCGAGCCCTGAAGCCGGCCGAGCCGCTCGCATTCCTCGATCGGGAGTTCAGTGTAGAGCTTGAGGAAGCGCTCGACATCGGCGTCGGCGGTGTTGCGCCAGAACTGCCAGAACTCGTAAGGAGAGAGCATCTCGGGGTTCAGCCAGATTGCCCCGCGCTCGGACTTGCCCATCTTCTTGCCATCCGCGGTGGTCAGGAGCGGCGAGGTCAGCCCGAAGGCCTCCACCCCTTCCACGCGGCGGATGAGGTCGATGCCGTTGATGATGTTGCCCCACTGGTCGGAGCCGCCCATCTGCAGCCGGCAGCCGTAACGGCGGTAGAGCTCGAGGAAGTCGTAGGCCTGAAGGATCATGTAGTTGAATTCGAGGAAGGAGAGCGATTGCTCCCGGTCGAGGCGCGATTTGACCGACTCGAAACTCAGCATGCGGTTGACCGAAAAGTAGCGGCCGATGTCGCGCAGGAACTCGAGGTAGTTGAGATTGTCGAGCCATTCGGCGTTGTTGAGCATCAGCGCATCGCGCCGCCCTTCGCCGAAGGTCAGGTAGCGGTCGAAGACCTTGCGGATGCCGGCGATGTTGGCGGCAATCTGCTCCTCGCTCAGAAGCGGGCGTTCCTCGGCGCGGAAGGAAGGGTCGCCAATCTTCGTGGTGCCCCCGCCCATCAGCACGAGCGGCTTGTGGCCGGTCTTCTGCAGCCAGCGCAACATCATGATCTGGATCAGGCTGCCCACATGCAGCGAGGGGGCGGTGGCATCAAAGCCGATATAGCCGGGCAGGATGCCCTCCATCAGCGCCTCGTCGAGGCCTTCGATGTCGGTGCAGTCGGCCATGAAGCCGCGCGCGATCATCACCTCCAAGAACTCGGATTTCGGCTTGTGGGGCATGGCGTCTGTTCTCACTTCGGGCCATTCTCGGGCGCGGGCCCGTATACTCGGGCGGCAAGGCGAGGAAAAGTCATGAAGATCGAGCCATGAAGGTCGCCGGTCCGGTGCTCGCGCTCGGGGCGATGTCGGGCACCTCGCTTGACGGGGTGGATGCGGCCCTGCTGCTGACCGACGGCGAGCGCGTCCACCGCTTCGGCGAGACGGGCTACCGGCCCTATTCGGAGGCCGAGCGGGAGGTGATCCGTGCGGCTCTTGGCCGCTGGCCGGGCGAGCCGGGCGTGGCGGAGGCGGCGGAAGTGGTGGAGGCGGCCCATGCCGAGCTTCTCGCGCGCTTCCCGCAGGCAGAGCTCATCGGCTTTCACGGCCAGACGCTTGCGCATGAGCCGCGCGGGCGGGGCACGCATCAGGCGGGCAATGGCGCACTCCTTGCCGCCGCGCTCGAGCGCCGCGTGGTGTGGGATTTCCGCTCCGCCGATGTGGCGCTCGGGGGCGAGGGGGCGCCGCTTGCGCCCTTCTTCCATTTCGCGCTTGCCCGCTGGCTCGGCGCGACCGAGCCCGTTGCCTTTCTCAACCTGGGCGGGGTAGGGAACGTCACCTGGGTTGATCCGCGTGCCGACGCGCCGGAGGCGGAGGGCGCGCTTCTGGCCTTCGACACCGGGCCGGCGAACGCGCCGCTCGATGACCTGATGCGCGCCCGTCTTGGCCGCGCACGCGACGAGGGTGGGGCGCTCGCGGCTGAGGGCGAGCCCGATAGCGAGATACTCGAGCGCTTCCTGAGTGCACCCCATTTCTCAAGAATGCCGCCCAAATCTCTGGACAGAAATGAATTTGACTGGCTCCTCAAGGCCGTGACCAAGCTTGAGACGGCGGATGCGTTGGCCACTCTGGCAGCGGCTGCGGCGCTTTCGGTGGGCGAGGCGCTGCGTCATTTCCCTCGGCCCGTGGCGCGGGTTCTGGTGTCGGGTGGGGGGCGTCACAACCGTACGCTGATGACGATGATCGCGGCGGCGGTCGATGTGTCGGTCCTGCCGGTCGAGGCGGTGGGGCTTGACGGCGACATGCTGGAGGCGCAGGCCTTTGCGCATCTGGCGGTGCGGGTGGCGCGCGGGCTGCCGACCTCCGCGCCCGGCACGACCGGCGTGGCGGCCGCGGTGTCGGGCGGGGTGATCTCGAGCCCCGGCAAGTGACACCGAACGCGGCTTGCGCCGCGTGCCTGCGGCGCGGGTATTTGCCCCAGAATGATGAGGGCTTTCAGTGCCGGGTGATCCAGCCGCCCCCGAAGACGCGGCTGCCGCCCGTCTCGTAGAAGACGCAGGCCTGACCGGGTGCGACTCCTTCTTCGGGGGTGAGAAGCTCGACCTCGGCGCGCGTCTCGGAGAGCGGGCGCACGATCGCCTCGACAGGCGGGCGGGTGGAGCGCACGCGCACCGACAGCGGCCACTCGCTGCGCGCGGTGAAGGGCCCGTCGCCCAGCCAGTTGACCCCTTCGACCGGCACCGTGCGGGTGGCCAGAAGCGCGCGTGGGCCGACGATGACGCGGCGCGCATCAACGTCAAGCCGCACCACGTAGAGCGGCTCCTCGAGCCCGCCGATGCCGAGCCCGCGCCGCTGGCCCACGGTGTAGTGGATCACCCCCCGGTGCTCGCCGAGCACGCGCCCGTCGACATGCACGATCTCGCCGGGCTCGGCGGCGCCGGGGCGGAGCTTCTCGATCACCGCCGCGTAGTTGCCGTTCGGCACGAAGCAGATGTCCTGGCTGTCGGGCTTGTCGGCCACGACGAGCCCGTGCTTGCGGGCGAGCGCCCGCGTCTCGTCCTTCGACTTCAGCCCGCCCAGCGGAAAGCGCAGGAACTCGAGCTGCTCGCGCGTGGTCGAGAACAGGAAGTAGCTCTGGTCGCGGCTCGGGTCGGCGGCCATGTGCAGCTCCGGCCCCGCGGGGCCCTCGAGCCGGCGGATGTAGTGACCTGTGGCCATGCAGTCGGCCTCGAGCTCGCGCGCCGTCTCCAGGAGGTCGCGGAACTTCACCCGCTCGTTGCAGCGGATGCAGGGCACCGGGGTGGCGCCGGCAAGGTAGCTTTCGGCGAATTCCTCGATCACCGCGTCGCGGAAGCGGCTTTCATAGTCGAGAACATAGTGCGGAAAGCCCATCGCCTCGGCCACCCGACGCGCATCATGGATGTCGCGGCCCGCGCAGCAGGCGCCCTTCTTCGCCAGTGCCGCCCCGTGGTCATAGAGCTGAAGCGTCACGCCGATGACATCATAGCCCTCGGCCTTCAGCTCTGCGGCCACAACCGAGCTGTCGACGCCGCCGGACATGGCGACGACGACGCGCGTTTGCGCCGGGGGCTTGGGCAGGCCGAGCGAGTTCAGCGCCCGAACCTCGAGTGTTGCACTGGCCATGGGCCGGTCTCCGTCTGGGTCCGGCGGAATATAGGAAAATCGCGCGCATCCTCAAGGCGCGGTTTCACCCCGCCTTAAGCCCCGGCATGCAGGCTGCCCGCTCGAGGGGTAGGGGCACGGCATGAGGAAGCATGCGATGTATGTCAGGAAGCTGGGGGGCCCGCGCATTGTGCGCCTGCCCGACGGGAGCACCATGAGCCGGGCCGATCTGCCGCCGAAGAGCACCCGCCGCTGGGTGGCGCGGCGCAAGGCGGCGGTTGTGCGCGCGCTTCGGGCGGGGCTCATCAGCCGTGAAGAGGCGCTCTCGACCTGGGATCTCTCGGAGGAGGAGCTGGAGAGCTGGTGTCGCGCCGTCAGCCGCCACGGGGAGGCAGCCCTCAAGGCGACGGCCGTGCAGAAATTCAGACAACCAAAAGTTGATGGAAATTCGGGCAGGCGGTAACGTGGAGTTAACCAATCGCGGCGAGATTGGGCCGAAAGTGGAACGGCGCGGAGTATGAGCCATGCGAGTTCTTCTGGTCGAGGATGACCCAAACACCTCGCGCAGCATCGAGATGATGCTGACCCATGCCAATCTCAACGTCTATGCCACCGACATGGGAGAGGAGGGGATCGATCTGGCCAAGCTGTACGACTATGATCTGATCCTTCTCGACTTGAACCTTCCTGACATGAACGGGCATGAGGTGCTGCGGCAGCTGCGGCTGGCGAAGGTCGACACGCCGATCCTGATCCTTTCGGGCAATGACGACACGGAGAACAAGATCAAGGGTTTCGGTTTCGGCGCCGACGACTACCTCACCAAGCCCTTCCACCGCGAGGAATTGGTGGCGCGGATTCATGCGATCATCCGCCGTTCCAAGGGGCATGCGCAGTCCGTCATCCGAACCGGGCGTATCGAGGTGAACCTTGACGCCAAGACGGTCAGCGTCGACGGCAAGCCGGTACATCTGACCGGCAAGGAATACCAGATTCTCGAGCTGCTTTCGCTGCGCAAGGGCACGACTCTGACCAAGGAGATGTTCCTCAACCATCTCTATGGGGGCATGGACGAGCCCGAGTTGAAGATCATCGATGTGTTCATCTGCAAGCTGAGAAAGAAGCTCAGCCAGGCCACGGGCGGCGAGAACCATATCGAGACGGTGTGGGGCCGCGGCTATGTTCTGCGTGACCCCGAGCCGCGGACACGCGATTCGCAAATGGCGGTTGGCGCCTGAGGGGTGGCCGGCGGGCGGCCAGGGGCCTGGGGGCGCGGCAGGACGCGGGGCCACACCCGGCGCGAAGTGGCGGGCGCATCCACTGAACGGATTCGGGCCGCAAAGGCGGGGCGGTCGTCCTCGGCCGCAATGCGGGAGCTGAGCCCGCGCGACATGTGCAGCGCGCACCACTGCGCGTTTCCCCATCCAGGACCCCATCCACGAGGCGTGTCGGGAGGCGTGTCAGGGCGCGTATCCGGGGGGCGTGCCCGGGAGACGTGGCGGGGGGCGTGCCCGGGAGACGTGGCGGATTTGTGACACGCCGAAGGCCTGCCGAACCGGCGGGAGTGCCTTTTCACCCAGCCCGCCTGCAGGGGGCGGTCAGCCCACCTTGATGAGACGAATGGCCTTTTCCTCCTCCATCAGCCACAGGAGCACGCGCGCGGCCTCGCCGCGTTGGGAGCGCAGCTCGGGGTCTTCGGCGAGAAGCTTGCGCGCGTCCGACTGGGCGAGCGCCATGAGCGCCGCCTGACGCTCGAGGTCAGCGATGCGAAAGCGCGGCAGGCCTGACTGCGCCGTGCCGATCACGTCGCCCGCACCGCGCATGGCCAGATCCTCCTCGGCGATGCGGAAGCCGTCTTCCGTTTCGCGCAGGATCTCGAGGCGCCTGCGGGCCGAATCGGTCAAGGGCGGGTGATACATCAGCAGGCAGGTGGATTGCGCCGATCCGCGCCCGACGCGGCCGCGCAGCTGATGGAGCTGGGCAAGCCCGAAACGCTCGGCATGCTCGATGACCATGATCGTGGCGTTGGGCACGTCCACGCCGACCTCGATCACCGTGGTTGCGACCAGAACCCGCGTTCGCCCGGCCTCGAAATCGGCCATGGCGGCATCCTTCTCGGCGGGGGGCATCTGCCCGTGCACGAGGCCCACGACACCCTCGCCAAGCGCCGCGCGCAAGGCGCGGAAGCGTTCCTCGGCGGCCGTGGCCTCGAGCGTCTCCGACTCCTCGACGAGCGGGCACACCCAGTAGGCCTGCCGCCCCTGCGCCACCGCCTCGCGCAGATGCGCAACGACCTCCTCGTAGCGGGCCGAGGAGACCAGCGCCGTCTTGACCGGCTTGCGCCCCGGCGGCTTCTCGTCGAGAAGCGAGACATCCATGTCGCCGTAATGGGCAAGCGCGAGGCTGCGGGGGATGGGCGTGGCTGTCATCACCAGCATGTCGGCCGCCCGCCCCTTGGCGCCAAGCTCCATGCGCTGGGCAACGCCGAAGCGGTGCTGCTCGTCGACGACCGCAAGCCGCAGGTCGCGAAACGTCACCTCCTTCTGGAAGAGCGCATGGGTGCCGACGAGAATGTCGATCTCGCCGGCGGCGAGGCGCTCCAGCTTGGCCGCCCGCTCCGCGCCCTTGTCCCGGCCGGTGAGGATCTCCACCCGCACGCCCGCGGCCTCCGCAAGCGGGCGCATCGCGGCGAGGTGCTGGCGGGCGAGGATCTCGGTCGGCGCCATCAGCGCGCCCTGACCACCCGCCTCGACCGCGATGAGCAGCGCGAGGAAGGCAACCAGCGTCTTGCCCGCGCCCACATCGCCCTGCAGGAGCCGGTTCATCCGCTCCGGCCGGGCCATGTCGGCGGCGATCTCCTCCACCGCGCGCAGCTGGGCGCGGGTGGGCGTGTAGGGCAGGGCGGCGAGCACCTTCGCCCGGAGCCGCCCGTCGCCCTGCGTCACCCGCCCTTTGGCGCGCCGCAGATGAAGCCGGGCAAGCGCGAGCGTGAGCTGATGGGCAAAGAGCTCGTCATAGGCGAGGCGCTGGCGGGCGGGCGCGTCGCGCTCGAGCTCGTGAGGCGTCAGCGGATGATGCGCCTCGGCCAGCGCCTCGTGCCAGCGCGGCCATGCCTCGCGGGCGCGCAGGGAGGGGTCGATCCACTCGTCGAGCTCGGGCACACGCTTGAGAGCCTCGGCCACCACCCGTGCCATGGTTTTCTGGGAAAGCCCCTGGGTGAGCGGATAGACCGGCTCGAAACCGGGGATGTCATCGGCCGCCTCGGGCGGGACGATGTAGTCGGGATGGGGCATCTGCACCATCCCGTCGAAGAGTTCCGCCCGCCCCGAGACGACGCGCCGCGCGCCGACGGGAAGCTGTGCGCGGATCCAGTCCTCGCGCGGGTGGAAGAAGACGAGCTGGAAGGAAAGCGCGCGGTCACGCACCTCCACCCGCCAGGGCCGGCCCTTGGCGCGCGGCGGCAGATGGCGCATGACCTCCACCTCCACCACCACCGTGGCCGGCAGCGCCGCGCCCTGCACCGTGGCCATGCGGCGCCGCTCGATGCCCGAGTGCGGCAGCGTGAAGATAAGGTCACGCGGCCGGGTGATGCCCATCTGCGCGAGGAGCTTGGCGATGCGGGGGCCGACGCCGGGCAGCGTCTCCACCTCCGCGAACAGCGGGTAGAGGATGGGCGGCCGGCCCATCACGCCTCGCCGATCAGCTTCAGCCACTCCTGCTCGTCGATCACCTGCACGCCGAGCTGCGTGGCCTTGGCGAGCTTTGATCCGGCACCGGGCCCCGCGACCACCAGATCGGTCTTCGCCGAGACACTGCTCGAAACCTTCGCCCCCAACGCCTCGGCCCGCGCCTTGGCCTCGGCCCGGGTCATGTGCTCGAGCGTGCCGGTGAACACGATCGTCTTGCCGGCGATGGGGCTGCCCTCGACGGCGGGCGCCTCGACCGGCTCGATCTCTTCAAGCTGGGCGATGAGCCGATCGATCACCGCGCGTTCGGCGGGCTGGTGGAAGGCGGTGACGAGGCTTCTGGCCATCACCTCGCCGACCCCGTCGATGGCCAGAAGTTCCTCCCACGCGGGCCCCTCCCGAGGCGCGGCGGCGTCCATCGCGGCAATGAAATTCTCCCAACTATTGTAGTGCCGGGCCAGCGTGGCGGCGGCGACCTCGCCCACATGGCGGATGCCGAGTGCGAAAATCAGCCGGTCGAGCGGGATGCGCCGGCGCGCCTCGATGGCCGCGAAAAGCCGCGAGGCGCTGCGCTCGCCCCAGCCGTATTGCCGGGCGAGCGGGGTGCGGCTGCGCGCCTCGAAGGCCTCGGTGATCGCCTCGTCGGAAGGATGCTCAAGGCGCAGATGCTCGGCCAGCCGCCGGCGCATCTCGTGGCGCCGGTCCTCGTCATGGAGCGCGGCCAGCGCCTCGCGCCAGTCAAGGAGCGCCTTGCGCCCGGCCGCGTCGCGCGCGCGCAGGGTGAAGATGTCGGCAGGCTCCCGGATCCAGCAGAGAAGATAGAACTCCTCCACCTGCTTCTCGCCGAGCCCCTCGATGTCGAAGGCGGGCCGGGAGACGAAATGCCGGAGCTTTTCCACCACCTGCGCCGGGCAGCCGAGCCCGCCTGTGCAGCGGCGCACCGCATCCCCCGGCTCGCGCACCGCCTCCGAGCCGCATTCGGGGCAGCGGGTGGGAAAGACGAAAGGCTTCGAATCCGGCGGGCGGCGGGAGAGGTCGACATCGGCGATCTTCGGGATCACGTCGCCCGCGCGATAGACCTCCACCCAGTCGCCCTCGCGGATGTCCTTGCCGCCGCGGATGGGGTTGCCCTGCGCGTCGCGCCCGGCGATGTAATCCTCGTTGTGGAGCGTGGCGCGCTTGACCACGACGCCGCCCACCGTCACCGGCGTCAGATGCGCCACGGGGCTCAGCGCCCCGGTGCGGCCGACCTGGATGACGATCTTCTCAAGCCGCGTCCAGGCCCGCTCGGGCGAGAACTTGTGCGCGATGGCCCAGCGCGGCGTGGTCGAGCGCGCGCCCAGCCGGCGCTGCAGCGCCAGATCGTTGACCTTGTAGACCACCCCGTCGATGTCATAGCCCAGCGTGGCGCGTTGGGCCTCGATCTCGCGGTAATGGGCCAGCGCTTCCTCGATACCGTGGCAGAGCTTGGCCAGCGGGTTGATCGGAAAGCCCAGCGCCGCAAGGCGGCGGTAGGCCTCGATTTGCGTTGGCGCGAGCTCTTCGCTCACTTCTCCCCAGGCGTAGGCGAAAAAGCGCAAGGGTCGCTGGCGCGTCACCTCCGGGTCGAGCTGGCGCAGCGAGCCCGCGGCGGCGTTGCGGGGGTTGGCGAAGAGCTTTTCGCCCGCGGCCTCCTGGCGCGCGTTGAGCGCCTCGAAATCGGCGTGGCTCATGTAGACCTCGCCGCGCACCTCGAGGATCTCCGGCGCACCTTCCAGATGCTGGGGAATGTCGGAGATGGTTCGGGCGTTGGCGGTGACATCCTCACCCGTCACCCCGTCGCCACGGGTGGCGGCGGTGACGAGCTCGCCCCTCTCGTAGCGCAGGGAGATGCCAAGCCCGTCAATCTTGGGCTCGGCGGTGTAGTCGATGACCGTCTCGGGGGGCAGGCCGAGATAGGTCTTCACCGAGCGGTCGAAGTCGCGCACCTCCTCTTCCTCGAAGGCGTTGGCGAGCGAGAGCATCGGCACGCGGTGGCGTATCTTGGCAAAGCCAGAGGCGGGCGGGGCGCCCACACGCTCGGAGGGGCTGTCGGGGCGCTTGAGATCGGGAAAGCGGGCCTCGATGGCGGCATTGCGCCGCTTCAGCGCGTCATATTCGGCGTCCGAGATCTCGGGCGCGTTCTCAAGGTAATAGGCGCGGTCGGCCCGGGCGATGGCGCGGGCGAGCCAGGCAAGCTCCTCCGCCGCCTGGCGGCGCGTGAGCTGCTCCACCGGTACAGACGCCCAGGGCGAGACGCGATATTCGCTTTCGTCGGCCATCAGCTGCCCCCTGACATACCGCTTCGATGTGTAGGGGCTGGCGTGGGGCAGGTCCAGCGGCCAATCGCCGAGGCAGGGCGGGGAATGGCCGGCGCGAATCGGCGCACCGCGAAACGTTCACGAATGTTCTTAAAAAGTTCTTTACAATGTGTGCCGACTGTGAGAACAAATGAGCAACATGAGTGAGGGAGGTCACGGCCATGATCGCCAGATTGAGAGCGCTTTTCCGCGAAAGCCCCGAAACGCTTGCCGGCGACTTTCTGGGCGCGTTCTCGCTCGCGGTGATGCTGGTGGCCTTCCTGCACCTGCCGAGCGCCTTCTGAGAGGAGTTTCTGCCTGCGATCTGTTCCGGCCGGCCCGCGCGCCCTCGTCCCCATCGTGCGCGCTGCACCGCGGGGTCTGCCTCCCCCGCCAGCGAGCCGGCCACGCTCCGACAGTCGCATCACTTCCGCCGCCTCCCCCTCGGGAGCGCGGCGGCTTTTTTTCACTGGGTGAGGATCACGCGCAGGCGGCCTTCTCGGCCTCTTCCATGGCCTCGGCGGTGGCCTCCAGCGCAAGCATGATCGAGGCGTGACGGTTGCGGAAGTCGCGCGCGGGGCGCAGCACCTCAAGCTCCTCGAAGGGGGCGTCGGGCGTGGGGCCGTCCTCCTTGAGCATGGCGCGCAGTTGGTCGCGCGCGCGCTCGATCTCGGCGCGCGTCCGGCCGATGGCGTTCGCCCCGACGATCGATGCCGCCGCCTGACCCAGTGCGCAGGCCTTCACATCCTGCCCGAATTCGGCGATGCGACCCTGATCGTCGAGCACCACATCGACCGTGATCGTTGAGCCGCAGAGCGGCGAGCGGCGTTTCACGCTGGCCTGCGGGGCCTTCAGCCGCTCGGTATGAGGGATGGAGGCGGCAAGCTCGAGGATGCGCCCGGAGTAAAGCTTGATCAGATCGGTGTCGCTCATCTCTTTCCCTCGGCCGGCCTGCCTTCTAGATAGGCCGGGATCTGATCCATGGGAAGACGACAGATGCCCTTCGACCCCGAGACGCTTCGCTATGACGCGCGCGGCCTCATCCCCGCCATCGCCCAGGAGGCGGAGACGGGCGAGGTTCTGATGATGGCGTGGATGAACGCCGAAGCCGTGCGGCGCACGCTCAAGACGGGGCGGGTCACCTACTGGTCGCGCTCGCGCCAGGCCTTCTGGGTGAAGGGGGAGAGCTCGGGCAACGTTCAGGAGCTCGTGGAGATGCGGGTGGATTGCGACCGCGACACGCTTCTGCTTCTCGTGCGCCAAACCGGGCCGGCCTGCCACACGCTGCGGCGTACCTGCTTCTACACCGCGATCCGCGATGGCGAGGAGGTGGTGCTGATGGAGCCTGAAGCTTCGACGTGAGGCGCGTGCCTCGCTCCCGCGGAGGGCCGGACAGTGCATGGCAAGGTTGGAGAAGGTTGCCTGCGGTGGAACTCGCCCACGGGTGGGACGGAGGGCATGCGTCCGCCCGGGTGGGCGCGAATGCGCCCGCCTGGGGGCGGGCGGGCGCATGCCCGGGCCACCATGCGCCCCGGGCAAGGGGCAAGTTCGATCATCTGCGAAGCGCTCAACTGTCAGCCGCTTCCAGCCCCAACATGCGGTGGATGTCCTCGGGCGTTGAGCCCTCCTCGCGGTAGCGGCGGATGGCGCGCGCATCGTCACGCTTGGCAAGCCTGCGGCCCGCTTCGTCGCGAATCAGGCGGTGGTGGTGATAGGCGGGTTCGGGCAGGCCCAGAAGTTCCTGCAAGAGCCGGTGGATGAAGGTGGCGGCGAAGAGATCGGCCCCCCGCACCACCTCGGTGATCCCTTGCGCGGCATCGTCCACCACCACGCTGAGGTGATAGGAGGTGCCGATGTCGCGCCGCGCCAGCACCACATCGCCGATGCCCTCGATGATCTGCGCGGCGCTCATCTCGGACGGCTCCTTCACCACCCCGCCGGTTTCGGTGAAGGCGATGCGCGCGCGCCCCAGCCGCTCGAGCGCGCGGGCCATGTCGAGCCTGAGCGCGTCGCCCGCGCCGGCCTCCTCCAGTGCGCGGCCACGGCAGGTGCCGGGATAGACGAGACCGTCAGGGCCGATCACAGGCGCGCCTTCCTGCGGGGCGGAGAGGGCCGCGCGGATGTCGCCGCGGGTGCAGCGGCAGGGGTAGAGAAGGCCCATCTCCCCCAGCCGCTTCAGCGCGGCGTCATGCGCCGCGCGTCGGTCGGACTGGCGCATCACCGGCTCTTCCCACTCAAGACCGAGCCAGGCGAGATCCTCGTAGATCGCCGCCTCGTATTCGGGCCGGCAGCGGGGGGTGTCGATGTCCTCGATGCGCAGGAGGAATCGCCCGCCGTGCGCGCGCGCGCGCTCCGCCGCGACGAGCGCGGAGTAGGCGTGGCCGAGGTGCAGAAGCCCCGTGGGCGAGGGCGCAAAGCGGGTCGCGTAGGCGGACGCTCCCTCAGGCCGCGGCGAGGGCATTCTCGGCAAGCCAGGCGGTGAAGGCGGCCTTGGCGCGGTCGGTATAGGCGCGGTAGCGCTCGCGCCGGCCCTTGCGCCCACCGCGCGCCTCGATGGGCGGAAAGAGGCCGAAATTCACGTTCATCGGCTGGAAGGTCTTCGCGTCCGCCCCGCCGGTGATGTGGGCCAGAAGCGCGCCGGTGGCCGTCTCCGGCGGGGGCGGGGCGATGGGACGGCCGAGGATCTCCCCCGCGGCCAGCCGTCCGGCGAGAATGCCCATCGCCGCCGATTCAACATAGCCCTCGACCCCGGTGATCTGGCCGGCGAAACGGATGTGCGGCTTCGACTTCAGCCGCATCTCCCGGTCGAGAAGCCTTGGCGAGTTGATGAAGCTGTTGCGGTGAATGCCGCCAAGGCGCGCGAACCGCGCATTCTCAAGGCCGGGAATCATCCGAAAAACATCGACTTGTGCGCCATATTTCATCTTGGTCTGAAAGCCGACCATGTTGTAGAGCGTGCCAAGCGCGTTGTCCTGGCGCAGCTGGACCACGGCATAGGGCTTCTCGCCCGGCTTGTGCGGGTTGGTGAGGCCCACGGGCTTCATCGGCCCGTGGCGCAGCGTCTCGCGCCCGCGCTCGGCCATCACCTCGATCGGCAGGCAGCCGTCGAAATACTGCGCCGTCTCGCCCTCGCGGAACTCGGTCTTCTCGGCCGCGAGAAGCGCGTCGATGAAGGCCTCGTACTGTTCCCGCGTCATCGGGCAGTTGATGTAGGCGCGGCGCTCCTCCTCGGTCTCGCCCTTGTCATATCGCGACTGCGCCCAGGCCACCGTCATGTCGATGGAATCGGCATGGACGATGGGGGCGATCGCATCGAAGAAGGCCAGCGCCTCGGCCCCGGTTTCGGCGGCGATGGCCTCGGCGAGCGCGCCCGAGGTGAGGGGGCCGGTGGCGATGATCCAGTGGCCCGCCTCGGGCAGCGCGGTGATCTCGCCGCGCTCGACGGTGATGAGCGGATGCGCCTCGATGGCGGCGGTGACGGCGTCGGAGAAGCCTTCGCGGTCCACCGCCAGCGCGCCGCCCGCGGGCACCCGGTTGGCGTCAGCCGCACGCATCACCAGGCTTCCGGCCGCGCGCATCTCCCAGTGCAAAAGGCCGACGGCGTTGTTCTCGTCGTCGTCGGAGCGGAAGGAGTTCGAGCAGACCATCTCGGCGAGCTTGCCCGTGCGGTGGGCGAAGGTGCCTTTCTCGGGTCGCATCTCGTGGATAACGACAGGCACGCCGGCACCCGCCGCCGCCCAGGCAGCCTCGACCCCGGCCATGCCGCCGCCGATGATGTGAAGCGTGTCGGACATGATCGCCTAGTTAGGCGCGCGCGCGGGCAATGAAAAGGCCCCGCCGGGGCAGGGCGGGGCCTTTCCGGGCACCTTGGGGAGGCGCGCTCAGGCCGCTTCCTCCTCCCAGATGTCGGCAAAGATGTTGGGCGTCTCATCAAGATCGGCGCGGGAAACGCTGGCTGGTCGGCCCGGCCGGGGCAGCCCTCGCGGGGCGCGCTTGAGCGGGAGGGCCCGCCTCGGCGCAATGCGGCGCGGGCGGATCGGTCCCTCCGGGCGACGGCGGCGGCGCGGGCTTTCGGGGGCGTCGACGGCGATGAGCACCATGCCCGCGAAAAGGGCGAGTGCGCCCGGGATCGCGCTAGCCTGTGCCTCGACGCGCCCATGGGCCTGCAGCCCGGCCGACCAGATCACGAACACCGCGAGATAAAGCGCCGCGGGCCGCGTCGCCGCGCCGAACAGCACCAGCGTCGCGGCAACGATGACCGATCCTTCGAGAAGCCGGCGCGCCGGCTCGCCGATGGCATAGCCATCGAAGAGCATGCGAATCACGGGGTCGCTGACCAGTCCCGTGGCCGAAAGAAGGAAGTAGAGCGCCAGCGATACCCGCGCGATGGTGAGCGCCACTTGCACGCGCGGCCCGGCGAGTAGCCCCGAGGGGCGCCCGGTGTTGACTGCCTTCCGCTGTTGACGTTCGCCCATGACACCTCTCCCGCAACGCCTTCTGCATCACGTTCAGGTGGCAGAGAAGCCCGCGAAACCGCCGACTTCGGGGCCGGATTGTGGCAGAGCGGTGAAACGTCTTGCGCCCTGCCGCCCGCCGTCGTGCTTCAGGTGTCGCTCCGTGGCGCCTCCCGCTCCTCCTCGTCTTCGCCCTCTGCGATCCAGGCCACCGACACGACCTCTTCTCCCGGCTGGATGTCGAGCACCTTGACTCCGCCAGCGGCGCGCGAGCGGAAGGGGATCTCCGCGACGGGCACGCGAATCGACTGGCCCGCGCTGGTCACCAGCATGATCTGGTCATCAATCTCCACCGGGAAGCTCGCCACCAGCCGCCCGCCGCGCATCGCCTTGTCGCAGGCCATCACGCCCTGACCGCCCCGGCCGCGCACCGGATAGTCGTGCGAAGAGGACAACTTGCCCATGCCGCGCGCGGTGATGGTGAGAATGAGCTCCTCGGCCGCCGACATCTCGGCATAGCGTTCGGGGCTGAACTCGATGCCGGCGGGCATATCGAGCTCGTCCTCGTCGGCCTCGGGCTCCTCGGTCATCCCGGCCACGGCCCGGCGCATCTTCAGATAGGCGGCGCGCTCCTCGGGCGTGGCCTCGAAGTGGCGCAGGATCGCCATCGACACCACCTCGTCGCCCGGCGCGAGGCGGATGCCGCGCACGCCGGTCGATTCGCGCCCCTTGAAGACGCGCACCTCGGTGGTGGGGAAGCGGATCGCCCGGCCCATCGCGGTGACCAAGAGCACGTCGTCGTCCTCGGTACAGATGCGCGCGTTGACGAGCCGCACGCCCTCGGGCAGGCGCATGGCGATCTTGCCGTTGGACTTGACGTTGACGAAGTCCGAGAGCGCGTTGCGCCGCACGTCGCCCGCAGAGGTGGCGAACATGATCTGCAGCTGGTCCCACTCCTCCTCGGGGCGGTCCACGGGCATGATCGCGGCGATGGAGACGCCCTGCGGGATCGGCAGGATGTTGACGATCGCCTTGCCGCGGGCGTTGCGCGCGGCCAGCGGCAGCCGCCAGGTCTTGAGCTTGTAGACCATCCCGTCGGTGGTGAAGAAGAGAAGCTGGTCGTGGGTGTTGGCCACGAAGAGGCGGGTGACGGCGTCATCCTCCTTGGTGGCCATGCCGGTGAGCCCCTTGCCGCCGCGCCTCTGGGCGCGGAACTCGGCGAGCGGCGTGCGCTTGATGTAGCCCGACTGGGTGACGGTGACGACCATCTCCTCGCGCTCGATCAGGTCCTCGTCGTCAAGGTCCCCCTCCCAGTCGACGATTTCGGTGCGACGGGGCACGGCGAATTCCGCGCGCACCTCCCTGAGCTCCTCGGCGATGATGGCGCGGATGCGCTCGCGCGAGCGCAGGATGTCGAGGTAGTCGCGGATCTTCGCGGCCAGGTCCTCAAGCTCGTCGGTCACCTCCTTCACCCCGATCTGCGTGAGCCGCTGCAGCCGCAGGTCGAGAATGGCACGCGCCTGCGTCTCGGACAGGTTGTAGGTGCCGTCCTCGTTCATCTTGTGGGTGGGGTCGTCGATGAGCCGGATGTAGTCGGCGATCTCGGCGGCGGGCCAGCGCCGCTCCATCAGCCGCGCCCGCGCCTCGGCGGCATCGGCGGAGGCGCGGATCGTCGCCACCACCTCGTCCACGTTGGAGACGGCCACCGCAAGACCGCACAGCACATGGCTGCGCTCGCGCGCGCGTCTGAGGTCATAGGCCGTGCGCCGTGTCACAACTTCCTCGCGGAAGTCGATGAAATACTGCAGGAAATCCCGCAAGCTCAACTGCTCTGGCCGGCCGCCGTTGAGCGCCAGCATGTTGCAGCCGAAGCTCGTCTGCAGCGGCGTGAAGCGCCAGAGCTGGTTGAGCACCACCTCGGGCGTGGCGTCGCGCTTGAGTTCGATCACCACCCGCACGCCGTGGCGGTCGGATTCGTCCTGCACATGGGCGATGCCCTCGATCTTCTTCTCGCGCACGAGATCGGCGATCTTCTCGACGAGTGCGGCCTTGTTGACCTGATAGGGGATCTCGTCGACGACGATGGCGTAGCGGTCCTTGCGCAGTTCCTCGATGTGGGTTCTGGCGCGGATGATGACGCTGCCGCGTCCCTCCAAATAGGCCTTGCGCGCCCCCGAGCGGCCAAGGATCAGCCCACCGGTCGGAAAATCGGGGCCGGGGATGTATTCCATCAGCTGCAGCGAATCGAGATCGGGGTTTTCGATCAGCGCGAGCGTCGCGTCCACCACCTCGCCGAGGTTGTGGGGCGGGATGTTGGTGGCCATGCCCACGGCAATGCCGCCCGCGCCATTGACCAGCATGTTGGGAAAGCGCGCGGGCAGAACCACCGGCTCGCGGTCCTTGCCGTCGTAGTTGGGCTGGAAATCGACGGTGTCCTTCTCGATGTCGGCAAGAAGGGCGGAGGCTGCCTTGGCCATGCGCACCTCGGTGTAGCGCATGGCGGCGGGGTTGTCGCCGTCCATCGAGCCGAAGTTGCCCTGCCCGTCGAGCAGCGGCAGGGACATGGAGAAGTCCTGCGCCATTCGCACCAGCGCGTCGTAGATCGCCGCGTCGCCATGGGGGTGGTATTTCCCCATCACGTCGCCCACGGGGCGGGCAGACTTGCGGTAGGGCTTGTCATGGGTGTTGCCGGTCTCGTGCATCGCATAGAGGATGCGCCGGTGCACCGGCTTCAGCCCGTCGCGCAGGTCGGGAATGGCGCGCGAGACGATCACGCTCATCGCGTAATCGAGATAGCTTGAGCGCATCTCGCGCTCGATGGAGATGACAGGATACTGCGCCCTGTCGCCCGCGCCGCCGCTTTCTTCTTCGTCTTCAGGACGTTCCGGAGTGTCGTTCACGTTGTCTGCCGCCTCTGGCTCGCTCAATATCTAGTTGGGAGGGACTATATCCTCTGGCCCATATGGTGTGCAATGGCGACCGGATCCAGCAGGCGACCGCGCCGCGCCGCCCTCTTGGCAGCAGCATCGGGCAGCCGGTGCTAACAGGCTGTTTTCATTGAAATTTATCCGCGCCGTGACATCATCTCCAAAACGACGAGGCAGCACATGGAGGCAATCGATGGCGGAAATGTCGGAAACCGAGCTGTTGCTGAAGGGCTATGGGCTGACGACGGCGGAGATGTTCTATCATCTGCCCGACTACCCGCACGTCCTCAACAGCTTCGTCTGGCAGGACTACGACCTGGCGCCGGACCATCCTCGCCTGTTCCGCTTCATCGAATTCTGGCAGAAGGAAATCGAGGGGCCCCTGCATTCGGTCCGCTTCACTCATCGCAAGCTGATCGCACCCGGCGAGTGGCGCAACGTGACCGGCGAGTTCATCCTGCACTGAGCCGCTCGCGCTGAACGGCGAGAGCAGGCGGCGTCCGGCGCGGCGGGGCGTCGCCGTCCCGCCGGCACGGCCCGCCGCGCGGCCGGGTCCGTGCGTCGGCGCGCGGCGCGCCCACAGGCATAGGCCAAGCGGTCATGCCTGCCGACCTCGCCGCCGGCGCGATGCCATCAGGACTTGGCCGCGCGCGCCTGAGCATTTAAATACGGCCACGGCCGGCCACGGGCTGCAACGGCACGGCCCGCGCACCCGGTTTCGGGGCGCGATGCGCAGGGCGAACGGGGGCAGGCTTGCATTCGACGTTTCTCTTCCTGATCGCGGCGCTACCGTTTCTCGGCGCGCTGATTCCCGGGGTGACGATTCGCGCGGGCCGCACCGTCTGCGCCGCCTTCGCGCTGGCGCCAACGTTGCTTGCACTCGTGCTTCTGGGCCTGCTGGCACCCTCGGTGCTCGCGGGCGAGGTGATTACGGCACGCATCGAGTGGCTTCCCGCGCTCGGCCTCGACGCCAGCCTCATGCTTGACGGGCTCGGCCTGCTCTTTGCGGGAATGATCCTCGGTGTCGGCGCGCTGATCATCATCTACGCGCGCTTCTATCTGTCCGGCGACGATCCGGTCGGGCGGTTCTACACCTACCTGCTTCTGTTCCAGGGCGCGATGCTGGGCATCGTGCTCTCCGACAACATCCTGCTGATGCTGATCTTCTGGGAGCTGACCTCGCTCTCCTCCTTCCTGCTCATCGGCTACTGGACGCATCTGCCCGAGGGCCGGCAAGGCGCGCGCATGGCGCTGACCGTGACCGGCCTGGGGGGGCTGGCCCTGCTCGCCGGGGGCCTGTTGCTCGGCGACATCGCGGGCAGCTACGAGCTGAGCGTGATTCTCACGCGGGGCGAGGAGATACGCTCCTCGGCGCTCTATCTGCCGGCGCTGCTGCTGATCCTTCTCGGTGCGTTCACGAAGTCGGCGCAATTTCCGTTTCACTTCTGGTTGCCGCACGCGATGGCGGCGCCTACGCCGGTCTCGGCCTACCTGCATTCGGCCACGATGGTGAAGGCGGGCGTCTTTCTTCTGGCGCGCCTCTGGCCGGTGCTGTCCGGCACGCCGGAGTGGTTCTACATCGTCGCGACAACCGGGCTCGTCACCATGGTCGTCGGCGCGGTGATCGCGCTGTTCAAGAACGACCTCAAGGCACTGCTCGCCTACTCGACGGTCAGCCACCTGGGCCTTCTGACCTTTCTCCTTGGCCTCGGCACGCCCTTCGCCGCCGTTGTCGCGGTCTTTCACATCATCAACCACCTGACCTTCAAGGCCGCCCTGTTCATGGTTGCCGGCATCGTGGACCACGAGACGGGCACGCGCGACATCAGCCGGCTCGGGGGGCTTGCGCGGCTGATGCCGGTTACGGCGCTGATCGCCCTCGTCGCCGCGCTGTCGATGGCCGGGCTGCCGCCCTTCAACGGCTTCATCTCAAAGGAGATGACGCTTGATGCGGCCGCGCACGCCGCATGGCAGGGCAACGGGTGGATCATCCCGGCGCTGACAACGGTGGCGGCGGTGTTTTCGGTGGCCTATTCGCTGCGCCTGTTCGTCCACGTCTTTCTGGGCCCGGTGCGCGAGGACTACCCGCGCAGGCCGCATGATCCCGTTCCGGGCATGTGGGCGGGCCCCGCGCTCCTGGCCCTTCTCGTTGTGCTGATCGGGCTCATGCCAAGCGCGCTCGTCGGCGACCTCGTCGCCATTGCCGGTGGCGCGGTTGTCAAGGGCGCGTTGCCCTACTACTCGCTAAAGCTTTGGCACGGCGTCAATCCGGCGCTTGTGCTGTCGGTGATCGCGGTGATCGGCGGGGTCATTCTCCTGTGGCAGCACGGGCCGCTGCTGCGCGCATGGGCGGCCGCGCGCCGGCCCGAGGCGAAGGCCATCTTTGATGCGACCGTCGCGGCGTGCGTCGCCGGCGCCGACAGGGTGACGCGCGCGCTGCATGGCGGCGCGATCAGCACCTACCTGGCCTGGTTCGCCGCCTTCGCGCTCGTGCTGGGCGTGCTGGCGTGGGCCGGTGGCGCGCATGTGCCGGGCAGCCGGCCGCCGCTTCCCATTCCGCCGACGGTGGCCGCGGGCTTCGTGCTGCTGATCGTGGCCACGCTCGGCGTGATCTCCGTTCATCGCACGCGCTTTCTCGCCCTCATCATGATCGGCGTGATCGGGCTGACGGTCTCGGCCGGTTTCGTGTATCTGTCGGCGCCCGATCTGGCCCTGACCCAGATCTCGGTCGAGACCGTGACCACCCTGCTCCTGCTGCTGGCGCTGAACTTCCTCCCGCGGCACACGCCCGCCGAAAGCAGCCCGGCGCAGCGCCTGCGGGACGCGGGCATCGCCGTCTGTGCCGGGATCGGGGTCGCGGCGCTCGCCTATGCGTTCCTGACCCGCGACTTCAGCTCGATCTCGGAGTATCACCTTGCCAATTCCAAGACCGGTGGCGGCGGGACCAACGTCGTGAACGTGATCCTCGTCGACTTCCGCGGATACGACACCTATGGCGAGATCATCGTTCTCGGGATTGCCGGGTTGACGATCTATGCGCTGCTGATGTCGCTTCTCTCCGGCGCGGCGGGGCGGAGGCTGCGCAACTGGCGCGACACGACGCCGCGCAGCCGCGACCGGCACCCGATGATGATGGTGGTCGCGACGCGGGTGATGATGCCGATCGCGATCATGGTGGGCGTCTACCTGTTTCTGCGCGGCCACAACCAGCCCGGCGGCGGGTTCGTGGCTGGCCTCGTCGTCGCCATCGCCTTCCTCATGCAGTACATGGCTTCGGGCTTTCTGTGGGCGCAGGAGCGGCAGCGCATCGAATATCACGCGCTCATCGGCACCGGCGTGGTCATCGCCGGTGCGGCGGGAGTGGGATCATGGCTGGCCGGTCGTCCCTTCCTGACCTCAAGCTACGGATACTTCACCATCCCGCCCATCGAGGAATTCGAACTTGCCACCGCCATGATCTTCGACCTTGGCGTGTTCCTGACCGTTCTCGGTGCGGTGATGCTGATGCTCTACAGCCTGTCGCGCATGGCCCGCGTCGCCGGCGAGACGATCAACATCGAGCCGATGGACGTTGACCCGTCGCGGCGCGCGGCGGACGGCGAGAAGGAAGAGAGCTGACATGGAACTCATCGTTGCAAGCTCCATCGGCGTGCTGACCGCGGGCGGGGTGTATCTGCTGCTCCGGCTGCGGTCGTTTCCGGTGATCCTCGGGCTTGCGCTGCTCAGCTACGCGGTGAACATCTTCGTCTTCTCGTCGGGTCGGCTGGCCACGGGCCTTCCGCCGATTCTCGCGAAATCGGCCCCGGGCTACACCGACCCGCTTCCCCAGGCGCTGGTGCTGACCGCCATCGTGATCTCGTTCGGGATGACGGCGGTTCTGGTGATGCTCTCGCTCGGAGCCTATCTCGAGGCCGACGACGACCGCGTGAACATGCCTTCCGATGAAGGCGCCAACCCGGAGCCGGCAGGCAGCCCGGCCCCTGGTCCGGAGGGGCGCGCGGAGGCGGGACCGGACCGCGCACCGGGCCGGGTGGAGGAGCGGCAATGAACCACTGGATCATCGTTCCGGTCGTGCTGCCGGCGCTGCTGGCACCGCTCATCGCCTTTGTCATGCGCCATGACATCGTGCTGGCGCGCAGCTTCTCCACGGCCGGCACCGCGGCGCTCGCGGCGGTTGCGGTTGGGTTGACCCTGATGGCTGCGGGCGGGCAGACCCATGTCTACGAGCTCGGCAACTGGCCCGCGCCGTTCGGCATCGTGCTTGTGCTCGACCGGCTCTCGGCAATGATGGTGCTGCTGACCGCGGTGCTCGGGATGATCGTGCTGGCCTACGCCATCGGCACCGGCTGGGACAGGCGCGGGCAGCACTTTCATGCCCTGTTCCAGTTCCAGCTGATGGGTATCTGCGGCGCCTTCGTGACCGGCGACATCTTCAACCTGTTCGTGTTCTTCGAGGTTCTGCTCATCGCCTCCTACGGGCTCATGATCCATGGCGGGGGCAAGGACAGGCTGCGCGCCGGCCTGCAGTATGTCATCATGAACCTCGCCGGCTCGACTCTGTTCCTCTTCGCCCTCGGCACGATCTATGCGACGACCGGCACGCTCAACATCGCCGACCTTGCCCAACGCGTGCAGGAGATACCGGCCGAGGATTCGGCGCTGGTCCGGGTTGCGGCGGTGCTGCTGATGGTGGTCTTCGCGGTGAAGGCCGCGCTGTTTCCCGTGCAGTTCTGGCTGCCGGGGACCTATTCCAACGCCCCCGCACCGGTTGCGGCGCTCTTCGCCATCATGACGAAGGTCGGCGCCTATGCGGTCCTGCGCGTCTACGCCATCGTCTTCCCGCCCGAGACCGCCGCGACGGGAGCGCTGCCGGCCGGCACCCTGATGGTCATGGCGCTCGTCACGCTGGCGGTCGGGGCGCTCGGCGTGCTTGGCGCGCGCCGGCTTCTGCCTCTGGTCTCGTTCTCGGTGCTCGGCTCGATGGGCACGCTGTTCATCGCGCTTGCGGGTTTTGCGCCCGAAACCACGGTTGCGGCCCTCTTCTACCTTGTCCATTCCACCTTTGCCGCGGCGGCGCTGTTTCTGGTGGCCGATCTCGTGGTCAGCCAGCGGGGCGAGGCGGCTGATCGCCTTGTCACGGCGCCTCCGGCGGCCCAGAACGGGCTTCTGGCCGCGCTGTTCTTTGCCGGGGCGATTGCCATGACCGGCATGCCTCCCCTTTCGGGCTTCCTCGGCAAGCTTCTGATCCTCGATGCGGTGCGGCCCTCCGATCACGCCGTGCTGCTCTGGACCGCGATCCTGCTGACGTCGCTGCTGACGATCGTGGGCTTTGCGCGGGCCGGGAGCGTGATCTTCTGGAAATCGACGGAGCTTGTCGGCACGGGCGCCGGGGCAGGGGGCGAGGCGCGCCCGAGGGCACCGGGCCTCGCCCTTGCCGCGATCGGTGCGATCATGGCGGCTTTCCTGACACTCACCGTGCTTGCCGGGCCGGCGACCGCGTATCTCGAACAGGCCGCGGCCCAGTTGCACGATCCGGCCGATTACATCGAGGCGGTGCTGAGCCGCGCCGCCGGAGGGAGCTGAACCGATGCTGCGCCGCATCCTCCCGCACCCGCTCCTGACCCTGACGCTCGCGGTCACCTGGCAGCTCCTGGTGAACACGGTGACGGTGGGCAGCGTGGTGCTCGGCCTCGTCCTCGGCCTCATCATTCCGGTCGTCACCGCGCCCTACTGGCCCGATCGGCCACGACTGCGACGCCCCGTGCGCATCATCGAATATGCGGTGGTGGTCATCTGGGACATCATCGTTGCCAATGTCGTGGTGGCCGGCATAATCCTCTTCCGCCGCCTCGACCGGATCAGGACGCACTGGATCGCCGTTCCTCTCGATATCACCACGCCCGAGGCGATCACCGTTCTGGCCGGAACGATCACCATGACCCCCGGAACCGTTTCGGCAATGCTGTCGGCAGACGGTCGCGCCATACTCGTGCATTGCCTCGACACCGGCGACCCGGACGGCGTCCGCGATCAGATCAAGGCCCGGTATGAACGACGGCTGAAGGAGATATTCGAATGATCACGCTTGCGCTTGCCTTCGCCACGGGATGCTTCACGCTGGGGCTCTTGCTGAACCTCTATCGACTCGTGCGCGGTCCGCGCGCCGCGGACAGGATCCTCGCGCTCGACACCATGGTGATCAACGTCATCGCGTTGATCGTCCTCTACGGCATCTGGATCGACAGCCAGACCTTCTTCGAAGTGTCGATGCTGATCGCCATGGTCGGTTTCGTGTCCACCGTCGCCTATTGCCGCTTCATCCTGCGCGGCAACATCATCGAGTAGGAGGGGGCCCATGTCACAGCTTTCCGAAGTCGCGATCTCGGCGCTTCTGGTGATCTCCGGCCTCTTCGGGCTCGTCGGTTCCTGGGGCCTTGTCCGGTTGAGGGACACGTTGCAGCGCCTCCATGCCCCGACCAAGGCGACGACGCTGGGCGTGGGCGGCGCCTTGCTGGCCTCGATGCTCTACTTCGCCCTGACGCATGGACAGGTAAGCTTTCATGAACTGATGATCTCGGTATTCCTGTTCATCACTGCGCCGGTCTCGGCAAATTTCATCGCCAAGACCCACATGCTGCATCATGTGCAACCGGAGGAACTGCCGCCGACGGGGCGGGCGACGGGCTGGGCGGGCTATGAGGCGGCCGGGCAGGGCGAAGGCTCCGGGAACTAGGTCGTGAACCCATAAATGGGATTCCGTTTTTGGCGGTGTGATGATTCACTTCCGGAAACGGAGGTGAGCATGACGGGCAGACACGATGTGAGCGATGCGGAGTGGGCGGTCATCGCGCCGCTGCTTCCGAACAAGCCGCGAGGGGTGGCGCGGGTTGATGACCGGCGGGTGATCTCGGGCATCTTCTACATCCTGAGAACCGGTGCGCCGTGGCGCGACCTGCCGGAGCGCTACGGGCCGCGGACAACGGTTTACAATCGCTACAACAGGTGGGCGAAGGCGGGGGTCTGGCTTCGCATTTTCGAGGCCCTGGCAGAGAAATCCCCAAGTT
>NZ_FNFV01000020.1 GCF_900102905.1 Meinhardsimonia xiamenensis | reverse complement strand
ACAAGCCGCTTCATGTTGTAGGCAAGGTTCGCAAGCCCGATCTTCGCCCGTGCCCGCGCGATCCCGATCGTGCGGACAAAGAGTGCCATCCGGTGGCTCGAGTCGGCGAAGACATGCTCGACCGCCGCACGCACCTTCGAGCGCGCCGCATTCGGACACCCTGAAAAACCTCTCGCCCTTCGGCGATGTCTGTGATTCCGTGGCGTTGACGGAGAAGGGAGTGTCGTGATGGCGGATCAGCATGGGTTCTTCGATCTGGACGAGCGGTATGCGGCGCTGTCGAAGGCGGGCGACCCTCTGGAGCGGCTGGCGGCGGTGGTGGATTTCGAGCTGTTCCGCCCCGAGCTTGACGCGGCGCTGAGGCGCTCTGACCGGAAGAAGGGCGGACGCCCCCCGATGGACGCCGTGACGATGTTCAAGGTGCTCGTCCTTCAGGCGCTCCACAACCTGTCGGATGCGCAGGCGGAGTTCCAGATCCTCGACCGGCGCAGCTTCGGAAGGTTCCTCGGGATCGATGACGGCGACAGGATGCCGGATGAGACCACGATCTGGCGCTTTCGCGAGACGGCAGGGAAAGGGCCGAAGCCTCAGCACTAGAGGGCCAATGCAGCGCGCTCAAAGGTATGGGCTACGGTCGAGCATATCTTTGCCGAAGCAAGAGGACCGCATGGTGGTCATCGTGCGCACGAGCGGAATCGTCCGGCCGCGGGTGGAGCTCGGGTTCGCCGACGTCGCCTACAGCATGAAGCGGCGTGCATATCTGGAGCGGAGGGAGGCGGAGGCGTAATGGTGAGGTTCGCCCTACGCCGCGTCAGCGGCAGAAAGGGGGCAGCAGACAGCGGCACGAAACGGAAGAGGTTGCCAGAATCGCCAACCCTCCGTTTGGGGCAGGCGAATCCTCGGTCCGTTGTGACGCCGTTTAGGAGGGCCGGATTAATCAAAGTGTCCAACCATGTATGACCAGTCGATATGGAGCGCGCTGTGATGGCGATCATAACTAGCAGGTACGAGCGCCCGCTGTATGCCACATCAAGCCAGAAATTAGCTATCGGTCTTGTGCCGGTATCGTATGTTTTACTGGCCAGCGGCTCTATATCTCCATTCTTTATAAATGTTACCCTCGGAATTATTTTCCCAACATTTATTTTAACGATATTTGCTGTTCTTTTTCGAAGTCAGATATTTCGTTATATTCTGGTAAAATCAACACTACATTTGTTTCCAATATTAACCGCTCTGCTAATCGCAACATTTCAAACCCAAGATTTATTCTACGCATACTACAAGATTGACGGGGCAATTTTGGCGACAATTTCAGTCGCGCCACTTATGATATATAGCGCGAATATCATTGGTGTCCAGGCGTTTGTGAAATTTTTCATTTTCACTTGCGTTATAGTTCTCGTTTTTACCATAATATACAAACTGCATTTCGGATTTTGGGATCGGAGTGTCCGTTTTTTCATTAATGGTCCGATTATTTTCGGTTGGATGATGTCCATTGCGGCCCTGATGTGCCTCTATATGAACAAAAATAGTGGAAGTTTTGTTTACGTATTTCTTTTTATTATTTTTCTGAGTTCTGTTCTATGGACTGCATCGAAGGGACCATTAATTGCGTTGATTATATCATCATCTTTATTTTTTATCAGAATTAATTTGCGAGTCGTTTCATCGATCCTGTTTATATTCGCATTTATGACGATAACATATAACATAATAGAAACAATTGGGGAGGGAGTCGTTGAGAATACCTTGTCTAGGCTTAGCGTTATTGGAAGAATTATTGATAACAATCTCGAAGATGGCGATTTTGGCTCTGTTATAATAAGGATGGAAATGATTAGTATTTCAATGTCTGTTTTTCTGGATAACCCGTTATTTGGGGTCGGTCTTGGAAATTGGTCTTTTTATTCTGGCTTGGATTCTAATATGTTGTATCCACACAATGTAGTTATGGAAATATTGGCGGAAACTGGGATTTTCGGTGCTATAATAATTTTTTCGTCTTTTCTTTACTTGTGGATTCGCGCTGAATCTCTTGGAAAATTACTGGCAGCAATGTTATTAATGGAGATGTCGGCAAGTGGGGATATGAGTTACTTCAGGATACCGTTGTCTTTTCTTCTTCTTTTTGCCTACTCACAGCACTATCGAGTCACCCGTGATTTTGTATCAAGTACCTGATACCAAATGGACACCTTGATTAACTCGGACTTGCCGGGCCTTTCGCCGGTGCGATGCGCGAATTTGCCCGCCCAGAACGCGGAACGGGCGCTTCCGGGCCCC
>NZ_FNFV01000001.1:7500-777930 GCF_900102905.1 Meinhardsimonia xiamenensis | reverse complement strand
CGGCACGCCCACCTGACGGGCCAGAAGGATGTGCTCGCGCGTCTGCGGCATCGGGCCGTCGGCGGCCGAAACCACCAGAATCGCGCCGTCCATCTGCGCCGCACCCGTGATCATGTTCTTCACGTAGTCAGCGTGGCCGGGGCAGTCGACGTGCGCGTAGTGGCGGTTCGGCGTCTCGTACTCGACATGCGCCGTCGAGATCGTGATGCCACGCGCCCGCTCCTCGGGAGCCGCGTCAATCTGGTCGTACGCCTTGAACTCGCCGTAATACTTCGTGATCGCCGCCGTCAGCGTCGTCTTGCCGTGGTCAACGTGGCCGATCGTGCCAACGTTCACATGCGGTTTCGTCCGTTCAAACTTTGCCTTTGCCATTCTTCCGGCGCCTCGCTGGTCTGGGGGGCGCTGTGACCCCCGGGTAGGTTTGCATCGCGCGCGAGATAGCGATGCTACCGTGCAAAATCAAGCACCCGATCTCCTGTCTTCGCCCTCTGCCTGTGCGGCCGGCGATGCGGGCCCCTCCTCCGGCGCCTGTGCTGCGCCCGCCTCCGCCCCGACGCCGAACCAGGCAGCGTTCTCGCGCAGCCACAGGTGGATCTTGCGCGCGGCATTGGCGGCGAGATCTTCCATCTGCTCGCGCCTGCTGCGCGTGAGCCCCGAACCCAGGACCGTGTCGCCGCCCAGGCTCTCGAAGACCGCCATGCGCCTTGGTTCGGCGTTCAGTTTCTCGCCCTTGGCGTCATCCCAGACGGTTACCCCGATGCCCAGCACCGACTTGGGGCTCGCGACCACCGGAATTCCGGGCAAGGCCAGCGTGTATCCGTCGACGCTGACCCCGATGTGATAGAGACGATCGCCCTCGTAGCCGCCAAGCTCGCGCCTGATCGCTTCGGCCAGCACTTCTTCCCATTCCTCGGCCGTCGCGGTGCGCGACAGCGGACCGACCGCCGGCGTCTCGGCGGTGACGATGACAAAGCCGAGGCGAAAGTCGCCAAGCGCGCCCTCGGGGCGCGAGGCCTCGCGCATCGCGGCCGGAGCCGAACAGGAGGCGAGCACGGCCGAAAGGGCGAGGGCGGCCGCGGTGCGAAGGAGTCGGGGCGCTGGCTGCATCTGATCGCTCCACGTGAACACCGCTCAGCCCTAGCCGAGAAGCCGCCACGCTGCAACGCCGCCACCCCAGGGCGGCCACCAGGCGCCCTCAGGTGAAGCGCCCTCAGGTGAAGCGGTTGTCGCGCGGGAAGCCCCTTGGCGCCATGCGCCCGGCGGTGGCGCGCCGGCCCATCCATTCGGTCAGGTCGTGCTCGGTGCGTGTCCGCCCGGCCGGATCGCGCCAGCTCAGCCCCTCGGCAAGACGGAAGGTGCGCGCATCCGACAGACCGCCGTCACGGTATTTCTGCAGCCGCACCCCCTTGCCCCGGGCCATCTGCGGCAGCTCATCGAGCGGGAAGACCAGCACCTTGCGGTTCTCGCCCACCACCGCGACATGGTCGCCCTCGACAGGGCGGCACACCTTCGCCCGGGCCTCGCCCTTGAGGTTGAGCACCTGCTTGCCCGCCCTTGTCTGGGCGAGCACATCGTCCTCGGCCACGACAAACCCTTCGCCCGTGCTGGAGGCGACAAGAAGCCTGCCGCCCGGCCGGTGCGGGAAGAGCGCAACGAGCTCGGCCTCGTTGGGCAGGTCCACCATCAGCCGGATCGGCTCGCCCATGCCACGCCCGCCCGGCAGGTTCGCCGCCGGCAGGGTGTAGAAGCGCCCGTTGGAGCCGAAGGCGAGCAGCCTGTCCGTCGTCTCGGCATGAAAGACGAAGCGGCCCCTGTCGCCGTCCTTGTACTTGAACTCCTGATCGAGCGGCACATGGCCCTTCATCGCGCGGATCCAGCCCATCTCCGAGCAGATCACGGTAACCGGCTCGCGCTCGATCAGCGCCTCGGGGGCGACCTCGGGCAGCTCCTCGGCGGTGGCAAAGCTCGTGCGCCGCGCGCCCCCCGGCGCGGTGGGGCCGAAGCGCTTCTTGATGTCCTTGAGCTCCTCGCCGATCCGCGCCCACTGGCGGCCCTCGTCGGCCAGGAGATCCTCGAGATCGGCGCGCTCCTCCATCAGCCGGTCACGCTCGGCGACAAGCTCCATCTCCTCCAGCCGGCGCAGGCTTCTCAGCCGCATGTTGAGGATCGCCTCGGCCTGCACCTCGGTCAGCTGCGCCTCGGCCGGGTCAAGCGGCCCCTCGCGCCCCGCAAGCGGCGAGACGTAATCGGCCTCCGAGGCCGCGCGCGGGTGCGGCGCGCCCCAGTCCTCGAACATGAGCGCCGTCTTCGGGTCGTCGTCGTAACGGATGATGTCGATCACCCGGTCGAGGTTGAGAAAGGCGACGATGAGCCCCTCGAGCACCTCGAGGCGGTGGTCGATCTTGCCCAGCCTGTGGCGCGTGCGCCGGCCCAGCACCTCGCGGCGGTGATCGAGGAAGGCGCGCAGCACCTCCCTGAGCGAGCAGACCTTGGGCGTGCGCCCGTCGATCAGCACGTTCATGTTGAGCGAGAAGCGCACCTCCAGATCGGAGTGGCGGAACAGCATGCCCATCATCAGCTCGGCATCGACATTCCTCGAGCGCGGCTCGAGCACGATGCGCAGGTCTTCGGCCGATTCGTCGCGCACATCGGCCAGAAGCGGCACCTTGCGGGTCTGGATGAGTTCGGCGAGCTTCTCGATGAGCTTCGACTTCTGCACCTGATAGGGAATCTCGGTGACCACCACCTGCCACTGGCCGCGGGGCAGCTCCTCGACCTCCCAGCGCGCGCGCAGCCGGAACGCCCCGCGCCCGGTGCGGTAGGCCTCGGCGATCTGCTCGCGCGGCTCCACGATCACCCCCCCGGTTGGAAAGTCGGGGCCGGGAATGTGGTCGAGCAGGGTGTCGTCGCGGGCGTTCGGCGCGCGGATCAGATGCAGGCAGGCATCCACGAGCTCGCCGATGTTGTGTGGCGGAATGTTGGTGGCCATGCCGACGGCAATGCCGCTCGCCCCGTTGGCCAGCAGGTTCGGGAAGGCCGCCGGCAGCACAACGGGTTCGCGCAGCGTGCCGTCGTAGTTGTCGCGGAAGTCGACGGCATCCTCGTCGAGCCCCTCCATGAGGGCTTCGGCAAGGGCCGTAAGCCGCGCCTCGGTATAGCGCGAGGCGGCGGGGTTGTCGCCGTCGATGGAGCCGAAGTTGCCCTGCCCATCCACCAGCGGGTAGCGCAGGTTGAAGTCTTGGGCGAGGCGGGCCATCGCGTCGTAGATCGCCGCGTCGCCGTGCGGGTGGTAGTTGCCCATCACGTCGCCCGAGATCTTGGCCGACTTTCGGAAGCCCCCGGTGGAGGAAAGCCGCAGCTCGCGCATCGCATAGAGGATGCGCCGGTGCACCGGCTTGAGCCCGTCGCGCGCGTCCGGCAGCGCCCGGTGCATGATCGTGGAGAGCGCGTAGGTGAGATACCGCTCGCTGATCGCGCGCGAGAGCGGCTCGAACTGCTCGATGTTGCGGTCTTCTGTGGTCTCGTTCATTGCTCTGGTGATAGCGCCGGGCCGGGCCGGGGTAAAGCACGAGGAAATGATGGCACGCTCGATCCTGATCACAGGCTGTTCGTCAGGCATCGGGCGCGATGCGGCAATGACGCTCAAGGCGCGCGGATGGCAGGTCTTTGCCGCTTGCCGCAAGGAGGCCGACTGCGAGGAGCTGCGCTCGATGGGGCTTTCCGCTCCGCGGCTTGACGTGGATGACCCCGCAAGCATCGGGCGCGCGCTCGATGAGGTGCTTGCCGCGACCGGCGGGCGGCTCGATGCGCTCTTCAACAACGCCGCCTTCGCGCTGCCCGGAGCGGTCGAGGATCTGCCGACGGAGGGCCTGCGCGCGATCTTCGAGACCAACCTCTTCGGCCTGCACGAGCTCACCCGCCGGGTGATCCCGGTGATGCGGGCGCAGGGCGCAGGGCGGATCGTGATGAACTCCTCGGTGCTGGGCTTCACGCCGGCGCGATGGCGGGGTGCCTATGTCGCCACCAAGCACGCGCTCGAGGGGCTCACCGATGTTCTCCGGCTGGAGATGCGGGGCACCGGCATTGACGTTGTGCTGATCGAGCCAGGCCCGATCACCACCCGCATCCGGCAGAACGCCATCCCCCATTTCGAGCGCTGGATCGACTGGGAGCAGTCGGCGCGCCGCGAGGAGTACGCGCGGCTCCGCGCCCGGCTTTACGAGGATCACGGACCCGACCGTTTCGAGCTGCCGCCCGCGGCCGTGACTCGCCGTCTCATCCACGCGCTCGAGTCGCCACGGCCGCGCCCGCGCTACCGCGTGACCACGCCCACGCATCTGGCCGAGGCCATGCGGCGGCTTCTGTCAACCCGGCTGCGCGATGCGATCCTGACGCGCAGCGGATGAGGAGTCGCGGCCGAGGCAAGTCGTCGCGGGCGGCGGCGAGCCGAACGACGCCTTTCGGCCTTCGCTTTTCGCCCCCCACGCCCTATGTCGAGGCCAAGACTTCAAGGGAGCCCGCCCATGCTCAGCGATCCGCTTTTCATTGTCGTCGCCGTCGCCATGCTCGCGGTGCTGGTCATTCTGATGGTCGGCGTCCTCGGCTTCGCGCGCGGCGGAGAGTTCAACCGCAAGCACGCCAACCGGATCATGCGCTGGCGTGTCGGCGCGCAGGCGGTGGCCATTGCGCTCATCGTCTTCTTCGTCTGGTATCGCGCAGGCTGAACCATGGTCGTGCTCAATCGCATCTACACCCGCACCGGCGATGCCGGAGACACCGCGCTCGGCAACGGGGCGCGCGTCTCGAAGGCTGACGCACGCGTTGACGCCTATGGCACCGTCGACGAGCTCAACTCCACGGTGGGCCTCGCGCGCTTGCACGCCACCGGCGAGATGGACAGCGCGCTCTCCCGCATCCAGAACGACCTTTTCGATCTCGGCGCCGATCTGTGCCGCCCCCTTGCGGAGGGCGAGGCCGAGGCCGAACACCCGCCCTTGCGGATCATCGCCGCGCAGGTCGAACGCCTTGAAGCCGAAATCGACACCATGAATGCCGGGCTCGAGCCCCTGCGCAGTTTCATCCTGCCGGGTGGGAACGCGCTGGCGGCGCATCTGCACCTCGCCCGCACCGTCGCCCGCCGTGCCGAGAGGCTGGCTGTCGCGCTGGCGCGCCACGAAGCCGTGAACGCCGAGGCGATACGATATCTCAACCGGCTCTCCGACTGGCTGTTCGTTGCCGCCCGCGTCGCCAACGACAACGGCCGGGACGACGTTCTGTGGGTGCCCGGCGCCAACCGATGAACGGCCAACCGGAGGCTGTTGGCGATAACGCGACGTCGCAAGCCCTTTTCCCGTCGATTTTGCCCTGTTAGGGTCGGGCGCGAGCCGCTATTGAGCGGCGAGGATGAGCGGGCCTCCGGGCCCGAGGTCAGAGGGAGAGACGCGAATGAAGGTGCTGGTGCCCGTCAAGCGCGTGATCGACTACAACGTGAAGGTCCGGGTCAAGCCGGACGGATCGGGTGTCGATCTCGCCAACGTCAAGATGTCGATGAACCCCTTCGACGAGATCGCGGTGGAAGAGGCGATCCGCCTGAAGGAAGCCGGCAAGGCCGATGAGGTCGTGGTGGTCTCCATCGGCGTGAAGCAGGCGCAGGAGACCCTGCGCACCGCGCTCGCCATGGGTGCCGACCGCGCGATCCTCGTCGTCGCCGCCGATGACGTGCATCAGGACATCGAGCCGCTCGCCGTGGCCAAGATCCTCAAGGGCGTGGTCGAGGAGGAAAAGCCCGGCCTCGTGCTCGCCGGCAAGCAGGCCATCGACAACGACATGAACGCCACCGGCCAGATGCTGGCCGCGCTTCTGGGCTGGCCGCAGGCGACCTTCGCCTCGAAGATCGAGATCGACGATGGCACCGCGCTTGTCACCCGCGAGGTCGATGGCGGGCTGCAGACCATCCGCGTCAAGCTGCCTGCGGTGGTAACGGTTGATCTGCGCCTCAACGAGCCGCGCTACGCGTCGCTGCCCAACATCATGAAGGCCAAGAAGAAACCTCTCGAGGAGAAGACGCCCGCCGATTACGGCGTTGACGTGACGCCGCGCCTCGAGGTGCTGGCCACCGAAGAGCCGCCCGCGCGCCAGGCCGGGCAGATCGTGGGCTCGGTTGATGAGCTCGTCTCGAAACTCAAGGAAGCGGGGGTGATCTGATGGCGGTTCTCGTTCTTGCCGAAATCACCGGCGGTGAGCTCAACCACGATGCCACCGCGCGCACCGTCACGGCGGCGTCGAAGCTGGGCGAGGTGACGGTTCTCGCCGCCGGCGCGAAGGCGGCCGATGCCGCATCGGAGGCGGCGAAGATCGCCGGGGTGAAAAAGGTGCTCCTGGCCGAGGATCCCTCGCTTGGCCACCGGCTTGCGGAGCCCACGGCCAACCTGATCGTCTCGCTCGCGGGCGAATACGATCACATCGTCGCACCCGCCACCACCGACGCCAAGAACGTGCTGCCGCGGGTGGCAGCCCTTCTTGACGTGATGGTCATCTCCGATGTCATCGAAATCGTTGACGCCGACACCTTCAAGCGCCCGATCTATGCCGGCAACGCCATCCAGACGGTGCGCTCGAAGGATGCCAAGAAGGTGCTGTCGATTCGCACCACGGCCTTCGATCCGGCCGGAGAACAGCCGCCTGCCCCCGTCGAGACCGTGGCCGTGCCCGCCGATCCGGGGCTGTCGGAGTGGGTCGAGGACAAGGTGGCCGAAAGCGACCGGCCCGAACTGACCTCGGCGAGGATCGTGGTCTCGGGCGGCCGCGGCGTCGGCTCGGAGGAGAACTTCAGGCTCATCGAGCAACTCGCCGACAAGCTCGGCGCGGCCGTCGGCGCCTCGCGCGCGGCGGTGGACTCGGGCTATGCCCCCAACGACTGGCAGGTGGGCCAGACGGGCAAGGTGGTTGCGCCCGAGCTCTACATCGCGGTCGGCATCTCCGGGGCGATCCAGCACCTGGCCGGCATGAAGGACTCCAAGATCATCGTCGCCATCAACAAGGACGAGGAGGCGCCGATCTTCCAGGTGGCCGACTACGGGCTTGTCGCCGACCTCTTCCAGGCGGTTCCCGAGCTCATCGAGAAGCTGCCGGAGAAGAACGCCTGACGCAGGCCGCGGCGTGATCGATCGCGAAGGCCCGCCGATCAGGCGGGCCTTTTCAATTCATCCCTCGGGGCGAAGAAGGGCACGAGGCGGGCGGCCACGTCGGCATGCACCCGCGGGCCGAGCATCTCGCGTGCCACGGCCTGCTCGATTTCCGAGAACACCATCGCCTCGCGCCCCGAGGCGATTTCCGCAGGGCTGGCGACATGTTCGACCAGTTGCGCACCGGTGTCCGCCAGGGCGTTCAGCATTTCGCGATTCACCAGAAGCGGCTCGCCGCCCGGAGTGAGTTCTTCGGCATCGTCTTCGGGCGCGCGGTCGGACAGCCACAGCAGGATCGCCCGTCCCGTGACCTGTTCGATCAGGCCGCGCATCCGCGCCACCCAGGCCGCCCGCAACTCCTCGACCACAAGATCGAAGCAGCGCGGCGATTGCGCACGCAATGCCATCAACAGGTGACGCGTGAAGTGGTATTCGGTGAAGTCCACCTCCGGATACAGCGCCTTCAGCGTCATCGAGGCGCGCAGGAACCTGTCATTGCGGCGCGGATGCACCGCGTAAAAGCGGTTCGACATGTTCTGTGCGCCCATGATCTGGATCACCACCGTCTCGGCCCGGGCGATGATCTCGAGCAGGCTCGAATCCTTGACGTAGAGGTCGAGGCCCGCATTGACGCAGCCAAGGTTGATCGCCGGGAGCCCCACCGCCCGGGACACCAGAACGGGAAAAGGCTCCTCGATGAACCTGCCGAATGTTTCGTTGCCCCCAAGATACACCAAATAGCGTCCCTCGGGTTCAACGCGCGGCCCCCGGAAGCTCACCTTCGAACGGCCATACTGACAAGGCTGGTAGTCCGGCCCCAGCCGGGCCGTGCCTGCGACGTGCATCGCGCCACCCCACGTTTGTCTCACACCCAAGAGACAGCATGACCCGCGCTGGTTGAGACTTGCCTAAGAGCAGCAATTTTCCGGATTTCCCGCCCCGCCTTGCCGGCGTCCGGCGAAACGGTCAGACCCGGATTGCGCCGCGCCACATTGCGGTTGCGCGAGGCGCGCGCGCGCCTATGCTGCCCGGGCACACAAGGAGCGGAACGGACAGGCCATGGAAATCCACAGCGTCGGAGTTGTCGGCGCCGGTCAGATGGGCAACGGCATCGCCCATGTCTTCGCGCTGGCCGGCTATGACGTGCTGCTTCACGACATCAGCCGCGAAGCGCTTGATCGGGCCCTCGCCACCATTGAGACCAACATGGGCCGGCAGGTGGCGCGAGGCAAGATTACCGAGGAAGACATGAAGGCCGCGCTCGGGCGCATCCGCACGACGATGACGCTGGCCGAGCTCGGCGCCTGCGACCTGATCGTCGAGTCGGCCACCGAGCGGGAGACGGTGAAGCAGGCGATCTTCGAGGATCTGGTGCCGCATCTGAAGCCGCACACGATCCTGACCACCAACACCTCCTCGATTTCGATCACGCGGCTTGCAAGCCGCACCGACCGGCCCGAGAAGTTCATGGGGCTGCACTTCATGAACCCGGTTCCGGTGATGCAGCTCGTCGAGCTCATCCGCGGCATCGCCACCGATGACGAGACCTATCAGACCATGCTCAAGGTGGTCGAGAGTCTCGGCAAGACGGCCGCGTCATCAGAGGACTTCCCCGCCTTCATCGTCAATCGCATCCTGATGCCGATGATCAACGAGGCGGTCTACACGCTCTATGAGGGGGTGGGGAACGTCGAGTCGATCGACAAGGCGATGAAACTTGGCACCAACCATCCGATGGGGCCTCTGGAGCTTGCCGATTTCATCGGGCTCGACACCTGCCTTGCGATCATGAACGTGCTGCATGAAGGCCTGGCCGACACCAAGTACCGCCCCTGCCCGCTCCTCGTGAAATATGTCGAGGCAGGCTGGCTTGGCCGAAAGACGCAGCGCGGCTTTTACGACTACCGCGGCGAGGTGCCCAAACCCACGCGATGACCCGAGGCGAAAGAGTGCCAAGCGGTGGGCACGGCGTGCCGCTGGTGCTCTGCGCCGGTCGCGCGCGAAAGACGCGCAAGGGAGAGGAGAATGCCGGAAAAGCAATCGCCCCCCGTCCTGCCGTTTGGCATTGCCCGCCTTGGCTATGTCGAGCGCTTCACACCCGACATCGACCGCGCCCGTGCCTTCCATGTCGACACCTTCGGCCTCCAGATCAGCGCCGAGGACGAACGGCACCTCTACCTGCGCGCCCTGCACGAGCGTGGCCACCATTCGCTCATCTTCGCCCAAGGGCCGGAAGCGGGGGCCGGGGCGCTTGGCTTCCGGGTGGCGCGCGAAGAGGATCTCGAGCGGGCGCATCGCTGGTTCACCGGCCGCGGCCTTCGCGCGGAATGGATCGAACGGCCGTGGACGGCTCGGCGGGTGCTGCGCGCTGCCGATCCCTGGGGTGTGCCGCTTGAATTCTACTGCGGCATGACGCCGATGCCGCCCCTGCACCAGCGCTACAGGCTGCACCACGGTGCGCGGCCGCTCTGGCTCGATCGCGTCTGCCTGCGGACCCCGGACGTTGCGGCGGCGGTGACGTTTTACGGTGCTCTGGGCTTCCTCATGTCAGAGGCGGTGCGCGAGAAAGACTCCGGCCGTCTTCGCGTCGCGCTTCTCGGCAACTTCGGCACGGGCGAGACGCTGAGCCTTGTCGAAGGAGCAGGCGCTGGACTGCACCACCTTTCATGGCGCGTGGAGACTCCGGCGCATGTGCTCGACTTTCTCGACCTGATGGCCACGACCGGGCATGGCGAAATGATCGAGCACGGCCCCGGCAGGCACGGCATCTCGAACGCGCTCTATCTCTATCTGCTCGACGCCGATGGTCACCGCACCGGTCTCGTCTGCGCCGGCGCCCGGCCGCCCGGGCCGGACGCGCCGCCCATCGTGTGGGATTACGACGACCCGCGCTGGCAGAGCCTGTGGGGGACGCCACCGCCGCCGGGCTGGAGCGAGCGGGTGATGCCCTTCATCGCCCCCGCCCCTTCCGCACGCAGGGCGGGTCTAGGCTCGCAGGGGCGCGCGCCTGTGCGGCGGGTGTGACTCCGGGCGTGATCGGGATCGCGACGAGCGGCTGAGCCGGGGCGGACGAGGGAGAGGAACGTGATGATTGACGCGGTCATGGTCATCGCCGGGCTGGCCCTCCTTTATGCTGGCGGCGAGGCGCTCGTGCGCGGCAGCGTGGCGCTTGCCCGTCGGCTGCGTGTCTCGAAACTCGTCATCGGCCTCGTCGTGGTGGGTTTCGGCACCTCGATGCCGGAACTGATCGTTTCGATCGACGCGGCGCTTGCCGGAACCCCCGAGATCGTGCTCGGAACGGTCGTCGGCAGCAACATCGCCAATGTGCTTCTTCTCGTGGGCACCGCGGCAGTGATTGCGCCGCTTGCGGGTTGGATGAGGGGCGCCGTGCGCGAGTCGATGACGCTCGTAGCCGTCACGCTGCTCATGTATGCGCTCCTGCGGGAAGACGTCATCGGCCGGGTTCAGGGCGCGTTGCTGCTGACCGGGCTGGTGGCCTATCTCGTCACCACCCACTGGCTCGAGCGGCGCGAACGCCAGGCATCGCTGCACGAGATCGAGGCGGCGGCGGTGGAACCCCTGCCTGCCGGCGGGGCATCCTACGCGCTTCTGTTCGTCGTCGGCGGGCTGGTCGGCCTGGTGCTGGGTGCGGACCTTCTGGTTGACGGGGCGGTGGACCTTGCCCGATTGCTGGGCGTGTCGGAGGCAGTCATCGGCCTTTCCCTTGTGGCCATCGGGACGTCTTTGCCGGAACTTGCGGCTACGGTGGTCGCCGCGATGAGACGCCAAGGCGATGTCGTGCTTGGCAACGTCATCGGAAGCTGCATCTTCAGAATACTCGGCATCACGGGCTTGACTGCGACGGTACAGCCCCTCACGGTTGATCCGCGCTTTGCCGGGGTCGACGGCATCGGCCTCGTTCTTTCCGCCGTGCTTCTTGCGCTTCTTCTCGCCCTGCGCCCCTCGATCGGGCGGCTGTGGGGCGGCACCATGCTCATTGCCTATGGCGCTTACGTCGCATTCCTCTACACCAATGGCGCTCCGTCTTAAGCGATGATGGGCGGCGAAGGAGCTCTGCCGTGGAAAAGCGGATTTCGGAAATCGTTGCCTCGCTGCACGAGGTTGGCGAGGGCGAGACGGTAAGCTTCGGCGAGATTCTCGCCGTCCTCGGTCGGCGGGCGCATGGTGCGGCGATGCTTGTCTTTGCCCTGCCCTGCTGGCTGCCGATGCCGCCGGGAATCCCCACGGCGTGCGGCGCGGCGATTCTGCTCATCTCGCTGCAACTGCTTGCTGGCCGCGAAACTCTCTGGCTGCCGCGCCGCCTGCGCGACCGGCGGCTTCCGCGCGCGGCACTTGCCCGCATTGCCGAGCGGATCGGCCCCACGGTCTCACGCGCCGAGCGGTTCTTCCGCCCGCGCCTGCCCGGGATTGCCGAGGGGCCGGTGGGTCAGGCCATCACCGGCGTTCTCGGCGCCGTTCTCGGGCTGACGATGATCCTGCCCATTCCCTTTGTCGGCAACATCCCCCCGGCGATTGCCGCGAGCTTCCTCGCCATCGGCCTGATCGAGCGCGATGGCGTGGCGCTTCTGGTCGCGCTTGCGCTTGCGTTCCTGGCGGCAGCTCTGGTGGCGCTCCTGTGGTGGGGCGTTGTCAACGGGCTGAACTGAGGCAGACAGGCGCGGTCAGCGCCAGCCTTGCCAGAGCTGATTGCCCAGGAAGACCGCCTCGAAGAGGGGCGCCTTGATATGCCTGAACGGATCGCGGTCAGGCGGCGTCAGCGGGAGCGGCAACGCATCGTCCCCTTCGCCGGCCAGAAACGCCGCGAGGTCGCGCCCGAAGACCGTGCCCGTGGTGATGCCGCGGCCGTTGTAGCCGATCGGGGCAAACACCCCTTCGGCCAGCTGATGGATGCGCGGCAGGTGATCGGGCGTCATGGCAATGCGCCCGTCCCATGCCGCCTCGAAACGCAGGCGGCCAAGGCGGGGAAACAGCCGCGCAAGTCGCGCCTGCGCAAAACGCTGCGAGAGTCCGTGAAAGGCCCGGTCCGCGCCGGCCGCGAACCCGCCCCGCAACCGCCCCATGCTGCCGATGACGAGCCGCCCCGCCGCATCCTTGCGCAATGAGCACATGACGGGCGCGGTATCCCACAGCCCCTGCCCCTCGGGCAGGATCTCCTCGGCGCGCTCGCCCAGCGGCTCCGTGGCCAGGTTGAAATAGTGGATTATGGTCAGATTCCGCCCCAGCCCCGGCCACAGGCGCCCGCCATATGCGTTGGTGCACACGACCACCCGCTCGGCCAGGAGCGCACCCGCGTCGCATTCAAGCCGCCATCGTCCGCCCGCGCGCAGGATGGCGCGCACCGGCGAACGCTCGCTGATCCGCACCCCCCTCGAGAGCGCCGCCCGCGCCAACCCCCGCGCGTAGGCCGCGGGGTTGATGGTGCCGGCCCGCCGGTCGAGGAGCCCGCCGTGAAACCCGCCACCGCCGACGAGCCGCGCCACCTCTTCCCTGTCAAGAAGCTCCACCGGGGCGCCGCGGCGCCGCCACGCCTCCGCGCGCGCCGCAAGCCCGGCAAGGGCGCGCGGTGAATGCGCCGCGTGGATCGTGCCGCTACGGGTAAGCTCGCAATCGATCCCGTGACGCTCGATCAGCCCCATCACATATGCAGGGGCCTGCCCGAGCTCATCGACAAGGCGCCGCCCGCGCTCGGGGCCAAGCGCGGCCTCCACCGCGTCGGGGGCAAGCCAGAGCCCGGCGTTCACCAGCCCCACGTTGCGCCCGGAAGCTCCGTGACCAACCCGCTCGGCCTCCAGCACATGCGCCGACATCCCCCTCTCGGCACAATGGAGCGCGGTGGAAAGCCCGGTGAACCCGCCGCCGACGATCGCCACGTCGCAGCGGGCTTCGCCGCAAAGCGCGGCTCCGTCCGGCCAGCGCTCCCTGGCCGTCACCTCCCACAGCGCAACCGGGGCCTCGACCATCGGTGCCTCTCCCGCTGTTCGCGCGCCAAAAGCTACATCTCCTCACCGAAACGGTCGGCCACCAGTGCCTCGATCGCATCGGCAAGCTTTTCGGCCTCCGGCCCGCGCGTGCGCAGCTCGATCACCGAGCCGCGGGAGGCCGCGAGCATCAGCAACCCCATGATGCTGTCGCCCGAGGCCGTGACGCCGTCCCGGCTGACCTCGGCCTCCGCGTCGTGGGCCTCGACCAGTTCGACCAGCTTGGCCGAGGCGCGGGCGTGCAGCCCCTTCTCGTTGACGATCGTCAGCTGTCGCGTGATCCACTCGCTCACCGCCGCCCACTCCTCTGGCTATTTGCGCACCGCCGGGCCGGAGAAGGCGTCGATGTACTTGCGGCCGGCCTCGAGCGAGATCGCGACCGCGTCGCGCAGCGGCAGGCTGCGCGATTTCGCGAGCTTGATCAGCATCGGCAAGTTGGCACCGTAGACGATCTGGCGGTTGGCCGGTTCACACGCCCTGAGGCTCAGATTCGAGGGCGAGCCCCCGAACATGTCGGTGACCACCACCACGCCCTCCCCCTCGTCAACGCTGTCGGCCGCGGCGCAGATTTCGGCCTGTTTCAACTCGCGGTCATGGTCAGGCTCGATCGTTATCGCCACAATGCCCCGCTGCTTGCCCACCACATGCTCGACGGCAGCAAGATATTCCTTCGCAAGACCACCATGCGCGACGATCACGATGCCAATCAAGGCGTCACCCCAAAGTCACCCCGAAGTGTCGGGCGCTGCCCCCATGCGCCGCTCCAGCTCCCTGTGCCTTATAGAGACCTGCCAGCCTGCCTTTTCAAGGCGATTCGCGAGCTGTTCGGCCAGCGTCACCGAACGGTGCCTGCCCCCCGTGCAACCGAAACCGATCGACAGATGCGACTTTCCCTCCTCCCGGTAGGCAGGGAGCAGGAAATCGACAAGCTCCGCGACCCGCTCGAAGAATTCGGCGTGCCGCGGATCGGCCGACACATGTTCTCGCACCCGGGGCGAGAGCCCCGTCAACTCGCGAAGCTCGGGCTCCCAGTGCGGATTGCGAAGAAAGCGCACGTCGAAGACGAGATCCATGCCGCGGGGTATCCCCCGCTTGTACGAAAACGAATGCAGCGAGACGCTGAGCCCGTGCTCGGGGCTTGGGTCGAAGAACCGCCGGATCTCGGCGGCAAGCTCGTGCGGTGTCAGCTCCGAGGTGTCGATCAGCACGTCGGCATGGGCACGGATCGGAACCAGAAGCTCCTGCTCGCGCTCGATGCCGATGCTCGGCGCCTCGGCACCCGCGAGCGGGTGGCGGCGGCGGGTTTCCGAATATCGGCGCACGAGCACGTCGCGCCGGCAGTCCAGGTAGAGCACCTCGACCCGCAACGCCGGGTCGCGCGCAAGTCGGGCGCGCAGCTCAAGAAAGCCGTCGACGCTGAAATCGCGGTTGCGCGTATCGAGGCCGAGCGCCAGCGGCCGCCCGATGGGCGGGCCGTCGAGCAGGCGCGGCAGAAGGCTGAAGGGCAGGTTGTCGATGACCTCGTAGCCTAGATCCTCGAGTACATGAATCGCCGTGGAGCGCCCGGCGCCCGAGGGGCCGGTGATCAGCACCAGGCGATGCGCCTCGCCCGCGCCCGCCTCGTCCACCTGCGCGGGCGCCGTTGGTGCCGCAGCGCGTTCAGCCGCGGCTTTCGCCTCATCAGACATCAGCCAGACCTCCTCCCCTGAGGTATTGCACGATCGCAGGTATGAGGATGGCGCTCTCGACCTTGTGAAGGAGCGGCACGCTCAGCGACAGGCACTCCCATGTGCGTTGCGGCGGCAGGCGCGCCTCCTCGCGGCGGCCGAGATCGACGACGAGCGCCAGCGGCACGTTCTGGCGCGACGCGGCCCGCAGCAGACCGACCCCGCGGGCCTCGATCACCCCCCTGAGACTGGGCGGTGCCGAGACGATGAGCCGCCCCTCCCGCGCCGCAATCTCGGTGCGGTCGTCGGCAACCAGATCCGCCCCAAGCGCCATCAGCGCCAGGGCATGCCCCGACTTGCCACTCCCGGACGGGCCGACAAACAGCACCGCTCGCCCCGAGAGGGCCACCGCCGTGCCGTGGACGATCGTGTTCGCCCTTCCCATCTTCCCGTCCCATCACCCGAAGAAGAGTCGCCCGAGTTGCCGGTGCATTGCCTCCGGTACCCCTTCCTGGCGCACCCCCTCTTGCCCGCTCGTGTCCCCGCAGACGCCTTGCGGCGGACATCGAACGCCCATCCCGCCCCCCATAACGCCCCCGCGCATCCTGCCCCCGCGCCGGTGTTCCCCGCGCGGATGATCTCGCCACCACCTGTCATGCGGCCCGCCGCGCCTCACGGCCGGAGAACACCGCTGCCGGCACGCGAGACGGCGCCGCGGGCAGCCCGGCCCTCTTGCCCGGCCCACCCGGCAGCGCCGCGCCCGACACACCGGACCCGGCCGCGCAATGTTGCGGCGGGGCCGCGTCGGTCGCAAGCCTCAGAGGGGCAGGCCGACGACGAAGCGCGCGCCCAGGGGCTCGGAAGTGACATCGGCATCGGTGGGGCGGATGTTCTCGGCCCAGATCACGCCGCCGTGGGCCTCGACGATCTGCTTCGAGATCGCAAGCCCAAGGCCCGAATTGTTGCCGAACTGGCCTTCCGGACGCTCCGAGTAGAAGCGCTCGAAGATCTTGGTGAGCGCGCCTTCGGGAATGCCGGGGCCGGTATCCTCGACCACCACGAGCACGCGATCCTCACGCCGTCGTGCCCACACGCGGATGGCATCGCCCTCCTGGCAGAAGGAGATCGCATTGGAGATGAGGTTGACGAATACCTGCGCCAGCCGCGCCTCGAGCCCGTGGATGATGATCGGCTCGGGCGGCATGTCGGTGATGAATTCGATGCCCTTGGTGCGCGCCTCGTTGCCGAGATAGTCGGTGAGGTTGCCCAGCATCTTGAGAAGGTCGAAGGGCTCCTCCTCCTCCTTGACCAGCTCGCTGTCGAGGCGGGAGGCGTTGGAGATGTCGCTGACCAGCCTGTCAAGCCGGCGCACATCATGCTCGATTACCTCCAGCAGGCGCTGACGCTGATCCTCCCGCTGGGTGACGCGCAGCGTGCCGATCGCCGAGCGCAGCGAGGCCAGCGGGTTCTTGATCTCGTGCGCCACATCGGCCGCGAACTGCTCGTTCGACTCGATGCGCTGGTAGAGCGCGGTGACCATGCCTCTCAGCGCCGCCGACAGCCGCCCGATCTCGTCGGGCCGGCCGGAAAGATCGGGAATCCGCACCTTCCGCGAACGTCTGCGCCGCACACTGCCGTCGACTCCCGCCTCAGCCGCGGCGGCGAGGTCGGCAATCGGGTTGGCGATGGTCGAGGCGAGCACCAGCGAAAGCCCGACCGAGACCAGCAGCGCGATCACGAACACCTGCAGCACCTGTTCCCGGCCGGCGCGCACCAGCGCGTCGATCTCCTCTCCCGAGGAGACGAGCTGCAGCACCCCAACGACACGATCGCCCTGCAGGATCGGCACGGCCACGGCAAAGATGGTGCGGCCGGAGGCATCTTCCGTCGCGCGCACCACGGCCCGCCCCTGCGCCGCGCGCTGCACGAGTTCGCCGCTGAGCGCCTCCTGACCAGCAGGCGCATCCGGCGCCGGCGTCGCGCCGACAAGCCTGAACAATGCCTGCCACACACCGGTGAGAAAGTCCGTCAGCACGGTGCGGGGCGCCTCCTGCGACAGCCCCTCCACAGGGTCAGGGCGAGCCGGCCCCGCGCGCTGGACGACCAGGTTGCCCCGTGGGTCGTAGAGCCGCGCCGTCACGCCGGGCGGCAGATCGAGAGCAGCAAGGGTCTCGGCCGGGTCGAGCCCATCGCCGCCGGCAAGGCTCACCGGCCCGTTGCGGGGCAGTCGCACCTCGAACACGTCGGCGGCAAGCCGGGCCTCGGCGACGAGATCGCGCGCACGCTGCTGCACGAGGCTGTCGCGCGCCGGGCTTAGGTACAGCACCCCGGCCACGAGAATGACCAGCGCCAGCAGGTTGAAGGTGACGATCTTCCGCGCCAGCGGCGAGCGGATGAACCTCAGCATCCTCGGCGTCCGGCCCTCGCTCTCGACCGAATCATCGGCCCGCGGCATCGCGATCCAGTCCTCTCCGAGGACAAGATCGCCCTGCCGCTCCCGGCGTTCTGCCGGCGCAGAAGACCCGGACACGGAGACCACCGGCGCCTACTCTTCGTTGTAACGGTAACCGATGCCGTAGAGCGTCTCGATCGCGGAGAAGTCCGGATCGACGGCGCGCATCTTCTTGCGCAGACGCTTGATGTGGCTGTCGATCGTGCGATCGTCCACGTAAACCTGGTCGTCATAGGCCACGTCCATGAGCTGATCGCGGCTCTTCACATATCCCGGCCGCTGCGCAAGTGCCTGAAGAAGCAGGAACTCGGTCACCGTCAGGGAAACATCATGGCCCTTCCATGTCACGGCGTGGCGCAAGGGATCCATCGTCAGGCTGCCGCGCACCATGACCTTGTTGGCCTCGCTCTCGCCGGCGTCGCCCTTGGTCAACGCCTCCTGCCGCCGCAGCAGCGCCCGGATGCGCTCGACCAGCAGCCGCTGCGAGAAGGGCTTGCGCACATAGTCGTCCGCGCCCATGCGCAGACCGAGCACCTCGTCGATCTCGTCATCCTTCGAAGTGAGGAAGATGACCGGCATCATCGTCTTCTGCCGCAGCCGCTGCAGCAAGTCCATGCCGTCCATCCGGGGCATCTTGATGTCGAGAACGGCCATGTCCGGCAGCCGCCGGTTGAAGGCGTCGAGAGCCGTCTGGCCGTCGTTGTAGGTCTCGACCTCGAAGCCCTCCGCCTCGAGAGTCATCGAAACGGACGTCAGGATGTTCCTGTCGTCATCGACGAGCGCGATCCGCGACATGGGAATTTCCTTTTCTGCTCTGCCTGCCTGTTTTTCCCGCATTGTTGCCATTTGGACCCGGCGAATCAACATCGAACTGCGAATCACACGGCTCCACGCCCCGTATGGGACGCGAAAATTCCGAACCAATGGCTAATTTGCCTCAGTTTCGGGCTGTCGCCGTGACGCTGCGACATTTCGCGCCAAACCGGTTGCGCTAACGTCGCCGATGGTTGCGCTAACGCCCTTCCCAAGAGCTGTATCTGTGAAAAATCATTGTGTTATACGGCAACACGGCAAACCGCCGGAGGAAGAGTATCGTGAGGAGCGGGAGCATGCGCGACGGGCGTTGCAACGAGAACTGGCGACTGGAGGATCAGGGCATCACCGGAGTGGCCCGCGCCTATTACAACCTTCTCGAGCCGGCCCTCGTCGAGGAGGCGATCAGGCGTGGGGAAGGCCACTTGGGGCGCGGCGGCACGATGCTCGTGACCACCGGCCAGCACACCGGCCGCTCGCCGAAGGACAAGTTCGTCGTCCGCACGCCCTCGGTCGAAGACACGATCTGGTGGGAGAACAACGCGCCGATGGCGCCGGAGGCGTTCGACCGGCTGCACGCCGACATGCTGGCCCACATGCAGGGCCGCGAGGTCTTCGTGCAGGATCTCTACGCCGGGGCCGATCCCGATCACCGTCTCGATGTGCGCGTGATCACCGAGCTGGCCTGGCATGCGCTGTTCATCCGCCATCTTCTGCGGCGCCCGAGCCGCGCCGAGCTCGCCGACTTCGTGGCCGACTTCACCATCATAAACTGCCCGAGCTTCAAGGCCGATCCCGCGCGCCACGGCTGCCGCTCGGAAACGGTGATCGCGCTCAACTTCGACCGCAAGCTGGTGCTGATCGGCGGCACCGCCTATGCCGGCGAGAACAAGAAGGCGGTGTTCACCCTGATGAACTACCTGCTGCCCGAGAAGGGTGTGATGCCGATGCACTGCTCGGCCAACCACGCCCTGGGCAACCCGGTCGACTCGGCCGTGTTCTTCGGTCTCTCCGGCACCGGAAAGACGACGCTTTCGGCCGATCCGGACCGGGTTCTGATCGGCGATGACGAGCATGGCTGGTCGGAAACGGGCATCTTCAACTTCGAGGGGGGCTGCTATGCCAAGACCATCAACCTCTCGCCCGAGGCCGAGCCCGAAATCTATGGTACCACTCACCGCTTCGCCACGGTGATCGAGAACATGGTCTTCGATGAAGAGGATCGCACCCTCGATTTCGACGACGACTCGATCACGGCGAACATGCGTTGCGCCTACCCGCTCGACTATATCTCCAATGCCTCGCCCACCGGGCTTGGCGGGCATCCCAAGAACATCGTCATGCTCACCTGCGATGCCTTCGGCGTGCTGCCGCCGATCGCGCGCCTGAACCCGGCCCAGGCGATGTATCACTTCCTGTCGGGCTTCACCTCCAAGGTGGCCGGCACCGAGCGCGGCGTGACCGAACCGGAGCCCACCTTCTCCACCTGCTTCGGCGCGCCCTTCATGCCGCGCCGGCCGGAGGTCTACGGCCAGCTTCTTCGCGAGAAGATCGCGCACCACGGCTCGTCCTGCTGGCTGGTCAACACCGGCTGGACGGGCGGCGCCTATGGCGTGGGCTCGCGCATGCCGATCAAGGCCACGCGCGCGCTGCTCGCCGCAGCGCTCGATGGCTCGCTCAACAACGCCGATTTCCGCAAGGATCCGAACTTCGGCTTCGAGGTGCCCGTGGCCGTTCCGGGCGTCGCGCCGGTGCTGCTCGACCCGCGCCGCACATGGGCCGACCAGGAGGCATACGACGCCCAGGCCAGAAAGCTCGTGTCCATGTTCGCGGAGAACTTCCACCAGTACGCCGATCACATCGACGAGGACGTGCGCGCGGTCGCGATCGGCGCCTGACACGAACGGGGGCGGAGCCCTTTCCTCCGCCCCCACGCCCCTCAGGGCCGATGCCGCGCCTCAGCCTTGCTCCTTGCCGACGTTCTCGGCAAAGGCCACCTTGAAGGCCGCCTGCTGCTCCGGCGTGGCATCGGTCTGATAGCGCGCCTTCCACTCGTCATAGGGCATGCCGTAGTAGATCTCGCGCGCCTCCTCCTTGCTCAGGGCGATGCCGCGCTCGGCCGCTGCCTCCTGATACCAGCGGCTGAGGCAGTTGCGGCAGAAGCCGGCAAGGTTCATCAGGTCGATGTTCTGCACGTCCCGTCGGTCTTCCATCAGGTGCTTGCGCAACCGACGGAAGGCCGCCGCCTCGATCTCGATGCGCGTGCGCTCGTCAATCTCCATGCTGGCCTCCCTCATTTCACGCCCCGAAAGTGGCGCGCGATCGCCCCGGCGTCAAACGCCGTTACACACCCGCATCCGCAAGCGCCGCCGAGAGAATCGGCGCCAGCCGCTCTGCCCAGCGCCGCTGGGCCTCGGGCGTGTCGATGAGATCATGCCGGATCTCGATGAGCGCATTCGGCCGTCCCTTCCTCAACGCATGACGGTCAATCGAGTCGCCCTCGAGGTAGCCCGCATATGGCTCGTTCTCGCCCACGCACAGGTCGCCCTCGGCTCTGAGCCGGGCGATCAGCGGGCGCGCGAGCCGGTCGTCGTGGCCAAAGAGGATGCCCACATGCCAAGGCCGCGGCTCACGCCCGCGCAGGCGGGGCGTGAAGCTGTGCACCGCGAGTATCACGCTGTCATGGCGGCGGGAGGCCAGCGCCTCGAGCGCGTCGTGATAGGGCCGGTAGAGCCGCGCCATGCGCCGCTCCCGCTCCGCCGCGTCGAGATGACGGTTTCCGGGAATGACCGTTCCGTCATAGAGCTGCATGATGAGCGTGGGGTCGTCCTCGCCGCGGTTGGGGTCGATGACGAGCCGCGAAAACGTCGAGAGCACGGCAGGCGCGCCGAGCAACTCCGAAAGGTGCCGCGCAACGCCTTCGGCACCGATGTCATATGCAATGTGGCGCTCCATCTCCAGCCGGGGCAGCCCAAGCGTGCCGCCGTTGATGAAGCTCGGCACATTGTTGGACGCGTGGTCACAGGTGATCGTCCAGCGCCCCGGCAACCCCTCGCCAATGAGGCGGAAGGGTGGCTCCACTCCGGCTTCCTCACCGCTCACTTCATGCCCGCGAATCTCTGTCATGGCGCCATCCGATACGCGAGCGCGCCGCCAAGCGCCAGTTGCGGCAGGGCGCCAATTCGTCCATAAGCGCGGCGGTTCCGTTATCGCTAACCGGGTCCTTCGACCCGTCCATCCCGTCACAAGAAGGGCCGTCCGCCAATGAGACGCCAGCGCAATGTCAAGATCGTCGCCACGCTGGGACCGGCGTCGAGCGACTACGAGATGATCCGCGCCCTGTTCGAGGCCGGTGCGGATGTGTTCCGCCTGAACATGAGCCATGGCAGCCATGAGGAGATCCGCAGCCGCCACGCGATCATCCGCCAGATCGAGGAAGACACCGGCCGCCCGATCGGCATTCTGGCCGACCTGCAGGGGCCGAAGCTGCGCGTCGGACGTTTCGCCAGAGGGGAGGAGGAACTTGAGGAGGGGCAGCGCTTCCGCCTCGACCTCGAGGACGCGCCCGGCGATTCCCGCCGCGTTCAGCTGCCTCACCCCGAGATCTTCGCCGCGCTCGAGCCCGGCGCAACGCTTCTCGTCAACGATGGCAAGATCCGCCTGCGGGTGGAGGAATGCGGCCCGGAGCACGCCGAGTGCATCGTCGTCGTCGGGGGCACCATCTCCGACCGCAAGGGCGTGAACGTGCCCGATGTGGTCCTGCCGCTCGCCGCGCTGAGCGAAAAGGACCGCGCCGATCTTGAATTCGTCTGCGAACTCGGCGTCGATTGGCTGGCGCTCAGCTTCGTTCAGCGCCCCGAAGACGTGATCGAGGCCAAGGCGCTGGCGCGTGGCCGCGCGGCGGTGATGGCCAAGATCGAGAAGCCCGCCGCGGTGCGGGCGTTTTCCGACATCCTCGCCGTGGCCGACGGCATCATGATCGCCCGCGGCGACCTTGGTGTTGAACTTCCGGTGCAGAACGTGCCGCCCATCCAGAAGCGGCTGGTGCGCGCGACCCGGGCAGCGGCCAAGCCGGTGATCGTCGCCACCCAGATGCTCGAGAGCATGATCGAATCGCCGGTGCCCACCCGCGCCGAGGTTTCTGACGTGGCCACGGCGATCTATGAGGGAGCGGATGCGGTGATGCTCTCGGCCGAATCGGCGGCCGGCGCTTATCCGGTGGAAGCCGTTCGGACAATGCACAATGTGGCGCTCGAAGTCGAAAGCGACCCCACCTATCGTGAGGTGATCGAGGCCTCGCGTCGGGCGCAGCGGGAAAGCGTGGCCGATGCCATCGTCTCCGCCGCTCGCGAGATCGCCGAGACGACCGATGTCAAGGCGATCTGCTGCTTCACCGAATCGGGCACCACGGCGGCGCTGGTCGCGCGCGAGCGCCCGCGCGTGCCGATCATCGCCATGACCTCTCGGCGCGCGGTGGCGCGGCGGCTCACCCTCACCTGGGCCATTTACTGCGTCATGAGCGAAGAGCTCGGCCGCTTCAAGCAGGCGGTGGTGCGTGCGGTGCGCGCAGCCACCGGCGAGGGCTTCGCCGAGCCCACCGATCAGATCGTCGTCACCGCCGGTGTGCCCTTCAACCAGCCCGGCACCACCAACATCGTCCGCGTCGCCCCTTGTGACGAACGGCTGATCTACCGCGCCGAGCCGGAGTAGGTTAAGGCTGGGCCATGGAGCCCACGCTGACCCATGACCTGTACATCGTGATCGGCATCGTGCTGGGCGGCTTTGCGCTGTCGGCGCTGCTCGGCGCCTTGGCCGACCGGCGCCGGCCCTGGCCGGCGCTTTTCGCGCTTCTGGTGGGGGCGGGCCTCGTCGGGCTTGCGGTCTCCCGGCAGCCGGAAGTCTATGACCTCGACGGGATTGCCCATGCCTTCATCCGCGTGATTGCCTGGGCGAGGAACCAGTTCGGCTAGTGTTTGCCGCGCGCGGGCGGGATTGGCACTTGCCAGCGGGAAGGCTTGGGCGTATAGGCCCGGGCTCGTGGCGCGCGTCCGGCCCGAGCGGCATGCCGAGGCGCGCGGAATACCGCCCGCAAGAGGAGACGGAAATGCCCAAGCTCAAGACCAAGTCGAGCGCCAAGAAGCGCTTCAAGATGACGGCCACCGGCCGGGTGAAATCGGCCCAGGCCGGCAAGCGGCACGGCATGATCAAGCGCACCAACAAGTTCATCCGCAATGCCCGCGGCACCACGGTCCTCTCCAAGCCTGACGAGAAGATCGTGAAGTCCTACATGCCATACGACCGCTGAGGAGGCCGCCCAATGTCCCGAGTGAAAGGTGGAACCACCACCCACGCCCGCCACAAGAAGGTGATCAAGGCCGCCAAGGGGTACTACGGCCGCCGCAAGAATACCTTCAAGGTCGCCCGCCAGGCCGTTGACAAGGCCAACCAGTATGCCACGCGCGACCGCAAGCAGCGCAAGCGCAATTTCCGCGCGCTCTGGATCCAGCGGATCAACGCCGCCGTGCGCGCCCATGACGAGGGCCTGACCTACTCGCGCTTCATCAACGGCCTGAGCAAGGCCGGCATCGAGGTTGACCGCAAGGTTCTGGCCGATCTCGCCGTACGCGAGCCCGCCGCTTTCGGCGCCATCGTCGAGAAGGCGAAGGCCGCGCTCGCCTGATCGGCACCTGCCGGATGCAATAGGGCCGCGGCACGCACCGCGGCCCTTTTCGTTTCCGCCTTCCGTCTGCGCCGGGCTTGCTTGCATTCGCCGGGGCGCCCCGCTAGCAGACATCCGACCGTTGCAGGGGGTTCGGGTATGGACGAGCTTCGCCAGAAATACCTCGAGGCCATCGCCAATGCCGCCGATGAAGCGGCGCTTGAAGCGATCCGGATCGAGGCCTTGGGCAAGAAGGGCGAGATCAGCCTGAAGATGCGCGAGCTGGGCAAGATGAGCCCGGAGGAGCGCAAGGTGATGGGGCCGGCGCTCAACGCGCTCAAGGACGAGATCAACGCCGCCCTCGCCGCGCGCCGGGCCGCGCTGGCTGACGCCGCGCTCGAGGAGCGGCTGAAGAGCGAGTGGCTCGACGTCACCCTGCCCGCCCGGCCGCGCCGCAAGGGCACGATCCACCCCATCAGCCAGGTCACCGAGGAAATCGTGGCGATCTTCGCCGATCTCGGCTTCTCCGTGGCCGAGGGGCCGCAGATCGAATCCGACTGGTACAACTTCGACGCGCTCAACATCCCGCCCGAGCATCCGACGCGGACGGAGATGGACACCTTTTACATGCACCGCGCGGCCGGCGACGACCGCCCGCCGCATGTGCTGCGCACCCACACCTCGCCGGTGCAGATCCGCGCGATGGAGGCGCATGGCGCCCCGATCCGCGTGATCGCGCCCGGCCGCGTCTACCGCGCCGATTACGACCAGACCCACACGCCGATGTTCCACCAGCTCGAGGGGCTGGCGATCGACCGCGACATCTCCATGGCCAACCTCAAGTGGGTGCTCGAGGAGTTCTGCCGCGCCTTCTTCGAGGTCGATCACGTGGAGCTCAGGTTCCGCGCCTCGCACTTCCCGTTCACCGAGCCCTCGGCGGAGGTCGATCTGCGCTGCTCCTGGGAGGGCGGCACGCTGAAGGTCGGCGAGGGCGATGACTGGATGGAGATCCTCGGCTCGGGCATGGTGCACCCGAAGGTGCTCAGGAACGCGGGCGTTGATCCCGATGAGTGGCAGGGCTTTGCCTTCGGCATCGGCATCGACCGGCTGGCGATGCTGAAATACGGCATCCCCGACCTGCGCGCCTTCTTCGATTCCGACCTGCGCTGGCTGCGCCACTACGGCTTCGCCGCGCTCGACGTCCCGACGCTGCACGGGGGGCTGAGCCGGTGAGACGAGACGATGATTTGATACGCGAGCTACTCCTCGAGTACGAGGGTAGCGATGAGTGGCTTCACTTGATCCCCGGCATGTATCAAGCTGCGCCGCCTGAAGAACGGCGGAAGCAATATCATGTCCTGCTCTTGATCGATGAGGGGCTGGCAGTCCAAGTGGGGGATGGAACCTTTCGCCTAACCTCTCAAGGTCACGATTACATAGACGCGATCCGCTCTGACAACGTTTGGAAAAAGACCAAGGATGCTGCATCGATAGTCGGAGGCGCCGGCCTGTCGGTGTTGAGGGAACTAGCGGTGGCCTACCTCAAAGAGGAAGTTGGCAATAGGCTTGGAATTACACTATGAAATTCACCCTCTCCTGGCTGAAGGATCACCTCGACACCTCCGCCTCGGTGGAGGAGATCGCCGAGACGCTCACCGACCTCGGGCTCGAGGTGGAGAGCGTCACCAACCCCGCCGAGCGGCTCAAGGACTTCACCATCGGGCTGGTGCTCGAGGCCGAAAAGCACCCCGACGCCGACCGGCTGCGCGTGTGCAAGGTGGAAACCGACCGGGGCGTGAAGCAGATCATCTGCGGCGCGCCAAATGCGCGGGCGGGCATCCGCGTGGTGGTGGCGCATCCCGGCACCCACATCCCCGGCATCGACACCACCATTCAGGTGGGCAAGATCCGCGGCATCGAGAGCCACGGCATGATGTGCTCGGAACGGGAAATGGAACTCTCCGACGAGCACGACGGCATCATCGAGCTGCCCGGAGAGCCGCCCGTCGGCATGCGCTTTGTCGACTGGCTGGCCGAGCATGACCCGGCCAAGGTCGACCCGGTGATCGAGATCGCCATCACTCCCAACCGGCCCGACGCGCTTGGCGTGCGCGGAATCGCCCGTGATCTTGCCGCCCGCGGCCTCGGCACGCTCAAGCCTTACGAGGTGAAGCCCGTCGAAGGGCGCTTCGAGAGTCCCATAAAGGTTGAGATCGACCCCGCGCTGAAGGAGAAGGGCTGCCCGCATTTCACCGGCCGCCTGATCCGCGGCGTGAAGAACGGGCCTTCGCCGCAATGGCTTCAGGACCGGCTGAAGGCGATCGGTCTCAGGCCCATCTCGGCGCTCGTCGACATCACCAACTTCCTCACCTACGACGTCAACCGCCCGCTGCACGTCTTCGATGCCGACATCGTCAAGGGCAATCTGCGCATCCACCCCGCCAAGGGCGGCGAGGAAATCGTGGCGCTTGACGAGAAGACCTACCGGCTCGAGCCGGGCATGATGGTGATCTCAGACGATGCCGGCCCCGAGAGCATCGCCGGCATCATGGGCGGCGCGCACACCGGCGTGACCGAGGAGACGGTCAACGTCTTTCTGGAATCGGCCTGGTGGGATCCGGTCACCATCGCCTCCACCGGGCGCAGGCTGAAGATCAACTCCGACGCGCGCTACCGCTTCGAGCGCGGTGTCGATCCCGAATTCACCCTGCCCGGGCTCGAGGTGGCCACGCGCATGATCCTCGAGCTGTGCGGTGGCGAGCCCTCGGATGTGGTCGCCGATGGCGCGCCCATCGATACCGATCGCGCCTACCGCTTCGATCCCGAGCGCATCGAGCGGCTGGTGGGCATGTCGATCCCGGCCGAGGTGCAGCGGGCAACGCTCGAGGCGCTCGGCTTCCGGCTCGAAGGCGACATGGCGCATCCGCCGAGCTGGCGGCCCGACATCCAGGGCGAGGCCGATCTCGTGGAAGAGGTCGCCCGCATCGCCTCGCTGACGAAGCTTCAGGGCCGGGTGCTCGCGCGGCCCGAGCCGGGTGTGGCCCGGCCGATCCTGACGCCGATGCAGAAGCGTGCAACTGCCGCCCGCCGGCAGGTCGCCGCGCTTGGCTACAACGAATGCGTCACCTATTCCTTCATCGACAAGGCCTCGGCCGAGATGTTCGGGGGCGGCGGGGACGAAACCCGCATCGAGAACCCCATCTCCAGTGAGATGAGCCACATGCGCCCCGATCTGCTGCCGGGGCTTCTGCAGGCGGCGGCGCGCAATCAGGCGCGCGGATTCGCCGATCTGGCACTCTTCGAGGTCGGCCCCGTCTTCACCGGCGGCGAGCCGGGCGAGGAACGCATGGCGGTGGCGGGGCTTCTCGTCGGCCACACCGGCCCGCGTGACCCGCACGGTGCGCGCCGGGCAGTGGATGTCTTCGATGCCAAGGCCGACATCGAGGCAGTGCTCGAAGCGGTCGGCGCGCCCGCGCGCACGCAGATCCTGCGTGGCGGCCCGGCGTGGTGGCATCCGGGCCGTCACGGCCGCATCTGCCTTGGACCGAAGGTGGAGCTGGGCGTCTTCGGCGAGCTCCACCCCAAGGTGCTTCAGGCGCTTGACGTGAGGGGTCCGGCGGTGGCCTTCACGGTCTGGCTCGATGCCATACCCGAGCCACGGCGCAAGGGGGCGACGCGCCCGGCGCTGGCCACCTCCGATCTGCAGGCGGTGGATCGTGACTTCGCCTTCGTCGTCGACGCCGACGTGGAGGCGGCCGCGGTTGTCGCGGCGGCGGCCGGAGCGGACAAGGCGCTGATCGAGTCGGTTTCCGTCTTCGACGAGTTCCGCGGCGGGGCGCTTGGCGAGGCGAAGAAATCGCTCGCCATCACCGTGCGGCTGCAGCCCAGCGATCATACATTGACGGAAGCCGAGATAGAGGCCGTCTCGGCGAAGATCGTCGAAAAGGTCGCCAAGGCCACGGGCGGTGTCTTGCGCCGCTGACGGGGGGCATTAGCATTCATGCCTCCGGCGGGGGTATTTGCCCCCAGGATGATGGAGGCGGCCATGAAGCGATTTGCCGACCGTGAAGAGGCGGGCCAGCTTCTGGCCGAGCGTCTGGCCGCCGAGGGGCCGTGGAATGATCCGGTTGTCCTCGCGCTTCCGCGCGGCGGCGTCCCCGTGGCGCGCCCCGTCGCCGACCGGCTTGGGGCGCCTCTCGATCTGCTCCTCGTCCGAAAGATCGGTGCGCCGGGAAACCCCGAACTGGCCGTTGGCGCCGTGGTGGACGGCACCGATCGCGAAGCGGTCTGGAACGACGATCTCCTTCGCCTCATGGGGCTGTCGAGGGAGGACATGGCGCCTGCCGTGGCACGGGCGCTCGCCGAGATCGAGGAGCGGCGGCGGCTGTATCTGGGCGACCGCGCGCCGGTCCCGGTCGAGGGCCGGGACGTGATCGTGATTGACGATGGCATCGCGACAGGTGCCACCATGCGGGCGGCGCTGCGGGCGGTGCGTCGGCGCAACCCGGCCTCGGTGACGCTCGCCGTGCCGGTGGCGCCCGCCGACACGCTGCACGAGCTTCGCCCTCTGGTCGACAGGCTGGTTTGCCTCGCTGTGCCCGAACCGTTTCATGCCGTCGGGTTGCATTATGAGGATTTCCGCCAGACAACCGACGAAGAGGTGCGCGCGCTGCTCGCGCGCGGGCCGGAGATTGGCGGGCAGGAACAGAAGGGCGGGGCATGACACTGAAGGTCTATCTCTCGGGCGAGATTCACACCGACTGGCGCGCGCGGATTATCGAGGGCGCGCGGGGGCTTGATGTGGAGTTTTCCGGCCCGGTGACCGATCACGCCGCTTCCGATGATTGCGGGGCGGCGATCCTGGGGGAGGAGAGCGATCCCTACTGGCGCGATCACAAGGGGGCGATGATCAACGCCATTCGCACGCGCAAGGGCATTCGGGATGCCGATGTGGTGGTGGTGCGTTTCGGAGAGAAGTACCGCCAATGGAACGCGGCCTTCGATGCGGGCTGTGCGGCGGCGCTTGGCAAGTCTCTGATCGTGCTGCACCCCGAGGAGCATCAGCACGCGCTCAAGGAAGTTGACGCCGCCGCACTTGCCGTGGCACGGGAGCCGGAGCAGGTGGTGCAGATCCTGACTTACGTTCTGACAGGCCGACTGCCCGGCCGCGACTGAGACGGAACGCCTTCAGGGCCTGCCCGGCTCGCAGGCGCCTGCCGGCAACGGAAATGAACAGGGAGGGGCGGAGATGCTCAGCGAGTTCAGAAAGTTCATATCGCGCGGCAATGTCATGGACATGGCCGTCGGTATCATCATCGGCGCCGCCTTTACCGCCATCGTCAAGAGCCTCGTCGATGACGTGATCAACCCGATCATCGGCCTGTTCCTTGGCGGTGTCGATTTCACCAATCACTACCTCGTTCTTTCCGGCACGGTGCCGGAGGGAGCAAGTCTTGCCGAAGCGCGCGAAGCCGGGGCATCGGTGCTGGCCTATGGGTCCTTCCTGATGTCCGTGCTCAATTTCCTCATCGTCGCCTGGGTGGTGTTCCTGCTCGTGAAGACCGTCAACCGCATTCGCGACGCGGTCGAGGCCAAGGAGGAGGCCGCCGAGCCCGCGCCGAAGGGGCCGAGCGAGCTCGACGTTCTTCTGGACATCCGCGACGCGCTCAAGAAGGGCTGATCCCTACTTCTTCAGGGCAAGCTGGGGCGAGAGCACATCGAGCCCCTGCGCCTTGCCGACCTCGTAGTTGGTCAGGTGCCCGGCGTGCACGTTGAGCCCGTCGAGCAGGTGCGGATCATCCTCGCAGGCCTTGCGCCACCCCTTGTCGGCGATCGCGAGGATGAAGGGCAGCGTCGCGTTGGTGAGCGCGATGGTCGAGGTGCGCGGAACGGCGCCGGGCATGTTGGCCACGCAGTAGTGCACGATTCCGTCCACCACGAAGATCGGGTCGGCATGGGTGGTCGGGCGTGACGTCTCGAAGCAGCCGCCCTGGTCAATGGCGACGTCGACCAGGACGGCGCCCGGCTTCATGTCGGCAAGCTGGGCGCGGCTGACGAGCTTGGGTGCGGCGGCGCCGGGAATGAGAACGGCCCCGATGACCAGATCTGCCGTCTGCACGAGTTCGGCGGTGACGGCGCGGTTGGAATGGCGGGTGCGCAGCCGCCCACCGAAGGCCTCGTCCAGATGGCGCAGCCGCGGGATCGAGCGATCAAGCACCGTCACTTCGGCGCCCATGCCCGCGGCGACGCGGGCGGCATTCGTGCCAACCACGCCGCCGCCGATCACCACCACCCGCGCCGGTGCGACGCCGGGAACGCCGCCAAGGAGCACGCCCCGGCCACCGTTCACCTTCTCGAGCGCCCAGGCCCCCATCTGCGGCGCCAGCTTTCCGGCCACTTCGCTCATCGGAGCAAGAAGCGGAAGTCCGCCCTGGGCATCGGTCACCGTTTCGTAGGCGATGGCCGTCACGCCCGAAGCGATGAGATCCCGCGTCTGCTCCGGGTCCGGGGCAAGATGCAGGTAGGTGAAGAGAACCTGACCCGCCCTGAGGCGCTTGCGCTCCACCGGCTGCGGCTCCTTGACCTTGACGATGAGCTCGGCGCGCTCGAACACTTCCTCAGCGGTGGCGACGATTTCGCCCCCCGCATCCACATAGTCGGCGTCGGCAAAGCCCGCTCCCTCGCCGGCGCCGGTCTCGACCAGAACCGAGTGGCCGTGGTGCACCGCCTCGCGAACGGTGTCGGGCGTCATGCCGACCCGAAATTCCTGCGGCTTGATCTCCTTGGGGCAGCCGATCAGCATGTTCATTCTCCTCCATCCGGCATGACGGGATCATGCCGGAGACGGCGCGAAATGTGATCGACAATGCCGCTTGGAATCTTGGCGCGCTGTCGTAGATTGTTCGGCATTGGCCATGATTTGCGCACGGAAATTGCGCCATGCATGAACTCGACGCCATAGACCGCAGAATCCTGAACGTTCTGCAACGGCATGGCCGGATCTCGAACGCCGAGCTTGCCGAGCGGGTGCACCTGTCTCCCTCGGCCTGTCACAGGCGCGTGCAGCGGCTCGAGCAGACAGGGGTGATCGCCGGTTATGTCGCGCTGCTCGACCCGCGCAGGCTCGGGCGGCCGACCACCGTTTTCGTGGAGATCACCCTCTCGGGCCAGACGGAGGACATTCTCGACGCCTTCGAGCGGGAGGTGGCGCTGATACCGGATGTGCTCGAATGTCACCTCACCGCTGGCAGCGCCGACTATCTGCTCAAGCTGTCGGTCCGCGACACGGAGGATTTCGCCCGCATCCATCGCCGCTATCTCGCCCGCCTTCCCGGCGTGGCGCAGATGCATTCGTCGTTTTCCCTGCGCACGGTCTGCCAGACCACGGCCCTGCCGGTCTAGAGACGGGGTGGCGGCCCCGGCAGGAGTCGAACCTGCGACCCACCGCTTAGGAGGCGGTTGCTCTATCCGCTGAGCTACGGGGCCGGACGGATGGAGTGATAGCGGGCGTTGCGCCGACTGTCACCCCACGATCGAAACGGCCGCGAGCCTGGCGTGCTCATGGGCGCTGCCGCGCGAAGCGTGCCGGCGTATAGGGCGCGACGTCGAGGTTGGGCTTTCGGCCCGAGATCATCTGCGCCAGAAGCCGCCCCGTGCGCGGCCCGGCGGTGAGCCCGATATGGTGGTGCCCGAACCCCAGCCAGACCCCCTCTACGCCCGGCACCTCGCCGATCACGGGGATCGAGTCGGCCGTGGTCGGGCGATGGCCCATCCACACGCGCTCCTCCTTCCAGCGCAGCCCCGGCATCGCCGCCCGCGCGCCGCGCCGCAGAAGCTCGACGGGGGCGCGGCGCGGCCCGGCCGCCAGCCCACCGAATTCGACCACCCCCGCGAGCCGCAGCCGCCCCTCCATTGGCGTGACCACGAACTTGCCACCGGCGATCATCACGGGCGCCCTCGGCATGGCGGAAGGCTCCCACAGCTCGAGGTGATAACCGCGCTCGGTCTCGAGCGGCACGTTCAGGCCCAGCCTTCGCGTCAGCGCACCGGACCAGGCGCCGGCGGCGATCACCACCGCCTCGGCGGCGATCGTCTCGCCGCCCGCGCGCACGCCCGTCACCCGCCCCGCCTCGCGCGCGATGTCGGTGACCTCGGCGCGGATGACGCGCCCGCCCTCGGTCTGAAAATGCGCGGCGAGCGCGCGCAGATAGGCAGCCGGATCGGTGATGTGCCCATGCCCGGCGAAGCGCACCGCAAAGCCCAGCTCGCGGGAGAAGACCGGATCATAAGCATGGAAGGCCGGGCCTTCGAGCTCCTCCCATTGCCAGCCAAGCTCTTCACGCAGGCTCCAGCCGAAGGCATCGGCCCGGAACTCCTGCCGCGACCGATAGACGTAGAGATAATCCGACGGCACCACGAAGCGTTCGGCGAGAGTGCCGCGGGCAAGCGCGAGATGCTCGGAAAGGCTGTCGGCCACGACCCCGTGAATGGCCCGCGCGATGCGCCGGGTCTCCCGCGCATTGGCGTGGGACAGATAGCGCCACAGCCACGGCGCAAGTCGCGGCAGATGGCGCCAGCGCAGAAAGAGTGGCTGATTGGGGTCGAGAAGCATGCGCGGCGCCTTGGCCAGAAGCCCCGGCACCGTCACGGGAACTACCGCCGCGGAGGCCAGCACGCCGCCATTGCCGTAGCTCGCACCGGCGGCAGGGCCCTCGCGGTCGATCAGCGTGACGCGGTGGCCTTCCCGCTGGAGCCACAGGGCGGTCGAGACGCCAACGATACCGGCACCCACGACAGCAACGCTGATGCCCTGACCCATGGCGCCCGCCTTCCGCGCACTCCGCCCCGACTCGCGGGGCCCCGACTCGCGGGCATGCTTTGCGCCGTGCTCGCCTGCTGTCAAGCAACCGCCAACACGGGGGCTGTCACGCCAGCTGCTGAACCGGCTCGATCCTGAGCCCCCCGGCATCGAAGAAGTGCATGCGCGCCGGTGGAAAGTCGAGCCCGACCACATCCCCAGGCCCCACCGCCTCGTCGCCGTGCGAGCGCACGGTGATCTGGCCCAAGGGCCCGCCATCGAGGATCACGAAGCTGTCCGCACCGAGATATTCGAGGACATCCACCTTCGCATCAAACCAGCCCTCGCCGGGCCGGGTGAGGGTGATGTGCTCGGGCCGGATGCCGAGCCGTGCCGCCGGGCGGCTGCCGGCAAAGGCCCCGGCGCGGCCGCCTTCGAGATGAAACCGCCCCTCCTCGGTGCGGCAGGGCAGGATGTTCATCGACGGGCTGCCGATGAACTGCGCCACGAACAGATTGGCTGGCCGCTCATAGAGCTCGCGCGGCGCGCCGACCTGGGCGATGGTGCCGAACTCCAGCACCACGATGCGGTCGGCAAGCGTCATCGCCTCCACCTGGTCATGGGTGACGTAGATCATCGTCGCCCCGAGCCGCTGGTGGAGCTTGGCGATCTCGAGCCGCATTTCCACCCGCAGCGCCGCGTCGAGGTTGGACAGCGGCTCGTCGAAGAGAAACGCCGTCGGCTCGCGCACGATCGAGCGGCCGATGGCCACGCGCTGGCGCTGCCCGCCCGAGAGATCCTTCGGCCGCCGGTCGAGATAGGGCTCGAGCCTCAGGATCTCGGCGGCCTTTCGCACCTTCTCCTCGATCTCGGCGCGCGGGCGGCCGGCGGCCTTGAGAGCAAAGCCCATGTTGTCGCGCACGCTCATGTGCGGATAGAGCGCGTAGGACTGGAACACCATCGTCAGCCCGCGCCTGTAGGGAGGCTCGGCAGTCACGTCGCGCCCTTCGATCAGGATCTGCCCGCGCGAGGTTTCCTCAAGTCCGCCGATCATGCGCAGAAGCGTGGACTTGCCGCAGCCCGAGGGACCGACAAAGACCACGAACTCGCCGTCGGCGATGGTCAGGTCGATGCCCTTGATGACCTGCGCCTCGCCGAACCACTTTTCCGCCCCGCGCAGCTCGATCGAACCCATCACGCTCCCTCCCCGTTGAGCCCGCCGCGCGCCCATGTCAGCCAGATCGCGGCTGTCCAGGTGAAGGCGTCGCCGCCGCAGGGCGTGCCGTCGAGCGGGTCGAAATATTCCCAGAAGCCGCCATTGGCGATCAGCTCCGCCGTCTCGCGCCTGAGCCTCGCCTCGAGCGCGTCGCGGCCGCTGTCCCTCATCCCGATGGCGATGAGCGCGTTGACCACGGGCCATGTCGGCCCGCGCCAGTAGCGCCGCGACTCGAAGCCTGGCGCGGCGGGGTCGGAGGAGGGTATGCCGAAGCGCACCCGGTCCCAGATCGCGATCAGCCGCGCCTCGGCCTCGTCGCGGGCGCAGTTGGCAAGCCAGGCAAGGAAGGCGCCGGAAGAAATCGCCGGGGCGAACTCCCCGCTCCTGAGATCGCGCGCCACATGCGCCCCGAGCTTTTTGTGCCAGATCATCGGCAGCGCGGCGACGAGATCGGCGGCCCACCCCTCGAGCGTGGCGATCTCGCCGGGGTCCGCCCCAAGCTCCTGCCCCAGCGCGGCGAGGTCGCGATGGGCGCGGATGAGGATGAAGGTGATCGCCGGATCGGCCATCAGGAAGGGGCCGCGTTCGACGATCGTCTGCTGGTCCCATCCGCAGTCGCGCCCGAATTGCAGGATGGCGAGGAAGCGGTCGTAGTCGAGCTTTCCGGGCCGCATCGAGGCATCGACATGGCCGGTGTCGCGGCGGGTGTACTCGCCAACCCCCGAGGCATCGACGCGGGCCATGCCCGGATCCCAGTCGGTGCAGTTGTCGCGCCCCGATTCCCAGGGGTGGGCGACCGCCGCCACCCCGTGGCCGCACCGACAGCGGCGCCACCAGCGGTGCCAAGCCAGCATCTTCGGCCAGAGCGCCTTCATGCGCGCGCGCCCGGCCACCGGGTCGGCAGCGAGGATGCGGCGCGCAAGGATCGCCGCCACCGGCGGCTGGCTGATGCCCGAGGTCGGCGGATCGGTGCGCGTGCCCCACACCTCGGGGCCAGGAAAATAGCCCGGATCGGGGCGGTGGAAGATGATGTGGGGCACCATGCCATCGGGCCACTGCGCCGAGAACAGCGTCTCGAGCTCCGTCCAGGCGCGGTCCAGGTCGAAGGTGGAAAAGCCCCAGGCGGCAAAGGCCGAATCCCAGTTCCACTGGAAGGGGTAGAGCCCCTTGGTGGGAATGGTGTAGCCGCCCATGTCATTGCCGCGCATGATCTCGCGGGCGCGCGCATCGAGCGCTTCGATCCTGTCCATCACGATAGTCATCCCTTGACGCTCCCCGCGGTCAGCCCCTTGGTCATGAAGCGCTCGAGGCCGAGAAAGAGCAGCATGATCGGCACGGTCGCGATCACCGCGCCGGCCATGAGGTGCTGGCGCGGCACCTCCGAGGAGTTGAGCATCGCCACCCCGCGCGTCAGCGTGAACTTGGCCGGGTCGTCGAGCAGCATGAAGGCGAGGAGAAACTCGTTCCACGCGATCATGAAGACATAGAGCGCCACGCTCGCGAGCGCGGGCAGCGAGAGCGGCAGCGTGATCTTCCAGATCACCTGCAGGCGGGTGAGCCCGTCCATCAGCCCGGCCTCCTCCACCTCCGCCGGCAGGCCGCGGAAATAGCCCTGCAGCATGTAGAGCGCGACCGGGATGGTGGTGACGGGGTAGATGAGGATGAGCCCCGAGATGGTGTTGCGCAGACCCGTCATCGAGAAGGCGATGTAGATGGGCAGCGCCAGCACGATCATCGGCACCATGTAGATCAGGAGGATCGAGCGCGAGAACAGCGTCCGCCCGGTGAACCGCAGCCGCGCCACGGCATAGGCGCCGGGAATGCTGACGAGCAGCGTGATGATGACGGTCAGCACCGAGACGTAGAACGAAGTCCAGAGATAGCGGCCGAAGTTGAAGTCTCGGAAGAGCTCGACATAGCTGCGAAAGACCCCCCAGCCCTTGTCGAGATCGAGCGAGAAGTCGAGCGGATTGGCCAGAAGCGCCTGCTGGCTCTTCAGGCTGGTCATCACCATCACGTAGAAGGGAATGGCCACGATCGCGGCGAAGATCACGTGACCGGTGGCGGTGAGAAACCGGATCACGGCCGCCTCGAAGGCGTGGCGGGAGAGCGCGCCGCGCCCGAGCCCCGCGAGCATCCAGCCAAGCGGCAGGGCGGCGCCCGCGCCGAGGCCGAGGGCGGCGACGGCGCGCGCGCCCGTGCCGACGCCATTGCCGATCACAACCGGGCCGAGACCGGCGAGTGTTGCCGCCGCCATCAGCGCCGCGGCCACGGCAGGCCCCGCCCGCCCGGCTTCGCGCCATGAGGCGGGCCAGAGCAGCGCGCCCCAGACTGCGGCCAGAGTGAGAGACGGGCGGAAGGCGCCGCCGGTGGCGAAGGACATCACAACCGCCACGGTGGTCGCGGCGACCATCACCCAGAAGACGCCGATCAGCGGACCCGCGACGAAGCCGAAGCGGAGCGCGCGCATCACAGCCCCTCCTCGCGGCTGACGTATTTGAGGAAGAAGATCGAGAAGACGAGCAGCACGCAGAAGATCACCACCGCAACCGCCGCGCCCGCGCCGATGTTCGACACGGCGAAGGCCTGCTCATAGACATCCACGGTGAGGGTGCGCGTGCCGGCGTTGCCGCCTGTCAGGAGGAAGATGTCGTCGAACTTGTTGAAGGTCCAGATGAAGCGCAACAGGAACAGCACGCTGAGGATGCCCATGAGCATCGGCAGGCTGATCCAGCGGAACTGCTGGAAGGGGCTGGCGCCGTCCATCTCGGCGGCCTCGTACATCTCCGCGCCGATCGACTGCATCCGCGCGAGGATGAAGAGGAAGGACAGCGGAAAGTAGCGCCAGATCTCGAACACCGTCACCATGACGAGCGCCAGCGGGCGCTGGCCGAAGAAGTTGATCGGCGTCTCGACAACGCCCATCTGGACGAGAAGCGCGTTGACCGAACCCGAGAACGGGTCGAACAGCGTCACCCAGGTGAAGGCCACCGCGATCACCGGCGCGACATAGGGAAAGAGGTAGAGCCCGCGCAGGATCCCCTTGCCGCGGAAGGCGTGGTTGAGCAGCAGCGCCGCGAACAGGCCCACCACGATGGCGCCGATGGTGCCGAAGACCGTGTAGAAGGTGGTGGCATAGAGCACGTCGATAAATTCGCGGCTGTCGAAGACGGCGCGGAAGTTTTCGAGCGTGAATTCCCCCGAAGTCAGAACGTTGACCGACTCGCCCGTCACCACCGGCGCGCTCGCGCGGATGTCGGCGCCGCTTGCGAAATAGGCCTCTGTCAGCGTGACGGGGAGGCGCAGCCGTTCGCTCTGCCCTCCCTCGAAATCGCCGAGCCTGCAGCTCAGCCTGCGCCCCTCGAGCGCGCAGCGGGGGTCGAGCTCGCCGACCTCCACGCCCTCGGGAATCTCGTCGGTGAGGGTGACGTTCAGGATCGGCTTGTCCTGCGAGGAGTTGCGGATGCGATACTCGATCTGCCCGGCATCTCCGGGCGCCTTCGGGCCGCCCCGGAGCGACTCCCGCACGAGCGGCGTCGGCGGGCGCAGGTCAGCCAGCGTGACCGGCTTGAAGCTGATCCAGAACACCGCGAGGAGCGGCAGGATCACCACCGCGGCAACGCTGATGATGGTGGGCGCGAGCAGCCCCCAGGCAAGGCGTGCCTCGCGGCGCGCGAGGGGGCCCTTGCCTCTGGGTGGGTTGGCGGCGGTCATCGGGGAAGGCTCCGCATGCGCGAGAAGGTGGGCCGGGCAGCACGCGCGCCGCCCGACCCGGGGAGGATCACCTGATCTTGGCAAGCTCGGCGTTCATCTCGGCCACCGCCTCCTTGGCGTCGATCTCGCCGTCGATGAACTTGCGCACGACGCGGTTGATCACCTGGCTGTTGATGATCTTCGAGGCAAGCGCGAGCTGGCCTTCCTTCACGCCCCAGCGCTGGGCCACGTCGAGCCCGCCCACGATCTCGTCGATCATCTCCTGCGGGTAGAGCTCCGAAAGCGGCGCCTTGCGGTCAACGCCCACGGGCAGCTTCGACCATGCCTCGACGAACTTGTCCGGGTCATCCGGCGTACCGCGGCGGACGGGGAACTTGCCCTCGGGCGCGATGGCCAGCGTCTGGGTGTAGCCCTCGTCCATCGAGAACTTCACGAACTCCATCGCCGCTTCGGTGTCGGCGTCTGCCGTGATGCCGAAATAGCGGATGTCGGCCCAGGCCGCACCCTCGGGGTTCGAGGGGCCGGCGAGCTTGGTGACGATGCCGGTCTTCGAGGCAAGCTCGCGGCTCGTCGGGTCGTCGTTGATGGTGGGCGGGGCGCTGTCGCGCAGGCCGGCAAGCTCGTCGAGGATGAAGGGCGACCAGATGATCATCGCCGCCTTGCCAGCGAAATAGAGCTCGCGCGACTGCTTCCAATAGAGCTCGCCCGGCGGCGAGGCTTCGGCGAGCGCCTTGTAGAATTCCAGAACCTCGATGGTGCGCTTCTCGTCAAAGCCCTTGAAGCCTGACCCGTCAACCGGCGTCGCGCCGTTGGCGAGGAAGACGTGCTCGAGCACCTGGCTCATGAAGTTCTCGTCCACCTTGGTGGCGGCGACGAAGCCGTACATCTCGGGCGGGTTGTGAAGAACCTCGATGGCCTTGAGGATGTTGGCATAGGAGTTGGGCGGCTCGAGCCCGTTGGCCTCGAAGAGATCGCGGCGGTAGACGATCATCTGTGTCCATCCATCGACCGGCACCGAGGCCCAGCCATCGCCGAACCTGGCCATGTCGAGCGCGCCCGGCGCGAAGGTCGAAGGATCGAGCGCCATGATCACCTCGGTCGCCGCCTCGGTGTCCAGAATGCCGTCTTCCGCCCAGGGAAGGGCATATTGCAGGGTGTGGTAGATCACGTCCGGCAAATCGCCGGCGGCGAAGGCGGCGGTGGCGCGCGTGCCGAGCTCGGACTCGGTGACCGGGATCACCTCCACGCCGATGCCGGTCTTGGCCTTGAACTGTGCGGCCATCTCCTCCTGCTTGGCCAGGCGCTCGGGCTGCTCCTCGGTGGTCCAGAAGCGGATGTCGGCGAGCGCGGCACCGGCGAGCAGCATGGTTGCCGCCGAGGCGCCGGCGAGAAGCCGGCCCAGAGTCTTCGTGGCATGAAACGTCATGTCATCCTCCCATCTGTTCTTGTGACATGCTGGCGTAGGGCCCGGAGTCTTCGGGCCAGTTCGGAACTGGTCAGTTCGGGCGGCCCGTCGGAGCCGCCTTCGCGCAGGCGTGCGCGCTCGGTCTCGCGCAGGGCTTCGGCCTCCTCCCCCCGTATCTGGCGGATGAGGAGATGCGCGAGCCGCTCCCCGGCGCGCTTGGTGTCCACGTCGAAGCTGGTGAGCGAGGGCCGGGCAAGCGCGCCCTCCGGCACCCCGTCATAGCCGATGACCGAAAGCTCGCGCCCGATGGCAAGGCCGAGCTCTGCCGCCACCGGCCAGGCGCCGAGTGCCGCCATGTCAACGGCAAAGACGATCGCCGTGGGCGGCTCGGGCAGGGCAAGGAGCGCGCGCGTGGCCGCAGCTCCCTCCTGCGGCGTCAGCGCGTCGCGGCGCATGAGCTCGGGCGCCTCGGCAAGGCCCGCCTCCCTCAGGCCCGCGCGGTAGCCTGCCTCGCGCAACACCGAGTAGTTGTAGCGGTTGCCGCCGTTGACAAAGGCAATCCGGCGGTGGCCGAAGGACGCGAGCCGCAACACCGCCTCGCGCATCGCCTCCTCGCCGAGAATGTCATACCAGCTGCAACCGCGCCCGTCGCCGGTGCGCCCGAAGAGCACGAAAGGCACGCCGAGCGCGCGCAACAGCGCCACGCGCGGATCCTCGATCATGGTGCGTGGCAGCACGAAGCCGTCGGCCTTGTGCTCTTCGACGAGCCGGCGCAGCACCCCGGCAAGCTCTGCCTCGGAAGGGGCGGTGGAGACGGTCAGCGTCCAGCCCTCGCGGCTTGCTTCCTGGGTGAGGCCGGAAAGGAACTCGGCAAGAAAAGGCCGCATCCCGTCGTGCACGTCGCTTTGCAGGACGAGCCCCAGGGAGCGGGTGCGGCCGGTGCGGATGGCCTGCGCGTGGCTGAGCGGCCGGTAACCCATGCGCTGGGCGGCGCGCTTCACCCTCAGGCGCGTCGACTCGGAAATGTCCGGGTAGTCGTTAAGCGCGCGCGACACGGTGCCCTTGGCCAGCCCCAGCGCGTCGGCGAGTTGGCCGATGGTCACCCGTGGCGGGCGCTGCAGGCGTTTCTGTCCTGTCGTTGTCACCGGCATCCTCCCCTGCTTCGACGATTCGTGACTTCCGAAACCGGTTTCGGCAACGGTTTTCTGGCGCCTCTCTTCCGCAGTGGCCGCCACCGCCGCCTTGCCGGCCGCCCACGCAGCGTGTCTGCGGCCGCGTCGTGCGCCCTTGCACAGTGCCGGTGCAAGGGCTACCTGAAACGGCGATGGAACCGGTTTTCGACATCGATGATCATCGGCGCCTGCCTTGGCGCTTCTATGGGGCGACGCTCACCGTCCTCGCCCGACTTTGACGCGCCCGCAGGACGCGCGCCCGCCGGCGCGCCGTTTTCCCGGGCGTACGCCCGTCCCACAGAATCCGAACATCGCGGGAGAGGAATGATGACCGCCCCGAAGACGCTCTATGACAAGATCTGGGATGCCCACCTCGTGCATGAGGCCGAGGACGGCACCTGCATCATCTACATCGACCGCCACCTCGTGCATGAGGTGACAAGCCCGCAGGCCTTCGAGGGGCTGAGGCTCTCGGGCCGCACGGTGCGCTGCCCCGAAAAGACGGTGGCGGTGCCCGACCACAACGTGCCGACCGACCCGGACCGGCTGAACGGCATTCGCGACGAGCAGTCGCGCATCCAGGTGGAGGAGCTGCGCCGCAACGCGCGCGAATTCGGCATCGAGCTCTACGATGTTGACGACATCCGTCAGGGCATCGTGCACATCGTCGGCCCCGAGCAGGGCTGGACGCTGCCGGGCATGACCATCGTCTGCGGCGATTCGCACACCGCCACCCACGGCGCCTTCGGCGCGCTGGCGCATGGCATCGGCACGAGCGAGGTCGAGCATGTGCTCGCCACCCAGACGCTCATTCAGAAGAAATCGAAGAACATGCTGGTGCGTGTCGATGGCGAGCTGGCGCCGGGGGTGACGGCCAAGGACATCACGCTGTCGATCATCGGCAAGACCGGCACCGCCGGCGGCACTGGCCATGTGATCGAATACGCGGGCTCGGCAATCGAGAGCCTGTCGATGGAAGGGCGCATGACCGTGTGCAACATGGCCATCGAGGGCGGCGCGCGCGCGGGCCTCATTGCCCCCGACGAGAAGACCTTCGAATACATCAAGGGCCGCCCCCATGCGCCGAAGGGCGAAGACTGGGAGAAGGCCCTTGCCTACTGGCGCACGCTGAAGTCCGACCCCGGCGCGCATTACGACAAGGTGGTCGAGATCGATGCCGCCGACATCGCGCCGGTGGTGACCTGGGGCACGAGCCCCGAGGACGTGCTGCCGATCACCGCCACGGTGCCGCACCCCGAGGATTTCGAAGGCCCCAAGCGCGAGGCGGTGCGCCGGGCGCTCGACTACATGGGGCTGACGCCGGGCATGAAGCTGACCGACATCGAGATCGACACCGTGTTCATCGGCTCCTGCACCAACGGGCGCATCGAGGATCTCCGCGAGGTGGCGAAGATCATGGAGGGCCGCAAGGTCAAGGAAGGCATCCGCGCCATGATCGTTCCGGGCTCGGGGCTGGTGCGCGCCCAGGCCGAGGCCGAGGGCATCGCGCAGAAGCTGATCGAGGCCGGCTTCGAGTGGCGGATGGCCGGCTGCTCGATGTGCCTTGGCATGAACCCCGACCAGCTGAAGCCGGGCGAGCGCTGCGCCTCCACCTCGAACCGCAACTTCGAGGGCCGTCAGGGCTACAAGGGGCGCACGCATCTGCTCTCGCCGGCCATGGCCGCGGCGGCGGCGGTGACGGGCCGGCTGACGGATGTGCGCGATCTGCTGTAAGCTCGTGGCCGGGAGGGCCGGATCATGCTGAACTGGAAGAAATGGATGCTCGCGGGGGGTCTGGCCCTCCTCTTTGGCGTGCTGGTCATCTACGACGCGGTCACCGCCTCGCTGGCGATCACGACGCTTGCCGGCGTGCTCTTGCTCATCGCGGGGCTGTCGCAGATCTTCGCCGCCTTTGACGAGCCGCGCGGGCGCGAACGCGGGCTCTCTCTCGTTCTCGGCATCCTTGCGAGCGTGCTCGGTTTGGCCTTCGTGGCCGACCCCGAATCCGGCGTGATCTCGCTGGCGCTTGTCGTGGTGGTCCTGTTTGCCATCGGCGGCGCGGCGCGGCTCGCCTGGGCGTGGATTCTGCGCGGCACGCCGGTGTTCTGGCCGATGCTCGCTTCGGGCGCGCTGGAGCTTCTGCTCGCGGGCTATGTGGTGGCGAATTTCGATGTCGCCGGCCCGAGGCTCATCGGCATCCTGTTCGGCGTCGAGCTTCTGGTCACCGGCCTTGTCCTGATCGCCCTTGCCAACTTCATCCGCTCGGCCACCGGCGCCGGGCGCCCTGAGATCTGACACATGAGCCGGCACCTCCGCCGGCCGACATCGGAGTGAAACGATGGAAAAATTCACCACGCTGACCGGGGTTGCGGCGCCCCTGCCGCTGATCAATGTCGACACCGACATGATCATCCCCAAGCAGTTCCTGAAGACGATCAAGCGCACGGGGCTTGGCAAGAACCTCTTCGACGAGATGCGCTATGACCGCGATGGCAACGAGATTGCGGATTTCGTGCTCAACCAGCCAGCCTACCGCAATGCCCAGATCCTGATTGCCGGCGACAACTTCGGCTGTGGCTCGAGCCGCGAGCACGCCCCCTGGGCGCTGCTTGATTTCGGCATCCGCTGCATCATCGCGCCGAGCTTCGCGGACATCTTCTACAACAACTGCTTCAAGAACGGCATCCTGCCCATAGTGCTGCCCCAGGAAGAGGTCGACATTCTCATGGAGGATGCGAAGAAGGGGGCCAATGCGCGCATCACCGTTGACCTCGAGAGCCAGACCATCACCACCTCCGATGGACAGGAGATCCACTTTGATATCGACCCGTTCAAGAAACACTGCCTGCTGAACGGGCTCGACGACATCGGCCTCACGCTCGAGCACGTGGACAAGATCGATGCCTATGAGGCTCGTCTCAGGGCTGAGCGCCCCTGGGCCTGAGCGCAACGCCTGCGCGACTCGACTCAACATCTTGCGTCGCCCCAGTGGGGCGGCGCAAGGCTGATGCAAAAATGATGCAAGCTTGCACCACTTTCTCCCCGAAATTGCCGTTTCCGTTTTGTTAACTTTCCCAGAGCCTTGCCGGGGAAAGTGAAAGTGGGCAGGATCATGGCAAATATGAGGCAGCCCGCTGGCAGTGGCGGGATCAACTGGGAACAAGGGCGCGGCATCGTATCGCTCCCGTCCAGATTGAGGGTTTCGGAGCGGTGATTGCACGCATGACAGGGGCGGTTCTGCGCGCAGTGCTGGTGGTGCTGCTGGTCGTCATGCCCTCGATGGCAATGCCGGGGATTTCGGACGACGCCATTCAGATCGTCACCCTTGTGGCCATCTTCGCCGCGGCTCTCGTGATCTTCGAATACGGTTCGGTCTATCCCGGCATCGTGGAGTTCCGCGCCGCTCCCCCCTACAACCGGATCCGCTACGTCACGCTGCTCGTGATCGTGTTCGCGCTGACGATGGTCGCGCGCCACGAAATCCAGCCCAACGACGTGAGCCGGGTCATCGTGACGGCGGGCGTTGCACTCGCCGATCTGCTCGACTTTCCCTACAGTCCCGTGCGGATGGCGGCGCTCATGCTGCCGGAAACGGCCGCGCCCGCGCTGGCCGAACGTTTCCGCATCTCGGCCGCCATCGCCTACACCGTGTCGATCTCGTCGCTGGTGGTGTTCGCGTATTTCGTGCAGTTCCGCCGCTGGCCGCTCAACGCCGGCCCATTCAACGTGTGGATCAATCTGCCCACCTTCGACCCGACACGCGGCGAGGATGTCGTCTCCCGCCTGACGCGCGATGGCCGCGTTTACATCGCGTTAGGGGTCGTGGTGCCATTTCTCGTGCCTGCGGCGGTGCGGGCCGCCGCTGCGGTGCTTGGCACCGTCGAGGTCGAAAATCCGCTGACGATGATCTGGGTCGCTGCGGCATGGGCGTTTCTGCCGACAAGCCTTCTGATGCGCGGCATCGCGCTGAGTCGCATCGCAAGCCTGATTGCGATGCGCCGACGCCGCGCGCCACAGCCCGTGGCAGGGTTCCAGCCGGCCGTCTGATCCGACGCGTGCTTGTCCTGCTGGCGGCAGTGCTCGCCGCCAACGGGGAGGCTTCGGGCGAATCGCTGCGCATCGCCACTTGGCACGCGCCGCTCTCGCGCGAGGGGCCGGGCCTTCTCCTGCGCGACATTCTCGCGGGCGAGCGGCAGGTCATGGCGGTGATCGAGCGGATCGCCGCCCTTCGCCCCGACATCCTTCTGCTGACGAATTTCGACTGGGACAGCGGCGCACAGGCCCTCGACGCTTTCGCCGCGCGCCTGCAGGCGGCGGGGCTCACGCTGCCCTACCGCCTTTCCCGGCGCCCCAATGCAGGCTGGCGGACGCCCCTCGATATCGACGGCGACGGCCGGCGGGGCACGCCGCGGGATGCGCGCGGATACGGGCGCTTCAGCGGAGCCGGCGGGCTGGCGCTTTTCTCGCGGCTTCGACTTGACGAGGGAATGATGCGCGACTTCACCGCGCTGCGATGGGCCGAGCTGCCGGGGCACCTGCTCAGCGTGGAGGAGGCGCGGCGCGCCGGGGACGGCGGGCCCTGGCTGTCATCGACCGCCCATTGGGATGTGCCGGTGATCCTGCCTGGCGGCGCGCGGCTGCACCTTCTGGCCTTTGCGGCAACGGCGCCGGTCTTCGACGGGCCGGAGGATTTCAACGGCCGACGCAACCACGACGAAATCGCATTCTGGCACGCCTATCTCGACGGGCGGCTCGCCACGCCGCCGCCGGGGGCGCCCGTGGTCGTGCTCGGCCTGGCCAATCTCGACCCCGCCGATGGCGAGGGGCGACATGAGGCGATCAGGACGCTTGCCGCCCATCCCCGCCTGCAGGACGCGCGCCCGCGCAGCGAGGCAGCGCTGCACGCCGCGCGCCGGCAGGCAGGGGCAAACGCCCGACATCGGGGGGATCCGGCTCTCGACACCGCGGATCTCGATGATGCGGAGGACGGCCCGGGCAATCTGCGCCTGTCCTACATCCTTCCCGACCGGCGCCTGACGGTCACCAGCGCCGGCGTCGCGTGGCCGAGACAACCCGAACCGCAGAGTGCGCGGTTTCGTCACCACCTCGTTTGGGTCGATGTCGACGTGCCGGAAGGCCACTGCGCGGCACCCGAGACCCGTGACCGCTGTCCAAATGCCGCAGCGGGGCGAATTGAAAGGGAACGAAGTGCGCGCTAACCTCGTGCCTTGGGGGCCAAACAGGTTTCGGCATCGGCATGATACCCGCAAGGCAGGTTGCACGTCTCCACAACGCTCTTCCGTTCTGGCTGTCGCTGGCGCTGATCCCGCTGGCGGTCTACGGCGCCCTCAAGGGGGGGTGGGCCGTCCTTCTGGTGCCGGTGGCAACATGGTGGCTCTTCACCCTGCTTGACGCGATCACCGGCCGCTATGAGGAAAACGCCGACCCGCAGACACCGGAGGAGGCGCTGTTCTGGTACCGGCTGATCACGCTCATCTGGTTCCCGCTGCAGTTCGCGCTTCTGGTGTGGATGCTGTGGTATGTGCCGCGCGCGCCGCATCTCGGCACGCTGGAGAAGATCGCGCTCTTCTTCGGCATGGGGGTGATCTCGGGCACGATCGGGATCAACTACTCCCACGAGCTGATGCACCAGAAGAACCGGCTTGAGCGCTGGCTCGCCGATCTACTGCTGGCAAGCGTTCTCTACAGCCACTTCCGCACGGAGCACCTGCTGGTGCACCATGTGTATGTCGGCACCCCGCGGGATGCGGTGACTGCGCGTTACAACGAGGGCTTTCACCGCTTCTTCGTGCGCGTTCTGCCCCAGTGCCTTGCCTCGGCCTTCCGGGCCGAGCGCGAGCGCCTCGCGCGCAAGGGCCGGCCCTGGTGGGATCGGCGAAACCCCTTCTGGCGCTACTGGGCGCTGCAGCTGGCCTTTCTCGTACTTGCCTATGCGCTGTCGGGATGGGTTGGCGTGGGTCTCTTCGCCTTTCAGGCGTTCGTGGCCATCTGGCAGCTCGAGCTTGTCAACTACGTCGAGCACTACGGCCTTACCCGCCGCTATCTCGGCAACGGCCGCTTCGAGCATGTCCTGCCGCGCCATTCCTGGAACGCTTCGCACCGCGCCTCGAACTGGCTTCTGATCAACCTGCAGCGCCATTCGGACCATCACTACAAGCCCGACCGGCGCTTCCCGCTACTGCAGAACCACGACGAGGACGAGGCGCCGCAGCTGCCCTTCAGCTATCCGCTGATGACGACCGCCGCGATGATCCCGCCCCTTTGGCGGCGCGTGATGAACCCAAGGGTGCGCGCCTGGCGGCGGAAGTACTACCCGGACATCACCGACTGGAGCAGCTGGCCGGGGATGGGTGACGCCGCCGCCCGCTGATCCGGGTTGAGACCGGCTCCCAAGGACAGGCTTTTCACGCGCAGCCTTCCGCAGCGGGCGCTTCGCTCAAGCTGAAATCGGCCACCATCGGCAGATGGTCGGAGGCAAGACGCGCCTCGGCCTCGCGAACGACACGCGCGCTGAGCAGCGCGAACTCGCGGGAGGCGGCGATGCGGTCCAGGGGAAAGATCGGACTGCGCGCGTGAAAGGTGGGCCCCGCATCGATGATGTTGAAGCGCCTGGCAAGGCGGCCAAGCCCCACCTTGAGGGAACGTTCGTTGAAGTCGCCGGCAATGAGGGTGGGGTGCGCCTCGTCCTGCCCCATCAGGCGGATGAGCGCCGAGAGTTGCGCCCGGCGCGAGGCGCGCATCAGCCCAAGATGCACGCCGAATACCCTGATCTCGCGCCCGCCGACGGCAAGCAGAGCCTGCACCGCGCCGCGGGGCTCGACGCCGGGCAGGTCGTGATGGTCGCAGGAAATGATGCGTACATGCTCGCGCACCAGTATGCCATTGCCATGCCAGCCGAGGCTGCGTCGGCCATGCTCGAAAGGAACCGGACGCAGGCCCGTGACCGCGCGCAGCTCCTCGCGGTCAAGCACCGGATCGCGGGGCGGCAGGCGGCGGTCGGCTTCCTGCAGCGCGACGATGTCGGCGTCGAGCGCGGCGATCACGCGCATGATGCGTTCGGGGTCGCGGCGCCGGTCAAGGCCAACGGCCTTGCGTATGTTGTAGGTGGCGACACGCAGGCGCAATGCGTCCATCGCCGGTCTCTCACAGAATCGGGGCGCCGAGGCGGAAGACGCCCTCGATGACCCTTCTGGGCAGGCTCACCGGTCGAATGCCCTCCTCGCAATGGGTCTCGGCCTCGGCGAACCACTCCTCGAGCGCCCTGCGGCTGCCGGAATCATAGGCGAAGAGCGCCAACTCGAAGTTGAGCAGCATGGAGCGCGTGTCGAAGTTGGTCGTTCCGATCATGCCGACATCGTCGATGAGAAGAACCTTGGCATGCATGTTGCTGCCGGCATAGCGCAGGATGCGACCGCCGGCATGCGCAAGGCTGCGCAGGTAGCTGCCACGGGCAAGGTCCGGGGTGAGATGGTTTGACCGGTCCGGGATCAGCAGCCGCACATCGAGTCCCCGCCGCGCGGCAACCGACAGCGCCTGATCGAGCGCATCGGTGGGCACGTAGTAGGGCGTCGCCACCCAGACCCGCTCGCGCGCACGGTGGATGGTGTTGACAAGCCCGTCGTGCAGCGCATCGCTGGGCTCATCCGGTCCGGCCGGGACCATCTGCAGCACCGCCGTTCCCGTTTCGGGAACCGGGTTGTAGGGGGGAACGTCCGGTGCGGGGTTGTCGATGTCCCATCCCGCTTCGAAGACATCGATGAAGGTCTGCACCACCGGCCCGGTGACGGTTGCCGTCAGGTCGACCCAGGAATCGGGCGAGCCGCGCAAGTACTCATCGGCGATGTTCCGCCCGCCAAACCACACCCGGGCGCGGTCGGCGATGACCATCTTGCGGTGATTGCGCAGGTTCAGGTGCCCGCGCTCGGGCATGCGCAGGAACGGCGAAAACCAGCGCAGCTGGCCGCCGGCCCGCCGCAAGGCCCGGAGCTCACGGCGCGGCCGGGGCACCATGCCGCCGAACCAGTCGAGATTGAGGCGCACACGCACCCCTTCCCGGGCCTTCTCGGTGAGCCTGCGGACGAACCAGCGCCCCGTCTCGTCATTGGCAAGCAGGTAGAACATCGCGTCGATCGACTCCTCGGCTTCGTCGATCAGCGCGGCGAGGCTTGCCCAGGCCCGATCCGGCGGGCCGTGCAGCAGCATCCGGTTGCCCGAGGTCGCCCTCTCGCTTCCAAGCCGGGCGAAAGTCTCTGCGACGGGATGTTCGTCCGCTTCCCTCGGCATGCCCTTGAAGCGGATCGGCAGGTATCCCGAGCCCCGCTTGCGAAAGCCGAGAATGACGAAGAACGGAACCGCCACCCATGGCATCGTGACGATGAACACGATCCACAGCGCCGCCGACTGGGGGGAGCGGCGCTGTTCGAGCACGACAATCACGGCGCCGGCCGCGAGCAACCCGCCGAGCAGCGGCCAGAGATAGGCTGTGACAGGTTCCATTCGCTGCGGCCTCTCTGGTTGATCGTGTTCCCGTCTCGGTCCGCGATGATGGCGTGATTGGGGACAAGTGCAAGGCGCGCGGCTACCTTTGTCCGCAAACGCACGGGCAGTGGTTTGCCCTGCGCGCGGTTGGCCGTGACCGGGCCCCGGCAGCCGAGGGCGCCGAGGCCCTTGGCGTCTTGCGGTGAAATCCTGCCGTGTCTCGGGCGAACAACCACCTGAAAGTGCAGGGCTGGGCCTTGCCCATCGCCGCGCGATGCTTTTCACCTGTTCGCATCTTTCTTTCCGGCTTCGAGGTTGAAGCGTGATGTCCGACGCTCGTGATGCGGCCAGCCCCGAACAGCCCGCCCGTGGCTTTCCGCGCCTGCGCCGGGCCGGTCTCTCGGGCCTCCTGGTCAGCTTCGGCGACAGGCTCACCGAACCCGCAAACCGCGCCGCGCTTGCCTTCCGCGCCGCGATAGAGGCCGAAGACTGGCTTGAGGTGGAGGAGACGACGTCAAGCCTTGTCTCAACCTTCCTGCGCTTTGACCCGCTCGCGGTGCCGCACGCGCAGATGGAGGCGCGTCTTACCCGCCTGATGACCGCGCGCAACTGGTATGCCGCCCCCCTGCCCCATGGCCGACGGCACTGGCGCATTCCCACCGTCTGGGGAGGCGATCTCGCCCCGCAGCTTGCGGAGGCCGCCGCACTCGCCGGGCTCGACGAGGCGGCGGCGCGGGCAGAGCTCTCGGGCACGCGCGTGCGGGTTCTGACCATCGGTTTCGCACCGGGCCAGCCCTATCTGGGCGAGCTGCCCGAGCACTGGAACCTGCCGCGCCAGACCGCGCTTAACCCGCAGGTGCCCGCGGGCGCGCTCGTGCTTGCCATACGGCAGCTCACGCTCTTCACCTCCGCAAACCCGACCGGCTGGCGGCATGTTGGGCAGGTCGCCTTCCGCCTCTTTCGCCCCGATGCCGAGAACCCCTTTCCGCTGCGCCCCGGCGACGAGGTCACCTTCACCGACACCCCCCGCGAGGCGTGGGAGCGGATGCGCGCCGCCGACCCCGACAACGCCGGCGCCACCTGGGAGGCGATCGGATGAGCGCGGAACTCATCGTCCACTCCGCGGGCCCTGCCGTCACGGTGCAGGACATGGGCCGGCCCGGATGGCTCGCCGAGGGGCTGGGGCGCGGCGGCGCGATGGACCGGCTCGCACTCTCGGAGGGGGCGGCGCTTCTCGGCCAGCCCGAGACATGTGCCGCTCTCGAGATGGGCGGCATGGGCGGGGTGTTCGAGGTGACGGTCGATGTCGAGATCGCGCTGACCGGCGCGCGCATGGCCGCGCGTATCGACGGCCGCCCCATTGCCTGGAACGCCAGCCACCTCCTGCCCGCCGGCGCGCGGCTCGAGATCGGCGCGGTGCAGGAAGGGGCGTGGGGGTATCTCCATCTTGCCGGGGGCATCGCCACCGAGCCCCTGCTCGGCTCGCGCGCGGCGCATCTCGTCGCCGGCATCGGGCGGGCGATCCGCGCGGGCGACCGCCTTCCTCTCGGCGCTCCCGCCTCAACCGGGCGCGCGGGGCTCTGCGTTGAGCCCGAGCCGCGATTTGCGGGCGGCGTGGCGCGCGTGCTGCCCGGCCTTCAGGCCGATTTCTTTGCCGAGAGCGAACGCGCCCGCTTCGCCGCCACCCGTTTCACCCGCGACATGCGCGCCAACCGCATGGGCGTGCGGCTGACCCCCGAAGGCGAGGGCTTCATGGGCGCGGCGGGGCTCACCATCGTCTCCGAGGTGGTCATGCCGGGCGATGTGCAGGTGACGGGGGACGGCGCGCCCTATGTGCTGATGACCGAGTGCCAGACCACCGGCGGCTATCCGCGCATCGCCACGGTGATCGAGCCCGACCTGCCGCGGGTGGCCCAGGCTCCGGCTGGCGCGGAGCTGCGCTTTACCTTCGTCAGCCTCGAGGAGGCGGTGGACGCCGAGGCCCGCGCGCGGCAGGATCGGGCGGGGCTGAAGGCGCGGGTGCGGCCGCTCGTGCGCGATCCGGCCGAGATTCCCGACCTTCTGGCGTATCAGCTGATCGGCGGGGTGATCTCGGCCACCGACCCGCCGCAAGAGTGAGGAAATGTGCCATGGCAGGCAAACGCGTCGATCTCAACGCCGACATGGGTGAAAGCTTCGGCCCTTGGCGCATGGGCAATGACGAGGCGCTCCTTGACATCGTCACTTCGGCCAACATCGCCTGCGGCTTCCATGCCGGCGATCCGGACCACATGGCACGCACCATGCGCCTTGCCGTGGAGAAGGGCGTCGGCATCGGCGCCCATCCCGGTTTCGACGATCTGAAGGATTTCGGCCGCCGCCGCATGGCGCTCCCGCATGACCGGCTGGCCAGTCTCGTCGCCTATCAGCTCGGCGCGGCACAGGCGATTGCCCGGCTTGTCGGCGGCGAGGTGCGGCATCTGAAGCTGCACGGCGCGCTGGCCAACATGTGCGCCGAAGACGAGGCGATGGCGCGCGCCTGCTACGAGGCGGCGCTGAAGGTGGCACCCGACATCATCATCATGACCATCGCTGCCACCGCTCAGGAGCGCGCGGCCACGGCGCTCGGGGCGCGGCGCGCGGGAGAGATTTTCGCCGACCGCGCCTACAACGACGACGCCACGCTCGTCGATCGCAGCCAGCCCGGCGCCATGATCCACGACCCCGAGGAGGCCGCACGGCGCATGGTGGCAATGGCAAAGGAGGGCGCCATCATCACCGAGAGCGGCAAGCGCATCCCGACGCGCATCGACACCATCTGCCTGCATGGTGACGGGCCGACGGCGGTGGAGATCGCCCGCGCCGTGCGGAGTGCGCTGGAAGCAGCAGGCATCGAAGTGCGCGCCTTCGACGGGGAAAGGTAGCGCCGCGCTCAGCTTGAGGTGCGGGAGACGATCTCCACCCCCTCGACCACGCGGTCGGAAGGGTGAACGATGACCACGTCACCCGCGCTCAAGCCTGACAGAAGCTCTGCCACCTCGCCATTGCGCCGGCCAAGCTCCACCCTGACCCGGCGCGCGCGCCCCTCGCGCACGGTGAAGGCAAACCACTCGCCGCCCTCGCGAAAGACCGCGCTCAGCGGCAATTGCACGACATCTTCCGCCTCCCATTCGATGATGCGCAGATAGACGGCAAAGCCATGGCCGAGGCCGGGGCGCTCCTCGGGAGGGGTGAGAATGTCGAAGATCGCATCCACGCGTTGCTCCTCAATCCCAAGGGCGGAGACCTTGGTGCGCGCCACCGGCTCGATGCGCCTCAGCCGCGCTTCGAGAGCCTCGGCGCCGCCCCACCGTTCGACGCTGGCCCGCGCGTCGGGCGGCAGGCGCACCGCGTCGGCGGAAAGAAGATCGGCCACGATCTCGAGGTCGTCGGGCCGCCCGACCGAGACGAGGAATTCTCCCATCTGCACCGGCCGCGCGCTGATTTGCGCCACCTCGAGCACCACGCCATCGGCGGGCGAGCGGATCTCGAGGCAGCAGCCCTCGCAGCAAGGGCCGCCCTCTTCGGCAAGCTCCTCGGGATCGACAAGCGCGGCGCGGGCACGGGCGAGCGCGCTGCGGGCGCGGGCCTCCTCCGAGCGCGCAGTGTCAAGGGCCGCTTCCTTGAGCTTGAGAATGCGGTGGGCGTTCTCAAGCTGTGTGGTGCTGGCCACGCCGCGCTCCACAAGCTTGACGATGCGCTCATATTCGGTGCGGGCGTAGTCAAGTTCCTCCTCGGCCTGCCGGACCCGGCTTGCCGCAGCGGCGAGCGCGGCCTCCGCCTCCCGCACCGCCGCCTGAGCCTCGAGGCGCGCGCGCGCGTCAAGAAGCGGCGGCGCGGCGGGGCGGACGATCGCCACCACCGTCTCGCCCTTCACCACCGGGTCGCCCACGCGCACCGGCGAGCGCTCGGCGCGCCCGGTGAAAGGCGCGGCCACCTCGAACACCTCGCGGATGCGCGTGCGCCCGTCGGCGCCGACGGTGATCTGCATCGGGCCGCGGGTCACTTCAGCGAGATCCACCGGCACCGGCTGAGGCCGGAAGGCCGCCCAGAGGAGTCCCGCCAGCGCCGCCGCGCCCAGCGTCGCCCCGATCAGGGTGCGCATCTTCATTGACTGTTCCCTCTATTCCCTTGTCTTCATCACTTCGATCAGATCGAGCCGCGCGAGCCGCCGCCGCACCGCGAGCGCCGAGGCCGCCGCCGCCGCCAGCACGACGAGCGAGGCCTTTGCGAAGGTGTCGCGCTCGAGCACCAGAGGAATGGTGTAGAGATCGGAGGCGAAGCCCTCCACGATCAGCCAGGCAAGCCCGGTGCCGATGGCCCATCCCAAGGGTTGGGCAATGATCGCCAGAAGCAGCGTCTCGCCCATCAGGATGTAGGAAACCTCGCCTTCCGTGAAGCCGAGGATGCGCAGGCTGGCGAGATCGCGCGCGCGTTCGGAGAGCTGGATGCGGGCGAAGTTGTAGGCCACGCCCACGGTGATCAGCACCGCGACAATCACATAGATCGTCGCCATCACCGTGACGTTCTGGTCGATCGTCTCCTGAAAGGACTGGCGCGCGCGGTTGAGCATCACCGGGGCCGACAGGCGCGGCAGTTCCTTCAGCGCGGCCTGAAAATCATCGTGCCGGGCGGGGTCAAGCTCGACATGGATGACCGAGAGCCGCGGCCCCTCGCGCCTGAGCCGGCGCAGCGCCTCCTCCTGCATGTAGGCGCCAAGGCCGATGTACTGGGTGACGACGCCGGCAACCGTCACCTCCGCCGTCTCCCGCCGGCCGCTCAGAAACTCCACCTCGATGACGGTGCCGGGCGGTGCCTCCAGCACCTCCGAAAGCCGCTTCGAGATCAGAATTCCATCGCTAGGCGCCTCGACCGCGTTGCCATCGGCATCGAGCGCGCGGGCGAGCGTGGCGCCGGGGGGGCGCGCCTCGATCGCCAGTCGCCGCGACAGATGCCCATGCCGCAACCTGACCGGCACGCTGCGCCCGCCCTCCACCATCATCACGCCGGGCAGGCGCGCCACCTCGTCAAGCGCGACCGGGGGCAGCTCGCGCGTCGGCACCAGCGTCGCATCCTGCCGGTTGGCGCGGAAGAAGGCGTTGTCCATCATCTCGTCCATCGAGTCGAACATGAAGCCCGACGAGACGAGCACGGCCACGGCAAACGCGATGCCAAGCGCGGTGAGCGCCGCGCGCAGGGGCCAGCGGAAGATGCCGCGCAAGATCATCGTGGTGGGCTGCGAGAGCCGCAGCGCGGCAATCACCCGGTCGATCGCGCCGCGCCGGTAGAAAGGCGGCGCGGGCGGCGCCATTGCCACCGCCGGCGGCAGGCGCGCGGCCTTCATCGCGCTGCGCAGGGCGCCAAGAAGGGCGCTGGCAAGCCCGAGCACGCCCGAGACAGCATAGGCGTCGGACGGGTTGGCGAAGATCACATAGGGAAAGTCGAAGTACTGCGCATAGAGCTCTGCGAGCTCGCGCGACATCCATGCGCCAACGCCATAGCCCACGGCAATGCCTGCAACCGCGATCAGCGCCGCAAGCGAGAGGTAGTGGAAGGCGACCTCCCTGTTCGAATAGCCCAGCGCCTTCATCAACCCGATCTCGGAGCGTTCCAGCTCGATGATCCGCCCCACCACCATGCTCACCAGAAAGGCCGCGATGCCGAAGAACACCGGCGGCAGCACCACCGCCATGTTGCGCAGCTGCTCGATCTCGGAGTCGACGAAGGCATGGCTCTGCTGCAGGTCGCGCCCATGCGCGCCCTGAGCGCCGTAGTGTTCCAGAAGCCGGTCGAGCCGGTCGATCACGTCGGCCTCAGGCGCCCCGCGCGCAAGCGCCAGCGCCAGATCGTTGAAGGCACCCTCCATGTCGTAGGCCGCCGCGAGCATGCGTTCGGGCAGCCACATGACGGCGAAGTTCAGATTGTCGGGCATCAGCCCGCCCGGCGGCAGCGTATAGATGAACTCGGGGCTCAGCACCGTGCCGGTGATCCTGAGGGCGCGTTTCTGGCCGTTGAGCGTGGCGTGGATCACCGTTCCGATCGCGTAGCCGTTGGCGCGGGCAAAGGGCTCGTTGACGGCAACCTCATCGCGCGCCTCGGGCCGCGGCAGCCGACCCTCGCGCAGAAGTGGCACGTTCAGCAGCGGCTCGCCCGCGGGCGGAAGGGAGATCAGCCTGCCCACCGCCACCTCGGGATGGTCGGGAAGATCGAGCACCGCCATGCCGGTGATGCGCGCCTCCACCGCGCGCACGCCCGGCAGGGCGCGTATCTCGGGCAGAAGCGTGCGCGGCGCGCGGGTGACGGCGGCGAAGACATCGGCGAAGCGGTTGCGCTCGTAATAGGCTTCGCGGGTCTCGAAGAGAGCGCGATGCATGCCGAAGGACATCAGGAGGATCGCCACACCTGCCGCCAGCACCAGCGCAATCGCCAGCGACTGCGCCCAGAGCCGGCGGATGTCGCGAAGAAGCTTGCGGTCGAGTGCGCGCAGGCCCCTCACCAAGAAATCTCCTCGGGCGGCAGGCGCGCCTCGTTCACTTCGACCGCCGCGATCTGTCCGTCATGAAAGCGGATCACGCGATGCGCCATGAGCCGGATCGCGGCGTTGTGGGTGATGACCACGGTGGTGGTGCCGAGCTCGGCGTTGATGCGGTCGAGCACCGAGAGCACCTGCACGCCGGTCTTGCTGTCGAGCGCGCCGGTGGGCTCGTCGCACAGCAGCACCTCGGGCCGCTTGGCGATGGCGCGGGCGATCGCCACCCGCTGCTGCTCGCCGCCCGAAAGCTCGGCCGGAAAGTGATCCATCCGGTGCTCGAGCCCGACAAGGCGCAGCGCCTCCTCCGGCGGCATGGGGTTGGCGGCGATGTCGGTGACAAGCGCGACGTTCTCGCGCGCGCTGAGGCTGGCGACGAGATTGTAGAACTGGAAGACGAAGCCCACCTTGTCGCGCCGGTAGCGGGTAAGCTCGCGGTCCGAGAGCGTGGCAAGGTTGATGTCGCGAAACCACACCTCCCCCGAGGTCGGCCTGTCAAGGCCGCCGAGGATGTTGAGAAGCGTCGACTTGCCCGAGCCGGAGGGGCCGAGCAGCACCGACATCTCCGACTCGTAAAGGTCAAGATCGACGCCCCTCAGCGCCATCACCTTGACCTTGCCGGTGTCATACACCTTGGTCAGCCGGCGGGTGCGGAACACCTCCGCCGGCTGCGGCGCGGCTTCTGTCATTGCGGCTTCGCTCATGGGCTCCGGGCTAGCTGATGACTACGCGGCACACCTTGACACGGCTCAAGCCCCGGCGCACCCCTTGAGCCTCAGCGAACGGGGAGACAGCCATGTTCTTCGAGGAAGGCTGGGCGGCGATCGCCGACGTGACCGCCGAGGTGACAGAACGGGTCGAGGCCTTTCACGCCCGCGCCAGCGCCCGGTCAGGCGGCGCGCCGGTGCCGCGCAAGACGGTGCTCGAGGACGTGGCCATCTCGGTGTGGGAGATCTGCGACGCGGCCACCAAGGTCGGGGTGACCACCGCCGCCGGAACGCTCGTCCCGGCCTCCAAGCGGCTCCTCGAGTGGGATGACCCGCGCAAGCTGTGGAACCGCCACCTTGACCTCAGGCTCGGCAATGTCGGCTCCGCGCCGATCCCCGGCATCACCGATGCCGAGCTGCGCGCGCGTTACGGGGCGTTTCTCCACCTGCCCGTGGCGATTCCCGAAAACGGGGTGGAATCCTCGCTGAGTTTTCTGGAAGAGGAGCTTGCCAACAAGGGCGCGAACCGCGAGGCCGAGATCGAGGTCGCCGCGCAGATCGTTTCCGCCTTCGATGCCGGCCGGACAATCACCCGCCGCCTCGCGCGGGCCGAGTTCGGCGCCAAGCTCTCGCGCCGCAGCTTCAAGATGGCATGGGCCGCCGCGATGGATGTGCGACCCGCGCTTGCCGCCGGGCACGGCCGAGAGGAAGGTTGAGCCATGACGTCAGCCACCCAGCCGGTCATCCGCATCGAAAACCTCACCAAGACCTACGCCTCGGGCGTCACCGCGCTGCACGGCGTCTCGCTCGACATCCTGAAGGGCGAGATCATCGCCCTTCTCGGCCCAAACGGCGCCGGCAAGACCACGCTCATCTCCATCATCTGCGGGGTGGCGACGGCAAGCTCGGGGCGGGTCACGGTGAAGGGGCACGACACCGTGACCGACTACCGCGCGGCGCGCGCGCTCATCGGGCTGGTGCCGCAGGAGATCTCGCTCGAGCCCTTCGAGCCGGTCATCAACACGGTGCGCTTCTCGCGCGGGCTCTTCGGCCGGCCGCGCGATGACGCGCGCCTCGAAGAGGTGCTGCGCGCGCTGAGCCTGTGGGACAAGCGCCATGCGCGGGTGATGGAGCTTTCGGGCGGGATGAAGCGGCGGGTGCTGATCGCCAAGGCGCTTGCCCATGACCCCGAGATCCTGTTTCTCGACGAGCCCACCGCGGGGGTGGATGTGGAGCTGCGCAAGGAGATGTGGGAGCTCGTGCGCGAGCTGAAGGCACAGGGCACCACCATCATCCTCACCACCCATTACATCGAGGAGGCCGAGGCCATGGCCGACCGCATCGGCGTGATCAACCGCGGCCGGCTTCTGGTGGTGGAGGAGAAGACCACGCTCATGCGCCGGCTGGGAAAGAAACGCATGGTGATCGAGCTGCAGGAGCCGCTGGCGGAGCTGCCGGGGGCGCTCGCGCCCTACCGGCTCGAGCTCAGCGAGGACGGCCGGCGCCTCACCTATCATTACGACACCACCGCCACCCGCACCGGCATCACCCGCCTTCTGGCCGATCTCGCCGGGGCGGGGCTGAGGGTGCGCGACATCGAAACCGCGCAAAGCTCGCTTGAGGAGATCTTTGTCGATCTCCTGCGCGAGGAGGAGGCAAGGCCATGAACTGGATCGCGATCCTTGCCATCTACCGCTTCGAGATGGCGCGCACCTTCCGCACCATCTTCCAGTCGATCCTGTCGCCGGTGATCTCGACCTCGCTCTATTTCGTCGTCTTCGGCGCGGCCATCGGCTCGCGCATCGCCGAGGTCGAGGGCATCAGCTACGGCAGTTTCATCGTGCCGGGGCTCATCATGCTCACCGTGATGACCCAGGCGATCAGCGTCGCGAGCTTCGGCATCTATTTCCCGAAATTCATTGGCACCATCTACGAGATCCTCTCCGCGCCGGTGAACTTCATCGAGATCGTCATCGGCTATGTCGGCGCGGCGGCGACCAAGGCGCTGATGATCGGGGTGATCATTCTCGCCACCGCGACCTTCTTCGTGGAGGTGCGCATCGAACACCCCGTCTGGATGGTCGCCTTCCTCGTGCTCACCTGCATCTCGTTCGCGCTGATGGGCTTCATCATCGGCATCTGGGCGCGCAACTTCGAGCAGCTGCAGCTGGTGCCGCTTCTGGTGGTGACACCGCTCGTCTTTCTCGGCGGCAGCTTCTACTCGATCACCATGCTGCCCGAATTCTGGCAGAAGGTGACGCTGTTCAACCCCGTGGTCTATCTGATCTCGGGCTTCCGCTGGTCATTCTTCGGCATGGCCGATGTGGCGGTGGGGGCGAGCTTTGCGGCAATCGCGCTTTTCACCGGGCTGTGCCTTGCCGTGATCTGGTGGATCTTCCGCACCGGCTGGCGCATCAGGAACTGAGCGCCGCCCACGTCACCCGCTCACGCCAGCCGCGCGGGCGAGAGCGCCGCGGCCAGATCCCGGCCGATCTCGGGCGCGCGCCCGGCGATGAGGTCGGCGGCGAGCCGGCTCGCCGCGGGCGAGGTCTGGATGCCGTAACCGCCCAGTGCGGCGTGCCAGAAGAAGCCGGGCGCATCCGGGGCAAAGCCGATCACCAGCTGACGGTCGGGGGCGAAGGAGCGCAGGCCCGCCCAGCTCGTCTCCACCCGCGTCACCGGCTCGGTGACGACGCGCTCGTAGCGGTGCAGCCCCTCGGCCAGCACCATGTCGTCGGCCCACGCATCATGCGGCTCGACCGGGTCTTCATCGGCCGGGGAGACGAGGAGCTTGCCGGCGTCGGGCTTGGCATACCACGTCTCGCCGGGGCCGAAGAGCATCGGCCAGCGCCGCACATCCTGCCCGCCGGGCGCCGGAAGCCGCGCCATCGAGCGGCGGAAGGGCGTCAGCCCGATGCGCCGTACCCCGGCGAGCCCGGCGATGCGGTCAGCCCAGGCGCCCGCGGCGTTGACGAGCAGGCGCGCGGCGATCTCCTCGTCGCCCGCCGTCACGCGCCATCCGTCGCGCGCCCTCGCGATCGCCGTCACCGGGCTCTTCAGCCTGATCTCGCCGCCATGCGCTCTCACCTCGCGGGCGTAACCCTGCAGGAGCAGGTCAACGTCGATGTCCCAGGCCTCCGCATGCCAGCCCGCGCGCGTGACGACCTCCGGGTTCAGGATCGGCACCATCTCGCGCGCCTCGGCGACAGTGATCGGTTCCATGCCCATCGAGGCCATGTCGGTGTCAAAGGCTTCGCGGTCCTCTTCGGTACCCACAATCATGAAGCCCCGCGGCGCGAGCACGCCGGCTTCCTCCAGAAAGGCCCGGCTCGCGCGGTTGAGCGCGCGCGTCGACGGCAGGCCGTAGCTTTCCTCGAACATCGCCGCCGAGCGGCCGGTGGCGTGATAGCCGAGCCCCTCCTCCGCCTCCACCACCACCGTCTTGCCCAGCGGCGCGAGACGGGAGGCGACCGAGATGCCGCCGATGCCGCCGCCGATGACGAGAAAGTCGATCATGCCTCCTCGGTCCTGTCCGTGGCCGGCGGCGGAGCCGGCACCAGCTGTGACAGCCGCGCGTAAAGGGCGTCATCCATGTCGAACGCGATGGCCGCGAGCGAGGGGGCAAGCTGCTCGGGCGTGCGCGCGCTCAGGATCGGTCCGGTCACGGCCGGATGGCGCGCCGCCCACGCCACGGCAAGCATGGCCGGCGACACGCCCATCTCGCCGGCGATCGCGGCGAGCCGCTCGGCCACCTTGTGGAGTGTCGGGTCGCCATACCGGCGGGCGTAGGCCGCATCGTGGAGCAGACGCCCGGTCTCGCCCCGGGCGTATTTCCCGGTGAGAAGCCCGCCGCCCAGCGGCGAGTAGGTCATCACCGCAAAGCCCTCCGACAGCGCCATCGGGAAGATCTCGACCTCGGCCGTGCGCTTCACCAGCGAATACATCGGCTGGATCGCGGTGATCTTCAGACCGAAGCGCGCGGCCACCGAAGCCGCCTTCATCACCTGCCAGGCGGCATAGTTCGACACGCCCACGTGGCGCACATGCCCCGCCTCGACAAGGCGCGCCATGGTCTCGAATGTCTCCTCAAGGGGCGTCTCGGCGTCCCAGCGGTGGAGGTAGAGCAGATCGACCATGTCCATACCCAGCCGTCGGCGGCTCTCGTCGAACTGGGCGGTGATGTTGGCCCGGCTCGCCGGCAGCGGCCAGGCGCATTTGGTGGCGATGTAGAGCCTGTCGCGCTCGGCCGCGGCGAAACGGCCCAGAAGCCGCTCGGATTCGCCGCCCGTGTAGCCGTAGGCGGTGTCGAAATGCGTGATCCCTGCGGCGCGGGCGGCCTCATACATGGCGCGGCTTGCGGCCTCATCGGCGCCGCCGCCGAACTGCATGGTGCCAAAGGCGAAGCGGGGGACGGGTGCGCCGTCCGGCATTGTCAAGGGTGTCATGGCCGCGAAAAGAGCACGCCACGGCGGAAAGGAAAACCCCTTCCCACCCCGCGCCACGTCAGCCGCGCGTCTGCACCAGCCCGACGATCTCGTAGGTCTTGCGCAGGATCGGCGCGGCGATCTCCTCGGCCCGATCGGCGCCGCGCGCGAGAATGCGGTCGATCTCGGCCTGATCCTGCATCAGCTCGGCCATGCGCTTCGAGATCGGCGAGAGATGCGTCACCGCAAGCTCCGCGAGCGCGGGCTTGAACTCGGAGAACTGCTTGCCGCCGAACTCGGCCAGCACCTCGGCGACGCTCTTGTCGGCGAGCGCGGCATAGATGTTGACGAGGTTGCGCGCCTCGGGGCGCCCTTCGAGCCCTTCGGGGCTCTCGGGCAGCGGGTCGGGGTCGGTGCGGGCCTTGCGGATCTTGAGCGCGATGGTGTCGGCATCATCGGTGAGGTTGATGCGGCTCATGTCCGAGGGGTCGGACTTCGACATCTTCTTGGTGCCGTCACGCAGGCTCATCACGCGCGTCGCCGCCCCCTCGATCACCGGCTCGGGCAGCGGGAAGAACTCCACCCCGTAGTCGTGGTTGAACTTCGCGGCGATGTCGCGGGTCAGCTCCAGGTGCTGCTTCTGATCCTCGCCGACCGGCACATGGGTGGCGTGGTAAAGCAGAATGTCGGCGGCCATCAGCGTGGGATAGGCAAACAGCCCCAGCGAGGCGTTCTGGGCGTTCTTGCCGGCCTTGTCCTTGAACTGGGTCATGCGCTGCATCCAGCCCAGCCGCGCGACGCAGTTGAAGATCCAGGCAAGCTGGGCGTGACCGGCCACCTGGCACTGGTTGAACAGGATCGAACGCTCGGGGTCGATGCCCACGGCGATGTAGCCGGCGCAAAGCTCGCGCGTGGCCCGGCGCAGCGCCTGCGGCTCCTGCCAGACGGTGATCGCATGCAGATCGACGATGCAGTAGATGCACTCGTAGACGCCCGCATTCTGCATCTCGACGAAACGTTTCATCGCGCCGAGATAGTTGCCGAGCGTCAGCCCGCCCGAGGGCTGGATGCCTGAAAACACCCGAGGGGTGAAGCCGCCTTCGGCCATTCGTCCCGCTCCGTCTGGAAGTCCGTCTGGAAATTCGCGCCGGGCTCGCTTAACGCTGGCTGCAAGGCTCGTCAAGGAAAGCGCCGGATGCACGACACACGCCAAGCAGCGCCTGTATCTCTTAAGCGGCGGGCGGCGCCCGGGGCGAGGGGGGCGCTGCCCGGCCTCACGGTCGGGCCGGGATGCGTGTTCCGACCTATCTTCAAGACAGTAAAGCCGCACTGATGCACAGCGACCACAACGCCTCGCCCGTCAATCCCATCCCGCCGGTGGTGCTGGCGCTTGCCGCGGTGATCGCGCTTGTCGAGATCGCCTTTCAGCTCGGCGCGCGGGGGCTCGTGGGCGGGCCGGATGCGGTGGGCTGGCGGCTCGCGGCGATCGAACGCTTCGCCTTCGTGCCGACCATGCTCGACTGGATGCTCGAGCACGGCCGCTTCCCGCTCGACTTTCTCGTGCGCCTCGTTGCTTACGCCTTCGTGCATGCGAGCTTCACCCACATGCTCTTCGTCGTGGTCTTTCTGCTGGCCTTGGGCAAGATGGTGGCCGAGGTGTTCAATCCTTGGGCGTTTCTCGCGCTGTTCTTCGGCTCGGCCATTGCCGGGGCGCTGGCCTACGGGCTTCTTGTCGACACGCGCACCCCGCTCATCGGCGGCTTTCCCGCCGTCTACGGCCTGATCGGCGCCTTCACCTTTCTGCTGTGGGTGCGGCTCACGGTGCTGGGCGAGGCGCGCTGGCAGGCCTTCACGCTCATCGCCATGCTGCTCGGCATCCAGCTCATCTTCGGCCTTCTCTTCGGGGGCGGCATGGACTGGGTCGCCGATGTGGCGGGCTTTGCCGCGGGCTTCTGCCTGTCCTTCGTGCTGAGCCCCGGCGGCTGGGCGCGGCTCATCGACCGGCTCCGGCAACGCTGAATTCAGCGCCGCAAGGCCGCGCGCACCTCGCCGAGCCTGAGCCCGCCGAAGAGATGGGCGGCGGCGAAATAGACCGCCCCGCCGAGCCCCACGAGAAGCGCGAGCGCCCCATACCGCCAGCCGGGCGCGGCAAGCCACGGCTCAAGCGCGGCGGCAGCGGCGGCAATGGCTGCGCCCATGACGAGCGCGGCGGCAAGGATTCGGATGATGCGGCGGCGGAAACGCTCGTCGAGCGCGGCGGCCTGCCCCATCCCGCGCGCGCCGCGCCACAGCAGCCAGACCATCGCCCAGGCGGCAAGGGTGGTGCCGAGCGCGGCGGCGAGAAAGCCGACGAGCGGCGCGAGCCCTATGGCGACACCCGCGTTCACCAGCATCGAGGCGACGGCGTAGCGAAAGGGGGTGCGCGTGTCCTCCCGCGCGAAATAGAGCGGCTGCAGCACCTTCTGGAGCACGAAGGCAGGGAGGCCCGCACCATAGACCACAAGCGCGGCGGCCGTCGGCGCGACATCCTCCGCCCCAAACGCGCCGCGCTGGAACAGGACAGACACGAGCGGCTCGGCAATGACCATGAGCGCCACCGCCGCCGGCAGGGTCAGGGCAAGCGACAGCTCGCCGGCGCGGTTGAAGGCCTGCCGCCCGCCCGCGTCGTCACCCGCGCGGAGCCTGCGCGAGAGATCGGGCAGGAGCACCACGCCGATGGCGATGCCCACCACCCCGAGCGGCAGCTGATAGAGCCGGTCGGCATAGTTGAGCCAGGCGATGGCGCCGTCAAACCAGCTCGCCACCTGCCGGCCGACAAGAAGGTTCACCTGCACCACCCCGCCCGCAAGCGCCGCCGGCGCGGCGATGATCGCCAGACGCTTCAGCTCCGGCGTCCAGCGCGGGCGGCGCAGGCGGATCCCGAGCCCCGCGCGGAATGCGGCCACCCAGACAAAGCCAAGCTGCGCCATGCCCGCCGCAACAACACCCCAGGCGAGCCAGCGGCCCTGCACCACATCCTCCGCCCCGGCGCTGGCCACCAGCACGGTGACGAGAATGACGTTGAGGAGCACCGGGGCCGCGGCCGCGGCCCAGAAGCGCCCCGCGGCGTTGAGCGCGCCCGAGACGAGAGCTGCGAGCGAGATGAACAGGATGTAGACAAAAACGATGCGCCCGTAGTCCACCGCAAGCGCCATGCGGCTGTCATCGGCAAATCCCCCGGCCATGGCCAGCACCAGAAAGGGCATTGCCGGAATCGCGATCGCCGTGAAGACCACCAGCACGCCCGCAAGCGCGCTCATCGCGTCGGAGGCGAAGCCGTCGGCATCCTCGCCCGCCTCGAGCTTCTTGGCATAGAGCGGCACGAAGGCGGTGTTGAAGGCGCCTTCCGCGAAGAAGCGGCGGAACATGTTGGGCAGGGCGAAGGCGATCAGGAAAGCCTCCGCCACCGGTCCCGCACCGAGGAAGGCGGCGATCAGCACGTCGCGCACGAAGCCGAGGATGCGGCTTGCGAAGGTCCATGCGCCGACCGCGAAGAAGGCCGCCGCCAGCCGGATCGGGCGCATCAGCCCTCCGCCCTCTGGGCGCCCTGCTCGATCGCCTGCCGCAGCTTCTTCTCGAGTGCGCGGCGCTTGGCCTCGGAGTGGAGCTTCAGCCCGAACATGTCCTTCACATAGAAGGTGTCGACGACCTGCGCGCCATAGGTGGCGATCACGGCCGAGGCGATCTGGATGTTGTTCGCGGCAAGGGTGCGGGTGAGGTCGTAGAGAAGGCCGGGCCGGTCGCGGGTGTCCACCTCGATGATGGTGTAGATGTCGGAGCCCTCGTTGTCGAAGGTGATGGTGGTGGGCACGCGGAAGGCGCGCTCGCGCTTCTTCATCCGGTCGCGGTCGGCCAGCGCGTCACGGGCGATCACCTCGCCCTTCAGCGTCTTCATGATCATCTGTTTCAGCCGCGGCAGGCGGGATTGTTCGAAGGGGTTGCCCTCGGCATCCTGTATCCAGAACACCGCCGTCGCCCAGCCGTCCTTGGAGGTGTAGGTGCGCGCGTCAACGACATTGGCGCCCACAAGCGCCAGCGCCCCGGCAAGGCGCGAGAAGATGCCGGGGTGGTCGGCCAGCACGAAGCAGGCCCGCGTGGCGCCGTGGTCGGGATCGGGCTCGATGTCGATCAGGATCTCGTCTTCGCGCGCCTGTCGCAGGAGCCGGGCAAAGACGACATGGGTCGAGGTCGGCAGCCCCTGCCAGTAAGGGCCGTAGTGGCGCTGGGTCTCGATGCGCAGATCCTTCGGATCCCAGTCCTTGAGCGCCTCGCGGAGCGCTCGCTTGGCCTCGTCCTCCCGCGCCTCGCGGTTGATCGCCTCAAGCCCGTTCTCGAGCGCGGTGGCTGTGGCACGGTAGAGCTCGCGCAGAAGCTCCGCCTTCCAGTTGTTCCAGACCTTCGGCCCCACCCCGCGGATGTCGCAGACCGTCAGAACGGTCAGCAGGTCGAGCCGCTCGCGCGTCTTCACCGCCTTGGCGAAGTCGCGCACGGTGCGGGGCTCGGCGATGTCGCGCTTCTGGGCCATGTCGGACATCAGCAGGTGATAGCGCACCAGCCATTCGAGAGTCTCCGCCTCCTTGGGGCGCAGCCTGAAGCGGGGCGCGAGGCGACGCGCGATCTGCGCGCCCACCACCGAGTGGTCTTCCTCCCGGCCCTTGCCGATGTCGTGGAAGAGAAGCGCGAGGTAGAGCACCTTGCGATTGACCCCGGCCTTGAGGATGCTCGAGGCGATGGGCAGCTCTTCCACGAGCTCGCCACGCTCGATCTCGGCGAGGATCGAGATGCACTGGATGGTGTGCTCATCCACCGTATAGGCGTGATACATGTTGAACTGCATCATCGCCACGATGGGGGCGAACTCCGGAATGAAGGCCGCGAGCACGCCGAGCTCGTTCATCCTCCTGAGCGCGCGCTCGGGATTGCCATGCTTCAGGAGCAGGTCAAGGAAGATGCGGTTGGCCTCGGGGTCGGCCCGCATTTCGTCGTCGATGAGGTGCAGGTTGGCCGTCACCAGCCGCATCGCGTCCGGGTGGATGAGAAGGCCGGTCCTCAGCCCCTCCTCGAACAGCCGCAGAATGTTGAGCTTGTCGGCCAGAAAGGCCTTCTCGTCAGCGACCGTCAGCCGGTTGCGGACGACCTTGTAACCCTTCTTCACGCGGCGGGGGCGGCGGAAGAACCGCGTGAGCCCCGGTGCGCGCTTGACGTGCCGCTCCTCGAGCACGGTGAGAAAGATGCGGGTGAGCTCTCCCACCTTGGTGGCGTGGCGGAAATAGTCCTGCATGAAATGCTCGACCGCCCGGCGCCCGCCATGGTCGGTGTAGCCCATGCGCTGCGCCACCTCGACCTGCATGTCGAAGGTGAGCTGATCCACCGCGCGCCCGGCGATCAGGTGCAGATGGCAGCGCACTGCGTTGAGGAAGTTCTCGGCCTCGAGGAACGCGTCATATTCGTCCTGGCGGAATTCCTTCAGGCGAACCAGCTCGGCGCGGTCCTCCACCCCGTGGATGTACTTGTCGATCCAGAACAGCGTGTGCAGGTCCCGCAGGCCGCCCTTGCCTTCCTTGACATTGGGCTCGACCATGTAGCGCTGACCGCCCTGGCGGCGCAGCCGCTCGTCGCGCTCGGCAAGCTTGGCCTCGATGAAGTCGGCCTCGGTGCCGCGGAAGAGCTCCTTCCACAACCGCTTCTTCAACTCGTCGGCGAGCGGCTTGTAACCGGCGACGAAGCGATGTTCGAGAAGCGCGGTACGGATCGTGTAATCCTCGCGGCCGAGGCGGATGCACTCCTTCACGCTCCGGCTGGAATGACCGACCTTCAGGTGCAGATCCCAGAGCATGTACAGCATGCTCTCGATCACGCTCTCCGCCCAGCCGGTCACCTTGTAGGGCACGAGGAACAGAAGATCGACGTCGGAGAAGGGCGCCATCTCGCCGCGCCCGTATCCCCCCACGCCAAGCACCGCCAACCGCTCGCCCTCGGTTGGGTTGGGCCGCGGATGCAGAAACGTCACCGCCACCTTGAATGCCGCGGAGACAATCCCGTCGGTGAGATAGGCGTAGGCACGCACCGTGGGCAATGCCTCGCGCGGGCGGGCCTCGAAGGCTTCCGCGATCCGCTCGCGGCCGCGCGTGAGCGCCTCGCACAGGACCTCGACAGCCGCGTCGCGCAGCGCGCGCCCGGCGCCGGCGCTGCTCGTCTCGCCCAGCGCCTCGGAGACGGAGGCCAGACGCGCGGCCACCGCCTCGGGGTCGAAGATCTCGCGGGGGGGGGCAATCAGCTCGCCGGGCTCGGCCAGAAGCCGCGAGGCAGGCAGGAGCGCCCGCGCCGGCTCCAGCGCCAGTGCCGCGGCGGGCGGCGCCTCAGATGCCGGCGCCGCCAAAGCTTCTCGGGGCGGGGTCAAGCACCACCACCTCCTCATCGCGGATCGTCGCCACCGCGAGCGCCCGCTCCACCGTGCCATCGCCACGCAGGCGGAAGACGCCGTTGACACCAAGGAAGCCCGAGGGCTGGGTGAGGCCCGATGCCGCGAGCGCGTCGGACTTTCCGGCCTTCACCAGCGCCCCGATCGCGGCGATGCCGTCATAGGCCAGCCCGGCGATGGGATGCGGCGGTGTGCCATAAGCTTCGGCGTAGCGGGCCTCGAACTGCTGCATCAGTGCCGGGTCGGGAATGGCGAACCAGCCGTTCTGCAATCCCGGCAGCTCCAGCGCGCTGCGCGGAATGTCCCAGCGCTGCAGACCGATGAACTGGGTCTCGGCCGGATCGATGCCGTTCTCGGTGAGAAGTTGCGTGAGGATCGGCAGCGCGCCGGCGGTGCCCGAGGTGAAGGCCACCGACTGTGCCCCGGTGGAACGGATCATCTCGGCGATCTTGGGCACCGCGTTGACGACGCCGGTCTGCGAGAGTTCGAACGGGAAGATGCCCCGCACCTCGACCCCGGCCGCGGCGGCGGCCGCGGCAAAGGCGTCCCGCCCCTTTTCCTCGGCCGGGCTCTGACCATGCACGATCACCAAGCTCGACTTGCCCTGGGCCGCGGCGAAACGCATCAGTCGATTCGCCGTGTTCTCGAAGGTGTGCCCGAGAACGAAGACATTGCCGCCGGCGATGTCCGTGTTGTTCGAAAATGCCAGCACGTTGACCCCGCGCGGGCGCACAGCCTCGCCGGCGGCACGCGCCGCGCCCGAATACACCGGACCGAGCAGGATGCGCGCCCCGTCATCCACCGCCTGACGCGCAACCTCCGCCGCGGTGGCCGGCTGCCCAGCGGTGGCATAGACCCGCAGATCGATCTCGACGCCGTCAAGATCGGCCATCGCCAGCCGCGCGGCATTCTCGAGGGACCTGGCCAGCGCCTCGTCGCCGGGCTGGCCCGAACCGGCCGGCACGAGCAACGCGACAGGAACCGGCCTGGAGGTGTTGATGCGCGGCCCGCCCGAACCTGCCCCAGGGGCAACATCGCATGCGGCAAGCCAGAGAACCGAAAACAGGGCAACGATCAGCCCGGCGGCACGACGGACGGAAAACGGCGGCAGGCTCGGCAAGGTCACTTCCCAGATTGCGCGGCGGTTGCGATCGGGCGCAGACTATGCGCAACCGTGCAGGGAGTAAACGGCCACAGGGAAGGAACCCGATGCCCCCAGAAAAAAAGCCGCTTCTGCCGGGGCTCTACCTCGTGTCGACGCCAATCGGCAATGCACGGGACATAACCCTCAGGGCGCTCGACGTTCTCGCCGCCGCCGACGTTCTGGCGGCGGAGGATACGCGCAGCCTCCGGCGACTCATGGACATCCACGGCATCGCCCTCGAAGGGCGCCCGCTGCTTGCCTACCACGACCACAATGCGCCTGCCGTGCGCCCGCGCCTTCTGAGCGAACTGCGCGAAGGCAGATCGGTGGCCTACGCGCCCGAAGCCGGGACGCCGCTGATCTCCGATCCCGGCTACGGGCTCGTGCGCGCCGTGATCGAGGCCGGGCTGCCCCTCACCGCGGTGCCCGGTCCCGCTGCGCTGGCCACCGCGCTCACCCTTGCCGGCCTGCCGACCGACCGTTTCCTGTTTGCCGGCTTTCTGCCCAACGGTTCGACGGCGCGGCGCAAGGCGCTCGCCGAGCTCGCCGCAGTCCCCGCCACGCTGGTCTTCTACGAATCGCCAAGACGCGTTGGGGAAATGTTAGCAGACGCAGTGCTAACACTCGGAGAAGAGAGACAGGCCGCAATCTGCCGGGAACTGACCAAGCGATACGAGGAAGTGCGCCGCGGCTCGCTCGGCGAACTCGCCCGGGAGCTTGCCGAGGAGAGGCTGCGCGGCGAAGTCGTGGTGATCATTGACCGAAACCGAGGGCAGGCCGATGCCGGCGAGCTCGAGACTGCCCTCAGGGAGGCGCTGAAGACCATGAGCGTGAAACAGGCCGCGGGCGAGGTCGCAAGCCGTCTCGGGCTGCCGCGCAGGCAGGTCTATCAGGCGGCCCTGAAATTGGGAGAAAAGCCATGAGCGGGCTTCAGTCGCATCTTTCGGGCCTTGCGGCCGAGGAGGCGGTGGCGCGCGCCTACGAGCGGCGCGGCATGACGGTGGCCGAAAGGCGCTGGCGCGGGCCCGCCGGCGAGATTGACCTGATCCTGCGCGATGGCGCGGCCGTCGTCTTCGTCGAGGTGAAGAAGGGGCGTGACTTCGCTGCCGCCGCCGCCCGCCTGACCGCCCGTCAGATCGAGCGCATCGTGGCATCCGCCGCGGCCTTTCTCGGGGGAGAGCCGGCGGGTCAGATGACCGAGGCGCGCATCGATGTTGCCCTCGTCGACGAACGAGGTGAGCTCCACATTCTGGAGAACGCGGTGCTGGCGTGAGGCCGCGCGCCCGCAGGCCATTGCGCCCCCTCTCCGGCTGGGCCATCAAGGGGCTGGAGAATTCTGCCGGGAGGCTGGCCGATGGCCCTGAAAGTCGCGATCCAGATGGACCCGATCCACGGGATAAACATTGACACCGACAGCACCTTCCGCCTCGCGGAGGAGGCGCAGGCGCGCGGGCACCGGCTCTTCTACTACACACCCGACCGGCTGGCCGTTCAGGAGGGCACCGTGACCGCGCGCGGTCACGATCTCGTGGTGCATCGCGTGGCCGGCGATCATGCCGAGCTTGGGCCGGAACGCGAGGTCAGCCTGCGTGACTTCGACGTCATCTGGCTGCGCCAGGATCCGCCGTTCGACATGGCCTACGTCACCACCACCCATCTGCTCGACCTTGTCCATCCGCATGCACTGGTCGTCAATGACCCGTTCTGGGTGCGCAACTTCCCCGAAAAGATTCTCGTTCTCCGCTTTCCCGAGATCACCCCGCCCACGACCATCGCGCGGGATCTCGCCACGCTGCGCGCCTTTCGTGAACGCCACGGCGACATGATCCTGAAGCCGCTTTATGGCAACGGTGGCGCCGGCGTGTTCCGCCTTGACCCGAACGACCGCAATCTCAACGCCCTTCACGAGCTCTTCACGAGCCTCACGCGCGAGCCGCTGATCGCGCAGAAGTTCATTCCCGATGTCGAGGCGGGAGACAAGCGCATCATCCTGGTCGACGGCGAGCCGGTCGGGGCCATCAACCGTGTCCCGCAAGCGGGGGAAACCCGGTCGAACCTGCACATAGGCGGCCGGGCCGAGCCTGCGCGGCTGACCGATCGCGACCGCGAGATCTGCGCCGTCATCGGCCCGACCTTGCGCGAGAAGGGACAGGTCTTCGTGGGAATCGACGTGATCGGTGGATGGCTCACCGAGATCAACGTGACCTCGCCCACGGGCATCCAGGAACTGGAGCGATTCGACAACATCAACGTCGCCGCTCGAATCTGGGAGGCTGTCGAGGCAAGGGTCGCTGCGCGGTGAGCCTCGCGCTCGCCCTTCTCAAGCTCTATCTGCGGACGGTGCAAAAGCCATGGCTTGCCCGCGTGAAGGATCCGGCCGCCGCCCGCCGTGCCTTCGAGCGTTCGGCGCGCCTCGCCGCCATGCCCGCCGGCGCGCTGCTCCTTCCGCGCCGCGTCGGCAATGTGCCGGGACTGTGGGTTTCCTGCCGCCCGCGCGGCGCGGGCCTCATTCTCTACTTCCACGGCGGCGCCTACGTGATGGGCAGCTCGGCCACCCACAAGGCCATGGTGGCCCGGCTGTGCGCCCTGACCGGGGCCGAGGCCTTCATTCCCGACTACCGGCTTGCCCCCGAACACCCGTTTCCCGCCGCCTTCGAGGATGCCTGCAGCGTCTGGCAGGATCTGCTCGCCCGCGGCTACCGGGCCGACGGCATCGTTATCGGTGGCGACAGCGCCGGCGGCGGGCTGATGCTCGCCCTCCTCGCCGCGACATGCCGGCAAGGCGGCCCCCACCCCGCCGCCGCCTTTGCCTTCTCTCCCTGGACGGACCTGACGCTTTCGGGCGCGTCACTGCGCGAGAACGCCCGCGCCGACCCTCTCCTCCCGGCCGGGCGGGTGGCCGAGGCGCGCGACTACTATCTTGCCGGGGCCGACCCGGCAGACCCCCGCGCCTCGCCGCTTCTCGCCGACTTTCCCGGCGCCCCGCCGGTATTCCTGCAGGCGGGGATGACGGAAATCCTGCGCGACGACACGACCCGAATGGCCGACCGCCTCGCGGCGCAGGGCGTCGACGTGGTCACCGATCTGTGGCCGGACAGCCCGCATGTGCTGCCGATCTTCCAGGGGTGGGTGCCCGAGGCGGACGAGGCGCTTGCGCGCGCGGCCGCCTTCATCCGGCAACGGCTTCCCGCAGCTCGGGCAAGCGGTAGCTGACGGCCTCGGCAATGTGCGGGCGGCGCACGCGCTCCGAGCCGTCGAGGTCGGCGATGGTGCGCGCGACGCGCATCACCCGGTGATAGCCGCGCGCGCTGAGCCCGAAACGCTCGGCGACACGGGCGATGAGGGCGCGCCCTTCGGCGTCGGGGGAGGCGATTTCGCTCAGCACGGCGCCCTCGGCATCGGCGTTCACGCGCAGCCCGTTGCGGCCGGCGAACCGCGCCGCCTGAACCTCGCGTGCCGCAGCCACGCGCGCGGCGACCGCGGCGGAGCTCTCTCCGCCCGCCGGAAGGTCGAGATCGGCGTAGCTCACCGGGGGCACTTCCACGCGCAGGTCGAAGCGGTCCATCAGCGGGCCGGAGATGCGCCCCATGTAATCTTCGCCGCAGGACGGGGCGCGCCCGCAGGCCCGGGCCGGATCCGCGAGATGGCCGCAGCGACAGGGATTTGCAGCCGCCACCAGCATGAAGCGGCACGGATAGCGCACATGCGCATTCGCCCGCGCCACCACCACCTCGCCCGTCTCGATCGGCTGGCGCAGCGTCTCGAGCACGGCGCGGGAGAATTCGGGTAGCTCGTCCAGAAACAGCACCCCGTTGTGCGCCAGCGAGACCTCGCCGGGCTTCGCGCCCTTCCCGCCCCCGACGATCGCGGCCATCGAGGCGGTGTGGTGCGGCTCGCGGAAGGGGCGCAAACGCGAGATCCCGCCCTCATCGAGCAGTCCGGCGAGCGAATGGATCATTGAGGTCTCGAGCGCCTCGGCCGGGCTCATCGGCGGCAGGATGCCCGGCAGACGCGCGGCCAGCATCGACTTGCCCGAGCCGGGAGCGCCGACCATCAGAAGGTGGTGCCGCCCAGCCGCGGCGATCTCGAGCGCGCGCTTGGCCCGCTCCTGCCCCTTCACCTCGGCCAGATCGCGGCCGGAGGAATGCCCCACCACCTCGCCGGGCTCGGCCGGCGCCAGCACGCTGACCCCGGTGAAATGCTGCACGGCGGCGGCAAGGGTTTCGGGGGCGATCACCTGCGCGGCGCCGACCCAGGCCGCCTCGCGCCCGCAGGCTTGCGGACAGACAAGCTTGCGCCCTCCCTCGGCGGCACACATCGCCGCCGGCAGCGCGCCGTTGACCGCCATCAGCCGCGCATCGAGTGACAGCTCGCCCAGTGCCACGACCTCCTCGACGTCCTCCGGCGAAATCACCTCGAGCGCGGCGAGAAGCGCCAGAGCGATCGGCAGGTCGAAATGGGAACCTTCCTTGGGCAGGTCGGCGGGAGCGAGATTGATGGTGATCCGCCGCGAAGGCAGCGCCACGGATATCGCCGCGAGGGCGGCGCGCACCCGCTCCCGCGCCTCCGACACCGCCTTGTCGGGCAACCCGACGATGGAAAAGCCGGGCAGGCCCGGCGCGAGGACGCATTGCACCTCTACAAGACGCGCCTCGATCCCCTCGAAGGCCACCGTGTAGGTGCGTGCGACCATGGGGCATCTCCCGCCTCCTGCCCTTCGGGGGAAGGGTTAACTGAACAGGCCTTTAGGTTTGGTTAACCCGCCCGCCGCGATCACCCCCGCGCCCGCGGCCGGTGTGGCTGCCGCGCCTCAGGGGGCGTGATTGACGCGCAGCAATCGCCAGCCCATCCCGGCCTCGGCTTCCCCTGCGGCTTCGATAATGGTGACAGAGAGCGGATCGATGCGGTGAGCGAAAGCCGCGCGCGCATCGAGCCGGCCTGCGCGCGCGACCTGGGTGAGGATCACGCCGAAATGCGCCACGACGATCAGCACGCCGCCCCGCCTGGCACGCAGCAGCCTGTCGAGCGTGGCGTTGACGCGGGCCGCGAGATCGTCCCAGCTCTCGCCGGCGGGCGCCCGCACGGGCCCCGGCGCCTCGTAGAAATCGCGCAGGAGTTCCGGTGACTCCCTCTCGATCTCGGCATAACGGCGCATCTCCCACGCCCCGAAATTCAGCTCGCGCAGCCCCGGCTCGTCGGGCAGGCGCGGGCGCGCGCCGGCGATGGCATCGGCCGTGGCGCGGGCGCGGGCAAGGTCGGATGAAACGACCGGCGCATCGGCCGGCAGAAAGGCCGACAGCCGGGCGATGGTCTCCCTGTCGGAGAGATCGGCGGGCAGATCCGTCCAGCCCACCATGCCCTGGGCATGGGTCGGCCCGTGGCGCACGAGATAGAGCCGCGCGGGCCTCAACGCAGCGCCTCCGGCAGTGCCCCCTTGAGCACCAGCGGCAAACCGGCGACGACCGCCACCGCGAGATCGGCGCGCGCTGCAAGTGTCTGGTTCAGGCGCCCCTGCGCATCGCGAAAGCGCCGCGCAAGTGCGTTTTCGGGCACGATGCCCGCCCCCACCTCGCTGGAGACCACCACGACCGGCGCCGCGCAACTCCGCAGGGCGGCGAGAAGCTCCTCCTCGGCTGTCTCGAGATCATCCCCGGCCAGCAGGATGCCGGTGAGCCAAAGCGTGATGCAGTCGATCAGCACGGCCTCCCCGGGCCGTGCCGCGCCGAGCGCCGCCCCAAGCGCGCGCCCCGCCTCCACCTCGCGCCAGTTCCGCCCCCGGCGCGCCTTGTGCGCGGCGATTCGCGCCGCCATTTCGGGGTCATCGCCCGCCTCCGCCGTGGCGACATAAACCGGCGCAAGTCCACTGCCCATCACGAGCCGCTCGGCAAAGGTCGACTTGCCCGAGCGCGCACCGCCGATCACAAGACTGAGCGCGGGCAGTAAAGTTTGCATAGTTTCCCTTTGAATTTGCAAAGGAGTGCTTAGGTTGGTTGCGGAAAAGTGAACGGAATTTCCGCCCGCCCCGTATAAGGGATGTAAGGGCGGAAAGGGAGAGCATGAACATGGCCCTGGATTTTCCCGATCAGGATATCTCGCGTCTGGCGATGCAGGCGGAGCTTCTCGACGCCGAGACCGAGCGCGAGCTGGCCATCGCGTGGCGCGACCGCCGTGACGAGGCGGCGCTGCACCGGCTGGTGACGGCCTACATGCGGCTGGCAATCTCCATGGCCGCCAAGTTCCGCCGTTATGGCGCGCCGATGAACGACCTCATCCAGGAGGCGGGGCTTGGGCTGATGAAGGCGGCCGACAAGTTCGACCCCGACCGCGGCGTGCGCTTCTCGACCTATGCGGTGTGGTGGATCAAGGCCTCGATTCAGGACTATGTGATGCGCAACTGGTCGATGGTGCGCACGGGCTCCACCTCCTCTCAGAAGTCCCTGTTCTTCAACATGCGCCGGGTCCGCGCGCGGCTCGAGCGCGAGGCCATGGCGCGTGGCGAGAGCCTCGACTCGCAGCAGCTGCGCGAGCGCATCGCCCGGGAGGTTGGTGTGCCGCTGCGCGACGTGGAGATGATGGAGGGTCGCCTCGCCGGCTCCGACTTTTCGCTCAACGCCACCCAAGCCTCGGACGAGGACGGGCGCGAGTGGATCGAGACCATCGAGGACGAGGACGCGCAGACCGCCGAGATGGTTGCCCATGCGCATGACAACGCGACGTTGCGCGGCTGGCTCGTGGAAGCGATGGGTGCGCTGACCGAGCGCGAGCGCTACATCGTCACCGAGCGCAAGCTGAAGGATCCTCCGCGCACGCTGGAGAGCCTCGGCAACGAGCTTGGCCTGTCGAAGGAACGCATCCGCCAGCTCGAGGTGCAGGCTTTCGACAAGATGCGGCGCAAGCTCGAGGCGCAGTCGAAGGAGGTTCAGGAGTTTCTCGCCTGATGCGTCGGGCGCTGGCCGGCCTGACGCTTGCGCTCGCGGCACTGGCCCCGGTCGAGGCGCGGCAGATCACGGCAGAGGAGCTTGCCTCCCTGCCGCCGGCCGATGTGGTGATCGTCGGCGAGGTCCATGACAACCCCGTTCACCACGTCAATCAGGCCACGGTGATTGCGGCGCTGCGCCCCCGCGCCCTTGTCTTCGAGATGCTGACCGATGCGCAGGCCCGGCGGCTGACACCGGAGCTGGTGGACACGCCCGAACCTCTCGATGCACTGCTGGGCTGGTCCGCGGCAGGCTGGCCGGACATCCGCATCTATCTTCCCGTGTTCCGCGCCGGGCGGGGCCTGCCCGTGTTCGGCGGCGCGGTTCCGCGCGAGGCCGCGCGGCGGGCCGTGCGCGAGGGGGCCGCCGCGGTGCTGGGCGACTCGGCGGCGCTGTTCGGGCTCGATGAGCCGCTCGCTGCAGAGGAGCAGGCACTCCGCGAGGCCGAGCAGGCCGAGGCGCATTGCAACGCCCTGCCCGAGGACCTTCTGCCCGGCATGGTCGCCGCGCAGCGGTTGCGCGATGCTGCGCTTGCGCGCGCGGTCATCGCGGCGATGACCGAGACCGGCGGGCCGGTGGTCGTCATCACCGGCAACGGTCACGCCCGCCGCGATCGCGGCGTGCCCCTGATGCTGGCGCGCGCCGCACCCGAGCTCACGGTGCTGTCGATCGGCCAGCTGGAAGCGCCGCCGGAAGAGGGCGAGACACCACCCTTTGATCTCTGGCTGGTCACGCCGCCGCATCCCCGGCCCGACCCGTGCGAGGAACTCCGCCGGCGCCAGTAGTTGTCACGCCCGTTGCGAGCGCCTAGTCTCCGCTGGCCGCCCGTTGGCGCGCGGAGGGCCAAATGCTTCAGGGCAAGCGCATTCTTCTGATCATCGGTGGCGGCATCGCCGCCTACAAGTCGCTCGAACTCATCCGCAGGCTGCGCGAGCGCGGGGCATCGGTGACCCCGGTTCTCACGCGCGCCGGTGCCCAGTTCGTTACCCCGCTGTCGGTCTCGGCTCTGGCCGGAGAGGCGGTGCATGATGAGCTTTTCGACCTCACCGCCGAGGCCGAGATGGGCCACATCGAGCTGAGCCGCGCGGCAGATCTGGTGGTGGTTGCACCGGCCACGGCGGACCTGATGGCAAAAATGGCCGGCGGACACGCCGACGATCTCGCCTCGACGCTGCTCATGGCGACCGACAAGCGCGTTCTGATCGCTCCGGCCATGAATGTGCGCATGTGGCAGCACCCCGCCACGCAGCGCAATCTTGCCACGCTCATTGCCGATGGCGTGCTCACGGTCGGCCCGAACGCGGGCGACATGGCCTGCGGCGAGTTCGGCCCCGGCCGCATGGCCGAGCCGATGGAGATCGTCGCCGCCATCGAGGCGGCGCTTACCGACGGCCCGCTCGAGGGCAGGCGCATTCTCGTCACTTCGGGGCCGACCCATGAGCCCATCGACCCGGTGCGCTACATCGCCAACCGCTCCTCAGGCGCGCAAGGCGCGGCGATCGCCCGAGCGCTTGCGGCGCTGGGGGCTGAGGTGACCTTCATCACCGGCCCGGCGAGCGTGCCGCCGCCGCAAGGCGTTCAGATCGTGCCGGTGGAAACCGCGCGCGAGATGCTCGAGGCGGTGCAGGCGGCGCTGCCCGTCGATGCCGCCGTCTTTGCCGCCGCCGTGGCCGACTGGCGGGTGAAGGAAGCGGCCGGGACCAAGCTCAAGAAGGACGGCTCGGGCCGTCCGCCCAGGCTGGAGTTTGCCGAGAACCCCGACATCCTCGCCACCATCGCCCAAATGCAGGAGGGCCGGCCGCGGCTCGTGATCGGCTTTGCCGCAGAGACCCACGATGTGATTGCACACGCCACGGAAAAGCGCGCGCGCAAGGGCTGCGACTGGATCGTGGCCAATGACGTCTCGCCGGCCACCGGCATCATGGGAGGTGCCGAGAATGCGGTGACGCTCATCACCGCAGAGGGGGCGGAGAGCTGGCCGCGCATGTCGAAGGAGGAGGTCGCGCGAAGGCTCGCCGCGCGCATTGCCGAGGCGCTGGGCGAGGATGGCTGAGGTGGTGGTGCGGCTCATGCGGCTTCCGGGTGCCGACCCCGAGGTGCCGCTGCCCGATTTCGCCACCGCCGGCGCCGCGGGCGCCGACATCCGCGCCAATCTCCCGCTTGAACATCGCGAAGGCGGGCTCACCCTTGCGCCCGGCGCGCGCGCGCTGGTGCCCACGGGCTTTGCCATGGCTCTGCCCCAGGGGTTCGAGGCGCAGATCCGCCCGCGCTCGGGGCTGGCGCTGAAACATGGGCTCACGGTGCTGAACAGCCCCGGCACCATCGACGCCGACTATCGCGGGCCGGTGGGGGTGATTCTCGTCAATCTGGGAAGCGAGACGGTGACCATTGTCCATGGCGAGCGCATCGCGCAGATGGTGGTGGCGCCGGTCACGCGGGCCGTCCTCATCGAGGTGGACAGGCTGGAAGAGACGACGCGCGGCGCAGGCGGGTTCGGATCGACGGGGAGGCGCTGATGGCCGCGACGCTTTCGAGCGAAGAGCTCAGGCGCTACGCCCGCCACATCATCCTGCGCGAGATCGGGGGCACCGGGCAGAACCGGCTGAAGGCCGCGCGTGTGGCGGTGGTCGGCGCAGGCGGCCTGGGCGCGCCCTCGCTCCTCTATCTCGCGGCGGCGGGCGTGGGGCGCATCACCGTGATTGACGATGACGTGGTGGAGGAGACCAACCTGCAGCGCCAGGTCATCCACCGCGAAGCCTCGATCGGCCGGCCCAAGGTGGAGTCGGCGGCAGAGGCCATGCGCGCGCTCAACTCCTTCATCGAGGTTGCCCCGCTTGCCCAGCGACTCACGGAGGAGAACGCCGATGCGCTGCTCGCCGGTCACGACTTGGTGCTCGACGGCTGCGACAGTTTCGCCACGCGCTACACGGTCAATGCCGCCTGCGTGCGTGCGGGCGTGCCGCTCATCGGCGCCGCGCTGAGCCAGTGGGAGGGGCAGATCAGCCTTTTCGACCCGGCCCGCGGCGCGCCCTGCTACCGCTGCGTCTTTCCCGAGGCGCCGGCGCCGGGGCTTGCGCCCAGCTGCGCCGAAGCGGGCGTGCTGGGGCCGCTGCCGGGTGTCATCGGCGCGATGATGGCGGTGGAGGCGGTGAAGGCGATCACGGGGGCGGGCGAGACGCTGGCCGGCCGGCTGATGATCTATGACGCGCTCTATGCCGAGGTACGCAGCATCACCATCCACCGCCGCCCCGACTGCCCCGATTGCGGGGGGATCTGAGGCGCTCAGGCGCCGTGGCTGCGGTCGTAGCCGTTGACCGGCGGTGACGCCCAGTCGCCCAGCGCTTCCGCGGGCGTCGCGAAGACTTCCACCAGCAGCGGGAAGCAGGCCGCCTCGTCGGAGGAATGGGTCGCCGAGCAGTCACCGCCCGGGCAGGCGCTGAGCGCGCCCAGAAGCGGGATTTCGGCGAAGAACTCGGTGAAATCGCCGGGCCGGACGGGGCTTGCCTTCATGAAATACTGGCCCGTGTCGCGCGTGAAGCCCGTGCACATGAAGACATTCATCACGTCATGCACGCGGAACTCGGCCGCGCGCACATCCTCTCCCGTCTCGGCGGCGATGGCGCGGGTGAGGTTCGAGTGGCAGCAGTGGTGATACATTTCGCCGCCCGACAGGAGGTAATGGGTGTAGGGGTCGCAGCGCGTGCCGATGACGTCATGCACGCCGCCGCCGAAGGCGTCGAAGCCGTACCAGTCGAGCGTGTCCTCGGTGATGGTGGCCATCGGCCGCAGCCAGGGGAAGCACGACCACAGCCGGTCGCCGGTGCTCAGATGCGTGCCGTGCAGCGCCCGCGTCTTGCCCGAATAGAAGCGCTCGGAGAGGTTCTCCGCGTTCCACAGGTTGAGGTCGCCGACCTGCGGCCCCTCGACGCAGGTGATGCGGAAGAAGCCACACACAGGCACGCGAAAGGCGCGCCCCTCGCGCGGGGGCACGATGACCTCGTCGGTCTTCCACGCCGCCGCGCGAAAGCGGGCGTAGAGCGCAAGATCAGGCCGGGGCAGCGTGTCATCGGGGTAGCAGATGACGGGCGCCACGGCGCGGCGGGCATCGGCGTCGGGGGGCGGGGAGTGGGGCATCGTGAAGCTCCTTGCCGTTGCTGGCACCGGCATCACGCCGGCGCCGCTCGTGCGGCACTCTCGGGCGGTGGTCGGACAGCGTCAAGCCGCCGCGACCGGCGCCGACGCTTGCGTGGAGGCGGCCCGGCGGTACTGTGGGGCTGGTCGCGCAAGCGCGGCGGAGGGAGCGAATGGCACGGGAGATTGCCGAAATCGCAGCGCATGTGCAGCCGGGGAAGCCGTTTGCCGTGCGCGTGCAGCCGAAGGCGCGGCGCGAGGCGGTGACGCTTGCCGACGGGCGGATTCGCGTTTTGACCACCGCCGCGCCGGAGGCCGGAAAGGCCAACAAGGCCGTCACCCGACTGCTCGCCCGCGCCCTCGGCGTGGCGCCCTCGCGGCTGACGCTGCTCGCGGGAGAGACCGCACGCGACAAGCTTTTCCGGCTCGACTGAACAAGCCGTTGAGCTGGCCCTTCGGGCTGTGCCTCCGGCGGGGGTATTTCTGCCAGGATGATGCAACCGGCCGAGTCCCGGCGCTGTCCGGAGCGCCTGTGGCAATCCCGCTCAGCCGCGCGGGCGCGTCCCGCCGCGCAGACGATAGACGCCCTCCGGAAGGTTCAGCGCCGCGGCAAGATCGCGAAGCTGAGACTCCGAGAGGGTGATCTTCTGCACGCTGTCGCTGACCGGGTCGTACTGTTCGATGGTCACGCAGTCATCGAAGGCGTGAATGACCACATCCTCCTGCAGATGCGACGGGCCCTTGCCCGATGCCGGTCGTCCCTCGTCGATGAGGGTGATGACTGTCGCGTCGAAATCATGCTCGATGCTGAACATGCGCAGAGACTAGCGCCTGTGGGAGAGATTGCCCAGCGCCGTTGCGCGCGATGGCGCCCGGCCTGAGCGGGCGCTATGGTCACCGAAACCTTGCCTGCCGGAGACCTCGATGACCCGCCTTGTTGCCGCACTCCTTCTCGCTGCATTTGCCGCCGCCTGCGCGCCACTGCCCGAGCCTGGCCCGCCGTCGCCCCCGGCCGCGCCCGAGAGCGCGTTGCCGCCCCCCGACGTTGCCGCGGCGAACTTCGTTGCGGTGGTGGAGCGCGTCGAGCCGGTGGCCGAGCGCCTGTGCCGCGAAACCGCGCCGGCCCGCAACTGCGACATCGAGATCGTGGTTGACGCCCGGCACGGCCTGCCGCCCAACGCCTTTCACACCATCGCGAAGGACGGAACGCCCCTCGTCATCTTCACAATCTCGCTGATCGCCGAGGCACGCAATCAGGACGAACTCGCCTTCATCATGGGCCATGAGGCGGCGCATTACATTCTCGGTCACATTGCGCGTGCGCAGACCCGGGCGGCGGAAGGCGCGCTGATCGCCGGGGTTCTGGGCCAGCTCACCGGCGCCGACATCGCCACGGTCAGGCGCATGCAGCGGGTGGCCGCGGAAGTGCGCGCGCGCAGCTACTCCAAGGCCTACGAGCTCGAGGCCGACGCGCTTGGCGCCCGCATCGCGCTTGCCGCGGGATACGACCCCATCCGCGGCGCCGAGTACTTCACCCGCATTCCCGACCCCGGCAACCGCTTCCTCGGCACGCATCCGCCGAATGCTGCGCGCATCGCCGTGGTGCGGCAGGCCGTGGCCGGCGTTGGCGGCTGAGCGCGACTTGACGCCGATCAAGGCCGCGCCGGGCGATTCGTGACAGGCTTCGGGTCAGGTCATGAAGAGCGAAAGGGCGGCGGCATGGGCGGCATCGGGCGCGACGGCGGCATTTCCGGGCACTCGGCCGCAAGGGCTGCGGCCGCAAGAGGCGGCGTGTGGCAGGCGCAGGCGATGGCGCGCACCCTCGGCGTTGACCTTGTCCGCGCGCGGCTCGCGGGATGTCTCGACGAGGAGCGGAGCCGGCGGCTGATAACAAGCTGCGCGCGCTGCCCGGAACTGGCCGAGTGCATGGCCTTTGTTGGCGCGCCCCCCCGGAACGCGCAGGCCGCGCCCGCGTTCTGCCCCCTCGCCGACATCTTCGAGATGCTGCTGGAACTCCCGGGATGCCCGCGATGAGCCTGCCGCCCCCCGGCAACCTGCGCGCGCGTGAGCGGCGCACGCCAAGCCTGATGCTCGGCATGGCCGACCGGCTGGGCATTGCGACCGCGCCGCTCGATGACCGGGTGCGGGCGCGGCTGGCCGCGCGGTGCAGGGTCTGCACGCGCGCCGGTGACTGCATCCTGTGGCTGGTGGCGCGGAATGCGGCGGAGCACGCCCCCGGCTGGTGCCTCAACGCCGAGGAATTCGGCGTGCTGGGCGGGCGCTGACGATGCTCACCCCCCGGTCTCGTCGCGGATCCAGGCGGCGGTGTCCGGCTCGGCCTCCACTCCCGTCCATGTAATCGCCGGCAGGTCGTAGGGGTGGCGGGTGCGGATCAGCTCCACAAGGTCGGCAACGCAGCCGCGCCGCGTCTTGAGTGCGAGGACGACCTCTCCCTCCTCCTCGATCCTCCCCTGCCAGTGAAACAGGCTGCGCACCGGGCCGGAGATGTTGGCGCAGGCCGCAAGCCGCGCCTTGAGAGCCGCGCGCGCAAGCGAAGCGGCGGTGTCCTCGTCGGGACAGGTGACGTGAAGCTCGACCACACGTGTCATGGCAAGGGAGCCTAACCGCGTCCGCCGATTTCGCAAAGCCCTTCAGCGGCTCACGAGACGCCCCCAGAGATCGTATTCGCCCGCCTCGTCGACCTCCACCTCGACGATGTCGCCGGGGGAGAGTGTCTCGAAGCCCTCGTCGATGAAGAGATTGCCGTCTATCTCCGGGGCGTCGGCCGTGGTTCGGCAGGTGGCGCCTTCTGCATCGACCTCATCGACGATCACTTGTATCCGCCGGCCGACCTTCGCCGCGAGCTTCGCCGCCGAGATCGCCTGCGCGCGTTCCATGAAGCGGTGCCAGCGCTCCTCCTTCACCTCTTCGGGAACGTGATCGGGCAACTCGTTGGACCGTGCGCCCGCGACGTTTTCGTATTTGAAGCATCCCACCCGGTCGAGCTGCGCCTCATCAAGCCAGTCGAGCAGGGTTTCGAACTCCTCCTCCGTCTCCCCCGGAAAGCCCACGATGAAGGTGGAGCGGATAGCGATATCGGGGCAGATCGCGCGCCACTCGGCAATGCGCTCGAGCGTCTTCTCCGCCGCCGCCGGTCGGGCCATGCGGCGCAGCGTGTCGGGGTGGGCGTGCTGGAACGGCACGTCGAGATAGGGCAGCACAAGCCCCTCGGCCATCAGCGGCACAAGCTCGCTCACGAAAGGATAGGGGTAGACGTAGTGCAGCCGCACCCAGGCGCCGAGCCGGCCGAGATCGCGCGCGAGGCTGATGATCGGCGCCTTGTCGGGCCGGTCCTTCCAGTCGGTGCCGTAGGCGGAGGTGTCCTGACTGATGACGAGAAGCTCGCGGACGCCGGCCTCGACGAGCCTTCCGGCCTCCCGCAGCACCGCCGCGGCAGGGCGGCTCTGCAGCTTCCCGCGCATGGAGGGGATGATGCAGAAACGGCAGGCGTGATTGCAGCCTTCCGAGATCTTCAGATAGCTGTAGTGGCGCGGGGTGAGCTTCACGCCCGTGGGCGGCAGCAGGTCGATGAAGGGGTCGGGCGCGGGCGGCACGGCGGCATGCACCGCGTCGAGCACCGTCTCGTACTGGTGCGGCCCGGTCACGGCGAGCACGCGGGGGTGCGCGCCGGTGATGAATTCGGGCTCGGCGCCAAGACAGCCGGTGACGATCACCCGGCCGTTCTCCTTCAGCGCCTCGCCGATTGCCTCGAGGCTCTCGGCCTTGGCCGAGTCGAGAAAGCCGCAGGTGTTGACGATCACCGCATCGGCGCCGGCGTAGTCGGGCGAGATGCCGTAGCCCTCGGCCCTGAGCCGGGTGAGGATGCGCTCGGAATCAACAAGCGCCTTGGGGCAGCCGAGCGAGACCATGCCGATGGTCGGCTGGCCCTTGCGGCGGGTTTCGGGCAGCGCGGCGCGGGCGATGTCGGGGCGAAGATCGGGCGGGTTGGTCATGTGCGGGGCATTTAGCGCAAGCGGGGGCGATCAGGAAGGCCGCCTTGCAATTTCGCCCCGCGCAACCGAAGTAGGAGCACAGCCGTCAGTCTCATCGGGGGAAGGCCCATGCGCTGGATCGGACGCGTTCTTCTGGCCCTGGTGGTGGCAGGGGCGATTTTCCTTGCCGGGCTGTTTCTTGTGCCCAGCAGCGGCCTTGCACGGTTCCTGGAGGCGCGCATCGAGGCGGTGACCGGGCGCGATGTCACGATCGAGGGAGAAGTGCGCCCCTCGCTCTGGCCGCAGATCGGTTTTCGCACCGGGCGCGTGCTCATCGCCAATGCCGACTGGGGCGAGGGCGCCCCGATGCTCGAGGCCGACGGGCTGGTCGTCGGCGTGGAGCTTCTGCCGCTCATGCGGGGCGATATCGAGATCGGCGAGATCACCGCCGTTCATCCCCGCCTGCTGGTGGAGACGGGCCCGGACGGTGCCATCAACTGGGACGTGTTCAGCCGGGCCGATTCCCCGTCGGCGGCCAGACCTTCGGAGCCGGCGGAGACGGGCACCGCGCGCCCCACCCGCCGCATCTCGCTGCAGCGGCTGTCGCTCACCGATGCCGCGATCCGGTTCATTGACCGCAAGGGCGGCGGCGACATTGCCTTCACGGACATCGATATCGAGGTTCAGGCGCCCGATTTCTCCGGCGCCACCCATTTCGACATCCGCTGGAGACGCGGCGGCGAGCCCATCCGCCTTGTCGGCGAGCTGGGCCGGACCCAGGCGTTTCTGGACGGCGCCCCATCGCCCTTTAGCGCCGCGATCGAGGCCGCGGGATCCCGCCTGACGCTCGAGGGCGACGCGCGCCTGGAAGGCGCGGCCCGAGGGCGGGTGCGGGCCGACATCGCCGATACCGGAAGGTTCCTGGCCGCCTTCGGGCTGGCCGGCGTCGACCTTCCCGCAGGCCTGGGGCGCAGGGGTTGGCTCGAGGCGCGGTTTGATCTTTCTCCGGAAGGCGCGCTGCGCCTCGACGACATCGCCGCCGATCTCGAGGGCACGCGGCTGTCGGGCAATCTCGCCGCGGCCTTCGCCGGAAAGCCCCGCATCACCGGGCAGGTCAACGCCTCGCAGCTTGTCCTGCCGCCGGTCGGCGGCAGCGGCGGCAGCGGCGCGGGGGGCGCGCGCGCGGACGTGACAGCGGCCGAAGGCTGGCCGACAACCCCGATCGACGCCTCGCCGCTCGCGCTGGTCGACGCGGACATCGCCTTCACTGCCGCCGAAGTCGTCGCCGAACCGGTCCGCCTTTCCGATCTGGCCCTGCGCCTGACCATCGACAACGCCCGGGCCGTCGCCGATGTGACCCGCGCGCGGGGCTTCGGCGGCCAGCTTTCCGGCCGTTTCGTGGCCAATGCGCGGCGCGGCTTCTCCGTCCGCGCCACCGCCTCGGCCACGGAAGTGGACATGTACGAGATGCTTCGGGCCTTCGCGGGCTTCGATCGGCTCGCGGGCACCGGACAGGCCGAGATCGACGTGCTTGGCGTCGGCACAAGCGTCGATGCGATCATGCGCTCGCTCGAGGGCAGCGCGGCGCTCTCGGTGCGCGACGGCGAGATCTTCGGCCTCGCTCTTGCGCGGCTCTTCCTCAACGAGGGCGTGCGCGGCGGATCGACCATCTTCGACAGTCTCGCAGCGACCTTCGATATCGCAGGCGGCGTGGCGCGCAACGACGATCTGTTCATCGACATGCCCGCCCTCGAGGCCACCGGCGCGGGGCAGATCGACCTGGGCAACCGGACCATCGACTACCGCGTGACGCCGCGCCTGCCGAAGGAAAGCGTCGGGCGCGAGGTGGTCTTTCCGGTCATCATCCGCGGCCCGTGGTCAGCGCCGCAGATCAGGCCGGACCTCGAGGCCGCGATCCGCCAGACCTTCGAGCGGGAGATCGACGCGGGCCGCGAGCGGTTGCGTGAAGAGGTGACGAAGAAGCTGGAGGAGGTCATCGGCGGGGCCAACGGAGGCTCTGCAGCCGGTTCGCCTCAGGCCGCGCCCGAGCAAGGGGCGCCAGCCGCGCCCCGCACACCCCAGGACATCCTCCGCGAGGAGCTTGAGCGAGGCGGGCGCAATCTGCTGAACGATCTTCTTGGCGGACGTTAGGCGAAATCGCCCGCGGCAGCTGGCCGCACCGGCTGGCCGTACACCCGTGCCCGGCGCCACGCCGCGGCTCGCGGCCGGGCAGGCGCCTGCTGCCCGGCACCTCGCTCAGCGGCGGCGGTCGCGGCGCGCGCTCATGGGTTGATAGGCGAGCGCGACATGGGCCTCGCAATAGGGCTTGCCATGTTGCACCGGAAGACCGCAGAACCAGAAGTCATCCGTTGCCGGGTCACCGACCGGCCATTTGCAGGTGCGCTCGGTCAGCTCCATGAGGCTGAGCCGGAGCGCCTTGCTCTCCACCTTCCGCACCCGGGCAAGTGCCTCGGGGTCGATCTCGTTGGCCGAAGGCTGCGGCGGCAGGGGTTGGCCTGCCGGAATGATCTTGCGCAGTTGGGGCTGCGGCTGCTGCGACACGGCGGCCTCGGCTTGCGGCTGCGCCGGCTTTTCCTCGGCGGCTTCCGCGACTTCCTCGGGCTGTGCCGCACTGACCGGCTCGGTCGCCGGTGCCTCCACCTTGTTGGCGGCGGCAGGACCCTGCGCGGGCGCGCCCGCGTTGCGGTTCGAAAGGCCAAGGCGGTGGACCTTGCCGATCACGGCATTGCGCGTCACACCGCCGAGCTCCTTGGCGATCTGGCTGGCGCTGGCGCCCTCCGCCCACATCTTCTTGAGCAGTTCCACCCGTTCCTCGGTCCAGGACATGCGTGAGGCTCCTGTTGAATTTCTGCACCCGAGACGCAGCGCGTGTCGGGCATGCGGCAGCGGCGCGATGCCGCCGCCGCGCTGCGACGGCGTACTATCTTAGTCTTCGCCACCGCGGATACAAGTGAGCCCGGCGCAAGTCCTATTCGGCGGCGAGCCTGACGGCCATCCCTTCCAGCCATTCGTCGCGCAACCGCTCGAGAAGGGCGCGGATTTCGGCATCCTCCTCCGGATCGCGGGAGAGGCGCTCGCGGGCAAGATAGCGATCGATCCCGGCGAGCTTGCGGTGGTTGACGATGCGCAGCAGATCACGCGGCAGGTTTCCAGCGGCAGCCTGCGCACGCACCCAGGCCTCGGTCAGCGAGGGGCGCGTTTCCTCCCTGCCCTCGCACCAGACATGCTCGAAGAGGGTCATGATGAAATCGAGCGTCTGCGGCACGGGGTGCCGCCGGTCGGCCCGGTAGGGCAGGCGGAAGACATCGGTGATGATCTCGTAGGACGGCCAGTAGTAGAGACAGCCCTCGTCGCGTTTGGCCCGCATCACCTCGTCGATGGCCACGCGCAGCACCGATTTCGACACCGAATTGGCGGTCAGGCAGGAGACATCGCGGAAGGTGGCGATGAGCGGGATCGGCGAGAGCGTGAAGATGATCTTCGCCTCCGGCCGGTGCTTGCGGATGAGCTCGTAGATCGCCAGCATGTTCTCGCGGTTCTCCTCCACCGAGGAGACGCGGAACTTGTGGCGCGACGGGTCGTAGACATCCTTCGGGATCGTGCGCCAGAAGACGTTGCCGGTGGGCTCGTCATACCACACCTCCGACAGCCCGAAGGTGAGGATGAACACGTCCGTCTCGTCGAAGATGCGCTTCGTCTCGAGGCGCACAGCCTCGTCATAGCCGTATTCCTCGGCGTTGTAGCCGTGCCAGAGCGGCTGCTCGAAGACCTTGTTTTCCCACGCCCATTCGAACTGCTGGCGGATGACGAAGGAATTGACCATCCCCTCGCCCATGCTCACCACATAGGCCGCCTTCGCCTCCTCGCGGCTGTTGAGCACGTTGTAGTTGCGCGCGCTCAGCCAGCGCGAGATGTTCGCGGCGAAACAGGAACCGAAGGCGGTGATCTGGGTGGAAGGGGTGATCAGCGGCTTCTCCGGCGCCCAGCCGTGCAGGACATGCTTGCGCACGGCATCAACGCCGACCATCTGCGCGGCCTTCGGGTTGAAATTGGTGCTCTCGCCGCGAAACCAGGTGCGGTGCTCGCGCGAGTCCTTCGTGGTGCGCTGAAACACCAGCTGCCGCATCCCCGTGGCATCGTCCGTCACCAGATGATCCTGCTCTCCGCGATGCTTGCCTGTCATGTCCCACCTGCTCGATTGTCTGCCTCGCGGAAACAATGGCCGGCAAATGTGACAAGATTTGGGAAAAGCGGCAGAAAATGCGACCGAATTCGACCCGCCCGCAGAAGATTCCGGGGCTGGACAAGATCGCGCCGCCGCGCTAGGGGGCGCGCATGACCAAGCCGAGCGCCCTTTCTCCGTTGCGACGCCGACGTCGCGCCTGACGCGCCCCGCGGGCGGTGCGCCCGCCCTTGGTCCTGCCTTCTCCCATCTCGTTGACACGCGGCTCCGCCTCGTGCACCTCTCTGAACTTCAACAAGGATTCTGCGGCCATGATCCCTGCCGTTCTTCCCACATACAATCGCGCGCCTGTCACCTTCGTCCGGGGCGAAGGCTCCTGGCTGACGGCGGAGGACGGCAGCCGATATCTCGACCTCGGCGCGGGCATTGCCGTGAATGCGCTGGGCCACGCCCACCCGGCACTCGTCGCCGCGCTCACCGAGCAGGCGCAGAAGCTGTGGCATGTCTCCAACCTCTACCGCATCCCGCAGCAGGAGGCGCTGGCCGAACGGCTGGTCGCCGAGACCTTTGCCGACACCGTTTTCTTCACCAATTCCGGCACCGAGGCGCTGGAGCTGGCGGTGAAGATGGCGCGGCGGCACTTCTTCGAGGCAGGCCAGCCCGAGCGCCACGAGATCATCGCCTTCGAGGGCGCCTTTCATGGCCGCTCCATCGCTGCGATCTCGTCCGCAGGCGGTGAGAAGCTCACTCGCGGCTTTGCCCCGCTCCTGCCCGGCTTCGTCCATGTGCCCTTCGCCGACATCGAGGCGGTGCGGGCGGCGCTGAGCGAGCGCACGGCGGCGATTCTCATCGAACCCATTCAGGGCGAGGGCGGCATCCGCCCCGCGCCCGACGCCTTGCTGCGGGAGTTGCGCGAGATCTGCGACGAAACCGGCACGCTCCTGATCTTCGACGAGGTGCAATGCGGCATGGGCCGGACGGGCCGGCTCTTCGCGCATGAATGGGCCGGAGTGACGCCCGACATCATGATGGTGGCCAAGGGCATCGGCGGCGGCTTCCCGCTGGGCGCGGTTCTCGCCACCGAGCGGGCGGCGGCGGGCATGACCGCGGGCACCCATGGCTCCACCTATGGCGGCAATCCGCTGGCCTGCGCCGTGGGGCTGAAGGTGACCGAGATCATCGCCGATCCGGCCTTCCTTGCCGAGGTGAACCGCAAGGCGGGGCTCCTGCGCCAGGGGCTCGAGGGGCTGGTGGCCAGCCATGATGCGGTGTTCGAAGAGGTGCGCGGCGCGGGGCTGATGCTGGGGCTCAAATGCCGGGTCAGCAACGCCGATGTCGTCTCGGCCGGCTATGCGCAGCACATCCTCACCGTGCCTGCGGCCGACAATGTCGTGCGCGTGCTCCCGCCCCTGAACATCAGCGATGAGGAAATTGCCGAGGCGCTCGCCCGGCTCGACGCGGCGGCGGCTTCGCTCGCCTGATGCGCGCCCTGAAGGATCGATTGCGATGAACCACTTTCTCGACATCCACAAGACCGACCCCGCCGATCTGCGGGCCATGCTCGATCAGGCGCACGCGATGAAGCGCGCCCGCGACGGCCGGCCGAAGGCCGCGGCGGATGACAGCCAGCCGCTCGCGGGGCACATGGTCGCGCTCATCTTCGAGAAGCCCTCCACCCGCACCCGGGTGTCGTTCGACGTGGGCGTGCGCCAGATGGGGGGGCAGAGCATGGTGCTCTCGGGCGCCGACATGCAACTCGGCCATGGCGAGACCATTGCCGACACCGCCCGCGTCATGAGCCGCTATGTCGATCTCATCATGCTGCGCACCTTCGACGAATCGGTGCTTCTGGAGATGGCCGAGCACGCCAGCGTGCCGGTCATCAACGGGCTGACCGACCGCACCCATCCCTGCCAGATCATGGCGGACCTGCTCACCTGGGAGGAAAAGCGTGGCTCCATCGCCGGGCGCAAGGTCACCTGGTGCGGGGATGGCAACAACGTCTGCGCCTCATGGCTGCATGCGGCCGGGCAGTTCGGCTTCGATTTCACCTTCTCGGGGCCCGCGCAGTTCGACCCCGATCCCGAGTTCGTGGGCTTTGCCCGCGAGAAAGGCGCGCGCGTTGTCATCGAGCGCGACCCGTTCAAGGCGGTGGAGGGGGCTGATCTGGTGGTCACCGACACTTGGGTGAGCATGCATGACAGCCAGTCCACCCGCGAGCGGCGCCACAACCTGTTGCGCCCCTATCAGGTGAATGCCGCGCTCATGGCCCACGCCAAGCCGGACGCGCTCTTCATGCACTGCCTGCCGGCCCATCGCGGCGAGGAGGTGACATCGGAGGTGATGGACGGCCCGCAATCGGTGGTCTGGGACGAGGCCGAAAACCGGCTCCATGCGCAGAAGGCGATCATGCGCTGGTGCTTGGGCGTTTAGAGAATCCGCGACAAGGGCAGCGGCCGGCCCGACGGGGCGGGAAGCGAAGCGCCCGCCCCGTGGGGGGCGGGTCGGGCGCTGCCCGGCCTGACGGCCGGGCGCGGCGAACGAAAGCGACGCACCGCTTTGCCCCGTCGATGGCGCCAGCTGCGCCCCCGCCGCTGTTGCATCCCCCGGCTGAGCGCCTAGTCTTGGCGCGGGCGCGGCCGCCCGCAGCATTCAGGGGGACAGGATGAGCAAGGCACGCATCGGCCTCGTTGGCCTTGGCGTGATGGGCGCCAATCTCGCGCTCAACATCGCCGAAAAGGGCTTCACGGTGGCGGTTCACAACCGCACCGCCGCGCGGATTCACGAGTTCATCGCCGATGCCGGCCCGCTTGCCGAGCGCCTCATCCCCGCCGAGACACCCGCCGCGCTTGCCGCCGCGCTGGGGTCTCCGCGCGCCATCATCATCATGGTCAAGGCCGGCGCGCCCGTGGACGAAACCATTGCCGCGCTCAAGCCCCATCTTGACCCCGGCGACATCATCATCGACGCCGGCAACGCCAATTACGAGGACAGCGAGCGGCGCGCGCGCGAGCTTGCCGCCGAGGGGTTCCGCTTCATCGGCCTCGGCGTCTCGGGCGGCGCGGAGGGCGCGCGCCACGGCCCTTCGCTGATGGCCGGGGGCGATGCCTCCGCCTATGCCGAGATCGAGGACATCCTCACCGCCATCGCCGCCCGCTTTGCCGGCAAGCCCTGCGTGGCGCTGCTCGGGCCCGGCGGGGCGGGGCATTTCGTCAAGACCGTGCACAACGGTATCGAATATGCCGAGATGCAGCTCATCGCCGAGATCTACGGGCTCCTCGCGCAGGTGGAGAAGCGCCGGGCGTGGGACATCGCCAGGCTCTTTGAACAATGGAATGAGGGGCCGCTGCGCTCCTACCTCATCGAGATCACCGCCAAGGTGCTGCACGCGCTCGACCCGGTGAGCGGCGCGCCGATGGTGGATGTGATCCTCGACCGCGCAGGCCAGAAGGGCACCGGCCGCTGGACGGTGATCGAGGCGCTCAAGCTCGGCCAGTCGCCCCTGATGATCGAGGCGGCGGTGGCCGCGCGCGCCTGGTCGTCGGAAAAGGACCGGCGCGAGATGGGCGCAGAGCTTCTGCCCGCCCCCCGTCACGAACCGGCGCCGCCCATCCTCGACGCCGATCTCGAACGCGCGCTGATCGCCGGGCGCGTCATCGACCACGCGCAGGGCTTTGCGCTGATGGCCGCCGCGTCCGAGGCGCATGGCTGGAACATCGACCTTGCCCGCGTGGCCGAGATCTGGCGGGCGGGCTGCATCATCCGCTCCGAGATGCTCGACGACATCGCCGCCTCGATCCGCGAGGGGCTGCCGGGCGGGCTTCTGATCTTCGCCCCCTATTTCGTGGAGATGCTGGAGGAGGCGGTGCCGGGGCTCAGGCGCGTGGCCGCCGGCATGATCCTGCGCGGCCAGCCCGCGCCTGCTCTCGGCGCCGCCATCGCCTTCTGGGACAGCATGCGACAGGCCCGCGGCACCGCCGCGCTCATCCAGGCCCAGCGCGACTATTTCGGCGCCCACGGATTTGCCCGGATCGACGCCGAGGGGGAGGGCCATCACGGCCCATGGGCCGAGGGCTCATAGCCGCATCAAGGGCACCCCGGCCGCGATGAGCGCGGCGGCGGCCAGCCGCCAGGGCGTCAGCCGCTCGCCCAGCATGAAGGCGCCGATCAGGATGGCGAAGAGAATCGATGTCTCCCGCAGTGCGGCCACCAGCGCGATCGGCGCGCGGGTGAAGGCCCAGACGACGATGGCGTAGGCCCCGAAGGACATCGCAGCGACAAGCGCCCCCTGCCCCAGCGCCGGCCTCAGCGCCACAAAGGCGCCCGGCCCCCGCGTGGCCAGCGCCCAGAGCGAGATCAGCACCGCATCGCCGATGAACATCCAGGCGACGAAGGCCCCGGCATGCCCCGCGGCGCGGGCGCCATGGCCATCGACCAGCGTGTAGCTCGCGGTGGCCGCAGCAGTGGCGAGGGCAAACGCCAGCGCCCGGCCCTGCATCCGCACCCCGCGCCCGTCCGCTCCGGTTGAGCCGCGCGCGGCCATCAGAAGGATGCCCGAAGAGATGAAGAGGATCGCGAGCACCTCCATCAGCGCCAGCCGCTCGCCCAGCGCGATGAGCGAGACCACGGCCACGATCAGCGGCGCGGTGCCGCGCGCGAGCGGATAGGCCTGGGTGAGATCGGCATGGCGGTAGGACTGGACGAGAAAGAGCTTGTAGCCGGCATGGATCACCGCCGAGGCCACGAGCCAGGGCAGCGCCGCCGCCGCCGGCAGGGGCGAGACGAACAAGAGAAGCGCGCCCAGCACCGCCTGGCCGATGGAGAGCATCAGCACGAGGCTGAAACGGTCAAGGCCGATGCGCACGAGCGCATTCCAGCCGGCGTGCAGCACCGCCGCCCCGAGCACCGCGATGAAGACGAAAAGTTCCATCGCGCCGTTGTCGCGCGGCGCGGCGGTCCGGTCAATCACGGGCGGCGATGACCGAGGGTAGCGCCCGGCCCGACGGGGTGGGCCGCGAAGCGCCCGCCCCGTGGGGGGCGGGACGGGCGCTGCCCGGCCCGATGGGCGGGCGCCATTACCGCTTCCGCGCCTTCGCCCTCAGCGTGGGGTCGGCCGCGATCGGATCCTCGGGCCAGGGGTGTTTGGGGTAGCGGCCACGCATCTCCTTGCGCACCTCGGCATATGAGCCGGCCCAGAAGCCCGGCAGGTCGGTGGTGGTCTGCACCGGCCGGCCCGCGGGCGAGAGCAGCGTGATCTTCAGCGGCACCCGCCCCGGCCCGATCCGCGGATGCTCGGTGAGCCCGAAGAACTCCTGCAGCCGCGCGGCCACCTCGGGCGTGCCGCTTTCATAGTCGATCGGCAGGCGCCGGCCGAGCGGGCTCACGAACTCCGCCGGCAGCTCCCGGTCGAGCCAGGAAAGCGCCTCCCAGCCGAGCCGGGCCTTGAGCGCCTCGGTGATGTCGAGCCGCTTCAGCGCCTCGGCGCTGTCGATCCCCTGCGCCGCGAGCGTGGGCAGAAGCCATTCCTCGAGATCGGCGAGAAGCGCCTCCTCCGACAGGTCGGGCAGATCGGCCCCGCCCGCCCGCGCGAGCGCCACCCGCGCCGCCAGCCGACGCGCCGGCGCCGTCCACGGCAGGCCGAGCGCGCGGATGCCCGCGCACATCGCCCGCGCCACCGCCTCGGCCGGGGCATCGCGCCAGATGCGGTCGTCGAGCACCAGCGCGCCAAACCGCTCCTGCCGGCGCGCCACCACGCGCCGCTCGCGACGGGACCATTCGCACAGATCGACCCAGCCGATCGCCTCGCCGTGGACCGCGCGCAGCTCCGCCTCGCTGATCGGCAAGGCGAGCCGGATGCGCGCCTCGCGCCCTGCCCCCTCAAGCTCGGTCGCCACGATCAGCCGCTGACCGGCGAGCGGGTCGGCGGCATCCATCTCGGCCCCCCGCCCGCCGGAAAGCACCCAGCGCGGCGCCTCGCCGGGCCGGCGCAGTCCGATCCGGTCGGGGTAGGCAAGCGCGGCGGCCTGCGCGGGGCTCATGGGCTCGGCCGGTCTGCGCCCCCGCACAAGCCGCGCCAGTCGCCGCGCCTCGCCGCGCGCGCGCTCGAGCGTGGCGCGGTCGGGCGCAAGCCCCTCCTGGCGGGCGAACCGGGCGGGATCGGCAAGCGCCCTGAGCCGCAGCGCAAGGTCAACCCCTGCCCCGCGCAACGGGTCGCGCTCGCCCAGAAGCGCGGCCAGTGGCGCGGCATCGGGGCCGGCCCTGAGCAGCATGTGCGCGAGCCGCGGATGGACCGGCAGCGCGGCCATCTCGCGGCCGTGCGGGGTGATCCGCCCCGCCGCGTCGAGCGCGCCGAGCCGCGCGAGCAGCGCGCGGGCGGCGGCAAGCGGACCGGCAGGCGGCGGGGTGAGAAAGGCAAGCCCCGCGCCATCGCCCGCCCCCCATGCGGCAAGCTCGAGCGCGAGCGGCGCCAGATCGGCCGTCTCGATCTCGGGCGGGGCGAATGCGGGCAGCGCTCCCTCCTGCGCCCGCGCCCAGAGCCGGTAGCATACCCCCGGCGCGACGCGCCCCGCCCGCCCGCGCCGCTGATCCGCCTCGGCCCGGCTCACGGGTTCGGTGACAAGCCGGCTCATGCCCGTGCCGGGGTCGAACCGCGCCCGGCGGGCAAGCCCCGAATCGACCACGACCCGCACATCCTCGATGGTCAGCGAGGTCTCGGCGATGGACGTCGAGAGCACCACCTTGCGCCCCTCGCGCACAGGCGCGATCGCCGCGCGCTGCTGCGCAAAGGGCAGAGCCCCGTAGAGCGGCAGCACCCGGCAGTCCGCCGGAAGCCGACCGTCAAGCCGCGCGGCCACGCGGCGGATCTCGCCCTCGCCGGGCAGGAAGACGAGCACGCCGCCCTCCGTCTCGGCCACGGCGCGCGCCACTGCCTCGGCGACACGCTCTTCCACCCGCTCGCCCGGCCGGGGCGGCGCCTCGAGCCAGCGCGTCTCCACCTCGAAGGCCCGCCCCCCGGCGCGAATCACCGGCGCGTCGTCGAGCAGCGCGGCCACCGGGGCGGCGTCGAGCGTCGCCGACATCACCACGAGCCTGAGGTCGGGCCTGAGCGCGCCGCGCGCCTCCCAGGCAAGCGCCAGCCCCAGATCGGCGTTGAGGGAGCGTTCGTGAAACTCGTCGAAGATCACGGCACCCACACCCTCGAGTGCGGGGTCGGACTGGATCATGCGGGTGAGCACGCCTTCGGTGACCACCTCGATGCGCGTGGCCGGCGAGACCTTCGTCTCTCCGCGGATGCGGAAGCCCACCGTGCGCCCCACCGGCTCGCCCAGCATCTCGGCCATGCGCGCCGCCGCCGCCCGCGCGGCCAGCCGCCGCGGCTCGAGCATCACGAGCCGCCCCTCGAAGGCCCTGGCCTCAAGCAGCGCGAGCGGCACGCGCGTGGTCTTGCCCGCCCCTGGCGGCGCCTCGAGCACCGCGCGCCCCTCGCGGCCAAGAGCGGCGAGAAGCGCGGGCAGCGCCGCTTCGACGGGCAGCCTGTGGCTCATGGGGCGGGGTCGGTCAGCTCACCGGCGCTTGACGTGCACCGTTCCATATGAGGTGGAGACACGCACCTCCGCAACCTCCAGCATGCCGCTGCCATTGGGACGGTAGTGAAAGGTCATGGGGGTGATGCCGCCGTTCTCGAGTTCCCATTCGCGATAGCCGGCAAGACGTTGATACTGGGCGGTGCAGCGCAGGCCGTCTCCCTCCGGCTCGGGGCGGACTATCACCAGGCGGCTGCGGCGCACGCCGTCAAAGAGCGTCACCGAAAAGCGGCATGCTTCCTCGCGCGGCACATCACGCAGCGCCAGGAACACCGCCGTTGCCGGGTCGACCGCGTCGCCCTGGGTGGCGGGGTCAACATCAGTGGGCTGCGGCTTGCGCGGCGGGTCGTGGCGCACGACGCGCGGCACCCCGTTCGAGTACTCGATCACTCTTTCGCCCACGCGCTTGCCGTAACGTTCGTCTTCCTCGTAGCGTTCCGGCACCAGCCGCCCGTTGGCAACGCGCCCGACGGCCTTGACGGTGTAGGCAACATTCACGAGAGCGCGCAGAAGCCCGGTCGAGCGCAGCTGCCCGGCCAGCGAATAGCGCGTGTCGGTCAGGAGCGCCTCGAAGGCCGCCTCGCCCGCGCGAATGCCGAGGTACACCACGTCATAGCGCTGGGAGATACGCTCCTGCGCCGACGCAAGCGCTGGAAGGAGCGCGAGCGCGGCGACAAGCATGGGGCGAAAGGCGATCTGCATGGGCATGGCCTCCTCGGCCTTCCGGAGCTGTTGCACGGCTGGACAAGCGCGCCAACAAGGGCAAGAAACCGGCGGCAAGGTCAACTCTCGCGCCCGGCAGCCGGCAAAGGATCGCCCAATGAGCCCATCCCGCACCCCCGATCCGCAAGCGTTGGCGAAGGCGGTGCTCGCCGGCGACCGACGGGCACTCGCGCGCGCCGTGACGCTGGTGGAGAGCACCCGCTCCGATCACCGCAAGGCCGCGCTTGCGCTGCTCGAAGCGCTCAGGGGCAGAGGCGGCGAGAGCCTGCGCATCGGGCTTTCCGGTACCCCCGGCGTGGGCAAGTCCACCTTCATCGAGGCCTTCGGGCTGCATCTCGTCGAACAGGGGCTAAAGGTGGCGGTGCTCGCCGTCGATCCCTCCTCGGCGCGCACGGGTGGCTCGATTCTCGGCGACAAGACGCGGATGGAGCGGCTGTCGCGCGCGCCGCAGGCCTTCATCCGCCCCTCGCCGAGCCTCGGCGCGCTTGGCGGCGTGGCAAGGCGCACCCGGGAGGCCGCCGCAATCGTCGAGGCCGCAGGCTTTGACGTGGTGCTCATCGAGACGGTCGGCGTCGGCCAGTCCGAGACGATGGTGGCCGATCTCACCGACATCTTCGTGCTCCTGATGGCGCCGGCGGGCGGCGACGAGCTGCAAGGCGTGAAGCGCGGGATCATGGAAGCCGCCGACCTCATCCTGGTGAACAAGGCCGATGGCGATCTCGCCGCGGCCGCCGAGCGCACGCGCGCCGACTACGCCGCCGCGCTGAGGCTCATGCGCCCCCGGCCAGGCGACCCGGAAGGCTGGCCGAAGGTGATGTGCGTCTCGGCGCTCACCGGGCACGGCATAGCCGAGGCCTGGGCGGCGATCAGCGAGCTTGCGGACGCGCGCCGCGCCTCGGGCGCCTTTGCCGCGCGGCGGGCGGAACAGGCGCAGCGCTGGTTCGAGGACGAATTGCACCGCGGGCTTCTCGAACGCCTCACGGGCGATCCCCGCCTTGGGCAGGCGATTGCCGCGCTCGAAGCCGATCTTGCCGCCGGCCGCATCGCCCCGAGCGTGGCCGCCGAACGGGTGATCGAAAGCCTTTTCGGCGAAGGCGAGGGCGCGGCGAGAAGGCCCTGAGCGGGCCTTGACGGCGCGCCGCCCTTGGGCTAGTTGCCCGCGACGGATTGACGGGGCGCAGCCCGTGGCGGCGCCCCCTTTGGCCATAGCCCTTCGTCGCGCCAGCCCGGCGCCAGGGCAAGATGACGAGGACAAGAACGCCATGTCGCGCCGCTGCGAACTGACCGGAAAAGGGCCGATGGTCGGCAACAATGTCAGCCACGCCAACAACAAGACCAAGCGCCGCTTCCTGCCCAACCTGCACGAGGTCACGCTGATCTCCGACACGCTGGGCCGTTCCTTCAAGCTGCGCATCTCTTCCTCGGCGCTGCGCAGCGTCGACCATCGCGGCGGGCTCGACGCCTTCCTGCTGAAGGCGAAGGACGCCGACCTTTCGCCCAACGCGCTGAACATCAAGCGCGAGATCGAGAAGGCGCAGGCCGCGGCCAACGCCTGAGCACTTCGCGGAGACGGATTTCGCGGCCTTGTCCGGCGCCGGGCAGGGCCGCTTCCTTTTGCCGCTTTCACATTTCAGACCGACGCGCTAGCTGAAGGGCCATGAGGACGCTGCGCGACCGCCTGCTCCCCGCCTTTCTCGTGGTGGTGCTTCTCATCACCTCGGGGGCGATGGCCGCTGCCCGGGGTCAGGCGCGCTCCGCGAGCGGAGAGATCGTGCTTTGCACCGGCACCGGGCCGGTCTCCGTGGCGGTGGACGCGCGCGGCAAGCCCTTGGGCAAGCTGCACATCTGCCCAGATTGCGCGCTCGGCCTCTTCGCCGTTGACGCGCCGGCGCCGCTCGTCCCCGCCCGCGCCCTCAAGCGCCGAACGCCTCGCCCCACCGCGCGCAGAGCCTGCGCTTGCCATCCACCGCCGCGGCCTGCCGGAAGCGCGCGGCCCTCCCGCAGCCTGATTCGTCCATCGACCGATCAAGACCCGAACGGACAAAATCAGGAGAGCATCAATGTCCCGCATTCCGCTTTTCGGCGCGGCGCTGGCCGTCGCCGCTTCGCTGGCCTTTCCCACGCTCGCCAATGACGCCATCCGCATCGAGGATGCCTATTTCCGCATGGCCACCCCGATGGCGCCAAATGGCGCCGCCTTCATGATCATCCACAACGACGCTGACACCGACGACCGTCTGATCGACGCCCGCTCGCCGATCGCCAAGCGAGTCGAACTCCACACCCACATCGATATGGGAGAGGGGGTCATGAAGATGACCCATGACGAGGATGGCTTCGAAATCCCCGCCCATGGAAGCCGTGCCCTCGCCCGCGGGGGCGATCACGTCATGTTCATGGGGCTGATCGAGCGGCCCGGCGATGGCGAGAGCATCCCGCTGACCCTGGTCTTCGAGAAGGCAGGAGAGATCGTTCTCGAGGTGCCGGTCGATCTCGAGCGGGCGGACGGAATGGGCCACGGCGGCCATGGTCACGGTGCCGGCGGCATGGGTCACGGCGAAGGCGGCATGGGCCATGGAGAGGGCGGCATGAGCCACGGCCATGGCAACTGAGGCGGCGCGCGGCCGGGGGAGCTACTCCCGGCCGCCGGCCTGCCCCAGAAGCCGCTCCACCCATGCCGGCACGATCTCGGTGGCCGGGCCGGTGATGACCTCGTCGAAGGCGCCGGCGGTGGCCGAGGGCTCGAGGTTGAGCTCCACCGTATGCGCCCCGGCCATCGCCGCCTCGGCCACGAAGCCGGCGGCCGGATAGACCGTGCCCGAGGTGCCGATGGCGGCGAAGAGATCGGCGCGCGCAAGTGCCGCGCCGATCTCATCCATGCGATAGGGCATCTCCCCGAACCACACGACATCGGGCCGCGTCGCCCGCGCCCCGCAGGCCGGGCAGCGGTCATCGGGCGCCATCACCTCGGGTGCGTCCCAGCGATGCCCGCAGGCCCCGCACAGGGCGCGCGCAAGTTCCCCGTGCATGTGGATGACATTGCGCGCGCCCGCCCGCTCGTGCAGGTCATCGACATTCTGGGTGACGATCAGCACCTCGCCGGGCCACTCCCTCTGGAGCCGGGCGAGGGCGAAATGCGCGGCATTGGGCCGGGCCGCGCGGCAATTGGCGCGGCGGGCGTTGTAGAACTCATGCACGAGCGCGGGGTTGCGGGCGAAGCCCTCGGGGGTTGCGACCTCTTCAAGGTCGTATTGCGTCCACAACCCGCCCGCATCGCGGAACGTGCCGAGCCCGCTCTCGGCCGAGATCCCCGCCCCGGTGAGTATGACGATATTGCGCATCCACCTGCTCCTCTGCCCGGCTCCGCGCCAGGGCCTGTCACTCTCGGCGCTTTCGCCCCCTTGCGGCAACGACTAGGCTCAAGGCGTTTCAGTCACAACCAATCAATCGGGGAGGAAATCGTGAGCCTGTTTGACGAGGATCTGTTCAGGAAGGGGCTCGAGCAGCGCAAGGCGGTGCTCGGTGCGGAATATGTGGAGAAGGCGCTGAACGAGGCCGACGACTTCTCGCGCCCCTTCCAGGAGGCGATGACGGCCTGGTGCTGGGGCTTCGGCTGGGGCGACGAGACCATCGACCGCAAGACGCGCTCGATGATGAACCTCGCCATGATCGGCGCGCTCGGCCGCATGCATGAGTGGGAGACGCATCTGCGCGGCGCGCTCAACAATGGCGTGAACGTGGAGGAGATCCGCGCCATCATCCATGTGGTCGCCATCTACTGCGGCGTGCCGATGGGCATGGAGTGCTTCCGCGTCGCCCGGCGCGTGCTCAGCGAAAAGGGCCTCATCTGAACGGCCCGGCGGCGGTCAGCCCGCCCCCGGCGCCTCATATACCGCCGCCACCTCATACATCACCGGCTCGAAGCTGCGGCAAAGCTCGGTGATACGCCGGTTGCGCTCGCGCATCTCCTCGCTGCGCAGCATCGCCTGGAAATCCTCGCGCCGTCGCCACTGCGAATAGTTGGCGATGCGGGTTTGTGCGTCATTGACGTGCAGCGCCGCCGCGATGAACCCCGGCCGGCGCGATATCACCTGCGCGTAGGCGTCCTGCAGAAGCTCCAGAACTTCCCCGCAGGTTCCGGGCGTCACCTCGAAAGTTGTTATCACGGTCTGAACATCGGTCTTGCCGGTGACCTTGAGCATTGATCCCTCTCCTCCTCAGCGCAGGACGTGCACGGCGCTGGCGGTATGGCGCACGACACGCGCAGCCGTCGATCCAAGGAAATAGTCCTGCAAGCCCGGCCGGTGGGAGGCGATCACGATGAGGTCAACCCCATGTTCTTCGGCCCAGTCCACGATGGTGCGCCCCGCGTGGCCCACCGTCACTTCGGTGGCGACATCCGTGCGCGCGCCGAGAAGCGCCTCTAGCGCCGCCCGTGATTCCTCGATTCGCCGCTCCATGTGCCCCTCGGGCAGGTACTGCGCGGCATATGCCGGGACCGATTCGACAACGTGAAGCGCGGTGATCTTTCCGCCTCCCGCCAGCAACCGGTCCGCCACACCGAGTGCCTCTCCGATGTCGTGCTCGTGGTCGAGCGCAACCGGGATCAGGATGTTGCGATACATGACGCGTCCTCCTCCGTTTTGCCCGATGCTACATGGAGGCGGCGGAAAGGGGAATTGATCCATGTCATCCCCGCGCGCGCGGCGACAAGAGCCGCCCGGAAAGGCCCATGAGGATTGCGCGCCCTGCGCACCGCCATAACCTCGGATACCACCAAGGGAGACAGACAGATGCCAGGCGAAAGCCGCCGGACAGACCCGATCCGTCCCGCCGACGAAGAGGCGCGCACACTGGCGCGCAAGCTTCTCGAACACGCGCGCCACGGTGCGCTCGGCGTCATCGACCCGCAAAGCGCTGCGCCCTTCGTGACCCGTATCGCGGTGGCGCGCGACGCGGACGGCACACCACTGACGCTGATCTCGGCGCTCGCTCAGCATACGGCGGCGCTTCGCTCCGACCCGCGCGCATCGCTCCTTCTCGGAGAACCCGGCCCACGCGGCGATCCGCTGACCCACCCGCGGATCACGCTGGCGGCGACTGCGCGCTTCCTGCCCCGCCCTTCGGCAGAGCACGATGCCGCCCGCGCCCGCTACCTCGCGCAGCAGCCCAAGGCGAAGCTTTACATCGACTTCGCCGACTTCTCGCTCGTGCGCCTCGAGGTCTGCAGCGCCTTCCTCAATGCCGGTTTCGGCAAGGCCTACGCGCTCACCCCCGCCGACCTCGGGCTGGGCGGCGGGGGCTGATCGTGCGCCCGGTCAGGCCTCAGGTGGGGTTGTCGACCCGCGCGGTGACCTGAACCTTGCCCTTGCAGGCTTCCGACCAGGTCAGGCGGATCTGGTTCTGCGCCGAGCCGTAGCGCACCGTGGCAAAGGGCATGGTGAAGATCCAGGCGTTCGAGGCGTTCCTGATCGGCCCTTCGGCCGTGACCGCCTCCATCGTCCGCGCATAGCCGCCGAAGGGCAGGTAGTCGCCGAAGTTCAGCACCCAGTCCTTGGCGGCACTGTTCTGCTGAAAGGCCAGCGTCACCGGGCAGATCGTCTGATAATCGACACCGTTGAAGGTGTTCTCCTCGAACACGACATTGCGGAAGCGGCTGAAATCGAGCGTGGCAAAACTGGTGTCCACCCGCTCCACCCGCGTGATGTTGCCGCTCACCGTGCGGAAGGTGTTGCCGGTCACGCTGAGCCCGTGCAGGTAGTGCCCCGTGCCATGCGGGCGAATGACGATCCACGCAAAGCTCGACATCGCCCCGATGGTGGTGAAGATGTTGCCGGTGATCGACAGCCCCCCGAAGGAGAACTCGTTGCTGAAATCGGGGTGCTCGTCATGCTCGTTGGTCATCTCGATCGAGGCGTTGTCGATGTAGTTGCCCGTGACCACCGACTTGACGTTCTTGGCGGTGAAGATGATCCCCGCCGGCCGGAAGGCATTGGTCGCGCTGTCGCCCTGGAACCAGTGATTGCCCACGATCATGTGGCCGGTGCCGTTCAGCACCGCCGTGTGCCGGAAGTGCTGGAACCAGCTGTTGCGCAACTTAAGGTCATTGGCGTTGACGTTGAAGGCGATGGTGGAGCGGTTCGCCGCCGTAAGCGGTGACTCGTTGGAGAAGAAACGGCAGCCGTCGATCTGCATGCCTTGGCACCCCCGCCCCGGCGAGGTGATGGCCCGCGCGGCAGGCTTGGTAAAGTGGCACTCGTTGAAATCGATGAGTGAGCCTTGGGGCGACAGGATCACTCCGCTGGCATAGCCGTTGCCCTGAAAGTTGATCTCCGAGAGGGTAAGCTTGGAGAGACTGGAGAACCCGGTGAAATCGAGGATGTAGCGAAAGCGCCGGAAGGTGTAGCTCTGGCTCGCCGCCGCCCCGAAGAGCGGGCTTGAGAGGGTAAGCTCCCCGGCCGAGACGTTCTTCGCCTGCACATAGACCTCGCGGCCCACGCCCGCCCCTTCCACCAGAGAGCCGACCTCTATCGAGCCGATGTTGGAGACATTCTTTAGCTTCAACGGGTCGGATGCCGAATAGCTCGCCGTTGCCGTCACCACCCCTTCGGCCCAGTTCGAGCTGTTCTGGGCGGCGAAGGTGCCGTTGCGGATCACCCGGCGCGTGGCGAAACTCGTCTTGTTGCTGACCGCCGCCTGCATGTCGATCGGCGCGTCAAGGTCGATCTGCCGGCCGTTGAGGTCAAGCGCCTCATGGTCGGTGTAATTGAGGAGCGCCTGAAACGCGCGCCTGAAGCCCTCCACCTCGTCGCCAAAGGCATCGACATAGGTGTTGAGTTCGTAGTTGTCCCTTAGCACCAGCACCGCTTCGGGCGGCATCGTCACCTTGCCCTCGAAGCGCACCGGATTGTCCATGGTCACGGTCGAGCCCAGGTAGTAGAGCCCCGCCGGCACCAGCACCTGCCGCCCGTTGGCCGCGGCGTCGGCGGCGGCAAAGGCGGCGGCGTCATCGGTGATCCCGTCGCCCACCGCCCCGAAATCGATCACATCCACCCAGTCGAGCAAATCGCGCGAATACTCCGCGGTGATGTCGGCGATCTCGATGTCATCGACCCGGATCAAACCGCCGTTCGGCCCGGTGATGTCGATGCCGAAGTGACCATAGGCCACCCCGCCCCACACCATGTCCACGCCCGTGCGCTCGCCGGTTCCGATGATGGCGCTGACCTCGACCACCTGGCCATAGGCCGTGAGCTGCGTCGAGGGGCCGGCCTCGGTGACACCCGAAACCTTGGCGCCATTCGCCGCCGCCGGATAGCCTGCGATCCTGACCGCGGGCATCGCCCCCGAAATCGCCTTCACCCGCGCCGTCACCCGCAGATACCGACCTGCGGTGATCGGCGTCTGCCCCATGTAGCGCAGCCGCTGGGTCGTCTGGGTCTTCACGATCTCCAGACAGCCGCCGAAATCCTGATCGGCCGGGACGAAGGCCGCGTCGGTGGCATTGGCATAGGTCGCGGTGCCCGGCGTGCCGTCCTCGCGCGACCACACGTCAAGCCCGTCGGCAAAAGGCGGCGGATTGAGCCCGTTGGCCATGAAATCCCCTTTCCATTCTCGCACTGGCGCCCACCCCCGCGCGCCCGCTGCCCGCGCGATGGCCGCAGGCCACCGCCACCGGACAAGCCGATCTCGCGGGAAGGCCCGGGCACGCCGCCCGGGCGGAAAAGGGAAGTATCACCGGCAGGGCAAACGCCCCGCTAACGCACCGCGCGCAGGTGCCCCCTGGCGCGGCTCAGACCGTCTCCTCGGCCTTCGCCCCGAGCCTGCCGGCAAGCGCCTCATCGATGAGCCGCGCGGTCTCCTCGACCCCGTAGAGGGCGATGAACCCGCCGAAACGCGGCCCCTGGCTCGCGCCCAGAAGCACCTCGTAGAGCGCCTTGAACCACTCGCGCAGCGGCTCGAAGCCATGTTCCTTGCCCACGGCAAAGACCATCGACTGCAGCTCTTCGGGGTCCGCCGGCCCCTGCCAGGCGCGCAGCCGGTCGCGCAGATCCTCCAGCGCCGCGCGCTCCTTCTCGTCCGGCGCCCGGTAGTGCCGCCTGGGCTTCACCAGATCGTTGAAGTAGCGCACCGCATACTCGGCCGCCGCGTCAAGGTCGGGATGCGTCTCTGGGCTCGCCTCGGGCGCGTAGCGACGAATGAAGCCCCAAAGCGTCTCCTTGTCCTGCGCCCCGGCGACACTGGCGAGGTTGAGCAGCATCGCATAAGACACCACCATGTGGCTTTCGGGCGGATTGCCGCGGTGGATGTGCCAGACGGGGTTGTTGAGCCGCGCGGCCAGATCCTGCCCCGGATAGGCCCGCAGCTGCTGGTGATATTCGTCCACCGCCTTCGGGATCACATCGAAATAGAGCCGCTTGGCCGTCTTCGGCTTGAGATACATGAAGTAGCTGAGGCTCTCGGGCGGTGCGTAGCGCAGCCACTCCTCGATCGAGAGCCCATTTCCCTTCGACTTCGAGATCTTCTGCCCGTTCTCGTCGAGAAACAGCTCGTAATGGAACAGCTCCGGCACCCGCCCGCCGAGAATGCGGCAGATCTTGGCGCTGAGCTCGGCGGAGGGAATGAGATCCTTGCCGAACATCTCGTAGTCGACACCGAGCGCGGCCCAGCGCATCCCCCAGTCGGGCTTCCACTGCAGTTTCACATGCCCACCCGTCACGGGGATCTCCACCTTCTCCCCGTCAGGCTCCTGATAGACGATCGTCCCTTTCGCCACGTTGCGCTCGAGCGTGGGCACCTGCAGCACCCGTCCCGTCTTGGGGCTGATCGGGAGGAAGGGCGAATAGGTCTCGCGCCGGCTGGCGTCCACGCCCCCGAGCGAGGGCAGCATCACCGCCATCACCTCGTCGAAGCGCTCGAGCACTCGCAGAAGCATCTCGTCGAACTTGCCCGATCGGTAATATTCCGTGGCGGAGGCGAACTCGTAGTCGAAGCCGAAGCTGTCCAGAAATGCCCGCAGGCGCGCATTGTTGTGCTCGCCAAAGCTCGCATGCTCCCCAAACGGATCACGCACCCGCGTCAGCGGCAGGCCCAGATCCTCCTTCATCTGCTCCTGATTGGGCACGTTGGAGGGCACCTTCCTCAGCCCGTCCATGTCGTCGGAAAAGCAGATGAGCCGGGTCGGGATGTCCGAGATCGTCTCGAAGGCATGGCGCACCATCGAGGTGCGCACCACCTCGCCGAAGGTGCCGATATGCGGCAGCCCCGACGGCCCGTAGCCCGTCTCGAACAGCACATGTCCCTTCTCCGGCGGCGCCTTCTCGTAGCGCTTGAGCAGCCGGCGCGCCTCCTCGAAGGGCCACGCCCTTGAACTCATCGCCGCGTCACGGAGATCGGACATTGCATCATCATCCCAGCTTTCGACCCGGGCCGCGAAATGCGCCCTGACAGGCCCGCCTTCCTATTGCCGGCTGCGTCATGCGTCAATATTTGTGACCCAAGCCCTTCCTTCCCCAAGCCGGAGCCAGCACCCGTGCCCGACAGCCCCAGCTCCTTTTCCCCTCAGGACAGTCTCGTCGCGATCATGATCGCCGTGTCCGCTTCGGACGAGACAATCCGCACCTCCGAACTCGTGACCATCGAGTCGATCGTCGATCACCTGCCGGTGTTTGCCGATTACGACGCCGACCGGATGCGTGAAGTGGCCCAGATCGTCTTCGAGCTGTTTGCCGAGGAGGAAGGGCTCGATGCCTTCTTCGGGCTTGTGCGCGCCGGTCTTCCCGAACGCCTGCACGAAACCGCCTATGCGCTCGCCTGCGACGTCGCCGCGGCCGACGGGCGCCTCGGTCAGGTCGAGCTGCGCATGCTCGAGGAAATCCGCCACGAGCTGAATATCGACCGCCTGCACGCCGCCGCCATCGAGCGCGGCGCCCGCGCGCGCCATCTCACGCTGTAGCGCCCTGCCAGTCCGAAAGGCGGGCCCGCCCCATCCTCACCCTGGGGGAAATACCCTCGCCGAAGGCACGCGCCCCTTGGGGGCGCGTTCGCGCGCAGCGCGCTTGCCCTCATGCAGCAAAGATGCTGCCCCACCGCGCAAGCAGCTCGTTCTGCATGCGCCGCGCCCGCAACGTCCAGGCACGGCCGCCTTCCGGCCGCTCGCGTTCCTCGGGCCGCAGCGCCGCGCGCCTTTCAAGGTCCGCCGAGATGATGGCAAAGGCCAGCCGCCGCCCACTCGGCGTCGCGACATATCCCGCGAGCGCACTCACGAAATTGAGCGTGCCCGTCTTCGCGTGCACCTCGATCGGCGAGTCGGGCATCGGCAGCCCGTTGGAATCGCGCATGCTCATCCGCCGCAGGAGCGGCGCAAGCTGCGCCCGGGCCAGCGGATGCCTCAGCGCCGTCACCAGATCTGACGCGCAAAGCCGCGCCCCGTCTCCCAGCCCCGAATGATCGATGAAACGGGGCCGGCGCAACACCAGCCGCTCTCGCGCCCAGGCTTCCATGCTCGCCGCGGAATCGGCCAGAGAGACCGGCGAGCGGCCGCGCGCGCGGCTGGCGGTGAGCCCGACCACCTCGGCCGTCAGGTTTGTCGACCAGTGCAGCATGCCACGGAGAATCCCGCGCAGCTCCCCGCTTTGCCAGGCAAACAGCGTCTCTCCCGGCGGCGCGTGATCGGTGATTTCAGGCTCAGGCAGTGACACCCCCTGCGCCGCCGCCAAGCTGCGGAAGACCTCGCCGACATAGCGCGCCGGCTTGCGCACCGGCAGCCATCGCCCCCCGCCGTTGCCCAGCGCCGGCCGCGCCACCGTCCACTGATCCGATCCCCCCTGGTCGGCATAGGTGTAGACGGGCAGCTCGCGGTCCACCACCTGCATGCGAGCTATGCGAACCTCCGGCCGAAATCTCTCCGCGCGTGCATCGAGTGTCACCCGATACCCCTCGGCCTGCCGTTGCCACTCGAAGTAGACGCGGTTGAAGTTCAGGTTCAGCCCCGAGATCGCCGGGTTGTAGCCCGCCTGCGGCGGTTGGCCGGGCTCGATCGCCGGCACGAATGGCAACGCACCCGGCGCGAGCAGAAGCCGTCCACCGATCCGGCGGACCCCGTTCTGCGCCAACGCCCGCGCCATGTCGCCGAGCGCATCCGTGTCGAGAGTCGGGTCGCCGCTTCCGACCAGCACGAGGTCGCCCTTGATCAGGCCATCCTCGATCGGCCCGGTCGCGACAAGACGTGTGACAAAGCGGTAATCCGCACCCAGCATGTCAAGCGCATAGAGCGCAGTGAGGCTCTTGACCACGCTGGCAGGCGGCAGCCGGCGCACCGGGTTCTTCACCTCCAGAAATTCGCCCGTATCCACGTCACAGACGGCAAGCGAGGTCATCCCGCCGAGGCGCGCGGCAGCGATGATGTCATCGACCGTGGCCGACGAGAGAGGATGAAGGCGCACGGGCCGGGGCGCGGGAAAGGGAGACCGCCGAGGCGCGTCCGCGGCTGCCGGCCAAACCACCACCGCGGAACAGGCCAGAGCCGACGAGACGAAAGCGCGTCTCGAAATGCGCAAAACCAATTCTCCCAGCGCGGCGCGCTCGGGCACGCTGCCCCTGCCGCGCTTACCTAATCCACTCGCCTCGCATCCGAATTGCGGTCGAGGACAAATCCGTCATGGGAATATTGATAAAACACCATGCGGGTGGCGGGCAATCGGCAAGCAGGCGCGCCCTTGCCGCGGGCAGCCGGTAGCGGCGAAACCGCAACGCAGCCGGGGAGCGGCGCGCGGCGATGCGCTCTCCGGGGCGGGCAATCACGCCGACCGGCAGCATGCACATGATCTCCTCCCAACGCTCCCAGCGGTGGAATCCGGCCAGATTGTCCGCCCCCATGAGCCAGACAAAGCGCATGCCCCGGTAATGCGGCAACAGCTTGTGCAAGGTCTCGGCGGTGTAGCGCGTGCCGAGCCGGGCCTCGATGTCGGTGATGCGCACCCGAGGATGGCGCATGATGGCCCGCGCCGCGGCCATGCGCCGCTCGAGCGTCGCCGGGGCCTCGGGCTTCAGCGGATTGCCGGGGCTCACCAGCCACCACACCTCGTCAAGCCCGAAGCGCTTCAGCGCCTCGCGGGTGATGTGAACATGTCCCTGGTGTGGCGGATCGAAAGACCCTCCCAGCAGGCCGACCCGCCGCCCCGGCCGGACGGGAGGGAAAGTCCACGCGCCCGCCTCGGCCAGGCGGGCGGTTCCGAAACTTCGGCTGCACCCTTTCAATGGCCCGCCCCGTTGCCGCCCCTCAGGGCCACTTCGCCACGGGTGGAAGGCTCATCAGCACCGCCTCGGGATCATGCCCCGTCTCGAGGCCGAATTTCGTGCCCCGGTCATAGACGAGGTTGTACTCGGCATAGAGCCCGCGATGGACAAGCTGCGTTTCCCTGTCCGCATCAGTCCAGGGCGTGTTCCGCCGTCGCTCCGCAATCGGAAGGAAGGCGGGCAGGAACGCGCGGCCAACGGCCTGCGTGAAGGCGAAATCCGCCTCCCAGTCGCCGGTGTTGAGATCGTCGTAGAAGATCCCCCCCACCCCCCGCGCTCTTCCGCGATGGGGAATGAAGAAATACTCGTCCGCCCAGGCTCTGAAGCGCTCGTAGTAGCCCCCGTCATGCGCATCGCACGCCGCCTTCAGCGTGGCGTGAAAATGGGCGGTGTCCTCCGCGTATTCGATGCAGGGATTGAGATCGGCTCCGCCCCCGAACCACCAGCCATGCGGTGTCCAGAACATGCGGGTGTTCATGTGCACCGCCGGGATGTGCGGGTTCTGCATGTGCGCCACGAGGCTGATGCCCGAGGCCCAGAAGCGCGGATCCTCGGACATTCCGGGCAAATCGCGCCGCGCCGCCATCGCCTGCACGGCCCGCGGGCCGAGTCGGCCATGAACGGTGGAGACATTCACTCCCACCTTCTCGAACACCCGCCCACCGCGCATCACGCTCATCAGCCCGCCGCCCGCATCCGAGCCATCCTCGCCCCGACGGCGCGTCTCGCGCATCTCGAAGCGGCCCGGCGCGCGGTCGGCGAACGGGCCGGTTGTCTGACTGTCCTCAAGCGCCTCGAAGGCGGCGACGATCCGGTCGCGCAGCTCGCGGAACCATGCCGCTGCGCGCGCCTTCTCCTCTGCCATCGTCCCGCCGTCCGCCATTGCCCCGCCTGTCCCGTTCATCGGTGTCGCGCTCCTGCCCCCTGCTTGCCTTCTCAGTGTGCCGGCGGCGTCACCGGGTCGATCAGCGTGCGCCCGCCATCGATGACCAGCACCTGCCCGGTCATGAAGGCCGCCCCCTCGGAGGCGAGGTACTGCGCCGTCTCCGCCACCTCGCGCGCCGAAGCGATGCGGCCGAGCGGGGTCTTCTCCACGATTTCCTCGCGATACGCGTCATTGCCCTTGAGCGCATCCTTCAGCGAGGCACTCATCACGCTGCCGAAGGCGATCGCATTCACACGGATGCGGTGCGGCGCGAGCGCGACCGCCAGCCCCCGCGTGAGTTGCTCGACCGCCGCCGAAGCGACCGAAAAGCCCAGAAGCTCGGGCCTGAGCCGCTGCGCCGCGATCGAGGAGAGATTGATGATCGCCCCGGCGGTCCCCTCCTCGCGTCCTTCCTCCCGCGCCTGCCGAATCATCCGCCGCGCCACCAGCCGCGAAAGGCGCAGCGCGGTGAACAGGTTGTGATCGAGCATTTCCTCGACGGTCTCGTCATCGGGATTGAGCGAATCGGCCAGCGCCACGCGGCGGCAGGCATTGACCAGAATATCGACCCGGTCGAAGGCATCTATGGTTGCCGAGAGCAGGTTGGCGAGCGTCAGCTTCTCGCGCAGATCACCGGCGAAGAAGCGCACATTCCCTCCCTCGCCGTCTTCCACCGGCCCGCACTCGTCCTTGAGTCGCGCCTCGTCCATGTCGGCAAGCATCACGTTGGCGCCCTGGCTGATGAAATGCCGAGCAATGGCCAGGCCGATGCCGTTGGCGCCGCCGGTGACGATGGCCGTCTTGCCGGAGATGGAAAAGGTCATGCTGTCTCCGTGAAACTCTTGTTCGGGCCGCCCGCCGCGAATCCCCCGCCGGTGCCGGCCAGCCTAGCCGATTTCAGCGCCGCCCGCGATTGCGCGATGCCAGCGGCCGGACCGCCTCGATGACCTTGAAGCCGCCGTCCCCACCGATCTCGCGCACCTCCGCAAATGCCGCGCGCAGATCCCGCTCATACGGCAAATGCCGGTTGGCCACCAGATAGAGCCGCCCCGAAGGCTTCAGAAGCCGGGCCGCAGCCGCAATGAACGCCCGCCCCAGCGCCGGGTCGGCCCGCCGTCCGGCATGAAACGGCGGATTTGTCACCACGCAGTCGAAACTCGCTGCCTCGCCCCACTCCGTGACGTCTGCCCAGTGAAAGACCGCCCGCGCATCGGAAATATTGCGCCGCGCACAATCGAGCGCCGCGTGGTCGGCTTCCACAAGGTCGAGCCGCCCGACGTCCGCCCGCTCGAGAATGCTCCGCGCGAGATACCCCCAGCCCGCGCCCAGATCGGCAACCTTCTTGCCCAGCTTCGGCGGCAGCGCCTCAGTTAGGAGCCGTGAGCCCCGGTCGGGCGCATCGGCGGAAAAGACGCCCGGCCGCGTGATCCAGCCGCCCTCTATCTCGCGCGGCTCATCGGCCATGCGCCAGTCGGAGAAATCCCCGCCCTCGAACCAGAACATCTTGCCGTGAGCGCGCGCCACCACCCCGCCGAGCTCCACCCGCCGGCGCACCTCGCGCAGCAGCCCGTCGATGCCGTCGGTCTTCTGCCCGTCCACGAGCACCGGCCCGCCGCCGGTGATCTCGGCGGCCAGAGCAATGCGGTCTCGCGCGAGCTCGCGCACCCGCGGCAGAGAGACAATCGCCGCCTGGTATCTGCCCTGCGGAGCGAGGCGCACGGTGTATCCTGCCGCCTCGAAGGCATCGTGATCGGGTCGGAACCCCTGAATGATCTCCAGCCCCTCGCGCGGCAGGACCGAGAGGTCGTCACCCCTGCGCGGTTCGATCACGGCAACGCGCGACAGGCGGTCGATGCGCGGCGCGCCTTCCTCGAGCGCGCGGGTCAGGCGGGATGAATTCATCGCGAAAGGCGCCGTGGCGGCGCGCTACTCCCTTTCCATCGTGCACTGCAGCGGGTGCTGGTGGCGGCGGGCGAAATCCATCACCTGGCTGACCTTCGTCTCCGCGATCTCGTAGGAGAACACACCGACCACAGCCACCCCCTTCTTGTGCACCGTCAGCATCAGTTCGAATGCCTGTGCATGGCTCATGCCGAAGAAGCGCTCCAGAACATGCACGACGAACTCCATCGGCGTGTAGTCGTCGTTGAGCATTAGCACCTTGTACATCGGCGGCCGCTGGGTCTTGGTGCGGGTCTGAAGGGCAACACCTGTGCCGCCTTCGCCAGCGCCATCATCCTTCTTTCCGGCCATGGTCACGGGCTTGGCAATCACGCGCGTCCTCGATGCGTCCGACGGTTCAAAGCAGCTTGGCGTGGCGACTATATATTCCGACGAAAGCGTGTGAAAAGGGGCCGGTTGCCCGGCATTGTGCGCAACAAGGGTGGCACGCCGGGCGCCAAACGGGGCGAAGGGTTGCAGATGGCACGACGGTTGACGGCAATAGGCTTCGATGCCGACGACACGCTCTGGCACAATGAACAGTTCTTCCGCATGACTCAGGCGCGCTTCGCCGAACTTCTGGCCGATCACGCCGACCCCGACCATCTCGACGAACGCCTGCTTGCCGCGGAACGGCGCAACCTTGGCCATTACGGCTACGGCATCAAGGGCTTCATGCTGTCGATGATCGAGACCGCCATCGAGGTGACCGAGGCGCGCGTGCCCGCCAGCGTGATCGGAGAGATCATCGCCGCAGGTCAGGAGATGCTCCGCCACCCCATAGAGCTTCTCCCGCACGCCCGCGAGGCGGTGGAGGCAGCCTCGGACGCCGGCTTTCGCGTGGTGCTGATCACCAAGGGCGATCTTCTCGACCAGGAACGCAAGCTCGCCCAGTCGGGTCTTGGCGAACTCTTCGACGGGGTGGAGATCGTCTCCGAAAAGACGCCGGATATCTACGCCCGCATCTTCTCCCGGCACGGCAGCGGACCGGAGCAGGCGATGATGGTGGGCAATTCCATGAAGTCCGACGTGCTGCCGGCAATCGCCGCGGGAGGCTGGGGCGTGCATGTGCCCCACGATCTCGCCTGGGAACTCGAACATGCGGACCCGCCCGGCGACCGTACCCGCTTCCGGGAGCTTGCCCATCTCGGCGAGCTGCCCGCCCTGCTGCAACAATTCCTGTAAATGCCGGCCATATTCCTGCCGCATTGAAACAATTCAATCAGCATCGATTCGAGGGCGCGCATCTTTGCCCGTCGATCAACGGCTTGGCGAGGAAAGCTGACGCGGTTAACATCACCCTGACCGGGCGCCAGACCCGGACGGAACGAGGCAGACACGATCGTGAGCGTGCAGGCACGCAGAGGCAGGATTCCATGCCCAGCCCCGTTTCGCTGGGGTCTGATCGCAATCCTTGTGCTGTTGTGCGCGATCATGGGCGGTCCGGGCCGCGCCGCACCCTACGCCGCCATGGTGATGGACGCGCGCACGGGCGAAGTCCTGCACTCGCGCAACGCCGACACGCGGCTTCACCCCGCCTCGCTGACCAAGATGATGACGCTCTACATCGCCTTCGAGGCGGTGGAGCACGGCGAGATCTCGCTCGACACGCTGGTGACGGTCTCGCGCAAGGCCGCCTCCGAGCCACCCTCGCGGTTGGGTCTGCGGCCGGGCCAGAAGATCAAGCTGCGCTATCTCATCCGCGCAGCGGCGGTGAAGTCGGCCAATGACGCGGCCACCGCCATTGCCGAGGCGATCGAGGGCTCCGAAGCCGCATTCGCCCGGCGCATGAACCGCACGGCCAAGGCGCTAGGCATGACCCGGACCACCTTCAAGAATGCCCACGGGCTTACCGAAGCCGGGCACCTGTCCACCGCCCGCGACATGACCATCCTGGGCCGGCACATCCTTTACGACTACCCCGAATACTACAACCTCTTCTCCCGCCGCTCGACCGATGCCGGGCTTCGAACCGTGAGCAACACCAACCGCCGCTTTCTCAGCGACTATCGCGGCGCTGACGGCATCAAGACCGGCTACACGAAGGCTTCGGGCTTCAATCTCGTCGCCTCGGCCGAACGCGGCGGCGTACGCATCATCGCCACCATGTTCGGCGGCCGGTCCACCGCCCAGCGCAACGCCCGCGTGGCCGAGCTTCTCGACCTGGGCTTCAAGCGCGCGCCAGCCCGCGTCGCCTTCCGCCCGCCGAAGAAACCTCCCTACGGCAAGGCGGTCGCCGTGGCCTCGGCCGGTGTCACGGCCGTCGGCCGCAGCCCGCGACCGCTGCCACGTCCACGGTCCGGCCCCGCCTTGCCCGAAGCGCTGATCGCGGCGATCCGCTCGCAGGTCACCGAATCGGTCGAGACCACGCGCGCGGCCGTGTCGCCCTCCCAGATCGGACCGGACCCGGCACCCGAGGCGCCCGTTTCCACCATTGCCACCGTCACCCCGCCGCCCCGTCCCACGCCCGAATCGCTGCCGGCGAGCGCCATCGCCGAGCTGCCCGACTCCCCGGGCACGCCCGCGCTCGAACGGGCAGAAAGTGCAGGGCCTATCGTCGTCACCCGCGTTTCCACCTCTGGTGGACGCCTGTGGGGAATAAATGTGGGCCGCTACTCCACCCGCTACCGCGCCGAACAGGTGCTCTTGCGCACCGCCCTCAGCGAGATCGGCACGCTTGGCGACGCGCTGCGCAAGGTGGTGCAGACAGGCCGGGGCTTCGAGGCCAATTTCGTCGGGATGTCGCGCGAGGCCGCCGATCTGGCCTGCCGGCGGCTCACCGCCCGTGGCCTTCCCTGCGAAACAATCGGCCCCCAGGGTTGACGGGCTTGACGGGCGCAAGGCCCGGCCCGGAAATGTGAAGGGGCCGGCGCGCGGTCGCGAGCGCCAGCCCCCTCAAGCCGGCCCGCAGGCTGCCATTCCTCCCGCGGGCATGTGCGTGAAGCGTCAGCGGCGGATGCCGAGACGCTTGATGAGATCCTGATAACGCGCCTCGTCCTTGCGCTTGAGATAGTCGAGCAGCTTGCGCCGCTGCGCGACCAGCTTCAAGAGCCCGCGGCGGGAGTGATTGTCCTTCTTGTGGGTCTTGAAGTGTTCGGTCAGCGTGGCAATGCGGCTGGTCAGGATCGCCACCTGCACCTCGGGCGACCCGGTGTCGCCCTCGTGGGTGGCATATTCCTTCATCAGACGGGCCTTTTCCTCGGCAGTGATCGACATCGGGGTCTCCTTTCCTGATCTGCGGGCACAAGCCGGGATGTCGTCCAGCAAGGTCCATGGAGTCGGACGCCGGGCAACAGGGGCACCGGCGCCGGCTGCGCGCGTATAAGGCCTTTTCTCCTGTTTGCAAAGCCCCTGTACAGCCCCATGCAATCCGATTCGTCCGGCGCGCATGCACGGCAGGAAACTGATCGCCGAAGGCGCACGATGCGGCCAACGCGCCACGCACTGTCTCGGCTGCGGAAACGGACGGCCGCGCCGCATTCCGCCGCATTTGCAAGTTCTCGACCCGCGTCGCATGATATCGACTTCGATCCTCGGTGCATGGCCGAAAAGCCACGGGCTCCGGCGCACGCGGACGGCACAAGACGCGCGGCAGAAGCGGCGCGGAAATCACAGGGCCTCGGAAAGCGATGTTCGGCATTCTGGAGTTTCTCGGCCTGGCCACGCTGGCACAGGGGTTTGACTCCGCCGGGCCCGACGAGAAGGAATCCGGCGAAACCGAATCGCTCGGCCACGACTCCCTCGCTGCCAACAGCACTGCAGATCCCGCCCTCGCCGAGGGCCCGAGCTCACCCGGCTCTCCGGCCTGGACTCTTCTCTATGGGGGCGAGGGACCTTCGGCGGCCGCAACCGAGAACGCTTCCCTTCTCTCGCGCGACGACGCCCCAGTTCCGCTCATCGACGAATTCGACCCGGCAATGGAGCGGCTGGTCATAGGCTACGATACCGAAGCCTCATCCGCTCCCCACGTCACCATCGAGAGCGCCGCCGACGCGAACGGCAATCTCATCGATATCATCCGCCTCAATGGCGCGCCGGTCGCGCGGGTCGTGTCGCTTCCCGGTGCACCCGCCCTGTCACTCGACAGCATTGCTCTCGTGCCGGAATCGGAACTCGATGACCAGGGTCGGACGCCCGCCTGACGGTCACCCACGGCAACAATCGTCACGACTTTCTTCCATTGTTGCGCGGATCGGGCGGATGCGCGGAGATGCGAGCGCGATTGCGGCAAAAATCTGGCTTCCGTCGCGAAATGGGGCAAGGCTTTGGCAAATGGCCGGCAATTCGGGGGCCGAGGCGTCATCGATGGTGGGCGGGCCGACATCAGCAGGGTGAGGAAGGGACATGTTCGCGATTTTTGCACTTCTGGGATTGATCGCCGCCGGCTTCGCGCTGGACATCGGCACGAATGATGATTCCGAAGACACGGCTACCGATGACACGGGCAGCACCTCTGGCGGCACTTCCGGAGGAGCCACCGATGGCGCCGATCGCCTGATCGGCACCGATGCCGCGGACGAGCTCGATGGCGGGGCCGGCAATGACACGATCCTCGGCTGGCTGGGCAACGACCAGCTTCTCGGCGGCCCCGGCAAGGACGAGATGCTTGGCGGCCCCGGCAACGACACGCTCGACGGCGGGGATGGGGCCGATCTTCTCTCCGGCGGCGACGGTGAGGACGTCGTCAACGGCGGTCCGGGGAACGACCAGCTTCTGGGCGGCAGCGGCGACGATGTTCTCAATGGCAACGACGGTGCCGACATGATCGCCGGCGATTACGGCGCCGATTCCATCAACGGCGGCGCCGGGAACGACATCCTGTTTGGCGGCGGTGGCGACGACACGATCGACGGGTTCACGGGCAACGACCGAATCCATGGCGGCAACGGCAACGACGTGATCGATGGCGGCGAAGGTGACGACCTCGTCGAGGGCGGCGAAGGCAATGACGACATCTCGGGCGGCGAGGGCAACGATGTGCTTTATGGCCGCGGCAATGACGACCTCATCCGTGGCGATGCCGGCAACGACTTCATCGAGGGAAACACCGGATTTGACCGGCTCGAGGGCGGCACAGGCAACGACACGCTTCGGGGCGGCTACGGCAACGATGAGCTCTTCGGCGAGGACGATGACGATGAACTCGACGGCGGCGACGGTGATGACATCCTCGACGGCGGGGCGGGCGCCGATAGGCTGTTCGGCGGCGCGGGCAATGACAGCCTGGCCGGCGGCGACGGCAATGATGTGCTCCAGGGCGGCGGCGGCCAGGACACGCTGAACGGCGGCGAGGGAGATGACATTCTCGACGGCGGCGGGCAGGATGACACGCTTGACGGAGAGGCGGGCAACGATGTGCTGGTCGGGGGCCTCGGCGCCGACACGCTGAACGGCGGCGCGGGCAATGACCGGATCGAGGCGATTGTTCTGGAAAGCGCCGCTCCCGGTGAGGCCGACCAAGACGAGGGCGACACGATCGATGCCGGTGACGGCGATGACACGTTGCTGCTGGGCACCGGCGACATCGCCCTCGGCGGCACGGGCGCCGATACGTTCGTTGTCGGAAACTATGTCGATGGCGCCGCCCCGGTGATCCCGGACTTCAACTCCACCGAGGATCAGCTGGTGATCGCCTATCAGGGCACTCCACCCGGGACGATCACCATTGAAACGGCGGTGCCGAGCTCCGGGCCGAGCATCTCGCTCATCAAGGTCGACGGCGAGACCGTCGCCGAAGTCACAAACAACTCGGGCACCCCGATTTCCGTCTCCGACATCGCGCTGGTGCCACTGTCTGAGCTGCTCTGAGCGGCTGCGCTGCGGCGGTCCACGGCCGCCGCAGCGTTCCTTCCGTCTCGGCGTTAACCTTGATTCCATTTCATTATTTCGCCCGTTCATGCTCCGTTCCATGCTACCCTCCTGCCTCGTGGGGTGAGACAAACGGAGTGGGGCATGCTCGCTGCAATGCTGCTGCTGGGGCTGGTTCCCTTGGCCTTCCTTCCGGTTCTGGAAGAAGAGGAGAACGACGACGACGCGAGCGAAACCGGGCCGGTGGAGCCCGGCAGTGCCGAGGGCACCGGCGATCTGCTTGTTGACGAGCCGCCGCCGGACAGGGGAGCGGAAGCGCGGCTCTTCGAGCCCGAAACCGGCCCCGGCGAGTACGCGTACGAGGACTTCCGCCCCGGCGAGGATCGTTTGCGCATCGACCTCGGCTCGCTCGAGGGCGAGGTGAGCTTCACTACGGAGTTTTCCGATCGCGGCGCGAGCATCTCGATCGACACCGCCGAGGGCGCGATGGTGCTCACCTTTCCGGGGCAGGAATCGCTGCCCGCCGACGACATCGAGATCATCCTGCACGACGAGGGCGGCGGCGCGCCCGAAACCATCCCCCTCGCCGAACTCCTCGCCTTCGAGGGGAGTGACGACGCCGCCACCGGAGGCGACAGATTGGACGATGCTCTTGACCCGCTCGATCCCGAGGATCCTGGCAATCCGGGTGGCGGCGGGGGCGAGCCCGGCCTCGACCCGCTTGACCCCGAAGATCCGGGGGAGCCGGGGGGCGGCGGTGATAAGCCCGGCCTCGATCCGCTCAACCTCGACCCTGGCCCAAGCTGGGGCGTGGGCGGTGACCCGGCGGTGAGCGAGGCACTCGAGGCCGCGCTCACGCGCGACAGCGCCGCCGCGGCGGGTCTGGATGCGGCGCTCACGCGCGCGAACCATCCTGCTTCCACAGTCACGCACCTCGGCGACGGCGACGACACCCACGCCCTTCCCGATGACGGCATCGGGGGAACGGGCGAGGGAGAGGTCACGCTCTTCTCTGGGACGCCGGCCGTGGCCTCCGAAGGCGGGGTCGCGGTGGTGGATGGCGCGGGCGGCAACGACACGCTCACCGGCGGCGATGGCGCGGCGTGGCTCTTTGGCGGGCCGGGCAATGACACGATCACCAGCGGCGAAGGCGCGACGGCCGCTTTCGGCGGCGAGGGGGAGGACCGGATTTCGGCCGCATCCGCGCGCGCCGGCGCCTTCATCGACGGCGGCGCAGGCGACGACACGCTCACCGGCAGCAGCGGCAGAGACTTCATCGAAGGCGGCAGCCACGCTGCAGCGGCTGCCGTCAGCGACAACGATGTGATCGACGGCGGTGCAGGAGACGACATCCTGCGCGGCGGCTTTGGAGCCGACGTGATCCGCGGGGGCGAGGGCGATGACGTCATCGACCATCACGGGCGGATCGAGGAGCGCGAAGAGGAGGTCCGCCGCGTCTTCTCCGACCACATCGACGGCGCGGCCGATGTGCTCGACGGAGGCCCCGGCAACGACACGCTCATCATGGACAGAGGCGACACCGCCACCGGCGGACAGGGGGAGGACTATTACTGGGTCTGGAGCGACGGCAATGATGCCGAAGCGGCTCCGGCGGTCATCACCGACTTCGAGGTGGGCACCGACTTTCTGCACATCTCGCTCAACCCCGAGCTCGGGTCGGCGCAGGCGTGGGATCTGCGCGTCGAGCCCTCGCCCGACGGGCAGGACGCCCATGTGATCGTTGCGGGCGATCTCGTGGCGGTGCTGAAAGACGCACCCGATGCCACCGACGCCGATGTCTATGTCGAGGTCAAGCCCGACGTCTTCGCCGCCGCCCCCCAAGGCTGAAGCGGCACCGCATACCCGACATAAAGCGGGTGGCGCGGCTGGCCGCCCTTGGTCAGGCCCAAGTGGAACATCGGTTTGCCAGCACGCCGCAGAAGCGCCGTCACCGCCTCCGCGCGTCCCTGCCGCGCGCCATGCGCGCCCCAAGCGCACAAGATCGCATCGGCCCACGCCGCCGCTTCAGCGATGGCGGCGTCATTCTCCGGCCCCACCGGGTCCGGCGCGGCGAAGAGATCGGCCGGGCGCGTCGCCCGAAAGGCGAAGAGATTGACCACCCCGAACGCCCCCTGCCCCAGGGCACGCGCCCGCCGCTCGCATCGCTCGATGGTGGGGTCATTGGCGCGCTCGGTGGCGGTCGAGGGGTTGAGCATCACGTAAAGGAGCCGCGGCGCCGCCTCATCCCAAACACGGGTGAGCGCATAGCGGTAGCCCTTGCAATCGGAATAGACCGCCCGCGAGCGCGTGCCGCCCTTCTCGAAGCTGCGCGTGATGGCCACGCGGCAGGCTCAGCCGCGGAACACACGCGTGGGGTGCAGCTCCCCCGCCCGGTAGGTGCCGACCGCCACCGCTCTGCCCTGCCAGGAGGCCCAGGCCGTCTCGCCATATTCGGCGTCGGCGTTCAGCACCATGCCGGGGTTGCCGTTTCTGAGCCGCGCCGCGCCCTCGGCCGTGCAGCGCAGCTCGGGAAGCTCGGCCAGCCCCGCCTCGAGCGGCAGGAGCCGCGCGTCAAGCTCGGGGCTCTGCGCCAACGCCTCAAGCTCCTCCCAGGAGATGGCGTCCTCCTCCTCGAAGGGCCCGCTCCACAGCCGCCTGAGCGCGGTGACATGGCCATGGGTGCCCAGCGCCTCGCCAAGGTCGCGGGCAACCGCCCGCACATAGCCGCCCTTGCCGCAGACCATCTCGAAAACCGCATGATCCGCGTCGGGCTGATCCACAAGCTCGAGGCTCTCCACCCACAGCGGGCGCGCGGCAAGCTCCGGGCTCTCCCCCTCGCGCGCCAGTGCATAGGCGCGCTCGCCGTCGATCTTCACCGCCGAGAACTGCGGCGGCACCTGCATGATCTCGCCACGGAAGGCGGGCAGCGCGGCCTCGATCTCCTCGGCGGTCGGGCGCTCGTCGGAGCGCGCGATCACCTCGCCCTCGGCGTCATCGGTGTTCGTCGCCTCGCCCCAGCGCACGGTGAAGCGGTAGCACTTCAGCGCATCCGTCACATAAGGCACCGTCTTCGTCGCCTCGCCCAGCGCCACCGCAAGAATGCCCGTGGCCAGCGGGTCAAGCGTGCCCGCGTGTCCCGCCTTCTGGGCCTGAAGCGCCCAGCGCACCTTGTTGACCACGGCGGTGGAGGTCAGCCCCGCGGGCTTGTCCACCACGAGCCAGCCGGAGATGTCCCGGCCCTTCCTGCGTCTGGCCATCAGTCGTCCTCGTTCGTCTCGCCGCCGCGCAGATCGCGCCTGACCTCCTCGCTCTCGAGAAGCCGGCGCGTGGCGTCCATCCGGTCGAATGTCTCGTCAATGGCAAAGCGCAGCTCGGGAGCGAATTTCAGATTGAGCCCCCGGCTCACGATGCGCCTCAGCTCGCTGCGGTTGCGCCGCAGAAGCTCCAGCGCCTCGTCGCGCCGCTCGCCGCCAAGTGGCAGCACGAAGGCCGTGGCCACGCGCAGATCGGGCGAACAGCGCACCTCGCCCACGGTGATCGACATGGCGTTGAGCTCGGGGTCATGCACCTCGCCGCGCGCCAGCACCTCCGCCAGGCGCCGGCGGATGAGCTCGCCCACGCGAAGCTGGCGCTGCGAGGGCGCGCGCCCGGAGATGTGGGGTTGTCTGGACATGGGCGGTCACATAGGGCCGAGGGGAGCGGCGCGCAAGCGCCCTTTCACCCGCGCCCGCCCCGCGCTAGGGAAGAGCCACCGATCAAGAAGGAGCGAGAGGGCAATGACCGACCGGCCGGGCGTTCTGATCACGGGAGTTTCGGGGCGGATGGGCCGGATGCTCACCGAGCTCGTCATCGCCTCCGATGACATGCGGCTCGTGGCGGCGCTCGAGCGGCCGGGCCACGAGTGGGTAGGCCAGGATCTCGGCCTTGCCATGGGGCGCGGCGCGCTCGGCATCACCGTGACCGACGACCCGCTGGAGGCGTTTGCCAAGGCGCAGATCGTGCTCGACTTCACCGCGCCCGAAGCCTCGGTCGAGTTCGCCCGCCTCGCCGCGCAGGCCCGCGCGGTGCATGTGATCGGCACCACGGGCTTCACCGAAGAGCAGCTCGCCGCGCTCAGGCCCGCCGCGCGCCACGCCGTCATCATCCGCGCCGGCAACATGAGCCTCGGCGTGAACCTCCTTACCGTTCTCGTGCGCATGGTCGCCGAGAAGCTCGACGCGGACTACGACATCGAGATCGTCGAGGCCCACCACAATCGCAAGGTCGATGCACCCTCGGGCACCGCGCTGATGCTGGGGGAGGCCGCGGCCGAAGGGCGCGGGGTGAAACTTGCCGAGGTGGCCGACCGCGGCCGGGACGGCATCACCGGCCCGCGCGAGCGCGGCCACATCGGTTTTTCCGCCATCCGCGGCGGCGACATCATCGGCGAGCATCAGGTGATCTTCGCCGGGCAGGGCGAGCGGCTGGTGCTCGGCCATGTCGCCTCGGACCGCGCGCTTTTCGCGCGCGGCGCGCTCAAGGCCGCACTCTGGGGCATGAACCGGAAGCCGGGTGAATACGACATGCTCGACGTGCTCGGCCTGCGCTGAGGCGGGGCGTCTCAGTCCACGTATTCCACCGCCTCTGATGCCAGGAGGTCGATGATGTCGGGCGGCACCGCCATGCCGCCGGCGATCTCCGCATCAAGCGCGGCTTCGGCCGCACGCACGCGGGCGATCCCTTCGATCACCTCGTCAATCCGCTCGTAGGGCACCACCACCACGCCATCGCTGTCGGCCACGATCATGTCGCCGGTGTCCACCCGCTGCCCGCCAATCTGCATCGGCAGGCCCACGCGGCCGGGGCCGGTGCTGTAGGGGGAAGCCGGGGTGAGCCCGGTGCACCATGCCGGCAGACCCGTGGCCACGATTCCCTCGAGATCGCGCATCGGCCCGTCGGTGACGATTGCCGCCGCCCCGGCATTGCGCGCCATCGCCGCGAGCTTGTCGCCCGCCGCCGCGCAGCCCGCATAGCCCGAGGCACCGGCCACCAGCACGTCCCCCTCGCGCAGAAAGGCAAGCGCGGCCAGCGTGGCGAGAATGTCCGCCGGCCCGTTGGCCGCGGTCAGCGCCGGCCCGGCCACATGGCCCGGCAACCGCCCGCCATGCTCAAGCGGCCGGATCGCCTGATCGAGCGCGCCGGCCCCTTTCATGGCATCGACCACGAAACTCGTGGGCACATCCCGAAAGGCGGCGATCTGCTCCGCGCTCGGGCGCCGCGCGGGGCGGCGGATGGTCAGCTTCGGCGGTTCCTCGATCATCTCCGGCCTCTCTGCGCTTGGGCATCTGGCGCATTCGGCGGCCATCGCATGGCCCATGTCAAGCCGCCTTGAGCCCTAGCCCGGAGGCACCCCGCACTCGGCCGTCCGCCCCGAAAGCCCGTAGGCCAGAAGCCCGACCCACTCCTTGACGCCGCGACGCAGCGCATCGCCATGCTCCCACAGCTCCCACTCCGGCCTGAGGCCCAGCATCCCGCTGCGCTGATCCACCGGATAGGGCACCACCGGCCAGCCAGCGGCGCAGAACACGCCCATCGCGCGCGGCATGTGCCAGGCGCTCGTGACCAGCACCCAGGTTTCGCCCGGCCGCGGCTTGGCAAGCGGGCGGGAGAAGATCGCGTTCTCCCAGGTGTTGCGCGAGCGGGTCTCGAGAACGAGCCGGGAGCGCTCGAGCCCCGCGTCGGTCAGGACCGCCGCGGCCACCTCCGCCTCCGTGCTCCGCGCTCCTCCGAGCCGGCCGCTGCCCCCGGTCACGACAACACGCGCATCGGGAAACTGCCGCGCCAGCGCCAACCCGGCGAAAAGCCGCTCGCCCGCGCCATTGAGCTCGGGCATCCCCCAGAGTCGCGACAGCTCCGCCTCCTCGGCGCCGGAAAGCACGATGATCCCGTCAACACGCGAAAGCGCGGGCCGCGGCGGGTAGCGCGCCTCCAAGGGCCCCAGCACCAGATCGCCCACGGGCCAGGCGCCGAGAAGGAGCACAGCAAGCGCTGCGCCGCCCAGCCAGCGTCGGGCTGCCCCGACCCGGCCCTGGGCCAGGCGCCGCAGCGCAATCACAAGGGCGAGGAACAGCCATGTCTCGGGTCTTGCCAGAAGGCCCAGAACCTTCGAGGCCACAAAGAAGATCGTCCCGCCGCCCACATCGCCCTCCGGCTTTTCCGCCCTGTCGACGCAAACGTGAGTATTCGTCGCATTGCGCTTGTGTGGCAAATCCCCTTAGCTGCGTGTTGCACGCCGCCCGTCACCGGGCTTGCGCCGAGGATTGCGCAGACGGCCATGCTGCGGCGGGCGCACTTGACTGTTCGTGAGGCGCCACGGCCCCGTGCGGCCGGCCGGCGCCAACCCAGGAGCGAAACCGAGGAGAGACGGACAATGAAATCCACCATCGCAATCATCGCCGCCGCGCTTCTGGCGGCCCCCGCCCTTGCCGATGGCAACCCTGCCGAAGGCGAGAAGGTGTTCAAGAAGTGCATCTCCTGCCACGTTGTTGCCGACCCGGACGGCAATGTCCTTGCCGGCCGCGGCGCCAAGACCGGCCCCAACCTCTACGGCATCGCCGGGCGCGTGGTTGGCAGCGAGGAGGGCTTCCGTTACTCCGACGGGCTCAAGGCCCTCGGCGAGCAGGGCGTGGTCTGGGACGAGGAGCACTTTATCGCCTTCGTGCAGGATCCCACCGGCTGGCTGAAGGATCAGCTCGGCGACTCCAAGGCGCGCTCGAAGATGTCCTTCAAGGTCCGCAAGGAAGACGAAGCCCGCGACGTCTACGCCTATCTGGCGCAGTTCGGCGCCCAGTAAGCCGCGCCGCGACAGCCGCGCGAAGGGGCCGCCGGCCGTGGCCGCGGCCCCTTTTCGTTGCAAGTGCCACGACTGGACATCCGCTCCGCCTCGGCTACTGTCTGGCCATGAACTCTCGACGCTCCTGGCCATGACGCTCCGCTTCTTCTCCGACCGCAAGCGCCCCGTGCACATGGGCCCGTTCCCGCTCGAGCTGCTCGAGCGCGGCCCGATGCCCGATCTCTCCGCCGTCCCGCCGATGCCGGGACTCGACTTCCGCAGGCCGCACGCCCCTGCCTCCATCGTCAATGCCATGGCCGAGTATCAGGCGATGATGGACGCGATCCGCGACGGGCTCGTCAACCGCGCCCGCGCCGAGGTGCCCTCCGATCCGCTCGAGCGGGCCAACCACCTCAAGGCCTTCGGCTATTTCTCCGATGCCTCGATGGTGGGTATCGGTCCTGTGCCGCCTGAGGCCCTCCTGCCCGCCCCGCGCCGCAACCCCGACATCGACCGCCTCGCACACGACCTGCGCACGCGCCAGACCAAGACGCTCGCCTCGGGCATCGACCTCATCATGGCCGACCTCAAGGAGTCGATGGAGGCGCCGCCCTCCACCATCGAGGGCCACCGCCACGCCATCGTGTTTCTCTACGAGATGCCGCGCGACCCGCGCCCCGGCGAGAAGGGCTGCGACTGGCTCGAGGACGCGCAGGCCCACCGTGCCTGCCTGCGCGCGAGCGAAACGGCGGTGGTGCTGGCCAACTACATCCGCCTTCTGGGATGGGACGCGAAGGCGCACACCGTCACCTCCTCCGACGTTGACCTCAACAGGCTCGCCGTCGCCGCGGGCCTTTGCACGGTGGAAAACGGCGCGCTGCATGCGCCCTGGCTCGGCCCCCGCTTCGGACTCGCCGCCCTGACCACCGATTTCGAGCTTGCCCATGACGCCCCGCTCAGGCCCTGGTCCGAGCAGCCCGCCTGGCGGGTGAAGGGGCCGTCATGGTGGCTTGGCACCCGCTCGCGCCGCTCCGCGCTCAATGGCGATCCGTTCGCCCGGCGCGACTTCGCCGACGGCCCGCACCCCTTCGAGACGCTCAAGCGGGTGGAGGAGCCCACCACCTACATCGACGAGGCGCGCATTCCCCGCGTGCCCAAGCGCACCGACATGTTCGCCCGCGCCCAGTTCGGCGACATGGGCCGCGCCGTGCAGGAGGGCGCCAAGGGCGGCCATTATGCGCGCAAGGCCGCGCCCTCGATGGCCCAGCGCCGCGTGCTCGGCGCCTTCGTGCTGTTGCAGGACGGCGAGCCGAACGCGCAAGGCCCCCGCCCCGCCGATCCCGAACGCAACGCCCTCAACATCAAGGCGGCGAGCTATTTCCTCGGCATCGACGCGGTCGGCATCTCGCGCTGCCCCGAATGGGCCTGGTATTCGCACGACGCCGCCGGCGAGCCCATCGACCCGCCCCACGATCAGGCGATCTCGATGATTGTCGACCAGGGCTACGAGACGATGGAGGGCGCCTCGGGCGATGACTGGATCTCGGTCGCCCAATCGATGCGCGCATACTTGCGGTTTTCGCTTCTGGGCGGGGTGATCGCGAAGCAGATCCGCAACCTCGGCTACTCGGCCAAGGCGCACACGGTGCTCGACGGCGAGGTGCTGCAACCGCCGCTCCTGCTCCTGTCGGGGCTCGGTGAGGTCAGCCGCATCGGCGAGGTCATCCTCAACCCCTTCCTCGGCCCGCGGCTCAAGTCGGGCGTGGTGACGACCGACATGCCACTCGCCCACGACAAGCCGGTGGATTTCGGCCTGCAGGCCTTCTGCGAGGCGTGCAACAAATGCGCCCGCGAATGCCCCTCGGGCGCGATCACCGCCGGGCCGAAGCTGATGTTCAACGGCTACGAGATCTGGAAGTCCGACAGCCAGAAATGCGCCACCTACCGCATCACCACCGAGGGCGGCGCCATGTGCGGGCGCTGCATGAAGACCTGCCCGTGGAACCTCGAGGGCCTGTTCGCCGAGCGCCCCTTCCGCTGGCTGGCGATGAACGTGCCCCGCGCCGCGCCCTGGCTCGCGCGCCTTGACGACGCGGTCGGCAAGGGCGGGCTCAACCCGGTGAAGAAATGGTGGTGGGACATCGAGCTTCACGAGGACGGCGCCTACCGCCCCGCCCGCCAGCCCGTGAACGCGCGCGACCTGCAAAAGGATCTCGAGCTGCGCTACGAGGACCAGACGCTTGCCGTCTATCCCGCGAACCTCGCCCCGCCGCCCTGGCCCTACCCTTTCCCGATGGACAGGGAGGCCGGCATCGAAGCCTATCAGAAGCTCGTAACGGCGGCTGAATACCGCGCCCGCATTGCCGCGGGGGATGAAGCGCACGTCCACCACTACACGAACGACCAGGGCGAAAGCCCGGTGCTGCGCGTCGTCGTCTCCAAGGTGGAGAAGATGACGCCCGACATCACCAAGTACGAGTTCCGCGCCCTCGACGGCGGCGAGCTGCCCGCATGGGAGGCCGGCGCGCATCTCGACGTGGTGGTGGCGCCCGAGTTCCTGCGCCAATACTCCATGTCGGGCGACCCGGCCGACCGCAGCGTCTACCAGATCGGGGTGTTGCGCGAGGATCAGGGGCGCGGCGGCTCGAAGCTTCTGCACCGCATCTTCACCGAAGGGCGCAAGGTCTTCATCTCGCGCCCGATCAACCACTTCCCGCTCGACGAGACGGCCGAGAAGAGCTTTCTGATGGGCGGGGGCATCGGCATCACGCCCTTGATCGCCATGGGCCACCGGCTGCATGCGATCGGGCGCGATTTCGTCATGCACTATTCGGTCAAGTCGCGCGCGGCGGCCGGTTACCTCGACGATCTCGCCGCCTTCCCCTGGGCCGATCGGGTGCATCTTCACGTCTCCGACGAGGGCACGCGCGCCGATCTCGACGCGATCCTTTCAGGCTGGCAGCAGGGCTGGCACCTCTACACCTGCGGGCCGGATCGCTACATGAAATCGGTCATCGAGGCGGCCGAGCGGCAGGGCTGGCCCGAGGAGGCGGTGCATCTGGAGTATTTCTCCGTTCCCGAACAGCCCGACTACGTCAACCACCCCTTCACGCTGCGCCTTGCCCGCTCCGGGCGCGAAATCGAGGTGCCCGCCGACAAGACGGCCACCGATGCTCTGGCCGAGCATGGCATCCATATCGACGTGAAATGCGCCGACGGGCTGTGCGGGGTGTGCAAGGAGCGGCTTCTCTCGGGCGAGGTGGAGCATCGCGACTTCGTGCTCTCGAAGGCCCAGCGCGCCGAGAGCATCATCCTCTGCCAGTCCCGCGCCGCCGAGCCGGGCGGCGTGATCGAGGTGGATCTCTGACTGCGTCGCGGCCGCTGAATTGACGCAACATCACCATCTGTCAGAAAATTTCGTCTATGGACAAAATTTCATTACCTGCTATTAGCCCGCCGCATGTGCGAAGCGACCCATGACAGAGCCATCGAGGCCTGCGCCGAGCGGCTGGCCCGCCTTTACGGCAGGAGTTTCGGAGGCAAGCCCTCCGGCCGGTACCGGATTTCCGCCAAGCTGCTGCGCCAGCTCATGGGGCGTCGGCGCCTCTACGAGGACGACATGCGCGCCCTGTCGCGCGCCCTCTACGAGCGCGGCTTCGTGCTTATCGACATGGACAGTTTCGCCGTGGTGATGAGCGTGAACACCTTCGTCAACTACCGCCGCGTGAACGAGGAGGCGCTCACGTGACCCCCGACCCGAACGCCGCGGCTCCCGCCGGGGCCAGCGGCTGGGGCGTGGTCGGCTGGCGCGAACGCGTCGCGCTGCCCGAACTCGGCCTTGATCTGCTGCCCGCCAAGATCGACACCGGCGCGCGGACCTCGGCGCTGCACGCGACGCACATCGTTGAATTCGAAAGGGACGGGCGGCGCTGGGTGCGCTTTCACATTCCCCATGCCAGCGGCGTGCATGCCCGTGACTGCGTGGCGCCGCTTGCCGACCGCCGCCGGGTGAAGAACACCGGAGGCGTGCCGCAGGAGCGCCATGTGATCGAAACACTGCTGGTTCTCGGACGCCGCCGATGGCGCATCGAAGTCACGCTTGCCGACCGGGCGGAAATGCGCCACCCGCTGATCCTCGGGCGCACCGCGATCCGCCGTCACCGTCTGCTGGTCGATCCGGGCCGCTCCTGGCTGTGGGGCGCGCCTGTCGTCTCGAGGCACCGCAGCTCCCTCAAGGCGGCGCCAGACCGTCAGGAGACAACCATAACGGAAAGGACGCCGTCATGAAGATCGCGATGCTCGCACGCAACCCCAACCTCTACTCGCATCAGCGGCTGAAGGAGGCGGCCGAGGCGCGCGGCCATGAACTTGACATCATCAACACGCTGCGATGCTTCATGAACATCGCCTCGCACCGGCCCGAGATCTACTATCACGACAAGAAGCTGCCCCACTATGATGCGGTGATCCCGCGCATCGGCGCCTCCGTCACCTTCTACGGCCTTGCGGTGCTGCGGCAGTTCGAGATGATGGGCGTCTTCCCCCTCAACGAGAGCGTTGCCATCGCCCGCTCGCGCGACAAGCTCCGTTCGCTGCAGCTTCTGGCGCGCGACGGCATCGGCCTGCCGGTGACGACCTTTGCCCACGACCCCAAGCTCACCGACGAGGTGGTCAAGCTGGCCGGCGGCGCGCCTCTGGTCATCAAGCTTCTGGAAGGCACCCAAGGCATCGGCGTGGTGCTCGCCGACACCGACCGCTCGGCGAAGTCGATCATCGAGGCGTTCCGGGGCGCCAACATCAACATCCTCGTGCAGGAGTTCATCAAGGAGGCCGGTGGCACCGACATCCGCGCGCTGGTGGTCGGCGGCCGGGTGGTGGCGGCGATGAAGCGCAAGGGGGCGGAGGGCGAGTTCCGCTCCAACCTGCACCGGGGCGGCAGCGCCGAGCTCATCAAGCTCTCGCCCGAGGAACGCTCCACCGCCGTGCGCGCGGCCAGGTGCATGGGTCTCAACGTCTGCGGCGTGGACATGCTGCGCTCGAACCACGGGCCCGTGGTGATGGAGGTCAACTCAAGCCCCGGCCTCGAAGGGATCGAGAAGGCCACCGGCCTCGACGTCGCCGGCAAGATCATCGAGTTCATCGAGAAGAACGCGAAGGAGGGCCGGACGCGCACGCGGGGCAAGGGCTGATGGCCAGACGCGACGCCTTCGAGATCAACGGCACGTCCGTGGCGCCGGGCACGCGCCGGACCGTGGAAATCCCGGTCGGCGTGCTGTCCGATCACACGCCGGTCACGATGTCGGTTCACGTGGTGCACGGGCGCAAGCCGGGGCCGGTGATCTTCGTCTCCGCCGCCATTCACGGCGACGAGGTGATCGGGGTTGAGATCGTCCGGCGCCTTCTCAACACGCGGGCGCTGCGCTCGCTGTCGGGAACGCTCCTGGTCGTGCCGATCGTCAACACCTTCGGCTTTCACAACCGCTCGCGCTACCTGCCGGACCGGCGCGATCTCAACCGCAGCTTCCCCGGCTCGCCGCGCGGGTCGATGGCCGCCCGCCTCGCGCACCGCTTCATGAACGAAGTCGTCCTGCGCTCATCCTTCGGCATCGACCTGCATTCGGCCGCCATCCACCGCACCAACATGCCGCAGCTGCGCATCACGCCCGACAACGACCGTCTCGAGGAACTGGCCCGCGCCTTTGCCGCGCCGGTGCTGCTGCACTCGAACGTGCGCGAAGGCAGCCTGCGCGCCGCAGCCGCCGAAGCCGGGGTGGGAATCCTCCTCTACGAGGCCGGCGAGGGCCTGCGCTTTGACGAGGACTCGGCGCGTTTCGGGGTCGCCGGCATTCTCAGGGTCATGCAGGCGCTCGAGATGCTTCCGGCGCGCCTCGTGCCGAAGGCGAAGGCGCCAAGCGTGGTCTGCCGCAGGTCCGTCTGGCACCGCGCGCCCATGGGCGGGCTGTTCCGCGCGCGCCAAGCCCATGGCGGGGTGGTGAAGGAAGGCGAGATCCTCGGTGTCATCGCCGACCCGCTCGGCGAGACCGAAGCCACCATCCGCGCCGCGGGCGACGGCATCGTCATCGGCCGGACGACCATGCCGGTGGTCTATGAGGGCGAGGCGCTCGTGCATGTGGCGCTGACCGCGCGGCCGGAGGAAGCCGAAGCGCGCCTCGACGCCCTCTACGACACCAGCGAGGAGGAGCGTCTCTTCGACGAGGACGAGATCATCTGAGCCGTCCGACGGGCGCGCCCCGAAATGTTTCGCGCGCGAAACATTTGGCGCGCCCCGCGCAACGAAAAAGGCCCCGGCATGTCGCCGGGGCCTTCGCCTTCACGGTTTTTCGGGGCGCTCAGCCCTCCGCGCCCTCTTTCCTGCGCGAGCGGCGCCGCCCGCCGCCCTTGGGGCCTTCGTCACCGCCGGCGCCCTCGATCTCCTCGCCGGTCTCCTGATCGACGGCCTTCATGCTCAGCCGCACCTTGCCGCGATCATCGAAGCCCAGAAGCTTCACCCAGACCTCCTGCCCTTCCTTCAGCACCTCGGAGGGATGCCCAAGCCGGCGATCGGTGATCTGGCTGACATGCACCAGGCCATCGCGCTTGCCGAAGAAGTTCACGAAGGCGCCGAAGTCGACGAGCTTGACCACCTTGCCGCGGTAGACCTTGCCTTCCTCCGGCTCGGCGACGATCGAGAGGATCATCTCGCGCGCCTTCTCGATCGCTTCGGGATTGGCCGAGGCGATCTTGATCAGACCGTCGTCGTTGATGTCGACCTTCGCGCCCGAGGTCTCGACGATCTCGCGGATCACCTTGCCGCCCGAGCCGATCACCTCGCGGATCTTGTCCGTGGGCACGGTCATCGTCTCGATGCGCGGTGCGTGAACCGAGAACTGGCCCACGCCGCTGATGGCCTTGGACATTTCGCGCAGGATGTGCAGCCGGCCCTCCTTGGCCTGCTCAAGCGCCTGGCGCATGATCTCGGGCGTGATGCCCGACACCTTGATGTCCATCTGCAGGCTGGTGATGCCCTTCTCGGTGCCGGCGACCTTGAAGTCCATGTCGCCGAGGTGGTCCTCGTCACCGAGAATGTCGGTGAGCACCGCAAAGCGGCCGTCGGATTCAAGGATGAGCCCCATGGCCACGCCGGCCACGGGCGCCTTGATCGGCACGCCCGCGTCCATCATCGACAGCGAGGAGCCGCAGACCGTGGCCATCGAGGAAGAGCCGTTCGACTCGGTGATCTCCGAGACGAGCCGGATGGTGTAGGGGAATTCGGTCGCCGGCGGCAGCACCGCCTGCAGCGCCCGCCAGGCAAGCTTGCCATGCCCGATTTCGCGCCGGCCCGGAGGCCCGACGCGCCCCACCTCGCCCACCGAATAGGGCGGGAAGTTGTAGTGCAAGAGGAAGTTCGAGCGGAAATTGCCGTGCAGCGCGTCGATGATCTGCTCATCCTCGCCGGTGCCAAGCGTGGTGACCACCAGCGCCTGCGTCTCGCCGCGGGTGAAAAGCGCCGAGCCGTGCGTGCGCGGCAGAAGGCCCACCTCGGCCTCGATCGGGCGCACCGTCTTCAGATCGCGCCCGTCGATGCGCAAGCCGCCATTGACGATGTCGCCGCGCAGGATCTCCGACTCGAGCTTCTTGAGCGCATCGCCAAGGTTTTCGTCGGCCTGCTCCTCCTCCGAAAGCTCCGCCTTGATCGCCTCGCGCGCCGCGGCGATGGCCTTGGTGCGCTCCTGCTTGTCGCGGATGGCGAAGGCCGCGCGCATGCGCTCCTCGCCGAGCTTCTTCACCTTCTCGTAAAGCGCGGTGTAGTCCGGCGGGGTGTAGTCGAAGGGCTCCTTGGCCGCTTCCTCGGCCAGCTCCACGATGAGGTCGATCACCGGCTTGAGCTGTTCATGGCCGAACTGGACGGCGCCGAGCATCTCTTCCTCGGAGAGCTCATAGGCCTCCGACTCGACCATCATCACCGCGTCCTTCGTCCCCGCCACGACGAGGTCGAGCCGCTGCTCGGGGTTCGAGCGCAGATCGTGCATGTCCTCGACATCGGGGTTGAGGATGTATTCGCCGCCCGCGTAGCCCACGCGGCAGCCGGCGATCGGCCCCATGAAGGGCACGCCCGACAGCGTGAGCGCCGCAGAGGCGGCAATCATGGCCACGATGTCGGGATCATTGACAAGATCATGGCTCAGAACGGTGCACATCACCAGCACTTCGTTCTTGAAGCCCGGCGCGAACAGCGGCCGGATCGGCCGGTCGATCAGCCGCGCGGTCAGCGTCTCCTTCTCGGTGGGACGCGCCTCGCGCTTGAAGAAGCCGCCGGGCACCTTGCCGGCGGCATAGTATTTTTCCTGATAGTGGACAGTGAGCGGGAAGAAGTCCTGCCCCGGCTTCGCCTCCTTGGCAAAGGTCACCGCGGCATGCACCGAGGTCTCTCCCAGCGTGGCCACCACGCTTCCGTCGGCCTGTCGCGCGATCTTTCCCGTCTCAAGTGTGAGGGTCTCGTCCCCCCACTGCATCGATTTCTTCACTACGTTGAACATCATCGTTTCCTGCATGGGCCATCCCGGCGGTCCGGGTGCGCCCCGTATCATTGGCAGCCCCATTGCTGCCGACCCCAATCCTCACAGCGTCGCCGGGGTCAGTGCGTCACGTCTCAGATGGCGACGCCCTAGCGCGTTTTGAAGGCTTTGGAAAGAAGGAAGGTGAGCGCCGCGCCCAGCGCCTCAGAACATCCGCCCGCCCACCGGCACGTCGCGCTCGGGGACCAGAAGGACGACCTCGCCCTCCTCATCCGGCACGCCGAGCACCAGAACCTCGGACATGAACCTGCCGATCTGGCGTGGCGGAAAGTTCACCACCGCCACCACCTTGCGCCCGACAAGCGCCTCCGGGCTGTAGTGGCGGGTAAGCTGGGCGGAGCTCTTCTTCACCCCGATGCCGGGGCCGAAATCGACCCAGAGCTTGATCGCGGGCTTGCGTGCCTCCGGGTAGGGCTCGGCGCGCACCACCTCGCCCACGCGGATGTCGACCTTCAGGAAATCGTCAAAGCTGATCGTCTCGCTCATCGCGCGCCTCAGCCGGCAAGCTCGCGCGAGCGCTCGGCCGCCGCATGAATGGCGCGGCGCATGAGTGGCAGAAGCCCGGCTTCGGGGTCCATCAGCACCTCGAGCGCCGCGGCGGTGGTGCCGCCGGGGCTCGTGACATTGACCCGCAGCCGATCGGGCGGCTCCGCTCCTTCGGCGGTGGCCAGCGCCCCCGCACCCGCCACCGTGGCCTTGGCCAGCCGCATGGCAAGCTCGGGCGCCAGCCCCTCCGCCTCGCCGGCCGCCGCCATCGCCTCGATGAGCAGAAACACATAGGCCGGCCCCGAGCCGGAGACGGCCGTGACCGCATCCATCTGCGCCTCGCTCACGAGCCGCACCGTCTCGCCCACAGCCGCCAGCAGCGCCTCGGCCTGCGCCATGTGCGCCTCGCCCGCCGCGGCATTGCCGATGAGCGCGGTGATCCCCCGGCCGATCGCCGCCGGCGTGTTCGGCATGGCGCGCACGATCGGGGTCGCCGCCCCGAGCACCTCCTCGAAACGCGCAATCGGCGTGCCGGCGGCGATGGAGATCACCAGCGTCTCCCCGCCGCCCAGCGCGGCGAGCTGCGGCAGCGCCTCGCCCATCATCTGCGGCTTGACGGCGACGACCGCCACCGCCGGCGCCTCCGGCAGGGGCGCGTTCAGATGCACGCCGACAAGCCCCTTCAGCCAGTCCGAAGGGCGCGGCTCGATCACCCACACCGACTCGGCCGGCAACCCCTGCCGGAGCCAGCCCGCGAGCATCGCCGAGCCCATCTTCCCGCAGCCAAGCAGCACAAGGCCGCGCCGGGCGATCTCGTCAAATGCCATCACGCCCTCCGTGCCCTTCACGCCCGCCCGTAGGCCTCGGCAATGGCCACCTTCAGCGCCTCCTCCGGCGCGCGATCGCCCCAGGCGACCAGCTGGAACGCCGGATAATAGCGCTCGGCCGCACCGACGGCGGCGGCGATCATCCGGTCGATCTGCTCGGCGGAGGCGTGCATGCCGCCCGCGAGCACCAGCCCATAGCGATAGACCATCAGCCGCTGCTCTGCCCAGTAGGTGAAGGCGCCGGCCCAGAGCGCATCGTTGGTCCGGTTCAAGATGTCGTGAAGCGCGGCCATCCGGTGCGCGGGGGGCTCCATCTCGAAGGTGCAGATCAGCCGCAGCGTCTCGTCATGCGGCATCCAGGCCAGCGTGATCGAATAGGTCCGCCACTGCCCCTCGATCGCCATGGCGATCTGGTCATCGCCGACGCGGTCAAAGTCCCAATCCCTGTACTCGGCGATGTGCTCGACGATGTCGATGGGATGGAGATCGTCGGTGTTCAGCTGCTCCGAAAGCGACATGCCCGGCCTCACTCGCTTGCCTTCGGGAGCGCGTCTGTGCCGCGCGCCTCTTGCCTGCCCTAAGCCGGACCAGTCGGCACCGGCCCAGCCCGGCACCATGGTGTGCGCAAAGATTCCACGAGTAAAGCGTTATTTTGGGGTTATCTGCAGGAAGTTGGGGATGTGGACAGTTTCGCCACCAGACTTAGCGGGACCGCAGGACACCGCACGCTCCCCCGAGCCTCATCATCCTGGTGAAAATACCCCCGCCGGAGGCACCGCGCGGCACGCGCGGTTCCCCTCGCGCCCGATCAGTCTTCCGACGCGGCCTTGCGCCGGCGCGCGGCCGGCTTCCTCCCCGCCGCCTCGAGCGCGGCCAGCCGCTCCTCGAGCGCGGCGAGCCGGGCGGCGAGCGCATCATTCTCCTCGCGCGCCTTCACCGCCATCAAGCGCACCGCCTCGAACTCCTCGCGGGTGACGAGATCGCGGTCGGCCAGCCAGCGCTCCAGCATGCTGCGAAAGGCGGTCTCGGCCTCCTGCTTCGCCCCCTGCGCCACGCCCATGGCGTTGCTCATCAGTTGCGAGAGATCCTCGAGAAGCTTGTTGCGGGTCTGCATCGGCGCACCTCCTGACATCCCGCCCTATATGAAGCCCCGGCCGGCACGGAACAAGGCCGGTTGACCGCGCCGCGCGGCGCCGCCACAGAAGAGGCCATGATGCTTGCCATTCCCTTCCCGCCCGTCAGCCCCGAGGTCTTTTCGATCGAGATCGGGGAAATCACGCTCGCGCTGCGCTGGTATGCGCTGGCCTACATCGCCGGCATCCTGATCGGCTGGCGCATCATGGTGGCGGCGGTGCGCCGCCCGGCGCTGTGGAACCGCGACGGCCCGCCGATGACGCCCGCGCAGATCGAGGCGCTGGTGACCTGGCTCATCCTCGGCATCATCCTCGGCGGGCGGCTCGGCTATGTGCTCTTCTACAATCCCGGCTACTACCTTGTGCATCCCGCCGAGATCATCGCCGTGTGGCAGGGCGGCATGTCCTTTCATGGCGGCATGCTGGGGGTCGCGGTCGCTCTGTGGCTGTTCTGCCGGCGCCACCGCATCGCCGTCCTGCCCGCGCTCGACCTGCTCGCACTGGCCGCGCCGCCGGGGCTGTTCCTCGGCCGGCTGGCCAATTTCATCAACGCCGAACTCTGGGGAAGGCCGACCGACCTGCCCTGGGGCGTGATCTTTCCCGGCGCCGCCGCGCAGGACTGCCCCGGCATCGAGGGTCCATGCGCACGCCACCCTTCCCAGCTCTACGAGGCCGCGCTCGAGGGGCTTGCCCTTGGCCTCGTGCTCTTCTGGCTTGCGGGCCGGCGCGGCGGCTGGCTCAAGCGGCCGGGCGCGCTCACCGGCGCCTTTCTCGCAGGCTACGGTCTGGCCCGCTTCGCGGTGGAGTTCGTCCGCCAGCCCGACCCGCAATTCGTCGTGCCGGGCAACCCCCTGGGCCTCGCCCTGCATGCGGGGGGCTGGGGTCTGACCATGGGGCAGATCCTGTCGCTGCCGATGATCCTGCTTGGCGCATTGTTCATCGCCCGCGCCCGACGCAAAGGCGCTGCCGGAGCGCGCGCGTGACGCCGCTGGCGAAGAGGCTCGCGGCCCGGATCGCAGCCTCCGGCCCCATCACCGTGGCCGAATTCATGGCCGCCTGCCTTTCCGACCCCGAGCACGGCGTCTATGGCGCCGGTGATCCGCTCGGCGCGCGTGGGCATTTCACGACCGCGCCTGAAATCAGCCAGATGTTCGGCGAACTTCTCGGCCTTGCGCTCGCCCAGAGCTGGCTTGACCGCGGCGGGCCCGCGCCGGTCACCCTCGCCGAACTCGGCCCCGGCCGCGGCACGCTGATGGCCGATGCGCTGCGTGCCACGCGGGCGGTGCCGGGCCTCGCCGAGGCGCTGCGCGTGCATCTCGTGGAGACATCCGCGCCGCTGCGGGGCCGGCAGGCGGAGGCTCTGGCCGGGCCGTCGCCGCTTTGGTGGCACGAAAGCGTCGGGACATTGCCCGAGGAGGCTCCGCTTCTTCTGATCGCCAATGAATTCTTCGACGCCTTGCCCATCCGCCAGTTCCAGCGTTCAGGCGTGGCCTGGCGGGAAAGGCTGGTCCGCCTTGATGACGAGGGGCGGCTTGCCTTCGCCCTTGGCGCTCCCTGCCTGCCGGAGCCGCTGGCGCCCCGTCTGGCCGACACCCGCGAGGGGGACATCGTCGAGCTTTGCCCGGCCGCGGAAGCGATCATGGGCGAGATCGCGCGCCGAATCGCGGCGCGGGGGGGCGTCGCGCTCATCATCGACTATGGCGGTTGGCATTCGCTCGGCGACACCTTGCAGGCGCTGAGCCGGCACCGGCGCGTCGATCCGCTGGCCGCGCCGGGCGAGGCCGATCTGACCGCGCATGTCGATTTCGAGGCGCTTGCCCGGGCCGCCCGCGCCCCCGCGGGCACGGCCATTGCGGTCAGCGAACTCACCCCGCAGGGCGTGTTTCTGGAGCGTCTCGGCATCACCGCGCGTGCGCAGGCGCTCGCCCGCGCGCTCGCGGGCCCGGCGCTCGAAGCCCATGTTGCCGCGCACAGGCGCTTGACGCATCCGCAGGAAATGGGAAGCCTCTTCAAGGTACTCGGCCTGTGGCGGCATGGCGATCCGCCGCCGCCGGGCCTCTCTCCGATGCCGCAGGAGGCGAGCACAGAATGAAGCTCGACATCATCACTCATCCGCTGCTGCGCGGCACGCCGCACGGCTTCTTCGGCCGGCGGGGCGGGGCATCGTCGGGCATCTTCGCCGGGCTCAACTGCGGCGGCGGCTCCTCCGATCAGAGCGAGGCAGTTGCCATCAACCGCGCACGCGCCGCGCAGGCGCTGGGCATCGGGCCCGAGGCGGTGGTGGGGGTGCATCAGGTGCATTCGGGCGACGTGGTGCGTGTCGAGGGCCCGCTCGCGGGCGAGCGCCCCCGCGCCGACGGCATGGTGACCGCGGCGCCGGGCATTGCGCTTGCCATCCTCACCGCCGACTGCGCACCGGTGCTTCTGGCCGATCGCGAAGCCGGTGTCATCGGGGCGGCGCACGCCGGCTGGAAGGGCCTGCTCGCCGGCATTCTCGAGACGGTGGTCGACGAGATGGTCGCCGCGGGCGCGCGGCGCGAGCGCATCAACGCGGTGATCGGGCCGACGATCTCGCAGCGCGCCTATGAAGTGGGGCCCGAATTCCTTGACGCCTTCGCCGTGGAAGACCCCGAGAACCTGCGCTTCTTCGCCAACGGCGAGGGCGACCGCTACCTTTTCGACCTGCCCGGCATGGGACTCGCGCGGCTCAGGCGCGCGGGCATCAACGAGGCGGCCTGGACCGGCCACTGCACCTACTCCGACCCCGAGCGGTTCTATTCCTACCGCCGGTCCTGTCACCGGGGCGAGGCCGACTATGGCCGCCTGATCTCGATGATCCGTCTCTGAGGCAGGCCCGAGGCGCGGAGCGCGTCAGCGGGTTGGATCAGGGGGTGGGATCAGGGCGTGAGGCTCCGGCGCCTTTCCACCCGCCCGCCCCGGCCTCGCCCGGCGCCCCGGCGCCAGCGGCGGGGGATGGCAAGGCACGCCCCGATCGCGCCATAATTGGCCCCGCCGGGGCCAGACAAATCCGCAGTTTCCGTCATTCTGTTGCCCGATTGGACAGCGAGATTTCCCGGCAGCAGGCGGGCCGCGAGGGCCGCGAACCGATCAGACAGCCCCCAAAGGGCACGCGGGACGAGACACGAAGGGAAACGCCATGAAGACGAAGAAGCGCAGCTGGATCAGGTCCGCGATCAAGGAAGCGGAAAACTGCGACTTCCAGATGCCCTGGGCCCGCGGCGCCCGGCGCGAGGCCTTCATCTCCCGGCGCCGCGCCCAGGCCCTGGCGCGCACACCGCGCGCATCGGCCTGAACGGGGATCCGGCGGGGCGCGGCTTGCCTGAGCAGCCCGTGGCAGGTGACCCCGCCCGCAACGACGGAGACCGGCACAGATGACCTACCCGCACCGACCCGCGAGAGGAACCAACCTTCCGGCCACCACTGGCAAGGCGGGATCTGGACCGGCGCCATGGACTGTCCGCCCCATCGGCGCCTCGGGGTCGGGCCTGCCCCTCGGGCAACCTTCGCGGCGCTACGAGATCCTCGCGCTCGACCGCAAGGGCAACCTGGTCGACGAGATGCGCGCCGCGCCGGCGCACCCGGTCTTCGACAGCGCCTTCACCGCCATCGCCCGCGGCGCCCTGGTGATGACCGAAGCGGGGCCCATGGCGGTGGAAGATCTGGTGCCGGGCATCAAGGTGGAAACTAGCGATGCCGGCCTCCAGACGCTGATGTGGCGGGGGGCTGCGCTGATCCAGCCACGAATGAAGGACGGCGTGCCGCAACCGGGGCTGTGGCGCATCCCGATGGAAAGCTTCGGCCCCCAGCGCCCAGCGCCCGACCTCGTTCTTGGCCCCGGCGCGCGGCTCGTCTGGCGCTCACCCGAGCTGATCGAACGGGTCGGCACCAAGGCGGCGCTGGTGCCGCTCCCTGCCTTCGACGACAGCTTCAGCGTCGTGCGAATCGCGCCCGCCTCGCCCGTACGCGTCTTTCATCTCGGTTTCCGCCGTCATCACATCATCGCCGTGAACGGGATCGAGATCGAAACCGTCCATCCCGGCCCCGATGCCCTCGCCCGCATGGGCACGGAAGTGGCGCGGATCTACCTTTCGCTCTTCCCGCACTTCGAGCATCTGTCGGACTTTGGCCCGCTTGCCCTGCCGCGTCTGGGTCGCGACGCGGCCGAAGCGCTTCTGCACCTCGGCTGAACGCGCAACGCGTCAGGCCGCGCGCTTTTTCGCCTCAGGCCTCCTGAGCGAGCCTCTCCTCGAGCACCTCGAAGGGCACGCCGGGCAGATCCTTCGCGTCACGGATCACGAGCGAGGTCTTGACGCTGACGACATTCTCCGCCGCCGTCAGCTCCTCGGTGAGGAAGCGCTGGAAGGTGGAAAGATCGGGCGCCACGCATTTCAGCAGGAAATCCACCTCGCCGTTGAGCATGTGGCATTCGCGAACCAAGGGCCACTCGCGGCAGCGCTGCTCGAAAGCGGTGAGATCGGCCTCCGCCTGGCTCTGAAGCCCGACCATGGCGAACACCGACACTTCGAAGCCCAGCTTGCGGGCGTCGATATCGGCGTGATAGCCGCGGATGTAGCCCGCCTCCTCGAGCGCGCGGACCCGGCGCAGACAGGGAGGCGCCGAGATGCCGACGCGGCGGGCCAGCTCGACATTGGTCATCCGCCCGTCGGCCTGCAGTTCGGCGAGAATCTTGCGGTCGATCGCATCGAGCTTGTGGCCGGCCATCAGCCTGTTCCTCCGAAACCTCAGGAGACTGCGAAACGGCGCGCATCAACGCAACATTGTTTCGCTTTTGCGCAATTTTGTTATTCCAACTTCCCGCCAGACGCAAGCCGCGGCGCATCGCCGCCATGGGGCGGGGGCGGGCTTTCGCAGCACGCCGCGCGCCTCTATATGGAATGCCACACGACATTCGGGGGTGCGCCATGGGCGAGACACGACATGCGAAGGTTCTCATCATCGGCTCCGGACCGGCCGGCTACACGGCGGGCATCTACGCCGCGCGCGCCATGCTGGAGCCCGTGCTGATCCAAGGCATGCAGCCGGGCGGGCAGCTGACCATCACCACCGAGGTCGAGAACTGGCCCGGCGACAAGGAAGTGCAGGGCCCCGAGCTGATGGCGCGGATGGAGGAACATGCCCGCGCCATGGGCACCGAGATCATCGCCGATCACATCAACAGGGTCGATCTCAAGACGCGCCCCTTCACCGCGGTGGGCGACAGCGGCACGACCTACACGGCCGATGCGCTGATTCTCGCCACTGGCGCCCAGGCGAAGTGGCTCGGCCTGCCGAGCGAGGAGAAGTTCAAGGGCTTCGGCGTGTCCGCCTGCGCCACCTGTGACGGATTCTTCTACCGCGGTCAGGAGGTGGTCGTGGTGGGCGGCGGCAACACGGCCGTGGAAGAGGCGCTGTTTCTGACCAATTTCGCCACCAAGGTCACGCTCATCCACCGCCGCGACGAACTGCGCGCGGAAAAGGTGCTTCAGCAGCGGCTCTTCTCCAACCCCAAGATCGAGGTTCTGTGGAACCACACGGTGGAGGAGATCCTCGGCACCGAAGACCCGAAGGGCGTCGAGGGCGTGCGGGTGAAGAACGTCAAGACCGGCGAGGTCAGCGAAATCCGGTGCAAGGGCGTCTTCATCGCCATCGGCCATGCGCCCGCCTCGGAACTGGTGAAGGATCAGCTCGAGACGCACATGGGCGGTTACGTCAAGGTCGAGCCCGGCACCACCAGGACGTCGGTACCGGGCGTCTTTGCCGCCGGTGACCTGACCGATCACGTCTACCGTCAGGCCGTCACCTCGGCCGGCATGGGCTGCATGGCCGCGCTCGATGCCGAACGCTTCCTCGCCGAACGCGGCATGGACGCGGTCGTGACCGAAGCCGCCGAATAGCGCCCCGCATCGCCTCTCGACAGCCGGCGCGGTGCGCAAGCCGCGCCCGAGATGCCACGCATGCGCCATTACGGGGGCAGTGCTGCCGCAAGGGCATTGAACCTCGTCTGCCCGGCGGGCTATGGGAAGCACCGCCGCCCGGTGGGCCGTGCCGCCGGCAAGAAGCAGAGAGACAAGCCCCGAGATGAGAATGCAATTGGCAAATCTGGCTCCGGTGCCGGAGCTTTACGTGTCCTGGGACAGCGCCCAGAAACTGAAGATGGAAGCCGCCGGGCTGGCAAGCTGGGATTTGACCCCGCGCCAGATCTGCGATCTCGAGCTTCTGATGAACGGCGGGTTCTTCCCACTCAAGGGTTTCCTCGGCGAGGACGACTACGAAAGCGTCGTCGAGACGATGCGCCTTGCCGACGGCACGCTGTGGCCGATCCCGATCACGCTCGACGTGAGCGAGGAATTCGCCAAGTCCATCGAGCTTGGCCAGGACATCGCCCTGCGCGATCAGGAAGGCGTGATCCTCGCCACCATGACGGTGACCGACCGCTGGACGCCCGACAAGCGGCGCGAGGCGGAGAAGGTGTTCGGCGCCGACGATATCGCCCACCCGGCGGTCAACTACCTGCATCACACCGCGGGCAAGGTGTATCTCGGCGGCCCGGTGACCGGCATCCAGCAGCCGGTGCATTACGACTTCCGCGCCCGCCGCGACACGCCCAACGAGCTGCGCGCCTTCTTCCGCAAGCTCGGCTGGCGGCGCATCGTCGCCTTCCAGACGCGCAACCCCTTGCACCGCGCCCATCAGGAGCTCACCTTCCGCGCCGCGCGCGAGGCGGAGGCGAACCTGCTGATCCACCCCGTCGTCGGCATGACCAAGCCGGGCGATGTTGACCATTTCACCCGCGTGCGCTGCTACGAGGCGGTGCTCGACAAGTACCCCGCCGCCACCACCCACATGAGCCTTCTGAACCTCGCCATGCGCATGGCCGGCCCACGCGAGGCGCTCTGGCACGGGATCATCCGCCGCAATCACGGCTGCACCCATTTCATCGTCGGCCGCGACCACGCCGGCCCCGGCAAGAACAGCCAGGGTGACGACTTCTACGGGCCCTACGATGCGCAAGAGCTCTTCCTCGAGCATCAGGAGGAGATCGGCATCGAGATGGTGCCCTTCAAGCAGATGGTCTACGTGCAGGAGAAGGCCCAGTATTTCCCGGCCGACGAAGTGCCGGAGGGCTGCACGGTGCTCAACATCTCCGGCACCGAGCTCAGACGCCGGCTGCGCGAGGGGCTGGAGATCCCCGACTGGTTCTCCTTCCCCGAGGTGGTGGAGGAGCTGCGCCGCCGCTTCCCGCCGCGCCACAAGCAGGGGTTCACGGTGTTCTTTACCGGCCTGTCCGGTTCGGGCAAGTCGACCATCGCCAACGCCCTCATGGTCAAGCTGATGGAGATGGGCGGCCGGCCGGTGACGCTGCTCGACGGCGACGTGGTGCGCAAGCATCTCTCCTCCGAGCTCGGCTTCTCCAAGGAGCATCGCGACCTCAACATCCGCCGCATCGGCTTCGTCGCCTCCGAGATCACCAAGAACGGCGGCATCGCCATCTGCGCGCCGATCGCACCCTATGCCGCCACCCGCCGCGCCGTGCGCGAGATGATCGAGCAGTACGGCGCCTTCGTGGAGGTGCATGTGGCCACCAGCCTCGAGGAGTGCGAACGCCGCGACCGCAAGGGCCTCTACAAGCTCGCGCGCGAGGGCAAGATCAAGGAGTTCACCGGCATCTCCGACCCCTACGAGGTGCCCGAGAACCCCGAGCTGCGCGTCGATACCGAAGGCGTCGATGTTGACACCTGCGCGCATCAGGTCCTTCTGAAGCTTGAGCAGATGGGCCTCGTCGCGGTCTGAGGCCGCGGTCAGCGCCGCGCCGCATGGCGCGACATCCGCCCGGTCCGGCGCCATTCGGAGGCGCCGGACCGGGGCGCAAACGCATCACCCGCGCCGCCGCGCCGGCGCGCCCATAGCGACGGGAACCGATGACCGAAATCGTCCACGCACTTGCCGACATCTCCGCCCCCTATGAGGCGCTGTTCTGCGATCTGTGGGGCTGCGTGCATGACGGTCTGCGTGCCTTCCCGCAGGCCGTTGCCGCTCTCGAGGCCTTCCGCAGGAATGGCGGCGCCGTGGTGCTGCTGACCAATGCCCCACGCCCCCGCGCCGAAGTTGAACGCCAGATCGCCGGCTTCGGCGTGCCCGACAGCGCATGGGACGTGGTCGTGACCTCGGGCGACGCGGCGCGGGTGGCGCTCTATTCGGGCGCGGTTGGACGGCGGGTGTTCCACATCGGCGAGCCGCGGGACCTGAGCTTCTTCCAGCCGCCGCGCACGATGCGCAACCCCATCGAGATCGAGCGCGTGCCGCTTGAACAGGCCGAAGGCATCGTCTGCACCGGCCCCTTCGACCCCCACGCCGACCCGGCCACGCTGCGCCCGCAACTGCTATATGCAAGGGAAAAGGGCCTGAAGCTTCTCTGCGCGAACCCCGACATCGTCGTCGACCGCGGCGACAGCCGCGAATGGTGCGCCGGCGCCGTCGCCCGCCTTTACGAGGAGATGGGCGGCGAGGTGCTTTACTTCGGCAAGCCCCATCCGCCGATCTACGAGCTCGCGCGCCAGCGCCTTGCCGAGATCGGGCGCGAGCCTGCCCTCGCGCGCACTCTCGCCATCGGCGACGGCATCGAGACCGACGTGCGTGGCGCCTTCGGCGAGGACATCGACGCGCTCTTCATCACCGGCGGACTCGCGGCGGCGGAAACCGGCACGCCGCCGGGCGGCGACCCCGACCCGAAGAAACTCGCCGCCTTCCTCGCGCGCCATCAGCTCGCGCCGCGATTTGCCATGGGTTTCCTGCGGTAAACCGGTGCGCGCCACGCGGCATGTCATCCTGGTGCAAATACCCCGGGGTCCGGGGCGGAGCCCCGGTCACGCCGCCCCATTGTCGCGCAGCAACTAAGTTTCAGAAATCCACCGTCACACGCCATTAAATTTCCCGTACGCATTGCGCGTGCTGCATTGCCGCGTTATGCTGCAGCGCAACATCAGGCGCAGCTGTTCCTCATGGCGGAGACGGAAATGCTCGATAACCTGCCGCGCGGCACCATCTGCATCGAGGATCTCGAGATCGGCATGAGCCGGTACGTGCAGAAACAGATCACCGACCGCGACATCGAGCTGTTCGCCGAGGTCTCCACCGACCGCAACCCGGTGCACCTTGACGACGCCTACGCGATGGACACCCGCTTCGAGGGCCGCATTGCCCACGGGATGCTGACCGCATCGCTGATCTCGGCGGTGATCGGCGAGCAGCTGCCCGGTCACGGCTCCGTCTACATGCGCCAGGACCTGACCTTTCTCGCGCCGGTGCGGCCGGGCGACACGGTGCGCGCGGAGGTGACGGTGGCCGATATCGACCACGCCCGCCGCCGGGTCACCCTTGATTGTCGGTGTTCGGTGGGCGATACGGTCGTGCTGAAGGGCGAGGCGCTGGTGCTGGCGCCGAGCCGCAAGTTCGACTGAGGTCTCGCGGGCGGCCCCCGCGCACGCAGTCCGGGGGATGATGCGGATCTTCGAGCACTGGAAACTCGAGCCGGAGCAGCGTGAGGGCGCGGCCGCGGCAATCGGCAATTTCGACGGCGTCCACCTCGGCCATCAGGCGGTGATCGATCTTGCCCGCGGCGAGGCCCGGCGCCGCGGCGTTCCCCTTGGCGTGGTCACATTCGAGCCGCACCCGAGAGAATACTTCGCCCCGTCCGCCCCGCCCTTCCGGCTGATGAATGCCGAAACCCGCGCCCACCGGCTGGAAAAGCTGGGCGTCGACGTGCTCTATCAGCTTCCCTTCGGCGCCGAGCTCGCCTCGCTCAGCCCCGAGGCCTTCGCCCGCGAGGTCATCTGTGCCGGGCTTGGGCTCTCGCATGTGGTGGTCGGGCGGGATTTCCATTTCGGCAAGGGACGGGCGGGCAATACCGCCGACCTGCAGCGGCTTGGCGCGGAACTCGGCTTTGGCGTGACGGTGGCCGAGCTGGTCACCGGCCCCGGCGGGCTCGAGATCTCCTCGACCGCCATTCGCGAGGCGCTGAGCGCGGGACGGCCGCGCGAGGCGGCGGCGATGCTCGGCCACTGGCACCGCATCGACGGGCCCGTGCTGCATGGCGACAAGCGTGGCAAATCCCTCGGCTTCCCCACCGCCAACATGTCGATCGAGCGGCTGCACCCGCCGCGCTTTGGCGTCTATGCGGTTCTCGTCGATGTTCTCACCGGCCCCTGTCGCGGCAGCTACCACGGTGCCGCCTCGATCGGCATCCGCCCGATGTTCGGCGGGAGCCACCCGAACCTGGAAACCTTCATCTTCGACTTCGAGGGCGACCTTTACGGCGAACATCTCTCCGTGGGGCTGGTGGAGTTCCTCCGCCCCGAAGCGCGCTTCGAGAGCATCGAGGAGCTCATGGCGCAGATGGCGCAGGACTGTGCCGCGGCGCGCGCAATTCTGGAAGCTCTGTGACCCGCTCCAATGTGCCCCGCGATGGCTGGCAACCTGCGCTCCATGCGACGTGACCCGATCAACCGTGAGGGGCTGCGCCCGCGCTTCTGGGAACGGGTCCCGCTTGCGCGCATGACCAGGGCCGAATGGGAGGCTCTGTGCGACGGTTGCGGGAAGTGCTGTCTCAACAAGCTCGAAGACCCTGACATGCGCGAGGTGGCGCTGACCCGCATCGCCTGCCGTCTCTACGACGACGAGACCTGCCGCTGTGCGCATTACGAGAACCGCCGCCAGATCGTGCCCGACTGCGTGGTGCTCACCCCGGAGAATATCGCGCGCAATGCCTACTGGATGCCCGCGACCTGCGCCTACCGGCTGCTTTGGGAAGGCCGGCCGCTCCCCGACTGGCATCCGCTCATCTCGGGTCGGCCCGAGTCGGTGATCGAGGCGGGGGTGGCTGCTCATCGCTGGACGCTGCCCGAACTCGACGTTCCCGAGGAGGAGTGGGAAGATCACATCATCGAGGAGCCCGGAACATGAACTTCGCCTCCGACAACACCTCCCCCGCCCACCCCAGGGTCATGGAAGCGCTGGCGCGCGCCAATGAGGGTTACGCGCCATCATACGGCGAAGACACGCTGACCCGCGCCGCGGAGGCGCGCATCAGGGACGTCTTCGAGGCGCCGGAGGCAACGATTGCCTTCGTTGCCACGGGCACGGCGGCGAATGCGCTTTCGGCGGCGCTTCTCTGCCCGCCCTGGGGTGCGCTCTATGCGCATGAGGGGGCGCACATCTTTTATGACGAGTGCGGCGCGCCCGAGTTCTACACCGGCGGCGCCAAGGTGGTGCCGGTGCCGGGCGCGCACGGGCGCATCGACGCAGACGCGCTCGCCGCCGCCATCACGGCACAGATGACGGGCGATGCGCATTCCGTGGTTCCCTCGGCGCTGTCCATCACCAACGCCACCGAGGCGGGAACCGTCCACCGCCCGGAGGACGTCGCGCGGCTTGCCGCCGTTGCCAGAGCCCGCGGGCTCGGCGTGCACATGGATGGGGCGCGGCTTGCCAATGCGCTTGCCGCGAGTGGCGCCGCACCGGCGGAAATGACGTGGAAGGCCGGGGTGGACGTGCTGAGCTTCGGCGGCACCAAGAACGGGCTGATGGCCGCCGAGGCGGTTGTGGTCTTTGACGGTGCACGGGCCGAGTCGCTGCCCTTCCGCCGCATGCGCGCAGGGCATCTGTGGTCCAAGCACCGCTTTCTGGCCGCGCAGATGCTGGCCTATCTCGACGGCGGGCTGTGGCTCGAGCTTGCCCGCGCAGCCAACGCGATGGCCGCGCGACTTGCGCAGGGGCTTGCGAGGCTTTCCGGAGTGGAGCTTCTGCACCCGGTCGAGGCCAACGAGGTTTTCGCCGCCTTCCCGCGCGCTGCGCATCGCAAGCTGCGTGAGGCCGGCGCGGCCTATGCGCTCTGGCCCGAGACGCAGAGCCTTGAGGGCGTGGCAGAGGCGCCGCTGAGCGCGCGCATGGTGGCGAGCTGGTGCACGCAGGAGGAAGAGGTCGATCGTTTTCTCGAGGTGCTCGCCAACGCGCTGGGCTGACCCCGTTGGAAGCGGGAGCGGCTCTCATCATGAGACGAGGGTCGCGACCGCCCGGGCGGGTGCGAGAATCGCGCCCGCCAAGGGGGCGGGCGGGCGCGGCCCGGCGCTGACGCACCGGGCAGAAAAGCTGCAAGGGAAAAGACGCAGAATACTTTCAGGCGGCGAGGTGTGTCACAGCCCCAGCACGATCCGCCTGCCCTTCGCCCGCGAACAGCAGGTCATCATCCGGTCGCCGCGGGCGCGTTCGGCCCTCGAGAGCACGCGGTCGCGGTGGTCGATCTCGCCCTCGACGACGCGCGCCTCGCAGCTGCCGCACAGCCCCTCGCCGCAGTCGCTCTGGATGTCGATGCCCGCGCGCCTGAGCGCGGCATAGAGCGTCTCGTCAGCGGCGACCTCAACCACCAGACCGGAATCGGCCAGCACCGCCTCGAAGGCATGTTCCCGCGCCGGATCGAGCGTCGCCGCGCCGGTGGTGAAATACTCGAAGTGCAACGCCCCCTCGGGCCAGCCGCGGGCAAGCTCCCGCAGCGCATCGAGCATCCGAGCCGGCCCGCAGGCATAGACCTGCTCGCCTTCCGTCACGGCGGCGAACTCGCCCGCAAGATCAAGTCGCGTGCCCTCGTCGCTGACATGCAGCTGCGCGCGTGGCCCGTGATCGGCAAGGACGCGATCGAGAAAGGCCATGCGCGCGCGGCTCGGCCCGCAGTAGTGCAGCGTGTAGTCGCGGCCGAGTACCTTCAGCCGGTCGGCCATGGCGAGGATCGGGGTGATGCCGATGCCGCCTGCGATGAGCCGGTAGCGCGCCGCGCTCTCGTCGAGGCGGAAATGGTTGCGCGGCCCGGCCACCTGCACCTCCGCCCCCTCGCTGAGCGCGTCGCAGAAATGGCGTGAGCCGCCGCGCCCCTCCGCCTCGCGCAGGATGGCGATGCGCCAGCGCCCCTCCTCGCCCGGCGCCGAGCACAGCGAATACTTGCGCCGAAAGCCGCCCGAGACGAGATCGACGTGCGCGCCTGCGCTCCAGCCGGGCAACGGCCGGCCGCGCGGATCGGCCAGAAGGAAGCTCTTCACGCCCTCGGCCTCCTCGCGCGCCTCCACGATGACCACCCGGCGCAGGATGTTCTCCTTCACCGGCGCGCCGATCGGGAAGCTCACCGCCCGCTCGCGCAGGGCGGGCTCGCGCCGCTCGGGGTTTTCGGCCGGATCCCATTCCACCAGAAGGCTCTTTGGGCCGCGGAAGGCGATGTTGCACAGCCCCTCGAAGCTCTGACCGGGCTTGAGCCGCATGTGCGGCAGGCGGCGGGTGAATTCGTCGAGAAACACCCGCATCTCCATCCGCGCGATGTTCTTGCCCATGCACTGGTGCGCGCCATAGCCGAAGGAGAGATGCTCCACCGCATTGTCCCGGAAGATGTCGAGCTCCTCGGGGTTTTCCCAATGGCTCTCGTCGCGGTTGGCCGAGGCCATGACCAAGAGAAGCCGCCCACCCTCGGGGATGGTCACGCCGCCGACCTCGGCCTCGCGGGTGGCGATCCGCCGCCAGGCGATGATCGAGCCGCCCATGCGCAGGCATTCCTCCACCGCGCTGGGGATGAGGCCGGGGTTGGCGCAGAGCTCCTCCCAGGCGTCGCGCCGCTCGAGCAGGAGCCGGAAGGCGTTGGCGGTGGCGAGCGTCGTGGTCTCATGCGCGGCGACGAGAATCGCCATCATCATCGAGCGCATGTAGCTCTCGGGCACGATGTCGGGGTGGCGGAAGTGCTGGCGCACGGTCTCGTACATCCAGCCCTCGCCCGACGGATCGGCAATCATCCGGTCGAGAATGGCGTTGGCCTTCTGCCAGAAGCGGCCGACATTCTCGGCGATTTCGCGCTGCTCCTCGGGCGTCGGCCGGCCCCAGGTGTTGAGCGTGTGGGCGGCGGCGAAGCGGGTAAGCTCATCGGCATCTTCCTCCGCGACGCCGAGGAAGTGGAGCGCCACCTTCAGCGGCACGTCCCTGAAGATCTCGGCCACCAGATCGGCATGGCCCCGGTCGATGAAGCGGTCCATGTGCGCGCGGGTGAGGCGCCGCACCATGGGCTCGTGGCGCGCGAGCCGCTCGGGCAGGAAATCGGCCATCAGGAGCCGCCGGCGCTCCATGTGATCGGGCTCGTCCTCGTTCACCATGGTGCGCTGGAGATTGTAGCCGTAGCGCTTCAGGATCGCCTGCACCTCTTCGGTGGGCGGGGTGATCTTTTCGAGCGCGATTCGCGGGGAGAAGGTGATGTTGTCGCGGAAGACGGCCTTCACATCCTCATGGCGCGTGACCACCCAGTAGCCGATGTCGGGGGCATAGAAGACCGGCTCCTCGGCCCGCGCCCAGGCAAGCGCGGCGGCCGGATCCTCCTGATAGGGCCGCTCGAAGGGGCGGAAGGCGGCCGCGCGCGGCGAGATCGGGCAGCCGGTGGGAGAGCGCAGCGGGGTTTCGTCACCGTGGGCCATGGGGGCTACCGCCCGACGATCCAGAGAATGAGGTTCAGCACCACACTCAGCACTACCGAGACGAGAATGGCGCTGACGATGGGGATATAGATGCGCGCGCCGCCCCTCTCGATGACGATGTCACCGGGCAGGCGGCCAAGGCCGAGCTTCTGCACCAGCGGCCACAGAAGCCCGGCGAGGATGAGAATGATGCCAAGCGCGATCAGAAAACGGGACATGTGCCGCGCGCCTCCCTGTTTCAGCCTGCGATAATCCTGCGCGTTGCCGGCCGGATGTAAAGCCCGCCGGTCCACGGGGGCGCAGCCGCCCGCCTGCCAGCGCGCGGGCCGCATCAAGGGAATCTTCACCTGCGGCGTGGACAGTCCCGGCAGGGTCAGGCGGCGCAGCCGGGCCGGCGGCCTTCGATCACGGCACGGCGTGGCGCCCGGCGCCGGCCGGCCCGCAACGGGGAGAGGCGGCATGCCGCAGTATCGTGATGCAACGAGCCGAACATCCCGCCCACAGGCACTCACACCGCCTGCCGATGCCACCGGCCGCGCGCACCGGGGCTGAACTGCTCATGGGCGGTGTCACTGCACGCGCGCGGCGCCCGGCCGGAGGAGCGGCGCCATGACGGTGGCCAATATCGCCACCGGCCGGGAAGAGCTCGCCAGGGTCATGCGCGCAGCCACGCCCCTCATCATATTCGCGGCGGTGGCAAGCGCCTTCGTCAATCTGCTCATGCTGACAGGCCCGCTCTTCATGCTGCAGGTCTATGACCGGGTGCTCACCAGCCGCTCGGAGGAGACGTTGGTGACGCTGACACTTCTCGTCGCCTTCCTCTTCGTGATCATGGGCCTGCTCGACTGGGCGCGGGCCCAGGCGATGGCGCGCGTCGGCGCCCGCTTCCAGTCCTGCCTTGACGGGCGGCTGTTCGACTCAACGCTCGCGAAGGCGGTCAGTGACGCAGACCGGACGTCCGGGCAGGCACTCTCCGACCTTGCGGCGGTTCGGCAGTTTCTCTGCGCGCCGGTGCTCATCGCCCTCTTCGACATGCCCTTCGCGCCGCTCTTCGCGGTGATGATCTTCCTCTTCCATCCGCTGCTCGGCATGGTCGCGTTCGCCGGTGGGGGCATCCTGATCCTCATGACGGCGCTCAATCAATGGACAACACGCCGGCACGGCGCGAAGGCGCTCCGCGCTGCCTCGGAGGCCGAGGCGCTGGCGGCCGGCTTCCTCACCGGGGCTGAGGCCATTCTCGGCATGGGAATGGGCGATGCCGCGCGGGAGCGGTGGCAGCGATTGCGCAGGCGCGGCCTGTGGCATTTCATCGCCGCATCCGACCGGGCCGCGGCACTCGGTGCGGCGACCAGATCGTTCCGCCTGTTCCTGCAATCGGCGATGCTGTCGGCGGGTGCCTGGCTGGTTCTGCATGAACAGTTGAGCGCGGGCGCCATGGTGGCCGCCTCCATCCTGCTGGGCCGGGCGCTGGCGCCGGTGGAGCAGCTTCTCGCGGGCTGGCCGCTGGCACAGCAGGCTCTTGCCGGATGGCGCCGGCTCGCACGACAGCTCGCGGCGACGCCGCGCCGGCCGCCCCGCACCCGGCCGCCCGTGCCGCGGGCGCGGCTCGGCGTGCGTGATCTGGTCGTCATCCCTCCGGGGGAGAGGCGGCCGGCGCTTTCGGGCATCACCCTCGAGCTCGAGCCCGGCCAGGCGCTTGGCGTGATCGGCCCGAGCGCGGCCGGCAAGTCGACGCTGGCGCGGGCCGTCGTCGGGCTGTGGCCCGCCAGCGCCGGCCGGATCGTGCTCGATGGCGCCGGGCTTGCCCAGTACCCGCCCGACGCGCTCGGTCGCCACATCGGCTATCTGCCCCAGTCGGTGCGGCTGTTTCGCGGAACCATCGCCGAGAACATCGCGCGCATGGCCCTCTGTCCCGACCCGGAAGCGGTGGTGGCGGCTGCACGCATGGCCGGGGCCCACGAGATGATCACGGCCTTCGACGAGGGATATGACACGTTGCTCGGCGACGAATCGCGCCTGTCAGGCGGGCAGCGCCAGCTCGTCGGTCTCGCCCGGGCGCTTTACGGCGCGCCGAAACTCCTCGTTCTCGACGAACCGGACGCCAACCTCGACAGTGTCGGCAGCGCGCGCGTGAACGCCGCCATCCGGGCGATGAAGGAACGGGGCGGCGCCGTGATCGTGATTGCCCACCGGCCTGCCGCGATAGCCGAATGCGAGCTGCTGCTGACGCTGGATGCCGGGCGGCAGAGGGCATTCGGCCCGCGCGAGTGCGTTCTGGGAGAGCAGGTGCGCAACAGCGCGGAGCCGCGCGCACGGCTCACGCCGGTGGCCCGGCCATGACATGGGCGGGCGCGTCATGACCAGCCGCCGGGCAGGGCCATGGTCGGCGCGAATGCCTGTCACGCTGGGCCTCCTCGCGATGGTGGCGCTGGTGCTGGGCCTTGGCGCCTTCGGCGTCGGCGCGGGCATCGAGGGCGCGGTGCTCGCACCGGGCACTCTTGGCGTGGAGAACCATCGCCAACCCGTCCAGCATCAGGAGGGCGGGACGGTGGCCCGCCTGCTGGTGCGCGAAGGCGATCGCGTGGCAGCGGGCCAGCTCCTGCTGCAACTTGACGGCGCTGCACTCCGCGCCGAGCGGGCCATCATCCTCTCCCAGCTTGATGAGGCGCGTGCCCGCATGTCCCGCCTGCGCGCCGAGCGCGACGGGCTCGATGCGGTGGCGTTTCCGCCAGAACTCGTCGCCGCCGCCGGCGGGGATGGTGAGGTGGGCGAACTGCTGGAGGGACAGCGCCGGCTCTTTGCCGCGCGCCGGGCATCGAATGCCCAGCTTCGGGCCCGGATGGCCGAGCGAATCAGGCAGCTTGAAAACCAGAGCCGGGGCCTCGCCGCCCAGCGGGAGGCGGTGCGCCAGCAGATGAGCCTTCTCGAGAAGGAACTCGCCCGGCTGCGGCTTCTCCTCGGCAAGGGGCTTGCGCGGTCCTCCGAGGAACTGGATCTGCGCCGCGAGCTTGCGCGGCTTGCCGGCGCGCTCGGCGCGCTTGATGCCGACATCGCGCGCACCGGCGGGATGATATCCGAATCGCGGCTCGAGCTCGTTCGCATCGAGAGTGCGCAGCGCGAGGCAGTCATCGCCGAGCTGCGCGATCTCCGCCTCGCGGTGAGCGAGCTCGAGACGCGGCGCCTTGCGCTCGACGAACGCCTTGCCCGGCTGGACATCCGCGCACCGGTGCCGGGCGTCGTGCACGGGCTGGGCGTGCACGGCGCGGGCGCGGTGGTGGCCGCGGCCGAGCCGATCCTGAGCATCGTGCCCGACGAGAGCCCGCTCGTGGCGCGCATCCGCATTTCCACAGAGGCGGTCGACGAGGTCCACGCGGGACAGCCGGTGACACTGCGGTTTCCAGGCCTCGACCAGCGGATGACACCCGCCATCACCGGCATCCTTGCCCGCATCTCGGCCGACGCCTTCTCCGACGAGGCGCGCGGCGCTTCCTACTACGCCGGCGAAGTCACGCTGGGCCCGGCCGAGACGTCACGGCTCGGCGATGTCCGGCTGGTGCCCGGCATGCCTGTGGAGGCATTCATCACTACGGAAGCGCGTACGCCGCTTTCCTACCTGCTGCGGCCGATCGGGCGCTATTTCGCCCGAGCCCTGCGCGAGAGGTAGGCACCGATGAGGGCAAGGTAACGCCCGCCGCCGCCGCGGCCCGCGGCGAGGGGAGCGGCGACAGGCGCGCGCCGCGCGCAAGAGAGCGCCGAGAGCGCGCGCCCCGGCCGGCCCGCCGCGACCCTGCGTTGCCTCAGTTGCTCGCGGCGGAAACACCCGAGGTGATCAGCGCCGGAACGAACTGCCTGAGCACGCGGTGCCAGCGGGTGATCGGCTGTTCGGCGACGAAGATCACGTCATTGGGCCGGAGCTCGAACCGCGTGGCAAGCACGAGATTCGCCGCATTGCGCGCGTCAAGATGCCAGGCCGTCACGCGCGATCCATCCGCCGTTTCGGCGCGCAGCACGTAGATCTGGGAGGGATTGCCCGTTTCCGTGGGCACCCCGCCCTCGCCGAACAGCGCATCGGCAAGGCTCGCCTGCCGCTCGAAGGGCAGCGCAAATCGCCCCTGCGCCGCGACCTCGCCGGCGAGATAGACGTGATCGCGCGGGACCGCATCGAGCTCGACACGGGCAAGGAAATTCCGCCGCGCCTCTTCCAGCGCCGCGCGCCGCCTGCCGATTTCCGCCTCGAGCTCGGCGAGCGCCCGCGCCCGCACCTCCTGGCGCAGCTCGGCCAGGCGGATCTGCTGCTCGAAATAGGCCCTCGCCCGCTCGAGATCGTAGCCCTCGTCCACGAAGATCACATCGCCCGCCAGAACCGGCAGCGCCGCGACGGAGGCATTGTGGCCAATGTCGGAAAGCGGGATCTCGTACAGGCGCCCGTCCCGGAAGAGACGGACCACCGCGAAACGCTCGTCCACCTGCTCGACGCCGCCCGCGGCGGCGAGGACCTCCGCCAGCGTCGGGCGCTGCAGGCCGATGGCAACGGCACGCGGCGCGCGCACCGCCCCGCCCACCACAGCGCGATGCGCCCTGAACTCGGCAACCTCGAGCCGCGCGGCCGGATCGAGGCCGGCTTCCAGGAGGGCGCGGGCAAGCTCCTCCTCGGCTTCGGCAATGGTCCTGCCCACCACCGCCACACGCCCGACGGAGGGTATGGCGATGGACCCGTCATCCTGAACCGTGTAGCGCGCCCGCGGTGCGGCACCGCCGGTCTGATCCGGCGCCGCACCGGGAAGGCCGGTGACCAGAAGCACATCGCCGACGCCGAGCCGGTATGGCGCGTCTTCCACCCTTGGCGGCAGCCGGGTGCTCACCGGAGCCGGGATCTCTTCGGGCGGGACGGCGGCCTCGGGCAGCGCGCCGGCGCCGCGCCACTGGCCGCTTGCACCCGCGAGCGCGGCGAACGCTGCCGGCAGGGTGCGCGGCCGGTAGGGCACGGCGTTGGCCCTCGGCAGCGTGACGGGCGTGACCGGGACCACCTGCACCTCCACCGGCCCCGCCGCCTCGCGCACATCCGGCGACACGTATGCCGCGCCGCAGCCGGTCAGCAGCGCGACGCCCGCAGCCACCAGCCACCGGACCAGCCTTGTTGCCGCCGTCGGTCCCGTCACTGGTCAGGCGCCTCCCGCCGCTCCACGGCCGGTGGGCTGCCGCTCCCCGTGCAGGACCACCGGCAAGCCCTGACGCGCCCACTCGATGATGCCGCCCTCGAGGTTGACGGCATTGTCAAAGCCCTGCGCCCACAGCGCCTCGCCGATCTGGCGCGACCGCCTCCCCGACCGGCACGCCCACACGATCGGCCTGTCGCGCGGGATCTCGTCGAGCCTGTCCTGCGCCTCGGACAGCGGCAGGATCAGCAGCGCCTCCACGTCATAGGCGGCCGCGGCAATCTCGTCGCGCTCGCGCACGTCAACCAGAATGGCGCCGGCCCGCAGCATCTCCATGGCCTCCAGCGGTGTCTTCCCCGGCAGCATGGCTCGCCCCGCAATCGTCAATGATTCGGAATGCGTTCTTAGCAGGGACGTGGCCGCAAGGGCATATCCCGCGCGAGAAAAGGCGCCGGAGGCCCGCCGGTGTCACATTTCGGCCAGACCGCGAGCATGAAAGGCGCCACTCGCCTCAGTAGCGACTGGAATCGCACAAGAACATGTCCAAATCATAGGCAAGACAATCCGGGAGGGACCTGCCCTTGCGCTGCCCGGATCGGGCCCCTCGGCGCCTCCGTCAAGGCCTCTGTCCGGGCTCTCGACCTTTACGGACGGGCAGGTTATCCTGACCTTTGGCGACCGAGTGGGAAGTGCGCCCATGGACCTGATCGATCTGAGCACGGTTCCCGGCACCGATGACAGCTTCCTGCGCTTCATCAACGAGCTGTGCCAGGAATTCGAGCTCGATCACGCCTCCTATGCCACGGTGAATCCCGTCAGCGGATCGGTGCAGGGTTACGCGAACTACCCCGAAGGCTGGCGGATGCACTACATGCGACACCAGCTTCACCGCTTTGACCCGGCGCTTCATGTCGCCGTGCGCAGCATCGCGCCGGTGGACTGGAGCCGCTTCCAGCGTGACGAAAAGTTCGATCTCGTCTTCCGCCCCGCCAACGAATACGGCATCCGCCCACAGGGGATGACGGTACCGGTGCGGGGACCATACGGCGACTGCGGGCTGCTCAGCGTGACGCGCGATTGCGACGATGCCGAATGGGCGCTCCTGCGCAAGAAGATCATGACACCGCTGCAGGGCGCCGCGGTGCACCTGCACGACGCGGTCATGCAGTCGAATGTCCTCACACGGGCGCTCTACCTGCCCGCCCTGTCGAGCCGGGAGCGCGAGATCCTGCAGTGGATCGCGGCAGGCAAGACCCAGCAGGACGTGGCCGATATCCTCACCATTTCGGCGCGGACCGTGGAAGTGCATCTGCGCTCGGCGCGGGAGAAGCTCGGCGCGCTGACCACGCCGCAAGCCGTGGGGCGGGCCATCGGCCTTGGCCTGATCCAGCCCGGATAACGCCGACCGCTGCGCTCTGACGGCGCCAACTACGGGATTTCCCGTATGGTGGGAGCGAGAGGTTTCTCTCAAGCTCAACCATAGGGAAACTGGGAGTTGTCGCCATGATCATCGTGATAGACGGTCTCAATCAGGACGCCTTCTCGGACGTGCTCGAGGACGTCTTTCGCCTTCGCAAGCGCGTTTTCCATGACCGGCTCGGCTGGGAAGTGACGGTCACCAACGGCATGGAATACGACCGATTCGATGCGCTCTATCCCGCGCATGTCGTCTCGCTCGACGACGAGGGCAATGTGGTGGGCTGCATGCGCCTTCTGCAGACCACCGGACCACACATGCTTTCGGACGTGTTCTCGGCGATTCTCGACGGCGAGCCGCCGATCCGCAGCTCCACCGTCTGGGAGGCGACGCGCTTCTGCGTCGACATGAACCGGCTCAAGAGCGGGCGCGGGCGCAACACCATCTCCTATGTCACCTCGGAGGTGATGATCGGCGCCTTCGAGTATGGCATGGCCGCCGGCATCACCGATGCGGTGGCGGTGATCGACCCGGTGATGGACCGCGTGCTCAAGCGCGGCGGCAACGCGCCCTGCGGCTATCTCGGAACGCCCAAGCCGATGGGCAAGGTCACGGCTCTCGCCGCACTGATGGACGTGACGCCCGAGCGCGTGGCCGCCATCCGCAACTACGCAGGGATTCACCACGACGTATTCGTGGATGAAGACTCGCTGCGCAAGCAACGGGCGATGGCGGCATGACCAGGCGGGCCGATCGCGCCGGCGCCGCCCGACTGGGGCGGGGCGGCGCCTTCGCCACGCTGGCACTGGAGCAGATCCGCAATCCCGCGCTGAGAAGCTATGTGAGCGAACAGCTGAGCATGGCACGAAACGAACGTGACCTCGCGGCTGCGCTGATGATCCTGATCGAGAACATCGGCTGGGCCGATCAGGATGAGCAGCGCCGCCGCTGGGGACCGCACTGACCCCTTCTCTCCCTGTGCGCGGTCAGCGTCGCCGCCGGTTCTCATCACCGGCGGCGGCGCGCTTGCCTCAGGCGTTGAAGAGGAAGTGCATCACGTCGCCGTCCTGCACCTCGTAGCTCTTGCCCTCGATGCGCATCCGCCCGGCATCCCTGGCACCCTGCTCGCCACCACAGGCGACGTAGTCGTCGTAGGCGATGGTCTCGGCGCGGATGAAGCCGCGCTCGAAATCGCCGTGGATCACGCCCGCCGCCTGCGGGGCCAGCGTGCCAGCCTTGATCGTCCAGGCCCGCGCCTCCTTCGGGCCGACGGTAAAATAGGTGCGCAGGCCAAGGAGCGCATAGCCCGCGCGGATCAGCCGGTCGAGCCCCGGCTCCTCTAGCCCGAGCTCTTCGAGAAACATCTTCTGCTCCTCGGGGTCGAGCTGGGCGATTTCCTCCTCGATCTTGGCGGAGATCACCACCACGCCCGCGCCCTGCTCGGCAGCCATCTGGGCCACGCGCTCGGTGTGGGCGTTGCCCGTCGCGGCTTCGGCCTCGGAGACGTTGCAGACGTAGAGCACCGGCTTTGCGGTGAGAAGCTGGAGCATCTTCCAGGCCTTGGCGTCTTCCTCGGCCACTGGCACCGAGCGCGCCGGCCGCCCGGCCTCGAGCGCCGCCTTCGCCGCCAGAAGCAGCCGCTCCTGCTGCAGCGCCTCCTTGTCGCCGCCACGCACCTTGCGCGAGAGGTTCGCCAGCCGCCGCTCCACCGACTCAAGATCGGCAAGCATCAGCTCGGTCTCGATGGTCTCGGCATCGGCGATCGGGTCAACCCGCCCCTCGACATGCGTCACATCGCTATCCTCGAAGCAGCGCAGCACATGGGCGATGGCGTCAACTTCGCGGATGTTCGCCAGAAACTGGTTGCCCAGCCCCTCGCCCCGGCTTGCCCCCTTCACCAGCCCGGCGATGTCGACGAAGGTCATGCGGGTGGGGATGATCTGGCGTGATCCGGCAAGCCGCGCCAGGGTCTCCAGCCGCGGGTCGGGCACGGCCACGTCGCCGACATTCGGCTCGATGGTGCAGAAGGGAAAATTCGCCGCCTGTGCCGCGGCCGTCCGTGTCAGCGCATTGAACAGCGTGGACTTGCCCACATTCGGCAAGCCGACGATGCCGACCTTGAAACCCATCTCGTTCCCCCGGGGTGGAAATCGCGCGCCGCTGATAAGCCGGTGCCCCCCGCTTGGCAAGCAGCCGGCGCGCCTGTTGGCACCTGCAGAGATGGGAAGCGCCGCGCACCGGCGCAAGGCCACATCACCAGTGGCCGCGGGCGCTTGCACTTTCCGCCCGTTTCGCGGCAAATCGGGCGAGATCGAGGGGAGCGAGGGAGCCGCCATGACCCGCATCGACGAGACGTTCGCGAGGCTCAGGGGCGAGGGCCGCAAGGCCTTTGTCGCCTACATCATGGCGGGCGATCCCGACCCCGACACCTCGATGGAGATCCTGCGCGGCCTGCCCGCCGCTGGAGTGGACATCATCGAGCTCGGCGTTCCCTTCACCGACCCCATGGCCGACGGCCCCACCATCCAGCTTGCCGGCCAGCGCGCGCTGGCCGCCGGCCAGACGCTGCAGAAGACGCTCGACATGGTGGCCGAGTTCCGCCGCGAGGACGACGCCACGCCGATCGTGCTCATGGGGTATTACAACCCCATCTACAACCGCGGGGTGGACCGCTTTCTCGAGGATGCGAAGGCCGTCGGCGTGGATGGGCTCATCGTCGTCGATCTGCCGCCCGAGGAGGATGACGAGCTTTGCATTCCGGCGCAGCAGGCAGGGCTCAACTTCATCCGTCTCGCCACGCCGACGACCGACGACAAGCGCCTGCCCAAGGTGCTGACCAACACCAGCGGCTTCGTCTATTACGTTTCGATCACCGGCATCACGGGCGCGGCGGCGGCGCAAGCCGAGGAAGTCGCCCCCGAAGTCGCGCGCATCAAGGCGAAGACCGACCTGCCGGTGGTGGTGGGCTTCGGCATCAGGACGCCCGAGGCGGCGGAGGCCATCGCGCGCGTGGCCGATGGCGCCGTCGTGGGCTCGGCGATCGTGGCCAAGATCGGCGAGGGCCGACCGGTTGCGGAGGTGCTGGAGTTCGTGCGCACGCTGGCCGAGGGCGCCCATCGCGGGTGAGAGAGGGAGGATACCATGCCCGTCATCACCAACATCGACGATCTCAAGGAACTCTACCGGCGGCGCGTGCCGAAGATGTTCTACGACTACGCCGAGTCGGGGAGCTGGACGGAGCAGACCTTCCGCGACAACGAGCGCGACTTCGACCTCATCCGCCTGCGCCAGCGCGTGGCGGTTGACATGTCGGGCCGCTCGACCGCCTCGACGATGATCGGAGAGGAGGTGGCACTGCCGGTGGCGCTGGCGCCGGTTGGGCTGACGGGCATGCAATGCGCCGATGGCGAAATCAAGGCCGCGCGCGCGGCCGAGAAGTTCGGCGTGCCGTTCACGCTCTCGACCATGTCGATCTGCTCGATCGAGGATGTGGCCGAGCACACCACCCGGCCCTTCTGGTTCCAGCTCTACACCATGAAGGATACCGACTTCACCTCGCGGCTGATCGAGCGGGCGCGCGCGGCAGGCTGCTCGGCGCTCGTCATCACGCTCGATCTTCAGATTCTCGGCCAGCGCCACAAGGATCTGAAGAACGGCCTTTCCGCCCCGCCGAAGCTGACCCTGCCGGTGATGCTCGACCTCGCCACGAAATGGCGCTGGGGCCTTGAGATGCTGGGCACGAAGCGCCGCCAGTTCGGCAATATCGTCGGCCATGTGAAGGGCGTGTCCGACACTTCCTCGCTGATGGCCTGGACGGCCGAGCAGTTCGACCCCGCGCTCGACTGGGGCAAGGTCGCGAAGCTGATGGAGCAGTGGGGCGGCAAGGTCATTCTGAAGGGCATCCTCGATGTCGAGGATGCGAAGAAAGCGGCCGAGCTTGGCGCTGACGCCATCGTCGTCTCCAACCACGGCGGGCGCCAGCTCGACGGCGCGCTGAGTTCGATCCGCGCCCTGCCGGCGATCCTCGATGCGGTGGGCGACAAGGTCGAGGTGCATCTCGATGGCGGCATCCGCTCCGGCCAAGACATTCTCAAGGCGGTGGCGATGGGCGCGCAGGGCACCTACATCGGCCGCGCCTTCGTCTATGGGCTCGGGGCGATGGGCGAGGCCGGGGTGACGAAGGCGCTGGAGATCCTGCAGCGCGAGTTCGACCTCACCATGGCCTTCTGCGGCCGCCGGCGGGTGGAGGAGGTCGACCGCGACATCCTGCTCGTGCCGGAAGACTTCGAGGGCCGCTGGAAGGACTGGGGCCCGCGCAAGCGCCGCGCCTGAGCGCCGGGCCCTACAGAAGCGAATTGCGCGCCCGGATCCACGGCAGGGGCAGCGGCGCCAGCGCCAGAAGCAGGGCCACGGCGCCAAAGGCCGCGCCAAGGCCCACGAGCTCGCTCAGCCCGCCCATCAGCACCGGGGCGATGACAAAGCCGGAAAAACCGATCACCGCGGTGCGGGCAATGGCGGCGGTGCGGTCGGCGGGCGCGACGAGCTGGCCGACCATCGCCAGCCCCAGGGGCCCGATCACCGAGACACCGAGCCCAAGCACGGCAAAGCCGGCATAGGCCACCGCCGGGACCGGTGCGGCGGCGGCGACGAGCGCGCCGGCCGCGGCCATGAGGCTGGCCCAGACGACCACCTGCGAGGGGCGCAGGCGCACGCTGACCGCCTGCCCGGAGAAACGGCCCACGGCCATGGTCAGCCCGAGCATCGCCGGTCCCAGCGCTCCCTGCGCCGCGCTACCGCCGAGCTCGCGCTCGATGAAGAGTGCCGACCAGCTCTCCACCGTGGCCTCGGCCATGAAGGCGACGAGCACGATGGCCCCGCACATGATGACCGGACCGAGTGACGAACCACGCGCGGCGGCACCTCTGGACGGCGTGTGTTCCGGCGCCGCGGCCAGCCCCGGCGCGAGCAGCAGCGTCACCACCCCGAGCGCGGCAAACGTCGCCACCGTTGGCGTGCCGGCTTCTCGGGCAAGGCCGGCAGCGACAGCGCTTGCGGCATAAGCGGCCGAGAAGGCGCCGTGGTTGGCGTTCATCAGGCTGCGGGAGTGGCGCGATTCAAGCTCCGAGACGCGCGCGTTCATGATCACGTCCGTCAGCCCGGAGGCGGCGCCTGCCAGAACCATCGCCAGAGCGAAACTTGCCGGCCCGATGGCCAGACCCGGCAGCAGGAAGGCGCCGGCCAGCACGAGCGCGGCCAGGGGCAGCCCGCGCGCACCGAAAAGCCGGTCGGCCCGCGGGGCCAGCCACATGGCGCTCACGAGCCCCAGGGCCGACGAAAGCAACAATGCCCCGAATTCACCGTCGGAGGCGCCGATTCGCGCCTTGATGACGGGAACATTGGCCGCGAAGGCGCCCCAGTAGAGGCCGACGATCACGAATGCCGTGGCCGGAGCGCGACACAGTCTCAGGGGCGCGATAACGCTCATGCGTCTGCCTGTGCACCGGCCCGCGCATGGCCGCAAGCCGCGAGTTGCAGGACGCGAGCGCATTTGCCCTTTTCAAGCCGCCGCGGCTCAACTATACGCGCGGCTTCATCGGGGCATACACCCTTGGAGGATGCGCCCGGTGTCACGTGACAGAACCTTTCGGAGATTTCAGACATGGCTGGTGAGATTCCAGATCTTCACGCCAAGTTGCGGACGGGGACGGGCAAGGGGGCCGCTCGTCAGGCACGGCGTGAGAACATGGTGCCCGGTGTGGTCTATGGCGACCACAAGGATCCGGTGCCGATCAACATCCCCTTCAACGAGCTGGTGAAGCGGCTGAAGGCGGGGCGCTTCCTCTCGACGCTGTTCAACCTCAAGGTCGAGGGCATGGACGACGTCCGGGTGATCTGCCGCGGCGTGCAGCGCGATGTGGTCAAGGATCTGCCGATCCATGTGGACTTCATGCGCCTGCGCCGCACGAGCCGGGTGGACGTTTACATCCCGGTGGAATTCGTCAACGAGGACGAAGCCCCCGGCATCCGGCGCGGCGGCGTGCTGACCGTGGTGCGCCCGGAGATCGAGCTCAACGTGGTCGCCGGCGACATCCCCGAGAAGGTGGTGGTCGACCTCACGGGCCTCGACATCGGCGATGTGGTGACCATCTCGCAGGTGGAGCTTCCCGCCGGCGCCAAACCCACCATCGAGCGCGATTTCGTGATCGCCAACATCTCTCCGCCGAGCGGTCTTGTGGCCGAGGAGGAAGAAGGGGAAGGCGCCGAGGCCGGCGAAGTGCCGGCCACGGAGCAGTCGGAGGACTGACCCGCACGCGCGCCCCGAGCCGGTGGAACGCAACGCACGGGGCCCTTCGGGGCCCCGTTTTCGTTGCGCACCGTTGCGGCGGCGCCCCGCGCGCCCTAGTTTCGAACCAAGGAGGAGCAGGCAATGCGGCTATTCGTGGGGCTCGGCAATCCGGGCGAGAAATACGCCCGCAACCGCCACAACATCGGCTTCATGGCGGTGGACCGCATCGCCGAGGACCACGGCTTTTCACCCTGGCGACGCAAGTTTCACGGCCTCGTCTCTGAAGGCCGCCTTGGCGGCGAGAAGGTCATCCTGCTCAAGCCCGAGACCTACATGAATCTCTCCGGCCAGGCGGTGTCGGAGGCGATGCACTATTACAAGCTCACGCCCGAGGATGTGATCGTGTTCCACGATGAGCTCGACCTTGCCCCCGGTAGGTGCCGCTGCAAGACGGGCGGCGGGCATGCCGGGCACAACGGGTTGCGCTCGATCCATGCCCATATCGGCGACGGCTACCACCGGGTGCGCATCGGCATCGGCCATCCCGGCCACAAGGACCGCGTGACGGCCCATGTGCTCGGAGACTTTTCCAAGGCCGATGCCGCGTGGCTCGACGACCTCTTGCGCGGCATCTCCGACGGCGCCCCGGCTCTGGCGCGCGGCGATACCGCGGCCTTCATGAACGCGGTTGCGCGACGCGTGGCCCCGCCCCGCGCCAGCAAGACCGAGAAGGCCGCAAAAACCCCGCCCGAAGCCGAGCAGGCGGCGCCCCGAGAAGAAGAGGGAAAGAGCCCCCTTGAGCGCCTCATCGACCGGTTCCGCTGAACCCGCAATCCGCGAGGGAATGCCCATGCGCACGGACCCTTCCATCAACGTCCTCGGCGGCCCGCTGCAGCCATGCTCGCGCGCGCCCATGACCGGTCTCTTCCGCAACGGCGCCTGCGACACCTGCGCCGAGGACACCGGCAGCCATACCGTCTGCGCGGTGATGACGGCCGAATTCCTCGCCTTCTCCAAGTATGTCGGCAACGACCTCTCGACCCCGCGGCCGGAATTCCTGTTCCCCGGCCTGAAGCCCGGCGACCGCTGGTGCCTGTGCGCCGCGCGTTTCCTGCAGGCCCACGACGAGGGCTGCGCCCCGAAAGTGGTGCTCGAGGCGACGCACGCGCGCGCACTCGAGATCGTGCCGCAGCACATTCTTCGCGCCTGCGCGCTTGACCCGGGCACGCCGCCCGGAACGGCAAACCACGGCTGATCGGCCGCTTTTCACGGCCGCACGCCCATCAGGTCATCGAGAAACAGGCTCAGAAGCTGCGCCCGCCCGCTCACGCCGGCCTTGCGGTAGATGGCATTGGTCTGCGCCTTCACCGTGCCTTCGGAAGTTTCCCTCAACCGCGCGATTTCGGCAATCGAGCAGCCCTTGAGGGCAAGGAAGGCGACATCGCGTTCCGCCGGGGTCAACCCCCATTCATCGAAGCGTTGCTGCATGAGCGCATGGAACGCCGCCGAAGCCGCGTCGATCTGCGCCTGCATGCGGCGGTTGAGCTTCAGCGTCCGCTGGAGCGCGATTGCCCCCAGCACGACACCGAGAACAAGCCCCAGCGGGGCGCCAATCTCGATCGGCTCGCGCACCGTCTCCGCTGCAGCCGGACCGGCACTTGCGACCATGACCGTCGGGAAGCCACCGGCAAGAAAGCTCCTGCGATCCGGTCTGCTGTTCATCGCTGTCGCCATGTCGCCACCATCTGCGCCGCCCCACGGAACGCAAGGCGCGGACGGGCACCCACAGTGCCCGCCCGCAGGAGAGGCAACCCTCTGTCGTCGTCCCGCCCCCCGCGGCCGCCATCATCGTCGTCATGGTCGTCGACACGGCCACCGTCGCGATCATCGCCATGCTGCTCATCGCGCGAGACGTCGTCATTCGCGTCGACAAAGTCATCGTCGCGCGAACGGATGAACACGCCGCTGCGCCCGGCATCATCGCCGGCCGGGGCCGTCTCCTGCTTCACGATGCGCCCGGTGGCGCGATCATACACCACCTCAAGCTTCGTCGCCCCGCGCACCGCCTCGACCTTGACCGTGGAAGGGCCGTTCTTGATCTCGATGAACTCGAAGCCCTGAGACTGCAGATCGCTCACGATGGCGTCGGTGAAGGGGGGTCGGCCTTCGCGCCGAGGGCAACCAGCAGCGCCACGCCCAGACCCGCTGCAATCTTCTTTCTCATGTGTCGTCCTCCTGATGCCGTCCTGCGACCCGCCGGCGGCGGGCCGATGGGGACAGCAAGGCAGAGGACGCCACCCGCATCCATTCGACGGAGGTTTATCGCGCGGCGGATAATCGGCCGGCGGATGGCCATAAACTCCCGTTTATGGGCCTACCCGTCCTTGGGGCCTCACCCCTCGGGGCCTCACCCCGCTTGCGGCATCTCCATGCCGAGCGCGCGGGCTACGGTGAAGATGTCCTTGTCGCCCCGGCCGCACATGTTCATGCAGATCAGGTGGTCGCGCGGCAACTCGGGCGCGATCTTCATGACATGCGCCAGCGCATGGGAAGGCTCGAGCGCGGGGATGATTCCCTCGAGCCTGCAGCACAGCTGAAACGCCTCGAGAGCCTCGGCATCGGTGATCGCCACATATTCCGCGCGCCCCGTCTCGTAGAGCCAGGAATGCTCGGGTCCGATGCCCGGATAGTCGAGCCCGGCCGAAATCGAATAGCCCTCGAGAATCTGCCCGTCGTCGTCCTGCAAGAGATAGGTGCGGTTGCCGTGCAGAACGCCCGGCCGCCCGCCGGTGAGGGAGGCGCAGTGCTGCATCTTCTCGTCCACGCCCTTGCCGCCCGCCTCGACGCCGATGATCCGCACATCCTTGTCATCAAGGAAGGGGTAGAACAGCCCCATCGCGTTCGACCCCCCGCCGATCGCCGCCACCAGCGTGTCGGGCAGCCGGCCCTCGGCCTTGAGCATCTGCGCCTTTGCCTCACGCCCGATGATCGACTGGAAGTCGCGCACCATGGCCGGATACGGGTGCGGCCCTGCCACCGTGCCGATGCAGTAGAAGGTGTCGCGCACATTGGTCACCCAGTCGCGCAGCGCGTCGTTCATCGCATCCTTGAGCGTGCCGCGCCCGGAGGTGACCGGAACGACCTCCGCTCCCAGAAGCCGCATGCGAAAGACATTGGGCGCCTGCCGCTCCACGTCATGGGCGCCCATGTAGACGACGCATTTCAGCCCGAACTTGGCGCACACAGTGGCCGTCGCCACACCATGCTGGCCGGCCCCCGTCTCGGCAATGATCCGCGTCTTGCCCATGCGCCGGGCAAGAATGATCTGCCCCAGCACATTGTTGATCTTGTGCGCGCCGGTGTGGTTGAGTTCGTCGCGCTTGAAATAGACCTTGGCGCCACCGAGATGCTCGGTCAGCCGCTCGGCGAAATAGAGCGGGCTCGGCCGGCCGACGTAATGCTCCCAGAGGTCATCCATCTCCGCCCAGAAGCTCTCGTCGGTCTTGGCGCGCTCATACTGCTCTTCGAGATCAAGGATCAGCGGCATGAGCGTCTCGGAGACGAAGCGACCACCGAATCGGCCGAAACGGCCGCGCTCGTCGGGGCCCGTCATGAAACTGTTGATCAGGTCTTCGGCCATGGCGCTCTCCATCTGGGCAGGCCCCTCATTCCATCATCTTGGTGAAAATACCCCGGGGGGTCCGGGGGGCAAGGCCCCCCGGCGCACCTGCCCCAAGGCCCGAGCGAATTCGGCGATTCGCGCCGCATCCTTGATGCCGGGCGCCGATTCCACCCCCGACGAGACATCGACCTGCCGGGCGCCGGTCAGGCGGACGGCCTCGGCCACATTGTCCGGCGTCAGCCCCCCGGCCAGCATCCAGGGCACCGCCCAGCGCCGCCCCGCGACAAGGCGCCAATCGAAGGCAACCGCGTTGCCTCCCGGTCTGTCGGCTCCCGGCGGCGGCTTTGCGTCCACCAACAGCTGGTCCGCGACACCCGCGTAACGATCTAGGTGGGCGAGATCGTCCTCATCGGCCACGCCCACCGCCTTCATCACGGGCAGGCCGAAGCGCGCCTTGATCTCGGCCACCCGCGCCGGGCTTTCGCGCCCGTGCAGTTGCAGCATGTCGACCGGCACCCGCGCAAGGATGGCCTCGAGCATCGCGTCATCGGCATCCACCGTCAGCGCGACCTTCGCCACCCCGGGGGGCACTCCCAGCGCCAGTTCCGCGGCCCGGTCAATGTCGAGGTGCCGCGGGCTGCGCGGAAAGAAGACGAAGCCGAGATAGGCGGCACCCGCACTGACGGCCGCGGCAACGTCCTCGGCACGGGTCAGGCCGCAGATCTTGAAGCGAATGGCGAGGGAGGTCATCGCAAGGTCCGGCTCAGGCCTTCCCACCCTCTTCGAGAAGCGCCAGCACCTCGTCGCCGCCGGCCGCCTCGCGGCGCGCCCTTGCCACCTCGCGCTCCAGCCGCTCCCGCTCGCGCCGCTCGCGCGCAGCCTGGGCGCGATAGCGGTGCTCACGGAGCCATTCCCACACGAAACCGATGAACAGTCCGGCCACCACGCCGCCGAAGATGACCACCCACAGCGGCAGCGTCGCGCTCCAGTTCCAGCCGGTCAGCAGCGTCAGCTGCTCGGGCAGGGCACGCAGGGTCACCGGCGCGGAATTGGCCAGCGCCAGCGTCACCAGAACCACGGTCACGAGCGCCAGGAAGGCGTAACGGATGTAACGGATGTAGCGGGCCATGTGCCGTGGTCACTCCTCGTGCCCGTTCAGGCGATCCCTGAGCAGCTTGCCGGTCTTGAAGAAGGGAACATGCTTTTCTTCAACCTGCACCGATTCGCCCGTGCGGGGATTGCGGCCGATCCGCGCATCGCGCTTCTTCACGGAAAAGGCCCCGAAGCCGCGCAGCTCCACCCGGTCACCGCGTGCCAGCGCCTCGATGATCTCCTCGAAAATCGTGTTCACGATGCGCTCGACGTCGCGCTGGTACAGGTGCGGGTTCTCTTCCGCAATCTTCTGGATCAGCTCGGACCTGATCATCTCATCTCCCCCCTTCGCGCTGCCGGTCTCGCACAGTCCCCTTGTCGCCGGGGCAGCCGGCACCGCGTCAATATAGGCGCAATGCGTCCCGCGCCAAACCCGAACATGGCCTGCAAAGCGGAGTTTTGCCCGGCTAATGCGCTGATTCACGGCTCATTTACAGCCTCACGCCACGTCAGGCACCTGCATCGCGCATCGCCTCCGGCCCGGCATCGGCGCGCAACGCCGGCGATTCGCGCTGGAGCTGTCACGGGAAAGGCCCCGCCACGCGGGCGGGGCCTATCAGAGCCGTCGGCGCAGAACCGGTTACTTGTCGTCGCCGCCGCGCAGCGCAGCGCCGAGAATCTCGCCAAGCGAGGCACCGGAGTCGGAAGAGCCGTACTGCTCCACCGCTTCCTTCTCCTCGGCGATTTCCCGCGCCTTGATCGACAGGCCAAGCCGCCGGCTCTTCGGGTCGACGTTGGTGACAAGGACATCGACCTTGTCGCCGACCTGGAAGCGCTCGGGCCGCTGCTCGGAGCGGTCGCGGCTGAGGTCGGAGCGGCGGATGAAGGACTTCATGCCCTCGTATTCCACCTCGATGCCGCCATCCTCGATGGCGCTGACCGTCACGGTGATCACGTCGCCGCGCTTCACGCCGGCCACGGCCTCCTGGAAGGGATCGCCTTCAAGCGCCTTGATCGAGAGCGAGATGCGCTCCTTCTCGGTATCGACCTCGGTGACCACCGCCTTGACGATGTCGCCCTTGCGATACTCCTTGATCGCCTCCTCGCCGCGCTTGTCCCAGCTGAGGTCGGAGAGGTGCACCATGCCGTCGATGTCGCCCTCGAGGCCGACAAAGAGGCCGAACTCGGTGATGTTCTTGACCTCGCCCTCGACGACCGTGCCCACCGGATGGGTCTCGGCGAACACCTCCCAGGGGTTGCGCTGGGTCTGCTTGAGCCCGAGGCTCACGCGGCGCTTGGCCGGGTCGATCTCGAGCACCATCACATCCACCTCCTGGGAGGTCGAGACGATCTTGCCCGGATGGACGTTCTTCTTGGTCCAGCTCATCTCGGAGACGTGCACGAGCCCCTCGATCCCCGGCTCGAGCTCCACGAAGGCGCCGTAGTCGGTGATGTTGGTCACGCGGCCCTTGTGCACCGAACCAACCGGGTACTTCTCCTCCACCGTGTCCCACGGGTCGGCCTGCAGCTGCTTCAGCCCGAGGCTGATGCGGTGGGTCTCCTTGTTGATCTTGATCACCTGCACCTTGATGGTCTCGCCGATGGAGACGATCTCGGAGGGGTGATTGACGCGCCGCCAGGCCATGTCGGTGACGTGCAGAAGGCCGTCCACGCCGCCAAGGTCCACGAAGGCGCCATACTCGGTGATGTTCTTGACCACGCCTTCGACGACGTCGCCCTCGTTGAGCTGCGCGATGACCTCGGCGCGCTCGGCGGCACGGCTTTCCTCGAGGATCGCACGACGGGAGACGACGATGTTGCCGCGGCGCCGATCAAGCTTGAGAATCTGGAACGGCTGCTTGAGCCCCATCAGCGGGCCGGCGTCGCGCACCGGGCGCACATCCACCTGGCTGCCCGGAAGGAAGGCCACGGCACCGCCGAGATCGACGGTGAAGCCGCCCTTGACGCGGCCGAAGATGGCGCCTTCAACGCGCTCGTCATTGGCATAGGCCTTCTCGAGCCGGTCCCACGCCTCTTCGCGGCGGGCCTTGTCGCGGCTCAGCACCGCCTCGCCGCGGGCGTTCTCGACCCGCTCGAGGAAAACCTCGACCTCGTCGCCGACCTTGATATTCGGCTCCTCGCCGGGGCTTGCGAATTCCTTCAGATCGACGCGGCCTTCCATCTTGTAGCCGACGTCGATGATGGCCTGGCCATTCTCGATCGCGATGACCTTGCCCTTGACGACAGAGCCCTCCTTGGGGGTGTCGATCTCGAAGCTTTCGTTGAGGAGGGCTTCGAATTCCTCGCGTGTTGCAGTTGCGGTCATTAAGTTCAGGTTCCTTTCAGTGTATCGTCATTTCCGGCCAGGCGGTTGTCTCCGCCGGTCTTTGAGTGGTTCTGCCCCGCCAGCCGCCCCGGGTCTCTTCCATGCAAATCAGGGCCGGCGGTTGTCCCCGGCCCTGCCCAATGGTTCTTCCCGAGGCTCTGGCGGCCTCCCGATGCGCGGCTCTCTAGCCGCTTCGCCCCGCGCTGGCAAGTGGCCACGCTGCCAGGCCGCCGTGCTCGCGAGCCGCCGTGCATCACTGCACGGGGCGGTGTGCATTGCCGCCGCCGCAGCCGCGCGCCATACTCCGCGCGGACAATGTGGAGGAACAGATGCCAGACGCCTCGCCACGCACCATTGTTGATCTTGTCGCGCGCGCGGATGGCCCCGCCATCGGCGCGCCGGGCACCGACCATATCACATATGGGGAGCTCGCGGCGCAGATCAACCGCACCGGGGCCCAGCTTGCCGGCGCCGGCGTGGGCCGGGGCGACGGCGTGGCCATCGTGCTGCCGAACGGGCCGCACATGGCAACGGCCTTTCTCGGCATTGCCGCCCACGCCACCGCCGCCCCCCTCAACCCCGCCTACAGGGAAGAGGAATTCGCCTTCTATCTCGAAGACCTCGAGGCGCGGCTTCTGATCGTCGCCGAAGGGGTGGAGACCCCCGCGCGCGCCGCCGCCGCGCGGCTCGGCATCCCTCTGGCCGAGCTGCGCCGGGAGAGCGAGGCGGGAATCTTCACGCTGGTCGGCGCGGATGGCACGCCCCTGCCCGAGGCGGAGGCCACGCCGAACGGCCCCGAGGACGAGGCGCTGGTGCTCCACACGTCGGGCACCACCTCGCGGCCGAAGATCGTGCCGCTCACCTCGCGCAACATCTGCGCCTCGGCCGAGAACATCGCCCGCACGCTCAAGCTCGCCCCCGGCGACCGCTGCCTCAACATCATGCCGCTTTTTCACATCCACGGGCTGATCGCCGCCGTGCTCGCCTCGGTGCAGGCCGGCGCGGCGATCAGCTGCACACCGGGCTTCGACGCGCTGCGCTTCTACGGCTGGCTGAAGGAGACGGACCCGACCTGGTACACCGCCGTGCCGACGATGCATCAGGCGATCCTCGCCCGTGCCCCGCGCAATGCCGAGATCATCAGGGGCGCGCGGCTGCGCTTCATCCGCTCCTCCTCGGCCTCGCTGCCGGTGCCGGTGTTCAATGCGCTCGAGGAGACCTTCGGCTGCCCGGTGATCGAGGCCTACGGCATGACCGAGGCGGCGCACCAGATGTGCTCGAATCTCCTGCCGCCGGGCAAGCGCAAGCCGGGCACGGTGGGCGTGGCGCAAGGCCCCGAGGTGGAGCTGATGGACGAGGAGGGCAACATCCTGCCCCGCGGCGCCGTGGGCGAGGTGGTGATCCGCGGCGAGAACGTCACCAAGGGCTACCGCAACAATCCAAAGGCCAATGCCGAGAGCTTCGTGAACGGCTGGTTCCGCACCGGCGATCAGGGGCAGTTCGACGAGGAAGGCTTCCTGACGATTCGCGGCCGGCTGAAGGAGATCATCAACCGTGGCGGCGAGAAGATCAGCCCGCGGGAGGTCGATGACGTGCTGATGGCGCACCCGGCCATCGCCCAGGTTGTCACTTTCGCCATCCCCCACCGGATGCTGGGTGAGGATGTGGCCGCGGCGGTGGTGCTGGCCGAAGGGGCCACGGCCACGCCCGCCGAGATCCGCGCCTTCGCCGCCGAGCGGCTGGCCGCCTTCAAGGTGCCCGCGAAGGTGCTGATCCTCGACGAGATCCCCAAGGGCGCCACCGGCAAGCTGCAACGCATCGGGCTTGCCGAGAAGCTGGGCCTCGCCGAGCCGGAGGCGGCGCAATGAAGATCTGCGTCTTCGGCGCCGGCGCCATCGGCGGGCTGATGGCTGCGCGGCTCGCGAATGCCGAGATCGAGGCGCAAGTCTCCGTGGTCGCGCGCGGACCCCATCTTGCCGCGATCCGCGACAACGGGTTGTGGCTGATCTCCGAGGAGTTCGGCGACCAGGTGGCGCAGGTCGAGGCCACGGATGACCCCGCCGAGCTCGGCCCGCAGGACTATCTGGTGCTGACGCTCAAGGCCCACTCCGTTCCGCCCATTGCCGAGAAGCTCAAGCCGCTCGTCGGACCCGAGACCTGCGTGGTCACCGGCATGAACGGCGTGCCCTACTGGTATTTCCACGGGCTGGGGCCTGAGTGGGAAGGCCGGCGGGTGGAGGCGGTGGACCCAGGCGGCGTCGTCTCTGCCGCACTTCCGCCCGAGAAGGCGCTCGGCTGTGTTGTCTATCCCGCGGCGGAGGTCGAGAAACCGGGGCTGGTGCGCCACATCTCCGGCGACCGCTTCACGCTCGGCGAGCCGGACGGGTCGAAATCCGAACGCGCCCAGCGCTTTTCCGAGGCGCTGCGCAAGGCCGGCTTCAAGGCGCCGGTGCGCCCGCGCATCCGCGACGAGATCTGGGTGAAGCTCTGGGGCAACATGGCCTTCAACCCGCTCTCGGCGCTCACCCATGAGACGCTCGACCACCTCGCCACCCGCCCCGAGCTGCGCCGCATCGCGCGTGCGATGATGCTCGAGGGGCAGGCCGTGGGCGAGGCGCTGGGTGCGCGCTTTCCGATCGATGTGGACAAGCGCATCGACGGGGCGGCTGCGGTCGGCGCGCACAAGACCTCGATGCTTCAGGATCTGGAGCGCGGCCGGCCGATGGAGATCGACGCGCTGGTCACGGCGGTGGTCGAGCTCGGCCGCGCCGTGAACATCGAGATGCCGATGACCGAGACGATTCTGGCGCTGGTGCAGGCGCGGGCGCGCGTCGCGGGGCTTTATCCAGGTTGAGCATCTTGCCCGGCCGCCGGGCCGGGCGCCGCCCTACCCTTCCCGTGCCTCGGCGACCACCACCCGGGTGCCCCACTCCGCGCAGCGCGACGCGACAGCGTCCGGCGGTGGCGTGTCGGTATAGAGCGCCTCGACCTCGGCAAGCGAGGCGATCCGCACCGGCGCGGCGCGCTGAAACTTCGAGTGGTCGGCGACCAGAAAGGCACGGCGCGCGCGGGCGAGGATCATTTGGCTCACCCCGACCTCGTGAATGTCGAAATCCAGAATGTCACCCTCGGCATCAAGCGCCGAGCAGCCGATCACCGCGATGTCGGTCTTGAACTCGCCGATCGCGCGCAATGTCTGCGCGCCCACAAGCCCCCCGTCCGAGCGGCGCAGCACCCCCCCGGCCACGATCACCTCCGCGCCGGGGTTCTCGGCAAGGATGTTGGCCACGTTGAGATTGTTGGTCACCACCATGATCTTGCGATGGGCGAGAAGCGCGCGCGCCACCGCCTCGGTGGTGGTGCCGATGTTGAGAAACAGCGAGCAATCCTCGGGAATGTCCGCCGCCACCCGCGCGGCAATGGCCGCCTTCGCCTCGGCGTTCAGCGCCCGGCGCTCGGCATAGCCGATGTTGGCCACGCCCGAGGGCAGGATCGCCCCGCCATGCACCCGCGTGAGCCGCCCGCTGGCGTCAAGCTCGGCGAGATCGCGGCGGATGGTCTGCTCGGTCACACCGAAGCGGCGGGCGAGATCCTCCACCGTCACCCGGCCCTCGCGGCGGGCGATCTGCAGGATCTCGGGCAGGCGGATGGTTTGCGACATGGGGGGTTGCCTCCTTGCGGGCAGGATGCGCGTTTCGATTCGCTTTTACAAGCTATCGGTCATCGCAAGCTGATATCGAAAACAAAACGCGTATAAACGATCAATCTCGAAAATTTCCCTTTGACAGGTCCGGCGGCGCCATGCTTCATGGCCGCGGATTTCGGCAGGGGAGGCGGCCATGGGCGAACCCAGCGATCTCTTCATCATCGGGGGCGGCATCAACGGCTGCGGCATCGCCCGCGATGCCGCCGGGCGCGGCCTGTCCGTGACGCTTGCCGAGAAGGGCGATCTGGCGCAGGCCACCTCATCGGCCTCGACAAAGCTCTTTCACGGCGGCCTGCGCTATCTGGAATATCTCGAGTTCCGCCTCGTGCGGGAGGCGCTACGCGAGCGCGAGGTGCTCTTGCGCAACATGCCGCACATCTCCTGGCCGATGCGCTTCGTTCTGCCGCTGAACCCGGAGATGCGCTTTGACACCGACACGCCGGTGAGCCGCATGCTGGGCCTTCTCATGCCCTGGGCGAAAGGCCGCCGGCCGGCCTGGGTGATCCGGCTCGGCCTCTTCCTCTACGACCATCTCGGCGGGCGCGAGATCCTGCCCGGCACGCGCACCCTCGACCTCACCCGTGACCCGGCCGGCGCGCCGCTGCGCCCGGAATTCCGCAAGGCCTACGAATATTCCGACTGCTGGGTGCAGGACTCGCGCCTTGTGGTGCTGAACGCCCGCGACGCGGCCGAGCGCGGCGCACGCATCCTCACCCGCACCGAAGTTCTCTCTGCCCGCCGCGTGGGCGGGCTCTGGCAGATCGACTGCCGCGATGCAGAGGGCCACGAGACCACACACCGCGCGCGCATGCTGGTCAACGCCGCCGGCCCCTGGGTGAGCCAGATCCTGCATGAGCGCATCCATGTGGAGACCAACGCGCGCATCCGCCTCGTGCGCGGCTCGCACATCGTCACCCGCCGGCTCTTCGATCACGACCGCGCCTACTTCCTGCAAGGGCTGGACGGGCGCATCATCTTCGCCATCCCCTATGAGGAGGATTTCACCCTCATCGGCACAACGGATGTCGAACACCCCGACCCGGACACGCCGCCCGTCTGCACCGAGGCGGAAAAGCGTTATCTCCTCGACTTCGCCAATCTCTACTTCCGCAACCCGGTCAGCGAGGATGACATCGTCTGGACCTATTCGGGCGTCCGCCCCCTTTATGACGACGGTGCCAAATCGGCCACCGCCGCCACCCGCGACTACGTGCTGAAGCTCGACACGGACGAGGACGGCCGCGCCCCGCTTCTCGATGTCTTCGGCGGCAAGATCACCACCTACCGCCGGCTGGCCGAAGCCGCACTCGACAAGGCCCGCCGCTTCTTCCCCAGCCTCAAGGGCCCGTGGACGGCCGCCGCACCGCTGCCCGGCGGCGCCTTTCCCGTCGATGGCGTGGAGGATGAAATTGCCGCGCTTCTCGCCCGTGCCCCTTTCCTCGGCCGCGACTGGGCGCGGCGGCTCGTGCGCGCCTACGGCACCGAGGCGCAGAAGATTGTCGGGGAGGCGAAGAGCGCCGCTGATCTCGGCGAGGATTTCGGCGCCACGCTGACCGAGGCGGAAGTGCGCTGGCAGATGAAGCACGAATTCGCCCGCACGGCGGAAGATGTGCTCTGGCGCCGCAGCAAGCTTGGCCTCAGGATGAACGCCGATCAGATCGCGCGGCTTCAGGCATGGATGGCCTCGCAGTTGGGGGAGGAAAACGCATGAGCCACGTTCTCGCCATCGACCAGGGCACCACCTCGAGCCGCGCCATCGTGTTTGACAGCGCGCTGAAGGTGAAGGCGGTCGCCCAGCAGGAATTCACCCAGCACTTCCCCGCTTCGGGCTGGGTCGAACACGACCCCGAGGAGATCTGGCAGACGGTGCTCTCGACCTGCCGCGCCGCGATGGAGAAGGCGGGCCTCACCGCCGCCGACATCGCCGCCATCGGCATCACCAATCAGCGCGAGACCACCGTGGTGTGGGAGCGCGACACCGGCAAGCCCATCCACAACGCCATCGTCTGGCAGGACAGGCGCACGGCGCCTGCCTGCGCGCTCTTGCGCTCCGAGGGCCACGAGCCGATGTTCACCGAGGCCACGGGGCTCTTGCTCGACCCGTACTTCTCCGGCACCAAGCTGCAATGGCTGCTCGACCATGTCGAAGGCGCGCGCGCCGCGGCCGAGGCCGGAAGGCTTGCCTTCGGCACCATCGACAGCTTCCTGATCTGGCGGCTCACCGGCGGCAAGGTGCACGCCACCAACGCCACCAATGCCGCGCGTACGCTTCTCTACGACATCCGCCGGGGGGAGTGGAGCCGGGGCATCTGCCAGATCCTCGATGTGCCGATGCAGATGCTGCCCGAGGTACGCGACTGCGCGGCCGATTTCGGCGTGACCGACCCTGCCATCTTTGGCGCTGCCATCCCCATCCGCGGCGTGGCGGGCGACCAGCAGGCGGCCACGGTGGGCCAGGCCTGCTTCGCGCCCGGCATGATGAAATCCACCTACGGCACCGGCTGCTTTGCACTTCTCAACACCGGCACCGAACCGGTGACCTCGCAAAACCGTCTGCTCACCACCATCGCCTATCAGCTCGCCGGCAAGCCCACCTACGCGCTCGAAGGCTCGATCTTCATCGCCGGCGCCGTGGTGCAATGGCTGCGCGACGGGCTTGGCATCATCGAAAGCGCCGCCCAGTCGGGCGAGCTTGCCGCCCGTGCCGACCCCGGCCAGGAGGTCATCCTCGTCCCCGCCTTCACCGGCCTCGGCGCCCCCTACTGGAACCCCGACTGCCGCGGGGCGATCTTCGGCCTCACCCGCGGCACCAGCCGCGCCGAGTTCGCCCGCGCCGCGCTCGAAAGCGTGGGCTTCCAGACCCGCGACCTGTGGGAGGCAATGCGCGCCGACTGGCCCGGCGCAGGCGAGGGCGCCGTCCTGCGCGTCGATGGTGGCATGACCGCCTCGGACTGGACGATGCAGTTTCTTGCCGACATCCTCGGCGCCCCGGTCGACCGGCCCGAGGTTCTGGAGACAACCGCCCTCGGCGCCGCCTGGCTCGCCGGCATGGCCACGGGCGTCTATCCGGGGCCGGAGGAATTCGCCCGGAGCTGGGCGCTCGACCGCCGCTTCACCCCGCAGACGGACGAGCCCACCCGCGCGCACCGCTACGAGCGCTGGCAGCGCGCCGTCGAGGCCACGATGAGCGTCTGAAACCGGGCGCGCCCTGCCCCCATCACCCTGGGTCAAATACCCACCCGCGCCGGCGCCAGCCGGGGCGGCACGCGCGCTCAGTCGGCCCACTCCCACGGCCGGGTGTATTCGCCCAGCACCTTCTCCACCTCGGCCTCATCCACCTCGCCGGTCCTTCTGAGCCGCGCCACCAGCCCGCGGCGCTTGTCCTCGACCACTTCGAAGACCTCGGCCGCAATCCCGGCCTTCGTCAGGGCCTCGTTGTAGACGCGCGTGATCGCGAGTTTTCTCAGCGCCGGCTTGAACACCTTGCCCACCGCCGTCTTCGGCAGCTCGGGCAGGATCTCCAGATACTTGGGATGCGCCGCGCGCTCATGGATGTGCTTCTTCGCATGCTCCATCAGCTCGGCCTCGCTCACCTGCGCGCCTTCCACGAGCTCCACGTAAACCGCCGGCAGCTCGCCGGCGAAGGCATCGGGCTGGCCGATCGCCCCGGCAAAGGCCACCGCCTCGTGCGAGAGCAGCGCCTCCTCGATTTCGGCCGGGTCGATGTTGTGGCCGCCGCGGATGATGAGATCCTTCGCGCGGCCGGTGATCCACAGATAGCCGTCGGCGTCGAGTCGCCCGAGATCACCGGTGCGCAGATGCGTGCCCCAGGCATAGAGCCCGATGTTCTTCTCCGGGTCGGTATAGGTGCCGCCAGGGATGACGCCGGGGTTGGAGACGCAGATCTCGCCAACTTCGTCCACCCCCATCTCGCGGCGCACCTCGCCCTTCTCGTCGCAGTCGAGGATGCGCACATCCGTGTAGGGAAACGGCACGCCCACCGAGCCGATCTTCTTCTCCCCCGAAGGCGGGTTGCAGGAGACAAGGCAGGTGGCCTCGGTCAGCCCGTAGCCCTCGACGATGGTCACGCCGGTGGCCTTCTGAAAACGGTGATAAAGCTCCACGGGCAAGGGAGCCGAGCCCGAAAAGGCGACCTGAAGCGTCGAGACATCGGCATCGACGGGCCGCTGCATCAGCGCCGCGATCGCCGTCGGCACGGTGATGACAAAGCTTACCTTCCAGCGCTCGATGAGCTTCCAGAAATTGTCGAACACGCCCTCGCCCCGATAGCCCGCAGGCGTCGGGAACACCACATGCGCGCCAGAGCTGATCGAGGCCATCACCACCACCACGGCGGCGAAGACGTGAAAGAGCGGCAGCGGGCAGATCAGCGTGTCCTTCTCCGTGAAGAGAAGCTCCTGCCCCAGCCAGCCGTTGTAGATGAGGCCGGAATATTTCTGCTGCGCCACCTTGGGCATGCCGGTGGTGCCCCCGGTGTGAAAGAGCGCCGCGATGCGGTCCTCGCGCACGTCCTCAAAGGCGAGCTTTTCGGGCTGGCGCGCAAGCTCGCGGGTGAAGCTCAGCACCCGCGCCTTGTGGCGCGCGGGGTTCTTCGGGCGGATCAGCGGCACGATCCATGATTTCGGCGGGGTCAGGTAGCGCAGAAGATCGACCTCGAGCACCGTCTCCACATTCGGCGCCATCGCCACCGCCTCGGCCGCCTTCTGCGGCACGTCCGTCTTGGGAAAGGCGCGCAGCGTCACCAGCACCTTCGCGCCCGTCTCGCGCAGGATGCCGGCGATCTGCTCGGCATCGAGCAGCGGGTTGATGGGGTTGACCTTGCCCGCGACCGCGCCGCCAAGGAAGGCAAAGAGCGTCTCGTTGCAGTTGGGCAGAAGGTAGGCCACCGTGTCATCCGGGCCGATGCCGAGGCTGCGAAAGAGGTTCGCGGCCTGCGTGACGCGGGCGTGAAACTGACGCCATGTGAGCGTCTCGGCCGGATCCTTCGGCCCCGAGAACATCTGAAAGCTCATCGCCGGGCGGTCGGGAAACGCCTCCGCCGTCTTGGTCAGCCGTTCATAGAGCGTGACCGGAACATCGCGCGCCTCCCACGGCATTTCGGCTTCAATGGCGTCGCGGTCGGCCTTCGAGGCAAATCGTGCCATGGCAATTCCTCCCTTGGGCCGCATGCGGCCCTCTCCCCCTGGCCGGCAAGGATGGAAGGATTGCGCCCGCGTTTCAAGAAGGCGGCGCGGGTGTCGTTGCGGCAGTTTGCAGGAGGCCTACTCGGCCGCTGCCATCCCTTCGGTGAACTGAAGCCGCGCCAGACGCGCATAAAGCCCGCCCTCGGCCACGAGCTCGTCATGGGTGCCTTCGGCGACGATGCGCCCTGCCTCGAAGACGACGATGCGGTCGGCCCGCTTCACCGTGGCAAGGCGGTGCGCGATCACCAGCGTGGTGCGATCCCGGCTGAGCTTCTCCACCGCCTCTTGCACCGCGCGCTCGCTCTCGGCGTCAAGCGCACTCGTCGCCTCGTCGAGAAGCAGCACCGGCGCGTCGCGCAGGATCGCCCGGGCAATGGCGATGCGCTGGCGCTGGCCGCCCGAGAGCATCACGCCGCGCTCGCCCACCTCCGTCTCATAGCCCTTGGGAAGCTCCATGATGAACTCGTGCGCCGCCGCCGCGCGCGCGGCCTCTTCCACCTCTTCGTCGCTCGCGTCGGGCCGGCCGAAGCGGATGTTCTCGCGCACCGTGGTGGCGAAGATCGCCGGCTCCTGCGGCACCAGCGCGATCTCGCGGCGAAAGTCGGAGCGCGCCATGTCGCGCAAATCGATCCCGTCGAGCCGCACCGCGCCCTCGTCGGGGTCATAGAAGCGCAGGATGAGCTGGATCACGGTTGACTTGCCCGCTCCCGACGGGCCCACCAGCGCCACCGTCTCGCCGGGGCGCACCTTCAGCGTCACATCGTCGAGAGCGCGCGTGTCGCGCCGGGTGGGATAGCTGAAGGAGACGTGATCGAGCTCGATCTCGCCCTTCACGGGGCGCGGCAGCGGCACGGGGTTTTCGGGGTCGCGCACCGCATCGACCGCGCCCAGAAGCTCCACCAGGCGCTCGGTGGCGCCGGCCGCGCGCTGAAGCTCGCCCCAGATCTCCGACAGCGCGCCCACGGCACCCGCCACCATGATCGCGTAGATCACGAACTGCACGAGCTCGCCCACGCTCATCACATCGGCCCGCACATCGCGCGCGCCCACCCAGAGCACGCCCACGACGCCGGTGAAGATCAGCCCGATCACGATCACCGTCATCACCGCGCGCACCGCGATGCGGTGGCGGGCAGAGAGGAAAGCCGTCTCCGTCACCTCCGAGAAGCGGCGGCGCGCCTCCTCCTCGGCGGTGAAGGCCTGCACCGTCTGCACCGCCGAAAGCGCCTCGGAGGCATTGCCCGAAGAGGCCGCAATCCAGTCCTGGTTCTCGCGCGACAGCCGACGCAGGCGGCGGCCGAGCGTGATGATCGGCACGATCACCACCGGCACCAGCAGGAGCACGAGGCCGGTGAGCTTGGGCGAGGTGACGAGCATCAGCGCGAGCCCGCCGAAGAGGATGAGCACGTTTCTGAGCGCCACCGAGATCGAGGAGCCGATCACCGACAGGATCACCGTGGTGTCGGTGGTGATGCGGCTCAGCACCTCGCCGGTCATGATCCGCTCGTAGAAGGCGGGGCTCATGCCGATGACGCGATCGAAGACGGCCTTGCGGATGTCGGCCACCACCCGCTCGCCAAGCCGGGTGACGAGGTAGTATCGAAGCCCGGTGCCGATCGCGAGCGCCCAGGCGATGGCGAGCGCGGCCAGGAAGTACTGGTCGAGCAGCCGGGCGACCTCGGTCTCGAAGCCGTCCACCACCCGGCGCACCGCCAGGGGCAGCGCCAGCGAGATCATGGCGGTGAAGACCAGCGCCACGAGCGCGGCGGCCATGAGCAGCCGGTAGGGCTTCAGGAACGGCCAGAGCCGGCGCAGCGCGCCGATGTCGCGCGACTTGGCGCGATCTTCCTTCGAGGTCTCGTTGCGCGCCATTGGTCCTCCTGCTTCACACGGCTCCGCGCAGGCTTAGACGAGGGGGCGCCGACGAACAAGCGCGCCCCTCCCCTCTGGCGCAGCACACGCTGCGGCGTTTAGGCTCGCCCGGTCACAATCCGGGGAGGTGCGTCATGCGCTGGTCGATCCATCACGTCAATCTGGAGGCCCGCGATGTGCGGGCGGCGGCGCGGTTCTATTCCGCCGTTCTGGGGCTTGAGGAAGGGGCGTGGCGCTTTCCGCCCGCGCGCGGCTACCTGCCGGCCGAGCCCGACCGGCTGGCGCTCTTCCCCGACGGGCGGGGGGTGAACACCGGGCTGCACCTCATCGCGCCCGACCCCGACTTCGCGCGCCGCAACAACCTCATGCACAACCCTTCGATGGGCGGGCATGTCGCCCTTCACGTCGACGATCTGGACGCCGTCGCGGAGCGGTTGCGCGCGGCCGGCATTGCCTTCTCGGAGGTGGGGGAATTTGCCATTCCGGGGCTCAGGCACATCTACGTCGAGGATCCGGCCGGCAACCTGCTCGAGATCAACGGGCCGGCCTGAGCGCACATGAGAGGGGAGCGGATCATGGCAGGGCAGATGCTGATCTTCGGCGCCGGCTACACGGGCCGCGTCTTCGGGGCGCGGCTTGCGCAGGAGGGCTGGCGGGTGTGGGGCACGACCCGCGAGCGCGAACGGCTGGAGGGGCTCGCCGGAGTGGGTATCGAGCCGCTGCTCTGGCCGGGCGAGGATCTCGCCCCCGCCATTGCCGCCGCCGATCACCTTCTGGTCTGCACCGCACCCGATGTGGAAACAGGCGATCCGGTGCTGCGCGACTGGCGGGCGGCGATGGCCGCCGCCGCCCCCCGGCTCAAATGGGTCGGTTATCTCTCCACCACAGCCGTCTACGGCGATCACGCCGGCGGCTGGGTTGACGAGGAGACGCCGCTTGCGCCCGCCACGCCGCGGGGCCGGGCGCGCGTTGCCGCCGAGGCCGCCTGGCAGGCGCTTGCCGAGGAAACCGGGCTGCCTTTGCACATCTTCCGGCTTGCGGGCATCTACGGCCCCGGCCGCGGCCCCTTCGCCAAGCTGCGCGCGGGCACGGCGCGGCGCATCGTCAAGCCCGGCCAGGTGTTCTCGCGCATTCATGTCGAGGACATCGCCACGGTTCTCGCCGCCTCCGTCGCCCGGCCGAACCCCGGCGCGATCTACAATGTGTGCGACGACGACCCCGCGCCGCCCGAGGAGGTGATGGCGCATGCCGCACGGATCATGGGGCTGCCGGTTCCGCCGGCGGAGGATTTCGCGACGGCGCAGATGAGCCCGATGGCGCGCAGCTTCTACGCCGAGTCAAAGCGGGTGCGGAATGACCGGATCAAGCGCGAGCTGGGCGTCAAACTGAAATACCCGACCTACAAGGCCGGGCTCGAAGCGCTTCTCAAGGCAGAGAAAGCGGCCGGCGCGGCTTAACCGCCGCGCCGACCTGCGCAGTTCAGTTGGACAGAGCCGCCGCGACAACCGCCGCGGTCAGCAGCAGGACCACCCAGCTGTCGGACGCCGTCGCCGCCGTCTCGGTGCGCACGACTTCCGGCTCCATCATTGGCGCGCCGGGCCCGTCGGCCCACGCCGCGGTGGAAACGAGCATCGACAGGCCGATTGCAAGGACTGCTTTCTTCATTTGCCTAACCCCCAACGAGAAGTTCGGGCGCGAACATAGGCGGGCCCGTTCTCGAGTTCCAGAGGACGCCCCTTGCACCAAGAGACGAACGTTGCAAATGCGCATCAGGCGCGCAGGCTCGCAATGTCGGTCACGCCCAGCACCTCGAGCGCCTTCGCCTCGATGTGACGGGCCGAAAGCCCGGCGATGTCATACATTTCCGCCGGCGTCGCCTGGTCTATGAACACGTCCGGCAGCGCCATGGAGCGGAACTTCAACCCCCGGTCGAACACACCCTCTTCGGCCAAGAGCTGCGCAACATGGCTGCCGAAACCGCCGATGGCACCCTCTTCGAGGGTGATCAGCGCCTCATGCTCGGCCGCCAGCCGCAGGATCAGCTCGCGATCGAGCGGTTTGGCGAATCGCGCATCGGCCACCGTCGGCGCGAGCCCGCGCGCCGCCAGCGCCTCGGCGGCGATCAGCGTCTCCTGCAGCCGCGTACCGAGGGAGAGCAGCGCCACGCGCCCGCCCTCGCGGATGATCCGGCCGCGCCCGATCTCGAGCGGTCTGCCGCGCTCTGGCATCTCCACGCCCACGCCCTCCCCGCGGGGGTAGCGAAAGGCGATCGGCCCCTCGTCGTAGCCGGCTGCGGTGGCGACCATGTGCACAAGCTCCGCCTCGTCGGCCGCGGCCATCACCACGAAGCCCGGCAGGTTCGACAGAAACGCGATGTCGAATGCGCCGGCGTGGGTGGCGCCATCGGCCCCGACAAGCCCGGCGCGGTCGATGGCGAAGCGCACGGGAAGGCGCTGGATGGCGACATCATGCACCACCTGGTCATAGCCGCGCTGCAGGAAGGTGGAGTATATCGCGCAGAAGGGCTTGAGCCCGCCGGCCGCCATGCCGGCCGAGAAGGTCACGGCATGCTGTTCGGCAATGCCCACATCGAAGCAGCGGCGCGGGAAACGCTCGGCGAAAAGGTCAAGGCCGGTGCCGTCGGGCATGGCGGCGGTGACGGCGACGATGCGCTCGTCATCCTCCGCCTCGCGGATGAGCGCACGGGCAAAGACCTTGGTGTAGGTCGGCGCGTTCGAGGGCGCCTTCTTCTGCTCGCCGGTGACGACGTCGAACTTGCCCACGCCGTGGCCCCGGTCACGGGCGCGCTCGGCCGGGGCGTACCCCTTGCCCTTCTGGGTGATGACATGGATGAGCATCGGCCCGGTGGCACGCTCGCGCACGGTGCGCAGCACCGGCAGGAGCTGGTCAAGATCATGCCCGTCGATCGGCCCGACGTAGGAAAAGCCGAGTTCCTCGAAGAGCGTGCCGCCCACGGTGAGGCCCTTGAGCATCTCCTTCGCGCGCCGCGCGCCCTCCTGGAAGGGGTGCGGCAAAAGGCTGATCGCGCCCTTGGCGGCGGCCTTGAGCTCCTGAAACGGCGCCCCGGCATAGAGCCGCGAGAGATAGGCCGACATCGCGCCCACGGGCGGGGCGATGGACATCTCGTTGTCATTGAGGATGACGAACATGCGCTTGCCCAGGTGGCCTGCGTTGTTCATCGCCTCATAGGCCATCCCGGCCGACATCGCCCCGTCACCGATCACCGCGATCACGTCGCCGATGGGGCCGGTCTCGTCCCGCCCGCCCAGATCGCGCGCCACGGCAAAGCCGAGCGCGGCCGAGATGGAGGTGGAGCTGTGCGCCGCGCCGAAGGGGTCATAGGGGCTCTCGGCGCGCTTGGTGAAGCCCGAAAGCCCGCCCTTCTGGCGCAGGGTGCGGATGCGGTCGCGCCGGCCGGTCAGGATCTTGTGCGGATAGCACTGGTGGCCGACGTCCCAGATCAGCTTGTCGCGCGGGGTGTCGAAGACGGCGTGGATGGCCACGGTGAGCTCTACCACGCCAAGCCCCGCGCCGAGATGGCCACCGGTGACCGAGACCGCGCTGATCGTCTCGGCGCGCAGCTCCTGCGCGAGCCGCTTCAGCTCGGCGTCGCTGAGCCGCTTCAGGTCAGCCGGCTCGCGCACGCGGTCGAGCGTGGGCGTGGCGGGTCTGGGGGTGGTTTCCGGCGTGTCCGACATCTCTCCGCGCCCCTCGGGGGCGTCCGATCACATCTCGCGGGCAATAACGAAGCGGGCCGCTTCCCGCAACCCGTCGGCGGCGGCGCCGTAGCCATCGAGCGCGGCAATCGCCTCATCCACAAGCTCGGCCGCGCGCGCGCGCGCGGCCTCAAGGCCGAGCAGCGAGACGAAGGTTGCCTTGCCGCGGGCGGCATCCTTGCCGACGCGCTTGCCGGCCTTCGCCGCGTCGCCTGCGACGTCCAATATGTCATCGGCGATCTGGAATGCCAGCCCCAGCGCCCGCGCGTAAGCCGCCATCGGCGCGGGGTCGGCGCCGGCAAGCCGCGCCCCCGCCTCGGCCGACCAGACGATAAGCGCGCCGGTCTTGTTGGCCTGAAGCGCGGTGATCTCGGCAAGGGTGAGGGGGCTCGTCGCGCTCTCGGCGGCGATGTCCTGCGCCTGGCCGAGCACCATGCCTTCAGCCCCGGCTGCACGCGCGAGCCCCGCCACAAGCGCGATCCGCACGGCCGGGTCGGGATGCGCGGCCTCATGCGAGGCAAGCTCGAAGGCCAGCGACTGCAGCGCATCGCCCACCAGAACGGCCGTCGCCTCGTCCCATTTCACATGCACGGTGGGCTGGCCGCGGCGCAAGTCATCGTCGTCCATGCAGGGCAGATCGTCATGGACGAGCGAATAGGCATGCATCGCCTCCACCGCCGCCGCCGGCCACAGCGCCTGCTCTTGCGCCGCCCCGTGCAGCGCCGCGCCTTCGAGCACGAGAAAGCCGCGCAGCCGCTTGCCGCCCTTCAACGCATAGGCCATCGCCGACCCGAGCGGCAGCGCGCCCGAGGCCGCGAGCTTCGGCGCCATCACCTCGTCGAGAAAGGACTCGAGCGGCGCGGTGCGTGCCCGCAGCCGCTCCGCGAAGCTCACAGTCCCTCGACCGGCGTCGTGCCCTTGGGCGTGCCGGTCTCATCCAGCGTGATCGCCTCGATCTTCTCCTCCGCCTCGCGCAGCTTCTCCTCGCAGCGCTTCTTCAGCTTCGCGCCGCGCTCGTAGAGCTCGATCGACTTCTCGAGCTCCACCTCGCCCGACTCGAGCTGCCGCACCACCTCCTCAAGGGCGCGCATCGCCTCCTCGAAGGACATTTCCTCGACCGGCTTCTCGCTCATTCCTCGCCCCTCTCCATCAGCACCGATACATGGGCGGCCACGCTCGCGGCCAGCGCCTGAAGATCATAGCCCCCTTCCAGAGTCGAGACCACGCGCCCGCCCGCATGGCGCGCGGCGACATCGCAGATGCGCCCCGTCAGCCAGGCGAAATCCTCTTCCGTCCAGTTGAGCTGCGCGAGCGGGTCGGCGGCGTGGGCGTCAAACCCCGCCGAAACGAGCACCAGCTCGGGCGCGAAGGCGTCGATGGCGGGCAATATCTCGCCGTCCCAGGCCGCGCGCATCTCGGCGCCGCCGGTCATGGGCTTGAGGGGGACGTTGATGATATTGCCATGCGCGCCACGCTCCTCGCGGCTGCCGGTGCCGGGATAGAGCGGCATCTGGTGCGAGGAGGCAAAGCGCACGCGCGGCTCGTCCCACATCAGATCCTGCGTGCCGTTGCCGTGGTGCACGTCGAAGTCGAGAATGGCCACGCGCGAAAGCCCGTGCCGCTCGAGCGCGTGGCGCGCGGCGATGGCGACATTGCCGAAGAGGCAGAAGCCCATGGGCCGCGCGCGCTCGGCGTGATGGCCGGGCGGGCGCATGGCAACGAAGGCGTTGGCAACCTCGCCCGCAAGCACCGCATCCACCGCCGCGATGCAGCCGCCCACGGCGCGCAGCGCCGGCTCCCACGAGCCGGGGCTGACGAAGGTGTCGGCATCGAGCGCGACGTAGCGGCTCTCGGGGATCGCGGCGCGAATCGCCTCGATGTGGCCGCGCGGGTGGCAGAGTTCGAGGTCGGCCTCCGACGCCTCCGGCGCCTCGCGCCGATCAAGGGCGGTGAAGGCGGGAGCCTCCAGCGCGCGCCAGATGGCCTCGATGCGCGCCACCTGCTCGGGGTGGCCGGGGGGCGTGACGTGCTCGCGCGCCGAAGGATGGGTAAAAAGCGCGGTGGTCATGGGCCTCTCGCTCCTGCTCGGCGGATCAGTCGGGAACCAGCATGTAGCCGACGCCGCGCACCGTGAGAATGTAGCGCGGATTCTTCGGGTCGGGCTCGAGCTTGCGCCGCAGCCGCGTGATCTGGACATCGACGGCGCGCAGCTGCGCACGCGCGTCCTGCTCTGACCGCCTTGCATCGCGGCCAGCGGCCTCGAGCGACCTTCCCATGCCGTCAATCAGGCTCTCGCGGCGCACCGGCGCGCCAGCCGCAGCGGCCAACCGCTCCATCAGTCGCGTCTCGGCCGCGGTGAGGCGCAGTAACGCGCCATTGCGGCGCAACTCGCGCGTCACCGGATCGAAGCGCGCGCTGCCGAGGCGAATCGCCTGTTCCTCCGGCCCGGCCGCGTCCTCGCGCGGCACGAGCTGCTCGATCATGGCAAGAAGCTCTTCGGGGGCAAAGGGGCGTGCCAGCACGGCACGCGCACCGGCATCACGCGCCGCCGCGGCCTCCTCCGGCCCGGCCGCAAGCGCCAGGAGCGGCGCGCGCCCGGCCATGGCGAGCTCGCTTGCCGAGGCTGCGGGAGCCACGACGAGATCGAAGTCCAGCCCCTCGAGGAGCCGCCGCGCATGGCCCGCGTCCCGCGCGGCGGTCACAAGACAGCCGTGACGCGACAGCCATCCTCTGAGGAGCCCGCGCAACCGCTCGTCCGGCTCGACAAGCAACAGGTGACGCTGAAGCCCCTGCGGCACGGCCCGAGCCTCGCTCATCCACCCTCCTTGAGGCGGTTGAAATGGGCGCGCAACTGCGGGTCCATCATCGCCTCGAGCACCTTTCGGAAACCGGCGACCGCCTCGGGCCCGGCGGCGCGGTAGGCGGCGCGCATGCGCTCGCGCTGCACCTCCGAAAGCCGGGTCTCCAGCTCGGCGCCTTTGTCGGTCAGGTAGAGGTGACGCTCACGCTTGTCACGATTGCCCACGCGGCTTTCCACGAGCCCGTCCTCGATGAGCGTGCGCAGCACGCGGTTGAGCGACTGCTTGGTCACGCCCAGAATGTCGAGCAGGTTGTTCACGGTCGTTCCCGGACAGCGGCGGATGAAGTGCAGCGCGCGGTGATGGGCCCGCCCGTAGCCGTTCTCGGCAAGGATCCTGTCCGGGTCGGCAGTGAAACCGCGATAGGCGAAGAACATCGCCTCGATTCCCTTACGGAGCTGTTCGTCGGTCAGATACAGAAGGCTCTCGCCCCCCGCCCCCGGTCCAGCGTGATCGGTCATGCCCGCAAATCCCGTTTCCTGACATTCTCAGTTTATGTCAGCCTTGTTGACATTCCAAGGTCTGGCTGTTAGCGGTTTGCCGATTTTGCGCAAGATTGTATCCGTTTCGGACCTATCGCGCGCAACATGTGAAAAGCCGGTTGCGGCATCGGGAAAGGAACACGGTCATGTCGGGCTATGACGATCGGGACGGCTACATCTGGATGGACGGGCGCCTTGTGCCCTGGCGCGAGGCGAACGTGCACATTCTGACCCACGCGCTGCACTACGCCTCGTCGGTCTTCGAGGGCGAGCGCGCCTATGGTGGCAGGATCTTCCTTTCCCGCGCACATTCCGAGCGGCTGCACTTCTCGGCGAAATGCCTCGATTTCGAGATTCCCTGGACCGTCGATCAAATCGAGCAGGCCAAGGAGCAGGTGCTGAAGGCCAACAACCTCACCGACGCCTATGTGCGCGCCGTCGCCTGGCGTGGCTCCGGCGAAGACATGGGCGTTGCCGCCCGCCGCAATCCCGTCCGCCTCGCCATCGCCGCCTGGGAGTGGGGCAGCTACTACGGCGACGCCAAGTACAAGGGTGCGAAGCTCGACATCGCGCGCTGGAAGCGTCCGAGCCCCGAGACGATTCCCGTTCACGCCAAGGCGGCCGGGCTCTACATGATCTGCACGATCTCCAAGCACCAGGCCGAGAACAAGGGCTGCTCGGATGCGTTGTTCATGGACTATCGCGGCTATGTGGCCGAAGCGACGGGTGCGAACATCTTCTTCGTGAAGGATGGCGAGGTGCACACGCCGAAGCCCGACTGTTTCCTGAACGGACTGACGCGGCAGACGGTGATCGGCCTTCTGAAGGACCGCCAGATCAAGGTGCACGAGCGCCACATCGAGCCGCGCGAGCTCGAGGACTTCCAGCAGTGCTGGCTGACGGGCACGGCGGCCGAGGTCACGCCCGTGGGTCAGATCGGCGACTACACCTTCGAGGTCGGCCAGCTCACCCGCGAGATCGCCGAGGCCTACGAGAAGCTGGTGCGCAGCTGAGCTCCGGGTCGCGGCACGTCAAGGGTGCCGCGCGCCCGCACCTGCGCCCGCGTCGGGGCAAGGGCGCCCGCGTCGGGGCAAGGGCGCGCCCGTGCGGGACGATGCCCGCCCCACCATGGCCGGTATCACGTTCTTCGGGAAACAGTTCTGCGGGGGAATGGTGCCCAGGAGAGGACTCGAACCTCCACGCCCATACGGGCACTAGCACCTGAAGCTAGCGCGTCTACCAGTTCCGCCACCTGGGCAGGTGTCGTGAGCGGCGATGTATCTCCGCCCGAGGGGGGTGTCAACGGCCGATCGCGCGTTCCGGTCGTCTTGTTTGCGCGCGCACGGAACGCTAAGGAGAGCCGACCCATCCAGAGGAGGCAGGCGATGTCGAGGCTCGTGACGGTTTTCGGCGGCTCCGGGTTCATCGGGCGCTACATCACCGAACGGCTGGCCGAGGATGGCTGGCGCATCCGGGTCGCGGTGCGCCGGCCCAACGAGGCGCTCTTTACCCGCACCTACGGCGTTCCCGGCCAGATCGAGCCCGTCTTCGCCAACATCCGCGACGAGGCAAGCGTGCGGCTTGCCACCCGTTCCGCCGACGCGGTGGTCAACTGCGTGGGCGTTCTCACGCCGTCCGGCGCCAACAGCTTCAGCGCCGTGCATGACGAGGGCGCGGGTCGGGTCGCGCGCATTGCTGCCGAGGAGGGCGTTGAGCGCGTGGTGCACGTCTCCGCCCTCGGCGCCGATCCGCAGAGCCCGAGCCTCTATGCCCGCACCAAGGCCGCCGGTGAGGCGGCGGTGCTGGCCGCGCGGCCGGACGCGGTGATATTGCGCCCATCGGTGGTGTTCGGACCCGAGGATCAGTTCTTCAACCGTTTCGCCGCCATGGCACGGATGTCGCCGGTGATTCCGGTCTTCGGGGCGCGCACGCGCTTCCAGCCCGTCTATGTCGAAGACGTCGCGGCCGCGGCGGTGAATGCCATCGACAACGACGAGACCGCCGGCGTGTATGAGCTCGGCGGGCCGGAGATCGACGATTTCGCCGGGCTCATGCGCCGCATGCTCGACGTCATCGAGCGGCGCCGGCTGATCCTGCCGCTTCCCTTCTGGGCGGGCGCGGCGATCGGCGGCGTGAGCGAGGCGCTGTCGGCGCTGACCATCGGGCTTCTGACGCCGCCCGTCACGCGTGACCAGATCCGGCTTCTGCGGCGCGACAACGTGGTGTCGGAGACGGCGCGCGGGCTCATTGACCTCGGCGTCACGCCGACGCCGATGGAAGCGGTGCTGCCCGAGTATCTGTGGCCCTATCGCCCACTCGGGCAATACGCGGCGATACGCGACAGCGCCCGGCGGCTCAGGGCGCGGCACCGGCACGGCGCGTGAACGGTCAGCCGTAGGCGACCCACAGCAGCACAAGGCCCAGCCCCACGCGATAGATGACGTAGGGGGTGAAACTGAGGCTGCGCAGGAGGCGCATCATCAGACTGAGCGCGAGGAGCGCCGCGGCGAACGCGAATGCCGCGCCGATCACCATGTCGGACAGCCGCCCGGGGTCGCCCGAAAGCGCGACCTCGGCACCGAGGAGCGCCCCCGACGCAAGAATGGTCGGTATCGACATCAGCATCGACAGGCGCGCGGCGTCGTGACGGGCGTAGCCGAGGCGCCGCGCGGCGGTAATGGTCACACCCGACCGCGAGGTGCCGGGGATGAGCGCCAGCGCCTGCCACAGGCCCATCACCACGGCGTCACGCAGGCACCATTCCTCGCTTCGCTTGACCTGCTGTCCTGTCCTGTCGGCCCACCACAGAAGCAGCCCGAAGATCAGCGTTGTCCAGCCAATGACGGCAACAGAGCGCAGCGCCGCGGTCAGCCCCGCGAGTTCGAGCAGCGCACCGGCCAGGACGACGGGAACGGTGGCGATGACCAGCAGCAGCGCGAGCAGCGCGCCCGGCTCCCCGACGCGCCCTGCAAGAAGCGCCGGCAGGCCGCCCGCCGCCAGGCGCACATCGCGCCAGAAATACAGAATCACCGCCAGAAGCGTGCCCACATGCACGGCCACATCCACCGCCAGCCCCTGGTCAGCCGCACCGGTGAGCTGCGGCAGGAGGATCAGATGCCCTGATGAGGAGATGGGCAGGAACTCGGTGATCCCCTGGATCGTGGCGACGAGAAGCAGATGCAGGATGGGCATGGGCCGGGCTCGCGTGAGGAACGCCCGAAACCTATCCGCTTCACCCGCAATGGAAAGCTCAAAAACAAGTCAGTATTACTTACCTGTTATCACGCATTTTGACCCGGTCGGCTCCAGCCCGCGCGGATTGCGGCGAAAGTTATGTCAGTATTTCTTACTTTTCTTTGGTGTCGCGATCATGTACATGACACCGCGACCAGAACGGATGACCCCGGCGCGCGGGCCGGAGGAGCACCGAGGACAGCAAGGAGCCCCACCGTGAAGAAGCTCAGAATGCTCCAGTTCGTCGATGTACCGATGGAAACGCCGCCGAAGCGTCCCGCGCCCGCACGCGCGCACGACTTCCGCGAGATCTATGGCGAATTTGCCGCGGAAAAGGCCGCGCAGCAGGCGGCGCGCTGCAGTCAGTGCGGCGTGCCCTACTGCCAGACGCATTGCCCGCTGCACAACAACATCCCCGACTGGCTCAAGCTCACCGCCGAGGGCCGGCTCGAAGAGGCCTACCGCCTGAGCCAGTACACGAACACCTTTCCCGAAATCTGCGGCCGCATCTGCCCTCAGGACCGGCTTTGCGAGGGCAATTGCGTGATCGAACAGGCGGGCCATGGCACGGTAACCATCGGCGCGATCGAGAAGTTCCTCACCGACACCGCCTGGGAGCAGGGCTGGGTCGACATCCCCTCCCCCGCCCATGAACGCGAAGAGAGCGTCGGGATCATCGGCGCGGGGCCGGCCGGGCTTGCCGCGGCCGACAGGCTCCGGCGTGCCGGCGTGCAGGTCACCGTCTATGATCGGTATGACCGGGCCGGGGGTCTGCTCACCTACGGCATTCCCGGCTTCAAGCTCGAAAAGCCGGTCGTCATGCGCCGGATCGAACAGCTCGAGAAGGGCGGCGTGACCTTCCGCCTCGACTGCAACGTCGGCGAGGACATCGGCTTCGACGAGATCCGCGCCGCGCATGACGCCGTGCTGATCGCCACCGGCGTCTACAAGGCGCGGGTGATCGACGCGCCCGGCGCCGGTGCGCGCGGGATCGTGCGCGCGCTCGACTATCTCACCGCGGCCAATCGCGTGGGCTTCGGCGATCGCGTGCCCGAGTTCGAGGACGGCACGCTGAACGCGGCCGGCAAGCGCGTGGTGGTGATCGGCGGCGGCGACACGGCGATGGACTGCGTACGCACCGCGATCCGCCAGGACGCGGTGAGCGTGAAGTGCCTCTACCGGCGAGACCGTGCGAACATGCCGGGCTCGGTGCGCGAGGTGCAGAACGCCGAGGAGGAAGGCGTCGAGTTCGTCTGGCTCACTGCTCCGAAAGGTTTCGTCGGCGACCCGGTGGAAGGGGTCATCGTGCAGAAGATGCGCCTCGGCGCGCCCGATGCCACGGGACGCCAGAAGCCCGAGCCGATAGAGGGGGCGGAGTATGTCGAGCCCGCCGATCTGGTCATCAAGGCGCTGGGCTTCGAGCCGGAGGAGCTGCCCCGGCTCTGGGGCGTGGATGGCCTCGAGGTGACACGCTGGGGTACCATCAAGGCCGACTTCCGCACCCATGCCACCAGCCTCGACGGGGTCTATGCCGCGGGCGACATCGTGCGGGGCGCGAGCCTCGTCGTCTGGGCGATCCGCGACGGGCGCGAGGCCGCCGATGCCATTCTTGAACGCTTCGCCGCCGCGGCGCGGCAGATTGCCGCCGAATGAACGGCGCAATGAACCGCAACCGTCACAAAAGATGCCGGCGCGGGCCACGCGGCTCCCGGCATTTCCGCAAGGAGTGATCCGCCATGACCGATCTTTCCCCAACCGAATGGGCCCGCGAGGAAGAGGCGCGCCGCGCCCGCATCGCCGAAACCGGCATGTACGCGCCCGAGACCGAGCATTCCTCCTGCGGGGTCGGTCTCGTCGTCTCGATCGACGGCAAGCCGTCGCGCAAGGTGGTCGAACTCGGCATCGAGGCGCTCAAGGCGGTCTGGCACCGCGGCGCGGTTGATGCCGACGGCAAGACGGGCGACGGCGCCGGCATCCACGTGCAGATCCCGGTGGCCTTCTTCCACGACCAGATCGAACGCACCGGCCACGCTCCGCGCCGCGACCGGCGGATCGCGGTGGGCCAGGTGTTCCTGCCGCGCACCAATTTCGGCGCGCAGGAGACCTGCCGCACCATTATCGAGACGGAAGTGCTGCGGATGGGTCACCTCATCTACGGCTGGCGGCATGTTCCGGTGAACATCGACGTGCTCGGCGAGAAGGCCAACGCCACCCGCCCCGAAATCGAGCAGATCCTGATCGCCGATGGCAAGGGCCTCGATGAAGAGACCTTCGAGCGGGAACTCTATGTCATCCGCCGGCGCATCGAGAAGGCGGCGGCCGCGGCGCAGGTTTCGGGCCTCTACATCGCTTCGCTCTCCTGCCGGTCGATCATCTACAAGGGCATGATGCTGGCCGAGCAGGTGGCCGAATTCTACCCCGACCTGAAGGACGAGCGCTTCGAGTCGGCCTTCGCCATCTATCACCAGCGCTATTCCACCAACACCTTTCCGCAGTGGTGGCTGGCGCAGCCTTTCCGCATGCTCGCCCACAACGGCGAGATCAACACGCTCAAGGGCAACCTCAACTGGCTCAAGAGCCACGAGATCCGCATGGCGAGCGCGACCTTCGGCGAGTGGGCCGAGGACATCAAGCCGATCGTGGCGCCGGGCTCGTCCGACTCGGCCGCGCTTGACGCGGTGTTCGAGGTGCTGGTGCGCGCCGGTCGCTCGGCGCCCATGGCCAAGACCATGCTGGTGCCCGAGGCCTGGTCGAAGCAGGCCGTGGAGCTGCCGCAGGCCTGGCGCGACATGTATTCCTACTGTAACGCGGTGATGGAGCCGTGGGACGGGCCGGCCGCGCTGGCCATGACCGACGGGCGCTGGGTCTGCGCCGGGCTCGACCGCAACGGTCTGCGTCCGCTCCGCTATGTCGTCACCGGCGACGGGCTTGTGATTGCCGGCTCGGAGGCGGGCATGGTGCCCACCGACGAGGCCACCGTGCGCGAGAAGGGCGCGCTGGGGCCGGGGCAGATGCTGGCCGTCGACATGGAGGAGGGCCGCCTCTACCACGACACCGAGATCAAGGACCGCCTCGCCGCCGCCCAGCCCTTCGGCGAGTGGGTGAAGAAGATCACCGAGCTTGATGACGTGCTCGCAAGCGTGACCGAGAAGCCGATTTTCTCGGGCGAGGAGCTGCGGCGCCGCCAGATCGCGGCGGGCTACACGCTCGAGGAGCTCGAGCAGATCCTTGCTCCCATGGCCGAGGAGGGCAAGGAGGTGGTCGCCTCGATGGGCGACGACACGCCGCAGGCGGTTCTGAGCGAGAAATACCGCCCGCTCAGCCACTTCTTCCGCCAGAACTTCAGCCAGGTGACGAACCCGCCGATCGACTCGTTGCGCGAGCACCGGGTGATGAGCCTGAAGACGCGCTTCGGCAACCTCAAGAACGTGCTCGACGAGGACTCCAGCCAGACCGAGATCATCGTTCTGGAAAGCCCCTTCGTCGGCAATGCCCAGTTCGAGAAGCTGGTGGAGAGCTTCAACGCGCCAATGGTGGAGATCGACTGCACCTTCCCCGCCGGCGCCGGGGACGGCGCGCTCGAGGCGGGGCTCAAGCGCATCCGCGCCGAGGCGGAGGATGCGGTGCGCTCGGGTGCCGGGCACATCGTGCTGACCGACCAGCACCAGGGCCCCGACAAGGTGGCGATGCCGATGATCCTTGCCACTTCGGCCGTGCACAGCTGGTTGACGAAACAGGGGCTCAGAACCTTCACCTCGCTCAACGTGCGGTCGGCCGAATGCATCGACCCGCACTACTTCGCGGTGCTGATCGGCTGCGGCGCGACCACTGTGAACGCCTATCTCGCCGAGGACTCCATCGCCGACAGGATCGCGCGCGGCCTGCTCGACGGCCCGCTCACCGAGGCAATGCGGCGCTATCGCAACGCCATCGACCAGGGGCTTCTCAAGATCATGTCGAAGATGGGGATCAGCGTGATCTCCAGCTACCGTGGCGGGCTCAATTTCGAGGCCGTGGGCCTGTCGCGCGCCATGGTCAACGAGTATTTCCCCGGCATGCTCAGCCGCATCTCCGGCATCGGGGTTTCGGGCATTCAGAAGAAGCTGGAAGAAGTGCACGCCCTGGGCTGGAAGGGGGCGGCAGACATCCTGCCCATCGGTGGCTTCTACAAGCTCCGGCGGACCGGCGAGACCCATGCCTGGGACGCGCAGGGCATGCATCTGATGCAGTCGGCCTGCGACCGGGCGTCCTATGCGCTGTGGAAGCAGTTCTCGGCCAAGATGCGGAGCCTGCCGCCTATCCATCTGCGCGACCTTCTGGACTTCAAGCCGCTCGGCAAGCCGGTGCCGCTCGAGGAGGTCGAATCGATCACCTCGATCCGCAAGCGCTTCGTCACGCCCGGCATGAGCCTTGGCGCGCTCAGCCCCGAGGCGCACAAGACGCTCAACATCGCCATGAACCGGATCGGCGCGAAATCCGACTCCGGCGAGGGCGGCGAGGATCCGGCGCACTTCAAGCCGCTCCCGAACGGCGACAACGCCAGTGCCAAGATCAAGCAGGTGGCCTCTGGTCGCTTCGGGGTGACGGCGGAGTATCTCAACAACTGCGAGGAGCTGGAGATCAAGATCGCCCAGGGCGCCAAGCCCGGCGAGGGCGGCCAGCTGCCCGGCATCAAGGTCACGCAACTGATCGCGCGGCTGCGCCACTCCACGCCGGGGGTGACGCTGATCAGCCCGCCGCCGCACCACGACATCTACTCGATCGAGGATCTCGCCCAGCTGATCTACGACCTCAAGCAGATCAACCCGCGCGCGAAGGTCTGCGTGAAGCTGGTGGCGCAGTCGGGCGTCGGAACCATCGCCGCGGGCGTGGCCAAGGCCAAGGCCGACGTCATCCTGATCTCGGGCCACAACGGCGGCACCGGCGCCTCGCCTGCGACCTCGATCAAGTATGCCGGACTGCCCTGGGAGATGGGGCTGTCGGAGGCGCATCAGGTGCTGGCGATGAACAACCTGCGCGACCGGGTGACGCTGCGCACCGATGGCGGGCTGCGCACCGGGCGCGACATCGTCATGGCAGCGATGCTGGGGGCTGAGGAGTACGGCATCGGCACCGCGGCGCTCATCGCCATGGGCTGCATCATGGTGCGCCAGTGCCAGTCGAACACCTGCCCCGTGGGCGTCTGCACGCAGGACGAGCGGCTGCGCGCCAAGTTCACCGGCACCGCGGACAAGGTGGTCAACCTCATCACCTTCTACGCCCAGGAGGTGCGCGAGATTCTCGCCAGCCTCGGCGCGCGCTCGCTCGACGAGGTGATCGGGCGCGCCGACCTTCTGACCCAGGTCAGCCGCGGGGCGGCGCATCTCGATGACCTCGACCTCAACCCGCTGCTGATCACCGTCGATGGCGCCGACCGCATCCGTTACGACCGCAACCGGCCCCGGAACGAGGTGCCGGACACGCTCGATGCCGAGATCCTGCGTGACGCGGCGCGCTTCTTCGAGGACGGCGAGAAGATGCAGGTGAGCTATGCGGTGCGCAACACCCACCGCACCATCGGCGCGCGGGTGTCATCGGAGATCGTGCGCCGCTTCGGCATGCGCAACAATCTGCAGCCCGACCACCTGACGGTAAAGCTGCAGGGCTCGGCCGGCCAGTCGCTTGGCGCCTTCGCCGCGCCGGGACTCAAGATCGAGGTCTCGGGCGATGCCAACGACTATGTCGGCAAGGGGCTCTCGGGCGGCACCATCGTGGTGCGCCCGCCGATGGGCTCGCCGCTCAAGGCCGACGAGAACACCATCATCGGCAATACCGTGCTTTACGGCGCGACCGATGGCTACCTGTTCGCCGCCGGCCGCGCGGGCGAGCGCTTCGCGGTGCGCAACTCGGGCGCCAAGGTGGTGGTGGAGGGCTGCGGCTCGAACGGCTGTGAATACATGACCGGGGGCGTTGCCGTGATCCTCGGCCGGATCGGCGCCAACTTCGCCGCGGGGATGACGGGCGGGATGGCCTATGTCTACGATCCCGAAGGGAAGGCCACGGCGCTGATGAACCCCGACTCCATCGTCACCTGCCCGGTCACGGTGGAGCACTGGGAGCATCAGCTCAAGTCGCTCATCGAACGTCACGCCGCCGAAACCGGCAGTGCCAAGGCGACCCGCATCCTTGCCGACTGGGAAAGCGAACTGCGCCACTTCGTGCAGGTCTGCCCCAAGGAGATGCTGGACAAGATCCCCGCGCCCCTTGGCATCGAGAGCGAGGCGATCCCGGCCGAGTGACCGGGATCGGGCACCGTTGCAACGAGAGGCGGCCTTCGCTCAGGAGGCCGCCTCGTCATTTGCCCGGCTTGAAGTCGGTGTTTCGGGCGCGGCGCCTTGCCCCGGTTCACCCTCGCGCTCGACCTCGATCTCGATGCGCGCGATGAGCCCCGCAACAACGCCCAGAACCGCGAGCCAGGGCGCGGTCAGGGCCACGGCGCCACCGACGATCACCCCTGCCGTCACCGGCAGCTCGAGCACGAAGTCTCCGTCCTTGTCCTTGAGCCGCAACTTGCGGACATTGCCCTCTCGAATGAGCCGCTTGACCTCATCGATGAGCTGGTTGCCCGCCACCTCGATCTGCTCGACAAAGGTACGGGCCTTGTCCTTGAAGTCCTTCTCGGTCATCTCCTGTCTCCGCTGGCTGAGTGAAGCGCTTGGCACTGAGATGGGGGTTTGGCGCCGGCTTGCAACGCCTGCGCCGGGCAATTTGCCGGGGTTGACCGGCGCGCGCCCCGCCGGCATCAGGTTGCGATGACACGAAAACCGAAGGCTGGCCGAAGCCCCCGTAGGGGCCGCAGCATGATCCGCGCGCTGCGCCGGCTCCTGTGGCGCACGGCGCTGATCGCGGCTGCGGCGGCGCTCCTCGCGGTCTGCGTCTTTGCCGTCTTCGATCCGCCCGTCACCCGCACCATGGCCGAGGAGCGGCGCCGGCTCGGCCAGATAGAGCACGCCTGGGTACCGCTCGAGGAGGTCGCGCCCGTGATGCGCCGCTCGGTCGTGGCGGCGGAGGACGCGAACTTCTGCCTGCACTGGGGGTTCGATCTCGCCGCGATCCGCGCCGCCATCGACGCCGGTGCGACGCGCGGCGCCTCGACGATCACCCAGCAGACGGTGAAGAATGTCTATCTCTGGCAGGGGCGGAGCTGGACGCGCAAGGCGCTCGAGGCGTTGCTGACCCCGCTCGTGGAGCTGATCTGGTCGAAGCGGCGTATTCTCGAGGTATACCTCAACGTCGCCGAATTCGGCGAGGGGGTGTTCGGGGTGCGCGCGGCGGCAATGAAGTACTTCGGTGTCGCGGCCGCCGATCTCACCCCGCGCCAGGCCGCGCTTCTGGCGGCGGTCCTGCCCGCGCCCCGCAGCCGCTCGCCGGTTGCGCCCGATGCCGCCACGCGCCGGCGCGCCGCGGCGATCATGGATGGCGCCGAGACCATCCGGCGCGACGGACGCTCCGCCTGTTTCGAGGATGACACGGGCAAGAGTTGAATCGGACGCGGCTTCGCGGCATTGAGGGCGGGTTCTCTCGCAAACGGTTCAGGCCATGATCCGACTGTTTCACGTCCCCCTCTCGCCATTCTGCCGCAAGGTTCGCCTGTCGCTGGGAGAAAAACGCCTCGAGGTGGAGCTCGTGGAAGAGCGCTACTGGCAGCCGAGCCGCGAGTTCCTGCGCCGCAATCCCGCGGGCAAGGTGCCGGTTCTGAAGATGAACGGCCGCACGCTGGCCGAAAGCGCGGCGATCTGCGAATACATCGAGGAGCTCTACCCCGACCCGCCGCTGATGCCAAAAACGCCCGAGGGGCGCTACGAGGTGCGCCGCCTGGTCGCCTGGTTCGATGACAAGTTCAACGCCGAGGTTACCTCGAAGCTGCTGCATGAGCGGGTGACGAAGAAGCTGATGGGCAAGGGATACCCCGACTCGCGGCTGGTCAAGGAGGGTGCGCAGGCGATCAAGTACCACCTCGACTACATGGGCTGGCTCCTCGACCACCGGCGCTGGCTGGCGGGCGACGCGATAAGCCTTGCCGATTTTGCCGCCGCCGCCCACCTCTCGGCGCTCGACTATATCTCGGACGTGGACTGGAACCGCAACGCCAACGTCCGCGAGTGGTATGCGAAGATCAAGTCGCGCCCGGCCTTCCGCTCGATCCTCGCTGACCACGTGCCCGGCTTCCCGCCGCCGCCGCATTATGCCGACCTCGATTTCTGAGGCGGGGCGGCTGCGATGAGCGCCGCCCCCGATCCCGCCGCGCTCAAGGCGGAGCTTCTGCGCGAGGCCGAGGCGGTGGGCTTTGCCGAAGCGCGGGTCACCACGCCCGATGCCATCCCCGAGGCGGCAGAGCGGCTCAGGCACTTCGTCGAGCTTGGCCGCCACGGCACCATGCGCTGGATGGCCGAGCGGATGGAATGGCGCGGCAACCCCGCCGCGCTCTGGCCCGAGGCGCGCTCGATCGTGATGCTCGCCGATCTCTATACCCCGCGCCACGACCCGCTCGAGGTGCTGAAGAAGCGCGAGGCCGGCGCGATCTCTGTCTATGCCGGGGGCCGGGACTATCACGACGTCATCAAGAAGAAGCTCAAGCGGCTTGGGCGCTGGCTGCTTGCGCGCGCCGGCGGTGGCGAGATCAAGGTCTTCGTTGATACCGCGCCGGTGATGGAGAAACCGCTCGGTCAGGCCGCGGGGCTCGGCTGGCAGGGCAAGCACACGAATCTTCTCAGCCGCCGGCTCGGCAACTGGTTCTTTCTCGGCGCCATCTTCACCACGCTCGAATTGCCCCCCGATGCGCCGGAGGTCGAGCATTGCGGCAGCTGCACCGCCTGCCTCGACATCTGCCCCACGCGCGCCTTTCCCGCGCCCTTCCAGCTCGATGCCCGGCGCTGCATCTCCTACCTGACCATCGAGCATGCCGGCCCGGTCGACCCGGAGCTGAGGCCCGCCCTCGGCAACCGCATCTATGGCTGCGACGACTGCCTTGCCGTGTGCCCGTGGAACAAGTTCGCCCGCGCCGCAAGCGAGGCGCGCTATGCCATGCGCGAGGAGCTGCGCGCGCCCGATCTGGCACAGCTCGCCCGGCTCGACGACGCGGGCTTTCGCGCCTTCTTCTCCGGCTCGCCGATAAAGCGAATCGGCCGCAACCGCTTCGCGCGCAACGTGGCCTACGCCATCGGCAACTCGGCCAGCCCCCGCCTTCTGCCGATTGCCCAGGAACTGAGCAACGATGCCGACGAAACCGTCGCGGAGGCGGGAAGATGGGCTGCGGCACGGCTTCGCCAGAGGTGAGGAGCCCCTTCACTTGGCGCGCGCGACACCCACATGCTACGCTGAAGTCAACGATCGAGGCAGCAAGGGAGGACCACCGATGCGCCGACATCTCATCGATCGCGGCCACAGCGAATCCAATACCGCGCGGGCGCGCGTCTATGCGCTGCTTGACCGCGCCTACCTGCTGCAGGACCGTCACCCGAAGCTGCGCACTCTGGCCCGGCGGCCCCGCAGGGCCTCCGATACCGCGCGGTTGCTGCAGTATCTGCGCATCGCCCGTGGCCGCGAGGCCTGAGCCGCAAGCCATTCACCCCCCTGTCATTTTCCCGTGACAGGGGCTAGAGCATGGGTGTTGGCAACGAAGTGTCTCCGCCCATGCACCCCCTGCGCGGCATTCTCCTGACCACCACCGCCGTCACCCTCTTCGTGGTGATGACGAGCTTCATCAAGGCCGCGCCGGGCATCCCGCCGGGGGAGGCGGTGTTCTTCCGTTCCGCCTTCTCGCTGCCGGTGATCGTGATCTGGCTTGCGGTGCAGGGGCAGTTTCCGCACGGGCTGCGCACCCGCAACTGGAAGGGGCACGCGTTGCGCGGCGTGGCGGGCAGCCTCGCCATGGGGCTCGGCTTCACCGGGCTGCATTACCTGCCGCTGCCGGAGGTCACGGCGATTCGCTTCGCCACGCCGATCCTGATCGTGCTCTTCGCCGCGCTCATCCTTGGCGAGCGCATCCGGCTCATCCGCCTTTCGGCGGTTGCCGCGGGGCTTGCGGGCGTGCTCATCGTGATGTGGCCGCGGCTGACCTTCTCGGGCGGCGAGGGCGCGCTGTTCGGAGCGCTGGCCACGCTTGCCTCGGCAACGCTGGCCGCACTCGCCCAGATCTTCATCAAGAGCCTCACCTCGGTCGAGCGGACCGAAGCGATCGTCTTCTACTTCGCGCTCACGGCCTCGATGCTGTCGCTCCTCACCCTGCCCTTCGGCTGGGTCTGGCCAAGCCCGGAGGAATGGGCCTTCATGATCGGCGCGGGGCTCTTCGGCGGGGTGGGCCAGATCCTGCTGACCGCGAGCTACCGCTACGCCGACGCGAGCGTGCTGGCCCCCTTCACCTATGTCTCGATGATCTGGTCGCTGATCATCGGCTATGTGGTCTTTGCCGAGGTGCCGACGGTGCCGATGCTCGCGGGCGCGGCGCTGATCGTGGCGGGAGGCGTGGCGATCATCCTGCGCGAGCGCCAGCTCGGCCAGCGCCGCATCGCCGAGGCCAAGCTCCGTGCCCAGACCCGAACCCACTGAGGGGAATGGACGCGTACCGAATTTTCGCGCTAGAATCGGGCATCAACACCTTCAGACGCGAGTCGCGCCGTTCCTGTAACAACCGCCTCCCCCCTGCGCCCCTCGGGCGGCCCTGCCCGCACGGACAACTCCCGCGCCGTGCTGGTCATGGCGCTGGCGATGTTTCTCTTTGCCGCGGTCGATGCGCAGGGAAAGTTCCTCACTCAGAGCCTGCACCCGATCCAGATCGTCTGGACGCGGCAGCTGGGGCTTCTCGCCGGCGCCTTCGTGCTTCTGGCACTGCGCGGGCGGGCGCTTCTCGACACGGGCCAGCCGATGGCGCAATTCGTGCGCGGCGCGCTCGCGGCCACATCGGCCACGCTCTTCATCACCGCCGTCGCCTTCGTGCCGCTTGCCGATGCGGTGGCGATCAGCTTCGTCGCGCCCTTCATCGTCACGCTGATGGGCGCGATCTTCCTGCGCGAGCCGGTGGGCCTGCGGCGGTGGGCGGCCGTGATCGTGGGCTTTGTCGGAACGCTGATCGTCATCCGCCCCGGCCTTGGCGTGCTGCATCCGGCGGCGTTTCTGGTGATCGGGGCGGCGGCGCTCTTCTCGCTGCGCCAGATCCTCAGCCGCAGCCTCGCCGCGACCGACCGCACCGAGACGACTGTGGCCTACACCGCCTTCGTCGGCAGCGCGCTCCTCACCCTGCCCCTGCCCTTCGTCTGGCGCACCCCCGACTGGGGGCTGGAACTCGCGCTGCTGATCGGCATGGCAGTCATTGCCGGGGTGGCCGAACTCATGGTGATCAAGGCGCTCGAGATCGGCCAGGCGGTGGTGGTGGCCCCGGTGCATTACTCGATCATGATCTGGGCAACCGTCTACGGCTGGCTCCTTTTCGGCCAGCTCCCCGATTTCTGGACGTGGATCGGCGCGGCGATCATCGTCGCCACCGGCATCTACACGCTCAACCGCGAGCGGCGGTCGCAATAAGGCAAACGGCCATCCTCTTTTCGGGATTCACAAGACGTACCATCTGATGTAGCCTGATGGCGGGAGGCTCTCAAATGTCAGATATCGACTTGCTGGAGACCGTGAAGCCCGTCGTGGAGGCAGAGCTGGCGCCGGTGAAAGTTTCGCGTGTTTCAATTTCGGAAGACGTCGACGACGAAGGCGACAGAATATTCCGCATAGTCGTCGTGCTTGAGTCGGATAGGCGAAAGCTGGACCCGAAAAAGGTTGTTGGCTTGGCGCGACATCTACGTGAGCCGCTAGCACGAATCCACAGGACTGGATTCCCCGTTTTCTCTTTTGTAACACAAGATGAGCTCGACGGTGAAGCCGCTTGATCTTATCAAGACCGCCCGCCGCCTTGTTGGGCGAAAAGGGCGACGAAGGCCACCACAAAGCGATCTGAAGCGTGCAATTAGCAGCGCATATTATGCACTTTTCCACACCATGTGCGCTAACTGCGCAGATCTATTGATTGGAACGGGGAGCGCAAACAGGAGTCGAAAAGCTTGGCTGCAAGCCTACAGAGCGGTAGATCACGGATACGCCAAGAGTCAATGCAAGAATAGCGAAGTAATTTCCAAGTTCCCAAAGGAAATAGAGGATTTTGCAAACCAGTTCATCGAATTGCAAATTGAGCGCCACAAAGCCGATTATGACCCGAGTTCGAGATATACGCTAACAGAAGTTCATGCCTCTATTGATGCTGCGGAGCAGGCCATTAAGATGTTTAAGAGAGCCCCGCTGAAAGATCGTCGTGCTTTTGCAGCGTGGACAGCGTTGCGAGTGCGAGACCGATCTTGATCTACAGCGCTTGCCGCTTCACAACCATCAAGGTTTACCTTTAGATCGAGTGAATTTGGTGATGCGTTCTGGACGAATGGAAACGCCGTATTATGCCGAGCTCATGGTCATCAAGGCGCTCGAGATCGGGCTGGCGGTGGTGGTCGCGCCGGTGCATTACTCGATCATGATCTGGGCAACCGTCTACGGCTGGCTCCTCTTCGGCCAGCTCCCCGATTTCTGGACGTGGATCGGCGCGGCGATCATCGTTGCCACCGGCATCTACACCCTCAACCGAGAGCGGCTGGCGGCGCGGCGCGCTCAGGCGAGGTGATCGACCCGCGCCATGTGCTGGGCGAGGCCTGCGACTGTCTGCAGCCAGTCGCGCACAAGCTCCCGCTCCTTCGGCGCGGCGCTGACACCGGGCGCAATCCGGCCCGCGCCCACTGCCTCCACCGCCAGCGAAACCGGCACCGAGACAAGCCGCGCCATCGCCGTGCCGCGTTCGTCACCCCAGGCATCGAGCACATGGCTCTGGTGCCAGACCGGCCGGCCCTCGCGCTCGGCTCTCAGCGCCACAACGAGCACCACCCGGTCGGGCTCGCCCGGCGCGTAGGCGTTCTCGGTCCAGAGCGCATTCGAGAGCTCCCTCAACCGTGCCTCGCCTGCTTCTCCCTCAAGGCTTTCGATCTCGGCGAAGACCTCTTGCCAGGCATCGGCCCAGCCCTCGAGCCTGAGCGTGCCGCGCACGAACTCGCGCACAGGCCATTCTGGCTCGAAGCCGTATTCGGCCATGAAGGGCAGTGAGTCCCGGTTTGGATAGACCTCGAAGGTCTCCGGCTCGGGCAGCGGCGCGACGTAGCGGCTGATCGCCTGCCAGGGGCGGGCGACGTCGAACACCTCGCCGTCACGGATCGACCGCGAGGGCGAGCGCAGCGCCTTCAGAACGCCCAGAGGCGACCAGCTGAACTTGTAGCGGAAGGGGTTGGGGTGCTTCGGCACGCCGCCGCAATAGGAGATGAAGGAAAGCGTGTTGGCCGGGTTGAAGGCCGCGCTCTCGCGGTACTCGGCGATCAGGTCATGGGCCATCAGATGGTCGATGCCCGGATCAAGCCCCACCTCGTTGACGAGCGCCACGCCTGCCGCCTTGGCGCGCTCGTCGAGCGCGCGCATCTCGGGCGAGATGTAGGATGAGGAAACGAAATGCGCGCCCTTGGCGATGGCCGCCTCCGCCAGCGGCACATGCCAGTCGGCCGGCAGCATCGAGACCACCACATCGCCCGGGCGCAGCTCCGCGCCCAGCGCCGCGATGTCGAAGGCGCGGATCGCGTCGGTGAGATCGCCCACCGCCGCCACCGCCTTCTCGCGGGTGCGGTTCCACACGGTCACATCGTGGCCTGCCTCGATCAGCCGTCTCAGCCCCGGAACCGCCGAAAGCCCGGTGCCGCACCAGTGGATGGTCATGCCTGTGTCTCCTTCTCCGCGCCCAGCGCCTGCACATGCCGCTCGAACTCCGCCGCAGCGCGCGCCCACACGCCCTCGTCGATGCGGTCGAGCGTCGCCAGATGCGGCAGGAGCTGGGCGGCGAAATCTTCCGAGCTCTCGCGCGGCAGGAGCGAGGGCAGATTGTCGATCGCGGTCACGTCGAGCGGCGGCGCCTGATGCACCCGCAGGACCGGCTCCTCCCATGTCGTGACCCGGTCATAGACCTTGATGGGCGAAAAGTCGCTTTCTGGGTCGCAGGCGATGTCGCCGATCACCGTGAGCCGGCGGGATGCCGTGACGGCATCGGCCGGAACGAAGACGGGGCAGCCGGGGCGGGCGAGGATGCAGTTGAGAAACACCTCATGCTCGAGGATCTCGGGGAACGGCCCGCCATGGGCCGTCTCGGCGATGTCCCAGCGGGTCGTCTCGACCCCGACAGCCTTGCACAAATCGCTCGCCCCGGTGCCCACGCGCCCCAACGCCCCGATGACGATGGCGCGCGGGCGCTGAACGGCTGCCGAATCCAGGCGCGCCTGCGTGTCGCGCACCAGCGCCTCGGCGCTTCCGGCCACGCCGACAGGCCCGAGAATGCCGCCCTGCGCCTGCGCGGCCCAGGCCCACAGCGCCACCGCCGCGCCGGCAAAGCCCGCCCAGTAGCCGAAGGCGGCCACGCGCCGGCCGGTCTCGTCGGTGAGATATTCGAGGTCATAGAGCCGCCCGCCGCCGGCCCGGAAGCGCTCCAGCAGGCGCCGCCCCGCCGGCTGGCCCTTGTAAGCATGGCCGAACATGATGTGGCGATGGGTGAGCGGGCTGCCATCATCGGACAGCTCCTTGAGGCCGAAGATGAAGGCATCGGCAGGTGCCTCGCGCCAGCTGCCCTCGGGGGCAATCTCGGCCCCCGCCTCGCGGTAGGCGTCGATGGGGATGGCGCGCTGGCGGCTCTCCTCCACCGTCACGGCAAAGCCGCGGCGCAGGAGCTCGCGCGCGCCCTCGGGCGTCAGCCCCACCCTCTGCTCATGCGGCCGCTCCTCGGCCCGGACCCAGATGTGCGTCATCCCTCGCTCCCGTCACGCGCCCGCGCTACTTTGCGGCGGCAACGCATTTCCGGCGCAAAGCACAGGAGCCAGCGATGAAGGTCAAGCCCGAACGTTTCCTTGCCGATCTCCATGCCCTGCGGCGCTTCGGCGCCAGGGGCGGAGGCGTGGTGCGGCCGGCCTTCAGCGACGCCGACATCGCCGCGCGCGACTGGCTGGCGGAGCGATTTGCGGAGGCCGGCCTCACCCCGCGATTCGACGCGGTGGGCAATCTCTTCGGGGTTGCGCCTGAGGCGGGCGGCATTCTTCTCGGCTCGCACAGCGACAGCCAGCCCGAAGGCGGCTGGCTCGACGGTGCCTTCGGCGTGATCGCGGGGCTCGAGGTGGCGCGGGCGGCGCGCGAGGCGGGTCTTGGCGGCGTCTCCGTCGTCTCCTTCTCCGACGAGGAGGGGCGCTTCGGCGGGCTCACCGGCAGCTCGGTCTGGAGCGGCGCGATGACACTCGCCGAGGCCGACCGGCTGACCGATGCGGCGGGTGTGACGCTGGCCGAGGCGCGCGCCGCGCTCGGGCAGCGGCCCGGCGAGGCACCGCCTCCCGAACGCTTCAGCGCCTTCATCGAGCCGCACATCGAGCAGGGGCCGTGGCTCGAGAAGGAAGGGAAGGTCGTGGGCGTTGTCACCGACATCGTCGGCATCCGCGACCTGCCCATTCGCCTCACCGGCCAGCAGAACCACGCCGGCACCACGCCGATGGCCTTCCGCCGGGATGCCGTGCAGGGCTTCGTCGCCGCGGTGACGCGCATCAACGCCGCGCTCGAGGCGCTGGCCGGGCCGGTCACGGTCTGGACGGTGGGCCGGGTCGAGGTCACGCCCAATGCCTCCTCGATCGTGCCGGGGATGGTGCGCTTCTGGGTGCAATGGCGCGACCCCGACGCAGAACGCCTGCGCGCGATGGAGGAGGCAATCCGCCGCGCGGTCGAGGCGGCGGCGCGCGAGCGCGGGCTCGGGCTGGAGTTCGGCCGGCTCTTTGCCATCGACCCGCAGCCGATGGACGCGCGGCTTGTCGAGACGCTGGCCCGGGCGGCGGAAGAGGAGCTGCCCGGACGCTGGCGGCGCATGCCCTCGGGCGCGCTGCACGACGCCTCCAACGTGGCGCGGCGGATGCCGGCGGCGATGCTCTTCGTGCCGTCGAAGGGCGGCATCAGCCATGACTTCGCCGAGGACACCGATGAAGCCGATCTCGTCGCCGGCCTCGCGGTGCTCGCCCGCGCGGTTGCCGAGGTCGCGGCAAAGGCAGCTTGAGGCCTGCTGCGTCGCGGCCCTTCTGGCAGCCGGCACACCGGAGCTTCGAGCGCTACAGGTGGCCGAGGTGTGTACGCGGGACCGGGAGGCAGAGTCTTGACCGGCCGTTCGGTCGAAAAGACCACTTGACCGAGGCGAAAAATCCGTCACCTTAGGCTCGTCCGGCACGGGGGGAGACGTGGCCGGGCCGCCGCCCGGAAACGGTCCCGGCGAAAACCGCAAGGGAGGAACATCGTTGGCACGGGATGCGGGCGCGGCTGACGCCCTGATCAGCATACCTGCGCTTCTGGCGCGCAACGCACGCCAATACGCCACGCGCACGGCCTACCGCGAAAAGGAATTCGGCATCTGGCAGAGCTGGACGTGGCTCGAGGCCTCCGAGGAGATCCGGGCGCTCGCCATGGGCTTTCTGGCGCTTGGCATGGAGCGCGGCGATCACGTGGCGATCATCGGCCGCAACCGCCCGGCGCTCTACTGGTCGATGGTGGCGGCGCAGTCCGTGGGCGCGATTCCGGTGCCGCTCTATCAGGACGCGGTCGCCGAGGAGATGGCCTATGTGCTCGAGCACTGCGGCGCGCGCTACGTGGTGGCAGGCGATCAGGAGCAGGTGGACAAGGTGCTGGAGGTGCAGGACCGGCTGCCGAACCTCGAGCACATGATGTATCTCGACCCGCGCGGCCTGCGCAAATACGACCACACCCGGCTGCACGCACTCAAGGACGTCGCCGCCGAGGGGCGTGTGGCCCATGAGCGTTTCGAGAAGATCCTGGCCGAGCGCATCGCCGCCATCGGCTATGACGACACCTGCGTGATGCTCTACACCTCGGGCACCACCGGCCGGCCCAAGGGTGTGGTGCTGTCGAACCGCAACATCATCGAGAGCTCCCGCGCCTCCTGCGAGTTCGACAAGCTGACCTGCGAGGAGGAGGTCCTCGCCTATCTGCCCATGGCCTGGGTGGGCGATTTCATCTTCTCGGTGGGGCAGGCCTACTGGGCCGGTTTCTGCGTGAACTGCCCCGAGAGCCCCGAGACGATGATGAACGATCTCAAGGAGATCGGGCCGACCTATTTCTTCGCCCCGCCGCGGGTCTTCGAGACCATGCTGACCAATGTGATGATCCGCATGGAGGACGCCGCGCGCCTCAAGAAGCGGCTGTTCGACTACTTCATGGATCATGCCCGAAAGGTCGGCCCGGCGATTCTGGACGGCAGGCCCGTGGGCGGCTGGGACCGCTTGAAATATTGGCTGGGCGAATTCCTGATCTATGGCCCGCTGAAGAACAATCTCGGCCTCAGCCGCATCCGCGTGGCCTACACGGCGGGCGAGGCGATCGGGCCGGAGATCTTCCAGTTCTTCCGCGGGCTCGGGATCAACCTCAAGCAGCTCTACGGGCAGACCGAGGCGAGCGTCTTCATCACCGTCCAGCCCGACTCGGAGGTGCGTGCCGATACGGTGGGCGTGCCCGCGCCGGGGGTGGAGATTCGCATCGACGAGAAGGGCGAGGTCTACTACCGCAGCCCCGGCGTCTTCGTGGAGTATTACAAGAACCCCGAATCGACGGCGAAGACCAAGGACGCCGAGGGCTGGGTGGCCACGGGCGACGCGGGCTTCATCGAGCCCGAGACGGGGCATCTGCGCATCATCGACCGGGCGAAGGACGTGGGCCGGATGGCCGACGGCAGCCTGTTCGCGCCGAAATACGTCGAGAACAAGCTGAAGTTCTATCCCAACATCCTTGAGGCGGTGGTGTTCGGTGCCGGGCGCGACTACTGCACCGCCTTCATCAACATCGACCTCACCGCCGTGGGCAACTGGGCCGAGCGCAACAATATCGCCTATGCCTCCTACCAGGAGCTGGCCCAGCACCCGAAGGTCTACGAGATGATCCGCGAGCACGTGGAGGAGGTGAACCGCTCGCTGGCGCAGGACGAGATGCTTTCGGGATGCCAGATCCACCGCTTCCTGGTCCTGCACAAGGAGCTCGACGCCGACGACGGAGAGCTCACCCGCACCCGCAAGGTGCGCCGCGGTGTGATCGCGGAGAAATACGCCGACCTGGTGGAAGCGCTCTACAGCGGTGCCGAAAGCGTCTACACCGAGACGGAGGTGACCTATGAGGACGGCCGCAAGGGTGTGATCAAGGCCACGGTGAAGATCATGGATGCCCCGGTGGTGGAGCCGCGGCCGAAGATGGCGGCGGAATGACGCGAGGGATTCGGCGCCTCGGCAGGGTCGGCGTGGCGCGGCGGGGGCGCTGCCCCCGCACCCCCGGGGTATTTGGCCCAGGATGATGTGCAAGGGAGGAGGAGCAGAGCGTGCTCGACAGCTCTGAGGTGACCGTCACGGCGGATGGCCGCCGGATTGGTGGGGTGCTGATGGACATCCGGAACATCACCCTGCGCTTTGGGGGCGTGGTGGCGATCCGCGATACCTCCTTCGACATCCGCGAAGGCGAGATCCGGGCCATCATCGGCCCGAACGGGGCGGGCAAGTCCTCGATGCTCAACGTCATCTCGGGCTTCTACCACCCCCAGGAAGGGGAGATCTGGTTTCGCGGCGAGAAGCGCCCACCGATGAAGCCCTATCAGGTCGCCCGCCAAGGCATCGCGCGCACGTTCCAGAACATCGCACTCTTCGAGGGGATGAGCGTGCTCGACAACATCATGACCGGGCGGCTCACGCACATGAAGACGGGGCTGGCCGCTCAGGCGATCTGGTGGGGGCGCGCCGAGGCCGAGGAGGTGGCCAACCGCGAGGTGGTCGAACGCGTGATCGACTTTCTCGAGATCCAGCACATCCGCAAGACGCCGGTGGGGCGGTTGCCCTACGGGCTGAAGAAGCGGGTGGAGCTGGCGCGCGCGCTGGCCGCGGAGCCGAAGCTCTTGCTGCTCGACGAGCCGATGGCGGGAATGAACGTGGAGGAGAAGGAGGACATGAGCCGCTTCATCCTCGACGTCAACGACGAGTTCGGCACCACAATCGCGCTTATCGAGCATGACATGGGGGTGGTGATGGACCTCTCCGATCGGGTGGTGGTGATGGACTACGGCAAGAAGATCGGCGACGGCACCCCTGACGAGGTGCGCAACAACCAGGACGTGATCGACGCCTATCTGGGGGTGGCCCATGACTGAGACGCGGTTCACCGAGCGCAGGGAGGCAGTGTGATGCCCGAGCAGCTTCTGTTTGCCATCGAGGTGACGCTGAACGGCCTGATGGCGGGCGTTCTCTATGCGCTCGTGGCGCTGGGATTCGTGCTGATCTACAAGGCCAGCGGCATCTTCAACTACGCGCAAGGCGTGATGGCGCTCTTCGCCGCGCTCACGCTGGTGGGAATCATGGAGGGGCAGGTTCCCTTCGCCCATCTCATCAACGCCATCTTCGGCACCGACATCCATCACTTCGGCTGGCACGTGCCGGCACTGGCGGCGATTCTGCTGACCATGCTGGTCATGGTGGTCCTCGCCTGGGCGGTGAACCGGTTCATCTTCCGCCATCTGGTCAACCAGGAGCCGATCATCCTGTTCATGGCCACCATCGGGCTCGCCTATTTCATGGAAGGCTTCGGCGATCTGATGTGGGGCTCGGACATCAAGAAGCTCGACATCGGCCTGCCGCAGGGGATCAACACCTGGATCGACGAGGTCACATACAACGCCTTCGGCTACGGCTTCTTCATCGACAATCTCGACATCGTGGCGAGCATAATCGCCGCGATCCTCGTTGCCGCACTGATCGCCTTTGCCCAGTACACCAAGCAGGGCCGGGCGATGCGGGCGGTGGCCGACGACCATCAGGCGGCGCTTTCGGTGGGCATCTCGCTTGAGTTCATCTGGGTGATGGTCTGGTCGCTCGCCGGTTTCGTGGCGCTGGTTGCCGGGGCGATGTGGGGGGCCAAGTCGGGGGTGCAGTTCTCGCTGTCGCTCATTGCGCTCAAGGCGCTGCCGGTGCTGATGCTGGGCGGTTTCACCTCCATTCCCGGCGCCATCGTCGGCGGGCTCATCATCGGCGTGGGCGAGAAGCTCTTCGAGTTTCTTGTTGGGCCGCTGGTGGGCGGGGCAACGGAGAACTGGTTTGCCTATGTTCTGGCACTCGTCTTCCTCGTCTTCCGCCCGCAGGGGCTGTTTGGCGAGAAGATCATCGAAAGGGTCTGAGCCATGGCCAAGCTGATTGCGACCGTCAACGTCATTGCCTGGTGCGGCTTCTGGGCCTTCGGCTACATCGCCCTGACCAGCCAGACCGAGGGCGGGCCGAACACGCTGATTGCGCTGCTGCTGGCCGCGGCCGGCGGCGGCATCGGGCTGATGTGCTGGATGTGGCTCGTGCGGCACGCCGAGGAGATCGGCTACGCGCCGCGCCACCCGCGCAAGCTGCCGCGCAACCCCGGTGAGGAAGAGGAGACCGTCTGATGCTTTACCGCGAGGCCGGCGAGTTTCACACAAGCTATGTGCAGGACGGGCAGACCTTTCCGATCCGGTTCGACCGCTACGCCTATTACGCGGTGCTGGTCATCGGCTTTCTGGTCATCCCCTTCGTCATCAACGACTACTGGCTCAACGCCATCTTCCTGCCCTTCCTGATCTACGCCATCGCGGCCCTGGGGCTGAACATTCTCACCGGCTATTGCGGGCAGGTGAGCCTCGGCACCGGCGGCTTCATGGCCGTGGGCGCCTATGCCTGCTACAAGTTCATGACCGGCCTCGACATCTGGCTGCCGGGCGAGAACGGCGAGTGGGTGCGATACGCGCTGCCGCCCATCAACATCTTCTTTTCGGTGATCCTTGCCGGCATCGTGACCGCGGGGGTGGGGGTGCTCTTCGGTCTGCCCTCGCTTCGGATCAAGGGCTTCTACCTGGCCGTGGCCACGCTGGCGGCGCAGTTCTTCCTCGTCTGGCTGTTCAACAAGTGGGCCTGGGCCTACAACTACTCCGCCTCGGGCCAGATCACCGCACCGACGCGCTCGATCTTCGGTGTCGAGATCACCGGCCCCACCGCCCAGCCCTGGGCCGCATACCTCTTCTGCGCGGTCTTCGTCTTCGTGCTGGCGTGGCTGGCGCGCAACCTCACCCGCGGGGCGACGGGGCGGAAGTGGATGGCGATCCGCGACATGGACATCGCCGCCGAGATCATCGGGGTGAACCCGCTTGCGGCAAAGCTCTCGGCCTTCGCGGTGTCGTCCTTCTTCGTCGGCATCGCGGGGGCGCTGTTCTTCTCCGTCTATCTCGGCGCGGTCGAGGTGACCGAGGCCTTCGGCATCCAGAAATCCTTCCTCGTTCTGTTCATGATCATCATCGGCGGGCTGGGCTCGATCTTCGGCTCCTTCGCCGGCGCGGCCTTTCTGGTGCTGATGCCGGTGTTTCTGAAGAACCTGCTCGTGGGAACGCTCGGCTGGCCCACGAGCCTTGCCGAGCACACCCAGTTCATCATCGTCGGCGCGCTCATCATCGGCTTCCTGATCGCCGAGCCGCACGGGCTCGCGCAGCTTTGGCGGCTGACAAAGGAGAAACTGAGGCTTTGGCCCTTCCCCTACTGAGGCTAGGGTGAGGGCATGGGGGCCGGGCATTGCCGGCCCGAGACGGCAAACGCCCCGAACGGGGCCAGTCCAAGGGAGGAGAAGGACGTGAAACTGAAACTGGCAAGCCTGGCATTGGCCGCGGTCATGGCCGCCGGCCCCGCGATGGCGGAACTGGTGTTCCCCTCGCTCGACTACCGCACCGGGCCCTACGCGCCCAACGGCATTCCCGTGGCCGACGGATATGCCGACTACTTCACGCTGCTCAACGAGCGCGACGGCGGCATCGGCGGCGTCAAGGTGCGCGTGCTGCCCTGCGAAACCGGCTACAACACCGAAAAGGGGGTCGAGTGCTACGAGGCCACCAAGGGCGAGGGCGCGCTCGTCTACCAGCCGCTCTCCACGGGCATCACCTATCAGCTGATCCCCAAGGCCTCGGCAGACGGAATTCCGATCCACTCCATGGGCTACGGCCGCACCTCGGCGGCGAATGGCCGGGTGTTCGAGTGGGTCTTCAACTACCCCGCCAACTACTGGGATGGCGCCTCGATCATGATCAAGCACATCATGGATCTCGAGGGCGGCGACATCTCGGGCAAGAAGATCGCGCTCGTCTACCACAACTCCGCCTACGGCAAGGAACCGATCCGCACGCTGGAGGAGCTGTCCAAGAAGCACGGCTATGAACTCATGCTGCTGCCGGTGGATCACCCCGGTCAGGAGCAGAAGTCGCAGTGGCTGCAGATCCGCCGTGAACGCCCCGACTATGTGCTGATGTGGGGCTGGGGCGTGATGAACCAGGTGGCGATTCAGGAAGCCGCCAACATCCGCTTCCCGATGGATCACTTCATCGGCATCTGGTGGTCGGGCTCCGAGAATGACGTGCTGCCCGTGGGCGCGGGTGCCGACGGCTACAAGTCGCTGGCGGTGACCGCGCCGGGAATGGATTTCCCGATCTACGAGGATCTGAAGAAATACGTCTATGACAAGGGTCTTGCCGCCGGCAACGGCGACCAGATCGGCCGCGTGCTCTACAACCGCGGGCTCTATGCGGCGATGCTCGCCGCCGAGGCCGCGCGCACGGCGCAGGAGATCCACGGCGTGAAGGACATCACCCCCGCGATGATGCGCGACGGGATGGAGGCGCTGAACATGACCGAGGAGCGGATGGCCGAGCTTGGCCTGCCGGGCTTTGCCCCGCCGTTCAAGGTCACCTGTGCCAACCACGGCGGCTCGGGCCTTGCAGCCGTGCAGCAGTGGGATGCCGACACCCAGACCTGGTCGCTGGTGACGGACTACATCGCTTCCGACCGCTCGGTCATCGACCCGCTCATCGAGGAGGACTCGATGGCCTACGCCAAGGAAAACGGCATCACCCCGCGCGACTGCGCCGAGTGATCCCGGCTGAAACTGCGGCCGTCCCTTCGGGGTCGGCCGCTCTTCCGACCCTTTCCACGATCAGGATGAGTTTCGATGCTCGACGCCGGCCGCACCGAGGAAATGCTTCTCGAGGTCAACAACATCGAGGTGATCTACAATCACGTGATCCTGGTTCTGAAAGGGGTCAGTCTCACCGTGCCCAAGGGTGGAATCACCGCGCTTCTGGGTGGCAACGGTGCGGGCAAGACCACCACGCTCAAGGCGATCTCCAACCTGCTCAAATCGGAGCGCGGCGAAGTCACCAAGGGCTCCATCCTCTATCGCGGCGAGCGGGTGCAGGATCTGAGCCCCTCCGAACTGGTGGAGCGCGGCGTCATCCAGGTGATGGAGGGACGGCACTGCTTCGAGCATCTGACGGTGGAGGAGAACCTTCTGACCGGCGCCTACACCCGCAAGGACGGGCGCGCCGCGATCGAGGCCGACCTCGAGATGGTCTATTCCTATTTCCCGCGCCTGAAGGAGCGTCGGAAGAGCCAGGCCGGCTACACTTCGGGCGGCGAGCAGCAGATGACGGCGATCGGCCGGGCGCTGATGAGCCGGCCCGAAACGATCCTTCTCGACGAGCCGTCGATGGGGCTTGCCCCGCAGCTTGTCGAGGAAATCTTCGAGATCGTGCGCGATCTCAATCAGAAGGAAGGCGTCTCTTTCCTTCTCGCCGAGCAGAACACCAATGTGGCGCTGCGCTTTGCCACCTACGGCTACATTCTCGAGTCGGGGCGCGTAGTGATGGATGGCCCCGCCGCCGAGCTGCGCGAGAACCCCGACGTGAAGGAATTCTACCTCGGCATGTCGGAAGAGGGCCGCAAGTCCTTCCGCGACGTGCGCAGCTACCGCCGCCGCAAGCGCTGGCTCAGCTGAGCGCCAGGCCGGGCCCGCGCTGCCTCCGCCTTCATCTCGGCAATGCGCGCCAGAGCCTCGGCCCGCGTGGCCCGCACATTGGCGCGCACCCCTTGGCCCTGAGCGTGCAGGCGGATCTCCGCTTCGACATCGGCACCGGCTCCATAGCGCACCGCACCGAGCCCGCCGCCCTCGACAAGCCGCTTGCTGCGCACTGCCCAAGGCACCCAGGCTTCGGGCCAGATGCGCACCTCGCCGTAGTTGACGAGGAAGTACCAGCGCCGGCCGCTCCGGGTGATTTCCTCCTCGAGGTAGTCGAAGAAGTCGTTCACGTCCCGGCTGTGACGGAACTCGAAGCCGCCGAGATCGACCTCCATGATCTCCTGCGCTTCCAGAAACCGCACCCGCGCGGCGATTTCCTCGCGTGTGTGCGTGGGCTCATGCACGATGCGCCGCAGCCGTTTCGAGGGCATCTCGCCGAGCCGGGCCAGAGCCGAGGCACGATCGGCAAAGAGGTTGGGGTCAAACCGCTCGGTGCCGGCATCGCGCGCGATCTGTCGACGCGTCTCCTCGGAGTCATCGACGCGTACGGTGCCCATCGAATGGGCAAGGTTGAGCTCCCTGCCGCGCCGCGAGAAGGCAAACCACGCCTCCGGCTCGACCCGGCTGCCGGAATAGTTGACGAGGAGGAACCACTTGCCCTCGCCGGTTTCCGCAATCCGCTCCTCGACCCGGTCATAGAAGGCGTTGACCTCCGCCGCGCTGCCGAGACGCAGGCCCGAGAAATCGAGCTCCATAACCTCGATGTCGTCATGAAAGGTCACGCGCCGGTCGATTTCATCACGCGACAGGGCCGGCACGGGCGGGCAGGCAAGGGCGGCAAGGGCTGGCATGGACTTCTCCACAGACAGGATCTCCGCTGGGCCAGCATTTATGCTGCGACGCAGCATCGCGCCACCCGTCCCCCCTGCAATTCCGGCAACCCCGCAATTACCGTGGCGCAACGCGATCAGGCGTTTACAGTGCGTCACGAGATGACCCGTGCGCCGAGTACCCGGCCATGCGAGAGAGGATGGAAATGACGAGATATTACGACGAGCTCGAGACGCGCAGCGCCGATCAGCGCGCCGCGGACATTGCCCGCGCATTGCCTGCCCAGATCGCCCATGCCAAGGCCAAGGCACCCGCGCTGACCGAGCTGCTGAGCGACGTGGAGCCGGCCGAGATCACCAGCGTCGAGGCGCTGGCGCGCCTGCCCGTGATCCGCAAGTCGGCGCTTGTCGAGGCGCAGGCGAAGAACCCGCCCTTCGGCGGCTTTGCCGCCCTGCCCGCCCATGAGTTCGAGCATGTCTTCCAGTCCCCCGGCCCCATCTACGAGCCGGGGCGCACGACCCATGACTGGTGGCGCATGGGGCGCTTCATCTTCGCCTGCGGCATCGGCAAGGGCGACATCGTGCAGAACTGCTTTGCCTACCACATGACGCCGGCCGGCATGATGTTCGAGAGCGCCGCGCGCGCGGTCGGCGCAACCGTCTTTCCTGCCGGGACGGGTCAGACGGAGCTGCAGGTGCGCGCCGCCCATGATCTTGGCGTCACCGCCTATGCGGGCACGCCCGACTACCTGAAAGTGATCCTCGACCGGGCCGACGAGATGGGCGTGAAACTCGGCATTCGCCGCGCGGGCGTCGGCGGCGGGGCACTCTTTCCCTCGCTCAGGCAGGAATATGCCGATCGCGGCATTCTGTGCCTGCAATGCTATGCCACGGCCGATCTTGGCAATATCGCCTATGAAAGCGAGGCGCAGGAGGGGATGATCGTGGACGAAGGCGTGATCGTCGAGATCGTACGGCCGGGCACCGGCGACCCGGTGCCGGAGGGAGAGGTTGGCGAGGTGGTCGTGACCACGCTCAACCCCGATTATCCGCTGATCCGCTTTGCCACCGGCGACCTTTCGGCGGTGCTGCCGGGGCAGAGCCCCTGCGGGCGGACCAACATGCGCATAAAGGGCTGGATGGGCCGGGCCGACCAGACCACCAAGGTCAAGGGCATGTTCGTACGCCCCGAGCAGGTGGCGCAGCTCGTGGCGCGGCACCCAGAGGTGAAGCGGGCGCGCGTGATCGTCACGCGCCAGAACGAGCAGGATCTGATGACCGTTCGGCTTGAAAGCGTGGCGACCGACCCTGCCCCCTATGCCGCCTCGGTCAAGGAGATCCTGAAGCTCAAGGGCGAGGTGGAGATCGTCCCGCCCGGCAGCCTTCCCAACGACGGCAAGGTCATCGACGATCAACGCCGCTACGACTGACAGAGCCCCACGCCGCCGGGCCCCGGCGCGCGGATGTGGCAAAAGCCAGGGAGGAGCGAATGAGACAGAGGCCTGCACGACGTCACCTCGCCGCCATCCTTGCCGGAGCGCTCGCGGCCGTGGCCTCCATCGCCTCGGCGGAGGACCGCGCGCTGATCGTGACCGCGCGCGACTATGCCAGCCTGCCCGACGCCCCCGAGACGCGCAGCATCGCCTTTCTCGGCTACCGGCTGCAGGAGCTCGGGTTCGAGGTCAGGGCCTTTCGTGATCCGCGCGCGGAGGTGCTGCGGGGGGAGATGGGGCGCGCGGTCGATGCCCTTGCCGCCAGCGACAGGCTGGTGATTCTCGTCTCGGGCCATGTCGTGCACAACTCCCGCGATGCCTGGATGCTGACCACCGATGCCTCGGTGCTCGATCCTTTCGCCGCCGGCGCCGCGGGCGTGTCGATCGGGGCGCTCGTGGACATTGCCGGCGACGTGGCCAAGGCCCATCCCGGCAGGGTGATCGTGGCGGTGGCCGACAGCGACGCGAGGCTCGAGCCGCGCCTCGGGCTCGCGGACGGTTTCGCGCTTGGGGCGGTGCCGGAAGGCGTGGCCCTGCTTGCCGGCCCGCCCCGGCTTCTGGCCCGTTTCCTTGACGAGGAGCTGCTCGTGCCCGGCCGGAGCGTTGCCGGGGCGATGCGGCGGGCCCCTGCCGCGATCCGCGCGCGCGGCACGGTGTCCTCGCGTCCCTTCCTGCCCGCCGACAACGCGCAGGATGAACTTGAGGAAAGCTTCTGGCGCCGCACGGTGGAAGCGGACAGCATCGAGGGCTATCGCGATTATCTGCGCCTGTTCCCCGAGGGTCGTCATGTCGAGGAAGCGCGCGCGAGGCTGGCCGTGCTGGAGGAAACACCCCAGGAGCGGGCCCGCAGGCTGGAAGCCGAGCTTGACCTGACCCGCAACCAGCGCCGCGACATCCAGCGGGACCTGAAGCGTCTGGGCTATTACGACAGGGCGATTGACGGGATCTTCGGCCGCGGAACCCGCAGCGCCATTGCCCGTTGGCAGGACGACAACGACTTCGACGCCACCGGCTTCCTCACCGCGAATCAGATCACGCTGCTCGATCGGCAGGCGACGGAGAAGGACGATGCCGCATGGCAGGAAGCACAGGAGGAGGATACCCCCGAGGCCTACCGCCGTTACCTCGAGGCCTTCCCCGACGGGCGCCATGCCGAAGACGCCCGCGCGCGCCTCGCCGCGCTCGGCCCGCGACTGCCGCCCGTCCCGGAGGATGTGCGCCGCGCTGCCGCCGCGCGCGAACGTGCGCTTGGGCTCACCCCGCCGTTCCGGCGACTGGTGGAGTTCCGCCTCGCCGCGCTCGGGCTGGAGCCGGGGCCGGTGGACGGGCTGTTTGACGAACGAACGCGCACCGCCATCTACCTTTATCAGCAAGATCACGGCCTTGAAGCCACGGGCTATCTGGACCGGGCCACTCTCGCCTCGCTGGCGCTCGGCGCCGTTCTTCGCTGAGATCGGTCGAGACGCGTCCACGCGCGTAACGCGCGCTCATGTGCCGCTCGAGACCCTTGCGAAAAACGGCAAGGGCCACCCCGCGCGAGGGTGGCCCTCAGTCAATTCCGTTGATCTGCCCGCCGGGCGAACCCGCGGCCTGTCCCCGGCCCCGCCGTCGCCGCGGGGTATCAGGTTCAGCCCTGGCGCGCCTTGTAGCGGCGCTGCGTCTTGTTGATGACGTAGACGCGGCCCTTGCGGCGCACGACGCGGCAGTCGCGATGCCGGTTCTTCAGCGAGCGGAGCGAGTTCCTGACCTTCATGGTCCCTCTCCTGATGTCGCGGCGCCGGTGCGCCTTGCGTGAGTGTCCCGCCCCGAGGGGCGCATGATGGTGGGCGGTACTGGGATCGAACCAGTGACCCCTACGATGTCAACGTAGTGCTCTACCGCTGAGCTAACCGCCCTCGGCAGGAGGCTGCGCCCCGCCCGCAGCGGCGCCGGACCCGGCGCCGAACGAACAAGACGCGGGATGCCCCGCGCCGGTCGCCGGGTCTATAAAAGGACTCGCGCGAGGGATCAAGGGCTTTCGGGAAACGCCTGTTTGCCGCTATAGTCGCGGCGTCCAGAGGTTCGCCCATGCCCGCACCGGCCTATGAGCTGCGCCGCCCACGGCGGCAGGAAACCAGCGTGGTCTTCGCTTCGCCCCACAGCGGGCGGGACTATCGCCGCGCGTTTCTCGACCGCATCGCGCTGGACGAACGCAGCGTGCGCAGCTCCGAAGACGCCTATGTCGACCTTCTCTTCGCGGACGCCCCTCTGTTCGGTGCGCCCCTCCTTCTGGCGCTTGCGCCGCGCGCGTTCATCGATCTCAATCGCAGCGCCGATGAGCTCGATCCGGCTCTCATCGAGGGCGTGAGACTCACCGCACAGAACCCGCGCGTGACGTCGGGCCTCGGGGTGGTGCCGCGCGTTGTGGCGGGGGGGCGGGCCATTTATCGCGGGAAGATCACCCGCGCCGAGGCGGAGGAGCGAATCGCGCATTTCTGGAGACCCTACCACGCCGCGCTCGAGACGCTCCTGCGCGAGACGCGCGCGCGCTTCGGCGAGGCGATTCTCGTGGACTGCCACTCGATGCCGCACGAGGCGATAGAGAACATCGGCCCGCGCGGGCGACCGCGCCCCGAGATCGTGCTTGGCGACCGCTTCGGCGCCGCCGCATCCGCCGAGATCGTCGACCGGATCGAGGCCGCCTTCACCGCCGCGGGCCTGCGCGTGGCGCGCAACAGCCCCTTTGCCGGCGCCTACACCACGCAGCATTACGGGCGCCCTTCGATGGGCCAGCATGTGGTGCAGGTCGAGATCGATCGCGCGCTCTACATGAACGAGCGCCACATTCGCCCGAACGCCAACTTTCAGGCCTTCCGGCTATTGATGCGCGGCATCGTCCAGGACATCGCCGCCATCGGCCTGCGCGACGACGCGGCCCCTCTCGCCGCCGAATAGGCTCCCTCAGCGCAGCGAGCGCCCCTTCAGTATCGCCTCCGGGCCGAAACGTGCCCGAATCCGGTCAGCCGCGCGCTCCGCTTCCGCGCGTCGCCGCGCGCCGGGGTCGAGAAGATCGCCCGACAGATCGGCCTCTTCGGCCGATACGATGGCAGAAAGCCCCACACCGACCAGCCGGAAAGGCCCGGCCTCGCCCGCGCGCCGATAAAGCCCCTGCGCCGCACGCCAGATGCGGTCGGCCAGCTGGGTTGGCTCGTCAAGCGTCTGGCGGCGGGTGAGCAGCCGGTGATCGGCGCGCTTGAGCTTGAGCGTCACCACCCGCCCCGCGCGCCCCTTGGCCTTGGCTCGATCGGCGACCTTTTCGGCAAGCCGCCAGATGTGGCCCTCGATCAACTCGGGGTCGGCGGTATCCTCCATCAGCGTGATCTCGTTGGAGATGGATTTCACCGGCGCATCGGCGCTCACGCGCCGGCTGTCCTGTCCACGCGCGAGATTCCAGAGCCGCTCGCCCATGGCGCCGAAGCGTCGGGCGAGGTCGCCCCTTTCCCAGCGGCGCAGATCGGCGATTCGGTGAATCCCTGCGGCCTCGAGCGCCGCGCGCGTCGCCGCGCCCACACCCCAGATCAGCGACACCGGCTTGTCGCGCAGAAAGGCGTCCGTCTCCGCCTGCCCGATCACCGAAAAGCCCCGCGGCTTGTCGAGATCGCTTGCCACCTTGGCCAGAAACTTGTTGTGCGAAAGCCCGATCGAGGCGCTGATGCCAAGCTCGCGCTCCATGCGTTGCACGAGCCGGGCCAGCATCACCGCGGGCGGCGCGCCGTGCAGCCGCTCGGTGCCCGACAGGTCAAGAAACGCCTCATCAAGAGAGAGCGGCTCGACCGCCGGGGTCAGCTCCTCCATCATCTCGCGAATGCGGCGCGAGACGGCGGCGTAGACCTCCATCCGCCCCTTCACCACCACCGCCTCGGGGCAGAGCCTGAGCGCCTGAAACATCGGCATGGCCGAACGCACGCCCTTGAGCCGGGCGATGTAGCAGGCAGTGGAAACGACGCCCCGCCGCCCGCCGCCCACGATCACCGGCTTGTCGCGCAGCTCGGGATTGTCGCGCTTTTCGACGGCGGCGTAGAAGGCGTCGCAATCCACATGGGCGATGGTGAGCGAGAAGAGCTCGGGATGCGAGACGACGCGCGGGCTCAGGCAGCGCGGGCAGCGCGGGCCGGCGTCAAGCTGTGTGAGGCAGTCGCGGCAGAGTGGGGGCATGGGGCCAGCCTAGCGCGAGTCGCGCCCGCGCGCACGGCTCAGACAAGGATGCGCTCGACCGCCTCGGCCAGATCGTCCACCACGGCGCTTGGGCGCGGCGTCACGCGCTCCTCGTCGCCTTCGCGGTACTTGCCGGTGCGCACGAGAATGCCCAGCCCAAGCCCCGCGGCGAGCGCTCCGGCGACGTCGGCCTCGGCGTCGTCGCCGACCATGGCGACCTCACCCGGTGCGCATCCCATCGAGCGCGCTGCCGCCTCGAAGAAGGCGGGCGCGGGCTTGCCGAGCACCAGCGCCTCCCGCTCCGCGCCATATTCGAGCGCGCGCACGAAGGCGCCGGCGTCAAGGCTGAGCGCGCCGTCGGCATCGACGAAGCGGCGGTTGGCGGCCAGTGCAAGGAAGTCGGCCCCCGCCATCAGCTTGCGAAACGCCTCGTTGAGCCGCTCATAGGTAAAGAACGGCCCCGCGTCGCCCACCACCACCGCCTCGGGCAGGCCCTCGGGCGCATCGGCGAAGTCGGGCGCGAGATCGGGATGGATCAGCAGATGCGCGCTGCGGCGGTTGGCCCTGAGCCACGCAACGGCGGCGCGCGCGGGGGCAAAGATTTCTTCTGCGCGGGCGGGAATACCGGCTGTCTCGAGCCGCGCGACCAGCGCCGAGACCGGCTTGCGCGTGGTGTTGGTGAGATAGCGCACGGCCAGCCCCGCCGCGTGCAGCCGGGCAATGGCCTCGGCCGCGCCCGGCACGGGGCTTTCGCCCTCGAAGATCACCCCGCCAATATCGAGCAGAACGCCGCGGATCATGTCCTTGATGTGTGGCCGCCTTTCGCCTGCGTCAACCGCTGCCCACCTCAGGCAAAGGCCGCCTCGAGCGCGATTTCCACCATCTCGCCGAAGCTGCGCTCGCGCTCTTCCGAGGGCAAGGCCTCGCCGGTCTGCAGATGGTCGGAGACAGTGAGCACCGCAAGCGCGCGCGCGCCATGCCGCGCGGCGACGGTGTAAAGCTCCGCCGCTTCCATCTCCACGGCCAGAACCCCGTGGCGCGTCATCTGCTCGTTGAGGTCCGGGCGCTCGTCATAGAAGGTGTCCGAGGAATAGATGCCGCCGACATGCACCCGCGCCCCGCGCGCCTCCGCCGCCGCGGCCGCCGCGCGCAAGAGCCCCCAGTCGGCGCAGGGGGCGAAGTTGAGCTCGCGGAAGATCGGTTTCGACGGGGTGGAGATCGTCGAGGCGGTCATGGCGAGCACGATGTCGCGCACCCGCACCTGTGGCTGCATGCCGCCGGCCGAGCCGATGCGGATGAGCGTTTTCGCGCCATAGTCGTGGATGAGCTCGTTGGCATAGATCGACAGGCTCGGCATGCCCATGCCCGAGCCGTGGATGGTGACGCGCCGGCCGCGCCATGTGCCGGTGAAGCCCAGCATGCCGCGCACCCGGTTCACCTCGCGGGCGTCCTCGAGAAAGGTTTCCGCCGCCCATTTCGCCCGCAGGGGGTCGCCCGGCATGAGCACGGTTTCGGCGATCTCCCCCGGTGCCGCGCCAATGTGAATGGTCATCTGCCCGTCTCCCTCAGCCTCGCGCCAGAATGACGCGGGGGGGAGCGGCGGGCAAGCGCCTGTGACGGGCGTTCAGGCCGCCGCGGCCTCGGGGTCGGCGAGCGTGACGATGTCGGCCATGATGCGGTTGAGCGCAAAGTCCTTGGGCGTGTAGACGCGCGCCACGCCCATCGCCTTGAGGCGGCTGGCATCCTCCGCGGGGATGATGCCGCCCACGACCACGGGCACATGGCCCAAGCCCCGCGCCCGCAGCTCCGCGAGCGTCGCCTCCACCAGCGGCAGGTGCGAGCCGGAAAGGATCGACAGCCCAACCACATGCGCGCCCTTCTCCGCCGCCGCCTCGGCGATCTCGGCGGGTGTCAGGCGAATGCCGTCATAACGGATGTCCATGCCGCAGTCGCGGGCGCGGGCGGCGATCTGCTCGGCACCGTTGGAATGGCCATCGAGCCCGGGCTTGGCGACCAAGAAGGATAGCCGCCGGCCCAGCCTGTCAGAGACGGCATCGACGGCCGCGCGCAGCTCCTCGAGCCCCTCGGTGCGGTTCGAGGGGGCGGGGCTTACTCCGGTGGGCGCGCGGAAGCGGCCGAAGACCTCGCGCATCACCTCGCCCCATTCGCCGGTGGTGACGCCCGCCCGCGCCGCCTCGATGGAGGGGGGCATGATGTTCGCACCCGTCACCGCTGCCTCGCGCAGCGCGGCAAGCGCGGCCTTCACGCGCTCAGGGTCGCGCGCCGCCCGCCATGCCTCGAGCCGGGCGATCTGGTCGGCCTCGGCGGCCTCGTCCACCACCATGATGGCCTCCGGCCCCGAGGTCAGCGGCGAGGGCTCGGCCTCGGTAAAGCGGTTGACGCCGACCACCACCGTCTCGCCCGACTCGATGGCGGCGATGCGGGCGGCATTCGATTCGACAAGCCGCGACTTCATGTAGTCGATCGCCTCCACCGCGCCGCCCATCGCGTCGATGGTGGCGAGCTCGGCGCGCGCGCCCTCCTTCAGCTCCTCCACCTTGGCCGCCACCACCGGGTTGCCGTCGAAGAGATCGCCGTATTCGAGAAGGTCGGTCTCATAGGCGAGGATCTGCTGCATCCTGAGCGACCACTGCTGATCCCACGGCCGCGGCAGGCCCAGCGCCTCGTTCCAGGCCGGAAGCTGCACCGCGCGCGCGCGGGCATTCTTCGAGAGCGTCACCGCCAGCATCTCCAGAAGGATGCGATAGACGTTGTTCTCGGGCTGCTGCTCGGTGAGCCCCAGCGAGTTGACCTGCACGCCATAGCGGAAGCGGCGGTACTTCGGGTCTTCCACCCCGTATCGCTCGCGGGTGATCTCGTCCCACAGCTCGGTGAAGGCGCGCATCTTGCACATCTCGGTGACAAAGCGGATGCCCGCGTTGACGAAGAAGGAGATGCGCCCGACCATGGCGGGGAAGTCCTCCGCCGGCACCTTCCGCCGCAGATCGTCGAGGACCGCCGTCGCCGTGGCCAGCGCATAGGCCAGCTCCTGCTCGGGCGTCGCGCCTGCCTCCTGCAGGTGGTAGGAACACACGTTCATCGGGTTCCATTTCGGCATGTTGGCCCGCGTCCAGGCGGCGACATCGGTGATGAGCCTGAGCGAGGGCTTCGGCGGGCAGATGTAGGTGCCGCGCGAGAGGTATTCCTTGATGATGTCGTTCTGCACCGTGCCCTGAAGGCGCGCGATATCGGCCCCCTGCTCCTCGGCCACCGCCACATAGAGCGCCAGAAGCCAGGGCGCGGGCGCGTTGATGGTCATCGATGTGTTCATCCGCTCAAGCGGGATGCCCTCGAAAAGCGTGCGCATGTCACCCAGATGGCAGATCGGCACGCCGACCTTGCCCACCTCGCCGCGGGCAAGCTCGTGGTCGCTGTCATAGCCCGTCTGTGTGGGCAGATCGAAGGCCACCGAAAGCCCCGTCTGCCCCTTCGCGAGATTGGCGCGATAGAGCGCGTTGGACGCGGCCGCCGTGGAATGGCCGGCATAGGTGCGAAAGAGCCAGGGGCGGTCGCGGGTGGTCTCGGTCATCGGGCTTGGCCTTTCGTGATCGGGCAATTTTCTTGCTCGGTTTAGGTCATATGCGACAGATTGTACCCCTGTCAACGCGCTGCGCTGCGGCAGGAGCTTTCGCGGCGTCGTGGCAAAGGCAAGGCCGCGCCCTGGCTGGAAGCGGCGTGAATCCAGCCCTCCCCACGCCATCGGCGTATCCAATGGTCACAAAATTGCTTGCTGATGGCATTTCTGATCAGAAAATTGCTTGACGATCTCGTCTCCGCCATGCAGAAACGATTCTGCAATGCGGCAACCCGAAGTGGCGGAGAAGGACATGGCCCTGGACAGCGAAACCCCACTCGCAAGCTACGAGGCGCCCGAGAAGGAGCTCTACGAGATCGGCGAGATCCCTCCGCTCGGCTATGTGCCGCCGAAGATGTATGCCTGGACCATCCGGCGCGAGCGCCACGGCGACCCGGACAAGTCCTTTCAGGTCGAGGTGGTCGACACCTGGAAGCTCGACAGCCACGAAGTGCTGGTTCTGGTGATGGCCGCGGGTGTGAACTACAACGGCGTGTGGGCCGGCAAGGGCGTGCCGATCAGCCCCTTCGACGTGCACAAGGCTCCCTATCACATCGCCGGCTCAGACGCCGCCGGTATCGTCTGGGCGGTTGGAGAAAAGGTGAAACGCTGGAAGGTGGGCGACGAGGTTGTCATCCACTGCAACCAGGACGACGGCGACGACGAGGAGTGCAACGGCGGCGACCCGATGTTCTCGCCCACCCAGCGGATCTGGGGTTACGAGACGCCCGATGGCTCCTTCGCACAGTTCACCCGCGTGCAGGCCCAGCAGCTGATGCCGAGGCCGAAGCACCTAACATGGGAGGAATCGGCCTGCTACACGCTGACGCTGGCCACCGCCTACCGGATGCTCTTCGGCCATCACCCTCATGAGCTGAAGCCGGGCCAGAACGTGCTTGTGTGGGGCGCGTCAGGGGGCTTGGGCTCCTATGCCATCCAGCTCATCAATACCGCCGGCGCCAATGCCATCGGCGTGATCTCCGACGAATCCAAGCGCGATTTCGTGATGGGGCTGGGCGCCAAGGGCGTCATCAACCGCAACGAGTTCAAATGCTGGGGGCAGCTTCCCAAGGTTGGAACGCCGGAGTGGAAGGAGTGGTTTGCCGAGGCACGCCGCTTCGGCAAGGCGATCTGGGATATCACCGGCAAGGGCGTGAACGTGGACATGGTCTTCGAACACCCCGGCGAGGCGACCTTCCCGGTCTCCACCTTCGTTGTGAAGAAGGGTGGCATGGTGGTGATCTGCGCCGGCACCACCGGCTACAACCTGACCATGGACGCGCGCTATGTGTGGATGCACCAGAAGCGCATCCAGGGTTCGCATTTCGCCCATCTCAAGCAGGCGGCGGCCGCCAACCGGCTGATGATCGAGCGCCGGCTTGACCCGTGCATGTCGGAGGTCTTCCCCTGGGAGGAGATCCCGCGCGCGCACATGAAGATGATGCGAAACGAGCACAAGCCGGGCAACATGGCGGTGCTGGTGCAGGCGCCGCGCACCGGCCTGCGCACCTTCGAGGACGTGCTCGAGGCAAGCCGCGGACACTGAACACGGCACCCCGATTCGGCAGGAGCGCGGTCGCATGGCGCGGCCGCGCTTCTCGTGTCACGCGGGCACTGATCCAGTCTTTCCAGAGGCCTGACGATCCATGCCTTCCCCGTTTTTGGGGAATGGAAAAATGCGAATGTTCGCGTCTCGAGCATGCATGTTATGGTTGAATTAATGCTCTGTTAACCTATCCTCGGGAGGTTCCTTGATGGGACATGACTGGATACTCGACGTCCTCGCGGATCTGAAGACCTACGCCAGGCAGAACGGTCTTTCCGCGTTGGCCTCCCAGCTCGACGAGACCATCCTCGTCGCAGCGGCGGAGGCGGCGACGTCGCAGAACGGGACGCCCTTGGCGGCGATGGGGCATGCGGCGACGGCTCGAGGCGCTTATCGAGCGATTGGCAGAGGTGGAAACGGTTGAAGCGCTCACCGAGCTCATCCATGCGCTCCGTGACAACCTCGATGTCGAACATGTCGTCTATCACTCGGTGAACAGCACGGGCCAGCAATACGGCATTCTCACCTATTCCGACGCCTGGGTGGAACGCTATCTCGAACAGGATTACGCCCGCATCGACCCGGTGGTGCAGGGGTGTTTCCGCCGCTTCCACCCGGTTGACTGGAAAAGCCTGGACTGGTCGGGGAAGCCTCAGCGAACCCTTCTCGGCGAGGCAATCGAAGCAGGCGTGGGCCGGCAGGGCCTTTCGGTGCCGATCCGCGGGCCCAACGGCCAGTTCGCCCTGTTCAGCGTCTCCGACAACCGTTCGGATGCCGAATGGGCGCGCCACACCGCGGCCCGGGTGCGCGAGCTGATCCTCGTTGCCCATTACGTCAACCAGAAGGCACTGGAGCTTGAGCGCGGCACCGACATGGTTCCGGTCAGGAGCCTCTCGCCACGGGAGATCGATGCGTTGACGCTTCTGGCGATGGGTTACAGCCGCGCTCAGGCGGCCGAAAGCCTCGCCATCTCCGAACACACGCTTCGGGTCTATATCGAAAGCGCGCGCTTCAAGCTTGGCGCCTCGAATACCACCCATGCCGTGGCCCGCGCGCTCACGCAAGGGCTTCTCGTGGTCTGAGGCCTGCCAACGGCAGACGTTAACAGAGCGCCCTGCGCGCAGCGATTTGCTTAGCCCTCCCGCACCAATCCTCTCGCCAATCAGACGAGAGGGCGAAAATGCTGCGCTACATCTATGCCGACAGCCTTGACCAATACCCCCGCCTCGCCGCCACCATGTTCCGCGACCGCGCCCGTCAGTTTGCCGAGCGCCTCGGCTGGCAGGTTGAGGTAAACGAGAAGGGCGAGGAGCGCGACGAATACGATGCGCTGAACCCGCTCTACGTGATCTGGGAGCGCCCCGATGGCAGCCATGGCGGCTCCATGCGCTTTCTGCCCACTGTCGAGCGCTGCATGATCAACGAGCATTTCCGCCATCTCACCGGCGGCGTGCGCATCGAAAGCCCGCTGATCTGGGAATGCACGCGCTTCTGTCTCGCCCCCGATTCCGACGCCCGCGTCTCGGCGGCCCTGATGCTTGGCGGTCTGGAGCTCGGGCTCGGCTTTCACCTCGCCCATTCCATCGGCGTTTTCGATGCGCGCATGCTGCGTGTCTATCGCCGTCTCGGCTGGGAGCCCACGGTGATCGGCCAGAGCGGCGAGGGCCGCGCCGCCCTCTGTGCCGGTCTGTGGGAATTCGACCCGACCCTGCGCCCCCGGCTTCTCGCCCGTGCCGGGGTCAGCGCGGCGCAGTCGCGTCGCTGGTTTGCACGGGCATTCACCGCCGCACCAAAGGCGCGCCCCGTTCCTGCCTGAGGCGTTCGCATCTGGCGGAGGGCGGGGCACGCCGCTAGGTTCCGGCCATGACCAGCGCGCCCCCGCTCGCCCTTTCCGACGACCAGGCCGAGGCCCATGACCGCATCGCCGAGATGCTGGCCGCGGCCGGGGTCGATCTTGTCGAAGGTTCGCTGAGGCCCCCGCGCGAAGGCGCCGGGCGGCTTCTTGCCGTTCTGGGCAAGGCCGGCTCGGGCAAGACGGCGCTTCTGGCCGAACTCTTCCGCGCCCTCCTCGCCGCCGGGGTCGAGCCGGTCTCGGGCGACTGGGAGGGTCGGCGCCGCCCCGATCGGCGCACGCTGGCCGTGCTCGCCCCCACCAACAAGGCGGCAAGCGTTCTGCGGGGCCGCGGCGTGCCGGCCACGACCATCCACCGCATCCTTTACACCCCCGTCTACGATCCCGAATACGAGAAGATCGCCGAATGGCTCGCCGGCGAGGCGCCGCGGCCCCAGGTCGAGGGGCTCACCGATGCCGCCCTCGACCGGGCCGAGGCGTTCTATCGCTCCAACGCCTCGATCCCCGGCGCGCTGGCTGCCGCAGGGCTGCGGGGATCGGACTTCATCCGCGGCTGGAAGCGCCGCGACGACCCGCTCGACATCGGCTTCGTCGACGAGGCCTCGATGCTGGATGCGCGTCAGCTCGAAGACCTGAAGGAGATTTTCTCCACCCTGGTTCTGTTTGGCGATCCTGCCCAGCTCGCGCCCGTGGGGCAGGGTGGCGAGATGGTCTTTGACCGGTTGCCCGAGGAAAGCCGAATCACCTTGCGCCGCATCCACAGACAGGCGGCGGACAACCCCATCCTCGACCTTGCCCACGCGCTCGCGGACCCCGCGCTCGGTTTCGAGGACTTCGAGCGGATGATTGCCGAACGTGCACAGACGGATTCGCGCATCATGGTTTCCGGGCGGGTCGACTGCGACCTGATGGCGCGCTCTCCGGTGCTCGTGTGGCGCAACGCGACCCGCATCCGCCTGATCCAGGCCTTCCGCGCCGCCCATGATGCGCCGCCCGACACCTTGCTGCCCGGAGAGCCGCTCATCTGCGATGGCATCGAGCTTCCGCTCAAACACCGCCGCAAACGCCTCGATCTCGAGGCGCGCGGGCTGATCAAGGGCGCGCAGGCGATCTTTCTCGGCCCCGGTCGCCGGGCGGGCTTCCTGCGCCTGCATGTCATCGGCGCGGAAGAGCCGCAGATGTCCGCCGCCTCGATCGTCCGCATCGAGAGCCCCGAGGAGGAGGAGCCCCTGATTCCCTACGCGGCGAGGATGGGCGCGATATTTCTGCACGGCGCGGCGGTCACGATCCACAAGGCGCAGGGATCGCAGTGGAACACCGTTCAGGTCTTCGGGCCGGATCTTTGGGCGGCGGCACGCACGGGCCGGGTGGAAAGCGGCGCCCCGCTCTGGAAACGGCTCGCCTATGTGGCCATTACCCGCGCCGAGGAGCGGCTGATCTGGGTCACGCGCTACCGCCTCGGCCGACCTGCCCGGCCGCTTTCGGTGGACGACCTTCAGCAGACCCCCGCGCGGCTGACACTCGCGAGCCCCTCGGCGGAGGCCTGAGCCACCTGCCCGCCTCGCCCGCGCCGGATCAGCTGCGGATGTAGCGGAAGACGGCGGAGGCGAGCCAGCCGGCACAGATGGCCAGAGCCAGCGACATAAGGCCATAGATCAGCGGCTGCTCGTGGGCGAGGGTGAAGATCCAGCGCTCGAGCCCGACCTTGCGCACCGGAATGGACGTCTGGAAGACATCCACCACCCTGCCCCCGCGCGTGAGAAAGATGCGCGCCCAGTAGTCGCCTTCCGTGAGGTTTGCCGGCAGGCTGATCCGGGTGCGAAAGAGCGTCTGGTCGGTCACCTGCACCACCCCTTCGGCAAGCTGGTAGAGTCCGGCCTTGCTGCGGATGCGGATGAGCGCCTCGGTGAAGGCCTCCGGGTCCGCCACGCCCTCTGGTGCACTGAGCCAGCGCACCGCCTGCTCGATGGACACCTTGTGCTTGGCGTCTTCCTCGGGGCTCAGAACCTCGGAGAACGGAACCGACGTGGCCACGGCATAGAAACTCGGGGCAAGGTCGATCTCGACCGCCTCCGAATTCACCCAGATTCCGAAGCGCCTCTCCTTGCGGCGCACCACCACACGCTCGGAGGGGCCGGCCACCGATATTGCCACCTGAAGGGGCGGGCCGGAAGGAATGGGCGCCTGCCGCTTCACGGCACCGAAGATCAGGAGCTCCGAGCCGCCGAAGCTGGCGGTGATCGAAATTCGGTTCTGGCTCAGCCCTGCGATCACCTTCTCATAGGCAATCGCCGGAAGCGCAATACCGAGGACAAGCACCAGCACGACAGCACCGCGCATGGCGACGGATGCGGCCCGGCTCATGCGTGACCTCCGGCAGCGCCGACGCTGTAGAGTTCCGTCGGGGTCAGCAGCAGATCAAGCGCGAGCTTGCCGCAGACGGCGAGCACCATGAGCGCGAGCAGTATGCGCAACTGCTCGGCGCGCAGATAGGCGCCAAGCCGCGTGCCGATCTGCGCGCCGATGACGCCGCCGAGGATCAGGATGAGGGCCAGCATCATGTCGACCGTGTAGTTGGTCGTCGCGTGCATCAGCGTGGTGAAGGCGGTGACGAAGATGATCTGGAACAGCGACGTGCCCACCACCACCTTCGTCGGCATGCCGAGGAGATAGATCATCGCCGGCACCATGATGAAGCCCCCGCCCACGCCCATGATTGCCGCCAGCACGCCCACCAGCATTCCCACGCAAAGTGGCGGGAACACCGAGATGTAGAGCCCGGAGGTGCGGAACTTCATCTTCAGGGGCAGCTTGTGCACCCAAAGATGCCTGTGGCGCCGCGCCGGTGCGCGCTGGCCCGAGCGGGCCTTGCGCAGGGCGTTCAGGCTTTCGACGAACATCAGGCTGCCGATGATGCCGAGAAAGAGGATGTAGCACAGCTTCACCAGCAGGTCGACCTGCCCGATTTCGCGCAGCGCGGCAAACACCTGCACGCCGGCCGCGGCGCCGATCAGACCGCCGACGAGCAGCACGATTCCCATTCTCAGATCGACCGTCCTGCGCCGCAGATGCGCCAGAACCCCGGAAAACGACGACGCGACGATCTGATTGGCTTCCGTTGCCACTGCCACGGCGGGTGGGATGCCGATGAAGAACAGAAGCGGCGTCATCAGAAAACCGCCACCCACGCCGAACATGCCGGAAAGCACACCGACAACGCCGCCGAGCCCGAACAGCAGGAGCACGTTGACGGAAAGTTCGGCAATCGGAAGGTAGACCTGCATCCTCTCCCGCCTCCGGCCAGCGCCGCCCTGTGCTCACACTGCGGCGAAAACGGCGGCAAAGTCAAAGCCTCGCGGAACCCCGACGAGCACAATTGCGGCAAAATTCCCCGATCTCCGGCCCGAAGGATCCTCGGATGGTCGCGCTGCCCCGGCCGGGGTGAAATGCCTGTCGGCCGAGGCACTCAGCCGCGGCCTGTTGGAGCGACCGCGAAAACCTCCGCCGGCGGGCGCAGCATGTCGAAGCCGAGCTTGAGGCAGACCCCGAGCACCAGAAGCGCGAGCAACACGCGCAGCTCCTCGCCCTTTATCCTTGCGCCGATCATGGTGCCGATCTGCGCGCCCACGACGCCGCCCACGAGCAGTATCAGCGCAAGCACCATGTCCACCGTCTGGTTCATCACCGCGTGCATGAGCGTGGAGAAGGCGGCAACGAAGATGATCTGGAAGAGCGACGTGCCGACGACCACCTTGGTCGGCATGTTGAGAAGGTAGATTATCGCCGGCACCACGATGAAGCCCCCGCCCACGCCCACGCCCATGATGGCGGCGAGAAAACCCACCGCCATACCGATGAGCGCCGGCGGGATGACCGAGATGAACAGCCCGGAGGTGCGGAAGCGCAGCCTGAGCGGCCAGCCCTGCCCCCAGCCATGGCGCCGGCGGCGGGGGGCCGGGGGGCCGGCGCTACGCGCCCGGCGCAGCGCCGCGAGACTTTCCATGAGCATCAAGGCGCCGATCACGCCGAGGAACACGACGTAAAAGATATTCACCATCAGGTCGACCTGCCCGGCGGCGCGCAGGAGCGCGAAAACCTTCACGCCCGCGCCCGAGCCGGCAAGCCCCCCGACGAGGAGGACGAGCCCCATGCGCACATCGACCGTCCGCCGCCGAAGATGCGCGAGAATGCCTGAAAAGGAGGAGGCCACGATCTGATTGGCCTGAGTCGCCACGGCCACGGCGGGCGGGATGCCGATGAAGAACAGAAGCGGCGTCAGCAGAAAGCCCCCGCCCACGCCGAACATTCCCGAGAGCACGCCCACCACGCCGCCCAGTCCCAGAAGCAGAAAGGCGTTCACCGACACCTCGGCGATGGGCAGATAGATGTGCATGAGCGTTCCCACGGGCCGGGCGGGCGTCAGACGGGGTCTCGGCCGCATGGCTGGCGGAGCCGTGGCTAGACCTCGGCCCCGCCGCTGTCAATGTCGCAGGGCGCTCAGCGCTCCTTCACGTATGGCTCGCCGCCCGCGCGCGGTGGGATGGCGCGGCCGACGAAGCCGGCGAGAATCACCACCGTGAGGATGTAGGGCAGCGCCTGCATAAATTGCGTCGGCACGTTGATGCCGAGGACGTCGATGTTCTGAAAGCGGTTGCCCATTGCCTCCAAGAGCCCGAAGAGAAGACAGGCCAGCAGCGCATAGCCCGGCCGCCACTTGGCGAAGATGAGCGCGGCAAGCGCAATGAAGCCGCGGCCCGCGCTCATCTCGCGCACGAAGCCCGCGGCAAGGCCGGTGGCGAGATAGGTGCCCGCAAGCCCGCAGAGCGCGCCGCAGATGATGGTGGCGGTATAGCGCAGGCCGATCACCGAAATCCCGGCCGTGTCCACCGCCTCGGGGTTTTCGCCCACCGCGCGCAGCCGCAGTCCGAAGCGCGTGCGGTAGAGCACCCACCACGACAGGGCGACGGCGGCGAAACCTGCATAGACAAGGATCGAATGGCCCGAGATCAGATCGGCATAGATCGGGCCGATCACCGGCACGCCGCGCAGGGCTTCGGCGAAGGGCAGGGTGATTTCCTGAAACCGCGCCGCCCCCTCGAGCTGCGGCGTGCGCCCGCCGAGGCTGAACCAGCTCTGCCCGACGATCACCGTCACGCCCGAGGCGAGAAAGTTGATCGCCACGCCGGAGATAAGCTGGTTGCCCCGGAAGGTGATCGAGGCGACACCATGGATGAGCGCGAGGAAGATCGAGGCGCCCATGCCGGCCAGAAGTCCCAGCCAGACCGAGCCTGTGAAGGCCGCCACCGAGGCCGAGAAGAAGGCCGAGGCCAGCATCTTGCCCTCAAGCCCGATGTCGAAGATGCCCGAGCGCTCCGAAAACAGCCCCGCAAGACAGGCGAAGAGAAGCGGCGTCGCGAGCCTCAGCGCCGAATCGAGCACGAGGATGACGGTGGTGAAATCCATCAGCGCGCCCCTCCCCTCAGCCGCAGGAACAGCCCCTCAAGCGGCATGCGCACCATGTTGTCGAGCGCCCCGGTGAACAGGATCACGAGCCCCTGGATGACGAGGATCATCTCGCGGCTCACCGCCGGTTTCTCGAACTCGAGCTCGCCGCCGCCCTGATAGAGCATCCCGAACAGAAGCGCGGCGAGGAACACGCCGGCGGGATGCGAGCGGCCCATCAGCGCCACGGCGATGCCGACGAAGCCCGCGCCCTGCACCGAGTCGATCACCAGCCGCTCGGCCTCGCCCATCACCGAATTGATCCCCATGAGCCCGGCAAGGGCGCCCGAGATCAGCATGGTGACCATGGTGATCTTCACCGGGTTGATCCCGGCATAGACCGCCGCCGGCTCCGAATGGCCGAAGGCGCGGATCTGGTAGCCAAGCCGCGTGCGCCAGATCAGGAACCACACGGCGACGCAGGCAAGGATGGCGATGAAGAAGGTGATGTTGAGCGGTGCCGACTTGGAGAAGTCCAGCCCCACCCAGCTTGCCATGTCATGGGCCGAGGGCAGCCGCGCCCCTTCGGGAAAGCGCGCCGTCTCGGGTGACATCTGGCCCGGCTTCTTCAGCACATTGACGAGGAGATAGACCAGAAGCGCCGAGGCGATGAAATTGAACATGATCGTGGTGATCACGATGTGGCTGCCGCGCTTCGCCTGCAACCAGGCCGGAACCGCCGCCAAGGCCGCCCCAAAGAGCGCCCCGGCGAGGATCGCGGCGGGCAGCGCCAGCGTCCAGTGCGGCCAGGGGATGAAGAGGCAGACAAGCGCCACCCCGAGCCCGCCAAGCCCCGCCTGCCCCTCGCCGCCGATGTTGAAGAGCCGCGCATGGAAGGCAACCGCCACGGCAAGGCCGGTGAAGATGAAGTTGGTGGCGTAATAGAGCGTGTAGCCCCAGCCGTAGGTGGAGCCGATCGCTCCGTTGACCATGATGGCCACCGCCTCGATGGGGTTCTCGCCGATATAGAGCACCACGAGCCCGGAGACGATGAGCGCGAGCGCCAGATTGATGAGCGGGATCAGGGCCACATCGGCCCATTTCGGCAGACGCCCCATCACGCCGCCTCCCCCGCCACGCCGGCCATGAGAAGGCCGAGCTCGCGCTCGTCGGTCTCGCCCGGCAGCCGCTCGCCCATGATGCGCCCGTCGAACATCACCGCGATCCGGTCCGAGAGCGACATGATCTCATCGAGCTCCACCGACACCAGAAGGATCGCCGCGCCCTGATCGCGCAGCGCGATGATCTGCTGGTGGATGAACTCGATGGCGCCAATGTCCACCCCCCGCGTGGGCTGGCCGACGAGCAGGAGCGCCGGCTTGCGGCTCATCTCGCGCGCCAGCACGATCTTCTGCTGGTTGCCGCCCGAAAACGCCTTGGCCTGCAGCGCGGCATTCGGCGGGCGCACGTCGTATCGGTGCATCTTTTCTTCGGCGTCCCGGCGGATGGCGGTGTTGTCCATCATCAGCGCGTTCTTCTGGTAGGCCGGGTCGTGGTGATAGCCGAAGATCATGTTCTCCCACGCGAAGAAATCCATGATCAGGCCCAGCTTCTGGCGGTCTTCGGGCACATGGGCGATGCCGAAGGCGCGGCGCGACTGCCCGTCCGCCCCCTTGCCCGAAAGCGCCAGCGGCACCCCGGCAAGCCGCACCTCGCCCTCGCCTTTGGTGATGCCGCCCAGAACCTCCAGAAGCTCCGACTGGCCATTGCCCGCCACCCCGGCAATGCCGAGGATCTCGCCCGCCCGCAGCTCGAAGGTAATCCCCTTCAGCCGCTCAACGCCATCCTCGTCGGTCACGCGCAGGTTTTCGACCTCGAGCACCACCTCACCCGGCCGCGCCGGCGTCTTCTCCACCCGCAGCAATACCTTGCGCCCCACCATCAGCTCGGCGAGCTGCTCGGGCGTGGTCTCGGCGGTCTGCACCGTGGCCACCATCTCGCCCCGGCGCATGACGCTCACCGTGTCGGTGATGGCCATGATCTCGCGCAGCTTGTGGGTGATGAGGATGATCGTCTTGCCCTGCTCCTTCAGCCCCTTGAGAATGCGAAAGAGGTGATCGGCCTCGGCCGGCGTGAGCACGCCCGTGGGCTCGTCGAGAATGAGAATGTCCGCCTCGCGGTAGAGCGCCTTGAGGATCTCCACCCGCTGCTGGTGACCCACCGAAAGTTCCTCGACCAGCGCGTCGGGGTCGACCTGCAGCTCGTATTCCTCGGCAAGCTGGCGGAGCAGCCCGCGTGCCTTGGCAAGCGATGGCCGCAGGAGCGGTCCGTCCTCGGCGCCGAGGATGACGTTCTCGAGCACGGTGAAGTTCGGCACCAGCTTGAAGTGCTGGAACACCATGCCGATGCCGGCGCGGATGGCATCGAGGCTCGAATGAATCTCGGTCTTCCGCCCGCGAATGAAGATCTCGCCCGCATCGGCGCGGTAAAAGCCGTAGAGAATCGACATCAGCGTGGACTTGCCCGCGCCGTTCTCGCCGATGATGCCGTGGATGGTGCCGGGCATCACCGTAAGTGAAATGTCCCTGTTGGCCTGCACCGGCCCGAAGGCCTTGGAAATGCCCCGCAGCTCGATCGCGGGCACGGGCCGCCCGGATGCCTCCGCCTGCTCCGCCTGCATGCCTCTCCCCCTCGCCTGCCTTGCGCGCTTGCCCGCAGAGAGGGGCCGCCCTCCCCCGAGCGGCCCCTCCCGCGCGTCAGCCGCCGGTCACTCGACCGGGCAGCTGTCGTCGCTCATGTAGTCGTGCACCTTGATCTCGCCGGCGATGATCTTGGCCTTGGCGTCCTCGACGGCGGCCTTCATCTCGTCGGTGATGAGCGCGGCGTTGTACTCGTCAAGCGCATAGCCCACCCCGTCATTGGCGAGGTTCATCAGCAGGAAGCCCGGCTTGAAGGTGCCCTCGGTGCCGGCCTTGAAGACATTGTAGACGGCGTTGTCCACCCGCTTGACCATCGAGGTCAGAACCGAGCCGGGGTGCATGTAGTTCTGGTTGGAATCAACGCCGATCGAGTAGATGCCGGCATCGGCCGCGGCCTGCAGCACGCCCACGCCGGTGCCGCCCGCGGCGGCATAGATCACGTCCGCCCCCTGCGCGATCTGCGCGCGGGCAAGCTCGGCGCCCTTCACCGGGTCGTTCCAGGCCGCAGGGGTGGTGCCGGTCATGTTCTGGATCACCCTGATCGAGGGATCGACAGCCTTCACCCCCTGCACATAGCCGCAGGCGAACTTGCGGATGAGCGGAATGTCCATGCCGCCGATGAAGCCCACGGTCTTGGTCTGGGTCTTCATGCCCGCAAGCATGCCGACAAGATAGCTGCCTTCATGCTCGGCAAAGACGATCGACAGCACATTGGGCTGATCGACCACCATGTCGATGATGGCGAAGTTCGTGTCGGGGTAGTCGGGGGCCACGCGCTCGAGCGTCGAGGCATTGGCAAAGCCCAGCACCACGATGGGGTTGGCGCCGCGCTCGGCCATCTTGCGCATGTTCTGTTCGCGCTGCGCCTCGGACTGAAGCTCCGTCTCGATGTAGCTGCCGCCGGTTTCCTTCACCCAGCGCTGCGCGCCGTTGTAGGCGGCTTCGTTGAACGACTTGTCGAACTTGCCGCCAAGGTCGATGATCAGGCCCGGCTCGGCCAGAGCCGCCACCGCGCTCATCGCAAGCGCCGCTCCGGCGCCAAGGACTGTCTTGAAAACGGTCATGTTTCTCTCCCGGTTGTGCCGGGGCGCTCGCCGGATGCGCCTGCGTCGCCCCAGACATGATGATTACCGCGTCTCCCGCGGCTCACTGACTGGGGATTAGCGCGCGCTTTGACCGGCCGGTCAAGGCAAATCCGGCATCGAAGGATGGCTCGGCCCCGTTGACGCCGGGTCACTCCCCGTCCACCGAGATGGCAAGAGCGCGCTCCATGATCACCGCGTCCACCCGTCCGCCGGAGGCCGTGGCATAATAGCCCCGCCGCCGCCCGCATTCGCGCCACCCCAGCGCCGAATAGAGGCTGCGCGCGGCGGCATTGTCCTCTGCGACCTCCAGAAAGGCGCGCCCGGCGCCGCGTCGCGCCGCCTCGGCCTCGAAAGCCATGACAAGGGCCCGCCCCGTACCGCGGCGCCGGCGCTCGGGTGCCACCGCGAGAGTAAGAAGCTCGGCCTCCCCGGCAACGGCGCGGCCGACCAGGAGCCCGCCATCGCGGACAACGCAAAAGACGGCAGGCTCGGCGAGAAGGCCCGCGAATGCCGCCGCGCTCCAGGGTTGCGGATGCGAGGTGAACACGCGCGCGTGCAGAGCGGCCATCTCTTCGGGGCTCACGGCAGGATCGCCGGCGGCGCCTCCTTCGGCGGGGCGGCATCCGCCGGACGAAGGTAAAGCGGGCGCGGCCGCTCGCGCACCGTCTCAAGGCGTGCAGCCGCGATGCGCGCGATCGCCACGGCCGGGTTCGCCACCGGCAACGCCACGGAGGCGTCGAGCAGGGCGGCAATCCTGCCGGCCTCGGGGCCGATGCAGGTGAGCGCGCCACCGCCGGGCGCCTCGGCAAGACGCGCCGGCACCTCGTCCGGCGTCGCGAGAAACGGCTCCGAACCCGCCCCGCCCGCGCCAAAAAGCTGCAGCGCCAACTGACCGCGTGGCGCGGGGAGGCATGCAAGCGCCGGGAGCGGCGCCCCGGCGGCCAGCGCCTCGAACATGGTCACGCCCACGGCCGGAACCTCCAGCGCCAGCGCGAGCCCCCTCGCGGCCGCGACCGCAATGCGCACGCCGGTGAAATTGCCCGGCCCTGTTCCCACGCCGATGCCGTCGAGGTCTCGCCAGGCGATTCCCGCCTGCTTCAGAAGCCCCTCGAGCATGGGAAAGAGCCGCTCCGCCTGACCGCGCCCCATCTCCTCATGGGCCTCGGCCAGAACCTCGCCCCCACGCAGGATGGCCCCGCCGCAATGCGCAGCGGAGGTGTCAAAGGCAATGAGAAGAGGCGCGGGAGAAGCGCTCACGAAGCGGCATGCATCAGAGGTTGACCGGGCGAACCTCGACCACCTCGGGGATGTAATGGCGAAGCAGGTTCTCGATGCCCATCTTCAGCGTCAGTGTCGAGGAGGGGCAGCCTGCGCAGGCCCCCTGCATGTGCAGATAGACCACACCCCGGTCGAAGCCGTGGAAGGTGATGTCGCCGCCGTCCTGCGCCACCGCCGGGCGCACGCGGGTGTCGAGAAGCTCCTTGATCTGGTTGACGATCTCGGCGTCGGGGCCGTCGTGTTCGGCGTGGCCCGACGCCTGCTCCTCACCCTCGATCGCAGGCGCGCCGGACTGGAAATGCTCCATGATCGCGCCGAGAAGCGCGGGCTTGATGTGCTCCCAGGCCACGTCTTCGGCCTTGGTGACCGTGACGAAGTCGGAGCCGAGGAACACCCCCGTCACCCCCTCGACCTCGAAGAGCCGGCGGGCCAGCGGGCTTTTCTGCGCCGCTTCCGGCGAAGGAAAATCCGCCGTCCCGGAGCCGAGCACGGTCTGGCCGGGCAGAAACTTCAGCGTGGCAGGGTTCGGGGTGGATTCGGTCTGGATGAACATCGGGCGCTTCCTTGCTTGCAGGTCAGGATATGCGCCCCGGCGCGGGAGCTGTCAAGGATTGGAACGATTCTAAACTTCGGCTCCTTGCGCCCTCAGGTCACCGCCTCGAGCTGTTCTTTCGAGAGGTTGCCCGGCACGATCGTGATCGGCACCGGCAGCGTGCCCGAGGCGCGCGTGAGCTGCGAGACGAGCGGTCCGGGCCCGGATTTCTCGGTACCCGCCCCGAGAACCAGCACGCCGATTTCCGGGTCTTCCTCGATCTGCGCGAGGATCTGGGGCACGGGCTCGCCCTCGCGGATGACAAGCTCGGGATTGACGCCGACCTTGTCGCGCATCCACTTGGCGAACACCTCGAAGTGGGCATGGATGCGCTCGCGCGCCTCCTCGCGCATGATGTCGCCGACCCCGATCCAGTGCTGGAACTCCTCGGGCGGGATGATGGCGATGATCTGCACCCCGCCGCCCGTCTTTGCCGCGCGCAGTGCAGCGAACCGCATGGCGTTGAGGCACTCGCGGCTGTCATCGAGCACGACCAGAAACTTGCGCATCCCTGCTACTCCCGCGGTGCCGCCCACACCGGCGCGATCATGGCCGAGGGCGCAACATCTGGCAACAGCACATGCGGTTGCTCAGCGCCGCGAATGCGCCCAGTCCCAGTAAAGCTCGCGCACCCGCCGGGTCATCGGGCCGACCTGATAGTGCGTGCCGTCGAACTCGGTGACTGGCGTGACCTTGTTCATGTTGCCCGACATGAACACCTCGTCCGCCTTGCGGAAGTCCTCGAAGGTCAGCACCGTCTCATGCACCTTCACCCCGTCGGCGACGAGATTGCTGATGTGGCGCGCGCGGGTGATGCCGGCAAGGAAGGTTCCGTTCGGGATCGGGGTGTACACCTCGCCGTCGCGCACCATGAATATGTTCGCCGTGGCGGTCTCGGCGACATTGCCCAGCGCGTCGGTCACCAGAGCGTTTGTGTAACCCTTCGCGCGTGCCTCGGCGAGCATGCGGGCGTTGTTGGGATAGAGACAGCCGGCCTTGGCATTGACCACGGCATCCTCGAGCACCGGGCGGCGGAAGCGCGTGGTGGTCAGCGTCGCGGTGGCATCCGGCGGCGCCATCGGGATCGCCTCGAGACAGAGCGCAAAACCGGTGCGCTTGGGTTGCGGGACGATCGCCGTCACATCGCCATCGATCGCCCAGTACATCGGCCGGATATAGACGGCGGTGCCGGGCGAAAAACGCTTCACTCCCTCGAGCGCGATCTCCACCATCTCCTCGGTGGAGACGGTGGGACGGATCATCATCGCCTCGGCCGAGCGGTTGACCCGCGCGCAATGCGCCTCCAGATCGGGCGCCACCCCGTCCACCCAGCGGGCGCCATCGAAGACCGAGCTGCCCAGCCATGCACCGTGGTCGGCGGCGCGCATGACCGGCACGTCGCCATCATGCCAACGGCCTTCGAAATAGGTGCGGATTTCGTTGCTCTGGGCCATGGCTCCCTCCGGCAGAAGATCGCGCGCAGATTAGGAGCGGCGCGCGGCAACGTCCACCGCCCCGATCGGCGGCCGCGAAAGCGCGCCCGGCGCAGCCCGGGCGGCTTGCCTGCCGACGCCGCTCGGGCCAATCTGTGTGGCACATGACGTCATGGGCCGAGGCCGTGCAGCGACCCCTCATCACCGCCTGCGAGACGCGGGAGCGCCGATGCTGAAGATTGTCGCCTCGCCCTTTGCCGTTGGCGTCGGCGCACGGCTGATCGGTCAGCTCATCGCCTTCGCCACGGTCATTCTCGCGGCGCGTTATCTCACCCTGGCCGATTTCGGCAGCTACGCTGTCGCCTGGGCGGTCACGGTGATTGCAACAAGCTTTGTCTTCTCCGGGCTTCACCAGGCCTGTCTGCGCAGCCGCGACATCGAGGCCGATGGCGACACCCTGTTCTGGCTCATGCTGGGGGTGGGGGCATGCGGTCTCGTGATCATGCTCGGCATCGGCCTGCTTGCCGGGGGGAGCGGCAGCGGCACCGGGCGCGTGTTTCTCGGCCTTTCGGTCATTCCGCTTGCAAGTGCCCCCGTGGCATGGCTCGAGGCGCTTCTCATGCGTGCCGGGCGGGCGCGCGCTGCGGCGGCCCACGTCGCAGTGGCCGAGTCTCTGGGCCTTTGCGTGGCCGCGGCGACACTCGAGGCCGGCCTTGGCACCATGGCTCTCGTCGCCGCCCGCCATGCGGTGGTGCTTGCCGGCCTTCTCATGCTGCTCGGGCTCGTGCGCAGGCGCCCCCGGCGGCGGTTCCGCTCCGACAGGTTGCGCGAGATCCGCGCCACCGTCACACCGCTGTGGGTCACGACGAGTCTCGCGATGTTTTCCAATTACGGCGCCGATCTCGTTCTGGGCGCCTTCCTCTCGCCCGCCGCCGTCGGCGCCTACCGCAGCGGCGCACGCATCACCATGACAGTGGCCGACCTCATCGTGCAGCCGCTTGGCAAGCTCAGCTGGTCGCGTTTCACCCGGCATGAGAAGGACGCCGACCCACAGGCCATCGCCCGGGCCTGGCTCGAGAACATGGCGGCGGCGGCACTTCTGTTCTGGCCGATCGCCTGCGGGCTGGCGCTTCTGGCCGCGCCGTTGGTGGAGACGGTCTTCGGCCCGGCATGGCTTCCGGCCGCGCCGGTGGTGGCGCTGCTTGCGGTATCCCGTTCTTTGCGGCTGTTCTCGGCGCTTCTCGAGCCGGCACTCATCTCAACCGGACACGCCGCAACCCAGCAGCGCATCCGCCTGTGCTCGGCGGTGGTTCTGCTGTTGCTTCTGGTCGCCTGGGGCCGGGCGGGCGCAACCGAGGCGGCCTTGGCCCAGATCGGCACCGCGCTCTTCCTCGCCGTCATGGCCGTTCCCGCACAGGCGCGGGCGCTCGGGATCGGCGCGAGGAGCCTCGTCCGCTGCTTCCTGCCGGGAGCCGGCATGGCGCTGGCATGCGCCGTGACCATCCTGCTGACGGAGGGCATGCGCGCGGCGCTGCCCGGCGCGCAGGGGCTTGTTGCCACGGTGGCATTGCTCGGCCTCCTCTGGCTTGCCGGGCTCGCGATTGCCCTGCGCAGCGGGCGGCTCGTCCTGCCCACGCCGTGAGGCGACAGAGAGGCCGCCCATGGCGCGGGTTCAGACCACGCCCCTTGCACGCAGGGCCGCGATCTCCTCGCCGCTCAGCCCGAGCTCGCGGAGGAGCTGTTCGGTGTGCTCGCCAAGCCGCGGCGGCGGCGCGGCTGGCGCGGGGCGCGCGCCGTCAAGCACCACCGGCGAGGCAAGAAGCGCCACGCGCTCGCCGTCGACCTCCTGCTCCGCCGTGAGCCCGCGCCCGGCCAGCTGCTCGGAAGCGAGCGCCTCTGGCACGCTCAGCACCGGGCCCGCCGGCACGCCGAGGCGGTTGAGCTCCTCCACCCATTGCGCGGCTGGGCGGGTGCGCAGCACCGCTTCAAGCTCGGCCTTCAGCGCCTGACGGTTGGCCTTGCGCGCCTCGCGGGTCGCGTAATCGGGGTGGGTGATGAGGTCATCCCGCCCCAGATGCCGGGCGAGCGCCTGCCACTGCTCCTCGCGGTTGGCGGCGATGTTGATCGGGGCATCGGCGGTGGCGAAGGTGCCCGAGGGCGCGGCGGTGAAGTTCTCGTTGCCCTGGGGCTTGGGCTCGACGCCACCGATGAGCCAGTTCGACACCACCCAACCCATCGTCGAGAGCACCGCCTCGGTCATTGAGATGTCGATGAAGCCGCCCCTCGGCTCGGCATTGAGCGCCGCGGCAATGGCGAAGGCCGCGGTCATCCCGCCAATGGTGTCGGCGAGCGGATAGCCCACGCGCAGCGGCGCCGAACCCGCATCGCCGGTGATCGACATCACCCCCGCCACACCCTGCACGATCTGGTCATAGGCGGGGTTGTCGCGCCACGGGCCGTCCTGCCCGAAGCCCGAGATCGCGCAGTAGATGAGGCGGGGATTGACCTCGGCCAGCGCCTCATGGCCGAGCCCGAGCCGCTCCATCACGCCGGGGCGGAAGTTTTCCACCAGCACATCGGCACGGGCGACGAGGCGGCGGAAGATTTCCTTCCCCTCCTCGGCCTTCAGATCGAGCGTCACCGATTTCTTGCCCGCGTTCTGGGCAAGAAAGGAGATGCCCATGAGGCGGGCGTTGCGCTCGGGATCGGCGCCGAGCTGGCGGGCGAGATCGCCGCTGCCCGGGCGCTCGACCTTGATCACCTCCGCGCCCATCAGCGCGAGCTGATAGCAGCAGTAGGGCCCGGCAAGCACATTGGTCAGGTCGAGCACGCGCACGCCCGCAAGCGGCGCCTGCCGCTGGCCTTTTGCACTCATCCCGGCGTCCCGGTGGCGAGGAAGTCGCCCATGCGCTCGAGCGCGCGGGCGATGTTCTCGCGGCTGTTGGCGTAGCTGATGCGGATGTAGCCCTCGCCCAGCACCCCGAAGTCCGGCCCGCCGATGGTCGCCACCCCGGCCTTTTCGAGAAGCGCCGAGGCAAGCGGCTTGGCCTTCCATCCCGTCCCGGTGATGTTGGGGAAGGCGTAGAAGGCGCCCTTGGGGGTGATGCAGGTGACACCCGGCAGCTCGTTGAGAAGCTTCACCACGAGTTTCCGGCGGGCATCGAACTCGGCCACCATCTTGCGCACCGCGTCCTGCGGCCCGGTCAGCGCCTCGAGCGCGGCGAACTGGGTCGGCGCGTTGACGCAGGACCAGCAGTTGACGGCAAGCTTGCGCGCCTTGTCGTAGAGCCGGTCCGGCCACACCGAATAGCCGATGCGCCAGCCGGTCATGGCATAGGTCTTCGACCAGCCGTTCAGGAGGATGAGCCGGTCGCGGATCTCGGGGAAGGTCAGAAGGCTCACATGCTCCTCCCCGTCATAGACCATCTGGTCGTAGATCTCGTCAGAAAGAACCGCGACCTCGGGGTGGGCGGCCAGCCCCGCCACGAGCTTTTCCACCTCCGCGCGCGGGGTAACCCCACCGCAGGGGTTGGCGGGCGAGTTGAGGATCATCAGCCGCGTCTGCGGGCTGACGAGCGACAGCGCCTCGTCGGCCGAGAAGGCAAAGCCGTTTTCCTCGCGGATCGGGATGGGCACGGGGCGGGCGCCGGTGAACTCGATCATCGAGCGGTAGATGGGAAAGCCGGGGTCGGGGTAGAGGATGTCCACCCCCGGCTCGCCGAACATCAGGATGGCGGCGAACATCGTCACCTTGCCGCCCGGCACGATCAGCACGTTGTCGGGGTTCACCTCAACCGCGAAGCGGCGGTTGAGATCGGCCGAGACCGCCTCGCGCAAGGGGAGGATGCCGGTGGCCGGGGTGTAGCCGTGCTGGCCGTCGCGCAGCGCCTTCACCGCGGCCTCCACGATGTTCGGGGGCGTGGGAAAGTCGGGCTGGCCGATGCCGAGGTTGATCACGTCCATCCCCTGCGCCGCGAGCGCGGCCGCCCGCGCGAGCACCGCAAAGGCGTTCTCCTCGCCGATCCTGTCGAAACCCGCCACCGTGCGCATCACCATGCCCTCCGATCTGATGACGCCTTGGGCTTAGGTCCGGCCGCGCGCAAGGTCAATCGACGCCGTTCGCCGTCACCTCCCGCCGCGAGGCCAGACAGCGCCCGCCCCTCTTGCGGCCGCCGCGCCGATTGCGTTTGCTGCAAGCCGGGGAAGGCGGAGGGGAAAATGACCGACAGCATCGAAACCGATTACGTCATCGTCGGCGCAGGCTCGGCGGGCTGCGTGCTCGCCAACCGCCTGAGCGAGGATGCGGCTGTGGTGCTTCTCGAGGCCGGCGGGCGCGACAACTACCACTGGGTGCACATCCCGGTGGGCTATCTCTACTGCATTGGCAACCCGCGCACCGACTGGGGCTTTCGCACCGCGCCCGAGCCGGGGCTCAACGGCCGCAGCCTCCTTTACCCGCGCGGGCGCATCCTCGGCGGCTGCTCTTCGATCAACGGCATGATCTACATGCGCGGGCAGGCGGCCGACTATGACCACTGGCGCCAGCTCGGCCTGCCCGGCTGGGGCTGGGAGGATGTGCTGCCCTACTTCCGCAAGTCCGAGGACTACGTGGAGGGCGCGAACGAGTATCACGGCGTGGGCGGCGAGTGGCGGGTGGAGAACCAGCGCCTGCACTGGGACATCCTCGACCGCTGGCTGGAAGCGGCGGTGCAGGCGGGCATTCCCGAAACCCGCGACTTCAACACCGGCGACAACGAGGGCGTCGGTTACTTCAAGGTCAACCAGCGCGCAGGCTGGCGGATGAACACCGCCAAGGCCTTCCTGCGGCCTGCGCGCAACCGCCCCACGCTCAGGATCGAGACCCACGCCCAGGCCGAAGGGCTGATCCTCGAGGGCCGGCGCGCCGTGGGCGTGCGCTTCCGCCAGCACGGGCGCTTGCGCGAGGTGCGGGCGCGGCGCGAGGTGATCCTTGCCGCTGGTGCCATCGGCTCACCGCAGCTTCTGATGCTCTCGGGCGTGGGCCCGGCGGGGCATCTGCGCGAGATGGGCATCGAGGTCGTGCTCGACCAGCCGGAGGTGGGCGCCAACCTGCAGGATCATCTGCAGCTGCGCTGCGCCTACCGGGTGGAGAACGCGAGGACCCTCAACACCCTTGCCGCAAGCCTCATCGGCAAGGCGCGGATCGCCGCCGAATACGCGCTCTTCCGCACCGGGCCGATGTCGATGGCGCCCTCCCAGCTTGGCGCCTTTGCCCGCTCCGGCCCCGATGTGGCCACGGCCGATCTCGAATACCACGTCCAGCCGCTCTCGCTCGATGCCTTCGGCGAGCCCTTGCACCCCTTCGACGCCATCACCGCCTCGGTGTGCAACCTGCGGCCCGAATCGCGCGGCTCCGTGCGCCTTGCATCGCCGGACCCGAGGGCGCACCCGGTGATCGCGCCGAACTACCTTTCGGCCGAGCGCGACCGACGCGTCGCCGTCGCCGCGATCCGGCTGACGCGCAGGATCATGGCCCAGCCCGCCCTCGCGCCCCATCGCCCGCAGGAATTCAAGCCGGGCCCCGAGGCGCAAAGCGACGAGGAGCTCGTGCGCGCGGCCGGCGACATCGGCACCACCATCTTCCACCCCGTGGGCACGGTGCGCATGGGGGCCGATGAAGCCGCGCCGCTCGACGCGCGGCTGCGCTTTCGCGGGATCGGGGGGCTCAGGGTCGTCGATGCCAGCGTCATGCCGACGATCACCAGCGGCAACACCAACTCACCCACCATCATGATCGCCGAGAAGGCCGCCGACATGATCCGAGAGGATGCGCGCCAGCCTGCCCGCGCGCGTTAATCGGCGCTTCACTCCCGGCTGCTACCCCTGAGGCGGGGTAGTGAGAGAGGTGGTGGGATGAGCGCGAAATCCAACGCGCCCGTCATCATCAAGCGCAAGAAGGTCGTCGGCGGCGGCGGACACCACGGCGGGGCGTGGAAGGTCGCCTATGCCGATTTCGTCACCGCGATGATGGCCTTCTTTCTCCTGATGTGGCTTCTGAACGCGACGACCGAAAAGCAGCGCAAGGGGATTGCCGACTATTTCAACCCGACGATCCCGATCAACCGCATCTCCGGCGGCGGCGAGGGCTCATTCGGCGGCACCAACATCTTCTCGGAACGTGTGCTTGCCCACAACGGCACCGGGGCGAGTGCCCGCTTTCCCACCGAGGAGTTTCAGGCCCGCGGCGCCACCGGCACGGACAGCACGCGCGAGGAGGCAGCAGCCGCGGCACAGGCCGAAACGGCGCTGCGCGAGATCGAGGAGACACTCAACGCGCGCGGCGGCGAGAGCATGGCCAGCCGCGGGCTCATGCGCCACATCGTCACCCGCGTCACCGACGAAGGGCTGATCGTGGAGCTGTTCGATCTGCCGGGCCGCGCCCTGTTCGAGCCTGACGGCGACACACCCACCCCGCTGATGGAAGCGCTGGTGCAGCTTGTGGGAGAGGTGTTTGCGCTTGCGGTCAATCCCATCGCCGTGCAGGCGCATCTGCGCGCCCGGCCGCTGGTGGCGGCCGAAAGCGTGGCGGCATGGGAGCTTTCCAGCCGCCGCGCCCATCGCAGCCGGCAGATGCTCGAAGCCACGGGCCTGCCGCCCCAGCGCATCCAGCGCGTCACCGGCTATGCCGACCGCAAGCCCGCGGCGCGCGATCCGATGGCGGTGCGCAACAACCGGGTGGAGCTGATCCTGCTGCGCGAGGTCAGGTGACGGCTCAGCGCGGCGCGCGACCGAGGAGCCGGTCGATGAACCTGCCAAGGCGGCCGCGCGCCCTGTCAAACCGCTGGTCGGCCTCGTCGAGAGCCGCGTCGGCCTTCTCGAACAACGGGTCGATATGGCGCCGCCGGAACCGGCGCCAGAGCTGGCGCAGGGTGAGCGCGATCACCAGCAGAAGCGTGATCAGGACGATGTTGAACCAGGGGATCAGCGTGACGTTGGGGTCGTCGATCGGCGTGATCGAAATGGCATTGGGGTAGATCGAGAAGAACTCGTTGCGCCAGCCGTAATGGGTGACGATCACCCATTGCGGGTTGTCCTTGGTCGAGCGCAGGTCGGCCGCCTCGGCCTGCAGGGTGGCGGCGTCGAACTTGAAGTAGGGCGGCCAACCCCAGCCGGTGTCCTCGTTGCGGTAGACGATCACCTTGCCGTTGGGGCGCACCGCCTGGATGAAGAACACGTCGCGGCTGGTCACGGTTGGGTCGGAGCCGGATTCGCGCGCGGCCCAGAACCACGCATTCGCCCCCGGATCGACGCGCTTTTCGTAGGTGTCGGTGATGCGCACGATGTCGCGCTGGGGAAGATTGTAGTGCAGAAAGGCGATGACCAGCACCGCCACCACGATCCGCAAGGTCCATTTGACGTAGCGCATGCGCAAAGCCCTCCCCGGCCGGGTGGCGCGCCGGTCCTTCCGGCGCGCCTGAAGCGTTGGCCGCATGTAAGCGCCCGCCGCGCCCCTGCCAAGGCCGGGCCGGTGAGAGCGCCCGCGCCTCAGGCCGGGTCGATGACGTTGAACTCCGGGCCGTAGGGATAGCCGGTGATGTCTTCCGCGCCGGTCTCGGTGACGATGAGGATGTCATGCTCGCGGTAGCCGCCGGCGCCGGGCTGGCCTTGCGGGATGGTCAGCATCGGCTCCATCGAGATCACCATGCCCGGCTCGAGCACCGTGTCGATGTCCTCGCGCAGCTCGAGCCCCGCCTCGCGGCCGTAGTAGTGGCTGAGGATGCCGAAGGAGTGACCGTAGCCGAAGCTGCGATACTGCAGAAGCCCGCGTTCGGCGAAGAAGGCATTGATCGCGTGGGTGATCTCGGCGCAGCTCACGCCGGGGCGGATCAGCGACATGCCGTATTCGTGGGCGGCAATATTGGCCTGCCAGATCGCCATCGAGGCCGCATCCGGCTCGCCGAGGAACATCGTGCGCTCGAGCGCGGTATAATAGCCCGAGATCATCGGAAAGGTGTTGAGCGAGAGAATGTCGCCGCGCTCGAGCCGCCGCGCGGTGACGGGGTTATGCGCCCCGTCGGTGTTCAGCCCCGACTGGAACCATACCCAGGTGTCGCGATACTCCGCGTCCGGAAAGCGCGCGGCGATCTCGAGCTCCATCGCGTCGCGGCCGGCCATGGCGATGTCGATCTCGCGCGCGCCCTCGCGCACCGCCTCGCGGATCGCATGACCGCCGACATCGGCCACCGCCGCGCCCTGCCGGATCAGCGCGATCTCGGCCGGAGACTTGCGCATCCGCTGCCGCATGGTGGCGGGCGCAAGGTCGATCACCGCCTGCGGGGCAAGGAAGTGCTCGAGCCGCGCGCGCTGGGCCACCGTCAGGTGATCGGCCTCGTAACCCACGCGCCGCCCGGTGCCGGCGACATGGGCCACGGCGCGCCAGAAATTGTCGCGCGCCCAGTCGGTGTAGGTGAGGTTGTCGCCGTGGCAGCGCCGCCAGGGCTGGCCGCCGTCGATCCCGGCGGAGATGGTCACATCGGCGCTGTCGGTCACGACCAGCGCATAGGGCCGGCCGAAGCTGCAGTAGAGAAAGCCCGAGTAGTAGGCGACGTTGTGCATCGAGGTGAGCACCGCCACCTCCACCCCCTCGGCCGCCATCGCCGCGCGCAGGCCCGAAAGCCGCGCCTCGTATTCTTCGGGCGCAAAGGGCAGCGGGGCCTTCTCGCCGTTGTGAGAGACATGGAATGCAGGTCGTGTGTCGGTCATCGTCGAACCTCCCACCGGGTGCGGGGGTTCGCCACCGTCCCGCACCGCCAAAAGGTCCCGGCGTTCAGGACGGACAGGGAGCGCGCGTGCCGGCGACGCCATCGCCGGGGCTCCATGCCGGGAAATACGCGCTCCAGCGCCCTCGGGCAAGCACGGGGTGAGGCAAGGCGGCTCAGCCCGCGAACCGCTCGCACCAGGCGGGCAGCGCGTCGCCCGGCGCGGGGCGCGCGGCGTGCACGCCGCGGGCGATGGCGCGCGCAAGGCAGCTGGCCGCGGCATGGCCGATGAGCAGAAGCTCGGCGGCCGGGTCGGAAAGCGCGCGGCTGCCGGTGGCAGCGGCGAAGACGAGATCGCCGTCAAAGGGCGTGTGGCTTGGCACGATCGCGCGCGCCATGCCGTCATGGGCGGCGATGGCCATGCGCCGCGCCTCGGCCTTGGTCAGCCGCGCATCGGTGGCGACGATGGCAATGGTGGTGTTGGCGCCGGGCTCGGGTGCGTGGGTCTTGAGCGCGGGCAGCGCGGCGGGGTCGGGCGGCTCGGGCAGGCCCAGCCCGCCGAACTCCTCGCCGAACTCGAAGGGCGCGGCCCAGAAGCGCCCGCGCGCGTCGCCCACGGGCGAGCCCAGCGCATTGACGGCCACCAGCGCGCCCACCGTCACGCCCGAGGGCAGCACCACCGAGGCCGAGCCGAGCCCGCCCTTGAGCCCCGCCACCGTGGCCCCCGCGCCCGCCCCTTCGCTGCCAAGGGCGAAATCCTCGGCCGCCTGCAGGAGCGCCGCGCGCCCAAGCGCGGGATAGGGGTTCTGCACCCAGCCCTTGTCGCCGCCATTCAGAAGATCGAAGAGGATCGCGCCGGGCACGATCGGCACCCGCTGATCGCCCACCGCAAAGCCGCGCCCCTGCTCGCGCAGCGCATCTGCCACGCCGGAAGCCGCCGCAAGCCCCAGCGCCGAGCCGCCCGAAAGCACCAGCGCATCGACCTCGCTGACGAGGTTCTCGGGGGCCAGAAGGTCCGTCTCCCGCGTGCCGGGCGCGCCTCCCATCACATGCACAGCCGCCGTGAAGGGCGACGCGGCCGTCAGCACCGTCACGCCGGACTTCAGCCGCGCGTCCGCGGCATTTCCGACGAGGAGCCCCTCCACATCGGTGATGAGGTTGCGCGCGCCGGGGCGCATGGCCGGGCTCATATGCAGCGTCCGCCGTCCACCTCCAGCGCCACGCCGGTAACCATGCTGGCCTCGTCGGAGCAGAGGTAGAGCGCGGCGTTGCCCAGATCCTCGGGCGTCGAGAACCGCCCGAGCGGAATGGTGGCAAGAAAGGCCGCGCGGCGCTCAGGCGTGTCCTCGCCGAGAAAGCTCTTCAGAAGCGGGGTCTCTCCCGCAACCGGCGCCACTGCGTTGACGCGGATGCCATGGGGGGCGAGCTCCACCGCCATGGTCTTCGTCGCGGTGATCATCCAGCCCTTCGAGGCGTTGTACCAGTTGAGGTTGGGCCGTGGGCTGATGCCGGCGGTGGAGGCGACGTTGAGGATCGCCCCCTTCCCCCGCGCCTTCATGTGCGGCACCAGCGCGCGGGCGGTGAGATAGACCGACTTGGCGTTGACGGCGAACACCCGGTCGAAATCGGCCTCGGGCACGTCCTCGAGCGGCATGGGCAGATGGGTGATGCCGGCGTTGTTGACGAGAATGTCGACATGGCCGAAGGCCGAAAGCGCGGCATCGGCCATTTCATCGACGCTGGCGCCGTCGGAGACATCCACCTTCTGCGCCAGCCCGCCCACCTCGTCGGCCACGCGCGCGGCGGCCTCGGAATTGATGTCGGCGACCATCACCTGCGCGCCTTCGGATGCAAAGCGCCGCACGATGCCCTCGCCAAAGCCGGAGCCGCCGCCGGTGACGATCGCTGTCTTGCCCTCAAGCCGCATGGTCTCTCCTCCCTGTCTCGCGCGGCCAGTCTAGGCGTTCGAGAAGCGGTGCCAAGCGGTCTCGTCCTTCGCTGCTTGCGAAGGGTTCCGTCCGGGGGACCGCCCGGCCGTCAGGCCGGGCAGCGCCCGATCCGTCCCCCAGGGCGGGCGCTTCATCGCGCCCACCCTCGGGCCGGGCGCTCCCCTTGTCTCTTGTGACTGTCGGCGGCGCGTCAAAGACTCGCGTCAAGCGCGGCGAGAATGGCGTCGCCCATCTGTGAGGTGGAAACCGGGCTGGCCCCCTCGGCCTGAATGAGATCGGCGGTGCGCACGCCGTCGGCCAGAACCTTCTCCACCGCCCGCTCGAGCCGGTCGGCCTCCGCGCCCTGATCGAAGGAATAGCGCAGCGCCATGGCGAAGCTCAGGATGCAGGCGCAGGGGTTGGCCTTGCCCTGCCCGGCAATGTCCGGCGCCGAGCCATGCACCGGCTCGTAGAGCGCCTTGGGCCGGCCGTTTTCCATCGGCGCGCCGAGCGAGGCCGAGGGCAGCATGCCGAGCGAGCCGGTGAGCATCGCGGCGGCATCCGACAAAAGGTCGCCAAAGAGATTGTCGGTGACGATCACGTCAAACTGCTTGGGCCAGCGCACGAGCTGCATGGCGCCCGCGTCGGCATACATGTGGCTGAGCTCCACATCGGGGTATTCGGCGTCGTGAACCTCCTGCACGACCTCGCGCCAGAGCACGCCCGATTCCATCACGTTCGCCTTCTCCATCGAGCAGACCTTGCCCGAGCGCCGCCGCGCCAACTCGAAGGCCGAGCGCGCCACGCGCGCGATCTCGGACTCGGTATAGCGCTGGGTGTTGATGCCCACGCGCTCGTTGCCTTCGCGGAAGATGCCGCGCGGCTCACCGAAATAGATGCCGGAGGTCAGCTCGCGCACGATCATGATATCGAGCCCGGCCACCACCTCGCGCTTGAGCGAGGAGAAATCGGCCAGCGCATCGAAACACTGGGCGGGGCGGAGGTTGGCGTAAAGGTCCATCTCCTTCCTGAGCCGCAGAAGGCCGCGCTCGGGCTTCAGCTCGAAGGGCAGGCTGTCATACTTCGGCCCGCCCACGGCGCCGAGCAGCACGGCATCGACCTCTTGCGCTCGGGCCATGGTCTCGTCGGTGAGCGGGGTGCCGTGGACGTCATAGGCCGCGCCGCCGACGAGATCGCGGGTGACGTCGAACTCGAGCCCGCGCTTTTCGCCGAACCAGTCGATGATGCGCTCGACCTCGGCCATCACCTCGGGGCCGATACCGTCTCCGGGAAGGATCAAGAGGGAGGGCTTGCTCATGGCTGATGTCCTGACTGGTTCGGTTGTCTGTCCGGCTTCGCCTAGCCCGCGTGCCGCACGGGGTCAAGAAACCGCCGCAATCGCGGGATGCTCGCGCGCCACCGCATGCACCTTGCGCATCAGGCTCGGCAGCGCCTCGGCGCGAAACGCCTCCGCAGGCACGAAGCTGCCGCGCCGCGGCTCCACCCCCGGGGCGGCGAGCGTGACGAACACCTCCAGCTCGAGGTGGAAATGGGTGAAGGTGTGGCGCACCCGCGCCCCCGCATCGCTCCACTCGGCGGCAAGCGGCGGCGCCGGCGCGGGGGCGTCGCCCTCCGTCCACTCGCTGACCGGCCAGCCCAGAGTGCCACCGAGAAGGCCGCGGGGCGGGCGGCGCTCCAGAAGCCAGGCGCCGTCACCGGCGCGCCGCGCCACATAGGCGATGCCCCGCCGCCGCGGCTTTGGCGTCTTCGCCGCGCGGCGCGGAAGCTCGCGGGCGAGTCCCGAGGCGCGGGCGGCGCACGCGAAGGCCAGCGGGCAGCGCCCGCAGGCCGGCGCGCGCGGCGTGCAGACGGTGGCGCCGAGATCCATCATCGCCTGCGCGAAGTCGCCCGGCCGGTGCGGCGAGACGAGCGCTGCGGCATGGGCGGCGAGCCGCGGCTTGGCCTTGGGCAGGGGCTCTTCGACCGCGTGGAGGCGCGCCATGACCCGCTCCACATTGCCATCCACCACCGCCTCGGGCGCATCATGGGCGATGGCGGCGATGGCGGCGGCGGTATAGGGGCCGATGCCCGGCAGCTTCTCGAGCCCCTCGCGGGTGGAGGGAAACCGCCCGCCGGCCTCGGCGACGATCCGTGCGCAGGCGTGCAGGTTGCGGGCCCGCGCGTAGTAGCCAAGCCCCGCCCACTCGGCCATCACCTGCGCTTCGCTGGCGGCGGCGAGATCCTCGACGCGCGGCCAGAGCTCGGTGAACCGGGCGAAATAGCGGCGCACCACCGCCACCGTGGTCTGCTGCAGCATCACTTCCGAAAGCCAGACGCGGTAGGGGTCGGGCCTGACCCCGCGCGCCCGCTCGGCCGGCCCCACCCGCCAGGGCAGCGCGCGGGCATTCGCGTCATACCAGGCCAGAAGCCGCGCGCGCAGTTCGGCCTTCGTCCAGTGTTCAGTGTTCACGCAAGTGTCACCTCTCGCCCGGCCCGATTCCTCTGGAACCCGCTGCCTGCGGGCTTACAATAGCCGCACGCGCGGCGACGTCCATCAGGGCTGCCCGCGAACGACGGAAGGTGGCTGAGGCTGGCATGGCGATGCAGGCGGAGCGCGGGCGACGGGGATTTCAGCGCGCGGCGGCGTTCATGGACCGCCCCCTTCGCGCCGTTTCCGAGGCACGCGGTTTCGCCGTTGCCCGGCTGCTGACCCGCTGGCCCGAGATCGTGGGCGAGGAGATCGCGCGTATCGCCCGGCCGGTGAAGGTGAGCTATGCGCAGGGCGGCTTCGGCGCGACGCTGACGCTTCTGACCTCGGGGGCGCACGCGCCCTTCGTGCAGGCGGAGGTGCCGCGCATTCGCGAGCGGGTCAACGCCTGTTACGGCTACAACGCAATTTCGCGCATCCGCATCACCCAGACACATGCGGCAGGCTTCGGCGAGCCTGAGCGCTCGTTCGAAAGCCCCAGGCCCGACCCCGAAGCCGCCCGGCAGGCCGAAACCCTCGCGCGCGAGGTTTCCGATGAGCGCCTGCGCAGAGCCCTGGCCTCGCTCGGGCAGAACATCCTTTCCAGAAGCCGCGCCTGAAGCGGCCCAACAGCAGGACTGCCATGAAACGCATCTTCTCCACCCTCACCGCCGCAGCCTTCGCCCTCGTCACGCTCACGGCCGGAGCCTTTTCCCAGTCCCAGAGCGAAGTCGATACCTCGCTTGCCCCGGATTTCGTGCTTGGCAACCCCGATGCGCCGGTGACCATCGTCGAGTACGCCTCCTTCACCTGCCCGCACTGCCGCAATTTCCACGCCGGCCCGCTGAAGCAGCTGAAGGCCGACTACATCGACACCGGCAAGGTGAAGCTCGTCTACCGCGAGGTCTATTTCGACCAGTTCGGCCTCTGGGCGGGGATGGTGGCGCGCTGTGTGGCGCAGACTCCCGAAGGCGAAGTCAGCGCCGACGACGCGGCCAGCGCACGCTATTTCGCCATGGTGGACGTGCTCTACGAGAAGCAGAAGGAATGGCTTGATGCCACCGACGCCGCGGGCATCGCCGACAATCTGCGCCGGCTCGGCCGCGCGGCGGGGCTTTCCGACGAGCGGCTCGACGCCTGCCTGACCAACCGCGACCTCGCGCTTGCCATGGTCGCGCGCTACCAGGAAAACGCCACCCGCGACGGGGTGGAGGCAACGCCCTCCTTCGTGATCGGTGGGACCACCTACAAGAACATGGCCTACGAGAAAATGGCCGAGCTGATCGAGGCCGAACTCGCCAAGGCAGAGTAGGCCGCCGATGGGCGCACCGCTCGAAGGGCTCAAGGTCGTTGAACTGGCACGCATTCTGGCCGGCCCCTGGGCCGGGCAGATGCTGGCCGACCTCGGCGCCGACGTGATCAAGGTCGAAAGCCCCAGGGGCGACGACACCCGCCAGTGGGGGCCGCCATTCGTCGAGCGCGAGGGGGATGTGTCGGCTAGCTACTTTCACAGCTGCAATCGCAACAAGCGTTCGATCGCGGTGGATTTCGCCACGCCCGAAGGCCAGGAGACGGTGCGCGCGCTCGTCCGCGATGCCGACGTGGTCATCGAGAACTTCAAGGTCGGCGGGCTGAAGAAATACGGGCTTGATTACGACAGCCTCGCGAGCCTCAACCCCGGTCTCGTCTACTGCTCGATCACCGGCTTCGGGCAGGATGGCCCCTACGCCCACCGCGCGGGCTATGACTACATCATCCAGGGCATGTCCGGCATCATGTCCGTCACCGGCGAGCCCGATGGCCAGCCGCAGAAGGTTGGCGTTGCGGTGGCCGACATCTTCACCGGGGTCTATTCGGTGGTGGCGATCCTCGCCGCGCTGCGCGAGCGCGACCGCATCGGCCGCGGGCAGTGGATCGACATGTCGCTTCTCGACGTGGCCACGGCGGTCACCGCCAATCAGGCGATGAACTACCTCACCACCGGCACCCCGCCGCAGCGGCTCGGCAACGCGCATCCCAATCTTGCGCCCTATCAGGTCTTCGACTGCGCCGACGGCTGGATCATCATCGCCACCGGCAACGATGCCCAGTACCAGCGGCTCTGCCGCGTGCTCGGGCTCGACTGGATGGCAGAGCATCCCGACTATCTGACCAATGCCGACCGCATCGCGCACCGCGAGGAACTCACGCGGCTGCTCACCGAGGCAACGCTGAAGCGGGGGAAGGCCGAGCTCTTGGCCGCCTGCGAGGCGGAGGGCATTCCCGCCGGGCCGATCAACGATCTCGCCGAGGTCTTCGCCGACCCGCAGATCCGCCATCGCGGGCTCCAGGCCGAGATCGGCGGCGTGCCCACGGTGCGCGCGCCCTTCCGCTTCTCGGAAAGCGAGCTCAGGCTGGAAAGGCCCTCGCCGAAGCTCGACGAGCACGGTGAGGAAATCCGCCGCAAGCTTGGCATTCGCTGACCCGGCTCAGCGGTCGAGCATCTCGGTGATGATTTCGATGGCGCGGTCGGTCACCTCCGCGCCGGCCGAGGCCAGCTCCCACGCCGCCTGCGCCATGCGCGCAGCCTGATCAGGCGCCAGAAGCTCCTCCAGGGCGTGGAAAAGCTCGGTCTCGTTCTGAACCATGCGCGCACCGCCCGCGCGCGCGAGGCGCGCGCAGGCCTCCGCATGCGCCGGAACGCTGGGCCCGTGCAGGATCGCTGAACCGAGCGCCGCTGGCTCGAAGGGGTCGCAGCCGGGCCCGCCGTAGAGCGAGGAGCCGAGAAAGCTCACCGGGGCGAGGCGGAACCACAGCCCATCCTCGTCGTCGCTGTCGGCCAGAAAGATCTGCACCTGCGCCTCGGGCTCGTCACCCGCGCTCCTCAGGCCCACCGACCAGCCCTCGTCCCGCAGGCGCCGCGCAAGCAACGGACCCTGTGCCGGATCGGCCGGCCGCAGCACCAGCAGAAGCCTGTGGGCATAGGCCCTGAGGCGGCGATGTGCCGAAATCGCGGCATTCGCCTCTTCGGGGGTCACCCGGTGCGCCAGCCACAGCTGCCGGCCCCCCAACAGCTCGACCATCGCCTCATGCTCGGCTGGGTTGCAGGGAAGCGGCACCCCCGCCTCTTCGAGCCGGCCGGCATGTTCGAGCCGGTCGCCCCGAACGCCCATCCGGCGGAAATCGTCGAGCGCCTCCGCGTCGCCGGCGAGCACATGCGAAAATGCCGACATCAGCGCGCGCGTCATACCCGGCCGCCAGCGAAACGCACCCTGATGCGGGCGCGCCGTACCCGCATCGAGCATGATCAGCGGCACCCCGGCCCGCGCGCTGCCGCGAACGAGGGCCGGGCGCAGATCGCATTCGGTCCACACGCCCAGATCGGGGCGCCAGTACTGGAGAAACCGGTCCACCGCGCCGGTGCGCTCGGCCGGCACCGGCACTCGAAACCCCGCGGATGCGACACCGCCCGCCGCCACCGGCGGGAAGCGCCGCGCCGAAGACGTGAAGAGAACATTCAGACCGGGGCGGGCGCTTTTCAGCCGCCGGGCAAGTGCCGTGACCGCCGGGGTCGGAAGGGCCTGGCCGGCATGGAACCACACGAGCTTTCCCTCCGGGCGCACCGGCCAGTCGGGCACGGCCTCGGTCGCCGGGTCCGAACGGCGGGCGAGCAGGTAGAACGCCAGTGCGGGCGACCCCGGCATCACGGCAGCGGCGGCGCGGCTCAGTCGCCAAGCTCCTCTGTGGGCGAGGCTTCGGCTTCCTCGTCGCGCAGGCGGTGCAAATGGGCGATGAAGTAACGCATGTGTGCGTCGTCCACCGTGCGCTGGGCCTCGGCCTTCCACGCCTGATAGGCGGACTGATAGTCGGGGAAGATGCCGACGATATGGATCTTCGAGGGATCCTTGAACACCGTCTTCTGCGGGTCGACGAGCTCCCCTCCGAAGACCAGATGCAGTCGCTGGGCCATGGGTGTCATCCTGTTACTGCCTGATTGCGCGCGGACCATATCCGCCGCGACGCCGCGGCGAAAGCCGTCCGGCGTGTTCAGGGTGCGAGCGCCCGCAGAAGGGCGGCATGCGTGGCGGGCGGCCCCGCGATCACGCCATCGGCGCGGGCCTCGGGCGTGTTGAAGCGCAGGGGCGCGCCGTGCCGGTCGGTCACCACCGCGCCGGCCTCGCGCGCGATCACGGTGCCCGCGGCAATGTCCCACTCCCATGCGGGCCGGTGCGTGAGCATGGCATCATGCCGACCCTCGGCGACGAGGCACATCCGATAGGCGAGGCTGGGGCGAAACTCCCTTCTGAATGGCGGCACCACCCCGTGCCGCCACAGCTCGGGCTCGAGCACCGAGCGCGAGGCCAGCACGCGCGCGCCATCGAGCCGGCCGCGCCCCTCGGTCACGCTGATCGGCTTGCCATCGAGCCGGGCACCGGCACCGCGACTGGCCGTGTAGAGCCTGCCCATCGCCGGAAGCTGCACCACCCCGGCAATGGCCGCGCCGTCCTCGACCACGGCAAGCGACAGCGCCCAGGTCCGCTCATGCGCGACGAAGGCGCGGGTGCCATCGATCGGATCGACGACAAACACGCGCCGTGCCGAGAGTCGCGCGGTGCCGTCCTCGGTCTCTTCCGAAAGCCAGCCGTAGTCGGGGCGTGCCTTGCCAAGCCTCTCGCGCAGGTAGGCATCAACGGCGAAATCGGCCTCCGACACCGGCCCGGCGCCCCCCGCCTTGTGCCAGACGGACTGTTCCGAACGCCAATAGCGCATGGCAATGGCGGCGGCTTCGGCCGCCGCCTCGATCAGCAGCGCAAGGTCACGCTCCGGCAATGGTGAGCCCCTCGACCAGCAGCGACGGCACCATGCGGCTGCGATGCGGCCTGGCGTCATTGGCCGGGATGATCGTGGCGAGCATCTCGCGCAGATTGCCGGCCAGGGTGCATTCGTTGACCGGATAGGCGATCTCCCCATTCTCCACCCAGAAACCCGAGGCTCCGCGGGAATAGTCGCCGGTGGTCGGGTTGATCGAGCTTCCCATCAGCGAGGTGACGAGAAGCCCGCGCCCCATCCGCCGCATCAGTTCCTCGCGGCTCGCCTCGCCCTGGGTCAGGGCGACGTTGGACACGCCGGGCGTCGGCGGTGAGGAGGTGGTGCGGGTGGCGTTGGCGGTGCTTTCGCGGCCGAGCCGGCGCGCCGTGGCAAGATCCAGAATCCAGCCCGTCAGCACCCCGTCGTCGACGATCGCCCGGGCCCGCGTGGGCAGGCCCTCGGCATCGAAGGGACGCGAGCCCGGGATGCGCGGGCGGTGCGGATCCTCGATGAGCGACAGCCCCCGCGGCAGCACGGGCTTTCCCTCAGCGTCAAGCAGCCAGGACGAGCCGCGCACGATAGCCGCACCATTCGCCGCGGCGAGGAGATGGCCGATGAGGCCCGCCGCGACGCGTTCGTCATAGATCACCGGAAAGGCGCCGGTGGGCGGCTTGCGGGCGCCGGCGCGCGCCACGGCGCGCTCGCCGGCGATGCGCCCGATTTCCTCGGGGCTCGGCAGGTCGGCCTGAAAGACGCGCGACTCTCCCATGTAGTCGCGCTCCATCGCCGTGCCCTCGCCGGTGATGGCCACACAGGAGATGCCGCGCTCGGTGCGCGCGTATCCCCCGGAAAAGCCGTTGGTGGCCGCAAGGTGCAGCCGGGTTCGCCCATAGCCCGCCGACGCCGACTGCACCTGCGTCACTCCGGGGACTGCCAGCGCCGCGGCCTCGGCGCGGCGGGCGTCCTCCTCCAACATCTCCGGGGTCGGCTCGGGCGAGGGATCCTCAAGCTCGAGCGCGGCGAGATCCCAGTTCCGCGCAAGCTGGTCCGGTTCGGCAAGGCCGATCCAGGGGTCTTCCGGGGCCTCGCGCGCCATCGCCACGGCGCGGGCAGCCATCTCGGCAATGGTGGCATCGGAACTGTCGGAGGCCGAGACACACGCCTGCCTCTGTCCGATCAGCACGCGCAGGCCAAGATCGATGCTCTCGGAGCGCTCGGCATGTTCCAGCCTGCCGCCGCGCACATCGATCGAGATCGACGTGCCGTCCACCACGAGCGCGTCTGCCGCCTCGGCGCCGGCGCGTCCGGCCGCATCGATCAGCCGCGCGGCGATCTCTTCAAGCGATCTGTCCATGGCCCTGCCTCCTGCCTTTCCCGGGCCCGAGGTAGTCCGCCGCATCCGTGCGCGCAAGCCACGGCCCGAAAGCCGGCGGAGCCGCCCGAAGCGGCGGCCCTTTCAGGAAGGTGCGCCGGACACCCTAGCGGAGACGTTGGCCATTCGCGTAGACGGCGCCGTCCTTGGTGATCTCGATCCGGGAGGAAAGCTCGTCCTCGCCGCTCGGCCGGGCGAACATCGCGCTCATCATGCGCACGCCCATGGCCTGATCCTGCGGCAGGATCCCCATGGCAACCAGCCTGTCGAGCAGGGCGTTGCCCCCGCGCAGCACCAGATCCACCGCTCCGGTGGGGCGCGGCACACCGCCGAAGGTCGTCAGATCGGCGTTGTCGAAGGTGAAGCCGCCCGTTCCGGTGAGCTCGGCTCCGGCCGCAACCACCCTGAGTTCGTTGAGGTCGAGGGAGTGCAGTTCGCCGGGCACCTTGCCCTCCATCTTCTCGGCAGCCTCCGGATCCATGATGTCGAACGCCCAGTTCGCCTTGCCGTCGACATCGACGACGACGGTTGCCGGGTCGTGCGGCAGCTGCCCCGCCGGGTCGATGACCGACCAGATCATGTCGCTGAGTGCGAGCTCTTCGAGGCGCAGCTCCATGTCCAGATCCTGAGGCGTCTCGCTGGCCAGAATCGGCATGCCGACGGCCGTGACCAGACGGCCGATGGAAAATGCCACCTCGGGCAGAGGGATGTCATTGCCCGAAAGCCTGAACTGGGCATCGCTGCTCGTTGCCCTGTAGCGCATCCCCCGTTCGGACAGCGCAAACTCGAGCCCGCCTGAAGACTGCTCGGCGCGGAGGGTGAAGGCGTCCTCCCTGTCGGCGAAATCCGAAACATAGCTCGCCGGGCCGTGGGCAAGCGTCATGTCCACCGCGAAACCGGCCCTGAGCGCCGCCGCCAGGTTTTCGGGGTCAACCGGCATCAGCGTGCCGGCAAAGCGCGAATCCACGTTCTGCAGGCTGAGCGCCACATCGAGCCTGCCCTCGACTTCGGGATCGACGGCCCTGACCTTCAGGTCGAGCCCGCCCGCGGAAAAGTCGCCGGCGATCGGTGTCGGTTCGGCCATGCCGATCCGGTAGCTGCCCTTCACATCGGGAATCACCGCCGAGAGATCCATGTCCACCGGCTCATCGCCGACGGCAACTTCCTCGGTGCTCACCCGCATGGCCACCGCCGTGTAATCGTATGCGACCTCCTCGGCGTCGCCCGAGGCGACGATGACCAGACCCTCCTGTTCCACGGCTAGGCGCATGCGGGAGGTCGCTCCACCCTCGCGCGTCTCGATCGCAACGTCGTAGCGCGGCGACATGGTGACAAGCACCGTGCCGTCCGGCCGCTCGCGAAAGACGATCTCGTCAAGGCGGCCGGTTATCTCGGCCTCGGGCGCCACCATGGTCATCACCAGGTCGGTAACCGTCACCTTCTCGCCGGTCGCGGTGACGGTGCCGGTGATCTCCGCCTGCCCACCGCTCTCGGCAAGGCGTTTCCAGCTTTCCCAAACCTGCATCGCCGACACCTCGGCGCCGGCGGGTCGCACAAGGGCGGTTGCAACAGCAATCGAGGCGGTCAGCAGCAATGCGCGCGACATCGAGAATCCTTTCATCAATCGGAATGTGCCACCCCGAGCTTCGACCGGTGGCGTCGGCAGGTCAAGAAGCGACGCCTCAGGCGGGCGCGTCCTCTCCCGGCGCCGGGGCGCTGCCGCCGGGGGGAGTCACGCGTGCGACGACCTCCGAGCCCGGCAGCACCTTCACCTCCCGCTGCGGGAAAGGAATGGTGATCCCGTTCTCCTTGAAGATGTCCCACAGCGCCAGATACACCTGCCCCCGCACGTTCGTCAGACCTTCGACGGGATCGCGGATCCAGAACCGCAACACGTAGTCCACCGAGCTGTCTCCGAAGCCGGTGATGTGGCATACGGCGGGGCGGAACTTCAGCACCCGCTCCACGCGCTGCGCCGCCTGCACCGCAAGCTCGCGCACCTTGTGCGGATCGTCGTGGTAGGACGTGCCGAACGTCAGGTCGATGCGAACGTAGTTGTCGGAGTGGGTCCAGTTGACGACCTGACCGGTGATCAGATCCTCGTTCGGGATGAGGTATTCCTTGCCGTCGCGCGTCACCACCGAGGCGTAGCGGGCGCCGAGCGTTTCGATCCAGCCGAAGGTGTCGCCGAGGCTGATCACGTCGCCCGGCTTGATCGACTTGTCCATCAGGATGATGATGCCCGAGACAAGGTTCGAGACCACCTTCTGCAAGCCGAAGCCGAGGCCAACGCCGATCGCGCCCGAGAGCACCGCAAGCCCCGTGAGGTCGAACCCCACCGCCTTCAGTCCGATGAAGAAGGCTGCGGCATAAAGGCCCACCTGCAGCACCTTCACGATGAGGACCCGCATCGAAGGCGAGATATCCTCGTTGCGACTCACCTGCGCGGAGACCGTGGAGGTGAGAAATCGCGCGCCGGCAAACAGCACCGCCGTGACCACCAGCGCCTTGAGCACCGAAAGAAGCGACAGGCGGAAGTCGCCGAAGCTGACGGCGGCGCTGTCGAGAAGCGCGGCTGTCTCGTCGAGGAGGTCGAGATAGAAGAGGATCACATAGACCCACAGCGCCCAGGTGACGATCTTGCGCAACATGGCGTTGCGCACCAGCCGGGCGGCGAGGCTGACCAGCAGCATGGCCGTGGCGATGGTGGCCACGAGCTCCAGCAGGTAGCTGCGCGAGGGAAAGTTCGTGAACAGCCGCACCGTGAAGGTCGCCGCCCAGGCCAGCGCCGCGAAGAAGATGAGCTGCAGCCGCCGGTGGATCACCACGAGAACCCGCAACCGCCACTTCGGCCAGCCCTCGAGCTGGCGCATGCGCTCGTGCATCCGGGGTCCGATCCAGCGCCGAAGAAGCCAGGCGGCGATGAGGCAGCCGATGAGAATGGCGATCTGGTAGAGCCGCGAGGGCAGGAGCAGGTTCATCACCTGCGCCTCGAGTGCTTTCAGATAGCTCTCAAGCTCCCCGAGGAGCGCCTGCCATTCGTCTTCCATTGCAGCCCTTCAGCTGGCGGTCGTGTGGCGCGATCCTGACACGCGCCGGGCAGGCACGGCAAGCGCCAGCGCAGCGCAGGGCACTTCGCGCGTGAGGTCAGCTGTCCATCTTCAGCGCGTTGATGAAGGCGGACTGCGGAATCTCCACCTTGCCGAACTGGCGCATCTTCTTCTTGCCGGCCTTCTGCTTCTCCAGAAGCTTCTTCTTGCGCGTCACGTCCCCGCCGTAGCACTTGGCGGTGACATCCTTGCGCAGCGCCGCAATGGTCTCCCGCGCGATCACCTTGCCGCCGATCGCCGCCTGGATCGGAATCTTGAACATGTGGCGCGGAATGAGCTCCTTGAGCTTCTCCACCATCGCCCGGCCGCGCGCCTCGGCCCGGTCGCGGTGGACCATCACCGACAGCGCGTCCACCGGCTCGCCATTCACGAGAATCTGCATCTTGACCAGATTGTCAGCACGGTAACCGGTGAGCTGGTAGTCGAAGCTCGCGTATCCCTTGGTCACCGATTTCAGCCGGTCGTAGAAGTCGAACACCACCTCGTTCAAGGGCAGGTCATAGACCACCATCGCCCGGTTGCCGGCATAGGTCAGGTCAAGCTGGATGCCGCGCCGGTCCTGACAGAGCTTCAGCACATCGCCGAGATACTCGTCGGGCACGAGGATCGTCGCCTTGATCCGCGGTTCCTCGATGTGGTCGATGTGGGTGGGGTCGGGCATGTCGGCGGGGTTGTGCAGCTCGCGCACCGTCCCGTCCTTCATGTGCACGTGATAGACCACGCTCGGCGCGGTGGTGATGAGCTCGATGTCGAACTCGCGCTCGAGCCGGTCGCGCACCACCTCCAGGTGCAAAAGCCCCAGAAAGCCGCAGCGGAAGCCGAAGCCGAGCGCGGCCGAGCTCTCCATCTCGTAGGTGAAGGAAGCGTCGTTGAGCGCGAGCTTCTCGATGGCGTCCCGCAGCGCCTCGAAATCATTGGAGTCCACCGGGAACAGCCCGCAGAACACCACCGGCTGCGCAGGCTTGAAGCCCGGCAGCGGCGCGGCGCAGGGCCGTTTCTCATGGGTGATGGTGTCGCCCACCCGCGTGTCGCGCACCTGCTTGATCGACGCGGTCAGCACCCCGATCTCGCCCGGCCCGAGCTCCGCCACGTCGGTCATCTTCGGGCGCAGGACGGCGAGCTTGTCGACAGTGTATTTCGCCCCCGTCTGCATCATCAGGATACGGTCGCCCTTGCGGATGATCCCATCCATCACCCGGATCATGACGACAACGCCGAGGTAGGGGTCATACCAGCTGTCCACCAGCATCGCCTTGAGCGGCGCGTCACGGTCGCCCCTGGGCGCGGGCAGGCGATGCACGATGGCCTCGAGCACATCCTCGATCCCCTGCCCCGTCTTGGCCGAGATCTCGATGGCGTCGGAGGCGTCAATGCCGATCACGTCCTCGATCTGCTCGCGCACGCGGTCGGGGTCGGCGGCCGGCAGGTCGATCTTGTTCAGGACCGGCACGATCTCGTGATCGGCCTCGATCGCCTGATACACATTGGCCAGCGTCTGCGCCTCCACCCCCTGTGTGGCATCGACCACCAGAAGCGAGCCTTCCACCGCCCGCATCGAGCGGCTGACCTCATAGGCGAAGTCCACGTGCCCCGGCGTGTCGATAAGGTTCAGAACGTAGGTCTCGCCGTCCTTCGCCCTGTATTCGAGACGCACGGTGTTGGCCTTGATGGTGATCCCGCGCTCGCGCTCGATGTCCATCGCATCAAGGAGCTGCTCCTTCATCTCGCGCTCGCTGACCGCGCCGGTGTACTGGATCAGCCGGTCGGCAAGCGTGGATTTTCCATGGTCGATATGCGCGACGATGGAAAAGTTGCGGATATGGGCGAGATCGGTCATGGGCGCGATATGATGCAGCGAAGCGACCCGGTCAATGGCCCGCATCGGCCCTTGCCGAAGAACCACGCGCCCGATACGGGCGCAGAGCCTGTGAAAGACCTGCCATGAACACTCGCAAACCCACCCCCAGCCCCGCCACCGACAAGGGCGAGCGCATCGCCAAGGTGCTGGCCCGCGCGGGCATCGCCAGCCGCCGCGACGCCGAGCGCATGATCGCCGAGGGCCGGGTCGCGGTGAACGGCCGGGTGATCGACAGCCCCGCCCTCAACGTCACCGCCGCCGACCGCATCACCGTCGACGGCAAACCCCTGCCCGCCCCGGAGCCGCCGCGGCTGTGGCTCTACCACAAACCCGCGGGCCTCGTGACCACCGCGCGCGACGAAAAGGGCCGCCCCACGATCTTCGACCGCCTGCCGCCCGACCTGCCGCGTGTGATGCCGGTGGGCCGGCTCGACATCAATTCCGAGGGGCTTCTGCTGCTCACCAATGACGGAGAGATCAAGCGCCGGCTGGAGCTGCCCTCCACCGGCTGGCTGCGCCGCTACCGGGTGCGAGTGAAGGGCACGCCGACCGAAGAGATGCTCGCGCCGCTGCGCGAAGGCCTCACCCTCGACGGCGAGCGCTTCCAGCCCATGCAGATCACCATCGACCGCCAGCAGGGCGCCAATGCCTGGCTCACGGTCGGCATACGCGAGGGAAAGAAGCGCGAGATCCGCCGCGCGATGGAGGCGGTCGGCCTCACCGTCAACCGCCTCATCCGCATCTCTTACGGCCCCTTCCAGCTCGGCCAGCTCAAGCCCGGCGAAGTCAGGGAAGTGCGCCCGCGCGTTGTGCGCGACCAGCTCGGCCTCGCTGAAACACCCGCCCCCACGCGCCCCACCCGCCGCGAATTAAAGCCCTGAGCCTCATCACCCTGGGGCCAAATACCCTCGCCGAAGGCATGCGCGCCAGGGGCGCGCATTCCGCCCCCGCTTGTCGCCGGGGGCGACATCTGTATTGCTCGCACAAACCCCAGCGGCAAACGGAGGGCACCACGCCATGGCCGATCTTCTCACCCTGCAGAACCTGGGCAACCTTCTGATGCTGTGCTTCCTGCAGGCGGTGCTCGGCTTCGATAACCTGCTCTACATCTCGATCGAGTCGAAACGCGCGCCCGCCGCGCACCAGCGCGCGGTGCGCTTCTGGGGCATCATCCTCGCCGTGGCGCTCAGGGTGGTGCTGCTTTTCGTCATGCTCCACCTGATCGGCGCACTGTCCGAGCCGTTCCTGATCCTCGGCTGGGAGGGGGTGCTCGAGGGCGGCGTGAACTTCGCCACGGCCGTGTTCATCATCGGCGGCATCTTCATCATGTACACCGCGGTCAAGGAGATCGCGCACATGCTCTCGCTCGACCATCTGGAGACCGACCTCGGCAAACGCCCGGCGAAATCGGCGGCGCGGGTGGTGGCGATGATCGTGACCATGAACCTCATCTTCTCCTTCGACTCGGTGCTCTCGGCCATCGCCATCACCGATGTCTTTCCGGTTCTGGCGCTCGCGATCCTGCTTTCCGGCGCGGCAATGATCTGGCTTGCCGACGGCGTCAGCCGCTTTCTCGAGAAGAACCGCATGTTCGAGGTGCTGGGGCTCTTCATCCTGCTGATCGTGGGCGTGGTGCTTCTGGGCGAGGCGGGGCCGGCGGCGGCGCATGCGATGCATGACGAGGCGCTGCAGATCCGGATCTTCGGCTACGAACTTCTGCCGATGTCGAAGACCACCTTCTATTTCTCGGTGATCGTGCTCGTCGCGGTAGAGGCGGTGCAGTCGGGCTACGCGCGCAAGCCGCCGCCGAGCGGCAGGCGCGCGCGCGGCAAGCCGCGGAGTAGCGCAGGCCGGGCCGTTAGCGCTGGCACGGTGCAGCGCGATCACCTATATCTGGGCGCGATTCCGTGAGCGCCAGGGAGACGCGCGTGTCGGCCACCGCCCTGAAGAAGATCGCCTACGCAGCGCTCATCGCGCTCATCCTCTATGTGGCGATCCAGGGAGCGGGCTGATGGCGGCACGACGCTACGGCGCGCGCTACAGCCCCAAGGGCGAGCCTGCCCCCGAGGCACCGGCCGCCCCGCCATGGCATGGCCGTCGGCCAAGGCCGATGGGCGCGCGGCTCAACATGCTCTTCGTCGCGCCGCTGGCCATCCTCGTCTCCGCCTTCTTCCAGCCACCGATGGGCCTTGCGCTCGACCTCGCCGCCTTCGGCCTTCTGGAGCTTGCCGCCTGGCTCACCCGCGAGGGGGTCAAGGCCCATGCCGCCTATGATGCCCGCCGCATCGCCCGCCGCCCCGCCTTCCCGCGCAAGATCGCGGGCGCGGTCCTGACCGGAGCGGGGCTCTCTCTCGCCGGCTTCTCGCCCGGGGCAAGCCTTGCCGCGCCAGCGATCTATGCCGTGCTCGGCGTGGCGCTGCATCTTCTCGCCTTCGGCCCCGACCCCCTGCGCGACAAGGGCGCGGGCGACATCGACCTCTTTCAGACCGACCGCGTGGCGCGCGCTGTGCAGGAGGCCGAGAAGCATCTCGCCGCCATGGCCGAGGCGATCAGGCGCACCGGCGACCGCGCGCTCGAGGCGCGGGTGGAGCGATTTCAGGCCACCGCAAGGCACATGATGCGCACGGTGGAGGACGACCCGCGCGATCTCACCGCCGCGCGGCGCTATCTCGGCGTCTACCTTCTGGGCGCGCGCGACGCGACGTTGAAATTCGCCGATCTCTATGCCCGCAACCGCGACGCGCAGGCGCGGGCCGATTTCATTGCGCTTCTGGATGACCTTGAGAGAAATTTCGCCGCTCGCACGGCAACGCTTCTTGAAGACGACCGCGCCGACCTCGACATCGAGATCGAGGTTCTGCGCGACCGACTCGCCCGCGAGGGGGTGGTGCGTGGTTGAGAAAAGATGAATTCGAGACAGGAGACAGGGACATGTCGGAGTCGATCCGTTCCAAGGCCGAGGCGACGCTGAAGGACCTCGAGGAAGTCACCGCCACGGTGCTGCCCGAGCCCAAGGGCGAACTCGTGCCCATCGAGGCCGCCGAACCGCCGCTCGCGGAGGAGATCCGCAAGGCGATGGAGGAGATCGACCTTTCCGACACCGGCTCCATCGTCAGCTTCGGCAGCCGCGCCCAGGCCGAGCTGCAGCAGATCAGCCAGGCAATGCTGCAGGGCGTGCGCAACAAGGATGTGGGCCCGGCCGGAGACGCGCTGCGCGAGATGGTCACCACCATCCGCGGCTTCTCGGTCGACGAGCTCGATGTGCGCCGCAAGCGCAGCTGGTGGGAGCGGCTTCTTGGCCGTGCGGCCCCCTTTGCCAAGTTCCTCGCCCGCTACGAGGAACTTCAAGCCCAGATCGACCGCATCACCGACAACCTGCTCGAGCACGAACACAGGCTTCTCAAGGACATCAAGGCGCTCGACCGGCTCTATGAAAAGACGCTCGAGTTCTACGACGAGCTTGCCATCTACATCGCCGCCGGCGAGGCCAAGCTGAAGGAGCTTGACGAGACGATCATCCCAGCCAAGGAGCGCGAGGTGGAGGCCGCGCCCGAAGAGGAACAGGTGCTGCGCGCCCAGGAGCTGCGCGATCTGCGCGCGGCGCGCGACGATCTGGAGCGGCGGGTGCATGACCTGAAGCTCACCCGGCAGGTCACGATGCAGTCGCTGCCCTCGATCCGGCTCGTGCAGGAGAACGACAAGTCGCTGGTCACCAAGATCAACTCCACCCTCGTCAACACCGTGCCGCTGTGGGAGACGCAGCTCGCCCAGGCGGTGACGATCCAGCGCTCGGCCGAGGCGGCGGCGGCGGTGCGCGAGGCCTCCGACCTGACCAATGAGCTGCTCACCGCCAACGCCGAGAACCTGCAGCAGGCCAACCGCGTCGTGCGCGAGGAGATGGAGCGCGGCGTGTTCGACATCGAGGCGGTGAAACAGGCCAACGCCACCCTGATCGCCACCATCGAGGAGTCGCTGAGGATCGCCGATGAGGGCAAGGCGCGCCGCGCCGCCGCCGAGGAAGAACTCAAGAAGATGGAGGCCGAGCTTCGCGACACGCTGGCCGCGGCCAAGGCACGCCGGGACGGGGTCGGCGACACGATCGCCACCAGCGTGCAGGGCTGAGGCCGCCTTGGGCGGGTTTGGCCGCAGGACCTGGGCGGCGCTTCTGGCCAGCCTCACGCTTGCCGCCTGCGAGGTGCAGGCGCCGGTGCCGGTTGCGCCCCCCGCAAGGCCCCAGCCGGCCCCGGCCACCGCCTACACCTCACCCCTGAGCCGCGAACTGGCGGACTACTACGCACGGGTGGAGCGCGATCTCGTCGCGCAAGGGCTTCTGCGCACCGATGGCGGCGGCCCCGACACCCCCTTCACCCAGCGCCAGCTCGTGGAGGATTTCATCCGCATCGCCCTCTATGAGGAGTTCTCGAATGTCGGCGGCTTCATGGTCGCCCGTCAGACCCGCAGTCGCCTGCACCGGTGGGAGAAGCCGGTGCGAATCGGCATCGAGTTCGGCGCCTCGGTGCCCGACGCGCAGCGCAGGGCCGATCGGGCCGAGATCGCGGCCTATGCCCGCCGCCTCGCCCGCGTCACCGGCCATCCGATCTCGGTGGTCTCGCAGGGAGCCAACTTCCATGTTCTCGTTGTCAGCGAGGATGAGCGCCGCAGGCTCGGCCCGCACCTCAAGGAGCTTGCGCCCTCGCTTTCCCCCGCCGCCATCCGCGCAATCGAGGATCTGCCGCGCTCGACCTTCTGCCTCGTCTTCGCCGTGGACCCGGACGGCACCGGCACCTACGACCGTGCCGTGGCCATCATGCGCGCCGAACATCCGCCGCTCTTACGCCGCTCCTGCATCCACGAGGAAATCGCGCAGGGCCTCGGCCTGTCCAACGACAGCCCCGACGCGCGCCCCTCGATCTTCAACGATGACGAGGAATTCGCGCTTCTGACCACCCATGACGAGCTTCTGCTGAGGATGCTCTATGACCCGCGGATGCGCCCCGGCATGACCCCCGAAGAGGCGCGCCCCGTTGCCGAGATCATCGCCGCCGAGCTGATGGGCGGCCCCGCATGAGCCAGATTTGACCCGAGCCCGAGCAGGGAGAGACCGATGGGCATTCTCGATTTTCTGACCGGCGAGTTCATCGACGTCATCGAGTGGACGGACGACACTCGCGACACCATGGTCTGGCGCTTCGAGCGCGAGGGCCACGAGATCAAGTACGGCGCCAAACTCACCGTGCGGGAGGGGCAGGCGGCGGTGTTCGTCCACGAGGGGCAGCTGGCGGATGTCTTCACCCCCGGTCTCTACATGCTCGAGACCAACAATCTGCCGATCCTGACGAAGCTCCAGCACTGGGACCATGGCTTTCGCTCGCCGTTCAAGTCGGAAATCTATTTCGTCAACACCACCCGGTTCACCGATCTCAAATGGGGCACCAAGAACCCCATCATCCTGCGCGACCCCGAGTTCGGGCCGACGCGCATTCGCGCCTATGGCACCTATTCGATCCGGGTGAAGAATCCCGCGCGCTTTCTCGTCGAGATCGTCGGCACCGACGGCGAATTCACGATGGACGAGATCAGCTTCCAGATCCGCAACATCATCGTGCAGGAATTCTCCCGCGTGATCGCCTCGTCGGGCATCCCGGTTCTCGACATGGCCGCGAACACCGCTGATCTGGGCAAGCTCGTCGTGGCCGAGGTGGCGCCGGTGCTCGAGCAATACGGGCTCGAGATGCCCGAGTTCTACATCGAGAACATCTCGCTCCCGAAACCGGTGGAGGAGGCGCTCGACAAGCGCACCTCGATGGGGCTCGTGGGGGATCTTGGCAAGTTCACCCAATACGCCGCCGCCGAGGCGATGAGCCATGCCGCGCGCAACCCCGGCGGCGCGGGCGCCGGAATGGGCGCGGGGATGGGTGCCGCCCTCGGCGCGGCGATGGGCGCGCAGATGACGCAGGCCGGGCCTTGGGGTGCCGCGCCGGGCGCGCAGCCGGCAGCGACGCCCGCGCCGGCCGCAGCAGCTCAGGCCGCTGCTCCACCACCGCCGCCACTGCCGGTCGAGCATGTCTGGCACATCGCCGAAAAGGGGCAGACAAAGGGGCCGTTCTCGCGCGCCGACCTGGGCCGCATGGCCACCGCCGGCGAGCTCAAGCGCGAAACCTGGGTCTGGACCCAGGGGCTCGACGGCTGGAAGCGCGCCGAGGACGTGCCCGAGCTGGCCCAGCTCTTCACCGTGATGCCACCGCCGCCTCCGCCGGAGGACTGAGTGACGGAATTCGCAGTGCGCGGCGTAGTAGGCTCGGCAACACGACACATCACGGAGCTTCGAGATGAAGGGATATTCCCGCGCGCAGATCGCGCTGCACTGGCTGACGGCCGTTCTGATCGTCGCTAGCTGGATCACCCATGAGGACATGGGCCGCGCCCTGCGCGCGCGCCTCGTCGAAGGCGCCGATGCCACGCCTCTGCATGTGCCGATCGGCATCATCGTGTTCGTCCTTGTCGTGATCCGCCTCGCGCTGCGCTTCTGGCAAGGCGCGCCGGAGCCGGTGAGCGGATCGCCCGTGATGCGCCAGGCCGCGATCTGGGGGCACCGGCTTCTGTATGCGTTGATGCTTCTGGCTCCTGCGCTGGGAATGGCCGCGTGGTTCGGCGGCATCCGCGAGGCGGGGGAGCTGCATGAGGCGGTGAGCAATGCGCTGATGCTGGTGGCGCTTGCCCATGCCGCGCTGGCGATCTGGCATCAGTACTGGCTGCGCGACGGCACCTTGACGCGGATGCTCAGGCCGGAAAGCTGAAGCGCAAGGGGGCGCAGGGCATGGAGGAAGACAAGGCGGGCGCCGACACGGCAGCAAGGGGGGAGGAGCATCACTTCCCCTGCCCCTCCTGCGGCGGCGATCTGCGCTTTGCCCCCGGCGAGGGCCGCCTCGTCTGCGATTACTGCGGCCATGAAGAGCCCATCGACGCCGCCCCCTCCGCCCGCATCGAGGCGATCCGCGAGCTTGACTTTCGCGCCGCGCTCGAGGCGCGGCTGCCCGAGGCGGAGACGGTGGAGATACGCACCGTCTCCTGCCCGAGCTGCGGCGCGGTCATCGAGATCGACGGCGACACCCACGCCGCCGAATGCCCCTACTGCGCCACGCCCGTGGTGCTCGACAGCGGCACCACGCGCCACATCAAGCCGCGCGCGGTGCTGCCCTTTGCGCTCGACGAGCGCGCCGCGCGCGCGGCGATGACCGAATGGCTCGGCAGCCTCTGGTTCGCCCCGAACGGGCTGAAGCAATATGCCCGCAAGGGCCGGCGCATGACCGGCATCTACATGCCGTTCTGGACTTTCGACGCCGACACCGAATCCACCTACTGCGGCGCGCGCGGCACCGTCTATTACGTCACCCGCACCCGCACCGTGAACGGCAAGACGCAGACGGTGCGCGAGCAGCGCATCCGCTGGACGCCCAAGTCGGGCCGGGTGGCGCGCTTCTTCGACGATGTGCTGGTGCTCGCCTCGCGTGCCCTGCCACGCAAGTATACCGAGGCGCTGGAGCCCTGGGATCTGGCCGCGCTCGAGCCCTACCGGCCCGAGTATCTCGCCGGCTTCCGCGCCGAGGCCTACACGGTGGAGCTCGACGAGGCGTTTCGGCTCGCGCGCGAGAAGATGGACCGGGTGATCGAGCGCGACGTGCGCTTTGACATCGGCGGCGACCGCCAGCGCATCCACGAGATCAACACCACGATCCGCGACGTGACCTTCAAACATGTCCTGCTGCCGGTCTGGACGGCGGCCTACAAGTATCGCGGCAAGAGCTACCGCTTCGTCGTCAACGGCCGCTCGGGCCGGGTGCAGGGTGAGCGGCCCTGGTCGGCCTGGAAGATCGCGTTTGCGGTTGTAGCGGGACTCATCATCGCTGGCGCCATCGGCTATCTCATCGCGCAGAACCAATGACCGAACTCTCCGACGCCTACCGCACCCTTGCCGCGCTTCTCCACGCGCGCCACTCCTGCCGCGCCTTCCTGCCCGAACCCATCCCGCGGAGCACGATCGAGGCGATCCTTGCCGCCGCCCAGCGCGTGCCCTCCTGGTGCAACGCCCAGCCCTGGCAGGTGATCGTGACCTCGGGTGAGGAGACGGAGCGGCTGCGCGCCGGGCTCATCCGCGCGGTGAGGACCGCGCCCGAAGCGCCCGACATCCCCTTTCCGACCGCCTATGAGGGCATCTATCGCGAGCGCCGCTCGGTTTGCGGCTGGCAGCTTTACGGCGCGGTGGGCGTGGAGCGGGGCGACCGCGAGGGCGCGCGGGCGCAGATGCTGGAGAACTTCCGCTTCTTCGGCGCCCCGCATGTGGCGCTGATCACCACCCCTGCCGCCCTCGGGCCCTATGGTGTGCTTGACTGCGGCGGCTATGTGACCGCCTTCACGCTGGCCGCCGAGGCGCTTGGCGTGGCGACGATCCCCCAGGCGGCGGTGGCGCCCTATGCGCCCTTCCTGCACCGCCATTTCGACATCCCCGACGACCGCTGGGTGGTCTGCGCCATCTCCTTCGGCCGGGAGGACCGCGACCACCCCGCCAACGCCTTCCGCACCGAACGCGCGCCGCTCTCGGAGGTGGTGGAGTGGCGCGGCACGCCACCCGAGGGATGAAGGGAAAAGGGGCCGCCGGATCTCTCCGGCAGCCCCTTTCAACCTTGCAGGCCGCCCGTCAGCCCTTCTTGATCTCGACCTTCTTCGAGGCCGGCGGCTCGGGCTGAACACGCGGCACGGTGATGGTCAGCACGCCATCCTTGAGCTCGGCCTGAACCTTGGCCTCATCCGCATCGGCAGGCAGGCGGAAGCTGCGAGCGAAGGCGCCGTACTGCCGCTCGGAGAAATACCAGGTCTCGCCCTTTTCCTCCTTCTCGCTCTTCTTCTCGCCCTTCACCGTGACAACACCGTTCTCCACGGTGATGTCGATATCCTTCTCGTCCACGCCCGGAAGCTCGATCTTGATGACATAGGCATCTTCGGTGGAGGCGGCTTCGGAGGCCGGAGTGAGCCACTCGGCCAGCCGCGCGCCAAAGCTGCGGAAGGGCTCGTAGAGCGAGGGCCAGAAGCTTGAGAGTTCGGATTTCTCGACCATGGCTGGACCTCCTTCCATCAATCCTTGACCAGTTGTGATGTGGGAAGCCTTTCGCGCGTTTGAAGAGAGCTCACCTTGACACGCATCAAATTCCGGGGCGATTGCCTCTGTCGGCGCCGGGAGTTAAAGGGCGTTAGCGCTAACTGGAGGGGCGACAATGATCCTGTGCTGCGGCGAGGCGCTTATCGACATGCTGCCGCGCAAGACGGCGGCGGGGGAGGATGCCTTCGCCCCCTACCCCGGCGGCGCCGTCTTCAACACCGCCATCGCGCTCGGCCGGCTTGGCGCGCGGGTGGGCTTTTTCTCGGGGCTGTCGCGCGATCTCTTTGGCCAGAGGCTGATGGCGGCGCTCGAGGAAGCCGGGGTTGATCACTCCCTCGCCGCCATCTCCGACCGTCCCACCACGCTCGCCTTCGTCACGCTCAAAGACGGTCACGCAAGCTACGCCTTCTACGACGAGAACACCGCCGGGCGGATGCTTGGCGAGGGCGACCTGCCCGAGCTGCCCGCAAGCGTCACAGCGCTCTTCTTCGGCGGCATCAGCCTTGTCGCCGAGCCCTGCGGCTCGGCCTATGAAGTGCTGATGCTGCGCGCGGCGAAAGACGGCCGGCTGACGATGATCGACCCCAACATCCGCCCCGGCTTCATCACTGACGAAACCGCCTATCGCGCACGGCTTGCCCGCCTTCTCGCTGTGGCCGACATCGTCAAGCTGTCCGACGAGGATCTGCGCTGGCTCGAAGGCGCGGGCGAGGTGAGCGATCTCGCGGGAGCAATCCTGGCGCGCGGGCCGAAACTCGTGCTGATCACGGAGGGGGCTTCCGGCGCGCGCGCCTTCACGCGCCGTGGCGCGCTGCATGTGCCGGCCGAGGCTGTGGAAGTCGTCGATACGGTCGGCGCGGGCGACACCTTCAACGCCGGGGTGCTTGCGGGGCTTGAACGCGAAGGCATGCTCTCGCGGCAAGCGCTGGCCGATGCGACGGATGAGGCGCTTGAGCGCATAGTCGGCCTCGGCATCCGAGCCGCCGCCGTCACCGTCTCGCGCGCGGGGGCCAATCCGCCCTATGCGTCCGAGCTCGGGCTTTGAGCCGCGCTCAGGCGTCGCGCCTCACCCCAGCCCCCAGATCCTCCAGAATCGGGCAGTCGGGCCGGTCATCGCCGTGGCAGGCTTCGACGAGATGGGCGAGCGTGGCGCGCATGGCCCGAAGGTCGGCAATCTTGGCGTCGATCTGGGCGAGGTGGCGCTCGGCGATGCGCTTGACGTCCGCGCTTGCGCGGCTGTCGTCCTCGTAGAGGGCCAGAAGCGCGCGGCAGTCCTCGATGGAGAAGCCGAGCGCGCGGGCACGGGCGAGGAAGGTGAGCTTGTGCAGGTCGCGCTCGTCGAAGGCGCGGTAGCCGTTGGCATCGCGCTTCGGGCGGATCAGCCCGATGTCCTCGTAATAGCGGATGGTCTTGGCCGGCAGGCCCGAACGTTCGGCCACGTCTCCGATGTTCATTCCCGTGTCTCCGTCATTCCGCTGCCGCCGGACGCAGCCCGGCCTCCGCCTTCCCCGCCGAGGCGTCCGGCTCCTCGGAGAGCGCAGGCTTCAAATAGCGCAGCCTGAGCGCGTTGGAGAGCACGAAGACGCTCGACATGGCCATCGCCCCGGCCGCCAGAACGGGCGAGAGCATGATCCCCGTCGCCGGGTAGAGCACACCGGCCGCCACCGGGATGAGTGCGGTGTTGTAGCCGAAGGCCCAGAACAGGTTCTGGCGGATGTTGCGCATCACCGCGCGGCTGATGGCGAAGGCGTTGACCACGCCGCGCAGATCGCCCGACATCAGCACCACATCGGCCGCCTCGATGGCCACATCGGTGCCGGTGCCGATGGCAATGCCCACATCGGCCTCGGCAAGGGCGGGAGCATCGTTGATCCCGTCGCCGACGAAGGCGAGCGGGCCGTGTTCGCCGCGCAGCCGGCGCAGCGCCTCCACCTTGCCCGCCGGCAGCACCTCGGCCACCACCGCGTCGATGCCAAGCTCCTCGGCAATCGCCCGCGCTGTCACCGCATTGTCGCCGGTGATCATCGCCACCTTCAGCCCCTGTTCGTGCAGGGCAGCGATGGCCGCGGGGGTTCCGGGCTTGACCGGATCGGCAACACCGATCACCGCCGCAATCCGCCCGTCGATGGCGGCAAGGAGCGGCGTGCGCCCGCGCCGCGCAAGCTCGGCGAGGCGCTCCTCCATCTCGCCCAGCGCGACGCCCTCGCGCTTCATCAGCCGGTCCGCCCCGACCAGCACCTCGCGCCCGCCCACCCGCGCGCACACGCCATAGCCCGTGATCGCCTCGAAGGCCTCGGGCTCGGCAAGCGTCAGATCACGCGCCCGCGCCTTCGCCACGATCGCCTTTGCGATGGGATGCTCCGAGCGCGCCTCCACTGCCGCCACGGCGGCGAGCACTTCCGCCTCGGAAAAGTCTCCGACCACGGCGAAGTCCGTCATTTCCGGCTGACCGCGGGTGAGCGTGCCGGTCTTGTCGAAGGCGACCACGCGCACCTCCTCGAGCCGCTGTAGCGCATCGCCCTTGCGGAAGAGCACGCCCAGCTCGGCCGCGCGGCCCGTCCCGACCATGATCGAGGTCGGCGTCGCCAGCCCCATGGCGCAGGGGCAGGCGATTATGAGAACCGAGACGCCCGCGACGAGCGCGTGCCCCAGCGCCGGCTCCGGCCCGACCGCAAGCCAGATGAGCACCGTCACCGCCGCCACCGCCATCACCGCCGGCACGAACCAGGCGGTGATCCGGTCGACGAGACCCTGCACCGGCAGCTTCGCCCCCTGCGCGGCCTCCACCATGGCGATGATCTGGGCCAGCACGCTGTCGGCCCCCACCGCCGTGGCACGCACCCTGAGCGAGCCGCTGCCGTTGACGGTGCCGCCAACGACCTGCGCGCCGGGGCGCTTTTCCACCGGCACGGGCTCGCCGGTGATCATGCTCTCGTCCACGAAGCTCGCGCCCTCGACCACCTCGCCATCGACCGGCACCCGCTCGCCGGGGCGGATCTCGACGATGTCGCCAGGCACGATCTCCTCGATCGGCACCTCCACCGCCGCCCCGTCGCGGATCACCCGCGCCGTCTTCGGCTGCAGGCCGACGAGCCGGCGGATCGCCTCGCCGGTGCGCCCCTTGGCGCGCGCCTCGAGCCAGCGGCCGAAGAGGATCAGCACCACGATCACCGCCGCCGCCTCGTAGTAGACCTGCGCCGTCCCCTCGGGCAGAAGTTGCGGGGCGAAGGTCGCCACCACCGAAAAGAGATAGGCCGCCGAAGTGCCAAGCGCGACGAGCGCGTTCATGTCGGGCGCACCCCGGAAGAGGGCGGGAAAGCCCTTGGTGTAGAAGCGCAGTCCCGGACCTGAGAGCACAATGGTGGTCAGAACGAACTGGATCACCCGGCTCGTCTGGTGCCCGATCGTCGCGCCGATGAGCGCGTGCATGCCGGGAATGAAATGGCTGCCCATCTCCAGAACGAAGACCGGCGCCGCCAGCACCGCGGCCAGCAGCGTGAGTCGGCCGAGCCTTTCGATCTCGGCGGCGCGGCGCGCCTCGGCGGGCGCCAACTCCGCGCCCCCTTCCGTTCTGCGCGGGTGGGCAGGATATCCGATTGCGGCGGCAGCCTTGGCAATCTCCGCCGGGGTCGTCGTGCCCGCGAGGTAGCGCACACGGGCGGACTCGTTGGCCAGATTGACGCTGGCCTCGATCACCCCCGGCACCGATTTCAGCGCCTGTTCCACCCGCCGGACGCAGGAGGCGCAGCTCATGCCCTCGATGTCGAGAACCGCCTCGGTGACCACCGGCGCATAGCCCGCCTTTTCCACCGCCTCGACGAGCGCGGAGGGCGGCACCGCCCCGTTCAGGGTGACGCGGGCGGTTTCGGTGGCGAGGTTCACGGAGGCATCGGCAACGCCGGGCACCGACTCCAGCGCCGCCTCCACCCGCCGCACGCAGGAGGCGCAGCTCATACCTTCCACCTGAAGCGTCAGATCGCAGCTTCCCGCCATGGCGGCCTCCATTTCTCTGCCCAGGCTTCCCTGCCCGCGGCCCGGCCTTTTCGTGAGCAAGGGCGAACTAATGGTTCCAGTTACTGGAAGGTCAAGGCCTCTTGCCCGTTTTCTGGCGGAACCGTTGATTCGCCGAATCGGAGAAGCTATTGTTTTCGGACAAACACGCGCGAATAACGTAAGAGCAGTGTCCAGAAAAAAGGCACGACAAGTGGCCGCGCTGCCGTTGCGGCGGCGCGAGGACGGGACGCTCGAGGTGCTTCTGGTGACCTCGCGCGACACCGGCCGCTGGGTGCTGCCCAAGGGCTGGCCGATGAACGGCAAGCCGCCCTGGCGTGCCGCCGAGATCGAGGCCGAGGAGGAGGCCGGCGTCACGGGCCGCGTGGCGCGCGACGATCTGGGCCGCTACCACTACGGCAAGCGGCTCGACGGCGAGCGCGTGATCGATTGCCGGGTGAAGGTGTTTCCGCTTCTGGTGGAGCGCGAGCGCGAACGCTGGAAGGAAGCCAGGGAGCGGCAGCGGCGCTGGTTCTCGCTGGCCGAGGCAGCCGAAGCGGTGGACGAGCCCGAGCTCAAGGAGCTTCTCCTCAAGCTTGACCGCAAGCGCGGCAAGTCGAAGGTGGTGCGGGAGCTGCTCAAGGCGGGATGACCCTCCCTGATCTTCAGCCAGCCGGTGGCGCCGTCGCTGGTGCTTCCTCTTCCTCATCTTCCGGCCGCGTCCGAGCGGGCGCCTGGCCGCGGAACAGCGCAAGTTCGGTCAGGGCGATACGCTGGAGAATGCGGAAGATGTCATCGAGCGCCTCGGTGATCTCGATCTCGCGGGCGTAGGTCGTCAGGCGCCGCGGCGCATCGGCCCTCAGGCGCAACTCCTCGTGGCGCGCGATCTCGTCAACGAGAGCGCCAATATCGGAACGCATCCGCCGTGCCGCTTCGGCGCGGTCGATATCCTGGCCCTCGAGCGCGGCGATCACCTCGTCAAACGCGGCGAGGATGCGGCCGTGGAGCCCGCCGATCAGCTCTGCAGTGGCCTGACTGATGACGACTTCCTCCTCGATGCGCTTCTGACCGGTGCGCACCATGCCCACCGAGATCAGATCGCCGATGTGCTCAAGATCGTTGGCGATGCGCGCAAGCGAGAGCTGCGCCGCCCCCTGCTCGGGCGTGAGGTCGCGCTGCCCCAGCCGGCGGAGGTAGTCGAGGATCGCCCGGTGGAGGAGATCCACCGGCCGGTCCATCACATGCAGCCGTTCCAGATCATCCGGGCTGCCAGAGATGACGACGTTCAGGCATTCGGCGAAGAGCGCGCGCACCATGCCGGCAAGTCGGGCGATTTCCCGGCGGACCGCGTCAAGCGCGATGGGCGGCACGCCGAGAAGCTGCGGGTCGAGATGGCGCGGCTCGGCCCCCGGCACCGACTGCTCGGGGCGGTCGGGAAGGAGGCGTTCGACGAGCCGGGCGAGCTGCGGTGTGAACCAGATGAAGATTGCCGCATTGGCGAGGTTGAAGAGCGTGTGCACATTGGCAAGCTGGCGCGGCACTTCGGCGGCGGCACGCGCGGCACCCGTCAGCTCCGGGTGCACCGGCGACATCCAGCGTGCCGCCGCGGCAAGCTCGGGAATGAACCCCAGCCACAGAAGCGCTCCGGCAAGGTTGAAGAGCGTATGGATCAGCGCCGTGCGCACCGCCGCGCGGGGCTTGCCGATGGCGGCGAGGAGGGCGGTGACGCAGGTGCCGACATTGGCGCCGAGGATCATGGCAATGGCGGGCTCAAGCGCGAGCAGCCCTTCACCGGCCATGACGATGAGAATGCCCGTTGTCGCCGAGGACGATTGCACAAGCGCCGTGAACCCCGCCCCAAGCAGGAGCGCCGGCAGGGGCGAGTCCAGTCGCGTCATCGCCTCGAGAAAGGAAGGGTAGTCGCGCAATGGCGCCACCGCCTCGCTCATCACGTTCATTCCGAGAAACAGCATGCCGAGCCCGAGGAACACCCGCCCCCATTCCGCCGGGCGTCCGCGCCGGGCGACAAGGGCGGCGAAATAACCCGCCGCCAGCATGGGCAGTGCCGGCGCCGTGGGCTTGAAGGCAAGGATCTGGGCGGTGATCGTGGTGCCGATATTGGCGCCTAGGATGATCGCCACGGTCTGGGCAGTGCTCATCAGCCCGGCCGAGACAAAGCCGACCAACAGCACGGTGGTGATCGAGGAGGACTGCACCAGTGCTGTCAGCACCGCTCCCGCGACGAGGCCGACGAAGCGATTGGCCGTCATCCGTGCCAGCCAGGCCCGCAGCGCATCGCCGGCAAGCTGGCGCATGGCGCGGGTCAGCACATCCATGCCGAAGAGAAACAGCGCCAGCCCGCCCAGAAGCCCCGAGCCGAGCGCGAGGGCGTCAAGCTCGACTGCGCCGGGTGTGCTCATGCGCCCATCGCCTTCCGCCCCATGTCACCTCTCGCCGCATCTCGCCCTGCCGGCAGCCTTCATCATGGGGGGCGGAGATGAAAGATGCCAGCCCGTCCGCCGTGCCGCGAGGGCGGGACCGGGGGGCTGTCTGCCCCCCGGACCCCCCGAGGGTATTTCCACCAGGATGATGGGAAAAGGGCGCGCTCTTCAGCCGGCGCTCGTCAGCAGCCTGGCAACGCGCATGAGCGCGAGGTGGTAGCCTTGCGTGCCGCAGCCAGCGATCACGCCATCGGCGCGTAGCGACACATAGGAGTGGTGGCGAAAGGATTCGCGCTGGTGGATGTTGGAGATGTGCACCTCGATCACCGGGCCGTCGAAGGCCTTGAGGGCATCGAGGATCGCCACAGAGGTATGGCTGTAGGCGGCCGGGTTGATGATGATGGCGTCCGCCTCCTCACGGGCGCGCTGGATCCAGTCCACGAGCTGATGTTCGGCGTTGGACTGCAGAAAGCGGATGGCGAGGCCAAGCTCGCCGGCGAGTGCCTGGCAGCTCTTTTCCACATCGGCGAGCGTTTCGCTGCCGTAGAGATGCGGCTCGCGCTTGCCGAGGAGGTTGAGGTTTGGCCCGTTGAGAATGTCGACACGTCCCGCCACTGCGGCCTCCAATCTGTCTGCGCCCGGACCGCATGGAAGACAGAAAGCCGCGGCGGTGACAAGCGCAAGCGCGCTTCCGCTTGCCGCCGGCAGGGGGATCATTCATATTCCTTACAGGGAATATGAGGAGGGCGCGATGCAGATTTCCAAACGTCAGTTCATCGTCGGGGGTGCCGCGGCTCTGGGGGCGGCGGGGCTTCCGGCGCGGCTTTGGTCGGGCACCACGCTTGAATTCGGGGAACTGCGCATCGACACGCTCTCCGACGGGTATCTCGTGATGCCCGCGAGCTTTGCGCTGGCGGGGCTTGACGCCGAGGCGGTGGCGCCGATCCTTGCCCGCCACGGGCTGTCGCCCGAGGGGCCGTTCGAGCCGCCCTGCAATGTCACGCTCCTGCGCGACGGCGAGCGGGTGGTGATGTTTGACGTGGGCTCGGGGCCCAACTTCATGCCTACGGCCGGCAAGCTCGATGAGGCGCTCGATCTGCTCGGGATCACGCGCGACGATGTCACCCATGTTGTCTTCACCCATGGCCATCCCGACCACCTCTGGGGTCTCCTGGACGATTTCGGCGACCCTGCGTTCTACAATGCCGAGTTCCTCATGGGGGCCGACGAGTTCGCCTACTGGATGGATCCGGACACGGTGAACACCATCGACCCTGCCCGTCAGAGCTTTGCCGTGGGAGCGAAGAACCGGCTCGAGGTGATCGCGGATGTCGCGCGGACGTTCAGCGACGGCGAGGAAATCCTGCCCGGCGTGGCGGCGCGCGCCAGCTACGGGCACACGCCTGGCCACATGAGTTTCGAGATTTCGACGGGCGGCGAAAGCGTGATGGTGGTGGGTGATGCGATCATCAATCATCACCTCGCCTTCGAGCGCCCCGACTGGCCGGCACCTTCTGATCAGGATCCCGGAACCGGGGCGCGGACACGGGTCGCGCTTCTTGACCGGCTGGCGCATAAGCAGATGACTTTCATCGGCTTCCACCTGCCCGGCGGCGGCATCGGCCGCGCCGAGCGCAAGCCTGACGGGGGCTATCGCTTCGTCGGGATGGGGTAAGGGCCGCAGGGCGCAGCAGGCAGCCCGGACGGCTTGCACATGGAACCGATCGGAAGGATCCTGCGCTGCAGGCAGTCTGCGGCGCGCCGCCCGGACGATGCGGTTTGATCGGGAGAACAGCAATGGCGGTAACAACGCCCGTGTGCGACTTCGGCTGGAAGGCGGTGGATTTCTCGCTGCCGGCCACCGACGGGAAGACCTACACCCTTGACGACATCCGCGGGCCGAAGGGCACGCTGATCATGTTCATCTGCAACCATTGCCCATACGTGAAGGCGGTGATCGACCGGATCGTGCGCGACGCGAAGGAGCTGCAGGCCATGGGGATCGGCGTTGCGGCAATCAACGCGAACGATGCCGAAGCCTACCCCGAGGACAGCTTCGAGAACATGAAGCGCGTGGCCGAAGAGCACGGCTTCACCTTCCCCTATCTCCATGACGAGAGCCAGGAGGTGGCGCGCGCCTATGGCGCGGCCTGCACGCCCGACTTCTTCGGCTTCAACGCCAATGACGAGCTGCAGTACCGCGGCCGGCTCGACAGCGCCGGGCGCGCCCCGGCCGGGCCGGACACAAGGCGCGAACTGGTCGAGGCGATGAGGATGATCGCCGAGACGGGCAAGGGGCCCAAGGAACAGACCCCCTCCATGGGCTGCTCGATCAAGTGGAAGCCGGCGTGAGCGGCGTTGTCTTCGACCTCGACGGCACGCTGATCGACAGTGCGCCGGACATTCATCTGGCGGCAAACGAGGTGTTACGCGCGGAAGGCTTGGGTGAGCTCGACCTGCCGACGGTGAGGAGCTTCATCGGCAATGGCGTGGCGGTGCTGATCTCGCGCTGCATCGAGGCGGTGGGCGCGGAGGAGACACCGCAGCTTCACGCCCATCTGAGCCGCGAGTTCCTCCGTATCTACGAAGGCGAGCCGCGGCTGACTCGGCTATATCCGGGCGCCGAGGAAGCCATCCGTACGCTCAAGGGCCAAGGCTACCGAGTCGGGCTGTGCACCAACAAGCCCGAGGCGGCGACGGCGGCGGTGCTCGAGCATTTCGGCGTGATCGACCTTTTCGACGCGCTCGTCTGCGGCGATACCCTCCCCGCCCGCAAGCCGGACCCCGCACCGCTGCGGCACGCGATCGAGGAGCTCTCGGTGCGCCGGGTGGCCTATGTCGGCGACTCCGAGGTCGATGCAGAGACCGCCGAGCGCGCCAAGGTGGCCTTCGCGCTTTACACCGGAGGCTATCGCAAGGCGCCCGTGGAAGCCCTCTATCACGATGCGCGCTTCGACCACTTCGACGAGCTGCCGCCGATCGTCAACCGGCTCGCGCCGCCGCCCGAGTAAGGGCGCGCGGGAGGCTACTGCGCCGTCCAGCCGCCATCGACCGGGATCGCCGCGCCGGTGACGTTGTGGGCAAGCGGCGAGCAGAGCCACAGCACCAGCGCGCCGATCTCCTCGGGCTCGGACATGCGAAGGCTCGGCTGCTTCTCGGCCAGGAGATCTGCCACCGCCGCGTCGAGATCGCCGCCATGGGCCTTCGCGCGCGCCTCGATCTGCGGCTCGATCAGCGTCGTGCGTGTCCAGCCCGGGCAGATGCAGTTGGCCGTCACGCCGCCGGTGCGCGCATTTCCGCGCGAGGCATATTCCAGTGCGGCAACCTTCGTCAGCCCCACGAGCCCGTGCTTGGCGGCGACATAGGCCGCCTTCTCCTTCGAGGCCACGAGCCCATGCACCGAGGCGATGTTGATCACCCGCCCATAACCGCGCTCGGCCATCAGCGGCATCGCCGCCTGCATGGTGTGAAAGGCCGCCGAGAGGTTCACGGAAAGGATCTCATCCCATTTCTGGCGGGGCATCTCGGCGAGCGGTGCGGTGTGCTGGATGCCGGCGTTGTTGACGAGAATGTCCGCCCCGCCCCAGGCCCGCACCGCCTCCATCATCCGCGCGATGTCATCGGGGTTGCGCAGGTCACCGTGAAAGAACTCCGCTTGCGGCGCGCCCGCCTCCTCGAAGGCCTCGCAGGCTTCGTGAATGGCGGCATCGCCGGCAAGCCCGTTGACGGCGATACGCGCGCCTGCGCTCGCCAAGGCCCGCGCGATCGCAAAGCCGATCCCCTGCACCGAGCCGGTCACAAGCGCGGTCTTGCCTTTCAGATCAATCATTGCTCCGCCTCCCTTGCCATTGCCGCCAGCCGCTCGCGCAGCACCGTCTTCAGCACCTTGCCGTAATTGTTCTTCGGCAGCTCGTCCACGAACAGATACGCCTTCGGCCGCTTGAACCGCGCGATCGCCGCGAGGCAATGGGCATCGAGCGCGGCTGCGTCGGGTGCCCAGTCGGCCTCGGGCACCACGAAGGCGACCACCTCCTCGCCCCATTCGGCCGAGGGCCGGCCGACGACCGACACCTCATGAACGCCCGGGTGAGTCAGGAGCACCTCCTCCACCTCGCGCGGATAGATGTTCGACCCGCCGGAGATGATCACATCCTTCGACCGGTCCACGAGCGTCAGATACCCCTGCGCATCGAGCCGGCCCACATCGCCCGTCATCAGCCAGCCGCCCCTGAGCGTCTTTGCCGTCGCCTCGGCGTTCTGCCAGTAGCCGGGCATCACCGGCAGCCCGCGCACCATGATCTCGCCGGTCTCGCCCACGGGCAGGGCCCGGCCCTCGGCATCCCCCACCGCCACCTCCACCACCGACTGCGCGCGCCCCACCGAGCCGATGATCTCCGCCCGCCGCGGATGGGCGCGGTTCGCCACATCCTCCCGCGACAGCGCGGAGATCGCCATCGGGCACTCGCCCTGCCCGTAGATCTGCACGAAGACCGGTCCGAAGACGTCAAGCGCCTCCTCGATGTCGGCGCGATACATCGGCCCACCGCCATAGACGATGGTGCGGATGCCCTCCCCCGGGCTCCCCGCTTTCTTCGCCGCATCGGTGAGTCGCCGCACCATGGTGGGGGCGAGGAACATCGACACCGGCCCATGGTCGCGCGCAAGCTCCAGCACCTCGGCCGGATCGAACCCGCCTGAGGCGGGCACCAGATGCCGCGCGCCCTTCAGCACGTGGATCAGTTCGTAAAGCCCCGCCCCGTGGCTCATCGGGGCGGCATAAAGCGCGGCATCCTGCGGCTGAACCATGTCTACATCCACAGGATAGGCCAGCGAGGTGGCCATCAGCATGCCGTGGGTGATGCACACCCCCTTGGGCCGGCCGGTGGTGCCGGATGTGTAGAACAGCCATGCCAGATCGCCCGGCGCCCGCTCGACAACCGCACCGCCCCGGCCTTCGCACATCGCCGCGAACTCCGGCCCCGGCGCGACAACCTGCGCCACATCGCTTTCGGCGGCGAGCGCGGTGCCAAGCTCGGGCGAGACGAAGGCGAGCCGCGCCCCGGCATTGCCGAGGATCCAGGCCGCCTCGCGCGCATGGAGCTTCGCATTCACCGGCACCGCCGCCGCCCCCGCGATCCAGATGCCGAAAAGCGCCACCAGATATTCCGGCGCGTTCCTCATCCAGATGGCAACGCGGTCGCCCGGCGCAACGCCCGCCTCCTCGAGCGCACGGCCGAGCGCCGCGGCGCGCGCGTGAAATCCGGCGTAATCGGCCACCACCTCGCCGCCACGCATCAGCGCAGACGCCTCCCCCCTCACCTGCGCCACACGCTCAAGCCAGAGCGCCAGATTCATCACGCCCCTCCCCGGCTTCCATCATCCTGGGCCAAATACCCTCGCCGAAGGCACGCGCGCGGGACGCGCGCGCCCTCAGTGGTTGTCGCGCGGCACGTTGTCGATCCGCCCGATGTCGCGGTATTTCACCGCCGGCTCCAGCACCATGCCGCGGTCGAACTGACTGACCATCGACCGCTGAATCTCCTGCCACGGGGTCTGGCTCGCGGGATAGGGGTAGCCGCCGCGGGCCTCGAGATCGGCGCGCCGGCGCGCGAGCTCCTCATCGGAGATGAGGATGTTGGCCGAGCCTTCCTTCAGGTCGATGCGGATGCGGTCGCCCGTCTGCACCAGAGCGAGTCCCCCCATCGCCGCGGCTTCGGGGGATGCGTTAAGGATCGAGGGCGAGCCCGAGGTGCCGGACTGCCGCCCGTCGCCGATGCAGGGCAGCTCGCGGATGCCACGCTTGATGAGTGCGGCGGGGGGCTGCATGTTCACCACCTCCGCCCCGCCCGGATAGCCGATCGGCCCCGTGCCGCGGATGATGAGAATCGAATGCTCGTCGATGCCGAGCGCGGGATCCTCGATGCGCGCGTGATAGTCCTCCGGCCCGTCGAACACCACCGCCTTGCCCTCGAAGGCATCGGGGTCGTCAGGGTTCGACAGGTAGCGGGCGCGAAACTCCTCCGAGATCACCGAGGTCTTCATGATCGCGCTGTCGAAGAGATTGCCCTTGAGGTTGATGAAACCGGCATTCTCCTTCAGCGGCCGGGAGAAGGGGCGGATCACATCCTCGTCGAGAATCCGCGCATCCACATAGTTCTCGGCCACCGTGCGCCCCGTCACGGTCAGCGCATCAGGGTGCGGCAAAACGTCGGCCCCCATTAGCTCGGCGATGATCGCCGGCACGCCGCCGGCGCGGTGGAAGTCCTCCGACAGATACTCGCCGGCGGGCTGCACATTGGCCAGAAGCGGCAGGTGATAACCGATCCGCTGCCAGTCGTCGTTGGTCAGCTCGATGCCAAGGTGCCGGGCGATGGCGTTGAGGTGGATCGGCGCGTTGGTCGAGCCGCCGATGGCGGAGTTCACGGCGATGGCGTTGTGGAAGGCCTCCACGGTCATGATGTCGGCGGGCTTGAGATCCTCATGCACCATTTCCACGATCCGCCGCCCCGTCGCATAGGCCATCTGCCCGCGCTCTCGGTAGGGGGCGGGGATCGAGGCCGAGCCGGGCAGCTGCATGCCCAGCGCCTCGGCCAGCGAATTCATCGTCGAGGCGGTGCCCATGGTGTTGCAGTAGCCCACCGAGGGCGCCGAGGCGCAGGCGATCTCCATGAAGCCCTCATAGTCGATCTCGCCGGCGGCCAGCATCTTGCGCGCCTCCCAGATCGCCGTGCCCGAACCCGCGCGCTTGCCGTTGAACCAGCCGTTGAGCATCGGACCCACGGAAAAGGCGATGGCGGGGATGTTCACCGTTGCGGCCGCCATCAGAAGCGCGGGCGTGGTCTTGTCGCAGCCGATGGTCAGCACCACCCCGTCGATGGGGTAGCCATAGAGCGACTCCACAAGCCCCAGATAGGCAAGGTTGCGGTCGAGCGCGGCGGTGGGGCGCTTGCCGGTCTCCTGAATCGGATGGACGGGAAATTCGAAGGCGATGCCGCCCGCGTCACGGATGCCCTCGCGCACGCGCTTGGCGAGCTCCACATGGTGGCGGTTGCAGGGGCTGAGATCACTGCCGGTCTGGGCGATGCCGATGATCGGCTTGCCCGACTGCAGTTCCTCGCGGGTGATCCCGTAGTTCAGGTAGCGCTCGATGTAGAGCGCGGTCATGCCCGGATTTTCAGGGTTGTCGAACCATTTCTGGGAACGGAGTTTCATCGCCTCGCCTCATGCTGAGCAGCCTCGCTCCCTCTCTGCACCCAAGCGCGTTGGGCCGCAAGCGCCACCCCGCACCGTCCACCCATCGGACGGCTGACGCGGCGCGATCACGCGACGGGCTCGGGCTTGTGGTATTCCATAAGATACCACTCGGCGAAATGGCGCAGGCCCACCTCGAGCGGCGTCCTGGGCAGCGCGCCCACCAGCGCCTCGAGAAGCGAGGCATCGGCCCAGGTCGCCGGCACGTCGCCGGGCTGCATGCCGACGAAGTTGTACTTCGCCTTCCGCCCCAGCGCGCGCTCGAGCGCGGCGACGAAATCCATGAGCTTGACCGGCGCGGAGTTGCCGATGTTGACCACCCGCCAGGGCGCCACCGGCGAAAGGCTGTCGCCGGGGATGGGCGCGCCTCGCGCTCCCGGCGCCGGTGGCACTGCCCCGCCGAGACGGATCAGCCCCTCCACCAGATCGTCGACATAGGTGAAATCGCGGCTCATGTCGCCGTGGTTGTAGATGTCGATCGGCCTGCCGGCCATGATGCGTTCGGCGAACTTGAAATAGGCCATGTCGGGCCGGCCCCATGTGCCATAGACGGTAAAGAAGCGGAACATGGTGGTCGGCAGACCGTAAAGATGGGCGTAGGAATGCGCCATCGCCTCGGTCGCCTTCTTGGTGGCCGCGTAGAATGACATCTGCCAGTCGGCGCGGTCGGTTTCGGCATAGGGCATCTTGCCGTTGGCGCCATAGACCGAGGAGGTCGAGGCCAGCATGAGATGCCGCGGGGGATGGGCGCGGGCCGCCTCGAGCAGCCGGAAGGTGCCGGTGATGTTCGATTGCAGGTAGCTTTCGGGCGCCTCCAGCGAGTAGCGCACACCCGCCTGCGCCGCGAGGTGCCAGACCATCGCCGGCCGCACATGCGAGAACAGCGCATCGAGGGCGCCCGGCGTCTCCAGCGCCTCCTCCACGAAATCGAAGCCTTCCTGCTTGCCGAGGATCTCCAGCCTCCGGCGTTTCAGGACCGGGTCGTAATATTCGGTCACCGAGTCGAAGCCGATGACGCGGTGACCTTCCTTCAAAAGCCGGTTGGCAAGGTGGAAGCCGATGAAGCCGGCCGCGCCGGTGACTAGATGGGTCTCGGGCATCACATCCTCGCGTCAGGCTCGCATCAGGCCGGAGCGTGCAGGTGTCCGCCCCCGCCGATCTCGAAGGTGGCGCATCGGCCGCCCGCCCGCAAGCACCCCGCCGTCATCTCCGTCGTCCGAGCGGCAGAAGCGCCACGAAGATCACCGCCGCGGCGGTCACGATGCTCGGGCCTGCCGGAGTGTCCCACATGAGCGAGCCCCACAGCCCCGCCACCACCGAGAGCGCGCCAAGCACCACCGCCCAAACGGCCATTGTCTCGGGCGAGCGCGACAGCGCGCGCGCGGCCGTGGCCGGCACGATCAGCATTGCCGAAATCAGGAGCGCGCCGACAACCTGCAGCGCCACAGCGACCATCAGCGCCAGGGCCACCGTCAGCACCAGCCGCTCGCGGCGCGGGTCGATGCCCTCGGAAACCGCCAGCTCGTCATTGAGCGTGGCGGTCAGAAGCGCCTGCCAGCGCCACGCAAGCAGCAGAGCGACACCGGCTGCCCCGCTCCAGATCACCGCCACATCGCGCGGGCCCACCGCGAGGATGTCGCCGAACAGGAAGGCGGCGAGATCGACGCGCACGCCCTGCACGAAACTCACCGCGACAAGCCCGAGCGCCAGCGCGCTGTGCGCGATGACGCCAAGGGCCGCATCCATACCGTGCCCGCGCTCGGCCAGCCCGCTCACGGCAAGGGCCATCGCAAGCGCCACCGCAAGCGTGCCCGCCGTCACCGAGATGCCGAAGCCAAGCGCGATCGCCACCCCGAGAATCGCCGCATGCGCCGTGGCATCGCCGAAATAGGCCATCCGCCGCCAGACCACGAATGCCCCGAGCGGCCCGGCCGCAACCGCCACACCGAGGCCCGCCAGAAGCGCGCGCAGGAGCCATGGTTCAGGCATGGTCGGGCTCCTCTGCTTCACATGCGGCAGCCGGATGTGCCGGTCCGTGGTGATGCGCATGCTCGTGGCGGTAGAGCGCGAGCGCCCCGCCGGTGCCGAGCCCGAACAACGCGCGATATTCCGGCGCTTCGGAGACGACCTGCGGCGTGCCCTCGCAACATATGTGCCCGTTGAGGCAGATCACCCGGTCCGACGCGCTCATCACCACGTGCAGGTCGTGGCTGACGAGAAGCACCGCCGCGCCGGTCTCGGCCCTGATCTCCTCGATCAGCCGGTAGAAAGCCGCCTCGCCCGGCTGGTCAAGGCCCTGTGTCGGCTCGTCCAGAATGAGGATCTGGGGATGCGACATCAGCGCGCGTGCGAGCAGAACCCTTTGCAGCTGCCCGCCGGAGAGGGACGCCAGCTGACGACCCTCGAGCCCGGCAACACCCACCCGCGCAAGCGCCGCCGCCGTCTCTGCCCTGCTGCGGCGCACGGGCAGTGACAGGAAGCGCGCCACCGTCATCGGCAGTGTCGCGTCAACGGCCAGCCTTTGCGGCACGTAGCCGATACGCAGGCCCGGGGCGAGCCGGACCCGCCCCGAGATCGGCCGGATCACCCCCAGAAGCGCGCGCAGCAGGGTGGACTTGCCGCTGCCGTTCGGCCCGACGATGGTGACGATCTCTCCGGGCCGGATCGCCAGGTTTATGTCGTCGAGAACCACGCGGCCGCCATAGCCGGCGCGGAGATTCTCCGCCACGATGAGCGCGCCGGCCTCGCCGCTCACCTGTCCGCCTCGCCGCCGTCGCACGCCGGGCAGAGCCCGAGCGCCTCGATCATCACCCGCTCCGGCGCGAAGCCGAGCGCCGCCGCATCCACCTCAAGACCCTCTCGCGCCCGTGGCGCGGCCACCTCCGCCACGGCGTTGCACTGGCGGCAGATCAGAAACGCCGGCGCGTGCTCGGCATCAGGGCAGGTGCAGGCGGCAAAGGCGTTGAGGCGGCGGATGCGGTGCGCAAGCCCGTGCTCGACGAGAAAGTCCAGCGCGCGGTAGGCCACCGGCGGCTGATGGCCGTAGCCCTCGGCGGCGAGCCGCTCAAGCAGCTCATAGGCCCCGAGCGCGCGGTGTTCCTCCAGCAGTATCTCGAGCGCCCGGCGCCGCACGGGCGTGAGGCGCGCGCCCCGCTGCGCCGCAACACGCTCGGCCGCCGCCAGCGCCGCCCCCCGACAGGCGGCATGGTCATGCTGCGAGAAGGCCAGCACAGCCTGCGGCCGCTCGGGCGCGCCCCGCTCATTCCGGTTGCCCATGGCTGTTCCCGTCTTGTTATAACATTACGTCTGTGTTTATAGTCCGCGCCCGCACGCACCGCAAGCAACAAGGGATGGTGTCACATGTTCTTCCGCAATTTCCTCGCCTGCCTTTCCGCCGTCGCCACGGCCATTGCCGCCGCGCCCGCCCTGCGCGCCGAGGCGCCGCGCGTGGTGGCCGACATCGCCCCGGTCGCGGCGCTCGTCGCCGAGGTGGCAGGTGACCGGTTCGAACCGGCGCTGCTCGTTCGCGGCGCGGCCGACCCGCATCACATGCAGCTGAAGCCGGGCGAGGCGCGCGCCATCGCTTCGGCCGATCTCGTTGTCTGGGTCGGGCCGGAGCTTACGCCCTGGCTCGCCGATGCTCTTGACAATCTTGCTCCCAGGGCACGGCGCCTGACGCTTCTCGACGTGCCCGGCACGATCACGCGCGCGCCGTTGTTCGCCGATCCCAGAGCCTCGGAAGAGGCGCCGGCCGGCCTGCACGGACACGAGTCGGGGCACGATCACGAGCATGGGGGTGACCAGGCCCACACGCATGCCGAGGACGCGCATCACAGTCACGACCACGCCCATGGCACGCGCGATCCGCATGCCTGGCTCGACCCGGCAAACGCCGCCGTCTGGGTCGAAGCCATCGCCGAAGCGCTCGCCGAGATCGATCCCGGCGCGGCAATGCACTACCGCGAAAACGCCCGGGCGGGACAGGCCCGGATCGCGCAGGCCGAGGCCGCGGTGCGCGAACGGCTCGCCGCGCTCGGGGAGATCGGCTTGATCGTTCAGCATGACGCCTGGGCCCATTTCGCCGACCGTTTCGGCCTGCACATCCGCGCCAGCCTTGCCGACAGCGATGCCACCGCGGCGGGCGCGCACCGCATGGCGTGGCTGCGCGAGACCTTGGCCACGGGCGAGCTGCTGTGCCTCGTGGCCGAAGCGCCCGCACCCTCCCCGGCCATGCGACGGCTTGCCGCCGACACCGGGCTGCCGATGGTTGTGGTCGATTTTCTGGGGCTGGAACTTCGCGCCGCCCAGGGCGAATATGCGCGCCTGATCCTCGGGCTCGCCGAATCGCTCGCCCAATGCGCCCGGCGCTAGGCGCAGGCGGGCCGGGTACGGCTCCCGGCCCGGGCTGTGCTGGTGTGAGGGAGGAAAAGCCGGCGATGAACGCCACGATCTTTGACGACCGTGCCTGCGAGCTGGGCGAGGGCCCGCTCTGGCATCCCGAACGCGGGCAGCTTTTCTGGTTCGACATCCTTGCCGGAAAGCTCCTCAGTCGGGCGGATGACCAGCCGCTCGAATGGCAGTTCGACGAGCTTGTCTCCGCCGCCGGCTGGATTGACCGTGACCGGCTCCTGATCGCTTCCGAGACCGCGCTTTTCACCTTCGATCTTGAAACCGGCGCCCGTGAAGATGTCGCCGCGCTCGAGGCCGACCGGCCCGGCACGCGCAGCAACGACGGACGCGCCGATCCATGGGGCGGCTTCTGGATCGGGACCATGGCCAAGGCCGGGGCGCGGGGCGAGCGCGGCGCGATCTACCGCTATTTCCGGGGTGAACTGCGCCAGCTATTCGCGCCGGTCGCGATCCCGAATGCGATCTGTTTCGACGCCCCGCGCGAATGCGCCTATTTCTGCGACACGCTGAAGGGGCGGATCATGCGCCAGAAACTCTCGCCGCGCGACGGCTGGCCCAAGGGGGAGCCGGAGGTGTTCATCGACCTGCGCGCGGAGAAGCTGAACCCCGACGGCGCGGTGGTGGACGCCGAAGGGCGGGTCTGGACCGCCCAGTGGGGCGCCGCGCGCGTGGCCGTCTACGCGCCTGACGGCCGCTTCGAAGGGGCGGTGGCCATTCCCGCCCGGCACTCCTCCTGCCCCGCCTTCGGGGGAGAGGGGCTCTCCACCCTCTTCTGCACCTCGGCCCGGCAGGATCTCGACGCGGCCATCCTTGCCGCCGAGCCGCAGAACGGCATGACCTTCGCCCTCGAGGGCGCCGGGCGTGGCCTTCCGGAATTCAAGGTGACGCCATGATGACATCCGTTCCGCCCACGCCCGGCGTCGCGCCCTTCGGCAGCCTGCCCGATGGCCGGGCTGTAGAGGCCGTCGTCATCGCACGCGGGCCAATGTGGGCCCGGGTGCTGACCCTCGGCGCCATACTCCACGAGCTTCGCCTTGAGGGCGTCGAGCACTCTCCCGCCCTTGGCTCGCCGGAACTCGGCCTCTATGCCGGCCCATTGCGCTACTTCGGCGCCATTGTGGGGCCGGTGGCCAACCGCATCGGCGGCGCCTGCGCGCGCATCGCCGGGGAAGAGCACCATTTCCCCGCCAATGAAGGCGGTCGCACCACGCTGCACGGCGGCCCCGAAGGCACTCACGCGCAGATCTGGCGTGTGCAGTCGCTCGACCCGTCGGCCGTGACCCTGACGCTCGCCCTTCCGGACGGGCTTGGCGGCTTTCCCGGCAACCGGCACGTCAGCGCGCGCTACGCCCTCACCGAGGACGGCGCGATGGAGCTGACCATCGAGGCGGAAAGCGACGCGCCGACACTTCTGAACTTCGCCCATCACGGGTTCTGGAACCTCGACGGCACTCCCACCATCGCCGGCCACCGCCTCAGGATCGCCGCCGACCGCTACCTGCCGGTGGACGAGCACCTCATCCCCATCGACGGGCCGGCACCGGTCGCGGACACGCCCTTCGACTTTCGCGCAGGCCGCGTGCTCGACCCCGCGCATGACGTCCGCCTCGATCACAACTTCTGCCTCGCCGGGGAGCGGCGCGACATCACCCGGGCGTGCGAACTCACCGGCGCCTCCGGCCTGTGCATGGCCATCGACACCACCGAGCCGGGCCTCCAGGTCTACGACTCCGCCCGTGGCCCCGAGCCGCCTCTGCCGGGGCATGACGGGCGCCTGCTTGGCCGGTTCTGCGGGCTGGCACTCGAGCCGCAAGCCTGGCCCGACGCGCCGAACCACCCCGGCTTTCCGTCGATCTGCTTCGGCCCGGGCGAGCGTTACCGTCAACTCTCGCGCTTCTCCTTCAGCCGGGTCTGAAGCACCAGATCGCAGGGCAGCCGCCGGGCCAGCACCCGCCGGGCATTCGGAAGGTCATTGCCGTCCACCTTGGCGCGCGCGGCCTCTTCGCTGTAGCCATGCCCGAGCCAGCGCGCCATCAGGCGTCGCTCGAGCTCGGCCTCGTCCACCTCGAGAAACACCGAAAGATCCCATTCCCCGGCAAGGTCCCGCCATGGCGCCTCGTCGAGCAGAAGGTAGTTTCCCTCTATCACGGCAACGCCCGCTGCGGGGCCAACCACGGCCGCGCCGGCAATCGCGATCTCGCGGGAGCGGTCGAAGACCGGTATCACCACCTCATCCTCGGTACCGAGGCGGCGCACCATATGGGCAAACCCTGCCCCATCGAAGGTTTCCGGCGCCCCCTTGCGGGCCAGCAGCCCGCGCGCCTCGAGCAGCCGATTGTCGAGATGAAATCCATCCATCGGCACCAGCGCCGCCGGCCCTTCAGCGCGACCGGCGTTGAGGCGCCGCACCAGAGCCTCGGCAACCGTCGACTTGCCCGAACCCGGTGGCCCGGCAACGGCAAGGCGCAGCCGCCGCCCGCGCGGCATGCGTCCTTCGAGCCGCGCCGCGATCTGCGCCGCGGCCGCATCCACCCCGCTCTCCATGACAACCTGCTCCATCCCCGTGCTCCCGAAGGCGTCCCGTGGCGGTGCCCGCCCGCCCCTTGGGCCACCGGCCCCGCCTCCTGCCTCCATCATCCTGGGTGCAAATACCCCGGGGGTTCGGGGGCGGAGCCCCCGCGACACACCAGGGCCCTCAGCTGCGTGCCAGCGCGCGTTCAAGATCCTCCAGCCGGTCCTGTCCCCAGAAGGCCTCCTCTCCCAGAAGATAGAACGGAGAGCCGAAAACCCCGCGGTTCACCGCCTCCTCGAGATTGGCGGCATATTCCTCGGCACCGGCGAGCATGCCCCGGTCGGCAAGCGCCGGGTCGAAACCCGCCGCGGCGAGACAGTCCCGAATCACATCATCCTCGGCAATGTTGCGATCCTCCGCCCAGGCCGCGCGCAACAGCCCGTGCACGAGCGCGCCCAGGTCACCGCCTCCCTCCTTCTGGGCGGTGATGATGGCGTAGGAGGCGGGCGCCTGATTTGTCGGAACGAAGGCAGGCTGAAGGTTGATGGGAAGCCCGAGCTTTTCCGACTGGCGGCGCAGTTCCTGCAACCGATAGGCCTGCCGCGCGGGATGGCGCTCGGCGGGCAGAAGCCCGCCGGTGCGCTGAAACAGCGCCACGATGTCCACCGGTACGTAGCGAATGGTGGCGCCATGACGGGCCGCGATCTCCTCAAGCCGCGTTCCGGCCAGATAGGCAAAGGGCGAGATCACCGAAAAGAAGTAGTCCACATGCGCCATTCCGGCCTCTCCGCTGCCCGCTGCTTGTTGGAATGAGCGTATCGGGGTGATAAGCGGTGTCAACGTCACGAATCCGTCATATCCCGCTGCCACGGACACTTCCCATGCGACTGACCTCCGAACCCAAGCTCATCGCGGGCAATGCCAACCGTACCCTGGCCCGTGCCATCGCCCGGCGCATGTCCATGCATCGCGGCATGTCGGTTGACCTTGTCGATGCGCGCGTCGAACGCTTCAACGATCAGGAAATCTTCGTCGAGGTTTTCGAGAACGTCCGCGGCGAGGACATGTACATCATCCAGCCGACCTCCAAGCCCGCGAATGACAACCTGATGGAACTCCTGATCATGACCGACGCGTTGCGCCGGTCATCGGCGGCGCGGATCACCGGCGTGATTCCCTATTTCGGCTACGCCCGGCAGGACCGCCGCACCAAGGCGCGCACGCCGATCTCGGCCAAACTCGTGGCCAACATGATGGTCGAGGCCGGGATCGAGCGGGTGCTGACGATGGATCTGCACGCCGCCCAGATCCAGGGGTTCTTCGACATCCCCGTCGACAACCTTTACGCCTCGCCCGTGTTCGCGCTTGACATCATGCATGTCTTCCGCGGCCGGCTGAACGAAGTGACCGTGGTCTCGCCTGACGTCGGCGGCGTGGCACGGGCCCGGGAGCTGGCCAAGCGCATTGGCTGCGCCCTGGCGATCGTCGACAAGCGCCGCGAGAAGCCCGGCGAAGTCGCCGAGATGACCGTCATCGGCGACGTGAAGGACAAGATCTGCATCATCGTCGATGACATCGTCGATACCGCGGGCACGCTGTGCAAGGCGGCCGAAGTGCTGATCGAGAACGGCGCCAGCGAGGTGCACTCCTACATCACCCACGGCGTGCTCTCCGGTCCGGCGGTCGAGCGCATCGAGAACTCGGTGATGAAGACCCTCGTCATCACCGACACCATCGAACCGACCGAGGCCGTGCGCCGCGCCTCCCGCATCCGCATCGTTCCGGTTGCCCCGGTCTTCGCGCAGGCGATCATAAACATCTGGAACGGAACGTCGGTGTCCTCGCTGTTCGACAGCACCACTCTGGAGCCGATCTACGAAGGTCTCTACTCGCACCTGCCCGAGGAGGTGACCTGAGGCGCCGGCCGAAGGCGCGCGCGGTCAGTCGATATCCCAGTCGTCCGGGTGGCGCGCCTCGCCCATGGCGAGCCAGTCGGCGCGGACGCGGGCAACGCGCGTATCGCCCCAGGTGCGGAACACGAGCTCGAAGCCCGTCGCCGTTACGTTCTCCGCCCGCAGGTCGGTGCGGTGGTTGCGTGCGTGGTCAAGGTCGAGCATCGAAAGCGAGACATGCACGACCGGCGCCCCTCGGAAGGGCTCGGAAAACCGGATCGGGCGGCGGCTCTCGCGCGGGCCTTCGCCCGTCCACATCTCGCCCTCATGCTGAAAGTCTGAAAACATCAGTTCCGAGCCCTGATCGAGCCCGATGAGATAGTTTCGAAGCTTCTTCATCTGCGTACCTGCCCTTACGGCAAGTTGCACCGGAAAGACGGCGCAATTGCGGCATTTCTCCGCACAATGACCACAAGGAAGCCGGCCCCACAAGAAACGGGCCGCGTGCTGTGCCGCGGCCCGTCAATTCCTTGCCGGTGGCGCAATACCACGTCAGGCGTAGGAAACGCCCAATGACTCGGCCAGCGCCCGGATATCGGCCAGAGTCTTCTCGGCAATATCGACGCGGGTCCCCGTTGCCTCCGCACGGAACGCCTCGGCAGCGGCCATGAGCTCGGCGATGAACTCCCGCGTCACCTCGTCGCGCGGCATCGCCCGTTCGGCGAGCACCGACGCGCCTTCGGGGCCGATCTCGGCGAACCCGCCCGAGACGACAAAGTCAACCGCGCCGTCCGGCCCGTTTGCGGCCACCACCCCCGGCCGCAGCGTGGTGACGACCGGCATGTGGCCGGGATAGGCGGTCATGTCGCCCTCGGCGCCGGGGATCAGAACGGAGCCGGCCTGCATCGAGGCCAGTCTCCGCTCGGGCGCCACAAGGTCGAACTGCATCGTGTCAGCCATGTCGGCTCCCCTGTCTCACGCCGCCCGTCAGGCCGCCTCCGCGGCCAGACGCTCGGCCTTGGCGATCACGTCGTCGATGTCGCCAACCATGTAGAAGGCGGCCTCCGGCAGGTGGTCGAACTCGCCGGCAACAACGCGCTTGAAGCTGTCGATCGTCTTCTCGAGCGGCACCTGCACGCCCGGATGGCCGGTGAACACCTGCGCCACGTCGAAGGGCTGGGACAGGAAGCGCTGGATCTTCCGCGCGCGGGCCACGATGAGCTTGTCCTCTTCGGAAAGCTCATCCATGCCGAGAATGGCGATGATGTCCTGAAGCGCCTTGTAACGCTGCAGGATCGCCTGCACGTCGCGGGCCACCTGATAGTGCTCCTCGCCGACGATGGCCGGGTCGAGGATCCGCGAGGTCGAATCGAGCGGGTCCACGGCCGGGTAGATGCCGAGCTCGGCGATCTGGCGCGAAAGCACGGTCGTCGCGTCGAGGTGGGCAAACGAGGTCGCCGGCGCCGGGTCGGTGAGGTCGTCGGCGGGCACGTAGATGGCCTGCACCGAGGTGATCGAACCGGCCTTCGTCGAGGTGATCCGCTCCTGCAGCGCGCCCATGTCGGTGGCCAGCGTCGGCTGGTAGCCCACCGCCGAGGGGATGCGGCCAAGAAGTGCCGACACCTCCGAACCCGCCTGGGTAAAGCGGAAGATGTTGTCGACGAAGAACAGCACGTCGGTGCCGGACTCGTCGCGGAACTTCTCCGCCAGCGTCAGTCCGGTCAGCGCCACGCGGGCACGCGCCCCCGGCGGCTCGTTCATCTGGCCATAGACCAGCGCCACCTGGCTTTTCTCCAGATCGTCGAGCTTGATAACGCCCGATTCGATCATCTCGTGGTAGAGGTCGTTGCCCTCACGGGTCCGCTCGCCCACGCCGGCAAACACCGAGTAGCCCGAGTGCACCTTGGCGATGTTGTTGATCAGCTCCATGATGAGCACGGTCTTGCCCACGCCGGCGCCGCCGAAGAGGCCGATCTTGCCGCCCTTGGCGTAGGGCGCGAGCAGGTCCACCACCTTGATGCCGGTCACGAGGATCTCCGACTCGGTCGCCTGCTCCTCGAAGGAGGGGGCGGGCTGGTGGATCGGGCGGTATTCGGTGGCCTTGACCGGGCCCTTCTCGTCAACCGGCTCGCCGATGACGTTGAGGATGCGGCCGAGCGTCGCGCTGCCCACCGGCACGGAGATCGGCCCGCCGGTGTCCACCACCTCCTGGCCGCGCACGAGGCCCTCGGTGGCGTCCATGGCGATGCAGCGCACGGTGCTCTCGCCGAGGTGCTGGGCAACCTCGAGCACCAGCCGGTTGCCGTGGTTGTCGGTCTCGAGCGCGTTCAGGATCGGCGGCAGCTCGCCGTCGAAGTGCACGTCCACCACGGCGCCGATCACCTGGGTCACGTGTCCCTTTGCCTTTGCCATTGAAAAGTCTCCGTATCCTTAGAGCGCCTCGGCGCCCGAGATGATTTCGATGAGTTCCTTGGTGATCGCCGCCTGCCGCGAGCGGTTGTACTGGATCGTCAGCTTGTCGATCATCTCGCCGGCGTTGCGGGTGGCGCTGTCCATCGCGCTCATCCGCGCGCCCTGCTCGGAAGCGGCGTTTTCGAGCAGCGCCGAGAAGATCCGCGTGGCCACGCCCTTCGGCAGCAGCTCCTTCAGGATCTCCTCCTCATCGGGTTCGTAATCATAGAAGGCGGAGGCCTGCGCCCCGGCTTCCTCGCCCTCCTCGAAGGCCGCGGGGATCACCTGCTGCTCGGTCGGGATCTGGGAGATCACCGACTTGAAGGTGTTGAAGAAGATCGTGCAGACGTCAAACTCGCCCGCCTCGAAGCGGGAAAGAATGTCATGCGCGATCTCGCGGGCGTTCTCGTAGCCCACGTTGCGCACGCCGCCGAGGTCGACATGGCCCACGAACAGCTTGGCGTATTCGCGCTTGAGCTGCTCGCGGCCCTTCTTGCCCACCGTCAGGATCTTCACCGTCTTGCCCGCGGCCAGCAACTCCTGGATGCGGCTGCGCGCGAGGCGCACGATCGAGGAGTTGAAGCCGCCGCACAGCCCCCGCTCGGCGGTCATCACCACCAGAAGGTGGGTCTGGTCGCTGCCGGTTCCCACCAGCAGCCTGGGCCCTTCGCCGGTGGCCCGGGCGGTTGCCGACAGGCGGGCCATCAACGCACCGAAGCGCTCCGCATAGGGCCGGGCGTTTTCGGCCGCCTCCTGGGCGCGCCGCAGCTTGGCCGCCGCCACCATCTGCATGGCACGGGTGATCTTCCGCGTCGACTTGACGCTTTCGATCCTGATCTTCAGATCCTTCAGGCTTGGCATGGATCAGCCTCCAACCTTTCCGGATTACACGAAGTCGGCGGCGTATTCGTCGATCGCGGCCTTGATCTTCTCTTCCAGCTCACCGGCAACCTTGCGGTCGTTGTAGGTGATGTCGTCCAGAAGGTCCTGGTGCTTGCCCCGCAGATGGGCCAAGAGCCCGCGCTCGAAACGGCCCACGTCGCGCACCGGCAGCTTGTCGAGATAGCCGTGGGTGCCGGCATAGATGACGCAGACGATCTCGGCGTTGGTCAGCGGCGAGTACTGCGGCTGCTTCATCAGCTCGGTCAGGCGCGCGCCGCGGTTCAGAAGCCGCTGGGTGGCGGCGTCGAGGTCGGAGCCGAACTGGGCAAAGGCGGCCATCTCGCGGTACTGGGCAAGCTCCAGCTTCACCGTGCCGGCCACCGACTTCATCGCCTGGGTCTGCGCGGCCGAGCCCACCCGGCTCACCGAAAGGCCCGTGTTTACCGCCGGGCGGATGCCCTGGTAGAACAGCTCGGTCTCGAGGAAAATCTGACCGTCGGTGATCGAGATCACGTTGGTCGGGATGTAGGCCGACACGTCGCCCGCCTGCGTCTCGATGATCGGCAACGCGGTGAGCGAACCGGCGCCATAGTCCTCGTTGAGCTTCGCGGCGCGCTCCAGAAGACGCGAATGCAGGTAGAACACGTCGCCCGGATAGGCTTCGCGCCCCGGCGGACGGCGCAGCAAGAGCGACATCTGACGATAGGCGACGGCCTGCTTGGACAGGTCGTCGTAGATGATCAGCGCATGACGGCCGCTGTCGCGGAAATACTCGCCCATCGCGCATCCGGCATAGGGCGCCAGGTACTGCATCGGCGCGGGCTCTGAAGCGGTCGCGGCGACGACGATGGAGTACTCCATCGCGCCGGTTTCCTCGAGCTTCTTGACCAGCTGGGCCACGGTCGAGCGCTTCTGCCCGACCGCGACATAGACGCAGTAGAGCTTCTTCGATTCGTCGTCACCGGCGGCTTCGTTGTAGCTCTTCTGGTTCAGGATGGTGTCGAGCGCCACCGCGGTCTTGCCGGTCTGGCGGTCGCCGATGATCAGCTCCCGCTGGCCGCGCCCGATCGGGATCATCGCGTCGATCGCCTTCAGCCCGGTGGCCATGGGCTCATGGACCGACTTGCGGGGGATGATGCCGGGAGCCTTGACGTCGGCGACGCGCCGCTCCTTGGCCTCGATCGGCCCCTTGCCGTCGATCGGGTTGCCCAGCGCGTCGACGACGCGGCCGAGCAGGGCCTCGCCCACCGGCACGTCCACGATCGAGTTGGTGCGCTTGACGATGTCGCCTTCCTTGATGTCGCGGTCGTTGCCGAAGATCACGATGCCGACGTTGTCGACCTCGAGGTTGAGGGCCATGCCGCGGATGCCGCCGGAGAACTCCACCATCTCGCCGGCCTGCACATTGTCGAGCCCGTAGACCCGCGCGATGCCGTCGCCCACGCTCAGCACCCGGCCGACTTCGGCGACCTCGGCTTCCTGACCGAAGTTCTTGATCTGCTCCTTGAGGATGGCAGAAATTTCAGCAGCTTGGATCGCCATTTATCCGACCTCTTTCATCATGTTCTGCATGTGGGCGAGCTTGGACCGGATCGACGTGTCGACCATCCGCGAGCCCACCTTGACCACCAGACCGCCGATGAGGCTCTCATCGACGGCCGCATTGATCCTGACCTCCTTGCCCACGGCCGCCTTGAGCGCCTTGGCAAGCTTTTCAGACTGCGCCTTGGTCAGGGGCTTGGCCGAGAACACCTCCGCCGAAACCTCGCCCTTTTCCTCGGCGATCATGTTTCTGAGCGCCCGCACGAGCTGCGGAAGCACGAAGAGCCTGCGCTTGGAGGCCATCAGCCCCAGCGTGTTGACCATGATCTTCGAGAGGCCGATCTTCTCGGCCACCGCCTGCACCGCGCGCGCCTGCTCCTCGCGCGAGTAGATCGGCGAGTTGATCAGCCGCCGGAACTCCGCACTCTCGGCGAGGATGCTCTCCAACAGGTCGATATCCGCCTCGAGCGCGGGCAGGGCCTTGTCTTCCTTCGCCAGCTCGAAGACGGCCGTGGCATAGCGTTGCGCGATGCCCATGGAAAGCGAAGCTGTTTCGGACACGTCCACCCCTTCGACTACATCGGCCCGCGCGAGCCCCCTGACGGGCGCAGGCACAAGCCACGGCTGCGACGCGCCGGAGGGCGCGCCCTCGAAATCGGCGCCGCTGTAGCAGAGGGCCGCCGATGCCGCAACAGCGAAGAACACGTGATCGTGAGCCGCGCGCCCCTGAAAACAGGTTCGCACGCCCGCGATCGGCCCTGTTCCGGGCGATTTGCCGCACCATCAGCCCGCGCAGGCGACGATTTCTGCATGCGATTGCATACCTTTCGCTCAACCAGCGTCAAGCCGGCCGACGGGCCGCCCTCAGACCGGCTTCGCCTCCGGCTGGCCGATCCCTTCGAGCACCTGAAGCGGGCGGCGGCGCGTCACCCTTTCGCCGGGCGGGCGGGCCACCACCTGCTTGCTGGCCTCCACCATCAGCGCACCGCCGGCGAATCGGGGCGAGAAGCGCTGCCCGATCCGTTCGACAAGCCCGCCCGACCGCAACCAAAAGCCCCTGCGCGACGGTGGCTGGAAGAGCGCTGCCAGATGCCGCTCGGGCATGAAGCCATGGCTGCGCAGCTGCCCTTCGAGCTGGCCCAGGGTGTAGGGTCGGCCGAAGCCGAAGGGCGTCGCATCGCTGCGCGACCACAACCCGCCCCGGTTCGGAACGATGAAGACGGCTCGCCCCCCCGGCGCCAGAACGCGCCAGCACTCCTCGAGCAGCCGCCCCGGATTTTCCGAGGTCTCGAGTCCATGCAGCATCAGCACCCGGTCGGCCGTCTCCGTCTGCAGGGGCCAGAGCGTTTCCTCGCACAGCACCGATACATTCGGGCGACCGGCCGGCCAGGCCATCACGCCCTGCTGACCGGGCATGAGCGCGATCACCCGGCGCGCCTCGCCGAGGTAGGGGCGCAGCAGCGGCACCGCAAAACCGAAGCCGACGACCGTCTGCCCCCTCGCGTTCGGCCACAGGCGCAGGAGCTGATCGCGCACCGCGCGCTGAGCCGCCCGGCCCAGACCCGTGCGGTAATAGAATGTGCGCAGATCCAGCACGTCGAGGTGCATTGCAGCGCGCCTCCTTCCGCGCAAAGCTCAGCGCCACAATAGCCGAAGCCGGAGGAATGACCATGCCCGCAGAGATCGTGACCGTCCCCTGCCTGACCGACAATTACGCCTTTCTGCTGCATGACGCCGGCAGCGGCGCCTGCGCCGTGATCGATGTGCCGGAGGCCGAACCGGTCATCGCGGCGCTCGATGCGCGGGGTTGGCGGGCGAGCCACATTCTCATCACCCATCACCACGCCGACCACGTGCAGGGCGTGAGCGACGTCGCTGCGGCCACGGGCGCCGTCGTTGTCGGCGCTGCGGCTGACGCTCATCGCCTGCCGCCGCTCGACCGCGCCGTGGCCGAGGGCGACCGTATCGACGTGGGCGGCATCCAGCTTGAGGTGATCGAGGTTCCCGGTCACACCCTCGGTCATGTCGCCTTCGACGCCCCCGCGGCCGGCGCGGTTTTCACTGCCGACAGCCTGATGGCCCTCGGTTGCGGACGGCTGTTCGAGGGCACGCCGGCGCAGATGTGGTCGAGCCTGATGAAGCTCGCCGCCCTGCCCGACGACCGGCTTGTGTGCTCGGGGCACGAATACACGGAAGCCAACGCCCGCTTCGCCCTCACGATCGAGCCCGACAATCCCGAACTGCGCCGCCGCGCCGCCGAAGTGCACGCGGCACGCGCCGCCGGTCGGCCGACCGTGCCTTCCCGCCTCGGCGAGGAAAAGGCGACAAACCCGTTCCTTCGGGCGCATCTGCCTCAGGTGAAGCGCGCCCTCGGCATGGAAGGCGCCGACGACGTGGCCGTATTCGCCGAGATCCGAGCGCGCAAGGACCGTTTCTGAGCAGCCTCGTGACAGCCGCGCGTGTCAAGGGGCCAGCCATTGAATGCGCGGGGTCCGGACCCCACATTCACGGGTGTCGAGCCGCATGGTCGCCGCAGAGGGGCGGCCCTTCCCGACAGAATGGGCAAAGCCGCAACGACGGGTGCCCGCCGCAAGATGCGCGGCGTCTCCCTGCCCGCAGGGGCTCACGGAAAGTTTGTCGCCACGGGGGCGAAGAATTTTCTTGAAGCGCGGCGAATAAAACCGAACTTTAATATCCAGAGGCCACGGTGGGGCGCGGGGCCAAGGCTCCGGGCCCGCCCAGATCAACGAGGAGCATGTAAGCGTGCCGTCTTTCTCCCACACCCTTGAGCAAGCCATTCACGCCGCGCTGGCCCACGCCAACGCCCGGCGCCACGAACTGGCGACGCTCGAGCATCTCTTGCTGGCGCTGATCGACGAACCGGACGCCGCCAAGGTGATGAAGGCGTGCAACGTCGATCTCGAAGCGCTCCGCAAGACGCTCATCGAATTCATCGAGGATGACCTCTCCACCCTCGTCACCGATGTCGAGGGGTCGGAGGCGGTGCCCACCGCCGCGTTCCAGCGGGTCATCCAGCGGGCCGCGATCCACGTCCAGTCTTCCGGCCGGAACGAGGTGACGGGAGCCAATGTCCTGGTGGCGATCTTCGCCGAGCGCGAGTCGAACGCCGCCTATTTCCTGCAGGAGCACGACATGACCCGCTATGACGCGGTGAACTTCATCGCCCACGGCGTGGCGAAGAACCCGTCATACGGCGAGTCCCGCCCGGTGACCGGCGCCGACGACACCCATGAAGAGGAGCAGTCCCAGGCCGAGGACGGCAAGGAATCGGCCCTGGCGAAGTATTGCGTCGATCTCAACGCCAAGGCGCGCAAGGGCGATGTCGACCCGCTGATCGGCCGCGAACACGAGGTGGAACGCTGCATTCAGGTGCTGTGCCGCCGGCGCAAGAACAACCCGCTTCTGGTCGGTGATCCCGGCGTGGGCAAGACCGCCATCGCCGAGGGGCTGGCGCGCAAGATCGTGCAGGGCGAGACGCCCGACGTGCTGAAGAACGCCACCATCTATTCCCTCGACATGGGCGCGCTCCTTGCCGGAACGCGCTACCGGGGCGATTTCGAGGAGCGGCTCAAGGCCGTCGTCGCCGAGCTCGAGAACCACGAGGATGCCATCCTGTTCATCGACGAGATCCATACGGTGATCGGTGCGGGCGCGACCTCGGGCGGGGCAATGGACGCCTCCAACCTGCTCAAGCCCGCGTTGCAGGGCGGCAAGCTGCGCTGCATGGGGAGCACCACCTACAAGGAGTTCCGCCAGCACTTCGAGAAGGATCGCGCGCTGTCGAGGCGCTTCCAGAAGATCGACGTGAACGAGCCGTCGGTGGAAGACACGGTGAAGATTCTGAAGGGGCTGAAGCCGTATTTCGAGAAGCACCACGACATCAAGTACACCAATGACGCGATCCGCACCGCGGTGGAGCTGTCGGCGCGCTACATCAATGACCGCAAGCTGCCTGACAAGGCCATCGACGTGATCGACGAGGCCGGCGCGGCGCAGCATCTGGTGGCCGAATCCAAGCGCCGCAAGACGATCGGCGCGAAGGAGATCGAGGCGGTGGTGGCAAAGATCGCCCGCATCCCGCCCAAGAACGTCTCCAAGGACGATGCCAAGGTGCTGAAGGACCTCGAGGCCAATCTCAAGCGCGTGGTCTTCGGTCAGGATGCCGCCATCGAGGCGCTGGCAAGCGCGATCAAGCTCGCCCGCGCCGGGCTGCGCGAGCCCGAGAAGCCGATCGGCAACTACCTGTTCGCCGGGCCCACCGGCGTCGGCAAGACGGAGGTTGCCCGCCAGCTGGCCGACCTTCTGGGCGTGGAGCTCCTGCGCTTCGACATGTCCGAGTACATGGAGAAGCACGCGGTCTCCCGGCTGATCGGCGCACCGCCGGGCTATGTCGGCTTCGATCAGGGCGGCCTTCTGACGGACGGGGTGGACCAGCACCCGCACTGCGTGCTGCTGCTCGACGAGATCGAGAAGGCACACCCGGATGTCTACAACATCCTTCTGCAGGTGATGGACCACGGCAAACTCACCGACCACAACGGCCGGCAGGTGGACTTCCGCAATGTGATCCTGATCATGACCTCGAACGCGGGCGCTGCCGAACAGGCGAAGGCCGCCATCGGCTTCGGGCGCGACCGGCGCGAGGGCGAGGACACGGCGGCGATCGAGCGCACCTTCACGCCGGAGTTCCGCAACCGGCTTGACGCGATCATCAGCTTCGCGCCGCTCTCACGCGAGGTGATCCTGCAGGTGGTCGAGAAGTTCGTCCTCCAGCTCGAAGCGCAGCTGATGGACCGCGGCGTGAGCATCGACCTGACCCCGGAGGCGGCCGACTGGCTGGCCGAGAAGGGCTATGATGACAAGATGGGCGCGCGCCCGCTTGGCCGCGTGATCCAGGAGCACATCAAGAAGCCGCTGGCCGAAGAGCTCCTTTTCGGCAAGCTGGCGAAGGGCGGGGTCGTGCGCGTGGGCGTCAAGGATGGCGAGATCGCGCTCGACATCGTCTCGGCCCAGCCGCCACGCCTCGGCAGCCGCAAGCCGCCGCTTCTGACGGCGGACTGAGCCGAGCGCGGGGGCGACGTGCCCCGGACCGGCATTGTCACAGGCGTCGCCGCGCTCGCGGCGGCGCCCTTTCTGTTCGCAGCGCCCATTGCCGCCCAGACACCGGCCGCCCCCGAGGCGCCGCCGCCCCGGCTCGCCTTTCCCGTCGACTGCACGCTCGGGAAGGACTGTTTCGTTCAGAATTACGTCGACCGCGATCCCGGGCCGGGCTTTCTCGATTTCGCCTGCGGTCCGCTCGGCTATGACGGTCACCGCGGCACCGACATCGCCCTGCCGGACCTGGCGGCGATGCGCCGCGGCGTCGCCGTGCGCGCCGCCGCCGCCGGACTGGTGCGCGCGACGCGCGACGGAATGGCGGACAGTCACGACCCGGCAGAGGCGTTGCACGTGCCTTCGGACCGGGCCTGCGGCAACGGCGTGGTGATCGACCATGGCGAAGGGTGGGAGACGCAGTATTGCCATCTCGCCAATGGCAGCGTTGCCGTGCGAGCGGGGGATCGCGTCGCCGCCGGCGATACGATCGGCCGCGTGGGCATGAGCGGGCGGGCGGAGTTTCCGCACCTGCACATATCGCTTCGCCACGACGGGGCGCCGGTCGATCCATTCCGCCCCGGCGCCTTCAGCCCCGATCGTTGCGCGCCGCCCGAGGGGGCCACGCCGAGCCTGTGGCTGGAGCCCTTCCCCTATCGGCCGGGCGGCTTCGTGAGCGCGGGTTTTGCCGACCGCGTGCCGGAATTCATGGAGATCAAGGAAGGTACGGCCGCCGCCGCTTCGCTTGCCGCAAGAGCCCCCGCGCTGGTCTTCTGGGTTCACCTCTTCGGGGTGCGCGCGGGCGACCGGCTGGAGCTCTCCCTGACCGGACCGGAGGGCCAGACGCTCGTGGTGCAGTCCTTCGCGCTCGACCGCACCCAGGCGCGCCTGTTTCGCGCCAGCGGGCGACGCGCCCCGCCGCAGGGCTGGGCCGCAGGCAGCTACCGCGGCACCGCCGCGCTCTGGCGCGGCAATCAGGTCATCGACCGCATGGAGGCCGCCGTGGCCGTGCGCTGAGCGGCGTCAACGCTCGGTCAACTTCAGCTCGATGCGGCGGTTGCGGGCGTATGCCTCTTCAGTATCGGCCGGGTCGATGGGCTGATATTCTCCGAAGCCGGCGGCGGCCAGGCGGTGCGGATCAAAGCCAAGCTCGTCGACCATGTAGCGCACCACCGAAGCTGCGCGGGCCTGGCTGAGTTCCCAGTTGTCGCGGAAGCGCGCACCCGGCGCCAGCGGCCGGCGGTCCGTGTGGCCGTCAACCCGAAGAACCCAGTCGATGGAGTCGGGAATGCGATCCTTCACGCGGTCAAGGATCTCCACCACCTTGGCGATCTGCCGCTTGCCCTCCTCGGTGAGGTCCGCCGACCCGGACGGGAACAGCACCTGCGAGGAGAACACGAAGCGGTCGCCGACGATCTCCACGCCCTCGACACCACCGAGCACCTTGCGCAGCTCACCGAAGAACTCCGAGCGGTAGGTTTCAAGCTGCTGCTCGAGCTGTTCCTTTTCGCGCCGGAGTCGCTCGGCCTCGGCAGCCTCGAGTTGGGCGCGCCGGCGCTCCTCGGCCGCTGCGCGTGCCAGCGCCATGTTGAGCTGCTGACCGAGCGTTTCGATCCGCACCTGCGCCGCCTTCTCGCGCTCGGCGGCCTCGTCGAGCAATGCCTGAAGGCTGCCAAGCTGCGCCCGCAGCGCCGCCACCTCCTGGCGGAGCGCCTCCATCTTGCGCTGCCCCTCGAGAAGTTCGGCATTCTTCCGCGACAGCTCGTCCTCGGCGAGCTCCAGCAGCCGCGCCCTTTCGCTGGCCTGATCGCGGGCGCGGCTCGCGGCCTCCTCAAAACGCTCGCGCGCGGCCAGCGCCGCCGCCAACCGGTTGCGCAACTCCTGCTCGTCGTCGATCTCGGCGCGCAGCGCCTCGAGCTCGGCCTTCAGAGCGGCGATCTGATCGTCGCGCGCATCGGTCGCCGCTTCCGCCTCCTGCTTCGCCGCCAGCGCCGCCTGCAGGCGCTCGGTCAGATCCTTCTGCGCCTCCCGGGCGGCCGCCAGCAGCGTGAGCGTCTCCTCCGCCCGTCTGCGCTCCTCCTCCAGAACCAGCGTCATCGCGGCAAGCTCGTCCTGCGCGTTGGCCAGCTCCCTGCGCAGCCGCTCCGCCGCCGCAGCCTCGGCAAGACGGGCCTTCTCCTCCTCCGACAGCCGCGCCTCGCGCTCGGCCAGCCTTTGCCGCAACGCCTCGGCTGCGGCGCGTTCGGCCAGAAGGTCGCGCTCGCGCTCCGAAAGCTCCTGCTGAGCACTTTCGAGACGCTTGCGAAGCTCCTCGGCCGCCGCGGCCTCGGCAAGGCGCGCCGCCTCGGCCTCGTCGATCCTTGCGCCTGCTTCCTCCAGCTTGCGGCGCAAGTCTTCAAGCGCGGCCTCGGCGGCCACGCGCTCGGCCTCGCCGGCGTCAAGCCGCGCCTGCAATTCCTCGAGCCTTCGGCGCAGGTTCTCGACGGCGGCACGCTGGGCGAGTTCGGCCGCTTCGGCCTGCGACAGCGCGGCGCCCGTCTCCTCCAGCTGGCGGCGCAGCGATTCGACCGTCGCCGCCTCGGCGAGGCGCGCCTGTTCCTCCTCGCTGAGCGTGCTCCGCGCATCCTCAAGCTCCCGGCGCAGCGACTCGATGGTGGCCTGGAGAACGAGCCTTTCGGCCTCTTCCTCGGCGAGCCGGTCGGCGAGCCCCTCGAGCTGGCGGCGCAACGCCACCGCCGCCGCCTCGCTGGCGAGCCTTGCCGCCTCCTGCTCGGAAAGGCGCGTTTCGGTTTCCTCGAGCTGGCGGCGCAGAGCCTCGAGCGCCGCCTGTTCGGCAAGCCGCGCCGCCTCATCGGCATCAAGCGCTTCCCGAAGCCGCATCACCTGCGCCTGCAGTTCTGCCGCCTTGGCCTCAGCGGCTTCGCTCGCGCGTGACGCCGCCTGAAGCTCGGCGCGGGCACGCTCAAGCTCGCCCCTCAGCGCTTCGGCCTGCGAATTGGCCCTGTTGCGCGCCTCCTCGCTCTCGGCCAGCGCCGCGCGCAGCGACTCGAGCATCGCCAGCCTTTCCTCGGCGCTCGCTGTCGCCGCACCGAGCGACTGGCGAAGCGCTTCGGCCTTCTGTTCGGCGGTCGCAAGCGCGCCTTGAAGGCGCGACGCCTCGGCGCGCGCGGCGTCGCGGGCTGCGATCTCCCGCGACAGTTCCGCCTGCAGCCGGACGATATCCGCCCGCATCGCGGCGGCATCGCCTTCAAGCCCTTGGCGCGCGGCCTCGGCCGCGGTCAGCAGCTCCTGCAAGCGCGCCAGACGCTCGCTCAGCTCCTCGCGCCGCAGCTCGGACTGCGCGAGGCGCGCCTCGAGCTCCGCAAGACGGGCGCTGAGTTCCTCCCGGGCGGCGGCTCCGGCATCGCGCGCGGCGGCGGTCTCCTTCAGCTCGGCCTCGGTGGCCGCGAGCCTCTGGCTCAGCGCCATCAGCTGGGCGGTGAGATCCTCCCGGCTCTCGGTTTCCTCCGCGAGGGCCGCCTGCAGGGAAAGGATCTGCTCACGCAGCGAGACGTTGTCGCCGGCCACGTTCTGACGCGCCGAGCGCTCGGCGGTCAGGGCGGCCTGCAATGCGGCAAGGCGCGCGTTGGCCTCCTCGTTCGCGCCCTTGGCCGCGTCCAGCGCCGCAAGCGTCTCGGCCAGCGACGCCTCACGCGCCTCGAGCCGGTTGCGCAGATCGGCAATCAGCGCCTCGAGCGCCTCGCGGCGGGCCGCAGCAAGACGCGCCGCCTCCGCCTGGGCGTCGATCTCCTCGCGGGCCTTGGCCAGCGCCAGCTGCAACGCCTCGCGTTCGTCCAGACGGCGGGCATTTTCTCCCTTCAGCGCTTCAAGGTCGGCGGCAAGAGCCGCACCCTCGGCACGCGCGCTGTCGCGCTCGGCCAGCAGCGAGGCGACCTGTTCCTCGAAGCTCGCGATGCGCGCGGCCTGATCCGCGATCCTCGCCTCGCCTGCAGCGATCGTCTGGCGCAGACGGCCGATCAATTCGGCCTGAGCGGCACCTTCGGCCCGCGCGTCGGACAGCGCCGCGCGCAATGCCTCGACATCCTGTTCCAGCGTGAAGGCGCGCTGCTGCTCGAGGCCGAGCGCGCGCGAAAGTTCGGCAAGCTCGGCATGCAGCTGGTCAAGCTCGGAGTCGCGGCCGATGATTTCTTCGCGCAGGACGAACTGCACAACCATGAAGATCGTCAGCACAAAGAACAGGACCAGCAGAAGCCCCGTCATCGCATCGACAAAACCCGGCCAGATGTTGCCGGAGACGCGATTGACGGCGCGCCGGTTCAGCCCCACGACCTAGCCCCTGTTCGCGCCGACCGACGCGCGATCGGCTCCGCCGTCGCCACCGGCCGCCGCACGGCTCTGGGCTTCGGCAAGCTCCCGCACCGCCCGTGTGAGTGCGGCAAGGTCGGCGCGCAGTTCCGCGGCAATCTCCTGGCGTCCGGCAGACATCTCCTCGAGGATGCGCAGAAGCTGCACGTCGATCGAGCGCAGACGCATGCGGCTTTCGGCATCGACATGAGCGCCCGCGGCCGTGGCCTCCAGCACCTCGGTCAGCCGCTCTTGCGCGGCGGCGACGCGCCCGAGGGCCGCGCCCGTGGCGGCGGGGTCGGCATCGAGCTTCGCCGTCAGCCCCTCGATGGCGCCGGCGAGCCCCGAGATACGCTCCTCGAGTGCCGCGCGCGATGCGTCGGCCTGCGCGAACATGCCGCGCATGGCCTCGATCTGCTCGGCCATGTGGTCGAGCACCGCCGAGACGATGCCGATATCGCTGCCCGTGCCGTCCCCGTCACTGGCAAAGCCCAGTCGCGTGATCGACGAAAGCCACTCCTCGAGTTCGCGATAGAAACGGTTCTGACCGTGACCGGCGATAAGCTCGAGCAATCCCACCACGAGCGAGCCCGCAAGGCCCAGAAGCGAGGACGAAAAGGCGATGCCCATGCCGCCGAGCTGTTTCTCGAGGCCGCCCATCAGGCGGTTGAAGATTTCAAGCCCGCTCTCGTCTCCCTGCGGCGCGAGCGAGCGGATCGTCTCCACCACCGCGGGCACCGTTGTTGCAAGCCCGAAGAAGGTGCCGAGAAGGCCGAGGAAGATCAGAAGGTTGACAATGTAGCGCGTGATGTCGCGCACCTCGTCGATGCGGCTCGCCACCGAGTCGAGAATGGAGCGCGCCGAGCTCGGCGATATGTGCCGATGCGGGCCGCGCGTGCGCATGAGCGCCGCCATCGAGGCCAGAAGCCTGGGCGGCTTGATCTGGTCGTGACCGGGGCGGTTGGCGGCGAAACCGACGATCCACCTGACCGATGCCACCTGCTGGTAGACCTGCCAGAAACAGGCGAGCACGCCGATCACGAACACCACTGCGATGGCTCCGTTGAGCCAGGGGTTGGCAAGAAAGACGGATGAAACCCGCGGCCAGGCGACATAGGCGCCCGCAAGCACAAGGCCGAGCGCCACCAGCATCATGAGAAGCTGGCGAACAGGCTGGGAGAAATACGGCTCGGCCTCGCGATCCGGCTGGTCCATCTGGACGTGTCCTGGCCCGGTCATCTGGCCCACCAAGATAGGGTGGAACCGGGAAACTGCCAACACGCAATATCGCGGCAGATCACACCGCCGCGATCGCCCGAACGCGCGCCGCGAGCCAGGTCAGCTCCTTGTCCTCGATGCCCAGTTCTTCCAGATGCGCGGCGGTGTTGAAAAGGTATTCGGTGTTGGGTCCGCGCCCGCCCCGCGCACGGGCAATGATGCGCGCCTGTTCCTCGAGCGGCAGGCCGCCGCAGTACTGCACATGGTTGCGGTCGATCACATAGACCACCGCTTTCACCTCGCGCCCGTCGGCAAGGCGTACGGGCATCACCCGCTCGAGATAGGCCGAGGAGATGAGCTCGCGCGCCCTGAGCTCCTCGAGCACCCGCGCGCGCTCCGCCTCCGGCACGCGAAAGGCCAGGCCGTGGCAACGCGCGCCCGGCTTCTCGTCGAGCGCAAGCACCAGCCCCGGCCGCTCGGGCGTTCCGCGGTGGTGAATCGAACGCATGCAGAAGCCGCGCGCATAGCCCGAGAGCTCGGCGACCGCGCGCTCGGCCGGGGAAAACCCCGGATTCCACATCAGCGAGCCATAGCCGAAGACCCACAGGGGCTCGAGCTGCTCGGCTTCGGGTGTAATGACGCTGGCCCAGTCCATCACCGGCCTATATGCACCTTGCAGCGGCGATGAGAAGGGGCGGCAATGCGGATTCTGTTCGGGCTTGTGCTGGCTGCGGCCATCGCCTGGGGTGGCTGGTGGTTCGTGGCCAGCCGGGCGGCGGAGGCGGCGCTCACAAACTGGCTCGAGGCACGCTCCGAGGCCGGAGAAACGGGCTGGCGCGTCCATCACGAGGGAATCGCCCTCGCCGGCTTTCCCAACCGCATCGACTTTCAGATCAGCCGGCCGCGCATCGAGTGGCCCGGGCATGGCGTGAGCTGGTCGGCCCCGTTCCTGCAGATCTTCGCCCTGAGCTACAGGCCGCATCACCAGATCATCGTCTGGCCCGGAGAGCAGCTGCTCACGGTCGCCGGCGAGCAGCTTTCCGTGAGCACTGACGACATGCGGGCCAGCATCACCTTCATTCCCAAGGCCAGCCCCGAGCTCGATCGGGTCGTGATGGTGGCAAAGTCCCCGCGGGTCGAGAGCGCGCGCGGCCTGCGTGCTGCGGCCGGCACGCTGCGCCTCGCCACGCGCCCCGGCGCGGCACGGCCGCTTGCCCGCGATCTGGCGCTGGAGGTGACCGATCTCTCCGTTTCCGCCCCGGCGATGCCCATGCCGTCACCGTCCGGCACGCTGCATGTGGAGATGACCGCGACACTCGACCGCCCGCTTGACGGAGCGGCGCTCGCCGGGGCGCCCCCGCGTGTGCGCGCCATCGAGATTACCTCGGCCTATCTGCGCTGGGGGCCCCTGCGGCTTGACGCCAGCGGACAGGTGGAGCGCGACGCCACCGGAGGGCTCGTCGGCGAGGTGGCGCTGTCGTCCGACAATTGGCCCGCGGCTCTGGCGCTGCTTGGCGCAACGGGGATCATGGCGGGGCGCGACCTGGCACTCCTGAAAAGCCTGACCGAGAGCGACCCGACGCTCATGTTCGACATTCGTGGCGGCGCGCTCTGGCTCGGCCCGCTGCGCCTGGCCACGCTCCCATGAGGCGCGGCCGCTTGGCGCGGGTCAGCGGCAATAGGGGCCGCTGCGATGGCGCGCGGTGTCGAGATGAAGGTGATCCTGATGGTAGCGGTCGGCATCGGGACCGAGAACCGTCCCGAAGGGGCCGCAGGCACCGGCATGCATGCGGCGCAGAAGCGGCCCCTGAAACTGGTCGCGCCACCCCTTCAGCACGGTCAGCGAGACACCGTTCTTCAGATTGATGGCCGAAATGTCCACCGCCCTGCCCTTGCCATGCTCGGAGATCTTGGCGCCAGGCCTGCTGTTGCGCGTGCGGCAGGAGTAGCTCGCGATCACCCTGATCGAGGCGACGCCGCCCCCCAGCCGCCCCACGGTTGGCTTGACGCTGCCCTGAACCCAGCTCTTGAGCGCCTTGGCGGTGGTGCAATCCATGATCGCGCCTTGCGTCAGCGGCACGCCCGCGACCTCGGTCACGCGCACGGGCCTGGCCACGCCGCAGGCCTGAAGCCGGCCCTTGATCGGGGCCAGCGTCTCGCCGCGAATTGCCCGATCGCCGCAGATCGGGCCGCTCTTCCCGGTGACAAGCGGGGCCGGAGTTCTCTGGGCGACGGCGCTGGCCCGCAGGACACGCGCCCTTCCAATCCCGTCGGGGCGCGGCTCGGGGCGCGGCGAAAGCCGCACCGCAGCCCCCGACGCCGCGAGCACCACCTGCGCCCGCTCCGCCGGGTCGGGCACCGGCGCGCTGCCCGTGCGCAGCGGCAGAAGGCGCACCGCCGCGGCAACCCGGCGGGCGATCACGTCCTCGGGCCGCGAAGGCGGCCGCGGCGAGACTGCCACGACGGGCGCTGCCAGCGGGCTGCCCGACGCGCGCACCTCGCGCAGCGCGGCTGGCGCAGAGGGCCTTACATGCGGAAAGAGCGAGCTTTCGGGCGCGCTGGCATCCCCGGTCGCGGGGACGGCCGGCGCAAGCAGCGCGGCCAGCAAGAGACCCGAAAGTACCGCCCGACTCACGTTTTCCTGATCCGCCCGAAATCCGGTGCCGGTGTGTCCTGCCCGGCTTCGATGATGCCGCGCCGGATCGCCCGCGTGCGGGTAAAGTAATCGAAAAGCATCTCGCCGTCACCCGTGCGGATGGCCCGTTGCAGCGCGAACAGCTCTTCGGTGAAGCGCCCGAGGATCTCGAGCGTGGCGTCCTTGTTGGTCAGGAACACGTCGCGCCACATCGTCGGGTCGGAAGCCGCGATGCGGGTGAAGTCGCGAAAGCCGGCGGCCGAGAACTTGATCACCTCGCTGTCGGTGACACGCTCGAGGTCGTCGGCCACGCCAACCATCGTGTAGGCGATGAGATGCGGCGCGTGGCTCGTGACGGCGAGCACCAGATCGTGATGGTCGGCGTCCATCGTCTCGACATTGCTGCCGAGCGCCTGCCAGTAGGCCGTGAGCCGGGCGAGTGCCTCGGCGTCGGTTTCCTCGTCGGGCACGAGCAGGCACCAGCGGTTGTCGAAGAGTTCGGCGAAGCCGGCCGCGGGGCCGGAGTGCTCGGTGCCGGCCAGAGGGTGGCCGGGAATGAAGTGCACCGTATCGGGCAGATGCGGCTTGACCGCGCGGATCACGTGACGCTTCACCGATCCCACGTCGGTGACGGTGGCGCCGGGCGCAAGCTCCGGCCCGATCTCGCGCGCCACCTGCCCCATCGCGCCGACCGGAACGGCGAGCACCACCAGATCGGCGCCCTGGACGGCCTCGGCCGCCGTCTCCACCACCCGGTGGCAAAAGCCGATCTGGCGCGCTTCCTCGCGCGTCTTCTCGGTGCGGGCGGTGCCGACGATCTCGCTCTTCATGCCCGCGCGTCGCATGGCATGGGCCATCGACGAGGCGATGAGCCCGAGCCCGATCAGCGCGACGCGCTTGTAATCCTCTCTCATGCGGTCGCTTCCCTGAAATCCCTGACCGCGGCAATCACCCGCCGCACGGCCTCTTCATCGCCCACGGTGATGCGCAGCGCCTCCGGCAGGCCGTAGCCCGCCACGCGGCGCACGATGATTCCCTCCCGCCGCAGCCAGGCGTCGCAGGCCTCGGCCTCCGCGGCGCTCGGGAAGCGGGCGAGCACGAAATTTGCCTGGCTGGTATCTGAAGGCACGCCGAGCCGCGCGAGCCCTTCGGCGAGCATGGCGCGAAGCCGGCGGTTTTCGGCCGCGCAACGGGCGGTATAGTCGCGGTCGCGGACTGCCGCCTCCGCCGCCGCGAGCGCCGGGCCGGAGACATTGAACGGCCCGCGAACACGGTTGAGCACGTCGATCACCGCGCGCGGCGCATATCCCCAGCCCACGCGCAGCCCGCCAAGGCCGTATATCTTGGAGAAGGTGCGCGTCATCACCACATTGTCGCGCGCCTCCACCAGCGCCGCGCCACCGTCATAATCCTCGACGAATTCGGCATAGGCGCCATCGAGCACCAGAAGCGCATGTTCGGGAAGGCCGTCGGCCAGGCGGGCCAGCGCATTGCCGCCGATCATGGTGCCCGTGGGGTTGTTGGGGTTGGCGATGAAGACAAGCCGCGTGCGTTCATTGGCGGCAGCGAGGATCGCCTCCACATCCGTGACGCGCTCGCGCTCGCGCACCTCAACCGGCGTCGCCCCCGCCGCCAGCGCCGAGATGCGATACATGGCAAAGCCGTGCTCGGTGTGGATCACCTCGTCGCCGGGGCCGGCATAGGCCTGACACAGAAGGCTGATGATCTCGTCAGACCCCGCGCCGCAGATGATCCGATCGGGGTCCAGCCCATGCACCTCGCCGATCGCCGCGCGCAAGGCGCGGTGGTCGGAGGAAGGGTAGCGGTGCAGGCTGCTCGCGCAGGCCTGATAGGCCTCGATCGCCTTGGGGCTCGGGCCGAAGGGGTTTTCGTTGGAGGAAAGCTTGAGCACTCGCTCGGGGGGGACACCAGGAAGCGCCGACTCCCCCCCTTCGTAAAGCGCGATATCGAGAATTCCCGGCTGGGGTCGTATGTCGGTCATGGACGGAAAACTCGCTGGTGCGCCGCATGCGCGCGGGCGCGGCGGAGGTGGTGACGACAGGCTCCGGCTAGTGGTTCGACGTTGCCCTTTCCTTCAGCCAGTCCATGGCGGCAAGCAAGACGCCGGAGACGACGAACACGAGATGCAGCGTGATGAGCCACCTGAGCCCTTCCCAGGAAATGCTCGTCTCGGTGCGCCCGATCTCCATGAACCGCTTGAGCAGGTCGATGCCGGAGATCGCCACGATCGAACCGATGAGCTTGATCTTGAGCCCCGAGAAATCGATCTTGCCCATCCACGTCGGTCTGTCTTCCCGCCCGCCGAGGTCGAACTTCGAGACAAAGTTTTCGTAGCCGGAGAATATGACGATCACCACGAGGTTCGCGACAAGGGCGATGTCGATGAGCGTGAGCGTGACGAGGATCGCATCCTGATACGGAAGCGACAGCGCCTTCGGCAGATAGCGGAGAAGATCGCGCAGAAAGACGACGAGAAGCAGCACGAGCAGGAGCGCAAGGCCCAGATAGACCGGCGCCAGAATCCAGCGCGAGGCAAAAAGCAGTCGCTCGAACCTCTCTTCCGTGCGGGTCTTGCCTGTCATCGCCATATCCTCCGATCTCGAGCAAGAAGAAGGGCCGCGCCCGGATGTCCGCGCGCGGCCCTTGGTGCCGGTCGCGAACCCGGTGTCAGTTCTTGGCGTAGAATTCCACGACGAGGTTCGGCTCCATCATCACCGGATAGGGCACATCCGCAAGCCCCGGCGTCCGCAGGAAGGTGGCGCGCATCTTGGAGTGGTCGACCTCGAGATATTCGGGCACGTCACGCTCGGGCGACTGCACCGCCTCGAGCACCAGCGCCATCTGCTTGGCCCGGTCGCGCACCTCGATCACGTCGCCCTCCTTCACGCGGTAGGAGGGGATGTTGACGCGACGGCCGTTGACCATGACATGGCCGTGGTTGACGAACTGGCGGGCGGCAAAGATCGTCGGCACGAACTTGGCGCGGTAGACCACGGCGTCAAGACGACGCTCGAGCAGGCCGATGAGAAGCTCGCCGGTGTCGCCGCGGCGCCGCTCGGCCTCGGCATAGATGCGGCGGAACTGCTTTTCGGTGATGTCGCCGTAGTAGCCCTTCAGCTTCTGCTTGGCGCGCAGCTGAAGCCCGAAGTCAGACATCTTGCCCTTGCGGCGCTGGCCATGCTGGCCGGGTCCGTATTCGCGGCGGTTGACCGGGGATTTCGCGCGACCCCAGATGTTCTCGCCCATCCGGCGGTCGATCTTGTACTTGGCAGACGTGCGCTTGGTCACGGCTGATCTCCTTCACTAGTTTCCTGCCGTCAGGGTGTCCCCTTCCGGCGATGAAGGGCGTTGTCCTCTGCCTTGCGGCCGACAGGCATCCCCTTGCGGGGGCCACCAACACCAGAGTTCCGGCCGGGCCGCGAAGCCCCGCCAGAGAGCGCGCTTATAGAGGTCGGAGCGAGGCTGTCAACAGCCCATGACGTTCAGTGCAGCGCCGGCGGGGCATGCAGCATGATCGCCGCCTCGGCGGCGTCGAGCGGCCTGCGGGCGAAGTCGCCATAGGCGAAAGGATCCCGCGCAAGCTCGGGCACGCGCGTGAAGAGCTCCGAGCGCTGGGCCTCGTCGATCGCCGAAAGCGGCATGCCGGCGGGGTGGAAGCTTTCCGTCTCGACACCGTTGGCCCAGACGATCTGATGCCGCTCCAGAAGCAGATGGACGTAAATGACCTCCCGGCTGCTCCGGTCAACGGTGACGCGCCGGTCGTCGATCAGGTCACGTGCCCGCACGAGAACCTCATCTTCGTTGAAAAGCGCGCGCGCCCGCGCGCCGCGCAGCAGGATGCGATGATCGGGCGAGACCAGAAGATCGCGCTCCGGCACCTCCCCCTCCTGGCCGATGCCGCCGCTACTGTCGCTGAGCGCGCCGGCCCGCAGACGCACCGGCCGCAGCTCGGGCTGTGCCTGCAGCCGCGCCCCGCTGATCCGCCGTCGGCCCACCCAGAGCACCGGCTGCGGCCCGCTGTCGCGCGTCAGCACCAGGTCACCCTCATCCAGAAGGCCCGCCGGCAGCGCCCCTTCCGGCGTGGCAATGAGCGTGTCGGGCGTGAAACAGATCACCGCGGAGGCTTCGGGCGCAACGCGTCTGAGCACGCCATCGGCCAGCATCAGCTGGCACACCCACAGGTCGCGCCCTTCAGGCGGCATCTCGTCCAGAAACATGAGAAGCGGCGACGCCTCGGGCAGCTCGATCAGCGTCGCGATCCAGCGCCGCCTGCCGTCGGTCACCGCGAAGCCCCGGTCGAGAAGCGGGGCGTCGGTTTCGTCGCGCGCCCCTTGGGTCACCGCGGCGTCGCCCTTCCCCCGGCGCCGCGCCATCGGCAGAACCGCGCCCATGCGCCTTGCCACGCCGCGCGCGGCGTGACGGCGAAGCTAACCCACCTCCTCGGCACCCGTGAGAACCAGCGGCCTGTCGGGCCCGTCAACCCGCACCGCGCGCCCGCGCCAGCGCCAATTGGCGCCCGTCACGAGAGCACTGGCTGGCGCGCCGGCCAACCCGTCGATCTCGGTCTGTGCCCAGGAGATGACGAACGTGCCGCGATAGCCCGTCGTCATGCCTGCTCTTTCCTGCCTGCTCGTGTCTGTTCTTGTTTTGTGGATGACAGGTTAGCAGATCGGAAACAGTCTGGGAATCCTTCCCTTTCGGAAAGTTTTCAGAACCGGAACTTCAGCGACAATGACCCCACAACCTGCCCCTCGGGCTGGCCCTGAAATTCCTTGCCGAGCCAGGTGACACCATAAAAGAGGGTGCTGCGCTCGCCTTGCCAGGTGAGACCTGCGCGCAGGCGGGTCCGCGTGGGTTCGGGCACTGCCGGCTCGCCTGCCGGCAGATAGGCGGAGGAGGCGACATGGGCGATGTCGCCGCCAAGCGTCAGGCTCAGCCCCTGCGCGCCGGGAGCCGCGTGATACTGCTGGCCGGTCACGACGTCGCGCAGCCACAGCCCGCCAGAGCCGGCCCTGCCGATTTTCAGGTCGGCGCCGGCACGCACCAGTGTCTCCACGCCAACCTGCCCCTCGACGAAGGGCATGAGGCGCACGGCACCGCCGGCCATGCCGATCTCGCGCGTGACGGAGGCGGTGGCGGTCGGGTGAAACGCGTTCGGGATCTGATTGGCAAGCGCCGGCGCCGGCGAAGACATGCCGAACAGATCATGCACGAATTCCTGAAACCCGCCGAGTCCGGTCATCGGCCCCGTTGCGACGAGATCCCCGCCCAGGGAAAACCGCGTTCGCCCGCGTTCGAAATGGCTGTGAAGACCGACGCTCAGCGCGCCGACATAGCGGCGGTCGCCGGGCGCAGGGCTTGCAAGATTTGCCGGCGCGATGATTTCGCCACGGAAACGGTACTCGAGAACCTCGCCCATGCTTTCCGGCAATGCGCCGGACCAGGGCTCGCGCCCGCGCAGCCAGCTGACGGTGTATGATCCCGTGCGCCACCGGTCGCGGCCATCGCCCAGCCCGTCATTGTTGAACAGACGCCCGAAACCAAGCGTCTGCCGCCCGTCCTGGGCGGGCGCGATGGATGGAACTGCCAAGAGAAGACAGGCCACGGCTGGGAGGGCACGCAGAAACCGGATCATCTCAACCTCTTCGCTGCCGGCCCCCCACCGGTGCGCGTCTTCTAGCAGAGCGGCGCCGTCTGTACCATGGGTCAGTGGATGGCGGGCGAAGGTGCCGTGGCAAGCCCGCCACAAGCACCCGCAGCCAGCGTCAACCGCATTTCGAATATCCGCAATCCATGCAGGTCAGGCAGCCCTCGATCATGCGCTGATCGAAGCTGCCGCAGGCCGCGCAGACCGGGCCGCGCGGCGGCTCCTCGAGCGGCACCACGCGAGCACTCGGGTCGATCTTGAGCCCCAGCCCCTCGCCCTCGATGAAGCCGATCTCGATCAGATGGCGCTCGATCACCCCGCCGATCGCGGCCAGGATCGAGGGCACGTAGCGCCCCTCCATCCACGCGCCGCCGCGCGGGTCGAATACGGCCTTGAGTTCCTCCACCACGAAGGAGACATCGCCGCCGCGGCGGAACACCGCCGAGATCATCCGGGTGAGCGCCACCGTCCAGGCGAAATGCTCCATGTTCTTGGAATTGATGAAGATCTCGAAGGGCCGTCGGCGGCCGTTCACGACGATGTCGTTGATGGTGATGTAGAGCGCGTGCTCGCTGCCCGGCCACTTGAGCTTGTAGGTCGTGCCCTGAAGCTCCTGCGGCCGGTCGAGCGGCTCGGAGATGTAGACGACATCGCCATGCGGCTGGGCGGGCTCGCCCTCTCCTTTCGCGACGACTTCGGGCTTCTTCTCCTTCTCGCCCACGCTCAGCACCGCGCCCGTCACCGGGTTCGGCCGGTAGGTGGTGCAGCCCTTGCAGCCCTCGGCATAGGCCTCGAGATAGACGTCCTTGAAGGCGTCGAAGGGGATGTCCTCGGGCACGTTGATGGTCTTGGAGATCGAGGCATCGACCCATTTCTGCGCCGCCGCCTGCATGCGGATGTGCGCCTGCGGGGTCAGGGTGGAGACATCGACGAAATGCTCGGGAAGCTCCTTGTCGCCATGCTTCTCGCGCCAGAGCTGCACGGCGTAGTCCACCACCTCCTCCTCGATGCGCGAGCCGTCGGGCTGGAGCACCTTGCGCTTGTAGGTGTAGGCGAAGACCGGCTCGATGCCGCTCGAGACGTTGCCGGCATAAAGGCTGATCGTGCCGGTAGGAGCGATCGAGGTCAGAAGCGCGTTGCGGATGCCGTTCCTGGCCACAGCCGCGCGCACTTCCTCGTCCATCTTCATCAGCATCGGCGCGGCGAGGTATTTCTCACGATCGAAGAGCGGAAAGGCGCCCTTCTCGGCGGCAAGCTCGGCGCTTGTGAGATAGGCGGTGCGGGCGATGCGGTGCATCCAGTCCTCGGTCGCGGCCACCGCCTCGGCCGAGCCGTAGGTGATGCCGAGCATCAAGAGCGCATCGGCAAGCCCGGTGACGCCGAGCCCGATGCGGCGCTTGGCGCGCGCCTCCTCCCACTGCTGCGGCAGCGGAAAGAGCGACACGTCAATGACATTATCCATGAGCCGCACGCCGGTGCGCACCAGCTCTTCCAGCTCGTCGAAATCGAGCCGGGCCGAAGGCTCGAACGGGTCGCGCACCAGCCGGGCGAGATTGACCGAGCCCAGAAGGCAGGCGCCGTAGGGTGGCAGCGGCTGCTCGCCGCAGGGGTTCGTGGCCGAGATCGTCTCGCAGTAATAGAGGTTGTTCTCGGCATTGATGCGGTCGATGAAGATCACGCCGGGCTCGGCATAGTCGTAGGTGGCGCGCATGATCCTGTTCCACAGATCGCGCGCCCGGACGGTGCGCCAGACCTTGCCGTCAAAGACCAGATCCCACGGTCCGTCGGCCTTCACGGCCTCCATGAAGGCGTCGGTCACCAGCACGCTGAGGTTGAAGTTTCGCAGCCGCGCCGGGTCGGACTTGGCGGCGATGAACTCCTCGATGTCGGGGTGGTCGCAGCGCATGCAGCCCATCATCGCGCCGCGCCGGGAGCCCGCCGACATCACCGTGCGACACATCGCGTCCCACACGTCCATGAAGCTCAGCGGGCCGGAGGCATCCGCCCCCACCCGGCGCACCGGCGCGCCCTTCGGGCGGATGGTGGAGAAGTCATAGCCGATGCCGCCGCCCTGCTGCATGGTCAGCGCCGCTTCCTTGAGGTTCTCGAAGATCCCCTCCATCGAGTCGGGGATCAGCCCCATCACGAAGCAGTTGAACAACGTCACCTGCCGCCCGGTGCCGGCCCCGGCGAGGATGCGCCCCGCCGGCAGGAAGCGGAAATCCTCGAGCGCCGCGTAGAAGCGATCTTCCCAATAGCTGGGGTCGTCCTCGACCGACGCGACGGCGCGCGCCACGCGCCGCCAGCTGTCCTCGACGGTCTTGTCGATGGGCGTGCCGTCGGGCGCCTTGAAGCGGTACTTCATGTCCCAGATGGCTTCGGCGATGGGCGCGGCAAAACGGGTCATCGCGGGATCCTCATGCGATGGGAGAGGAAGGCAAAAGATACGCCTCCCGCTTGCCTCGCGCAACTGATGGCGTCAGGATGACGCCGCAACACCACGATCTGGGGGGATCGCGTGGGAAGGGGCAGCCTCAACCTCGTCAAGCTCTGCGTCGGCACCGACACGGTGGAGGAGCTCGCCGCATGGCAGGCGCGCCGCGCGCGCGCGCTGCCCGGCGGCCTGCCACGCCACGTCACCCGCATGTGGCCGCGGCGGCAGGCGGAACTTCTCGACGGCGGCTCGCTCTACTGGGTGTTCCGCGGGCTGATCCTCGCGCGCCAGCGCATCCTTCGGCTGGAGGAGGTCATCGGCGAGGACGGGGTGCGCCGCTGCGGCATCGTGCTCGACCCCGAGCTTGTGCGCACCGAGCCGGTGCCGCGCCGGGCCTTTCAAGGCTGGCGCTACCTGCCGGCCGAGGAGGCGCCGCGCGACCTGGCCGCGCCGCAGGCCGGCGAGAGCGCGCTGCCGGCCGAGCTCGAGCGGGCGCTCTCCGAGATCGGCGTGCGTTGAGGGCGCGACGCGCTTCAGGCTCAGTCCCGGCGGCGGATCAGGGTCTGGTTGCCCTCCTTGCGCATCTCGAAGCGCGGCAGCTCGCGGACGAGGTCCGAGAGCTTGCGCTTGCCGTAGGTGCGGGTGTCGAAATCGGGGTGCTCGGCCATGATCGTCTGCCCGATCTGGCCCAGCGCATACCACTCGTCATCCTGCTCGATCTTGCCCATCGCCGCGAGGATGAGCGGGATCGCCTCTGTCGGTGGTTTCTTCGCCGTCGCCGGGCGGGCGCGCGCGCCACGCTCGGCCGTGGCATCGGTGTCGTCAACGATGTTCTCGATCAGGATGAAGCGGTTGCAGACATTGCGCAGTGACTCCGGCGCCTTCGCCTCCCCGATGCCGATGACATCGAGCCCCTGCTCGCGGATGCGGTTGGCGAGCGCGGTGAAGTCGCTGTCGGAGGAAACCAGCACGAAACCGTCGAAACGCCCGGTGTGAAGGATGTCCATCGCATCGATGACAAGACCGATGTCGGAGGCGTTCTTGCCCTTGGTGTTGGCGGTTTCCTGATGCGCCACCAGCCCCAGCGCGCGCACCGTCTCCGACCAGCCCCTGAGCTGACCCGAGGACCAGTCTCCATAGACGCGCCTCAGCGCTGGCTCGCCGAAGGACGTGATCTCGCGCAGGATGGCGGCGGCGTATTTGGCCGGAATGTTGTCGGCGTCGATCAGGACGGCGTAAAGTGGGCGGTCGCGGCTGGGCATGAGTCTCCTGCGGTTCGCGGAAATCGGGGGCACCGTGGGGTTTGCCCCCGGCCCCCGCAGGGTATTTTCAAAGCCCACGAAGGGCGAGAGGAATTTCAGTAGACCACCACGGCGCGGATCGACTTGCCTTCGTGCATCAGCTCGAAGCCCTTGTTGATCTCCTCGAGGCTGAGGGTGTGGGTGATCATCGGGTCGATCTCGATCTTGCCCTGCATGTACCAGTCCACGATCTTCGGCACGTCGGTACGCCCGCGCGCGCCACCGAAGGCGGTGCCGCGCCAGACCCTTCCGGTAACCAGCTGGAAGGGGCGGGTGGAGATTTCAGCCCCCGCCGGGGCCACGCCGATGATGATCGACTCGCCCCAGCCCTTGTGGGCGCATTCGAGCGCGGTGCGCATCACCTGCACGTTGCCGGTGGCATCGAAGCTGTAGTCGGCGCCGCCGCCGGTGAGTTCGACGAGATGGGCGACAAGGTCGCCCTCGACCTCGTTCGGGTTGACGAAGTCGGTCATGCCGAAATGCTCGGCCATCGCCCGCTTGGCAGGGTTGATGTCAACGCCCACGATCTGGTCGGCCCCGGCAAGGCGCAGCCCCTGGATGACGTTGAGGCCGATGCCGCCGAGGCCGAAGACCACGCAGCGGCTGCCGATCTCGACCTTGGCGGTGTTGATCACCGCGCCGATGCCGGTGGTCACCCCGCAGCCGATGTAGCAGATCTTGTCGAAGGGGGCGTCTTGCCGGACCTTTGCCACCGCGATCTCGGGCAGGACGGTGTGATTGGCGAAGGTCGAGCAGCCCATGTAGTGGCGAATCGGCGTGCCATCGAGCATGGAAAAGCGGGTAGTGCCGTCGGGCATCAGCCCCTGGCCTTGCGTCGCGCGGATCGCCTGGCAGAGGTTGGTCTTGGGATTGAGACAGTATTCGCACTCGCGGCATTCGGGAGTGTAGAGCGGGATGACGTGATCGCCCGGTTTGACCGACTTCACTCCCTCGCCGACCTCGAGCACCACGCCCGCGCCCTCGTGGCCGAGGATCGAAGGGAAGATGCCCTCCGGGTCTGCGCCCGAGCGCGTGAACTCGTCGGTGTGGCAGATGCCGGTGGCCTTGATCTCCACCAGCACCTCGCCGGCCTTCGGCCCCTCGAGGTTGACATCCATGATCTCGAGCGGCTTTCCCGGCTCGAGGGCAACGGCGGCGCGGGTGCGCATGGTCTCTCCTCCCTGTTCGTCCTTGGTGCGAGCCTCCGGCAAGGCGCGCGCCATTGCAACCACGGATGCGCGGCGCGACTCGACTCGGCGGTCGCGGCCGAGATAGATTGAGAACAAATATGGAACATTGCTGCCGTCATGCCCCACCGCCGCATCCTCTCGCTGTGGTTTCCGCGTCTTGCCGCCGAGCGGCTCCTGCGGCGCGAGCGCGGCCTGCCGCCGGGGCCGCTGGCGGTGGTGGAGACGCGGGGCAACGCCCAGCTTGTCGCCGCGCTCTCGGCCGAGGCGGAGGCGGCGGGGTTGCGGGTGGGCCAGCCCCTGCGCGATGCGCAGGCGATGTGCCCGGCGCTTGTCGTGCGGCTCGCCAATCCGGCGGCGGATGCGGCATTTCTCGCAACGCTCAGGCGCTGGGCGGAGAAGTTTTCGCCCTGGGTGGGGGAGGAGCCGCCGGCGGGGCTGGTCATCGACATCACCGGCGCGGCGCATCTCTTCGGCGGCGAGGAGGGCGTGCTGGCGGCGGTGGAGGCCGATTGCGCCGCCTTCGGGCTGACGGTGCGCGCCGGCATTGCCGACACGGTGGGCGCGGCCTGGGCGCTGGCCCGATTCGCCGGGCGCAGGGCGGGGGCGTTGCGCTCGGGCGATGCCATCGACCAGGAGGCGCGCGCCACCCGCGCCCGTGCCGCCCGCCGCCGCCACTGGGAGCGGGGCGGGCCGGCGCCGGCTGCCAGCGCTGCCGGGGGGAGCGAGGCGCGCATCGCACTGCCGGGCCACACGCGGGCGGCGATCGCCGGGCTGCCGGTGGCCGCGCTGCGGCTTGAGCCCGAAACGGTGGCCGAGCTCACCCGGCTCGGGCTCAGGCGCATCGGCGATCTCGCCGGTCAGCCACGGGCCGCGCTTGCCCGCCGGTTCGGCCCCACGCTCATCCGCCGGCTCGATCAGGCGCTGGGGGTCGAGCCCGAACCCGTCTCTCCCGCCCGGCCCGAGGCGCGCTTTGCGGTGCGGCTGACGCTGCCCGAGCCGATCGGGCTTGAGGCCGACATCATGGCCGCCATCGACCGGCTTCTGCCCGCGCTCGAGCGGCGGCTCCGCGACAAGGGCCGGGGGGCGCGGCGACTGCGGCTCGAACTCTTCGGCTGCGAGGGCGGCCGGCAGGTGATCGAGCTGGGGCTCGCCCGTCCCACGGCCGCGCCCGAGCGCATCCGCCCGCTCCTGATGCTGAAGCTCGGCGACATCGAGGCGGGCTTCGGCATCGACGCCGTGCGCCTCGAGGCGGTGGTGACCGAGCCCGTCCACCCCCGCCAGCATCAGGGACACGCCGAGACGGCGGCGCGGGCGATCGGCCGGGCAGGACAACAGGCCGCGCTTGACGACCTGATCGGCCGGCTCGGCGCGCGCATCGGGCTCGAGGCGATCATCCGCCTGCATCCTGCCGAGAGCCACATCCCCGAAAAGAGCTTCTCCCGCCTTGCCGCCGCCTGGTCGGAGCCTGCGCCCGCTCCCTGGCCGCCGGGGCCGGCGCCGCGCCCGCTTCTCCTCTGGCGGCCCGAACCGGTGACGGCGGGGGAAGGCCCCGCGCCACCCGCGCGCTTTCGTTGGCGGCGGCGGGAGTTCGTGACCGCCGAGGCCATCGGCCCCGAGCGCATCGCGCCCGAATGGTGGCTGGACGATCCCCAGTGGCGCTCGGGCGTGCGCGACTACTGGCGGGTAACGACGGCCGAAGGCGCGCGGCTGTGGCTTTTCTACGCCCATGGCGCGGCGACGAGTCCGGGCTGGTTCTGTCAGGGCAGCTTCGCCTGAGGCAAAAGAAAAACCCGCCGGCGGGCGGCGGGTCTTCTGGCGCGTGACGTCCCCGACGCGGTGGCTTGGGTGGGGGCTGTTGAACCGCCGCGCCGGGGAGAAGCACTCACTCGCTACGGGGAATGTTCTCGCCTACGGGCGTGGCGGATTCGCGGAACGGCGGCGGCGGTTGCCAGGAATCTTCGGGGCAATTTCGCGGCGGCGCCCCGCGGGCCGGAAAACGAAAGCCCGCCACGGCGCGACCGTGCGGGCATAGGCAAGGAAGCCGGACCATCGGGTATCGAGAGGCGGCGCACCGGCACCGGCATCGGTGGGGGCTGATACAACCGCGCGCCGGCGGCCGCCTCTCGCTACCGGCTCACTTCTCACCGAAGAGAATGGCGAAAAGGCGACAGCGATGTGAAACCTTGGCGGCAACGCCCGGTGCGGGACGAGGAATTCTTGATTTCGCTCGGGGATCGCGCCACGTTTCGCCCATGACGATACAGACCCCCACGCCGCTTTCGGGTTCGACCCGTATCCCCGAGCAGGTGGCGTTCGACAGGGCGGAGCTAAACCGGATCCTTACCCTCTATGGCCGCATGGTCGCCGCCGGCGAGTGGCGCGACTATGCCATCTCGCATCTGCGCGATGTGGCGGTGTTCTCCATCTTTCGCCGGGCCGCCGAGCACCCGCTTTACCGCATCGAGAAGCGCCCCAAGCTGCGGCTGAGGCAGGGCATGTACGCGGTGATCGGGATGGATGGGCGCATTCTCAAGCGCGGCGGCGACCTTGCCGCGGTGCTCAGCGTGCTTGAGCGCAAGCTGATACGCGCCGTGGAATAGGGATCAGGGCCGCCGACAGGAGGTGACCGGCCCGCCGCCTGCCGCAACGATGCGTGCGCGCGCCTCGGCCAGCGGCTCGCGCACCACCGCCATGTGGTGGGCGTTGGCGTGTATGAGCGTCGCCTCATCGGCCATCATGCCCACATGCCCTTTCCAGAACACCAGGTCGCCGCCGCGTAGGTCCTCCCGCGTCTCAATGGCGCGGCCGACGGTCTCCTCCTGCTGGTCACTGTCGCGCGGGCAAGGCTGGCCGGCGGCGCGCAGCGCGAGTTGGACGAGGCCCGAGCAGTCGATCCCGAAGGCGCTGTTGCCGCCCCAGAGATAGGGCGTGCCAAGAAACATCTCGGCAATGGCAATCGGATCCTCCGCCCGCGCCGCGAGCGGCTCGATATGGGCGCGCGGCACGAAACCGCCCCCCGAGATGGCACAAAACGCGCCTTCCTCGCCCTCGACCGCCAGTTCGCTGGCGAAACTCAGCGCCTCGCGTTCGCGCGCCTTGATGTCGGGGGCGGTGTAGAGATGGGTTGCACGCACGCGCACCCGGTGGGTGGGCGTCACATCGGGCGCAAGCGCGTCGAGCGGCAGCCAGCCAACGTAGCCGTCGCCCTCATCGAAGCCGAAACCCCAACCCTCGCGCGCCTCAAGCAGGCGGAAGGCGTGGCCGAACAGCATCTGCTTGTCGCGCGGCCCGCCGGGCGCCGCGCACAGGTCAACCACCGGCAGCCGAATGCGCCGCCGCTCACCCTCGGTCACGCGCCGGCCCGCCGCCTGCGCGGCAAGGGAGACATGCACCACCCGCTCATTGGCAGGAATGCTGCGGCGGTCGCGCCTCACAGGCCGAGAACGCCGGGCAGGGCTTCCAGCAGCGCCCGGGCACCCTGCCCCACGCCTCCCTTGGGTCGGCCGGGGGCGGGCTCAGGCTGCCAGCCGTAGATGTCGAAATGCGCATAGCGCGGCGCGTTCTCGACGAAGCGGCGCAGGAAGAGCGCCGCCGTGATCGCCCCGGCAAAGCCTCCCTTCGGCGCGTTGTCGAGATCGGCGATGCCCGGCTCGATCATTTTCTCATAAGGCTCCCAGAACGGCAGCTGCCAGAGCGGGTCGGCCACCTTCGCGCCCGCCTCGGCGAGGGCTGCCGCAAGGGCGTCATCAGTGGCGAAGAAAGGCACGAGATCGGGCCCCACCGCCACCCGCGCCGCACCGGTGAGCGTGGCCATCGACACGATCAGATCCGGCGCCTCCTCATCGGCGAGCGCGAGCGCGTCGGCGAGGACGAGGCGGCCTTCGGCATCGGTGTTGTTGACCTCCACCGTCAACCCCTTGCGCGAGGTCAGGATGTCACCGGGCCGGAAGGAGGCCCCCGACACCGCATTCTCCACCGCTGGCACCAGCACCCTCAGCCGCACCGGCAGGCCAAGCGAGGCGATCATCTTCGCCAGCCCCGCCACCGTGGCCGCGCCGCCCATGTCCTTCTTCATCAGCGCCATCGACTGGGACGGCTTGAGATTGAGCCCGCCGGTGTCAAAGCACACGCCCTTGCCGACAAGGGTCAGCTTCGGCCCCCGTTCTCCAAGCCGCAGGTCGATCAGCCGCGGCGCCCGCGCCGCTGCTCGGCCCACGGCGTGGATCATCGGCAAATTCGCCTCAAGAAGCGCCTCGCCGCGGGTGACGGCAATCGCGGCCCCGATCTCGCCGGCCAACGCCTCGAAGGCCGCTTCGAGTTCCTCGGGCCCCATGTCGCAGGCCGGCGTGTTGATGAGATCGCGTGTGAGCGCCTCGCCCGCGGCGATGGCCTCGAGCCGGGCGGCATCGACGCCCTCAGGGGCGACGAGACGCGCCGGCTCGGCCGCCTCCTCCGGTGACTTGCGGTAGCGGTCGAAGCGGTAGGAGTCGAGCAGCCAGCCCAGCGCCGCCTCTTCCATGTCCCGCCCCGGGGCAAGGCCCGATGCGATACGCCAGACGCCCCCGGGCAGGCTGCCGCGCGCGGCGGCGGCGGCGAATCGCGTGCGCGCGCGCTCGCTCGTCGAACCCAGCCCGGCCACGGCAAGCGCCACCCCGCCTGCCCCGTCGGGAACCAGCGCGACGCGGCCCAGCGCGGGGCGGAAACCGGTCGCGGCGAGCCAGTCGGACACGCGCTCGGGCTGGCCGGCGCGCCAGTCGTCGTAACCCTCGGCCGTGACGTAGTGGAGCGGCGTGGCCGGGGCGCCGGACTGTGCGAAACGGATGGACATGCGGCACGATCCTCGAGCTGGGCACGGGCACGGAGCAGCCCGCCTCTCGGCGCGAAGTGTGCTCATCAGCGTCGCCGCGCGTCAAGGCGGGCGGCAGCCTCCCGCCGGTGCAGGCGGCTCGGCCGTGCACACCCTTCAAGCGGGTGGACGGCTGCGCTAGGCTTGGGACAACGGCAGACAAAGGTCGAAAACCCACCGGGGCAGGCAGCATGCGGCAGTTTCTCCAGTTTCTGGGCATTCCGGTCGCGATGGCCGGCTCGCTCTGTGCCGCTCTCGCGCAGACATCGCCGCCGGTGGAGCTTTCCCCCCGCCCCGCAGCCCGCCCCGGAGACTCCGCCATGACCGCACCGCGCGAGACCCGCCCGCATCGCATGCCCGCGCCGGCGTCCTGCTCCGGCGGCTTCCTGAAGTGGCGCGACGCGTTCCGCGCCCGCGCCCTCGCCAGGGGCGTGCAACCGTCCGTGTTCGACCGGGCGATGGCCTCGGCCCGCTATGACCCCGGAATCGTCGAGCGCGACCGCAACCAGAGCGAATTCACCCGCGCGATCTGGGACTATCTCGACAGTGCCGTGTCGGCGGCCCGCGTCCGCGCCGGAGAGGCCGCGCTCAAGGCCCACGCCCGGATTCTTGCGGCAATCGAGCGCCGCTACGGGGTGGAAAAGGAAATCGTCGCCGCGATATGGGGGCTCGAGTCGAGCTACGGCGCGGTGCGCGGCGACACGCCCATCTTCACCGCCCTGGCGACGCTCGCCTGCGACGGCCGCCGCCAAGCTTTCTTCGAATCCCAGCTTGTCGATGCGCTTAAGATCCTCCAGTCGGGCGAGGCGCGCCTTGCGCAGATGAGGGGAAGCTGGGCGGGCGCCATGGGCCACACCCAGTTCATGCCCGCCGCATGGCTGCGATTCGCGGTGGATTTCGACGGCGACGGCCGGCGCGACATCTGGAGCGACGATCCCACCGATGCGCTGGCCTCGACTGCTGCGTATCTCGCCGGCAACGGATGGCGCAAGGGTCAGCCCTGGGGGTTGGAGGTCAGGCTGCCCGAAGGCTTTGACTACATGGCCACAAGCGAGCGGGTGAAAAAGCCGGTTTCCGCCTGGATGGCGATGGGCGTGCGCGACGCGCGCGGCAGGCGCATCCCCGAGCACGGGCCAGCTTCCATCCTGCTTCCGGCGGGGCACCACGGCCCGGCCTTCATGATCTTCGACAACTTCCACGTGCTTGAGCGCTACAACACTGCAGACGCCTATGTCATCGCGGTCGGGCATCTGGCCGACCGCCTGCGCGGCGGCGCCCCCATCCGCCACCCGTGGCCACGCGGCGACCGGATGCTGAATTTCGCCGAGCGGGTGGAGCTGCAACAGCGGCTCACCGCCGCGGGCTTCGACACCAGGGGCGTTGACGGGATCATCGGCCCCAACACCATCGCCGCCATCCAGGCCTGGCAGGCCGCGCAGGGGCTCGTGCCAGACGGTTACGCTTCGCTCGCGGTTCTGGCGGCACTGCGCTGAGACCCGGCCATGGGTGCGGTGCTGAAGGGATACGCCGTCTTCCTCGCGGCCGCGCTGGCCGAGATCGGCGGCTGCTACTGTCTGTGGATGTGGCTCAGGCTCGGGCGAAGCGCCCTGTGGCTCCTGCCCGCAATGGTGCTGCTTGTCTTCTTCGGCGCGCTCCTCACCCGCGTCGACGTGGCCTTCGCCGGGCGCGCCTATGCCGCATATGGCGGGGTCTACATCGCCGCCTCGCTGGGCTGGCTCTGGCTCGTCGAACGCCAGACGCCCGACCGGTGGGACGCGCTCGGCGTTGCCCTGTGTCTCGCGGGCGCAGGGGTGATGCTGCTCGCCCCCCACGCCCGCGGCTGATCCGCCCGCCTCAGGCCGGCAGCTTGGTCATGCGCAGATAGGGCAGCTTGGCCTCGAACTCGCCATACTTCGCCCGCGCCTCCTCATCGGAGACCGAGAGCGGAATGATCACGTCCTGCCCCTCGGTCCAGTTGGCGGGCATCGCAACGTTCTTCTCCGCCGCCTTCTGAAGCGCATCGAGCGCCCGCAGCACCTCGGCGAAGTTGCGCCCCACGTTCATCGGGTAAAGCATCGACAGCTTCATCTTCTTGTCGGGGCCGATGATGAACACGGCGCGCACCGTCTCGGTGTCGTTGGCGGTGCGCCCGTCGGGCAGATAGGCGTCGGCCGGAAGCATGTCGAAGGCCTTCGACACCTTCAGGTCGACATCGGCGATGATCGGGAAGCTCGCCGGCGCACCGGCAACCTTCTCGATGTCCTGCTTCCACAGCTTGTGCTCTTCCACGCCATCAACCGACAGTCCGATCACCTTGGTGTTGCGCTTGGCCCACTCGTCGGCCAGCTGCGCAACCGCGCCGAACTCGGTGGTGCAGACCGGGGTGAAGTCCTTGGGGTGGGAAAACAGGATCGCCCAGCTGTCACCGATCCAGTCATGCAGCGCGAATGTGCCCTGATCGGTCTCGACGGTGAGATTGGGAATCGTCTCGTTGATACGGATTGCCATCGGGCTTCTCCTTGCTTGCGACAGAAAAGGCTCCGCCTTCCATATGTGCGTGCCACGCCGCGCTGCCTAGACCTTTCCGCGCCCACGCGCTAGGCCTGCGGACGACCATGCAACAGAGGGAAGGTGCGGTCATGCTCGACAGGCGCAAGTTCTACATCAACGGCGAGTGGGTCGACCCCAGCGCGCCCAATGAGTTCGAGGTCATCGACCCCTCCACCGAAGAGCCTTGCGCGGTGATTGCACTCGGCGGCCAGGCCGACACCGACGCCGCCGTCGCCGCCGCCCGCGCCGCCTTCGAGGGCTGGATGTTCACCCCGCGCGAAGAGCGCGTGGCGCTGGTCAGGAAGCTTCTCGACATCTACGAGGCGCGCGCCGAGGAGATGGCGCAGGCGATCTCGATGGAGATGGGCGCGCCCATCGACTTCTCGCGCAGCCAGCAGGTCACCGCCGGGAGCTGGCATATCCGCAATTTCCTCAAGGCCTACGAGGGCTTCGAACATGAGCGCCCCCTGGGACCGCACGCCCCCGAGGACCGCATCCTCTACGAGCCCATCGGCGTCGTCGGCATGATCACGCCCTGGAACTGGCCGATGAACCAGGTCACGCTGAAGGTGATCCCGGCCATGCTGGTGGGCGCGACCTGCGTGCTCAAGCCCTCCGAGATCGCGCCACTCTCGGCCCACCTCTTTGCCGAGATGATGGATGAGGCCGGATTCCCGAAAGGCGTGTTCAACATGGTCCATGGCGATGGCCCGGGCGTCGGCACGCAGCTCTCGGTGCATCCCGATGTCGAGATGATCTCCTTCACCGGCTCCACCCGCGCCGGGGCGCTGATCTCCAAGAACGCCGCCGACACCTTCAAGCGCGTGAGCCTCGAGCTTGGCGGCAAGGGCGCCAACATCATCTTCGCGGATGCCGACGAAAAGGCCGTGAAGCGCGGCACGCTGCACTGCTTCAGCAACTCCGGCCAGAGCTGCAACGCCCCCACCCGCATGCTGGTGGAACGCTCGCGCTACGACGAGGCGGTGGAGATCGCCCGCGAGACGGCCGAGAAGATGGCCGTGGGTTCGGCCCATGAGCCCGGCCGTCACATCGGCCCGGTCGTCAGCCAGGCGCAGTTCGACAAGATCCAGCGCCTGATCGAGAAGGGCATCGAGGAAGGCGCCCGCCTCGTCGCCGGCGGCCCCGGCCGGCCCGAACACCTCAATCGCGGCTATTTCGTGCGCCCCACGGTCTTTGCCGATGTCGACAACTCCATGACCATCGCGCAGGAGGAAATCTTCGGCCCGGTCCTGTCGATCATCCCCTTCGAGACCGAGGAAGAAGCGATCCGCATCGCCAACGACACCATCTACGGGCTCACCAACTACGTGCAGAGCCAGGACGGTGCCCGCCGCAACCGCGTTGCCCGCCGCCTGCGCTCGGGCATGGTGGAGATGAACGGCAAGCCGCGCGGCGCCGGCAGCCCCTTCGGCGGCTACAAGGCCTCGGGCAACGGGCGCGAGGGCGGCATCTGGGGCATCGAGGAGTTCTGCGAGGTCAAGGCCGTCTCCGGCTGGGATCCGAACGCGCCCTGAGCGCGCCCCTCCTGCCCATCATCCTGGGTCAAATACCCCGGGGAGCGCGAGGGGCAGCGCCCCTCGCTCCTCACTCCACGCGGGCGAGAAGCTCCAGCACCCTGGGGCCCACCGCTTCCACCATCAGCCGCACCCCTTCGGCCGAGGGGTGAATGCCGTCAGGCTGCATCAGCCGCGCCCTGTCGGCCCCTGCCGCGATCGCCGCGCGCAGGGGCGCGAGGAAGTCGGGGACGAGCAGCGCTCCATGCCGCGCGGCAAGCTCCGGCCAGATGGCATCGAAGGCGTCCTTGTAGTCGGGGCCGTAATTGACCGGCGCGGCAATGCCGATCAGCAACACCGGCACAGCCGCGCGCTCGGCTGCTGCAAGGATCTTCTCCAGATTTTCCCGAGCGTTCTCGGGGTCGAGCCCGCGCAGCATGTCGTTGCCGCCCAGCGCCACGATCAGCGCATCCGCTCCGCCGGCAAGCGTCCACTCCACTCGCGCCGCGCCGCCCGCGGTGGTGTCTCCCGACACGCCGGCATTGATCACCTCCGCCTCCGCGCCGCGCGCCGCAAGCCAGGCCTGGAGCTGCGGCACGAAGCCGTCTTCGGGCGCGAGCCCGTACCCTTGGGTGAGACTGTCGCCGAGCGCGACGATCCGCACGGGCTCCGCCGCCGCGTGACCAGCGAGGGCAAGGAAGAGCGCGATGAGAGCCGCGGCGGCCTTGCCCGCCCGCACTCCGGCGCCATATGGCAGGGAGCGCGCCAGCGCCCGGCGCAGCCGCGAGAGGAGCCACAGAACCATGCCCCAGACCCACGAGCCCGCCATTGAGCTTGAGGACGTTCGCTTCACTCTCGAGGGCAACGCCGGGCGCGTCGAGATCCTGCGCGGCATCACGCTCGCCGTCGCGCGCGGGGAGACGGTGGGGCTCATCGGGCCGTCGGGTTCGGGCAAGTCGTCGCTCCTCATGCTGCTCGGCGGGCTCGACCGCGCCACCGGCGGCAGGTTGCGGGTTCTGGGCCACGACCTGACGGCGATGGACGAGGACGCGCTCGCGCGCTTTCGCCGGGGCAATATGGGGGTGGTGTTCCAGTCCTTCCACCTCATACCGACGATGACCGCGCTCGAAAACGTCGCCACGCCGCTCGAGCTTGCGGGGGTGGCGGACGCCTTCGACCGCGCCGCCGAGGAGCTTGCCGCCGTGGGCCTTGCCGCGCGCGCCGATCACTATCCGGCCGAGCTTTCGGGCGGCGAGCAGCAGCGCGTGGCGCTCGCCCGCGCCGCCGCGCCGCGCCCCAAACTCCTGCTGGCCGACGAGCCGACCGGCAATCTCGACGAGGCGAACGGCCGCGCGATCATGGATCTTCTCTTCGGCCTGCGCGAGCGGCACGGGGCGACGCTGGTGCTCGTCACCCATGCCCGCGAGCTGGCCGAGCGCTGCGACCGGGTGGTGCGCCTGCGGGACGGGCGCATCGAGGGCGCCGCGCCGGCGAGGGCGGCCGAATGAGGCTGCCCATTGCCGCACGCATCGCGCTGCGCGAGCTGCGCGGCGGGATCAGGGGCTTTCGCGTCTTTCTTGCCTGCCTCGCACTCGGGGTGGCCGCCATCGCCGCCGTGGGCACGGTGCGCGAGAGCATCGAGGCGGGGCTGAGGCGCGAGGGCGCGGCGCTTCTGGGTGGCGATGCCGCGATCGAGCTGACCTACCGCTTCGCCACGCCCGAGGAGCGCGCGTTTCTGGAGTCGCGGGCCGAGGCCGTCTCGGAAATCGTCGATTTCCGCTCCATGGCCGTGGCGGGCGAAGGGGCTCGGGCGCGGCGGGCGCTTACGCAGGTGAAGGCGGTCGATGACGCCTACCCGCTCATCGGCACTGTCCGGCTCGACCCGCCGATGCCGCTTGCCGAAGCGCTCAGCGGCGATGGTGCGGTGATGGACACGGTGCTGATCGCCCGGCTCGGCCTTGCGCCCGGCGACAGCTTCCGCCTCGGGGCCAAGGCCTTCACCCTGCGCGCCGCGCTCCTGCGCGAGCCCGACGCGGCAGCGGGCGGCTTTGGCCTCGGCCCGCGCACGATCGTGCGCACGGCCGCGCTCGAGGGCGCGGGGCTCCTCGCCCCCGGCAGCCTCTTCGAGACCGAATACCGCCTGCGCCTTGCGCCCGGCACCGACCTTGCCGCACTGAGGGCCGAGGCCGAACAGCTGTTCGAGGGCGGCATGCGCTGGCGCGATGCGCGCAATGGCGCGCCCGGCATCGCCCGCTTCGTCGACCGTCTGGGCGCCTTCCTCGTGCTTGTCGGTCTGGCCGGCCTCGCTGTCGGCGGCGTCGGCGTCTCCTCGGCGGTGCGCGCCTATCTCGAGGCCAAGACCCCGGTGATCGCCACGCTCAAGGCGCTCGGCGCCACCTCGCGCGTCATCTTCACCGCCTATGCGCTGCAGATCGGCACGCTCACGGCGCTCGGCATTGCCATTGGCCTCGCGCTCGGCCTCGGTGCGCCGCTGGCGCTGGCCCCCATCATCGAAGCGCGCCTGCCGGTGCCCGCGGCCTTCGCGCCTTATCCCCGCCCCGCGCTCGAGGCCGCGCTCTACGGCGCGCTCGCCGCCGCCCTCTTCACCCTGTGGCCGCTGGCCCAGAGCGAGCGCGTGCGCCCCGCCGCACTCTGGCGCGAGGCGGCGGGCCATCGGCCCGGCCCGCCTGCCCCGCGCCATGTGCTGGCCACCCTCGCTCTCCTCGCCGCCCTCATCGGCGCGGCGGCAGCATTCTCGGGTCTCGTGCGCCTCACTCTCTGGTCGGCGCTGGGACTGGCGGGCGCCTTCGCGCTGCTCGTTGGCGTCGGCTGGGGGCTGAAGCGCCTCGCCCGGCGCCTGGCACGCGGGGTGCGGCGCCTCACCGTCGCGCGGCTTGCGCTCGGCTCGGTCGGGGGGCCCGGCAGCGAGGCCGGCGCGGTGGTGCTGTCGCTGGGGCTCGGCCTGAGCGTGCTGGCCGCCATCGGCCAGATCGACGCCAACCTGCGCGGCGCCATCGCCCGCGACCTGCCCAAGGTGGCGCCGGCCTTCTTCGCCGTGGATATCCAGAAGGACCAGCTCGAGCCGTTCCGTTCCATGGCGCTCGCCGATCCCGCCGTGAGCCGGGTGGAGACGGCGCCGATGCTGCGCGGCATCATCACCAGGATCAACGGCCGCCCCGCGCGCGAGGTCGCCGGCGATCACTGGGTGCTGCGCGGCGACCGGGGCGTGACCTACTCCGCCCGCCCGCGCGAGGGCACGGTGCTGACCGAAGGCGCGTGGTGGCCCGAGGACTACGCCGGCCCGCCGCTTCTCTCCTTCGCCGCCGAGGAAGCCGCCGAGCTGGGGCTCAGGCTCGGCGACAGGCTGACCGTCAACATCCTCGGCCGCGAGATCGAGGCCGAGATCGTCAACTTCCGCGAGGTGGATTTCTCGAACGCCGGGATCGGCTTCGTGATGGCGATGAACCCCGGCGCGCTTGCCGCTGCGCCCCATACCTCGATCGCCACCATCTATGCCGCGCCGGAAGCCGAGGCGCGGCTGATGGCGGCGCTGGGTGATGCGTTTCCGAACGTCACGCTGATCCGCGTGCGCGACGCCATCGAGCGGGTGACATCGGTGCTCGCGGGCATCGCGGCGGCGGTGACATGGGGCGCGCTGGCGACGCTGGTGACCGGGCTTGTGGTGCTGATTGGCGCCGCGGCGGCGGGCGAGCGGGCGCGGGCCTACGAGGCGGCGGTGCTCAAGACGCTGGGGGCGACGCGCGCCACGGTGCTTGCCAATTTCGCCCTGCGCTCGGCGATCTTCGGGCTGGCCGCGGGGGTTGTCGCGATTGTCGCCGGGGGGCTCGCCGGCTGGGCGGTGATGCACTTCGTGATGGAAGTGCGGTTCCGCTTCGAGCCTGTCTCGGCGATCGCCATCGTCGCCGGGGGCGCTGCGCTGACCACGCTGGCCGGGCTCGCCTTTGCATGGCGCCCCCTCTCGGTGCGGCCGGCGCGGGTGCTGCGCAGCGCCGAGTAGGGGCCTACGCCGCGCGCATCAGCCCCTCGGCGGTGATCTTCGCAAGCGTGAGGTCAAACACGCGCCACGCCCGCTCCACCAGCGTGTCGATCTCGTCGGGCGTGATGACGAGCGGCGGTGCGATGATCATGCGGTCACCGACGTGGCGCATCACGAGCCCCTCGGCAAAGGAGATCTCCCGGCAGATGTAGCCCACCGTGCCCTTCTCGGCAGCAAAGGGCGCGCGGCTGGCCTTGTCCGGGGTGAGCGCGACCGAGGCCATCAGCCCCACCGACTTCGCCTCACCCACCAGCGGATGCTCGGCAAGCTCCGCCCAGCGCCGGGCGAGATGCGGGCCGGCCACCTCGCGCACATGCTCGACGATGCCCTCCTCCTCCATGATGCGCAGGTTCTCGAGCGCCACCGCGGCGGCCACCGGATGGCCCGAGTAGGTGTAGCCATGCACGAACTCCGCCTGCCCGATCACCTCGGCCACCTCGTCGGAGACGATGGAGCCGCCGATCGGCGCGTAGCCCGACGACAGCCCCTTGGCCACGGTCATGATGTCGGGGCGGATGCCGAACGTCTGGCTGCCGAACCAGTTGCCGGTGCGGCCGAAGCCGGTGATGACCTCGTCGGCGATCAGCAGGATGTCATGCGCGTCGCAGATGCGCTGGATCTCGGGCCAGTAGCTTTCGGGCGGAATGATCACCCCGCCCGCCCCCTGCACCGGCTCGGCGATGAAGGCGGCGACGCGATCCTCACCGAGCTCGGCGATCTTCTCCTCAAGCTCGCGGGCACGGGCGCGGCCGAATTCATCGGGCGTCATGTCGCCACCCTCCGACCACCAGTCAGGCTGGCCGATGTGCACGACGCCGGGAATGGGCAGGCCGCCCTGCGCATGCATCGGCGCCATCCCGCCCAGCGAGGCCGCCCCCACCGTCGAGCCGTGGTAGGCGTTGCGCCGGCTGATGATCACCGTCTTTTCCGGCTTGCCCTTGAGCGCCCAGTAAAGACGGACAAGGCGGATGTTGGTGTCATTGGCCTCGGACCCGCCCGAGGCGAAGAAGACATGGTTGAGATCGCCCGGCGCCAGTTCGGCAAGCCGCGCGGCGAGGGCTGCCGCCGGCACATGGGTCGTCTGGAAGAAGGTGTTGTAGTAGGGCAGCTCCCGCATCTGCCGCGCGGCAACCTCCGCGAGCTCCTCGCGGCCATAGCCGATGTTGACGCACCAAAGCCCCGCCATGCCGTCGAGAATCCGGTTGCCGTCGCTGTCGGTCAGCCACACGCCACGCGCGCGGGTGATCACGCGCGCGCCCTTGGCCGCGAGCTCGGCATTGGCGGTGAAGGGGTGCATGTGATGGGCGGCGTCGAGCGCCTGGATGTCGGCCGTGGGGGGCTGGTTGAGAAGAATGTTCATGCGTCTTGCTCTTTCAGGCGTTCAGAAGCAGGTGCTCGCGCTCCCAGGGCGTGATCTCGCGCTGGTACTCCTCGTTCTCGGCGCGCTTGATGTTCTGGTAGAGGGTGCAGAACTCCTCGCCCAGAACCTCGCGCAGCGCTCCGCCCTCGGCGAAAAGATCAAGCGCGTCCGAAAGCGAGGTCGGCAGCGCGAATTCGCTTTCATCAACGAATTTCTGGGCAGCGGGCGAGGGTTCGATCTTCTCCACCATGCCGAGATAGCCACAGGCGAGGCTGGCGGCGATGGCGAGATAGGGGTTGCAGTCCGACCCGATGACGCGGTTCTCGAGCCGGCGCGACTCCGGCGGGCCGTTGGGAACGCGCAGGCCCGTCGAGCGGTTGTCGGCCGCCCATTCGAGGTTGGACGGAGCCGCCATGCCCACGGCGGTGATGCGGCGGTAGGAGTTGACGTAAGGCAGCAGCAGCGGCGCGGCGTGCAGAAGATAGCGCTGCGAGCCGCCGATGAAGTGCCTGAAGGCATCGGTCGGCTGGTCGCCCGGGCCGTTGAAGAGATTGCGGCCCGTGACGGCATCCACGACCGACTGGTGGATGTGCATCGCCGAGCCGGGTTCGTCGCGCATCGGCTTGGCCATGAAGGTGGCGAACACGCCTTTCTTCAGCGCCGCCTCGCGGATGGTTCGCTTGAAATAGAACACCTCGTCGGCGAGCTTCAGCGGATCGCCGTGCATCAGGTTGATCTCGATCTGCCCTGCGCCGCCTTCCTGAATGACCGTGTCGATCTGGAAGCCCTGCGCCTCGGCGAAGTCGTAGATGGTGTCGATCACCTCGCCGTATTCGTCCACAGCGACCATCGAGAAGGCCTGGCGCGCCGCGCCCTTGCGCCCGGTGCGGCCCGCCGGCGGCTCGATCGGCAGGTCGGGGTCGATGTTCGGCTCGGTGAGGTAGAATTCGAGCTCGGGCGCCACCACCGGCCGCCAGCCCCGCTCGGCATAGAGCCCCAGAACGCGCTTGAGCACGTTGCGCGGTGCGAAGGGAAGCACCTCGCCTTCGCGGGTCTCGGCATCGCAGATGACCTGCATCGTCGGCTCGTCGGCCCAAGGCACCGCGGTGGCGGTGTCCATGTCGGGGCGCAGGACGATGTCGCTCTCGAGCCACTGGTTCTCGATCTCGGGCATGTTCACCCATTCGCCCGAGATCGTCTGGTAGAAGATCGAGACCGGCAGGTAGATCGTGCCTTCCGGGCGGAACTTCTGGCTTGGCATCGCCTTGCCCCGCGACATGCCCGCGAGGTCGGGGATGATGCACTCCACCTCTTCCAGGCGGCGGTGGCCAAGATATCGGCCAAATGTCTCGGACAAGCTGGTGATCCAGTGATCGCCGCTCACAAACCCGGGCGCGCTCGACATGGGAGCCTCGTTGCTGCTGTTCAATTCCGGCACCGGCGGGCACCGGCCAAAGCCACCCCGCACCCCGCAAGGCATCACCGTAGGTTGGCGCGCGGAAGTCCCGCGGAGGGGTGATCGCGCGCAGACTAGGCAATCGCGCGGAGACGGTCAATTATTTTGATCAAATCTTGAGCCGAGCAGGGCGGCCACCCCGTCCATCCCCTGAGCGATGTCGCCCGCAACGGCCCCGGCCACTGCCTCCGCATCACCCGTGCGAACTCCCGCGATCACCTGTTCGTGCAGGTCGGGCAGATTGCCGGTGCCGTAACGGCCGCACATGATCCGCAGACTCGGCGCCACCTGAAGCCAGAGAGAGAGGGCGATGCGCTCCAGCACCTCGGCCTGGGCCACGGTGTAGAGATGGAAGTGGAACTTGAAATTGAACCGCAAATAGCCCCTGATGTCCCCCGACTCTATGGCGAGGTCGAGTTGACTGTCGATTCCCTTCAGCTCATCCGCCAGCTCGGCCTCGCGGCCTTCGGAACGCGCGAGGATGACTGCGCGGCGGGCCAGTTCCGGCTCGATCGCGGCGCGGGCAACGCGAATCTGCTCGAGCCGCGCGGAGGTCATTGGCGGCACGCGCACGCGCCGGTTGCCGGTGCGCTCGAGCGCGCCTTCCGAATCGAGCCGCCGTACCGCCTCGCGCACCGGCATGGTACCCGCGCCCGCCCGCGCGGCGAGCCCGGCAACCGTCACCGCCTCGCCCGGAGCGAGATCACCAAACAGGATCATCTCGCGCAGCGCGGCGTGGATGGCCTCATGCTCGGTCGTGGATGCGCCTCCGGTCACCTCACCTCTCTCAACCCTGGACGGACGCCACCGCACGACGCTCCCAAGCGCAGAAAGGGTTTTGACGGGAGCCTCGAATCGGATATTTGATCAAAAGTGTACATGGAAGATGGCGGTCGCGAAACAGCGGTCGCATCGATGGTGGGAGATGGAAGATGAAGCAGAGGAAGCTGATGCACACCGCCGCGGCGGCCGCGCTTGCGGTGGCCGGCACCGCGGTTGCCGCGGGGGCCGAGGAGGTTCGCGTCTACAACTGGTCGGACTACATCGACGAAAGCCTTCTGGAGAAATTCGAGGCCGAAACCGGCTATGACCTGATTTACGATGTCTTCGACTCCAACGAGGTGCTGGAGACGAAGCTTCTCGCCGGCGGCTCGGGCTATGACGTGGTCGTGCCCTCGGGCACCTTCCTGCAACGCCAGATCAAGGCCGGCGCCTTCCAGAAGCTCGACAAGTCGAAGCTGCCCAATCTCGTCCACATGTGGGACGTGATCATGGAGCGCACCGCCAAGTATGACCCGGGCAACGAATACTCGGTCAACTACATGTGGGGCACCACCGGCATCGGCGTGAACGTGGGCAAGGTGCGCGAGGTGCTGGGCGAGGACGCGCCGATCGACAGCCTCTCGCTCGTCTTCGATCCGGCCAACATGGAGAAGCTCGCCAGCTGCGGCGTGCATTTCCTCGACGCGCCCTCGGAGATGATCCCCATGGCGCTGAAATACCTCGGCGAGAATCCCGACAGCCATGACCCGGACGTGATCGCCAAGGTCGAGCCGGTCTATGCAGCGATCCGCCCCTACATCCAGAAGTTCCACAATTCCGAATACATCAACGCACTGGCCAATGGCGAAATCTGCGTGGCCGTGGGCTGGTCGGGCGACGTGCTGCAGGCCCGCGACCGCGCCGACGAGGCCGACAACGGCGTGGAGATCGCCTATCACGCGCCGAAGGAAGGGGCGCAGATGTGGTTTGACCAGATGGCGATCCCGGTCGATGCGCCGAACCCAGAAGGCGCGCATGCCTTCATCAACTTCATGATGGAACCCGAGAACATCGCCGCGGCGACGAACTATGTCTACTACGCCAACGGCAACAAGGGCAGCTGGCCCTACATCCTGCCCGAGATTCTCGAGGATCCGGCCATCTACCCCGACGAGGAGACGATGAAGAACCTCTTCACCACCACGCCCTACGAGCCGCGGGTGCAGAGGTTCGTCACCCGCCTGTGGACCAAGATCAAGTCAGGCACCTGAAGCCGAAGGCGCCCGCGGGCCCCGGCTCGCGGGCGCCGATGCGCCGCTTTCCCGCGATGCCACAAACCGTTTCCTCCGCTCCGGCCGTGTTCGCGCCCTGGGCCGACCCCCAGGCCAGGCCGCTCATCGAGTTTCGCGGCGTGACCAAGAGGTTCGGCTCCTTCACCGCCGTCGACGGGCTCGACCTGAAGATCTATGAACGGGAGTTCTTCGCCCTTCTCGGCCCCTCGGGCTGCGGCAAGACCACCTTGATGCGCATGCTCGCCGGTTTCGAGGAGGTGACCGAGGGGCAGATCCTGCTTGAGGGGCGCGATCTGGCCGGCGTGCCGCCCAACCGCCGGCCGGTGAACATGATGTTCCAGTCCTACGCCCTGTTTCCGCATCTGAGCGTGTGGGACAACATCGCCTTCGGCCTCAGGCGCGACAGGCTGCCGCGCGATGTGATCGCCGAGCGTGTGGAGGAGATGCTCAAGCTCGTGCAGCTCACGCGTTTCGCGCGGCGCAAGCCGCATCAGATCTCGGGCGGGCAGAAGCAGCGCGTGGCTCTGGCGCGGGCGCTCGCGAAGGCCCCGAAGCTGCTGTTGCTCGACGAGCCACTCGGCGCGCTCGACAAGAAGCTCAGGCAGGAAACCCAGTTCGAGCTGATGGGGATTCAGGAAAAGACCGGCACCACATTCGTCATCGTCACCCACGACCAGGAGGAAGCGATGACCGTGGCAAGCCGCGTGGCAGTGATGCGCGACGGCCGGCTTGAGCAGGTGGACACGCCCGACCGGATCTACGAGTTTCCGGCCAACGCCTACGTGGCCGATTTCATTGGTGAAATCAACCTCATCGAGGGCCGGCTGGCAGCGGTGGAGGGTGAAACCGCGCGTCTTCACTGGGCCGAGGGGCAGACGCCCCTTGGCGGGCTCGCCCCGAAGCCCGCACCGGCGGCGGGCGAGAAGGTCACGCTTGCCATCCGCCCGGAAAAGGTGCGGATTTCGAGTGAACGGCCGGCGGGCGCGGCCAACGCGGTGCGCGGGCGCATCGAGGACATCGCCTATCTGGGCAATATCTCCACCTACCACGTCGTGCTTTCCACCGGGCACGTGCTGCGCGCCCAGACCGTGAACACGGACCGCTTCCACGCCCGCGAACACACCTGGGGCGAGGACGTGTGGCTTTCGTGGTCAGACAGCGCGGGATTGGTCCTGAAAGGTTAGGCGATGCGACGCGCGGCAATCAGAAATCCATCGCCACCGCACGCTCCGACGGTTTGCCAGGTTGCGGCGCACAAGCCGGGTGACAGCGCCCGGCCCGACGGGGCGGGTCGGGCGCTGCCCGGCGCGTCGCGCCGGGCAAGAACCAGCCGGAGATCGCGCGGTATCAACGCCGTTGGCGAAAGGCTCTTGCGGGAGCATCACGCATGACCGGCAAGTTGCGGCGCTGGCTGGTGATCGGGGTGCCCTATCTGTGGCTTCTGGCGCTGTTTCTGGTGCCCTTTCTCATCGTTCTGAAAATCTCGCTTTCCGACCCCGCGCTTTCGATTCCTCCCTACACGCCCACGCTTGACCTCTCCCGCGGCTGGGAGGGCGTGCGCGAATTCGTCGCCGGGCTCGACTTTGAAAACTACGTCTTCCTCACGACGGACGACCTCTATTGGAAGGCATATCTCTCGAGTCTCTGGATCGCCGCCTTCGCCACCTTTCTCACCCTTCTCGTGGGCTTTCCCATCGCCTACGGCATGGCCTGCGCTCCAGTGCACTGGCGCCCGACCCTGCTGATGGGGGTCATCCTCCCCTTCTGGACCTCTTTCCTCATCCGCGTCTATTCGTGGATGGGCATTCTCGCCCAGGAAGGCGTGCTGAACCGTGCGCTCATGTGGCTTGGGCTGATCGACGAGCCGCTGATGATCCTCAACACGCCCACGGCCGTCTACATCGGCATCGTGTACACCTATCTGCCGTTCATGGTGCTGCCGATCTACGCCACCCTCGACAAGCTCGACGTCTCGCTCATTGAGGCGGCCGAGGATCTCGGCTGCAGCCGGACGCAGAGCTTCTGGCTCGTCACCGTGCCGCTTGCCCGCCCCGGGATCATCGCCGGCTGCTTTCTGGTCTTCATCCCCGCCCTTGGCGAGTTCGTCATCCCTTCGCTTCTGGGCGGCTCGCGCACGCTCATGGTGGGCAAGGTGCTGTGGGAGGAGTTCTTCTCCAACCGCGACTGGCCGGTGGCCTCGGCGGTGGCGGTGGTGCTGCTTCTCATCCTGATCGTGCCGATCATCCTCTTCCAGCGCAACGAGCAGAAGGCACGGGAGGCGGAACAGTGAGGCGGTTTTCCTGGTTCAACCTCACCTCGCTGACGCTGGGCTTTGCCTTTCTCTACCTGCCGATGCTCATCCTCATCGTCTACAGCTTCAACGCCTCGAAGCTGGTAACGGTCTGGGCCGGCTTCTCGACCCGCTGGTATGGCGAGCTCATCCGCAACGAGGCGTTCCTCGATGCCGCCTGGGTGACACTGCGCGTGGCCGTCGTCTCCTCGACTCTGGCCACCGTGCTGGGGACGATGGCCGCCCATGCGCTGGTGCGCGGGGGACGTTTTCTGGGGCGCACGCTGTTCTCGGGCATGATCTATGCGCCGCTCGTGATGCCCGAGGTGATCACGGGCCTGTCGCTCCTGCTCCTGTTTATCGCCATCGACCTTGACCGCGGCATCACCACGATCGTGCTCGCGCACACCACCTTCTCGATGTGCTACGTCTCGGTCGTGGTCTCCTCCCGCCTCGTCAGCTTCGACCGCTCGATCGAGGAAGCGGCGCTGGATCTCGGCTGCACGCCCTTCGAGGCCTTTCGTCTCGTCACGCTGCCGATCATTGCGCCGGCGGTAATCGCGGGCTGGCTTCTGGCCTTCACCCTGTCGCTTGATGATCTGGTCATCGCCTCCTTCACCGCCGGCCCCTCGGCGACGACGCTGCCCATCAAGATCTTCTCCTCGGTGCGCCTCGGCGTCAGTCCCGAGATCAACGCGCTTTCGACCATCCTGATCGCCATTGTCGCCGTCGGGGTCATCACTGCTTCGCTCATCTCCAAGCGCTCGATCGCCCGGCAGATGCAGGATACGCGCGCCGCAATCGCCGGCGCCTGACACGGTCACGCGGTTGACCGCCGCGCGCTTTGGGTTACCAAGGCGCATGTACTGCCGAACGGAGCATTTCTCATGCGCATTGCAATGGTCGGGACAGGTTATGTGGGCCTCGTCTCGGGAACGTGTTTTTCGGACTTCGGCCATGAGGTCGTCTGCGTTGACCGCGACCCGGCCAAGATCGACATGCTGCGGGCGGGCAAGGTGCCGATCTACGAGCCCGGCCTTGACGAACTGCTTGCACGCAACAGCCGCGAGGGGCGCCTTTCCTTCACCACCGATCTTGCGTCGGCGGTGGACGGGGCCGATGCCGTCTTCATCGCGGTCGGTACGCCCACGCGGCGCGGCGACGGGCACGCGGACCTGAGCTATGTGATGGCTGCGGCCGAGGAGATTGCCCGCGCGCTCACCGGCTATACCGTGGTGGTCACCAAGTCCACCGTGCCGGTCGGCACCAACCGCAAGGTGGCCGAGGCGATTGCCCGCGCCAACCCCGAGGCCGAGTTCGACGTGGCATCGAACCCCGAATTCCTGCGCGAGGGCGCGGCGATCGACGACTTCATGCGCCCCGACCGGGTGGTGGTCGGCGTCGAATCCGACCGCGCCGCGAAGGTGATGGCCGAGATCTACCGGCCGCTCTATCTGCGCGACTTCCCCATCGTCACCACCGATCTCGAATCGGCGGAGATGATCAAGTACGCCGCCAACGCCTTTCTGGCCACCAAGATCACCTTCATCAACGAGATCGCCGCGCTGTGCGAGCGGGTCGGCGCGGATGCGAAGGAGGTCGCCCGCGGCATCGGACTCGACAACCGGATCGGCCCCAAGTTCCTGCACGCAGGTCCGGGCTTCGGCGGCTCGTGCTTTCCGAAGGACACGCGCGCGCTCGCCCGCATCGGGCAGGAGCATGCTGTGCCCATGCAGATCGTCGAGACGGTCATCAAGGTCAATGACGAGGTCAAGCGGCGCATGATCGACAAGATCGTCGATCTCTGCGACGGCTCGGTGAACGGGCGCCGCGTGGCCGTGCTCGGCGTCACCTTCAAGCCCAACACCGACGACATGCGCGAGGCGCCATCTCTCACCATCGTGCCCGCGCTGGTGGGCGGCGGGGCCAAGGTGCGCGTGGTCGACCCCCAGGGTCGGCGCGAGGGGGAGGCGCTCCTGCCCGGCGTGGAGTGGCTCGACGACCCCTACACCGCGGCCGAGGGCGCCGATGCGCTGGTGATCCTGACCGAGTGGAACGCCTTCCGCGCGCTTGACCTCAGGCGGCTCGCCCAGGCGATGGCGCATCCGCGCATGGCCGATCTGCGCAACATCTACGACCCCGAAGACGCGCGCGCGGCAGGCTTTGAGGCCTATGTCGCCGTGGGCCGGGGGACAGCACCGAAGCAGGAGTGACAGGGATGGCCGAGACAGCGAAGACCGTCATCATCGAGGAATTCGGCGGGCCGGAGGTGCTCAGGATCGTCGAGCGCGAGGTGGGCGAGCCCGGCCCCGGCGAGGTGCGCATCCGCCACAAGGCCATCGGGCTCAACTTCATCGACATCTACCAGCGCACCGGCCTTTACCCCCTGAAGCTCCCTGCCGCACTCGGCATGGAGGGCGCGGGCGTGATCGAGGCGGTGGGCGAGGGCGTGACGCACCTCAGACCGGGCGATCGCGCCGCCTATGCCTCGGCCGTGCCGGGCGCCTATGCGGAGGCGCGCGTGCTGCCCGCCGCGCAAGTCTGCCCGCTTCCCGAGGGCATCAGCTTCGAGGAAGGGGCGGCGATGATGCTCAAGGGGCTGACGGTGCAGTATCTCTTCGAGCGCACCCACCCCATTTCGAAGGGCGACTTCGTGCTCTTCCATGCTGCCGCCGGGGGCGTGGGGCTCATCGCCTGCCAGTGGGCGAAGTCCGAGGGCATCCGGCTGATCGGCACCGCCGGCTCGGCCGAGAAGTGCCGCCTCGCGCTCGAGCATGGCGCCGAGCACTGCATCAACTACCGCGAAGAAGATTTCGTCGCCCGCACCCGCGAGATCACCGGCGGCCGCGGCGTGCCCGTGGTGATGGATTCGGTCGGCAAGGACACCTTCGACGGCTCGCTGGACTGCCTCGAGCCGCTTGGCATGATGATCAGCTTCGGGAATGCCTCGGGGCCCGTGCCGCCCTTCAACATCGGAATGCTTGCTCAGAAGGGCTCGCTGAAGCTGACGCGGCCGACGCTCTTTACCCATATCGGTGACTTCGAGACCTGCCAGGCGATGGCGCGGCGGCTCTTTGACAAGGTGCTGAAGGGCGAGGTGAAGATCGACATCGCCCAGCGGTTCCCGCTCGAGAAGGTGGCCGATGCCCACCGCGCCCTGGAAGCGCGGCAGACGGTCGGCCAGACGATCATCACCGTGTGAGGTGTCCCGCGTGAGCGGCGGGCTCAGGTCGGCCGTACCGCCCGGCGGTAGAGGTGCCAGGTGGCATGCCCGAGGATCGGCAGCACGACAATCAGGCCGATCAGTGCCGGCAGCGCGCCGAGCGCGAGGGCAAGCGAAACGATGAGGCCCCAGGTGGCAATCACGCGCGGGTTCTCGCGCGTCACGCGCAGCGAAACGGCCACCGCCGCCGGAACGCCGACAGGGCGATCGACCAGCAGCGGGAAGGAAACCACGCCGACGGCCAGCGCGATGGCGGCGAAGACGAAGCCAACCGCGAATCCGATGACGATCATCGCCCAGCCGGCCGGCGTGGTGAAGACCTCGCGCACGAAGCTCTCGAGCGATGCCGGGGGCTCGGGACCGAGCGTGAGCGCGTAGATCGCCGCCGCGGCGAGCATCCATGCCAGGAACAAGGCGAAAAGACCCAGTCCCAGAACGAGCACTGCAATAAAGCCGGGGCGCGTCACGACAGCGAGGGCGGTTGCCCAATTGACGGGCTCGCCGGCCTCGGCGCGCCGGCTCATCTCATAAACTCCCACAGCCGCCGCAGGGCCGAGCAGGGCGAAACCGGCCAGCATAGGAAAGATCAGCGGCATCAGCTCCAGGCGCAGGCCGAAGCCCACCAGAAGAAGCCCGATGACCGGGTAGAGTGCGACGACAAACATCACGTCGCTGCGGAACCTAGCGAAATCGCGCGCGCCTGCCCGCAGAGCGGCGCGCAGATCGGCCATGGTCAGCCTGCATGTGCGGATGGAATCCGCGGCGCCCGCGGGGCTACCGATGCTGGCGATCGCCTCGCTCACCCATTTCGCGCCGCGCTCCAGCGCCTGCGCGGCCACCGAGCCGGGGTTTCCGATCGCGTGACGTTTGGACATGGCATCTCCTCCTCACGGCCGGACTTCCGGACGGCCCGGGAGCAGACGCCGGCCCGTGTCCCGGGCCTGTGGCGCTAGAATACCACGGCCGGGCAGAGCGCGTGATCAAATCGCAGCGAGCCCGGACGGCAGGAGACGGCTCGCCGCTTCACTCGATCGGCTCGAGAAGGGCATCCTGAAGCGGGCAGTCGCGCGCCACATCGGCACTGCAGGCGCGCGGCTCGAGCTCGCGCGTGAGGCAGATGCGCACCTCATGGATGCGCCCCGCCTTGCAGGTGACGGTGACCATGTCAGGCGAGAGCGCGGGATTGGCCTTCAGGAAGGCCTCCTCCACCACCGCCGCCGGCAGCTTGACCGGCCGGTCGAGGCGGCGAAAGACCTCGGGCTTCCCGATCCTCTCCCACGCATGCCGCGCAAGGGCGAAATAGTCGGCCGGGTCCAGCCCCGTGCAACGGCCGTGCTTCTTCCACTGGTGCCAGGCGGAGCCCGGGCTGCCCATGATGTCGGCCATGCCGGCGGTCTCGCCGCGGGAGGGGTTGCGCGCGCTCGTGCGACACCACGCGGGCCAGCCCTCCTCGTATTGCGGCCAGAGCCCGTGCAGAACCCAGCCGAAATCGGCGTTCTCCTTGCACTGGGGCGAGCCGCGCGCGTCGCCCTCGAGCGCACACCATGTGGGCGACCAGCTCAGCGCCAGCACGTAGTAGTCGAAATCCCCTGCCCGCTCGCCATCGGCGCGGGCCGGCAGCGCGGCGGCGAGGATGATCCAGAGTGCCAGGATCCAGCGCATTTGCCCTTTTCTCCCTCCCGTCGCGCGACTATATAGGCGGCAATCCCCGAAAGCGAGGATGAGGCCCGAAGCGGCCGGCCGTTTCCACGGCACAGGAGAATTGCATTTCAGGAGCCCTGACATGGCGAAACCGATCATGGCAAAGGCGACGGCCGTCTGGCTGATCGACAACACCACGCTGACCTTCAAGCAGATTGCCGATTTCTGCGGCCTGCACGAGCTTGAGGTGCAGGGCATCGCCGACGGCGACGTGGCCCAGGGCGTCAAGGGTTTCGACCCGATCGCCAACAACCAGCTCGATGCCGAGGAAATCCGCAAGGGCGAGGCCGACCCCACCTATCGGCTGAAGCTCAAGTACAACCCCGCCGCCGTTGGCGAGGAAAAACGCCGCGGCCCGCGCTACACGCCGCTTTCCAAGCGGCAGGACCGCCCGGCGGCGATCCTGTGGCTGGTGAAGTTCCACCCCGAGCTTTCGGACGCGCAGATTGCCAAGCTCATTGGCACGACCAAACCCACGATCCAGTCGATCCGCGACCGCACCCACTGGAACATTGCCAACATCCAGCCCATCGACCCGGTGGCGCTGGGTCTGTGCAAGCAGTCCGAGCTTGACGCGGCGGTGCAGAAGGCGGCGGCGAAGAAGGCCAGGGAAGGCGGCGTTCTCTCGGACGAGGAGCGGCGCAAGCTCGTCTCCACCGAGCAGTCGCTCAGCATGGAGCCGGAACCGCGCATTCCCTCGGCAATCTCCGGGCTCGAGACATTCTCGCTCTCCGACCCGCGCGACGAGTCCGAAGCGGACGATGGCGAGGCACTGCCCGACGCCGACAGCCTGTTCAACCTCCCGGACTCGGCCCCGGACGAAGACGACGAGCAGCGCTGAGTTCCGCCGCGCGCCCCCTTTCCGCCGGCGGCGACGCGGGTTAGGAAGGCGCCATGCGCTGGACCCTGCCCAATACCCTCACCGTGCTGAGGCTGGCCTCGGCTCCCGTCATCGGGCTGTCGTTCCTGTTTCTCGCCCGCCCCTGGGCCGACTGGCTGGCGGTGATCCTTTTTGTCGCTGCCGCCGTGACCGACTACATCGACGGCCGGCTTGCGCGGCTGTGGGGGCAGGTCTCGGCCTTCGGCGCCATGCTCGACCCGATCGCCGACAAGGCGATCGTGGCGATCTCGCTGATGATTCTCGCCGGTCTCACCGGCCTCAACCCGTGGATCGTGGTTCCGGCCGTGGTGATCCTGTTCCGCGAGGTCTTCGTCTCGGGGCTGCGCGAGTATCTCGGCGACCGCGCCCATCATGTGAAGGTCACCAACCTCGCCAAGTGGAAGACCACCGTGCAGATGGTGGCGATCACCGTGCTTTTCGCACAGGGGCTCTTCGTCCACTATTTCGGAATGCACAGCTTCGGCATGGATGCGGAGATGGTCGAGCGCATCCTTGCCGGAGAAGAGCGTGACGTGATGGGGCTGCGCTGGAAACATGAAGGCGCGATGGTGAGCTACTACGGCGGCACCGCGCTTCTGTGGCTGGCGGCGGGTCTGACGGCGATCACCGGGTGGGATTACTGGCGCAAGTCGGTGCCGCTTCTGAGAGAGGCAGACGCGGAATGATCGAGGTTCTCTATTTCGCCTGGGTGCGCGAGCGCATCGGCATCCCCCGCGAAAAGGTGGAGACGGAGGCCGAGACGGTGGCCGAGCTCGTGGGTGAGCTCGCCGCGCGCGAGGCGCGCTATGCAGCGGCATTTGCCGACCTCTCCGCGCTTCGGGTGGCGGTGGATCAGGAGCTTGCCGACTTCGACGCGCCGCTCAAGGGCGCGCGCGAGGTCGCCTTCTTCCCGCCCATGACGGGCGGCTGACCGGGGGCGGAGCATGGCCGAGATCCGCATCCAGACCGAGCCGTTCGCGCAGGGTGCCGAGCTTGAGCGCTTCACCGAAGCTGTGACAGGCGCGGGGGCGGTGGTGAGCTTCACCGGCATCGTGCGTGACGAGGGCGGGACGCTTGCCGCCATGGAGATCGAGCACTACCCCGGCATGACCGAGCGCGCCATCGGCAGGATCGCGGCCGAGGCCGAGGAGCGCTGGCACCTTTCGGGCTGTCTCGTCATCCATCGCCACGGGCCCATGCGGCCGGGCGAAGCGATCATGATGGTCGCCACTGCCGCGCCGCACCGGGCCGATGCCTTCGCCGCGGCCGAGTTCCTGATGGATTACCTCAAGTCGCGCGCGCCGTTCTGGAAGCGCGAGATCACCGCCGAGGGCGAAGCCGCCTGGGTGGCCGCGAAGGAAGAGGACGAGGACGCGCTCAGCCGCTGGCAGCCGTGAGGCGCCCGCGCGCGGGTTCGGCGCCAACGGGCGGGCTTCCATCGGGCGGGGTGAGCAGATGGCGCAACAGCGCCATCGGATGCGCCCTCAGCGTCAGCCGCAGGGCAACGTAATCCTCCACCACCTCCTCGGCGAGGCTCATCGCGGGCAGATGCGCGGCGGGCTCCATGATCCCCTCGCCATCGAGGTCGCCGGCAAAGAGCGGCAGCTCGCCCCCCTTCGCCAGCGCCTTTGCCGCCCAGAGCGCCTCGCGCCGGCTCACCCCCAGAGAGGCGAAGGCGTCGGCCTCGGCCAGCACGCGCAGCGTGGCCGGCCCCACCCCCGCGCGGCGCCAGACATCCTCCACGGCCGTGTAGCCGTTGCCGCGCGCGGCCACGATCCAGCGCGCGTCCTCCTCCCGCAGGGCGCGGATCTGGCGAAAGCCGAGGCGCAGCGCGAGCCCTCCGCGCCCGTCGGGCTCCATCACATTGTCCCAGTAGCTGGCGTTGATGCAGACGGGGCGCACCTCCACCCCGTGCTCGCGCGCATCGCGCACGATCTGGGCAGGCGCGTAAAACCCCATCGGCTGGGAGTTGAGAAGCGCGCAGGCGAAGATGCCGGGGTGATGGCACTTGAGCCAGGCGCTGGCATAGACGAGCAGCGCGAAGCTCGCCGCATGGCTTTCGGGAAAGCCGTAGGAGCCGAAGCCCTCGATCTGCGAAAAGCAGCGCTCGGCGAATTCGGCATCATAGCCGTTCGCCGCCATGCCGCGCATGAAGCGGCCCCGGAACTCGCTGACCGAGCCATGCTTCTTGAAGGTGGCGAGCGAGCGGCGCAGCCGGTCGGCCTCTTCCGGCGTGAAGCCCGCGCCGATGATGGCGATCTGCATCGCCTGTTCCTGAAACAAGGGCACGCCCAGCGTCTTGCCCAGCACCTCGCCCAGCGCGTCGGACGGAAAGCGCACCTCCTCCTCGCCGTTCCTGCGCCGCAGATAGGGGTGCACCATGTCGCCCTGAATGGGGCCGGGGCGGATGATCGCCACCTCGATGACGAGATCATAGAAGCAGCGTGGCCGCATCCGCGGCAGGAAGTTCATCTGCGCCCGGCTCTCCACCTGAAAGACGCCAAGCGAATCGGCCCGGCAGAGCATGTCGTAGACGGCCGGATCCTCGGGCGGCAGCGTCGCGAGCGTGTAGTCGATGCGGTGATGCTGGCGGATCAGCTCGAAGGCCTTGCGGATGCAGGTGAGCATGCCGAGCGCGAGGATGTCCACCTTGAGGATGCCGAGCGCGTCGATGTCGTCCTTGTCCCATGAGATGACGGTGCGGTCCTCCATCGCCGCATTCTCCACCGGGCAGAGCTCGTCAAGCCGGCCCTCGGTGATGACGAAGCCGCCCACATGCTGCGACAGGTGGCGCGGAAAGCCGATGATCTCGCGCACGAGCGCCAGCGTCTGTGAAAGCCGCCGGTCGGCGGGGTCGAGCCCGATCTCGCGCAGCCGCGCCGCCTCGAGGCCTTCCGAGGAGGAAAACCCCCAGAGCTGAGAGGAAAGCGCGGCGATGGTGTCCTCCGAAAGCCCCATCGCGCGGCCGACCTCGCGCACCGCGCGCTTGCCCCGGTAGTGAATGACGGTCGCGCACAGCCCCGCCCGGTGCCGGCCGTAGCGCTCATAGATGTGCTGGATCACCTCCTCGCGGCGCTCATGCTCGAAATCCACGTCGATGTCGGGCGGCTCGTCGCGCGCCTCGGAGACGAAGCGCTCGAACACCATCGAGCCGATCTCGGGGCTGACGGCGGTGATGCCAAGGCAGTAGCAGACCACCGAATTGGCCGCCGAGCCCCGCCCCTGGCAGAGGATGCCGCGCGAGCGGGCGAAGGCGACGATGTCGCGCACGGTGAGGAAATAGGGCTCGTAGCCGAGCTTGCCGATCAGCGCGAGCTCGTGCTCGAGCATCGCCCGCACCCGCTCGGGCGCGCCCTCGGGGTAGCGCCAGGCAAGCCCCTCGCGGGCGAGCCGGGCCAGCCGCGCCGCCGGGCTCTCGCTCCCGGCGATCTCGGAAGGATACTCGTAGCGCAGATCGTCGAGCGCGAAGCCGCAGCGCGCGGCGATCTCGGCCGAGCGCTCCACCGCCGCCTCGTGACCGGCGAAGATGCGCCGCATCTCCGCCTCCGAGCGCAGCCGCTCCTCGGCATTGGCGCGCGCGGCGCGGCCGAGCTCATCCACCCGGCAGCCAAGCCGGATCGCGGTGAGCACATCGACAAGCCGCCGCCGGCTGGCGCGGTGCATGATCGGCGCGGCACTGGCCACGGTGGGCACGCCAAGCTCGGCCGCAAGCGCGGCGTGGGCGGCGAAACGCGCGCGATCCTGCCCGTCATAGCGCGGCGCCATCCGCAGCGTCACCGCCGCCCCGAAGCGCCGCACCAGCCGCCGCGCCCCGGCCCGCCAGTGAGGCGTGACCTCCGCCGGGGGGTGGAGGAGAAGCTCCATCCCCGCGCCCCATTCCAGCAGATCATCGAGGGTGAGCCGGCAGGCGCCCTTGGGCGCGCGCAGCCGCCCGCGCGAGATCAGCCGGCAGAGCCGCCCCCAGCCCCCCCGGTCGCGCGGCAGGGCGGTGACGGAAAAGCCATCCTCCATGACGATGCGCGCGCCTGGAATGACCCGCGGCACCGTCTCGACATCCGCCGAAGGGGGCTTCGGGATATGCGCCGGTCGTGGCGGGCCGATCAGCGGCGCCGCCCGCCGCGCGGCAACCTCACGGGCGATCTCGCGCGCGGCCACATGCGCCCGCACCACGCCCGCGACCGAGTTCACATCCGCCACCGCCAGCGCCCCGATGCCCAGCTCCGCGGCGCGCGCGACGAATTCCTCGGGGTGCGAGCCCCCCGTGAGAAAGGTGAAATTGGTGGTCACATCGAGCTCGGCAAAGCCCATGGCGACTCGCATGTTCCTTTTTTGTTCTCTCTGCGACTCTGCCGCCCCCGCCGCCCGAGTCAAGCGCACCCGGCCATTCAGGCGCCCAGCCCGACACAATCCCCTTTACTGGCTGGGGTTTGTCGGGCATCCTTCCACAAGATCTGGTGGGGGCCACATCATGCGGACGATTTGGACGGCTTTATTGCCAATAATTGCGGTCATTCTCGGCAGCGCGCCGGCGATGGCTCAAACCCTGCGCAATGACGACGGGCCGGCCGAATACCCGCCGGCGAGCTACACCGGCCGGCAGTACGTGGACAGCCGCGGCTGTGTCTATGTGCGCGCAGGCTTCGACGGCGCGGTGACCTGGGTGCCGCGCGTCGACCGCCAGCGCAGGCTCATCTGCGGCCAGACGCCCACCTTCGCCACCGCCAGACCGGCCGAGCCCCCCGCCCCCACGCCACCGCGCGTGACCGAACCGCCGCGCCGGACCGCAACGGTCACAACCGCGCCCGCCCCGAAAACCGCAACGCGTCCGCGCCCAACGACGAGCGCAAAAGTGCAACCCGCGCCCGTCAAGATGGCACCAGCACCGGTGAAGCCGAAGTCTGCCGCCCCGGCGAAGGCGCCCACCGCCACCACTGCCTGCCCCAACGTCTCACCCGCGGCCCAACCCTATCTCAAACCCAATCCGCGCTATCCGGTCCGTTGCGGGCCGCAGGCCGAAGACCCTTACGGCGGCATCCAGCACATTCAGGGAAGCGCCGTGCCCATCGCCCCGCCGCCGGGCTACCGCAGCGCCTTCAAGGATGACCGCCTGAACCCCAACCGCGGCCGGGGAACGCCGGAAGGCGAGGCGCAGATGGCGCAGATCTGGACGAACACCGTCCCCCGTCGCCTCGTCACCCAATCCGCCTCTCGAGGCACAAAGGTGGTCATCGCCGGAAAGACACCCACGCCCGCCACAACGGCTCCCGCAGCCCAAGGCGCCGCCTATGTTCAGGTCGGAACCTTCGCCGTTCCCGCCAATGCGCGAAACGCCGCGCGGGCGCTGCAGGCGAATGGGCTGCCCGTTCGCGTCGGCAAGACGCGGCTGCGCGGCAAGCCGGTGCAGATCGTGATGGCCGGCCCCTTCGCCTCCGACGCCGAAATTGCCGCCGCGCTGAAGCTGGCGCGCCGGGCCGGCTTCGCCGATGCCTTCGCGCGGCGCTGAACCTCAGCCGCCGCAGATGCCTTGCAGGGCGACCCACTGGAAGTCGCTGAGCACGGGGCGGGCGTCAGCCGGCGCCACCGGATCGGCCTCGATCAGCGCAAGCGTGCTCTCTCCGGTAATGTCGAGCGCCAGGGCGTAAGGCGTCGCCGGCACGCCGGCAGCGGCGAAACCCGCAAGAAGCGCTTCGGGCGCCACCGGCAGCGGCGCGGAACGCGCAACGGTTTCGGCGTGATGCGCCAGATCGGCCGTTGAAAGGTCGCCCGTGACCATCAGCCGCAACGCGGCAAAGGCGCCCAGATCCTCCAGAAGCCATTGCAGCGGATCGCGCATGTCGCGCCGCACGTCCTCCGCAAGCACGAAACCCGCCAGCACCGCCGGATCATCGTGATCCTCGACCACCGACCGATCGAGAACCATGATCCCCCCGGGCAGCGACGCGCTCTGCACCACACCGCCCGGCAGGATCACGATCCGTCCGGGCCGGCCTGCCCGCAGACGCCGCTGCACCGCGTCGAGGGCACGCAATCCCTCGGCGGTGCGGCAAGGTGGCCCGCCGACCCGCGCCAGAGCGGCAAGCATCCTCTCGCCGAACTCGGCGCGCCTTGCATCGGGCAACGCCGCCACCGCCCGGGCGATCATGGCGTCGGGCAGCCAGAAGACAGCGCCAAGGCTGATCACCGCCAGAAACGCGCCGAGCACCACGCGCCGCAACCGCCCGGGGCGCGGCCGCGTGCGGGCCACCGCCCGCCGCACGCGTTCGAGCGCGGCAATCATCTGGTCGTCATCTATCTCGAGCGTGTCCGGCGCGTCACCGCCCGGCCCGAACAGGGCCTGCGGGCCGCCGCGATCAAGCCGCCGTATCGCCGCCAGCGACCAGTGCGCCAGGGCGCGTCCGGCGGTATCGCTCAGCGTGAGGCTGGAACTTCCCAGCGAAACGATCACTTCCCGCCGCTGCTCACCCGGCGCAGGCCGCCAAAGCCCGGTTGCCTCAAGCCTCTGATATTTCTTCAGCGCCGTCGCCATGTCGGCATCCGTCCTGCCCGAACGTCACGCTTCCTGCCCGGCTCAGCCTACCGCAGCCCCGCCGCGGGCGGAACGGCTGCGAAGCCTTTGCCCCCAGCCTCTCTCACCCTGGGCCAAATACCCTCGCCGAAGGCACCGCGCGCCAGCGCGGTTCGCCTCGCGCCGCTCAAAGCTCCGCCGCGATCTTCCTCAGCTCGAACTTCTGGATCTTGCCCGTGGATGTCTTGGGCAGCTCCCGGAAGACCACGCGCTTGGGCGTCTTGAAGCCCGCAAGCCGCGCGCGGGCGAAGGCGATCAGCTCCTCCTCGGTCGCGCTTGCACCCGGCTTGAGCTCGACGAAGGCACAGGGCACCTCGCCCCATTTCTCGTCGGGCTTCGCCACCACCGCGCACAGCAGCACCGCCGGGTGCCGCATGAGCGTGTCCTCCACCTCGACCGACGAGACGTTCTCGCCACCCGAGATGATGATGTCCTTCGCGCGATCGCGGATCTTCATGTAACCGTCGGGATACTGCACCGCGATGTCGCCGGAGTGGAAGTATCCACCCGCAAATGCCTCCTCGGTGGCTTTCGGATTCTTCAGATACCCCTTCATCACGCAGTTGCCGCGGATCATGATCTCGCCCTGCGCCTCGCCATCCATGGGAATCTGGGTCATGGTCTCGGGATCCATGACCGTAATGTCCTCCATCATCGGCATGGCGACCCCGGTGCGCCCCTTGATGGTGTAGCGCTCCTCGCGGGGCAGATCGTCCCACAGGTCGGGGCGCCAGAGGCATTCGGTGACATGGCCGTAGGTTTCGGTGAGGCCGTAGACCTGGGTGACGTTGAAGCCCAGCGGCTCGATCGCCTCGAGGGTGGCCACCGGCGGCGGGGCGCCGGCGGTGAAGACCTCGACCACATGATCGAAGGGCCGGCGCTCCTCCTCGCTTGCATTGATGATCATGTTGAGCACGATTGGCGCGCCGCCGAAATGGGTCACGCCCTCGTCGGCGATGGCATCATAGATGCCCTTTGCCGTGACGTTGCGCAGGCAAATCTCGGTGCCGCCCACCAGCGGCATCATCCAGGTGTGGTTCCAGCCGTTGCAGTGAAAGAGCGGCACGATGGTCAGATAGCGCGGGAAAAGCCGCATCTGCCAGCTCACCACCGTGCCCATGGTCATCAGATACGCCCCGCGGTGGTGATAGACCACGCCCTTCGGCCGGCCAGTGGTGCCGGAGGTGTAGTTGAGCGCAAGGCTCTCCCACTCGTCCTCGGGCATCACCCACGCAAACGCCGGATCACCGGAAGCCAGGAAGTCCTCGTATTCGGTGTAGCGCCCCGTGGCGGGGAATCCCGCCTGCTCGTCAGCCACCTCGATGATGAGCGGCCCCTCGCCTTCCATCGCCTCCTTCGCCGCTTCGGCGAGCGGCAGGTACTGGGTGTCGCACAGCACCACCCGCGCCCCGCCGTGGGAGAAGATGTAGGCCACCGTATCCACATCGAGGCGGATGTTGATGGTGTTCAGCACGCCGCCCATGGCCGGCACGCCGAAATGCGCCTCGGCATGGGCGGGCACGTTCGGCAGGAGTGTCGCCACCACCTCGCCGGGTTTCACGCCGAGCTTCGTCAGCGCCGAGGCAAGCCGCGTGCAGCGCTCATGATACTGTGCATAGGTCCAGCGCCGTGCACCATAGACAAGCGCCTCGCGGTCGGGAAACAGCCGCGCAGCACGGTTCAGATGCGACAACGGCGTAAGGGGCACAAAATTCGCCCTGCGCTTGTCAAGCCCGGTTTCGTCCGCCATCCAGCCCATGCAATCCTCCCCTCGCAGCGTGAGCGCGGCAGATATCGCGCGCAAGACAGACTTTCACCATGCTGACACGCGTTTGAAAAGGGAAGCAATGCATGCATCCTGAGGCTGGGACAACACACATGGTCTCGCAAGGCAGCCCGATCGAGGCGAGCGGCGCCGTTCTGGCGGCGATGGCGGTGATCTCCCTGACCGACTCGCTCGTCGTGACGATCACGGGCCATGCGGGTCTTTGGCAGTTTCATCTGCTGCGCGCGCTGTGCGCCCTGCCGCTGATCGCGCTTGCCGCCCGTCTCGCGCGACTACGTCTCAGGCCCCTCGCACCGGCCGCCGTGGCGCTGCGGTCGCTTCTGCTCTCGGGCGCGATGCTCTTCTATTTCGGCGCCCTCGCCTTCATGCCGGTGGCGGAGGCCGCGGCCGGGCTCTTCACCGCGCCGATCTTCGTGGTGGTGATTTCCGCGTTCGCCTTCGGCGTCCGTCCCGGCTGGCGGCGCATCGGCGCCATCGTCCTCGGATTTTCCGGCGTTCTCCTGGTTCTGCGTCCCGAGCTGGGCGGCGGCAGCGCAGCCAGATTCATGCCACTGGCCGCGGCGCTGCTCTACGCGCTTTCGGCCATTGTCACGCGCCGGCTCTGCCACCGGGAGAGCACGCCAGCTCTTCTGGCGGGCTTCTTCGCCGCCATGGCGGCATGGGGCGCGCTCGGCTGCGGGCTTCTCGCCCTGCTTGCCCCGCCCGTGCCTGAAGGTCCGGCGGGCTTCCTGCTGCGCGCCTGGGGCCCGACCGATGCCGGCCTCCTTCTCCGCATCGCCGGGCTTGCGCTCGGCGCGGTCATTGGCGTTGGCCTCATCACCCGTGCCTATCTTCTGGCGGAAACGTCCCTCGTCGCGGGCCTTGAATACTCCATGCTGGTCTTCGCCGCCTTCTGGGGCTGGCTCCTCTGGGGGCAGGTTCCGGGCCTCCTTGAAGCGGCAGGAATGACACTCATCCTCTGCTCGGGCGCGCTGCTCACGCTCTCGGCGCGGCGGGCCGAGTTGCGCGACGCCGCGGTGCCGGCGGAGGCCGCGCCATGATCATCTCGCGCGGGCGGCGCTACATCTTCGTGCATATCCCCAAGACGGGCGGCACGGCGCTGAGCCTCGCGCTCGAGGCGCGCGCCATGGCCGACGACATCCTCATCGGCGACACGCCGAAGGCGCGGCGGCGGCGCCGGCGGCTTCGGGGCTTGAAAACGGCCGGCCGGCTCTGGAAGCACTCTCGCCTCGCCGACATCCGCGGCCTTGTCAGCGACGAGGAGATCGCCTCCTTCTTCGTCTTCACGCTGGTGCGCAACCCGTGGGACAGACTGGTGAGCTACTACCACTGGCTGCGCGAACAGAGCTTCGACCACCCCGCCGTGACCACCGCCAGGCGCCTCGACTTCGCCGCCTTCCTGCGCGATCCGGCCATGCAAAGGGCAATCCGCAATTCGCCCTACGCCGCCTACGTCACGGACGCCTCGGGGCGCGAGCGTTGCGACCTCTGGCTTCGGCTCGAACACCTCGCGGAGGATGTGAAGAGCCTCGAGGCCCGGCTCGGCCTGCGGCTCGGCGAGATCCCGCATGTCAACCGCTCGAAACGCGCCGCGGACCATCGCGGCTACTACGACGCGGCCACGCGCGATCTCGTCGCCGAGCTCTGCGCCGAGGACATCGCGCGTTTCGGCTACCGCTTCTGAGCGTGCCTCACGGCAGCACCTTGCCGGGGTTCAGAATGCCCCTGGGGTCGAGCGCGGCCTTCACCGCCCGCATCACCTCAAGCGCCACCCTGTCCTTGCGCCGCGCCATCGAGGGCTTCTTCGTCAGCCCGATCCCGTGCTCGGCCGAGAAGCTGCCGCCGAGCGCGAGCGCCACATCCTCCACCGCCTCCATGATGGCGTCGAGATGGGCAGGCTCGTCGCGCCCCGGCCAGACGGTATAGTGAATGTTGCCGTCGCCCAGATGTGCCACGGTGATCGCCTCGGCCTGCGGATCAATCTGCGGTAGCACCTCTTCCATGCGCTCAAGGAAGGTCTCCACCTTGTCGAGCGGCACCGCGACATCGTTGTTGACGAGCGGCAGCCTCGTCAGCGCCACCTCCGCCGCCGCCTCGCGCCGCGCCCACATCTCCGCCCGCTGCGCCTCGTTCTGCGCGATCACCGCGTCAAGAACCTCGCCTTCGGCCATCGCCTCGCCGAGCTCATGCTCGAGCAGCGCGGCAAGCGGCACCGTGCCGTCGGGCAGGCGCGTGGCGTCGCGTTCCGCGGCACTGGCAAGCTCGACGAGAATGTTCACCTCGTGCGGCTCGGCGAACGGTGGACGCGCATCGGGGAATTTCTCCAGATGATGGCGGATGTAATTGCCCGGCATGTATTCGAAGGCCTCCACCGCCCCGCCCGAGGCCGACTGCAGCCGGTTCAGGAGCCTCAGCGCGGCCGAAAGCGAGGGCACCGCCACCATCGCCGTGGCCCGCGCGCGCGGCGCCTCGACGAGCTTCAGAACCGCACGCGTGATGACCGCAAGCGTGCCTTCGGAGCCGATGATGAGGTCGCGCAGGTCATAGCCCGAGTTGTCCTTGTGCAGCTCGGTCATCAGGTTGAGCACCCGCCCGTCGGCAAGCACCGCCTCAAGCCCGAGGCACTGCGCGCGCGTGTTGCCGTAGCGCAGCACGTTCGAGCCCCCGGCGTTGGTGGAGAGAATGCCGCCGATCATCGCACTGCCGCGCGCCCCGAAGAAGACGGGAAACGCCAACCCATGCGTGGCCGCCGCCTCATGCAGCGCCGAGAGCACCACCCCCGCCTCCACGATCGCAAGCCGCGCCTCGTCGCGAATCTCGAGGATGCGGTTCATGCGCGCGAGCGACAGCATGATCGCGCCTTCCGCATGCGTGCCGCCCGAAAGCCCGGTATTGCCCGACACCGGCACCACCGGCACCCCTTCGGCCGAGGCCAGCCGCATCACCGCCGAAACCTCCGCGGTGGAAGCCGGGCGCACGACCGCCAGCGGATGCGAGTGGTACCGCCGCGTCCAGTCCTCGATGAAAGGCGCCATGTCGGCGCCGGTCAGCACCGCCGCCTCGCCAAGTTCCGCGCGCAAACGGCTGACGATGTCCATGCCCGTTCCTCCCCGCTGCAACTGCGGCATCCGTCATAACCGCCTGCAGGAAGGGCGCAAGCCACCCCGCAGCGGCGGGCCTCAGATCGCCGGGCTGTGGCCCGAGGCGGCCATCTCGTAGGCATCGAAGTGGCGCGCTACCATCCGCGCAAGCGGCCGCGCCTGCGGCTCGATCCACAGCCGCCCGCCGTCGAGATGCACAAGCCCCTCGAAGGCTTCCTCTATCCCGCTCGCCATGGCGCGCGCCTGTGCCGGCGCCGCACCATTGGCACGCGCCAGCGCGTCGAGATTGGCCTCGAAGTCGCACATCAGCCGCTCGATGATCGCCGCGCGCAACAGATCCTCGCCCTCAAAGCGGTGCCCGCGCGCCGTCGCCAGCCGCCCCCCGCGCACGGCGGCCTGGTAGCGCGAGGTGACCGCATCATTCTGTGCATAACCCTGCGGGTAGCGCGAGATCGCCGAGGCGCCGAGTCCGATCAGCGTGTCGGAGGTGTCCTCGGTATAGCCTTGGAAGTTGCGCCGCATCCGGCCCTCGCGTGCCGCCACGGCAAGCGAATCGCCGGGCCGCGCGAAATGGTCGATGCCGATCTCCTGATAGCCATCCCACAGGAAGAGCTGGCGCGCGGTCTCGAAAAGCTCGAGCCGCTCCTCGGGCGAAGGCAGCGCTTCGGTGGGGATGAGCGTCTGGCGCTTGGCCATCCACGGCACATGGGCATAGCCGAAGAGCGCCACCCGGTCGGGCGAGAGCGACAGAAGCAGCTGCACGCTTTCGGAGATGCGCTCCACCGTCTGGTGCGGCAGCCCGTAGAGGATGTCGACATTGAGGCTGTCGATGCCGGCGGCGCGCAAGCGTTTAACCGTGTCGCGGGTGATCTCGTAGCCCTGCGGCCGGCCGATCGTTTCCTGAATCTCCGGGTGAAAGTCCTGCACCCCGATGGAGGCGCGGTTCATGCCCGCCGCCGCGAGGGCATCGATGCGCGCCTGATCCACCTCGCACGGGTCGATCTCCACCGAGAATCGCGCCCCGGGCGCGAGCGGCGCCATCTCGAAGATCGCACCGGCAAGATCGGCGATCATGTCGGGCTCGAGCAGCGTCGGCGTCCCCCCGCCCCAGTGCAGATGCTCGATCCTCACCCCCTCGGGCAGCATCGCGGCGACGAGCGCGATCTCCTTCTTCACCGTCTCGAGATAGGCGCGCACCGGGCTCGATGTCGCCGTGCCCTGGGTGCGGCAGGCGCAGAACCAGCACAGCCGCCGACAGAACGGCACATGCACATAGACCGACACCGACCCACCGGCCGGAATCGCGCGGACCCAGCCTTCGGTATCGGCCGGGCCCACCGCATCGGAGAAATGCGGTGCCGTGGGATAGCTCGTGTAGCGGGGCACCCGCGCGTCAAAGAGACCGAGGCGCCTGAGTTGCGAGTGGCTTGTCATTGGAATAGCCTTGCCGGAGTCAGGCGGGATCTTCCTTGATCCTGATCAAACCGGGAGCCGGACCATGGGCATCGCGAACCTCGCCTTTGATCGCAAGAGTTGCGGCTCCTGCCCCATCCGCCACCGCGCGGTGTGCGCCCGCTGCAATGACGAAGAGCTCGCCGAGCTCGAGACGATGAAGACCTACCGCAGCTACGAGGCGGGCCAGCCCGTGGCCTGGGCGGGAGATCCGCTCGAGTTCGTCGCTTCGGTCGTGGTCGGCGTCGCCACGCTCAGCCAGACCATGGAGGACGGGCGCACCCAGATGGTCGGGCTCCTGCTGCCCTCAGACTTTCTCGGCCGTCCCGGGCGGGATCGTGTCGCCTTCGACGTCACCGCGGTGACCGACCTGACGCTCTGCTGCTTCCGCCGCAAGCCCTTCGAGGAGTTCATGGCGCGCACGCCGCATGTCTCGCAGCGACTTCTTGAAATGACGCTCGACGAACTCGACGCGGCCCGCGAGTGGATGCTGATCCTCGGCCGCAAGACGGCGCGCGAGAAGATCGCCAGCATGATTTCCATCATTGCGCGGCGTGAAGCGGCAATGCAGAAGAAGGCCGCCACCGACGGCTTCGGCTTCGAGCTGCCGCTCACGCGCGAGGCGATGGCCAACTATCTGGGCCTGACGCTCGAGACGGTCAGCCGCCAGATCTCGGCCCTGCGCCGGGACGGGGTCATCGCCCTCGAAGGCAATCGCCGGGTACACATCCCGTCCTTCGAGGCGCTCCTGCATGAGACCGGAGACGACTCCGACGGAGGCATGCCGGCCTGAACGCCTGTTCCATCATCCTGGTGGAAATACCCCGGGGGTGCGGGGGCAGCGCCCCCGCTCCGCCCCCTGCGCGAGCTTGGTTCCGCCCGGTCGGCGCGACGGGTCGGCTTCGTCGTTCCCGCCCGCGCGCGTCAGCGCGCCCGAGCGCGCCCGATGGCGCTCAGTGCGCCATGAGCACCGGAATGTCCGCATTCTCGAGCACGTTGCGGGTGGCACCGCCGAGAATCGACTCGCGAAAGCGCGAATGGCCATAGGCGCCCATCACCAGAAGCTGCGCGCCAACGTCGTCGCAGTGGCGCAAGAGCACGTCGGACACCCGCGGCAGCGTCTTGGCCAGCACCGCCACCTCGGGCTTCACCCCATGGCGTGACAGCATCAGCGAAAGCATCCCGCCGGGGTCGGAACGATCCGGCCCGTGAGCCGGAGGCTCGACGATGGCGATGGACACGTTCTCGGCCGCCTGCAACAGCGGCAGCGCGGCCCGCACCGCCGTCAGGGCCTCGCTCGACTCGTTCCAGCCGATCACCACCGTCCCGAGCTCATCGGGGAATTCCTGCCCGTCCGGCATCACCAGAACCGGGACATGCCCATTGAACAGGGCTGCCTCGATGATCGCCTCGTTCTCGTGGCCCCGCTTCTCCCCGTAGGGCTTGGGCAGCACCACCAGATCGGCAAACCGCACCGCGTGAGCGATGAAGGGAGTAAGGCTCGCGAGCTGGGCCGTTACGGTCTGAAGGCCCCAGAGAATGTCGGTGCCGTCAAGTTCACGCCGCACCCGTTCCTCGATCGCCTCGGCATCCTTCTGCGCCTGCGCCAGATTGTCCTGAATGATCATCGCCTCGGCGGCGCTGAAATAGAAACCGGGCTGGGTGCGGTCGAGACCGAGGCAGATCACCTCAAGATGCCCCTCCTCCCGCCGCGCCAACTTCTCGCCGGCACGCAGCGCGGCGACGTCCGCGTCAAAGTCCGTGATCACCGTCACGATCGTCTTGTAGGCCATCGTGCCTGCTCCTTCCGCGTTCAACTCCCCCTTGCCCCGGTTGCCGCATCCTGCCGCCGGGCACATGGCGTGACTGTTCACTTTCGATCTGGGGGCGTCATTGACCTCGATCAAGGGGACCGGGCGCGCCGCCAGACGCGGGATCCCCCGCTTGACATGGATCAATGCGCCGCCCCGCCCTGCGCGGGCAATTGGGCCTGCCAACAGCCTCCGGGAACCGGTGCGCCGGCGATTCGGGGCGTCAGGAAGGAACGTGACGATGTGGGACTACATCAAGCTGGCATTGCTGGGGGTGATCGCCATCCTCGCGGCGATCGCCACGAATTTCGCGCGCGACCTGGCCTATCAGGTTCACGCCATCATCGTGCTCGCCGTCGCGGGCGGGCTTTTCGTCTGGTATCTGCGCCGGATCGGCGAGCCGAAGCCCGCCCCCGAGACGGGCTACATGGACGGCCCCGTCCGCGCCGCGGTGATCGCCACGGCGTTCTGGGGCGTGGTCGGCTTTCTGGCCGGCACCTTCATCGCCTTTCAGCTCGCCTTTCCGCAGCTGAACTTCGAGTGGGCGCAGGGCTATCTGAATTTCGGCCGGCTGCGTCCGCTACACACCTCGGCGGTGATCTTCGCCTTCGGCGGCAGCGCGCTTCTCGCCACATCCTTCTATGTGGTGCAGCGCACCTCGGCGGCGCGGCTGTGGGGCGGCAACGCGGCTTGGTTCGTGTTCTGGGGCTACCAGCTCTTCATCGTGCTGGCGGCGACCGGCTATCTGCTCGGCTCGACCCAGTCCAAGGAGTACGCCGAGCCCGAGTGGTACGTCGACTGGTGGCTCACCATCGTCTGGGTGGTGTATCTGGCCGTCTTCCTCGGGACGATCATGAAGCGCAAGGAACCCCACATCTACGTGGCCAACTGGTTCTATCTAAGCTTCATCGTCACCGTGGCGATGCTGCATGTGGTCAACAACCTGTCGATTCCGGTGTCGATCTGGGGCTCGAAATCCGTGCAGGTCTTCGCCGGGGTGCAGGACGCCATGACCCAGTGGTGGTACGGCCACAACGCCGTGGGCTTCTTCCTGACCGCCGGCTTCCTCGGCATGATGTATTACTTCGTGCCGAAACAGGCCGAGCGCCCCGTCTACAGCTACAAGCTGTCGATCGTGCACTTCTGGGCGCTGATCTTTCTCTACATCTGGGCCGGCCCGCACCACCTGCACTACACCGCGCTGCCCGAATGGGCCTCCACCTTGGGCATGGTGTTCTCGGTGATCCTGTGGATGCCGAGCTGGGGCGGCATGATCAACGGCCTGATGACCCTCTCGGGCGCCTGGGACAAGATCCGTACCGACCCGATCATCCGCATGATGGTGATCTCGATCGGCTTCTACGGCATGTCCACCTTTGAGGGCCCGATGATGTCGATCAAGGCGGTCAACTCGCTCAGCCACTACACCGACTGGACGATCGGGCACGTGCACTCCGGCGCGCTCGGCTGGAACGGCATGATCACCTTCGGCGCGCTCTACTTCCTCGTGCCGCGGCTGTGGAACCGCGAGCGGCTCTACTCCATGAGCCTCGTCAACTGGCACTTCTGGCTCGCCACCATCGGCATCGTGCTCTACGCCGCCTCGATGTGGGTCACGGGCATCATGGAAGGGCTGATGTGGCGCGAGGTGGATGCGCAAGGGTTCCTCGTGAACTCCTTCGCCGACACGGTGGCCGCCAAGTTCCCGATGTACGTGGTCCGCGGTCTTGGGGGGGTGCTCTACCTCACCGGCGCGCTGATCATGGCCTACAACCTCTGGATGACCGTGCGCAGATCCCCGGCGAAGGCCGAGGCTCCTGCCATGGCACCGGCTGAATAAGGAGGGCCGGAGACATGGCCTTGCTCGACAAGCACAAGATCCTCGAGAAGAACGCGACGCTTCTTCTGATCTTCTCCTTCCTCGTTGTCACCGTCGGCGGCATCGTGGAGATCGCCCCCCTGTTCTATCTCGAGAACACCATCGAGAAGGTGAAGGGGGTCCGGCCCTACTCGCCCTTGGAGATGGCGGGGCGGGAAATCTACATCCGCGAGGGCTGCTACGTCTGCCACAGCCAGATGGTGCGCCCCATGCGGGACGAGGTGGAGCGCTACGGCCACTACAGCCTCGCCGCGGAGTCGATGTATGATCATCCCTTCCTGTGGGGCTCGAAGCGCACCGGGCCGGATCTCGCCCGGGTCGGCGGGCGCTATTCGGACGAATGGCACCGCGACCACCTCTACGACCCGCAGTCGGTGGTGCCCGAGTCGGTGATGCCGAAATACGGCTATCTCGAGCACCGCATGCTGGATCCCGAAAAGATCCACATCGCGGATCTGATGCGCACCAACCGGCTCGTGGGCGTGCCCTACACCGACGAGATGATCGAGATGGCAGAGGAGGACTTCCGCGCCCAGGCTGACCCCGACGCCGACCATGACGGGCTTCTCGAGCGCTACCCCGGCGCCCAGACCCGCAACTTCGACGGCCGGCCGGGCATCTCGGAGACGGATGCGCTGATCGCCTATCTTCAGGTGCTGGGCACCATGGTGGACTTCTCCACCTTCCAGCCTGATCCGACGCGCTGAGGAGGGAGGAAAGCATGGAAACCTATTCCCTTCTGCGTGAATTCGCCGACAGCTGGTTCCTGCTGGTGCTGTTCGCCTTCTTCATCGGCACCGTGATCTGGGCCTTCCGGCCCGGCTCCGGCCCGATCCACCGTGACAGCGCCGAGATCCCCTTCCGGCACGAGGACAGACCCGCCTCCGATCTGGAGGACGGCGCCGCAGCAAAGGAGGCGCGGTGATGAGCGACAAGACGACAGAAAAGAAGAGCGAACAGGGCTACGGCACCACCGGCCATTCCTGGGACGGCATCGAGGAGTGGAACAACCCGCTGCCGCGCTGGTGGCTGTGGACCTTCTACGCCACGGTCATCTGGGGGCTGATCTACACCATCCTCTACCCCGCATGGCCGCTCATCGACCGGGCGACGCCGGGACTCCTCGGCTACAACAGCCGGCTCGAGGTGCAGGAGCAGATCGAGGCCTTCAAGCGCAAGAATGCGGCACTTGAGGAGAAGCTCGCCTCCATCGATCTCAACGAGATCAGGAGCGACGCCGACCTCTACAACTACGCCATCCGCAGCGGGGCGGCGGTCTTCCGCACCAACTGCGCGCAGTGCCACGGCTCCGGCGGGGCGGGGGCGAAGGGCTACCCGAACCTGCTCGATGACGAATGGTTGTGGGGCGGCACCATCGAGGAAATCGCCTATACGGTCCACCACGGTATCCGCAACGAGCAGTCGCCTGACGCGCGCTGGTCGGAAATGCCGGCTTTCGGACGCGATGAGATCCTCGACGAAGAGCAGATCGCGAATGTTGTCCACTACGTGCTGAAGATCTCCGGCCAGAACCATGACGCGGCCATGGCGGCGGGAGGCGAGCAGGTCTTCCTCGACAACTGTACTTCATGCCACGGCGAGGACGGCAAGGGCGATCCGTCCGTGGGGGCGCCCGACCTGACCAACGCCATCTGGCTCTACGGCGGCGACGAGGCAACTCTGACCGAAACCGTGACCAATGGTCGTTTCGGCGTAATGCCCGCGTGGCACGAGGAGTTCCGCCCCGCGGGCGGCCTCACCGACAGCCAGGTCAACGCCGTCGCGGCCTACGTCCACCAGCTCGGCGGCGGTCAGTAACACAAGAGCTTCCGGCGGCGTCCCCGCCGCCGGATCGGGCGCCGGCTCCGGATCCTGTTCGCGCGTTTTTCCGGGGCCGGCGCTTTTCCTGTGCCAAAGGGGGAAGGCTTCTCACCTCAGCCGCGGCACGGCGGGCAAAGAAGACAAACTGCGCTAATTCGTCGCCTTCTTGAGAACGAGCGCAGCCATCGGCCTTATTAACTTTTCACCGTGGTAGTCCTCATAGACCAAATCCCCTCGTTTGAGGTCGGGCGCAAAAACGGCAAAGGCGTCAAAATTCTCGTTGCAGTGCCGAACCAACCTGTCGAACAGTTCTTCCGCGCGGGTCCGGTAAAAACGATTTGGAGGCATCAGCTCCTCCGTACAGGTCGGCACAATAAAACCGCCAAACAACGGGGTTACACTTTGAGGATCCTCGAAAATATCATCAAGATTTATGCTCTCGACCTGCTCCCTCGCCCGAGCAAACTTGCCAGATTCTACATTCGGAAAAGTGCGTGTTTGTGGGGTTACCTTTTTGTAGATCTGCTTCATCTCAATTACGTAATCATGATCATCGGACGCAATATATACATCGAACCTTCCACGCCTTTCTGAGGCCATTCTTTTTACGTTATGCTCAGCAACAGAAATCCACTCATCAATCATGTTTACAGCAGAAATGAAAAGCGACGTGTTCGCCCCCTCGGAAAAGTCGAAAGCCCCCTCGTCTACAATTCTCGAGTACCTCTCATGAAGGATGCACCAATTCTTCATGACTTTGTCCATCCCGGGAAGCTCCGGGCTTGCGAATGCCTCTCTCATATCTCCCTCCGCGCCAATTAAACCTTGACGATAAAGCGCGTACACCACTGCGCGCATTGATGGCAAGAAGCCCGGACTGAACGCGGCAAGCGATCCAAAGCCGAACGAGCGAGCTGAAGCCCTGGCGAAAGGGGACGGCCCGAGGGCTCAATGCCGCCGTATTGTGACAGGCGCCGGCCCGATCCGAAATGCCTGCGCGATCATGCCTTTCTCCCCCAACGAAAAGCTGCGGCAGAGATGCTTGATTCAGGTCAAAGACCCTTGCCCCCGTGAGTGCCAGAAGCACGGCAACAACGGTTCAGCCGTCCGTGGCGCAACCCGCAGAAGGTTCACGACATGGCCAAGCAAGATGCCCCCTCACTCTACGCCGCGCGCGAGCCGATCTTTCCGCGCCGGGTGAAGGGCCGCTTTCGAACGCTCAAGTGGTGGATCATGGCCATCACGCTCGGCATCTACTACATCACGCCATGGATCCGCTGGGACCGGGGGCCGAACCTGCCCGATCAGGCCGTGTTGGTGGACCTCGCCGGCCGGCGCTTCTTCTTCTTCTGGATCGAGATCTGGCCTCACGAATTCTACTTCATCGCCGGGCTCCTCATCATGGCGGGGCTCGGGCTGTTTCTCTTCACCTCGGCGCTGGGGCGGGTGTGGTGCGGCTATGCCTGCCCGCAGACCGTGTGGACCGATCTCTTCATCCTCGTCGAGCGCTGGATCGAGGGTGATCGCAACGCGCGTGTGCGGCTGTGGAAATCGCCTTGGACGCTCAGAAAGATCCGTCTGCGCCTGTTCAAGTGGTCGGTGTGGCTGCTGATCGGCCTCGCAACCGGCGGGGCCTGGATCTTCTATTTCGCTGACGCGCCGACGCTTGCGCGCGATCTTGTCCACCTCTCCGCGCCCCCGGTGGCCTACACCACCATGGGCATCCTGACCGCCACCACCTTCATCTTCGGCGGTTTCATGCGCGAGCAGGTCTGCATCTACATGTGCCCCTGGCCGCGCATCCAGGCGGCAATGATGGACGAGGACACGCTCACCGTCGCCTATCGCTGGTGGCGCGGAGAACCCCGCGGCAAGGGCAAGAACCGCGAGGGGCTAGGCGACTGCATCGACTGCTACGCCTGCGTCAACGTCTGCCCCATGGGCATCGACATCCGCGACGGCCAGCAGATGGCCTGCATCACCTGCGCGCTGTGCATCGACGCCTGCGACGAGGTGATGGAGCGGATCGGCAAGCCCCGCGGGCTCATCGACTACATGGCGCTCTCGGACGAGAAGCGCGAGCTGCAGGGCCTGCCGCCCAAGCCGATCTGGCAGCACGTCTTCCGCCCCCGGACCATCCTCTACACCACGCTGTGGTCGCTCGTCGGCGTCGGGCTGCTCGTGGCGCTGTTCATCCGCTCGCCGATCGACGTGACGGTGGCACCAGTGCGCAACCCGCTCTATGTGACATTGTCAGACGGGTCGATCCGCAACACCTACGACATGCGGATCCGCAACATGCATGGCGAGGCGCACCCCTTCAACATTTCGCTGCGCGGTCACCCCTCGTTGCGGCTCGAGCTCGAGGGCACGCCCTACACCACCGTCACGGTGCCCGCCGACCAGACCTATCTGCAGCGCGTCTATGTGATCGCCCCCAAGGGATCGGAGCCGGCGCAATCCGAACGCACGGCCGTGCGCTTCTGGATCGAGGATACAATCACCGGCGATCGCGACTATCGTGACTCCACCTTCTTCGGAGCGAACCAATGAGCGGCAAACCCATCACCGGACGTCACGTTCTATTCGGCACCATGGCCGCCTTCGGCGTCATCATCGCCGTCAATGTCTACATGGCCGTGCAGGCGGTCGAGACCTTCCCTGGTCTTGAAGTGCGAAACGGCTATGTGGCGAGCCAGAGCTTCGAGGCGGAGCGGCAGGCACAGGAGGCGCTGGGCTGGAGCACTGCTCTCGCCTACGAGAACGGCGAGCTGCGGCTTTCCATCACCGGGCGCGACGGCCTGCCCGCCTGGCCCGCCGTGATAGAAGCCACGCTTGCCCGCCCGACCACCACCCGCGACGACCGCGAGGTGCAGTTCATCGCGCGCGGCAGCGAACTCGTCGCGCCAATGCAAATCGCGCCTGGCAACTGGAACCTGTGGCTGCGCGCCGTGGCCGAGGACGGCACGCCGTTTCGCCAGCGGCTGGTTCTGCACGTGAGGGGTTAGGATGACCGCCGAGCCGCGCCCCTCGCTCGCCGCCTGCCCGGCCTGCGCGGCCGCGCCCGCGGCCGAGGAGCTGGCCGCACCGGAAAGGGCCGCAGCCGCGGGGGGCGCGGAGATCGTGCTCTCCCTCCCCGAGATCCACTGCGCCGCCTGCATCACGGGGGTGGAGAAGATCCTGCGCGCGACACCGGGCGTGCGCAGCGCGCGGGTGAACCTCACGCTCAAGCGTGCCACCGTGACCGCCGGGCCGGAGGTGGAGGCTTCCGCGCTGGCCGAGCGGCTGACCCGAGCCGGCTTCCGCGCGCACGAGCTTGATGCGGGCATGATCTCGGCGGCGGGCAGCGACCGGGCCGGGCGCGATCTTCTCATGCGCCTTGGCGTGGCGGGCTTTGCGATGATGAACGTGATGCTCCTGTCGGTCGCCGTCTGGTCGGGCGCGACGGATGCCACGCGCGACCTCTTTCACTGGATCTCTGCCGCCATCGCCCTGCCCACGGTGGCCTTCTCGGCGCAGCCCTTCTTCCGCAATGCGCTGGCCGCGCTCTCGGCGCGCCGTCTCAACATGGACGTGCCGATTTCGCTCGCCATCCTTCTCGCCGCGGGCATGTCGCTCTACGAGACCAGCCAGCACGGGGAGCATGCCTATTTCGACGCCGCCCTGTCGCTGACCTTCTTCCTGCTTGCCGGGCGGTATCTCGACCAGCGCACACGCTCGGTGGCGCGCTCGGCCGCGCAGGAGCTCGCCGCGCTCGAAGTGCCGCGGGCGCTCAGGATCGAGGCCGACGGCAGCGAGCGCCTGACCCCGGTCGCCGAGCTGAATTTCGGCGATCTCGTGCGCGTGCCGCCCGGTGCCCGCGTGCCGGTGGACGGCGTGATTGAAGACGGCGAGAGCGAGCTCGACCGATCGGCGCTGACCGGAGAAAGCCTGCCCGTCTTCGCCGGCGCGGGCGCGGCCGTAAGTGCGGGCGAGGTCAACCTCACCGGCCCGCTGGCCGTGCGGGTCACGGCTGCGGGGCGCGAGACGAAGCTCGGCCGTCTCGCCGACCTCGTCGCCATGGCCGAGACGGCGCGCAACCGCTACACCTCGCTGGCCGACCGCGCCGCGGCCATCTATGCACCGGCCGTGCATCTTCTCGCGCTGGCCGCATTTGCGGGCTGGTTCTGGGCCTCGGGCGATGCGCGGCTGTCGCTCAACATTGCCGTGGCCACCCTCATCATCACCTGCCCCTGCGCGCTCGGCCTTGCGGTACCAGCGGTGACCACCGCCGCCTCCGGGCGGCTCTACCGGCGCGGAGTGCTGATCAAGTCCGCCACCGCCCTCGAGCGTCTGGCCGAGGTCGACACCGTCGTCTTCGACAAGACCGGCACGCTCACCGAGGGCCGGCCCGAGCCGGTGAACCTCGGCGACTTCTCCCGCCGCGAACTCGAGATTGCGCTCGCGCTCGCCGAAGGCTCGGCCCACCCGCTCGCACGGGCGCTGGCGCAGGCGATCCGCGCCGCGCGCATCCGTCCCGCCCATGTGAGCGGGCTGAAGGAGCGGCCGGGGCACGGGGTCGAGGGTGTGTGGGCCGGCCAGCGCGTGCGGCTCGGCCGCGCGGCTTGGGTCGGGGCCGGGGAAGCCAATGGCACGGCCACCTGGCTCGCGATCGGCTCCGAGACGCCGCGCGCCTTCCGCTTTGTCGATGGGCTCAGGGAGGGCGCGCCAGAGGCGGTGGCCGGGCTCAGGGCACAGGGTCTGCGGGTTCTGCTCATCTCCGGCGACAGCCGCGCGGCGGTGGAGGCAACCGCACAGCGCGCCGGGATAAGAGAATGGCACGCCGAGGCGATGCCCGAAGACAAGATCGCTCTTCTCGCGGCGCTCGCCGGTGAGGGCCGCCGTGTGCTCATGGTCGGCGACGGGCTCAACGACACCGGTGCGCTGGCCGCGGCGCATGTCTCGATCTCGCCTGCGTCGGCGCTCGATGCCGCACGCACCGTCTCCGACATGGTGCTGACGGCGCGCTCGCTCGCGGTGTTGCCCGAGATCGCCGCCACCGCGCGCGCGGCGCGGCGCCGGGTGCTCGAGAACTTCGCCATCGCCGCGCTTTACAACATGATCTCGATTCCGCTGGCGCTGGCGGGGCTGGCTTCGCCTCTGGCGGCGGCGCTGGCGATGTCGGGCTCGTCGATCATGGTCACGGTCAATGCGCTGCGGGTGAGGTGAAGCGATGGAAGTTCTGGTCTATCTCATCCCCGCCTCGCTGTTTCTCGGCGGTCTCGGGCTCGCGGCCTTCATCTGGACATTGAAGAACCGCCAGTACGACGACCCCGAAGGCGACGCCTGGCGCATCCTCTCGGACGAATACGACGACGCACCGCCCGAGGGCTGACCAGCAGGCAGGAAATCCTGCAAGGCAAATAAAAAGGGGGCGCGACGCGCCCCCTTTTTTCGGTTGCGACCGGCGCCTCAGCCATAGACCAGCCGCGGCAGCCAGGTGATGACCTCTGGAAACACCATGCAGATCACCAGCCCCAGAACCTGCAGGAACAGGAACGGGAGCGCCGACTTGAAGATATCGGTCATCGGGATCGAGTCCGGCGCCACGCCGCGCAGGTAGAAAAGCGCGTAGCCGAAGGGCGGCGACAGGAAGCTCATCTGCATGTTGACGAGATAGAGCACGCCGAACCACAGCACGAGATCGTCGGGGTCCGAGAAGCCGAAGGCCGCCGCCCCGAGCGTCTTGATGATCGGCACGAAGATCGGGACGCACAGCAGCAGGATGCCCACCCAGTCGAGGAACATGCCGAGGATGATCAGGATCACCTGCATCACGATCAGGATGCCCCAGGGGCCAAGCCCCGCACCCTGCATCGTCTCCTGCACGAACTGCTGGCCGCCCTCGAGCACATAGAGCCCGACGAAGATCGTCGCGCCGAACATGATCCAGATCACCATGGCCGAGGCCTTGAGCGTGGTCAGGCAGGCCTCGCGGATCGTCGGCCAGTCGAGCTTGCGGTGAATGGCGGCGACCATGAAGGCGCCGAAGGTGCCGATGCCGGCGGCCTCCACGGGCGTGGCGACGCCGGTGAAGATCACCCCCAGCACGACGACGATCAGAGTGATCGGCGCGCTCATCCTGCTCAGGAGCCGTATCTTCTCGAGCGTCGAGATGCGCTCGGCCACCGGGATCGGCGGGCCGAGATCGGGGTTGAGATAGCAGCGCACCGTGACATAGGCCACGTAGAGCCCTGACAGGAGAAGGCCGGGGATGACCGCGCCGATGAAGAGCTCGCCCACCGACTGCTCGGCAACGACGGCGTAGATGATGGCAAGGATCGAGGGCGGGATCAGGATGCCCAGCGTGCCGCCGGCCATGATCGAGCCCATGGCGATCTTCGGGTCATAGTTGCGCTTGAGCATTGCCGGCAGCGCGATGATGCCCATCGTCACCACCGCCGCGCCGATCACCCCCACCATCGCGGCGAGCACCGTCGAGGCGATGATGGTGGCCGAGGCGAGCCCGCCCTTCAGCCCCCCGAGCACCTTGTAGATGACATCGAACATGTCGTTGATGATGCCCGCCCTCTCGAGCATCGCCGCCATGAATATGAACAGCGGGATCGCCGAGAGCTGGTAGTTGGTCATCAACGGGAAGATGCGGCTTGGCACGATGTTCAGCGCCCGCGCATCGCCGAGGATGTAGAGAAACACCACCGCCAGACCGCCGGTGACGAAGGCGAGCGGCAGCCCCGCCATCAGGAGCACGACGAGCGAGCCGAACATGATGAGCGTCAGCCACTCGATTCCGATCTCAAGTCCCATGGCTCAGGCCCCTTCCCGAATGGCGCGGATGTCCTTGGCGAGCTTGGAGATGCCCTGAAGGATCAACAGAAGCGCGCCGATCACCATCACCCATTTCATCGGCCAGAGCGGGATTTCCCACTCGTTGAAGCTGATCTCGCCCCAGCGGATGTTCGGGTCGGTCCATTGCTCGAGCGAGAGCTGCGAGAGCATCTCGCCAAAGCCGATCTCGCCCCGCGCCCAGTCGGAGATCACCGCGTTGCCTGAGGGCACCGCGATAGCGTCCATGGCGAAGGTGTAGGAGGTGACCAGAAGCGTTCCGGCGAAGATGAAGAAGAAGATCGAGGTGAAGAGATCCGCCCAGGCCTTCTTCGGGCGCGAGAGCGGGGCGTAGAAGACATCCACCCGCACATGCGCCTCGGTCAACATCGCGTAGGCGCCGGCGATCAGATACTGCATGCCGAACATCAGGTACATCGACTCGTGTGCCCAGCTGGTGGGCGAGTTGAACAGGTAGCGGGAGATGACCTCGAAGTAGTAGACGAAGACCGCGATCACCGCCCAGTAGCTGACGAATTCGCCGGCGTAGAGCGACAGCTTGTCGATCCAGTTCTCGGCAAACTCGTGATCGGCCCGCCGGCTCTCCACGGCCTCTTGCGCCTCTACAGCGGCGCGGATCGCGGCATTCTCGGCCGCTTCCGCCTCGCGGTCGATCGAGGCATTGGCCCGGCGCACAAGGCCGGGGATCAGCACAGCGTCCACCGCCATGAGCGCGAGAATTAGGTAGAAGGTGTAGCGCGCGGCGCTGTTCCAGAAGGCGCGGCGCTCGGCTGCGGCCTCCTCGGCAGGGAGGGCCGCGGCAAGGTCAGCCTCGGCCTGGGCAATGCGCTCCTGCCCGGTTTTCAGGCGCTCTTCCGCGCGCTCCAGCTTGCGCTGAGCCGAGCGCAGGGCAAAGGAGCCCTCCTCGAGCTCGCCGATCTCGGCCTTGAGGCGCTCGATCTCCTGGCGCGCGCTCTCGAGCCTCGGGCGCTCGCGCTCGAGCGTGCGTTCGGCCACGCGCACCACGTTCAGCGCGTCGCTGTAGGCGCTGCGGGCCTCGCGCTCATTGGCGTTGGCGATCAGCACGAACACCAGCAGAGGCACATAGACGAGCCCCCAGAGATTGCGCAGGTAGAAGCGGTGCAGCCCCATCATCCCGCCAGTGATCAGGATGAAATAGGCAAGCACCGGGGAGTAGGAACTGACCTCCGGGCGCGGGCGCCTGGCCATCACCATCGCGATCAGCGGAAAGACGATCAGGCCCACCCAGTAGGCCCAGTGCGGCAGGGTGAAGTCGATATGCGGCATGAGAGACGTTCCGGCCTTTATGCAGCCTGAGCGAGCCGGGCCCGCGCTGAGGCGCGGACCCGACCCCGTTGACGTAAAGCCCGGCTCAGAGCTTGAGCTCGAGCCCCTCGATCATGTCGGGCGTCACGTAGCCGAGCGAGCCGGACATCATGTAGTCGAGCTGGATCTTGAAGATGCGCGCCGCGTTGGGGTCGCGGTTGGCGTACTTGAACCAGATCGGCACGGCGATCTCGGTCATCAGCTCCACGTCGTCCTGGCTGAGGCGGGTGACTTCCACGCCATCGGCCTCGAACTTCTTCCAGGCTTCCTGGTCGGCCTTCTGGATCGCGGCGTGGTGCATGTCGGAGTAGACGTGCACCTCCATCTCCACGAACTGCTTCATCTGCGGGCTCAGCGCATCCCACGCCGCCTGACCCACGGTGAGATCCATGAGGTCCACCGGCTGGTAGAGCGACATGAAACCCGGCGGGCCCATGGAGATGTACTTGGTCACCTGGCTGAAGCCGAGGGCGTAGTTGACGGCCGGCCCCACATAATCGGCCACGTCGATGGTGCCCTTCTCGAGCGCGGGGAAGATCTCCGACCCCGGCAGCACCGTGGTCTCGGCGCCAAGCTCGGTAAAAACCTCGGCCACCATGCCGCCCGGCAGGCGCATCTTGCGGCCGCGGAAGTCGTCGAGCGAGCGGATCGGCACCTTGGAGTGGATGATGTTCGGCCCGTGGTGGATCGGCCCGACGAAATACATGCCCTGCTTGGCGTAGAGCTCGCGCGCGATCTCGAGCCCCCCGAGCGCGTAGTAGAACACGTCCCACTCATGCGGGTAGCGCAGACCGAGCGGGTAGGAGGTCAGGAATGTCGCGGCCGGAATGATGCCCTGGGCGTAGATGGTGAAGGGGTTCACGGCGTCGAGCACGCCGTTCTTCACCGCGTCGTAGAGCTGGAAGTCGCCGACCACGTCATTGGCGCCGAAGGGCTGGAAGGCGAGCTCGCCGCCGGTCTTCTCGATGATGCTGGCGCACCAGTCCTTGAAGATCTGCAGGCCGATGCCGCCCGGCCAGCTGGTCTGGACCTTCCATGTCGTGGTCTGGCCCTGTGCGGTTGCGATATGGGGCGCGGCAAGCGTGGCGGCCCCGGCCGTGGCCAGGGTGCGCAGCGCGCCGCGACGGGTGGTCTGTTTCTCTGTCATCGTTTCCTCCCGAGTCTGTCGGCCGCCCGTGTCTCGGCGGAGTGCCATCTCCCGCCGCGTTCCGGCGACAGGATGAATTGGTAAGGAAATCTTGCCAACGCCTCAACCACAATCAGCACGACCGACGCCAATTCAGCATGTTAGCGCATGACATGCGCACAGGTTCCCGCGTTCGCCCGCATTCGGAAGGTCTAGAAGGGGCAGGGCGCCGAAAACCGCACGCCGGCGCCGCCGTCCGGGTGGCGGAATCTCAGTTCCTCGGCGTGCAGCATCAGCCGCTCGGCATCCCGCGCCGTGCCCTCGGCATAGAGCGGATCGCCGAGAATCGGGTGCCCCAGCTCGGCCATGTGGACCCTGAGCTGATGGCTGCGCCCGGTCCTGGGAAACAGCCGCACGCGCGTCGTGTCGCCCTCGTGGCGGACCACCCGCCACGCCGTCTCCGCCGGACGTCCGTTCTCGTGGTCAACCTTCTGGCGGGGACGATTCGGCCAGTCCACCGCAAGCGGCAGCTCGATGGTTCCCGTCCGCGGCTCCAGTCGCCCCCAGACCCGCGCGACATAGCTCTTGCGCACCTGCCGCTTCTCGAACTGCAGCCCAAGATGCCGCTGCGCGTGCGGCGTCAACGCAAAGACCATCACGCCGGAGGTGTCACGGTCGAGCCGGTGGACCAGCAGGACATCCGGGAACGCCGCGCGGAGCCGGGCGATGAGGCAGTCCGCAAGCTCCGGCCCCTTGCCGGGAACCGAGAGCAATCCCGCCGGCTTGTTGACGACGAGGATCTCGTGATCGGCATGAATGATGTCGAGCGGCACATCGGGCGGCGCGTAGGCCGCTGCCTGCGCCCCCGTGTCAGGCCGAGACATCGCGAAACGCCTGCGCAAGGATTTCGTCGAGTGCCCGCGCATCCCCTTCGTCAAAGGCGTCCGGCTGGTCGCTGTCGATGTCGAGCACGCCAAGGAGCGCGCCGGCGCCGTTGAACACCGGAATCACAAGCTCCGAGCGGGTCGAGGCGGAGCAGGCGATATGGCCGGGGAAGGCATCGACATCGGGCACGATCTGCGTCTGGCCGGTGCGCGCCGCCGCACCGCAGACACCTCGCCCGAACGGGATGGTCAGGCAGCCGTGACCGCCCTGATAGGGCCCGATCTTGAGCAGCCCCGGCGCGACCACGCGGTAAAAGCCCGTCCAGTCGAAGCGTGCGTCGGCATGGTGGATCTCGCAGGCGAGCGTCGCCATCAGCGCGATCATGTCGCGCTCGCCCGCGGTCAGTCCGGAAATGCGTCGGGCAAGTTCGCCATAATCCGCGCGCATGACCTGCTCACACCCGCTCGATGGCAATCGCCGTGCCCTCGCCCCCGCCGATGCAGATGGCGGCGACACCGCGGCGCAGGTTGCGCTTCTCCAGCGCATTGAGCAGCGTCACGATGATACGCGCCCCGGAGGCGCCGATGGGATGGCCCAGCGCGCAGGCCCCGCCGTTGACGTTCACGATGGCATGATCAAGCCCCATCTCGCGCATGAACGCCATAGGCACCACCGCGAAGGCCTCGTTCACCTCCCACAGGTCGACATCTTCCGCCTTCCAGCCCAGCCGGTCGAGCAGCTTTCGTGCCGCCGGCACCGGCGCAGTGGTGAACCAACCGGGTGCCTGGGCATGGGTGGCATGGCCGAGAATGCGCGCGCGCACCTTCAGCCCCCTTGCCTCGGCCGTGGCTGCATCGGCCAGCACCAGCGCGGCGGCGCCATCGGAGATCGACGACGAATTGGCCGGGGTGACCGTGCCGTTCTCCCGGAAGGCGGGCTTCAGATGCGGGATCTTATCCGGCTTCGCCCGCGCCGGCTGCTCGTCGGCCTCCACCACCGTCGCTCCCTCCCGGCGGCCGCGCTCGAGCTTCGCGCCCGCCCGCCCGCTGACCGAGACGGGCACGATCTCGCCCGCAAAGGCGCCGGTCTTCTGCGCCTCGAGCGCACGGCTGAGCGAAGCGAGCGCATATTCGTCCTGCGCCTCGCGGGTAAACTGGAACGCCTCGGCGCAATCCTCCGCGAAGGTGCCCATCAACCGCCCCTTCTCGTAGGCGTCCTCGAGCCCGTCGAGAAACATGTGGTCAATGGCCTGCGAATGGCCCAGCCGCGCACCGGCGCGCATCTTGGGCAGCAGGTAGGGCGCGTTGGTCATGCTTTCCATGCCGCCCGCCACAATCACGTTGGCGCCGCCCAGCGCGATCTGGTCGGCCGCCACCATCGCCGCCTTCATGCCCGAACCGCACATCTTGTTGAGCGTCGTGGCCGGAACCTCTTCGCCGAGCCCGGCCAGAAATCCGGCCTGCCGCGCCGGCGCCTGCCCCTGTCCCGCCGGCAGGACGCAGCCCATCACGACCTCGTCCACGAGTTCCGGGGCGGCTCCGGCATCGACCAGCGCCGCCTCGATGGCAATGCCGCCCAGCTGGGGCGCGGTCGCGCCGGCAAAAACCCCCTGAAAACCGCCCATCGGCGTGCGGGCCGCCCCCGCGATGACCACGTCGCGCATCGATTCCTCCTTGCCATGACGAACCCTGCTTACCGAATGGCAACAAATGGCGTCTAGCCTGCCCGCGGCCAGAAGGGAGGAGCGGATGCGGCTTCAGACATCTGATGTGGGCAACGCCCGCGTGGTGGCGGTGAAGGAACCGAGGCTCGACGCGGCCGTCGCCATCGCCTTCAAGGACCGGATGCGCGAGCTGGCCGAAGACTCTCCCGAACGGGTGATCCTCGATCTTGCCGCCGTCGAGTTTCTCGACAGCAGCGGCCTTGGCGCCCTTGTCTCGGTGATGAAGTTTCTTGCTCCGGCAAGACGGCTCGAGCTTGCCGGGGTGCACGGCGCGGTGGCAAAGGTTCTGCGGCTCACGCGGATGGATCGGGTCTTCACCATCCACGGCAATGCCGACAGTGCCACAGGGCCGCAGCATGCCTCATGACGGGGCAAGATCACCTGCCTGTCCACCCGACAGCATCCGCAGGCGCCGTTTCCGCCTGATGGCGCCGGCCAGCCAAGGGTCGGTGCGCGAGCTCGTGACAAAGGCCGCTTGCCACTGCCTTGAGGCGCGCGTGCCGGCCGGCACGCGAAACGATCTGCAGATCGTGCTCGCCGAGCTGCTCAACAACATCGTCGAGCATGGCATTGCCGGGCATCAGGGCGGCATCCTCGATCTTGCCATCACTGTCGAGCCCGGCGGCATCCGATGCGAGCTGCGCGACGACGGCGCGCCGCTTCCCGGGCATCGCCTGCCCGAGGGGCGGATGCCCCGCTCCGACGTGCCGCTTGGCAGCCTGCCAGAGGGCGGCTTCGGCGTCGGCCTGGTGCGAGCGCTGGCGCGCGAGCTGGTCTATCTGCGCGCGGGCCGGGAAAACCGGACATCCTTTCTGCTGCCCATGCGCGGCTCCTGCGCTCCTTGCCGGGACGAAATGAGGCCCCGCCGCTGCCGGCCGGTCGCAAAGCGCTCCGGAGCCGGTCCTTCGCGACATCGCGGCGGAGGGTGACAGCCGATCGCGCCGCCCCCCGGCACACCTGTCCGGCGCCCGCATCCCGCGCCCGGACGGGGCCCGTTATCGCACCTTCACCTTGGGCGAATACACCCCGGGCTGAATGCCGCCCGCGGCCAGCTCGGGCGGCAGAGGGGGCGGCGCCCCTTCGCTCCTCACCCGCGCGCGGGGTCGTCGGGGTGCGGCGTCACTCCCACGGGATCCTTGTGAATGATGACATCGGCTTGCGGATACGCCTTCAGGATTGCCCGCCGCAGCGCCGCGCCGATCGCATGCGCCTCCTCGAGGCTCTGGTCGCCGTCAAGCTCGATGTGGATGTTGACGAAGACTCGGCTGCCGGCGGTGCGCGTCTTGAGGTCGTGCCAGCCTCGCACGCCGGGAAATCCCGCCACGATGCGCTCGATCCCGGCAATCACCTCAGGCGGTGCGGCGCGATCCATGAGCGCATCCCACGCCCCCTTGCCGATGCCGATCGCCCCCACGGCCAGCATCATCGCCGCACCAAGCGCCACCACGCTGTCGACATGCTTGAGCCCCAGCGTCGCCGACGCCCAGAGCGAAACCAGCGCCCCCACATTGGGCAGCAGATCGCCGGCATAGTGCAGCATGTCGGCCCGCACGACGCGACTTCCGGTCCGCCGCGCCACATGCCGCTGCCACGCAATGAGCGCCAGCGTCAGCAAGATCGAGAGGGCCATCACCGCCATGCCGCGCCCCTCTGCCGTGATCGGCGGCGGCTCCGGCGACAGGAGCCGCTCCACCGCCGCCCAGCCGATCACCCCGGAGGCGGCGAGGATGAAAAGTGCCTGGCCCAGAGCCGCAAGATCCTCGGCCGAGCTGTGACCGAAGGCGTGGTCCTCGTCCGGCGGGCGGGTTGCATAGGCCATCGCCGCGAGCCCGCCGAGCGAAACCATCAGGTCGAGCGCGCTGTCGGCAAGGCTCGCAGCCACGGACAGGGCCTGCGTCTGCCCCAGCGCCCACAGCTTGGCGAGCACCAGCACCAGTGCCACCGCGACCGAGAATGCCCCGGCCGAGAGATTGAGCCGGTTGCGTTCAGCGTCCTGCATTGCCAGCCTCCAGCCGCCACCCGCCCCGCCTAGCGGAACCGGCCGCCAGGAGGCAAGCGCAAGCCACCCGGCTGGCCTCTGCCCGGCCCCCGAGACCCCGCCGCGCCGGCGCTCAGTCGCGAATCTCGTCAGGGTCAACACCCCAGAGCGCCTCTTTCGGCGCCCAGCCCTTCACGCCGTCGGCAGTCAGACGACACCAGCGCGGCCCGCAGGCGCCCAGCCGGGCGATGGCCCCCGCCTCGGCGCGGGCGACAACCTGCGACGCGGCATCGGGCCTGAGGTGCAATTCGAGCATGTCCTGCTCGACGATCACCGTCCGCGTGCCCGACAGGAGCGAATAGTGCATCCAGCCGCCGGCCCCATCCTTGTCGCGCACCCGCCGCCAGTGGCCGAATTCGTCCACCACCTGCAGCGGCATGTTGCGCCATTTGTAGACCCAGTCGATGCGGTGGGTCAGCGACGGGCCACGCCGCACATTGCCCTCGGCGGCCTTCAGCGACACGTAGCGGGGAATCGGCAGGTTGGTAACCGGGCCGCGCGCGCCCGCCACCTGCGGCGCCGGGTCGGCACCCCCGAGAGCTGCCGAAAACAGCACCAAGCCCACGGCGCCCAAGGCACGCCGGAGCGTTCCACCGTTCCACCTTCCGATCATGCTGCCCGCCTCGTCAGCTGCGCGCCCGTGCCGCTCCAAAGACCGGCCGAAGCGCTTGTGCCGTGCCTCGTTTGCTGCAACCTTGCCACCGGAAAGGCGCGGGGAAAAGCACGGGGAGTCAGGGAATGCCCTCGAAACGTCTGAGTGTTGTCGTCACGCGACGCCTGCCCGAGACGGTGGAGACGCGCATGAAGGAGCTCTTCGACGTCGAGCTCAGGGATGACGACCGCCCCTGGAGCCGCGAGGAGCTCGCCGCCGCCATGCAGCGCGCCGACGTGCTCGTGCCCACCATCACCGACCGGATCGACCAGGCGCTTCTCGCCGGCGCCGGCGAGCGGCTGAAGCTCATCGCCAACTACGGCGCCGGCATCGACCACATCGACGTGGCCACCGCGCGTCAGCGCGGCATTCTGGTCACGAACACCCCCGGCGTGGTCACCGAGGACACCGCCGACATGACCATCGCGCTGATGCTCGCCGTCATCCGCCGCATTCCCGAGGGTCTCGCGGTGATGCAGGCGGGCGAGTGGCAGGGCTGGGCGCCCACGGCCTTTCTCGGCGGGCGCGTGGGCGGCAAGCGGCTTGGCATTCTCGGCATGGGCAGGATCGGCCAGGCGGTGGCGCGGCGGGCGCGCGCCTTCGGCATGCAGATCCACTACCACAACCGCCACCGCCTGCGCCCCGAGATAGAGGAGGCGCTCGAGGCCACCTACTGGGAAAGCCTCGACCAGATGCTCAGCCGGATGGACGTGATCAGCGTCAACTGCCCACATACGCCGGCGACCTTCCATCTCATCAACGCCCGACGGCTGAAGCTGATGAAGCCGAGCGCCATCATCGTGAACACCTCCCGCGGCGAGGTGATCGACGAGAACGCGCTGACGCGCGCGCTGCGGGCAGGCGAGATTGCCGGGGCGGGACTTGACGTCTTCGAGCAACGCTCGTCGATCAACCCGCGGCTGCGCGAGCTGCCCAATGTGGTGCTGCTGCCGCACATGGGCTCGGCCACGCGCGAGGGGCGCATCGAGATGGGCGAGAAGGTCATCATCAACATCAAGACCTTCGCCGACAGCCACCGCCCGCCCGATCTGGTGCTGCCGTCCATGCTCTGAGCATGGGGCGCGCGGCGGCCCTTCTTGTCCTTGTCATCCTGACCGCCTGCGCGCGGCCGCTGAGCGAGGGCGAGGCCGGTTTCGCCCGGGCACTCTTCGGCGAGAGCATCGACACCGCGCGCATGGGCGTGGCGCGCGACATCGGCCTGTTGCCGCCGCCTCCGCCACCGCCCGCGTGGGAGCTGCGCCGCGCGCGCGTCAGCCCCGACGCCTGCCGCCGCGACCGGCCGCGCAAGGGGCGGCGTCCGCCCGCGGCCTTCGTGCTGGGCTCGCGCATCCATTACCTCGGCGAGGACTACACCGCCGATTCGCTGCCGCTCTGGCCGCGCTACTGGCGGCTGCCGCACGCGCTGCTTCTCGCCCATGAACTCACCCATGTCTGGCAGTGGCAGAACCGCCGGATCACGGGCTACGCACCGTGGAAGGCCGCGCTCGAATCCTGGCGCAAGGTCGACCCCTACCATTACGAGATCGCGCCGGGCCGGCCGTTTCTCTCCTACGGCTTTGAGCAGCAGGCGGCGATGGTGCAGGACTATGTCTGCCTTCGGCTCCTGCGCCCGGCCGACCCGAAACTGGATGAGTTGCGGGCGGTGCTGGCGCCGGCCCTGCCGCTTCAACGATTCGAGGCGCTGTTCCCGCGCGGCCGCTGAGGGGCGGCATCTCTCGCGCGCGGCGCGATCAGGTCGCATTTCGGCGCGATTGCGTCGGCTGGCCTTTGCCGCCGCGGCCCGAAATCGGCATGTTGGCGGCGATCCGTTTTCTCTGCTGGAGCGTCATCCCATGAAGACCTCGGTCAAGGCCCTCGTCGTCGGTGGCGGCGCCATCGGCACCTCCATCGCCTACCACCTCGCCCGCGCGGGCTGGTCGGATGTGATGCTTCTGGAACGCGACGAGCTCACCGCCGGCTCCACATGGCACGCCGCCGGGCTCCTGCCGCTCTTCAACATGAGCTACGCCACCAGCCACATTCACGACTACAGCGTGAAGTTCTACAAGACGCTGGAGGAGGAGACGGGGCTGAACCCCGGCTTCTCGGTGGTCGGCAACCTGCGCATGGCCCAGACGCGCGAGCGGATGGACGAATACATGCTCTACGCCACCACGGCCGAGACGGTGGGCATCCCCTACGAGTGGCTGAGCCCGAAAGAGATCAAGGAACGTTGGCCGCTGGTGCGCACCGAGGATCTCGTCGGCGCGCTCTACCACCCCACCGACGGCTACATAAACCCCGCCGACGTGACGCAAGCGATGGCCAAGGGCGCGCGCCAGCGCGGCGTGACCATCGAGCGGCGCTGGCAGGTGGACGGCTACGAGTGGGCCGGCGACCACTGGCGCGTGACGGCGACGAAGATGGTGGAGAAGGGCGGCAACCTGCTGCCCTCCGACGAGCAGGTGGTGATCGAGGCCGAGCATGTGGTCACCGCCACCGGCAACCACGCCCAGCGCACCGCGCGGCTTCTGGGGCTGAAGATCCCGGCCATCCCGGTCGAGCATCAGTATATCGTGACCGAGCCTGACCCCGCGCTTGTCGAGTTCCGCAAGGATCACCCCGAGCACCCGGTGCTGCGCGACGCCGACGCCAAGTGGTATGTGCGCGAGGAGCGCGGCGGCTGGATCCTGGGGCCCTACGAGAAGGGCGCGCCCGCGCGCTTTCTCTACGGCGTGCCCGACAGCTTCCGCGCCGATCTCTTCCCGCTCGATCTGGAGCGGATCGAGGAGGAATACATGTCCTTCATCCACCGCATCCCCTCGGCCGAGACGGTGGGGCTGAAGGACGATTTCAACGGCCCGATCTGCTACACGCCCGACGGCAACCCGCTTCTGGGCCCCGCACCGGGCCTGCGCAACCTGTGGCTGGCCGAGGGCTTTTCGTTCGGCATCACCGCCGCCGGCGGCACCGGCTATTATCTGGCGCAGATGATGGTCGAGGGCGAGGCCGAGATCGACATGGCCAGCCTCGACCCGAAGCGTTACGGCAACTGGATGACCACTGAATACGCCGCGCGCAAGAACGAGGAGGCGTACGAGCACGTCTACATCCTCCATCATCCCGACGAGGAGCGCCCCGCCTGCCGGCCGCTGCGCACCGCCCCGGCCTACGATCGGCAGAAGGCCATGGGCGCGCAGTTCGGGCAGGTGAACGCCTGGGAACGGCCCAACTACTACGGGCCCAAGGATGCGCCGGCCGATTTCGACGAGAAGGCGCGCTCCTTCCGCCGGGGCGCCTGGTGGCCCTATGCCGAGGCCGAGGCGCGGGCGATCCGCGAGAATGTTGGGCTGATCGATGCGACCGCCTTCACGAAGCATCTGGTGCGCGGGCCGGGGGCGGCGGCGTTTCTCGATCGCTTCACCTGCAACCGCCTGCCCAAGGTGGGGCGCATCAACCTGACCTACGCGCTGACCGAAGCGGGCACCACGCGCACCGAGTACACCATGGTGCGCTTCGCCGAGAACGAATTCGTGCTCATCTCCGCCGGCGCATGGACGGCCTATGACGGCGACTACCTGCGCAAGGCGGCGGAGGATTTCATCGCCGCCGGTGGCGGCTGGGTGGACATTCACGACATCTCCACCCAGTGGGGCACCTTCGCCATCGCCGGGCCGCGCTCGCGCGATGTGCTCAAGGAGCTGGTGCGCGACGCCGAGCCCCAGACGGTGCTCTCGAATGCGCGCTTCCCGTGGCTGTCGATGCGCCGCATCGAGCTGAAGATGTGCCCCGTCTACGCGGTGCGGGTGGCCTACACGGGCGAGCTCGGCTGGGAGCTCTACCACCCCATCGAGATGCAGAACTACCTGTGGGACGAGCTCTGGGAAGCGGGCGAGAAGCACGGGATGAAACCGGTGGGCGCGCGGGCGCAGAACTGGCTGAGGCAGGAGAAGAGCTATCGCGCCTTCGGCAACGAGCTTGGCCGCGATGCCACCCCGCTCGAGGCCGGGCTCGACCGCTTCGTCGATCTCTCCAAGGAGTTCACCGGCAAGGAGGCGATGCTGGCCAGGGGCATCCGCTCGAAATGCGTCACGCTCCTCATTGACGGGCCGGACGATGCCGACCCGTGGGGGCGCGAGGCGCTCTATGCGGGTGGCGAACGGGTCGGGCGGCTGACCTCGGGCGGCTGGTCGGTTGCCTTCGGCAAGTCGATCGGCATGGGCTATGTGCGCCCCGATCTGACCGAGCCCGGCACGAAGCTTCAGGTGAAGATGTTCGACGCGCTCTGGCCTGCCGAGGTGGTCGAGGACAGCCCCTACGACCCGAAGAACGATCGGCTCCGCGCCGACGGCTGAGAGGGAACGCGCGCCTTCAGGCGCGCGTGCCTCCGGCGGGGGTATTTGGCCCAGGGTGAGAGATCAGCCGCGCACCACAAGGGGCGTGCCCGGCTCGATGTGGCGGACGAGCCAGAGGAGATCGGCCGGCGCGAGCGCGATGCAGCCCGCCGTGGGAAAGCCCGGACGGCGCCAGCGGTGCAGGAAGATCGCCGAGCCGTGCCGCGGGCGGGGCGGCGAGGCGTTCCAGTCGGTCGTCAGGATCAGGTCGTAGAGCCGGTCTGCCCGGCGCAGCGCCTCGTGCGAGAAGGCGCGCGGGGCGCGCGCGGGCCGGTTGTAGAGCGGGTCGGCCGGATCATCAGACCAGATGTCGCGCGGGCCGATCGGCCGCGCCCAGGGCACGGGGCGCGCCATCCGGTCGGGCCGGTAGAGGCAGCCGGTGATGCGCAGCGTGCCGGCAGGCGTGGCCATGTCGCCCTCGCGTTTGGAGGCGGTGATGCCGGCCCGCCCGATGGCGCAGGGCATGAGCCGCGCGCCGAAGCGCAGGCCGCGCGGGGTCAGCACAAGCGCGCCGCGCGTCACAGCAGGTGGCCCGACTTCTTTGCCTTGGTGGCGAGATAGGCGGCGTTGTGGGGGTTCTCGCCCACCTTGAGCGGCACCCGTTCGACCACCTTCAGGCCGCAACGCTCGAGCATCGCCACCTTGGCGGGGTTGTTCGTCAGAAGCCGCACGCGGGAAAAGCCCATGGCGCGCAGGATCTCGGCGCCGATGCGGAAATCGCGCTCGTCATCCTCGAAGCCAAGGCGGTGGTTGGCCTCGACCGTGTCAAAGCCCTGATCCTGCAGCGAATAGGCGCGCATCTTGTTGGCCAGCCCGATGCCGCGGCCCTCCTGGTTGAGATAGAGCAGCACGCCCGCGCCCTCCGCGCCCATCTGGGCGAGTGCCGCGCGCAGCTGCGGGCCGCAGTCGCATTTCAGGCTTCCCAGAAGGTCGCCGGTGAAACAGGCCGAATGCAGGCGCGCGAGCACCGGCGCCTCGCGCGGCGGCGCGCCGATCTCGACGGCGTAGTGCTCTTCGCTGCCGTCCTCGGGCCGGAAGACATGCAGACGCCCCGCCTCGGACACCGCGAGCGGCACACGCGCGCTCACCACTTCCGAAAGCCCGGCCGTCGCGGCGGGCAGGCTGCCTTCGAGCGGCAGAAGGGTGAGCCCATGTGCATGCGCAAGCTCGCCCGGCGCCTCCACCTCCACCACGACCGCCGCGGGAAGCAGCCGGGCCGACTTGGCAAGCGCGATTGCCGCCCGCGCAAACCCGGCCTCGCCCTCGCGCCGCGCGATGAAGGGACCCATCAGGGGGTGGGCGAGATCATCAGCCGGGTCGGCAGCGGCGGCGATCCACGCCGCGCCGGCCTCCTCGGGAATGACGATGCGCGCCAGATCGCCATCATAGGCACGCGCCTTGAGCGTGGCCGCACGCCGGGCGGTCAGGGCAAGCTCCGGCCGGCCCAGCGCGCGCAGATCCTCAAGCCGCTCCTGCGCGAGTGTCTCGGCCGCGGCGATGACCGCGCCACCGGCGCCGCCGGCGAGCACCACCGGCACGCCCATGCGCAGATCGGCGCGGGCGCGGGCAAGAAGTTCGGTCTGGGTCGGGGTGAGGGACATGGGTCTGCACCGCAGGCTGGGAAGCCTCAGATATGAAACAATTCCGCCGCTGTCGACACGAGGGCGTGAAATCATTGCAGCAAATCTTGCCCCGCACCGGCACGATGCTCAGATTTCCGGGCAGTTGAAGGGAGGCCTGAACAGTGAGCAAGCTCAAGAAGATCCTGCTCGTGGACGACGACGACGACCTGCGCGAGGCGCTGGGCGAGCAGCTGGTCATGACCGAGGATTTCGACGTCTTCGAAGCAGCGAGCGGTGCGGAGGCGATGGAAAAGGTGAAGGCCGGTCATTTCGATCTGGTGCTTCTTGATGTCGGCCTGCCCGATACCGATGGGCGCGATCTGTGCAAGCGGATGCGCAAGCAGGGGCTGAAATGCCCCGTCATCATGCTCACCGGCCATGACACCGATGCCGACACCATCCTCGGCCTCGACGCGGGCGCCAATGACTATGTGACCAAGCCCTTCAAGTTTCCGGTTCTTCTGGCGCGCATCCGCGCCCAGCTGCGCCAGCACGAACAGTCGGAAGATGCGATCTTCCAGCTTGGCCCATACACCTTCAAGCCGGCGATGAAGATGCTGATCACCGAGGATCAGCGCAAGATCCGGCTCACCGAGAAGGAAACGAACATCTTGAAGTTCCTCCTGCGCGCCTCCGACCGGGTGGTGCCGCGTGATGTGCTCTTGCACGAGGTGTGGGGATACAACGCGGGCGTGACCACCCACACGCTCGAGACTCACATCTACCGGCTGCGGCAGAAGATCGAGCCCGACCCCTCGAACGCACAGCTTCTGGTCACCGAGTCGGGCGGCTACCGGCTCGTGGCCTGATCCAGATCAAGGCCGAGCGCGCGCGAATCGGCGACAAGGTGATTGTCTTCCCTTCATGCCGGGGTCTTGGCATGTACCTCCCTGTTGGACTGGCCCGGGTTTCGGCCCGGGCCCTTTTTCAGCTGCGGTCGGCCAGTAACGCCCATGCGACAGCCAAGGAGGCAAGCGTGGCGTAGAAGGGAAGGCTGCGGCGGAACCATTCGGCCGGGTCCGGGCCAAGGGTGAACAGCGCGAGGTTCGCGGCAAGGTTGAAAGCGAGATGCAGCGCAATGGCCGGCACGAGCGATCCGGCGGAAAGCCGCTGGGCGGCGGCGATCAGAAAGGCATATGCAAGCACGTGCATGCCGAACAGCACCGGCGAAATCACGCGCTGCGGCGAATCGACCGCCCAGAGCGGCATGTGCCAGACGAACCACACACCCGCCACCACGGCTGCAACCACCAGCCAGTGCATGCCTGCCTCAAGCCGCGGCGTCAGCCAGCCGCGCCAGCCGAACTCCTCACCGAGCGGTCCGAGAAAGAGGTTCAGCCCCACCATCGCCAGGAGAAGCGCCGGCCCCGGCAACCCCGCCTGCCCGACCGCTTCCGCCGGGGCGCGCTGTAGGACGGCCATCACCACCGGCGCCGCGACCAAGAGCCAGACGCCCGCCGGCACGGAGCGGAACTCGGCGGCGCGGGAGAGAAGCCCGCCAAGCTCGCCCGCCCGCCAGCTGAGGAGCACCGCGGCGATGGTAGGACTCCACACCGCCAGAAGCCAGACCGGAAGGCCCGGCCAGCCCTCGGGACTTTGCGCGCCCTCGATGCTGCGCATCATCAGGAAGGCGAGACCGGAAAGCGCCGCGACAATGCCAAGAAAGGCGGCAATCATGTCTCCGCCCCCCACCGGCCGATGCGCAGGGCGAGGTCGGAGAACTCCCTCTCCGCCCCCAAAAGGCAGCCCAGCGCGGTGAGCGCGGTTGCCGCGAACCCGGCGATGTCGGCGAGCGGCGACCCGTCCAGGAGGGCAAGCCGGTTCAGCCGGGCGTTCACCGTAAGGAACAGCTCTGCCACATGACGGGGCGGGACGTTCCGGTAACGCCCCTCGGCAATGCCCGATTGCAGCGCCGTCTCGATGACCGGCCGCAGATGACGCGCCTCCGCCGCCTCCCGCGCCGCGAGGTAGCGCTCGCGTTCCTGACGCCCCTCGAGCCAGGCCGGATCGAAACCCGCCGCACCCGCGCCCAGCATCTCCGAGCCCGCCTCGACCAGGGCTACGAGGGGAAGCGGCGCCGTCTCTACCCGCGCGGCCAGGCTGGCGCACTCGGCATCGACGAGGGCGGCCATGATCTCTTCCTTCGCCGCGAAGTGATGGTAAAGGCCGCCCCGCGACAGGCCCGCGGCGGCCCGAATGTGTTCCATTTGCGCGGCCCCGAAGCCGTGCTGAGCGAAAACCTTGCGCCCCGCTTCCAGAATGCGCGCCCGCCGGTCATCCCGGGTAAGCCGCCTGCGTGAGAGGTTCATCCTGCCAATCCCCTTTACCGACATGTGTCGGTATTGCGAAGAGCGCCACCATTGTCAACCACCCCCGTGGCACCTGCCGACAACGCGTGCTAGGCGGGCCGGCAAGACGAGCAGAGGGGGAAGCCATGCCCTTCACCATCGCCACGTGGAACATCAACTCGGTGCGCCTGCGCGCCGGCCTCGTGGAGAAGCTGTTGCGCGAGCAGGCGCCCGACATCCTCTGCCTGCAGGAGTGCAAATCGCCGGTGGAGAAGATGCCCGCCGACCACTTCGCCGCGCTCGGCTATCCGCATTTCGTCGCCCGCGGTCAGAAGGGCTACAATGGCGTGGCGATCCTCTCGCGCCTGCCGATCGAGGACGCCGGCCACCGCGAATTCACCGGTAGGCCCGAGGCACGCCACGTTGCCGCGCGACTCTCAAACGGCGTTGTCATCCACAACTTCTACGTCCCCGCCGGCGGCGACATTCCCGACCCGGAGGCGAACGGGAAATTCGCCCACAAGCTCGACTTCCTCACCGAGATGCGCGACTGGTTCCGCGCCGAGCGGCCCGAGCGCACGATCCTCGTGGGCGATCTCAACATCGCCCCGCGCGAGGACGACGTCTGGTCGCACAAGGATCTCCTGAACGTGGTCAGCCACACGCCCGTGGAGGTGGAGGCGCTCGGCAAGGTGCAGGAGGCCGGCGGCTGGGTGGACATCACGCGCAAGGACATTCCCGACGGCCGGCTCTACAGCTGGTGGTCCTACCGCGCGCGCGACTGGGCCGCCTCCGACCGCGGTCGCAGGCTCGACCATATCTGGGCCTCGCCCGACATCGCCGGCGCCGGCCATGGCTCGATGATCCTGAAGGAGGCGCGCGGCTGGGAGAAGCCCTCCGACCATGCGCCGGTCTTTGCGCGCTTCGACCTTTAACTGCGCAAGGCCCGGGCGCATATTGTGCGGCAAGAACGCTAGATGGGGAACCCGAAATGCTCGAACTGGGACAAGGCGCGCAAGCGGCGGCGCCGAAAGCCGATCTGATCAAGGACGTCCGCGAAGCCGATTTCATGACCGAGGTCATCGAGGCCTCGCGCGAGGTGCCGGTGATCGTCGATTTCTGGGCACCGTGGTGCGGGCCGTGCCGCACGCTCGGCCCCGCGCTCGAGGAAGCGGTGAAGGCCGCGGGCGGCAAGGTGCGCATGGCCAAGGTCAATGTCGACGAGAACCAGGCCATCGCCGCGCAGCTGCGCATCCAGTCGATCCCCACCGTCTACGCCTTCTGGCAGGGCCAGCCCGTGGACGGATTCCAGGGCGCCATCCCCGGCTCGCAGATCAAGGCGTTCATCGACCGGCTGGCCGCGCTCGCCGGAGATGGCGGGCTCGCCGAGGCGATTGCCGCGGCGGAGGAGATGCTCGAGCAGGGCGCGGCTGCCGATGCGGCCGAAACCTTCGCCGCCATCCTGCAGGAAGAGCCCAACAACGCCGCCGCCTATGCAGGGCTGGTGCGTTCCCATCTCGCCTTGGGCGACCTCGAGCAGGCAGAAGCGATCCTCAACGGCGCCCCCGCCGAAATCTCGCACGCGCCCGAGCTCGAGGCAGCCCATGCCCAGCTCGAACTGAAGAAGCAGGCAGCCAAGGCCGGCCCGGTCGACGAACTCCGGGCCCGGGTCGAGGCCAACCCCGATGACCTGCAGGCGCGCTTCGATTACGCTCAGGCGCTTTATGCCGCCGGCAAGGTGGCCGAGGCGGTCGACGAACTGCTGGAAATCTTCCGCCGCGACCGGAACTGGAACGACGAAGCCGCCAAGAAACAGCTCTTCACCATCTTCGAGGCATTGCCGCCCAACGACCCCATCGCGCAAAGCGGGCGGCGCAGGCTGTCCTCGATGATATTTGCCTGAAGCCCTTGGCGCGCTAGGCTCGACTTCATGCTCACAGCAATGGACCTGCCCGACATCCTGCCCGTGTTCCCGCTTCCCGGCGCGCTGCTCCTGCCGCGTGCGCGGCTGCCCCTGCATGTGTTCGAGCCACGCTATCTTGCGCTGCTTGACGACACGCTGAAGACGAGCCACCGCCTGATCGGCATGATCCAGCCCTATCCCGACGCCCGCGCCGAGCGCCCGCGCCTGCATGCGATCGGCTGCGCCGGGCGTGTCACCGCCTTTTCCGAAACCGAGGATGGGCGCTACATGATCACGCTCACCGGCGTCTCCCGCTTCCGCGTTACCGGCGAGGTCGAAGGCTTCACCCCCTACCGCCGCTGCGAGGTGAGCTGGCAGGGCTTCGAGCGCGACCTCGGCGGGCCGGAGACGGATGAGAACCTCGACCGGGGGGCCTTTCTTGCCCTGCTGGCCCGTTACTTCGAGGCCGAGCAGCTCCGCACCGACTGGGACTCGCTGCGCGAGGCGGACGATGAATTGCTGATCGACTCGCTGTCGATGCTCTGCCCCTTCGACCCCGAGGACAAGCAGGCGCTTCTCGAAGCCCCTTCGCTTGCCACCCGGCGCGAAACCCTCGTAACGCTGATCCGCTTCGCGCTTGCTGGCAGCGGCAGCGGCGAGGACCGGATGCAATGAGCGAACAACCCGCTTTCGACCGCCGGATGCTCGAGGCGCTGGTCTGCCCGCAGACGCACGCGCCGCTCGTCTTCGACCCGGCGCGCATGGAACTTGTCTCGAAGGCGGCGCATCTGGCCTATCCCATCCGCGGCGGCATCCCGGTCATGCTCGTCCACGAGGCCCGCCCCCTCGACTGACCCCCGGCATGAGCCGCCCCTGCCCCTCTCACCCTGGGTGAAAATACCCCGGGGGAGCGCGCAGCGCGGGGGCGGAGCCCCCGTCAGTCACACCGGACGCCCGCGCATGAGGCGCGGCAGATCGCCGGTCAGCCCTGCCGCCTCGCGAATGAGCGCGCGCCGCAGCCCCGGCAGCGCGCCGACGATACCCATCCCCAGATCGCGGCCGAGCCGCAAGAGCGGGTTGTCGTTCGAGAACAGCCGGTTGAAGCCGTCGGTGGCAAGCGCCAGCGTGGCGGTGTCGAAGCGCCGCCAGCGCTGGTAGCGCTCCAGCACATCGGCCCGGCCGATGTCCTCGCCGCGGCGGCGCGCCTCCACCAGAACCTCCGCCAGCGCCGCCACGTCCTTGAGCCCGGCATTGAGCCCCTGCCCCGCGATCGGATGCAGCCGGTGCGCGGCATCCCCGACAAGCGCCAGCCGCTCGCCGACAAAGGCATGGGCCACCGAAAACGGAACCGGATAGGAAAACCGCGCGCCGGCGAGGGCGATCTCGCCGAGAAAGCCGCCGAAGCGCGGGCGCAGCTCCTCGAGATAGGCCTCATCGTCCAGCGCCGCGATGCGCGCGGCCTCGGCGTCGCTCTCCGTCCAGACGATGGAGGAGACGTTGCCCGGCAGCGGCAGGATGGCCAGCGGCCCCGGCGGCATGAAGAACTGATGCGCCACGCCATGGTGCGGCCGCTCATGGGCGATCGCGCAGACAAGTGCAGTCTGCCCGTATGACCAGCTCATCCGGCGGATGCCCGCCCGCGCCGCGCTGGGCGAATGCTGACCGTCGGCGGCAAGCAGGACCGAGCCGGTCAGCTCCCGCCCGTCATCGAGCGTCACGCGCACGTCCGCCGGGCCGGGCGCATGACCCGTCACCCGCACCCCGTGCAGCGCCTCGATGCGTTCCTGCCCGTCAATGGCATCGAGAAACGCACGGCGCAGGAAGCGGTCCTCGACCATGTAGCCCATCGGCCCCTCGTCGATCTCGGCGTGATCGAACTCGAGCACGAAGGGCGAGAGATTGCCCTCGCCCGCGCGCCCGTCCGTCACCTTGATCTCGAGAATGGGCTGGGCATTCGGCGCCACTTGCGGCCACACGCCGATGGCCGCCAGAAGCCGCTGCGAGGCGAGCGCCAGCGCATAGCCGCGCCCGTCAAAGGCCTCGTCGGCAAGCGCCGCGCGGCTCAGCGCATCGACCAGCACCACCTTCAGCCCGCCCTGGGCCAGCGCCAGAGCCAAGGCCGAGCCGTTCAGCCCCCCGCCCACGATGATCGCGTCGCAATCCGCCATGCCCTGACTTATGGGGCGGCGGGAAGGATTGTCCATATCCCGCGCCGGCGCTACCGTCGCCCGCACTCAGGATCAGGGAGGGCGAGATGTCGCAGGAATGGCTGGAGACGCCGGCAGCCGAGCTTGGCCGGGGCATCGAGGCAGGCCGCATCGACCCGGTGGATCTCACCGAAACCTTCCTTGCCGCCATCGAGGCACATCCGCTGAGCCCGCGCATCTATGCCTGCCCGACGCCCGAGCGCGCCCGCGCCGAGGCCGAAGCGGCACGCGCGCGCGCCCGGTCCGGCCTGCGCCGCGGCCTGCTCGACGGGGTGCCGGTGAGCTGGAAGGATCTCTTCGACACCGCCGGCATCGCCACCGAGGCCGGCTCCGCGCTGCTCGCGGGCCGCGTGCCCGAGCGCGATGCCCGCGTGGTGCGGAACGCCACCTTCGCCGGCACCGTCTGCCTCGGCAAGACGCATCTCTCCGAGCTTGCCTTCTCGGGCCTCGGCCTCAATCCGGTCACCGAGACGCCCCCCGCCCGCCATGACGGCGAGGCGGTGGCGGGGGGCTCCTCCTCGGGCGCGGCGGCCTCGGTGGCGCAGGGGCTGGCGCCGCTCGCCATCGGCTCGGACACCGGCGGCTCGGTGCGCATTCCGGCCGCCTGGAACGATCTCGTCGGGCTCAAGACGAGCCACGGGCGGCTGTCGCTCGAGGGCGTCGTGCCGCTCTGCCCGCGCTTTGACACGGTCGGGCCGCTCGCCCGCACCGTGGAGGATGCCGCGCTGGCGCTCGCCGCGCTCGAGGGTGGGCGGCCGGCCGACCTTGCCGGCGCCAGCCTTGCCGGCGCACGGCTGATGGTGCTCGAGACGGTGGCGCTCGATGACCTCCGCCCCGAACCTGCCGCGGGCTTCGAGAATGCGGTAGCCCGCCTCGAGGCGGCAGGCGCGCGCATCGAGCGGCGGGCCCTGCCGTTCGTGGCCGAGGCGCATGCGCTCTCGCCGGTGCTCTTTGCCGCCGAGGCCTATGCGACGTGGGAGAGGGAAATCGAAGCCGCACCGGAGAAGATGTTTCCGCAGATCCTCGCGCGCTTCCGCGGCGGGCGCGACGTGCTCGCGCGCGATTACATCCGCGCCTGGGCCAAGCTGGAGACGTTCCGGGCACGCTGGCAGGAGGAGACGGCCGGGTTTGACGCGGTGATCCTGCCCACCGCGCCGAACCTGCCGCCCAAGATCGATCGGCTGATGAGCGACGACGAATACTACCGCACCGAGAACCTTCTGACCTTGCGCAACACCCGCATCGGCAACCTCATGGGGCTTGCCGCGCTGACCCTGCCCACGGGCGTTCCGGCCACGGGGATCATGCTGATGATCCCGCCGGGCAGCGAGGAGCGGCTGTTGCGCCTTGGCTCGGCGGCCGAGGCTGCGCTGGCCTGAAAGCCACAGGTCCCCGCCCCAACTGCGCGTCCTTGCACGGTTTTCTGGACGGGCGCAGAGCCGGCCGCTATGCTGGCGTGCAATCGGGGCATTCCCAACAACGACCCCGAAGACGAGGCAGACAGACAAGATGCGTGCACCCGAGCGGTTCTCGGACCTGCCAGAATATGCCTTCCCGCGGCTGCGGGCGCTGCTCGACTCCCACGCGCCGGGGGGCGAGCCGCTGTCTCTGTCGATCGGCGAGCCGCGTCACCCCTTTCCCGGTTGGGTCTCCGATGTCGTGGCCGAGAATGCCGACGGCTTCGGCCGCTACCCGCCCAATGACGGCGCGCCCGAGCTGCTGGAGGCGATCGGGCGCTGGCTGCACCGCCGCTACAACGTCGACGTGGATGCCGAGCGCGAGATCATGGCACTGAACGGCTCGCGCGAGGGGCTGTTCAACGCCGTGCTCGCGCTCTGCCCGGAGACGGCGAAGACCGGCGGGCGGCCTGCCGTGCTGATGCCCAACCCCTTCTACCAGGTCTATGCCGTCGGTGCGCTGGCCGCGGGTGCCGAGCCCGTCTATGTGCCGGCCACGCGCGAGACAGGCTTTCTGCCCGACTACGCCGCGCTGCCCGCTGATGTGCTCGAGCGCACCGAAATCGCCTTTCTCTGCTCGCCATCGAACCCGCAGGGTGCGGTCGCCTCGCATGACTATTGGCGCGCGCTGATCGAGCTTGCCGAGCGCCACGACTTCCGCGTGTTCGCCGACGAGTGCTATTCGGAAATCTGGCGCGACGCGCCGCCAGTGGGCGCGCTGCAGGTCGCACGCGAGATCGGCGCCGATCCCGAGCGGGTGGTGATCTTCAACTCGCTCTCGAAGCGCTCGAACCTGCCGGGGCTGAGATCAGGCTTCGTCGCCGGGGGGGCAGAGACGCTCAAGCATCTCAAGAGGCTGCGCGCCTATGCCGGGGCGCCCTTGCCGCTGCCGCTCCAGCGCGTGGCCCAGCGGGCATGGAACGACGAGTCCCACGTGGTCGAGAACCGGGCGCTCTATCAGCAGAAATACCGGATTGCCGACGAGATCCTCGGCCAGGTGCCGGGCTACTTTCCGCCGCGGGGCGGCTTCTTTCTGTGGCTGGCGGTGGAGGATGGCGAGGCGGCAGCGCTGAAGCTCTGGCGCGAGGCGGGCATCCGCGTGCTGCCCGGCGCCTATCTAGGCCGCGGCGAAGGGCCGGAGAACCCCGGCCACGGCTTCATCAGGGTGGCGATGGTGGCTGAGGCCGAGGAATTGCGGCGCGCACTGATCGCGCTGCGTGATTGTCTTTACTGAACGAGGGCTGGAGCAGATGGCATCCTATCAGGCGAGGCAACGTGAACCGCTGTTCGACCCCCACACGCAGGCCGTCATCGAAAGGCGCGCCGCGGAGCTTCTCGGCCTTTTCCTGATCGCGTTGGGCGGCGCGCTGGCTGCCATGCTGGCCACCTACAGTCCCGAAGACCCGAGCTGGCTCTCGGTCGGCGACGGGCCGACACAGAACGCGCTCGGCCTGCTCGGCGCCTCCATCGCCGCGCCGCTGATGATCGTGGTTGGTCACGGCGCATGGGCGCTCGCCGCCACTGCCATCGCCTGGGGACTGCGCTGCGTGCTGCACATCGGAGCAGAACGGGCGCTCGGCCGCACGGTGTTCACGCCGATCGCGGTGGCGGTGGTCTCGGTCTTCGCGGCCTCGCTCACCCCGCCACCGTCGTGGAGCCATTCCTTTGGCCTCGGAGGACTTTTCGGCGATACCGTGCTGGGCGCCATCCTCGGGCTGATGCCGGTCGACCTCGACTTCGGAGTGCGGATGGCCGCGCTCGTCGCTGCCGGCGCGGCGGTTGCGGTCAATGCCTTCGTGATCGGGATGACGCCGGGCGAGTTGCGCCGCCTTCTCGCCTTCATGGCCCGCGGCACCGTGCTCGCCTATGCCGGGATCGTGGCGTTTCTCGCCGCCGCGCTCGGCGCAACCGGGCGACTGGCGGCGGCGGCGCTCGAGCGCCGGGCGCGCGCCCGCGACTCCGCGGCCGACCGGCCCATGCCCGAACCCACCACCGCCACCGCGCATGCGACCGCGGCCGCTGCGGCCGGCCCGCGCGTGGCCGCATCCTCGCGCGAAGCAACCGAAGCCCCGCGCACCAGCCGCACGGCGAGGGCCGAGCCTCCGCTTGCCGCCCGCCGCGGCCAGGAGCCCGACCCGATGCGATCGGCGCCGCAACCCGCGCCGGCGCAGTCCGCTGCGGACGCCGAAACTCAGCTGCGCGGACCGCTGAAACTTCGCCTGCCGGGGCTGATGAAACGCGCCGGGACAGTGCCCGAGACCCCCGAGCCGCCCGCCGCGGCGCCCGGGGAGCCCGAGCTTTCGGGCGAGGAGCGCATCCGCGCCAAGATCGCCGACGTGATCCGCAGCCGGGTGCGCCAGCGTCAGGCGATGACGATCGAGCCCCGCAGCGAGCCGCCCGTCAGCCGGACGTCAACGCCGCTCGTGCGCAAGGGCGACGACGAGGTCGCCGGCTTCGCCGTGGTCGAGGACGAGCAGGATCTGGAGCAGCTTGACACCCTCGCCGCCGCAGCTCGGCCCGCGTCGTGCGCCGCGCAAGGGACCGTTCAAGGGGCCGCTCACGGGCCGGCGGAGCCCGGTGCGCGTCGGGACGCCGTGAACGCCGCGGCGCCCCCGCGCGCCGCCCCTGCGCCGCAGACGCGCCCCGTGGTGCAGCACACGCCGCGCAAGGCGCCCGCCCCCTCGCGCCGCGCCATGGCCGAAGCCCAGCCGGGGCTGCCGCTCGAGGAAACCCCGCCGCCGGCCTACGAGCCGCCGCCGCTGTCGCTGCTGACCGACCCGGCGGAGATCCCGCGCCATCACCTCTCCGACGAGGCGCTGGAGGAAAACGCCCGCATGCTGGAGAACGTGCTCGAGGATTACGGCGTGAAGGGCGAGATCGTCACCGTCCGCCCCGGCCCGGTGGTGACGATGTACGAGCTCGAGCCCGCACCGGGGCTGAAGGCCTCCCGCGTGATCGGGCTGGCCGATGACATCGCCCGCTCGATGTCGGCGCTGTCGGCGCGCGTCTCCACCGTGCCGGGGCGCAGCGTCATCGGCATCGAGCTGCCGAACGTGAACCGCGAGAAAGTGGTGCTGCGCGAGATCCTCGCCAGCCGCGACTTCGGCGACAGCCACATGCGCCTGCCGCTGGCGCTCGGCAAGGACATCGGCGGCGATCCGGTGGTGGCCAACCTCGCCAAGATGCCGCACCTCCTGATCGCCGGCACCACCGGCTCGGGCAAGTCGGTGGCGATCAACACCATGATCCTGTCGCTCCTCTACAAGCTCTCGCCCGAGGAGTGCCGGCTGATCATGATCGACCCGAAGATGCTCGAGCTCTCGGTCTACGACGGCATCCCGCATCTGCTCTCCCCCGTGGTCACCGACCCGAAGAAGGCGGTGGTGGCGCTGAAGTGGGTGGTGGGCGAGATGGAGGACCGCTACCGCAAGATGTCGAAGATGGGCGTGCGCAACATCGAGGGCTACAATGCCCGCGTGCGCGATGCCCTGGCGCGCGGCGAGATGTTCTCGCGCACCGTCCAGACGGGCTTTGACGAGGAAACCGGCGAGCCCGTCTTCGAGACCGAGGAGTTCGCGCCGGAGACCCTGCCCTACATCGTCGTCATCGTCGACGAGATGGCGGACCTGATGATGGTGGCGGGCAAGGAGATCGAGGCCTGCATCCAGCGGCTGGCACAAATGGCGCGGGCCTCCGGCATTCACCTCATCATGGCCACGCAGCGGCCTTCGGTGGATGTCATCACCGGCACCATCAAGGCCAACTTCCCCACCCGCATCTCGTTTCAGGTCACCTCCAAGGTCGACAGCCGCACCATCCTCGGCGAGCAGGGGGCCGAGCAGCTTCTGGGTCAGGGCGACATGCTCTACATGGCCGGTGGAGCGCGCATCATGCGCGTGCATGGTCCCTTCGTTTCCGACGAGGAGGTCGAGGAGGTTGTCAACTACCTCAAGAGCTATGGCCCGCCCGAATATGTGGGCGGTGTCGTCGAAGGCCCTGACGAGGAGAAGGAAAGCGACATCGACCTCGTCCTCGGCCTTGGCGGCAACACCAACTCCGATGACGCCCTCTACGACCAGGCGGTGCAGATCGTCATTCGCGACCGCAAATGCTCCACCTCCTACATCCAACGCAAGCTGGCCATCGGCTACAACAAGGCCGCGCGGCTGGTGGAACAGATGGAGGAACAGGGCGTTGTCAGCCCCGCCAACCATGTCGGCAAGCGTGAAGTGCTGGTGCCCGAGCCGCAATAGGCCGGCGGGGTGGCGGTGGCGAAACCCCGCCATCCTCGCGCATCCGTGAGCGGAAGGGGGCTGCAGAAGGGCGCCGGGCGCCCTATGTGAGGTCCATGATGACGACGCGCAGAAGCCTTCTTGCCTCCCTCGCCGCCTTCGCGGTTGCCGCCCCGGCGGCGGCGGCGCCGCTCAGCCTTGGCGAGATCTCCGCCTATCTCAACGGGCTGACGGCGGCAAAGGCCGGATTCACCCAGATCGACGACGACGGGATGATCTCCACCGGCACGCTCTATCTGCACCGTCCGGGGCGGGCGCGCTTCGAGTATGATCCGCCCAATGCCGCGCTCGTGATTGCCGGGGGCGGGACGGTGGCGATCTTCGATGCCAAGTCGAACACGCCCCCCGAGCAGTACCCGCTTGCGCGCACGCCGCTGAAGCTCATCCTCGGGCGCAACATCGACCTTGAGCGCGCGCGCATGGTGGTTGCGCATCGCTCCGACGGCACCACCACCTCGGTGGTCGCGCAGGATCCCGAACACCCCGAGCTCGGCACCATCGAGCTCGTCTTCACCGGCCCGCCGGTGGAGCTGCGCCAGTGGATCATCACCAATGCCGACGGCAGCCGCACGACCGTGATCCTCGGCGGGCTCGAGCGCACGGAAACCCTGCCGGCCGGGCTGTTCTCGATCCAGTGGGCGATGGAAGAGCGCGGGTTCTGAGCCGCCGCCGGCTCAGCGGCGGCAGCTTGCCAGTTGCAACTGGTACATCCGCGCGCGCTGATCCACGCTGTCGGCTATCTGCATCAGCCACGCCTTCTGGCGGTGGCTGCCACGCAGGTAGCCCGTGATCCCCTCGTGGTAGGCAAGATACTGGTTGCGCGCATCCCACAGCGGAATTCCTGCGCGCGAGCGCGCTTCATTCATGTACCAGCCCATGAAATCGGTCGCGTCACGGATGTTGTCCCGCCGCGCCCCGAAACGGCCGGCCCGGCGCCGGTAGTCGTCCCATGTGCCGTCCAGCGCCTGCGCGTAGCCATAGGCGGAGGATTGCCGCCCCATCGGGATCACGCCCAGCACATACTGCCGAGGCGTGCGCGCATCGGACCTGAACTTCGACTCCTGATGAATCACCGCCATCTGCACATGCGTGGGCACGCCCCAGCGTCTTTCGGTGCGGGCGAATGCGCGCATGAAATCGGGCCGCTCGCGAGCGATGGCACAGGCGTCATCAAGGTTTCTTGGCGCGCTGCCGTTTCCGCCGCCGCAGGAGGCGAGGAAGACCAGAAGGATCAGCGCGCGGAACAGTCTGCTCATCTGCCCCTCGCGTCTTTATGGTTTTGCGGGAGCATAGCCGATTCCCGCCCATGGCGAAAGCATTCTGCGGCGCCGGGCGCGGCAAGGGGCCGGGCTTGCCGGTGATTCGCCGCGCTTCACAGAGTGTTTCCCGCGACGGGCCCATCGTCCGGTGGACAAGCCCCCCTGCCGGCAGATAGAACTCGCGTGACAGGGGGCACGACACGACGATGCTGAAAGCAAGAGCGAAATACCACCTCGGCCAGGTGGTCAGACACCGCAAGCACCCGTTCCGCGGCGTGGTGTTTGACGTGGATGCGATGTTCTCGAACACCGAGGAGTGGTATCAGGCCATCCCCGAGGAAAGCCGGCCGCGGAAGGATCAGCCCTTCTATCACCTTCTGGCCGAGAACGAGCACAGCTATTACGTGGCCTACGTCTCGGAGCAGAACCTCGAGCCCGACTATTCCGGCGAGCCGGTCGATCACCCCGATCTGGTCGAGCTTTTCGGCGAGTTCGAGGACGGCCATTATCCCCTGCACTTCCAGCTGAACTGAGCCGCGGTAAAGGCGTGGCGGCGCGCTCAGTAGCCGAGCGCGCAGCCGTCCTTGCGCGGGTCCGAAGCGCCTTCGAGCACGCCCAGATCGCGGCGAATGCGAATCGCCTGCGCCCCGCCGATGGGCGTGCTCGGGATCGTCACGCGATGGCCCAGCGCGGCCAGCTTCTGCCGCACCGCCTCCGGGTACCCCCGCTCCACCTGCAGCTCGCCGGCATCGAAGAAGCTGCGTGGCGCGTCGATGGCCTCCTGCAGGTCCAAGCCGTAATCGACAAGATTGGTCAGAAAGCGCACGTGGCCGTTGGCCTGATAGGCCCCGCCCATCACGCCGAAGGCGATCTCGGGCCGGCCGTCGCGGGCGATCATGCCCGGGATGATCGTGTGCATCGGTCGCTTGCCGCCCGCCGCCTCGTTGGGGTGGCCCTCGATCAGGTTGAAGCCCGCGCCGCGGTTGTGAAACAGGATGCCGAAGCGCGGCGAGGCAATCCCCGAGCCGAAGCTGTGGAAGATCGAGTAGATGAGCGAGACCACCATCAGGTCACGATCGACCACGGTGATGTAGATCGTCTCCCTGTGCACCGACTCCGAAAGCGCCGCGGGGTCGGCCATGGCGCGGCCGGGGTCGATGAGTGCGGCCAGCCTTTTCGCCGTGTCCGGTGACAGCAGGTGATCGAGCCGCCGCATGTGCGCCGGGTCGGCGATGAAGCGGTTGCGCGCATCATAGGCGAGTTTCGCCGCCTCCGCCTCCAGATGGGCGCGCTCCGCGCCGAGCGGGTCGAGGCTGGCAAGGTCGAACTCGGCCATGATCCGCGCCATCAGGATCGCTGCCGCCCCCTGCCCGTTTGGCGGATGCTCGACAAGCTCGACACCGCGATAATCGCCGCGCACCGGCTCGGTGTAATCGCAGGCGGTGGCGGCGAAATCCTCCAGCGTATGCGTGCCCCCTGCCGCGCGCAGCGCCGCGACCATGTCCTCGGCGACCTCGCCGGTGTAGAAGCCGTCGCGCCCCTCGCGGGCAATGCGGCGCAGGACTTCCGCCTGCCGGGGGTGGCAAAAGCGCTCGCCCAGCTGCGGCACGCGGCCGTCCGGCAGGTAGAACTCCCGCGCCACACCCTGCAGCCGCCCCTGCGCCTCGGCCCAGTCGAACGCCACGCGCGGGGCCACCGGCACACCCTCCTCGGCATAGTGGATGGCGGGCTCGAGAATGCGGTCAAGGCCCAGGCGCCCCCAGTCGGTGCTGAGCCGGCAGAAGGCATCCACCGCGCCGGGGATGGTCACCGCATGGGGCGAGTTGTCGGGCATGGCGGTGAGCCCCTCGGCGCGCAGCGCCGCCGCCGAAAGGCCCGCGGGCGCCCGCCCCGAGCCGTTGAGCCCGATGATCCTGTCCTGCCCCGGCGGGGTGAAGAGCACGAAGCAGTCGCCGCCGAGCCCGGTCATCTGCGGCTCGCACAGCCCCAGAAGCACCGCCCCGGCAATGGCCGCATCCATCGCATTGCCGCCGGCCTGAAGAATCGAGACAGCCGTTTGCGTGGCCAGGGGATGCGAGGTGGCGCACATCCCGTTGCCGGCATAGACGAGCGATCGCCCCGGAAGCTGAAAATCCCGCATGCGCGAGCCTCCCCTGATCCGTCCTTTCCCCGCCGCCGGACGCTACGGCCGGAGACGGCGAAAGCCAAGGGCTCCCTGAAGGCTCAGACCATGCGGATCACGTCCTTGTCGATGGCGAGCATGTAGCCCTTGCGCGCGATGGTCTTGACCAGAAGCTCGCTCACGAGCTGGTTGCCGAGCGAATCGCGCAGCCGCTTGATGCGCGTGGCCCCCGACGCCTCTTCGCACTCGGACGGGTCGCGTCCCGAGATCATCGCCTCGATCTCGGCACCCGAGAGCACCTCCTCATCCATCCGCGCCTCGGCGAGCACGGCGAGCGTCTCGATGGCGGCGGGGGTGAGGGTGAACTCCATGTTGTTGAGATAGACCTTGCGCTCCTCGCGGCTGATGATGAGCGAGGAGACCTGAATGCCGCTGCGCTCGATCTCCTCCACGCGACGGTTGAGCACAACGATCATCACCAGAAACACGAGCGCAGCGATCAGAAGCGCGGTGGAGAAGATCAGCAGGATGAAGATGACGATCCGGTAGGAGGCGATGACCTCCGCGAAGGTACTGCCGGACTGGGCGAGGATCTCGAGAAGCTTGATCTCGGCATCGGAGGTCAGATCGTCGTTCTCGACGAAGATGCGCTCCACCCGGTCATTGAAGGCATTGGCGTCCGGCAGGTTGAGCAGGATCAGCGCCGCGGCCACCGCGAGGATGGCCACGATGCCAAGGATGCCGAACGCCACCACGCGGCTGGCGGTTCGGCGTGCATCGGTGGCGCTGGCATCGCTTGCGCGCACGGGTTCCTCCGCTCACTCTTCGCTGCGAACAGAGAGAATCTTGAGCAGGGTCCAGCCGCGCCCGGCCAGCAGTTTCTCGACATGTTCGCGGGCCGCTTCGGGCGTGCAGGCGCTCTGCGGGATTTCGACGATGCCGTACTCGAGGCGAAGCGGATCGTCGCGCTTGGCCTTGTATTCCACCTTGCAGCCCGCCGCCGCCGGCGCGGCCGCGAGCGTGAGGGTCAGCGTGAGGACGAGAGGTTTCATCATGGCTCCAGAGTTGCGCCAAATCGTCCTGTCATTCAATGACAGACGCCCTGCGCGGGCGCCCGTCGGCGACGTTATCGGATGACAGGTCGGCGATATTGCCTGACAGGCGCCTCCTCCCGCCACATGCGCATGGCCCGACCGCTGCGGCGCTCTGCACTGCCGGCGCCTCGGGCAAGACGACCAGACACGGAAGCGGGGGCCGCCCGCGCCCCGACGCCCACGAAAGGGAAAGGAAGAAACCATGCGCAACAGGATCATCGGGTTTGCCGCGGCCACGGCACTCGGCCTTTCGAGCTTCGCGGCCACGCCCGCGTACGCCGACCGCAACCTGCAGAATTTCCTCCTCGCCGCCGGAGCGATCATGATCGTGGCCGGCATCACGGCAAACCGGCAGAGCGAGGCACGCCACCGTCACGGGGTGGTGGTTGAGCGAACCCGCGTTGTGAGCCCGGCCCGCCATTGCGAGATGCATCGCCGCGGCATCCCGCACCGCCACCCCGGTCGTGGGGTACATGGGCACCGCCCCCACCATCACCATCATCATCGCCACCACGGGCACCACCGTCACCGCGGCGGCTGCTGAGGCGGCCCGGCCCCCGCTGCGGGCACTGAACGGCGGATTGCCGATTGCATCCGCCGGCCTGCCGGGCTTGTCTTGCGCCCATGGCGAAGAGCATGCCCGATCTTTCATTCGAGCGCGAGGCTTTCGCGCGCGGCGCCGCCTCGGTAGCCGGGGTGGACGAGGCCGGCCGTGGCCCGCTGGCCGGCCCGGTGATCGCCGCGGCCGTGCGCCTGCGGCCGCAGGCGCTCCCCGAGGGGCTCAACGATTCAAAGCAGCTCACCGCGCGCCATCGCGCGCGGCTTTTCGACCTGCTGAGCGCGGCCGCGGAGATCGGCATCGGCGAAGCCAGCGTCGAGGAGATCGACCGGCTCAACATCCTCCGGGCCAGCCACCTCGCCATGCGCCGGGCGCTCGAGGCGCTCCGCCCCGCCCCCGATCTCGCGCTCATCGACGGCAACAGCCTGCCCGACGAGCTGCCCTGCCCGGCCCGGCCAATCGTGCGTGGTGATACGCTGAGCCTGTCCATCGCTGCCGCCTCCATCGTCGCCAAGGTGACCCGCGACAGGATCATGAAGGAGCTCGCGCGCGACTTCCCAGGCTACGGCTGGGAACGCAACGCGGGCTACCCCACGCGCGAGCACCTCGCCGCCCTCAAGCGCTTGGGGCCAAGCCCACATCATAGGCGCTCCTTCCGTCCCGTGCACAACATCTTGTGTGAAGTTCAATCTCTAAGCCGCTGATTCAAAAAAGAAATTGACTGGCGAATCGGAATGACTCATCCTGTCGCCAATCAAAAAACGTGCCCCAGACGGTGCGAGGACAGAGGCAGTGATGGAACTTGTGCAAGCGAGCGGGGCGGCAACGCTTCCGCTGAACGAGATCATTTGCGGCGACTGCATCGAGGTGATGCGCGCGCTTCCCGAAGCGTCGGTTGACCTGATCTTCGCCGATCCGCCCTACAATCTGCAGCTCAAGTCGGAGCTTCACCGCCCCGACAACTCCCGCGTCGATGCGGTCGATGACGACTGGGACCGGTTCGCCAGCTTCGAGGATTACGACCGCTTCACCCGCGACTGGCTGTCGGCGGCGCGGCGCATTCTCAAGCCCAATGGCGCGATCTGGGTGATCGGCAGCTACCACAACATCTTCCGCGTCGGCGCGACGCTGCAGAGCCTCGGTTTCTGGATCCTCAACGACGTGATCTGGCGCAAGTCGAACCCGATGCCGAACTTCCGCGGCAAACGGCTGACCAACGCGCATGAAACGCTCATCTGGGCCTCGCGCGAGGAAGGCGCGAAATACACCTTCAATTACGAGGCGCTGAAGGCGCTCAACGACGGCGTGCAGATGCGTTCGGACTGGGTTCTGCCCATTTGCACGGGTCACGAGCGGCTCAAGGGCGAGGACGGCTCCAAGGCACATCCCACCCAGAAGCCGCAGGCGCTGCTGCACCGGGTGCTGGTGGCCACCACCAACCCCGGCGATGTGGTGCTTGACCCGTTCTTCGGCACCGGCACCACCGGCGCCGTGGCCAAGATGCTGGGGCGCGACTTCATCGGCATCGAGCGCGACGAGGGATACGTCAAACTCGCGCGCCGGCGCATCGCCGATGTGCGCCGGCTCGACCGCGCCGTCCTCGAGGTCTCGAGCTCGCGCCGCGCCGAGCCGCGGGTGCCCTTCGGCCAGCTGGTGGAACGCGGCCTGCTTCGCCCCGGCGAGGTGCTGGTCTCGGTCTCGGGCAAGACGGCCAAGGTGCGCGCCGACGGAACGCTGGTGGCGCAGGACGTGAAAGGCTCGATCCACCAGGTCGGCGCCGCGCTCGAGGGCGCGCCAAGCTGCAACGGCTGGACGTACTGGCACTTCCGCCGCGACGGGCAGGCGGTGCCGATCGACGTGTTGCGCCAGCAGATCCGCGCCGAGATGAACTGACGCTTTCATACCGCCGGTGCCGTCGGCTCACGGGAACCGACGGCACGAACTGACCCCGTCGGAGCGCTCCGGCGGGGCCTTTTTCTGCAGCGTCTCGCCCCGATCAGCGCAGCCGGAGCGGCCCGGTCGCCTGCGGCCGGCTCAGAACTCCACGCCCGGCTGGGCCTTCACGCCGGAGCGGAAGGGGTGCTTGACAAGCTCCATCTCGGTCACGAGATCGGCCGCCTCGATCAGCTCGGGCTTGGCATTGCGCCCGGTGAGCACGACATGGGTCATCGGCGGCTTCTCCTCGGCGAGGAAACGCAGCACCTCGGCCGTATCGAGATAGTCGTAGCGCAGCGCGATGTTGATCTCGTCGAGCAGCACCATGCGGTTTGCAGGATCACGGATGAGCTCCTTGGCCTTCTCCCACGCCGCCTGCGCCATGGCGATGTCGCGTTCACGGTTCTGCGTCTCCCAGGTGAAGCCCTCGCCCATGGTGTGGAACTGGCAGATGTCGGAGAAATGCCTCTCGATCAGGTCGCGCTCGCCGGTGGCCATGCCGCCCTTGATGAATTGCACCACCGCGCAGGGAAAGCCATGCGCGATGCAGCGGAAGATCATGCCGAAGGCGGCGGTGGACTTGCCCTTGCCCTTGCCGGTGTGGACGATGATCAGGCCCTTCTCCTCGGTCTTGGTGGCCATGATCTTCTCGCGCGCGGCCTTCTTCTTGGCCATCTTCTGGGCGTGGCGGTCGAGGTCTTCGGTCATGTCATCCTCCTTTGGGCGGGTGACTTTGGCCCTGCGCGGGCGCCGGGGCAAGGGGGAATGGGCGCGCCTCAGGGAGCGAGCAGCGCGATCAGCCACGGCGCCAGGAACGGCGCGATGAGGGCGGTGAGAAGCGCGTTGAGCCCCATGCCCACGGCCGAGAAGGCGCCGGCCGTATCCGAAACCTGAAACGCGCGCGCCGTGCCAATGCCGTGGCTCGCCACGCCAAGCGCAAAACCGCGGGCCCGGAAATCGCGGATGCCGAGCGCGTTGAAGAGCGGCGTGACCACCACCGCGCCGATGATGCCGGTGAGAATCACGAGAACCGCCGTCAGGCTCGGCGCCCCGCCTATGGCCTCTGACACGCCAATGGCCACCGGCGCGGTGGACGATTTCGGCGCCAGCGAAAGCAGCGTGGCGCGGTCGAGCCCGAAGGCCGCGCCAATGGCGAGCGCACTGGCCATCGCGGTGATCGAGCCCGCGACGAGCGCGGCGGCCATCGGCAGCGCAGCGGCCTTCAGCCGCGGCAGGTTGGCATGGAGCGGCACGGCCAGCGCCACCGTTGCCGGCCCCAGCATGAAATGGACGAATTGCGCCCCCTCGAAATAGGCGGGATAGGCCGTGCCGGTGCCCTCGAGCACCAGCGCGATGAGGATCACGGCAATGAGCACGGGGTTGAACAGCGCCCGCCGTCCCGCGGCGCGGAAGGCGTGGTCTCCGGCCAGATAGGCCAGCAGCGTCATCGTGAGCCAGAACAGCGGCTCGCGCGCGAGGTAGGACCACAGAAGCGCCGGGTCGCTCATCGCCCGCCCTCCTCCTCGGCGGCCGCGCCGATCCAGCGCGCGACGGCCAGAAAGGCGCCCACGCCGGCCAGCAGCGCGAGCACGGTCGAGCCGACGAGGGCCAGCGCGAGCCCCGCCCCCTCGCTCGTGATCCGGTCGAGATGGGCCACGACCCCCACCCCGGCAGGCACGAAAAGAAGCGACAGGTTTGCCAGAAGCACCCCTGCCGTGGGCGCCACCACCTCCCCGAGCCGGGGAGAGGCCGACAGCATCGCCAGAAGCCCAGCCATGCCGAGAACGGGGCCGGGCAGCGGCAGGCCGAGCGCACGCACCGCCAGCTCCCCGGCAAGCTGCAGCGACAGAAGAAGCGCCAGACCCGCAATCATCGAACCCTCCTCCCCGGCACCCGGCCACCGCCTCCAGCATTGCCGGGTCGCGCCGGCTTGCCAAGTCCGGGCTCGCAACCCGACGCGCCTTGTGCTCTTCTCCGCCCGCAGCAGGAGACCCGAGCGATGACGGAAGGCGCCATCTACGTTGCCACGGGCGCGGACTATCGCGAGCTTGCCCGCGCCTCGGCGCGCAGCCTGAGGCAACACAACCCGACCCTGGCCATCGATGTTTTCACCGACGCGCCCGGCGAGATGGCGGCAAGCGGCCTTTTCGACGCGGTCCACCCCGTGCCACGCCTGCACCCCCGCGCCAAGCTCGACTGCCTGCCGCTCACCCGCTTTGCGCGCACGCTCTTTCTTGACTGCGACACGCTGGTGCTGCGCCCGCTCGGGCGGCTTTTCGACATTCTCGAGCGTTTCGACCTGGCGCTTGCCCATGACGTGCGCCGGGCTTCAGCGCTGATCCGCGAGGGGCACGAGGTGGAGACACCCCATGCCTTTCCGCAGTTCAATTCGGGCGTCCTGCTCTACTGCAACAGCCCGCGCATGCTGGCCTTCCTCGCCGAATGGGCGGCGCGCTTTCACGCCGCGCCGGACCAGCCCCGCGACCAGCCGATCCTGAAGGACATGCTCTGGCAGTCGGATCTGCGCTTCCATGTCCTGCCGCCCGAATACAACCTGCGCCGCGTGACCATGCTCGACGCCTGGGAGCCGCTCGACGCCGAGCCCACCATCATCCACAGCCACCGGCTGATGGATCACATGCGCCGCCCCGGCGCGCCGCGCATCGAGACGCTCGAGGCGCTGGTCGAGGCCGAGCGCGCCGCGCTCGAGGCCGAATGGCGCGCGGCCGAGCGCCAGGGCAATGCCGCCTTCCGGCGCATCCCGCGCGGTGCGCAATCGACTTGACGTTGCCGCGCCCCTGGGCAATCCCAAGGCCGGAGCCATCAGGAGGCGCCGCGTTCGGCGCGCGACATCGATGCCCGTCGGCAACTGGGACGAGATCCGCACCGCCTATCACGTCGCCCGCGCCGGTACGGTGAGCGGCGCGGCCGAGGCGCTGGGCGTGCATCACGCCACCGTCATCCGCCACATCGACGCGCTGGAAAAGCGCCTTGGCACCAAGCTCTTCCAGCGCCACGCCCGCGGCTACACGCCCACCGAGGCAGGGCAGGAACTGCTGCGGGTGGCGCAGGCCACCGACGATCAGCTTTCCCAGCTTGTCAGCCGCATCCGCGGGCAGGGCGAGGCGATGTCGGGCGAGCTCATCGTCACCTCGCTCGCGGGCCTTGCGCCGCTGCTCACACCGGCGCTCGTGGCCTTTCAGCAGGCCCATCCCGACCTCGTGGTGCGCTTTCTCACCGACGAGCGGCTGTTCCGCCTCGAGTATGGCGAGGCGCATGTCGCCGTTCGCGCCGGGCGCGCGCCCGAGGAACCGGACAACGTCGTGCAGCCCTTCTGCCGCCTTTCTGCCGCTCTCTACGCCGCGCCGGCCTATGCCGAGGCATATGGCCTGCCCGCGAGCGAAGAGGAGCTGCCGCGTCACCGCTTCGTTGCCCACGACAATGCCAATTCCCGCGCGCCCACCGAAATGTGGCTGCGCGAGCGCGTGCCGCGCGATCAGGTGGTGTTCCGGGCGGTCGAGTCGCGCGCCCACGAGCTGGCGGTGATTGGCGGCGCGGGGCTCGGCTTCCTGCCGCGCTGGGTGGCGGAGGCACACCCCGAGCTGATCGAGGTCATGCCCCCGCGCGAGGAATGGGCGGCGCAGCTCTGGCTCGTCACCCATGTCGATCTGCATCGCAGCGCCAAGGTTCAGGCACTCACGCGGTTCCTGAAGGAGGCCGCGAAGGACTGGTACATCGCCTGATGCGCGACCGCCGTGAACAGCTTCTCGGCCACGCGGCGATGCTCGCCTTCTCGGCGCTGGTGGCGGGCTCCTTCAGCCTCGGCGCCATGGTCGCCAACGACATCGCGCCCATCGCGCTCAACGCCGCGCGCTTCGTGCTCGGCACCTTTGTCGTGGGCGCGCTCGCTGCCGCAGCGGGCAAGCTGCCGCGTGGGCTGCCCGAGGCGCCGTGGCGCTATCTGGTACTCGGCGGGCTCTTCGGCAGCTATTTCGTGCTGATGTTCGAGGGGCTGAAGACGGCGCCGCCCGTCTCGGCCGCGGCGGTGTTCACGCTCATGCCCATCGTCACCGCGCTGGCGGGCTGGCTCATCCTGCGCCAGTTCGTCACCGCGCGCATGGCGCTGGCGCTTGCCGTCGGCGCGGCGGGGGCGCTGTGGGTGATCTTCCGCGCCGACCTCTCGGCACTCGTCAACTTCCATCTCGGCAGGGGCGAGGCGATCTATTTCGTCGGCTGCGTGGCGCATGCGCTCTACACGGTGTTCCTGCGCAAGCTGAACCGCGGCGAGCCCGGTATCGTCGTCGTCTTCTACGTCATGGTCTTCGGCGCGGTGATGCTGAGCTCCCTCGGCGCGCCCGCCATTGCCGCCACCGAGTGGAGCGCGCTGCCCTCGATGGTGTGGTTCGTGATCGGCTACACCGCCATCGTCTCGGGCGCGGGCACCTTCTGGCTCTTGCAGTACGCCGCCCAGCGAATCCCCGGCGCGAAGGTGATGGCCTACAACTACCTCACGCCCTCATGGGTGATCCTTCTGGAGCTGGCGCTTGGCCACGAGATGCCACCGGCGCTCGTCTTCCCCGGCATCGCTCTCACGGTGGTTGCGCTGGTGATGCTGCTCAAGGACGAGGGTCACTGATCGCCCTCGGCCTCGGCGCCAATGCCGAGCTCGGCCTGAAGGAAGCGCTCGAAGGCATCGAGATTGACCGGCTCGAACTGCCCGAAGCCCTGCATCCACACCGAGGCCTCGCGCAGCGCATCCGGCTCGAGCTTGCACCACTTCACCCGCCCGCGCTTCTCCTGGCTGATGAGGCCCGCGCGGGTGAGAATGGCCAGATGCTTGGAGATCGCCGCAAGCGACATCTCGAAGGGCTCGGCGACATCGGTCACCGCCATGTCATCTTCAAGAAGCATGGTCAGGATCCGCCGCCGCGTCGGGTCGGCAAGCGCGGAAAACACGGCGTCGAGCTTGTTCTCCATGCGCCCCGCATAGGGCCGTGGCCGGGCATCGGTCAACCGGATGGTTGAATGTCGCTTCTCCCGCGCAGGCGGCGCGATGCAGGCGCGTGGATCCATGGCCTCACGGTTTCGCGTTATTTTTCAATATCTTGCACAGATGCGCCCTGTGCTTTTGGGATATTGACTCTGCACCGACGCATTTCTAGGGTCCGCCGCGACTGTCCTCGGGGGCGATGCGATGGGCGAGGCGGACCGTGACGAGCGGCTGAGGCGGCTCGAGGAACGCATCGAGCGGTTCAAGGCCGAGCGGGCGCCCGCGCCTTCGACATCCGAGGAACACTATTCGCAGGCCAGCCAGGGCTGGCGAATGGTGATCGAGCTGGTGACCGGTCTGATGATCGGTTTCGGCATCGGATACGGGCTTGACGTGCTTTTCGGCACCTTGCCCGTGTTCCTGGTGCTGTTTGCGTTGCTGGGCTTCGCGGCCGGGGTGCGCACGATGATGCGCACGGCCGAGGAGATCAGAAGGGATCAGGAAGCGGGCAGGCCCGCCGGTAAAGAGGATTGAGACGTGGCGGAACAGGAAGGCGGTCTGGTTTTCCACCCGATGGATCAGTTCATCGTCAAGCCGCTGTTCGGCGGCGACGAGCTGCACTGGTACACGCCCTCGAACGTGACGCTGTGGCTGGCGCTCACCGTGCTCGGCGTGTTCCTGCTTCTGGTCGCCGGCACGCGCCGCCGGGCGATCGTGCCCTCACGCACCCAGTCGGTGGCCGAGCTTGCCTATTGCCTCGTCTACAAGATGGTCGAGGACGTGACCGGCAAGGAGGGGCTGCGGTACTTCCCCTACATCATGACGCTGTTCATGTTCATCGTCTTCGCCAACTTCCTCGGCCTTCTGCCGATGGCGTTCACCACCACCTCGCACATCGCGGTGACAGCGGTTCTGGCGCTGCTCGTGTTCGTCGGCATTACCGCGCTTGGCTTCGCGCTGCACGGCATGAGCTTCCTGCGCCTGTTCTGGGTTGACGCGGCGCCGCTGCCCATTCGCCCGATCCTCGCCGTGATCGAGGTGATCTCCTATTTCGTGCGCCCGGTCAGCCACTCGATCCGACTTGCCGGCAACATGATGGCCGGACATGCCGTCATCAAGGTTTTCGCGGCCTTCGCGGCGCTTGCCGCTATCTCGCCGGTATCGATCCTGGCGATCACCGCGATCTACGCGCTGGAGACTCTCGTGGCCTTCATCCAAGCCTATGTCTTCACGATCCTCACCTGCGTCTACCTGAAGGACGCGCTGCATCCGCACCACTGAGGCGCGGTCGAGACAACCCGCAACACTGCCAATTCCAATCCAAGGAGAGACGATCATGGAAGGCGATATCGTTCAAATGGGTGCCTACATCGGTGCCGGTCTGGCCTGTACCGGCATGGGCGGTGCCGCGCTTGGTGTGGGCAACGTCGTCGGCAACTACCTCGCCGGCGCGCTGCGCAACCCCTCGGCGGCAGGCGGTCAGACCGCAACCATGTTCATCGGCATCGCGTTCTCCGAAGCGCTGGGGATCTTCTCCTTCCTCGTCGCGCTTCTGCTGATGTTCGCCGTCTGATCCTGACTGACCGACGGTATCGACCGGGCGGGCTCAGCACCCGCCCGGACGGGTTTTCGGGCACCGGGAGACAGATATGGCAAGCGAAACCGAAACCGCGGCCCACGGGACCGCTCACGGCGCGGCCGATGCCGCGCATGGCGGTGCCGAAGCGGTCGGCATGCCGCAGCTCGACTTTTCCACCTTCCCGAACCAGATCTTCTGGCTCGCCGTCGCGCTGGTGGTTCTCTACCTGATCCTCAGCCGACTCGCGCTGCCGCGCATCGCCTCGGTGCTCGCCGAGCGCTCGGGCACCATCACCGGCGATCTGGAGAAGGCCGAGGAGCTCAAGCGCAAGGCCGTGGAGGCCGAGGAAACCTATCAGAAGGCTCTGGCCGACGCCCGTGCCGAGGCCCAGCGCGTGATCGCCGAAGCCAAGGCCGAGCTGCAGCGCGAAATCGACGAGGCCACCGCCAAGGCCGATGCCGAGATCGCCGCGCGCGCGGCGGAATCGGAAAAGGCCATCGCCGAGATTCGCGCCAGCGCGCTCGAAAACGTGCGCGCCGTTGCCGAGGAGGTCGCCCGCGAGGTGGTCGCCCTGCTCGGCGGCAAGGCCGATCCGAAGGCCATTGCCGAGGCCGTGAGCGCGAAGATCGGAGGAACGCGGGCATGATCAGGTTCACCACCCTGTTTCTGGCTTTCTCCGCCGGTCCGGCGCTTGCCGCCTCGGGGCCGTTCTTCTCGCTGCGCAACACCAACTTCGTGGTGTTGCTGGCCTTCCTGCTGTTCGTGGCGGTGCTCGTCTACCTGAAGGTGCCGCAGCGCCTTGCCGGCATGCTCGACAAGCGCGCCCAGCAGATCAAGGCCGAGCTGGAGGAGGCGCGCTCCATCCGCGAGGAGGCCCAGGCAGCACTCGCCGCGCAGGAGCGCAAGCTCAAGGAGGTCTCGAGCGAGGCGGAACGGCTCATCGCTCACGCCCGCGAGGAGGCCGAGCTTGCCGCCGCGCAAGCCAAGAAGGAGCTGCAGGAGACGCTCAAGCGTCGGCTGCAGGCCGCCGAGGAGCAGATCGCTTCAGCCCAGGCCGCGGCACTCAAGGAAGTGCGCAACCGTGCCGTCGACGTGGCAATCGCGGCGGCCCGCGACGTGATCGCGGCGCAGATGACGGCGCAACAGGCCAACAAGCTGATCGACGAGGCCATCGAGACGGTGGAGAAGCGCCTCCACTGAACGGTTCGCAGCTCACGCCGCACGCACGGGGAAACCCGCGCCGGCGCGGCAAAACACCGCAACCGCCGCCTCCGGGCGGCGGTTCGTCTTTGTGCGCCCCGTTGTGGCTCACGCCCCGCCGCGGCGCATCCAGGCGGCAAGCGCGGACGTCTCCATCCCGAAGCCGCCCTGCTCCAGCCCGTCGGCGGCGGCAAGACGCGCGGCCTCCGGCTTGTTCTGCGACAGCTTCCACGTGCCCTCGACCGCTTCGACACGCAGGCGAAACGGCAGGATCATGCGCAGCATTCGCTCGAAGGCGGCCGTCGCCATCTTTGCCCGTGTCCATGCGGGCTTGGGGGCGAGACGCGCCTCGAACACGGCCGAGAGCCGATCGAGAAGCTGCGGGAGTTCCTCCTCGGGCAGTGGCTCGAGGATGCCCCTCAGATGCACGGCAATGTAGTTCCAGGTCGGAACCTGACCGTCGAGCCCGTACCAGTCCGGCGAGATGTAGCCATCCGGCCCGGAGACCGAGATCACCGCCGGCACCCCCTCCCGCGCGAGCGGCACGATGGGGTTCGACCGCACAAGATGGAGTTCCGCCACATTCCCTTCCTCATCCAGAAAGAAGGGAATGTGCGACAGAAGCGGCGCCGGCGCCGCGTTGACTGCCAGCGTCCCGAAGCCGCGCTCGCCTGCGAAGGCGACCATCGCGGCGCGCGGGACCTGCCGGAAGGCGGGGTTGGGATGCATGGCTCACACCACCAGGCGGTTGCCGTCAACGCCGCGGATGCGCGCGGTGACGATCTCACCCACGGGACGATCCTCGCCGAAGACGACCTCGGCAAACTGCTCGCTGCGCCCCAGCCGCGGCGCTTCCATCAGCACCCGCGCCTCGCGCCCCTGCTGGGCGGCAAGATAGCGCGCCGCCGCCGCCTCGCCGGCCGCGCGCAGCCGCGCCGCGCGTTCGCGGATCGCCGCGCCGGGGACCTGCGGCATGCGCGCCGCGGGCGTGCCGGGGCGCGGCGAGAAGGGAAAGACATGCAGCCAGGTCAGCCCGCACTCCTCCACGAGCGCGAGCGTGTTGCCAAACATCGCCTCGGTCTCGGTCGGAAAACCCGCGATGATGTCGGCGCCGAACACGATGTCGGGCCTGAGCCGCCGCGCCTCTTCGCAAAAGGCGATCGCATCGGCGCGGGAGTGCCGCCGCTTCATCCGCTTGAGAATGAGGTCGTCGCCGGCCTGCAGGCTCAGGTGCAGATGCGGCATCAGCCGCTCCTCCTCGGCGAGCGCGCGCATCAGCGCCGCGTCCACCTCGATCGAATCGATCGACGACAGGCGCAGCCGCGGCAGCTCCGGCACCAGCCGCAGGATGCGCGCGACCAGATCGCCCAGCCGCGGCGCGCCGGGCAGATCCGCCCCCCAGCTCGTCAGATCGACGCCGGTCAGCACCACCTCGCGGTAGCCGCGCGCTACCAGCCGGCGGATCTGCTCCACCACCACGCCCGCGGGCACCGAGCGCGAATTGCCCCGGCCATAGGGGATGATGCAGAAGGTGCAGCGGTGATCGCAGCCGTTCTGAATCTGCACATGCGCGCGTGCGCGCGTGCCGAAACCGTCGATCAGATGCCCCGCGGTCTCGGTGACCGACATGATGTCATCGACCTGCACCGGCTCGGTCTTGCCGATGAGATCAGGCGTGAGCCGCGCCCAGGTCTCGGCGCGCATCTTCTCGGCATTGCCGAGAACCACATCGACCTCCTCCATCGCCGCGAAGGTCTCCGGGTCGGTCTGGGCGGCGCAGCCGGTGACGATGATGCGGGCTTCGGGGTTCTCGCGCCGGGCGCGGCGGATCTCGGAGCGTGCCTTGCGCACCGCCTCCGCCGTGACCGCGCAAGTGTTGATGATCACGGCGTTCTCGACGCCGGCGCGCGCGGCGAGTTTCTTCATCGCCTCGGTCTCGTAGGCGTTCAGCCGGCAGCCGAAGGTGTGAAAGCGGGGCGCGCTCATGTGAGCCCCTCCAGGAACGCCGCCGTGAGCGTGCCGTCAAAGACATGCGCCGTGGGCCCGGTCATCCACACGCCGTCCTCGCGCCAGTCGATCTCGATCTCGCCCCCGTCGAGAATCACCCGCACCCGCCGGCCGGTGAGCCCGCGCCGCGCCGCGGCAACCGCCACCGCGCAGGAGGAGGAGCCCGAGGCCAGCGTGATGCCCGTGCCCCGCTCCCACACCCGCATGCGCAGCGTGTCCGGCCCGGCGAGATGCGCAAACTGCACATTGGTACGCTCGGGAAACAGCGGGTGGCGCTCGATCACAGGGCCGCGTGCGGCAAGGTCCACCGCCTCGGCATCCTCGACGAAGAAGGTGCAATGCGGGTTGCCCATGGAGGTCGCCACCGGGTCGCCCTCGATCGGCAGGTGCAGCGTGTCGGCCGCGCGCGCGAGCGGGATGTCGCGCCAGCCCGTGAGCGGCTGGCCCATGTTGACGGAGGCGAGCCCGCCGCCGGCATCCACCGCCTCGAGCACCCCGCGCCCGGTGCGCAAGGCAAGGCGGGTCTTGCCGGTCTCGTCCATCAGCCAGCGGGCGATGCAGCGGGTGGCGTTGCCGCAGGCGGCCGATTCCGAGCCGTCGGCATTGAAGAAGGTGAGCTGGGCGTCCGCCTCCTCGTCCGATTCGACCACGGCGAGCTGATCGAAGCCCACCCCCCGGTGGCGGTCGGCCAGCGCGCGCACCAGTGCCGCCGGCGGCCGCCCGCCGCCCTCGCGGCGGTCATACACCACGAAGTCGTTGCCAAGCCCGTGCATCTTCATGAACCGGGCGAACTGGGAGAGATCGGTCGCGCTCATCGCGCCGGATATAGCGCCCGCGCAGCCCCGACGCCATAGCCCCGCGTGCGAGGCCAAAACGCGCTTGACCCCTGCCGCGCTTGCCCCTAGACAGCACCCCGTGATCGCCGGGTCGCACGCGGCCGGGCGGTTGGGGGTCGGGCCGTTAGCTCAGTTGGTAGAGCAACTGACTTTTAATCAGTAGGTCGCTGGTTCGAGTCCAGCACGGCTCACCACCCCTCCACGCCCCGGGCGCAGGCCCGGGTTTTTCTTTTTCGGCGGGCCCGCGGCGGCCGTCAGGCGCTTCCGCCCTTTTCGGATAGGAGCCCGCGCAGGGTCTCTTTCAGCCGCGCCGCCGCCTCCTCGCCAAGACCGGCAAGCAGGCGCATCTCATGCGCGCGTGCCTGTGCTGCCAGCCCGGCGGCCATGTTGCGCCCCTTCTCGGTGAGCCGCACCACCACCCGCCGCCGGTCGCCCTCGGCCATGCGCCGCTTCACAAGCCCCTGCGCCTCGAGCCGCGCCACCTGCCGCGTCATGGTCGGCTGCTTGGCGAGGCAGGAGCGCGCAAGCTCCCCGATCGTCGCCGGCGAATCAGGGTAGAGCGTGGCGAGGATGCGCCAGGTCGACACGGCAACGCCCTGCCCGGCCAGCCGGGCGTGAAACTCGGCCGAGGCGCGGTGGCTGGCCTGGGCGAGAAGGTAGAGAAGATAATCATCGGTAAAGCGCGCCATGGGCCGAGAATAGCGCCGAAATATGAAATTGCATCATATGATCCTTCATGTAACGTGACCCGAGGGAGGAGGGGCCATGCTGAGCGACCGGATCGAGAGCGCCTGGATCGATGCCTTCGCGCGCGTCTTCGAGATGTGCGCGATCCGCACCAGCGAACAGGTGGTGATTCTGAGCGAGACCCAGTCGCGCGCCCTCAATGTGCATCTGGCCGAACTGGCGCTGGGGCAGATGCGCGTGCCCTTCTTCCACCTTCAGGTGCCGACACCGCCGCACCCCGCCGGCCCGATCATCCGTTCCACCGGCGCGAGCCTCGCGCTCGAGGGGCAGGCGCTGGCGGTGAAGGCGCTGGCGCAGGCCGATGTGGTCATCGACCTCACGCTCGAGGGGCTGATGCACAGCTCCCAGACGGGCGAGATCCTGCGCGGGGGCGCGCGGATCATGACCGTCTCCAACGAACACCCCGAGGCGCTGGCGCGCACCGTGCCGACGCCCGATCTGAAGGAGCGCGCGAAGGAGGCGGTGGCGCGCTGCCGGGCGGCGGAGATGATGACGGTGCGCTCGGACGCGGGCACCGACCTGCGCGTGTCGATGGATGGCGCGGCCACCGTGGGCGTGTGGGGCTGGACGGACCGGCCGGGCACGCTCGCCCATTGGCCCGGCGGCATCGTGGTGAGCTTCCCGCGCGCAGGCGCAGTGAACGGGCGGCTGCATTACCGGCCCGGCGACATCAACCTCACCTTCAAGCGCTACTTCGACTCCGCCGTCGATCTCGTGATCGAGGAAGACTACGTCACCGCCATCACCGGGCAGGGCACCGATGCGGAGCTCATGCGTGACTATCTCGCCGGTTTCGGCGAGCGCGAGGCCTATGCCGTGAGCCATGTCGGTTGGGGCTTCAACCCCGGCGCGCGCTACGAGGCGCTGACCATGTATGACAGGCGCGACACGAACGGCACCGAACTCAGGGCGGTGCCGGGAAACTTTCTCTTCTCCACCGGCGCCAATGAATTCGCGGGCCGTTTCACGCGCGGCCATTTCGACCTGCCGATGATGGGCTGCGACATCGCGCTCGACGGCAGCGCGGTGGTGCTCGGAGGGGTGCTGCAATGACCGAGACGAAGATTGCCGCGGGCATCGAATATGCCGAAGCGGGCGAAGGCCCGGCCGTCATCTGCCTGCACGGGATCGGAGGCGATACCGAGAGCTTCCGCCCCCAGCTCGAAGGTCTGGCCGGGTTTCGCGTGATCGCATGGAACATGCCGGGATACGGGGCGAGCGCGCGGGGAGAATGGCCGCCGAGCTTTCAGTCGCTTTCCGCCGCGCTTGGCCGCTTCATCGAGGCGCTGGGGCTTCAGCGCGCGCATCTCGTCGGCCACTCGATCGGGGGGATGGTGGCGCTCGAGCACGCGGTGCGCCAGCCCGATCAGGTGGCAAGCCTCACCATCATCGGCTCCACCCCCGCCTTCGGCGGGCGCGACGACAGCTTCAAGCGGGCCTTTCTCGAGGCGCGGCTGAAGCCGCTCGAGGAAGGCATGAGCATGGCCGAGATGGCCGAGGCTTCTGCCCCCGATCTCGTCGGCCCCATCGCCGATGCCGCCTGCATCGGCTCGGTGGCCGCCTCGATGGCGCGGGTGAGCGAGGAGACATGGCGTGGCATTCTCGAATGCCTCGTCACCTTCGACCGGCGCGACGCACTTGCCGCGCTCGATCTGCCCGCCTGCCTGATCGCGGGCTCGGAGGACCGCAACGCGCCTGCCCGCACCATGGAGCGGATGGCGGCGAAGACGCCGCGCGCGGAGTTCCATGTGATCGAGGGGGCGGGGCACATGATCGAGCTCGAGGCGCCCGATGAGGTGAACGCGATCATCGCGGCGTTTCTGGGGCGAGTGGAAAATGAAGAGCGCGCCTGAGGCACCTGCCTTGGGCCGGGCCTGCTCTTGGCGAGGAGGGTGCCCCCTTCTTCACTGTCCCGCCCGGGCCGTCAGGCCCAGGCAGCGCCCGCCCCGCCCCCATGGGCGGGCGCTGCCAGCGCCCACCCCGGGGCGCGCGCTGCCCTCAACTCCTGACGAAACCATCTCTTGCCAAGTGAAACCGTTATGACCGACCAGCCGATTTTCGACCCAGAGGCCTGGAAGCTCACCGACAAGCAGGCCGAACTCACCGCCCGCGCCCGCGCGCTGGCGGCGGAGAAATTCGCCCCGCGCGCGCCGAAATATGACCGCGAGGCGACCTTCCCCACCGAGAACTACCGCGACCTCGCCGAGGCCGGGCTTCTGGGCATCTGCATTCCCGAATCGGAAGGCGGGATCGGGGCGGACCTGAAGACCTACATGCTGACGGCCGCCGAGATCGGGCGCTATTGCGGGGCCACCGCGCTGACCTTCAACATGCATGTCTCCTCGTGTTTGTGGACGGGCGATCTGCTCGACAAGCTCGACCTCGACCCCGAGACGCGCGCCCGCCACCACGCGATGCGGCGCATCCACTACCGGCGCGTCCTCGAGGAGGGCGCGATCTACGCCCAGCCCTTCTCCGAAGGCGGCGCGGCGGCGGCGGGCTTCAAGGCCTTCGGCACCACCGCGCTGAAGGTCGATGGCGGCTGGCGGGTGACGGGCAAGAAGATCTTCGCCTCGCTTGCCGGACACGCCGACTATTACGGCGTGCTCTGCACCGCGCTGCATTCGCCCGACGAGGAGCCTTCGCGGCGCAACACCATGTATCTCGCCGTGCCCGCAACGGCCGAGGGCGTGAAGGTGGTGGGCGACTGGGATCCGTTGGGCATGCGCGGCACCGTCTCGCGCAACCTTCTCTTCGAGGATGTCTTCGTGCCCGACGAGGCGCAGCTGATGCCCGAGGGCGTCTATGCCGCCGCCGCGAGCCGCTGGCCGCACATGTTCATGACGCTGACGCCAACCTACATGGGGCTGGCCCAGGCCGCCTATGACTTCACCGTCGCCTATCTCAGGGGCGAGGTGCCGGGGATGCCGCCTGTGAAGCGGCGGATGTATCCCACCAAGCAGCTTGCCGTCGCCCAGATGCGGGTGATGCTGGAGGCGACGAAGGCGGTTTGGTTTCAGGCCATCTCCGAGGCGCGGCCCGACCCCTCGAAGGACAGCCTGATGCGTGCCTGGTCGGCGCAATACATGGTGATGGAGAACGCCAACGAGATCGCCCAGCTTGCCATCCGCACCTGCGGCGGGCAGTCGATGCTGAGGAGCCTGCCGCTCGAACGGCTCTACCGCGACAGCCGCTGCGGCTCGCTCATGCTGCCCTGGACGGCGGAGCTCTGCCTCGACAAGCTGGGGCGCGAGGCGCTCTACGAGCCGGGCGAGACGGATGACGATTGACCGCTGGATCGCTGAAAAAGCCGCCGCACAGCCTGAGAAGCCTGCGCTGATCTTCGAGGGCGCGGCGCTGAACTACGGCGATGTCGCAGGCGAGATCGACGCGCGGGCAGAGGCGCTGAGGCGCGCGGGCGTCGGGCGCGGCGACCGGGTGGCGTGGTATGGGCTCAACGCGCCCGAGGTGTTCATCCTGCTCTTCGCCTGCGCCCGGCTGGGCGCGATGCTGGTGCCTTTGAACTGGCGGCTCGCCGAGGGCGAGATCGCGCAGATCGTGGAAAGCTGCGATCCGACGCTGGTGATCCATGACGAGGACTTCGCCGGTGCCGCGCGCCACCTTTCCGGCCGCCGCGTGGTGGCCGCGGGCGCGCCCCTGCCGGAAGGCAGGCCCGCGAAAGCCGAGGCGGCGGGCGAGGACGACCCGCTTCTGATCGTCTACACATCCGGCTCCACCGGCCGGCCCAAGGGCGCGGTGCTCACCCAGGCCGCGCTTGTCGCCAATGCGGCGATGAGCGTCGAGGCGCACGCCATGACCCCTGACGACACGGTGCTGAACGTGCTGCCGCTCTTCCATGTGGGCGGGCTCAACATCCTCTGCACGCCGGCCTTTTCCATCGGCGCGACCGTGGAGCTGCACCGGCGCTTCGAGCCGGCGGCGATGGCGCAGGCGCTCGCCCGCGTCGATCTCGCCATCACCGTGCCGACGGTGCTGCAGGCGGTGATGGAAACGCCCCAGTGGGCGGCGGCTGACCTCTCACGCCTGCGCGCCATCTCCATCGGCTCGACGGATGTGCCGGTGCCGCTGATCGAGGCGGTGCACGCCCGAGGCGTGCCGGTGATCCAGATCTACGGCGCAACCGAAACAGCGCCCTTCGCCATCTACCAGCGGGTGGAAGAGGCCCATGCGACGGTGGGCTCCATTGGCCGGGCGGGCTCGGCCTGCGAGATCCGGCTGGTCAAGGGCGACGGAAGCGACGCCGGCCCCGGCGAGTCGGGCGAGATCTGGGTGAAGGGGCCGAACACGCTTATCGAATACTGGCGCGCGCCGGAGGAAACCGCGGCGGCGATGCGCGACGGCTGGTTTCGCACCGGCGATGTGGCGAGGCGCGACGAGAACGGCCTTTACTGGTTTCGCGACCGGATCAAGCATGTGATCATCTCCGGCGGCGAAAACATCTACCCCGCCGAGATCGAGCGGGTGCTGCGCGACCATCCGGGCATCCGCGAGGTGGCCGTGGTCGGCCGACCGGACGCGAAATGGGGCGAGGTGCCGGTTGCCGTGGTGGTGCGCGCCGACCCCGCGCTCACGCCCGAATCGGTGCTCGGCCATCTCGAAGGGCGCATCGCCCGCTACAAGCGGCCGCGCGTGGTCGTGTTCGTCGAGGCACTGCCCCGCAACGCCATGGGCAAGGTCGTCGCCGCGGAAGTGCGGAGAATGATCGCTTCCATGCACGCCGGCGAGAATGCCGAGACTTGATTTTGACCGGCCGTTCGGTCAATCAATTTGCAGGGAGAATTTTCCGTGCTCCTGCCGCCCGGCTTCGTGCTAGGCAGGGGGAGCGGGAGGCCCCGGCAGCCGGTCGCCGGGAGGAGGCGGCAGGCAGTCGCAACGGAAACTTGGGAGGACTCATGAAACATCTGGTCAAGACACTGGTCGTATCCGCCGCGCTGGCCGTGACGACGCTGGCCGCGCAGGCGGCCGAGAAGACGCTCATCATCTCGTCCTGGGCGCCGCCTACGCATGGGGTCAACGCGATCCTCTGGCCGAAGCTCATCGAGGAGATCGAGAAGGCGACCGACGGCCGCGTGACCGCCGAGATCAAATACGGCCTCGCCGCGCCCCCGGCGCAGTTCGACCTCATCCTCGACGGCGCGGCCGACATCACCTGGATCTTCCACGGCTACAACCCCGGCCGTTTCGTCGCCACCAAGCTCATCGAGCTTCCCGGATACGAGGGCAACGCCGAGGCGGCATCGGTTGCCTACTGGCGCGCCCATGAGAAGTTTCTCGCCCCCGCCGACGAACACCGGGGCGTGAAGCTGATCGCCCTGATGACGCATGGCCCGGGCCTTCTGCACTCCGCCGAAAAGGTCACGCGGCTTGACCAGATCTCGGGCATGAAGCTGCGGCTTGGCGGCGGCGTGTCGGGCGACGTTGGCGCGGCGCTCGGCGCCACCGGCATCCGCGTGCCCGCGCCCAAGGTCTACGAGACGCTCGCCTCGAAGGCCGCCGATGGCGTGATGATGCCGATGGAAGGCAAGAAGAGCTTCAAGCTCTACGAGGTCGCTCCCCACACCTACACCGTGCCGGGCGGCTTCTACCGCGGCTCCTTCGCCATCATCATGAACCAGGACACCTTCGAGGGGCTCTCCGATGAGGACAAGGCCGCTCTCGAGGGTGTCTTCGGCGAGCATCTGTCGCGCATCGCCGGCGCGATGTGGGATCAGATCGATGCAGAGGGGCTGGAGACGCTGAAGTCCACGCCGGGCAACACCCTCAACGAGGCCACGCCCGAGGATGCGGCAAAGTGGCAGGAGCTGACCGGCCCGATCATCGAGAAGGTGCTGGCCGAGGTCGCCGCCCAGGGGATCGACGCCAAGGCGGCGCGCGATTTCATTGCCGAGACGATGGCCAACTACTGAACCATCGCCAAGGACGTGACCGTCCGGGGCCCTCCGGGGCCCCGGTTGCCTGAGGGAGCGGGGAAAATGAGCGAGGGAGAAAAGGCAACCGCAACGGCCGGCGGCCAGCGCAGGATCATCCCGCGCAGCTTCTGGGGCTGGGCCGAGGCGCTGCCGAACTGGCTGGCGGCGCTCGCCCTGTTCGTGCTGATGACGATGACCTTCTTCGATGTCATCCTCCGCAGCGCGCTCAGCAACCCCATCGAGTCGGCCACCGAGCTCACCCGCATCTTCATGGCGATCATCGTGTTCGCGAGTCTGCCCTCCGTCACCTGGCGGGGCGGGCATATTGTGGTGGACCTGATGGATCCGTTCTTCACGCGCCGGGCCGCGCGGCTGCGTGACACCCTCATCGACCTCATCTGCGGGCTGGCGCTCCTGTGGCCGGCCTGGCGGGTGTGGGAGCTTGCCGAGCGCGCCCGCAGCTATGGCGACACGACCGAATACCTGCACTTTCCGAAGTTCATCACCGGCTGGTTCATCGCCGCCTTCTGTCTCGTCACCGCTGGCGTGTTCCTTGCGCGCGGCGTCATGCGCGTCGTCGCCCCCTCGAAGGTGCCTTCCTGATGCTGGAGTCGATCATCGGCCTTGGCGCCGTTCTGGTCCTGGTGTTCCTGCGCATGCCCATCGCCATTGCCATGGGGCTTGTGGGCTTCATCGGCTACATGGAGCTGCGCGGCTTCCGCGCCTCGATTTCCATGCTCGGGCGGCTGATCATCGACACCGCGCAGGACTACGGGCTTTCGGTGGTGCCGCTCTTCATCCTGATGGGCCTCTTCGTCAGCCGCGGCGGGCTGGCGGGCGAGCTCTACCGCGCCTCCTACGCCTTTCTGGGGCATATGCGCGGCGGGCTTGCCATGGCCACCATCGTCGCCTGCGCGGGCTTCTCGGCGATCTGCGGCTCGTCGCTGGCGACCGCCGCCACCATGTCGAAGGTGGCGATGCCCGAGATGCGCCGCTTCGGCTACAAGGACCGCCTCTCGACCGCCTCGATCGCCGCGGGCGGCACGCTGGGCATTCTCATCCCGCCTTCCGTGATTCTCGTCATCTACGGGCTGCTGACGGAGACCTCCATCGGCAAGCTCTTCATCGCCGGCATCGTGCCGGGGGTGCTGGGGGTTCTGCTCTACCTCGTTGCGGTGCGCTTCACGGTGATGCGTGACCCCGAGGCAGGGCCCGCGGGCGAGCGCACGCCGCTGGCCGGCCGGCTGGCGGCGCTGAGGGAAGTCTGGGCGGTGCTGCTCCTCTTCTTCCTCGTCATCGGCGGGCTCTACGGCGTGCTCAATGTCTGGCCGATCAACCTCACCTTCTCGCCCACCGAGGCGGCGGGGATGGGCGCGGCCGGTGCCTTCCTGATCGCGCTGTCGCGCGGCTCGCTGGATTTTCGCACGATCGTGCAGGTGCTGATCGAGACCGCCCAGACCACCGCGGCCCTCTTCGCGGTGCTCATCGGGGCCTGGGCGTTTTCCAACTTCGTCAATCTCGCGGGGCTGCCCGAGGGGCTGAAGGCCATGGTCACCAGCGCCGGGCTCTCGCCGATGACGGTCATGCTGATGATCCTGCTCATCTACGTGATTCTCGGCTGCGTCTTCGAAAGCCTGTCGATGCTGCTTCTGACCGTGCCGATCTTCTTTCCGCTGGTCACGGGGCTTGGCTTCGATCCGGTCTGGTTCGGCATCGTCGTGGTGGTGGTCACCGAGATCAGCCTGATCACCCCGCCGGTGGGGCTCAACGTCTTCGTGCTGAAGGGCGTGGTGGGCGATGTCTCGACCGCGACGATCTTCAGGGGCGTCACCCCCTTCTGGATCGTCGACATCATCCGGCTCGCGCTTCTGGTGCTGATACCCTCGCTGGTGCTCTACCTGCCCAACAGCATGTGGTGAGGGGGCGCGTCCGGCCCCCTTGCGACGGCACACACCCCTTTTCCCCGCGCCCGCGCTGCGATAGAAGCCCGCGTCCGCAGCTTGAAGAACCGGGAGAGCCGCATGGGCTATCGAGTCGTCGTCGCCGGCGCCACGGGCAACGTGGGCCGGGAAATGCTGAACATCCTGGCCGAGCGCCAGTTCCCCGTTGACGAGATCGCCGCGCTTGCCTCGCGCCGCTCACTCGGCACCGAGGTGAGCTTCGGCGACAAGACGCTGAAGACCCAGGACATCGAGCAGTTCGACTTCATCGGCTGGGACATCGCGCTTTTCGCCATCGGCTCGGAGGCGACGAAGACCTACGCACCGCGGGCGGCCAAGGCCGGCTGCGTGGTGATCGACAACTCCTCGCTCTACCGTTACGACCCCGACGTGCCGCTGATCGTGCCCGAGGTGAACGCCGATGCGATCGAGGGCTATGCGAAGAAGAACATCATCGCCAACCCCAACTGCTCCACCGCGCAGATGGTGGTGGCGCTGAAGCCGCTCCATGACCGCGCGCGGATCAGGCGCGTGGTGGTTTCCACCTACCAGTCGGTCTCGGGCGCGGGCAAGGAAGCGATGGACGAGCTGTGGGAGCAGACCAAGGCGATCTACAATCCGACCGCGAGCGTGCCGCCCAAGGTCTTCCCCAAGCAGATCGCCTTCAACGTGATCCCGCACATCGATGTCTTCCTCGACTCCGGCGAGACCAAGGAGGAGTGGAAAATGGTGGCCGAGACCAAGAAGATTCTCGACCCCGCCATCAAGGTCACGGCCACCTGCGTGCGGGTGCCGGTGTTCGTGGGCCATTCGGAGGCGATCAACATCGAGTTCGAGGAAAATCTCGACGAGGACGAGGCGCGCGACATCCTGCGCGAGGCGCCGGGTATCATGGTCGTCGACAAGCGCGAGCCCGGCGGCTACATCACGCCGGTGGAATGCGTGGGCGACTTCGCCACCTACATCAGCCGCATCCGGCAGGATCCCACCATCGACAACGGGCTGAACTTGTGGTGCGTGTCCGACAACCTGCGCAAGGGCGCGGCCCTCAACGCGGTGCAGATCGCCGAGCTTCTGGGCAACCGGGTGCTGAAGAAGGGCTGAGCGCCGGCTTCTGCCCGAGCATCCGCGCCGCCAGCCCGCGATGGGCATGGCCGGGGAAGGGCGCGCCGAGGCGGCGCATCAGCGCGCTGTAGCTGAAGCCGAGCTCCGAGGCCTTGCACAGCCGGTCTCCTTCCGGCCAGCGGTGCAGCGCAAGCCCGCCACCGGCCTCGCGCAGCTCATAGCCCTTGGCCCGGAGCCGCGCCTGCAGCTCCCGCCAACCGGGGGCATGGGCGAGATCATCGGCGAGCCGCGCCCGCAAGGGCGCGAGGAGCCGCTCATCCGCCCTCACGGGCGGCTTCGCGCGGGCGCGCCGCGCGATCTCGCGGTCAATGAGCCGGCGCAGGATCTGCCCCGGCGAAACATCCTCCTCGGCCGCCATCCTCTCCAGCGCCGCGCGCATCTCGCGCGGCAGCCGGAAACTCGCGCGTTCCATCTCCATGTCCCGAGCCTCGCCCGGCCATGGTTGAGAAAGGGTGAAGGCGCGGCATCAGACCGGCACGAAACACCCCGTCTCGGCGTCGAGCACATGCAGCTCGCCCGAGCCGATCTCGTGCCAGGCGCCATGCAGCGTCAGGTCACCCGCTTCCACCGCCTGCGCCACGAAGGGAAAGCTCATCAGGTTCTCGAGGCTCACCCGCACCGCCTCGTGTTCAAGCTCGGTGAGCGCATCCTCCACCCCTTCACGCCCGGCCACCCGCTCGTAGCCGGGGCGGAGGATGTCCATCCAGCGGCCGACGAAGCTCGTGGCCTTCTCGAGCTCCGGCGCATTGCCCGAGCACATGTCATGACACCCCTGCACCCCGCCGCAGCGCGAATGCCCCATGACGATGACATGCGCGACCTTCAGCGCCGTCACCGCATACTCCACCGCCGCCGAGGTGCCGTGATGGTCACCATCCGGCGCATAGGGCGGCACGAGGTTGGCGATGTTGCGGTGGATGAAGAACTCCCCCTGATCCGCCCCGAAGATCGAGGTCGCGTGCACGCGGCTGTCACAGCAGGTGATGACCATCGCCCGCGGCCGCTGGCCCTCCTCGGCAAGACGCTTGTACCAGGCCCGGTTCTCGGCAAAGGTCGTTGCCTTCCAGCCGTGATAGCGCTGGACCAGATAGGCAGGCAGCGGGCGTACCGGCAGCATGCGTTGCTCTCCCTCCCCGGTTCGGAGCGTCTGTAGGCTGCATTGTCGGCAAATGCGAGCCATTTCCTCCGCCGCCGTCAACGCTTTCTTGGCGCGCGCGGGCCAATTTTGCCGGGCGGTGAGGAAAACGGGGAAGAGCGAGGGTGAAATGAAAGGCGTCATCCGGCTGCGCCTGGCAGAGCAGGTCGTGATCGACGGGCAGCTCGCCCGGAGCCGCAACGCGGAACCGAACGACCGGAGCAGCCCGGCGGCCCCGGCGGTTGCGCTCGAGGAGCTCGCCTACTGGCTCTACCACTTCGACGCCGCCTTGCGGCGTGGCGACAGGCAGGAGCTGGCGGAGCGTGCGGGGCGCATCGCCACCCTTGCCGAACCGCTCGGCCTTCGCTCGCTGGCGGGAGTTGCGCGCGACCTGCTGACGCTCTTCGACGCGGGCGGGCAGGGGTCTGCGTCGCACTGGCTGGGACCGGCAAGGGCGGCGGTCGCGGCGCGGCTCGTGCGCGTTGGGGAGGCTTCGATACTCCGCGCCTGGGAGCTCCAGGACATGCCGGGGTGATGACCGTCACAGCCATGCATCTCCCTGCCCCGGCAGGAGTCCCGTCTCTTGGGCGGCGCACGCGACGATGCACCGCGACGCGAGGTGCCCCGGGCGCGCTGTCAGCGGCGCCGCAGGATGATGTCGGGCAGCGCCAGCGCCTCGATCAGCGCGAGGCAAAGCCCCCTTGCATTCGGTACAGCCGACGCAGGGGCCGGTGAGCGCGGCACACTGGCGCGCCAGCTCGGCCACCCTCGGCGCATGGGCAACGCGGCGTTCTGTTTCCATGGCCCCCTTCCTCGCGGGCTGTCCACGGGCATGCTTTGCAGTGCATTCTCGCCAAGCCCGGGCGCGTTGTCGAGCCGCATGGGGGCGGCGTGTCAACGGATGCCGCGACGGCGCGGCGCATTGCCGCTCAGAACCGTTCCAGAAGCCGGCGCAGGTAGTCGAGCTCGATCAGCGGCCGGTCGCGCTCGCCCGAGCGGCGGCGGATCTCGTCGAGAAGGTCGCGGGCGCGGCGGTACACGTCCTCGCCCTGCAACAGCTTCTCCTCCGTCCCGATCTGCCCGTCGCGGCCAATGTCGCGGCCGAGCGGGTCACGGCGGCGGGGGGCATCGGCCCGGCCGAAATTCTCGCCCTGCTGGCCGTTCTGCATCTGCTCCTGCGCCAGCGCCTCGCCGAGGTTGCGCATCCCCTCGCGCAGGGCTTCCATCGCCTCGGCCTGCTCGTCGAGCGCGCCGGCAAGATCGTTCTCGCGCAGGGCTTCCTCGGCGCCCTCCATGGCGCGACCGGCGCGGTCGAGCGCCTCGCGCGCCGCATCCCCCTCGGGCGTGCCTGGCGCGGGGAGGCCACGCGACTGCCCCTCGAGAAGCTCGCGCAGCGCGCGCTGGCGGTCGGCGAGCATCTGGCCCAGCCCCTCGCCCGGCGTCTCGCTGCCCTGCCGCCCCGCGCCCGGGGGCTGGCCCTCCTGACCCTCTTGGCCCTCCATCCCCTGCTGGCCCTGTTGCTGGCCCTGCTGCTGGCCGTCCTGAAACTGGCGCTGCAGGTCCGAGAAGGTGTCGTCGCTCAGCTCCTGCTGCTGGCGCAGCGTGTCGGCAAGGCCATTGAGCGCCTGCTGGCCCGGCGATTGCTGGCCGTTCGGCCCCTGCGTGACCTGCAGGTTCTCCATCATCTGGCGCAGGGCCTCGAGAAGCTGCTGCGCCTCGTCCATACGGCCCTGCTCCATCAACTCCTGCAGCCGCTGCAGCATCTCCTCGAGCTGCTGGCCGGTGATCTCCTGGCCCTGCTGCTGGCGCTCGGCCTGCTGTTCTTGGCCGCCCTCGCGCTGCTGCTCTTCGGCGAGCTGGCGGATGTAGTCGCTCATCGCCTCGCGCAGCTCCTGCATCAGCCGCTCGATCTCCTCACGGTTGGCGCCGTTGCGCATTGCCTCGGCCAGCCGCTCCTGCGCCTCGCGCAGACGCTCGAGCGCGCCCGCAAGCGTACCGTCCTCGATCATCAGCGCGATGTCCCACAGCGCCTCGGCGATCTCGTCGCGCAGCGCATCGTCAAGCGGGCCGTCCTTGAGGCCAAGCTCCAGCCGCCGGATCGCGACCCGAAGCTTGAGATAGGCGGTCTCACTGTCGAAGATGTCCTCGGGGCGGTGGCTGATGGCGCGCAGAACCTGCGCCACGCGCGGCGCATTGGCGCGGCTCCACAGCAGGTCGCGACGCTGCTCAACAATCGCCTTGGCCAGCGTGTCGAAGAAACGCCGGCCCGGAAGCTCGATGATCTCGGGCGCCGAGCTGCCCTCCTGCCCGGCGGCATCGACCACGGTGAGCCTGACCTCCACCGGCAGGCCGACCCAGGGGTGGCCCGAGACATTCTCGATCAGCACCTCGCGGAAGTCGCGCCGGTCGCCGGTGATGGTCATCGGCAGATCGAAGACCAGAGGCGCGCGCGGCTCGGGCTCGGCGGCGAGGCCGTAGCGGCGATCGACCCGGTCGAGCGCAAGGGTGATCTCGGCGCGCCCGCTCACCACCCCGTGGTCATCGGAGGCAACAAAGGGCAGGCGCATCTCGCCCGTCGCACCCCGCTCGGCCGGCCCGTCGAGGCGCACGCTCGGCGGCGCGTCGGCGATCATCGTCACCTCCCAGCTGCGCCCCCCCGGCCCCTCGATGGCAAGACGGCCCGATTGCACGACCGTGAAGGACTGCTCGGGAGCGGAGGCGGGTGGCACCTCGCCGGTGCGCGCCGAGACCGTCTCGGAAAGCGTCAGAGCGCCCACCTCGCCGTAGAGACGCAGAGTGATGCGGCTGCCCTGCGGCACTTCGAGCCGCCCGGCAGGCAGGTCGTTGAGATAGAGCGTGGGCTTTGCGGTATAGGCGGGGGGCTCGACCCAGCCCTCCCAGCTTGGCCCGGCGGCAAGCGCCTCAGCGCTGCCGCCCGGCGTCATCTCGGTGACGGTGCCGACGCGCCAGACCGAGCCGAAGAGAACCGCCACGGCGAGCGCCACCAGCGCCGCGTAGCGCAGCGCGTAGGGGTCACGCGCGGCAAGGCCCAGCTTCGGGCGCACCGCGCGGGCCTCGGCCACACGCGCGGCCATGCGCGCAAGATGCGCGCGCCACAGCTCGGCCGAGGCTGCATCGCCGCGCCCGACCGCCAGCTCGTCGGCCAGCGCCGAGATCGGCCGGCCGGGAAGCGTGGCATCGAGCCGCGCCACCACCTCGTGCTGGCGCGGCCAGCGAAAGCGCGCGAGCCCGTGCGCAAGCGCGAGAAGCGCGCCCATGATCGCCACCGCGCCAGCCGTCCAGACAACCTCGAGCGGGGCGAGCTCGTGCAACCCCAGCATCAGTGCGGCGAAGCTCGCGAAGATGATGCTCCACAGCGGCCAGAAGGCACGCGCGGCCCGCTCGGCGAACATGCCGAGGAAGGTCAGCCGCAGCGGCCACGCAAGGCGGCTGCGAGCCTCCGGCGGGATGCGGGCCATCTCGTTCATGCCTCAGGCGCTCCCCGCCCGGTCAGGCGCAAAGGGTCAAAGCCATTCCGGAATGGTATCGCGCCCGATGATTTCGTCAAATGTGGGGCGTGCGCGGATGACGGCGAATTGATCGCCGCGCACCAGCACTTCGGGGATCAACGGGCGGGTGTTGTATTCCGACGCCATCACCGCGCCATAGGCCCCGGCCGAGCGGAAGGCGACGAGATCACCGGCCGCCACCGGCGGCATGGGGCGGTTGCGGGCAAAGGTGTCGCCGGTCTCGCAGACCGGGCCGACGATGTCGAAGGGGTGAAGCTCGGCACCGGGCGCGGGCTCGATGACCGGCACGATTTCGTGCCAGGCGCCATACATGGCCGGGCGGATGAGATCGTTCATGCCCGCGTCGAGAATGAGAAAGTCGCGGTCCTCGCCATGCTTGAGCCAGACAACCTGCGCCACCATGATCCCGGCATTGCCTGCGATCAGCCGGCCGGGCTCGATCTCGATCTCGCAGCCCAGATCGCCCACCACGCGGCGGACCATGGCGCAGTAGTCGGTGGGCAGGGGCGGCGGGGCATTCGACTGGCTCTCGTAGGGGATGCCAAGGCCGCCGCCGAGATCGAGCCGGCTGATCTCGTGACCATCGGCACGAAGTTGCCGGGCAAGCTCCGCGACCTTCGTGTAGGCCTCCTCGAAAGGGGCGAGATCGGTGAGCTGGCTGCCGATGTGCACGTCGATTCCCACCACCTTCAGCCCCTTGAGCCGCGCCGCTTCGGCATAGACCTCGCGGGCGCGGCTGATCGGGATGCCGAACTTGTTTTCCTTCCGGCCGGTGGCGATCTTCTCGTGGGTGCGGGCATCGACATCGGGGTTCACGCGGATGGCGACGGGCGCCACCAGCCCCATCGAGCGCGCGACCTCGTCGAGCGCGCGCATCTCCGGCTCCGATTCGACGTTGAACTGCCGGATGCCGCCGGCAAGCGCCACGCGCATCTCCCCGCGCGTCTTGCCGACACCGGAAAAGACCACCCGCTCACCCGGCACCCCGGCGGCGAGGGCGCGGCGGTATTCGCCTTCGCTGACCACGTCCATGCCCGCCCCCTCGGCCGCGAGCGTGGCGAGAATCGCCTGGTTCGACAGCGCCTTGACCGCGTAGCAGATGAGGTGATCGGTGCCCGCGAGCCCCTCCTCGAACAGCCGGTAATGGCGCAGGAGCGTGGCGGTGGAGTAGAGGTAGAAGGGCGTGCCGACGGCCACGGCGATCTCGGGGACGGGCACATCTTCGGCGTGGAGCACGCCGTTGCGGTAAAGGAAATGATCCATCGCGCGGCTACCCGGCTTGCGTGGTATCGGGCCGGGGCGGCGGCGGCACGGGCGGGCCCTCCACCCCGCAGGTGATGAGCGGCAAAAGAAGCGTGAGCGCGAGAACGAGCTTCATCCAAGGATCTCCTTCCAGCGGGCGATCTGCGCGCGCACCTGCTCGGGCGCGGTGCCGCCATAGCTCGTGCGGCTCGCCACCGAATTGTGCACGCCGAGCACGTCATACACCTCTTCGGTGATGCCGGGATGGACTTCGCGCATCTCCTCGAGCGTCAGCTCGGGCAGGTCGCAGCCCTTCGCCTCGGCCTTCGCCACCAGCGCGCCGGTCACGTGATGGGCCTCGCGGAAGGGCAGGCCAAGCCGGCGTACCAGCCAGTCGGCCAGATCGGTGGCGGTGGAGAAGCCCGCCGAGGCCGCCGCCTCGAGCGCCTCGCGATTGACGGTGAGGTCGCGGATCATCCCCTCCATCGCCGCCAGCGACAGCATCAGCGAATCGGCGGCGTCGAAGACCTGCTCCTTGTCCTCCTGCATGTCCTTGGAATAGGCCAAGGGCAGCCCCTTCATCACCACGAAGAGCGAAACGGTCGCCCCCAGAATGCGCCCGATCTTGGCGCGGATCAGCTCGGCAGCGTCAGGGTTGCGCTTCTGCGGCATGATCGAGGAGCCGGTGGAGAAGCGGTCCGACAGCGTGACGAAGCGGAACTGCGCGGTTGACCAGATGACAAGCTCTTCGGCCAGCCGGCTGAGGTGCATCGCGCAGATCGAGGCGGCGGAGAGGAACTCGAGCGCAAAGTCGCGGTCGGAGACGGCATCGAGCGAATTGGCCATCGGCCGGTCGAAGCCGAGCGCCTTCGCCGTCATCTCCCGGTCGATCGGAAAGGAGGTGCCGGCAAGCGCGGCCGCGCCGAGGGGGCATTCGTTCATCCGCGCGCGGGCGTCGGCGAAGCGGCCGCGGTCGCGCCCGAACATCTCGACATAGGCCATCATGTGATGGCCCCATGTGACCGGCTGGGCCACCTGCAGATGGGTGAAGCCCGGCATCACCCAGTCGGGCCCCGCCTCGGCCTGTGCGAGAAGCGCGCGCATCAGCGCCACCAGCGCCTCGTCAAGCGCGTCGATCTGCTCGCGCACCCAGAGGCGGAAGTCGGTCGCCACCTGATCGTTGCGTGAGCGCGCGGTATGCAGCCGCCCGGCGGGCTCGCCGATGAGCTCCTTCAGCCGCGCCTCCACGTTCATGTGGATGTCCTCGAGCGCGGTGGAGAAGGGAAAGGTGCCCGCCTCGATCTCTGACAAGATCGTGAGAAGCCCTTCACGGATCGCCTCGGCATCGCTATCGGAGATGATGCCCGTGGCCGCCAGCATCGCGGCATGGGCGCGGGAGCCGGCGATGTCCTGTGGCGCAAGCCGCCTGTCGAAGCCGATCGAGGCGTTGATTGCCTCCATGATCGCGTCCGGTCCGGCGGCAAAGCGACCGCCCCACATGGCGTTGGAGCTCTTCTGGTTCATGGCTGTAGACCCCGGGAGGGAGAGATGCGCAGATTTCTTGCCGCCGTCCTCTACACGGCGCTGATCCTCGGCGCAAATGCCGCCGCCGCCCAGGACATCGGCGCGCTCGAGGCCCTGCGCGCGGGCTCGATGAAGAAGCTCGCCTTCTTGCCTGAGGCCGTTGCCGCCTCGCAAGCGCCCTTTCTTGACGAGAACGGCAGCAAGATCACGCTGACCGAGTTTCGCGGGAAATGGGTGCTTCTGAACTTCTGGGCCACATGGTGCGCACCCTGCCGCAAGGAGATGCCGGGGCTCGAGGCGCTGCAGCGCGAGATGGGGGGCGAGCGCTTTCAGGTCGTCACCATCGCCACGGGCCGCAACCCGCCGCCGGCCATCGCACGCTTCTTCGACGAGATCGGCGTGAGCGAGCTGCCGCGCTACCGCGACCCTTCCCAGCGGCTTGCGCGGGAGATGGCCGTCTTCGGTCTGCCGACCACGGTGATTCTCGACCCGGAGGGCCGCGAGATCGCCCGCCTGCTCGGCGATGCCGAGTGGGACAGCGACAGCGCCCGCGCCATCATCGCCGCGCTCGTTGGCGCACAGCGCTGAGGCTCAGGCGAGCGCGGCCACCTGCGCATGCCGGGGGCAGGTGACAAGGTGGTCGTTGACCATGCCGGTGGCCTGCATGAAGGCGTAGGTGATCGTCGGCCCGCAGAAGCGAAAGCCCGCCGCCCTCAGATCGCGTGAGATGTGCTGCGAGAGCGGCGTCTCGGCCGGCACCTCGTCCATCCTGCGGAAGCGGTTCTGGATGGGCGCGCCGCCCACCCGGCTCCACAGGAAGGTCGCGAACCCCTCGCGCGCCTCGATCTCGAGCCACGCGCGGGCGTTGGTGATGGTCGCCTCGATCTTGCCGCGATGGCGCACGATGCCGGGGTCGGCGAGGAGGCGGGCCACCTCCGCCTCGCCCCACCGCGCGATCACCTCCGGGTCGAAACCGGCGAAAGCCGCGCGGAAATTCTCCCGCTTTCTCAATATCGTGATCCATGACAGCCCGGCCTGGAAGCCATCGAGCACGAGCTTTTCCCACAGCGCGCGGCTGTCGCGCTCGGGCACGCCCCACTCCTCGTCATGGTAGGCCACATAGAGCGGATCATCACCGCACCAGGGGCATCGCTGCTCGCTCATGTTCCGCGCCCGTTCCGCCGTGTGCCATCCCGTGAAAGTTTGAGACAAAACGCGAACTTTTACCAGACGTAAAGCTTCTCGCGGCAGTGTCGGCGGTGTTTGGGGAGTCTGCTATGGTCGACATCGTGACGGGAAAATTGCCCGAAGGCGCGCTGCCCGCGCTCGACGGGCCTGACAATCCGCTTGCCGCCGCCATTGCCGCGCGCGACCGGCACACCATCGCCATGGTGCGCGAGGCGGTCGAGGCGCGCCGCGTCGTGCTGGCGTTCCAGCCTGTGGTGACCGCGCTGCAGCCCTTGCGCACGGGCTTCTACGAGGGGCTTCTGCGCGTGCTCGAACCCTCGGGCCGCCCGATCCCCGCGCGCGAGTTCATCGGCGCCGTGGAGCAGACGGAGCTTGGCCGCAAGCTTGACTGTCTGGCGCTCGAAATGGGGCTGGAGACCCTGCGCCGGCACGCGGGCCTGCGGCTGGCAATCAACATGTCCGCCCGCTCCATCGGCTATCCGCCCTGGCGCGCGGTGCTCGAGAAGGGGCTCGCCGGGGAGCCCACCATTGCCGAGCGGCTCATTCTGGAAATCACCGAAGGCTCGGCCATGCTCATGCCGGATCTCGTCCAGGTGTTCATGAAGGAGCTGCAGGCGAAGGACATCACCTTTGCACTCGATGACTTCGGCGCCGGCTACACCTCCTTCCGTTATCTGCGGGACTTCTGTTTCGACATCCTCAAGATCGACGGGCAGTTCATCCGCGGAATTCACGCCGAGCCCGACAACCAGGTGCTGACCGAGGCGCTGCTGGCGATCGCCCGGCACTTCGACATGTTCACCGTTGCCGAGTCGGTCGAATGCGAGGCTGACGCCGTCTTTCTCGCCAATCTCGGGGTCGATTGCCTTCAGGGATACTACTTTGGAGCACCGACGATACGCCCGCCCTGGGCGCGCGAAGAGGAGGAGACGAGACTCGCTGCGGGGTGAAGGTTCCACCCCATGGCCACCAAGCGCAAGGCCCTCGCCGATTGCATCGCTGCACCGCAGAATGTATAGAAGCTCGAGATCGCGACCGGCGCCCGGCCGGATCCGTTGAACCGACTGCGGGAACCTGTGTTTTCGGCAAGGGATCAGGGCAGGCCGGGCCGGTCATTGCCAATTGATCGGGAGGCTCTGCTCATGTCCAACGTCGTCATCGCCGCTGCCGCGCGCACCCCTGTCGGCAGCTTCAACGGATCATTCGCCGATACTCCCGCGCACGAGCTTGGCCGCGTCGTGCTCGAAGCGGTGGTCGAGCGCGCGGGTCTCGACAAGTCGGAGGTGTCCGAGACGATCCTGGGGCAGGTTCTGACCGCCGGGCAGGGCCAGAACCCGGCCCGCCAGGCCCATGTGAATGCGGGCCTGCCGATCGAGTCGGCGGCGTGGGGCATCAACCAGGTCTGCGGCTCGGGGTTGCGGGCGGTGGCGCTTGGCGCCCAGCACATCCAGCTTGGCGACGCTGAAATCGTCGCTGCGGGCGGGCAGGAATCGATGTCGCTCAGCCCGCATGTCGCCCATCTGCGCAAGGGCCAGAAGATGGGTGACATGCAGTTCATCGACTCCATGATCCGCGACGGGCTGTGGGACGCCTTCAACGGCTATCACATGGGCCAGACGGCCGAGAACCTCGCGGAGAAATACCAGATCACCCGCGAGATGCAGGACGAGTTCGCCGCGGCCTCCCAGAACAAGGCCGAGGCGGCGCAGAAGGCGGGCAAGTTCGATGAGGAGATCGTTCCGGTCACCGTCAAGACGCGCAAGGGCGACATCGTCGTGGACAAGGACGAGTACATCCGCCACGGCACCACGCTCGAGGCGCTGGCGAAGCTCCGCCCGGCCTTCAAGAAGGACGGCACGGTGACCGCCGGCAACGCCAGCGGCATCAACGACGGCGCAGCGGCCGTGCTCCTGATGAGCGCCGAGGAGGCCGAGCGCCGCGGCATCGAGCCGCTCGCGCGCATCGTCTCCTGGGCCACCGCGGGGGTGGACCCGGCGATCATGGGCATCGGCCCCGCGCCCGCGAGCCGCAAGGCGCTTGAGAAGGCCGGCTGGAAGATCGACGATCTCGACCTTGTCGAGGCCAACGAGGCCTTCGCCGCCCAGGCGCTCGCCGTGAACAAGGAAATGGGCTGGAACCCCGAGATCGTGAACGTCAATGGCGGCGCCATCGCCATCGGCCACCCCATCGGCGCCTCGGGCGCGCGCATCCTCAACACGCTCATCTACGAGATGAAGCGCCGCGGCGCGAGGCGCGGGCTTGCCACGCTGTGCATCGGCGGCGGCATGGGCGTGGCCATGTGCGTGGAGCGGCCGTAATCTTTCACTCCCGCGTCAATTCCGGCATTGCGCAACATGATTGCGCAATGCCATTCTTTGTCGGAATGAAGTTTCAGGAATGAGGGAGGAATTCCATGGGCAGAGTTGCGCTTGTCACCGGCGGCACCCGCGGCATCGGCGCCGCCATCTCCAAGGCACTGAAGGCGGCAGGCTACAAGGTGGCCGCCAATTACGCCGGCAATGACGCCGCCGCGCAGGCCTTCACCGAGGAGACGGGCATCCCGACCTACAAGTGGTCGGTGGCCGATTACGACGCCTGCAAGGAGGGCATCGCGAAGGTCGAGGCCGATCTCGGACCGATCGAGGTTCTGGTCAACAACGCCGGGATCACCCGCGATGCGATGTTCCACAAGATGACGCCCGAGCAGTGGCGCGAGGTCATCGACACCAACCTGACGGGCCTGTTCAACATGACCCACCCGATCTGGCCCGGCATGCGCGAGCGCAAGTTCGGCCGCGTCATCAACATCTCCTCCATCAACGGCCAGAAGGGTCAGGCGGGCCAGGCCAACTATTCGGCCGCCAAGGCCGGCGACCTCGGTTTCACCAAGGCGCTGGCGCAGGAAGGCGCCCGGTTCGGCATCACCGTCAATGCCGTCTGCCCGGGATACATCGCCACCGAGATGGTGAAGGCGATCGACGAGAAGATCCTGAACGAGCGGATCATCCCTCAGATTCCGGTGGGCCGCCTCGGCGAGCCCGAGGAGATCGCCCGCTGCGTGGTGTTTCTCGCGGCCGATGACGCAGGCTTCATCACCGGCTCGACGATCTCGGCCAATGGCGGGCAGTACTTCGTCTGAACACCGCGACCGACGCGACGCGCCCGCGCCCCATGCGGTGCGGGCGCTTTTCATGAAGGACGCCAATGACACGAGCGCGCGCCACCGCCACCGGTTTCGGGGCAGTTCTCATGTGGGCACTGCTGGCGCTTCTCACCGTGGGCTCGGCACCGGTTCCGCCCTTCCAGCTTGCCGCCATCTCTTTCGCCATCGGCGCGGCAATCGGGCTTGCCTGGACCGCGGCGACGGGCGGGCTCGCCGCGCTCGGCCATGTGCGGCCCGCTGTCTACGCCTTCGGCATTGCCGGGTTGTTCGGCTATCACGCGCTCTATTTCTTCGCGCTCCGGCTCGCACCCCCCGCCGAGGCCGGGCTCATCGCCTATCTCTGGCCGCTGTTCATCGTGCTCTTCTCCGGGCTCTTGCCGGACGAGAAGCTGGGCGCGGGCCATGTTCTCGGCGCGCTCGTCGCCTTTGCAGGCGCGGCTCTGATCATTGGCGGCAGGATTGGTGGCGTCTCGGCCCAATCGCTGCCGGGACTCGGCCTTGCCTTTCTCTGCGCGCTCACCTGGAGCAGCTATTCGGTGATTTCCCGGCGGCTCGGCGCGGTGCCGACCGCAAGCGTGACGGTCTTCTGCGCCGGTTCAGCGCTGCTCGCACTCGCCGCACATGTCGCCTTCGAGACGACGGTATGGCCGCAGAGCGCGCTCGGCTGGGTCTCCACAGCCCTTCTCGGGATCGGTCCCGTTGGCCTTGCCTTCTACCTCTGGGACGTCGGCGTGAAGCACGGAGACATCCAGCTGCTGGGCGTGGCCTCCTACGCCGCGCCGCTTCTTTCGACGCTGGTGCTGGTGGCGGCGGGCGTGGCCGAACCTTCGGCCACGCTGCTTCTCGCCGCGCTGATGATTGCGGGCGGTGCGCTGCTTGCCGCCCGGGCCAGCGCCGCTGCCCGCGCGGTCAATGGCTCGAGAGGCGGTAGATCTCTTCCTTGATCTTCAGTTTCTGCTTCTTGAGCTCGGTGATCTGCAGATCGTCGAAGCCCGGGGTCCTCAACGCCTCTTCAACCTTTTCCGAGAGCGCCTGATGCTTGCGGCGGAGTTCCTCCAGGTGCGAACTCAAGCTCATGTTTGGTGCCCTCCTCGTTGATTGCTGTTGCAGGATCAGTCCAGCACAAAAACCCGCTCCTGTCACCTTCTCGTTACACAGGCTTGCGAGAAATCATCCAAACCCATTCAACCCCAGGCTACAGGCAACCCGGCGCCCTCGCGAAGCACGCGGGCAACGGCGGGCGTGAAGCTTTCCCCTTTCTCGACATGGGCGTGCCCCTCGTGGATGACAAGAGGGGCCAGCAGTCGGAACGGCGCCCGTGACCCCTTGCGCCCGGTCACGATCACGCGATCGGCAGGCCGCCCCGTGCGCCCCTGCAAGGGCAGCACGGTAATCTGCCCCAGTCGCCCCTCGAGCACACGCAGAATCTCCGGCAGCCGTTCGCTGCGCTGGATCACGGTGAGCCTGCCCTTGGGGCCAAGCCTCCTGATTCCGGTATCGAGCCAGTCGCCAAGCGCCCTGGGCCCGGCATTGCCCATCGCCCGACCCGGCTCCTCCGGCGAAGTGCCCGAACCGGGGGTGAAATACGGCGGGTTCATCATGACATGATCGAAGCTGCGCGCGCGCAACGCTCGCGGCAGTGCGCCGACGTCGGCCTCGATCACCTCCAGCGCGAGGCCGTTGCGTTCGGCATTCCGCCGTGCGAGCGCCGCCATCGCCGGCAGGATTTCGACGCCGGTCACGCGCACGCCCGGCACACGCCGCGCGAGGCAGAGTGCCGCCGCGCCCGCGCCACACCCGAGCTCGAGCACCGTCTGACCGGCCTCCGCCGGCACCGCAGCGGCAAGCAGCACCGCATCGGTGCCCGAGCGGAAACCGCGCGCCGGCTGCGCGATTACAAGACGCCCGCCGAGAAATCCGTCTTCGGTCAGATCAGGCGGCAGGGGAGCACTCACCCGCTCACCTCGACTCCGTTGTCGCGCAGTATCGCGCGGGCGAGAAACAGGTCACGGTCGCGCACCATCAGCCGGCGCGGCAGTATGCCCAGGGAGCCTTCCAGCACGCTCATGTGGACGTCCATCTGGAAGCAGTCTATACCCTCGCCGTCCAGTAGCGCGGTGGCGTAGGCGATGAGGGTCGGATCGTTGGTGCGCAACAGTTCCTTCATGCCTCTCCATCTAGGCGCGGTAGCCGGGAATTGTCGATATGGCTGACGCAGGTGATATCGCGCAGGCGGCCAAGGCCAGGCCCCACGAACGGCTGGCCGAGGCGCTTGCCCGCGAGATGGATGAGGTCAACGCACTCATTGCCGAGCGCATGGCCTCCGAGCATGCCCCGCGCATCCCGGAAGTCACGCGCCATCTCGTCGAGGCGGGCGGCAAGCGGCTGCGGCCGTTGCTCGTGCTCGCCGCCGCGCGGCTCTGCGGGTACGAGGGCCCCTTTCACATTCACCTCGCGGCGACGGTCGAGTTCATCCACACCGCCACGCTTCTGCATGACGACGTGGTTGACGAGAGCACCCGCCGCCGCGGCCGGCCGACGGCAAACCTGCTGTGGGACAACAAGTCGAGCGTTCTGGTCGGTGACTATCTCTTCGCCCGGGCCTTCCAGTTGATGGTTCAGACGGGCTCGCTCAGGGTGCTCGACATTCTCGCCGATGCCGCCGCCACCATCGCCGAGGGCGAGGTTCTCCAGCTGACGGCGGCGAGCAATCTTGCCACTGACGAGAGCGTCTATCTCAAGGTGATCCGCGGCAAGACGGCCGCGCTGTTCGCCGCCGCCTGCGAGGTGGGCGGCGTGATCGCCGGAGCACCGGCCGCGCAGGTGGAGGCCCTGCGCCGCTATGGCGATGCGCTCGGGATCAGCTTCCAGATCGCCGACGATTTGCTCGACTATGACGGCGACGCCGGCGTGACGGGCAAGAACGTCGGCGACGACTTTCGCGAAGGCAAGCTGACGCTGCCCCTCATCAAGGCGGTCGCAAAGGCCGACGCCGAGGAGCGCGCCTTCTGGCGTCGGGTCATCGAGCAGGGCCGCCAGCAAGAGGGCGACCTCGAGCACGCGCTCGAATTGATGCACCGGCATGGCACGCTCGCCGCAGCGCGCGCCGATGCGCTGGCATGGAGCGCCAGAGCCCGGGAGGCGCTGACGCATCTGCCCGACGTGCCGCTGAGACACATGCTGGGCGATCTGGCCGAATACGTCGTGGCGCGGATCAGCTGAGGCGCTCGCCGCCACGCCACAGCCCTGCCGGGGTGATCCACCACGCCGGCCGTTCGGCACCAAGCCGCGCGGCAGCCTCCCCGGCAGCCGCGGCCGAGGCATAAAGGCCAAAGCAGGTCGCACCCGATCCCGACATGCGCGCGAGAAGGCAGCCCCGCGTGCCTGTGATGGCATCGAGCGCCTCGCCGATTTGCGGCGCGATGCGGCTGGCGGCAGGCTCGAGGTCGTTGCGCATTCGCCCGAGCCAGCCGGCCAGTTCGGCCGCGTCGCCCCAGCGCGGGAGCTGTTCGGGCATGGGCGGGTTATCCCGGCTCTCGAGTGCCGCGAAGACAGCCGCGGTGGGCACCGCAACACCGGGGTTGACGAGCACGAAATGCGCCTCGGGCAGCTCGACGGCTTCGAGCCGCTCGCCAATGCCGCGCATCCGCGCGGGACGGGAACGCAGGCAAACGGGCAGATCCGCACCGAGCGCGGCGAGCGCTTCGGGCGCTGGCATCGTGCCACCCAGCGCCGCGAGCCCGCGCAGGAGCGCCGCGGCATCCGCACTGCCCCCGCCAATGCCAGCGGCTGCGGGCAGGTGCTTTTCGAGCGTTATCGCCACGGCAGGGCCGCCCATGAGCCGTGCGGCCCGCATCGCAAGATTGTCTTCACCGACAGGAACGCCGGCCGCAAGAGGCCCCGTGACCTCAAGCGAGAAGGACGGGGCCGACTCAAGGCGCAGCCGATCGCCCGCATCGAGAAAGACGACGAGGCTGTCGAGCAGGTGCAGCCCGTCCGCGCGCCGGCCGGTGACATGAAGTGTCAGATTGATCTTGGCCGGGGCGAAGACCTCAATTGCCCTGGACATCCTCGCGGGCGCTGGCGCGGATCGGCTGCGCCCCCTCCTCGATCAGCACCGCATCGAGCCCCACTTCGAGCTTGCGGCGGATGCGGTCGGCCTCGTCGGGTTCGGGGTTGAAGGAAAGCGCGCGCTTCCACTGCACGCGTGCCTCGCGCTCGCGCCCCACCGCCCAGTAGGCATCGCCCAGATGGTCGTTGATGATCGGATCTGTCGGCATCAGTTCGGCGGCGCGCTCGAGATTGACAACCGCCTGTTCATAGTCGCCCAGGCGGAACTGGACCCAGCCGAGGCTGTCGACAATGTAGCCCGAATCGGGCCGCGCCTCGACCGCGCGCTTGATAAGATCCATCGCCTCGTCGAGGTTGATGTTCATCTCTACGTAGGAATAGCCGAGATAGTTCAGCACCTGCGGCTGGTCGGGCTCGAGCTCGAGTGCCTTGCGAAAGTCCGCCTCGGCCTTTTCCCACTCGCCGGTGCGTTCGTAGCAGATGCCGCGCCCGAAATAGACGACCCACTGCCCGCGCTCGGGTTCGTCATAAAGGGCGATGGCACGCGAATAGCCCTCGGCGGCCTCGGCGTAACGCTCCTCACGGCGGAGCATGTCGCCAAGCGAGACATGCACCGAGGGGTTGTCGGGGTGTTCCTCGGCCAGCGCGCGCAGCGTGGCGATGGCCTCCTCAACCTTTCCCGACGCGTGCAGCGCTTCCGCCCGCCCGATGGTCGCCGGCACATAGGCGGGGCTGTCGGGCGGAATCCGAAGATAGGTCTCGGTCGCCAACTCGTGCCGCCCCATCCTCTCGAGCAGTCCCGCGCTCAGCAGGATGGCGCCAACATGGTCGGGACGCAGATACTCGGCCATGCGGCTGTACATGAGCGCATAGGCGTCGTTGGCCTCGCCATCGAGCGCACCAGCAACGGCAAAAAACACTTCCGCCGCCCCCGCCGCCGCATCCGGCACTGCGGTGAAGGGAAGCGTCTCGCCAGCCTCGAGCGCGGCCTTGATCGCTGCCAGCTCCTCGTCGAGACGGCCGGCAAAGGACTTGTCGATGAGTTCGACCGCATCGGCATTGCGCTCGAGCTGGCTGAGGATCTGCGCATAGGCGATCACCCCGCGCCGGTCGAGCTGGATCGGACCGGCGGCCCGGCCCGAGAGGATTTCCTCCGCGCCTTCCATGTCGCCGACCGCGGCCAGCGCAAGCGCCTTGTGGTAGAGGCCGAACATCTCGACCCCGCGCGTGGCGGCGACCTCGTCGAAGCTCTCCAGCGCCTCCGACATTCGCCCCGCACCGAACTGGGCCCAAGCCTTCAGAAGCCCGTCCACCATCGGGCCGACGCTGACGCCCGCGGTGAGATCATCGAGAAGCGCGGGGTAGTTGCCCTTCTTCATGTGATCGGCGAAGAGCACCATCGCCGCCACCTGGCTGACCTGCCCCAGCCCCTGCATCCGGCGCGCGATCGCCACCGCCTGCTCGATGCGTCCAAGCCCGACATACGCGCGAAGCGCGTTTTCCATGATCACCGGGTTGGACGAGTCAACGATCAGCGCCTGGCTGAAATAGGTGGTGGCGGCTTCGAAGTCGTTGTTCTGGGCGGCAACCTGCCCGGCCAGATAAGGCCCTGCAAGCCCCTGGGCCGTCGCCGGCAGACCGACAAGGAGCGCCACGGCGGCGGCGGCAAGACGCAGGGTGAAGGGCCGTGCTGTCACGATGCGCACCTCTCTGGGCAGACCACGCCGGGCAACCTAGCCCGCGCCCCCGGCAAGGGCAATGCGACGGAGCCGCCCGCGGCCGGCCCCAGCCGGCCGTGGCGTTCACATGTTCGGGTAATTCGGCCCGTCCCCGCCCTGCGGGCAGGTCCAGACGATGTTCTGGCTCGGATCCTTGATGTCGCAGGTCTTGCAGTGCACGCAGTTCTGGAAATTGATGACGAAGGTCGGCGCCTCGCCATCGCGCACCACCTCGTAGACCCCGGCCGGGCAGTAGCGCTGCGCCGGCTCGTCATATTTGGGCAGGTTCACCCGGATCGGGATTTCGGGATCCTTCAGCTTCAGATGCGGCGGCTGGTGCTCGTCGTGGTTGGTGAAGGAATAGGCCACATTCGTGAGCCGGTCGAAGCTCAGCTTGCCGTCGGGCTTGGGGTAGTCGATGGGCTTGTGCTTCGCGGCGGGCTCGGTGGCCTGCGCGTCGGTCTTGCCGTGCTTGAGCGTGCCGAAGAGCGAGAAGCGGAAGATGGTCTGAAACCACATGTCGAAGCCGCCGAGCGTCAGCCCGCCGAGCGGCCCGAGCCTGCCGTTGAGCGGGGCGACATTCCGCACGATCTTCAGATCCTTGCCCACCGGCCCCTCGCGCAGACGGCGGTCATATTCCTCCAGCCGGTCGTGGGCGCGACCGGCGCGGATGGCCGCGTGCGCCGCTTCCGCGGCCTCGATGCCCGAATGCATGGCGTTGTGGTTGCCCTTGATGCGCGGCAGGTTCACAAGCCCCGCCGAGCAGCCGAGCAGCACGCCCCCCGGGAAAGCCGTTTGCGGGATCGACTGCCAGCCGCCCTTGGTCACCGCCCGCGCGCCATAGGCCACGCGCCGCCCGCCCTCCAGAAGCTTCGCGATCATCGGGTGATGCTTGAAGCGCTGGAACTCCATATAGGGGTAGAGATAGGGGTTGCGGTAGTTGAGATCGACGATATAGCCGACGTAAACCTGATTGTTCTCAAGGTGATAGACGAAGCTGCCGCCCCCGGTGCCAAAGCCCAGCGGCCAGCCCATGGTGTGGGTGACCTCGCCCTCGTTGTGCTTGGCCGGGTCGACCTCCCACAGCTCCTTCATGCCGAGGCCGAATTTCGGCACGTCGCAGTTCGCGTCGAGCTCGTAGCGTGCGATCACCTCCTTCGACAGCGAGCCGCGCGCCCCTTCGCCCAGCATCACGTACTTGCCGATGAGGTTCATCCCCGGCTCGTAGTTCGGCCCCGGCGTGCCGTCGGGGTTCTTGCCGAACTCGCCGGCGACCACCCCGATGACCTCCCCGTTCTCGCCATAGACGAGCTCGGTGCAGGACATGCCGGGGAAGATCTCCACCCCCAGCGCCTCGGCCTGCTGCGCCATCCAGCGGCAGACATTGCCCATCGAGACGATGTAGTTGCCGTGGTTGTTCATCAGGGGCGGCATCATCCAGTTCGGCAAGCGGATGCCGCCGGCCTCGCCGAGGATGTAGAAGTTGTCCTCGCGCACCGGCACGTTGAGCGGCGCGCCCTTCTCCTTCCAGTCCGGGATCAGGCGGGTGAGACCCGAAGGGTCGAGTACCGCACCCGAGAGGATATGCGCGCCGACTTCCGAACCCTTCTCGAGCACGACGACCTGCAGGTCGGGATCGAGCTGCTTGAGCCGGATCGCCGCCGAAAGCCCCGCCGGCCCCGCACCCACGATCACCACGTCGTATTCCATCGACTCGCGTTCGATCTCGGCCATGGCTCCCCCTCACGCGCGCAATTTCCTTTCGCCGAACTGGTAAAGGGCGGCATGGCGCCGGTCAATCGCGACGCGACGCAAAGCGGACCCATTGCGACAGGCACACACGGGGAAGCGGGGCGAAGCGGGCTTGCCGCTTGCATTTCCGGCCCCAAATGGTCAGGTAAGGGAGACAACGACGTCCGGCGTGCATGACGCCGGGCGCTTTTGCTTTGGGATGAGCGACAAGACGGTTGCCATGGAAAAGATTCACATCACGCGCAACGGGCATGCGGCGCTGAACGAGGAACTCAAGCGCCTGAAGACGGAGGAGCGGCCGGCCATCATCAAGGCCATCGCCGAGGCGCGCGCGCATGGTGATCTCTCCGAGAACGCCGAATATCATTCGGCCAAGGAGAAGCAGGGCTTCATCGAGGGGCGGATCAAGGAGATCGAGGGCATCCTCGCCCGCGCCGAGGTGGTCGACCCCTCGAAGCTTTCAGGACCGATCAAGTTTGGCGCGACGGTGCACCTCATCGACGAGGACACCGAGGAGGAGCGCGTCTACACCATCGTGGGCGAGCCCGAAGCCGACATCGAGCGCGGCCTGCTGAACATCAAGTCGCCGCTCGCGCGCGCACTGATCGGCCGGGAGGAAGGCGACAGCGTCGAGGTGCGCACGCCCGGAGGCGAAAAGAGCTACGAAATCGTCAAGGTCGAGTATATCTGAGGCCGTGACCGGAGTGCCGCGCCGTCGCCCGGGAAGTCCCTGGCGGGCGTGACAGGCGCCGGCACCCGCGGCAAGGCAGGGGGTGATGGCCGAGAGGAAAGCAAACCCCATCGCCGGGCTCGGGCTTTACGGCGGGCCGGCAGACCGGCGCCCGGCCCCTTCGCGGGCCGAGCGCATCGCGGTGGTTCTCTCCATCCTGTGGATCGTGCTTGCCGGTGCGGGGCTGTTCCTCGCCGGGCGCGATCCGATGGCCTCGGAGGCGGCCTTGCGCTTTGTCGGCATCCTCATGGCGATCTTCATGCCGGTCGCGGTGCTCTGGGTGGGCGTTGCCGCGCTGCGCTCGGCGCAGGTGATCCGGGAGGAGACGGCGCGGCTCGAGGTCGCCATCGAGGCGCTGCGCGAAACCTACATCGAAAGCCGCAAGGCCGAGAGCGGCAAATCCTCCATCGAACGCAAGCTCGAGGAGATAGCCGCCGCCCAGCGTCAGACCGAGCAGGCAATCGCCACCTTCACCTCCGCGCGGCACATGGCCGAAGCGGCGCTCGCCGATGACAAGCCGGCGATTCCGGCCGCGGCGCGGACCGAAGACCCGAGCGAGGAGCAGCCGCGTCTGGCCCTTGTCACCCCGCCCGAGGCGGCGGCGCCGCCGGTGAGCGTGGCCGATTTCATTCGCGCGCTGAACTTTCCCGAGAACGCGGAAGACCGCGAGGGCTTCCAGGCCATGCGCCGCGCATTGCGCGACCGCTCCACCGCCCAGCTCGTGCAGGCGGCGCAGGATGTGCTCACGCTCCTCTCCCACGACGGCATCTACATGGATGACCTGACGCCAGACCGGGCGCGCCCCGAGATCTGGCGGCGCTTCGCGCGCGGCGAGCGGGGCAGGGCGATTGCCGCGCTTGGCGGCATCCGCGACCGCTCCTGCCTTGCCCTGACCGCGGGGCGGATGCGCTCCGACACGATCTTCCGTGACGCGGCGCATCACTTCCTGCGCAAGTTCGATCAGGTGTTCTCGGAATTCGAGAAGACGGCGAGCGATCAGGACATCGCCGCGCTGGCCGACACGCGCACCGCCCGGGCCTTCATGCTGCTCGGCCGCGTCGCCGGAACCTTCGACTGAGGCCGCTCAGCCGCTGTCGGGCGGAAACCGCAGAAGGTAGCGGTTGTCCGCCGGGTCATCATCGACGAAGACGCGCGTCCTCGCACCGCTCAGGCGACCGAAATCGCGCATCAGCATTGAAGGGAAAGGCGTTGCGCCGATGGCCTCGAAGCCCTCCACGCGCCGCAACGCGCGGGAGATGGTCAAGGCGCAGAACCCCGGCGCCGCGGGGCCGGCCTGTGCGAGCGAGCTTGTGACGGCGTCCGCCACGCTGGCCGGCACGGCGACCTCCTGCACGATGGTGCGATGCGAACGGCGCGTGTGATAGTCGAGGAAATGCGCCAGCACCCGGTCATCGATGCCGAATCGCAGATCGTTGCGCTCCGGCGAACGGGGATGCTTCCATGAACCCGCGGGATCGAACAGCACGCGCTCGGATCCGTTGACCACGAGCGCGCTGTGGGTGCCGACATTGAGATCATTCCGCACCACGGTGATGAGCGTCACCGAGGGCGGTTTGCCATTGCTGTAGGCGGCGCGCGCCACCCGCTCGTCGCCGTCCCACACCCTCTGGGCGCAGCCGGTGGCAAGGGTCGCGGCAACGAGCAGCGCAAGGATCCTCATGAGGGATCCTTAGCCCATCGGCCGGCAGCGGAGAAGCGGCGTCAGGAGTTGAAGATCGCGAGGAAGATCAGAACCGCGATGGTGATGCCCGCGCCCCACGTCAGGGCACGCACGAGGCCCTCGAAGGCCTTCTCGTGCTCGGTGATGTCGAAATCGTCCGGGTTGGTCTTCTCGGCCATTGCTCTTGTCCCCTGAATGACGGTTCGCCTTCGCTTAGCCGATTGCGCGGTGGCTGTCACGAGGGGTGCGGCGCGCAAATCGGCGCACCCCGCGCCCGCGCCTCACCCCTCCTCCGGGGCAAGCTGCCACAGCCAGGCGCCGTCCTCCCTGCGCCAGCGGATCACCTCGCGCCGGTGCAGAAGGTGGTTGAGATGCGCCACCGCCTCGACGAGCGCCAGCCCATATTCCGCCGCGCCGATCTCGCGCGCGAAGAGCGGTCTGAAACACTCGGCCGCGGTGCGCGGAGCGACGAGCCAGTCGCGCAGGCGCTCGAGAGCGCCATGATGGTTGTCGATGAGCTGACGCATGCGTGCGGGAAGCCCGGTAAAGGGCAGCTTGTGGCCCGGCAGCACCAGCTGATCATCGCGGGCGAAGGCGCTGAGGCGCTCGCAGGAGGCCAGCCACTCGCCCACCGGGTCGGCATCGGGTTCGGTGGCATAAACCCCGAGGTTGGGCGAGATCGTCGCCAGAAGCTGATCGCCGCCGATCACGAGATTGTCCTCGCGCGACCAAAGGGTTGCGTGCTCGGGCGCGTGCCCGTCGCCCATGCGCACGTCCCAGTGCCGCCCGCCGAGGCGGATGACATCCCCTTCCTTCAGCCGCCGGAAGCCGAGCGGCAGCGGCGCCACCACATCGGCGAAGTTGAAAGGGCGCTCGCGGGCGCGCCGCTCGTAAAGGGCGGGGTCCATGCCCGCACCGCGCCAGAAGGCAAGCGTCTCGTCGGCGGGGCGGGCCTGTTCGTCGAGGGTGAGCATCCGCGCCATGAGCCAGGCGGTGCGCGTGGTCAGAAGCTCGGCGCCGTGGTGCGTCTGGAACCAGCCCGCAAGCCCCACATGGTCGGGGTGGTGATGGGTGACGACGACGCGCCGCACCGGCCGCCCGGCGAGCGGGCCGGAAAGGACCGCCTCCCAGATCGCGCGGCTCTTCTTCGTGTCGAGCCCGGTGTCGAGAACCGCCCAGCCGTCGCCCTCGTCGAAGGCGTAAGCGTTGACGTGGTCGAGCTTCATCGGCAGCGGCAGGCGCAGCCACAACACGCCCTCGGCCACCTCAACGGCCCCGCCTGTCTCGGGCGGCTCTTCCCACGGGGTGCGGATCGGGGCGGACACGGCATCCATCACGCGGCGAACTCCTCGGGCGCAAGCGCGTAGAGATCGGCTGCGCCGGCGCGGGCATGCGCGCAAAGGCCCGTGTGTTCGGGCAGAAGGCGGGTGACGTAGAAGCGTGCGAGCGCCGTGCGCGGGCCGTTGCCGCCCTCGGCGATGGCAGCGCGCAGGTGGTAGTGGCCGCCCAGCACGCGGGCGAAGGCGCGCAGGAACGGGATCGCGCCCGCGAAACGCTCGTTGATGTCGCCCTGCGCCACCAGCCATTCGGTGGTCTCGCGCAGGGTCTCGGCCGCTTCCCAGACGGGGCCGGCGAGGTCGGGCAGGCGGCCGCGGGCGGCTTCGGCATCCTTCTCGATCTCGTCGATGAGGCGGAAGGCCGCCTCGCCGCCGTCGCGCATCTTGCGGCCCACAAGATCCATCGCCTGAATGCCGTTGGTGCCCTCGTAGATCGCCGTCACCCGCACATCGCGGTAGAACTGCGCCGCACCCGTCTCCTCGATGTAGCCCATGCCGCCGTGTACCTGCATGCCGAGCTCGGCCACCTTCATGCCGGTCTCGGTGCCGAAGGCCTTGGTGATGGGTGTCAGAAGCGCCGCCCGCGCCGCCCAGTCGGCGGTGCCGGTGGCCTTCTCCATGTCGGTGGCAATGGCATTGGCGAGCGCGATGGCGCGGGCGGCGAAGGTTTCGGCCTTCATGGTCATCAGCATCCGCCGTACATCGGCGTGGTCGATGATGGTGCCGGTGGGATTCTCGATGGGCGCGCGGCCCTGCCGGCGCTCGAGCGCGAAGGCCAGTGCCTTCTGGAAGGCGCCCTCGGCCACGCCGATGCCCTGAACGCCCACCCCGAGGCGGGCGTTGTTCATCATCGTGAACATCGCCGCCATCCCCTTGTGCGGCTCACCCACCATCCAGCCGGTGGCGCCGTCATACTCCATCACCGCCGTCGGCGAGCCGTGCAGCCCCATCTTGTGCTCAAGGCTCACCACGCGCAGGCTGTTTGCCTCGCCAACGCTGCCGTCAGGATTGGGGAGGCGCTTGGGCACCATGAAGAGGCTGATGCCCTTCGTCCCCGGTGCACCGTCCGGCAGGCGGGCGAGCACGAGGTGGCAGACATTCTCGGTGAAGTCGTTGTCGGCCCAGGAGATGAAGATCTTCTGCCCGGTGATGCGGTAGGTGCCGTCGCCCGCGGGCTCGGCGCGGCTGCGCAGCGCGCCCACGTCGGAGCCCGCCTGCGGCTCGGTGAGGTTCATCGTGCCCGACCATGCGCCCGAGATGAGCTTTGGCAGGTAGAGCGCCTTGAGCTCCTCGCTCGCGTGATGCTCGAGCGCCTCGATCTGGCCCTGCGTCATCAGCGGGTTGAGCTGCAGCGACAGGCAGGCCGAGGCCATCATCTCGTTGACCGCCGTGGTCAGCGCCTGCGGAAGGCCCATGCCGCCATATTCGGGTGGGGCGGAGGTGGAGATCCACCCCCCCTCGGCAATGGCGCGATAGCCTTCCGCAAAGCCCGGCGAGGTGCGCACGACGCCGTTCTCCAGCACCGCCGGGTGCTGGTCGCCGACGCGCTGGAGCGGCGCGAGCACCTCCTCGCACATCCGGCCAGCCTCGGTGAGGATCGCGTCGGTGACATCACCCGCGGCTTCGGCGAAACGCTCGGTGGCGGTGACCTGGCCGAGATCGACCACATGATCGAAAAGGAAGCGGAACTCGGCGACGGGCGCGCGATAGGACATTGATCGAGCCTCCAGAGCTTGCCGCGGGCCTTGGCTTGGCCGCAGGCGAGGTTTATTGACCGCGCTGAGGCGGGGCAACCCGCCGAAAGCCTGAGCCGAGAGCCCGTTCCCCGCAAGCCGGACGCTGCGTCACAGGATGGAAGAGACCCGCACCCTCCCCGCCGATCCCGCCGGGATCGAGGAAGCGGCCCGGCTGATTCGCGCCGGGCGGCTCGTGGCGTTCCCCACCGAGACGGTTTACGGCCTTGGCGCCGATGCCACGGACGGGCGGGCGGTAGCGGCGATCTTCGAGGCAAAGGGAAGACCGCGCTTCAACCCGCTGATCGTGCACGTGCCCGATATCGAAGCGGCGCGGAAGATCGCCGTCTTCGACGAGGCCGCCGAACGGCTGGCCCGCGCCTTCTGGCCGGGGCCGCTGACGCTGGTGCTGCCCCTGCGCCCCGAGGCGCGGATCTCGGAGCTGGTCACCGCCGGGCTTGAGACGGTGGCGGTGCGGGTGCCGGCGCACCCGGTGGCCCAGGCCCTTCTGCGCGCGGTGGGCCGGCCGGTGGCGGCACCCTCCGCGAACCCCTCGGGCCGCGTGAGCCCGACCACGGCCGAACATGTGCTCGAAGGGCTCAAGGGCCGCATCGCAGCAGTGCTCGATGCCGGCCCCTGCGAGGTGGGGCTTGAGTCGACCATTGTGGCGCTCACGCCGAGGCCAATGCTCTTGCGCCCCGGTGGTGTGCCGGCGGAGGAGATCGAGGCCTGTCTCGGAACGAGCCTCGGGGCGCCGGCACCAGCGCCGGAGCGGCCGAATGCGCCGGGCCAACTCGCCTCGCATTATGCGCCGCGCGCCCGGCTGCGGCTTGACGCGCGCGAGGCGCGGCCCGGCGAGGTGCTGCTGGGGTTCGGGCCCGTAGAAAGGTCGGCGCTCAATCTCTCGCCCTCGGGCGATCTGCGCGAGGCGGCGGCCAATCTCTTTGCCTTCCTGCGGCAGCTCGACGCGCAAGGGGCGGAGGCGATCGCCGTCTCGCCCATCCCCGAGGAGGGGCTCGGGCGGGCGATCAACGACCGGCTCAGGCGCGCCGCGGCGCCGCGGGGGTGAGGCGCGGCCTGACCGGGGCATCGAGCCCCGCTCAGGCCGATGCCTTCGGCGAGGGTATTTTCACCAGGATGATGTGAGCAGGGCGCGCTGCCTCAGTCGGCAAGGCCCGGTTCGTCCAGCAGGTGGCGGCCCTCGCGGCTCTCCACCTCGATGATCCACAGATCGGGGTCGAAGCTGCGCTGGCGGGCAAGCGTGGCGTCCACCTCGTCCTCCGCGCCTTCGGCGAGCACCATCCAGCGGCGGGCGCCCGTGAGCGGGTCGAAGCTGCGCTGAAAGGCGGTGGCGGTGCCGTCGAGGCGGTTGAGCTTGACGATCACCGCGCCGGCGGTGTCATCGCCATGGGCGGTGATGAAGGCGGGGATGTTCTCCTGCGCCAGCCGCGCGATGTAGGCGCGCACCCAGAAATCGGCGGTGAGCCGCGCCATGGCCGCTCAGCCCTGACCCTCGGAGAAGTCGAGGCCCATTTCGCGGTAGCGCTCGGCCTCCTCCTCCCAGCGCGGGCGGACCTTGACGGTGAGGAAGAGATGCACGCGCCGGCCGAGCATCTCCTCCAGCTCGGCGCGCGCGGCCTGGCCCACCGCCTTGATCGTCTCGCCGCGGCGGCCGAGGGCGATGCCCTTGTGGGTTTCGCGCGCGACATAGACGACCTGGTCGATGCGCACGGAGCCGTCCTTGCGCTCCTCCCAGCGCTCGGTTTCGACGGTGAGCTGATAGGGCAGCTCGTCGTGAAGCCGTAGCATAAGCTTTTCGCGCGTGATCTCGGCGGCGAGCATCCGCAGGGGCAGATCGGCGATCTGGTCCTCGGGGTAGAGCCAGGGGCCCTCGGGCATCTCGTCGGCGAGCCAGCGCTTGAGGTCGTCAACGCCGTCGCCCTTTTCGGCCGAGATCATGAAGGTGCGCACGAAGTCGAAACGCTCGTTGAGGGCCTTCGCGAGCGCCAGAAGCTCGGGGCGCTTGACCCGGTCGATCTTGTTGATGGCAAGCGCCACGGGCCGGCCGGCGGCGCGTTCGGCGAGATTTGCCAGGATGTCCTCGACGCCAGGGGTGATGCCGCGGTGGGCCTCGACGAGAAGCACCACCACATCGGCATCGGCCGCGCCGGACCAGGCGGCGGCGACCATGGCGCGGTCAAGCCGGCGGCGGGGGCGGAAAAGGCCCGGCGTGTCGACGAAGATGATCTGCGCATCTCCCTCGATGGCCACGCCGCGGATGCGGGCGCGGGTCGTCTGCACCTTGTGGGTGACGATCGAGACCTTCTGCCCGACCATGCGGTTGAGCAGGGTGGACTTGCCGGCGTTGGGCTCGCCGATCAGGGCGACAAAGCCGCAGCGGGTGGTCTTCTCACTCATCGCCGGCCTCCATGCGCCGCAACAGCTCCCGCGCCGCGGCCTGCTCGGCCTGGCGCTTGGAGCGGCCCTCGGCCACCGCCTCCTCGCCGCTCTTGAGCCGCGCGGCGATGGTGAAGGTGGGGGCGTGATCGGGGCCGGTGCGGGCCGTCTCCACATATTCGGGGGCGGGCAGGCCGCGGGCCTGTGCCCATTCCTGCAGCGCGGTCTTGGCGTCTCGGGCATCTGCCTCGACGGCGGCGATGCGCGGCCCCCACAGCCGCAGGACGAGATCGCGCGCCGCCTCGAAGCCCGCGTCGAGATAGACCGCGGCGATCACCGCCTCCATCGCGTCGGCGAGAAGCGCCGCCTTGCGCCGCCCGCCCGAGAGCATCTCGGAGCGGCCAAGCTTGAGCACCGCGCCCAGTTCGATCTCACGCGCCACATCGGCAAGCGTTTCCTTGCGCACGAGCGCGTTGAAGCGGGGGGCAAGCTGGCCTTCGGTCGCCTCGGGGTCGGCTGCGAGAAGCGCCTCGGCCATCACGAGCCCGAGCACCCGGTCGCCGAGAAACTCGAGGCGCTGGTTGTCGGGCCGTGTCGGCGAGGAGACTGAAGGGTGCGTGAGCGCGCGGATCAGGAGCCGCGGGTCGGCAAAGCGGTGGCCGAGGCGTTCACAGAAGGCCGCGAGGTCTGCCGAGAGCTTCACCGGATCTCCTTGAAGAAACGATCCGCGCGCCATGTCCAGAAGAACAGGAGCGACCGGCCGGCGGAGGAAAACATGATCCGGTCGGCCCGGCCGATGAGGTTTTCCATCGGCACGAAGCCCACGCCGCCGGCGTTCTGCGGCACGCGGCTGTCGGTGGAGTTGTCGCGGTTGTCGCCCATCACGAAGAAGTGCCCCTCGGGCACCACATAGGCGGGCGTATCATCGAGCGGCGTGTTGCGGATGTCGAGGATGCTGTGGCGCACGCCGTTCGGCAATGTCTCGATGTAGCGGTCCTTCACGCAGTCGCCGCCGAGCGGCACGCCGAAGTTCTTGCACTGCGGCAGGCTGCCGGTAGGCCCCTGCTTTTCATAGGTTTCGATGAACTGGCCCGCAGGCTCCTGCGGAGCGGGTCGGCCGTTGATGTAGAGCACCCCGTTCAGCATCTGAATGCGGTCGCCGGGCAGGCCGACGACGCGCTTGATGTAGTCGGTTCCGGCCACGGGGTGGCGAAAGACCACCACGTCGCCGATCTGCGGCTCGGAACCCAGGATGCGGCCGGAGAAGGGGCACAGGCCAAAGGGGCAGGAGTAGCGCGAATAGCCGTAGGCCATCTTGTTGACGAAAAGGAAATCGCCGATCAGCAGCGTGTCCTTCATCGAGCCCGAAGGGATCCAGAAGGGCTGGAAGAAAAGCGTGCGAAAGACGCCGGCGATCACCACCGCCCAGATGATCGTCTTCACCGTCTCGAGAATGGCGCCAGCCTTCTCCGCTTTCGCCGCCATGCGCCTGCCTCGCCTGCCCCGTGCCGAATGTCCCGGCTACATGCGCCCCGCCCCGGCGCGAGTCAAGGCGCGGGGGGATCGAGCGGCACCGCCTCGATCACCACGAAGGCCTGCGCCCAGGGGTGATCGTCGGTGAGGCTCACATGGATCACCGCGCGATGGCCCGGTGGCGTCATCGCCGCAAGCCGCTCGGCCGCCCAGCCGGTCAGCTCCATCGTCGGCTGGCCGGAGCGCAGATTGACCACGCCCATGTCGCGCCAGGCGATGCCCATCCGCAGGCCGGTGCCGAGTGCCTTCGAGCAGGCCTCCTTCGCCGCCCAGCGCTTGGCATAGGTGCCGGCGACATCGCGCCGCCGCTCGGACTTGCGCTGCTCCACCTCGGTGAAGACGCGGTTGCGGAAACGGTCGCCGAAGCGCTCGAGCGTGCGCGCGATGCGCTCGATATTGGCCAGATCGGTGCCGATGCCGATGATCATTCGACCGACGCGCGAATCTCGCCGCTGGCCTGGTTGACGATGAGCCTGAGCCGGGCCGGGCGGCCTTCTCCGGTGGAGGAGTCGGGCAGCTCGACGGGGATGTCGAGCACGAGCCCGGAGGCGGGATCATATCGCGCGGTCATGCCCGCAAGCGTTGCGGAGAAGAATCCGAGGCCCTCGCCGAGCGAGACAATGCGGCACTGGCGCATGCCAAGCTCGGCCCACGGCGGCGATAGCACCAGGAGATGGAAGGCGGCAGAGGCCGGTTCCACCACGTCAAGAATGGCGATGCGCACATCCCCATTGGCAAAGCTGCGCGTGTGCCGCTCCCACGGTTCGGGAAGATTCTCCGCCGAACTGCGCCAGTCGCAGGCGCTGACCTCCTGCGCGGCGGCCGAAGAGACTGAAAGCAACCCCGCGAGAAGCAATGCCGGCACCACCAGGGAAAGCCGTTCCATTTCCTTACCTCGCTCAGATCCCGCCGCGTGCCGCGTCCATCCTCCGGCGCATCTCGGAAATCGCCGCCGCGAGTCCCACGAACACCGCCTCGCCGATCAGGAAATGGCCGATGTTGAGCTCGCGCACTTCCGGCAGGGCGGCGACGGGGCCGACGGTGTCGTAGGTGAGCCCGTGGCCCGCGTGCACCTCGAGGCCGAGCGAATGCGCATATGTCGCCATCTCGCTGAGCCGCTGAAGCTCCTCGTCGCGCTCGCGCTGGCGGCCCTCGGCGTGAAAATCGCAGTAGGCGCCGGTGTGAAGCTCCACCACCGCCGCGCCCACGCGATGCGCCGCCTCCACCTGCGCGCGGTCAGCCGCGATGAAGAGCGACACCCGGCAGCCCGCCTCGCGCAGCGGCGCGATGAAGGCCTTCAGCCGCGCTTCGTCGCCGGCCACCTCGAGCCCGCCCTCGGTGGTGCGCTCCTCCCGCCGCTCGGGCACGAGACAGACGGCGTGCGGGCGGTGGCGGAGCGCAATGGCCTGCATTTCATCGGTCGCGGCCATCTCGAGGTTGAGCGGCTTGGTGAGCACCTCCATCAGCCGCGCGATGTCGTCATCGACGATGTGCCGGCGGTCCTCCCGCAGATGGGCGGTGATGCCATCGGCGCCGGCCTTTTCGGCCAGAAGCGCGGCGCGCACCGGGTCGGGCAGGCTGCCGCCGCGCGCGTTGCGCAGGGTGGCGACATGGTCGATGTTCACACCGAGACGCAGGCGCGCCGAGGTCTTGCTCTGAGCCATGGAACGGTTCCTTGAGCCGGGATTCGGGCGGCAGTCTAATTGCTTTTCGGCACGACCGGAATGCGGGCCACGCGGTTCATTCGCGCCCCGCAGCGGCGCCCTGCCTCTCGCGGTGAATGGCACCCTGTGCCAGCGCCTCGGCCCGACGCCGTGCGTGCCGGTCGCGCAGCTTGCGGGCGCGGCGCTTCTGATAGGCCGTCACCGCCGGCAGGGTCAGCCAGTAGCCCAGCATGCCGAAAAACAGCCCGGGAAGTATCCCGCCCACGGCGTAGGGAACGAACACCGTGTGCCAGAACTCGGCCAGATTGTCCCAATGCGCGGTGCGCTCGTCGAAGATGGCGGTGAAATTCGACCAAAGCTCGACGGATGCGTGCGAGAAGGCGCTCACGACATGTGGCAGCGGCATGCCGCCGGGAAGGTTGAGAATGGCGTTGCCGACCTCGAGGCTCAGCGTGGCGATGAGCGGAAAGGTCAGCGGATTGCCCACGAAGGTGGCCAGAAGCGCGGCCAGCACATTTCCCTGGACAAGCAGCGCAAGACCGGCCGCCAGAAGAAAGTGAAAGCCGAAGAACGGCGTGAAGCTCACGAAGATGCCGACAGCCACGCCCCGGGCAATCTTGTGCGGCGGATCGGGCAACCGGCGCAGACGGTGCCACACATAGCTGGCCGCGCGCAGCCAGCCGCCGCGCGGATAGATGGCGTCCCCGATCCGCTGCAGCCAGGTTCGCCGATCTCTGCGCTTGAAGACCATTGTGGTTTTCTTGCCCGTCCAGTCCCGCCCCTGCCTCAGGGTTTGCGCTTGATGTCGCGATGGCGCGCCAGCGCGGCGACATCCGATTCCGCCTCGAGCGCAACCATCAGAGCGTGCAGGTGCTCAGCGTCCCTCAGATCGACGTCAACAATGAGACGGTAAAAGTCCGGTTTCCGGTCAATGAACTGCAGATCGGAGATATTTGCCTTCTGCTCGCCGATCAACGTGCAGATGCGCCCCAGAACGCCCGCGTCATTGGCGATGGTCAGATCGAGGCTGACGGTGTGCACCGGCGGGTACTTGCCCGGCTGCCAGCGCAGATCGACCCAGCGGTCGTTGTCGTTCTCGAACTCGGCCAGCGCCGGGCAGTCGATGGCGTGCACCACCACCCCCTTGCCGCGGTAGGTGATGCCGACGATGCGCTCGCCCGGCACCGGCTGACAGCACTCCGCGCGCCGGAAGCTTTCCCCCGGCGAAAGCCCGATGACCGAGCGTGAGGGCTCCACATACTCCCCCTCACGGTCGCTCAGTTCGGGATAGAGGACGTTCACCACCTCGCGGGCGGAAATCTCGGCCGACCCCAGCCGGGCGAGAAGCTCGTCGCGGCTCTCAAGCCCCATCTGCCGCGCGGCGGTCGCAAGCGCCTTGTCGGTGGCGCGCTTGCCCACATGCTCGAAGGCCACGCGCGCAAGCTCCCGGCCCAGCTTGATGAATCGCTCCCGGTCCTCCTCGCGCAGGCTGCGGCGGATCGCGGCCTTGGCGCGGCCCGTGACCACAAGGTCAAGCCACGTTGCCTGCGGCCGCTGGCCCTCGGCGGTGATGATCTCCACCGACTGGCCGTTTCTCAGGCGCGTCCAGAGCGGCACGCGCAAGCCGTCCACCTTGGCCGAGACGCAGGAATCGCCGATGCGGGTATGGATGGCATAGGCGAAATCGAGCGGCGTCGCGCCGCGGGGCAGCTTCACCACATCGCCCTTGGGGGTGAAGCAGAACACCTGGTCGGAATACATCTCGAGCTTGACGTGCTCGAGAAACTCGTCGTGATCCTCGCCGTTGCCGAAGCGTTCGGTCAGCGAGGCGAGCCAGTTGGCCGGGTCAACGGCAAAGGGGTTCGCGGTGGGCACGCCGTCGCGATAGGCCCAGTGGGCGGCAACGCCGGCCTCGGCCACCTCGTGCATCTCGCGGGTGCGGATCTGCACCTCCACCCGCTTGCCGTCGCGCCCCGAAACGGTGGTGTGAATCGAGCGGTAGCCGTTGGACTTCGGCTGGCTGATGTAGTCCTTGAACCGCCCCGGCACAGCACGCCAGCGGCGATGAATCACGCCGAGCACGCGGTAGCAGTCATCCTCGCTGCGGGTGATGATGCGAAAGCCGTAGATGTCGGAGAGCCGCGAGAAGGTCGTCTCCTTCGCCTGCATCTTGCGCCAGATCGAATAGGGCTTCTTTGCGCGCCCGAACACATCGGCCTCGATGCCGGCCTTCTCGAGCTCGAGACGGATGTCGCCGGTGATCTGGTTGATGACGTCGCCCGCCTCGCGCTGCAGGGTGATGAAGCGGCGGATGATCGAGTTGCGCGCCTCGGGGTTGAGCACCCTGAAGGCCAGATCCTCGAGCTCCTCGCGCATCCACTGCATGCCCATCCGGCCGGCGAGCGGCGCGAAGATCTCCATCGTCTCGCGGGCCTTCTGCACCTGCTTGGCCTGCGGCATCGAGCGTATGGTGCGCATGTTGTGCAGCCGGTCGGCGAGCTTGACGAGGATCACCCGCAGATCCTTCGACATCGCCATGAACAGCTTGCGGAAGTTCTCCGCCTGCTTGGTCTCCGACGAGCTGAGCTGCAGGTTGGTCAGCTTGGTCACGCCATTGACCAGCTCGGCGATCTCGGCGCCGAACTCGCGCGCGATATCCGCGTAGGACGCGCGGGTGTCCTCGATGGTGTCGTGCAGAAGCGCGGTGACGATTGTGGCATCGTCAAGCCGCATCTCTGTGAGAATCGCCGCCACCGCGACGGGATGGGAAAAATAGGGCTCGCCCGAGCGGCGGAACTGCCCCTCGTGCATCCGCTTGCCGAAGTCGTAGGCCTTGCGGATCAGCGCCTCATCGGTGCGCGGATTGTAGTTGCGGACCAGCTGGATCAGGTCGTCAGCTTCGATCATCCGGTCCGCATCTCCAAGGCGCCGGTCAGCCCTGCTCCTGTGCCTTCAAGAGTTCGCGCAGCAGCCGCTCTTCGTCCATGTCGTTCTCGGCGGGGCGGTCGACCTCGCCGCCTCCCATCAGGAGCGCCATGGAATCGTCTTCGGGCTCGTCCACCTCGATCTGCGTCTGCAGGCTCTGGATCAGGCGTTCGCGCAGCTCGTCCACCGGCTGCGTTTCCTCGGCGATCTCGCGCAGGGCGACGACCGGGTTCTTGTCATTGTCACGGTCCACGGTGATCGGCGCACCGGCCGAGATCTCGCGCGCGCGGTGCGCGGCGAGCAATACCAGCTCGAAGCGGTTCGGAACCTTGTCAACGCAATCTTCGACCGTCACGCGGGCCATGGCTGCTCCAATCCTCTGTCCGGGAGAGTCAAGGGTTGTTCCTTACGCGCTTGAGATAGGCTTGACAAGCAGGATTTCCAGTGCCTCAGGCGGTTTGCAGAGCGCGCACGCCCGCCCTGTCCTCCTCGGCCAGCGCCGCCAGCATCTCCTGCACGGTGCGACCCGTGACCGGATGGCGCCAGCGTGGCGCGATGTCGGCGAGCGGCACCAGCACGAAGGCACGCTCCTCGAGACGCGGATGGGGAATGACGAGTTCGCCCGGCGCCTCGCGGCGCTGGCGCTCGGGGTCCAGCTCGCGCCAGTGGCGCCATGTCTGCAGATCGGGCAGGACGAGATCGTCAAGCGCGATCAGGTCGAGATCGAGCGTGCGCTGCCCCCAGCGCTGGACCCGCTCGCGCCCGAACAGAGCCTCCACCTCGTGCAGCAGCGCGAGAATGTCGCCCGCCCCGCGACCGGCGCCGGAAAGCGCCGCGACGGCGTTGATGTAGTCGGGGCCCGCACCGGGCGGAAAACACGGGGTATGGAAGAAGCGGCTCACTGCCTCGATGCGCAACCCGCGCCGGCCAAGCTCGCCCAGCGCCGCGCGAAGATTCGCCGCCGGCGGGCGCTCGCCGAAAGGGAGATTCGCACCAAGGGCAACATATGCTAAACTGTTTCGCATTGCGGCACGGGCTCTCCCGATTGTGTCGAAAATGTAACAGCCCGCTCCTTGCGGCCCGCGCTCAACCCATTATCTTGCCGCCGTCCAGCGCAGGCGGGGGCTCCACTCGCCCCAAGGGGATACGCTTGCGCCCAAAGGATTGAAAGGATTTTCAAATGTTCTATCGTGACGAGCGCCTGGCGCTGTTCATCGATGGAGCGAACCTCTATGCCTCCGCGAGGGCGCTCGGGTTCGACATCGACTACAAACTGCTCAGGCAGGAATTCCTGAGGCGCGGCAAGCTGTTGCGCGCCTTCTACTACACCGCGCTTGTGGAAAGCGAGGAGTACTCTCCGATCCGCCCGCTGGTGGACTGGCTGCAGTACAACGGCTTCCACATGGTCACCAAGACCGCCAAGGAATACACCGACAGCCAGGGCCGGCGGAAGGTGAAGGGCAACATGGACATCGAGCTTACCGTCGATGCCATGGAGATCGCGCCGCATGTCGATCACATCGTGCTCTTCTCCGGCGACGGTGACTACAAGCCGCTGGTGGAGAGCCTGCAACGGCAGGGGGTGCGGGTGTCCATCTGCTCCACCATCCGCTCCAGCCCGCCGATGATCGCCGACGAGCTGCGCCGTCAGGCCGACAACTTCATCGAGCTCGACGAGCTGCGGGAGGTGATCGGCCGCCCACCGCGGGAGGCACGCGAACCGCGCGAGCGTTTCGGCCCGCCCCGCGAGGCCGAGGAGGCGGAAGCCGAAGAGAACGAGTGAGCCCGGCTTCCCCGTTCGAGACAAGCCAACGGGGTGGCGCGACATGCGTCGCCCCGTTCAAATGCGCCGCGGCTCTGGACGCCGGCCAGGCGAGGCTGTAGCGGTGAGCGCATGAACGACAACGCCGCCAAGCGCATGCCCATCACCCTGCATCTGGCCAGCCCGCGCGGCTTTTGCGCCGGGGTGGACCGGGCGATCAAGATCGTCGAGGAGGCGCTCGCCCGCTGGGGAGCGCCTGTCTATGTGCGCCACGAGATCGTGCACAACCGCTTCGTGGTGGACAGCCTGCGCGCCAAGGGTGCCATCTTCGTCGAGGAGCTCGACGAATGCCCCAACGACCGGCCGGTGGTCTTCTCTGCGCATGGGGTGCCGAAGTCGGTGCCGGCCGAGGCGGAACGGCGCAACATGCTCTATGTCGATGCGACCTGCCCGCTCGTCTCCAAGGTCCACATCGAGGCCGAACGCCACCACGCAAACGGGCTGCAGATGGTGATGATCGGCCACGCCGGCCACCCCGAGACGCTCGGCACCATGGGGCAGCTGCCCGAGGGCGAGGTGCTGCTTGTCGAAACGGTGGAGGACGTGGCGCGCCTTGAGCCGCGCGACCCCGATCGCCTTGCCTTCATCACCCAGACGACGCTTTCGGTGGATGACACCGCCGAGATCGTCGCCGCGCTCAAGGCACGCTTCCCGAACATCATCGGCCCGCACAAGGAAGACATCTGCTACGCCACCACCAACCGTCAGGCGGCGGTGAAGGCGATGGCGCCCGAGATCGACGCGCTTCTGGTCATCGGCGCGCCCAACTCCTCCAACTCGCGGCGGCTGGTGGAGGTGGGGCGCGCGGCGGGCTGTTCTTACGCCCAGCTCGTGGGCCGCGCCGGGGAGATCGACTGGCGCGCGCTCGAGGGCGCCCGCGACATCGGCATCACCGCCGGTGCCTCGGCGCCCGAAGTCCTCGTTGAGGAGGTGATCGAGGCCTTCCGCGCCCGCTACGAGGTGACGCTGCGCGAGGTGCATGTCGCCGACGAGCGGGTGAGCTTCAAGCTGCCGCGGGTGCTGCGCGAGGACACCACGCGCGCGGCCGCAAAGTGACCCCCCAGGCGCGGCGACAGGCGTTCATGGCTGAGATCTACGCCTATACGGACGGCGCCTGCTCGGGCAATCCCGGCCCCGGCGGCTGGGGCGTGCTCCTCGTCGCGCGGGAGGGTGACCGGGTGCTGCGCGAGCGCGAGCTCAAGGGCGGCGAGCCTCAGACCACCAACAACCGCATGGAGCTGATGGCCGCCATCGCCGCGCTCGAAGCGCTCAAGCGGCCCTCGAAGATCACCATCGTCACCGACAGCGCCTATCTTCGCAACGGCATCACCGACTGGCTGGCGAAGTGGAAACGCAACGGCTGGAAGACCGCCGCGAAGAAGCCGGTGAAGAACGACGATCTGTGGCAACGGCTCGATGCCGCCCAATCCCGCCACGAGGTGCGCTGGGAATGGGTCAAGGGCCACGCCGGCCACCCCGAGAACGAACGCGCCGACAAGCTCGCCCGCGAAGGCATGGCGCCGTTCAAGAAGACGTCGGCAAACGGCGGCAAGTGAATGCCGCGACGCGAAGCCGCCGCCATGTCCGAACGGCACTCCCGCCACGCGGAAGCGGCGCCGTGGAGACGGGCCATTGCGGTCGCGTGAGGCTGCCACTAGCTTGGCAACGGGCTGGAGACACGCCAGGGCACGAGCCATGATCTCACGACGCGGATTTCTCACCGGTGCATGCGCAATGACGGTGGCCTCGCCATCCGTCCTGCGTGCGGGCGAACATGCAATTGCGCCGCGGTTCCGCCCTCGCCTGGTGCCGCTCAGGGGTGACTACGAGGTCGGGCGCATTCTCGTCACGCCGCACACGCATTTCCTCTATCACGTTGTCGCGCCGGGCGAGGCGATGCGCTACGGTGTCGGAGTGGGGCGCGAGGGACTCACCTTTCGCGGCGAGGCGGTGGTGGGGGCCAAGCGCAAGTGGCCAAGCTGGCGCCCGACAGACGAGATGCTTGCCCGCAACCCTCGGGAATACGCCCGCTTCATCGAGGATCCCGACTACATCATGCCGGGTGGGCCCGATAACCCTCTCGGCGCGCGGGCGCTCTACCTCTACCAGAACGGGCGCGACACCTATTACCGCATCCACGGCACCAACGCACCTCAGACCATCGGCCGCTCCGTCTCCAACGGCTGCATACGCATGCTCAACGAGCACGTGATCGAGCTTTATGACAAGGTTCCGATCGGAACGCCCGTCACCGTGTTCTGACAGCAGGGAAGGAAGGCCACTCATGCACCGCATCCTCGTCGCCGTCGACGGCTCCGATCCCTCCTGGCGCGCGGTCGATCTGGCCGGTGAGCTCGCGGGGGCGCTGAACGCGCATCTGACCGTCTGTCACATCCACATGCACGGTCGGCCGCTGGCCGAGCTCGAACGCATGGCGCGAATAGAGCATCTGGTTGACGATGTCGCCGCCGGCCTGCCCGATCTGCCACCCGTCCCGCGCATGGCGACGATGGCCGAGCTGATGGAAACCGCGCGCAAGCACGTCACGGAGGAAATCATCGTCACCCGCATCGGCGATCTCATCGTCGAGCAGGCCGCGGAGCGCGCCAGGCAGAAAGGCGCGCGCGAGGTCGACAGCTGGACGGGCGAAGGCGATTATGCCGATGGCATCCTGGAAGCGGCGGAGAAAACCGGCTCCGACATGATCGTGATCGGAAAGCGCGGGCTGGGGCGGCTGCGGGAGATGCTTCTGGGCAGCGTCTCCAACAAGGTGGTGCAGCTCGCCCCCTGCACCGTGGTCACGGTGAAATAGCCCCGCTCAGCTCGCCTTCACCGGGCGGATGTGCTCGGTGATCCAGCGCTCGATCATCTGCGCCGGCATCGCGCCGGACTGCCGGGCCGTTTCCCGCCCGTTCTGGAAGATCACCAGGGTGGGAATGCCCCGGATATTGTACCGCATTCCCGCTTGCGGATGCGCCTCGGTGTTCAGCTTCGCGAAGCGGGCACGCCCCTTCAGGCTTGCGGCCGCCTGCGCATAGGCCGGTGCCATCATCCGACAGGGCCCGCACCAGGGCGCCCAGAAATCCACAACCAGCGGCATCCCGTCCAGTTTCGCCGCTTTCTGCAGGGTCTCGAGGTCGATGTCGTGCACCTTGCCATCAACGAGTGCCGCCCCGCAGGTGCCGCATTTCGGCCCGTCGTCGAGGCGCGTCGCGGGCACGCGATTGGCTTGCCCGCATTCCAGGCATGTCAGTTTTGTCGCCGCCATCATGCGCTCCTTGAATTCGTTAACACGAATGTAAGGAGCGCTCCCGATCATTGAAGATGCAGACAGCAATTCCAGGTTGACCGCTCAGAAACCGATCGTCGTCGCAATTTCGCGGGCGAGTGCGCCGATCTCATCGGCCGTGCCGCGCCCGCGGGGAAGCTCGAAGGCCGCCACGCCGCTGCCCAGCGCCTCGGCATAGGCCACGCGATTGCCGATGGCCGCCTCTGTCCGGCCGATCCCGACCTCGTCGATTGCCGCCAGCACTTCGTTCGTCAGCCGCGCCCGCGGCGGCACCCGGTTCAGCACCGCCATGACGGGTCGGCGCTCCCGCCCGGCAAGCTCGAGAAGCCCCTCGGTGGCCCAAAGGTCCATATGGCTCACCGAGACCGGGAGAAGCACCAGATCAGCCTCCCTGAGCGCGGGGCGCAGATCGGCATCGATCTTGGGCGGGGTGTCGATGATGACGAGATCGGCCGTCTTCTTGAGCTTCTCCGCCTCGTAACCGACTCCCCAGGCCGAGGCGGTGCCGAACTCCAGCCCCGGCGCGCCACCGGTGGCTTCGCGCCGCGCCATGAACCATCGCCCCAGACTGCCCTGCGGGTCGGTGTCGAGAAGCGCCACGCGCCGCCCCTCGCGGGCGAACCAGACGGCAAGATGCGCCGCCAGCGTGGTCTTGCCCGAGCCCCCCTTCTGCTGGGCCACAGTGATGACGCGTCCGTTCATTCAGCCCTCCATCGACGCTCCAGCCAAGGCCGGCAGGCGCGGCATGCGCCTCACCCCTTCTCCGCCTCGGCGACGTTGACCTTCACCTTCAAGAACGCATCCGGCGTGACCGAGATCGAATCAATCCCGTAGCCCACCAAAAGCCGGGCATAGTCGGGGTCGTTTGAGGGCGCCTGCCCGCAGAAGCCCACCTTGCGCCCGGCGGCATGGGCCTTTTCGATGACCGTGGCGATCATCCACTGCACCGCCGGGTCGCGCTCGTCGAAAAGCGCGGCAAGCGCGCCCGAATCCCGATCCACCCCAAGGGTGAGCTGGGTGAGGTCGTTGGAACCGATCGAGAAGCCATCAAAGCGCTCGGCGAAATCTTCGGCACGGATGACGTTGGAAGGAATTTCGCACATCACATAGGCCTCGAGCCCGTTCTCCCCCCGCTTCAGCCCCGCATCGGCCATCACCGCAAGCACCCGGTCGGCCTCTTCGGGCGTGCGGCAGAAGGGGATCATCACCCGCACATTGTCAAAGCCGATCTCCTCGCGCAGCTTCTTCACCGCCCGGCACTCCAGCGCGAAACCGGGCGCATAGGCCTCCGAATAGTAGCGCGAGGCGCCGCGGAAGCCGAGCATGGGGTTTTCTTCCTCCGGCTCGAAGGCCCGCCCGCCCAGAAGCTCAGCATATTCGTTGGTCTTGAAGTCGCTCATGCGCAAGATCACCGGCTCGGGCCAGACCACCGCCGCAATGCGGCTGAGCCCGCGCGCCAGCGTCTCGACGAAATAATCGGTAGGGTCGTCGTAGCCTTTCGTCAGCCGGGCGATTTCCTCACGCGCAGCCGCGTCGGTCACCTTCTCGGGATGAATGAGCGCCATGGGATGCACCTTCACCCAGTTGGAAATGACAAACTCCATCCGCGCGAGCCCGACGCCATCGGCCGGCAGGCGCCAGGAGCGCGCCGCCGTTGCCGGGTTGGCGAGGTTCAGCATCACCTTGGTGCGGGTCTGCGGTATGTCGGAGATGTCGAGCTCCTCCACGCTGAACTCCGCCCGCCCCTCATAGACGAAGCCGGTGTCGCCCTCGGCGCAGCTCACCGTCACGATCTGTTCGTCATGCAGCACATGGGTGGCGTTGCCGGTGCCCACGATGGCCGGTACCCCCAGCTCACGGCTGACGATGGCGGCATGAGAGGTGCGCCCGCCCTGATCGGTGACGATCGCCGCCGCGCGCTTCATGATCGGCACCCAGTCGGGGTCGGTGATGCGGGTGACGAGGATCGCGCCGTCAACGAAGCGGTCCATCTCGGCGGGGCTTTCGATCAGGCAGACCGGCCCCACGGCCACGCCCGAGCCCACCGCGAGCCCTTGGGCAAGCACCTTTCCACGCGAATGCACCGTGTACTGGCGAATGGCGCCCTTGTCGGCGTGGCTCTGCACTGTCTCGGGGCGGGCCTGAACGATGTAGATCCGCCCCGTCTCGCCGTCCTTGGCCCATTCCATGTCCATCGGCATGCCGTAGTGCTCTTCGATCACCACCGCCTGGCGGGCGAGCTCGAGAATCTCGGCGTCCGACAGCACAAAGGCTTCCCGCTCGGCCTTCGAGGTCGGCACGTTCCTCGTCGGCCGCTCGGCGCCGGGTTCGGCGTAGATCATCTTGATCTCCTTCGTGCCGAGCGCCTTCTCGATGATCGGCACGAGGCCGGGGCGGCCCAGGAACGGCTTGAACACCTGATACTCGTCAGGCGTCACCGCACCTTGCACCACATTCTCGCCGAGCCCCCAGGCGGCGGTGATGAGCACCACCTTGTCAAAGCCCGATTCGGTGTCGAGCGAGAACATCACCCCCGAACCGGCAAGATCCGAGCGCACCATCTGCTGAACGCCGACCGAAAGCGCCACGGCGCGATGATCGAAGCCCTTGAGCTTGCGGTAGGTGATCGCCCGGTCGGTGAAGAGCGAGGCATAGCAGCGCCGGCAGCCGTCGAGCAGGGCGCGCTCGCCGACGATGTTCAGAAACGTCTCCTGCTGGCCGGCGAAACTCGCATCCGGCAGGTCTTCGGCCGTCGCCGAGGAGCGCACCGCAACCGAGGCCTCCTCCTTCCCCGCCCGGCGCGAAAGCTCGCGATAGGCCTCCACGATTGCCGCGCGGATCTCCTCGGGCCAGTGACCGGCCCGGATCGCCTCGCGGATGCGGCGCCCGGCCTGCTGCAGGGGCATCCGCCCTTCCTCGAGCGCCTCCATCGTCTCGTCGATCAGCGGGTTGAGTCCGTTGGCCTCCAGATAGGCACGGTAGGCGTCGGCGGTGGTGGCGAAACCGTCCGGCACGGAAACACCCTTGGGCGCGAGATTGCGCACCATCTCGCCAAGCGAGGCATTCTTGCCGCCGACCCGCGGCACATCCTCGCGTGTGAGATCCTCGAACCAGACGACGGGCACATCCATGACGCTCTCTCCCAGGGCTGAAACATGAGAACGACGGAGACACTAGGCGCGATTGGAGGCCGTCTCGTTGATCCGTGTCAACGGCGCGGGGCGCAAGATCGCCCTCATCGGGGATCGGTGCAGAAAAAGGGCGGCAGCCTTCCGGCCGCCGCCCTTTCCCCGTGCAAACCCTTGCGGGTTACTGGAACAGTAGTGCTGCTTCCCTGCGCTTGAGCGACGGGCGCGAGGCAGCATAGGCATCAAGCCCGGCCTTCTCCCGCAGCTCGGGGAAGAGCGCGAAAAGTTCCTCGCGCTGATCGTTCTCGATACCTGCGATGGACCAGTCACCGGGCTGAAAGCTTTCCGTCCAGGCGCCGTTTGCGAGGATCACCTCGTGCTTCTCGCACATCAGGTGCAGATAGGTGACGCCGGGCACCTGCGCGCGCTCGATGCCCTCGAGCCTGGTCATGTGCTTCGCCGCCACCAGCACCTCGTATTCGGACATGATGAGCGGCAGCTCCTCGCTCATGTAGAGCATGCGGTGGTTCGGCGAGACCAGCATGTCGCGTTCCGGCATGCCATGGCCAAGCGCACCGGCCCGGATAAGGACAGGGCGCAGCTGCGGCGCGCGCCGAAGCTCGGCGGCGTCCAGCGTCTTCGCACCCGTCCAGCAGATGGTCTGGATGCCGTTGTCGCGGGTGATGACGCGATCGCCCGGGCGCAGGCTTTCCACCGGCCGCTGGCCCTCGGGCGTCATGATCATGGTGCCCGGGGTGAAGCAGATGCAGATGGCCGGATCCTCGACATCATTGACCACCTTGATCTTGTCGATCTCGGCAAAGGAAACCGTCGTGCCATCGGCCAGCACGACCTTGCCGGTGTCGCTGTGATCATCGAGGTGGATGATATCGCCCGGGTTGCGGAAGCCGAGCGAGTGGCCATTGACGATGACCTCGACCCTGCCTTCGACGTAAAGCTTGTCGACACTCGCCGATGACGCCGCGCCGGTGCCATTGTTGCCGCGGACGGTGTCATGACCGCCCCCCGTCCCGACATAGAAGCTGTCGCTGTCGGTTCCGCCGATCAGCGTGTCGTCGCCGGCACCGCCATAGAGCCGGTCATTGCCGGTACCGCCCAAGAGCGTGTCGTTGCCATCCTTGCCGAGCAGGATGTCATCATCCTTGCCGCCGACGATCAGATCGTCGCCACGCCCGCCCGTCAGCTCGTCATTGCCGGTGCCGCCGTACAGGCGATCGTTGCCTGAGCCGCCGGCAATGCAGTCGTCACCCTTGCCGCCGAAAATCGTGTCGTCGCCCGAACCGCCCACGAGCCTGTCGTTGCCGCTGCCGCCGTCGATCAGGTCGTTGCCGCCGCCACCGTAGATGACGTCGTTGCCGCCGCCGCCGTACAGGCCGCCCGGTGCCGCCGAGCCGCTGCCCTTGCCCGAACCGGTGCCGCACCTGCCAGAGCCCCTGCCACTGCCGCTACCCGTGCCGTGGCCGGAACCGCCCGTGCCGCCAACCGTCGGGGCATCGTCGCCCGAGCCGCCATGGATGACGTCATCGCCACGCCCGCCGGCAACGTGATCCCGCCCTGCTCCGGCGTAGATGACATCATCGCCATCGTCGCCGTAAACCGTGTCATCTCCAGCCCCGGCCGCGATCGTGTCGTTATGTTTCGTGCCGTTGAGCTTGTCGTTGCCGGACGTCCCGTTAATGTTCGCCATCGCTTTCCATCACTTTCCAATGTCGCCCAATGCCCATGCGGCTGGCCAATCACCTCTCCCGCAAGAATAGCGGCGCTCTCTCTGAGTAACCCGGCGCCCCCGACCGGCGACCTTTGCCACGATCCGTGCCCAAATATGAGGACTTCGGAGCCTTCCGGGAAAGCATTTTTCATGCCAGACGCATGAGCGGCGGCTCTTCGACATCTGAGCAGGATGCGCCGCCTCTCGTGTATCCGCAGCCACTCCGCCCCTGGTGCTGCAACGATGGATCTCTCTGAACTTCTTGAAATGACAAAAGATTTTTCGAAGCTGATCGATCCGAACACAAGGGGCTTCCGACCGGTACAGACGTGCCCGCGCGGCCGCCGCCGCCGTTCGCCGGCCCGCGAAACGCGGACGGGGAGCCTGCCGTTTTTCCAGGCAATGTCGCCGGACTGGCATCAAACTCCAGCCGGCCGCGCGATTGACGACACAAGGGAAACCGTTGAGCGATTCGCGCGCCGGGCCCTCGCCAGCTTCTCGCTGCAACACCGCCACATTCCCGCTAGACTCGTGCGACAGGGTGAGTGACGCGAACCCGCCCGAAACGGAGCCGGACGGAAACTGGGCAGGGCGACAGCAAGAGGGAGGCGCAGATGGCCGTGAAAACCGACCCCTCGCGGCGGGCGCAATCGGACACGGGCGAAAAGGGCATTCCGCTCGATCAGCTTCTGGCTGCGGTGGAGGCCGTCTTCGGCGCCCCGCCGGACAAGATCACCGCCCCCGGTGGGAAGCGGCGCGACAGCCTGAGGGTAATCCTCCTGGGCGGGAAAAGCGTTATCGCCACCCGGCGCCGCCTCGGCAGCCGGCGCGCGCGCGAGCTTGCCTTTCTCGAACGCATGGCCGAGGCCGGCGCGCCGGTGCCGCGCCTTCTGGGCCAGTCGGGCGAGATCTTCTTTCAGTCCGACGCGGGCTCGCGCCGCCTGACCGCGGAACTGGAACGCAGCGCCGGCCCGTCGCGCGAATCGCTGATCGCAGGAAGCTTCGAGACTCTGTGGCGGATCAAGGCGGCGGCGCGGCGCTGCGGGATTCTCCGCGAGTCGCCGCCGATCGCGCTCAACGCGGAGTGGCTCGGCCGGTTCGCCGTCGCCCCGCGACTTCTTGCCAAGGCCTTTCGCATCCCCTCCCCGGCCATCGACTGGAACCCGCTGGCACAATCCCTCGCCGCTCTGCCGGTGGAGTTCGTGAAATGGGATGCCCGCCCGGGCAACGCCGCCGTCGGTCCCGACGGCACGCCCATCTGGTTCGACTGGGAGCATTACGGCCGCCGCGCCGGCGTTGAGGACTTCGCCTTCCTCATCGCGGACGAGTTCTGGCCCGAAGACCCCAACACGAGCCTGCGCCTGTTCCGCGAGACGGCCCCGGAGAACGGCCGGGCGCTCGAGCCGTTTCTCGTGCGCTTTGCGACCGTCCAGGTCGCCGCGCGGCTGCGCCTCATTCACGAGGACTGGGTCAGGCACGGCTGGCTCGACGCCGACAAGACCCGCCGCTACGACTATATCGGCACGGCACCGCAACTCGTCCGGCGCCTGCTCGCGCATGGAGCCGCGCTGGCCGAGCGCGACCCGATGACGAAGCCCGCCGCGCAATGGTTCAGCGAGTTCCCCCCGCCGGAAGACTGGGGCTGAGGGTCGCTCAGCGCGCCTGCACACACGCCCTGAGCCAGTCGATGACGGCCTCGGGCCGCGGTTCGAGCGCCACGGCGAGCTCTCCGGCGAATTCCTCGAACGCGGCGCGCTGACCGTCGGAGACCGCCGTGAGCACGGGGATCCCCTCGGCAATTGCCAGCCCGATCAGCGAGCGAAAGCCGCGCCCCTCCGCCTCCTGTTTGCCGAACTTGTTGACGATCAGGATGTCGGGCCGCGCCTCGCCCTCGGCCCGAAGCGCCGCCTCGACGAGCCCCACGGCGCGCTCAAGCCCCTCCGGGTCGAGCCGGCAGCCTTCGGCGCACTGGCCAAGATCCTGACTGATACGCACCACCTGATCGCCGAGGAGCACGCGCAACTCCATCTCGCAGCGCCCGCCGCCTTCGGACTCGCGGTTTTCCTGTACCGCACCGGCCACGCGCAGCCCTGCCGCCATCAGCCGCTCGGCAAGCCCGGAAATGAGCGCGTCTCCCGCTCCTCGACCGCCTCCGCCGATGTAGCCCAGCATGCGCGTCCGCGCGGCTCTGCCGCGCCCTCACCGCCTTGAAATCCCTGCCCGCGGCATACAAGATGCCGCGCCAGCAGGGAAGAAGGCCGGCGTCGCGGCCGCGCATGGCGCAGGGGGAGACATGCCAGCATCACCGCGCCCCTTGGGCGTGATCCTCGCAGGCGGGCGGGCCACGCGCATGGGCGGCGGTGACAAGGGGCTTCTTCGCCTCGACGGCGGACCGCGGCTCATTGATCTGGTGATCGACCGCCTCGCCCCGCAATGCGACGCGCTCGCCCTGAACGCCAACGGCGACCCGGCCCGCTTTGCCGATCTCGGCCTGCCGGTGCTGCCCGACAGCGTGAGCGGTTTCGCCGGTCCGCTCGCCGGCGTTCTCGCCGGACTCGACTGGGCGGCGGAGCAGGGCGCGGGGGCAATCGTGACCGCCGCGGCCGACACCCCCTTCCTGCCGCGCGATCTCGTGGCCCGGCTGCAGGCCGCCGCCGGGCCTTCCGGCCTTGCGCTTGCCGCGAGCCGCGATGCGGGGGGCAGGCTCTGGCGCCAGCCCACCTTCGGGCTCTGGCCCGTGGCCCTGCGGGATGACCTGCGCGCCGCGCTCGAAGACGGCCTGCGCAAGATCGTCGCCTGGACGGACCGCCACCACGCCGGCACCGCCGAATTCGAGAGCACCCCCTTCGACCCCTTCTTCAACGTCAACACCCCCGAGGATCTGGCCGAGGCCGGCCGCCTCGCCCGCATGATCGGAGAGAGAGAAGCGTGAAGGTCTATGGCATCACCGGCTGGAAGAACTCGGGCAAGACCGGCCTTGTGGAGCGGCTCGTCACCGAATTTGTCAGCCGCGGGCTCACGGTTTCCACCGTCAAGCATGCCCATCACGTCACCGACATCGATCAGCCGGGGCGCGATTCGCACCGCCACCGCATGGCCGGCGCCACCGAGGTGGTGCTTTCCACCCCGCTGCGCTGGGCGCTGATGCACGAGCTTCGCGGTGCCGAGGAGCCGAGCATGGAGGAGCTTCTGGCCAAGCTCTCGCCGGTCGATCTGGTGCTGGTCGAAGGCTACAAGCGCGAGGCGCACCCCAAGATCGAGGCCCACCGCCGCGCCACCGGCCGCCCGCTTCTGCAGCCCGAGGATCCGGCCATTCGCGCCGTCGCCTCCGACACCGCCCTTGAAGGGCTGCCGGTGCCGCTCTTTCATCTCGATGACACCAGGGGAATCGCCGACTTCATCCTGCGCGATCTGGGATATTGAGACCGTTCGACACATTCGTGATGGTGGACTGGTCCGCCGCCCGCGACCGCGGCCCGGCGCCGAAGCCCGACGCCATCTGGGCCACCGTTGCGCGCGCGGGCAGGGTTGAGGAGCCGGTCTATCTGCGCAACCGCCGCGTGGCCGAGCGCTGGCTTGCCGAGTTCATCGAGGCCGAGCTTGCCGCCGGCCGGCGGGTTCTCGCGGGCTTCGACTTTCCCTTCGGCTTTCCCGCAGGGTTTGCCGAACGGCTCACGGGCCGGGCTGATCCCCTCGCACTGTGGGACTGGTTCGCCGCCGAGCTCGAGGATGACGGCAGCGTCAACAACCGCTTCGCGCTTGCCGGCCGCATCAACGCGCGCTTTCCCGGCACCGGCCCCTTCTGGTTCAACGGCGCGAGGGGGGACATCCCCTTCCTCCCCCGCCGCGGCAGCGAGCGACACGGCCACGGCATGGCCGAGCGCCGCGCGGCCGAGGCGCGTGCGCCGGGCAGCTTCTCCGTCTGGCAGATGGGCGGGGCGGGTGCCGTGGGCGGGCAGGCGATGACGGGCATGGCGGCGCTCTCGCGGCTGCGCGCGCGGCTTGGGCAGGCGGTGGCCGTCTGGCCCTTCGAGCCGCCCGAGGCCCCGGTGGTGCTCACCGAGATCTGGCCCTCGCTTCTGGCCGAGGCAGTGCAGGCCGCCACGCGGCCCGGCGACATTCGCGACGCGGTGCAGGTTCGGGTTGTCGCCGCGGCTCTGGCGCGGTTGCAGGAGGAGGGCCGGCTTGAGGAAGTGCTCGCCGCCGTGCCCGATGAGGCGCGCGCCGAAGAGGGCTGGATTCTGGGCGTCGGCGCTGAGGAGGCGCTGCGCGAAGCCGCCCGCGCGGTGGCCGGGGCCGGTCTCGTGCCGCCACGGCTCAAGGACGACTGCTTTGCCATGCCGCAGGGCGTGGCCTGGGTGCCGGTCGATGAGGCGCTCGCGCGCCTGCGCGCCGCGCTCCACCCCGTCACCGGCCGCGAGCGGCTGGCGAGCAGCCGGGCGGCGGGCCGCGTGCTCGCTGCCGATGCCATTGCCCGCCGCGCCAATCCGCCCCGCCCCAACTCGGCGGTGGACGGCTACGGCTTTGCCCATGCCGCGACCGGCCCCGGCATCAACCGCCTGCCACTCGTCCAAGGCCGCGCGGCGGCCGGTCAGCCCTTTGAGGGGCGCGTTCCCGAGGGCTACGCCGTGCGCATCCTCACCGGCGCCATCCTCCCCGAGGGGGTGGATACGGTGGTGCTCGAGGAGGACTGCGCCACCGATGGCCTGACGGTCGCCTTCGACGGGCCGGTGAAGCCCGGCGCCAACACCCGCCGCGCGGGCGAGGATGTGGAGGAAGGCGCCGTTGCGCTTCCGGCCGGCCAGCGGCTGCGCCCGCCCGACATCGCGCTTCTCTCCGCCCTCGGCATCGCCGAGGTGGAGGTGTTCCGCCCGCTGCGCGTGGCCGTGCTCTCCACCGGCGACGAGATCGTGCCCGACCCGGCCCTGCCCGCCGCGCCCCACCAGATATGGGACGCGAACCGCCCGATGCTGCTCGCGCTCGTCGAACGCTGGGGGCATGTGCCGGTTGACCTCGGCCATGCCCGCGACGATGCGCGCGCCATCGCCCGCGCGCTCGACCAGGGCGCGCGCGAGGCGGATGTCATCCTCACCTCGGGCGGCGCCTCGGCCGGCGACGAGGATCACGTGAGCCGGCTTCTGCGCGAGAGGGGCAGGCTCACGAGCTGGCGCATCGCGCTGAAGCCCGGCCGGCCGCTGGCGCTCGCCATGTGGCAGGGCGCGCCCGTCTTCGGCCTGCCCGGCAACCCGGTTGCGGCCTTCGTCTGCGCGCTCATCTTCGCCCGGCCCGCACTCTCGCTCATGTCCGGCGCCGGCTGGCTCGAGGCGCAGGGCTACACCGTGCCCGCCGCCTTCTCCAAGCGCAAGAAGCCGGGCCGGCGCGAATACCTGCGCGCGCGGCTCACGCCCGAGGGCGCGGCAGAAGTGTTCCGCTCCGAGGGCTCGGGCCGGATCAGCGGGCTTTCCTGGGCCACGGGGCTTGTGGAGCTGCCCGATGGCGCGCTGGATGTGGAGCCCGGAACGCCGGTGCGCTACCTGCCCTATTCGGGCTTTGGGCTCTGACCGCCCTTGCGCAGGTAGAAAACACGCGCCGCCGCGCCTTCCTCCACGGCCAGAAGCTCATGGCCCTGCTCGGCGCAGAAATGCGGCACGTCGATGACCGCCGCCGGATCGGTGGCGACAAGCCTGAGCACCGCGCCCGGCGCCATGGCCTTGAGCCGCTTGCGCGCCTTGAGCACCGGCAGCGGGCAGAGAAGCCCCGAGGCGTCGAGTTCCTGATCCCATTCCATGGGCAGCGCCATAGGCGATGACGCGGGCGCTGTCCACGTGGTCGCAGAAGGATCAGACGCCCGGCCCGGCGCGGGGCAGGAGACGGGCAAGCATGTTGAACTTCCGGGCAGATCCGTGAAGGATTGCCCGCATTCCGCAAGCCTTGGGAGGAAGGCAAGATGGCCCTCGACCGCAGCGCATCGGGCGAACCGCGCCGCCGCCGCGCCCGCCCCACGCCCAAGGGGCGGCAGCTTGACCCCGCGGCGCTCGAGGAAGTGCGCGCGCTTCTGGGCGAGCGACCGCGCCGGCGCGACCTTCTGATCGAGCATCTGCACCTCATTCAGGACCGTTACGGCCATCTTTCCGCCCGGCACCTGCGCGCGCTCGCCGAGGAGATGCGCCTCTCCATGGCCGAGGTCTGGGAGGTGGCAAGCTTCTATGCCCATTTCGACCTCGTGAAGGAGGGCGAGACGCCGCCGCCGGCCCTGACCATCCGCGTGTGCGATTCGCTCTCCTGCGCGCTTGCGGGCGCCGAGGCGCTGAAGGAGGCGTTGAGGGCCGGGCATGACCCCTCGCAGGTGCGGGTGATTCGCGCCCCCTGCATGGGCCGCTGCGACACGGCGCCGGTGTGCGAGGTCGGCCACCGTCATGTCGATCACGCCACGCCCGAGCGCGTGGCCGAGGTGATCGCCGCGGGCGATTTTCATCCCGTCATCCCCGACTACGAGGACTTCGCCGCCTACCGCGCCAAGGGCGGCTACGAGACGCTCCTGAGCCTGCGAGAGAGCGGCGATTGGCAGGAGGTGCAGGAAAGGCTCCTCGCCGCCGGCCTGCGCGGGCTTGGTGGCGCGGGCTTTCCCTCGGGGCGCAAATGGGGCTTCGTGCGCGCCGAGCCCGCGCCGCGCTATCTGGCCGTGAACGGCGACGAGGGCGAGCCCGGCACCTTCAAGGACCGCTTCTATCTCGAACGCACCCCGCATCTGATGCTCGAGGGGATGCTGATCGCCGCCTGGGCGGTGGAGGCGGCGCGCGCCTACATCTACATGCGCGACGAGTACCCGGCGGTTCTGGAGATCCTTCGCCGCGAAATCGCCGCGCTCGAGGCGGCCGGCATCGTCGCGCCGGGCTACATCGAGCTGCGCCGCGGCGCGGGCGCCTATATCTGCGGCGAGGAATCGGCGATGATCGAGTCGATCGAGGGCAAGCGCGGCCTGCCCCGCCACCGCCCGCCCTATGTGGCGCAGAAGGGCCTCTTTGGCCGGCCGACGCTGGTGCACAATGTCGAGACGCTGCACTGGGTGGCGCGCATCTGCCGCGAGGGCCCGGAGGTGCTGTCGGGCGTCGAGAAGAACGGCCGCAAGGGGCTGAGAAGCTATTCCGTCTCCGGCCGGGTGGCGAAGCCGGGCGTGTATCTCCTGCCCGCAGGCTCCACCATTCGCGATGTGATCGAGGCGGCGGGCGGCATGGCCGAGGGGCACGAGTTCAAGGCCTATCAGCCGGGCGGGCCGTCCTCGGGGCTGTTGCCGGCCTCGCTCGATGACGTGCCGCTCGATTTCGACACGCTCCAGCCGCACGGCAGTTTCATCGGCTCGGCCGCGGTGGTGGTGCTGTCGCACAAGGATTCCGCCCGCGCCGCCGCGCTCAACATGCTGCGCTTCTTCGAGGACGAGTCCTGCGGGCAGTGCACCCCCTGCCGGGCGGGCTGCGAGAAGGCGGTGAAGCTGATGCAGGCCGAGAAGTGGGACCGTGAGCTTCTCGAAGACCTGGCCCAAGTGATGGAGGATGCCTCCATCTGCGGCCTCGGCCAGGCGGCGCCGAACCCGATCCGCCTGACCATGAAGCATTTCGGGGAGGAGGTATGATGGCGCTCCTGAAAATGAGGGCAGCGCCCGGCCCGAGGGTGGGCGCGATGAAGCGCCCGCCCTGGGGGGCGGGTCGGGCGCTGCCCGGCGCGGCGCGCCGGGCGTGGCATGCGAGAAGGGAGGCCCAGCAATGACAGACGCGCCTACCGTCACCTTCACGCTCGACGGCCAAACGCTCACCGTGCCCGAAGGCACCACCATCTGGGAGGCTGCCCACGGCCGCGGCCTGACCATCCCGCACCTGTGCCACAAGCCCGCGCCGGGCTACCGCCCCGACGGCAACTGCCGCGCCTGCATGGTGGAGGTGGAGGGCGAGCGCACGCTCGTCGCCTCCTGCATCCGGCCGGTGGCCGATGGCATGGTCGTCAACACCGCCACGCCCCGCGCCGAGAAGGCGCGCAAGACGGTGATGGAGCTTCTGCTCGCCGACCAGCCCCTGCGCGAATCGGCGCATGACCGCTCCTCCCATCTCTGGGCTATGGCCGAGGCAAACGGCGTCTCGACAAGCCGCTTCCCGGCGATGGAGTCCGAGCGCGTGCCGCTTCTCGACGCCAGCCACGTCGCCATGCGCGTCAATCTCGATGCCTGCATCCAGTGCAATCTCTGCGTGCGCGCCTGCCGCGAGGTGCAGGTCAATGACGTCATCGGCATGGCCGGCCGGGGGCATGACAGCTTCCCCGTCTTCGATTTCGCCGACCCGATGGGCGAGAGCACCTGCGTGGCCTGCGGCGAATGCGTGCAGGCCTGCCCGACCGGCGCGCTGATGGAAGCAAGCCTTCTCGACGACGCCCAGAGGGGCGACTCGGCCGCCTTCGACCGCGAGGTGAAGACCGTCTGCCCCTATTGCGGCGTCGGCTGCCAGGTGTCGGTGAAGGTGAAGGGCGAGCGCATCCTCTACATCGACGGCGCCGAGGGACCGGCGAACGAGAACCGCCTCTGCGTCAAGGGCCGCTTCGGCTTCGACTACATCCACCACCCGCACCGGCTGACGAAGCCGCTCATTCGCCGCGAGGGCGCCCCGAAGGAGATCGACGTCGACCCCGCCAACCCCTTCACCCATTTCCGCGAGGCGACATGGGAGGAGGCGCTCGATACCGCGGCAAGGGGCCTTGCCGCCCTGCGCGATGCCCATGGCGGGCGCGCGGTGGCGGGCTTCGGCTCGGCCAAATGCACCAATGAGGAGGCCTATCTGTTCCAGCGGCTCATCCGCGAGGGCTTCGGGCACAACAATGTCGATCACTGCACGCGGCTTTGCCACGCCTCCTCGGTCGCCGCGCTGATGGAAAACGTCGGCTCCGGCGCCGTCACCGCCACCTTCAACGAGATCGAGCACGCCGATGTCGCCATCGTCATCGGCGCCAATCCTGCCGAGAACCACCCTGTCGCCGCCACATATTTCAAGCAGTTCGCCAAGCGCGGCGGCAAGCTGATCGTGGCCGACCCGCGCGGACAGGTGCTTGCCCGCCACGCCACGCACATGCTGCAGTTCCGCCCCGGCACCGATGTGGCGATGCTCAACGGCATCATGGCCGCCATCGTGCAGGAAGGGCTCTATGACGCGCAATACATCGCCGCCTTCACCGAGAACTGGGAGGCGATGCGCGCCCATCTCGAGGCCACCGACATCGACGAGATGTCCGCCATTTGCGGCATCCCGGCCGAGACCCTGCGCGCGGTCGCCCGCGACTTCGCCCGGGGGCAGGCGGGGATGATCTTCTGGGGCATGGGGATCAGCCAGCACATCCACGGCACCGACAACTCCCGCTGCCTCATTGCGCTGGCGCTGATGTGCGGCCATGTCGGGCGGCCCGGCACCGGGCTGCACCCGCTGCGCGGCCAGAACAACGTGCAGGGTGCGTCTGACGCGGGGCTCATCCCGATGGTGTTTCCCGACTACCAGAGCGTCGCCGACGCGGCGGCGCGGGCAAGGTTCGCCGAAATCTGGGGGGTGGAGAACCTCGATCCCCAGCCGGGGCTGACCGTGACCGAGATTCTTGACGCCGTCCACAAGGGCGAGATCAAGGGCATGTACATCCTCGGCGAGAACCCGGCGATGTCGGACCCTGACCTCACCCACGCCCGCGAGGCCCTGGCCAAGCTCGAGCACCTCGTTGTGCAGGACATCTTCCTGACGGAGACCGCCCGCTACGCCGATGTGGTGCTGCCCGCCACCGCCTTCTACGAGAAGACCGGCACCGTGACCAACACCAACCGTCAGGTGCAGATGGGCCGGCCCGCCGTGCCGCCGCCCGGCGAGGCGCGGGAGGACTGGTGGATCACCACTCAGATCGCCCGCCGCCTCGGGCTCGACTGGCACTACAGCCACCCGCGCGAGGTCTTCGCCGAGATGAAGCGCGGCATGGCCTCGCTCGACAACATCACATGGGAGCGGCTCGAGCGCGAAAGCGCCGTCACCTATCCGAGCCTCTCGCCCGACGATCCGGGCCAGCCCATCGTCTTTGGCGACGGCTTCCCGCGCGCCGAAGGGCGCGCGCGCTTCGCGCCCGCGAAATTCGCCCCGCCGGCCGAGGAGCCCGACGCCGACTTCCCGATGGTGCTCACCACGGGCCGCCAGCTCGAGCACTGGCACACCGGCGCGATCACCCGGCACGCAAGCGTGCTCGATGCGCTGGAGCCCGAGGCCACCGCCTCGCTCAACCCGGCGACGCTCGCGCGCCTCGGCATCGCGCCGGGCGATCCGGTGCGCCTGACCACCCGGCGGGGGAGCGTTGTGGCGCGTGCGCGCGCCGATGCCGCGGTGCCGCCCGAGATGGTGTTCATGCCCTTTGCCTATGTCGAGGCGGCGGCGAACATCCTCACCAACCCCGCGCTCGACCCGTGGGGCAAGATCCCCGAGTTCAAGTTCGCCGCGGTTCGCGTGGAGCCTGCCGCTCAGGCAACCGCCGCGGAGTAAGGCGCGCCCGCCTGCTTCGGCCACAGGCCGCCGCGGCGGAGCGTCACGGCGGCTCAGCGCCCGTTGCCGAGGATAACGCCCAAAAGCTCCATGATCACCCGATCGGCAATATTGCCGGGCCGGCGTTGCCTGCGCGCCTCGCCCACGCCCCGCGCAGCAGCCGGCGCCGCAGGCGAGGATTCCTGCTCCGGCCGGATCATGGGCAACGGCCGGGGCGGCAGGCCCTCATGCACCCGCAGCATGGTTTGCCGCCATATCTCCGCCGGCAGCCCGCCGCCGGTGACGCCGGTGAGCGGGGTGTTGTCGTCATAGCCCATCCAGACGCCCGCCACGTAATCGGCGGTAAAGCCCAGAAACCACGCATCCCGCGCGGCCTGGGTGGTGCCGGTCTTGCCGGCGGCCTCGCGGTCGGGCAGCGCCGCGCGCCGGCCCGTCCCCTCGGTGATCACGCGGCTCATCATGTAGACGAGCTGACGCGCCGACTCCTCGGAGATCACCCGCTCGCCGATGCCCCCGCCCTTGCCCATGAGCGGCGTCTCGTCACCGATGAGCTTCAGCTCGATCAGCCCGTAAGGCGTGACCGAGCTGCCGCCGTTGAGAATGCCGGCGTAGGCGCCGGTCATCTCCAGAAGCGTCGACTCCGAGGCACCGAGCGCCAGCGCCGGCCCGCTGGCCAGATCACTGTGGATGCCGAAGCCCTCCGCCACCTGCCGAACCAGATCGCGCCCCACCGCCTCCGACACCCGCACCGCCGGCACGTTGAGCGAATGGGCAAGCGCATAGGCAAGCGTCACCGGCCCGCGAAACGCGCCGTCGTAGTTCTTCGGCGACCAGGGGCCGGAGCCGGGAATGTCGATGGTCAGCGGCTCGTCGCGCACCAGCGAATCCCACCGGTAGCCGAGCTCGAGCGCGGTGGCATAGACGAAAGGCTTGAAGGCCGAGCCCGTCTGCCGCTTGGCCTGGATGGCGCGGTTGAACTGGCCGGCCACGCCCTTGAAGCGCCGCCCGCCCACCATCGCGCGCACCGCGCCGTCGGCCGACATCACCACCACCGCCGCCTGCGCCTTCGACCCCTCGCGCACCAGATTGTCGAAGACATACTGCACCGCCTCCTCCGCCGCCGCCTGAATGAAGGGGTCGAAGGTCGTGCGGATGACGACATCCTCGGTGGTCTCGCGGGTGAGGAAGGAAGGCCCCTGATCCATCACCCAGTCGGCAAAATAGCCGCCCGCCCGCGCCTCGGCCGCCGCCGACAGCTCGGCGGGATTGGCGCGCGCCCGGTCGGCCTCGGTGGCGGAGAGATAGCCCGCCTCCTCCATCAGCCCGATCACCACGTTGGCGCGCTCCTGGGCGCGCCTGAGGTTGTTGGTGGGAGCAAAGCGCGTCGGCGCCTTCAGAAGCCCGGCCAGCATTGCCGCCTCGGCCGCGTTCACCTCCGCCGCCGACTTGCCGAAATAGCGCTGCGCGGCGGCTTCGAAGCCGCGCGTGCCCGCCCCGAGATAGGCGCGGTTGAGGTAGATGGTCAGGATCTCGTCCTTGCTGTAACGCAGCTCCATCGCCAGCGCATAGATCGCCTCCTGGATCTTGCGCGCAAGCGTCGTCTCGCGGCAATCGGCCTCGTAGGCGGCCTCGCTCTCCCAGCGCTTGGGGTCATAGGGCCGGCCGAGGCAGAGAAGCTTCGCCGTCTGCTGGGTGATGGTGGAGCCGCCATGGCCCTCGAACGGCCCCCGCCCCTCGCTAAGGTTGATGCGGATCGCCCCGGCGATGCCGATGGGATCAACCCCGAAATGGCGGTAGAAGCGGCGGTCCTCGGTGGCGATGATGGCGTTCTTGAGATGGGGGGAGACCATCTCCGCGGTGATCTGCCCGCCGAACTGCTCGCCTCGCCAGGCAAAGACATTGCCGTAGCGGTCAAGCAGCGTGACCGAACCGCGGGTGCGCGCATCGAGCAGCTCCGAGGCGGGGGGCATGCTGAGCGCCTGCCAGCCCACCAGGAGACCCACGATCAGCGCCACCGCCGCCGTCGCGCGCCAAGTGACGGCCCAGATCAGTCGGCGCAGAAGGCGCCAGAGCCGGGCGATGATACCCGGCCTCCGCCCGCTGCCGCCGTTTTCGGCGGCGCGCGAACGGCCCGTCACGGTCCGTTTTCGCCCCTTGCCCGATCTGCTCATGGATGCTGCGCCGAGATACCTGCCCGTGCCCGGAAACTAGCCGAATTGCGGATGGATGTGGAGGCTCCGGCGCCCAAGGCAAGGATTTCCCGCTGCCCAAATATTCAGCAGCGCCCAAGATTTGTGCGAAAAATCGCGGCCATTCGCGATTCCCGCCGTTTCCGCCGGGTCCGGATTCTTGCGATTCTGCGCTGCGGCACTGCTCCTTTCCCTGTCGACTTCCGGCAGGCGTGACCTGCGTGAACCAAGGGGGAAGGATGTGAAACTCATCATTGCAGCGATCAAGCCGTTCAAGCTGGAGGAGGTGCGCGAGGCGCTCACCGCCACCGGCGTGCGCGGCATGATGGTCACCGAGATCAAGGGCTTCGGCACCCAGTCGGGGCACACCGAAATCTACCGCGGCGCCGAATACGCGGTGAATTACGTGCCCAAGGTCAAGATCGAGACGGTGGTGCCGGACTCGATGGCCGAAACCGTCGTGGAGACGATCCAGAAGGCCGCCCGCACCGACAAGATCGGCGACGGCAAGATCTTCGTGCTGGATGTGGAAGGCGCGGTGCGCGTGCGCACCGGGGAAACCGGCGAGGCGGCGCTGTGAGCGGCGCGCCTTGGACAGAGCGGAAAGGACCGAAAGTCATGAAAGCAGGACGTATTGCGCTGACCGCCGCCGCGCTCGCGCTCATGCCGGCGCTGGGGCTCGCCCAGGAGGTGGACAACACCCCGCCGTTGGAAGAGATCGGCTACATCTTCACCACCTTCATGTTCCTCGTCACCGGCGTTCTGGTGATGTGGATGGCCGCCGGCTTCACCATGCTCGAGGCCGGCCTCGTGCGCCAGAAGAACACCACCATGCAGCTGATGAAGAACGTGGCGCTCTTCTCGATTGCCGCGATCATGTACTACCTCGTCGGCTACAACCTGATGTATCCCGGTGACGGCTGGCTGATTCCCGGCGTGCTCGGGGCCATCTCGCCCGCCGTGCTCGAGCCCGTGGGCCTTGCCGACACCGAAACCGACCTGACCTACGCCTCGGTCGGCTCGGATTTCTTCTTTCAGCTGATGTTCTGTGCGACCACCGCCTCGATCGTGTCGGGCGCGCTGGCCGAGCGGATCAAGCTCTGGCCGTTCCTGATCTTCGTGGTCGTCCTGACGGCACTGATCTACCCGATCCAGGCGTCGTGGAAATGGGGCGGCGGCTTCCTCGCCCCGGGTGACGGCAGCGTGACCGACTTCCTCGACTTCGCCGGCTCCACCGTGGTGCATTCCACCGGCGGCTGGGCGGCGCTTGCAGGCGCGCTCATCCTTGGTCCGCGGCTCGGCAAGTACAAGGACGGCAAGGTGCACCCGTTCCCGGGCGCCAACCTGCCGCTCGCCACGCTTGGCACCTTCATCCTGTGGATGGGCTGGTTCGGCTTCAACGGCGGCTCGCAGCTCTACATGGACACCGCCGCCAATGTCGCCGACATCTCGCGCATCCTTGCCAACACCAATGCCGCCGCGGCCGGTGGCGCGGTCGCCGCGCTGATCCTCACGCAGCTCATGTTCGGCAAGCCCGACTTGACCATGGTGCTCAACGGCGCGCTGGCCGGGCTCGTGTCGATCACCGCCGAGCCGCTGACGCCCTCGCTCGGCGCGGCAACGCTGATCGGTGCCGTCGGCGGTGTGATCGTGGTCTTCGCCGTGCCCTTCCTCGACAGGCTGAAGATCGACGACGTCGTCGGCGCGATCCCGGTGCACCTCTTCGCCGGCATCTGGGGCACGCTCGCGGTGGTGCTGACCAACCCCGATGCCTCGCTCTTCGCCCAGATCAAGGGCATCGTCGTGGTCGGCATCTTCGTCTTCGTGGTCTCGGGGGCGCTCTGGCTGATCCTCAAGGCTGTCATGGGCATCCGGGTTGACGCGGAGACGGAGGAACGCGGCCTCGACACCGCCGAGCTCGGCATGGAGGCCTATCCCGAGTTCCACGCCGCCTGAGCCGGCGCGAAAGGCGAGACGCGAAAGGCCCGGCGCGGGGTGCGCCGGGCCTAATTGTGTTCTGCCAATGCGCCTCAGCTCGTTCGCCTTGCTTCCACCTTCTTCGGCGCGCCGGTGGCCATGTCGGTGCCGATGTAGGGAAGGCCGGCTTCCTTCCATGCCGCGAAGCCGCCCTTCATGTGGGCCACCCGCGCGATTCCCGCCTCGAGACAGCGCCGCGCCACACGCCCCGAGCGCACCCCCGAGCCGCAGTAGAAGACAAGCCGCTTCCCCTGTTGGGAAGGCAGCGCCTCGGGCCGAAAGAAGGACATCGGGAAAAGCAGCGCGCCCTCGATGTGCTCGAACATATATTCCTGTGGCGTGCGCACGTCGATGAGCGCCACCTCGCCGCGCTGGAACGCCTCCCAGACTTCCTGCGGCGTCCAGGTCTCCAGAACGCGGCCGTCGATGGTTTCGGTTTCCATGCGCCTCTCCTCACACGCCCGCGTCGATGATCGCCGCGGCGAGCTTGGGCACCGCCGCCTCGGTCAGCCCGGCGATGTTGATGCGGCTGTCGCCGACCATGTAGATGCCGTGTTTCTCACGCATCAGCTCCACCTGCTCGGGGCTGGCGCCGATGAGGCTGAACATGCCGCGGTGCTGGGCGATGAAGCCGAAGCGGTCGGAGCCCGACAGCCGCCGCAGCTCCGCGGCCAGCGCCTCGCGGATGCGCAGCATGCCAAGCCGCATTTCCTCAAGTTCCGCCTGCCAGTCGGCACGCAGCGCCGCATCGTTCAGAATCATCGTCACCAGACGCGCGCCGTGATCGGGCGGGAAGGAGAAGTTCTGCCGGTTCAGAAACGCAAGGTTGCCCTGCACCACGGGCTTGCGCGCGGCATTCTCCGCCACCGCCATGAGGATGCCGGTGCGCTCGCGATAGATGCCGAAGTTCTTCGAGCAGCTCGCGGCAATGATCGTCTCGGGCAGGCGCGCGGCGATCAGGCGCGTGCCGGCGGCATCCTCCTCCAGCCCGTCGCCGAAACCCTGATAGGCGATGTCGATGAAGGGGGTGGCGCCGGTCTTCTCCAGAAGCGCGGCCACCTCCTGCCACTGCGGCAGGGTGAGATTGGCGCCGGTGGGGTTGTGGCAGCAGCCGTGCAAGAGCACCACATCGCCCGGCTTCGCCTGCGCCAGATCGGCCATCATGCCCTCGAAATCGACCCCGCGCGCGGCGGCGTCGAAATAGCGATACTCCCGCATCGGCATGCCGAGATAGCGGATGATCGAGGGGTGATTGGGCCAGGTGGGCGCCGAGAGCCAGATCGTGGCGCCGGGCGAAGCCAGACGGATCAGCTCAAGCCCCTGCCGGATCGCCCCCGTGCCGCCCGGCGTGGCGGCGGCCGCGACGCGCCCCGCCTCCACCGCATCGCCGAGCACGAGCCCGCGCATCGCCTCTGCGAAGGCCGGGTCGCCCGCAAGCCCCGTGTAGGCCTTGGTCTCCTCGGTCTCCCACAGCGTCTTCTCGGCAGCTTTCACCGCGCGCATGATCGGCGTGACGCCTTGCGCGTTGCGATAGACGCCCACGCCGAGGTCGATCTTCTCCGCGCGCGGATCGGCGCGGAACATCTCCATCAGCGCAAGGATCTTGTCCTTGGGCTGCTCCTGCAGGTTCTCCAGCATCAGTCCTCTCCCGTGGCGACCTTCAGGTCGCCGTAGCTGCCCCACTCGGCCCACGAGCCGTCATAGACGGCGTGACGGTCATGGCCGATGATCTCAAGCGCCAGATCGAGAATGGCCGCCGTCACCCCCGAGCCGCAGGTGGAGATGATCGGCTTTGACAGGTCCACCCCCGCCGCCTCGAACTCCGCGCGCAGCTCCTCGGGTTCCTTCATGGTGCCGTCGGGGTTGAGAAGCCGCGCGTAGTGGAGGTTCTTCGAGCCGGGGATGTGCCCCGCGCGCAGGCCGGGGCGCGGCTCGGGCGCCTCGCCGCGGAAGCGCTGCGGGCTGCGGGCATCGACGATCTCGTGATCGCCGAGCTTGGAGGCGGCGGCGACCTGGGTCACGTCCTTCACGAGCTGGTTCTGCACCCGCGCGGTGATGTGCCGGTCGCGCATCACCGGCGGCATGTCCTCCACCGGCCGGCCCTCGGCCTGCCATTTCGGGAAACCGCCGTCGAGCACGGCGACATCCTCCTTGCCCATCAGCCGGAACAGCCACCAGACCCGCGGGGCGGAGAAGATGCCGGCGCCGTCATAGACCACCACCTGATGGCCGTCGCCAATACCCATGGCGCGCATGCGGGCGACGAACTTCTCCGGCGGCGGCGCCATGTGCGGCAGCGGCGAGCGCAGATCGGCAATCTCGTCGATGTCGAAGAAGCGCGCGCCGGGAATGTGTGCCGCCTCGTATTCGGCCCGCGGATCGCGGCCCTGATCGGGCAGATACCACGAGGCATCGATCACGCGCAGGTCGGGGTCATCGAGATGCGCGGCGAGCCACTCGGTGGAAACCAGCGTTTTCGGGTCGTCTTTCATGGGCGCCCCCTGCGTGTCGGGTCAGCTGCGGGTTACGCTCAAGCCCGCCGGCTTGCAAGCGGACAGCGCCAACTCAGCCCCGCTCGCGCAAAAGCCGCTGTTTCTGGCGGTCCCAGTCGCGCTTCGCCTCGGTCTCGCGCTTGTCGTGCAGCTTCCTGCCGCGCGCGATGCCGAGCTTGAGCTTGGCGATTCCCTTGTGATTGAAATAGAGCACCAGCGGCACCAGCGTCATGCCCTTGCGGCGGGTGGCGTCCCACAGCCGGGCAATCTCCTTCTTCTTCGCCAGAAGCTTGCGGCGCCGCCGCTCCTCATGGCCGAAGGTCTTCGCCTGCTCGTAGGGGCCGATGTAGGAGTTGACGAGCCACAGCTCGCCGTCCTCCACCGTGGCATAGGACTCGGCGATGTTGGCCTTGCCCTCGCGCAGCGACTTCACCTCGGAGCCCTGCAGCGCGATGCCGACCTCGAGATCGTCCTCGATGGCATAGTCATGCCGCGCGCGCCGGTTCTCGGCGACGACCTTGTAGTTGGGGTTGTCCTTCGGCTTGGCCATGGCCCGCGCCTATAGGACAGAGCGGCGCCGAGGGAAAGCCGCCCTCAGTGCAGAATGCCCGCATGCACCATCGCCGCGCGGATCTCGGCCTTGGTCGCCTCGGTGAGACCGACGAGCGGCAAGCGCACCTCCTCCGAGCAGCGTCCGAGAAGCGAGAGCGCATATTTCGCCCCCACAAGCCCCGGCTCGAGGAAGATCGCCCGGTGCAGGGGATAGAGCCTGTCCTGATACTCAAGCGCGCGCGCATAGTCGCCGGCAAGCGTCGCTTCCTGAAACTCGGCGCAAAGCCGCGGCGCGACATTGGCGGTGACCGAGATGCACCCCACCCCGCCATGGGCATTGAAGGCGAGCGCGGTGGCATCCTCGCCCGAGAGCTGCACGAACTCCGGCCCGCAAAGCCGGCGCTGCTCGGAGACGCGGGCGATGTCGCCGGTGGCATCCTTCACGCCGATGATGCGCGGCAGCTTCGCGAGCTCCGCCATCGTCTCGGGCTTCATGTCGATCACCGAGCGGCCGGGGATGTTGTAGATGATGATGGGCAGGTTGCAGCAGTCATGCAGCGCCCGGTAATGGGCGATCAGCCCGGCCTGGGTGGGCTTGTTGTAATAGGGCGTGACCACCAGCGCGGCATCGGCGCCCACCTTCTCGGCATGGCGGATCAGGCGTACCGATTCGGCGGTGTTGTTGGAGCCCGCCCCGGCGATCACCGGCCGCCGGCCGGAGGCAAAGCGCACCACCGCCTCGACAACCTGCTCGTGCTCCTCATGGCTGAGCGTCGGGCTCTCGCCGGTGGTGCCCACGGGCACGAACCCGTGCGAGCCCTCCTCGATGTGCCACTCCACCAGCGCCTCGAGCGCGGCGAAATCGACCTTGCCCTCGGAAAACGGCGTCACCAGCGCCGGAATCGAGCCCCTGAACATCTCCACGCCTCTTCGCTGTCTCATGCCGCCGCGCCGCGCTGCGGCCCGATCTCGGCGGAACCTAGCCGGGGCACGCGGCCTTGCCAAGCGCGTGCGTTGCAACGCCGCGCCGCCGCGCTACCCTTGTTTCGCGCCAGCCGGAGGAAGAAGAGGTTCACCCCGTGCAGCTACCGCGCATCGCGTCCTTGCCCGCTCTCATTCTCGCCTTCTGCATGTCAATGTCGGCGACGGCCCAGACCGGCGGAGCGCCGGGCAAGGCGCTGGCCGAGGCCTTTTCGCTGGCCGAGGCAGGCGCATGGGACGCCGCCGAGCAGCGCGCGGCAGACGACGGGCGCGTTGCCCGCGACCTCATCCGCTGGACGCGCCTGCGCGCGGCCGAGGGCGAGTTTGCCCAGTATGTCGATTTCGTCACCCGCAACTCCCACTGGCCCGGCCTGAAGCTCATGCGGCGGCAGGGCGAGGCGCTCATTCCCGAAGACGCCGCGCCGGAGGACGTGCTGCGCTATTTCGGCACCGAACCACCGCAGACCGGGACCGGCGCGCTCAGGCTCATCGACGCCTATCGCCGCCTCGGCCGGATCGGGGACGCAGAAGCCGAAGCCGTACGCGCCTGGCTCAGCCTGCCGATGACCGCGGAGGAGGAATCCGCATTTCTGGCTCGCCATGGCCGCTGGCTCGAGGCGCATCACCGCGCCCGGATGGACGCCCTCCTGTGGGAAGGCGAAACCGAAGCCGCCGAACGGCTGCTTCCGCTCGTGCCTGAAGACTGGCAGGCACTGGCCCGCGCCCGCATCGCGCTGCGGCGCGACGCCCAGGGTGTGGATGCCCTCATCGAGGCCGTGCCGCCAGCGCTTCGCGATCACCCCGGCCTCGCCTACGAGCGCTTCGAGTGGCGCACCCGGCGGGGGCGGGACGAATCGGCCATCGCGCTCTTGCTGGAGCAGAGCCGGCGGCCCGCCGGCCTTGGGCAGGCCGAGCGCTGGGCGCCGCGCAGGGCCGTCTATGCCCGCCTGAAGATGCGCGCGGGAGCCGCGGAAACCGCCTACGAGCTTGCCGCCGGCCACGGCCTGCATGATGGCGACAGCCTTGCCGATCTCGAGTGGCTCGCGGGCTACATCGCCCTGACATATCTGGACGATCCGGCGCTGGCGCGTGAGCATTTCCGCACCTTTCGCAATACGGTCTGGACACCGATCAGTCTGGGCCGGGCCGGCTACTGGCTCGGGCGGGCCGAGGAGGCGCTTGGAAACCGCGATGCCGCCGAGGCCGCCTACCGCTTTGCCGCTGGCTACCAGACGAGCTTTTACGGGCTTCTCGCGGCCGAAAGGCTCGGCCTGTCGATCGATCCTGCCATCGTGTCGCCGCCGCCGGCGGCCGACTGGCGCGGAATGGCCTTTGCCGCGGACGACTCCGCCGTCGCCGCCCGGCTCCTGCTCGCGGCAGGGCGCAGGCTCAGAGCCGGGCAGTTCATCTCGCATCTGGCCGAGACCGTGCCGGAGCAGGAATTCCGCAGCTTCGTCGCCATGCTGCGGGAGATGGGCGACCCCTGGCTCGTGGTCGTCGCCGGCAAGATGGCAGCGCAACGCGGCCTCGTTGTGCCCGAAGCCTATTTTGCCGAGATCGATCTCCAGCTCGAGGACGCGCCGGTGCCGCTGGAGCTCGCGCTGGCCATCGCGAGGCGCGAGAGCGAGTTCAACGAGGCGGTGGTCAGCCCCGCCGGCGCGCGGGGGCTGATGCAGCTGATGCCCGGGACGGCACGCATGATGGCCGACCGTCTCGGCGAGGCGTATGACCTTTCCGCCCTCACCTCGGACCCGGCCTACAACGCCCGGCTCGGCACGGCATATCTTCGGCAGCTGATCGAGGAATTCGGTCAGGCCGTCACTCTGGTCTCGGCCGGCTACAACGCCGGGCCGGGCCGCCCGCGCCAGTGGATCGAGCGCTTCGGCGACCCGCGCGCGGACGAGATCGACCCGGTGGACTGGATCGAGCACATCCCCTTCACCGAGACCCGCAACTACGTGATGCGCGTGGCCGAGGCGATGGTCGTCTACCGCGCGCGTCGGGCCGGCACGCCGCAGCCCATCCGCCTTACCGACCTGTTGAAGGGGCGCTGAGCCTGCGCGCCCGGCGCCGCTCCCGCCACAGGGTGAAGAGTCCCGCGCCAACCACGATCGCGGCGCCGATCGCGACGTTCGGCTCCAGCGTCTCGCCGAAGACGGTGAGCCCGACGGCCGAGGCGAAGACCAGCTGGAAGTAGGCGAACGGCTGCACGGCACTGGCCTCGGCAAGCTCGTAGCACTTGATCAGCGTGTAGTGCCCGGCCGCGCCGGAGACGCAGAGCGCGGCCATCCAGCCCCAGTCGCCCAGGCTCATCGGCTCCCAGAACCACAGCCCCGGCCCGGTCATCACGATCGCGCCCACAACGCCCGTCCAGAAAAAGCTGGTGGCCGCGGAATCGCGCCGCGCGGCATAGCGGGTAAGAAGGGAGTAGAGCGCAAACATCAGCGCCGAGATCAGCGGCACCACCGCGGCGGGGGAAAAGACGCGCATTCCCGGCTGAAGGATGATGAGGACCCCGACGAAGCCAACCCCGATCGCCACCCAGCGGCGCCAGCCAACCCGCTCACCGAGAATCGGCCCCGACAGGGCGGCCACGAGCAAGGGGTAGGCGGCGAAGACGGCGTGGCTCTCGACAAGGCCGAGCAGCACGAAGGCCAGAACCATCACGCAGATCTCGCCGGCAAGCAGGAAACCGCGGAACGCCTGCAGGAAGGGCTGGGTGGTGGCCGCCGCCCGCCTCAGCCCGCCGGCCCGGCGCGCCGCGATGACGGTGACGAAGGCGGCAAAGAACCAGTAGCGGATCATCACCACCATCAGCACGTTGTATTCGCTCGCAAGGTGGCGCGAGATCCCATCCTGCATCGCGAAGATGAAGGTGGTCAGCACCATCAGCGCGATGCCGGCGCGGCTGTCGGCGGCGGCATCGCGGGCGGTGGCCCCGACGGACAGGCTCGTGGGCTTCATGCCCAGCCTCCCAGCCGGCCCACCGTCATGTGCCGCTTGCGCCCGAAGCCGGGCCGCCGTTCGACGGTGAAGCCCGCCTCCGCCAGCGCCCGGCGCACATGCCCCGCAGCGGTGTATGTGGCAAGGCTCGCCCCTGGCGCGGAATGCGCCGCCACCGCCTGCATCAGTTCCGGCCCCCAGAGCTCTGGGTTCCTGGCCGGGGCGAACCCGTCGAGATACCACGCATCCGCCCGGCCCGCCCAGCGCGGAAGCGTCCGGCGCGCATCGCCCACCACCAGCTCGAAGGCGAGATCTGCGGTTTCGAGCCGGCGCGCACCGCCTGCCAGCGCCTCAAGCACCGGCGCCATGATCTCGGTCGCCCCGGCAAAGCGCGAGAGGGCGCGCGCCATGTCCGCCGCGGGCAGCGGAAAGGCTTCGAAGCTGGTGAAGCGCAGCCGGCCCGGCACAGCCGCCGCGCGCCATGCCATCAGCGTGGCGGCGAGGTTGAGCCCGGTGCCGAAACCGAGCTCTGCCACATGGAATCCGGGGCGGAAGCGGGCGGGCAGATCGTTGCCGGCGAGAAACACGTGGCGCGTCTCGGCGAGCCCGTCGGCACGGGAGAAGTATGGGTCATCGAAGCGCGTCGAGACGGGCACGCCATCGGCCGTCCAACGCACATCCGCCGCTGTCTGGTTCTCGTTCACGTCAGGCTCTACTCTCTCGCGCGAGCCGCGCATGCCGCGCGACAATGATGAAGGAGCCGTGCCTTGGCAAGGATCGACGTGACGGTGATGGGCGCGGGCATCTTCGGCCTTGCCTGCGCCTGGGCCTGCGCGGCGCGCGGCGCGCGGGTGCGCGTGATCGACCCCAAGGGCGTGGCCGCTGGTGCTTCGGGCGGCGTCGTCGGCGCGCTCGCCCCGCACGCGCCGGAGCGCTGGACGCCGCTCAAGGCCTTCCAGTTCGACTGCCTCATCGCCGGGGAAGGCTTCTGGGCGGAGGTCGAGGCAGTCTCGGGCCTGTCTGCCGGCTATGCGCGGCTCGGGCGGATGCAGCCGCTGGCGGACGACGCGGCGGTGGCGCGCGCGCAGGAGCGGGCAGAGGCGGCGGCGGCGCTCTGGCAGGGCAAGGCGCGCTGGCAGGTCGTGAAGGCGCCCGAGCGCGCAGGCTGGGCGCCGGTCTCGCCCACCGGGCTCGTGGTGTTCGACGATCTCTCGGCGCGGCTCTCCCCTGCCCGCGCCTGTGCGAGCCTTGCCGCCGCGATCACCGCGCTCGGCGGCGAGGTCGCGACCGAGGGCGCGCGGGAAGGGGCCGTGATCTGGGCCACCGGCGCGGCAGGGCTTGCGATGCTCTCGCAGGCGCTGGGCAGGTCGGTGGGCGCGGGGGTGAAGGGGCAGGCCGCGGTTCTCGGACATGACGCGCGCGACCATGCCCAGATCGCCGCGCCTGGCCTGCACATCGTCCCCCACGCCGACGGGACGGTCGCCGTGGGCTCGACCTCGGAGCGCGACTTTGCCGACCCTACGGCGACCGACGAACGCCTCGACGCCGTGATCGCGCGGGCGCGTGCGCTGGTGCCGGCGTTGCGCGACGCGCCGGTGATTCGCCGCTGGGCGGGCGTACGGCCGCGCGCGAGAAGCCGCATGCCGATGCTCGGACCCTGGCCCGGCCGGCCCGGCGAATTCGTCGCCAATGGCGGCTTCAAGATCGGCTTCGCGCTGGCGCCCGGCGTGGGGCGGCTGATGGCCGATCTGGTGCTCGAGGGGCACGACGCGATCGCGGCGGAATTCCGCGTCGAGGCGAACCTGTGAACGGCAGACGTCCGCCTTGCCTCACCGCCCGGCGATGATCCGGCCGGAGGCCGCATCGACATGCGGCTTGCCAAGCCGTGCCACCATCTCGGCCAGCCCGTAGCCGAGAAACCGGCAGGTGCAGAGCGCCACACCCGTCACCGCATGCACGAGGCTCAGTCGGTCGTCGCGGAATTCCAGCCGGAAGCCCTTGGCGGCGAGCCGTTCGCCGAGCGCCTCCCAGCTCGTGGCGGTTTCGAAGTCGCTCCCGAGGTGGCAGCGCAGATAAACGGCGGTCTCGCAATCCATGCGGCTCTCGGTGCCCGCGCGGTCGGCGTCGCTCCAGATCGGCCCTGGCGGCGGCATCTGCCCCCGCGCGGGCGAAATTGCCCGAATGCCCATCATCATTTGCCTCACAATGCTTTGCCGGTTCTCCCGGCTTTCCGTATCTGGAAACAATACCGGGCAAATCCGGCGCGCGCGGGTCACCTTCGTGCCGGAAGCGGGGCAAATGCGTGCCGGTTCAGGCTGCCGTGACGGCCTCGGCGGTCATGCACAGTCGCCCGTCAGGGCCGCGGGCCCAAAGCCCGCCATCCGCCGCGCGACAGAACGCGACCCTCTCGCCCGCGAACAACGGCGCCGTGGCGCGAAACCTGAAGGCGGCCAGCGGCCCGGCCTCGCGGCTGGCAAGATCGATCAGCATCTGCGCCAGCAGCGGCCCATGCACGACGAGGCCGGGGTAGCCCTCGACTTCGCGGCAGTAGTCAGCATCGTAGTGGATGCGGTGACCGTTGAAGGTCAGCGCCGAGTAGCGAAACAGCGTCACCGCGTCAAAGGCGCGCTCAATCCGTGTCACCTCATCCCTTGGTGCCTGCGGCGGCGGCGGGCCGGCACGCCGCGCCTGCACCGGCTCTCGATAGACGAGATCCTGCCATTCGACGAGGCACAGCCGCCCCTCCTGGCGGAATTCGTGGCGCAGGGTCACGAAGCCAAGCCGCCCGCTGCGCCCCTGCTTCTCGCTGACCGCCTCGAGCACCGAGATCCGCTCGGCCGGCGTGCCGAGAACAAGCGGATGATGAAACTCGAGCCGCCCGCCCGCCCACATGCGCTGCGGCAACCCGAGCTCGGGAATGAGCCCCTGCCCCACCCGCGGGTGGCCGTCGCGGCCGAGCGCCTCGGGCGGCTGCGGCGCCCAGAAGTGGATGTGGTGCCAGAAGGGGGGCAGCGCCTGCCCCTCGGCGGGCGGCGGGCCCATGCGCCCCAGCGTGGCATGCAGCGCCGCAGCGCGGGCCGGGTCCATCCGGTCGATGATGCGTTCTGCTCGTGGGCGTGTTCCGGTCATGGGGCCGGCAGCTTCGTTCGCATCCGGTTGCACGATGGACGTTACGCCGCCCGGCGCAGGAGATCCACCTCCGCCTTCAGCGCCTCCATCAGCGCGGCGAGGAGTTTCAGCGATTGCTCGTTGATGAGCCGTCCCTCGGCGTCGAACTGGTTGCGCCCGTTGGCGACGAACACCTCCGGCCCCGGCAGGAGCCTCGGGCGGAAGGGCAACAGGGCGAGACGGGTGATCATCTGCCCCCGCTCGCCGCCCGAACGCCCGGCGGCCGAGGACATCACCGCCACCGGCTTGCCGGCCCATGGGTTGGGGCTGGTGCGGCTGACCCAGTCGAGCGCATTCTTCAACACCCCCGAAATCGACTTGTTGTATTCGGGCGCGGCGACGATCACGGCATCCGCCTCGGCAATCTGCCGGGCAAGCCGCTGCACTGCTTCGGGGATGCCTTCGCTGTCCTCGAGGTCACCGTCGTAGAGAGGCAGGCGCAGATCGGCCTCGATGAAGCGCGCCGGCCCGTAGAGCCGCGCGGCCTCGCGCATCAGCATGGTGTTGGAGGAGCCTTTCCTCAGTGCCCCCGAAAGTCCCAGGAGAACGTCGCCTTCGGCCATCTTTCCTGCCTCGCCCAGTCGTTGCGGTTGTGCCGGGTTTACCGACTCGGGTGGCGAGGTCCAGCCCCTTGCCTTCCCGTTTGGCGGGCGCGTGCTTGCCATCCGCCGCGTCCGGTGAAATCGTCGCGGCGGGTAGCGCAGGAGAAAGGGCGATGACGCGCAGACACGGCGGGCTTGTTCTGGCCGAGATGCTGGCCGCACACGGGGTCGAGCGGGTGTTCTCGGTGCCGGGCGAGAGCTTTCTGGCCGCGCTCGACGGGCTCCATGAGCTCGGCATTCCCAACATCGTCTGCCGGCACGAGGGCGGCGCGGCGATGATGGCCGAGGCCACGGGCAAGCTGACCGGCCGGCCCGGCGTGGCCTTTGTCACCCGCGGACCGGGCGCCACGAACGCCTCGGCAGGCGTGCATGTGGCGCGGCAGGATTCCACGCCCATGATCGTCTTCGTCGGCCAGATCCCGCGCCGCCACCGCGACCGCGAGGCGTTTCAGGAGGTCGACTTCCGCGCCATGTTCGCGCCACTCGCGAAATGGGCCGCCGAGATCGACGACACCGACCGCATCCCCGAATACGTCATGCGCGCCTTCCACGTCGCCAGCTCCGGCCGCCCCGGCCCGGTGGTGCTCGCGCTGCCCGAAGACATGCTCTCGGCCGACTGCGCCGCGCCGCTCCTCGCGCCCACCGCGCCGGTCCGCCAGCCCTTCCCGCAGGACGCGGCCGAAGCAGTCGCCGCGGCGCTCGCCGAGGCCGAACGCCCGATCATCATCGCCGGCGGGCCGGGCTGGAGCCAGCGGGCGGCCGAGGATCTCGCCCGCTTCGCCGAGAGCTGGCGCGTGCCGGTCGCGGTGAGCTTCCGCCGCCAGGATCACATCGACAACGACAGCCCCGCCTACGCGGGCGATCTCGGCGTCGGCGCCAACCCGAAACTGGCCGAACGGCTGCGCGCGGCCGATTGCGTGCTGGCTCTTGGCACCCGGCTCGGCGACATCGTCACCGGCGGCTACCGGCTCATTGACCCGGCCGGGCCCGGCAAGCGCATCCTCCACATCCACCCCGACCCCGATCTGCCGGGCAGCGTGTTCCGCGCCGATCTCGCCATCGCCGCGCCGGCCGCCGAGGCGATCGCCGCCCTCGCCGCGCTCAACGCGCCGTCCCGCGACCCCGCATGGATGCGCGCCGCGCGCGCCGATTACGAGGCCTGGCAGGAGCCGCGCCGCACACCGGGGCGGGTGCGCATGGAGGAGGTCGTGGGCTGGCTGCGCAACAATCTCCCCGAGGACGCGATCCTGACCAACGGCGCCGGCAACTACGCGGCCTGGCTGCACCGCTACCACCGCTTCCGCCGCTACGGCACCCAGCTCGCGCCGACTTCGGGCAGCATGGGCTACGGCTTTCCGGCGGCCATCGCCGCGGCGCTGCATGACCCGGGGCGTCAGGTGGTCTGCCTTGCCGGCGACGGCTGTTTCCAGATGACGCTGAACGAGCTCTCCACCGCCCGCCAGCACGGCGCCGCGCCGATCGTGATTGTGGCCAACAACGGCCGCTACGGCACCATCCGCATGCATCAGGAGCGCCACTATCCCGGCCGCGTCTCGGGCACCGATCTGGCCAACCCCGATTTCGCCGCGCTCGCCCGCGCCTATGGCGGCCATGGCGAGGTGGTGGAGGACGACGCCGAGTTTCCCGCCGCCTTCGCCCGCGCCGCCGCCGCCGGCACGGTTGCCGTGATCGAGCTGCGCCTCGATGCGCGCGTTCTGTCGACCGCGGCCGACCTGCCGGACTTGAAAGGCGGCTGACACTTGCGCATATCGGGGGCGCGAGTCTAAAAGGACGCGCGACGGAGAGGTGGCCGAGTGGTCGAAGGCGCACGCCTGGAACGCGTGTAGGCGGGAAACCGCCTCCAGGGTTCGAATCCCTGTCTCTCCGCCACTGTCTCTACCGATACTCTTTTCCCGCACGCCTGCGAAACAGGATCTTCGGGAGTCCCAGGGGCTCCTGGATGCGATCATGCCTGGCCTGTCACCCGGCATTGACGACGAGCCGCAGGCTCGAGCCAGGCACGCCGCTTCCCGCGCTCAATGGAAAGGGATGTCACAAAACCTTTGTCGAACTGTCAGGAAAGCGTTTAGCCTGCCGTCTAGGAGGACAACGATGGCAGCTTCAGGGAGAAACAGATGAAGACGCTTTCCATTCTTGCCGCCGCAGCGCTTGCCGTGATGACATTGCCCGCGCAGGCGGAATTCAGGCTCGATCCGCGGTTTACCGACAAGGATGGCGATCTTGTCGCCGACATCCCCGAGGATCCGGCCCAGCAGATCGACCCCGGCACGCTCATCTTCGCCTACACCCCGGTCGAGGATCCGGCCGTGTACGCCGAAGTCTGGAAGGAGTTTCTCGATCACATGGCTGAGGTGACGGGCAAGAGAGTGCAGTTCTTCCCCGTCCAGTCGAACGCCGCCCAGATCGAGGCGATGCGGGCGGGCCGCCTGCACGTCGCGGGCTTCAACACCGGCTCGAACCCGCTTGCGGTCGCCTGCGCGGGTTTCCGGCCCTTTGCCATGATGGCCGCGGCCGATGGCAGCTTCGGCTACGAGATGGAGATCATCACCTATCCCGGCTCGGGCATCGAGAAGGTCGAGGACATCAAGGGCAAGCAGCTGGCCTTCACCTCGGAGACCTCGAATTCCGGCTTCAAGGCGCCCTCGGCAATTCTCAAGGCCGACTACGGCATGGAGCCCGGCCGCGACTTCGAGCCGGTGTTCTCGGGCAAGCATGACAACTCGATCCTGGGCGTGGCCAACCGGGATTACCCGGCCGCGGCGATTGCCAATTCCGTCAAGGCGCGGATGATCGAACGCGGCGTGATCAAGCCCGACCAGATCGTCACCATCTACACCTCGCAGACCTTCCCGACGACCGGCTACGGCGTGGTCTACAACCTCAAGCCCGAGCTGCAGGAGAAGATCAGGGAGGCCTTCTTCAGCTTCGACTGGGAAGGCACCAAGCTGCAGGAGGAATTCTCCAAGAGCGGCGAGGCGCAGTTCATCCCCATCACCTTCAAGGACGACTGGGCGGTGATCCGCAAGATCGACGAAGCCAACGGCGTCGAATACAACTGCAACTGAGCAGGCCACCGAGAGACCTGTCGCGGGCGGCCCACCACGGGCGGCCCGCATCTTCCATTGGAGGGGTGATGCTCAGAATCGAAAGCCTGTCGAAGACCTATCGCACCGGCGACACCGCGCTTTCCGACGTGTCGCTGGAGGTGCCCAAAGGCCAGATCCTCGGCCTGATCGGCCCGTCTGGCGCGGGCAAGTCCACACTGATCCGCTGCATCAACCGGCTGGTAGAGCCGACGGCCGGCGCGGTCTGGCTGGGCGATGTCAACCTGGTGACGCTGGGCAAGGCCGAGCTGCGCCGCCAGCGCCGCCGGATCGGCATGATCTTTCAGGAATACGCCCTGGTCGAGCGCCTGACGGTGATGGAAAACGTCCTGTCGGGGCGCCTGGGCTACGTGTCCTTCTGGCGCAGTTTCACGCGCCGTTTCCCGCCGCAGGACATCCAGCGCGCCTTTGCGCTGCTCGACCGGGTGGGCCTTCTCGACCATGCCGACAAGCGGGCCGATGCGCTGTCCGGCGGCCAGCGCCAGCGCGTCGGCATCGCGCGGGCGCTGGCGCAAGAACCCGAGCTGCTGCTGGTCGATGAGCCGACCGCCAGTCTGGACCCCAAGACCAGCCGCCAGATCATGCGGCTTCTGACCGAGATCTGCGCCGAACGCGGCCTGCCCGCCATCGTGAACATCCACGACGTGCCGCTGGCCCAGCAGTTCATGCAGCGCATCGTCGGCCTGCGCGCGGGCCGCATCGTCTTTGACGGACCACCCGAGGCGCTGACCCACGAGGTGCTGACCCGCATCTATGGCGAGGAGGATTGGAACGCCATGCGCCGCGGCGACGAGGAACAGGCCCGCGCCGAGGCCGAGGCGCGCGAGCGCATGGAGGCGCTGGCGCAATGACCCCATCCGCCTATCCCACCACATGGCGGCGCCCGCCGCAGATCATCCGCGACCGGCGCTGGCGCCTCGCGGTGCGGCTGGGCATCGTCGTCTATCTGGCGCTGGCGATCTCCACCGTCGAGGTGAACTGGGCGCGGGTCTACGAAGGTCTGGATCGCGGGTGGAACTTCGTGCTGGGCTTCCTGCGGCCCGATTTCTCCAGTCGCTGGAACGACATTGCACAGGGCCTGACCGAAAGCCTGACCATGACGCTGACCTCGACCGTCGTCGGGGTGGCGATCTCGGTCCCGATCGGGATCGGCGCGGCGCGCAACCTTGCCCCCCGCCCGGTCTATTACCTGTGCCGGGGCATCATCGCGGTCAGCCGCGCGCTGCAGGAGGTCATCGTGGCGATCTTTCTTGTCGCCATGTTCGGCTTCGGCCCCTTCGCGGGCTTCCTGACGCTCAGCTTTGCCACGATCGGCTTTCTGTCGAAGCTTCTGGCCGAGGATATCGAGGATATCGACGCCGGCCAGGTCGAGGCGATCCGGTCCACCGGCGCCAGCTGGGCGCAGGTCATCAACTATGCCGTCCAGCCGCAGGTCATGCCGCGGCTGACCGGGCTGTCGCTCTACCGGCTGGACATCAACTTTCGCGAAAGCGCGGTCATCGGCATCGTCGGCGCGGGCGGCATCGGGGCCACGCTGAACACCGCGATCGACCGCTATGAATATGACAGCGCCGGGGCGATCCTGCTGATCATCATCGCCATCGTCATGGTGGCCGAATACGGCTCCAGCCATCTGCGGAAATACCTGCAATGACCGAAATCACCCATCACTCCCAGGTCTGGTCCCATCGCACGCCCCGCACGCGCCTGTTCATGTGGGTCGGCTGGCTGGCGCTGGTGGCGCTGTTCGTCTGGTGCTGGCAGGTCATGACGCGCGACACGATCTGGTTCTTCGTCGCCGACGCGCCGCGCCAGGCCGCCGACATTGCAAGCCGGATGGTGCCGCCCCGATGGTCCTATCTGGGCGAGCTGTGGCGCCCGCTGTGGGACACGATCAACATCGCGACGCTGGGCACGATCGGCGGCGTTGTCATGGCCGTGCCGGTGGCCTTTCTGGCGGCGCGCAACACCACGCCTTCGGCCCGCTTTCTGCGCCCGCTGGCACTGTTCGTCATCGTGGCCTCGCGCTCGATCAACTCGCTGATCTGGGCTCTGCTTCTGGTGGCGATCATCGGGCCGGGGCTTCTGGCCGGGATCGTGGCGATCGCGCTGCGCTCGATCGGCTTCGTGGGCAAGCTGCTCTACGAGGCGATCGAGGAAACCGACCAGAGCCAGATCGAAGCCATCGAGGCCACCGGCGCCAGCCCCGCGCAGGTGCTGAACTACGGCATCGTGCCGCAGATCATGCCGGCCTTCTGGGGCATCACCGTTTTCCGGTGGGACATCAACATCCGCGAAAGCACGATCCTGGGGCTGGTCGGGGCGGGCGGCATCGGGCTGAAGCTGCAGGCCTCGCTGAACGTTCTGGCCTGGAGCCAGGTAACGGTCATCCTGCTCTTGATCCTTGCCACCGTGGTGGTCAGCGAATGGGTGTCGGCCCGGATGCGCCACGCGATCATCTGAGCCTGGGCTGAAAGGCAAGGCGCCCTCGCCCGGGATCCGGGGCGGGGGCGCCTCAGGGCCCGCCCATGCAGGCAGGCCCGTGCCGCATCGGCTCAGTCGAGACCCATGCAGTTGGCGTAATAGGTGACCGTCGCCGGCCAGTCGGAGAAGATGCCCTCGACCCCGACATCCTGCGCCAGCACATCGATCAGCTCGTACATCATGCCGTCGCTGTTCACGACGTCGCCAATCGACTGGTAATACCAGCCGCCGCCCTCGACGAGCGGGCCGGAACGCTCCAGCGTCCAGGTGATGATCTTCAGGCCCGCGGCCTTGGCGCGCCGTGCCAGCTCCGAGGGCACGATCCGCCCCTCTTCCAGCGTCACCAGCATCCAGGTCGGCGGCGCGATGTAGTTCACGCCCATGGCCTTGAGCTCTTCCATGCTGTGCGGCCACGTCGCCGGATCCATCGGCGAGTATCCCTCGATGTTGTATTCGTCCATCAGATACACGGCCTGCGCGCCGAATTCGGGCTCGTTCTCGATCCAGTAGAGGATGTCGTCGAGATTGAACGACTGCAGCCAGACATCCGAAGGCGGTATGCCGGCGGCCTTGTATTCGTCGACCAGCTTCTGCGCATAGTCCTGCTGCGTGAAGCCGTTGAAGGGCATCTCGACCGCGGGCGCCTTCAGTTCGGGCGTGAACTTCGCGCCGAGGGAGCGGAACAGTTCGATCGACTCGGCATGAGTCATCAGCGTCGCCGGTTCGGCGGCATAGAGCTCGGTCCGCCAGTCGGGGGTGCCGCGCATGTAGGCTTCCACGGTGGTGGCGGTTCGGTCGGCGGCGTCCATCTTCGGGGTCAGGGTGCGGAACTCCTCGAGCGTGATTTCCGAAGTGCGGCACTCCGCCTTCGCCGGCTCGTCGCCTGTGGCGGGGGTGAAGGGGGTGATGCAGGTTTCGGCAAGCGGCGTAGCGAGAATGTTCGTGGTGGTGTGCAGGTCGTTCTGGGCGTGACGGCACACCAGCTCCAGATCCTTGGTGAAGGTGACATCGCATTCGAGGATGCCCGCGCCCATCCGCGCCGCCGCAAGGTTCGATTCAACCGTATGCTCGGGAAACTGCAGCGGCGCGCCGCGATGGCCGATGGAAAACCGGGTTGTCCGCGGCGTCTGCCCCGCACATGACAGAAGCCGCTCCTTCAGCGGCCCCTCGGCCATCCGGTCGATCAGGTAGAAGGGGCGCGGGCCGTAGCTGATGCCCTCGATCCCCTGCGACAGCGCCGGCGCGGCGGCGAGCACGAGAGTTCCAAAGGTGAGATGTCGCAGCATGTTGTCCTCCGGTTGTGGCTGGCGACCGGAGGATGCCCGCACCCCGTAATGGCCGTGTGACGGATCGGCGACGATTGCGCGACAGGCCCCGCCGCGCTCACCCGCCGGCGCCGGACAGGAGCGCCTCGATCTCCTCACGGCGCGGCATCGACGGCGCGGTGCCGGGCCGGGTGACCGAAATCGCCGCCGTCGCGCAGCCGAAGCGCACCGCTTCCACGGGGTCGGCGCCCTCCGACAGGGCAACGGCGAAACCGCCGTTGAAGGCGTCGCCCGCGCCGGTTGTCTCCACCACCGGGCCGGCGTCGAAGGCGGGCACATGCACCGTGCGCGCGCCATCGCGGTAGAGCGCGCCGCGCTCGCCCAGCGTGATCACCGCCGCGCGCGCACCCTGCGCCAGCAGCGCATCGGCGGCGCGCTCGGCATCGGAGAGGCTGGCCACGCTCACGCCGGTCAGCGCCTCGGCCTCCGACTCGTTGGGGGTGACGTAGTCGCACAGTGCCAGCATGCCGGCAGGCAACGGCGCGGCGGGCGCGGGGTTGAGAATGGTCACCGCCCCCGCCTCACGCGCGATCGCCAGCGCCCGCTGGGCCGCGTCGAGCGGCTGCTCGAGCTGGGTCATGAACACGCCCGACGTGGCGATCGCCTCCCTCCAGCGCTCCACATCCTGCGGCGAGATGGTGCGGGCGATGCCGGGACAGACGATGATGGCGTTCTCGCCTGTCGCCTCCTCGACAAAGATGTAGGCCGCGCCGGTGTAGCCCTCGGCGTGCCGGGTCACCTCGGGTTTCACCCCTGCCTCGGCCCAGGTCTGCAGGGCCATCTCGGCGAAGGTGTCGCGCCCGAGCTTGGTGAGCATGCGCACATTGCCCCCCGCACGCGCCGCCGCCACCGCCTGGTTCGACCCCTTGCCTCCGGGCCCGAGCGCGAAGGCACGGCCGAGTATGGTCTCGCCCATCCGCGGCTGGCGCTCGGCGCGATAGGCGGTGTCGGCGACGAAAACGCCGAGAATCGCAACGGGCTTGCCGGTCATTTCTGGGCCCTCCTCATCGCAGCCGCGTCAATCTTCCCCCTCGGGCGGGATCACGCCCTTGCGCAGGGTGAAGCAGCCGTAAAAGCGCCTCTCCCCGGTCTGGATCACAGCATAGGCGGTTCGGGCGAGATCGTAGAAGGCAAACCTCTCGATGCCGACCATGGGCCGGTGCCGGCCCTCGGCGGCATCGATGGCGGCCTGCACCTCGGCCTGCACCGGCGGGATGGTGTCGGGCTCGCCGACGATTTCCATGCGCCCGGCGAAATCATCCACGAAGGTGTCAAGCGGAAACACCGAAAGAATCGCCTCGACGGCCTCGGCCGCGGTCAGATTGTCCATGCGCAGAAGCTCACCCAGCACCGTGTGGCGCGCCACCGAGTCCGACGGAAAGTTGGCGTCCGCGATCACCAGAAGATCGCCATGGCCCATCGCCCGGAGCGCATAGAGCACATCGGCGTTGAGCCGGGGGTCGATTCCCTTGAGCATTCCCTGTCTCCTCCCTTCGCGTTTGCATCTCAGCCGGCGTCTCGGCCGCCCTGCCCGCCAAGCCGTGCGCCGCCGGGGCCGGCATCGAAGACATGTATCATGCCGGGCGCGGGGCGCAGATGCAGCTTCTGGCCAACTCCGAAGCGGTGCCGCTCGCGGAACACGGCGACGATCTCGTCATCGCCGTGACGCGTGACAACATGGGTTTCCGAGCCGGTCGGCTCCACCACCGCCACCGTCACGGCGATGCCCGAATCGGCGAGCTGCAGGTGCTCGGGGCGGATACCGAGCACCACCTCGCGCCCGGGCTCGATTCCCGGCCCAGGCTCGAGGGGGAGGTTGACGCCCCCGATGTCGGCCACCGGCGCCCCGCCCTCCCCGGCGATGCGCGCGCCGATGAAGTTCATGGAGGGCGAGCCGATGAAGCCGGCGACGAACCGGTTCGCCGGCCGGTCGTAAAGTTCGAGCGGCGCGCCGATCTGCTCGATATGGCCGGCGTTCATCACCACGATCCGGTCAGCCATGGTCATGGCCTCGATCTGATCGTGGGTGACGTAGACGGTGGTGGTGCGCAGCCGCTGGTGCAACTCGCGGATCTCGGCGCGCATCTGCACCCTGAGCTTGGCGTCGAGGTTCGACAACGGCTCGTCGAACAGGAACACCTGCGGATCGCGCACGATCGCCCGCCCCATGGCCACGCGCTGGCGCTGCCCGCCCGACAGCGCGCGCGGATAGCGGTCGAGATAGTCGGTGAGTCCGAGAATCGCCGCCGCGTCGCGCACGCGCCGCTCGATCTCGGCCTTGTCCATCCCGCGCATCCGCAGGCTGAAGGCCATGTTCGCCGCCACCGTCTTGTGCGGGTAGAGCGCATAGTTCTGAAACACCATGGCGATGTCGCGTTTGGAGGGCGGGAGCCCGTTCACCACCCGTCCGCCGATGGCGATGGTGCCGGCGCTGATCTCCTCAAGCCCCGCGATCATGCGCAGAAGCGTCGACTTTCCGCACCCGGATGGCCCGACCAGCACCATGAACTCGCCGTCGGCGATGTCGAAGCTGAGGCCGTGGATGACCTCCATCGCGCCATAGGTCTTGCGCACCTCGCGTATCGTGACTTCGGCCATGCTTCCTCCCGCGCGCCGATGTTGCCTTCCCGGCTCGAGAATAGGCACAGCGGCGGCGCCGTGTCCACGCATTGTCATGCTAACATGTCAACCTCTTGACAGGCCGGGGGGTCGACTGAGACAGTTCACGAGGGCCTTCCCGTGGGCCTGCCCGTGACGGGCGGCTGAAGGCACGACAACGCGAAACTGCCGCGGCCCCGCGCATGCTCGGCGTGCGGGCCGGGCGAGAGGACCGGGGGTCATGGCACCCCGGCGTTTGGGAGGAGAGACCAATGAGACGCGAGATCTACGAAGCGATGATGAAGGCCGGCAAGATCAGCCGGCGCAACATGCTCAAGGGCGCGGCGGCAACCGGAGCGGTCGCGGCCTTCTCGGGCGTGTCCACGGGTGTCAGCGTCCGTCCGGCCTGGGCCGCGGCGCATGAGTCGCTGCGCGCCGCGATCCTGAAGATCCCGGGCGTGGGCATGGGCAGCCCCACCGATGCCGACTGGCAGAAGGTCGGCGAGATGTGCATGGGCCCCGTCAAGGAGGTGGTCGCAGAAGGCGAGTTCAAGGGCGTCGAGCTCACCTTCATGGGGCTCAACAACCAGAACCTGCACAACTTCCTGTTCCGCGGCTTCCTCAAGCCGTGGGAGAGATATACCGGCGCCAAGATCAACTGGATCGACCTCGCTCAGGCCGACTACAACGCCCGCCTGCAGCAGTCCATCGCCACCGGCACGGTCGATTTTGACATCCTCGAGATGGGCGCGCCCTTCGAGGGCGACGTGCTGGGCCGCGGCATGGCCTCGGAGATGCCGGGATGGGTCGCCGACATCATCGACATGGATGACTACGTCGATTACCTCAAGGCGCCGGTCGGCACCTGGAACGGGAAGACCCACCGCGTCTCGATCGACGGCGACTGCCACACCTTCGCCTATCGCACCGACTATTTCGGCCCGGGTTCGGTGACGGGGCGCGATGTGCCGAAAACATGGCAGGAGGTCAACGAGATCACCAAGGCGCTCAAGGGCAAGACCGACCCGCTCACCGGGCTCGAGGCCTACGGCTATCTCGACCCGCTGAAGGGCTGGGGCGGCTTCGGCTTCTACTTCATCGAGAACCGCGCCACCGCCTACGTGAAGAAGCCGGGCGACCCGGTGTGGCTGTTCGACCCCGACACGATGAAGCCGCTCGTCAACACCCCCGGCTGGGTGCAGGCGATCCAGGACGTGATGGACCTGATCGCCGCCGACGTCTACCCGCCCGACCAGATCAACGCCGATCCGGGCACCACCGCCTTCCAGCAGTTCCTGGCCGGCACCGGCTCGATGCTGATGTGGTGGGGCGACGTGGGTTCGAATGCGCGCACCTCCGACACCTCGGTGGTGGGCGACGTCGTCGGCTTCGGCATCAACCCCGGCTCCGAACGCTACTATGACCGCGCGACGGGCCAGTGGGTGAACGAATACAACGAGGCGCCGAACATGGCCTACATCGGCTGGGGCATCTACGTCATGGCCACGGTCGATGGCGACCCGAAGAAGAAGAAGGCCGCATGGTCGGCGGCGGCGCATCTGGGCGGCAAGGACATCTCGCTCTGGGCGTCGGCCTATCCGTCGGGCTTCCAGCCCTACCGCAACTCGCACTTCAATTACGACGAGTGGGAAGCGGCGGGCTACGACCGCGCCTTCATCGAGGATTACCTCGGCTCGAACCGCGACAGCTACAACCACCCGAACGCCGCCATCGAGCCGCGCATTCCCGGCATCTTCCAGTACTACTCGGTGGCCGAGGACGAGCTCGCGAAGGGCTTCGCCGGGCAGTACGCCTCTGCCCAGGAGACGGCCGATGCCATCGCCGCCGCCTGGGAGAAGATCACCGATCAGATCGGCCGCGAGCAGCAGCTGAAGCTCTACCGCGCCTCGCTCGGGCTCTGAGCCCGGCGACAGGGTGACGGGACTGCAACCGGGCTGAACGTGATGGAACGGAGCGGCGGACGATGAGCGCAGGCAGGCACGACATGGGCGACCGGCTGCATGTGGTGTTCGAGGACAGGATTGCGCCCTGGCGCCGCCGTCTCGGTGCGGTGCTCGTCTGGGGCGGGGCGGCGGTCATGGTCGCCGTCTTCGCCCTGCTCGCGCTCGGCCGCTTCGGGCTCATCGCGCTTGACGTGCCGAACTGGCGCCCGGCGCTCTATGCCTATCTCGCCTGGGCGGTGGCCTTCTGCACCGCCCAGGTGCTCACCCGCGGCGAGCGCGGAAAGCGGGCGCTCTTCATCCTGCCCGCGGTGCTGTTCGTGGTGGCGATGGTGGTGTTTCCGCTGATCTTCGCCGTCGCCATCGCGCTGTCTGACTGGAACCTCTCCTCGCTCAGCGGCCCGCGCTTCAACGGGCTCGACAACTTCCGCCAGATGCTGAGCGATCCGTTCTACTGGAACGCCATGCGCAACATGCTCTGGTACACGGGCATGATCTCGGTCGAGTATGTGATCGCGTTCGGCCTTGCATTGATCCTTGCCGGCCAGATCAGGGCACGCAAGTTCTTTCGCGTGGCGTTTCTCTTGCCGCTCATGCTCTCGCCGGTGGCCGTGAGCTGGATGGTGGGCAAGTCGATGCTCGAAGTGCGCTTCGGCCCGGTCGCCCGGCTCGCCCGCGAACTCGGCTGGGAGCGGCCCTCGTTCTTCGGCGATCCGCTGATCGCCCGGCTCACCATCGAGGCGATGGATGCCTGGACCTACATCCCCTTCATGATGATCATGCTGCTTGCCGGGCTTCAGGCCATTCCGCGCGAGCTGACCGAGGCCGCGGAGGTCGACGGCGCCAGCGCCTGGCGGCGGTTCTGGGAAGTGACCTTTCCGCTGATGCTGCCGGTGTCGATCACGGCGATCCTGATCCGCATCATCTTCAAGCTCAAGCTCGCCGACATCATCATCAACGTCACCTCCGGCGGCCCGGGCGGCGCGACCGACAGCGTCACCTCCTTCATCTTCCGCGAATACCGCGACCGCTCGAACGTCGGTTACGGCACGCTGCTGGCGCTCGTCTATCTTGTGGTGATCGTCGTCGCCATCACCGTGTTCATGAAACTCGTCGACCGCTGGATGAACCCCAGATACTGAAGGCCCGGAGCGCAGACAGCATGTCAGGCACGCAGATCTTTCACGACCACCCGGTCGATCTGGCCTACAGGGCGCGCTGGTGGAGCGGCAGGCTGGTCATCTACGCCATCCTGATCCTGTGGACGGTCATCTGCCTTTTCCCGATCTACTGGACCATCACCACCAGCTTCAAGACCGCCCCCGACGTGATGAAGGGCAACCTGATCCCGTTCTGGGACTTCACGCCGAAATGGCTTGGCTGGCGCTCGCTCGGCCTCTCCCCCGACACGTGGGGGCAGGAGAGCACCGTGCGGGCCGAGTTTCTCAAGCGCTTCACCAACTCGGCCATCGTCGCGCTCGGCGCCTCGAGCCTTGCCGTCATCCTCGGCTCCTGCGCGGCCTACGGGCTCAGCCGCTTCAGCTACCGCTTCGGCTTCATGCGCAATCCCGACATCTCGTTCTTCTTCCTGTCGCAGCTGATCCTGCCGCCGGTGGTGCTCGCGCTGCCTTTCCTCGTGCTCTACAAGGAACTTGACCTGCTCGACACCCGCATCGGGCTGATCCTGCTCTACACGCTGACGGTGCTGCCCATCGTCATCTGGATCATGCGCGACCAGTTCCAGTCGATCCCGGTGGAGCTCGAGGAGGCGGCACTCGTCGACGGGCTGTCGGTATGGGGGGCGTTCCTCACCATCGTTCTGCCGATCGCCCTGCCCGGCATGGTGGCGGCCTTCATCCTCAGCCTCACCCTGACCTGGAACGAATACTTCTTCGCCGCTCTGCTGACCTCCACCGAGGCCAAGACGCTGCCCGTGATGCTGGCCAGCCAGACCGGAAGCCAGGGCATCAACTGGTGGGCAATGGCGGCCCTGGCGACGGCGGCGATCCTGCCGCTCGTGATCATCGGCATCCTGCTCGAGCGCTACATCATTCGCGGGATGGCGGCGGGGGCGGTGAAGTAGGCCCGCCGAGGCGTCCGCCCCCCGCTTTCCGCCCCCCGCTTTCCGCCCGCCTGTCCGCCCGCCTGTCCGGCCGTCTATCCCGCCGTCTCGCCTCTCTTTCACGTCCCAAGCCGGTAGAAGGCCGCCGCGGTGCCACCGAAGACGCGCGCACGCTCCGTCTCGGAAAGCCCCGCCGTCAATGCTTCGGCGGCGGCGCGCCAGTCGTCGTAGCTTGCGCGCAACAGGCACACCGGCCAGTCCGAGCCCCACATCACCCGCTCGGGGCCGAATTCCCTGAGCACATGCTCCACGCAGGGGGCAAGATCGTCGAGCGTCCATCCTTCGGCGGCTTCCGTCACGAGGCCCGAAAGCTTGACGAAGGCGCCGGTCTCGCCCGCAATGCGGCTCATTCCCTCGGCCCATGCGCGCATCAGCTCGGGCCGGGCGGCATGATCGCGGATGCGGGGCTTCATGCAGTGATCGATCACCACTCGCATCGCCGGGTAGCGCCTGAACAGCTCGAGAAAGTTCGCCAGATGCTGAGGAAAGCCGAGGGCATCGAAGGCGAGGTCAAGCTCGCAGACGGCGCGGAAGCCCCACTGCACGTCGTCGCGCAGCATCCAGTTCACATCGGGGATGTCCTGGATCATGGGGCGCACGCCCTTGAACTTGGGATGGCGCGCGAGCCGCTCGAGTTCGGCGCGCTGGTCGGGGCGCTCGAAATCCACCCAGCCCACGACGCCGACGACGCTGTCCGTGGCATCGGCGATGCCCAGCATGTATTCGGTTTCCTGCACGCTGGGCGCGGCCTGCACCAGCACCGTGGCGGCAATCCCGTGCCGGTCGAGATGGGGCCTGAGATCGCGCGGCAGCCACACCCGGTTGAGCGTGGCATTGTCGCGCGGCATCCAGCCATAGTCGCCGCGGGCGGGGTTCCAGTAGTGCTGATGGGCGTCGATCCGCATCCTGCCGTCCTCCTCAGGCGGTGGGCGCGTCGGTGGGCGCATCGGGGCGCATCAGCCCCTCGGCCTTGAGATCGGCCCAGAGCGCTGGCGGAATTCTCGCCTCGAGCGCGGCAAGGTTCGACTCCATCTCGGGCATCCCCTGACCGCCCGGTATCACCGAGACCACCGCCGGATGCATGAGCGGAAAGCGGAAGGCCGCATCGACGAGCCGCACCCCATGGCGGGCGCAGACCGCCTCGATCCGCCGGACGCGCTCGAGAATCTCCGGCGGTGCGAGATCGTAGTTGTAGTGAGCGCCTTCCACCGGCCCGGTGGCGAGAATGCCCGAATTATACGGCCCGCCGATGACGATGCCGATGCCGCGGCTCTCGCAGAGCGGCAGGAAGCTCTCCAGCGCCTCCTGTTCGAGCAGCGTGTAGCGCCCGGCAAGCAGGAACAGGTCGAAATCGCCCCGCTCGGCCAGCCACTGGCAGGGCTGCCACTCGTTGACGCCGGCGCCGAAGGCGCGGATCACCCCCTGCTCGCGCAGATGCACGAGCGCCCGATAGCCGCCGGCCATGAACTCGGTCAGCCGGCCTTCCAGCGCCTCCCGCGTGCCATGGTTGAAGACGTCAAGATCATGGGCAAACAGGATGTCCACCCGGTCCAGTCCAAGCCGTTCGAGCGAGGCCTCCAGGCTGCGCATCACCCCGTCATAGGTGTAGTCGTACACTTCCTGGCGCGAGGGCACGTCGAACCACTTGCCCACCCCGTCACGGGCGTCGGGCGGGCAGGCGCGCAGGAGCCGCCCCACCTTGGTTGAAAGCACGTATTCATCGCGCGGCTTGCCGCGCAGGAAACGGTTGAGCCGCGTCTCGGCCAGCCCGAAGCCGTAAAGCGGCGCGGTGTCGTAATAGCGCACGCCCGCCGCCCAGGCGCGCTCGAGCACCGCCTCCGCCTCCGCGTCGCTGACCGCGCGGTAGAGGTTGCCCAGCGGCGCCGTGCCCATGCCAAGTTCGGTGAAGCTCAGCCCGCCGTCGCGCCGTCTGTCCCAGTGCCGCGTCGCAATCGCCATATGTGTTCCTCCTATCCTCGCCGCGCTTCTCCGGCCGCGTCCGTTGCCACCCGCTGCACCGGCCGGAGCCGACGCAGTGTCGCCGACATGCTAGAATATTCAGGATTGGCGTGCACATGAAATCGGGTAGGTTCTAGAGCGAAGCGCGCCGCCCGGGAGGGCGCGCGCAGCGCAGATCCGGGCGAGGGAGGCGGCATTGGACAGGTTTCGCAGCATATTCGGCGACGTGAGGCCGGTGATCGGCATGGTGCATCTGGGCGCCCTCCCCGGCGCGCCCCTTCACGACGCCCGGGCGGGGCTCGAAGGGCTTGTCGAGTCCGCCCGCGCCGATCTCGCGGCGCTGCAGGCGGCCGGTTTCGATGCGGTGATGTTCGGCAACGAGAACGACCGGCCCTACGAGCTGAAGGTCGACACCGCCTCGACCGCGACCATGGCCTATGTCATCGGCCGGCTGAGGAGCGAGATCACCGTCCCGTTCGGGGTGAATGTGCTGTGGGATCCGATGGCCACGGTGGCGCTGGCCGCGGCCACCGGCGCGGCGTTCGCGCGCGAGATACTCACCGGCCTCTATGCCTCCGACATGGGGCTCTGGTCACCGGACGCCGGCGCGGCGATGCGCTACCGTGACCGGCTCGACCGGCGCGATCTGGCGATGTTCGCCAATGTCTCGGCCGAATTCGCCGACAGCCTCGACCGCCGCCCGCTTCCCGACCGGGCACGCTCGGCGGTGTTCTCCTCCATCCCCGACGCGGTGCTTGTCTCGGGGCAGATCACCGGCGAGCCCGCCGCGCTTTCCGACCTGGAGGCGGTCAAGGCGGTGCTGCCCGAGGTGCCGGTTCTGGCCAACACGGGCGTGAAGCACGACACCGTGGCCGATGTGCTGGCCGTTGCCGACGGATGCATCGTCGGATCGGCGCTGAAGGTGGACGGCGACACCTGGGCACCCGTCGACCCCGAGCGCGCCGCCGACTTCATGGCGAGGGCGCGCGCCGCCCGGAGGCCGCGGTGATGCGGAGCCTTCTGCGCGACGACCTGATGGCGCTGATGCGCCTGCCCGGCCTGGCCGGCCACGAGGACCGGGTGCGCACCGCGATCCGCGCCCGTCTTGCCGCCGCCGGCGTGGAGAGCCGCGGCGACCGGTTGGGCAACCTGATCGCGACGCTTCCCGGCGCGGCGGAGGCCCCCTCGGTGATGGTCTTCGCGCACATGGACCAGCTCGGTTTCATCGTCCGCCGCATCGAGGATGACGGACTCCTGCGGCTCTCGCGGCTGGGCGGCGTGCCCGAGCGCGCGCTCGCCGCGCAGGAGGTTCTGGTGCAGCTCGGCGAGGGCCGCGATCTGCCCGGCGTGATCGCGACCAAGGCCCATCACGCCACTGGCCCGGAAGAGAAATTCCGCGTGGTGCCGACAGCCGAGGTTTTCGTGGATGTCGGCCTTGCCTCCCGCGCGGCGGTGGAGGCGGCCGGCATCAGGATCGGCACGCCGGTGGTCTGGGCGCCGCGCGCGCTCGAGATCGGCGACGGGCGGATCATGGGCACGGCGGTTGACGACCGCGCCGGCTGCGCGGTGCTCATCGCGCTTGCGCGTGCCCTGCGCCGGCGCACGGGCGGGCCGACCGTGCATCTGGTGTTCTCGGTGCAGGAGGAATTCAACCTTCGCGGCGCGCTGGTCGCCGCCCAGGCACTGATGCCGGACATCGCCATCCAGCTCGACATCATGCTCGCGACCGACACCCCCGACATGGCCCATCTCGGCGAGATGCGGCTTGGTGGCGGGCCGGGGATGAGCCTCTACTCCTTCCACGGCCGCGGCACCCTCAACGGCGTGCTGCCGCACCCGGCGCTGGTGCGGCTCATGGAAGAGACGGCGGCGGCCGAGAACATTCCCCTTCAGCGCAGCGCCCAGGTGGGTGTCCTGACCGACCTCAGTTACGTCCAGCTCGTCGGCCAGGGCGTGGCGGCGCTCGATCTGGGTTTTCCGATGCGCTATTCCCACTCGGCGCGGGAGATGTGTGACCTCGCCGATCTCGAGGCGCTTGCCGCGCTTCTGTGCGCCGCTCTCGCCCGTATCGGCGCGGGCTTCGATCTGATCCGGCACTAGGAGGAGCGGTATGGGCTGCACGCTTGGCATCGATATCGGCACCTATCAGAGCAAGGGCGTGCTCGTGGACGAGACGGGCCGGGTGCTCGCCGAGGCACGGCGCGATCACCGCATGATCGTTCCCCGCCCCGGCTGGGCCGAGCATCGCGCCGAAGAGGACTGGTGGGCCGACTTCGTGCACATCACCCGGGCGCTGATCGCCGAGGCCGGCGTGGCACCCGGCGAGATCGCCGCCGTCGCCTGTTCTGCAATCGGCCCCTGCATGCTGCCGGTGGATGCCGCGGGCCGGCCACTGATGAACGCGGTGCTCTACGGGGTGGATACCCGCGCGGCCGCCGAGATCGAGGAGCTGACCGGGGAAATCGGGGCCGAGAGGATTCTCGCGCGCTGCGGCAACGCGCTCACGAGCCAGGCTGTCGGGCCGAAGATCCTGTGGCTCAAGCGCAACCGCCCCGAGATCTTCGCCGCCGCGGCGAAGGTGATGACCTCGACGAGCTACCTGGTGATGAAGCTCACCGGAGAATGTGTCATCGACCACTACACGGCGGCGAATTTCGCGCCGCTCTATGACGTCGCACGCCGCGACTGGTGCGACGATCTCGCCCCCGACATCATTCCGCTCGAGCGGCTGCCGCGGCTGATGTGGTCGGCCGAGATCGCCGGGCATGTGAACGACGCGGCGGCGCGCGAGACGGGCCTTGCTGCCGGAACGCCGGTGACCTGTGGCACCATCGACGCGGCCGCCGAAGCGGTCTCGGTGGGCGTGGCGGCGCCCGGCGAGATGATGCTCATGTACGGCTCCACCATCTTCGTGATCGAGGTCACGGCCGAGCGCGTGCGCGACGCGCGGCTGTGGTATGCGCCGTGGCTGTTTCCCGACCGGCACGCGGCGATGGCGGGGCTTGCCACCTCGGGCACGCTCACCCACTGGTTCCGTGACCACTTCGCCCGCGACCTGCCCCGCGACGAGGCCTTTGCCCGCCTGGCCGCCGAGGCGGAGACCACCCCGCCGGGCGCGGGCGGGCTCCTGTGCATGCCGTATTTCTCGGGCGAACGCACGCCGCTGCATGACCCGAAGGCGCGCGGCGCCTTCTTCGGTCTCGATCTCACCCACACGCGCGGGCATCTTTATCGGGCGCTTCTCGAGGGCATCGCCTTTGCCACTGCCCATGTGCTCGAAACATATGCCGAGGCGGGCGCCACGCCGGAGCGGATCTTTGCCGTGGGTGGAGGGGTGCAGAATACGCTTTGGCTGCAGGCCACGTCGGATGCGGCGGGAGTCATGCAGCGGATCCGCGCGCGCACCCTCGGTGCCAGCTACGGCGACGCCTTCCTCGCCGCTCTGGCAGCGGGAGCGGTGGACGAGGGCGACATCGCCCGCTGGAACCCCGAGGCACGCCGCGTGGAGCCGCGCGATCTGCCCGCCTACCGCGCGCTCTATCCCCTGTTCAAGGCGCTCTACGTCCAGACCCGCGACATCGCCCATGCGCTCGAGCACCTCGCCGATGGCGGCACGGCCCCCGCTTGATCCCGCCCGGCGGATCCTGGCCGAAATCCCGTGTGCCCCCGCCGGCTGACTGTCGCCTTCCGGACTGCGCGGCGCTAGGTTGCCGGCACGGCGGGCCGGTCCGCGACTCACGCATGCCGCGCCCGCAAGCCGCCGCGCAGGGAGCCGCGATGACACCGCACCGCCGCCGCCTGGGCTTGCGCATCCGACCGCCTTTCGGGGCGCTTCTCGTCGCCTTCCTCGCGACAGCGGCACCCGGCGGAGCGCAGGCGCTCGAGCGACTGAGCTACGAGGTCGCTTCGCGCGAGGCGCATCTGCGCGCCGCGGTCGAGCGTGCCTCGGCGCTGCGCGCGGCCGAGCGAGAAGGGCGCACATCGCCGCGCGAGCTCGTCGCCGCCGCCCTGCTCGACTACCGGCGCATCACCGAGGCGCTTTATGCCGAGGGCCATTACTCGGTGGTGGTTTCCATCCAGATCGATGGACGCGAGGCGGCCGACATCCCCCTCACCGCGCCGCTTGCGCGGATCGACACCATCGCCGTGCGCGTCGACCCCGGCCCGCCGTTCCGCTTCGGCGCCAGCACCCTTGCCCCGCTGCCCCCCGGTCACGGTCTGCCGGAAGCCATCGCGCCCGGCCGGCCGGCGCGAAGCGGCGCGGTGCGCGAGGCCGTGCGCGAGGCCGTGGAGGCATGGCGCGAGGCCGGTCACGCCAAGGCCCGCCCCGCGCGCGACCGCGTGCTTGCCGATCACGCCGCGCGACGGCTGGATGTGACGGTGGAGATTGAGCCGGGGCCAAGGGTGCGCTTCGGACGGCTGCGGCAGATGACCCCAAGCGCCGTGCGGTCCGAGCGCATCGAGGCGATCGCCGGCTTGCCGGAAGGAGAGGTCTTCTCCCCGGCCACGGCCCGCCGCGTCGCGGACCGGCTGCGCCGCAGCGGCGCCTTCGCCACCGTCGCGCTTGGCGAGGCCGAAACCCTCTCTCCCGGCGATCGCATGGACATGCTCCTTTCGGTGGTGGACGAAAGGCCGCGCCGCCTCGGCTTCGGCGCAGAGCTTTCCTCCTTCGAGGGGCTCGAGCTCTCGGGCTACTGGCTGCACCGGAACCTGTTCGGTGGAGCCGAGCGCCTCAGGCTCGACGGCCGGCTCGGCGGCATCGGCGGGCAGAGCGGCGGGCTCGACCAGTCTCTCACGGCGCGGCTCGACGTGCCGGCGGTGTACGGCCCCGACACGCGCGGCTTTGTCCATGCCGGCGGGGAACGCCGCGAGGAACCGGACTTCACCTCCCTCGGCGTGAGCGTCGGTGCCGGGCTTGGCCGGGACTTCACCGAGAACCTCTCGGCCGAGGCGGGAATTGCCCTGTCGTGGACACGGGCGACCGATGCGCTGGGCACCCGCAGCTACCCGATGGCGATGCTCCCCGCCCAGCTCACATGGGACGGGCGCGACAAACGCCTCGACGCAACGCGCGGCCATTTCCTTGCCCTCGGGGCGATGCCCTTCATCACCCTCGACGATGGCACCGCCGGGCTCAGGGCAACGCTCGATGCGCGCGGCTACCAACGGCTCGGCGACGAGGACGGCGCCACGGTGCTGGCCGGGCGGCTTCAGGCGGGCACGCTCGCGGGGGTTGCGCTGGCCGACGCGCGGCCCGACCTCCTGTTTCACAGCGGCGGCGGCGGCACGGTGCGCGGCCAGCCCTACCAGTCGCTCGGGGTCGATCTCGGCGGCGGCGCCACCACCGGCGGGCTGAGCTTCCTGGCGCTGTCACTCGAAGCGCGGGTGCCGCTTGGCGAACGCTTCGGCGCCGTCGCCTTCGTCGATGCCGGCCATGTCGGCTCCACCGCGCTGCCGGGAAGTTCGGGCAACTGGCACGCGGGAGCGGGGATCGGTCTGCGGTACCACACCGCCTTTGCCCCGATCAGGCTAGACATCGCCGCCCCCGTCGCCGGAACCACCGGGCAAGGCCTGCAGATCTACCTGGGGATAGGGCAGAGCTTCTGATGCGCCAGCTTCTCTTTCCCGCGCTCCTTCTGCTGCTCGCCGCCATCGCCCCGCCCTTCGCGCCGGCGCGGGCGCAGCAAGGCGGCGATGACGGCGCCGGGTTTCTCGAACGCTGGCTGGAGACGCGGCTTTCGGCCGCCGGGCGCGAGGTCCGCATCGAGGGTTTCCGGGGAGCGCTCTCGGGCCGGGCCGAACTCGAGGCGCTCACCATCGCCGATGCCCGCGGCGTATGGCTGACGGTGCGTGGCGCGGTGCTCGACTGGAACCGCGCCGCACTTCTTTCCGGCCGACTCGAGGTGGCCGAGCTTGCCGCCGAGGAAATCATCCTTGCCCGCCTGCCCGAGCCGGAACCCGCCCCCGGCGCACCGCTGCCCGACCTGCCGGCGGCAAGGGCGCCCGGCTTTTCCCTTCCCGAGCTCCCGGTGGAGATCGACATCCGGCGGCTGGCCGTTGCACGGCTGCGGCTCGAACCTCCGGTTCTGGGCGAGGCGGTGGAGCTGACCGGCACCGGCAACGCCCGCCTGGCCGGCGGCGCAGGAACCGCCGCGCTCGACATCCGCCGCACCGACGGGCGGGAAGGCGCGGTGAGCCTGCGCGCAAGCCATGACAACGCGGCCCAATCGCTCGCGCTCGAGATGAGCGTGACCGAGCCCGAGGGCGGTATCGCCGCCCGCCTTCTGGGCGTGCCCGGCCAGCCCGCCCTTTCCCTGCGAATCGCCGGCGAAGGCACGCCGGAGGATTTCGCCGCCGACCTTTCGCTCGACGTCGCCGCGGCACGGGCCCTCTCGGGCCGCTTCGCGCTTGCCGCGCAGCCGACGGGTGGCGACCTGCGCTTCACGCTCGAGATCGCCGGAGACCTGCGCCAGCTGCTGCCGCCGCAACTTGCGCCAGCGGCAGGCTCCCATGCCACGCTTTCGCTCCGCGGCGCGCGTAGCGCCGGGGGGCTCCTGCGGTTGACCGACATCGCGCTTGACAGCGGCACGCTGCGCATCACCGGCGCCGCCATACTCACGCCCGAAGGCGACAGCGCACCCACGCCGATGGGGCCACGTGCCGATCTCGACCTCACGGTCGTCATCGACGATCTTGCGCCCCTGTCGGGGGTGGTTGCACCTCCCCTGCCCGGCCCGCTCGGCGGCGGCGTCACGCTCCGGCTGCGCGGCAAACTCGCACCTCTGGGCGGGGCATTCGATCTCGCCCTGGAAGGCCGCACCCGCGACATCACGCTTGGCCTTGCGCGGCTCGACCCGCTGCTCTCGGGTGAGGGCCGCCTCGCCGTCGCAGCCCGCCGCGACGCCTCCGGCACGCGCCTCGAGCGCGCCGAGTTCGCCACCGCCCGCGCCACTCTCCGCGCGGTGGCGGACTTTCCCGGCGCCGAGGGCACGGCGCGGCTCGAAGCCGAAATTGCCGATGTCTCGCCGCTTGCGCCGGGGCTCGCGGGTGCCGCGCGGCTCGCGCTCACCCTCGATGGCGCCGGAGGGCTCTGGCAGATCCGGCTGAGCGGCGAGGGCCCGGGCGGCGCGCGCCTCGCCGCAGAGGGTACCGGAACGGTCCGCTCGGGCGCGCTTGCGGCTCTCGAGGGCACCGCCCGCGCAGATGTGCAGGCCCTTGCCGGCTATTCCGGCCTCGCCGGGCGCAGCCTGAGCGGTACAGCGCGTCTCCAGGCGCAGGGCCGCGCCGATTTCACCGCGAAGGCGTGGTCGCTCACGATAGACGGCGAAGCGCAGGATCTTGCCCTTGCCGAGCCGCTCCTTGATCCGCTGCTGCGTGGCACGGCGCGCCTGTCGGCGCGTCTGCGCGGCCCGCGGCAGGGCCTCGCCATGCTCGAGGCGCTGAAACTCGAGTCGCGCGAGCTTTCCGCCACGGTGGCGGCCGAGCCGGAAGCAGCTCCGGCCGCGTTTGCCGTGTCAGCGCGGCTGCGCGACATGGGGCTTGTTGCGCCGGGGCTTGCCGGTGAGCTCACCGTCGCGGGCACCGCCCGGGCCGGCGCCACCTCCGATGACGGGAGCTGGCGCATCGACATCGCCGCCAACGGCCCGGCCGGCCTTGCCGCGCGCGCGGTGGGAAGCATCCGCCCTGCCCTTCCCGGCGCGGAGCTGTCGATGACCGGCACCGCCCCCCTTGCGCTTGCCAACCGTCTCGTTGCGCCGCGCCTTCTGTCGGGGCGCGCGGATTTCGACCTGCGGCTCGACGGTCCCCTCGCGCTGGAGGGGCTCTCGGGCAGGTTGCGCCTCTCGGAGGCCGGAGCGGCACTGCCGGCACTGCAAATCTCGCTGACGGGCGTCTCGGGCGAGGCGCGCATTGCAGACGGTGCCGCGGAGCTCGCGGCTTCGGGACGGGCGCGCAGCGGTGGCCGCTTCGGACTCGCCGGCCGGATCGGACTGGCGCCGCCCAATGATGCCGCACTGACCCTGCAGCTCGACGGCCTCGTGATCCGGCGGCCGCCGCTTCTGGAGGCGACCGCAAATGCCGCGCTGACGCTCACCGGGCCGCTGGCCACGCGCGCGCTGCTCGGCGGACGTGTGGATGTCATCACCGCCGAGCTGCGGCTCAGCGAGGGGCTTCCCACCGGCGCTGCGCCGCTTCCCGGCCTGAGGCACCGCAATCTGCCCGCCCGCGTGCGCGAGACGCTCCTGCGCGCGGGCCTTCTTGAAATCGCCCCCCCGGCACCCGCCGCGGGCCGGACGCTTGGGCTCGATCTTCTCGTGAGCGCTCCGGCGCGGGTGTTTCTGCGCGGGCGCGGCGTCGATGCCGAGTTTGGCGGCAGCCTCCGGCTCGGAGGCACTGTCGACGAGGTGATTCCCACCGGCGGCCTGCAGCTTCTGCGCGGGCGCATGGAGTTTCTCGGCCGCCGCCTCGAGCTGGAGGAGGCGACGGTGACGTTGCGAGGCAGCTTCGATCCGCTTCTGCGCCTGCGCGCGGCAACAGCCACCCCCGATGGGCTTCGGGCAGCGGTTCTTGTGGAAGGATCGGCTTCCGATCCGGTGGTCACGATCTCCTCGAGCCCGCCGCTGCCGGAGGACGAGATTCTCGCCCGCCTCGCGTTCGGCCGCGACATCTCCAACCTTTCGCCACTGCAGGCGGTACAGCTGGCATCGGCGATCTCCACGCTTTCGGGGGCCGGCGGTGCCGGCGTGGTTGACCGCATTCGCGCGCTCTTCGGCCTCGACGATCTCGAGGTCACCTCCTCGGAGACCGGCGGGCCACGAGTGCGGCTTGGCCGCTATCTTGGCGAGAACCTGTACACCGATGTCGAGATCGACGCCGCGGGGCGCACCGCGATCGACCTTGAGCTGTCGGTTTCGCCCTCGGTCACCGTGCGCGGGCGACTCGACTCGACAGGAGATACCGGACTGGGCCTCTTTTACGAGCGTGACTACTGACGCGGCCGCGACCCGCCGGACGCTGACCGCCTTCGAACCGGCATCCGTGGCAGGGCCAGGGCTGCGTCCGCGCGGGCGCGTTGACGGCTGCCGCCACGCAAAAAACACATCGATCTGGCCCCCTGCGCCTTGCCACGGGCAGCGGAGGCGCGCTACCTCTGCGCCGCCGGAGGAGTGGCAGAGCGGTTGATTGCACCGGTCTTGAAAACCGGCGTGGGTTGACGCCCACCGTGGGTTCGAATCCCACCTCCTCCGCCATAGCATCCGTGAAACACCAATGTTTGCAGGGTGTTGCAGGAATTTCGAAAAACGAGTTCCCACAATCGTTCCCACAGTTTGCACGGGCTTGGGCCTGTTTCACGGCCTCGAAAAGGCGAGGTCACATCCTTTCGGGAATCGAACCTTGAGGCCTCGCGCGCGAGGAAATTTTGCGGGTTTAGCGCAGATGAGGTCCAGCCGCCGGTTTCTCGGTCCAAGGCCTCAGAGATTTGACCCGCCCCCCGGTCGGGTCCCTTTCCGGGCGTCCGAGCGCCAGCGGTAGCGCGAGGCCCTGCGCCCTCTCTAGTTCGTGATGCTGAAAATCCTGTCTCGCCGCTTGGGTTCGAGCAGGTGGGTAAAATCGCTTTTATCCGTTTTTCCAGCCACTTGCCGGATTTTTCAGGGCCTTTGACCGGAACGGCGAACGCGCCGCGACAGGTGCAGGCCTTTTTATAGAGCCGGAAAATTCCGGGTTCTTATCGAACGTTGGCGCGCACCTCGCGCAAGAGCGCCTCGGCAAGGGCCAGCGCCGCGTGAGTGTCGAGCGGGATTGCCGCCAGTTCCCGGCCATCTTGCCAGACGTGCAGCACCGGCCCTGGGCGCACGGCGACAAGCATCACGGGCGTCATGGCCTGCCCGTCGGCACCGAAACCGCGTGCCGCCATTCATCCGGGTTGGGCGGGTGGCAGGTGGCGCACCGCCAGCCTTCACCCTCGAAGGGCAGGCGCATCGGCTTCCAGAAGTCACCGCCGCCGCAGCGGGTGCAGGGCTGGAAGGGCAACCCTTCGCTATCGAGCGCGGGTGCCTCGGGCATCACCGCCCTGCGCACCTCGGCCACGGGCAGGCTCAGGGCGCGGGCGGTATCTTCCACCGCCAGCGCCTCGGCCTCGGCACGGGCGAGCCCGCCGTCATGCTCGCGAATGGCCGCGCGTTCCTCGAACAGATCGCGGGCGAGGTCATCGGTGAAGGGTTCCGGCCCTTCTGACAAAACCGACGAAACTGACAAAACCTCTCTCGGGCCGGGTTTCGTCAGTTCTGTCGGTTTTGTCAGCGAGGGAAGGGCACCCAGTTCCTCGGCCAAGGCGCGCCAGCCGCTCATGGCGCACCGTTCAGAATCGCCGGATTGACCGCGAAGCGCCGTGAGGGTCGCCCGCCCTTCGGGCCGATCACCTCGGGCAGTTCGCGGATCACGTCGCCTTCGGCCAGCACATTCGCCGCCGCTTCCACGTCGGCCGCACGGGCGAGCCCGGCCCGGCCCGCGCGCTGCACCTCGCGCAAGGTGAAGCTGCGCCAGCCCTGTTCGCGGATCATGGCGAGAAGCCGCGCCGCCGCCCGCTCGGCCTTGGGCTTCGAGGCCTCGGCATAGGCGCGCCGGGCCATCGGCAGGGCGTAATCCTCGAGGAAGGCGCAGGCCCGTGCGAGGTGCGTTGCCGTCACCGCTTCCACCTCGGGCGGGCGGTCGGTCGCCATGTCGAGATGCGCGAGGATCAGCGCCAGCCGAACCGCCATGCCGGGCAACTTGCCGGTGAAGCCGAGAAGAAGGCCCTCGGCCTCGCCTTCCCATGCGCGGCAGGATTGGCGGAAGGCGGTCAAGAGCGCCTGCGCCTCATCCTCGAATGGCACGAACCACGGGCGCGGGTTTCCAGCGTCATCTTCGGCCATGCCGAGGCCATGAAGCCGCTCGAGCGTTGCCTTGATGAAGGCGTCATCGGCACCCGGCCCGGGCGCGGTGATCGGTGCCGGGTCGGGCCAGAAGGGCAGGAAGCGGGCAACGAGCCCGTCATCATCAGCCTTCAGCATCAGGCTCTTCAGCCGGTCAGGCTGGATACCGCCCAGCACCGCCACCGTCAGCCGTTCCACCGTCACCGGATCGCGGCCCATGCGTTCCACGCTATACCGCCGCCCGCCGTAGGCCTCGAGCCAGAACGGCCGATCCGATCCGCTCGAATAGCGCGCCATGCCCTCGAGCCATCCGGCCAGTTCGTCGCGCAACTGAAGCACGCCGCGCGGGTGCCGCTCGAGGATGACCGCCACGCGCTCAATCGTCGCGTCGTTCAGCATCAGGCGCGGCGGGAAGGGTTCCGGCCCGGGATCGCAGGCGGCAGGCTTGGCGGGCGGTTCCTCGCCTTCCTTGAGCGCCGCCTTCACCGCTTCCTTCCACGCGCTTTCGGCAATCTTCGCCACCTCGGCCTTCTCGGCCCAGGCCTTGCGCTCGGGCTCGGCCGCCTCGCGCCGGGCGCGTTCCAGTTCGGCCAGCGGCCGGGTGATTGCGTCAAGGGCCGGGCTCTTGCCCGCCGAAGGATTGCCGATCACCATGCACCACAGCGCGGGCGGCTCGCGCCAGCCCGGCCAAGGTGCCGCCCAGCGCGCATTGCCAAGCGCTGCGCCCGAGGCCGCCAGAAGGCCCGCCAGAACGTAATCGGCAGGCGCGCCCTTGCCTTCGGCCGCCGCGCGCACCCATGCCGCCAGCGGCGGGCTCAGAAGCGGCTCGAGATGCAAGGGCGGTGCCTCGGGCCGCTCGGGCGCGAGAAGCGCCGGGTCGGGCTCGGCCCATTCGATAGCGGCAAGCTCGGCCTCGGGCGTGTAGGGCGTGACTGCCGCCGAAAGCGGCTTCACCTCGGCCGTCATGCTGCACCGCCTTTCCGGGCGCGGGCCTGTTCGGCCAGCGCATCGGCAAAGTCGGTGCCGGGCGGTGCCGCCAGCACGGCCGCAGAGATGCCCGCCGCATGGGCCTTGCGGGCGAGGGCATACATGGCCTTGATGCCCGCGTCATCGCCGTCGCCAAGCGCCACAATTGACGCGCCGGGCGGGACATGGGCGAGGTCGAGGCCCGCCATGCCGGTTGCGCTCAGCGCCGCCCAGGCACCGCAGGGCGCACCGAACATCGCCACCGCCGCCAGCGTCGTTTCGATGCCCTCGCCTATCAGCACAGGCCCGCCCTCGGGCGGCTCAACCAGTCGCACCGCGCCGCCCTTGGGAAGGCCGAAGGTGGCCTTGGCAGGCACCACCGCCGCCTTGCGTCCGGGTTCGGCCAGATAGGTGACGTGGCAGGCGGTGCCTTCGCCGCCGTCGATGCGCGCCACCATCGCCGGAAGCCGCGCGCCGCTCGGGTGCGGTGCCGCCGGATGGAAGCGCAGCGCCGCGCCCTCGGGAAGCTCGAGGTGACGGCCGTTCAGGTAGCGCTCGGCCACCGTGCCGCGCGCCGGTCGCGCTTCCCGCCAGATGCGCCATGCGGTGCCCTCGCGCCGCTTGCGCTGCGCTTCGAGGTCAGCCTTCCGCCGCACCTCGGCCGCCGGGTCGGGTCGCGAAACAGAACCGGGTGCGATGCCCGCCGCTGCAAGGATGTCCGAGAACGAACAGCCCGCCTTGTGGCACCGCAGCAGAAGCCGCCCGTCATGGCCCTGCGAGATGGACAAGGCCTTTTGGTCGCGCCGCCGCTCGGGCTGGCACAGCGGACAGGACGCTACGCCGTAGCTTCCGAACCACCGGCCGCCCAGGGCGCGGGTGAGGTCGCGCGGATCAGTCATGGCGCGGCCCTCTCATTTTTTGCGCGCCCGCCGTCCGAAAAGCGTGCGATTTCATCGCCGGACGCGGAAGCGCCGCCATCAGCCGCGCGAGGTCAGCGGCCGGAATGCCGAGGCTCGGGCGATGCAAGACGGGTGGAAGCGCCCTTGCGTTCAGGATGTAGGCAACGGCCTGCCACGGCCACTTGCGGTTTCCACCACGTCGCCGTTGCAGGATGAATTGCAAGTCATCGCGGCACCGGATTGCTCGCCACCGGCCCGAAGCGGCAAGGGTGCCGTGATAGCCGTCAGCGGTTTCGTGCAGGGTGGCACGGCCGCAATCGCGAGTCGCACCTTTCCCGTTCCCGCCCTGCATCGGGCGGGTTGCCGTGAACGCCGAAGGCATGACGAATCAGCCCGCCGCGCGTTCGCGGTCGCGCTCGGCCGCCCGTTCGGCCAGCCATTCGCGCACCTCGGCCTCGGGCCATGCCACCGCGCGCTTGCCGATGCGGACAGGTGCGGGAAACCGGCCCGCCTTCACCATCCGGTCAAGCGTCGCGTCGGAAACGCCAACGATTTCGAGAAGTTCGGTTTTCCTCAACAGCTTCATGCGCTGTTTTCCTCTAGATGCAGGCCGGCCCAAGCGAATGTGACGGAACACATTTGGTGTTGCCGAACCGGCCCAAACGTGCATCTATGAGGGTGTGACAAGATAATTCACACCCGCCGCGCTTCGGTGTTGCAGCACCGGGCGCGGCACCTTCCGCATGGTGATGCACTTTGACGCATGCGGCGGCAGGAACAAACAAGCGGAACCACCTGCCCGAATCAAGAATCAATTTGAGTCGGAAAGCCGCATTTTGTGCTTGACAGCGCGGGAATCTGCAACCGCTTGTGTCGCCCTGGGTTTGACTCGCTGCCTCGCCCTTCCCGTGTAGCGATTGTAGCGGATGTAGCAGCGGGCCGGGCCGCGAAACGCGCGCCCGAGGTTTTGTCGGTTTCGTCGGTTTTGTCACCTAGGGTGAGACCATCCGACAGGCGCGCCTGTCCTACCGCCGAAACTCGACAACCTGCCCGCGCGCTTCCTTCCCGGTGACGTGATCGGCCCAGGCTTCCATCATCGCCCGCCGCCGTTCCACCATGTCGGAACGCCGATAGGCGCGCTCGGTCGCATCACCCACGTCATGGGCAAGGGCAATCTCGGCAAGGTCGCGCTCATAGCCGCGCTCGGCCGCCCAGTCGCGGAAGCTTGAGCGCAACCCGTGCGGCACCGCCGGGCGTTTGCTTCTCGGGTCAAGGAAGCCCTCACCACCGGCCTTGAGGTCGCGCCCATGCGCCGCCTTCATGGCCTTCGCAAGGGTCATGTCGGACATGGGCCGCCCGCGCCGGATACCGGGAAACACAAGCGCCTCGCCCTCTATGCGCGGCACGCTTGCCAGCACCTCGAGCGCAGCCCGGCTCAGAGGCACCACATGCTCACGCTTCGCCTTCATGCGGCTTGCAGGAACGCGCCACAGGCCCGCCTCGAGGTCGATTTCATCCCACGTCGCGCCGCGCACCTCACCAGAACGCGCCGCCGTGAGTGCCGCGAAGCGCAGCGCCGCCGCGCCCATGCCTTCCACTTGCGCCAGACGTTGCCACCATCTCGGCAGGTCGGCTTGTGCCACCGCCGGGTGATGATCGCCGCCCTTCTGGCGCTTGAGGGATGAGGGCGCGGGCAGAACCTCGGCAAGGTTGCCCTTCCATCGCGCCGGGTTGTCGCCCTCGCGAAAGCCTGCCACCGTTGCCCAGGAAAGCACCGCCTCGATACGGCCGCGAAGGCGGGAAGCGGTTTCCGGCTTCTCCTCCCAGATCGGTTCGAGCACCCGCAGCACGTCGCGAAGGCCGATGCGGTCAACCGGCATGTCGCCCAGCACCGGGAAGGCGTAGGTTGCCAATGTCGAGCGCCATTGCCTGCGGTGCTTTTCGTTCGACAGGCCCTTCGCCCGCTTGACAAGGCACCGCTCGGCCGCCTCGGCAAAGGTGATGCGGCTTTTCTCGGTGCGGTGCAGAAGTTCGGCACCTTTCCCTTCGCGAATGAGCGCCTTGTTCGCCGCCGCCTTGGCGCGGGCGTCGGTCAGGCTCACGGCCGGGAACGGTCCGAGCCCAAGGTCGCGCCGCTTGCCGTCGATGGTGACGCGCTGCACCCAGAACCGGGAACCGGAAGGCTTGACGTAGAGCGCGAGCCCGTCACCGCCGCCGTCATGGTATCGGCCCGGCCCGGCCGTCGAACAGAAGCGCGCCGTGAGCCTCTTGCCTTGCCTCGCCATGCGGTTCCCTCAATCGTTCCCTCAATTTGCACGCGCTTCAGGGCATTTTCCTGAAACCTTATGAAGTCATATGACGGGAATTATCGTTCTGAAACAAGAGGTTTTTTGACCGCTCGCGAGGGCTTGTGAAACATAGGTATGGCGGACACCTCCTCCGCCACGGCACCCGCACCGCGAACTGCGCGCTTGACGGGGCGACGGGGAAACGTCCTCGCCGGCTTCGCCAACAAGATCCCCGCCCGTTCCCTTCGGTTTTCCCGTCCGTTGCGGCCAGGCGCGTGCAAGGGATCCACTGCAAGGCGCCCACAGCAAGGTGCCCTCGGTCAACTTGGCCCCGGACGACGAAAGCGGCGCCTGAGCGCCGCTTCCGCACGTGCTCCGTCTTTGCTCGACCGCCGCCGCTACCACCGCCTGTGCGCGGCGATACCGCCGAATTCTTCCCTCAATCTGTCCGCCGCCTCGCCGTCGACGAACTCGACACGGGTGCCGAAGTTCTCCGCGAGCCGGAAAATGTGGTCGGCGAGCGGCACTTCGACCGGCTCCGCGCAGTATCTTTCCGCTGCAGCGCGGGTACCGCCGTAGAGGCCGCTGTCGGGACAATGCCAGATCTTCGCCTCGGTGCGGAAGGGAACCGCCACAACGTCAACCCGGCCGAACTGGATGGCGTCGATGACCGCTTCAAGCCCCATGGGGCCCGGCTCTTCGCGGATGCGGTCGAGAAGGCGCATTTCCTCGCGCCGCTCGGCAGCCTCGAGTGCAGGCAGCACCAGATCGTGGAGCTTCCTCGGGTCGATATCGTTGCCGTCCGAGGGGTTCGGAAGGATGGCGGCAATCATGTCATGATAGCGACCGGTGAAGAGGGATGCGACCATCGCCGCCTCGGCATGATCGCCGAGGATGACGAGCCGCTCGATGCCGCGCGCCTCCAGAGCCTTCTCCACGAGGCGGACGAGCCGCTGATAGAGCTTGCGCCGCCAGTGGCGCGACTTGGCTGCCCAGCGATCCTTGGTCGAACCGGAAAGATCGGGAGTCACTTCGGCCCTCAGTCGACCCGAACGGATGAAGTCGGCCGCCTCGCGCAGCTCCTTCCAGTCCTGCTCGTCGACTTCGGCGAAGACGCCGTCGATTTCCTCGAATTCACCAAGGAAGAACTCGTAGAGGTGCCACTCGGTCCCGTGGATGTGAAGCGCCGCCGCGCGCTGGTATTCGTCGAGCGCATACAGCAGCGGTGCGATCCAGGGCTCACCCCAGCGCGCGTCGACCCGGCCGCCGACGAGGTCAACCACGGGCACGGCCACCTTGAGGTCGATCCGCTCGAGAAAGGTCTTGCCCAGATGGTTCTGGCGGGCAAAGAGAGCCATCGTCTTCGCCTCGGGGCGTTCCTCGTCGATGAGCGCGACCACCTCGTCGTAGAGGCTCGGGCGGTGCTCGGTGCGCTCGTGGATCTCGGGGATGTCCTTGAGCGCATTCTTGACACGCACGCGCCACGCGCCGCCCCGGTTGTCGGGATTGGATGGGTCGATGTCAGCATAGACGCTGAGAACAGGAGTCTCGAGCTCCTGCAGACGATTCCAGATTTCGGCCGCCTCGTTCCGTCCGATCATTTCACTTGCTCCCTTTCCGGCAATGGGTCTTCTGGGGTCATTCCCCTTGGCCAGCGACAGGCCTCGGGCCCTCGCCCTGCCTCCGGTCCAGTCGCTCCCCGATCTGGGGGCGCGGCAGGGCATTTCAAGCACGCCGTTCAACGTTTCTCCCGGCCATTGCCGAGCACTCCCCCGAGGGAAACATCGTCTGAAGGCCCGCCCGCCGGGCGAGGGCCGGCGTCCGGTGCGCCGAACTCGCGGTCGTAGAGGCGCCTTCGAGGGGCGTGTGGTGATGCGGTGCGGGCTGCGCACAGGTTCAGGCGGCGCCTGCCTCCTCGCGCCAGCCGCCGCCCGGCCGGTAGCGCGCACTGACGCGGCCGCCCTCGAGCTGCATGAGGTGCAGCCAGCCGTTGTCGAAGAGCGCCGCGACCTCGCGGTGGCGGGCAAGAACCTGCGCGATCGCCTCGCGCGGGGCCTCTATGAGCACGGTGAGGCGCAGCGGCTCATGCATGAGGCGTTCGCCGTCATGCACTGCCTGCCAGGGCAGTCCGGCGCGCAGCCGCCCGCCATTGCCTTCGACCACGCCGATGCCACCCACCACGTTGTGGATCAGCTTGTTGCCCGCGCCGAAGGTTTCCGGCGCGAGGCTCGACCCGTGATACTGGAGCGCAATCCAGCTTGCCACCACCACGGGCGCGGTCAGGATCAGCTCGAGCGTGGCAAAACCCTCGTCCGCCTGCCAGTCATAGCTGTGCAGGAAGGCGCGCCCGCCAAGGTCCTTGCCCCGGGTGACCGCGCGCGGAGCCGCGATGAAGGCGGCACAGCCCGCGAGCCCCCACTCGGGGCGCGTCTCGGCCCAGTCGCGCGCCCGCGCCGCCACGCCGCCGGGCGCCGCGCCGGGAAGCCGCAGGGCGCGCCCGGCCCGCACCTGCCGCCCCGCGGCCTCGAGCCAGGCCCGCGCCCGCGCAAGATCCTGCGCGTGCTCGCCGGCCTCGTCCCCGGCCTTCTCCACGTCAAACAGCGTCACCTCGTCGGTCGTGGTCTCGTGCAGCGCCGCGACGAAGCGCGTGTCCTCGGGCACGGCGATGCCGGCCGTGGCCAGATGCGCGCGGGTGTCCGGGTCATTCAGCAGGCTGGCCAGAAGCCGCGCCGAGACCGCGCCGGTGTGCCCCCCGCAGGCGCCGCAGTGATAGGCGCTTTCGTGGGGGTTGTTGGTCACCTTCGCGCCATGGCCGACGAGCAGCACGAGCCGCGCGAACCCCTCGCGCACCCCCATCGCCGTCAGCACGGCGGCCGCGATCTGTGCCCGGCGCGCCGGATCGAGGGACGCGTCCAGCCGCGGGGCGGGTTCCGGCAGCGACGCCTTGCCGCCCTTGCCGAAGGCACCTGCGAGTAGCTTGCCGCCGTAAGCCAGCCCCGCGGCCTCGACGAAGGCAAAGGAGGACACCGCCGCCTGCCGGAACCGCCGCCAGGCGCGCGCGGCCCGCGCCGCGATGCGGGCCGCCTGCTCAGCCGCTTCGGGTTGATGGCTGGTGCTGCGCAGGGTCGGCTTCAGCAGGGCCGGAAGGTGTGCCTCGGCCACATCCGAGCCGTGCGGACAGTGCGCCACGGGCAGGCCGAAGAACCCGGCAAAGCCGATGGTCTCGATCCCCGGGGCCTGCGCCTCGAGGGCGCGGCGGAACGGCTCGGAGCGCACGTCGATGCAGAAGGCGGCCTGCAGCGCCGGCCGCTCCGCCGCTGCCCCTGCCGCCGGCCGGTCGAGAAGCGCGCCGAGCCGGCGCTGGAAGGCGCGCTCGGCGGCATCCTGAAGGATCGCGTCAATGACCATGTCGGGGGTGGGCGTGACCGGCTCGGCGTGCGCCCGCGCCACCTCGGCCCAGCGGGGCGCAAGCGCGGGGTATTGCGCAAGCAGCGCCTCTTCCCAGATCAGGCGGATCGCGAGCAGTGCGAGCAGGGTGCGGTCCGTCGCGCCTTCCTGCTCGGCCTGCCACAACATCCAGCGCGCGTGCTGCGCCCAGCCGCCGAGATCCATCAGCAGGCGGTGAAAGGCGGTCTCGGTGGCCTCGGCCTCGATCCCCAGCGCCTTCGCCGCCCGCACGATGGCGCGCTCGGGCGTGTCGGGCACGGCCGCGACATGGGCGCAGAAGCCCTCGAGCCCGGCAATCTCCGGCGTCAGGTCGCGCGCGGCCCAGGCCCGCCAGGCGGCCCACGCATCGGCGCCCGGCGCCGGCAGCCACAGGGCCTGCCCCCGGTCGAAATGCCCCGCCGCCCAGAGGCCCACGCAGCGCTCGATCAGGGCGGGCCAGTCGGTGCCGCTGAGCTCGGCGGCCAGATCGGCAACGGTCGGCAACGCCTCCGGCGCGGGGGCGGGGGCGTGCAGCTTTGCCTTCAGAAGCGCGAGGTCGACCGGCTTGAGCGGCGAGCTGCAGGCGATCAGGGCCGCCGCCAGATCATCATCCGAGATGCGCCCCTCCGCCACCTCGGCGGCGATCTCCGCGCGCGGCCGGAAGAGCCGCGCCCCGGCCACCCGCGCGAGCCGCGCCGCCGCCACGGTGACATCCTCTCCCGCCTGCCCGAGGAACGGGTTCACCGCCACCGTGGCATCGAGCGGGAAGGCGGGCGGGATCGCCCGCGCGGCGGCCTCGGCCGCCTTCAGCGTCGCCGACAGCCGGGCCGGCGTGATGTCGATTTCCTGCATGAACATGGTCGAATATCCCTGCTTGCCGGTCCTACTTGCCGGTCCTACTTGCCGGTCACGACGCGAAAACCGCCGATGGCCCGGTCGATGAGCGCGTTGAGGTAGAGGCCGTTGGCGACATGCACGCGCAGCCCGGCAGTCGCGGGGTGATGCGCCCAGAGCGGGAACAGCGCCTGCGCCAGCGCCACGAGCCCGAACGACACGACGGCGAGCACGATCAACGCCCATTCGAGCGGTCCGGGCGTCGGCGGAGCGGGCAGATGCGCGCCCCACAGCGCCTGCGCGCCGAGCTGGAAGCCGAAATACGCCACCGTGGCCGCGAGCGAGGCGACGACGGTGCGCCGCGTCAACGCCCGTGGCGCGGCATCGGCCAGCCCCTGCGCCACCAGATAGGCGACGCCGAAGACCAGCATCGCGCCCAGCGCCAGCGCCTGCGGCGACTTCGGCCCGGCGATGGCCATGATGGCCCCCGCCATGGCCGCGTAAAGCAGGAGCGCCAGCGCAAAGGCCTGCAGGACCGCCCCCCAACCGGGCACCGCCACCGGCCCCGGCCGGCGCGCCGCCCCTACCTCGGCCACCGCCATGCCGGCGGTCAGGAAGGCATGGCTCTTGTAAAGCCCATGGGCCACGATGTGCAGAAGCGCGAGCGGCCACAGCCCCAGCCCGCATTGCATGAGCATGAACCCCATCTGCCCGACCGTTGACCAGGCGAGCGCCGTCTTGACCGCGCTTTGCGTCAGCATCACCACCGCCCCGAAAAGCGCGGTGAGGCCGCCGAGTAGCACCAGTGCCGCCATCGCCGCGGCGCTTGCCTGCACCAGCTCTGCAAGCCGGATCAGCAAGACCCCGCCCGCGTTGATGACCCCGGCATGCAGGAGCGCGGAGACGGGCGTGGGCGCCTCCATCACCTCGGTGAGCCAGCCGTGCACCGGGAAGGCGGCCGTCTTGAGAACCGCGGCCAGAACGACGAGCGCCGCGGCAGCCTGTCCCGCCGCGCCAAGCCCCTGCGCCGGCACGAGCGCGGCGAGTGCGGCCAGATCGACGGTGCCGAAGCGCAGCCACAAGAGCCCCGTGGCCAGCGCCAGCGCTGCGTCGCCCGCGTGCCAGACAAGCGCGAACTTTGTCGCCGCGCGCCGGGCCGCCGTCCGCTCGGGGTAGAACAGCAAGAGCCCGCGCAGCACCGCACCCGTCACCACGAGGGCGCCGGTCGCCACCGCAAGGTTAGCAGCCTGAACCAGCACCATCACGCTCGCCAGCGTGCAAAGCATCAGGGCATGAAACCGGCCCTCGCGGGCTTCGCCGTCCATGAAGCGCGTCGCGTAGCGCGTCACCACCCAGCCGATGAAGCCGACGAGCACGGCGAGGCTCGCACCGACCGCATCGGGGCGCAGGAGCGCCGCAAGCCCGTCACGCGCCGCCGGATCTCGCAATCCGGCGCCCTTTTCGGCTGCCCCGGCAAACGCGATGTCGAGCGCTCCGGCAACCGCCAGCAACAGCGCCAGCAGGCTTGCACCCTGCGGCACCCGGCGCGCAAGCGGGGGGCGTCGCCCCGGCTGGGCCATCATCAGTGCGGCACCGGTCAGCAACACAAGCGGCGCGAGTGCCGCGGTGACGTCAGCGGAATAGGCCATGCCGATCTCCACGTCTTCCCTTGTCTCTTCAGGCGAGGCGGAGATAGGCGCTGGCGCAGTTAAATAAAATTATATATTGTTTCTGAAATCGTTCTATTTAATGGAACAATGAGCACGCTGAACCTGCACCACCTGCGCCTGTTCAGGGCGGTCGCGCGCGAGGGCACCCTGACCGGCGCCGCGCGCCTGCTGAACCTTTCGCAATCGGCACTGTCGACCCAGATACGCGCGCTGGAGGCGAGGCTCGGCCACGAGCTTTTCGAGCGTCGCGGCCGCGGTCTGGTCCTCACCGAGGCCGGCCGCATCGCGCTTGACCATGCCGAGGCGATCTTCCGCACCGCCGATGACCTCGTTGCCACCCTGCGCGAACGGCGCGCCTCGCGGCAGGCGCTGCGTGTCGGCGCCCTGTCGACGTTGTCGCGCAACTTCCAGATCGGCTTCATCGCGCCATTCCTCGCGCGCGACGACGTGGAAGTGGTGCTTCGTTCCGGCCCGCAAGCCCAGCTCCTCGCCGGGCTCGAGGCGCTTGCCCTCGACGTGGTGCTCACCAACCATCCCCCCGCGCAGGATGCGCTGAGCCGCCATCTCGTCAACCGCCTCGCGGAACAGCCCGTGAGCCTGATCGGCCCGCCGGAACTTCGCGGACAGCCGCTGCGCGTCCTGCTCGAGAGCCGGCCCCTGATCCTTCCCACGGCGGAAAGCCCCCTGCGCGCCGGCTTCGACGCACTGCTCGAATCGTTTTCCATTGTTCCGCGCATTCTCGCCGAGGCCGACGACATGGCCATGCTCCGGCTTCTGGCGCGCTCGGGCGCCGGGCTTGCGGTGGTGCCGCCGATCGTGGTACAAGACGAGCTCGCTTCCGGCCGTCTGGCGGAACTCGCCCGTCTCGACGGGCTGACGGAAACATTCTATGCCGTGACCCTGCGGCGCCGTTTCCCCAACCCGCTGGTCCGCGAAGCGCTGGAGGCGGCCGAGGCGTTGGCCGGCCGGGCCAAGCCGGCTTCCGGCCAGGCGGACAGCGGCGCCGACGCGAGCGGGAAACCGAAGGAAAAGCTGGAGTGATACAGGATCTGTTTCTGGTGGCCGCGGGCCTTGTGCTGTTGTTCCTGGGTGGCGAGGGGCTGGTCAGGGGCTCGGTCGCCATCGCCGAGCGCCTGGGCCTGTCGAAACTGCTGATCGGCCTCGTGATCGTTGGCTTCGGCACCTCGACGCCCGAACTGCTTGTCTCGGTCGATGCGGCCCTGAACGGGGTGCCCGAGATCGCGCTTGGCAACGTCGTCGGCTCGAACACGGCCAATGTACTGCTGATCGTGGGTGTCGCGGCGGTGCTCCTTCCCATCGCCGGCTGGGAGCGAACGGCCGTCAGGGAAGCGCTTGTGGCAACCCTCGTCGCGCTGGTGCTCGTCGGACTCGTCCATGGAGCTGCCATCACGCGTTTCGAGGGCCTGGCGATGCTGGTGGTGCTGGCCGCGTATCTTGGCTCGAGCTACTGGCTCGAGACCAGGCGGCCCGACGACCAGACCTTCGTGCACGAGGCCGAAGCGTTCGAGGACATCCCGCTTCCGCGCCCGTGGCTCGCGCCTCTCCTCGCGCTCGGCGGAATCGTGGCGCTGGTGTTCGGCGCCGACCTGCTCGTGGAGGGCTCGGTGAACATCGCGCGGTCACTCGGCGTGCCCGACGCGGTCATCGGGCTCTCGCTGGTGGCGGTCGGCACGTCGCTGCCGGAGCTGGCCACGGCGATCATTGCCGCGATCCGCCGCCATTCCGACGTCGTGCTCGGCAACGTCATCGGCTCGAACATCTTCAACGTCCTTGCCATCCTCGGCACAACCGTCGTGATCAGGCCCATCGTGGTCAGCGACCGCTTCCGCACGATCGACACGCCGGTGATGCTGGGCGCGAGCCTTCTGCTGCTGGTGCTGCTGTTCTCGGCGTCGCGCATTTCCCGCCTCTGGGGCGCGGTGATGCTCGTCGCCTATGCCGCCTACATGGCGTTTCTCTTCACGAACGGCATGGCGGGCTGAAGCGGCCGGGGGCCGTGGCGCCGGGGCCGGCGGTCAGCCCTGCCCGGTGCCGGCGCCGATCGTCTCCACGGTCACGTTGGCGTTGGTGTAGACGCAGATCTCGGCGGCGATGGCCAGGGCGCGGCGGGCGATCTCCTCGGCGTCAAGATCGCTGTCGATCAGCGCCCGCGCCGCGGCCAGCGCATACATCCCGCCCGAACCGATGGCGGCGATGCCATGCTCGGGCTCGAGCACGTCGCCCGCCCCGGTGATCACATAAAGCGCCGCGCCATCGGTGACGACCAGCATCGCCTCGAGATTGCGCAGATACTTGTCGGTGCGCCAGTCCTTCGCCAGCTCAACCGCCGCGCGCTGAAGCTGGCCGGGGCTGGCCTCGAGCTTCGTCTCGAGGCGTTCGAGGAGCGTGAAGGCGTCGGCCGTCGAACCGGCAAAGCCCGCCACCACCTCATGGCCGCCAGGGGCGAGGCGGCGCACCTTGCGCGCCGTGCCCTTGATGACGGTCTGGCCGAGGCTCACCTGACCGTCGCCCGCCACCGCGACCTTGCCGCCCTTGGCCACGCCGATGATGGTGGTGCCGTGCCAGCCGGGAAATGCCTGATCGCTCATCGTGCCTCTCCATTGCCGCGGCAGGTTAACGCCCAGGCTATATGACGACGCGCCGCCCCCGCGGCAAGGCGTGGGCAAAGCAAAAGGGCGGCGCGACAGCCGCACCGCCCCCGCAATTCCGCCTCGCGCGCCCTCAGAGCGAGGACTTGATCCACTCCTCGAGCGCGGCCTTGGGCGCGGCGCCAACCTTGTTGGAGACCACCTGCCCGTTCTTGAACAGAAACAGCGCCGGAATCCCGCGCACGCCAAGCTGGGCCGGCGAGTTGGGATTTTCGTCGACGTTGACCTTGGCGATCTTCACCTTGCCGGCGTACTCCTCGGAAAGCTCCTCGAGGGCGGGGCCGATCATCTTGCACGGGCCGCACCATTCGGCCCAGAAATCCACCACCACGGGGATGTCGGAGTTGCGCACTTCGGCGTCGAACGTCTCGTCGGTCACTTCAACGGTGGCCATGGCCTGTTGCTCCTTGGCATGTCGGGTCGGCGGCGAACCTATGAAGCCCCCCGCCGGGCGTCAAGGCGCGGCGGCGCGCGCGAATGCCGCGGTCACGAGATCGTCAGGCAGCGGCATGAGCCGCGGCACCGCAGTCCACAGTATCGCGGTCTCGATGGTGCGCTCGGGGTAGATCTGCCCCAGCGCGGCGCGATAGGCACCCATCTGCGCCAGAAGCCCCGCCGGCACCTCCTGCGGCGTCCCCGGCACGATGCGGTTGGTCTTGAAGTCGATCGCCAGAACCCGGCCGGGCTCGACGATAAGCCGGTCGATGGTGCCGTGCACGCGCCGCCCGCCCAGTTCGGGCAGCGGCGCGGTCACGGCCACCTCGGCGAGCGCGCCCGGCGCAAAGAGCGACGCGAGCGCGGGCTCGTCCAGCACGCGGGCGGCATCCTCGAGCAGCAGCGCGAGCTCGGCACTGTCGGTCACCGCATCCTCGCCGCTCATCAGAAGGCTCGCGGCAATCTCGGCGCGGCGCGCGGGCGGATGGTGGGGCAGGTGCTCGAGCAGCAGGTGCAGCTGCCGCCCGCGGCGCAGCGGGTCGTCGCCCTCGGCAAGCGCCGCCTCCCCCGGCAGCGCCTTTTCCCCCGGCAGATCCGAGGGGCGCAGCACCGCGGGCGCCTCAACGGGCGGCGGGGCGTGCTCCCGCGCCCAGTTCGGCAGCGCCGGTGCGGCCCGCGCCTGCCCGGCTGCCGTCGCCGTCACATCGCAGGCCGACCAGTCGCCGACCTCGTAGCGCAGCCCCTCGCCGGTGGGAAAGGGCGCGGCGACGGCACCCGCGCGCTGAAGCCCGGCCTTGACGGCCTCGTGCCAGGCAGCCTCGGAGCGTTCGGCCTCGGCCCCGCAGACGATGAGCCACTGTTCGGCCCGCGTCATCGCCACGTAAAGAAGCCGCCGCCGCTCCTCCTCCTGCTCGGCCCGCCAGGCGCCCAGCGCCGCCTCCACCGCCGGGGGCAGCTCGCCGCCTTCGGCCTTCCAGAACACCCGCGGCGGCCCCTCGCCCTCCGCCTCCGCGGCAATGAGCCGGCCGCGATGGACGGGCGGTGTGCGCACCGTGTCGGGCAGGATGACGACGGGCGCCTCGAGCCCCTTGGCGCCGTGCACCGTCATCACCCGCAGCCGCCCCTCGGCCGCGCCCATCTGCCGCTTCAGCTCCACATCCTCGGCCTGAAGCCACGAGACGAAACCGGTGAGCGAGGGCACTTCGGCCTGCTCATAGGCAAGCGCCTGCTCGAGCAGCGCATCAATGCCCTCCTCCGCCTCCTCGCCGAGCCGCGCGATCAGCCGCCGCCGCCCGTCATGGCGGATCAGGATGCGCTCAATGAGGTCGTAGGGCCGCAGGAAGTCGGCCGCATCGCGCAAATCGCGCAGCATCGCGTGGGTCTCGGGCCACTCGTCCCGGCGTGCCTCGAGCACCGCGCGCAGCGGGCGCCCGCCCCGGTTCGCGGCGATACGGAAGAGATCGGCCTCGCTCCAACCGAAGAGCGGCGAGCGTAGTGCGGCGGCGAGCGAAAGCTCGTCCTCCGGCGTGGCGAGGAAGGAGAGAAGCGCGGTGAGATCGCGCACCGCGAGCTCCTCGCCAAGCTTCAGCCGGTCGGCCCCGGCCACCGGCAGACCCTCGGCCTTGCAGGCGCGGATGATCTCGTGAAACAGCACCCCCCGCCGCTGCACCAGCACCATGATGTCGCCCGCGCCGATGGGCCGCGCCGCGCCCGTGCCGTCGGGCAGGGGCGTGCCGATGAGCGCCCTGATGTGGCGGGCGATCTTGCGGGCGAGTTCGAGGCGGTTGTCGCCGGGCGCGAGCACGTCCACCGGCTCGTGCCAGGGCGGGTCTTCCGCCTTCTCCGGCGCGGGCTCGAGCGGCCAGAGGTCAACCCGGCCGGGCAGATCGCCGAAAAAGGGGCGGTGCGCGACCGGCTCGTGACGGGGCGGGCCGTTCGTCCAGTCCGGGAAGGTCAGGTCAACCGCGCGCAGGATCGCCGGCGAGGAGCGGAAGGAGTAGGCCAGCTCGTGCGGCAGGAGCGGCTGGCCCGCCGCCCCGAAACGGCGGGCGAAATGCTCCTGCATGCGCGCGAATTCCCGCGCGTCCGCCCCCTGGAAGGAATAGATCGACTGCTTCGGGTCGCCGACCACGAAGAGCGTTCGCGGCGGCGCGCCTGCGCGCCCGCCCTCACCGGCGGTGAACTCTTCGGCCAGCCGCGCGATGACCCGCCATTGCTCGGGACTCGTGTCCTGCGCCTCGTCGACAAGGATGTGATCGATGCCGCCGTCAAGCCGGTAGAGCACCCAGGCCGAAACCGCCGGGTCTTCGAGAAGCGCCAGCGTCCGGCCGATGAGATCGTCGAAATCGAGCCGGGCGAGAGACTGTTTCCGCGCCTCGTAACCCTCGAGGAAGGCCCGCGCGAAGCGGTGCAGGGCAAGCGTTGCCTCGGCCGTCTTCAGCCCCACCCGCATGGGGCGGGCGGCCTCGACACGCCTCATCAGCGCCTCGAGCCGGCGGGTGTCGTCGCCGAGCACCTCGCGCGTGGCCTTGGTCGGGAATTTCCCGATTCTTGCGGTGAATGGCGCCGCGCCGCTCTTGGTGAGGAAGACCGACTCGCATGCGATGAGCGTCTCTTCGGTCGCTGAGGCGAAGTCGAGCGGCGCAAGATCGGCGGCCGCTTTCTGATCGTTTGTGCTCCCCGCACGCAGCGCCGCGATCACGCGCGGCATGAATTCGGCCGCATCAGAGAAGGTTTCGGCGAGCAGCCGCTCCATGTTGAGCGCTTGCGGCAGGCCGAGCCAGCGCCTGATCTCGGCCTCGCTCACCTCCCGCGCGAAGCCTGCGCGATGGGTGATGATCTCCTCGGTGAAGGCGGCCATGTCCTCCCCCGCGATCAGCGGGGCGATGGCGCCGAAGCGCCCCTCAGCGTCCTCCTCGGCGAGCGCGCTTGCCACCTCCTCGCGCAGAAGCGCCGCCGAACGGTCGTCAAGCTCGAGGAAGTTCGGCGACACCCCGGCCTCGAGCGGGAAGCGGCGCAGGAGCGCGGCGCAGAAGGAGTGGATGGTCTGGATGCGCAGGCCACCCGGCGTCTCGATGGCGCGGGCGAAGAGCCGCCGCGCCTCGGCCAGCCGCTCGGGCCCGCCCGGCGCCTCCTCGCCAAGCCGCGCAAGCTCGGCGCGCAGCGCGCCATCCTCCATCAGCGCCCAGCGCCCCAGCGTGCCGAACAGGCGGTTCTGCATCTCGCTCGCCGCGGCCTTGGTGTAGGTCAGGCACAGGATGTGCTGCGGGTCGGTGCCTGCGAGCAGAAGCCGGGCCACGCGGTCGGTGAGCACCTTGGTCTTGCCCGAACCGGCGTTGGCGGTAAGCCATGTGGAGCTTGCCGGGTCGGCGGCGCGGATCTGGTTCAGCGTCGCGTCATCAAGGCTCATCGGCCGACATCCTCGGGCTCGGGTGCGTCGCTGTCCTCCCACTCGCCGTGGCGGGCGAGGTGGTCATAGTCGCCGGGATACGCGCTGCGGAACATCGCCCGGCGCGAGACATAGCCCGTTGACGGGTCAAGATAGGTCGACACAAGGCGGAACAGAGACGTTTCCGCCTCCTCCAGAAGCGCTGCGTCAATCTCGATCGGGGTGAACTTGGGGTTCGTCCCGAGCCCGATATAGGCGGCCTGCGTGACGGCCCCGGGTGCGACTCCCTCCACCGCGCCGCGACTGACCGCGAGCGCCGAGAGCGGCAATTGCGGGTCGAAGTGGCGCACCTGCTTCCGGGTCGGCACGCTGCCGGTCTTGTAGTCGTAGACGGCGAAGGTGCCGTCGGCGAGCAGATCGACGCGGTCGATGCGCCCCGTAAGGGTGAAGCGCGGGTCTTCGAGCTTCAGCGTGCAATCCTTCTCCAGCGCCGCGGGAAAGGCGCCGGCAAGACGCGAGGCCTCGCCTTCCACGATCCAGCCCGCGATGCGCGCGAGCCGCGCAAGCCAGAGCCGGCGGGCGAGCGGCCAGGGCACTTCGGCCTCCATCACCTCGCGGGCGATGTCCATCAGCGTGCCGGTTGTCAGTGGCGCACCATCGCCCACCGACCGAAGGAAGCGCTCCATGATGGTATGCACGACCGTGCCGCGCTGGCTCGCCTCGGGCTGCGGGCGCAGCGGGTCGAGCGGCCGGAGACCCAGCACATGCCGGGCGTAGATGGCATAGGGGTCGCGCACCAGATGGCTGATCTCGGTGATCGAGAGCCGCCGCGGCCGCACTTCCACCGGCGGGCGGGGCGCAGGCCTGCGCGCGGGTTCCACGCGGTTCTCCGCCGCGTCAAGCCGGCGGGCAAGGGCAAGCCAGTGATTGCCGCGCGCGCGCATCTCGGCAAGCGCCGCGCGCCCCTCGTCGGAAATGCCGCCAAGATAGTTGGTCAGCCGGTTCAGCCAGCGCGAAGGCACCGTCTGCGCCTCCGCATCGCGCAGGGCGCGGGTCAGCACCAGCTCGGCCGCGCCTGCCGCCTGCTGGAAGTCGTGCGCCGAAAGGCCAATGCGCCGCTCCGGCAGCAGGAGGCCGACGGCGTGCCGCATCTGCCGGTTGAGCCACGGGTCGGCGCCGGGCTGGGCCGGCCACACGCCCTCGTTGAGCCCGGCGGCTATGACAAGATCGGCGCCCTGCGCCCGGGCCTCGAGCGTGCCCCAGATCATCACCCGGCTGTCGGCGGCGACCGTCTCGCGCACCTCGCGCTCGGCCAGAATCTGGTGAATCAGAGCCGCATATTCGGCCGGCGTGACCTCACCGCCATGCGCCGCCTCGCGCTCGAGCGCCTGCATCTGCCGCAGCGCCTCGATGCCGGCCGCCTTCAGCCACAGCTCGCCTGCCCCCTCCTGCCCCGGCCCGGCGGCAAGAGTCTCGGCAAGGCGAAGATGGGCCTTGAGGTGCTCGGCGAGCGGGCGGCGCTCAGGCGCCGGGACCGCCTCCAGCACTTCGGCCAGCCAGAACGCCCAGTCGCGGTGCTCCTCCCGCGCCTCGCCCCAGGCGCGGATGTCCTGCCCGTGCGGGTGCGGGATGCCGCGGCGGCGCAGGTGAAGCTCAAGCTCGCGGGCATGAAGCACATGCGCGCCCCGCTCCTTGCCGCCCTCCGCGCCTCCGGTGGCGGCGAGCGGGTGCTTAAGCAGCGCCATCAGCGCATCGGCCGGCGGCGGCGCCACAAGAAGCGCCGCCGTCTGGCGCAGGAAGCGGCCCGGCGCGGTGAGCTCCAGCGGGCGGCCGGCGCTGTCGTCGGGGATGATGCCCCAGCGGTCGAGCGCCGCCGTCACCTGCCGGGTCAGAACCCGGTCAGGCGTGACCAGTGCTGCGCGCACGCCCCGCTCGACCGCGTCGCGCAGGATGAGCGCGATGGCGCCAGCCTCCTCGCGGGGGCCGGGCGCCTCGATCAGCGTCACCCGCGCCATGGCCGCGCGCGGGTCAGGCATGTCGCGGCCCTCGCTGAGCCACTGGTCGGTCACCGGCGCGGGGCGCAGCACGAGCGAGAGCGTGCGGTTGCGCGCGGGATCGGGGGCGGTTGCCGCTTCATGCCAAGGGTGCACCGCGCCAGGCTCCATCCCGAGGGCCTCGCACAGCCGGGCGAAGCGGAACTGCGGGTGATCCTCGCCGCTGCGGGCGTCGGTGAGCGCGGCCCAGCCATGGGGCGGCATGTCGAAATCGAAGCCGGGCAACACCACCGCGCCTTGCGGCAGGCGCGCCACCGCCTGCATCAGCCGCGCCGTGGTGCCGCGCGAGCCGGTGGAGCCGGCGACGATCACCGGATGCTCGGGCGGGGCCTTGTCCCACCGGGCGATGAGCGCTTCCACCGCCAGCCGCTGGCGCGCTTCCGCGTCGATCGCCTCCGCCCCAGCCTCGGAAAGGAAATTGCGCACGAGGTTGATGAAGGTCAGGCTGCGCTGCCAGTGGCCCGACTGGTCGGAGACGTCGAGCTCTTCGAGCTTCTCGGGCGGCACGCCCTCGCCCTGCATCTCGTCGAAGAGCGCGCCGAGGCTCTCGGCAAGGTCGAAGGCGGCGGTGCCGGGGGCAAGCTCGGGGGCGCGCTCGAGAAGAGCGGCCACAAGCCGGGCAAGCTCGAGCCGCCGGCGCAACGGCGGCAGGGTCGGCGGCAGCCCCGGCAGCGGCAGGCGCGCGCCGATGTCGGTGACAAGCTGCAAGCGCGGCAGGAGCCGCGCCGGCCCCGCGTCGAAGGCCGCCTCGATCCGGCGCTGCATCCGCCGGGTGTTGACGAAGACTTCGGCCCGCGCGAGCGCCTCGGGCGGCCCCGCGCCATGCCGCGCGATCAGCCCGGCGACGAAGGCGGCCGGAAAATCCGCGCCGGGCGGGATGCCGAAGAGCCGCGGCTCAGCCATTGCCGCCCTCCGCCAGAAGCGCCTCGGCAAGTGCAATCGATTGCGGTCGGCCCACGTCGCACCAGCCGCCGGGGTGGATCACGCCGCAAAGCCGCCCCTTCGCGGCGAGCGCATCCCACACGCGGTTGAGCGAGAAGACGCGCCCCTCCACCGCCTCCACCGCCGCGCGCGCGATGATCTGCGCCCCGCCGTAAACGAAACCGCCGCCGCGCGCGAGCCGTCCTTCGCCCTCGAGCGCGAAGTCGCCGGCCCCGGCATGGCCGAGGGCGCGGTCGCGCGGCACGAGGATCAGAAGCGCATCCATGCGCCCAGAATCCCAATGCGCGGCCAGCGTGGCAAGCGGGCTCGGCCCCGTCCAGACGGCATCGGTGTTGAGGGTGAAAACGGCCTCACCCGGCAACTGCGGCAGCGCGTTCTTCAGGCCTCCGCCGGTGTCGAGAAGCTCCGCCTCGCGCAGTGTGATCACGCCGCGAGGCGCAAGATGCGCCTCAAGCATCGGCGCAAGGTAGTGCGTGTTGGCGAGGATCGGCGCGAGCCCCAGGCCCGCCGCCTGATCGAGCGCGTGGTCGATGAGCGGCTTTCCGGCGACCTCGACGAGCGGCTTCGGCCGGCGCCGGGTGAGCGGGGCCATGCGCGTGCCAAGACCGGCGGCAAAGAGCATCAGGGCGCGGGGGGCGTCGGGCATGGCTCGGCAAGGCGGGCGAGAATGGCGGGCGTCGGTTCGGGCAGGGTGGCGAGAGCGGCATCGCGCAGATCGCGCAGGTCCGGGTGGGCGAGATGGCGCATGAGCTGGCGCCAGACCCTCGGCATGTGGGCCAGATAGCCGGGCTTGCCCTCCCGGCGGGCAAGACGCGCGAAGATGCCGAGGATGCGCAGGTTGCGCTGGGCGCCGAGCGTGGCCCATGCGGCCTCGAATTCGGCCGGATCAGAGCCTGTTTCGGCGAGAAAAAGGGCCTTCATCCGCGTCACGAGATCGGCGGACAGGTCGCGGCGCGCATCGCACAGAAGCGAGACCGGATCATAGGCCGGGTGGCCCTGCTCGGCATCCTGGAAGTCGAGCCAGCCGACGCGGGCGAGGCCGCGCCGGTCGGGCAGCCAGACGAGGTTTTCGGCATGGCAGTCGCGATGCACCGGCGTAGCGCTTTCGGGCGCGAGACGGAAAAGCGCCTCTTCGAGGGCGGCGAGGAGCCTCTCGCGAGCGCCCGGCGGCGTGGGGGCGAGCGGCGCGGCGTAATCGTCAATCGCCGGGAGGGAAAGGCGGGCGCGCTCGCCACTGGTGCGGATCGGCAGCGCCCTGGCATCGGCGCGCGCCTGCAGTTGCGCGATCGCGCGCAGCGTCTCGCCGTAGAGCATCGCCGCGCGTTTTGGGAACTTCGTGATCACGTCTGCAAGCAAGGCGTCGCCGAAATCCTCGAGCAGCATGAAACCCTGCCCGGGATCGGCCTCGTGGACACGCGGCACGGAAAGCCCGGCTTCGGCAAGAATGCGGGCCGTGGCGATGAAGCCGTCAAGCGGCGGATTGGTCTCGGGCGGAGCGTCCATCAGGATCAGCGAGGCGCCGGCGCCGTCGCGCAACCGGAAGTAGCGCCGCCGCGAGGCATCGGTGCGCAGCGCCGCCAGCGTCCAGCCCGCCAGACCGCAGCGTTCCAGGAACCCACGGCGCGCGACATTTCGCAGCGGTTCATTCATCTGCAACAGCGGCCTCGAGCAAGCGCTTGCGCCAGCGCATCGGATCGGTCGTGGAAAGCTCGATCATGCGCGCCTCTCCCCCCGGCACGAACCGCAGCCAGAGCGCGCCTTCGGGAACCGCGGCGCCAAGGCGTTCGGGCCATTCGACGAGACATATGGCGCTCTCGAAGGCCTCGTCGAGCCCGAGTTCTGCCGTGTCCGCGTTCTCGCCAAGCCGGTAGAGATCCGCGTGCCAGATTTCCGCGCGCCCGTCATCGTAGACTTGGACGAGGGTGAAGGTCGGAGAGGGAACCTCCTCATGCAGGCCCGCCGCGGCCAGCCGCGACTGGATCAGCGCCCGAGCGAAAACGGACTTTCCAGCCCCGATCGGCCCCGAAAGCAACAGAACGTCGCCCGCCTCCAGACGCGGCGCGATCCGCGCGGCGAGTTGGCGCGTGTCTTCTTCGCGGTCGGAGCGGATGTTGGCAATGGGGGTTCGGGCCATGCCCCGAGTTTGGCCCCGCCCCCGAGCGGCCGCAAGGGGTCAGGCGCGCCTGCTCGCGACGCCCCCGGCCTCGATCCCTTCGAGGGCCGCGCGCGGCGGCGAAGCTTCGACCGCCGCATCAAGCTCGCGGAAACCCGCAAGCATCGCGCCGCCCTGGATCGGCTCGAACCGGCATTGAAGCCGCCGCCCGTCGCGCAGACGCACCTCCGCGCTCCAGGCCGACCGTTCGCCGAGCCCGGCCGCGAAATCGCGCACATCGCCCCAGACCGGGGTTGGAACGCATGCCATGTTCCATGTGCGCGTGGCATCGAGCAGCGTGATGTCCCCTTTCAGCGTGGCCAGCGGATCACTGCCCCAGAGCCTTGCATAGGCGCGGTTGGCGAGCGTCATGATGCCCGCGGCCGAAAACACCGCGATCGCCTCGTCAAGGCTGTCGATCACGGCCTGCCCGGTCTCGATTTCGGCGCGAAAGCGACGGGTCAGCGAGACTTCCGAAGAGATATCCTCGAACACCAGGGCGATGGCGCCGTCGTGATGCGGACGGCCGTCAACCCGGAAGGTGCGCCCGTCGACCAGCGGCCAGATCTCCGAATAGGCTCCGTCCCTGGCGGCCGCCTCGAGCTCGGCGATGTTGCGCCGCCAGCTGCGATAGTCGCGCGGCTCGGGCGTCATGCGGTGATCGCGCAGCCGGTCGAGAAAGGCATGAAGCGTCGGGCGTCCGGCCAGAAACTCCACCGGCAGGCCGGTGAGCTCGGCAAGGGCGGGGTTGAAAAGCGACAGCACGCGGCGGCCGTCGAAGATCGCAAGGCCCACGGTCAGCGCGGCGAAGGTGTTCGACATCGTCTGGACGAATTTCGAAAGCGACCGTTCGGCGGCAACGGCGCGATCCTCGGGCAATGCCGTGTAAAGCGCGCCATCGGCAAGCTCCACGGCGCTGCACCGATACCAGAACTGCCTGCCCGTCCCGGCTTCGGTAAGCGGGTGGCGCTGGCCCTTGGCAAGCGTCGCCGCCGGGCCGAGCCCTTCGAAAAGCACCGGCGGCGGCCAGCATGCCGCGCCCGGTGCCTCGCTCATCCGTTCGGCGAGGTCGAGATAGGCGGCATTGGCCCAGCTGATCCTTCCGTCGGCCGTGGTGCGCCAGATGGGAACGGGCGTATGCCGAGCGACGGTGCGCAACTCGTCCAGCTCGGCGAGAAGCGCGGCGCCCATCGCGCCCGTCGGGCCGCGCCGGGCGCCTCGGTGCAGCTCCACCAGCCTCAGACGTGCGACGCCGTCGGACCATTCCGCCTCGAGCCATGCGCTGCCGTCGGCGGCGGCAAGGTCAAAGCGCCGGCGCTCCGAAAGTTCGGCAAGGCGCGCGCCGAGTGTCGGAAAACGCGGCGACAGCGCGCCAAGCAAACGTTGCAGGTCGCTGCCGGCGCCCGGGTGGCGCGAGAGGATGAGCCGCCCCGCCGCCGTGGCATCGAGCAGCTCCTCGCCGCGCAGCAGAAAGACGGCGCCCTCGGCCTCGGACCCCGCGGCGGGGGCATTCCCGGCGGACAGCTTGCCCCTTTCCGGGCCTGCAAGGCGCAGGGTGCCGAGCGCGATTGCCGAAGACGCCAGCGCACCGCCGGCGAGCAGCGTGGCGATCTGACCTGCCAGTCCCCAATCCATGATCGTCCCCCGCAGCTGCCTGCTGTGGACAGTTTTAGGAAAACGCCGGTTAACAGTGCCTTAACGCGGGATATCCCTCACGACTCGGCGTCTTCGGCGCGGTAGGGCATGTTCGAGCCCAGCGCCGCCCGATCGGCACCGGCGGGCGCGGCGATGGCGGTGAAGGGCCAGCGCACCTCGACAACGGCCCCGCAAGGCTCGCCGCGTCGGTGCTGCGGCGCGTGAACGTCGGCAGCGTTGGCAAAGGTGAGCACGGCGCCCGTGCGCTCGAGCAGCGTCTTGGCAATGAACAGCCCCAGTCCCATGCCCTCGTAACCGGCGCGGGCGCCACCACTGCCGCCGCCGCGGGTCCGGCGGCGCACGAACGGGTCGCCGATGCGGTCGAGCACGTCGGCGGGGTAGCCCGGCCCGTCGTCGGCGATATGGATGACGATCGTGTCTTCCGACCAGCCGATATCGACCCACACGCGGCTTTCGGCGAAGTCGACGGCGTTCTGAATGAGGTTGCGCAGCCCGTGAATGAGTTCGGCGCGGCGCAGCAGCACCGGCTGCTCGTCCCGCCCGCCCGGCATGGGCCTCGCCGAGATCAGGATTTCCCTGCCACGCCGCTCGTGCGGGCGCGCGGCTTCCTGCACTACCGCCTCGATCGGCATGAGCCGCAGCAGCCGGTCGTCCTTGCCCATCTCGCCCATCGAGCGCAGGATGTCCCGGCAGCGGTCCGCCTGTTCGCGGATCAGCGCCACATCCTCGGCCAGATCGGGGCGGTCGCCGAGCTCCTCGGCCAACTCCTCGGCAAGTTCGGCGCTGGCGAGCTTGATGGTGGCCAGCGGCGTGCCCAGCTCATGGGCGGCCGCAGCGACGATGCCGCCGATGTCGGTGAGCCGCTGCTCGCGCTCAAGCGCCATCTGGGTGGCCAGAAGCGCCTGCGACATCGCCCGCCCCTCCGCGGCGACCCGCGCGACGTACCCGGCAAGAAACGCGATGCCGATCACGATCGCCGACCAGAAACCCAGCGACAGCAGGGGCGGCAACGCCAGCACCTCGCCGCCGGAGGTGACAAGCGGCAGGTGGAAGCGCCAGACGATGGTGATGAGAACGATGGCCACGGCCCCCAGCACCGCCGTCGACGCCGGCCGCAGCGCCGCCGCCGAGATGGTGACCGGCGCGAGGATGAGAATTGCAAAGGGGTTGTTGAGCCCGCCGGTGAGCGCGAGCAGAACGGCAAGCTGAACGAGGTCAAACAGCAGCATCGCCGCCGCTTCGCCTTCCCCAAGGCGCCGGTTGCGCGGCGCCAGCGCCATGGCCACGAGATTGACGATGACCGAAGCTCCGACCGCAAGCGCCAGAAGCCCGGTCTCGAGCCGGAGCCCGAGAAAGCGCGCTGCGACGAGAATTGCGGCAAGCTGGCCGGCCACGGCAATCCAGCGCAGGATGACGAGGGTCCGCAGGCGCACACGCTGCCCCCCCGCCTTGAGCAGGGCCATCGGGTCGGGATCATCCTGCATCATCGGGCTCCGATCCTGCCGGCACGGCCTTGCCTGTTTGCGTCAAACTGACCACTTGTAGCCCGCGGCCAGCGCGCCGATCAATCGCGCCCGACCACGGGCAGACACCAGAAGAGGAGAGTCACATGACGAGGGCCACAGCCATCCTCGCCGTCATACTGCTTGCGGCAATGGTCGGGGTGAGCGCCTGGCTCGCCTTCTTCCGCTCGACCGAGTCGGTCCTTGCCGCCTGTGGCGGCGCCCAGGTCGCGGGGGGCATCGGCGCCATCGGTGGCCCTTTCGAGCTTGTCAATGCGAGCGGCGAGACGGTGACCGACAGGGACGTGTTCACGAAGCCGAGCCTTGTCTATTTCGGCTACACGTTCTGCCCCGATGTCTGCCCGCTCGACAACGCGCGCAATGCCGCCGCCGTCGACATCCTGCTGGAGCAGGGGTACGACGTGCAGCCGGTGTTCATCTCCATCGACCCCGAGCGCGACACGCCCGAGGTGGTGGGCGAATACGCCTCCTACATGCACCCGCGCATGATCGGCCTCACCGGCAGCCCCGAGCAGGTCAAGGCCGCCTCGCAGGCCTACAAGACCTATTACCGCAAGCATGAGGGCGACGACGAGTTCTATCTCGTCGATCATTCGACCTTCACCTATCTCGTCCTGCCCGGACACGGCGTGGTGGATTTCTTCCGCCGCGACGAGAACGAGGAAGAGGTCGCCCGGCGCACAGCCTGCTACATCGAGGCCGCCGAGCGGCTCGGCAACTGATCGGCCCTGCCGCGGATTTGACCGGGTCGCGCGCCGGCTCTAACTTGCCGCGCAACACGCTTTCGGTGCAATCGGGAGAGACGCCATGACCGAGCGCGCGCTGAGGGAGATCGGGCCTGACCCTTCGCTCCTCATCGTCGACGACGACGAGCCGTTTCTAAAGCGACTCGCGCGGGCGATGGAAAAGCGCGGCTTTCGGCCCGAGACGGCGAATTCGGTGGCCTCCGGCAAGGCCATCGCCACGGCCCGCCCGCCCGCCTACGCCGTGGTCGACCTGCGGCTCGAAGACGGCAACGGGCTTGACGTGGTCGAGACCCTGCGCGCGCGCCGGCCGGATTCGCGCATCGTCGTGCTGACCGGCTACGGCGCCATTGCCACGGCCGTGGCGGCGGTGAAGATCGGGGCGACCGATTACCTCGCCAAACCCGCCGATGCCGATGACGTGATCGCCGCGCTGCTCGCGCCCGAGAACGCATTGCCGCCGCCCCCCGAGAACCCGATGAGCGCCGACCGCGTGCGCTGGGAGCACATCCAGCGTGTCTACGAGCTGTGCGACCGAAACGTGAGCGAGACCGCGCGGCGGCTGAACATGCACCGCCGCACTCTGCAGCGCATCCTCGCCAAGCGCAGCCCGCGGTGAGGACCAGCATCTTCACGCTGGTGCTGCTCGCGGCCTGCGCCGCACCGCAAGAGCAGGCCTCAACGCGCGGGCTCACCCCTGATGAAGGGGGCCTTCAGCCCCACGGAACCGAGCTGCGAATCGACTTCGGCCGCGCCCGCGACGGGGTGGTGGAAACGGTGGAAGAGTTGATTGGCGGTCCGCCCCGGTCCCGAACCCTGCGCACCGATTGTGCCTTGATGCCGGTGGAAATCGTCTCATGGAAGGGGCTCGAGCTTGTGTTTCTCGACGGCACCTTCCGCGGCTGGCGCAAGACGGAAGGCCCGCCACCTCTGGTCGCCGGCATGACCTGCGATCCGGGCTGAGATCGTCCCCGATCAGGAAATCTGCCGCATCAGCTCGGCATGGCGGGCGGTGTAGGCCTTGCGCACCTCGACCGGCGGGCGCAGCCGGATGCGCGCGCCCTCGATGAGCGCAGCGTCGGGACGCCCGAAGAAGCGGTCGGCCTCTTGCTCGGTGAAGCCGGCAATCTGCACCGCCTCTAGCCAGGCCGAAACACGGTCGGCCCGCTTTATGCGGCGCTTGACCTGCTGGGGCAGCACCGCAGGCAGGCCGAAGCGCAGGTGAATCGCTGCCGAAAGCCGCGCCTCGAGCTCGGCATACCCGGCCCCGACGGCGGCCTTCACCGGCGAGATCATGTCGCCGATCACATATTCCGGCGCGTCATGCAGAAGCGCGGCAAGCCGCCAGCGCGGCTCCCCGCCGCCGGGCAGGCGGGCGAAGATCTCCTCCACCAGAAGCGAGTGTTCGGCCACCGAATAGGGCCAGTCGCCGCGCGTCTGCCCGTTCCAGCGGGCGACGAAGGCAAGACCGTGGGCGATGTCTTCGATCTCCACGTCCACGGGCGTGGGATCGAGCAGGTCGAGCCTGCGGCCCGAAAGCATGCGTTGCCAGGCGCGGGGGGGTGTCTTCATGACGGCGAGCTTTTAGTGCACCTCGGCGCGGGCGCAAGGGCGGCCAGCCGTGTTGCCGCCCTCGCCCGCCGGTGCTAGAGCCTGCGGCAACACGGAGTTGAGGAGCCGCCGGAACATGGCCAAGGATTACGTCGTCAAGGACATCAAGCTCGCCGATTTCGGGCGCAAGGAAATCGAGATCGCCGAAACCGAGATGCCGGGGCTGATGGCCCTGCGCGCCGAATACGGCGAGGCAAAGCCCCTGAAGGGCGCGCGCATCGCCGGCTCGCTGCACATGACCATCCAGACGGCGGTGCTGATCGAGACCTTGGTGGCGCTGGGCGCGGATGTGCGCTGGGCGTCGTGCAACATCTTCTCCACCCAGGATCATGCCGCCGCGGCGATTGCCAAGGCCGGCGTGCCGGTCTTCGCGGTGAAGGGCGAGAGCCTCGAGGACTACTGGTCCTACACCGACCGGATCTTCCAGTTCCCCGAGGGGGGCGCGAACCTCATTCTCGACGATGGCGGCGATGCGACGCTCTACATCCTGCTCGGAGCGCGGGTGGAGGAAGGCGAGGAAGACCTCATCGCGGTGCCGACCTCGGAGGAGGAGGAATACCTTTTCGCCCAGATCCGCAAGCGCATGAAGGAGACGCCCGGCTGGTTCGTGAAGCAGCGCCACATGATCCGCGGCGTGTCGGAGGAGACGACCACCGGCGTGCACCGGCTCTACAAGATGATGGAGAAGGGGCACCTTCCCTTCCCCGCCATCAACGTCAACGACTCGGTCACCAAGTCGAAGTTCGACAACAAGTATGGCTGCCGCGAGAGCCTCGTCGACGGCATCCGCCGCGCCACCGACACGATGATCGCGGGCAAGGTTGCGGTGGTCTGCGGCTATGGCGATGTGGGCAAGGGCTCGGCGGCGAGCTTGCGCGGTGCCGGCGCGCGGGTGATCGTGACCGAGGCCGACCCGATCTGCGCGCTGCAGGCGGCGATGGACGGCTACCAGGTCACCACGCTCGAGGACGTGGTCGAGACGGCCGACATCTTCATCACCGCGACCGGCAACAAGGATGTCATCCGGCTCGAGCACATGCGCCGCATGAAGGACATGGCGATCGTCGGCAACATCGGCCATTTCGACAACGAAATTCAGGTGGCCGCGCTGCGCAACCACAAGTGGACGCGGATCAAGGATCAGGTGGACATGATCGAGATGCCCTCGGGCAACCGGATCATCCTCTTGTCCGAAGGCAGGCTCCTGAACCTCGGCAACGCCACCGGCCACCCGAGCTTCGTGATGTCGGCCTCCTTCACCAACCAGGTGCTGGCCCAGATCGAGCTGTGGACGAAGGGCGATCAGTACGAGAACAAGGTCTACATCCTGCCCAAGCACCTCGACGAGAAGGTCGCGCGTCTGCATCTCGACAAGATCGGCGTGAAACTGACGAAGCTGACGCCCGAGCAGGCCGAATACATCGGGGTGAGCCCCGAGGGGCCCTTCAAGCCCGAGCATTACCGCTACTGAGGGCGGCGACGCCCCTCGAGGGTTTTCACCGTGTGCCGAAGCCACAGCCGGGACGCCGCGACGCGCCCCGGCTGCGGTTTTTTGTTGCCTCCCCGGTCGGCTCCCGTTTTCATGCCCTCAACGCCCGGTCTCAGCGCCAGGGCGAACGCCGGAACCGCAGGGAGAGAGCAAGATGGGCCGACGCGACGAGCTGATTCAGAAATATGCAGAGGATCTGCGCACCAAGTGCGGCGTGACGCCGGACATGGATCTTCTGACCAAGGTCACCATCGGCTGCGGGCCGTCGATCTATGACCCCGACGCCTCCACCGTCGCCGCCACCCAGCCGGGGGAGCTCGAGACGGTGAAGAACAACTTCCTGATCAAGAAGCTTGGCCTGCCCGACGGGCCGGAGCTGATGGACGCGATCAACGCCGCCATCGACACCTACGGCCGTTCGGAGCGCAACAAGTACCGCGCCGTGCTGTACTACCTTCTCGTCAAGCACTTCGGCAAGGAGTCGGTCTACGACTGACCGGCGGCATTTCCCGCGAAGTGTCGTGCAATTTTAGGCACTTGGCTTTTGCCCCACGCGGCCCGAACGTGTATATCCGGGTCCACGGCCAGGACGGTCGGGACCTCTGGACAGAACACGTGTGGTGCTGAGGGAGCACGTGGGGTGATGGAGGGTCCCGACCGGGGGGACGGGGCCCTCCATTCGCATCCGGGCGCGCCTCCCCGTCCGCGGGCACGTCAGAACAGGTTCAGCACCAGCCCGATCAGCGTCATGCCGATGACCGGATAGCCGCCATCGATCCAGATCAGCCGGCGGTCGCGCTGTCCGTAGAGCACATTGTTGACCATCCACGGCAACACCAGAAACAGCCCCATGCCAAGCCCGGCGACGACGCCGCCGCCGATGCTCACGATGCCGGAGCTGGCAAAGATGTGGCGCATCATCCCCGCCACCAGCAGCGCGCCGATGAAGCTGACGATGAAGGGAAAGGGATCCTTGCGGTTGATGTCCTCGGGCTTGAGGCCGGAGGCTTCCATCCATTGCCGGGCAAGGGCGCTGTACCAGATGGCACCGAACACCCACGCCACCGCGGCGGCGACGATCACGTTGAGCACTTCCATCGCGTCTCTCTCCCTGTCTGACGGCCGGGCCGGAACCGCGGCCTGGCCCGCAGCATAGCGCAAGCCGCGCCCGCCTGTCTCAGGGTTCGACGCCGCCCATCTCGCAGATGATCCGCCATTGCCTTTCGGTCACGGGCTGCACCGAAAGCCGGCTGTTGGTGACAAGCATCATGTCGGAAAGCTCCGGGTTTGCCTTGATCTCGGCCAGTGTCACCGGCCGGGCGAGCGGCTTGAGCGCGCGCACATCCACGCATTCCCAGCGCGGGTCGTCGGTGGTGGGGTCGGGATGGGCCTCGGCAATGACCTCGACGATGCCGACAATCGCCTTGTCCTTCTGCGAATGGTAGAAGAAGCCGCGATCACCCACCTTCATCTCGCGCATGAAGTTGCGCGCCTGATAGTTGCGCACCCCGTCCCACGGCGTGCCGGCCGCGCCGGCGGCAACCATGTCGTCCCACGACCATGTGGAAGGCTCGGACTTGAACAGCCAGTAGCGCATGTATCCTCTCCCTATTCCGGGCGCAGCGGGCGCGAAAGCAGCCGCTCCGCCGCCTCGGCCACGCTCACGCGCCCGTCCACGAGCGCCGCCACAAGCTCGGTGATCGGCATCTCGAGCCCCGCAGCCCGCGCGCGCGCGGCCACGGCACGGGCGGTGGCGATGCCTTCGGTGGTCGCCAGCGTCTCGGCCCGGCCGGCCGCGCCAAGGCGCTTGCCGAAGGCGAAGTTGCGGGACTTCTCCGAGGTGCAGGTGAGCGCCAGATCGCCAAGGCCCGAGAGTCCGGCCAGCGTCTCGGCCTGCGCGCCCTGGGCTTCCGCATAGCGCCGCATCTCGGCGAAGCCGCGGGTGAGCAGCGCCGCCCGGGCGCTTTCGCCAAGGCCCGCGCCGATCACCACGCCGCAGGCGATGGCGATGACGTTCTTGAGCGCCCCGCCCGCCGCGACGCCTTCGAGATCGGTGGAGCGGTAGAGCCGCAGCACCGGCGTGCTCAGCTCCCTCTGCAACGCCTCGGCCCGCGCCTCGTCCGCCGCGGCGATGGTCAGCGCCGTGGGAAGGCCGGCGGCGATGTCATCGGCGAAGCTCGGGCCGGAGAGCAGCGCGGGGCTGGCCTCTGGCGCATCGCGGGCGATGATCCGGTGCGGCGGCAGGCCCGACTCGAGGTCGATCCCCTTGCAGCAGGCCACCAGCGTTTTCTGCCGGAACAGGGTCGCATTCTCCCGCAGGAGCGGCGCGAGCGCCTGCATCGGCACGGCCAGAAGCAGGGTCTCGGTGGCGCTTGCTTCCGCGATGGAAGCGGTTGGATGCATCCCCTCCGGCAGGCGCGCACCGGGCAGGCGTGGCGACTGCCGCGTCTCGCGCATGGCCGCCACCGCTCCGGCATCCCGCGCCCAGAGCGCCACCTCGTGCCCCGCGCGGGCGAGCGCGATGGCCAGAGCCGTGCCGAAGGCGCCGGCGCCCAAGATGCCGATGCGGCTCATGCCTTTGCCCCCCGCTTGCCGCCGCCCAGCATCGCCGGGCTCGCCGCATCGAGCGGCCAGCGGGGGCGGGCCGAAAGCGTCATGTCGTCGCGCCGTCCGAGGCGGAAGCGCTCAAGCCCCGCCCAGGCGATCATCGCGGCGTTGTCGGTGCAAAGGCTGAGCGGCGGCGCAAGAAACCGCGCCCCCGCCTCTGCCGCGACCGCCTCGAGCGCGGCGCGAATGGTGGCATTGGCCGCCACCCCGCCGGCCACGGCAAAGGCGGGCTCGGCCGGCGCCTCGGCCATGTAGAGCGCAAGCGCCCGGCGGGACTTTTCGGCCAGCACCTCCGTCACCGCCGCCTGAAAGCTCGCGCAGAGATCGGCGCGGTCCTGCTCCGTCAGCCCGCCTTGCGCTTCCATCAGCCGGTCACGCTCGCGCAGAAGCGCCGTCTTGAGCCCGGAAAAGGAAAGGTCGCACCCCGGCCGGTCGAGAAGCGGGCGCGGCAGGGCGAAGCGGCGCGGGTCGCCCGCGCGCGCGGCCGCCTCCACCGAGGGCCCGCCGGGCTGGGGCAGGCCGAGAATCCGGGCGGTCTTGTCAAAGGCTTCGCCGGGCGCGTCGTCGATGGTGCCGCCGAGACGGGTGAAATCCTCCACCCCCCGGGCCATGAGAAACTGGCAGTGACCGCCCGAGACGAGAAGCACGAGATAGGGGAAGGCAAGGCCATCGGTGAGCCGCGGCGTCAGCGCGTGGCCGGCAAGATGGTTGACGCCCACCAGCGGCAGGCCGGCGCCGGCGGCGATGCCCTTGGCCATCATCACTCCGGCAAGCAGCCCGCCGATCAGCCCCGGCCCGGCGGTGACGGCAACCGCGTCGATGGCCGAAAGCCGCAAGCCCGCCTCGCTCAGCGCCGCTTCCACGCAGAGGTCGAGCTTTTCCACATGGGCGCGCGCGGCGATCTCGGGCACGACGCCGCCGAAGGCCGCGTGCAGCTCCGTCTGACCCGCGACGATGGAGGAGAGAATCTCCGGCCGCCCACCCGCGCGCTGGCGCACCACGGCCGCCGCGGTGTCGTCGCAGCTGCTCTCGAGCCCCAGCACCGTGAGTGTGTCGGCCATATCCTGCCCATTGCGCCCTGGCGTCCCGGCGGGTTAGCACCGGCGGGAGCCGCACACAATCCTGCCCGCGGCCAGCCGGGAGGAGAAGGCCCCCGTGAGCGACCCCGAGAAGAGCGCCGCAATGAGGCCCGACCTGCCTGCGCCGGAACGGTTGCCGCCGCTCCTTCTCACACGGCCGGCGGACCGCGCGCGCGGGTTCCTGCAACGCCTCGAGGCGTGCCTGTCGCCTCTGCCGCCGGTGCTGATCGCCCCGGTCATGGAAATCCTGCCGCGGCCGCTGCCCGAAGACCTTTCGCGCTATCGCGGGCTGATTCTGACCTCGGCGCAGGCCGCGCGGCTCCTGGCCGCACCGCTGAGCGCGCCCGCCTTCGTGGTCGGCGAAGAAACCGCCCGGGCTGCACGCGCACGCGGCCTCGACGTGCACGCCGTGGCCGAAACGGCCGAGGATCTTCTGGCGCTTCTGCGGGCGCGGCCGCTCGCGGCGCCGCTCATTCACCTGCGCGGCACCGAAACCCGCCTTGACCTCGCCGCGGCGCTTTCCTCGGCCGGCACAGAGACACATGAGGCGGTCGTCTACGAACAGCGCCCGATCCCGCTCGGCGAGGCCGCGCGGGCGCTTCTGGCCCGTCCGCACGCGGTGGTCGCGCCGCTGTTCTCGCCGCGCAGCGCCACGCTTTTCGCCAGGGCGGCGGAGGGGGCGCGGGCGGCGCTTCATCTCGTGGCGATGAGCCCCGCCGTCGCGGATGCGTGGCGCGCGCACTGGACGGGGCCGGAGCCGGAGCGGCTTGCCATCCTTCCCGCGCCGAGGGCGGCGGAAATGGTCCACCATGTCGCGGAGCTCTACCGAAACTGGCCGGGTTGAGCGACAATGACCCCGCGCATAAGTAGGCACGAAGCGCGCGATCTGGACGAAGGGATTGAAGGGTGAAGAAGCAGAGCACCGCTGACGGCACGGCGGAAGAAGCCGGCAGGGAGGCGAACGCCACCGCCGCCGAGGCGTCGGAGGGGCGCTCGGAGGCGGACGAGCGGCACGGCCTTCCCGAAGACGTGGCTGCAGCGAGCACCGGCAACGAGACCGCTCCGCCCAGCGAACCGGAAGGAGGCTCCGACGGGAAGGGCGCGGCCACAGCCGAACCGGCGGGCGAAGCAACGGGCGAACTGGCGGGCGAGTCGGTCGACGACTCGGCCGAAGGGAAAGCGGGCGGCGCGCCGTCTGCGCCTTCGGCACCCGTCGCCACCGAGGTGGCGCCCGAACCCCGGCGCGGCGGCGCTCTTGGCGCCGCGCTAGCCGGTGGCGCGGCTGCGGCGGTCATCGGGGCGGGGCTGATGTGGCTGGCCGCGGAGCGCGGCCTCATCGGCGCCAACACGCAGCTGGCACAGTCCCTCACGCGGCTGGAGGAGCGCCTTGCGGCGCACGAGGCGCGCCTCACCGAGCTGCAGGCACGGCTGTCGGAAAGCGCCGCGACCCTCGGCGGCAGCCTCGACTCGCTCTCGGGCAACCTCGAAGAGGTCACGACGCGGGTCTCGGCCGTCGAGAACGCGCTCGCGGCGAAGGCCGACGCCACCGCGCTCGCCGCTCTGACCGACCGCCTTGCGGCTCTCGAGGCGCGGCTCGCGGCGCTGGAGGTCCAGCCGATCCCGCAGGCGGAGCTGCCCGAAGAGATTGCCGCCGCCTACGAAGCGAAACTCGCGGAGATGAGGGAGCAGCTGGCCGCGGAGGTCGGCAGGCTCAAGGCCGATCTCGAGGCGCGCGTGAGCGCGCTCGAGGCCGAAGCGGCGGCGCGGCTGGCTGCCCTTGCCGAGGCATCCGCGCGCGCCGAGGCACTCGAGAAAGCTGCCCGGGAGATGGAGAACATCGCCGCAGCCCGTGCTGCCCATGCCCGGCTTCTTGCCGCCATCGACGCGGGCCGACCCTTTGCCGAGGAGCTTGCCGAGATCACCCGCCGCACCGGCGCGCAGGTGCCCGAAGCGCTGGCCGCCGCTGCCGAAACCGGCGTGCCCACCGAGGCGATGCTGGTCGAGCGCTTCCCCGAGGCCGCCCGTGCCGCACTGGTCGCCGCAACGCGCGCGGCCGCCGAGCGCGGCGAGATCGACCGCTGGACGGCGTTCCTGCGCATCCAGCTCGGTGCGCGCTCGCTGGAGCCGCGCGAAGGCGATGACCCCGACGCCATCCTGTCCCGCGCCGAGGCGGCGCTGAAGGCGGGCGACCTCAGGGGCGCTCTCGTCGAGATCGAGGCGCTGCCGCCCGAGGGCCGTGCCGCGATGGCCGACTGGGAGGCCAGAGCGCGGGCGCGCCTGAAGGTGCTCGAGGCGGCAGAAGCCCTCGCCGCCAGCCTTCCCACCACCGCGCAATCCAACTGAGGACGACGACATGCTCTGGTCACTCGTCAAGATACTTCTCTTCGTCGTCCTCGTGGGCGCGCTGACCTATGCCGCGGGATGGCTGGCGCAGCTGTCGGGCGGCGTGCGGGTCGATCTCGGCAGCATCGAATTCACCCTCGGGCCGCTGCAGGCGGCGATTGCGGCGCTGGCGTTGATGCTGCTTCTGTGGGTGGTCTTGAAATTCGCCGGTCTTGTCGTGGCCTTCGTCCGCTTTCTCGCCGGCGACGAGACGGCCATCACCCGCTATTTTCAGCGCAACCGCGAGCGGCGCGGCTTCGAGGCGCTGGCCGATGCGCTGGTGGCGCTCGCCTCGGGTGAGGCGCGGGTGGCGGCGGCCAAGGCCCAGAGGGCGGAAAAGCTGCTGCACCGCCCGGAGCTGACCAGCCTCATCGTTGCCCAGGCCGCCGAGATGACCGGCGACCGGAAACGCGCCGAAGACGCCTACAAGGCGCTTCTGGCCGATGAACGCACGCGTTTCGTGGGCGTGCGCGGGTTGATGAAACTGCGCCTCGCCGAAGGCGACACCGACACCGCCCTGAAACTGGCCGAACGTGCCTTCGCGCTGAAGCCAAAGCACGAGGAGGTGCAGGACATCCTGCTTCGGCTCCAGGCGCAGAAGCACGACTGGAAGGGCGCGCGCAAGACGCTCGGCGCCAAGCTTCGCCACGGCCAGCTGCCGCGTGACGTGTTCCGCCGCCGCGACGCGGTGCTGGCGCTCAGCGAGGCGCGCGAAGTGCTGGCCGAGGGCAACTCCATCGAGGCGCGGGAAGCGGCGATCGAGGCCAACCGCCTTTCGCCCGATCTGGTGCCTGCCGCGGTGATGGCCGCGCGCGCCTATATCGAGCAGGGCAAGCCGAAACTCGCCACGCGGATTCTGGTCAAGGCCTGGGAGGCGCAGCCGCATCCCGATCTTGCCGCCGCCTTCGCCGAGATCGTGCCGGACGAGACCCCGGCCGAGCGGCTTCATCGCTTCCAGGCGCTGGTGAATGCCAACCCCGACCATCCCGAAACGAAGATGCTCCTGGCCGAGCTCTACATCGCCGCGGAGGATTTTCCGGCCGCGCGCCGGGCGCTCGGCGATCTGCCCGAGCGGGAACCGACGGCACGCGTTCTCGCGCTCATGGCCGCCATCGAGCGCGGCTCGGGCGCGCCCGAATCGGTGGTGCGCGGCTGGCTGGCCCGCGCCGTCACCGCACCGCGCGGGCCACAGTGGGTGTGCGACAACTGCCAAGCGGTGCATGCCGAGTGGGCGCCGGTATGCGCCAGCTGCGGCGCCTTCGACACGCTGAGCTGGCGCACCCCGCCCGAGGGCGCAATGCACATGACCGGCACGGCGGGGATGCTGCCCCTTCTTGTCGGCGACGACCGCGCGGCGCCGACACCGCTTCCGGCCGATGGCGATGCCGACGCCGGGCCAGCCACCGCGCCGTCCGAAGCGCAGGAGGCGGAGAAGGGCGCGCCATCGGCGCCACGGGCGGATTCCGGCCGGCCGGAGGCGGAATCTCTCGGCGAGGCGGAAGCCGCGCCGGTGCTCGAAGCCGAACTTCTCGAAGACGACTCGGACGCGGAAGACAAAAAATAGGGCTACACAGCCGCGAAATCGGGTGATAAGGAGCGGCCCGTCGGCCGGTGTAGCTCAGCTGGTAGAGCAACGCATTCGTAATGCGTGGGTCGGGGGTTCGAGTCCCTTCACCGGCACCACCCCTCCCTCCCGGAAAGATGCCTTCCTTGCCGGAACGGCGCCTTCAGGCAAGGCCGCCGACAATATCGGCAACCATGGGCGACCCGGGCTCCGCAAGCGCATCGATCACGTCGAAATGGTGCCTGCCCGGCGCGATGCGCAGCCGTGCGCGCGGCCAGCCCCCGGCGGCCCAGCGCGCCTGATCGAGAAACACCGGCCGCTCCTCCGCGCCGACCCAGACGATCGTTTCCACCTCGTCGCGCGGCTGTGCGAGGAGCGGGCTTTCCGCCGCCGCCTCGTCGGCGTCGAGATGCAGATCATCGTTGATGACGGTCTTGAGAAGCGGGCGCAGATCGCACAGGGGCGAGATCGGCACCACTCGTCGCATCCGCGCGGTCACATCGGCCGAAAGTGCCACGTCGCGGCAGGCCATCCGCAGCGACAGGTGCCCCCCGGCACTGTGCCCGGTGACCACGAGCGGCCCTTCGGGAACGCGCTCCGCCGCAGCTTCCAGCGACGCGGCCACCTCGCGCGTGATCGCCCGGATCCGCGCCCGGGGCGCCAGCGTGTAGGAGGGCATCGCCACCGCGAAGCCGTGCGCCAGCGAGCCCGCGGCCAGATGCGACCACAGCGACTTGTCGAACCGCCGCCAATAGCCGCCGTGAACGAAGACAACGAGGCCCCGCGCCTTCTCTTCGGGGCGGAACAGGTCAAGTCTCTGCCGCTCCCCGGCACCATAGGCGATGTCCAGCTCCGCGCGCCGCCCAAGGCTGGCGCGAAACGCCGCCGCCTCCGCCTCCCAGCGCGGCGGGTAGCCCTCGGCACCGGGAATGTAGCGCGCGTTCTCGTAGTCGTCCGAAAGGTCCATGGCCGCTTCCCTTGCATCCGTCCCGCTTTGGAACGACAACAAAGCCAATGCTACCGCGCGCCGCAAGGCGACAGCCAGAGGGAGACAGCCATGCTCGACAGCCGCACCGACCTTTCCGCCCTGCTGAAGGACCCGGGCCTGCTGGAAACCCGCGCCTATCTCGCCGGTGAGTGGTGCGCGGCCGATGACGGCAAGACCTTCCCGGTCAGAAACCCCGCCCGCGGCGATGTCATCGCCGAGGTCGCCGATGTCGGCCGTGCCGAGACCGCCCGCGCCATCGCCGCCGCCAACGAGGCGATGAAGGGCTGGGCCGCGCGCACCGCCAAGGAGCGGGCGCAGATCCTGCGCCGCTGGTATGACCTGATGGTGGAGCACGCAGACGACCTTGCCGCCATCCTTACTGCCGAGCAGGGCAAGCCGCTGGCCGAGGCGAAGGCCGAGATCCTCTACGGCGCGAGCTTCATCGAATGGTTCGCCGAGGAGGGCAAGCGCGTCTATGGCGAGACCATCCCCGGCCATCAGCCCGACAAGCGGCTTCTGGTGCTGCGCCAGCCCATCGGCGTGGCCGCGGCGATCACCCCGTGGAACTTCCCCAACGCCATGATCACCCGCAAGGTCGGCCCCGCGCTCGCTGCAGGCTGCTCCATCGTCGTGCGCCCGGCCGCGCTCACACCGCTCTCCGCGCTCGCGCTCGGTGTTCTGGCCGACCGCGCCGGCCTGCCCAAGGGGGTGCTGTCGATCATCACCTCGACCGACTCGGCGGGCATCGGCAAGGAGTTCTGCGAGAACGAGACGGTGCGCAAGCTCTCCTTCACCGGCTCCACCGAGGTCGGCCGCATCCTGCTGCGCCAGGCCGCCGATCAGGTGAAGAAATGCTCCATGGAGCTCGGCGGCAACGCGCCCTTCATCGTCTTCGACGACGCCGATCTCGACGCCGCCGTTGAAGGGGCGATCGCCTCCAAATACCGCAACAACGGCCAGACCTGCGTGTGCGCCAACCGCATCTATGTCCAGGCCGGAGTCTACGACGCCTTTGCCGAGAAGCTCGCCGCGCGGGTGCGGCAGATGCCGGTCGGCGACGGGCTCGAGCCCGGCACCGTGCTCGGCCCCCTCATCAACGCCGATGCGGTGGCGAAGGTGCAGGAGCACATCGAGGATGCCGTGTCGAAGGGCGCGAAGATCGTCACCGGCGGCAAGCCGCATGCCTTGGGCGGCACCTTCTTCGAGCCCACCATCCTCACCGGCGTGACCCAGGAGATGAAGGTGGCGCGGGAAGAAACCTTCGGCCCCCTCGCCCCCCTCTTCCGCTTCGAGCGCGACGAGGACGTCATCGCCATGGCCAACGACACCATCTTCGGCCTTGCCGCCTATTTCTACGCCCGCGACCTCTCGCGCGTATGGAAGGTGGCCGAGGCGCTCGAATACGGCATCGTCGGGGTCAACACCGGCATCATCTCCACCGAGGTGGCGCCTTTCGGCGGCGTCAAGCAATCGGGCCTCGGCCGCGAAGGCTCGCGCCACGGCATCGAGGAATATGTGGAGATGAAATACGTCTGCATGGGGATCTGACCGGAAAGGCCAGGCACCGGCGCCGCCCCTCTCACCCTGGGTGCAAATACCCCCGCCGGAGGCAGCCGAGCCGTCGCCCCGCAAGGGGCGGCGGCGAGAGGAAGGACTTGCGCCGCAGGCGCGCAACCGAGCAGGGAGCCAGCATGGCACTCTTCACCACCGCCGAGCTCGAGGCCGCCGCGCGGCTCGTCCACGCCCAGGTTCCGCCCACCCCCACCCACCGCTGGCCGCTTCTGGCCGAAGCCACGGGTGCGGAGGTCTGGGTCAAGCACGAGAACCACTGCCCGACCGGCGCCTTCAAGGTGCGCGGGGGCGTCACCTTCATCGACTGGCTGAAGCGCAGCCAGCCGGGCATTGCCGGCATCTGCACCGCCACCCGCGGCAATCACGGCCAGTCCCAGGCGCTGGCGGCCACGGCCGCGGAGCTCAGGGCAAAAATCTACGTCCCCCGCGGCAATTCGGTGGAGAAGAACGCCGCCATGCGCGCCTACGGCGCCGAGCTCATCGAGTTCGGCGATGACTTCGACACCGCCCGCGAGGAGGCCTTCCGCGTGGCCGAGGCCGAGGGGCTCGCCATCGTGCCGCCCTTCCACCGCGAACTGGTGCGCGGGGTGGCAACTTACGCCTTCGAGATGTTTCTCGAGCACCGCGATCTCGACGCCGTCTATGTGCCGATCGGCTGCGGCTCGGGCATCTGCGGCACGATCGCGGCGCGCGATGCGCTGGGGCTCTCCACCGAAATCATCGGCGTTGTCGCCGAGGGCGCGCCCTGCGTGAAACTCTCGGTCGAGGCCGGCCGGCTGGTGGAGAGCAACGCCGCCCGCACCTTCGCCGATGGCGTCGCGGTGCGGGTGCCGGTGCAGGAGGCCTTCGATGTCTATTCGCGCGGCGCCTCGCGCATTGTCGCGGTCGGCGACGACGAGATTGCCGCGGCGATCCGGCTGATGTTCCGCGCCACCCACAACATGGCCGAGGGCGCGGGCGCCGCCGCCCTCGCTGCGCTCATGGCCGAGCGCGCGCGCATGGCCGGGCGCAAGGTGGCCGTCATACTCTCGGGCGGCAACATCGACACGCCCTGGGCGGTCGAGGTGCTCTCGGGCGGCACGCCGGTCCCCGCCTGAAGGGGCGATTGCAGGGGGCGCGGCGAAATGTAACAGTCCCGCAACGGGCTTTGCGCGCGCATGCGCGAAGCGACGATGGCGGGGGCATTGGGCCGGATGTCGCTGACGCTTCTCAACATCGCCGGCGCGGCGGCGCTTCTGATCTGGGCGGTGCGTCTTGTGCGCACCGGGGTCGAGCGCGCCTTTTCGGTGCCGCTGCGCCGCTTCCTCAGGAAGAGCGGCGACAGCCGCGCGCTTGCCGCCCTGAGCGGGGCTGGTGCGGCGCTGGCGCTGCAGAGCGCAACGGCGGTGGCGGTGCTGGCCACGGGCTTTGTGGCGGCGGGGACGCTCGCGCCGGTCACGGGGCTTGCGATCCTGCTCGGCGCCGATGTCGGCTCGGCCGCGATCACCCAGCTTCTGGTGCTCAAGCCCGCCTGGCTGCCGCCGCTTCTCCTCCTCACCGGGGTTGCGATCTTCATGCGGGGGCGTCGGCGGACCATGCGCCAGACCGGCCGTATCCTGATCGGGCTTGGCCTTGTCTTCATCTCGCTGTCCATGATCCGCGAGGCTGCCGCGCCCATCCGCGAAAGCGCGGTGATGATGGAGGCCATCGAGGCGCTGTCACGCGACTCCATCGCCCTCTTCGCGCTGGCCGCCGTCTTCACCTGGCTCGTGCACTCGTCGGTGGCCGCCGTGCTCCTCATCGTGACCCTCGCCGGACAGGGTGCGATCGGTGTTGAGGCCGCCGGTGCCATGATCCTCGGGGCCAATCTGGGCGGCGCCTTCATCGCCTGGCCGCTCACCGCCGGGGCACCGCTTCCCGCACGCCGCGTGGTGCTCGGCAACCTCGCGCTGCGCGGCGGCGGGGCGCTGATCGCGCTCATGCTCGCGCCGCATGTTCTGCCGTTTTTGGGCCCCACGCCCGAGCGCGCCGCCCTCAACCTCCATCTCGCCTTCAACGGCGTGCTGGCACTCCTCGCCATCCCCCTTGCCGGCGCGACGCTGGGCCTTGTCGCGCGGCTCATGCCCGATCCGGTGGAGGGCGCGGCGCTCGAGCGCGCAAGCGCGCTGGACGAATCCGCGCTCGACCAGCCTGCGCGGGCGCTCGCCTGCGCGCGGCGCGAGATCCTCCGGCTCGGCGAGGAGGTCGAGGCGATGCTGCGGGCGATCATGCCGCTCTACGCGCGCTGGGATGAAGCCGCCGCCCAAGGCATCCGCGAGAAGGGCAAGGAGGTCGCGCGCATGCACATGGGCGTGAAGCTTTACCTCGCCCGTCTGCAGAAGGCACACCCGCAGGATGAGGCGCTGGCGGAGAAGGCGCTGACGCTGACGCGGCTCTCGACCCATCTGGAGAGTGCGGCCAACACCATCGCCTGGAAACTCCTGCCGCTGGCCGAGCGGCTGCACGCCAAGGGTCTGCGGTTCTCGGCCGAGGGGCTCGAGGAGATCACCGACTTTCACGACCGGGTTCTGTCGAACGCGCGCCGCGCGCTCGATCTGCTGATCACCGACGATCCGGGCGCGGCGCGGGCGCTGGTGGAAGAGAAGGCGCGCGTGCGCGCCCACGAGGAGGCGCTGGAACGCTCGCACATCGAGCGGCTCAGGCGCGGTCAGTCGGAAAGCATCGACACCTCCAACATCCATCAGGAAACCCTGCGCGAGCTCAAGGCGATCAACTCCGATTTCGTGATGCTCGCCTACCCGATCCTCGCCGGCACGGGTGATCTGCTCGATACGCGGTTGCGGGGCGCGGAGACATCCTGACGGGCCCCGCCCCGTCAGCCCGCCCCCGGCCGGTAGTCGACCAGCACCGCGGATATGTCATCGGCAAAATCCTCCCGGCCCGTGCGCGCCTCCAGCTCCCACAGCAACGCATCGAGGAAATCCCCGGCGCCAAGCGCGGCGTGATGGCGCATGAGCCGGGCGAGCGCGGCTTCTCCGAGAATCGCGCCGCCTATGTCCCGGCACTCCGAAATCCCGTCGGAACAGATCAACAGCCGATCCCCCGGCCTGAGCACGACCTCGAAGCTCTCATGGCGCGCCTCGGGCAGCAGCCCGATGGGCAAGCCTCCCTCGCCGAGCAGCGTCACATCACCCCCCGAGCGGAGCAGCATCGGATGCGGGTGACCGGCCTGCACCATTTCCAGCCGCGCGCTGGGCACATGCAAGGTGGCATAGAGAAGGGTGAAGTAATGATCGGTCTTCATCTCCTCGAGAAGGAGGCGGTTGAGGCTGTCGGCCACCTGATCGGGAGGACGCAACCGCGTCTGCCCCCGCCGCGTGCCTTCGAGGGCAATGTTTTGCCCCGGTGAGTCGCCCGAGAGGTAGGAGACAAGCCGCGCGGTCATCAGCGCCGAGGCGATTCCATGCCCCGACACGTCGATCGCATAGAGCCCGATCGAATCGCCCCCCGCGTCGATCACGCCGATCATGTCCCCGCCGACGTGACCGGACGGCTGCAGCAGCAGGTTCACGGCAAACGGGCCGAACCTGTGACTGCGTTCGCGCACCAACGCCTGCTGAAGCGCCCGCGCCTCCTGCAGGTCATGTTCCAGCGTGTTGTTGAGGTTCTGCACCCGGGCAAGCGCCGCCTGCAGCGCGTGATTCTTGGCCTTGAGCTCCTCCTCCATGCGCAGGATGCGCTCTCCCGCCCTGATCCGGGCGCGGAGTTCATTGAGGTTGACCGGCTTGCCGAGAAAGTCGTCAGCGCCCACCTCGAGCCCCTCGGCGACCTCCTCGCTGGAGTTGCGTGCCGTGAGCAGCACGAAATAGCCATAACCGGCGCGGGGCAAGGCCCGGAACTGCCGGCAGAACTCGAGCCCGCTCATCCCCGGCATCATCCAGTCGCTCAGAATGATCTCGACCGGATGCGCGCGGCACAGCGCAAGCGCCGCCTGCCCCGACTCTGCCTCGATGACGCGATAGCCCCAGCGTTTGAGCACCGTAGCCAGCACCCGTCGCTGCGCGCGGCTGTCATCGACCACGAGGACGAGGCGGCTTTTCCTGACCGCCGGCGCCGGATCGGGCGGTGGGCATGTTGCCGGCGGGGCTTGCGGCCGCGGTTGGCTGACACGCATCGAAATCACTCCCTGAAAAACGGCCGTGCAGCCCCCTCTTCGCAGGGCAGCGGCTAATGGCCCGTAAAGAGGAAATTTCGCCGAAAAATCCGAGCATCATCGCGCGCCGCGCCACAATTCCGCCGTGCATGCTTAAGGCCGCTGAAAGGATCTGGTCGCAGCCTGCTCTTGCGGTGGGGGTGCCGCTTGTGGAGCGTGCCGTGATTGACTGGAAACGCGTCGAAGAGCTGAAAGACGAGGTGGGGCCTGAGGACTTTGGCGATGTGCTCGAGGTCTTCCTGGCGGAGATGGACGAGATGATGAACCGCTTTGCCCGCGCGCCACAGACACCGGTCACCGCCGAGGAGCTGCATTTTCTCAAGGGCTCGGCACTCAACCTCGGCTTTGCGGCCCTCGGCGCCCTCTGCACTGAACTTGAGCCCGCCTGCCGGTCTGGCGAACCGGTGTCAACCGCGCGGCTGACAACCTGTTACCAGCGTTCAAGGGCCTGCTTTCTCGCCAATCTCGACTCCGGGCCCGCAGCGGCGTGAAACAGTGTCAGATCACGAATTCGGCCAGCGTCTCGTCGCTGGTGATGTCAGTGTAGACCATCCCGGCCCGGTCCATCCGCTCCATGAGCGCGTCGAAATTCTCGGGCCGGGACGTCTCGATACCGATGAGAACCGAGCCGAAGTTGCGAGCCGACTTCTTCAGATACTCGAAGCGCGCGATGTCGTCGTCGGGGCCGAGAAGCTCGAGAAAGTCGCGCAGCGCGCCGGGCCGCTGCGGCATGCGCAGGATGAAATACTTCTTCACCCCCGAATAGCGCTGGGCGCGCTCCTTCACCTCGGGCAGCCGCTCGAAATCGAAATTGCCACCCGAGGTCACGCAGACAACCGTGCGCCCGCGGATCGCCTCGGCGATGTCGCCCAGCGCATCGACCGAAAGCGCGCCCGCCGGCTCAAGCACGATGCCCTCATGATTGAGCATCTCCATGATCGTGGTGCAGATGCGATCCTCGGGCGCCACCAGCACATGGCCGGGGTCGATGTCGCGCAGATGGGCAAAGGTCTGCTCGCCGACCCGTGCCACCGCCGCGCCATCGACGAAATTGTCAACCTTGGGCAGCGTCACCGGCTCGCCAGCCATCAGCGCCGCCGTCAGGCTCGCCCCGCCCTTGGGCTCGACCAACCAGAACTCGGTGTCGGGCGCCTCGGCGCGCAGGAAGCTGCGCACCCCGGCCGAAAGCCCGCCACCGCCCACTGGCAGCACGACGACATCGGGCGCGCGCCCGAGCTGGGCCAGAATCTCCACCCCCACCGAGGCCTGCCCCTCGATCACGTCGGCATCGTCGAAGGGGGCCAGAAAATGCGCCCCCGCCTCCTCGCAATAGCGGCGCGCGGCGGCAAGCGTGTCGTCGAAATAGTCGCCCACAAGGCGGATCTCGATGGCATCGCCGCCGAAAACCTCCGTCTTGGTGATCTTCTGCCGCGGGGTGGTGACCGGCATGAAGATCACCCCGCGCACGCCGAAATAGCGGCACACATAGGCCACGCCCTGCGCATGATTGCCCGCGCTCGCGGCAACGAACACGCGCTGGTCGGGGCTCTCCGACAGCACCTTGCGCATGGCGTTGAAGGCGCCGCGGATCTTGTAGCTGCGCACCGGGCTCAGATCCTCGCGCTTGAGCCAGATGTCGGCGTCATAGCGCTGGGAGAGAAAATCGTTGCGCGCGCAGGGGGTCGGGGGAAACAGCGAGCGCATCGCCGTCTCCGCAATCCGCGCCTTCTGGGAAAACTCGCTCATCCAGCCCCGCTAGCAGAGCGCGCGCCCCGCGCCAATGCGCCAGATCGGCTCACGCCTCGGCCACAACACGCGCCTCGAGCTTCTCGCGCACCTGCGGCGGAATCGGCGCCGAGCCACGCGTCTCGGGGTCAAAGAAGACCTCGACGAGGTCGTAGGTGGCGTGAAGCTCGCCCGTATCGGCGTGAAACATGCGCAGGTGAAACGTCACGCTGCGCCCGCCCACCCGCTTCACCGCCCCGTCGATGCGGATGAGATCGCCCGCCTTCAGCTCGCGGATGAAGGTCGTGGTCGCCCGTGCGGAGACCGTGTGCACACCATGCTCGGCCAGCATGCGCGAATAGGGCAGGTCCAGAAGCGTCCACATGTGATATGTGGCGTCATCGAAGAAGGGCGCGTAATGGCGCACGTTCATGTGTCCGAAATGGTCGTGATGCCAGGGGTGAACCACCCCGCGGAAAAGCTCTATCCAGTTGCTCATGGCCTCCTCCGTTTGGCCGCAACGAACCACCCCCGGCGCGGCTTGGCAAGCCCGCCTTGCCCGCGCGCGAGCGTCCATGTAAACGGCGCGGCGACCGCAAGTTGCCGGAGAACACCCGATGTCCGCGCCCAGATCCAAGCCCCGCAAGGTCGTGCTCGCCTATTCCGGCGGGCTCGATACCTCGATCATCCTCAAATGGCTGCAAACCGAGTATGGCTGCGAGGTCGTCACCTTCACCGCCGATCTCGGCCAGGGCGAGGAGCTTGAGCCCGCCCGCAAGAAGGCCGAGATGCTGGGCGTGAAGGAGATCTACATCGAGGATCTGCGCGAGGAATTCGTGCGCGACTTCGTCTTCCCGATGTTCCGCGCCAATGCCGTCTACGAGGGCCAGTATCTTCTGGGCACCTCCATCGCCCGCCCGCTCATCGCCAAGCGGCTGGTGGAGATCGCCGCCGAAACCGGGGCCGACGCCATTGCCCACGGCGCCACCGGCAAGGGCAACGATCAGGTGCGCTTCGAGCTCGCGGCCTATGCGCTGAACCCCGACATCAAGGTGATCGCGCCCTGGCGCGAGTGGGATCTGACCTCGCGCACGAAGCTCATCGAGTTTGCCGAGAAGCACCAGATCCCGATTGCCAAGGACAAGCGCGGCGAGGCGCCCTTCAGCGTGGATGCGAACCTTCTGCACACCTCCTCCGAGGGCAAGGTGCTGGAAGACCCGGCCGTCGAGGCGCCCGATTACGTCTATCAGCGCACGGTCAACCCCGAGGACGCGCCGGATGCGCCCGAATATGTCGAGGTCGGCTTCGAGCGCGGCGATGCCGTGAGCGTCAATGGCGAGCGGCTGAGCCCCGCGGGCGTGCTCACCCGCCTCAACGAGCTTGGTGGCAAGCATGGCGTGGGGCGGCTCGACCTCGTCGAGGGGCGTTTCGTGGGCATGAAGTCGCGCGGCATCTACGAGACGCCGGGCGGCACCATCCTTCTCGAGGCGCATCGCGGGGTGGAGCAGATCACGCTCGACCGCGGCGCGGCGCATCTGAAGGACGAGCTGATGCCGCGCTATGCCGAGCTCATCTACAACGGCTTCTGGTTCTCGCCCGAGCGCGAGATGCTGCAGGCGGCGATCGACAAGAGCCAGGAGCATGTCACCGGCACCGCGCGAATCAAGCTCTACAAGGGGCTTGCCCGCTGCGTTGGCCGCTGGTCCGATCACAGCCTCTACTCGGCCGAGCACGTCACCTTCGAGGATGACGCCGGCGCCTATGACCAGAAGGATGCCGAGGGCTTCATCAAGCTCAACGCGCTGCGGCTGCGGCTTCTGGCGATGCGCAACCGCAAGTTCCGCTGAGGCGTCAGGCGGCCTGTTCCCGCGCCGCCTGCGCCATGCGCTCGTAATACGGCAGGGCGCGCTCCGCGAGTTCGGCGGCGCGCCCCTCAAGCACCGGCAGCGGGCCGGGGTCGGCCGGGGCGAAGCCGGTTGAGCGATGCACCGCCCCATACCAGTGCCGGGCCCACACGCCGTCACTCGGATGCCCGCCCGCGGGCCAGCGCAGCATCTTCTCCGTCCAGTCAAGCCCGAGGGCGGAACAGACCCGCTTCAGCACCCCCTCGGGGTCGCGGCGCAGCGCGTCGGAATCGATCACCGGCGGGGTCTGGCCCAGCGCGCGGACCTGATCGTAAAGCGCCGCGAGCTGCGCAAAGCCGAGCTCCTCGAACCGCGGGTTCTCGCGCTTGGCGGTGAAGCTTGCCACCACCCGCGCCGGATGGCGGATGAGAAAGGCATGGCGCGCGCCCTGCATCCAGCCGGTGTCAAAGCCCTCCAGCATGTGCTGGGCCATGAGCTTCAGATAGAGATGTGGCGCACCTTCCCGTGCCTCGATCTCGCGCGCGACCTCCGAGGCGTCGGTGATGCCGGCGGCGATCACCTCCTCGCGCATCGGATGATCAAGTCCCGTCGCCACCAGACAGGCGGCATAGAAGGGCTCGTCCCACACCGCGCAATCGCCGCGCGCGGCAAAGGAATACATCAGCGCCGTCGAGATGTTCCGCGGCCCCGACCACATCGCAATCTTCATTGGCGACCTCCGCCCGATCTCACCGCGCCTTGCACGCCGCCAGCAGCGCCATGTTGAGAATGTCGTTCGCCGTCTGCGCGTTCGAGCAGATCTGAATCGACTTCTCCACCCCGGCAAGGATCGGCCCCACCAGCGTGGCGCCGGCCATCTCCTGCATGAGCTTGGTCGAGATCGAGGCAGAATGCCGCGCCGGCACCACCAGAATGTTCGCTGGCCCCGACAGCCGCTGGAACGGGTAGCGCGCCTGAATCGCCGGGTTCAGCGCCACGTCCACCGTCATCTCGCCCTCATACTCGAAATTCACCCCGCGCCGGTCCAGCACCTCCGGCGCCAGATGCATCTTCTCCGCCCGCTCGCTGACCGGATAGCCGAAGGTCGAGAAGCTCACGAAGGCCACCCGCGGCTCGAGCCCCAGCATCCGCGCCACCTCGGCCGCGCGCTCGGCGATGTTGGCGAGGTCTTCCTCGTCGGGCCACTCATGCACCAGCGTGTCGGCGATGAGCACGATGCGCCCCTGGTGCAGCACCGCCGTCACGCCCACCGCGCCGGCCTCGGCGGTGGCGTCGAAGACGTGGTTGATGAGACCCAGCACATGGGCCGACTTGCGCGTCGCCCCCGTGACCAGCGCATCGCCATGGCCATGCGCCAGCATCAGCGCGGAGAACACATGCCGGTCGCGCGCGGCGAGCCGGTGCACATCCTGCTGGTCGAAGCCCCGGCGCTGCAGACGGCGGTAGAGAAAATCCTTGTAGGTCTCGAGATAACGGGTGTTCGCGGCATTGACGACCTCGAGCTCGCGCACCGCGTCGCCAAGGCCGGCCGCCTCGAGCTTGCCCTTCACATCGGCCTCGCGCCCCACCACGAGCGCCCGGCCGAATCCCTGCCGCTGGTAGGCCACCGCCGCGCGCAGCACGCGCGGATCATCCCCCTCGGCAAAGATCATCCGCGCCTGCGCCTTGCGCGCGCGGGCATGGATGCCATGCAGGATGGAAGCCGTCGGGTCCATCCGCTGCTTCAGCGACAGCTCATAGGCCTCCATGTCGACGATCGGGCGGCGGGCAACGCCGGTGTCCATCCCCGCCTTGGCGACGGCGGGCGGAATGCGGTGAATGAGCCGCGGGTCGAAGGGCGTGGGAATGATGTAGTCGCGCCCGAAGCTCAGCTTCTTGCCGTAAGCGATGGCCACCTCGTCGGGCACATCCTCGCGGGCGAGCTCGGCGAGCGCCCGCGCGCAGGCGATCTTCATCTCGTCATTGATGGCGCGGGCGTGAATGTCGAGCGCGCCGCGAAAGAGATAGGGAAAGCCCAGAACGTTGTTCACCTGGTTGGGGTAGTCCGACCGCCCGGTCGCGACAATCGCATCGGGCCTGACCGCGCGCGCCTCCTCGGGGGTGATCTCCGGGTCGGGGTTGGCCATGGCGAAGATGATCGGGCTGTCGGCCATGCTCTCGACCATCTGAGGCGTCACCGCGCCCTTGACCGACACGCCGAGAAACACATCCGCCCCCGCCATCGCCTCCTCGAGCGTGCGCAGATCCGTCTTCACCGCGTGGGCGGATTTCCACTGGTTCATCCCCTCCTTGCGGCCCTGGTAGATGACCCCATTCGAGTCGCACAGGATCACGTTCTCGGGCCGCGCGCCCATGGCCTTGAGAAGCTCCACGCAGGCGATGCCGGCTGCGCCCGCGCCATTGGCGACGACACGGCAGTCTTCGAGCTTCTTGCCGGCGATGTGCAGCGCGTTGATGAGCCCCGCCGCGCAGATCACCGCCGTGCCGTGCTGATCGTCGTGGAAGACGGGAATGTCCATCTCCTCCTTCAGCCGCTGTTCGATGATGAAGCACTCGGGCGCCTTGATGTCCTCGAGGTTGATGCCGCCGAAGCTGGGGCCCATCAGCTTCACGGCATTGCAGAAGGCGTCCGGGTCTTCGGTGTCGAGCTCGATGTCGATGGAGTTGATGTCGGCAAAGCGCTTGAACAGCACCGCCTTGCCCTCCATCACCGGCTTGGAGGCGAGCGCGCCGAGATTGCCGAGGCCGAGCACCGCCGTGCCGTTCGAGATCACCGCCACGAGGTTGCCCTTGGCGGTGTAGTCATAGGCCGTCTCGGGCGCCTCGGCGATGCGCTTGCAGGGCTCGGCGACGCCCGGCGAATAGGCAAGGCTCAAATCGCGCTGGGTCGCCATCGGCACGGTGGCGACGACGGCGAGCTTGCCGGGTGTCGGCTCGAGATGAAAGGCCAGCGCCTCTTCGGGCGTGAACTTCTGACTGGTCATGCGCGCGCTCCTCCCTGACGCGAGACATCAGTGTTAGACAGACGGGCGCCGACCCTCAAGCCGCGCCGCGCCCCTTTTTCCCCGCCGCCGCGCCAGTTAGTGTCGCGCCCATGACGAAGCCGGAGAAGAACATGACCGCCGCCGCCACCCCGATGATGGCGCAGTATCTGGAGATCAAGGCGCAATACCCCGATGCGCTCCTGTTCTACCGGATGGGCGACTTCTACGAGATGTTCTTTGACGATGCCGTCGCCGCGGCAGAGGCACTCGACATCGCGCTCACGAAGCGCGGCAAGCATCTCGGCCAGGACATTCCCATGTGCGGGGTGCCGGTGCATTCGGCCGAGAACTATCTTCTCACGCTCATCCGCAAGGGCTTCCGCGTCGCCGTCTGCGAGCAGATGGAAGACCCCGCCGAGGCGAAGAAGCGCGGCTCGAAGGCGGTGGTGCGCCGCGAGGTCGTCCGCCTCGTCACCCCCGGCACGCTGACCGAAGACAGCCTTCTCGAGGCCCGCCGGCACAACTACCTTGCCGCCTTCGCGCTCGTCCGCGACGAGGGCGCGCTCGCCTGGGCCGACATCTCCACCGGCGCGGTGCACGTCGCGCCCTGCCCGCGCCTCAAGCTCGGCCCGGAGCTCGCGCGCCTGAGCCCGAGCGAGGTGCTCCTGCCCGAGACGCTGGCCGAGGAAATGGCCGATGTGATCACGGATGCGGGCGCCGCGCTCACCCCGCTGCCGCGCGCGAGTTTCGACAGCATCGCGGCCGAACGGCGCCTGCGCGAGCTCTACCGCGTGCAGTCGCTCGATGCCTTCGGCAGCTTCTCCCGCGCGGAGGTGGCCGCGCTTGGCGCGCTTGCCGACTATCTCGACCTCACCCAGCGCGGGCGCATGCCGCGCCTTGCGTCGCCGGCGCGCGAGGCGGCGGGCGGTGTGATGCAGATCGACGCCGCAACGCGCCGCAACCTCGAGCTGACCCGCGCGCTCTCCGGCGGGCGCGCGGGCACCCTCATCGCCACCATCGACCGCACCGTGACCGCCCCCGGCGCCCGGCTTCTCGAGTCGCGCCTCGCCAGCCCCTCGCTCGATCTGCGCGTGATCCGCGAGCGTCAGGATTCGGTGCAATTCCTGCTGGAACAGTCTCGAATCCGCGACGATCTGCGCACCGCGCTCCGCCGCGTGCCGGACATGGACCGCGCCCTCTCCCGCCTCGCCCTCGACCGGGGCGGCCCGCGCGACCTTGCCGCCATCCGCGACGGCATCGCCCAGGCCGCAACCATCGCGCAATTCTTCGCAGGCCTCGAGCCACCCGAGGAGATCGCCCGCGCGCTTGACGATCTTGAGGGTCATGACACACTCGCCGCTCTGCTGACCCGAGCGCTTGTCGAGGAGCCGCCGCTCAGGCTCTCCGACGGCGGCTTCATCGCGCCCGGCTTCGACGCCGATCTCGACGCCGCCCGCGCCTTGCGCGACGAGACCCGCAGCGTGATCGCGGCCATGCAGGCCGAGCTCGCCGAGGAGACCGGCATCGCCTCGCTGAAGATCAGGCACAACAATGTGCTTGGCTATTTCGTCGAGACGACCACCACGCATGCCGAAAAGATGCTCTCGCCGCCGCTGAGCGAGCGTTTCATCCACCGCCAGACCACCGCCAACGCAGTGCGCTTTACCACCGCCGAGCTCTCGGCGCTGGAGACGCGCATCCTGAACGCCGCCGCCGAGGCCGAGGCCGCCGAGAAGCGGCTCTATGAAAGCCTGAAGGCGGAGATTCTCGACCGCGCCGCGCCGCTCTCGCAGGCCGCGCGCGCCCTCGCGGTGCTCGACGTCTCCGCCGCGCTTGCCGATCTTGCTGCCGAGCGCAACTGGTGCCGCCCGCAGGTGGAAGCGAGCCGCGCGTTTCACGTGGAAGCGGGCCGTCACCCTGTTGTGGAGGAAGCGCTCCGGCGCGAGGGCAACACCCCGTTCATCGCCAATGACGCCGATCTCACGGCCGAGGGCGAGGCGGCGGCGATCCGCCTGCTGACGGGGCCCAACATGGCCGGCAAGTCAACCTATCTGCGCCAGAACGCGCTGATTGCCATTCTCGCGCAGATGGGCGCCTTCGTGCCGGCCGATGCCGCGCGCATCGGCCTTGTCACGCAGCTTTTCAGCCGCGTGGGCGCGGCCGACGATCTTGCGCGCGGCCGCTCCACCTTCATGGTCGAGATGGTGGAGACGGCGGCCATTCTCAATCAGGCCGGCCCCGGCGCGCTGGTGATCCTCGACGAAATCGGCCGCGGCACCTCCACCTGGGACGGGCTTTCCATCGCTTGGGCGGTGCTTGAGCACCTGCACGACGTCAACCGCTGCCGGGCGCTCTTTGCCACCCACTACCATGAGCTGACGCATCTGGCCGAAAAGCTCGACGGGGTCGAAAACCTCACCGTTGCCGTGCGCGAGTGGGAAGGTGAGGTGATCTTCCTTCACGAGGTTCTCCCCGGTGCCGCCGACCGCTCCTATGGCGTGCATGTCGCCCGCCTTGCCGGGCTGCCGGAGGCGGCGGTTGCGCGCGCGCGCGTCATTCTCGACGCGCTCGAGCGCGGCGGGCGCGAGGGCGGCGACAAGGCCGCGCTCATCGACGATCTGCCGCTTTTCTCCGCTGCCGCGGCCGCGCCGCCGCCACCGCCGCCTGCACAAGAGAAAAGCCGCTCGGCACTGGCCGAGCGGCTCTCGCAAATCTTCCCCGATGACCTCACGCCCCGCGAGGCGCTGGCCATCCTCTACGAGCTCAAGGCGCTCGCGGACGATCAGCCTTCGGACTGATCCTTCGGTGTCGAGCTCACCCCCACCTGCGCGGGACGCAGGAGGCGATCGTGCATCTTGAAGCCGTGCTGCATCACCTCGATGATGTCGCCCGCCTTCGTCTGCGGCACCGGCGCCTCGAACATCGCCTGATGCGCGTTCGGGTCGAACTTTTCTCCGATCTCCGGCACGATCCGTTCGATGCCATGGCGCGCGAACACGTTGAGCAGTTCGCGCATGGTCAGCTCGACCCCCTCGATCAGCGCCGAAGCCGCCTTGCGCTGCTCCTCGCTGACGGTTTCGAGCGCCCGCCAGAGGCTGTCATAGACAGGCAGCAGATCCCGGCTGAGCTTGGCGCCGCCGTATTGTTCGGCTTCACGCCGCTCGCGCTCGGCGCGCTTGCGCAGGTTCTCGGTTTCGGCCAGGGCGCGCATCAGCCGGTCGCGCAACTCGTCACGCTCGGCCTGCAGTGCCGCCACCGGATCGGCGGCCTCGTCCTGCCCCTCGCCCGACTGCGCCTCTGCCTCTGCCGCGGCCTCTGCCGCCGCCATAGCCGCAGCCATGGCGGCCTGTTGTGATCTTTCTTCGTCGTTCATGTCCTGATCCTATCCACGCTCGGATAACAGCTTGCCCACCAGCTGTGCCGTGTAATCGACGATCGGCACCACCCGGCCATAGTTCAGCCGCGTCGGCCCGATCACGCCCACGGCGCCGATGATCTTGCGTTCGGCGTTCATATAGGGACTGACGACCAAAGAGGAACCCGTCAGCGAGAAAAGCTTGTTCTCCGAGCCGATGAAGATGCGCACGCCCTCGCCCTGCTCGGTGAGCTCGAGAAACTCGGCGATGTCACGCTTGCGCTCGAGGTCATCGAACAGCCGGCGAATGCGCTCGAGGTTCTCGACGTCCTCGTCGGTGGGCAAAAGGTTCGACCGGCCCCGCACGATCAGCCGCTCGTGGGGCTCGCCCTCGTTCTCCCAGATGGCAAGCCCCTGTTCCACGAGATCGCGCGCAAGCTCGTCGAGCTCCTGCCGGCGGCGGGCGATTTCCTCGGCCATCACCGCGCGCAGCTCGGCAATCGTCCTGCCTTCGGCGAGCGCATTGAGAAAATTCGCCGCCTCCCGCATCGAGGAAGGCGTCTGCCCCGGCGGCGGGGTGAAGACGCGGTTTTCCACCTGCCCGTCGGCAAAGACCAGCACCACGAGCGCGCGGTCGGGGGCGAGGCTGACAAACTCGATATGGCGAATCGGCGCCTCGTGCTTGGGTGCGAGGACGAGACTCGCGCCGTGCGTCAGCCCCGAAAGCGCCGAACCGACACGATCGAGAAGCCCTGCCACATCGCCGGCATCCTGCCCGTTCAGCGAGGCATCGATCTGCCGGCGGTCTTCCTCGTTGAGCTGGCCCACCTCGAGGATGCTGTCGACGAACACGCGCAAGCCAAGCTGCGTCGGCACGCGCCCGGCCGAGACGTGCGGGGAGTCGAGAAGCCCCAGATATTCGAGATCCTGCATCACGTTGCGGATCGTCGCCGGCGACACCTTCTCGCTCATCGACCGCGACAGCGTGCGCGAGCCGACCGGATCGCCGGTGGCAAGATAGCCTTCCACCACCAGCCGGAAGACCTCGCGGCTGCGCGCGCTGAGTTCGCTCAACAGTCTGGAACGGTCGTCCATCGCCCTGCCCGAAGATCGGTCTGCCATTTATGGAACACGCCGCTCTGGCGTCAATCGCCCTTGAAGTTCTGGTCGCACGGCGGATATCAGGCCCGAAATCCAAAGGAGTATCGGCACCATGCGCCCATCGCACCGGAATCTAGACGAGATGCGCCCGATTTCAATCGAGACAGGCGTCACTCGCCACGCCGAGGGCTCATGCATCATCCGCATCGGCGACACGCATGTGCTCTGCACCGCCACCATCGAGGAAAAGGTGCCGCCGTTTCTCAAGAACACCGGCCTTGGCTGGGTCACCGCCGAATACGGCATGTTGCCCCGCGCCACCAACACGCGCATGCGCCGCGAGGCGAAGGTGGGCCAGTCCGGCCGCACGCAGGAAATTCAGCGCCTGATCGGCCGGGCGCTCAGGGCCGGGGTGGACCGCGTGGCCTTGGGCGAACGGCAGATCACGGTGGACTGCGACGTGCTGCAGGCGGATGGCGGGACGCGTTGCGCGGCAATCACCGGTGGATGGGTGGCGCTGCGTCTGGCCGTGAACAAGCTGATCAAAGCCGGCGAGGTCACGACCGACCCGATCACCGACCACATCGCCGCGGTCAGCTGCGGAATTTATGCCGGGCAGCCGGTGCTCGACATGGATTATCTCGAAGACAGCGAAGCCGGGGTTGACGGCAATTTCGTGATGACCGGCTCGCTGCGGCTGGTCGAGGTGCAAATGTCGGCCGAGGGGGCGACGTTCTCCCGCGAAGAAATGTCAGAATTGATGACCCTTGCGGAAAAGGGCGTGAAGGAGCTGGTTGAAGCCCAGGAGGCGGCCGTTGGTTGACCGTTGCAACCTTCGAGGCGAGCGACTCGTGATTGCCACGCACAACGCGGGCAAGCTGCGCGAGATTCGCGCTTTGCTTGAACCTTACGGGGTCACGGTAACCTCCGCTGGCGAACTCGGCCTGCCGGAACCCGCGGAGACGGAGGAAACCTTTGCCGGCAACGCGCGGATCAAGGCCCACGCCGCGGCGCGCGCCTCGGGCCTGATTGCGCTTTCGGATGACAGCGGCATCGAGGTCGAGGCGCTGGGCGGCGCCCCCGGCGTGCACACCGCCGACTGGGCCGAAACACCCTCGGGCCGCGATTTCCGACTCGCGATGGAAAAGACATGGACGCTCCTCGAACAAAGGAACGCCCCCTTCCCCCGGCGGGCGCGGTTTGTCTGCACGCTGTGCCTTGCCTGGCCGGATGGGCGCGACCAGATATTCGAAGGCGCCGTCGAGGGTCAGGTGGTCTGGCCGATGCGCGGGGAGCGGGGCTTCGGTTATGACCCCATCTTCCTGCCCGATGGCGAGACCGAAACCTTCGGCGAAATGGCGCCGGAGAAAAAACACGCCATGAGCCATCGTGCCCGAGCCTTTGCGAAACTTGTCGACGCCTGCTTCCGTTGAAAACTGGCAAACCGCCGGTTTCGGGCTCTATGTGCATTGGCCGTTCTGCCAGGCCAAATGCCCCTATTGCGACTTCAACAGCCACGTCGTGGCCAATGTCGATCAATCCCGCTGGCGCGCGGCGCTTCGTGCCGAAATTGCCCGTTACGGAAATGAACTGTCAGGGCGCCGGCTCGACAGCATATTCTTCGGCGGCGGCACGCCCAGCCTGATGGAGCCCGAGACCGTTGCCGATGTCATCGAGGCGGCGTTCTCCGCCTGGGAGCCGGCAAGCGGGATCGAGATCACGCTCGAGGCAAATCCGACCTCCGCCGAAGCCCGCCGCTTCCGAGGTTACGCCGATGCCGGGGTCAACCGCCTGTCGATCGGGGTGCAGTCGCTTGACGATGCGGCGCTGAAACTACTCGGCCGCCTGCACAGTGCCGAAGAGGCGCTCGCCGCGCTGAAGCTGGCGCGCGGCATCTTCGCGCGTGTCAGTTTTGATCTGATCTACGCCCGCCAGCATCAGACACTGGAGGACTGGCGCGAGGAGCTGACGCGGGCCATCGGTCTCGGACCCGATCACCTGTCGCTCTATCAGCTGACCATCGAAGACGGCACCGCCTTTGGTGACCGATTGCGGCGGGGGCGCCTGCCAGGGCTGCCGGATGATGATCTTGCCGCCGAAATGTACCTGCTCACCCAGGACATATGCGCCGCGGCGGGGCTGCCCGCCTACGAGATCTCCAACCACGCCCGGCCCGGGTTCGAGGGACGCCACAATCTCATCTACTGGCGGCAGGGCGATTATGTGGGCGTCGGACCGGGGGCGCACGGCAGGTTCACCCGCGAAGGCCGCCGGCTTGCCACCGAAACCCCGCTTCAGCCCGGCGCATGGCTCGAGGCCGTGGAAACGCGGGGCTCAGGGGAAACGCTGCGCGCCGAAATCGGGCCGGAAGAGCAGGCCGGCGACTATCTGATGATGTCGCTGCGCCTTGCGGAAGGCTGTGACCTCGGCCGCCTCGCCTCGTTCAATGCCTGGGAGCCGGATCAGGCAATTCTCGAAACGCTCGTCGGGGAGGAGCTTTTGCGTCTCGATTCCGGCCGACTCCGGCTCACCGGCCGTGGCCGGCCGGTGTTGAACGCGATTCTCCGGGAACTGCTGCCGGACGGCTGAGCGCTGCGCTCCGCGCTCAGATGCGGCTGCCCGACAGCAGCGCGCAGAGCGTGTCCAGCTGGTCGAGCGAGCGGTAGCGGATCACCATGCGGCCCGAGCCATCGTCGCCGCCATGTTCGATGGAAACGCTCATCCCGAGATTGGCCGAAAGATCAGCTTCGAGCGCGCGGGTATCGGCATCCTTCTCCGCCTTGACGCGCGGCTTCTTCTGTTGCGTCGGCTCCTCGCCCTTCGCGGTCTTCGCAAGCTTTTCCGTCTCCCGAACCGAGAGGCCCTTCGTCACCACCTGCCGCGCGAGCTCAAGGGGATTGTCGGTGGTGATCAGCGCGCGGGCGTGGCCGCTTGAGAGTTTGCCCTCCCGCACCATCTGCTGCACCTCCTCGGGCAGCTGCAGCAGCCTCAGCATGTTGGCCACATGGCTGCGGCTCTTGCCAAGCGCCTCGGCAATCTGCTCCTGGGTGTGGCCGAACCGCTCCATCAGTTGCCGGTAACCCCACGCCTCCTCGATCGGGTTCAGGTCGGCACGCTGAATGTTTTCGATGATGGCGACTTCGAGAACTTCGGAGTCATCAAGGTCGCGGATGATGGCGGGAACTTCGTGCAGCTGGGCGAGTTGCGCCGCGCGCCAGCGGCGCTCGCCGGCGACAATCTCGTATTCTCCCGGATTCCGCTTGCTGCGCCGCAGGATCAGCGGCTGAATGATTCCCTTCTCCTTGATCGAGCGCCCCAACTCCGCGAGCGCCTCTTCCGAAAAGCTGCGCCGCGGCTGATCCGGATTGGGATGGATCTTTTCTATCGGGATGAATTGTTCGGGCTTGGGCGCCGGACCTTCCGGTGTCTGCACCATCTCGTTCGGTGTGACGTCGCCGATAAGCGCAGAGAGACCCCGCCCAAGGCCACGCCGTTCCGGTTTCCTGTCGTTCATGCCTGCACCCGCTCCTTCTGTTCAATACCGTTCCTGGCCAGCAGTTCTCGCGCAAGATCGCGGTATGCCAGCGCGCCTTTCGACGCCGGATCGTATTCGAGCACCGGCATGGCGTAGGACGGGGCCTCGCTGATCCTCACATTGCGCGGGATGATGGTGTTGAACACCAGCTCGCCGAGGTTTTCCCGTGCATCGCTTTCCACCTGCTGCGAAAGATTGTTGCGCCGGTCATACATGGTCAGCACCACACCCTCGATGCGCAGCGCCGGATTCGCGCTTTGCCGCACTTGGCGCACCGTCAGCAACAGCTGGCTAAGGCCTTCCAGGGCATAGAATTCGCTCTGCAAGGGCACCAGAACCGAGTCCGCCGCCACCATGGCATTGACGGTCAGAAGGCTGAGGGATGGGGGGCAATCAATCAGGATGAAACTGAAACGATGCCGTCTGAGCGCGGGTTGGCGCAATGCGTCGCGCAACAGAAAGCTTCTTTTTTCGTTGGCCACGAGCTCGATGTCGGCAGAACTGAGATCGGTTGTTGCCGGGGCAATCGACAGGCCCGGAACCTTCGTTGGCCGGATCACCTCGTCGATCGGCGCATCCTCGAGAAGCAGATCATAGGTGGTGAGACCGCGCGCGGCGCTTTCCAGACCCAGGCCGGTTGAGGCGTTGCCCTGCGGGTCAAGATCGACAATGAGTATGGGAAAGCCCTCCGCCGCGAGCGCGGCGCCAAGGTTGATCGCTGTCGTGGTCTTTCCCACACCGCCTTTCTGGTTGGCGATGGCGATGATTTTCGACAATGTTCCGCTGCTCGGGTCAGGCACGTTCGATCTCTCCGATCTTGAGTATGGCCGCGTCATCCTCGACTCTGCTGGGAATGGCCTCGCATGTGAAGTGCCATTCTTTTCGCGCGCGCTCGATTTCGCTTCTGAAATTCCGGCCTTTCGGAAACAGGCAGACGCCGCCAGGCGCGAGGTGGCGCGAAGCGTGGTCCAGCAGATCAGGCAGGGGTGCAAAAGCCCGCGCGCTCACGATTCGCGCCCCAAGAGGCGGGACGCGCTCGACACGATCGGCGATGATCCGGACGGGCGTCGATGTTTCACGTGAAACGCTCCGCAGAAACGCAGCCTTCCGCTGATCGGCCTCGATCAGCGTTACCGACATGTCGGGGAACCGCCTCTTGGCGAGAATGGCCACCACAAGCCCAGGAAACCCGGCACCAGAGCCCAAGTCCACCCAGGTGCCATCCGAATTTCCGACCAGTTCGACCAGTTGTGCGCTGTCGAGAAAATGCCGGCGCCACACATCGCCCAGCGTCGATCGCGCCACCAGGTTGATCGCGCCCGACCACCTTTGCAGCAAGTCCGCATAGCGTTGGAATGCCTCGAGCTCGCCCTCATTCAGGCTCAAGGCGAGACGAAACATTTCCTTATACTGCTGCGACTGTGACTCAGCTTGCACAGCGGCGCTCATGTTTCTTGATAGCACCGATGATCAGCGTGAGCGCGGCCGGTGTCATGCCCTCAATCCGCGCTGCCTGCGCTACGGTTTCCGGGCGCACCCGTTTCAGCTTTTCCCGCAGTTCGCCGGAAAGGCCGCCAAGCGCGTCGTAATCAAGCGCCTCGGGTATCGCGCGCGCCTCGTCCCGCCGCAAAGCCTCCACATCTCGCTTCTGGCGCTCGACATAGCTGGCATAGAGCGCATCGCACTTGAGTTGGCGGGAAATCGCAGGGTCAACCGCTGAAAGCCCTGAATCGAGCGCTCGCAACTGCTCCCAGGAAACGCCGTTGAGCGCCAGCAGCTCGACACCGTTCCTGCGCTTTCCATCCTGGCTCAGATTGATCCCGACGCGCTGCGCTTCCCGGGGTGACACAGACATCGCTTCAAGCCGCTGCCAACCATCGCGCAGGCGTTCCATCTTGCCGAGGAACGCCCGGCGACGCGATTCCTTGACGAGCCCGAGATCGATACCGAGCGGGGTCAGCCGTTGGTCTGCATTGTCGGCCCGGAGCGACAGGCGATATTCGGCCCGGGACGTGAACATGCGGTACGGCTCCGTGACGCCGCGCGTCACCAAGTCGTCGATCATGACGCCAATGTAGCTCTGGGCTCGGCTGAAGTGCTGCGGCGCCTCGCCAAGGACCTTGCGCGCCGCGTTCAACCCGGCAACAAGCCCTTGCGCGGCGGCCTCCTCGTAGCCGGTCGTGCCATTGATCTGGCCGGCCAGAAACAGCCCCGGCAGCTCGCGCAGCTCAAGCGCACGGGTGAGGGCCCGGGGATCGATATAGTCGTACTCGATCGCGTAACCCGGCTGGAGGATCCTAGCCTGCTCGAGCCCGGTGATCGACCGGATATACGCTTCCTGCACCTCGACCGGCAGTGAAGTCGACAAACCATTGGGATAGACCGTTGAGTCGTTCAGGCCTTCTGGCTCGAGAAACACCTGATGTGACGTCTTCTCCGCGAAGCGCACGATCTTGTCCTCGATGGACGGGCAGTAGCGCGGCCCCACGCCCTCGATCCTCCCGCCGTACATCGCTGAGCGCCCAAGGTTCGTGCGGATGATCTCGTGGGTCCGCTCATTGGTATGAGTGATCCCGCAAGCGACCTGCCGGACGAACGGTCTCGTGTGAAGAAACGAGAACATGACGGGGTCCCCGTCCCCCGGCTGCGCCTCGAGACGCTCCCAGTCTATGGTTCGCCCGTCGAGGCGCGGCGGCGTCCCCGTCTTCAGCCGTCCCTTGGGAAGACCCAAGTCGTCGAGCCTCTCCGCCAGACGAACGGCGGGATCCTCTCCCATTCGACCACCGGCGCGCCGCTCCTCCCCGATATGAATGACGCCGCGCAGGAACGTCCCGGTTGTCAGAACCACGGCTCCCGAAGTTATCGTGTCGCCGGACCCGAGCAAAACACCGGCAACCGCACCCGACTCCACCTTGAGATCAACAACCTCGCCCTCGATCACCGTCAATCCGGGCGTCGCGGCAATCTCGCGCTGCATGGCCTCGCGATACAGCTTGCGGTCCGCCTGTGCGCGCGGTCCCTGAACCGCCGGTCCCTTGCTGCGGTTGAGGAGCCGAAACTGAATGCCTGCCGCATCGGCCACCCGACCCATCACGCCGTCGAGCGCATCGATTTCGCGCACGAGGTGCCCCTTGCCAAGACCACCGATCGCCGGATTGCAACTCATCACGCCAATGGCGGAAGTCTTCAACGTGACCAGCGCCGTAGGCGCCCCCGCGCGCGCCGCCGCAGCGGCGGCCTCGCATCCGGCGTGTCCGCCACCAACCACGATCACGTCGAACCGCTCGTGTTTCACGTGAAACACCTCTCACTTCCCAAGGCAGAACCGCGAAAAGATCTCGTCAAGCACATGCTCTACGTCGATGTAGCCGACAAGACCGCTCAACGAGGCGACCACTGCCCGCAACTCCTCTCCTGCGATCTCCAAACGCGCCTCGCCCTGTCTCACCTCCTCCACGGCACGATCGATTCCCGCAACAGCCGCCTGCATCGCCTGACGATGCCGCTCCCGCGTCGCCGTCACGGGTAGCGACGCGATCCTGCCGAGCTTTTCCTTCACCTCATCGAGAAGCCGATCGACGCCCTCGCCGGTGAGCCCCGACACGCCCTCGCGCGAATCCCGCAGATCGGCCTTTGCCGCCACGACAATATCACCCGGCCGCAGCTCGGGGAACACCTCGTCCTCGACCTGGAGGAATATGCGCAGATCCGCCGCCCGCGCCCGTTCAAGCGCGCGCCGGACGCCCATCGCCTCGACCACATCATCCGTCTCGCGCAACCCTGCCGTGTCGAGAAACGTCACCGGAAGACCGTCGAGATCTATCCTCACCTCGATCACGTCGCGCGTCGTCCCCGCGATCTCCGACGTCAGCGCCGCCTCGCGCCCGGCAAGCCTGTTCAAGAGAGTTGATTTTCCCGCATTCGGACGACCCAGTATCGCGACCTCGAAACCTTCCCGCAGTCGTTCCGCTGCACGAACACCCTCGATCTCGCGCGTAAGCTCGGCGCGGACGTCCTCCAGAAGCGCGGTGACTTCTTCCGATACGTCTTCCGGAACCTCCTCGTCGGCAAAGTCGATCACCGCCTCGACAAGCGCCATGGCCCGGATCAGCCTCTCCCGCCAGCTTTCGACCCGCTGCCGCATCTCCCCCGAGAACACGCGCAGCGCAAGCCGCCGCTGAAGTTCGGTTTCCGCCTCGATGAGGTCGGCAAGCCCCTCGACCTGGGCAATGTCGAGCCGCTCGTTCTCGAGGGCTCGCCGGGTGAACTCGCCCGGCTCCGCCAGCCTCAGGCCCTGCTCCTCAAGCAGAACGCGCCGCATCCGCGCCACCACCGCCGGGCTGCCATGGAGCTGAAACTCCGCCGATGGCTCGCCGGTGAAGCTCCCGCCGGGCGCAAACACCAGAACCAGCGCCTCGTCGATCACCGCCCCCGAGCGATCGCGCAATCGTCGCAGGCTCGCACGCCGCGGTTCCGGCACGTCGCCGGCAAGCGCGCGCACCACCTCATGCGCGCGCGGACCGGACACGCGGACAACCGCCACGCCCGACTTGCCGGGCGGCGTTGCTGGGGCAAAGATCGTGTCCATCGTGACGTGACGGCCTGGCCGCCATCAGGCGTTCATGGAATCGAAGAATTCCGCGTTGGTTTTCGTCTGCTTCAGCTTGGAGAGCAGAAACTCGATGGCGTCGGTGGTTCCCATCGGGTTGAGGATACGCCGCAGCACATACATCTTCTGAAGATCCTTGGGCGGCACCAGGAGCTCCTCCTTGCGCGTGCCGGACTTCAGAATGTCGATGGCCGGGAACACCCGCTTGTCGGCCACCTTCCGGTCAAGGACGATCTCGGAGTTGCCGGTGCCCTTGAACTCCTCGAAGATCACCTCGTCCATCCGGCTGCCGGTCTCGATCAGCGCCGTGGCGATGATGGTCAGGGATCCGCCCTCCTCGATGTTCCGGGCAGCGCCGAAGAAGCGCTTGGGCCGCTGCAACGCATTCGCGTCGACACCGCCGGTCAGCACCTTGCCGGAGGACGGCACGACGGTGTTGTAGGCCCGACCGAGACGGGTGATCGAATCGAGCAGGATGACGACATCGCGCTTGTGCTCGACGAGGCGTTTGGCCTTCTCGATCACCATTTCGGCCACCGCCACATGCCGTGCTGCCGGCTCGTCGAAGGTCGAGGAGATGACCTCGCCCTTCACGCTCCGCTGCATGTCGGTCACCTCTTCGGGCCGCTCGTCGATGAGCAGCACGATGAGGTAGCACTCCGGGTGGTTGCGCTCGATGGAATGGGCGATGTTCTGCAAGAGCACCGTCTTGCCGGTCCGGGGCGGTGCAACGATGAGCGAGCGCTGCCCCTTGCCGATGGGTGCGACAAGGTCGATGACCCGCGCCGAACGGTCCTTGATGGTCGGATCCTCGATCTCCATCTTCAGCCGCTCGTTCGGGTACAGCGGCGTCAGGTTGTCGAAGTTGATCTTGTGCCGCGCGCGTTCGGGATCCTCGAAGTTGATCTGCTCGACCTCGACCAGCGCAAAGTAACGTTCATTGTCCCGCGGGGCGCGGATCACGCCCGAAACAGTGTCGCCGGTGCGCAACGAATAACGGCGGATCATGTCCGGCGAGACGTAGATGTCATCCGGGCCCGGCAGATAATTCGCTTCCGGCGAACGCAGGAATCCGAAGCCATCCTGCAGCACTTCCAGCACACCGTCGCCGCCGATCGTCCAGCCTTCCTCCGCGCGTTCCTTGAGGATGGCGAACATCATGTCGCCCTTGCGCATGGTCGAGGCGTTCTCGATCTCGAGCTCCTCCGCCATGGCCAGAAGGTCTGCGGGGCTTTTCGCCTTCAGATCGGAAAGGTTCAGACGCGTTTCGTTCATGGAAAACCTCTGTCGCGGGCAGCGATGTCGGGCGCGACGTGCAATGGGGAGAGCGACGCACCGGCCGGCGCGCTGCCGCTCACCTAAGCGCTCGCCGCCTGTCTGTCAATCGCGTATCGCTCAGAACGGACGCGCGATCACCGAGATCACGATGACGACGAGCATCAGTGTGGGGAATTCGTTCATCACCCGGTACTGGCGGCCTGATCGCGTGTTCTGTCCGCTGGCAAATTCCTTGCGCCTGCGCGCCAGCCAGTGGTGGAACCAGGTGAGCCCGACGATGCCTACCGCCTTGCTGTAAGGCCAGACGGCCCCCCAATCCACGATGCCCGGCGTGAGGGCCAGAAGGATTCCGAACACCCAGGTCGCCACCATCGCCGGGTTCATGATCACCCGGAGCAGTTTCCATTCCATGGTCTGGAACAGCAGATCGGTTTCGCTTCCGGCGCGCACGGACTCTGCGTGATACACGAACAGGCGCGGCAGGTAGAACAACCCGGCCATCCACGCCACCACGGAAATGACGTGCAGGCTCTTCACCCACGGATAAGCCGCGATCAGAAACTCGGACATCCCTGCTCTCCTGCGCTGACGGCCAGTCTCAGAAAAAAGAAAGGAAAAGAAAAGTGGTTGTCTATGGTAGGTGCCGTGGATGGTGTGGATTAACGCATATTCCCCAGAGTGGTGCACAGGCAAGCCTTGCCTTGCTCGTGCAGCAAAGCTGCCACGCCTCCCGATGCCACATAAAAAACTCATAAAAATCAGTCTCTTGGATGAGAACAACCGAAACGTGAATCACTTGCATTTCGCGAAAGGGCACGTTCGCAGCCGATTCTTCCACAGGCGGCAAAAACCGCTTTCCCTGTGGAGCGAAAGCTGCCAAATCGAGCCATGCGCCGGGGGATACACCGCAAGCCACCGGCGCCGCCGGGATATCCGGCGACTGACCCGAGCCAGATCACAGGGAAATCCACAGAGTCATTCATGAGCCAGGAGATCATCCTCGCCTCGTCGTCAGCGATCCGCGCGGCCATGCTGCGGCAGGCCCGGGTCGAGGCAGCGGTGAGACCGGCACGCATCGACGAGGCGGCGCTGCGCAGCGCGATGCAGGCCGAGGGTGCCCGCGCGCGTGACATCGCCGCCGAACTTGCGGCCCAGAAGGCGCGCAAGGTTTCGGCCGCGCATCCGCAGGCGCTGGTGATCGGCAGTGACCAGATTCTCGAACATGCCGGGCGCATTCACTCCAAGGCTGGAACGCCCGAAGAGCTTCGCGGCCAGCTTGACGAGCTGGCGGGCCAGACCCATCATCTGCACGCGGCGGCCGTCATCTGCGAGGCGGGCCGGCCCGTGTGGCGCCACGTCTCGAGCGTGGCGCTGACCATGCGGCGGATGTCGCCCGGCTGGCTTGATGATTATGTGGCGCGAAACTGGCCGGAGATCCGCCATTGCGTGGGGGGGTTCATGCTCGAGGGCGAAGGTATACGGCTTTTTTCACGCATCGAGGGGGACTGGTTTTCCGCCCTCGGCATGCCGCTTCTCGAAGTGCTTGACTATCTGGCCGAGCGTGGCGCCATAAGCTCATGAACGACCATCCGCGCATTCCTCTCGCCGCCGTGATCGGCTCGCCGGTGGCGCACAGCCTGTCGCCGCGTCTGCACGGGTACTGGCTGAGGAAGTATGGCCTGAAAGGCCATTACGTGCCGCTCGATGTTTCGCGGGCCGATCTTGAATCGGTGCTGCGCGAGATGCCCAAGATGGGTTTCGTGGGCGCCAACGTGACCATACCGCACAAGGAGGCGGCGCTGCGGATCGCCGATCTCGTTACCGATCGAGCGACGCTGATCGGCGCGGCCAACACGCTGATCTTCCGGCCCGACGGGTTCATTCACGCGGACAACACCGACGGCTACGGATTTCTGCAGAACCTGCGCGAGAACGCCCCTGGCTGGGATCCGCGTGCCGGACCGGCGGCGGTCATCGGGGCCGGTGGCGCGGCGCGCGCGGTGATCGCGGCGCTGAGCGAGGCGGGCGCGCCCGAGATCAGGCTTGCCAACCGCACGCGCGCGCGCGCCGAAGCGCTGCATGACGATTTCGGCAACAAGGTCGTCGTGCATGACTGGGTGCAGGCCGGCAACATGCTTGAAGGCTGCGTGACCGTGGTCAATGCAAGTTCCCTCGGCATGACCGGCAAGCCGCCGCTGCGCATCCCGCTTGATGCGCTCTCGCCGCAGGCGGTGGTCAACGACCTTGTCTACACACCGCTTGAGACCGAATTTCTCTGCCGGGCGCGCGAGCTCGGCTGCACCGTGGTGGACGGCCTCGGAATGCTGCTTCATCAGGCGGTGCCGGGCTTCGAGCGCTGGTTCGGCCGGCGGCCCGAGGTCGACGAGGAACTCAGGCGCATCGTGCTCGCCGAATGAAGAAGGCGCATCGACCCTTCCGCATTGGCCTGACCGGTTCCATCGGCATGGGCAAGTCGACTACCGCCGCGATGTTCCGCGAGGAGGGCCTGGAGGTATGGGATGCGGATGCCGCCGTGCACCGCCTCTATTCGCCGGGAGGCGCGGCGGTCGCCGAGATCGCGCGGCTTTTCCCGCAGGCGATCGTCGATGGCGCGGTCGATCGCGCGGCTTTGCGGGCGATCATCGCGCGAGAACCCGAAGCGCTGGCCATGATCGAGAAGGTCGTGCACCCCTTGGTCGCGAGGGACAGGGAGGTGTTTCTGCGAAATGCCAGGGGTGACATCGTGGTGCTCGACATCCCGCTGCTGTTCGAGACGGGTGCGGAAGATGAGGTTGACGCGATCGTCGTGGTCTCCGCCCCGCCGGATGTGCAGCGGCGGCGGGTGATGGCGCGGCCGGGGATGACCGAAGAGCAGTTCGAGACGATTCTGGCCAAGCAACTGCCCGACGCGGAGAAGCGGCGACGCGCCGATTACGTGATCGAGACAACCAGCATGGAACACGCGCGCGCCCGGGTGCGTCGCGTGATCGAAGACATAAGAAGGCGACTGGATGATGCGCGAGATCGTGCTTGACACCGAAACCACCGGGCTTGACCCCGACGCGGGAGACCGGATCGTCGAGATTGGTGCAGTGGAGCTGGTCAATCACCTTCCGACAGGGCGGACGTATCACCAGTACATCAACCCCGAGCGCGACATGCCCGAGGAGGCCTTTCAGGTGCACGGGCTGAGCAACGAGTTCCTGGCCGACAAGCCGCGTTTCGCCGAGATCGCGGGCGAATTTCTCGACTTCATCGGCGATGCGAAGCTGGTCATCCACAACGCCAGCTTCGACATGCGTTTCCTGAATGCCGAGCTCGACTGGGCGGGGTTTCCCCGGATCGAGTGGAGCCGTGCCGTCGACACGCTGGCCATCGCCCGTCAGAAGTTTCCGGGCGCGCCCGCTTCGCTTGATGCCCTGTGCCGCCGCTTCGGCGTCGACAACTCGAACCGCACCTTGCACGGCGCGCTTCTCGACTCGCAGATTCTCGCCGAGGTCTATCTCGAGCTGATCGGCGGCCGACAGCCCGATTTCGGCCTTGCCGGCGCAGGATCGGCGGCCGCGGGTGCTGGCACGCGCGAAGATGACTGGCGTGCCGGCCCACGGCCCAGGCCGCTGCCCTCACGGCTGAGCGCTGCCGAAGCCGCCGCGCATGAAGAGGCGGTCAAGAGGCTGGGTTCCGAGGCACTGTGGAGACGCTTCGCCTGAGCCGTCAGGCGGTGCCGGCTGCGCCTCCGCCCTGCTGCTCGGCCGCGCGGCGCATGATTTCCTGCCGGTAAAGCGCCACCCAGTCGATGTTCTCGAGATTGAGCGGCGGGAAGCCGCCGTCGCGGGTGAGGTCGGCGACGATGCGGCGCACGAAGGGAAACAGCATGCGCGGGCACTCGATGAGCAGGAAGGGATGAAGCTGCTCCTCGGGGATGTTCTCGATCTGGAACAGCCCGCCATAGTCGAGCTCCAGAATGAAGAGGATGCCCTCGGCCGCCTTGTTCTTCGAGGTGATGGTGAATTTGGTGTACACCTCGTACTGGTTCGGTGTCGGCCGCTTGCGCGCGTCAAGCTTCACCTGCACCTCGACATCGGGCTGAACCTCGCCCTGCGCGCCCTTCGTGGCCAGCACATTCTCGAAGGACAGGTCGCGGATGAACTGCCCCAGAACCTGCATGCGGGGTTGCGCGGGTTGTTGCGCCTCGTTGCCTTGCGCGCCTGGCTGGGGCGCGCCATTGCCGGTCTCGGCCATGAGTCTCTCCCTGAATCCGGTTCCCCTGCCCTCTAGCAAGCGAACCGGCCGGGCTCAATGCCGTGTCCAGCCCGAAGGCGGCCGGGCGGGGCGATGGGTGGGGCGGCGGGGCGCCTCGGGGCCGACTTCCTCGTAATCACCGTCAATCACCTCGCCCTTCGGCTGGCCCGGCGATGCCGCGACGTGGGCGCTGAAGGCTTCGACGCGAGCATGGGAGACGATGACCCTGAACAGCGCCTCGCGGATACCGGGCACGAGAAGCAGGAACCCGACCGTATCGGTGAAGAAGCCCGGCGTGACCAGAAGCGCCCCGGCGAACAGGATCATCGCGCCATGCCCCAGGGGGCGGGTCGGATCATCGAGCCTGTCGAGTGCCCCGCGCAGGGCGCGAAGGGTCTGCAAACCCTGACTGCGCACGAGCCATGTGCCGACAAGCGCGGTGAGCACGACGATGGCAAGTGTCGGCCACAGCCCTATGGCGCCGCCGACGGTGATGAAAAGCGCGATCTCCACCAGCGGAACCGCGAGAAAGATGGCAAAAAGCCACATGGCAAAACCTCCAGCCGCGTCTGCCTCCGGTGGACAGGGCTCAAGCCAGACCCTACATAGGGTGCGAAAGGCGGCGATTTAAGCCGCGCCGGGCGAAAGAGGTCGTGAATGGGCTCCTCCCTGATCCAGCTGCTGGTGCTTGCCGCCATTGCGGTCTTCCTGATCCTGCGGCTTCGCAGCGTGCTCGGCACGCGGGAGGGTTTCGAGAAACCACCCGCGCCCCTGCCGCGTGAAGACGCAGCCCCGCGGCGCCCCGGCTTCGAGGTCATCGAGGGCGGACCTGATCGCGACATCACCGACCATGTTCCCGCCGACAGCGACGCCGCCCGCGCTCTCGCGGCGATGAAGGCGGTGGAGCCTGACTTCTCCGTCACCGAATTCCTGCAGGGCGCGCGCGCGGCGTACGAGATGATCCTCATGGCCTACGAGCGCGGCGAGATCGACGAGCTTCTGCCCCTGCTTGACCGGGAGGTTTACGAAAGCTTTGCCGAGGTGATCGACCAGCGCCGCCAGCAGGGTCTGACCATCGAGGCGAATTTCGTCGGGATCCGCGACATCCAGATCGTCGATGCGCACTTCGACCCCAAGACGCGGGAGGCGGAGATCACCGTGCGCTTCGTCGCGGAGATCACCAGCGTGGTGCGCAACGCCGAGGGCGAGATCGTGGAGGGCAGCCCGACCGAGATAAAGAAGCAGCGCGACACCTGGACGTTCGCGCGGATCATGGGCGACGAAGATCCGAACTGGAAGCTGGTCGCCACCGGCGAATGAGTCGCGCCCGCCTTGCCGCCGTGGTTGCCGCAGGGCTCGCGATGAGCGCCGCGCCCTCGGCAGGTGAGGTGCGCCATACCGTGCTCACCTTCGCAGACCTCGAGGGCTGGAGCGCCGACGACCATGCCGAGGCGCTGTCCGTGTTTCTCGAGACCTGCCCGGATCTCGATGGCCCCGACTGGCCGGCGCTCTGCGCACTCGCCACCCAGACGAAGCCCGAGGCGGCTCGCAGCTTCTTCGAGCTCTTCTTTCGCCCGGTGCTCATCGAGGATGGCGCCGCGCCGCTCTTCACCGGCTATTTCGAACCCGAGCTGAACGGTTCGCCGGTGCCGACGGCACGTTATCGCTATCCGCTCTATCGGCTGCCGCCGGAGCTGCGCGACAATCCCGGCCCGTGGCTGACCCGCGCGGAAATCGAATCGGGCGCGCTCGAGGGACGCGGACTGGAAATCGCCTGGGTGGATGACCCCGTGGAGCTGTTCTTTCTGCATGTCCAGGGTTCGGGGCGCATCCGCTATCCCGACGGCAGCGGCATCCGGGTCGGCTACGCCGGCAGCAACGGCAGGCCCTATCGTTCGATCGGCGAAGAGATGGTGCGCCGCGGCATCTACGCGCCGCATCAGGTCTCGGCGGCGGTGATCCGCAACTGGGTCCGGCGCAATCCCGTGGAGGGGCGCAGGCTTCTGCAACACAACCCGTCCTTTGTCTTTTTCCGCGTCATCGATGACCTCGCCGACCATGAAGGGCCGCGCGGCGCGATGAACCGGCCGCTCACGCCCCTGCGCTCGCTGGCGGTCGACCCGGCCTTCGTGCCGCTTGGCGCCCCGGTTTGGATCGAAAAGGCCGGGCGCGCGCCGATGCGGCGGCTGATGGTGGCGCAGGACACCGGCTCGGCCATCAAGGGCGCTCAAAGGGCGGATATCTTCTTTGGCACCGGGCGCGCCGCGGGGCGGGCGGCGGGCAAGATCCGCGATCCCGGCCGGCTGGTGGTGCTGCTGCCCATCCCGCAGGCCTATGCGCTGGCACCGGAGGGGCAGGGATGAGCCGGCGCCGCGAACGCAGGCTTACCGAGGAGGAGCGCCGGCTCTGGAGCCGGGTGGCCGCTTCGGCCAGGCCCATGCGGGCCGGCAACGGGGCGGGGCCGCTGGAAGGCCTGCCAGAGACCCTCGCCCCGCGCGAGCTGGAGCCGCCGCGCGCTGCCGTCCTGCCCGGCGCGGTGCCCGATACCCCGGAGCACGTGGAGCGGGTCGAGCCTTTCCGCATCGGCGAGAAGGCGCAGACATGGGCGACGACGGCCGCCGAACCCCGGCGCGAAGAGGCGACGATCTCCCTCGATCGCCGGAGCCTGCGGCGGCTCGCCCGGGGCAAGACCGCACCCGAGGCCCGCATCGACCTGCACGGCATGACACTTGACGAGGCGCATGAGGCGCTGACGCGCTTCATTCTCTCGGCGCAGGCGCGGGGGCTGCGGCTTGTGCTGGTCATCACCGGCAAGGGATCCGGGCGTGAGGAGCCGCCCTTTCCGTACCGGCGGGGAATCCTGCGCCGTCAGGTGCCGGTCTGGCTTCGCACCGGCCCGATGGCGCTGGCGGTGGCCGAGGTCGGCACCGCCCACCGCCGGCACGGCGGCGAGGGTGCCCTCTACGTGCGCCTGCGAAAGACGCCGAGGCGCTGAAGGGCGGGCACGGCGCCGAGCCGTGGCCGGCGCGGAGGCCGGCTACTGCGCAAGCAGCGGATTGACGATGATTGCCGTGGCATTGCGCACGGTCAGCACGGTGCCCATGGCCAGCCCCGCGTTGCCCGCACTGTCGCCGCGGAAGGCTGCCTCGAAGGCATCGGCACGCGAGAACAGGCTGATCAGCGCCGGCGAATTGCCCAGGGTGAAATGGCCGGCGGCATCGGCCGAGAAGGCGGTGATGTCGATGACGGTCACGTCAAGATCGGCGACCCGGTCGAAGGAGCGCAGGTTGCCCAGCCTGTCACGCCGGCCGGTGAGCGAGGCCGAAAGGGTCAGCACCCGGTCGCGGCGGGAGACGAAGATGCCGAAGGGCTGTGGAAGCCTCCCGATGCGCCGGGCCTGGGCGCGGAACAGATCGACATCGAGATCGGGGGAGATGAGGATGACCCCGCCGATGCGCCGTGCGACGCTGCCCGGAGCCTCCACCGCCATCTGGCGCAGCGCCTCCATCACCAGCATCGAGCCAAGCGAGTGCCCGACCAGCACGATGCGCCGCACGCCGGCCCTCTCGACCTCGGCGATCAGCCGCAGCAGCCCATCGCGGGAATACAGCACGCTGTCGCGGTCATAGGCGTAGCCCACGGGCGTGCCCGCACTGGGCCATGAAAAATGCACCGCAACCGCGGGAAGCTCGAAATCCTCGGCCAGCTGCACGAGCCGCAGAACCGCTTCATCGAAGGTGTTGTTGAAGCCGTGCACGTAGATGACCGCCTCGCGATCGCTGCGCGGGCGCGCGGCAAGAGCGCGGGCCAGATCGGCGCGGAAAGGCCGCGCGCCGTCGAAGATCTCGCCCCCGGCGAGCAGGAAGTGGCGCGCAGGATCGGGCGCCTCGCGCCCGACCGGCCAGTCGAATTCTCCGGGCTGACGCTCGGGCGGCACGGACACGTCGTAGCGCGCAAAGGCGATTCCGGCGCTGCGCCCGGCGCCAAAGCCGAGGCCACCTTCGTAGCGCCGCGTCGTGCCGACATAGACGGAGCGCACCCTCGACATCTCCGCCGCAGGGCCGGCCGGCACCAGGCGCGGACGGGCCGCGCAGCCTGCAAGCGCCGTCCCGGCGAGACCGGCAAGCACCCATCTGCGCGACGGATGGGCGGGAGGGGCAGCGGCCGGGCGGGACATGGCGGTAGCCTTTCGCGGTTCAGAGCACGTAGCGGCTGAGATCGGCCGAGCGGGTCAGTTCGCCGAGGTTCTTCTCGACGAAGGCGGCATCCACCACAACCTCCTCGCCGGCGCGGTCGGGCGCGGTGAAGCTGAGTTCCTCGAACACCCGTTCCATCACCGTATAAAGCCGCCGCGCGCCGATGTTCTCGACGGACTTGTTCACCTCGGCGGCGATGCGCGCGAGCGCCTTGATGCCGTCATCGGTGAAGCGCACGTGAACGTCTTCGGTTTCCATGAGCGCGGCATACTGGCGCGTGAGCGCATTGTCGGTTTCGGTGAGGATGCGCACGAAATCGGCCTCGGTCAGCGCGCGCAGCTCCACCCGGATGGGCAGGCGGCCCTGAAGCTCGGGCAGAAGGTCGGAGGGCTTGGCGATGTGGAAGGCCCCCGAGGCGATGAAGAGGATGTGATCGGTGTTCACGGGGCCGTACTTGGTGGAAACGGTCGTGCCCTCGATCAGCGGAAGAAGGTCGCGCTGCACGCCCTCGCGGCTGACATCGGCGCCGCGCGTTTCGGCGCGGGCGCAGACCTTGTCGATCTCGTCGATGAAGACGATGCCGTTTTCCTGCGCCGCCTCGAGCGCTGCACGCGTGACGGCCTCATCATCAAGAAGCTTGTCGGCTTCCTCGGCCACGAGCACGTCGTGACTGTCGGCCACGGTCATGCGCCGCCGCGTCCGCCGCCCGCCGAAGGCGCGGCCGAAGATGTCGCCGAGGTTGAGCATGCCCATGCCGCCGGGCTGGCCGGGGATCTCCAGCATCTGCATGGGGTTGGAGTGGTCGGCCACCTCGATCTCGATTTCCACCTCATCGAGCTCGCCCGCGCGCAGCTTCTGGCGGAAGCGCTCGCGCGTGGCCTCGCGCGCATCCGGCCCGGCGAGGGCCTCGATCACGCGATCCTCGGCCGCCTTCTCGGCGCGGGCGCGCACCTCCTCGCGCATCCGGGCGCGGGTCATGGTCATCGACGCCTCGACGAGATCGCGAATGATCTGTTCCACGTCGCGGCCGACATAGCCCACCTCGGTGAACTTGGTCGCTTCCACCTTGATGAAGGGCGCCTGGGCGAGCCTGGCGAGCCGACGGCTGATCTCCGTCTTGCCGACGCCGGTCGGCCCGATCATGAGGATGTTCTTCGGGTAGACCTCCTCGCGCAGCGCCGGGTCGAGCCGCTTGCGCCGCCAGCGGTTTCTGAGCGCCACGGCGACGGCGCGCTTTGCCTCCTGCTGGCCGATGATGAAACGGTCAAGCTCGGAGACGATCTCGCGTGGGGTCAGGTCGGTCATGGCCATCCTCTGGTGAAGTCCAGCCGCAGGTAGGGTGGCGGCGTGGCCGGTGCAAGGCGGTGCGCGGACGCCCTGCCCTACCGGCCCATGGCATAGAACTCGTCGTTGGGGCGCATCGACAGGAAATTCGCCATCCTGTTCGACAGCCCGAACAGGGCGGTGATGGCGGCGATGTCCCAGATCGCCTCGTCGTCAAAGCCGTGGGCGCGCAGCCGCTCGAAATCCGCCTGGTCGATGGCGCGGGAGTCGCGCGAGACCTTGAGCGCGAAATCGAGCATTGCCTTGTGCCGGTCGGAGATGTCGGCCTTGCGGTAGTTCGTCGCCACCTGGTCGGCGATGAGCGGGTTCTTGGCGCGGATCCGCAGGATCGCGCCATGCGCCACCACGCAGTAAAGGCAGTTGTTGTCGGCGGAGGTGGCGACGACGATCATCTCCTTCTCGGCGGGCGTCAGCGACTCGCGCATCATCAGCGCGTCGTGATAGGCGAAGAAGGCGCGGAACTCGTCAGGCCGGTGCGCAAGCGCGAGAAACACGTTGGGCACGAAGCCCGCCTTCTCCTGCACCTTGAGGATCGCCTCGCGGATGTCCTCGGGCAGATCGGCGATCTCGGGCACGGGATAGCGGCTGATCGGCCGGTCGGTCATCGGGCTGCCTCCTCGGCGGTTGTGGCGGCGCGTTCGGGGAAGAGCCGCGCGAGCCCCTCCGCCGAGGCCGGGCAGATGCCCCGCTCGGTGATCAGTGCGGTGACGAGCCGCGCCGGGGTGACATCGAAGGCCGGGTTGGCAACGCCGCTGCCCTCGGGCGTGACCTGAACCTCGGCGATGGCGCCCTCGGCGCCGCGGCCCTGCACATGGCTCACCTCGCGGCCAGGGCGCTCCTCGATGGGGATTTCGGCAAGCCCGTCGCGCACGCTCCAGTCGATGGTGGGCGAGGGCAGCGCCACGTAGAAGGGAACGCCGTTGTCGCGCGCGGCGAGCGCCTTGAGATAGGTGCCGATCTTGTTGCACACATCGCCCGTGGCGGTGGTACGGTCGGTGCCGGTGATGACCATGTCGACAAGGCCGCGCTGCATCAGATGCCCGCCGGCGTTGTCCACCACATATGAATGCGGCACGCCGGCCGCGCCCAGCTCCCAGGCCGTGAGCGCGCCTTGGTTGCGCGGGCGGGTCTCATCCACCCACACATGCAGGGGCATGCCGGCGGCATGGGCCTGATAGACGGGGCTTGTCGCGGTGCCCCAGTCCACCGTGGCGATCCAGCCGGCGTTGCAATGGGTGAGGATGCGCACCGGCTCGCCTGCGGGCTTGCGCGCCGCGATCTCGCGGATGAGGGCGAGCCCGTGTTCGCCGATGCGCCGGTTGATCTCGACATCCTCGTCGGCGATGTCCTGTGCGAGCTGCAATGCGGCTTCGGCGCGGCGTTCGGGCGGCAGGGAGGCAAGCGCGGCGCGGCAGCGGTCGAGCGCCCAGCGCAGGTTGATCGCGGTGGGACGGGTGACGTTGAGCACCGCCCAGGCCTCGTCAAGCGCGGCGTCGGAAGGGTCGCGCGCCATCTGCCGGGCGACGCCGAAGGCGGCGGTGGCGCCAATGAGCGGCGCGCCGCGTACCCACATGTCGCGGATCGCGGTGGCGAAGTCCTCAAGCGTCTCGAGCGTGGCGATGCGGAAGTCATGCGGCAGCCAGCGCTGGTCGATGATCCGCACCGCGCCGGCCTCCGCATCCCACCAGATGGAGCGGTAGTGCACCCCGCCAACCTGCATCGCCCGTCTCCTTCCGCTGCTCCGTGCCCTGCGCCCTCAGCCCTGCGCGGCCATCCTCATCCAGTTGCGATAGAGCCGTTCGGCCGCGGCTGCAAACGCGTCCGCCCGCGCGGCGACCTGCGCCTGAAGCTGCGCGGCGCCGTCATCGCCCAGCGTCGCCTGCAGCGCCTCGGCATAGGCCGGGATCGCTGCCCAGCTTTCCACCGTATCGGCCTCCACCTCCAGATGGAACTGCAGCGTCAACGCCCGCCCGCCCCAGGCCATGGCCTGCACAGCGCAATCGGGCGAGGCGGCGAGGCAGAGCGCTCCGGGCGGCAGGCGCGTGACCTCGGAGGAGTGCCACTGCAGCACGGCAAGGCGCTCGGGCAGACCCTCGAGGAAGGGGTGCCCCCGTCCCTCGCCCGTCAGCCTCACCTCCATCACCCCGACCTCGGGCACGCCCGGTGCCACCTCGCCGCCAAGCGCCTCGGCCAGAAGCTGATGGCCAAGGCAGAGCCCGAGAAAGGGCAGGCCGCGCTCAGTCACCGCCGCGCGGATCAGCCGCTTTTCCTCCGCAAGCCAGGGGAACTCCTCTTCCTGCCAGACATCCATCGGCCCGCCCATCACCCAGAGCGCATCGAAGCCGTCGAGCGGCGGCGGCGCCTCGCCCTCGTCAAGCTCGACCGTGTGCCAGAAGTGCCCGTCCGCGCGCAGGAAGCGGGCGAGGATGCCCGGATGTTCGGCCCGCGCGTGCTGGAGAACGAGAATCCGCATCTGCCTGCTCCGCGCTCCGCGTGCCTACCAGTGCGGCGGGCGCTCGTCGGCGAAGAGATGCGCGCCCGTGGCCTCGGCCTCGCGTTCGGCCTCGCGGCGGGTGAGCATCTCGACGAGCCGCGTGAGCCGTTCGATCTTGGCGCGCTGGGCGGCGACAACCTCGGAGAGCTCGTCGCTCACGCGGATGAGCTCGGCCACCCGTTCCTCGAGCGCGGTGATGCGATCTTCGCTCATTGCCTTCCTCCGCCCTCCTGTGCCCGCGGCTTGCCCCTTCTCCGGCCATCCGCTAGAGACGCGCGCGCAAGAGCGAGCGCAGGTCCAGCCATGGCCAAGACCAAGAAACCCCCCCGCCCCAAGGCCGAAACGCCAAAGGGCTTCCGTGACTATTTCGGCGAGGAGGTCCTCGAGCGCAAGGCCATGCTCGACGCCATCGCCGAGGTCTATCACCGTTACGGCTTCGACCCGCTCGAGACCTCGGCGGTGGAGACGCTCGAGGCGCTGGGCAAGTACCTGCCCGATGTCGACCGCCCCAACGAGGGCGTCTTCGCCTGGCAGGACGACGACGAGAAGTGGCTGGCGCTGCGCTATGACCTGACCGCGCCGCTCGCGCGCGTCTATGCGCAATACCGCAACGAGTTGCCCACCCCGTACCGCCGCTATGCCATGGGGCCGGTGTGGCGCAACGAAAAGCCGGGGCCGGGTCGCTTCCGGCAGTTCTACCAGTGCGATGCCGACACGGTGGGCGCGCCGACCGTCACGGCGGACGCCGAGATCTGCGCCATGCTCTGCGAGGTGCTCGAGGTCGTCGGCATTCCCCGCGGCGACTACATGGTGCGGATCAACAACCGCAAGGTCCTGAACGGCGTGATGGAGGTGGCCGGCATCCTCGAGCCTTCCGAGCCGGAGAAATTCGCCCATGAGCGCGGCATCGTGCTGCGCGCCATCGACAAGCTCGACCGGCTGGGCGAGGCGGGCGTGCGCGCGCTTCTGGGCGAGGGGCGCAAGGATGAAAGTGGCGACTTCACCAAGGGCGCGGGGCTTTCGGATGAGCAGGCCGAAACGGTGATGGCCTTCATGGCCGCGCGCCGCGAGGACGGGGCGGCGACGCTTGCGCGCCTGCGCGAGATCGTCGGCGCCTCGACCACCGGGCTTGAGGGCGTGGCCGAGCTCGAGACCATGGCCGAGCTTCTGCACGCGCAGGGGCTGGGGGCGGAGCGCTTCGTGCTCGACCCCTCGGTGGTGCGCGGGCTCGGCTACTACACCGGCCCCGTGTTCGAGGCGGAGCTGACCTTCGAGATCACCGACGAGAAGGGCCGGCCGCGCCAGTTCGGCTCGGTCGCGGGCGGCGGGCGCTATGACGACCTCGTGAAACGTTTCACCGGGCAGGCGGTGCCGGCCACGGGCATTTCCATCGGGGTGGACAGGCTTCTCGCCGCGCTGCGCGCCAAGGGCCGCATCGGTGGCGAGGCGGCGCGCGGGCCGGTGCTTGTGACGGTGATGGACCGCGACCGCATCGCCGAATATCAGGCCATGGCTGCCGAGCTGCGCGCGGCGGGCATCCGTGCCGAGCTCTATCTCGGCAATCCGAAGAACTTCGGCAACCAGCTCAAATATGCCGACCGGCGCATGAGCCCGCTTGCGGTGATCCAGGGCTCGGCCGAGCGCGAGCGCGGCGTGGTGCTGGTGAAGGATCTGGTGCTGGGCAAGAAGCTCGCCGCCGAGATCGAGACCAACGAGGAATGGAAGGCCCAGCCCGCCCAGGCGGAGGTGCCGCGCGCCGAGCTTGTGGGCCATGTGCGCGGCATTCTCGAGACGCTGGACGGGGGCGGCGGGGCATGATCCCGCTTGCCGACCGGCCGCTTGACGCGGAGATCGCGCGCATCCTGCGGCTTTTCGACGAGGCCGGGGCGGTGCTTGTCGATCTGCCGGTGCTCCTGCCCGCAGAGCGGCTTCTCGACCTCTACGGCGAAGACATCCGCGCGCGCGCCTACACCACCCGCGACCCCGAAGCGGGCGAGCTCATGCTGCGCCCCGACTTCACCGTGCCGGTCGTTGATCGCCACATGGCCTCGGGCGCGGAGCCTGCGCGCTACTCCTACGCCGGCAAGGTCTTCCGCGTGCAGGAGCCGGGCTCGAACCGGCCGCCGGAATACGATCAGGTCGGCTTCGAGCTTCTGGGCGCCGATGACCCCGCGGCGGCCGATGCCGAGGTTTTCGCGCTGATCGCCCGCGCGCTTGCGCATCTGGGCCTGAGGGCGGCGATGGGCGACATGGCGCTTCTGCGCGCGGCCGTGACCGGGCTGAAGACGAGCGCGCCGCGCAAGGCCGCGCTCCTGCGCCACCTGTGGCGTCCGCGCCGCTTTCGTGCGCTCCTTGATCGCTACGGCGGCGTGACGCCGGTGCCGCCCGCCCGCGCGGCGCTGGTGGCGGCGGCGCGCGAGGGGCGCGACCTTCTGAAGGGTGCCGGCCCGGCGATAGGGCTGAGAACGCGCGAGGAAGTGCGCGAGCGCATCGCCGCCCTTGTCGCCGATGCCGAGGAGCCGCCGATCAGCGAAGGCGAGCGCGCGCTTCTCGACGAGCTTTTGGGGCTGAAGGCCAAGGCGCCGGCCGCACTCACGCGGCTGCGCGATCTGGCCGTCGACATGGCGGCCATCGAGCCTGCCGTGAATGCGGTCGCCCGGCGGCTCGAGGCGCTTGCGGCGCGCGGTGTGGATGTCGAGGCGCTCGACTTCGAAGGCAGCTACGGGCGCACCTCGCTCGAGTATTACGACGGTTTCGTCTTCGGCTTCTACGCCGAGGCCCGGCCCGACCTGCCGCCGGTGGCCACCGGCGGGCGTTATGACGCGCTGACGCGCGCGCTTGGCGGCGGGCGTGCGATTCCGGCGGTGGGCGGGGTGATCCGGCCTGCGCTGAGCCTTGCGCTGGCCGAGCCGCAGCGGGAGGCAAGGCCATGACGCTGCGGCTCGCGCTGCCCTCCAAGGGGCGGTTGATGGAAAAGACCTTCGAATGGTTCGCCGAACGCGGCGTGCGGCTGGAGCGGACGGGTTCCGAGCGCCAGTATGCCGCGCGCGCCGAAGGCATCGAAGGCTTGCAGCCCGTGCTGATGTCGGCAAGCGAAATCCCCCGCGAGCTTGCCGCCGGGCGGGTGCATCTGGGAGTGACCGGCTCGGACCTCGTGCGCGAACAGATCCCCGACTGGGAGCGCAAGGTGGAGGCGCTCGTGCCGATGGGCTTCGGCCATGCCGATCTTGTCATCGCCGTGCCCGAGTTCTGGGTGGATGTCGACACGCTCGACGATCTCGATGCCGTCGCCGCCGCCTTCCGCGCCCGCCACGGCCACCGGCTCAGGATCGCCACCAAGTATCACCGTCTCGTGCGCGAGTTCCTGCGCGCCCATGGCGTGGCCGATTACCGCCTCGTCGACAGCCAGGGCGCGACCGAGGGCACCGTACGCCACGGCACCGCCGAGGCCATCGCCGACATCACCTCGACCGGCGAGACGCTCAGGGCCAATCACCTCAAGGTGCTCTCCGACGGCACCGTGCACCGCAGTCAGGCAACGCTCTTCCGCTCCCGCATGGCCGCGTGGGATGAGGCGGCAAGTGCCGAATATCGAGCACTGTGCGAAAGGCTCGGGATCGATCCCTAATCGCGGGCCGCGAACCCGTAGCGGGCCAGAAAGGTGGCGACCGCCCCCTCGGTGACGCGCGCGATCTCGGCTTCGGAGAAGCTCGTCTGCACACCGAATATCGCACGCTGAAAGAGATCGGCCTTGCTCAGCTCGACGAACTGGTCGGCGGCAAGGTCGAAATCCTCGATCACGAGCTCGCCGCGCGCCGCCGCGGCCTCCAGATAGCCGCGCAGCCGCGCGCGGCCCATCTCCGGCCCGCTCTCGTAGAAGGCCTGACCGAGCTCGGGGAAACGGTCGGCCTCGGCCACGCAGATGCGAAAGACGCGGTGGCCGAAGTCCGACAGCACGAAATCGACGATCTGGCGGGCCACATCGCGCAGCACCTGCGCCGGCGGCCGGGTGAGGTCGATGCGTTCGATGGCCTCCTCGGCCTGCCGGTCGCATTCGCGCCGCAGCACCTCGGAGAAGAGCGCCCGTTTGTCGGGAAAGTAGCTGTAGAGCGTGGCCTTGGAGACGCCGGCGAGGCGGGCGATCTCGTCCATGCTGGCGCGCTCGTAGCCCTCGCTGAGAAACGCGTGACGCGCGCCCTCGAGCACCTGGTCGAACTTGCGCCCCTTCCTGATGGTGCCGGCTGTCATTGTCATTGGTGGCAATCGTGATCCGCGGGAAGAGCGAAAAATAAACCGATCGGTTCAGCATCGGCAAGTGGCCGGTTCCAGCATAGCGGTTGAACCATGCTGGCCGAAGCGTAAATCTGCACCGGTTCAAGCCAGACGAGGGGCAGCCATGATACCGGGCGTGACAAGCCGCAAGCGATTTTCCGACCTCAGTGAGAAGGAGATTCTCGCCCTCGCCATCTCCGCCGAAGAGGACGATGCGGCCATCTACCGTATGTATGCCGAGCGCCTGCGGCAGGATTACCCCGCCTCCGCGAAGATCTTCGAGGAGATGGCGAAGGAGGAGGATGCGCACCGCCAGCGGCTGATCGAGATGTTCAAGCGCCGCTTCGGCGAGGTGATTCCGCTCATCCGCCGCGAGCATGTCTCGGGTTTCTATGCGCGCCGCCCCGTCTGGCTGATGGAGAATCTCCCCCTCGAGCGCATCCGCGAAGAGGCGGCGCTGATGGAGCGCGAGGCCGAGGAGTTCTATCGAAAGGCCGCCCAGCGCACGCAGGACGCGGACACGCGCAAGCTTCTGGGCGATCTTGCCGCGGCGGAAGCCGGTCACGAACGCCGCGCCGAGCAGCTCGAATCGGAGCTGCTCGACGCGGACACACGCAAGAAGGAAGAGATGATCGCCCGCCGCCAGTTCGTGCTGACCTGGGTGCAGCCGGGCCTTGCGGGGCTGATGGACGGTTCGGTTTCGACGCTTGCGCCGATCTTCGCCACCGCCTTTGCCACGGGCGACACCTGGACGACCTTTCAGGTGGGTCTTGCCGCCTCGGTGGGTGCGGGCATCTCCATGGGCTTCACCGAAGCCGCTTCGGACGATGGCGAGCTTTCGGGCCGCGGCTCTCCGGTCAAGCGCGGCATCGCCTCGGGCGTGATGACGGCCGTGGGCGGGCTTGGCCATGCGCTGCCCTATCTCATCCCGCATTTCTGGACGGCGACGATCATCGCCATGATCGTGGTGTTCGTGGAGCTCTGGGCGATTGCCTGGATCCAGAACCGCTACATGGAAACACCCTTCCGCCGCGCGGTGTTTCAGGTCGTGCTGGGGGGCGCGCTGGTGTTTGCGGCCGGTGCGCTGATCGGCGGGGGCTGAGGGGGCTCAGCCGAGCACCGAGAAGCTCGATTCGGCAATTACGGGGCGCTTGCGCGAGAAACGGCCGGTATCGATCTCATGTCCCGTGTGCGGCAGGGTGAAGCGCAACGGCGTGCTGTCATGGTCATGGCCCGCCTCGCAGTAGTCGATCAGCGCGGCCATCAGCTTGCCGGCGACGGGGGCATTCTTGAACTGGTTGCCGCTGGTGCCGCAGGCCATGTAGAAGCCCGGCAGCATCGAGCGGTCGTAGATCGGGATCCAGTCGGTGGAGGCGTCGTAGAGGTCCACCACGCCCGCCAGCCGTGAGGGGATGCCGAGCGAGGGCACGCGCTGGGCGTAGCGCATCGCCTGCACCATCGCCTGATCGCTGAGCGACCGATCGAAGCCGGTGTCGCTTTCCACCCAGTGGTGCGGGTCGCAGGGTGGGTCTTCGCCGCCCACCAGAATGTGATTGCCAAGCTCGGGGCGGCAGTAGCAGCCGATGTCGGAGTCCGACACGATGGTGCCCTGCCGCTCGAAGTCGAAGCCTTGCGGGGCGGGCAGATGCACCACCTCCTGGCGCAGCGGGCGCGTGGTGATGGTCATGTCCTCGGTGACGCCTGCCATCGCGTTGACCCGCGCCGAGCCCGGCCCCGCGACATTGACGACGACGGGCGCGTGAATCTCCTCCCCCGTGGCCAGCCGCACGCCCTTCACCCGGCCGCCATGGTGCAGGATCTCCACCACCTCCGCCCCCAGCCGGAAGCGCGCGCCATGCAGTGCTGCCGCCTCGGCAAGGTTCTGTGCGGCGAGGGCCGGGTCGCTCACATAGCCGGCCTCGGGCCAGAAGACGCCGCCCTCGATGCGCCCGCCGTTGGGCACGGCAAAGGCGGGGTCGTCGGGGCGTCTGGGCGGTGCGAAGCTCTCGAGATTGTAGATGGGCAGCCGGGCGGTGATCTCATCCGCGCTCCACTCCTCGAAAGGGCAGCCGAGCGCGGTGCTGAAGCCCTTGTGACGCTCCAGAAAGCCGTTGGCCGGCGTCTTCATCACGAGACAGCCTGTCTTGCGGAAGGTGGCGAGCGCCCGGCCCGTGGGCAGGCCGACATGATCCGCCCAGTTGCGCCAGAAATGCGTGCCCTCCCAGGCGAGCGCCGTGCCCTCGAAGGTGGAATAGTGCGTGCGGATGATGGCGCAGGAGCTTGCCGTGGAGCCGTGCCCGATCTGGCGGTTGCGGTCGAGCGAGAGCGTCTTCCACCCCGCGCGGGCCATCTCGAAGGCGGTTGCCGCGCCGATCACGCCGGTGCCGATGATGATGGCGTCTGCCGTCTCGGTCATGTCCCTGTCCGCTCCTCAGCCGGGGATCGCGCCGCCAAGCTCGTCCTCGATGTGAATGCGGATGATCTCCTCGAAATCCCGTTCGGCGCGGAAGCCGAGCGCGAGCGCGCGCTCGGGCGCGAAGTCGCGCGGCCAGCCCTCGACGATGGCCATGATCGCCGGGTCGGGCTCGCGGCGGATGCGCGCCACCGCCGCCTCGCCGGCGACGCGGCGCAGCGCCTCGATCTGCTCGACCACCGTGCAGGAGACACCGGGCATGTTGAGCGCGCGACGGCTGCCGAGGGCAGCGAGGTCGATGGTCGCGGCGTGGGTGAGAAACCCCACAGCGGCGCGCGGCGAGGCGTGCCAATGGCGCACCGTGTCGGGCACCGGCAGCACCGCTTCCTGCCCCGCAAGCGGCTCGCGGATGATCGAGGAGAAGAAGCCCGACGCCGCCTTGTTGGGCTTGCCGGGCCGCACGCAGATGGTCGGCAGGCGGATCGCGATGCCGTCGATGAACCCCTTGCGCGAGAAGTCCGAAACCATGAGCTCGCCGATCGCCTTCTGCGCGCCGTAGGAGGTTTGCGGCGCGCACAGGAAGTCGTCGCCGATCTTCTCGGGAAAGGGCGGCCCGAAGACGGCGATGGAGGAGGCGAAGACGAAGCGCGGCCGGTAACGCCCACCCGAAGCCTCATGCGCGGCTCTCAGCGCCTCGAGAATCCGGCGCAGCGCATCGACATTCACCCGCCAGCCCTTCTCGAAATCCTGCTCCGCTTCGCCCGAGACCACCGCGGCGAGGTGAAAGATCACATCGGGTGCGAGCGCGGCGAGCCATTCCGCCTCGGCCGGGGCGGCGATGTCGCCCGTGCGCTCTTCGGGTGCGGGCAGGTCCGTGGGCCAGGGCGGAAAGCCGATGTCATGCAGGTGCAGCGTCGCCTCCTGCCCGCCCAGCCCGTTTGCGGCGATGTGGCGTGCGAGCTTCTGCCCGATCATGCCGCCGCCGCCCAGAATCGCGACCTTCTTCATGCCCGTCCCCGTTTCCGCCACCGACGCCGCCATTTACGCCCTGTCGGCACGGCGGCGTCAATGCGCTCCGCCAGGGTGCGCCGAGCGGCGCCATCTGCCGCGGCGCTGCCACGGAAATTTCGCGTTGGCGCCGGAATCCGCCAACCGCCGGTCAATCCTTGTCGGTCAGGCTGAAGCGCGGGTGAGGTGGGGGCCGCGGCCGGGGGGTCGGGGCATGTTCTACAGGGTCGAGCACGTTGCCACGCTGGGCAGCGGGGTGCCGCACATGGCCGGCATCACCGACATGGCTGTGTGGGCCGGGGCGTCGGGCACGTTTCTCTACACCGGTTCGGAAGCCGACGGCGGGCTATCCGCCTTCGCGCTCGCGCCGGGCGCGGTGGCGGGCTACTTCGACCAGATCGGCGCTTCGGCGAACCGCGGCACATACGGTCTTTCCGATCTGGCGCTTGCCGTGATCGCCGGCCAGCCGGCGCTGATTCCGGCCGGCCGGCATGATGACCGGCTCGCCTTTCATCTGCCCGACGGGAACGGCGAGCTCGGCAGCGTGAAGATCCTCGGCGGCGACAGCGCCGTGCTCGGCAATCTCGAGACGGTTGCCGTGATGGAGGTGCAGGGCAGCACCTTCATGGTGGCCGGGCAGTGGGGGCGGCCGGGCGTGGAGCTTTACCGCATCCGCAGCGATCTTACGGTGGAACACCGGCGCGGCCTTGAAGACACTGCCAGCGCCGCGCTCGGCGACGTGACCGACATGGCGACCGCCGAGATTGATGGGCGCAGCTACTTCTTTACCGTTTCGGCAGCGGAAAACGGCATCAGCGCCTGGTGGATGGGGCGGTGGGGCAACGTCAAGCTGCGCGGCACCCTTGATGACACGTCGGGGCTGTGGGTTTCGGCACCGACGGCGGTGGAGGCGGTGGTGGTGGCCGGGCAGGCCTATGTCGTCCTCGCGGCGGCAGGGTCGGACAGCCTCACGGTGATGAAGATGAACCGGTGGGGCGGACTGTTCGTGAAGGACCACGAGATCGACAGCCTGCACACCCGGTTCGGGGGGGTGAGCGCGCTCGCGGCCTTCGAGGCGGGCGGGCGCAGTTTTCTCGTGGCCGGCGGCGCGGACGACGGGCTGACGCTGTTCGAGATCGCACCGGGCGGACGCCTCGTGCTGCACGATGTGATCGCCGACGAAACCTTCACGACGCTCGACAACGTCGCCGCGATCGAGGCGCATGTCTTCGGCAGCGAAGTCCAGCTGTTCGTGACCAGCGCCTCGGAGCCGGGGGTGACGCAATTCGCCATCGACCTTTCTACCCTCGGGGTCATGCGCACCGGCGGCGACGCGGCGAATACGCTGGCAGGAACCGGCGCGGACGATCTTCTCTTCGGCAATGCCGGCGACGATGTGCTGAGCGGCGGTGGCGGCCGCGACATTCTCATCGACGGCACCGGGGTTGACAGCCTGTCCGGCGGCGCCGGCGCCGATCTGTTCGTGTTCTACACCGACGCCAGGATGGATACGGTCACCGACTTCGACCCGGCCGAGGACCGGCTCGATCTGAGCGATTTCGACGGTCTCCACACCTTCGATCAGCTTGCCTTGACGCAAAAGGATTACGGGGTTCTGGTCACCTACGGGAGCGAGCGCCTCCGCCTCATCGCCGAGAGCGGCCAGTTGCTGACCGGGGACATTTCCGCCGATCACTTCATCTTCTGAGGCGCCGCGTCATCGCAAGCGCCGCCCCCGGCGTGCACCCCCGCAGCGCGACAATCGTCGGTGCCAGCATGCCGATCTGCCGCCAGGCCCGCGACCGGGTGCCGGCGCCCGGCAGATCGCCGGGCGCCGTCGGTGCAAGCCGCCCGCCTGCGCGGGTCCGGGGCTGCGGCACGATGCGCCGGGTTGCCGGAGCCGCGCGTGGCCGCAGGCTCATCATCCCGACGCGAGGCGTCGCGAGACACCCGACAGCACGGCAAGAACGGGGGCATGGCCCGTGCCGCGCAACGCTCTGACCGCGGTTGCGATGTGCGCGCGCGGGGTGCGGTTCCACGCCACGACGAGCAGTGTCGCATCGACAAGGCGCAGCAGCAGGCGCGCGTCGGGCCCGGCGAGGACCGGAGCGCCGAGGACGATTACGCAGTCGTAATCCCGCCGTGCCGCGCGCAGCAGCGTGTCAAGCTGGGGCGACGAGAGCAGATCGGCCGCATTGGCCCGCGCCGCCTCGCTTCTCAGAAGGTCAAAGCCCCCCGTGCCAGCCGAAACCACCGCCCGCCGGAGCGGGCATTTGCCCTCGAGAACGGCGACAAGCCCGGGAGCGGGCTTGCGGGCAAGAAGGCGCCGCCCTCGCCGCTTGATGTCGGCGTCGATCACCAGAACGCGCCGCTTGAGATCGACGAGGCTGCGCGCCAGCGCCCCGGCGACCGGGGCCTTGCCGTCCTCGTTCAGCGCGGAGGTGACGAGCAGCACCTGAGGCGGGTTGGCCGCCTCCACGAACAGGCGACTGCGCAGGTTGCGCACCGCCTCGGCGGCCTGGCTTGCGGGCCGGCGCCCAAGCGAGGTGCCGGCCTCGGCCGCGTCCTTGCCGGCGAGGCGCGGAAGCGAGCCGACGGCGCGGCAACCGGAAGCGTCCTCGAGTTCCTCGGGGCTGACGCAGCCTTTCCGCCCGGCCTCGCGCCAGAGCAGCAGGGCGATCGCCGCGATGCAGCCGAGAAACCCGGCCAGTGCCGCCATGACCACCGGCTGGGGCCAGGCCGGCAGCACCGGCACCTCGGCCAGCGACAGGATTCGGCTTTCGGGCGTCTGCACGCCGCGCTGCACCTCCGCCTCCTTCAGCCGCCCCAGAAAATGCTCGTAGATCACCCGGCTTGCCTCGGCGTCGAGCTGCAGCTGGCCAAGCTGCACGAGCCCCTCGGAATGGCGCGCGATCCGGCGGGCAAGCTCTTCTTCCATCTCGCGCATCGGCTGCAGCAGCGCCCGCACCCGGCCCGGCGCGGTGCCGTTGCGCAGAAGTTCGGCCTGGCGCGCGCCGATGCGCTGGCGAATCTCCTCAAGCTGGAGTGCCAGCCCCTGCAGCGCCTCGGGTGTCACCAGATCCATTTCCGCGGCGAAGCGGCGCGCGCGCCTGTCGGCGGCCTCCAGCTCGCGCCGCAACTCCGCCACCCGCTCCGAAAGCCAGGCGGTCGCCTCGACGGCCTCCTGACGCTTCTGGGCGACCTGGCGGGCGAGATAGAGACGGGCTAGGGTGTTTGCCAGCCGCGCGGCCTTCACCGGGTCGGCACTCTCGGCGGTCACCTCGAATATGCGGCTGTCCGGGACGCTTCGCACCGCGATCCGGTCGCTGACCACGTCAACGGTGCGCGGGAACGCCTCCTCCGGGCCAGGCGGGGCGGTGAGGGGCGCGAGGCCAAGGCGCGCGCTCACCGCATCGAGCAGGCGCGCGGGAACGGAAGGCGGCCACAGCGCGGGGTTGAACTCGGGGTCCGACGTCAGCCGCATTTCCTCGACGAGCTGGCGCATGAGCGCCCGTGACTGGAGGATCTCGACCTCGGTATTGACGGCGACGGAATCGCCCATGAGGCCGGGCACAACGCCGGTGAGGCCGGTGGTGGGCCCGACCAGTTCGGGCGCCATGATCAGCGTGGCGGTGGACCTGTACTGGGGCGTGGCGAGGAACGCCGCCCAGAGCCCGGCCGCCGCCGCGGCCAGAAGCGTCAGCGCGGCAAGCATGGCCCAGCCGCGCCGGAGCGTGCGGAACATGCGGGCGAAGTCGATGAGATCGCCAGGCGGGGCGGCGGCCGATCTTTCCGCGTTGCGGAGCAGCTCGAATACCGCCGCGCCCGGGCCGGCAAGGGGTGCGTTCATGGTCGGGTCATCCGTCAAATGCGAGCGACTTTTCCTCAGGCTAGCCCGCCGGGGTGGAGCCTTTCTTAACCGTGGCGGGGTTTTCTGCGGCCATGGGCGCGAAATCACATCATTGGCATCATCGACGCCGCTCCCGCGTGGCGGACAGGGCGGCGCTCCGCAATTATCAGGACGGTGCCAAGCGCTGGCTTGACATCGCGGGCGTGCTGGTGCTGGCGCCGTTTGCGCTGCCGCTGGTGGGCGTGTTGTGGCTGCTGGTCCGGCTAGATGGCGGGCCGGGCTTCTTCGGTCACTGGCGCGTGGGGCGGGACGGGCACGCCTTTCGCTGCTGGAAGCTGCGCAGCATGGTTCCCGATGCCGACACGCGGCTGGAGGCTATGCTGGCGCGCGATCCCGCGCTTCGGGCGGAGTGGCAGGCCGGCTTCAAGCTCGCCCGCGACCCGCGGATCACGCCGCTCGGCCGGCTGCTCCGCAGGACCAGCCTCGATGAGCTGCCGCAGCTGTGGAACGTGCTGCGCGGCGAGATGAGCCTTGTCGGCCCGCGTCCCGTCACCCGCGCCGAACTGGCCGCCTATGGCGGCTATGCCTGGGCCTATCTGGAGTGCAGGCCCGGCATCACCGGGCTGTGGCAGGTGAGCGGCCGCAACGACACCAGCTACGAGGAGCGCGTGCTTCTTGACCTCGGCTACACGGCGCGCGCCGGGTTGCGCACCGATCTGGCGATTCTGGCGCGCACCCCGCTCGCGGTGATGGGCTGCACCGGGCGTTGACCCGCCCAAGGCCGCGCCACGCGGCGTTGACGGGGCAACCGCAGGCTGACGGGCGCCGCGGCGTCGGCGGCAGCTGCGCCGCTTCGAACAGGCCCTGGCCGCGGGCAATCGGGCCGCGGGCGCGTCCTGCTCCGTCTGGCCGGCCCCGTGTTGATCGCTCCGTCTTGTCCGCTCCATCTTGCGGGGGGTTGCGGCCCGTGTCACCCTGAAGCTCTCGCGCAAGCAGGAGGGCAGAGCGTGGCAACCGAACTTCCGGGTCGGCAGGCGACGGGCGCCGCGACGGATGGCGGGGCAGGGGACGGAGCAGGCGCGCGCCTTCCGCAGCTGCATGACGCGCGCAACCCCGGCACCGATCTCGACCTTGACTGGGTGATGTCGGCGCAGGCCAACACCTCGGCCATCGAGCGGCGGGCGGCGACGCTTCCGGCGCGGCGGACGGTGAAGAAGGCGCATCAGGCGGCCTGGCTTCTCAAGGCGGTGACGCTGATCGACCTGACGACGCTCTCGGGCGATGACACGCCGGGCCGCGTTCGCCGCCTGTGCGCGAAGGCCCGCAGGCCAGTGCGCGACGATCTGCTCGAGGCGCTGGGCATGGGGCCGGTCACGGTGGGCGCCGTCTGCGTCTACCACGAGATGGTGCCGGTGGCCGTTGAGGCGCTGGCGGGCTCGGGGATACCCGTCGCCGCCGTCTCCACCGGGTTTCCGGCCGGGCTCAGCCCCTTCCGGCTGCGGGTTGCCGAGATCGGCGAGAGCGTGGCGGCCGGGGCGCGCGAGATCGACATCGTGATCTCGCGGCGGCATGTGCTCACCGGCAACTGGCGGGCGCTTTACGATGAACTCAGGGAATTCCGCGCCGCCTGTGGCGAGGCGCACATGAAGGCGATCCTGGCCACGGGCGAGCTTGGCTCCTTGCGCAATGTGGCGCGGGCCTCGCTGGTGGCGATGATGGCGGGGGCCGACTTCATCAAGACCTCCACCGGCAAGGAGGCCGTCAACGCCACGTTGCCGGTGAGTCTCGTGATGCTGCGGGCGATACGCGATTATTTCGAGCGCACCGGCTACCGGGTGGGTTACAAGCCCGCGGGGGGCATCTCGAAGGCGAAGGATGCGCTGAACTATCTGGCGCTCCTGCGCGAGGAGCTCGGGCGGCGGTGGATGGAGCCTGACCTTTTCCGCTTCGGGGCCTCCTCGCTGCTCGGCGACATCGAGCGGCAGCTCGAGCATCACGTGACCGGGCGCTATTCGGCCGCCTGGCGGCATCCGATGGGATGAGCGGCAGGCGGCGGCGCGGGGGGAGGCGTCGTGCAATGGGTATTTGCACCAGGATGATGAAACAGGGATGGGCCCGGCAATGAACCTGCGCGAGATCTTCGAGAGCATGGAATACGGCCCCGCAGCGGAGGATGACGGGCCGGCGCGGGCGTGGCTCGCGCGCCATGGCGGGCGGTTCGGGCATTTCATTGCCGGGCGCTTCACCGAGCCCGGCGCGGCGTTTGCCTCCCGCAATCCCGCGACCGGCGAGGTTCTGGCCGAGCTGACCCAGGCGAGCGAGGCCGATGTCGAGGCGGCGGTGGCGGCGGCGCGCGCGGCACAGGGCAGATGGGCGCGTGCTTCGGGGCATGAGCGGGCGCGGCATCTCTACGCGCTCGCGCGGATGGTGCAGAAGAACGCGCGGCTCTTCGCGGTGCTCGAGACGCTCGACAACGGCAAGCCGATCCGCGAGAGCCGTGACATCGACGTGCCGCTGGTGGCGCGGCATTTCTACTATCACGCCGGCATGGCGCAGCTCGCCGAGGCCGAGTTTGGCGGGCTCGAGCCGGTGGGGGTGTGCGGGCAGATCATTCCGTGGAACTTTCCGCTCCTGATGCTGGCATGGAAGGTGGCGCCGGCGCTCGCGGCCGGCTGCACGGTGGTGCTGAAGCCGGCCGAATACACCTCGCTGAGCGCGCTTCTCTTTGCCGAGCTCGCCGCGGAGGTGGGGCTTCCCATGGGCGTGCTCAACATCGTCACCGGTGACGGCGCGGTGGGCGAGATGATCGTCGCCCACCCCGACATCGACAAGATCGCCTTCACCGGCTCCACCGAGGTGGGGCGCAAGATTCGCCAGGCCACCGCGGGCTCGGGCAAGGCGCTGACGCTCGAGCTGGGCGGCAAGAGCCCCTACATCGTCTTCGATGATGCCGATCTCGACAGCGCCGTCGAGGGGCTGGTGGACGCGATCTGGTTCAACCAGGGGCAGGTGTGTTGCGCGGGTTCGCGCCTCATCGTGCAGGAAGGCGTGGCCGAGCGCTTCCACGACAAGCTGCGCCGGCGCATGGGCGAGCTCAGGCTCGGCAACCCGCTCGACAAGTGCATCGACATCGGGGCGATCGTCGATCCGGTGCAGCTTCAGCGAATCGAGCGGATGGTGGCGGGCAGCGCGGGCGAGGTGTTCCAGCCCGAGATCAGCCTGCCCGAGGGCGGGTGCTTCTTTCGCCCCACGCTGATTACCGGGCTCGAGCCGGCCGATCCGCTGATGCAGGAGGAGATCTTCGGCCCGGTGCTCGTCTCCACCACCTTCCGCACGCCCGCCGAGGCGGTCGAGCTTGCCAACAACAGCCGCTACGGGCTCGCCGCCTCCATCTGGAGCGAGAACGTGAACCTCGCGCTCGATGTGGCGCCGAAGCTTGCGGCCGGGGTGGTGTGGGTCAACGCCACCAACCTCTTCGATGCGGCGGCCGGTTTCGGCGGCGTGCGCGAGTCGGGCTTCGGGCGCGAAGGCGGCTGGGAGGGGATGCACGCCTATCTGAAGCCGGCACGGCGGGCGCGCGCGCTTGCGCCGCTGCGGCCCGTGCCGGCGCCCGAGAGCCCCAAGCCCGAGGAAGGGATCGACCGCACGCCCAAGCTCTACATCGGTGGCCGGCAGCTGCGGCCCGACGGCGGCTATTCGCGCGAGGTCTGGAGCCCGCGCGGGCGGCTTCTCAGTATGGTGCCGGTCGCCAACCGCAAGGATGTGCGCAACGCCGTCGAGGCGGCGGCGGCGGCGGCAGGCTGGGCGCGTGCCACGGGGCATCTGCGCGCGCAGATCATCTACTATATTGCCGAGAACCTCGCGGAACGGACCGGGGAATTTGCCGCGCGCATCGCCGCGATGACGGGCGCGAGCCGTGCGAAGGCCGAGGCGGAGGTTGCGCGCGCGGTGGAGCGGCTCTTCACCTGGGCGGCCTGGGCCGACAAGCATGACGGCGGCGTGCGCGGCGTGCCGCTGCGCGGCGTGGCGCTTGCCATGAACGAGCCGGTGGGGGTGATCGGCGCCTTCTGCCCCGACGAGGCGCCGCTTCTGGGGCTTGTCTCGGTGATGGCGCCGGCGATCGCCATGGGCAACCGCGTGGTTCTGGTCGCCTCCGAGGCCTACCCGCTTTCGGCGGCCGATCTCTACCAGGTGCTCGACACCTCGGACCTGCCCGGCGGGGTGGTGAACATCCTCATGGGCAGCCATGCCGAGCTTGCCCCGCATCTCGCCGGCCATCTGGGGGTGGATGCGGTGTGGTCCTTCTCCTCCTCCGACATCTCGGGCGTGATCGAGCGCGAGGCGGCGGGCAACCTCAAGCGCACATGGGTCAACCACGGCCGCGCGCGCGACTGGATGGGGCCCGAGGGAGAGGGCCGCGAATTCCTGCGCGCGGCGACCGAGGTCAAGACCGTCTGGGTGCCCTACGGCGAGGGCTGAGGATGCCAGCCGCGGCGGTCAGCCGGCAGCGGGCTGGCTGAGTTCCTCGGCGAAGCAGGAAAAGAACTTGGCCGAGAGCTTCTTGGCGGTGCCGGCGATGAGGCGGCTGCCGAGCTGGGCGATCTTGCCGCCGATCTCCACCTTGGCGGTGTAGCGCAGGACCGTCTCCTCGCCATCTTCGGTGAGCGTCACGTCGGCCCCGCCCTTGGCGAAGCCTGCCGCACCACCCTTGCCTTCGCCGGTGAGCGAGAAGGCCTCGGGCGCGTTGGTGTCGTCAAGTTTCACAACGCCGCCGAAGCGCGCCTTCACCGGGCCGATCTTGAGCACGACCTTCGCCTCATACTCGCCGGGGCCGGTGGCCTTGAGTTCCTCGCAGCCGGGGATGCAGCGGGCGAGGATTTCCGGGTCATTGAGCGCGGCATAGACGCGGTCGCGGGGTGCGGGCACACGGATTTCGTCGGTCAGTTCCATCTCTCGTCCTCTCGAGCTCTTGTTTGAAGGGTCAGGCCGTCTGTTCGCCGCGCGACTCACCCTTGCCGGCGGCGTTGCGCCAGGCGATCACCTCGGCAAGGATCGAGACGGCGATCTCATGCGGGTCCACCGCGCCGATGTTGATGCCGGCGGGGGATTTCAGCCGCTCAAGCCGGGCGCGATCCATTCCCGCGGCGGCGAGCTTTTCGGTGAGCACGCGGGCCTTGCGGCGGCTTGCGACCATCGAGACATGGGCTGCGGGGCTTTCCAGCGCGGCCTTGAGCGCGGCACAGTCGCCGTTGCCTTGCGTGGCGACGACGACAAAATCGCCCGCCTCCGCCTCGGCGATGGCCTCGCCCCCGGTGGCGCGGAAGCCTGCCAGCGCGGCGTGCTCGCGCAGCGCCACCGCGATCGGCCCGTCACCGAAGACGATGAGCCGCGGCGGCAGGCGCCAAGGCTCGATCAGGATGTCGACCGTGCCGCCCGAGGGGCAGCCGCTCTTGAAGGTCTGCACGCCGTCGGGGTCGGCAAGGCCCACCACCTTGTCGGAGGGCTTGACGCGGATCACCTTCGGCGCGCCGGTCGCCAGCGCCTCGGTCGCGGCGGTGCGCACCGCGCGCTGCACGCAGGCGCCGCCCAGATGGCCAATGATCTCGCCCTCGGCCGTCACCGCCGCCTTGGCCCCGGCCTTGGCCGAGGTCGCGTCGGCTGTGCGCAGCACCGTGGCCACGCAGAAGGGGGCGCCCTTCTGCCTCAGTTTCAGGATCTCGTCGAAGATGTCTTGGCGGGCCATGATCTCCTCCCTCTCACAGCCGCGAGAATTCGTTCTCGAGCGCGGTGAGCGCTTCGAGTGTGTTTGCCGGCAGCATGGCATCGAGATGCGGGCGCGCTGCGGACATGGCGCGGGCGACGGGCGCGTGCTCCTGCCAGCCGCCGAGCGGATTGAGCCAGACGACGCGCCGCGCCTTGCGCCTGAGCCGCGCCAGTGCGGCACCGAGCCGCTCGGGCGGCGAGGTGCAGTAGCCGTCGGAGACGATCATCACCAGCGTCCGGCCACCGAGCGCGCGGGCGCCGTAGCCTGCCATGAAGCGCTCGAGGCAGCCGGAGATGTCTGTGCCGCCGCCGAAGCCCTCGGCCATCAGCGAAAGGCGCGCGGCCGCGCGCAGCGTGTCGTGGTCGCGCAAGGCATCGGTGACGCGCATCAGCCGGGTGTGAAACAGGTAGGCATCCGCCTCGGCCGCGCCCACGAGCCCGCGCAGGAAGGCGAGAAAGATGCGCGCATGCACGCTCATCGAGCCGGAGACGTCGAGAAGCGCCACAACCCGCATCGGCCGGGGCGGGCGGGCGCGGCGGTGCAGCTCGATGGGCTCGCCGCCACGCGTGAGACTTGTGCGCATGATCCGGCGCAGGTCGAGCGCCTCGCCGCGGCTCGCGGCCCGGCGGCGGCGCGAAAGCCGGTCGCGGATGGCGCGCGCGATGGCCTCGGCGGCGGCCTCGGCTCGGGCGAGGCTGTCGTCGTCCATCAGCTCGCGCAGGTCGCGGCGCGAGAGGTTCTCGCCACGGGTGGCGATGAGCCGGCCCTCGGTGCCTTCGGCCTCGCCCTCGCCGCTGTCGGCCTGATCCGGCTCGGCGCCGGGCCCGCCGCTTTCCTCCTCGCCGAAATGCGGCTGCCAGAGTTTGGGCCGCGCCGATTGCACGCGGACATGGGCGCCCGGCGCCTGCCTTTCGCGCGCGCGGCCCGCGTTGAACCAGTAGGCATCGAAGAGCTCGTCGAAACGGCGCCAGTCCTCGGCGTCGCCGGCGAGGAGCGCAGCGAGCGCCATGCGCGCCTCGGCCGGGTCGGTCGCCTTCACTGCCGCAAGCGCGGCGAGCGCCTCGCCCGTCTCGCGCGGGCCCACGCGCAGCCCGTTCAGGCGCAGATGGGCGATGAAGCCGGCCATGCGGTCGGCAAGCCCTTCGGCACGGGCGGGAAAGCGGGTGATACCCATCAGGCCACCTTTCCGATGAGCCGGTCCATCACCTCGGGTGGCGCGGCGTCCGAATCCGCGGCGGTCTTCAGAAGGCAGACGAGCGTTGCCTGCACTTCCTCGCGCGCCTGGGCGAGATCGTTGACGCCCAGACCCGAAAGCGCCGCCGCCCAGTCGAGCATCTCGGCGATGCCGGGGGTCTTCTCGAGCTCCTCGGCCCTCAGCGCCTGCACGACGCCGACGATCTGGCGGGCAAGCCGCGCCTCCAGCCCCGGCATGCGCGCGCGCAGGATGGCAAGCTCGGTCTCCCGGTCGGGATAGCCGATGAAGGTGTAAAGGCAGCGCCGGCGCAGCGCGTCCGACAGATCGCGCGTGCCGTTCGCGGTGAGGATCACCAGCGGGCGCGAGCGGGCGCGGATGGTGCCGATTTCGGGAATGGTGATCTGGAAGTCGGAGAGGATCTCGAGAAGATAGGCCTCGAACTCCTCGTCGGCGCGGTCGATCTCGTCGATGAGCAGCACCGGGGGCTCCTCGCGGCTGATCGCCTCGAGAAGCGGCCGGCGCAACAGGTAGGCGGCGGAGAAGAGCGCCGCCTCATCCATGCCGCCCTTCGCCTCGGCGGCGCGGATCGCGAGAAGCTGGCGCTGGTAGTTCCATTCGTAGATGGCGTGGCTCGCATCGAGCCCCTCGTAGCACTGCAGTCGGATCAGCTCGGTGTTCATCACCCCGGCCATGGCGCGGGCGACCTCGGTCTTGCCCACGCCGGCGGGGCCTTCCAGAAGCAGCGGCCGGCCAAGGCTTTGCGCCAGATGCAGCGCCATCGCCAGCCGGTCATCGGCGACATAGCCCTCGCGGGCGAGCTCGGCCTGAAGGGTCTTGATGCTCACGCCTGACATCCTCTGTTGCCAATGCGCAACAATCCAGGGCGGCGCGGTCCGGCGAAAAGCTCTGCCGGGCCGCGCCTTGGCTGTTGGCTCAGGCGTGCAGCCCGAGGTTTTCGGCGATCTGCCAGATGCGCCAATGGTCGTGCGGCATGTGCGCCTGGCGCAGCCCGAAGGCGCGGAAGGCGTCATGCACCGCATTCGAGAAGGCCGGCACCCCGCCCACATTGGGGCTTTCGCCCACGCCCTTGGCGCCGATCGGGTGATGCGGCGAGGGAGTCACCGTATGATCGGTGATGTAGTTGGGCGTCTCCCACGCGGTGGGAATGAAGAAGTCCATCAAGGTGCCGGTCTTCACGTTGCCCATCTCGTCATAGGCGATCTCCTGGCCCATGGCGATGGCGAGCGCCTCGGTCAGGCCGCCGTGCACCTGCCCCTCGATGATCATCGGGTTGATGCGCGTGCCGCAGTCGTCGAGCGCATAGAACTGACGCACCTGCCATTCGCCCGTGTCCACGTCGATTTCCATCACGCAGATGTAGGCGCGGAAGGGGTAGGTCATGTTGGGCGGGTCGTAGTAGCTCACCGCCTCAAGCCCCGGCTCGAGCCCCGGAATGGCCTGGTTGTAGGCGGCAAAGGCGATCTCCTTCATGGTCTTGAAGCGCTCGGGGTTGCCCTTCACCACGAAGCGGTCGACGTCCCATTCCACGTCGTCGTCATGAACCTCCAGAAGATAGGCCGCGATCATCTGCGCCTTGGCGCGGATCTTGCGCGCGGCCATGGCCGTGGCCGCCCCCGCAACCGGGGTGGAACGCGAGCCGTAGGTGCCAAGCCCGTAGGGCGCGGTGTCGGTGTCGCCCTCCTCCACGGTGATGTCGGAGGCCGGGATGCCGAGCTCGCTGGCGAGGATCTGCGCGAAGGTCGTGGCATGTCCCTGCCCCTGGCTGATGGTGCCAAGCCGGGCGATGGCGCTGCCGGTGGGGTGAATGCGGATCTCGCAGCTGTCGAACATCCCCAGCCCGAGAATGTCGCAGTTCTTCACCGGCCCGGCACCGACGATCTCGGTGAAGTGCGAAAGCCCGATGCCGAGAAGCTTGCGCGTCTTGCCGGCCTTGAACTCCTCGATGCGCTGGGCCTGCTCGCGCCTGAGCCCCTCGTAGTCGACAGCCTTGAGTGCCTTCTCCCAGGCGGTGTGGTAGTCGCCCGAGTCATACTCCCAGCCGAGCGCCGACTTGTAGGGGAACTGGTCCTTGCGAATGAAGTTGATGCGCCTCAGCTCTGCGGCATCCATGCCAAGCTCGATGGCCAGCACCTCGATCATCCGCTCGATGAAATAGGCGGCTTCCGTCACCCGGAAGGAGCAGCGATAGGCCACGCCCCCCGGCGCCTTGTTGGTGTAGACGCCATCGACGCAGAGATACGCCACAGGAATGTCATAGCTGCCGGTGCAGATGTTGAAGAAGCCGGCCGGAAACTTGGTGGGGTCGGCGCAGGCGTCGAACCCGCCATGGTCGGCCGTCACATGGCACCAGAGCCCGGTGATCCGCCCGTCCTTCGTGGCCGCGATCCTGCCCTTCATCCAGTAGTCGCGGGCGAAGGCGGTGGACATGAGGTTTTCCATCCGGTTCTCGACCCATTTCACCGGCCGGCCGGTGACGATGGAGGCCACGACCGAGCAGACATAGCCCGGATAGGCGCCCACCTTGTTGCCGAAGCCGCCGCCAATGTCGGGCGAGATGATGCGGATGTTGTGCTCGGCGATCCCCGAGATCAGCGAGACCACCGTACGGATCGCATGCGGCGCCTGGAAGGTGCCCCAGACGGTGAGCTTGCCCGTCACCTTGTCCATCGAGGCCACGCAGCCGCAGGTCTCGAGCGGGCAGGGATGGGTGCGGTGGTAGTAGATCATCTCCTCCGCCACCACATCGGCCTCTTCGAGCACCTTCTCGGTCGCCTCGCGGTCGCCCTGCTCCCAGGTGAAGATGTGGTTGTGGTGCTTGCGCGGACCGTGCGCGCCTTCCTTCTGGTCCTTGATGTCCTCGCGCAGCACCGGCGCGTCGGGCTCGAGCGCCCTGAACGGGTCCGTGACGACGGGAAGCTCCTCGTATTCCACCTCGACAAGCTCCACCGCGTCGGCGGCGGTGTAGCGGTCCTCGGCGACGACGAAGGCCACCTCCTGGCCCTGGAACAGCACCTTGCCGTCGGCCAGCACCATCTGCTTGTCGCCGGCGAGGGTGGGCATCCAGTGCAGGCCAAGGGGCGCGAGATCCTCGGCCGTCAGCACCGCCACCACGCCGGGCAGCGCCTTGGCCGCGTCGGCGTTGATGCTCTTCACCCGTGCATGGGCGTAGGGCGAGCGGACGAAGGCGCCAAACAGCATCCCCGGCAGCTTGATGTCATCAACGTAGTTGCCCTTGCCCTGGGTGAAGCGCACATCCTCGACGCGCTTGCGCCGGCAGCCCATGCCTTCAAGGCTTGCCGCGCGTTCTTCGGGGGTCATGGTCTGGTCGGTCATTCCGCAGCCTCCTTCGCGGCGTTCAGCTCGGCAGCCGCCGCCATGATCGCCTTGACGATGTTCTGATAGCCGGTGCAGCGGCACAGGTTGCCGGCAATGCCGAAGCGCACCTCCTCCTCGGTCGGATTGGGGTTTTCCTGCAGAAGCCGGTGCGCGCGGGTGATCATGCCCGGCGTGCAGAAGCCGCACTGCAGCCCGTGGTGCTCGCGGAACTTCTCCTGGATGACACCGAGCGAGCCGTCGGGGTTGGCAAGCCCCTCGACGGTGGTGATCTCGGCGCCATTGGCCTGGGCGACAAAGACGGTGCAGGACTTCACCGAGCGGCCGTCCATGTCCACCGTGCAGGCGCCGCAGTGGCTGGTCTCGCAGCCGATGTGCGGGCCGGTGATCCCGAGCTCCTCGCGCAGGAAATGGATGAGCAGCATGCGCGGCTCTGCAAGCCCCTCGACCTCGCGGCCGTTGACCTTGAGCTTGACGTGTGTCTTCGACATCTCGACCTCCCTCAGCCGGCACGCGACTGCGCGCGCGCGATCGCCCGGCGCAGCACCACGCCGGCGGCATGTTTCTTGAACGCGACCGGGCCGCGGTTGTCCTCCACCGGGTCGATGGCCTCGAGCATGGCGGCAACGCAGCCCTCGACATCGCCCGCAGCAAGCGCGGCGCTCGCGGCCTCCGACCACACCGGCGTGTCGGCGAGGTTGGTCATCGCGACCGAAGCCGTGCCCTTGCCCACCAGCACCGCGGCGGCGGCGGTGGCATAGTCGCCGATCTTGCGCTTGACCTTCTCGTAGGCCCAGCCCGTGCCCGCCGCGGGGCGGGGGATGGTGATGCGGGTGAGGATCTCGTCGTCCTCGCGCGCGGTAAAATAGGCCGCCTCGTAGAATTCCCGCGCCTTGACCTCGCGGGTGCCGTCCGGCCCCGCAAGCGTGTAGGTGGCATCGAGGCACTGCATCAGCCCCGGCATGTCGTTGCCCGGGTCGCCATTGGCGACGTTGCCGCCGATGGTTCCCTTGTAGCGCACCTGCGGATCGGCAATCTGCAGCGCCGCCTCGCGGATGATCGGCAGCGCCTCCGCGAGCCCCTCATGGGCGATCAGGTCATGCTGGGTGACCATCGCGCCGATGGTCACCGCGTCAGCGCCGATCTCGATGCCTCTCAGCTCGGCAATGTCCTGCAGGTCGACCAGATGCGCCGGCGCGGCCATCCTGAGCTTCATCATCGGAATCAGGCTGTGCCCGCCCGCGAGCACGCGGGCTTCATCGCCGTGCTCCTGCAGAACGGCGATCGCCGACGCCACATCCGCTGGCCGGTGATACGCGAACCCGGCTGGTATCATGTCTGTACTCCTCCCTCGATCGGTCGCCGGCAAAGGGGCGACTCGACGCGGGGAGATTCAGCGCGGCAGCCGTGCGTTCCTCAACGGCCGACGAACGGGCGGCGGCAATGGCTGCACGAAATGCGAAATGGCTGCACGAACCGCGCCTCAGACTCCGAGCGCCTCGCGCACCACCGCAAGGCGTGACCGGCTGACCGGGACGCGCCCGAGGCCCGGTGTGCGCTCGAAGTGGCACAGCCCGTTGTCGCGGGCGCGTTCGAAGCGCGTCACATGCGACGGGTTGATCAGATAGCTGCGATGCGCGCGCAGGAATCCCGAGGGCTTCAGCCGCGCTTCGGCCTCGGTGATCGACCAGGGACAGAAGAGCTGTTCTCCATCCATGTACAGGATGGTGTAGTGACCTTCGGCGCGTATCGCCGCAATGCGCTCCCGCGGGGCGAAGAAGGTCTGCCCCTCGCGCTCGTAGGGAACCCCCGGAAGCGCTGTCGCCGCCGACGGTTTCGGTTGCGGCAACGGCGGTTCGTCCGCGGTCGGATCGGGCTCCGCCCCCGGTTCCATCAGGCTGATCCCGGTCAGCACGAAGCCGCCGCAGATGAGGAACACCGCCAGCGTCACGCCCAGCGCCAGCGCCTCGTTCGACAGCGCCGGGCCGGAAACCGACGCCTCGCCCGTGGCAACGAAATCGGTCAGCGAGATCGCGGTGAAGTGCATCGTCACCACGGCTGCGGCAAAGCAGACGGTGCCGAGCAGGATGTTGCGGTGCGTGCGCGCCCCGTAGGCCACGCCGATCGCCGCCACCGACAGCGCCACCGAGGCGGCGGCGGAAAGCGCGACATCCCACGCGTCATAGACCGCCCGGCAAACGCGCATCGCCTCCATGCCGATGAAGTGCATCACGACGATGCCAAGGCCCACGATCACCCCCGCCGCGATGACGAGCTGCGGCGTGCGCCGGCGGAAATGCAGCAGCAGCAGCGCCACGCCCACGACAAGGATGGCCACGAGCGCCGAGATGAGCGTCACGAGCGCGTCGTAATAGAAGAGGATCGGCAGCTGCAGTCCGAGCATGGCGACGAAGTGCATCGACCAGATGCCGCCGCCCAGGATCACCGCGGCCAGCACGATGACGAGCTTGCGCCGCGCAGGCGGCAGCGCCGAGGCACCCTTGGTGAGCGAGAGTCCGGTGAATCCGGCCATGAGCGCCACCGCGAAGGCGGCGATGACGAGCCATCCGTTATGGCTGACCTCCAGCATGGCCCGCAATCTACTCCGCCCCGCCCGCAGGGCAAGCGCCATGCAAGGCCGGGCCGTGCGGCGCGCGCACATGGCCGGATGCGCCGCGCAGCACCGCCACGGCCTTTCGGCCAGCGGCCTTCAGCCGATGCCGACGGGGAAGGGCTCCATCCTCCCCTTGCCGAAAACGAGCGGCGTGCGCTCGCTGTCGGAGTGGCGAATCACCTCGCCGATGAAGATCTCGTGGTCGCCGCCGTCATAGGTGCGCCACTTGCGACATTCGAAACTGGCGGCGGTGCCGGCCAGAACCGGAACGCCCTCGATACCCGGCGTCCAGTCAACCTTCGCAAAGCGGTCCTCGACCGGCGAGGCGAAGACCCGGCACAGCTCCTCCTGATCGGCGGCCAGCACATTCACCGCGAAGGCCGGATGCGCCCTGAAGGCCGACAGCGACAACGCCTTGCGCGCCAGGCTCCACAGGATCAATGGCGGCTCCATCGAGACAGAGTTGAATGAGCTGATGGTCAGCCCGATGGGCCTTTCGCCGGGGCCCAGCGTGGTGACGATGGCAACGCCGGTGGGAAAGCAGGAAAGCGCCCGCCGAAACGAGGCGGGATCGACGGGATGGGTCTCGCTGGCGGTCAGAACGGTCATTTCGGGCGTCTTCGATGCTGCCACTGAAAACATAAGCATCGGACACATCATGGCAAATGGTAAAGTCTGATCGGATCGATCAGAATCGAGAATGACAGGGCTCGCCCGGGCGGGGGCCGCCGCGCGCGCCGGTGGCCCCGGCCGCGCGCGCCGGGAACTCACCAGCCGTATTGCAGCATCAGCCCCGCGGCTCCGCCCGACTGTGCGACGGCGGCTGCGGTGTTGCGGCCGAACTGGAACAGCCCGAAGGCATTGCCGCCGCCGCTCTGGTCGAGCGTGCCGCTGTGGCCGGTGCCTTCCTGGTGCACCGCGCCGAGATTGCCACGCCCGCTCTGGCGGATGCCCGCGCCATTGCCGCTGCCGCGCTGGGTGATGACGGCGCGGCCGCCGCCCTGTGCGAGGTTGTAGATGAGAAGGCCGGCAGCCAGCGCGGCGCGCTCCTCGGAATTGCGCGGGGTGAAGGTGACGGAGATCGTGCCGCCGGCGCTGGCCGGGGCTGCCGCGAGGGCCATGGCCGAAACGGCGGTGGCGAGAAGAAGCGAGGCGAGAGAGCGTTTCATGGGTCCGGTTCCTTGCCGTGGGGTCAGAGCTCGATGGGGAAGACGCCGCGGCAGGTCATCCGCTTGCCGTCCACTTCGAGCTTGAAGTCGATGTCGAAATCCTCCGGCGCGCCGGAGAGCATCGCCCGCCCGAGGGTCTTCGTCTCGCCAGACGCGGCGGAAAACGCCCCCGACTGGCGGATGCTGGCGCGCCCCGAGGCGCCGGTTTTCTCGATCCCGAGTTCGTAGCTGCCGGAGACGGGCTCGCGGGCCTGAAGGCGGGCCTCGATCGAGATGCCGGAGGCGCCCTTTTCCATCACCACCCCGCAGGAAAGGGGCGGTCTGGCGGCGGTGCTGTCGCGGCTGTCGTGGGCGGCCACGCCCGTGGCCAGGGCAAGGGCGGCGATCCCGAGGAGGGGAACGGAGGGGGGAAGTCGATACAAACGGGTCATGGGTTGGGTCTCCTGTGTCGGCAGGGAAGCAAGCGGCCCGCGGGTGGGAAGGAGGCGCCCGCGGGCCGGGCGCGGGCGTCAGTCCTGAACGATCACCGCCACATTGCCGCTGCCGCGCTGGGTGGTGCTGGCGCTGTGGCCGCCGCCGATCTGGATCACGCCCACAGCGTTGCAGCGGCCGCTCTGGCTTACGTCGGCGTCGTTGTGCCCGCCCATCTGCGCGATACCGGCGAGGTTGCAGCGCCCGCTCTGGGTGACGGTGGCGCCATTGGCATGGCCGGTCTGGCCCACGGCGGTGCGGTTGCGAAAGCCGTCCTGGCTGATGAAGGTCGAGTTGGTCCAGCCGTCCTGATAGACGCGCATGCGGTTGCGGTGGCCGGCCTGATGGCCGGCGGCATCATTGGCGCGGCCGTATTGCTCGACGATCACCACCGATCCGGCGCTGGCGGGCAGGGCGCCGAGGAGGATGGCGACGGAGGCGAGCGGGGCGAGAAGGCGGGTTGTGAAGGTCATCAAATCGTTCCTTTCCAGTGTGGCGTTGAGGCTCATTCTGTCTCTTGTCCTCGGCGCCGGGATGGTGGCGCGGTGCCGATGCCCACCACAGGCCCCGAACGGCTCCGGTCAGGCAATATCGCCGCGGCGCGATCCGATGACGGTGACGCCGTTATCGAATAACGTTCTGAGAAAATTCAGGTTTTCCGCCGGTGCGATCCGGCGCTACCGCTGTCCGCCCAGATGCCGCATCCCGCGTGCGGCGGCGAGGCGCATCTGCCGGTGGCGTTCGCGGAAGCGCGCGCGGTCGGCCTCGCTGAATCGGTCGCGGCAGCGGTGGCAGGCCGCGCCTTCCTCGTATTCGGGGCGGGCGCGGTCTTCGGCGGTGAGCGGGTGGCGGCAGGCATGGCACAGGCTCAGCCCGCCCGGCTCAAGCCCGTGGCTAACGCTCACGCGCTCGTCGAACACGAAGCATTCGCCGCGCCAGAGGCTCTCTTCGGGCGGCACTTCTTCGAGATATTTCAGGATCCCGCCCTTGAGGTGATAGACCTCCTCCACCCCCTGCTGCCTGAGCCAGCTCGTGGCCTTCTCGCAGCGGATGCCGCCGGTGCAGAACATGGCGATCCGCCGGTTTGAAAGCCGCGCGCGGTTTTCCTCCCACCAGGCCGGAAAGTCGCGGAAGCGCTCGGTGCCGGGGTCGATGGCGCCCTGAAAGCTGCCGATCGCCACCTCATAGGCGTTACGCGTGTCGATCACCGCCACATCCGGCGCGGTGATGAGCGCGTTCCACTCGGCCGGTTCCACATACTCGCCCACTGTGGCGGCGGGGTCGACGCCCGTCTGGCCCAGCGTGACGATCTCGCGCTTGAGCCGCACCTTCATCCGGCCGAAGGGCATGGTCTCGGCGCGGCTCTCCTTGCACTCGATGTCGGCGCAGCCGGGCAATGTGCGGATATGGGCAAGGACACGGTCGATACCTTCGCGCGGACCGGCAATGGTGCCGTTGATTCCCTCGGGTGCAATGAGAAGCGTGCCCTTCACGCCCGCGGCGGTGCAGGCCTCGAGAAGCGGGCCGCGCAGCGCGGCCGGGTCGGGAAAGCGGGTGAACCGGTAGAGTGCGGCGACGACGAACATGCCTCGGCCTAGCCCCAGCCGGCGCGCGGTTCAAGCCGGCGCAAGCGCGCTTCGGTTGACCGGCGGGCAGGGGCGGCTTAGCAAGTTGCGAACACGCAAGGAGGGAATTCGCCATGCCCGCCCCTGACGAAGCGCTCGTCGTGATCGACGTGCAGAACGACTTCTGCCCCGGTGGCGCGCTTGCCGTGCCGGGTGGCGACGAGATCGTGCCCGGCATCAACGCGCTCATGGCCGAGTTTGCCGCCGTCATCCTCACGCAGGACTGGCACCCGGCCGATCACGCCTCCTTCGCCTCGCAGCACGCCGGCAAGGCGCCATTCGAGACGGTGGAAATGCCTTATGGCGAGCAGGTGCTCTGGCCCGACCACTGCGTGCAGGGCGCGCCCGGCGCCGCCTTCCACCCCGATCTCGACACCGAGCGCGCGCAGCTCATCATCCGCAAGGGCTTTCACCGCGAGATCGACAGCTATTCCGCCTTCTTCGAGAATGACCGCACCACGCCCACGGGGCTTGAGGGATACCTGCGCACACGCGGGATCAACCGGCTCACGCTGGTGGGGCTCGCCACCGATTTCTGCGTGAACTACTCCGCACTCGATGCCGCGCGGCTCGGCTTCGAGGTGACGGTGCGCGAGGATCTCTGCCGCGCCATCGACCTTGAAGGCTCCCTTGCCGCGGCACGCGAGGCGATGCGCAAGGCGGGCGTGCGGCTTGAGGGGCGCGGCTGATGGTCGATATCGCCACCCGCGTCTACAATCACAACTGGAAGATCGACCCGATCGTCCGGTCGCTGATCGACACCGACTTCTACAAGCTCCTGATGTGCCAGTTCGTCTTCCACCGGAAGCCGGACGTGAACGTGACCTTCTCGCTCATCAACCGCACCAAGTCGGTGCGCCTCGCCGATCTGGTGGAGGAGAAGGAGGTGCGCGAGCAGCTCGACCACATCCGCACCCTGCGGCTGTCGCGCGGGGAGAGCACCTGGCTCAGGGGCAACATGTTCTACGGCAAGCGGCAGATGTTCACGCCGGAGTTCATGGAGTGGTTCGAGCAGCTGCAACTGCCGCCCTACCATCTCGAAAAGCGCGACGGGCAGTACGAGCTGACCTTCGAGGGCAAATGGCCGGAGGTGATGCTGTGGGAGATCCCCGCGCTTGCGGTGCTCATGGAGCTGCGCGCCCGCGCGGTGCTCAGGCACATGGGGCGTTTCGAGCTGCAGGTGCTCTATGCGCGCGCGATGACGCGGGTGTGGGACAAGGTGGAGCGGCTGCGCAGGCTCGAGGGTCTGAAGCTTGCCGATTTCGGCACTCGCCGGCGGCACTCCTTCCTGTGGCAGGACTGGTGCGTGCAGGCGCTGATCGAAGGCTTGGGCGACAAGTTCATCGGCACTTCCAACTGCCTCATCGCCATGCGCCGGGAGGTCGAGGCGATCGGCACCAACGCGCATGAATTGCCGATGGTCTATGCCGCGCTGGCCGAAACCGACGAGGAACTGCGAGAGGCGCCCTACAAGGTGCTCGAGGAATGGCACGAGGAACACGAGGGCAACCTGCGCATCATCCTGCCCGACACCTTCGGCACCAGGCAGTTTCTCGAGCGCGCGCCGGACTGGCTGGCGGGATGGACCGGGATCCGCATCGATTCGGGCGATCCCTTCGAGGGCGGCGAGACGGCCATCGCCTGGTGGAAGAGCCGCGGGCAGGATCCCCGGCAGAAGCTGCTGATCTTCTCTGACGGGCTCGATGTGGATCTGATCGAGAAGCTCTACGAGCGCTTCCACGGGCGGGTGCGGCTCAGCTTCGGCTGGGGCACGCTTTTGACCAACGACTTCCGCGGGCTGGTGAAGGACGATGCGCTGGCGCCCTTCTCGCTCGTCTGCAAGGCGGTGGCGGCCAATGGCCGGCCGACGGTGAAGCTTTCCGACAACCCCAGAAAGGCGATGGGGCCGAAGGAGCAGATCGAGCGCTACAAGCGCGTCTTCGGCGTGGGCGAGCAGGTCGAGCGCGAGGTCGTGGTGTAGAGGGCGGAGGGGGGCGCTGCCCCCCGCGCTTCCGCGCTCCCCCCGGGGTATTGCCACCCAGGGTGAGAAGCCCGGCTTGAAATCGGGGCGGGTGATGCGTATATGGACCTCAACAGCGGCGCTCTGGCCTCCACCCCCAGGGCTCCACCGGAAAAGGATGACGGGCCGCGGGCCCGTTTTTTTGTGCCCGAGAACATGACCGATCTGATCGCGAAGACGCCCATCGACCGCAGGCTCGCCGACATCGTGCGGCCGGTGATCGAGGACATGGGATATGAACTCGTCCGCCTGCGGCTGCAGGGCGGCAGGAAGCCCGTGCTGCAGATCATGGCCGACCGCCCCGGCGGCGGCATCGAGGTGGATGACTGCGCGGCGATTTCCACCGCCGTCTCGGCGGTGCTCGATGTGGAAGACCCGATCGAGGGCGCCTACACGCTCGAGGTCTCGAGCCCCGGCATCGACCGGCCGCTGACGCGGCTGAAGGATTTCGAGGACTGGGCCGGCTGGGAAGCCAGGCTCGAGACCACCGAGCTCATCGACGGGCGGCGGCGCTTCAAGGGGCGGCTTGCCGGGGTCGAGGATGGCGAGGTGCTGATCGAGATCGCCGAGGGCACGATCGGGCTCAGGTTCGACTGGCTGGCCGATGCCAAGCTGGTGCTGACCGACGAGCTCATCCGTGCCGCCCTCGCCGACAGACGGGCGGCGGGCATCATCGACGAGACGCAGTTTGACGCGATCGAGACCGAAGACGAAACCGAAGACGAGACAACTGACGGGACCGCGGGGCGGTCCGAGGAGGACTGAACATGGCCATCACATCAGCCAACCAGCTTGAACTGTTGCAGACCGCCGAGGCGGTGGCGCGGGAGAAGATGATTGACCCCGGCGTCGTTGTCGAGGCGATGGAGGAAAGCCTCGCGCGCGCGGCGAAGAGCCGCTACGGCGCCGACCTCGACATTCGTGTGAAGATCGACCGCAAGACCGGGCGGGCGACCTTCACCCGCGTGCGCACGGTGGCCGACCCCGAGGCAATCGAGAACTTTCAGGCCGAGGTTGACCCGGACCAGGCGCGTCAGATCGTAGCGCAGGCGCGGCCCGAGGTGGTGGTGCTCGAGGCCAGCGCGCCGGTGTTCGACGAGGAAGGCAACGAGGTGGAGCGGCGCAAGATCCACCGCTTCATCCTGCGCGCGCCGACCGAGACCGACCGGATGCTGATGGAAGGCGTCGACCAGTCGGTCGAGCCGCAGGTGGGCGACGAGATCATCGACGAGGTGCCGCCCGTTGAGATGGGCCGGATCGCGGCGCAATCGGCCAAGCAGGTGATCCTGCAGCGGGTGCGCGAGGCCGAGCGGGAGCGCCAGTACGAGGAGTTCAAGGACCGCGTCGGCACCATCATCAACGGCATCGTCAAGCGCGAGGAATACGGCAACATCATCGTCGATGTCGGCCGTGGCGAGGCGGTGCTGCGCCGCAACGACAAGATCGGGCGCGAAAGCTACCGCCCCGGCGACCGCATCCGCGCCTGGGTGAAGGATGTGCGGCGCGAGAATCGCGGCCCGCAGATCTTCCTGTCGCGCACCGCGCCGGAGTTCATGGCCGAGCTCTTCAAGATGGAGGTGCCGGAGATCTACGACGGCATCATCGAGATCAAGGCCGTGGCGCGCGATCCGGGCAGCCGGGCGAAGATTGCCGTGGTCAGCCATGACCCCTCGATCGACCCGGTCGGTGCCTGCGTGGGCATGCGTGGGTCGCGCGTGCAGGCGGTGGTCAACGAGCTTCAGGGTGAGCGCATCGACATCATCCCCTGGAACGAGGATCAGGCCACCTTCCTTGTGAACGCGCTGCAGCCGGCGGAGGTCTCCAAGGTCGTCATCGACGAGGAGGCCGGCAAGATCGAGGTCGTGGTGCCGGAAGATCAGCTCTCGCTGGCCATCGGCAGGCGCGGGCAGAACGTGCGGCTCGCCAGCCAGCTCACCGGGCTTGATATCGACATCATGACCGAGGAGGAGGAGAGCCAGCGCCGTCAGGCCGAGTTTGCCGAGCGCACCAAGCTGTTCATGGACGCGCTCGACCTCGACGAGTTCTTCGCCCAGCTTCTGGTGGCCGAGGGCTTCACCTCGCTCGAGGAAGTTGCCTATGTCGACCCCGAGGAGCTTCTGGTGATCGAGGGCATCGACGAGGAGACGGTGGCCGAGCTTCAGGCCCGTGCCCGCGACGTGCTCGAGGAGCAGAACCGCAAGGCGCTCGAGCGCGCGCGCGAGCTGGGGCTGGAGGACAGCCTCGCCGAGTTCCCCGGCCTGACGCCGCAGATGCTGGAGGCGCTGGCCGAGGAGGGCATCAAGACGCTGGAGGACTTCGCCACCTGCGCCGACTGGGAGCTTGCCGGTGGCTGGACGACCGTCAACGGTGAGCGTCACAAGGACGAGGGCATTCTCGAGAAGTTCGACGTGAGCCTCGAGGAGGCCCAGCAGCTGGTGATGAACGCCCGCGTTCAGCTTGGCTGGGTCGATCCGGCCGAACTGGAGACGGGCGAGGAAGAAGCCGAGGCCGTCGACGGCGAGGCAACCGAGGAGGCCTGAGCACGGTGACGCGGGGCGGACGCATCAAGAACCGGACCGAGCCCGAGCGGCGGTGCATCGTCACCGGCCGCTCGGGGCCGAAGGCCGGTCTCGTCCGCTTCGTCATCGGCCCCGGCGACCGGGTGGTGCCCGACATCGCCGGCCGCCTGCCCGGCCGGGGCATCTGGGTTTCGGCGGAGCGAGAGGCGATCGAGACGGCGGTCGGGAAGCGTCTCTTTGCCCGTGCCGCGCGCAAGGCGGTGGAGGTGCCGGAGGATCTGGCCGATCAGGTGGAAGAGACCCTTGCACGGCGCGTGATCGACGCTATCTCGCTGGCGAGGAAGGCCGGCGAGGCCGTTGCCGGCTTCGAGAAGGTGAAGGACTGGCTGACGACTGGCCGGGCGGCGGTTCTCGTTCAGGCGCGGGACGGTTCTTTGCGTGAAAGGGGGCGGTTGAAGCCGCCGGCCGGGCCGGAAAGCCTCGTCGACGTTCTAAACGCGTCCGAATTGGGTTTGGCTTTCGGACGCGAACGTGTGATACATTGCGCGCTCGCCGCTGGCGGTCTCTCCAAACGTGTAGTAGAGGATGCCACGCGACTTGCGGGGCTGCGAAAGGCGATCGGCGCCGAACGCGCCGGGAAGGATACGAAGGTTACATGAGCGATACCGACGGCAAGAAGACACTCGGCCTGCGTGGCGGCCCGCGTTCCGGCAGCGTGAAGCAGAGCTTCAGCCACGGCCGGACGAAGAGCGTTGTGGTCGAGACGAAGCGCAAGCGCGTTGTGGTGCCCAAGACCGGGGCCGCCAAGCCGGAGGTGGAAACGCCGGCGGCCAAGGCGGCGAAGAAGACGCCTTTGGGTGGCGACCCCGCGAAGCGGCCGGCAGGCATTACGGATGCCGAGCTCGAGCGCCGGATGAAGGCGCTTGCCGCCGCGAAGGCACGCGAGGCCGAAGAGGCCGCGCGCCGGGAGGCCGAGGAGCGCGCCCGCGCCGAGGAGCGGGAGCGCCGCCGCCGCGAGGCAGAAGAGAAGGAGCGCCAGGAGCGCGAGATCGCCGAGGCCGCCCGCCGCAAGGCCGAGGAGGAGGAAGCCGCGCGCCGCGCCGCCGAGCAGGAGGCCAAGGCGCGCCATGAAAAGCCGGCGGCTGCAAAGCCGGAGAAGGTCGAGGAGCCGCGCGCCGCAAAGCCGGCTCCCTCGCCCCGCAAGGCTGACCGGGAACGGGAGAAGCCCGAGCGCGAGGGTCGGGGCCGCGTCCGCGAAGAGGGACGCCGCTCCGGCAAGCTCACGCTCAACCAGGTGCTGTCAGGTGACGGCGGGCGCGAGCGGTCGCTGGCCGCGATGCGCCGCAAGCAGGAACGCGCGCGCCAGAAGGCCATGGGCGGTGCCCAGAGCCGCGAGAAGGTCGTGCGCGACGTGCAGATCCCTGACGCGATCATGGTCTCGGAGCTGGCCAACCGCATGGCCGAGCGCGTTGCCGATGTGGTCAAGGCGCTGATGAAGATGGGCCTGATGGTCACGCAGAACCAGACCATCGACGCCGACACCGCCGAGCTCATCGTCGAGGAATTCGGCCATCGCCCGGTGCGCGTTTCCGAATCGGCGGTCGAGGACGTGATCGACACCTATGAGGACAAGCCCGAGGACCTGGTGCCGCGTCCGCCGGTGGTCACGGTCATGGGCCATGTCGACCACGGCAAGACCTCGCTTCTCGATGCGATCCGCAACACCAAGGTGACGGCGGGCGAGGCCGGGGGCATCACCCAGCACATCGGCGCCTATCAGGTGAAGACGAAGGACGGCCAGCTCATCACCTTCCTCGACACGCCGGGCCACGCCGCGTTCACCTCGATGCGCGCGCGGGGCGCGCAGGTGACCGACATCGTCGTGCTGGTGGTTGCCGCTGACGATTCGGTGATGCCGCAGACGGTGGAGGCGATCAACCACGCCAAGGCCGCAGGCGTGCCCATCATCGTGGCGATCAACAAGATCGACAAGCCCGAGGCCAACCCCGACAAGGTGCGCACCGAGCTTCTGCAGCACGAGATCGTGGTCGAGAAGCTCTCGGGGGACGTGCAGGACGTGGAGGTTTCGGCGATTACCGGTCAGGGGATCGACGACCTTCTGGAAGCGATTGCGCTGCAGGCCGAGATTCTCGAGCTCAAGGCCAACCCCAACCGCCCCGCGAAGGGCGCGGTGATCGAGGCGCAGCTCGATGTCGGCCGCGGCCCGGTGGCCACGGTGCTGGTGCAGAACGGCACGCTGCGTCAGGGCGACGTCTTTGTCGTCGGCGAGCAGTGGGGCAAGGTGCGCGCGCTCATCAGCGACTCGGGCGAGCGGGTGAAGGAGGCCGGACCGTCGCAGCCGGTGGAGGTGCTGGGCCTCAACGGCACCCCCGAGGCAGGCGACGTGCTCAATGTCGTCGAGACCGAGGCGCAGGCGCGCGAGATCTCCGAGTATCGCCAGGAGAAGGCGAAGGAGAAGCGCGCGGCCGCCGGCGCTCAGGCGTCGCTCGACCAGCTTCTGGCCAAGGCCAAGGCCGATGCGAATGTCAAGGAACTGCCGGTGGTGGTCAAGGCCGACGTGCAGGGTTCGTCCGAGGCGATCGTGCAGGCGCTCGAGAAGATCGGCAACGACGAGGTGCGCGTGCGCGTCCTTCACGCCGGCGTCGGCGCCATCACCGAGACGGATGTGACGCTGGCCGAGGCTTCCGGTGCGCCGGTGATCGGCTTCAACGTGCGCGCCAACGCCGCCGCGCGGCAGGCAGCCAACCAGAAGGGCGTGGAGATCCGCTACTATTCGGTGATCTACGACCTGGTGGATGACGTGAAGAAGGCCGCCGAGGGGCTTCTGTCGGCCGAGGTGCGGGAGAAGTTCATCGGCTATGCCGAGGTCAAGGAGGTCTTCAAGGTCTCCAAGGTCGGCAATGTCGCGGGATGTCTCGTTACCGAGGGCGTGGCGCGGCGTTCGGCGGGCGTGCGGCTTCTGCGCGACAACGTGGTGATCCACGAGGGCACGCTGAAGACGCTCAAGCGCTTCAAGGACGAGGTCGCGGAGGTGCGCGCCGGACAGGAATGCGGCATGGCGTTCGAGAACTACGACGACATCCGCAAGGGCGACATCATCGAGATCTTCGAGCGCGAGGAGGTCGAGCGCAAGCTCGACTGAGGGGTCTGGAAGACGATCGGAAAGGGGGGCCGGATGGCCCCCTTTTTTCGCGCCTGTCCCACTTCGCGCGCGTGCTGATCAGTCTTGCTGGGTCGACTTCTATCCGCCCGGAGCGCGCAGCGTTCCGGGCATGCGCCCGCCCGCCCCCATGGCGGGCGCATTCGCGCCCACCCGGGCGGGCGCATGCCCTCTGTCCGGCAACTTGGCGCGTAGGATCACGAGCTTAGATCGCCACCATGGTCAGAAGCTCGTATTCGGCCACGGTCTCGTCGTGTTGGTTGGCGAGCCGCACATGCCAGCGCACCTCGCCGTAGTCGTCGTTGCGCTTCTTCTTTTCCTTCACCGTCAGCGTCACGGCGATCGAGTCGCCGGGGCTCACCGGCTTCATGAAGCGCAGGTTGTCAAGCCCGGTGTTGGCGAGCACCGGGCCTTCGTCCGGGTCCACAAACAGCCCGGCGGCGAAGGAGATCAACAGATAGCCATGCGCCACACGGCCGGGGAAGAACGGGTTACGTCTGGCTGCCTCCTCGTCCATGTGGGCATAGAAGGTGTCGCCGGTGAAACGGGCGAAATGCTCGATGTCTTCGAGCGTGATCTGGCGGGCGGGCGTGTGCAGCGTCTCGCCGATCCGAAGCTCGCCGAAGCGGCGGCGGAAGGGGTGTGTGGGGCCTTCGAATTCGCGCGCGCCGGGCACCCACCGGTTGGAGACGCGGGTGAGCAGGTCGGGACTGCCCTGCACCGCCACCCGCTGCATGAAATGCTTCACGCCGCGGATGCCGCCAAGCTCCTCGCCCCCGCCCGCGCGCCCCGGACCGCCATGGGTCATGTGCGGCATCGGCGCGCCGTGGCCGGTGGCCTCGGCCATCGAGTCGCGGTCGTTGAAATAGAGTCGTCCGTGCCAGGCGCCGATCTCCTCCACCGCCGCGCGCGCCACCTCCGGGTCATGGGTGATGACCGAGGCCACGAGGCTGCCGCCGCCGCGGTTGGCGATGTCGAAGGCGTGCGACAGGTCACGATAGCCCATGACCGTGGAAACCGGGCCGAAGGCTTCGGTTTCATGCAGCGTCCGCGCCGCGTCAGGGTCGGCGCAGTGAAACAGCATCGGCGGCAGGAAGGCGCCATTGGCGGTGTTCGAGCCGAAAGGGGTGAAGCTTTCGGGGTCGCCGAAGACGCGCGCGGCCTCGCTGCCGATGAGCGCGGCCTTCCCGAGCACATCCGCCTTCTGCTCGGCGGAGATGAGCGCTCCCATCGTCACCCCCTCGGCGCGCGGGTCGCCGACGACGACCTTCGCAAGCCGCGCGCGGATCGCCTCGATCACCGCGCCGACATGGGGCTCGGGCGCGATGATGCGGCGGATGGCGGTGCATTTCTGCCCGGCCTTCACCGTCATCTCGCGCACCACCTCCTTGACGAAAAGGTCGAATTCGGGCGTGCCAGGTGCGGCGTCCGGCCCGAGGATCGAGGCGTTGAGGCTGTCCTGCTCGGCGGTGAAGCGCACCGCGTTGTCAAGAAGGTTCGGCGTGCGGCGCAGCATGCGCGCGGTCTCGGCCGAGCCGGTGAAGCTGACCACGTCCTGCGGCCCAAGGAGCTCGAGCGTGGGCCCAAGGCTGCCGGTGACGAGCTGCAGCGCGCCTTCGGGCAGGATGCCGGAGTCGATCATCATCCGCACGCAGGCTCCGGTGACATAGGCGCTGGCGGTGGCGGGCTTGACCACCGAAGGCACGCCGGCCAGAAGGCTCGGCGCGAGCTTCTCCAGCATGCCCCAGACGGGAAAATTATAGGCGTTGATGTGCACGGCCACCCCGCGCAGCGGCACATAGACATGCTGGCCCTTGAAGCTTCCGCTGCGGCCCAGCTCCTCGATGCCGCCGTCAAGCAGCACATGGCCGTCGGGCAGCTCGCGGCGCCCCTTGGAGGCGTAGACGAAGAGCGTGCCGATGCCGCCGTCGATGTCGAAGGCGTGGTCGCGGCGGGTGGCGCCGGTGTCGTAGCTGATCTCGTAGAGCTCCTCCTTGCGCGCGTTGAGATGGAGCGCCAGCGCCTTGAGCATCCGCGCCCGGTCATGAAAGCTCATGGCCCTCAGCGCCGGCCCGCCTACCGTGCGCGCGTGCGCGAGCATGCCGGCGAAATCGAGCCCGTCATGGCCGACCTCGGCGATCACCTCGCCTGTCACCGCACTCGTCACCGGCCGGGCGGCCCTGCCGGGGCCGATCCACTCGCCCTTCACATAGCTTGCCACCCTGTGCATGGCGTCCTCCCGTCCCGAACCTCGGTTGCGGATTTATCGACCGAACGTTCGGTCAAATCAAGTGCCGCGCTTGCGGGCCGGCCGGTCGCGTGCCAGCATCGCGGCCGCAACGGGAGGAGGGCCGCGCGATGCAGTTTCACCTCAACGGATTCCGCCCCGGAGACCCCGAGCTTGCCGAAGCCGCGCCCGATGCCGGCATGCGCAAGCCTGCGGTCGATGTGCTCATTGTCGGCAGCGGGCCGACGGGGCTGACGCTGGCCGCGCAGCTTTCGGCCTTTCCCGAAATCACCACACGCATCATCGACCGCCGCGACGGCCCCTTGCGCTATGGCCAGGCCGACGGGATCGCCTGCCGCTCGATGGAGATGTTCGCCGCCTTCGGCTTTGCCGAGCGGGTGGCGCGCGAGGGCTACCATGTGAACGAGGTCACCTTCTGGCGGCCCGACGCCTCGGGCGGCATCGTGCGGGCGGACCGCATCCGCGATGTGGAGGAGGATCTCTCCCACATGCCGCATGTGATCCTGAGCCAGGCGCGGGTGCATGACTTTCTGCTCGAGCGCATGGCCAAGTCACCGCACAGGCTGACGCCGGAATACGCGGTGGAGCTTGTCTCCTTCAGCCGCGACGACAGCGCCGCCCACCCGGTGAGCGCCGTGGTGCGCAGGGTGGATTCAGGTGAAACAGAGACGATTTCTGCCCGCTACCTGGTGGGCTGCGACGGCGCGCATTCCACCGTGCGGCGGGGCTTGGGCTTTGCCATGCGCGGCGAGGCGCACCGCCAGCTCTGGGGGGTGATGGATGTGTTGGCGGTCACCGACTTTCCCGACATCCGGCTGAAATGCGCGATCCGTTCGGCGGGGGCGGGGAGCCTGCTCATCATCCCGCGCGAGGGCGGCTACATGGTGCGGCTCTACATCGAGCTCGATGCGCTGCATGGCGATGAGCGTGTTGCCGACCGCAAGCTTTCCGCCGACATGCTGATTGCCAAGGCGCAGGCGATCCTCGCGCCCTACAGCCTTGATGTGCGCGAGGTGGCATGGTGGTCGGCCTATGAGATCGGCCAGCGGGTGACCGACCGTTTTGACGATGCCGCAGAGGGCCGCGCGCCGCGCATCTTCATCGCCGGCGATGCCTGTCACACTCACAGCCCGAAGGCCGGGCAGGGCATGAACGTGTCGATGGCGGATGCCTTCAACCTTGGCTGGAAGCTCGCCCATGTGATCACGGGGCGCGCCGGCCCGGAGCTGCTTGCGACATATTCGGCCGAGCGGCGCGCCAAGGCCCAGGAGCTCATCGATTTCGACCGCGACATGGCGCGGCTTTTCAGCGAGGGCGCGCGCGACCCGGAAAAGGCCGCCGAGTTCGAGCGCTATTTCCAGAAGCACTTGCGCTACACCGCAGGTGTCGAGACCCGTTACGAGCCTTCGGCGCTTACCGGGAGCGGCGCACATCAGGCGCTGGCGACGGGGTTTGTTGTCGGCACCCGCTTTCACTCCGCCCCGGTGATCCGGCTTGCCGACGCAAGACCGATGCAGCTTGGCGAGGTGCTCGAGGCCGACGGCCGCTGGCGGCTCATCGCCTTTGCGCCCGAGGGCGACCGGGGCGTGCCCGGCGGCGCGCTTGCCCGGCTGTGCGACTGGCTCGAGACGGACGCGGCGAGCCCGATCCGCCGCCACACGCCCGAGGGTGCGGACATCGACAGCGTGATCGACCTGCGCGCGGTCATCCCCGCCCCGCATCGCGAGCTTGAGCTTCCGGCCCTGCCCGCGCTCCTGCGCCCGCGCAAGGGCAGGCTCGGCCTCGTCGATCACGAAAAGGTCTTCTGCCCCGACCACGAGGGCAGGCTCGATGCCTTGCCGGAAATCTACACCCGCCGCGGCATCGACCGCAGGCGCGGGGCGCTCGTCATCATCCGCCCCGACCAGTTTGTCGCCGAGGTGCTGCCGCTCGAGGCAACCGGGGCGCTCGCGGCGTTTCTTGGCGGCGTGTTGCGCGCGGTCTGACTAGGTGTGCCCTTCATCCGAGTTCACCGCGCCCGGGGCGCGAAGCGTGCCGGGCATGCGCCCGCCCGCCCCTTTGGCGGGCGCATCCTGCACCCGCCCGGGCGGCCGCATGCCCTCTGTTTATGCAAAGCACTGACGCGATCAGAAAGAGGCCCTCAGCGAGCCGCGAGCTTTCCCAGCCACCCCAGCCCCTCGGCCGTGCTGCCCGCCGGGTGATACTCGGCGCTCACGAAGCCCTCGTAGCCATCGGCATCGAGCCGCGCGAAGAAGGCCGGAAAGTCGATCTCCCCGCTTCCCGGCTCGTGCCTTCCGGGGTGGTCGGCGATCTGCACATGGCGCACCAGCGCGCGGTGCCGCTCCCATGTGCCCAGCACGTCGCCGGTGATGCGGTGGGCATGATAGGCGTCGAACTGCAAGCCCAGATTGGGCGCGCCCACCTCGGTGATGATCTCGGCGGCAAGGTCAAAATCGGCCAGGAAATAGCCGGGCATGTCCACCGGGTTGATCGGCTCGATGGTCAGCGACTGCGCCGGCGCCTCGGCCGCGGCCCAGGCGAGGTTGCGCAGGAAGGCGGCGCGCGCTTCCGGCCCTTCCGCCGCCCCGGCCATGATGTGGATGTGGCGCGGCCCGAGCGCGCCCGCGTAACGCAGCACGCGGGCGAAATCGTGGCGAAACCGCTCCTCTCCGCCGGGCAGAGCGGCAAAGCCGGGCGTGCCGCCGGTGTAGTTGGGCGGCGGCGCGTTGATGAGCGCAAGCGGCAGGCCAGTGGCCTCGAGCCTCCGGCGCAGCGCCGGCACGGGCGTGTCATAGGGAAAGAGGATCTCCACCGCCTCGAAGCCCGCCTCTGCCGCAGCGTCGATGCGCTCCGGCAGATCAAGCTCGGAGAAGAGAAAGCTGATGTTGGCGGCAAACCGGGGCATCAGGGAAGCTCGGCAGCGGGGATGATGGGGAAGAACACGCCGCCCGACCAGAGGCCGAACCACGCCTCGCCCCCGTGCTCCTCTACGGTGCCGATCTCGACCAGCCGGTAAAAGCTCTTGCGGTCGATCAATGCCTCGAGGTTGGCGCGCACAAGCACATAGGGCGCGGGCTCGCCCGTTTGCGCGTCGCGCTGGACGCGGATCGGGTGCTCGGCATCGGCGGTGACCCGGTCGCCGACATTGGTGATGAAGGTCAGCCGCTGTTCGCGCCCTTCGCCCTCGACCTCGAAATCGACGGCCACGAAGGGAGCGTCATCGACGGTGATGCCCACCTTCTCCACCGGGGTGACGAGAAAGTAGCGGTCGCCCTCGCGCTTGAGGATGTTGGAGAACAGCCGCACAAGCTCGGGCCGGCCGATGGGCGTGCCGAGGTAGAACCATGTGCCGTCGCGGGCGATGCGAATGTCGAGATCGCCGCAGAAGGGCGGGTTCCACAGATGCACCGGCGCGGGCCCCGCACCCTTGCCCGCCGCCCTGGCGGCCTTGGCGATGTTCTCCGCGCTCGGGGTCGGCGGCCCGCTTTCGGCCTTCACGTGCTTTTGCGCGCACATCGGTTTTGCCTCCCGTCGCCCTTGGGCTAGTCTTCTGCCATAGCGATATACACCCCTCCGGGAGCATTGCCATGGCCGAGACAGAAAACCTCGTCGCCGAGATCGAGGCGCTGGGCGAGAAACTGGGTGAGGCGCGCGCCTCCATCACCCGGCGCTTCATCGGGCAGGAACAGGTGGTGGAGCATGTGCTTGCCACGCTGCTCGGCGGCGGGCACGGCCTCTTGATCGGCCTTCCGGGGCTGGGCAAGACGCGGCTTGTCGAGGCGCTTTCCACCGTCATGGGGCTTTCGGGGCGGCGGGTGCAGTTCACACCCGATCTGATGCCGGCCGACATTCTCGGCTCCGAGGTGCTGGAGACCGCGCCCGACGGCAGCCGCAGCTTCCGCTTCATCGAGGGGCCGGTGTTCTGCCAGCTCCTGATGGCCGACGAGATCAACCGCGCGAGCCCCCGCACCCAGTCCGCGCTTCTGCAGGCGATGCAGGAGCGTTCGGTGACCATCGCCGGCCACGCCCACCCGCTGCCGGTGCCCTTCCACGTGCTCGCCACACAGAACCCGATCGAGCAGGAGGGCACCTATCCGCTGCCCGAGGCCCAGCTTGACCGCTTCCTGTTGCAGATCGACGTGCACTACCCCGACCGCGACACCGAGCGCGCCATTCTTCTCGCCACCACCGGCGCCAGCGAGGAGGAGGCGGAACAGGTGTTCACCGCCGACGAGCTGATCGCCGCCCAGCGCCTTGTGCGGCGGATGCCCGTTGGCGAGGCGGTGATGGAGCTGATCCTTGATCTCGTGCGCGCCTTCCGCCCCGGCGAGCCGGAGGCGGGCGAGCTTGTCAATTCCTCGGTCGGCTGGGGGCCGGGGCCGCGTGCTGCACAGGCGCTGATGCTCACGGTGCGCGCGCGAGCGCTTCTGCACGGGCGGCTCGCGCCGTCGGCCGAGGATGTGGTGGCGATGGCGCGGCCGGTGCTCTCGCAACGCATGGCGCTCACCTTCGCCGCGCGCGCCCGTGGCGAGACGCTCGGCCATGTCATAGACAGCGTGACCGAAGAGGTCACCCGCATCGAGGCCGCCGCGTGAGCACCGCGCCTGAGCTTCGCCAGCGCGCCGAGGCGCTCGCCGGGCTGTTGCCGCCCCTGCTCGCGCATGCCGAGCATCTGGCCGCGGCGGTGCTGATGGGCGCCCACGGTCGCCGCCGCGCGGGCCAGGGCGAGGAGTTCTGGCAGTATCGCGCCGCCCGGCCGGGGGACGAGGCCCGCGCCATCGACTGGCGCCGCTCGGCGCGGTCGGACGCGCATTTCGTGCGCGAGAAGGAATGGCAGGCGGCGCAGGCGGTGCACATCTGGGTGGACGAGGCGCAGTCGATGGATTTTGCTTCGGACCCCGAGCTCGGCACCAAGGGCGACAGGGCGCGGCTTCTGGCGCTGGCGGCGGCGGTGCTTCTCGTGCGCGCCGGCGAGCGGGTGGCGCTGGCCGCGCTCGGCACGCCGCCGCGCACGGGCGAGTTGCAGCTTCTGCGCATCACCGAGGCGCTCACGCAACCGCGCGACCGCCCCGACTATGGCGCGCCCGAGGTCAGGGGGATGCCGCCGCATGCGCGCGCGGTCTTCATCTCCGACTTTCTCGGCCCGCTCGAGCCGGTGGCGGCGCAACTCACCAAGGCCGCCGACCGCGGGGTGAAGGGCGCGCTTGTGCAGATCCTCGACCCGGCCGAAGAGGCGTTTCCCTATGACGGGCGGACGATCTTCGAGAGCATGGGCGGCGAGCTTCGTCACGAGACGCTGAAGGCGGGCGAGCTGCGCGGGCGCTATCTCGAGCGGCTCGCGGCGCGAAAGGCCGAGCTTGCCGATCTCGCCCGCGCCACCGGCTGGCAGTTTCATTGCCACCACACCAGCCAGAGCGCGCAGGCCGCGCTGATGTGGCTTTATGCGGCGCTGGAGCGCAGACGCTGATGTTCATGCTCGGGCCCATCGGCTTTACAGCGCCATGGATCCTTGCCGCACTTGCGGCGCTGCCGATCCTGTGGCTTCTCCTGCGCGCGGTGCCGCCCGCGCCGATCCGCCGCCGCTTTCCCGGCGTGGCGCTCCTGCTGGGCCTGACCGATGACGAAACCCAGACCGACCGCACGCCGTGGTGGCTTCTGATGTTGCGCACGCTTGCGGTGGCGGCGCTGATCCTGGGCTTTGCCGGGCCGGTGCTGAACCCGCAGGAGCGCACGGCCGGATCGGGGCCGCTTCTCATTCTCGCCGATGCAAGCTGGGCCAGCGCGCGCGACTGGCCGCGGCGGCTCGAGCGGATCGAGGTCGCGCTTGACGAGGCGGGCCGCGACGGCCGGCCGGTGGCGGTGGTCACGCTCACCGATCTTCCCGCTGGCCCCCCCGCCTTTCAGGCCGCAGGTGCATGGGCGGGGCGGCTTGCGGCGCTGGCGCCGAAGCCCTGGGAGCCCGACATGGAAGCCGCCGCCGCCTGGGCCGGAGCGCTAGAGGGCGGTTTCGAGACTTTCTGGCTTTCGGACGGGCTCGCGCGCGAGGGGCGGGAGGCGCTTCTGGCGGCGCTTCAGGCGCGGGGGGGCGTGCGCGTGTTCGAGGATCCGCGCCCCGTTCTGGCGCTGCGCCCGCCTGTCTTCGACGGCGGCACGATCACGCTTTCGGCGGTGCGCAGCCGGCCCGGCGCGGCGGCGGAGCTTGAGCTTGTCGCGCAAGGGCGCGACCCGCTCGGCGTGGAGCGGGAGCTTGCGCGCGCCACCCTCGCCTTTGCCGAGGGTGCGCGCGAGGCGGAGGTGGCGCTGTCGCTGCCGGGCGAGTTGCGCAACCGCATCAGCCGCTTCGAGCTTGCCGGCATCCGCTCGGCCGGAGCGGTGAGCCTGACCGACGATGCGCTGCGCCGGCGCGAGGTGGCACTGATCGCCGCGCGCACCGACCGCGAGGGGCTCGAGCTGCTCTCGCCGCTCTACTATCTGCGCAAGGCGCTGGTGCCCACGGCCGATGTGATCGAGGGCGGGCTTGCCGACGTCTTGCCGGCCAACCCCGATGTGATCGTGCTGGCTGACGTGGCGAAGATCGCTGAACCGGAGGCCGAGGCGCTGCGCGCCTGGGTGGAGGCGGGCGGGCTTCTTCTGCGCTTTGCCGGCCCGCAGCTTGCCGCCAGCGATGTCTCGCGCGCCGAGGAGGATCCGCTGATGCCGGTGCGGCTGCGCGCGGGCGGGCGCACGGTGGGGGGTGCCATGAGCTGGGGAGAGCCCAAGCGCCTGCGCCCCTTCGCCGAGGGCTCGCCCTTCTACGGCCTTGCTGTGCCCGACGATGTGACCGTGCGCGCGCAGGTGCTGGCCCAGCCCGACCCCGAGCTTGCCGGGCGCGTCATCGCCACGCTCGCCGACGGCACGCCGCTTGTCACCCGCAAGCGCATGGGCGCGGGGCAGGTCGTGCTGTTTCACGTCACCGCCAATGCCGAATGGTCGAGCCTGCCGCTCTCGGGCCTCTTCGTGCAGATGCTGGAGCGGCTCGCCGTCTCCTCCCGCCCGCCGCAGCCCTCGGCCGAGGAGCTCGCGGGCACCGTCTGGTCGCCCGAGAAGGTGCTCGACGCCTTCGGCCGGATCGAGGATGCAGGCACGCTTCCCGGCGTGCCGGGCGAGCGGCTGGCCGAGGCGCGGCTTGGCCCCGACCTGCCCCCCGGCCTTTATGCCGGCGAGGAGCGGCGGCTCGCCGTCAACGTCGCGCGCGCCGACACCGTGCTTGCGCCCGCGCGCTGGCCTGCTTCGGTGCCGGTGGAGGGGATGGGCGCCCAGCGCGAGATGATGCTTGCGGGTCCCCTCTTCGCCGCCGCGCTGATGATGCTGATGCTCGACATCCTCGCCTCGCTCTGGCTCTCGGGCCGGCTCGGCCTGCGCCCGGCGGCAACGGTGGCGCTCGCCGCCCTCGCCCTCGCCCTGCCCGCCCCCGAAGCCGCCCGCGCGCAAGAGAGCGAGGCCGACGCGCGCGCCATCGCCGCCACGCGCGAGGTGACGCTTGCCCATGTGCTCACCGGCAACGCGCGGGTGGATGAGGTGGCCGCGGCCGGGCTGCGCGGGCTCAGCCGCGTGCTCTTCCAGCGCACCTCGGTGGAGCCGGCCGAGCCGATGGCGGTGGATCTGGAGCGTGACGAGCTTGCCTTCTACCCGCTTCTCTACTGGCCGGTGACGCCCGACCAGCCGCTGCCCTCGGCGGCGGCCTATGCCAGGCTCAACCAGTTCCTGCGCACGGGCGGCATGATCGTCTTCGACACGCGCGATGCCGACATTGCCCGTTTCGGCGCCTCAAGCCCCAATGGCCGGGCCCTGCAGCGGCTTGCGGCGGCACTCGACATTCCCCCGCTCGAGCCGGTGCCGGCCGACCATGTGCTGACGCGCACCTTCTACCTCTTGCAGGATTTCCCAGGCCGCCACGCCTCCCGCGATGTGTGGGTGGAGGCGGCGCCACCCGATGCGGAGAAGGTGGAGGGCATGCCCTTCCGCAACCTCAACGACAACGTCACGCCCGTGGTGATCGGCGGCAATGACTGGGCGGCGGCCTGGGCGATCGATCCTGCGGGCAACCCGATGTTTCCCGTCGGCCGCGGCTTCGGCGGCGAGCGGCAGCGCGAACTTGCCTATCGCTTCGGTGTCAACCTCGTGATGCATGTGCTGACCGGCAACTACAAGTCCGATCAGGTGCATGTGCCCGCCCTTCTGGAGAGGCTCGGCCAGTGATCGGATCAGGGACCGGATCGGTGATCTTCGACCCGCTCCTGCCCTGGGCCTTCGTCGCCGGGCTCGGCATGGCGCTGGCCGCGTTTCTCGCCCTTGCGCTGTGGCGCGGGCTTTCGGGCTGGTGGCTGAGGGCGATGGCCGCAGCGGTGGTGCTGGCCGCGCTCGCCAACCCCTCCTTCCAGCGCGAGGAGCGCGAGGCGCTGAGCGACATCGTCATCGCCGTCATCGACGAGAGCGCGAGCCAGAAGCTCGCCGACCGCCCCGCGCAGACGGCGGCGGCGGTAGAAGCGCTCGAGGCGGCAGTTGCCCGATTGCCGAACACCGAGCTGAGGGTGTTCCGGCTGGGCGATGGCGAGGGCAACGAGGGCACGCTTCTGATGAGCCGTCTTGCCGAGGCGCTGGCCGAGGAGCCGCGCGCGCGGCTTGCGGGCGCGGTGCTCGTCACCGATGGCCAGCTCCATGACATCGACCGCGCCCCGTCGCTGCCCGCGCCGCTGCATGTGCTGCTGACCGGGCGCGAAGGCGATTGGGACAGGCGGCTCATCGTGAAGAATGCGCCCGCATTCGCGATTCTCGGCGAGACGGTCACGCTCACCCTGCGCATCGAGGATCAGGGCGCCGCCCCGCCGGCCGATCGGGCGGAGCTCAACATCTCGGTCGATGGCGGCGAGGAGATGACCTTTGTCGTGCCGGTGGGGGAGGATCTCGAGCTGCCGCTCGAGCTGCCGCATGGCGGGATCAACGTGATCCGCTTTGCCGTGCCGCCCGCCGAGGGGGAGCTCACCGACCGCAACAATGCCGCCGTGGTGCAGATCAACGGCGTGCGCGACAGGCTGCGTGTGCTCCTCGTCTCCGGCGAGCCGCACATGGGCGAGCGGGTGTGGCGCAACCTCTTGAAATCCGACAGCGCGGTGGATCTGGTGCATTTCACCATCCTGCGCCCGCCCGAGAAGCAGGACGGCGTGCCGGTCAACGAGCTGTCATTGATCGCCTTCCCGACCCGCGAGCTGTTCCTGGAGAAGATCGACGAGTTCGATCTCATCGTCTTCGACCGCTACAAGCTGCGCGGCATCCTGCCCGCGCTCTATCTCGACAACGTCCGCCGCTATGTCGAGGCGGGCGGGGCGGTGCTGGTGGCCGCGGGGCCCGATTTCGCCTCCGCCGCGAGCCTCTACCGCTCGCCGCTTGGCGAAGCGATGCCGGGGGTGCCCACAGGAAGGGTGATCGAGCAGGGCTTCCGCCCGGCGATCACCGAGCTCGGTCGCCGCCACCCGGTCACTTCCGGGCTCGAGGACTTTGCTCCGCAGGGCGAGGGCGGCGAAAGCCCGGCCTGGGGGCGGTGGTTCCGGCAGGTGGAGGTGGAGCCGGTCTCGGGCAATACGGTGATGGCGGGCATCGAGGGCCGCCCCTTGCTCATTCTCGACCGCGTCGGCGAGGGGCGCATCGCGCTCATGGCCTCCGATCACACCTGGCTGTGGAGCCGGGGCTTCGAGGGCGGCGGGCCGCAGCTCGAGCTTCTGCGGCGGCTGGCGCACTGGATGATGAAGGAGCCCGAGCTCGAGGAGGAGGCGCTGCAGGCAACAGCAGAGGGTGCGACCGTCACCATCGTCCGGCGCACGCTGGGCGAGGGCGCGCGCGAGGTTACCGTGACCGCCCCGGACGGCAGCAAGGTGACGCTGACGCTCGAGGAAGTCGCGCCGGGCCGTCTCGAGGCCGTCTGGCAGGCGCCCGAGATGGGGCTGTACCGGCTCACGGACGGCGAGCTTGACGCGGTGATTGCGGTGGGCCCCGCCGCGCCGCGCGAGTTCGAGGCGACGATTGCCGAGCCGTCCGCGCTTGCCCCGCTGGTGGAAGCGACGCGCGGCGGCGTGGCGCGGCTCGAGGAAGGCATGCCTGACCTCAGGCAGGTGCGGGCAGGGCGGGCCGCAGCCGGGCGCGGCTGGCTCGGCATCACCCCGCGCGGCGCCTATGTGACGGCCGATGTCACGCTGCTGCCGCTCGTCTCGCCGTGGATCTTCCTGATGCTGGCGGGGCTTCTGACCGTGGGGGCGTGGCTGCGCGAGGGTCGGCGGTAGCGCGCAAAAAAGGCGCGCATGCTACACATGCGCGCCCGGAAACGACCTCCGTCAGGCGATCAGTTCTTCGCCTTGGCGGATTTTTCCTCTTCGACCGTTTCCGCCTCCTCCACGGCCTTCATCTCCACCGTCTTGCCGGTGTTGATCTCGATGCGCCGAGGCTTCAGCGCTTCGGGGATCTCACGGCGCAGATCGATGTGGAGCATGCCGTTTTCCAGCGTCGCGCCGATCACCCGCACATGGTCGGCGAGCGTGAAACGCCGCTCGAAGGCGCGGGTGGCGATGCCACGATGCAGGAAGGTGCGGTTCTTCTCCTCCTCGGTTTCGGTCTTGCGGCCGGTCACGATCAGGGTGTTGTCCTTCACCTCGACGGCGAGCTCATCCTCGCTGAAGCCGGCCACGGCGATCGAGATGCGGTAGGCGTCGTCCGCCGTCTTCTCGATGTTGTAGGGCGGATAGCCGGGCTGGCTGACGTCGCTGGTGAAGACACGATCGATCAGGTCGGCAAGCTGATCGAAGCCGACGGTCGCACGATAAAGCGGAGCAAGATCAAAGTTGCGCATTGGTCATCCTCCTTTGAGCGATAGCCAATCCTGTGCCTTCCCCCACGGGGACAGGCGGGTCGCCGGGCCCTTTGCGGCACCCGGCAATCAAGATGTGGGTAATTCGCGGCCGCCGTTCAAGAGGGTCAGGGCCGCAGGAAACGCGCGCCGGTCTCGTGTCGGGGCATGCCGTTGCCAAGGCGCAGGATCCGCGGGCCATTCGCGGTTGGGGCCCGGTTCGGACTCGGCCCGATCAGCGCCATCACCTCCTCGAGCGAACCCTCAACGGCGGAAGCGACGGAGACCTTGCGCCCCCGCGCCTCGGCCTTGGCGGAGATCACCGACACGATGCGCGCGGCGCCATCCTCGAAGCTGAACACGGGCGCGCCCGACGAGCCGAAATCGACCTGACAAGACAGGATGAGCGCCCCGCCCGAGCGAGCGAGCACGCCGCAATCGCGCTCGAGCGAGGGGCTTTCGGCGCGGTCGTGGGCGTAGGAGACGACGCCCACCCGCGCGCCCTTGCCCGGCCGCCGCCCGGTGGCGAAGGGCTTGATCGTGCCGTTGCGGATCGGCTGATCGAGCCGCAGCAGCGCGATGTCATGGGCGGCGCGGCCGAGGGCGGTGTCGGCGCCGGGCGCAAATCCCGGATGAATGGCCACGGCCCGCACGCCGCGATAGGCCGAAGCGCGCCCGGCGCGCCAGTCGGCGAGAAAGCGGATCTCCTCCGGTGCGAATCGCCGCCCCGTCTCCTTGTCGCGCAGGCAGTGTGCCGCCGTGAGCACCAGATCTTCCTCGATGAGCGACCCGGTGCAGAAGGCGCGGCCGGCAAACTCGACCCGGCCGACAGCGCGCCAGCCGCGGGCGTCATCGCCGGTGAGGAGCGCCTGCAAGCCGTCGCTTTCGCTGGCGCGTACCTCGGTCTTGATCAGCACAAGGGCCAGGAAAATCGCAATCCACTTCCACATGTCCATCCCTCCAGCCCCGCGAGAAGGGATAGGGGAGGGCTTGGGCGGATTTATGGCCTGATCGTGGACAATGCCGGCGGTTTCGGGCCTCCCGTGGCCCAGTCGAGCAGCTCGACGGTGTGCACGACCGGAATGTCGGTGCCGCCGCCGATCTGCACCATGCAGCCGATGTTGCCCGCCGCGATGACATCCGGCGCGCGCGCCTCGAGCGTTGCCACCTTGCGCCGCTTGAGCTCGGCGGAGATCTCGGGCTGCAGCAGGTTGTAGGTGCCGGCCGAGCCGCAGCAGAGGTGACTGTCGGCCGGTTCCACCACCTCGAAGCCCGCGCGTCTCAAGAGCGCCTTGGGCGCCTCGCGGATCTTCTGGCCATGCTGCAGCGAACAGGCGGCGTGATAGGCCACGCGCAAGCCCTTGGGCGCTCCCTCGGGCAGGCCGAGCTCCTTGATGACCTCGGTCACGTCGCGGGCGAGCGCGGCCACCTGTGCCGCTTCCTCGGCCAAAGGGTCGGTGCGGAACATGTGGCCGTAGTCCTTCACCGTGGTGCCGCAGCCGGAGGTGTTGATGACGATGGCATCGAGCCCTTCGCCGCGCACCTCCGCCATCCACGCGCGGATGTTGCGGGCGGCGAAGTGATGCGCCTCGGCCTCGCGGCCCATGTGATGGGTGAGCGCCCCGCAGCAGCCCGCGCCGCGCGCGACCACCACCTCCGCCCCGAGCCGGCGCAGAAGGCGGATGGTGGCGTCGTTGATGTCGGTGTTGAGCGCGCGCTGGGCGCAGCCCGTCATCAGCGCCACCCGCGCCCGCCGCTCGCCGATCGCCGGAAACACCTGCGGCGCGTCATTGGGGCTCACGGGCGGGATGTTCTTCGGCGCCATCTCCAGCATCGCCCTCAGCCGCGCGTCGGGCATCAGCCAGCGGAAGGGCCGGCCGATCTTGGCGCCGAGAAGCGCAAGGCGGAAGCGCGTGGGGTAGGGGATGATGCGCGCGAGAAGCCAGCGCAGCGCCCGGTCGGCCCAGGGGCGGCGGTAGGTCTTCTCGATATAGGCGCGGGCGTGGTCCACCAGATGCATGTAGTGCACGCCCGAGGGGCAGGTGGTCATGCAGGCAAGGCAGGACAGGCAGCGGTCGATGTGGCGCACGGTGCGCTCATCGGCCGGCCGGCCCGATTCGAGCATGTCCTTGATGAGGTAGATGCGCCCGCGCGGGCTGTCGGCCTCGTCGCCCAGCACCTGATAGGTGGGGCAGGTGGCGGTGCAAAAGCCGCAGTGCACGCAGGCGCGCAGGATCTCGTTGGCGCGCGCGATGCCCGGATCCTTGAGCTGCTCGGCGGTGAAATTCGTCTGCATGGCCTAGCCCATCAGCCCGGGGTTGAGAATGCCGCGCGGGTCGAACTGCCGCCTGATCCCGGCCTCGAGCGCGGCCACCGGCGCAGGCTGGGGCGGGAAGCTCGCAATCGCGCGGCGCGTCGGCTCCGAGGCGCGGATCAGCGTGGCATGACCGGAGAAAGGGCCGAGCCGCGCGCGCAGATCGGTCCCTTCCGGCATGAGGAGCCAAAGCCGGCCGCCGCCCCAGTCGTAAAGCGCGCCTTCCGGCTCGGCGCGGGCGGCAACCTCGGGCGCCTCGGAGGGCTTGAGCGAAAGTCGCCAGACATCGCCGGGGCGGTCGTGGAAGGCCTCCACATCGCGCACCCAGCGCCAGCCGGCGGCGGTGCGCTCGGGGTCGGTCTCCACCGCCACCTCGCCGAAGCGGCTGAGGATCTCCTTCAGCCTTTCGGTGCGATAGCGCACCGAGCCGGCAAAACCCTCGATGCGGATCATCGTGACCGGTGCGCCATCGACCCCGCGCGGGGCATGGGCCGCGCCCGACACCTCGAACGGCGAGTTGAGCGCGGCGGTCATGGCGCGCTGGGCGGTGGCATCGTCGAGCCCCTCGACGAGCAGCACGGCGCGCGCCTCGGGCTCCGGCAGGACCTTGAAGGAAATCTCCGTGAGCACCCCGAGCGTGCCGTGGCTACCGGCCATGAGCTTCACGAGGTCATAGCCGGTGACGTTCTTCATCACCCGCCCGCCGCTCTTGATGATCTCGCCGCGCCCGTCAATGAGGCGCACGCCGAGCATGTAGTCGCGGCAGGCGCCCACCTGCACGCGCCGGGGCCCGGAGACGTTGGCGGCCGCCACCCCGCCGATGGTCGGCGCGCCCTCGGTGCCGAGAAGGCCGCGCATGTCCATCGGCTCGAAGGGCAGGCGCTGGCCATGCTCGGCAAGCGCGGCCTCCACATCCGCCAGCGGCGTGCCGGCGCGCACCACCAGCGTCAGCGCGCCGGGCTCGTAGAGGGTAATTCCCGTAAGGGCGGCGGTGGTGAGCGGCCGGCCCTCGACCGGGCGGCCATAGGCGCGCGTGCCGCCGCCGAGGATCCTCAGCGGCCCTTCAGCCGAAGCGATGGCCTCGGCAAGTTCTGCCTCGCTGGCCGGGCAGAGCGCCTTGCTCGCGGTAACCTCACGCTGCACGGCGCGCCTCGGTCACATCGAGCGGGAAGACCTTGCCGGGGTTCAGCAGCCAGGCCGGATCGAACACGTCCTTCAGGCGCATCTGCGCCTCGAGATCAGCGCGGCTGAACTGGACGCCCATCAGATCGCGCTTCTCCACGCCCACGCCATGCTCGCCGGTGAGGCAGCCGCCGACCTCGACGCAGAGCTTGAGAATTTCGGCGCCAAACGCCTCGGCCCGCTCCAGATCGCCAGGCTTGTTGGCATCATAGAGGATCAGCGGATGCATGTTGCCGTCACCGGCGTGAAAGACATTGCCCACCTCGAGCCCGAACTCCTTCGACATCTCGCCGATGCGGCGCAGCACGAAGGGAAGCTCCGAGACCGGGATCGTGCCATCGAGGCACATGTAGTCGTTGATCTGCCCCATCGCGCCGAAGGCGGCCTTGCGGCCGGCCCAGATGCGCGCGGCCTCGTCGGCATCCTTCGCCTCGCGCAGGGCCACCGGGTTGTGGCGACGGGCGATCTGCTTGATGAGGTTGAGTTGCTCGTCGATCTCGGCGTCGGAACCTTCCACCTCGACGATCAGCAGCGCCTCGCAATCGGGATAGCCGGCATGGGCGAAGGCCTCGGTCGCCTCGATGCAGGGCCGGTCCATGAACTCGATCGCCACCGGCAGGATGCCGGCGCGGATGATGTCGGAGACGCAGGCGCCGGCAACCTCGTTCGAGTCGAACCCCATCAGGATCGGCCGCGCGCCCTCGGGCTTGGGCAGGATGCGCAATACCGCTTCCGTCACCACGCCAAGCTGCCCTTCCGAGCCGCAGACAAGGCCCAGAAGATCGAGCCCGCCGGCATCGAGATACGGCCCGCCCAGCTCGACGATGGTGCCATCCATCAGCACCATCTTCACGCCCATCAGGTTGTTGGTGGTCACCCCGTACTTGAGGCAATGCGCGCCGCCGGAATTCATGGCGATGTTGCCGGCGATGGCGCAGGCGAGCTGCGAGGAGGGGTCGGGAGCGTAGAAGAAACCCTCTTCCTCCACCGCGCCGGTAACCGAGAGGTTGGTGCGCCCCGATTCAACCCGGATGAAGCGGTTGTCGGTGTCGATCTCGAGCACGCGGTTGAGGCGCGAGACGCCGAGAATGATGCCGTCGGCCACCGGCAGCGCGCCTCCGGCAAGCGAGGTGCCCGAGCCGCGGGGCACCACCGGCACGCCTTCCTCATGGCAGATCTTCAGAACGGCGGAGACCTCTTCGGTGGAGGAGGGCAGCACCACCGCCATCGGCGGGCAGCGATAGGCGGTGAGCGCATCGCACTCGTAGGCGCGCGTCTCGTGCTCCTCGTCGATCACCGCGTCTTCGCGGGAAACGACCTCGCGCAGACGGGCGACGATACGAGCCTTCGCCTCAAGGCGGCGCGGGTCCGGGCGCGGCATTTCCATGGGAACCTCCAAATCTGGTCAGAAAATATAACCAATTTGCATGAGCGGCAACCACTCTGAGCGCGCGCGGTGCTAGTATTTCGCGTCGTACCTCAGCCTGTTTGTTGCCGGGCTCCGATAAGCGCCTCCAGCCCGTCAAGGATCAGCTCAAGCCCGAAGCAGAAATCGTGAACCCCATCATGCCGACCGCTCGCCACCGCGTCAGCCATGGCGTGCAGGTTGGGCAGCCGATCGGCCGGGATGTGCGGCAACCAGGCGCGCGCCTGCGCGGCGTATTCGCCCTTGGCGAAGGGAAAGTTCAGCTCCTGCAGGGTGAAGCCGTAGATGTGCGAATCAATGGCGTTCCAGGCGTGATCCGCCATGGCCAGATCGAAGCCCGCCGCGCGCAGGCAGCCGATGGTGGCATCAACCCACTCCAGCATCTTCGGCCCTGCATTGACGCGCGAGACAAAGAGCATCGGCGCCCAGGGGTGACGGAGGAACACCTCATGCGCCGAGACCGCGCGCGCGCGCATTTCCGCCTTCCAGTCGCCTTGCGCCGAGGGCCGGCGGATTTCCCCCGCCACGGCATCGACCATGGCGCCAAGGAGATCCTCCTTGCCCGACACGTGGTTGTAGAGCGACATCGCCTCGACCCCGAGCCGTTTGGCCAGCCGCCGCATGCTGAGCGCCTCGAGCCCCTCCGCATCCGCGAGCGCCACCGCCTCGGCCACCACCCGCTCGCGCGTCAGCCGCGCCCGCCGCCCCTCTTTGGCTGCCTCCGCCATCCCATGCCCGCCGAATTTCCTTGACTCGCTTACGGCGTAAGTCTAACAGCCGCGGAAAGCAACTTACAGCGTAAGCGAAAGGAGGCCGTCATGGCCCGCAACAGACGCATCTGCATCATCGGGATTTCCGGCAAGCTCGGGCAGTACATGGCCGAGCACGCCCTTGCCCGCGGCTGGGAGGTGCGGGGCGTCTGCCGCCCCGAGAGCGTGGGCAAGCTCGCCCGCTTCGGTGACCGGATCACGGTGTTTCCCGGCCGCACCGACGACGCGGCGGTGATTGCGCGCGCGTTGCAGGGGTGTGATGGCGTGCTAACGGTGCTCGTGCCCTGGGGGGTGGACGACTATGCCAGCGGCACCGCGCGGGCGGTGCTGGAGCACGCCGAGCCCAAGGCGCGGCTCGTCTTTTCCTGCGGCTGGCACGTCAGTCGTGACGGAAAGGACCGCTATTCGCTCAAACTGCGCGCCTTCGTGGCCGTCTTCGGGGCGATTGCCCGCGCGCTGCGGTTTGCCGACATCTCCGACCAGCTGCGCGCCACGTGCATGATCTTCGACAGCGACCGCGACTGGACGGTGGTGCGCGGCAGCGATCTGGAGGAGGGCGAAAGCCAGGGCCTGCCCGTCTGGAGCCGACATGTCGGCGACCCGATCCTTGCCAGCAACCGCACCCGGCGCATCGATTTTGCGCTGTTCATGGTCGAGGCGCTCGAGAACGACGCGCTGATCCGCGAGGCCCCGGCGATCAACGGCCGGCTGACCCCCTCGGCCATTGCCCACGCGAGGGCCGCCTGATCCGGCGCAACGGGGCGGCGGCATCGCGGCGGGTCGCGACCTCCAGGGCGCGGCGCAGGAAATGGCGGTCACCGTCCGAGGCGAGCGCCTCGACGGCAAGCTCGGGTGTGAACCACACGGCAGCGTGTCCGGGCTCGAGCGGCGGTCCGTGACGGCAGACCGGCCGGGCGAGGTAGATCATGCACAGCTTCTCGGCCCAGAGGTCGTATTCGGGCATGTAGGTGAAGCGGCGGTAGGCGCCGAGGCGCCGTATCCTGCCGATGCGCCAGCCGGTTTCTTCCAGCACTTCACGGTGCAGCGCGGCGACGGGAGACTCGCCCGGATCGATCCCGCCGCCCGGCAGCTGGAACTCGGGAACGGGCTCGGCCTGCCATGTCATCAGAACGTCGCGGCCGTCGCTGATGACCGCATAGACGCCGGGGCGGCGGCGGTAGCGGCGCGCGCTCTCGGGTGGTTGGCCGAATCGTCTGGTCATCGCGTGCCCCTTGCCTTGCGGCTGGTTCTTCCGGTCGGCTTGATCGCTTCCTATATGCGTTGCGTATGCTCAATCCCCCTGACAAGGAATCCCCAATGTCGCTGATTCGACGCATCGCATGGGACGACACCGTGCTGCCGTTCCAGCTTGACCGCTCGGACATCCGCGGCCGCGTCGCGCGGCTCGACGGGGTGCTCGACAACGTTCTTGCCCAGCATGACTACCCGCCCGCGATCGAGGCGCTGGTGGCCGAGGCGACGCTTCTGACCGCGATGATCGGTCAGGCGATCAAGCTGCGCTGGAAGCTCAGCCTGCAGGTTCGCGGCAACGGGCCGGTGCGCATCATCGCCACCGACTACTTCGCGCCGCGCGAGGAGGGCGAGCCGGCCCGCATACGCGCCTGGGCGAGTTTCGATGCCGAGCGGCTTGACGAAAGCAAGCCTCCCTTCGAGCAGCTTGGCGAAGGCTATTTCGCGATACTCATCGACCAGGGCCCCGGCACCATGCCCTATCAGGGCATCACGCCGATTGCCGGCGGCTCGCTTTCGGCCTGCGCAGAGACGTATTTTGCCCAGTCCGAGCAGCTGCCCACGCGCTTTGCCCTTGCCTTCGGAGAAAGCGTCACGCCCGGCGAGGCCTCGGGCTGGCGCGCGGGCGGCGTGATGCTGCAGCACATGCCGCAATCTCAACTCGTGGCCCGCGAGGGCGGCTCGGGCGAAGGCGGACTTCTGCAGGCGGCCGACATCCTCTCCGGTGATGCGGCGGAGGACTGGAACCGTGCCAACATCCTGCTCGACACCGTCGATGCGCTGGAACTCGTCGGCCCCGGCGTGACGCCCACCGATCTTCTGGTTCGGCTGTTCCACGAGGAGGAGCCGCGGGTGTTCGATGCCCAGCCCGTTGCCTTCGGCTGCACCTGCAGCGAAGAGAAGGTGCGCCAAAGCCTGTCGATCTACTCGGCGCGCGACATCGGCACCATGACCACCGAGCAAGGCATCGTCACCGCCGACTGCCAGTTCTGCGGCGCCCATTACGAGCTTGACCCCGCGACGCTGGGGTTCGAAGCATCGGAGGAAGCCCGGAAGGCGGAGGACGAGGGTGACAAGCGCCATTGACGACCCCGAGGAGATCGCTCGGCGGCTCGGCCCGCCGCTTGACCCCTCCTCCGATTTCGACCTGTCGCCGGAGGTGACGCCGCCCGAAGACGCGCCCCTGCGCCCGGCGGCGGTGCTGATTGCGCTGGTGCCGGGGCAGAGGGGCGGGCTCGATGTGGTGCTGACCAAGCGCTCATCGGCGCTGCGCCACCACCCCGGGCAGATCGCCTTTCCCGGCGGCAAGATCGACGCGGGCGACGCCGACGCCGTGGCCGCCGCCCTGCGCGAGGCGCGCGAGGAGGTGGGTCTGCCGGCGGGGCGGGCGCGCATCCTCGGGCTGATGGCGCCGCACCGCACCGTCACCGGCTTTTCGGTGACGCCGGTGGTGGCGCATGTGCCCGAGCGCTTCGAGCTTCGCCCCGAAGCGGGCGAGGTGGAGGAGGCCTTCACCGTGCCGCTGGCCCATGTTGCCGATCCGGCGCGCTATTCCATCCAGTCGCGACGCTGGCGGGGACGGATGCGCAGCTACTACACCGTGCCGTGGGGGCCCTATTACATCTGGGGTGCGACCGCACGCATCCTGCGGGCGCTCGCCGAGAGGCTCGCGCGGTGACCCGGCTTTCGGCCGAATGGCTGCACCGGCCCGAGACGCGGGCGGTGACCGACATGCTCACCGAGGCCGGGCATCAGGCCTGGTTCGTTGGCGGCTGCGTGCGCAACACGCTGCTCGGCCGCCCGGTGGATGACATCGACATTGCCACCGATGCGCGCCCCGAACGGGTGATGGAGCTCGCCCGGGCCGCCGGGCTCAAGCCCGTGCCGACCGGGATCGATCACGGCACGGTCACGGTTGTCTCGGGTGGCATCCCGCATGAGGTGACGACCCTCCGCCGCGACGTGGCCACCGACGGGCGGCGCGCGGTGGTGGCCTATACCGACCGGCTGGAGGAGGATGCGCTGAGGCGCGACTTCACCATGAACGCGCTCTATGCGCGGCCTGACGGCACCATCATCGACCCGGTCGGCGGGCTTGAAGACCTTCGCGCGGGGCGGGTGCGCTTCATCGAGGATGCCGACAGGCGCATTCGCGAGGATTACCTGCGCATCCTGCGCTTCTTCCGCTTTCACGCCTGGTATGGCGACCCCGAGAACGGGCTTGACCCCGAGGGGCTTGCCGCCTGCGCGGCCAATGCCGAGGGGCTCAGGCGGCTGTCGAAGGAGCGGATCGGGCACGAGATGAAGAAGCTTCTCGCCGCGCCCGACCCTTCGCCTTCGGTGGCAGCGATGGCGGCGGCGGGGTGCCTGCAGCCGATCCTGCCTGGCGCCGACCCCGCCCCGCTTGCGGTGCTCGTCCATCTCGAGGGCGAGGTTGCCCGCGCGCCTGACCCGATCCTGCGGCTGGCGGCGCTGGGCGGGGAGGATCCGGTCGGCAACCTGCGGCTTTCGCGCGCGGAGGCGAGGCGGCTCGCGCGGCTGCGCGAGGCGGCTTTAAGCGAGGCGGGGCCGGGCGAGCTTGGCTACCGGCTGGGGGCGGCCGAGGCGCGCGATGCGCTCCTGCTGCGCGCTGCCCTCACCGGCCAGCCGCTGCCGGAGGGCTGGGAGGACGAGGTCGCGCGCGGCGCGGCGGCGGAGTTTCCGGTGAAGCCGGCCGACCTGATGCCGCGATACGAGGGTCCGGCGCTCGGCGCGAAGCTCAAGGAGCTCGAGGCGCGCTGGATCGCCTCGGGGTTCACCCTTACGCGGGCGGAGTTGCTGGCCTCATGAGAGGGAGCCTTTTGCGGTGAGTCTCGACCCGCTCTATCTCTTCGTCTTTGCCGGGCTGTTCTCGCCGGGGCCGAACGTGATCCTGCTCACCGCCTCGGGGGCGCGGTTCGGCTTTGCGGCCACGCTGCCGCATGTGCTCGGCGTGGCGGCGGGGGTGGGCGTGACGTCGGGGCTCACGGGCTTCGGGCTTGGCGCGCTTCTGCTGGCGCAGCCCGCGCTGATGCTGGTGCTGAAGATCGCGGCGGCGGGCTGGATCCTGTGGATGGCCTTCAAGCTCGTTCGTGCCGCCACGCGCCCGAGCGATCCCGGCCGCGACCGGCCCTTCACCTTCGTCGAGGCGGTGCTGTTTCAGTGGGTGAACCCGAAGGTCTGGGCGGTGGCCATGGCGGCCGCGGCGGGCTACGGGCTGGGGCTCGCGCCGGAGGCGGAGGCGTGGCGCCTTGCCTCGGCCTTCTCGGGCATCAACCTTTTCGTCTGCCTGTTCTGGACGAGCGCCGGCGCCTTCGCCGCGCGGCTGCTCGTGACCGCGCGGGCATGGGCGATCTTCCTGCGGGTGATGGCGGCGGCGCTCGCGGTTTCGGCGGCGCTGGTTTTCCTCTGAGCCGCGCGCGGCTATATCTCGGGGGATTGCCGAAGGCGCATACCCCCATGTTCCGTTTCTTCGAAAACCTCGTCGATCCCTACGCCGATCACGAGCGGATGGACCGCCCCCCGGCCTCCGTCTGGGGGATGATGCGGCTCTATGCCCGCCCGTTCCGCCGCGTCTTCGCGGCTGCGGCGGTGCTCTCGGTGCTGGTGGCGGCGGTGGAAATCGGGCTGATCTGGTACATGGGGCGCGTGGTGGACCTGCTTTCGGGCACCGCGCCCGCCGAGCTGTGGGAGCGCCACGGGCTCGAGCTTCTCGGCGCGGCGGCCTTCGTGCTGCTTCTGCGCCCGCTCGTGCAGTTTCTCGATGTGGCGCTTCTCAACAACACGATCATCCCCAATTTCGGCACGCTGATCCGCTGGCGCGCGCACGGCCATGTGCTGCGCCAGTCGGTGGGCTGGTTCGAGAACGATCTCGCCGGCCGCATCGCCAACCGCATCATGCAGACCCCGCCCGCCGCCGGCGAGGCGGCCTATCAGGTGTTCGACGCGATCACCTTCTCGCTTGCCTATTTCGTGGGCGCGGCGGTTCTGCTCACCCAGTCCGACCCGCGGCTGGTGCTGCCGCTTCTGGGCTGGCTCGTGCTCTATGGCGCGCTCGTCGTCTGGGTGATCCGGCGCATCGGCCCGGCCTCCAAGGCGGCCTCGGATGCGCGCAGCGCGGTGACGGGCCGGGTGGTGGACGCCTACACCAACATCCACGCCGTCAAGCTCTTCGCCCGGCAGGACCAGGAGCTTGAGCACGCCCGCGACGCCATCGAGACGGCGCGGCAGGCCTTCCAGCGCGAGATGCGGCTCTACACCGTCATGGATGTGACGCTCGCCCTTCTGAACGGGCTCCTGATCCTGGGCGTCGTGGGCTGGGCGATCGCGCTCTGGTCGGCGGGCAGCGCCAGCGTGGGCGTGGTGGCGGCGGCCACGGCGCTGGCGCTGCGCATCAACGCCATGACCGACTGGGTGATCTGGTCGCTCTCCTCCTTCTTCCGCAATCTCGGCGTGATCGCGGAGGGGATGGAGACCATCGCCCAGCCGATCACGCTGACCGACAGGCCCGGCGCGCCGGCGCTGAAGGTGAGCGAGGGGCGGATCGAGTTCGACCGCGTGAGCCACCATTACGGGCGCGGCGCCGGCGGGCTCGACCGGCTCTCGCTCACCGTGGAGCCGGGGCAGAAGCTGGGCCTCGTCGGCCGCTCGGGCGCCGGCAAATCGACCCTCGTAAAGCTGCTGTTGCGCTTCTACGACCCTGAATCGGGCGTGATCCGCATCGACGGGCAGGACATCACCGCCGTCACCCAGGATTCCTTGCGCGCCGCCATCGGCATGGTGCAGCAGGAAAGCACGCTGCTGCACCGCTCGGTGCGGGAGAACATCCTCTACGGCAGGCCCGAGGCGAGCGAGGCGGAGATGATCGCCGCCGCGCGGCGGGCGCATGCGCATGACTTCATCATGGGGCTGCGCGATGCGCAGGGGCGCAGCGGCTATGACGCGCTTGTCGGCGAGCGTGGCGTGAAGCTTTCGGGCGGGCAGCGGCAGCGTATCGCGCTGGCGCGGGTCATACTGAAGAACGCGCCGATCCTCATCCTCGACGAGGCCACCAGCGCGCTCGACTCGGAGGTCGAGGCGGCGATTCAGGAAACCCTTGCGGACATCATGGAGGGCAAGACGGTGATCGCGATTGCGCACCGGCTCTCCACCATCGCCCATCTCGACCGCATCGTGGTGCTCGACCAGGGCCGCATCGTGGAGGACGGCAGCCATGCCGAGCTGATCGCCCGAGGCGGGCTCTACGCGCAGTTCTGGGCGCGGCAGTCGGGCGGGTTTCTGGGGCTCGAGGAGGCGGCGGAGTGATGGGCGGGGCGATCGCACGCTTCTTCGCCGGGCTCATCGACCCCGAGCGCCCGGCCCCCGGCCCGCCGCCTCGGAGCCGCGCGCGCTTCTTCGCCTGGGTGCTCGAGGGCGCCTGGGGCGTGCTGGCGGCGGCGGCGCTGGCCTCGATGGTCGCGGGCGCGCTCGAGGTCGTCACCGCGCTCATCCTCGGCCGGGTGATCGACGCGGCGGTTGCGGGCCGGCCGGAGAGCTTCCTTGCCGACAACGCCGGGCTCATCGGCGCGGCGCTTGTGTTCATGCTGGTGCTGAGACCCCTTTCCTTCGGGCTGTCCTCGGCCTTTCAGAGCCTGACGCTGCAACCGAACCTCAACAACCTCGTTCTGGCGCGGCTGCACCGCTGGACGCTCGGTCAGGCGGTGACCTTCTTCGACAACGACTTTGCCGGCCGCATCGCCCAGAAGCAGATGCAGACCGCCCGCGCGCTCACCGAGGTGGTGGTGGAGAGCGTCAACACGCTCTTCTTCGCGCTTGCCACCGTGGCGGGTGCGGCAACGCTTCTTCTGGCCATCGACTGGCGGGCGATGGTGGTGCTGGCGCTCTGGTTCTGTCTCTATCTCGCCGCGATCCGCGCCTTTCTGCCGCGCATCCGCGCCCGCAGCGCCGAACGGGCCGGGGCACGCGCGATGGTGACGGGGCAGGTCGTTGACACCATCACCAACATCAAGATGGTCAAGCTCTTCGCCCATGATGAGCATGAGGATCGCGCCGCGCTCTCGGCGATGCGCGGCTATCGCGATGCGGCGGTGGGCTTCGGGCGCATGTCGGCGAGCTTCCGGCTGGTCTTGATGACGCTTGCGGGGGTGCTGCCGGTGGCGGTCGTCGGCACGGTTCTGTGGCTCTGGACGAAGGGCATGGCCGGGGCGGGCGACATTGCCGCGGCCGGCACGGTGACCATCCGCATCGCCCAGATGACCGGCTGGGTAAGCTTCACGCTGATGAACATCTACGCCAATCTCGGCGAGGTGGAGGACGGCATCCGCACCCTGACCCCGCCGCATCAGCTCACCGATGCCAAGGATGCGCGCGAGCTGCCCCATGCCTCGGCCATCGAGTTTCGCGACGTGAGCTTCGCCTACGGCCAGCGCACGGGCGGGGTGGACGGGATCAACCTGAAGATCGCGCCGGGCGAGAAGATTGCCATCGTGGGCGCTTCGGGGGCGGGCAAGTCCACGCTCGTGTCGCTTCTGTTGCGGCTCTATGACACCGAGAAGGGCGCGGTTCTGGTCGATGGCCGCGACGTGCGCGAGGTCAGCCAGGAGAGCCTGCGCCGCCAGATCGGCATGGTCACGCAGGAGACCGCGATGTTCAACCGGTCGGCGCGGGAGAACATCCTCTATGGCCGGCCCGATGCCAGCGAAGAGGAGATGATCGCGGCGGCGAAGCGGGCGCGGGCGCATGACTTCATCCTCGGGCTGCGCGATCACGCGGGCCGCAAGGGATATGACGCGCATCTCGGCGAGCGGGGGGTGAAGCTTTCGGGCGGGCAGCGCCAGCGCATCGCGCTTGCCCGGGCGATCCTGAAGGACGCGCCGATTCTCGTGCTCGACGAGGCGACGAGCGCGCTCGACTCGGAGGTGGAGGCCGAGATTCAGGCCGCGCTCGACGAGGTGATGGAGGGCAAGACGGTGCTCGCCATTGCCCACCGGCTTTCGACCATCGCGCGGATGGACCGCATCATCGTGCTGGATCAGGGTCGAATCGTCGAAGAGGGCACCCATGCCGAGCTTCTGGCGCGCGGCGGGATTTACGCGCGTTTCTGGGCGCGGCAGTCCGGCGGTTTCATCGGACTCGATGCAGCGGCGGAGTAGGCGATGGGCGAGGTGCGGCGGCTGACGGTCGAGCGGCTCGGCCATCGCGGTGACGGTGTGGCCGGTGACGTGTTCGTGCCCGGCTCGCTGCCGGGCGAGCAGGTCGAGGGCGAGGTAGAGAAGGGGCGCATGAGCGCGCCGCGCATCCTTGCGCCCGCGCCCATGCGCGTGCGCCCGCCCTGCCCGCACGCCAAGGCATGTGGCGGTTGCGCGCTGCAGCACGCAAGCGACGCCTTCCTGCGCGCGTGGAAGGCGGAGGTGGTGAGGGGCGCGCTCGCCGCGCAGGGGCTCGCGGCGCCGATCCGCGCGGTGCATGTCTCCCTGCCCGCGAGCCGGCGGCGGGCGGTGCTGCACGGCCGGCGCACCAAGCGCGGCGCCACGGTGGGGTTTCACGGACGCGCCTCTGATGTGATCACAGCCGTGCCCGAGTGCCGCGTGCTCGACCCGCGCATCGTTGCCGCGCTGCGCGCGCTCGCGGCGCTGGTCGAGGCGGGCGCCTCGCGCCGGGCGCGGCTCGACATCGCGGTGATCGCGAGCGAGAGCGGGCTTGATGTGGCCGTCACCGGGGGCGGCGTGCTCGATGCTGCGCGCCGCGCGCGGCTTGCGGGGCTGGCGATGGAGGCCGGCCTTGCCCGGCTGTCATGGGAGGGCGAGCCGCTCGCCATGGCGCGCGCGCCGCTTGTGCGCTTCGACGGCATCGCCGTCGAGCCGCCGCCGGGCGCTTTCCTTCAGGCCACCGCGGAGGGCGAGGCGGCGTTGCGCGCGTGCGTGGCCGCGGCGGTGGGAGAGGCCCGGCGCGTGGCCGATCTCTTCGCCGGCTGCGGCACCTTCGCCTTGCCGCTCGCGCGGCGGGCCGAGGTGCTCGCGGTGGAGGGCGACCCGGCGCTCGTGGCGGCGCTCGAGGCGGGCTGGCGCGGAGCGGGCGGGGCGCTCAGGCCGGTCACGGTGGTGCGGCGCGATCTCTTTCGCCGTCCGCTGACGCCGCCGGAGCTGGCGCGCTTCGAGGCGGTGGTGATCGACCCCCCGCGCGCGGGTGCCGAGGCACAGGCCCGGGCGCTGGCCGAAAGCCCCGTGCAGGCGGTGGCGGCGGTGTCCTGCAACCCGGTCACATTCGCGCGCGATGCGCGGATTCTGGTGGCGGGCGGATTTTCCCTCGACTGGATCGAGGTTGTGGACCAGTTCCGTTGGTCGCCGCATGTGGAGCTTGTGGCCAGGCTGTCGCGACAAGGCCGTTCGTGATAGCCTGCCGGAAAAGCAGTCGAAACGGGCAGTCAGATGGGCATCCTGCGGGTAGTTGCGGCGGCGGCGCTGGTGCTGGCGCTTACCGGCTGCGCTTCGAAGTTCAAGAGCTATGACGGCCCCGAGGTCACACGCATCGTCGTGCACAAGAGCGCGCGCGTGATGTATCTGATGCACCACGATCAGGTGCTGACACGTCACCGGATCGACCTCGGCTTCGCGCCCGAGGGCGCCAAGCGGGCGGAGGGCGACGGGCGCACGCCCGAGGGGCGTTATTACATCGACCGGCGCAACCCGCGGAGCCGTTACTATCTCTCGCTCGGCATCTCCTACCCCAATGCGCGCGACATTCAGGTGGCGCGGGCGGCAGGCGCCTCGCCGGGGGGTGACATCTTCATCCACGGCAAGGCCAGCCCGTTTCCCTGGGCGCGCGAGGACTGGACATGGGGGTGCATCGCCGTCACCAACCGCGAGATGCGCGACATCTACGCGATGGTGAAGCTCGGCACGCCGATCGACATCTACCCTTGAGGCATCAGCTGGTGGCGGGCGGGGCTGATTCTTCAACCGTGGGGTCGGTGAGCTCGTCTTCGCCGACCGGCACGGTGGGCGGCGCGCCCGGAGGTGCGGTGTTGGCCGGCGGCGTGACCACGGGCGGGGTCTGCAGCGGGCCGCCGCCGATGATCAGCGTCCACCAGATCTTGCCGCCCTGCTCCTGAAACCAGCCAAGCCCCATTTCCTCGGCCTGCGGATCCATGATCGGCTGGCGGGTCGTGGGCTCCTCCATCCAGGCGGCGAGAACTTCGAGCTCGGTCTCGTAGGTCTCGGCGATGTTCTCTCCGACAAGCTCCTTGTCATAGCCAACGCGCTGGACGCGCTGCACCGGCGAGGAGCCGTCGTGGCCGAAGTGCCAGGGGCGCTGCTGGCGGTACATGTCTTCGGAGTGAAGCTCGGCGGCGCGGTTGAGGCGCTCGTCGAGTGTCAGGGGCGGCAGGCCTTCGGCCTGGCGAAGGGCATTGATGCCGTCCAGCATCCGGAAACGCACGCGGGATGGCGACTGGCCGTCGAGATTGTAGGGCCGGAAGCCGGAGGAGGAGGGCCCCATCGTCGAGGTTGTCGCAGGCGCGCAGGCGGCGAGCGCCAGGAGGCTGGCGAAAAGAAGGCCCAGTAGACGTGTCATGCGAGGTCCGATCCCTTGGCGAATGGCGCGCGCACTATACGTGGGAGGACGGGCAATGAAAGCCCCATCGGCGCCCGTTTGCCGATATCGCGCGGGATTGCACGGGCGCGTGAATTGCAGGCGCGCGCCTGTCGGGTATAAGGGCGATGACCATGATGGCTTCGTGCAAGGGAAACAGGCGATGACGGACAGGACAAAGACCGGCATGAGCCGGCGGGCACTCCTGGTGACAGGTGCCGCGGCGCTCGGCGCGGCGGCGTCCCCGGCGCTTGCCCAGACCATCGAATTCGAGAAACAGGTGAATCCGGGCACGGTGCGGCGCAACATATCGGCCTTCCGCATGCTGCACTGGCAGCCCTATTTCGACGATCTGAAGAACGGCGCGATCCTTGTCGACACGATCTCCCGCGCGCTGCACTTCTGGTCGGAGGACGGGCAGACATACAAGCTCTATCCCACCAGCGTGCCGCTCAGCGAGGAGCTCACCCGCCGCGGCCGCACGCGGGTAGTGCGCAAGGTCGAGGGGCCGAGCTGGCGGCCGACGCCCTCGATGAAGAAGCGCTACCCCGACTGGCCCGACTACGTGCCGCCGGGGCCCGACAACCCGCTCGGCACGCATGCGCTGTATCTGTCGTGGCAGTACTACCGGATCCACGGCACGCACGACACGCGCAAGATCGGGCGGCGCTCGTCGAACGGCTGCATCGGCCTTTACAACGAGCACATCCAGGAGCTGTTCAATCTCGCCAAGGTCGGCACGCAGGTGCTTCTGATCTGAGACGACCGCGCGCGGCTGGCTTCAGTCAAGCCAGCCGGCGAGGTTGCGCGCCGCCACATCGGCCAGAAGCGCGATGTGCGCCTCGTCGTCGTTGAGGCAGGGGATGTAGGTGAAGCTCTCGCCGCCGGCCTCGAGAAAGGCGTCGCGGATCTCCTCGTTGATCTCCTCCAGCGTCTCGATGCAGTCGGCCGAGAAGGCGGGCGCGATCACCGAGATGCGCTTCTTCCCGGCCGTGGCGAGGCGGGCGACCTCCTCCACCGTGTAGGGCTTGAGCCACTCCTCCGAGCCGAAGCGCGACTGGAAGGCGGGCACGACGCGGCCCTCCTCCCACCCGAGGCGCTCGCGCAGAAGCCGCGTCGTTTTCACGCAGTGGCAGTAGTAGGGGTCGCCCTCGGTCAGGTAGCGCTCGGGCAGGCCGTGGTAGGAGGCGACGAGCACGTCCGGCTCGGCGCCCGTCTCCGCGACCGAGCGGCGCACGGAAGCGGCAAGCGCGTCGATATAGGCGGGTTCGTCGTAATAGGCCGGCACGGTGCGGATGGCGGGCTGCCACTTCTCCTCCATCAGCGCGCGGAAGAACTGGTCATTCGCCGTGGCCGTGGTGGTGGCCGAATACTGCGGATAGAGCGGAAAGAAGAGGATGCGCGTGCAGCCCTTCTCGCGCAACGCGCGCAGGCGCGAGGCGGTGGAGGGGTTGCCGTAGCGCATGCAGAAATCCACCTCGACCGCATCGCCGAAACGCTCGGTGAGCGCGGCGCGCAGCTTCTCGGTCTGCGCGCGGGTGATCGTCAGCAAGGGGCTCTCGTCGCGCTCCTCGTTCCAGATCGAGCGGTAGGCCGCGCCGGAGGTGAAGGGGCGCTTGGTGAGGATCACGAGTTGCAAGAGCGGCTGCCAGAACCACGGCGAATAGTCGATCACCCGCCGGTCGGACAGGAACTCGTTGAGATACCGGCGCATGGACCAGTAGTCGGTGCCATCCGGCGTGCCGAGATTGGCGATGAGCACGCCGACCTTCTGGGGCGGGATCGGCGGATGATCGGCGGGGGCATGTTCGGGCCTTGCGGCTTCGGTCATGGCGGCGGTCCCTCTCTGGAGTCCGGGGTGAGATAGCGGCTGAGGCAGGGCGGTCAATCGGTCGGCATGTCGCCGGGGCGCCGTTCGACGGTGCCGAGCGCATCGGCAAGCCTTTGCGCCGCCGAGCCGGGGCGGAGCGGCTTTTGCTGCGAGGGGTGCGGCGCCCAGCCGGTGAGCACCACCATCTCGAAGGTTGCCGGAATGCGCCCGCCCGGGCGGGCGTGGGCCCTGGCATAGAGCTCGGCGGCGGTGGTGAACAGGGCGCGCGGCGGCGTGCGGCGATGGCGCTGGGCGAGCGCGTTGGTCTCGCCCATGGCGCGCAGGTCGCGCATCAGCGCAAGCGCGTCGGGGTATTCCACCGTCACGTCGATGGCGTCGGCCACGGGCAGGGCGAACCCCGCCCGCTGCAGGAGCGTGCCGAGGTCGCGGATCTCGCCCATCGGGGCGACGCGGGGGGAGGCGCCCCCCGTCAGCGCGATCTCCGCTTGCAACAGGGCCGCGCGCAGCTCGGTGAGCGTGCGCCCGCCAAAGAGGATGCCGAGAAACAGGCCGTCGGGCTTCAGCGCACGCAGGCACTGGATGAGCTGGCCCACCGGGTCGTTGGCCCAGTGCAGCGCCAGCCCGTGGATGACGAGATCATGCGCCGCGGGCTCCAGCGTGAGGATCTCATCGTCAGGCACCACCCGTGCGGCGGGAAAGCGCGCCGACCACGGCGCGGGAAAGCCCGTCACCACCGCGGGCGCCGTAAAGGCCCTGTTAACCAGAGCCAGTCTCTCCTTGATCTCGCCCGCGGCGTAGTCGTGCAGAAACAGCGCCGGCTCGGCCATGGCGGCGGCGCGGGCGCGGTGGCGGGCAAGCGCCGCGCGGTCGACGAGCTGGGGCGGGGAGTGCGTCATTTCCCGTCTCTCTAGCCGATGGAAGGAGGGATGCAAGGCCCGCTCATGAAGGAGCTCATCAGCCTCGTGTATCCGCCCCGCTGCGTGGCCTGCGGCGAGCAGGTGCTTGACGAGGGCGGGCTGTGCGGGCCGTGCTGGCGGCAGACGCCCTTCATTACGGGCCTTGTGTGCGACCTCTGCGGCGTGCCGCTCATCGGTGCGGCAGAGGAGGGGGTGGCGGAATATTGCGATGACTGCCTCGGCGTCCTGCGCCCGTGGTCGCGGGGGCGGGCGGCTCTTGTCTATGCCGGGCAGGGGCGGCGGCTGGTGCTGAAGCTCAAGCATGAGGACCGGCACGATCTGGTCGCGCCGATGGCGCACTGGATGGCACAGGCGGCGCGGCCGCTTCTGCAGGGCGCAAGCGGGGAGGTGGTGGCGGTGCCGGTACCCTTGCACTGGCGGCGGCTCATGGCGCGGCGCTTCAACCAGTCCGCGCTTCTTGCCCGCGGGGTGGCGCGGCGGCTTGGCATCGCCTGCGCTCCCGCGGCACTGCGCCGCATCCGCCACACCGCGGAGCAGGAGGGCCGGGGGCATGACGCGCGCTTCGCCAATCTCGCCGGAGCGATCGTGCCGGGCCGCCGCGCGCGCGAGCGCCTCGCGGGCCGCACGGTGCTCATCGTCGATGACGTGATGACATCGGGCGCCACGCTTTCGGCGGCGGCGGAAGCGGCGCGTGCATCCGGTGCAAGGGAGGTTTTCGCGCTGGTTCTGGCGCGCGTTGCGAAGGCGCCCTAAATCCCCCATCATCGCGGCGTTCCGGTGCAATGGGCAAATGATGAAGAAGGTCGAGATCTATACCTCGCCGTTTTGCGGCTACTGCCACATGGCCAAGCGGCTTCTGACGCAAAAAGGCGTCGCGTTTCACGAGATCGACGTGATGCGCGAGCCGCATAGGCGCGAGGAGATGGTGCGCCGTGCTGCCGGCGGCTACACCGTGCCGCAGATCTTCATCGGCGAGACGCATGTGGGCGGTTGCGACGACCTCTACGCGCTCGAACAGGCGGGCAAGCTTGATCCGCTTCTGGAGGGCGCGTGAGCCGCATTGCCCTCATCCAGATGACAAGCTCCGACACGCCGTCGGAGAACCTCGAGACGCTGCGCGCCATGCTCGGCGAGGCGGCGGCGGGGGGCGCGGAATTCGTGCTGACGCCTGAGGTGACGAATTGCGTCTCGCTCAGCCGGGCGCGCCAGCGCGAGGTGCTCCGCCGCGAGGCCGATGACCCCACGCTTGCCGCCATGCGCGAGGAGGCGGCGCGGCGGGGGCTCTGGCTTCTGATCGGCTCGCTCGCGCTCAAGGGCGAGGACGAGGCGGACGGCCGCTTTGTCAACCGCTCCTTCCTCATCGCGCCTTCGGGCGAGATTGCCGCGCGCTATGACAAGATCCACATGTTCGACGTGGAGATCGGCGGGACCGAGAACTTCCGCGAATCGGAAGGCTTCCGCCCCGGTGACCGCGCGGTGCTGGCCGAGACGCCCTTTGGCCGGGTGGGGCTCAGCATCTGCTATGACCTGCGCTTTCCGGCGCTCTACCGGGCACTTGCCAAGGCGGGGGCTGAAATCCTGACCGTGCCGGCGGCGTTTTCGCCGGTGACGGGTGCGGCGCACTGGGAAGTTCTTGTGCGCGCGCGTGCCATCGAGAATGGCTGTTTCGTGCTTGCTCCGGCGCAGTGCGGGCTGCATCCCGCGCGCGAGGGGCGGCAGCGGCGCACCTGGGGGCACAGCCTCGCGGTCGGGCCCTGGGGCGAGGTGCTGGTGGACGCGGGCGCGGCGCCGGGCGTGGTCTTTGCCGAGATCGACCGGGAGAAGGTGGCGAAGGCGCGCCGGCGCGTCCCTTCACTCTTCCATGACCGCCCCTTTGGAGGACCGGATGGCCGAGACGATTGACAGCCTGTCCATTGCGCTGTTCGGCGAGCTCCTGATGGCCGATCAGCTGGCGCGCAGCCGGCTGGCCAAGGCGTTGCCGAAGGGGATGGAGCTGAGCCATTTCGCGGTGCTCAATCATCTGGCCGGATCGGGCGCCGAAAAGACCCCGGCGCAGCTTGCCCGCGCCTTCCACGTCACGCGCGGTGCGATGACCAACACGCTCAACCGATTGGAATGGGCGGGTTACGTTCATGTCCGCCCCGACTGGGAAGATGCCCGCCGCAAGTTCGTCTCGATCACCCCGGCGGGGCGGCGGGCGCGCGATGCCGCGATCGACTCGATCGCGCCGATTCTGGGCGAGGTGGTGCAGGCGGTCGGGCCCGAGCGGGTGCGCGCGGTGCTGCCCGTCTTGCGCGAGCTGCGCATCAGGCTTGAGCGGGAAGAGTAGCCTGCTCTCACGGACGGAACGGAGGGCATGTGCCCGGCCCGGTGGGCATCTCAGGGCCTGCGGGCGGCCGTGACGTAGTTGACCGACAGGTCGCGCTCCGAAATCGACCAGCTCCAGGTGAGAGGGTTGAAGACGAAGCCCTTGGCATCGAGCGGCTCGAGCCCCGCAGCCTTGCTCATGGCGCGCAGCTCATCGGGTGTGATGAAACGCCGCCAGTCATGGGTGCCGCGCGGCAGCCAGCGCATCACCCATTCCGCCCCGACGATGGCCAGCGCGAAGCTCCTTGCCGTGCGGTTGATGGTGGAGCAGATCATCAGCCCGCCGGGCTTCAGCAGCTCCCGGCAGGTGGCGAGAAAGGCGCGCGGGTCGGCGACATGCTCGACCACCTCCATGTTCAGCACCACGTCGAAGCGCTCGCCCGCCTCGGCCAGCGCCTCGGCGGTGGTGTGGCGGTAGTCGATGGCAAGCCCCGACTGCTCGGCATGGATGCGGGCGACATGGATGTTGCCCTCGGCGGCATCGGCGCCCACGACTTCGGCGCCGAGCCGGGCCATGGGCTCGGAAAGCAGTCCGCCGCCGCAGCCGATGTCGAGAAGCCGCAGGCCCTTGAACGGCGCCTCCTCGCGCAGGTCGCGTTCGAACTCGGCCTCGATCTGGCGGGTGATGTAGTCAAGCCGGCAGGGGTTGAGCATGTGCAGCGGCTTGAACTTGCCGTGCGGATCCCACCACTCGGCGGCCATGGCCTCGAACTTGGCGATCTCGGCGGGGTCGATGCTGGTCTGACTGGCTTGCATTCCGGCGCTCCTGCTGCATGCTCGTCATGCGCCCGGATCGGTCCGGGTGCAAGGTGTTACGCAGGGCGCGCGGTGATGGATCGGAACAGAGGCGGCAGGCAAGCGGGTCACGGGCTCTATCCGCCGCTCGATCCGTTTGACCAGCGCATGCTGCCGGTGGGCGATGGTCATGTGATCTATGTCGAGCAATGCGGCAACCCCGATGGCGTGCCGGTGGTGGTGCTGCATGGCGGGCCCGGCGGCGGCTGCAGCCCGGCGATGCGGCGCTATTTCGACCCGCGGCATTACCGCGTGGTGCTGTTCGACCAGCGTGGTTGCGGCCGCTCGCGCCCGCATGCAAGCGTGGAGGCCAACACCACCTGGCATCTTGTCGCCGACATCGAGGCGATCCGGCAGGCGCTGGGCATCACCGCCTGGGCCGTCTTCGGCGGCAGCTGGGGGGCGACGCTGGCGCTCGTCTATGCCCAGACCCACCCCGAAAGGGTGCGTGCGCTGATCCTGCGCGGGGTGTTCCTGATGACCCGCGCCGAGCTTGACTGGTTCTACGGCGGCGGGGCGGGGCAGTTCTGGCCCGAGCTCTGGGCGCGCTTCAAGAGCCAGATACCCGAAAGCGAGCAGGGCGATCTGATCGCGGCCTATCACCGGCGGCTGTTTTCGGGCGATCTGATGCTCGAGACGCGCTTTGCCCGCGCCTGGGCCGCTTGGGAAAACGCGCTCGCCTCGATCGACAGCAACGGCCACGCCGGCGAGAGCCCCGCCGACTACGCCCGCGCCTTTGCCCGGCTCGAAAACCACTATTTCATCAACGGCGGATTTCTGGAGCGCGACGGCCAGATTCTCGAGGACATGCCGCGCATCGCCCACATCCCCGGCGTCATCGTGCAGGGCCGGTATGACATGATCTGCCCGCCCGTGTCGGCCTGGCGCCTCAAGCAGAGATGGCCCGCGGCGGAACTGCGGATGGTGGCGCGCGCAGGCCATGCGCTCTCGGAGCCGGGGATAACGCAGGAGCTCGTGCGGGTGATGGACCGGCTCTCATACGGGCCGCTGGCCCGGCCGGGCCTTACCTGACGTCACCCTCCTTGCCGCGATGCCAAGGCAAGATTCTTGCCTTTACACTCGCGTGTCAGCCGTTAACGTTGCGCACATACGGGGAGGGGGCAGAAAGAGCCTTGGGAGCAATCCTGAAGATCATAGCGCAGCGGCTGGTGCTCGGGGGTGTCACGCTGCTGGTTGTGTCGCTGGTCATCTTTCTCGCGGTCAACGCGCTTCCGGGCGATTTCGCCGAAGCGATCCTCGGGCAAGGCGCCACGCCGGAGGCGATCGAGGCGATCCGCCGCGACCTCGGCCTCGACCGGCCGCTGTGGGAACGCTACCTCGTGTGGCTCGCGCGCATGCTTCAGGGCGACCTGGGGGTCAGCTTCGCGCAGCTCAACTTCCAGTCCAACCTTGGCGGCACGCAACTCAAGACCGTGGCCGAGCAGATCGCCCCGCGCTTTGCCAACACCATCTTCCTCGCTGGCGTGACTGCCGCCATCGCGGTGCCGGTGTCGCTGATGCTGGGCGTTCTCGCCGCGCTCTATCGTGGCTCGATCTTCGACCGTGCCGCGAACATCTTCACGCTCACCTCGATCTCGAGCCCGGAATTCTTCCTCGCCTACATCCTGATCCTGTTCCTTGCGGTGCTGAACCCGGTGTTTCCCTCGCTGTCGAACATCTACGAGGGGATGAGCTTTTTCGACCGGCTCGAGCGCACCATGCTGCCCGCGCTGACGCTGACGCTGGTGGTGACCGCCCACATGATGCGCATGACCCGCGCGGCGATCATCAACCTGCTCGCCAGCCCCTACATCGAGATGGCGCGGCTCAAGGGGCTTTCCCCGATGCGGGTGATCGTGGTGCACGCGCTGCCCAATGCGCTGGCGCCGATCATCAACGTCATCGCCCTCAACCTCGCCTATCTCATCACCGGCGTGGTGGTGGTGGAGGTGGTGTTCGTCTATCCCGGCATCGGCCAGCTCTTCGTGGACAGCGTGAAGATCCGTGACATCCCGGTGGTGCAGGCCTGCTGCCTGATCTTCGCGGGGGCGTACATCCTCCTCAACCTGACGGCCGACATCCTGTCGATCCTGTCGAACCCGCGGCTGAGGCACCCGAAATGAGCTTCTGGGCGACGATCCTTCTGAGCCTGGCCGCGATTGCCGTGGCGGCATGGGTGTTTCGCTGGGGGGGTCAGAAGCTGACGAACAACCGCCCCTTCTTCCGCGACATGCCGTTTGGCGTGGCCTTCGGTTATGTATTCGGCGCGGTGGCGCTTGCGGGCGTCGTCCACCTTTATGTGCTGGCGCGCACCCTGCCGCCGGCGGAGGCGAACAAGTATTTCTTCTTCCGCCTCGCGGTGGAGGGCTTCATCGGCTTTTCCATCGCCGCCTGGCTCTTTCGCGCGGCCGGCCGGCGGATCGGCACGCAGGCATCCCGCAAGCTCTTCCGCCAGATGCCGCTGACCGCCGCCTTCGGCATCATGATCATCCTCGCCTACGCCTTTGTGGCCATCTTCGCCGGGTGGCTCGCGCCCTATGGCCAGGAGGAGGTTCTGGGCGCGGCCAATGTCGTGCCCGGCGGCGACCCGGCGATCGGTGGTGATCCGCGCTTCCCGCTCGGCACCGACCAGATCGGCCGCGACATTCTCTCGCGCCTCATCTACGGGGCGCAGAACACCGTGGGCATCGCCTTTGTCACCACCGCGCTGGCCTTCTTCCTCGGCGGCAGCTTCGGCTTTCTCGCCGCCACGCTGGGTGGCTGGCTCGATCAGCTCCTGAGCCGCTTTGTCGATGTGCTGATGGCCATTCCCGCGCTCATCTTCGCGCTTCTCCTGATGACCATCGCCACCGTCTGGGCGCCGAAGCTCGGCATTCCGCTCACCGTCTTCATGGTCATCATCATCGCGGTGATCGATTCCACCCGCGTCTTTCGGCTGGCCCGGGCGGTGGGGCTCAACATCGTGGTGATGGACTATATCGAGGCGGCGAAGCTCAGGGGCGAGGGGCTGGGATACCTCATCTTCCGCGAGATCCTGCCCAACGCCTATGCGCCGCTTCTGGCGGAGTTCGGGCTGAGGTTCTGCTTCGTCTTTCTCACCATCGCCTCGCTCAGCTTCCTTGGCGTCGGCATCCAGCCGCCGCTTGCCGACTGGGGGACGATGGTGCGGGATCTCGCTCAGTTCATCAATTTCGCCGCCTTCGCGCCGCAGGTGGCCGTGGCACCGCTGCTGGCGGCAGGCGCCATCGCGCTTCTGACCGTGGCGGTCAATTTCGTCGTCGACTGGATGCTGCAGAAATCCTCGGGGCTGAAGGAATGAGCCGGCTTCTCGAAATGCGGGATATCTGGATCGAGGGCCGCACCGACGAGGAGTGGATTCCGATCATCAACGGCGTCGACCTGACGCTCGACAAGGGCGAGGTGCTGGGGCTGATCGGCGAATCCGGTGCCGGCAAGTCGACGCTGGGGCTGGCGGCGATGGGCTACACCCGCGACGGTGTGCGGATCAGCAAGGGCAGCGTCGTCTTTGACGGCATCGAGCTCACCACCGCCCCGGCGAGGGTGAAGCGCGATCTTCTCGGCCGGCGCATCGCCTATGTGGCGCAGTCGGCGGCGGCGAGCTTCAACCCCGCGCATCGGCTGATCGACCAGCATGTGGAGGCGCCCGTCGTCCACAAGGTGATGAGCCGTGAGGAGGCGATGCGCGATGGCATCGAGCTTTACCGACGCCTGCGCCTGCCCAACCCCGAGGAGATCGGCTTTCGCTACCCGCATCAGGTCTCGGGCGGGCAGCTGCAGCGGGCGATGACGGCAATGGCGATGTCGTGCCGGCCCGATCTCATCATCTTCGACGAGCCGACGACGGCGCTCGACGTGACCACGCAGATCGAGGTGCTGGCGGCGATCCGCGACATCGTCGAGCAGTTCGACACCGCGGCGATCTACATCACCCATGACCTTGCGGTGGTCGCCCAGATGGCCGACCGCATCAAGGTGCTCTTGAAGGGTGACGAGGTGGAGGAGGCGCCCACGCGCGAAATGCTGGCGCATCCGAAGGAGGATTACACCAAGTCGCTCTGGGCGGTGCGCAGCTTCCAGCGGCCGCAGAAGCCGCCCGCGCCCCCCGATGCCACCCCGGTGATCCGGGTCGATCACGTCACTGCCGCCTATGGCAAGGTGCCGGTGCTGTTCGACGTCTCCTTCGACATCCACGCCGGCCGCACCGTGGCGGTGGTGGGCGAGTCGGGCTCGGGCAAGTCCACCGCGGCGCGGGTCATTACCGGGCTTCTGCCGCCGCGTCAGGGACAGGTCTTCTTCAAGGGCGAGCCGCTGCCCGCCGACTACCGCCACCGCACGAAGGACCAGCTGCGCCAGGTGCAGATGATCTATCAGATGGCCGACACCGCGCTGAACCCGCGCAAGACGGTGGGCGAGATCATCGGCCGTCCGGTGGAATTCTACCTCGGCCTCAAGGGAACGAAGAAGCGCGAGCGCGTGCGCGCGCTTCTCGACGCCATCGAGCTTGAGCCCGACGAGTTCATCGACCGGCTGCCCGGCGAACTTTCCGGCGGGCAGAAGCAGCGCATCGGCATTGCCCGCGCGCTCGCCGCCGAGCCCGAGTTCATCATCTGCGACGAGGTGACGAGCGCGCTCGACCAGCTCGTGGCCGAGGGCATCCTGCGGCTTCTCGCACGCCTGCAGGACGAGCTCGGGCTGAGCTACATGTTCATCACCCATGACCTTGCCACGGTGCGCGCGATCGCCGACGAGGTGGTGGTGATGAAGGACGGGCGTGTGGTCGAGTCGGGGCCGAAGGACGAGATGTTCACCCCGCCGCACCATCCCTATACCGATCTTCTCTTGAGCTCGGTGCCGGAGATGGATCCGGACTGGCTGACAAATCTTCTCGCCGAGCGCGGAGTTGAGAACATCGGCGATGCTGCGGCTGGTAGAATGTAGGCGAATCACCCGGGCGAGGGGCCGGGAGATCAACCGGCGGCATGTGCCGCCCAAATCTTGAACCGATCAGGGAGAGACTGAATGACACGTATCAGCAGACGCGGACTTCTCGGCAGCTCGGTTGCCGCGGGCGTTCTTGCCGCCACCGGGGTGCCGGTCTTCGCGCAGGCGAAGCGCGGCGGGCATTTCAAGGCCGGGCTTTCCGGCGCCAACACCTCCGACAGCTGGGATGGGCGGACGCACTCCGACCTGTTCATGATCGCCTCCGCACAGGGCGCGGTCTTCGACAGCCTCACCATGGTTGCCGCCGACGGCACGCTGGTGGGCGAGCTCGCCGAAAGCTGGGAAGCCTCGCCGGACGCCAAGGTGTGGACCTTCAACCTGCGCAAGGGCGTGACCTTCCACAACGGCAAGTCCTTTGGCGCCGATGACGTGATCGAGTCGCTGCAGATGCATGTGGCCGAGGGCGCCAAGTCGGCAGCGAAGCCCATTGTCTCGGCGATCGCCGAGATGAAGAAGCTGGGCGAGCATCAGGTGCAGTTCACGCTTCAGTCGGGCAACGCCGACTTCCCCTACCTGATGTCGGACTATCACATCCTGATCTATCCGGCGGGGATGATCGAGGAGGCCATCGCCAAGGGCATCGGCACCGGCCTCTATCAGGTCGAAAGCTTCGACCCCGGCGTGCGGATGGTCGCCAAGCGCTACCCGAACCACTACAAGGGTGACAGCGCGGGCTTCTTCGACTCGATCGAATACATCGCCATCAACGACAACACCGCGCGGATGAACGCGCTCCTCACCGGGCAGGTGCACGCGATCAACCGCATCGACTTCAAGACCGAGGCGCTTCTGAAGGCCAACCCGGCGGTGCGCATCCAGGAGGTGACGGGCAACCAGCACTACACCTTCGCGATGCTGACGGATGTGCCGCCGTTCAATGACGTGAACGTGCGGCGGGCGCTGAAATACGCCATCAAGCGGCAGGAGATGGTCGACAAGATCCTGCTCGGCCACGGGATGGTGGGCAACGACCACCCGATCGGGCCGGCCAACCAGTATTTCGCCGCCGACCTGCCGCAGCTCGAATTCGACCCTGACAAGTCGCGGTATTACCTCAAGCAGGCCGGGCTCGACTCGCTCGACATCGACCTGAGCGCCTCGAACGCCGCCTTCGAGGGCGCGGTGGATGCGGCGCTCCTCTACCAGGCTTCGGCGAAGGAGTGCGGGATCAACATCAACGTCATCCAGGAGCCCGCGGATGGCTACTGGTCGAACGTGTGGCTGAAGAAGCCCTTCTGCGCCGTCTACTGGTCGGGCCGGGCCACGGAGGACTGGATGTTCTCCACCGCCTATGAGGAGGGCGCGCCCTGGAACGACAGCCAGTGGGACAGCAAGGACAGCGCCCGCTTCCAGGAGCTCCTGAAGCTCGCCCGCGCCGAACTCGACAGTGAGAAGCGGCGGGCGATGTATCGCGAGATGCAGGACATCCTGCGCACCGACGGCGGCGTAATCATCCCGATGTTCGCCAACTACGTGCAGGGGGTGAGCAACCAGATCGCCACGCCCGAGATCATCGGCAATCTCTGGCAGATGGACAACGCGCGGATGGCGGAGCGCTGGTGGTTCGCCTGATCTCCACGGCCTGAAATGCCAAACGCCCCGCCCTCGCGGCGGGGCGTTTTCGTTGTGCGGCTATTCCTCCTCGATGCGCCCGCGTTGGGCCTTCACGGCCGCGCGCCGCTTCTTGGCGGCAATCCGCCGCTCGATGCTGCCCTTGGTGGGGCGCGTCGGCACGCGGCGCTTGGGCTTTTCCAGCGCCTTGCGGATCAGCTCGGCAAGCCGCTCGCGGGCGATCTCGCGGTTGCGCGTCTGGCTGCGCGTGTCCTCGACGCGGATGACGATCTCGCCGCTGTCGGTCCAGCGCCGCCCGGCAAAGCGCTTCAGGCGCCGTTTCACCGGCTCGGGCAGGTGCGGGGAGCGTTCGGCGGCGAAGCGCAGCTCCACCGCGGTGGAAACCTTGTTCACGTTCTGCCCGCCGGGGCCCGAGGCGCGGGTGAACTGCTCTGTGAGCTCCCAGTCGGCGATGGCGATGTCGTCGGTGATGCGCAACATGCGCGCGCTCCACAATGCGGAAAGGGCCGCCCTCAGGCGGCCCTCCGAGTTCTCGCGGAGATGGGCCAGTTAGAGCCTCGGCCCAATCGGAGGCGTTCTGCCTTCGGGGCTGCCCTCAGGCAACCGGCCCTCCGACTGTTCCGGCACCTCTCTCCAACATCCCTCTCGACACTGGACCACCTCCTTTCTTCTGGTTGCTGCTGAAGGCAAGGTTGGCACAGATCTTGGGGATGTCAAAGATTTTTACACAGCCTGTGGCCGCAGCCAGCCGATGATGAGGCGGAAGGGCACCAGCGCGACCAGGGCAAGCGAGAGCTTGACCATCCAGTCGGCGACGGCGAGCGACACCCACAGCGGCGACTCCGGCCCAACCCCGAGCAGCGGCAGCACCTCGTTTGCCCAGCTCACATCGTTGGAGGGCTCGATCCAGCTGAAGGCGGCGGCGAAAGCGATGGAGAAGAAGATCGCCGTATCGAGCGTGGATCCGACGAGGGTGGAGACGAAGGGCGCGCGCCACCAGACGCCCTTGCGCAGCCGGTCGAAGACGAAGACGTCAACCAGCTGGGCCACGAGGAAGGCCGTGCCCGAGCCGATGGCCACGCGGAGCGTCACGAGGGGGCCGAATTCGCCTTGAATCTGGCTGCCGATCAGCGAGCAGATCACGCCGGTGACGAAGCCTGCAAGCACCACCTTGCGGGCGGTGGCCGCGCCATAGACACGGTTCATCACGTCGGTGACGAGAAAGGCGAAGGGATAGGTGAAGGCCCCCCAGGTCAGCCACTGGCCGACGAGATATTGCACGAGGATGTTCGAGGCCACGACGACGGCGGCCATGGCGATGATGCCGGGAAGAAGGCGCTGCATGTTCATGGTGTTCCGTTTTGACAAGGTTGCGGAGACTTGGCCCCGCCTGGGCTGGCATGCCGCGCGGGACGCGGTCACATAGCGCCTGGTGAGGCTTCCGGCAAGTCATTCCTCAATGGCGTATTCGACGAATTCGGTGCGCTGCAGCAGCGGGTTGTTGTTGTCATCGGAGATCATCGTGAGGCGGATGCGCCCCGCCCCGTCGCGCCACACGGCGATGCCTTCGAGGTTGTCGTGTCGGCCGATTTCCGTCTCAAGCTCCACGCGCTCGCCCTCGAGCCCGCCTGACGTGACGGCAAAGCTGCGCACGCGGGTGGCGAAACCGAAGAAGCCGCCGAAGCGGCGCTCGAGCACATAGAGCCGCCCGTCCGGCCCGAAATCCGCGCCGACCACGAGAAACGCCCCGCGCCGCGGGATGCGGGCGAAGGTGCGCCAGCGCGCGCCGGGCTTCGCGCGGTAGAGCTTGTAGGGCCGGTCGAGCGCGCCGGAGCGCTCGGGGATGGCATAAAGCGCGCCATCCGGTCCCATCGCCAGCGCCTCGATGCCGGAGTTGCGCTGGAGCCGGGTGAAGTCGATGTGCAGGCGCAAGGGGCGTGCGGGCGCGGTGGGGGTTGCATAGGCCCAGATGCGGTGGCCATGCTCGAAGGAGACGTAGATCGTGCCATCGGGGCCGATGGCCAGCCCCTCGGCATCCCCGCCGAGGCCGTGCATGGGCTGGCCATTGGTATCGGGCAGGCGGAGGATCGGGCCGGCCTCGACGCCGATGATGCGCCCTTCGCCGTCGCGCCGAAAGCGGCCTTCGACGAAGCGCGCGCCTTTGTCGGCGTTGGCGGCAAAGCGTGTGCCGTCCGCCGAGACCTCGAGGCCCGAGAAGCCGCCGAAGCCGCGCACGCTCTCCGTCCAGCGCCAGGCACCGAGAAACACCGCCTCGGCAGCGGCGGGCGCGGTCAGGGCGAGAAGAAGCGCGGTGATCAGCGCGCCGAGAGCGTGGCGAGGCATTGCGCGGGCAGATCGGCGAGCGTCAGTTGCGGCCGGGGTTTCGGCGGCGGCGCGTCAGGGTCGGGCGGCGGCGGGTTGAGGATGCGCTCGACCCAGCCTTCGGCTTCGGCGCAGCCGTCGCCGGGCGGGGGTGGCGGCTGATCGGTGCAGGCGGTCGAGCCCTCGGGGCATTTCAGGCGTACATGGAAGTGATAGTGATGTCCCCACCACGGCCGCACCTTTCTCAGCCAGCGCCTGTCGCCGGTTTCGTCGCGGCACATCTGCACCTTGGCGCCGGGAAAGACGAAGATGCGCGCCACCGCCGGATCGCGCGCCGCCGCGCGGATGATGGCGTGGTGCTGCGCCGTCCAGTTCTCGTTGACATAGGCGCCGGCCGCCCGGCGGGTGGAGATGGAGCTGAGCGTTTCGCGCTCCTCGGCCGAGAGGTCGAGCCGTTTCGGCGGCAGCATCCAGATGTCCACGTCAAGCCCGATCTGGTGCGAGCGGTGGCCCGTCAGCATCGGCCCGCCGCGCGGCTGGGACATGTCGCCCACATAGAGCCCTGCCCAGCCGGGCTGGGTCGCGGCGAAGGCGGAGAGGCGCCTGACGAAGGCGATGAGCTCGGGATGGCCCCAGTTGCGGTTGCGTGAAAGCCGCATCGCCGCCCAGGTCGGGCCGGTCTCGGGCAGGCGCTCGGCGCCGGCGAGGCAGCCGCGCGCGTAGCTGCCGATGGCGGCGGGCGGCTCGGGCGAGGGGGTGGAGAGCCGGCCGAAGAGCTGCTTTGCAACGGCAGCGAGATCGAAGTTCGCCGCGCTGTGGCTGACGACGATGCGCGCGGCCTCGTTGCCGCTGCCGCAGCCGGCAAGGGCGGCGAGTAGGGCGAGTGAGGTGAGAACGGGGCGGATCATGGGGTTTCGCGGTGTCCCTCGGGGCGGACCCACAGTAGCAGGACAAGCCCCAGAAGGAAGAGCGCGATGAGCGGGGTGACGCCCATGCGCTGGCTGCCGCTCAGATCGGTGGTGACGGCGATGGCCGCGGGGGCGAGGAAGGTGGTGGCCTTGCCGGCAAGCGCATAGAGCCCGAAGGCCTCGGTCATGCGCGCGGGGTTGGCCTGGCGCACCATCATGGTGCGGCTCGCCGCCTGCAGCGTGCCGCCCGCCCCGCCGATCACCCCGCCGCAGATGTAGAACAGGATGTCGGGCAGCGCCGAGCTCTGCGCAAGCGGCAGCCCGAACACCGCCTCGCGCGAGATGCCGACAATGACGATAGCCGTCAGCGTGAGCGCGAGGATCGAGGCAACGATCACCGGTTTCGGGCCGAAGCGGGCATCGGCCTTGCCGCCCAGCCAGGCGAAGAGCGCGCCGGTGAGCGCGGCCATGATGCCGAAGATGCCGATGTCGATCACGCTCCAGCCCAGCACGCCCAGCGCATAGATGCCGCCGAAGGTGTACATGCCGTTGAGCGCGTCGCGGTAGAACATCGACGAGCCGAGATAGGCCGAGAGCGAGACATTCCGCGGCAGCCGCCTGAGCGTGGCCCACAGATCCCGCAGCCCCTGCGCCACGCTGGGCCCGCGCACGACCTCCGCGCGCGGCTCCTTCACCCAGGCGAAGAAGGGGATCATGAAGACGGCATACCAGAGCGCCGTGAAGGGGCCGACAAAGCGCGTGCCCTCGCGCGCCGCCGGGTCGAGCCCGAGCGCGGGCGGGGTGCCGAGCATGGTCACGCCCTGGGCGTTTTCGGCGAAGAAGGCGAGCATGATGACGAGCGATAGCACGCCGCCGACATAGCCCCAGGCCCAGCCCGAGCCGGAGATGCGCCCGATCTCCGGGTCTTGGCCCAACGCGGGCAGAAGCGCGTTGGTGAAGATGGTGGCGAATTCCATGCCGATGAGGCCGATGCCGAAGGCGACAAGCAGGAAGACGACGCTGAACTGCCCCGGCGCGGAGAACCACAGCGCGCCCGCGCCCACCACGTAGAGCACCGAGAAGGCCCGGATCCACGGCATGCGGCGCCCGGCGGAATCGGCGATCGCGCCGAGAACGGGCGCGAGAAAGGCGATGAGAAGCCCCGCCGTGGTCAGCCCGTAGCCCCACCAGGCCTGCGCCTCGGCGCGCGCCGCCTCATGGGGCACACCTTCGCCCTCGAGCCGGGCGATGACGATTTCGGCGAAATAGGGGCCGAAGATGAATGTGAGAAGCAGCGTGTTGTAGGGCTGGCTTGCCCAGTCGAACATCATCCAGCCGAAAATGCGCTTGCGGCGCTCGTCCATGGCGCGTCTCCCCCGTCCCGGCCCGATCAAACGGTCAAAACCGGCGCTTGGCAACGGGAAACGGGGGCTGATCCTTGCCTGAGGCTTCAGCGTTCCGGTGGCCAGGGGCGACGGTTTTCGAGTTCGACCCAGCCGGCGACCCAGTCTGGCAGCTTCGGGGCGTTGCCCTCGACACCGAGTGCGGCGGCGACTTCGGCGGTCGGCACGATGCCCGACGGCCCGGTGATGGCGCTGCGGTAATGCACCTGGCTGGCGCATTCGCCGTTCTTCTTCCACATCGACTGCTCGATGTAGATGAAGCGCTCGTCCCAGCCCACGCAACGGCTGTGAATCTCCACCGTCTCGAAGGCGCGCACGCGCCGGCGCCAGCGCACCACGGCGCCCGCCATCGTCAGCCCCCAGCCGCGCGCGCGCAAGACGCGCACAAGACCGATGCGCATGGCCAGCGGGATGCGGCCGAGGTCATAGAGCGTGAGCGAGCGGCCGTTGTTGAGCTCGGCCCACATGTCGATGTCCCACGGCCAGCAGGTCAGCGTCGTCACATGGGTTCCGTCCACCGGCAGGGGTGGGGCCTTGCGGTGGCGGATGAGCTCCTTGGCCATGCGGATGAAGGGATACATCGGGCACGCTCTCCTGCCGTGATGACGACCGATTGCGGGCAGGCTGCCCGAACGTCAAGCCGTGACGCGGCGGCAGCGGGTTGTCATGTGCGGGCGCGCGCCTTACCTCTGCGCGAAACCCGCAATGCAGGGACGCATCCCATGACCTCGCTCTTTCAGATCCTGATGCTCGTGCTCGACGTGGTGTGGTTCATCATGATCGCCCACATCATCATGAGCTGGCTGATCTCCTTTCAGGTGCTCAACCTGCGCCAGCCGCTGGTGGCGCAGATCTGGCACGGGCTGAACAGCCTTCTCGAGCCGATCTATCGCCCCATCCGCCGGGTGCTGCCGCCGATGGGTGGGCTCGACCTTGCGCCGCTGGTGGCGCTCATTGGCGTCTATGCCATCCGCATCATCCTCGTGAACAACATGCACGCGTTCATGTGACGGAGGCACACTCGAGGTTTTGACATCCCCTGCCGCGGGGTGCCGGTTCCCGTAGCGCTTATGTTTCGCCCGGCCGTCAGGCCGGGCAGCGCCCGACCCGCCCCCCCACTGGGCGGGCGCTTCGCTGCCCACCCCGCCGGGCCGGCCGCTGCCCTTCGTGCGTGTTCAGGTCAAGGCGCGCAGAGCGCCTGAGATCGGGTCTTGTTGGCGATTCGTTCATGTGAAACTGTTCCGCTCGAGGCGAGCAGTGCGCATGAACGAGGGACCATGAGCCGCGCAGAGGCGATCCTTTCCGACATCTTCGGGTTTGACAGCTTCCGCCCCGGCCAGCGCGAGATCGTGGAGGCCGTGGCCGCGGGGCGCGATGTGCTGGCGATCATGCCCACGGGCGGGGGCAAGTCGCTGTGCTACCAGCTGCCGGCGCTCATGCGCGAGGGCGTCACGGTGGTGATCTCGCCGCTGATCGCACTGATGCGCGACCAGGTGCGCGCGCTCAGGGAGGCCGGCGTGGAGGCGGGCGCGCTCACCTCCGGCAACACCGAGGAGGAGACCGAGGCCGTCTTTTCCGCGCTGGAGGCGGGGCGGCTGAAGCTTCTCTACATGGCGCCCGAGCGGCTCGCCTCCACCGCCACGGCGGCGATGCTCAGGCGCATCGGCACCAGCGCCATCGCCGTGGACGAGGCCCATTGCGTGAGCCAATGGGGCCATGACTTCCGCCCCGATTACCTGCGCATCGGCGAATTGCGCCGCCGCCTCGGCGTGCCTCTTGCCGCCTTCACCGCCACGGCCGATGCCGAGACGCGACAGGAGATCGTCGCCCGCCTCTTCGAGGGTCGCGCGCCGCAGACCTTCATCCACGGCTTCGACCGGCCCAACATCCACCTCGCCTTCGCGCCGAAGGACCGCCCCCGCGCGCAGATCCTCGCCTTCGCTGACGCCCGGCGCGGGCAGTCGGGCATCGTCTATTGCGCCACGCGGGCCAGGACCGAGACGCTGGCGCGTGCTCTGACCGAGGAAGGCCACGCGGCGGCGGCCTATCACGGCGGCATGGAGGCCGAGGCGCGGCGGGAGGTCGAGGCGCGGTTTCAGCGCGAGGACGGGCTCATCGTGGTGGCCACGGTGGCCTTCGGCATGGGGGTGGACAAGCCCGACATCCGCTGGGTGGCGCATGCCGATCTGCCCAAGTCCATCGAGGCCTATTATCAGGAGATCGGCCGCGCGGGCCGCGATGGGGCGCCTGCCGAGACGCTGACGCTCTTTGGCCCCGACGACATCCGCCTGCGCCGCGCGCAGATCGACGAAAGCCTCGCGCCCCCCGAGCGCAAGGCTGCCGATCACATGCGCCTCAACGCGCTTCTGGGGCTCGCCGAGGCGGTCGAGTGTCGCCGCCGCCGGCTTCTGGCCTATTTCGGCGAGGCCGAGGCGGAGCCCTGCGGCAACTGCGACCTGTGCGACGCGCCGCCCGCGACCTTCGACGGCACGGAAGCGGTGCAGAAGGTGCTCTCGGCTATCCTCCGCACCGGCCAGAGCTTCGGCGCGGGGCATGTCGTTGACATTCTCACCGGCACGCTGACCGACAAGGTGGCGGCGCGCGGCCATGACCGGCTGCCCACCTTCGGGGTGGGGCGAGAGTTCGACCGGCGCGGCTGGCAGGCGGTGATCCGGCAGATGCTGGGCCATGACCTCATCCGCCCCGACCCCGAGCGGCACGGGGCGCTCGTCATGTGCGGAGGCGCGCGGGCGGTGCTGAAGGGGGAGGCGGCAATCACCCTCAGGCGGGACAGCGTGGCGGCGGCGTGGCGCCGGCCCGTGGCGCGGGCGCTGGTGGCCGAGGAAGATGCGCCGCTCCTTTCGGCGCTGAAGGCCAAACGCCGGGCACTCGCCGAGGCCCAGGGCGTGCCGGCCTATGTGATCTTTCCCGACCGCACGCTGATCGAGATGGCCGAGAAGCGCCCCGTCACGCTTGACGAGATGGCGCGCATCTCGGGCGTGGGCGCGAAGAAGCTCGAGCGTTACGGGCCGGCCTTTCTCGCCGTGATCACCGGCGAGGCGGCGGCCACCGCGCATCCCGCGCGCAGGCGGCTTGCCGGCCGCGCGGCGGGCACGCTCTATGACCGGCTTCTCGAGGTGCAGGCGCGGCTCTCGCGCGGCGCCTGTGGCACGGAAAAGCCGCTGAGCTGTTCGGCCTCGCAGCTCGCAAAGCTTGCCGAGCTGCGCCCGCGCGATGCCGGCACGCTGGCGGCCATTCTGGGCGAACGGCGCGCGGAGCGCTTTGCCGAGGCGTTTCTCGAAGTGCTGCGCGAGGCGTGCTAGTCTGGCGGCGCCATCAAGGGGAGATGAGATGCTCGTCGTTGTCTCACCGGCCAAGCGGCTTGACCTTTCCTCCGACCCCGCGCTTGCCCGGAGCAAGCCGGAGTTTCTGGCCGAGGCGAACCGCCTTGCCGCCCGCGCCAAGCGGCTGACGCTCACCGAGCTCAAGGCGCTGATGGGGCTTTCCGACAGCCTCGCGCGGCTCAACCGCGACCGCTTTCGCGCCTGGGAGGATGACCCCGCGCCTCAGAGCACTCGCGCCGCCGTCTTCGCCTTTGCCGGCGATACCTATGTGGGGCTCGAGGCGAAGAGCCTTGAGCCCGAGACGCTCGACTATGCCCAGCGGCACTTGCGCATCCTCTCCGGGCTTTACGGTGTGCTGCGCCCGCTTGACGCGATTCAGCCGCACCGGCTGGAGATGGGCACAAGGCTGAAGACGCGACGCGGGCGCAACCTCTATGACTACTGGCGCGATCTGCCCGCGCGCGCGCTCAACGCCGCCGCCGAGGAGGCAGGCACGGCTATTCTCGTCAATTGCGCGAGCCGCGAGTACTTCGCCGCCGTCGATCGCGCACGGCTGAAGCTGCGGGTGATCGAGCCGGTGTTCATGGAAGACCGCGGCGGCACGCCGAAGATTGTCAGCCTGTTCGCCAAGCGCGCGCGGGGGGCGATGGCGCGCTTCATCCTCGAGCGGCGGATCACCGACCCAGAGGGGTTGAAGGATTTCGACAGTGGCGGCTACCGCTTCCGCCCCGAGATGAGCGAGGGCGAGAGGCTCGTCTTCGTGCGCGGCGAGGAGGCGGCGCGCGAAAGCGCGGCCGCCTGAAGAAGGATCATGGCGACAGGCCAGGCCCGGGCGGCGTGGGGTGTGCGACTGCCGGCGGCGGCGGGTCCTCGCCCGCAGGGGCGGCGGGCGGCTCCGGCGGGCGGCACTCCGGCGGGCAGTGCGCCGCGATCGCCTCGAAGATTGCAGGTTTGCGCAGCGGCTTGGTGAGGTAGTGATCGAGCCCGGCGGCAAGGATTTCCTCGGCGTCGCCGGGCATGGCATGGGCGGTGAGCGCCACGATTGGGGTGCGGCCAAGCCCCTCGCGCGCCTCGATCGCGCGAATGCGGCGGGTGGCTTCCTTCCCGTCCACCTCGGGCATGGAAATGTCCATGAACACGAGATCGGGGCGGAATGACTCGAACTTCTCCACCGCCTCGGCACCATCGCAGGCGAAGGTGAGGTCAAGATCGAGCCTGCGCACCAGCCGCTCGAAGACCAGCCGGTTGGTTGCGTTGTCCTCGGCGGCGAGCACGCGCATCGCGCGTGGCGGCGCGCTTGGCTTGCGCCCTTCCTCGCCGTTCGCGGGCGTGTCCTGCGCCCGTTCGGACGTGGCATTTTCAGCGGGATCGGGCAGGCTTGCGAGGAGCTCGGCCAGGGCGCTGCGGCGGAGAGGCGCGGCAAGGCGGCTCATGCGGGCATCGTTGCAGGCCGGTGCCGTGCCCTCGCCGGGCGCGCAGAGCACGACATGCCCCGCAAAGCCCGACTGGCGCAGATCGGAAAGTATCGCGGCGGCGTCCTCCTCGGTTCCAATGCCGAGCACGAGCACATCCTCCCGCCGGCTGGCGTTGGCGGGCGCCTCCCGCCAGTGGCGCAAGGCGCGTGTTTCGGCCCCGAGCGCCGAGAGCTGCCGTTCGGCGATGATCGCGTCAAGCCGCCCGAGGCCCGCGAGGCATACGGTTCCGAGCCATGGGGGCAGCGCCAGCGGCTCGGGGCGCTCCGCGCGCGCTGGCGGCAGCATCAGCTTCACCCCGAAGACGGAGCCTTCGCCCGGCGCGCTCTCCACCCATATCTCGCCGCCCATCATCGTGACGAGGCGGCGGGTGATGGCAAGGCCGAGCCCGGTGCCCTCGAACCTGCGGTTGCGCTCATCCTCGACCTGGTTGAACTCGCCGAATATGTGCTCGAGCTTGTCGGGCGGAATGCCGACGCCGGTATCCTCCACCGTGATGTGAAGGCCGAATGCCTCATTCTCCCCCGCTGGCTTCCCGGTGACGCGCACCAGAACATGGCCGGCCTCGGTGAACTTGACGGCGTTGCCGATGATGTTGGTCAGCACCTGCCGGATCCGGCCCGGGTCGCCAATGAAGCCCGTGGGCGCGAAGATGTCATAGTCGAGCCCCAGCTCGACGGGCCGGCCCTGCACGGTTGCCTGCATCAGCACCAGGACTTCCTGAATGCAGCGCTCAAGATCGAAGGGTTCGGGGTGCAGGACGAGCCTTTCGGCCTCGATCTTGGAATAGTCGAGCACATCGTTGATGAGCACCAGAAGCGCTTCGCTGGAGCTGCGGATGGTGTCCACATAAAGGCGCTGGTCGTCATCGAGGGCGGTATCGGCGAGAAGGTCGGCCATGCCGAGCACGCCATTCATCGGCGTGCGCAGCTCGTGGCTCATGTTGGCCAGAAACGCCGACTTGGCGCGGCTTGCGGCTTCGGCCCGGCGGCGGGCCTCGTTGAGTTCGCGCTCGCGGCGCATGGTCTGGGTTATGTTGAGCGCCAGCAGGACCGTGTCGCCTCCCGGGGTGCGCCTTTCGGTCAGGCGGATGTAGATGCCGTTGTACAGGCGCAGCGTGATCGGCGCGATTCTGTCCTCGCGCCAGCGGAGCCGCATCGTTTCAATCCATTCGGCGGGGCGCCGGCTGCCGATGTCAACCACCCCCTCCTCCACGGCGAGGCGCAGGAGATCGTCGTAGGCGATGCCGGGCCCGACACTTTCAAGCCCGTCAAAGGGAGCGAGAAACGCGGCATTGGCCGCAACCATGACATTGTCGGGATCAAAGACCGCGAAGCCGTCGCTGATGGCGTCGATCGATTCCCACAGGCGGCGCCGGGCAATCAGCACCTCGCCGCGCATGTTCTCGAGTTCGCACCTTGCCGCCTCGCTCTGCGCCCTGAGCGCCTGTGCCTCCTCGCGCTTTTCGATCACCTCTTCGGAAAGGTGGCGGGCATGGGCGGCAAGCTTGCGGTTGGCTTCGAAAAGCTCGGCCTGCTTCAGTTCCAAAAGCCGCTCGGCCGCGAGCCGCGCGCGGCGTTCGCGTGCCAGAAGATCGGCCAGGTCCATGAACGTCCTCTCCCGTGCGTTCGCGCCATCCTGGCCAACGTCTGGTGAATGGAGCCTTAACGCCCGTGAGCAGCCCGCCCCGCCGGTCGCGCGCCACGGCAAGGGTGGCTCTGTAAGCGTCTTGCGTCGGAACCGCCCGCCTCAGGCGGCCTTCTCCAGATCGCCGATCAACCCGGCGATCGAGCCGCGGTTGCGGTCGAGCATGGCGCGGATCTCCACCGCCTCGCTCTTCAGCAGGCTCACGCCTTCGATCACCATGTCGATGAATTTCGTCGAACCGCCCCGGTCGGAGACGATGAACACCACCTCGAAGGGTTCGCGGCCCGGGAGCACGGTGGTGGTGACGACCTCGACGTAGCGGCCGGCCGAGCGGACGCCCCGCACCTCGACGCGCCCGCCGACGAATTCGCGAAAGCGCGCGCCATACTTGCGCGCCATGTAGCGCGCGAAGGCGTCGGTGTAGGCCCTGAGCTCGGCCGGGCTTGCCGTGCGGGCCGCCGGCCCCAGCGCCGCGGCGGCAATGCGCGGCACATCGGCATATTCCCGGAAGATCTCCTCGAAGCGGGCAAACATCCATTCCCGCGAGCGCCCCGAGTTGATGACCTCGTTGATCTCGGCGATCGCGCGGTCAATGAGCGCGCGCGCCTCGCCTTGTGTCAGCGCGGTTGCGGGTGCGGGCAGAGCCACCAGCGCGCCCGCGCCAAGTGCCGCGGCGAGAAATCCGCGGCGGGTGAGATCACTCCGCATAGGGAAGCTCGAAAAGCTCTGCATAGGGGTCCTGTTCCTCTTCGCCGAGAACCTTGCGCCCGCGAATCTCGAAGCGGCGGTTCTCCAGATAGATCAGCCGCGCCTGGGCATATGAGTCGGCCGATCCGTACAGAAACGCATCCACGGTTTCGCCGTAGGCGCTGCGCTGGCCGAGAGCCGCCGCGGCCTTCGCGCCAAGCACGATGTAGGGGTATTCGTCCGGCACCGCCCAGGCCAGCGGATCGAGCGCCAGATCAACGACCATGCCGACCGTATCGCGCTCGGTGGAGGGGCCGATGAGGGGGTGCATCACGAAATTGCCCTCGGGCACGCCCCAGACGCCCAGCGTCACGCCGAAGTCGGTGGCGCGATGCTCAAGCCCCATCTCGGTCGCCGGGTCGAGCAGCCCGCCCAACCCGAAGGTGGCGTTTACCAGCAGGCGCATCGAGTTGTGAGCTGCATCGTCAAGCCGCAGCTGCAGCACGTCGTTGACGATGCTGCGCGGCAGCGCGAGGAAACCGGCAACGTTGCCGAGCGTCCGGCGCACCGGCTGGGGCAGCTGCGTGTAGCCTTCCGCCACCGGTTTAAGGAAGGCGCGGTCGAGTTTCAGGTTCGCCTCGTGCACACGCCGGTTGCGCTCCTCGTAGGGATCGTTCAGCCCCTGCGCGACGTCCGGCCCGCGCGCGCAGCCCGCAAGCAGCACGGCCGCCACAACAACCACCCATCGCGCCGGCCATGCCAATCTCATGCGAGCTCCGCGGATCTCAAGATACACCCAACCCTAGAGATAAGCCGGGGCCGGTTGCAACCAACCTTCGCGCGGCCTCGGGCAGGACGTGTTGCGCGAACGCGCCGCCGCGCGCGATGGTCGCGCGGTTTCCCGCTTGCGCCGCACCGTGCGCACGCTAGCTTGACGCGCGACAGAACGATGCACGGAGCACCCCACATGGCAGGAAAGATCGAAACGCGGCTCGCCGAACTCGGTGTGACGCTGCCGCAGGCGCCGGCCCCGGCCGCCAATTACGTTCCCTTCGTGCGGTCGGGCAACACCGTTTATGTCTCCGGTCAGATTTCGCAGGGGCCCGGGGGGCTGATCGTCGGCAAGCTCGGCGCCGACATGGACGTTCCCGCCGGGGCTGCCGCCGCGCGCATCTGCGCGATCAACCTGCTTGCCCAGGTGAAGGCCGCCTGCGATGGCGATCTCGATCGGCTGCGTCGGGTCCTGAAGCTGACCGGCTTTGTCAACTCCACCGCCGATTTCACCGATCAGCCCAAGGTCATCAATGGCGCGTCCGACTTTTTCGTCGAGGTGCTGGGCGATGCGGGACGGCATGCGCGCTCGGCCGTCTCGGCCGCCGCGCTGCCCCTGGGCGTGGCGGTGGAGATCGAGGGCATCTTCGAGATCGCGTGATGGCACCGCAGTCGCCGCCCCTGCACCCGGCTTTCCTGCGTGCGCCCATTGCGCATCGCGGGTTGCATGACCTCGCCGCCGGGCGGCCCGAGAATTCCCGCGCGGCGGTGGCGGCGGCCGTGGCGGCGGGCTATGGCATCGAGATCGACGTGCAGCTCACCGCCGACGGGCGCGCGGCGGTGTTCCATGACTATCACCTCGGCCGGCTGACCGGCGAGACGGGGCCGCTGCGCCAGCGATCGGCTGCGGAACTCGGCCGGCTCGGGCTCACCGGCGGCGCCGAGGGCGTGCCCATGCTCGAGGACATCATTGCGCTCGTCGCCGGGCGGGTGCCGCTGCTGATCGAGGTCAAGGATCAGGACGGCGCCCTCGGGCCCGATGTGGGCGCGCTCGAGGCGGCGGTTGCCGAGGCCATCAAGGGCTATGCGGGGCCGGTTGCGGTGATGTCCTTCAATCCGCACAGCATCGGTTGGCTCGGCGCGCGGGGCGGCATGCCCGCGCTCGGGCTCGTCACCTGTGCCTTTGACGATGATGAATTCGGTCCGCTGCCCGAGGACCGGCGCGCACATCTGCGCGATATAGCCGATTTCGAGGCGGTGGGCGCGAGCTTCATTTCCCACGACAAGGGTGATCTCGGCAATCCGGCCGTCGCCCGCCTGAAGGCGCGCGGCGTGCCCGTTCTGTGCTGGACGGTGCACTTGCCCGAAGAGGGGGCGGAAGCGCGGCGGATCGCTGACAACATTACCTTCGAGGGCTATCTTCCCGCCATTCCGGCTTGACCGCATGGCAGGCGCGCCCACCTTTCGGCCCATGCGCGAGACCCGGATCGAGATTTCCATGCTGGCCGGGCTGTCCGAGATTGCCCCGGCCGAGTGGGACGCCTGCGCCTGCCCCGAGGCGGCCGACGGCGGGCAGCCGCGTGACCCATTCACGACGTGGCGCTTTCTCCATGCGCTCGAGGCCTCGGGCTCGGTCGGCCCCGGCACCGGCTGGCAGCCGCGCCATCTGGTGGCGCGCATCGACGGCGAGGTGATTGCCGTTGCCCCCTGCTATGCCAAGGCCCACAGCCAGGGCGAATACATCTTCGACCACGGCTGGGCGCACGCCTATGAGAATGCCGGCGGGCGCTATTACCCCAAGCTGCAGATCGCGGTGCCCTTCACCCCGGCGACGGGGCGGCGCTTTCTGACCCGGCCGGGGCTTGAGGACACGGGCCGCGCGGCACTGGTGCAGGGCGCGGTTCAGGTGGCGGCGAAGAACGGGCTGAGCTCCGTGCATGTCACCTTCTGCACCGCTGGAGAGGCGGAGGCGGGCACGCGCATGGGGCTTCTGCCGCGCATCACCGAGCAATTCCACTGGGAAAATCGCGGCTACGGGAGTTTCGATGACTTCCTCGCCGCGCTGTCCTCGCGCAAGCGCAAGAACATCCGAAAGGAGCGCGCCACCGCGCAAGGCTTTGGCGGGCGCATCCTTGCGCTGACCGGAGACGATCTGCGCCCCGAGCACTGGGATGCCTTCTGGCGCTTCTATCAGGACACCGGCGCGCGCAAATGGGGCCGCCCCTATCTCACCCGCGCCTTCTTCGACGAGCTGCAGGCGCATCTGCGCGATGACGTGCTTCTCTTCCTCGCCGAGCGCGATGGGCGTCCTGTGGCCGGCGCGCTCAACTTCATCGGGCGCGACACGCTCTACGGCCGCTACTGGGGCTGTGTGGAGGACCACTCCTGCCTGCACTTCGAGTTGTGCTATTATCAGGCCATTGACTGGGCCATCGCGCATGGGCTCAGGCGCGTGGAGGCCGGCGCGCAGGGGCCGCACAAGCTTGCGCGCGGCTATCTGCCGGTGGCCTGCCACTCGCTGCACTGGATCGCCGATCCGGGCTTCCGGCGGGCGGTGGAGCAGTATCTCGCCGCCGAGGCCGAGGCGGTGGAGGAGGAAATCGAGGTGCTCACCGATTACGGGCCGTTCCGAAAGGTGAAGGAGGAAGAGTGATGGCCGAGAAGCTGACCGGGGAGGAGCGCGCGCGCGAACTTCAGCCGCTGCTCGAGGCTGGGTGGCGCTTGGTCGAGGGCCGCGACGCCATCGCGAAGAACTACAGCTTCGCCAATTTCGTCGAGGCTTTCGGCTGGATGACGCGCGTGGCACTCTGGGCGGAGAAGCTGAACCATCACCCCGAGTGGTCGAATGTCTACCGCACGGTTGAAGTGACGCTTTCCACCCATGACGCGGGGGGCCTGACCATGCTCGACGTCAGGCTCGCCCGCAAGATGGATGAACTGGCAGGACTGTAAGGCGCGTCAGAGCGCCTCGAGGATTGCCTCGCCGGCGGAAACCGAGCAGTCGGTGTCGGGCTCGAGGTTGAACACCGTCACCACACCGTCATCGGCCACCATCGCATAGCGGCGCGAGCGGCGGTAAAGCCCTGCCGCGGGCGCATCGAATGCGAGCCCGAGCGCCTCGGTGAAGCTCGAATCGGCATCGCCCAGCATGGTGATGCCCGCCTTGCCGGCGCCGGTGGCCTCGTCCCACGCCTTCATCACGAAGGGATCGTTGACCGAGATGCAGATGATCTCGTCAACGCCCTTCTCGCGCAGCCTGTCGGCGGTGCGGATGAAGCTCGGCACATGGGCATTGGAGCAGGTTGGCGTGAAGGCTCCCGGCACGGCGAAGATCACCACCTTGCGGCCGGCGAGCTTCGGCGCCAGCTCCACCGCCTCGGGCCCGTTCTCGCCCAGCCGCAGGAGCTTCGCGTCCGGCAGCCGGTCACCCACCTTGAACGTCATCGCCATTCCTCCGCTGATGCGATTGCCATTCTCTTGCCCAAGCTTATAGGGTCTCGCCCCGAAAGCTGCCAGAGGGGGCAACGGGCATGGAGCGCATCGTCATCGTCGGCGCGGGTCAGGCGGCGCAGTCGCTGGCGGCCAAGCTCAGGGCGCTCGGCCACGCGGGGCCGATCACGCTCATTGGCGAGGAGCCGGTGCCGCCCTATCAGCGCCCGCCGCTTTCCAAGGCCTATCTCCTGGGCGAGATGGAGCGCGAGCGGCTCTATCTGCGCCCCGAGAGCTGGTATGACGAGCAGGACATCGCGCTTCTCACCGGCACGCCGGTGACGGCCATCGACCGCGCTGCAAGGACGGTTGCCGCCAGCGGCCGCGAGATCCCCTACGACCGGCTCGCGCTGACCACGGGCGCGGTCCCGCGCCGCCTGCCGGCCGCGATCGGCGGCGATCTCGCCGGCGTCTACACGGTGCGGACCTTGGCCGATGTCGATGCGATGGCGCCCGAGTTTGCTGCGGGGCGGCGGGTGCTGATCGTGGGCGGGGGCTATATCGGGCTCGAGGCGGCGGCGGTGGCGCGCAAAAAGGGGCTCGAGGTGACGCTTGTCGAGGCCGCACCGCGCATTCTCGCGCGCGTCGCCTGCACCGAGACGGCCGCCTGGTTCGCCGCGCTTCATCGCGCGCATGGGGTCGATCTGCGCGAGGGTGTGACGCTTGAGCGGCTCACCGGGGAGGCTGGGCGGGTCACCGGCGCTGCGCTTGCCGGCGGCGAGACGGTCACGGCGGATTTCGTGATCGTCGGCATCGGCGTGGTCCCCGACACGCGCCTTGCCGAGGCGGCGGGGCTTGCCATCGACAACGGCATCGCGGTGGGCGAGTTCTGCCGCGCCTCCGACCCTTTGATCTGGGCGGCGGGCGATTGCGCCTCCTTTCCCTGGCGCGGGCGGCGGGTGCGGCTCGAGAGCGTGGGCAACGCCATCGACATGGGCGAGGCGGCGGCGGCGAACATGCTCGGGCAGAGCACGCCCTATGTGGCAAAGCCCTGGTTCTGGTCCGATCAGTATGACGTGAAGCTGCAGATCGCCGGGCTCAGCACCGGCTATGACCGGGTCGTGACCCGTGGCGACCCGGAGGCTGGGCAGGGAGCACCGGTGAGCTTCTGGTATTACGCGGGTGCCGAGCTTCTGGCGGTGGACGCGATCAACGACCCACGGGCCTACATGGTGGGCAAGCGGCTGATCGAGGCGGGAAAGTCGCCCCACCCGGAGGCGGTCGCGGACACCGGAACCGAGTTGAAGGCGCTGCTCTAGCATGGCGGCGTCGGGTGGATCTCGCGCGCGGCGTGACAACGTCTGTTTCCTTCGAGAAGGGCAGCGCCCGGCACGGCGGGGTGGGCGTGAAGCGCCCGCCCCGTGGGGGGCGGGTCGGGCGCTGCCCGGCCTTTCGGCCGGGCGTGCCTGCTTTCGGAACCCTGAACCATGCGCATCATCGGCGGCGCGCTGAAGGGGCTGCGGCTGGCTGCGGTGGGTCGCGGCGACCCGGCCGCGCGTCTGCGCCCCACCGCCGACCGGGTGCGCGAGGCGATCTTCAACGTGCTCGGCGGCGGCGCATTCGAGGTGGAGATCGAGGGCGCCGAAGTGCTCGACCTCTTTGCCGGCACCGGTGCGCTCGGGCTCGAGGCGCTCTCGCGCGGGGCGGCGCATGCGACCTTCGTCGAGCAGGGGCGCAAGGCGCTTGCGCTTCTGGCCGAGAACATCGCCCGCGCGCGGATGGGCGACCGCGCGACCGTGCTGCGCCGCGACGCCACCCGCCCCTTCCCCTGGGCACGCCCGCCGGCGACGCTCGTGTTTCTCGACCCGCCCTACGGCAAGGGGCTCGGGGCGCGCGCCCTCGGCGCTGCGCTGGCCTCGGGCGCGATCGCTCCCGGCGCGGTGGTGGTGTGGGAAGAGTCAGGGCCCCAGGAGCCGCCCCAGGGCTTCACCCTTCTCGACCGCCGCCGCTGGGGCGAGGCGCATGTCACCTTCTTGCGTCGGAACCCGGCGTGAAGGTTGGCATAGCGAAGGGCATGCGCCCGCCAAGGGGGCGGGCGGGCGCATGCCCGGGCCGCTTCGCGCACCGGGCGAGAATGCGCGGGCCGAGACCGGTGCGGCTCAGTCCCAGCTCGGGTAGAACTTCCCCGCCGGCGACAGGGTGAAGATCTCGCAGCCGTCCGCCGTCACCCCGATGGAGTGCTCGAACTGCGCAGAGAGCGACTTGTCGCGGGTCACGGCCGTCCAGTCATCGGCGAGCACCTTGGTCTCGGGCCGGCCGAGGTTCACCATCGGTTCGATGGTGAAGAACATCCCCTCCTCCAGCACCGGCCCGGTGCCCGGCCGGCCGTAGTGGAGCACGTTGGGCGGGGCGTGGAAGACGCGGCCGAGCCCATGGCCGCAGAAGTCCCGCACCACCGACATGCGGTGGGCCTCGACGAAGCTCTGGATGGCGTGGCCGATGTCGCCGAAGGTGTTGCCGGGCCTGACCGCCTCGATGCCCTTGAAGAGGGCGTCATGCGTCACGCGTATCAGCCGCTCGGCCTTCCGGCTGGGCTTGCCGGCCACATACATGCGGCTCGTGTCGCCATACCAGCCATCGACGATCACGGTGACGTCGATGTTGAGGATATCGCCCTCCTTCAGCACCTTCGGCCCCGGAATGCCGTGGCAGACCACGTGGTTGACGCTGATGCAGCTCGCGTGCTGGTAGCCGCGATAGCCGATGGTGGCCGAAACCGCCCCCGCCTCCTTCACCATGCGCTCGATCTCGGCGTCGATGGCCGCGGTCGTCTGGCCCGGAAACACATGCTCCCCGATCGCGTCGAGGATCTCGGCCGCGACACGGCCGGCCTTGCGCATCCCTTCGAAATCCTGCGGCTCGTGAATGCGGATCCCGTCCCGCGTCAGCCGCCCGCGATGCTGGTCCTTCAAGAAACTCATCTCCATCTGCCGTTCCCGCCCTAGATAGGCGAGCGGGGCGCCGAGAACCAGAGGCGCGGCTCAGCCCTCGTCGATGGGGAGGGGCTCGGCAAGCGTCACGTCCTCGGGCGAGATGCGCGTGCCGAAGGCAAGCGCCTCGACGCCCGCCGCCCGCGCCTCTGCGAAGGCCGCGGCATAGGCCGGGTCAATGTCGGCGGCGAGGCGGAAGCGCGTGCAATCGGTGCGCTGGACGAGATAAAGCATCACCGCCCTGTGCCCCTCGCCCACCGCCGCCGCCAGCTCGCGCAGGTGCCGCGTGCCGCGCGCGGTCACCGAATCGGGAAACTCCGCCCAGTCGCCCTCGCGGCGAAGGTGAACGTTCTTCACCTCCACATAGGTGTCGGGCCGCCCGTTGCCTGCGAGCAGAAAGTCGATGCGGCTCTTCTCGCCGTATCGAACCTCGGCCCGAAGATGCTCGTAGCCGGAAAGCGGCGCGATCTGACCCGCCTCCAGCGCCTCGCGCACCACCCGGTTGGCGAGCGTCGCATCAATTCCCGCCCAGTGGCCGCCGCCAAGCTCCACCAGCCGCCAGGCGAAGGGCAGCTTGCGGCGCGCATCGCGGGCGGGTTCGAGCCACACCCGCATGCCGGGCTCCGCAAGCCCCGTCATCGCGCCCGGATTGGGGCAGTGCACCGTGAGCTCGCGCCCGTCCGCCTCCAGCGCCACATCGGCGAGGAAGCGCTTGTAGCGGCGGATCAGCCGGGCCGGCACGAGCGGGGTTTGAAAGCGCATGGCCCCCCTCTATAGATCGCAGGCGGCTGCGCAACCCCGCGCAGCCCCACGCCGCAGAGGAAGGCAGAAAGCCCATGGCCAACCCCACCGCCGCAATGCTGGTGATCGGCGACGAGATCCTCTCGGGCCGGACCCGCGATTCGAACATGCACCATCTCGCCCGCAAGCTCAGCGAGGCGGGCATCGACCTGCGGGAGGTGCGCTTCGTGCCCGACGAGGCGGAGGCGATCATCGCCGCCCTCAACGCCCTGCGCCACGCCTACGACCATGTGTTCACCTCGGGCGGCATCGGCCCCACCCACGACGACATCACCGCCGATGCGGTGGCGGCGGCCTTCGGCGTGCCGATCGACGTGCGCGAGGATGCGCGCGCCATTCTCGCCGAACATTACGCCCGCAATGGCATCGAGATGAACGCGGCGCGGCTGCGCATGGCGCGCATTCCAGAGGGTGCGACGCTCATCGAAAACCCGGTGTCGGCGGCACCGGGCTTCAGCCTTGGCAACGTGCATGTCATGGCAGGCGTTCCGGCGGTGTTCGAGGCGATGGTGGCCAGCCTTCTGCCGCGGCTCACGGGCGGTGCGCCGCTGACCTCCGCCTCGGTGGACATTCCCCGCCCGGAAGGCGACATCGCCGGCCCGTTGGCGGCTCTCGCCGCGGAGTTCCCGCAACTCTCCATCGGCAGCTATCCCTACATTCGCGAGGGCCGCTTCGGCGCCAATGTGGTCATCCGTGGCAGCGATGCAGAGGCGGTCGAGGCCGCCCGCGCGCGGCTTATCGAGATGTTCCCCGGGGAGGCAAGGTGAGCGAGGCCGCACTGCCGGACACGCGGCGCCTTCTGGCGGCGATCGATGCCACCTGGCCGGCGGCGCGCAGGCTTCGTGTGGGGCCATGGCTCATTCGCGAAGGTGCGGGCGGCGGACAGCGGGTTTCGGCGGCTTCGCCGGCAGCGCCCGTGAGCGGGGCCGACATTCCCGATGCCGAAGCGGCCATGCGTGCGCTCGGCCAGACTCCGCTCTTCATCCTCACAACGGCCGATTCGGCACTTGACGCGGCGCTCGGGGGACGCGGCTACGAGGTCGTCGATCCGGTCAACCTTTACGCGGCGCCGGTGGAGGAGCTGGCGCGTCAGCCGCTGCCGCCGGTCCGCGCCTTCGCCATTTGGCCGCCGCTCGCGATCATGCGTGACTTGTGGGCCGCCGGTGGTGTGGGCGCGGCGCGAATCGCGGTCATGGAGCGGGTGCGCGGTCCGGCCACGGGCATTCTGGCGCGCAGCAACGACCGACCCGCAGGGGTGGGATTCGCCGCGATCGACGGCGAAATCGCGATGATTCACGCGCTGTATGTGCCGAGCGAGCATCGGCGTGGCGGCTCGGCAACCAACATGATGCGTCTTGCGGCGCGCTGGGCACAGGATCGCGGGGCGAAATATCTTGCATTGGCGGTAACCCGCTCAAATCTGGCGGCAAATGCGCTATACACTTCCCTCGGAATGCAGGTGGTGGGAGAGTACCACTACCGAAAGGCAAAGAGGGACGGTTGAAAGCCCCGTGAACGAGCAGTTGTTCGAGGAAAACTTGCGCAAGGGTGTCGCGAGGATGTGCTCCTTTGTGGGCGGCGCTCTGCGTCGTCACGCGGCGACCACCATCGCCTGCGTGGCCTGTCTTGCCAGCGGTGCCGGATCGGCGATGGCGGCTCAGGCCACGGCGCAACCGATAACGCTCGAGTTTTCGGCGGCAGCGCGGCAGACCGCCGAGATCCGGGTGAGCCATGAAAGCTACCGCCTGCCGGTTTCTCCCTACCGTGACGGGGGAATGGAAGAGATTCAGGCGGAAGGTCCGGTTGTCACCCGTGCCTGGCGCGTCGCTGCGCCGGGGATGACCACCCTGCAGTTGCTGGCGCCGTTGCGCGACCAGCTTGCGTCGGCGGGATTCACGGTGCTCTTCGAATGCGCCGATCGCGCCTGCGGCGGTTTCGACTTCCGCTTCAATGCCGAGATCCTGCCCGAACCGGAGATGCATGTCGATCTGGGCGACTTCCGCTACGTCGCCGCCCGGCGCGAGACGCAGGGCGGGCCGGAATACGCGGCGCTCGTTGTCAGCCGGTCCGCGGAAGCGGGTTTCGTGCAGCTCACCCTCGTCGGCCAGGCAGCTGCCGTGCCGGAGCTGACCGTGGCGACCAAGTCGCCCGATGCGGCCGGCATCGCACTTCCCGCGCCACGTGGCGCGCTCGCCGAGGTGCTCGCGGCCGAGGGGCGCGCGACGCTCGAGGATCTGCGTTTTGCCACCGGCTCGAGCGCGCTGGAGAGCAAGCGTTTCGAGTCGCTCGATTCGCTTTCCGCCTTCCTGAAGGCCGACCCCTCCCGCAGGGTGACGCTTGTCGGTCACACCGATGCCACGGGTTCCCTCGAGGCCAATATCGCGCTGTCGCGCAAGCGCGCCCAGGCGGTGGCCGACCTTCTCGTTTCCGTCTATGGCGTGGCGCCGGAGCAGGTTGCGGCCGAGGGCGTGGGTTATCTCGCGCCGCGCGCCCGCAATGACACGGCCGAGGGCCGCGCACTCAACCGCCGCGTGGAGGCGGTTCTCGTCACCGAGTGAGCTGCCCCGGCCCGCAGCCGGCGGCAGGATGCCCCCCCGCGCCTTGCATACGGGGCGCGCCAGCACCAGCGCGCCCGCCCCTTTACCAGCGGTCTGGCCCCTTGTCGGCGAACTTCTCGACAAGAAAGTCGATGAAGGCGCGCACCTTGGGCTGGGTGAAGCGGCCGGGCGGATATACGGCGTAGATGCCCAGCGTCTCCCGCGGCAGGTCGGGAATCGCCTCCTCGACAAGCCCCTTCGCCATGGCGTCGTGGTAGAGGTAGCTCGGCAGATAGGCGATGCCGAGCCCGCTGATTGCGGCGTTCAGCAGCGATTGGCCGTCATTGACGCTGAGCCAGCCGGAGGTGCGCACCTGGCGCTTCTCGCCGGAGGGCGCGGTGATCTTCCAGACACTGCCCGAGGCCTGGCTGGAATAATGCAGAAGCTTGTGCTCGTTGAGATCGTCGATCTTCATCGGCCGGCCGTAGCGCTGGAAATAGGACGGCGAGGCGATCATCCGCTTCGTTGTCTCGGTCAGCTTGCGCGCCCGCAGCGATGAATCCTCCAGCTCGCCGATTCGGATGGCCATGTCGAATCCCTCCGAAATCAGCTCGACGAAGCGGTTGTTGAGCACCATGTTGATGCTGATTTCGGGGTAGGTCTGAAGAAACTCCCCCAGTATCGGCGAGATGTGGTTCACGCCGAAGTCGGTGGCCACCGAAATGCGCAAAAGCCCCGAAGGCGCCGACTGCATTGCGGTGACCAGCGCCTCGGCTTCGCCGGCATCGTTGAGCACCTTTCGCGCGCGGTCGTAGAAGATCAGCCCGATCTCCGTCGGACTTACCCGCCGCGTGGTACGGTTGAGCAGCCGCGCGCCCAGCCGCTGTTCCAGCGAGGAGACATGCTTGGACACGGCGGACTTTGAAATTCCCAGCTTCTTGGCAGCATCGGTGAAACCGCCCTGGTCAACGACGGTCGCAAAGGCCTCCATCTCGGTCAAACGGTCCATCTCGTCACTCGCATCATTTCGGCCCCACGGCGAAACGATATGCCGCCGAATTCCGGCGAGATTGCGGAACCTCCCCGACAATATCGGGAATTCGGACCGAAAGTCGGCCGACCGGAAACCGGACTGTTGCCGCAATGGAAACAGCCGGCGCTCAGAGCCGGGCGGCGAGCCGCGTGCCCTGTCCGATCGCGCGCTTGGCGTCGAGCTCGGCGGCGACATCGGCCCCGCCGATCACATGCACCTCGGCGCCCGCTGCTGCCAGCGCGTCGGCAAGCCCGCGCTCGCTTTCCTGACCGGCGCAGATGACGATGTTGTCAACCTCGAGCACGCGCGGCCTCTCGCGCGCCGGCCCGAAGGATATGTGCAGCCCGTCGGCGTCGATCCGTTCGTAGTTGACGCCCGAGAGCATCTCGACACCCTTCATCCTGAGCTGGGCGCGGTGGATCCAGCCCGTGGTCTTGCCAAGCCGCTTGCCGGGGCGTTCGGGCGAGCGCTGCATCAGCGTCACTCGGCGCGCGGGCGGCGCGGGGTGGGGGCCTTTCGGGTCAAGCCCGCCGCGGGCGCGCTCGGGGTCTTCCACGCCCCACTCCTCGAGCCATTCACGCAGGTTGAGCGTCGGGCTCTCGGTGGTGACGAGGAATTCGGCCACGTCGAAGCCGATGCCTCCGGCGCCGATGATCGCGACCCGATCGCCGACCTCGGCGCCGCCGCGCAGCACGTCGATGTAGCTGAGCACATGCGGCGCATCCTGACCGGGGATCCGCGGGTCGCGGGGGCGCACACCGGTGGCCACCACGACGGCGTCAAACCCATCGAGAAGCGCGGGGCTGGCCTCCACGCCCAGTTCCAACTCCACGCCGGTTTGCTCCAGCATGGTCCCGAACCATTCCACGAGCCCGTCAAACTCCTCCTTGCCGGGGATGACGCGCGCCATGTTGAGCTGGCCGCCGATGACCGTGTCCTTCTCGAAGAGCGTCACCAGATGCCCGCGCTGGGCGGCGGTGATGGCCGCCGACATGCCGGCAGGCCCCGCGCCGACCACGGCAATGCGGCGCGGCCGCGCGGCGGGCTCGATGACGAGCTCGGTCTCGTAGGCCGCGCGCGGGTTGACGAGGCAGGTGGAGATCCTGCCCTGAAAGGTGTGGTCGAGACAGGCCTGATTGCAGGCGATGCAGGGGGCGATCTCGCGCGCCCGCCCCGCCGCCGCCTTGGCCACGAAATCGGGGTCGGCGAGGAAGGGGCGGGCAAGCGAGACCATGTCGGCGCAGCCCTCGGCGAGCACGCGCTCGGCGAGCTCGGGCGTGTTGATGCGGTTCGAGGTGATGACGGGCACCGAGACGTGGCCCATCAGCTTCTTCGTCACCCAGGTGAAGGCGCCGCGCGGCACCGAGGTGGCAATGGTAGGCACCCGCGCCTCGTGCCAGCCGATGCCGGTGTTGATGAGGTTGACGCCGGCCTTCTCCACCTCGCGGGCGAGTTGCACCACTTCGTCCCAGCTCGAGCCCTCGGGCACGAGGTCGATCATCGAGAGGCGATAGATGACAATGAAGTCCTCGCCCACGGCCGCGCGCACCGCCCGCAGAACCTCGAGCGGAAAGCGCATGCGGTTCTCGTAGCTCCCGCCCCAGTCATCGGTGCGCTTGTTGGTGCGGGTGACGAGGAACTCGTTGATGAGGTAGCCCTCCGAGCCCATCACCTCGACCCCGTCATAGCCTGCCTCGCGGGCGCGGGCGGCGGCGGTGGCGAAATCGGCGATCTGCTTTCTTATGCCCGCCTCGTCGAGCTCCTTCGGCGGGAAGGGCGAGATCGGCGACTTGATCGGCGAGGGCGCCACGCAGTCGGGGCTGTAGGCGTAGCGTCCGGCGTGCAGGATCTGCATGGCGATGCGCCCACCCTCCTCATGCACGCGGCGGGTGACGATACGATGATTGGCAATGTCCTCCGGCGTGAAAAGCCCCGCCGCACCGGGAAAAACCGCGCCCTCCGGGTTTGGCGCCATTCCGCCGGTGACCATGAGAGCCGCACCACCGCGCGCGCGCGCGGCGTAGAACTCGGCCACACGGTTCCAGTCGCCCGTCTCCTCGAGATTGGTGTGCATCGAGCCCATCAGAACCCGGTTGGGCAGGACGACATGGCCGAGGTCGAGGGGCGAGAGAAGATGGGGATATGCGCTCATCATCGGGCCTCCGCTCAGGCGCGCAGAATGGCGCGGGCGCGCGCCGCTGTCACGCGGGACGCGACGTCAGCCGGCTCACATGGCGCCGGTTTCCACGCAATGGCGGCGGAAGGCGCGCTTGAGCATGTCGAGCTCGGCGCGAAGAAGCCGCACTTCGGCCCGCAAGTCTTCCGTTTCGTCGGCATCGGCTGCAATGGTCACGCGGCCCAGAACGGTGCCGGTTTCGCGCTCTGCGATGGTGACGAGGTGCACGCCGTCGGAGATCAGCTCGCGCCCCAGCGGAATGCGCAGGAGAAAGGCGACCTCCTCGCCCGGCACCGGCTCGAGCGTGAAGTCCTCGATGGCGCCGCCGGGGTGGAAGATCTCGAGCGCCGGCGGCGTCGGCGCGCCGGTCGCGCAGCTCAGGACGCCTTCCCAGACGCCGCCCCTGAGCTGGGTCTTGACCAGGGTGAGCCCCCGATCTTCCGCTTCAGGCCTTGCGCTCATGCGATCCTCACAGTTCGGCGCGCGGGCGCCGGGTGAGCGCCACGTCGCGCAGGGTGATCTGGTTCATCGCCGCGCCCTCGAAGATGAGGTCGAGCCACATGTGCTCCACCCGCTTCTCGTTCAGCTCGGTATAGGCGAGGTCGAAATCGACAGACACTTCCGGCTTGTCCAGCGGCAACTCGCGCACGATCTGCTCGGTGTTGGGCCCGTGGCGGATGTTGAGGCGGGCGAAGATCTCGAGCGGCCGTTCCATCTCCAGCACCGTGGCGAGACGCACCAGATGGCGGCGCTGCAACCCGGCCACGCCCTCCTTCGGAACTTCGAGCACGAGGCTGAGAAAGCTGCCGTCGAAGGCGAAAACGTCCATGCGCAGACCGAAGGGGGCAAGGTCGCTTTCCCGCTGGTTCCGCACCTGGCGGATCGTCAGCTCCGACACCCGGCAGTCGTGAAAGATCTTCAGTTTCGGCCCGATATCCGTCTTGGAGGCGACCGAGGACATTCCCGGTGGGGATACGGGCCGCCGCCAGAGCTCGGGCCGCCACGCCCAGTCGGTGAAAAGGGGCTTCTGGATGGCATTGGAGCCGATGGCGGGCAGCGCGAGCCGGTCATTGGCGACGTCGAGAAAACGGTCTATCTGGCGGCGCAGGCTCTGCGCGCGGTCGCGAAGACTGCGCAACCGGGCGAGGTCAAGCGTGCCCGCCCTTCGTTCGGCCCGGCGCCACCGGCGAAGCTCGGCCGCATGCCGCAGCCGCCCAAGCGCGCCGTCAATCAGTCTCGACATGCCCTGCCTCGTGCCCCCTGCCGATGAACGTCGTGCCTGCCGCGCGCGCAGGATACCAACGCCCGGTTTCACCTTAGCAAACGGGAAAGCAGGCTGGAAAGGGGCGCTGGTCCGCGCCTGCCCTTCGCCTCGGTCTCCTCGGCGGCACGCGGCGGCGGGCTGTGCCTCTCGACGCGCGAGATGAAGGCGCGCAGGGTTGCCAAGCCGGCGTCGCGGCTCATGGGGCGGCTGGCGAAACTCAGTACCGACAGCGTCACCAGCTGTCCGTTGAGCGCGAAGACGCCGCGCCAGTAGAGCGGCACGGTGCCCGGCGGCGCGCCGGCGCCGGTATCCTCGATGAACATCATCACCGCATCGCCCTCGACGAAGGAGTCGAGGACGCGCACGGACGAAGGCTTCCCATCGCGTGCCAGCGCCGCGCGCCCTGCCGGGCTGACGAAGAAGCTGCGCATGATATCGGGCGTGGCGCCCTCGACCCTGGCTTCGGTCACCGAGGCGGTCAGCAGACCGGCCACGAGCGGACGGGGAGCCGCCGGATCACCGGTGATCGCAGCGCAGCTGGCCAGGAGGACGAATGCCGGTTCACCGCCGCGGCTGGCGCGGCGGTCCACGCAATAGCCCTCGGGACCGACGACGATCACGGCGCCGCGCGCCACGGCCATTTCGGTTGGCGCGGCACGGCCGAAGGAGGTCATGCCGCTGCCGCTGCAACCGGCAAGGACAAGTGCAAGGCCGCCCGCGAGGGCGGCCGCGCGCAGCGGCAGGGCCATGCTAGAGGTCCATGTAGGAATGGCCTTCGGCAGCCCCGCCAGGATGAGTGACGGCGCCCTTGTAGGTCGGGCCGACAAGCTGCGCGTATTTCCACAGCGCGCCGGAGGTGTAGATGGTCTTGCGCGGGCCCTTCCACTCGGCACGGCGGCGCTCGAGCTCCTCGTCGGAGAGATCAACGCTGATCTCGCCCTTGATGGCGTCGATGGTGATGATGTCGCCGTCGCGGACGAGCGCGATCGGCCCGCCGTGATAGGCCTCGGGGCCGACGTGACCCACGCAGAAGCCCCGCGTGGCGCCCGAGAAGCGGCCATCGGTGATCAGCGCCACCTTCTTGCCCATGCCCTGACCGGAGATCGCGGCGGTGGTGGCCAGCATCTCGCGCATCCCCGGCCCGCCTGCAGGCCCCTCGTTGCGGATGACGATCACCTCGCCCTCCTTGTACTGCCGCGCCTTGACGGCGGCGAAGGCATCCTCCTCGCATTCGAAGACGCGCGCCGGGCCGCGGAACACCTGCTCCTCCTCGCTCATGCCGGCGACTTTCACGATGGCACCTTCGGGCGCGAGGTTGCCCTTCAGCCCCACCACGCCGCCGGTTTTCGTGATCGGCGACTCGATGGGGTAGATCACCCGGCCGTCGGCCTCGCGCTCGATGAGGTCGAGTTCCTCGCCGATGGTGCGGCCGGTGACGGTGAGGCAGTCCTCGTGGATGAGGCCCGCCTTGCGGAGCTCCTTCATCACCACCGGCACGCCGCCGGCCTCCCAGAGATCCTTGGCGACGTATTTGCCGCCCGGCTTGAGATCGACGAAATAAGGCGTGTCCTTGAAGATCTCGCAAACGTCATCGAGGTAGAACTCGATGCCCGCCTCATGGGCGATTGCCGGCAGGTGCAGCCCGGCGTTGGTGGAGCCGCCGGTGCAGGCGACCACGCGCGCGGCATTCTCGAGGCTCTTGCGGGTGACGATGTCGCGGGCGCGAATGTTCTTCTCGATGAGGTTCATCACCGCCTCGCCCGAGGCTTCGCAGTAGCGGTCACGGCTCTCGTAGGGCGCCGGCGCGCCCGAGGAGTTGGGCAGCGCCAGCCCGATCGCCTCGGAAACGCAGGCCATGGTGTTGGCGGTGAACTGGCCGCCGCAGGCGCCGGCCGATGGGCAGGCGACGCGCTCGAGCACCGCCAGTGCCTCGTCGGAGAGATTGCCGGCCTGATGCTGGCCCACCGCCTCGAACACGTCCTGAACGGTCACGTCGCGGCCGTCGAGCCGGCCCGGCAGGATCGACCCGCCATAGATGAAGACGGAGGGCACATTGAGCCGCACCATGGCCATCATCATCCCCGGCAGCGACTTGTCGCAGCCGGCAAGCCCGACGAGCGCGTCGTAGCTGTGTCCGCGCATGGTCAGCTCGACGCTGTCGGCAATCGCCTCGCGGCTCACCAGCGAGGAGCGCATCCCCTCGTGCCCCATGGCGATGCCGTCGGTAACGGTGATGGTGGTGAATTCGCGCGGGGTGCCGCCCGCGGCCTTCACGCCGAGCTTCACCGCCTGCGCCTGGCGGTTCAGCGCGATGTTGCAGGGCGCGGCCTCGTTCCAGCAGGTGGCGACGCCCACGAAAGGCTGGGCGATTTCCTCATCCGACAGCCCCATAGCGTAGTAGTAAGAGCGGTGCGGCGCCCTTTCGGGGCCGACGGTGGCGTGACGGCTGGGCAGACGGGACTTGTCGAAGTTGCGCTTGAGCATCGTGCACCTCCCATTGAGCGGCGCCCTCGGAATAGTGAAGCCTCCCCGGATGCACAAGGGACCCCGGATGCACGAGGGACAGGACCGCGGGAATGGACGCCCGCCCGCGGCAGCCCTAGTGTCGGGCGGGTTCGCAGCAAGGGAGGCGGCCGTGTTCAACCCCGACTTCGAAACCTATCTCGCACCGGCGCGCGCGCGCCCCGAGCTCTGGCGGCTGATCCTTGGCGTGATCCTCTGCGCGCTCGTCTATGCCGGTTATGTCGGGGCGCTCGTCGGGCTGGTGGCGTGGCTGGCCGGGCCCGAGGCGCCCCCGATTCTCGCCGGCATGGTGCGGGGGACGACGCCCACGGGCGCGCTCCTGCTGCTTCTGAGCTTTCTGGGCATGGCGCTTGGCCCCGCGATCGCGGTGCGCCTCCTGCATGGCCGGCGCGCGGCCACGCTCTTCGGGCCGGCGGGGCGTGTCGTTCTGCATTTCCTGGTCGCGGCCGCGGTTGTGGCGATCATGAGCGGGCTTTCCGTGGCGCTCTGGCGCAGGAGCTTCACGCCCGAGCCCGGCCTGCCCTTCGATCTGTGGCTGCGCCTCCTGCCGCTCGCGCTTCTCGGCGTGCTGATCCAGACCGGCGCGGAGGAGGTCCTGTTCCGCGGCTACCTGTTGCAACAGCTCGCCGTGCGCTTTCGCCGCCGCCTCGCCTGGATGGTGCTGCCGAGCCTGATCTTCGGCGCGCTTCACTTCGACCCGGCGGCGGGCGGCGCCTCGGCGCTTCTGGTGGTGGCCGCGGCCGCGCTCTTCGGGCTGATCGCCGCCGATCTCGTCGCCGCCACGGGCAGCCTTGGCGCGGCATGGGGCTTTCACTTCGCCAACAATGTCTTCGCGATTCTCGTGCTGGCCACCAAGGGCACGATTCCGGGCCTTGCGCTGTGGCTCACGCCTTATGAGGCGCGCGACATCGCCGCGCTGGGGCCGATGGTGCTGCACGATCTCGCGGCGATGGCGGCGGCGTGGCTTCTGGTGCGGCTTCTCCTGACGCGCTGATTGCAATTCGCGCCCGCCGCGCTTATCTGCCAGCGCGATCCTTTCACGCAAGGGCACCGAGAGATGAACTGGATCACCAACTATGTCCGGCCGAAGCTCGGCTCGCTTTTCGGCACGCGCCGCGAGGTGCCCGAGAACCTGTGGATCAAATGCCCCGAGTGCGGGACGATGCTGTTTCACCGCGAGGTGAAGGAAAACCTCAACGTCTGCACGCAGTGCGACCATCACATGGCGATCTCGCCGCGCGACCGGCTCAGAGCGCTCTTCGACGGTGGCGCGTTCGTCGAGATCGAGGTGCCCGAGCCCGTGCACGACCCGCTGCATTTTCGCGACCAGAAGAGATACCCCGACCGGCTGAAGGCGGCGCAGAAGGCCACCGGCGAGAAGGAGGCGATGCTGGTGGCCGAAGGCGCACTCGGCGGCGTCGAGGTGGTCGCCGCGGCGCAGGACTTCTCCTTCATGGGTGGCTCGATGGGCATGTATGTGGGCAATGCGATGATCGCCGCCGCCCGCCGCGCCGTCGAGCGCAAGCGGCCCTTTATCGTTTTCACCGCCGCGGGCGGGGCGCGGATGCAGGAAGGCATCCTGAGCCTGATGCAGATGCCGCGCACCACGGTGGCGGTGGAAATGGTCAAGGAAGCGGGCCTGCCCTACATCGTGGTGCTGACCCACCCCACCACGGGGGGCGTGACGGCCTCCTACGCCATGCTCGGCGACATCCAGATCGCCGAGCCCAATTCGCTGATCTGCTTCGCAGGCCCGCGGGTGATCGAGCAGACCATCCGCGAGAAGCTGCCCGAGGGCTTCCAGCGCGCCGAATACCTGCTCGATCACGGCATGCTCGACCGGGTTACGCACCGCAAGGAGCTGCGCGAGGAGCTCATCACCATCCTGCGCATGCTGCTCGGCCTGCCGCCCGCGGTGAAGGGCGACCTGCCCGAACCGGAGGAAGAGGAGGCGCCGCAGAACGCGTCAGAGGAAGCGAAGGAGCAGGCCGAGGCGAAAGATGGTGGGCCGAAGGCGGCGGCATCCGCCCCCGCCTCCGAGGCCGCGGAGAAGCCGAAGCGGTGAGCGGCCAGGGCTCGGACATCATCCTGCAGCGGATGATGTCGCTTCATCCGAAGATCATCGACCTCACGCTTGACCGCGTCTGGCGGCTTCTCGCCCGACTCGGCCATCCCGAGCGTGACCTGCCGCCGGTGATCCATATCGCCGGAACCAACGGCAAGGGCTCGGTGCAGGCGATGATCCGCGCGGGGCTTGAGGCCTCGGGCGCCCGGGTGCATGCCTACACCTCGCCGCATCTGGCGCGGTTTCACGAGCGCATCCGCCTTGCCGGCCGGCTGATCGAGGAGGAGGCGCTCAGGGAGGTTCTCGACGAATGCGAGCGCGCCAATGCCGGCGCGCCGATCACCTATTTCGAGATCACCACCTGTGCGGCGCTGCTCGCCTTCGCCCGCACGCCCGCCGACTACACCCTGCTCGAGGTCGGCCTTGGCGGGCGGCTCGATGCGACCAATGTCGTCGAACGGCCGCGGCTCACGGTGATCACGCCCGTCGATCTTGATCATCAGCAGTATCTGGGCGAGACGCTGGCCGAGATCGCCGGCGAGAAGGCCGGGATCATCAAGCGCGGCGTGCCCAGCATCGTCGGCCGCCAGCACGACGAGGCGCTCGAGGTGATCGAGGCCCGCGCCGAGCGGCTGGGCGCGCGGGTCTGTGCATACGGCCAGCACTGGCACGTGGCCGAGGAGCACGGGCGGATGGTGTTTCAGGACGAGCGCGGGCTCATCGACCTGCCGTTGCCGAACCTCATCGGCCGCCATCAGGTGGAAAATGCCGGGATCGCGCTCGCCGCCCTGCGCGAGCTCGGCCTTGGCGAGAGGGAATGCGAGGCGGCGGTGACCCGCGCCGAGTGGCCCGCGCGGCTGCAGCGGCTGCGCCACGGCCCGCTGGTCGAGGCAGCGGGGGCGGCCGAGCTCTGGCTTGACGGCGGGCACAACCCGGCGGCGGGCGTGGCGCTGGCCGAAGCGCTGTCGCGACTGCCGGCAAAGCCGCTGCAGCTTGTCTGCGGCATGCTGCGCACCAAGGATGCGGCGGGCTACATGCGCCCGCTCGCGGCACTGGCCGAGGCGCTGCACGCGGTGGAGATTGCTGGCGAGGCGGCAACGCTTTCTGCCGAGGAAACCGCCGCGGCGGCGCGCTCCGTGGGCCTTGCGGCGCGGGTCGCCGCATCGCCGGCCGAGGCCGTCGCGCGCATCGCCGCCGAGGCACCGGGCGCGCGCATCCTCATCTGCGGCTCGCTCTATCTCGCCGGGCAGATCCTGCGCGAGAACGGCTGAAGCCTCAGCGCCGCGTGCGCGTCACCTTGCGCCGCACCTTCGCGCCCTTGCGTGCCGCCTTGGCCGGCTTGCGCCCGACCGGCGCCTTTGCCTTGCGCCCGCCCTTGCCGCGCGCGCGGGGGGCCGGCCGGCCACCGGCGGCGCCGGCCTCGACAAGCTCGAACAGGAGCCCACCCGAGACCGGCGCGGCCTCCACGAGCTTCACCGTCACCTTCTGGCCGATCTCGAACACCGCGCCGCTCTCGCTGCCTGTCAGCGCCTGCAGATGCGGGTCATAATGGAAATACTCCCGCCCCAGCGCGCGGACCGGGATGATCCCTTCCGCCCCGGTGTCATCGAGCCGCACGAAGACGCCGAAGCGCTGCACCCCGGTGATCCGCCCGGTGAACTCGGCCCCGACCCGGTCGGCGAGGAAGGCGGCAAGGTAGCGATCGGCGGTGTCGCGCTCGGCGGCCATCGAGCGGCGCTCGGTCTCGGAGATGTGCTTGGCCGTCTCCTCCAGATGCTCGATGTCGGCCTCGCTCAGCCCGTCCTTGCCCCAGCCATGCGCCGAGATCAGCGCACGGTGCACGATCAGGTCGGCATAGCGGCGGATGGGCGAGGTGAAATGGGCGTATGAGCGCAGCGCCAGCCCGAAATGGCCGAAGTTCTCGGGGTGGTAATAGGCCTGCATCATGGCGCGCAGCGTGGCCATGTTGATCAGCTCGTCATGCGGCGTGCCTTCGGCCTGCTCGAGAAGCTGGTTGAGATGGCGGGTGTGCAGAACCTGCCCCTTTGCGAGCGTCAGCCCCGAGGCCTCGGCGATCTCGCGCAGGGCTTCGAGCTTTTCGGGGCTCGGCTCCTCGTGCACGCGGTAGAGAAGCGGGCGGCGGCGGGCGAATAGCTCCTCGGCGGCGCAGACATTGGCGAGGATCATGAACTCCTCGATCAGCCGGTGCGCCTCGAGCCGGTCGCGGAAGCCGACCGAGACGACGCGCCCCTCCTCGTCGAGCACGATCTTGCGCTCGGGCAGGTCGAGATCGAGCGGCTGGCGCTCGGCGCGGGCCTTCTTCGCGCATTCGTAAGCCGCGTAGAGGGGCGCGATCACCCGCTCCATGAGCGGGCCGGTGCGGTCGTCGGGCTTGCCGTCGGCGGCGGCCTGCACCTCCTCATAGGCAAGCGATGCCGCCGAGCGCATCAACCCGCGCACGAAGCGGTGCGAGCGTTTGTGGCCCTTGGCGTCGATGACCATGCGCACGGCGATGCAGGCGCGTGGCACGCCCTCGTGAAGGCTGCACAGATCGCCCGAAAGCCGCTCGGGCAGCATCGGCACCACCCGGTCGGGGAAATAGGTGGAATTGCCGCGCCGCCGCGCCTCGCGGTCGAGCGCGGTGCCAGGACGGACGTAGTAGGCGACATCGGCGATGGCCACCCAGATGACGTGCCCGCCGGGGTTCTTGGGGTCATCGTCGGGCTCGGCAAAGACAGCGTCGTCATGGTCGCGGGCGTCCGCAGGGTCGATCGTGATGAGTGGCAGATCGCGCAGGTCTTCGCGGCCCTTCAGCCCGGCGGGCTTCAGCCGCTCGGCCTCCTCCAGCACCTCGGGCGGGAACTCGTCGGGAATGCCATACTGGTGGATGGCGATGAGCGAGAAGGCCTTGGGCTGGGACGGGTCGCCAAGCCGCGCGACGACACGCGCGCGCGGCAACCCGTAGGCGCCGGCACGTCCCGATGCCTCGGCCTCGACCAGCTCGCCGTCCCTGGCGCCATGGGTGGCGTCGCGGGGAACGAGCCATTCGCGGTCCACCCCCTTGTCGATGGGTACGAGGCGCCCGCCTTCCGCGGACTTGCGGAAGATGCCCAATATGCGCTTCGGCCCCTGCCCGATGCGGCGGATGACCTTGGCGACATAGGCGTGATCCTCGCCCTTCGCGGGGGTAAGACGGGCCAGAACCCGGTCCCCCTTGCCCGGCGCGGGGCCGGGGCCGGGCGCGATCAGCACGCGCGGCGGCTCGCCCTCGCCATGCCACTCGAGCGGGCGGGCGAAGAGATCGCCATCGGCATCGGCGCCGGTGACCTCGAGCACGGTGACAGGCGGCAGGCGCGAGGCGTCGCGATAGCTCTTGCGGCGGCGCTCGAGCAGGCCCTCATCCTCCATCTCGCGCAACAGCCGCTTGAGCTCGACCTTCGCCTGCCCCTTCACGCCGAAGGCACGGGCGATGTCGCGCTTGTTCGTCTCGGTCGGATGTTCGGCGATCCAGGCGAGGATCTCTTCCTTGGTCGGCAGTGCTTTCATGCCCTTGCCCTATCACCGCGCCCTGCGGCCGTCACGCCCAATCGCGCGCAGTTCTTCGGGCTCGTCCACGTCCGCCAGCAGGTCAATGAGCGCCACCCGCGCCCGGCCCAGGCGTGCGCGCGTATCGGCGAGCGCATGTTCGCTCGACCAGCGCACGCCGTCGAGCAGCTGCTCGCGCCACCGGCGGGGGTGGGCAAGGCCGATGGCCCAGTAGCCGCCGTCTTCGGCCGGGCCGAGCACCGCGTCATGCGATCCGAGCGCACGAAAGGCACGGGCAATGTGACCCGGGCCGAGTGCGGGGATGTCGCCACCCACGACGAGTGCCGGCCCCGCCGGCATGGCGCGCATCACCCGCATCATGCGCCGGCCGAGGTGCCCCCTGCCCTGTGGCATGCGCGGCAGATGCGCGGGCCAGGCGCGGCTCCCCCGCGCCGTGTCGGGGCTGACCGCCAGCACTAGCCGCCAGCGCCGGTCCTCGAGCCGGCGTAGAAGCCGCGCCGTCTGGTGGCGCACCCACCACGCCGCCGCCACCGTGCCGATACCGCGCGCAAGCCGGGTCTTCACCCGCCCCGGCCGCGGCTCCTTCAGCATCACGATCAGATGACCGCGCCGCACCGCGCCTCACGCAAACCAGTCGCGCAGGATCCGCGCGTAGATGCGCTTGAGGCCGCGGATGTCCTCCACCGCAACGTGCTCGTCCGCCTGGTGCATGGTCTGCCCCACCAGCCCGAACTCCAGCACCGGGCAGTGATCCTTGATGAAGCGGGCATCCGAGGTGCCGCCCGATGTGGAAAGCCTGGGCGTGATGCCGGTTTCGGCTGCCACCGCCTTCGAGACCAGATCAACGAACGGCCCCGGCGGGGTGAGGAAGCTTTCGCCGGAAACATGCACCTCCATCTCGATGCTCACGCCCGTCTCGGCGGCCACGCGGTCAGCCTCGGCGCGCAGCCAGCGGGTGAGTGCGGCCGAATCGTGCAGATCGTTGAAGCGGATGTTGACCGCCCCCGAGCAGGTTGCCGGAATGACATTTGTGGCCGCATTGCCGGTGTCAATGGTGGTCGGCGCCAGCGTGGACGGGTCGAAATGGGCCGAGCCCTTGTCGAGCTCATGGGCAGCGAGCCGGTCGATCAGCCGCGCCATGGCGGTGACCGGGTTTTTCGCCCGGTGCGGGTAGGCGGTGTGGCCCTGAACGCCGCGCGCGGTCAAGCGCGCCGTCATCGAGCCGCGCCGGCCGATCTTGATCATCTCCCCCAGCCGCTCCGGGCAGGTCGGCTCGCCGACAAGGCAAACGCTCATGTGCTCGCCCTCCTCGGCCATCCAGTCGAGAATGGCGCGGGTGCCGTTGATCGCCTGGCCTTCCTCGTCGCCGGTGATGGCGAGGATCACCGCCCCGTCAGGCGGCGTATCAGCGACGAAGTCGATGGCGGCAGCAGCGAAGGCGGCAACGCCCGATTTCATATCGGCCGCGCCCCTGCCCCAGAGAAACCCGGCCCGGATCTCGCCGCCGAAAGGGTCCACCGTCCAGGCGTCGGGGTCACCCACGGGCACCACGTCGGTATGGCCGTTGAAGCCGAATGTGCGGCCATGCCCCTTGCGCCCCCAGCGGGCGAACAGGTTGGGCACCCCGCCGCGATCGACGCGGTGGCATTCGAAACCCGCCGGGCGCAGCACCTCCTCCAAGAGTTGCAGCGCGCCGCCCTCGAGCGGGGTGACCGAGGGGCAGCGAATGAGGCGGGCGGTGAGATCGACCGGATCGGTCATTGACGGTGGCTCCCTTGTGGCCTTCACGAAACAGCGGTTCCCCGTTTTGCCGGGCAGGGCCGAAAAGTTCTCCACATGTGGGCCTTGCTGCGCCACTGTGCATGGCAAGAATGAATAACGGCAGGCAGGGTGCGGTGCCACGGCAAATATGCCGGGCTGCAAAACAGGGCAGATGAGTTTCAGAGACAGGGGCCGCGCGGCGGCATCCGGGTCGTGACCTGGATCGCACTGGCCGACCTTTCCGGGCGCCGGATGCACGGCTCGTCGGCCTTCAGGCCCGGCGGGCTGGCGCTGATGCCCCGCGGCACGCTCGTCATCGAGGCGCAGATCGGCACAGGGCGCGAGCGGCCGCTTCCCCTTGTCGATTGCCGCGCCGACCAGGGCTGGCGGCGGCTCTTCTCGGTGATCCTCTACCCGCAGGGGCAGGTGGAGCTGACCATTGTGCAAGGCGTCTCCGAAACGCGCGGCGACGTGCGGCTGGCATTGCCCGCAACGGAGGAGATCGTGCGCATCTCCTATGGCTGGGACGCGCCCGCGCGGCGCGGCTTTCTCGCCCTTGAGCTTCCCGATACCGGGGTCTGGGCGCGTGCGCCTGTCGAGGCGCCGAGCCCCCTGCCATGGAGCGATCTTGCCGCCGTTCTTGGCCTGTCGAGCGGCTGCGCCCATGGGCGGGAGCTGTCGCTCGTGGCGTTGTCGGATCGGCTGGAGCCGGTCGGGCCGGTGCCAGGCATCGGTGCGGGCACGCCCGTGCGGACGGCGGCGGGATGGAAGCCGGTGGAAGCAATCGCGCCGGGCGATCTCGTGCACACCGCGTGGGGCGGGCTCAGGCCGGTGCTGGCGCTGCTGTCGCGCGAGATGCCGGTGCTTGGCCGGCACGCGCCGGTCCGGTTGACCGCACCCGCCCTCGGCTTGCGGCGGGACGTGACCGTTGCGCCGGACCACCGCATGCTGGTTGCCGGTGGACACGCCGAATATGCCTTTGGAGAAGAGGCCGTTCTGGCCGAAGCGCGGCATCTTGCGCGAACCAGGCCGGCGGCTTCGCCGGGCCGGCGCATGGTTTGCGGTATCCGCTATCACCAGCTTCTGCTGGATGCCCACGACTGCCTGATGCTCGCTGGAGCCTGGGGCGAGAGCATGCGCGTTCCGTCGCAAGGCGACCTGCGCGGGACGGTGCTCGACCTGCCGGGCCTGCGCCTGCCTCCTCAGCGGCCCTGCCGGGCACGCGGGCTCATGGCCTTCGAGGCGCGTGAACTCGCCTCGGTCGCGCGCGCTTGAGGCCCGCGCGGCTCAGTCGTCGAAAAAGGGCGTCATCTGGGCGATGATGACCGCATTCTCGTCGAGCGCGCGCTGCATGAGCGCGCGCTCCTCCACGTCGATGTCGTGGCCTTCGGCGAGGCGCTCCTCGAGCGAGCCATAGCCCGAAACTTCGAGCGGGTTCAGTCCTGCCTGTCGCAGCAGCGCCACCGTCTCGCGCACCGCCTCGGCCTCGTCCACGCCCGAGGCATAACACATCAGCGCCGCGCCGGTGGCGCCTTCGGGCAGGCCGTCGCCGTCCTTCCGCCCCACCTCGGCAAGCAGGGTGTAAACCTGCTGGGGGCGCCTCGCCTTGCCGTCGTTCCTGTCGCCCACCCGCTCAATCCCGGAGCAGCTCGTTGATGCCGGTCTTGGCGCGGGTCTTCTCATCCACCCGTTTGACGATGACCGCGCAGTAGAGGTTCACGCCTCCCTTCGAGGGCATCGAGCCGGCCACCACTACCGAATAGGGCGGCACCTCGCCATAGAAGACCTCGCCCGTCTCGCGATCGACGATCTTGGTGGACTGGCCGATGAACACGCCCATCCCCAGCACGGAGCCTTCGCGCACGATAACGCCCTCGACCACCTCCGAGCGCGCGCCGATGAAGCAGTTGTCCTCGATGATGGTGGGGTTCGCCTGCATGGGCTCCAGCACGCCGCCGATTCCCACCCCGCCCGAGAGGTGCACATTCTTGCCGATCTGGGCGCAGGAGCCGACCGTGGCCCATGTGTCCACCATGGTGCCCTCGTCGACATAGGCCCCGAGATTGACGAAGGAGGGCATGAGCACCACGCCGGGCGCGATATAGGCCGAACGCCTCACCACGCAGTTGGGCACGGCACGGAAACCCGCCTGCCGCCAGCGCGCCTCATCCCAGTCCTTCCACTTGGAATCGACCTTGTCCCACCAGTGGCCGCCCTGGGGGCTGCCTGGCATCAGTTCCATGTCGCGCAGGCGGAAGCTGAGCAGCACCGCCTTCTTGGCCCACTGGTTGACGTGCCAGTTGCCGTCCTCGCGCCGCTCGGCGACCCGAAGCGCACCCGAATCGAGCGCCTCCAGCGTGGCCTCGACGGCATCGCGCACCTCGCCACGGGTCTGCGGCGTGATGCTGTCGCGCCGCTCCCAAGCGGATTCGATGGCGGCTTCAAGCTGGGCGTTCGACATGATCCCTCCGGCGAATGTCTCTGGTCTTGGCTGGACCCTAGCCTATAGTGGGCCGGCACAGGCGGAGCAATGGACGAAAGGGATACCGGCCAGATGAAGGATCATCGCGAGCGCATCTTTCCCGATGCCAGGCAGGACATCGAGACGACACGCGAGATCCCCCATACGCCGCAGACGGAGTCGCCGGCCTACAGGCTGGCCTTCGCCGACCCGGACTTTCTGTGCCGCGACGAGCTGAGGCCGGTCAGGCTTCAACTCGAACTGCTCAAGCCTGAACTCTACCTCACCGAATACGGGGTGGAGAGCACCATCGTGCTCTTCGGTGGCGCGCGCATTCCCGAGCCCTCGCAAAGGGAGCAAGCCGCAACGACGACCCTCGCCGAGCTGAGCCGCTACTATGAGCAGGCCCGGCGCTTCGCCTACGAGATGACCTTGCGCTCGAAGGCAGACGGCGGGCTCAGGGGGGTGATCGTCACCGGCGGCGGGCCGGGGGTGATGGAAGCCGGAAACCGCGGCGCGGCCGAGGCCGGCGGCGTTTCCATCGGGCTCAACATCGTGCTGCCGCACGAGCAGGCGCCAAACCGCTATGTGACGCCCGATCTGTGCTTCAACTTTCACTATTTCGGCATCCGCAAGATGCACTTCCTGATGCGGGCCGAGGCGGTGGCGGTGTTTCCCGGCGGCTTCGGGACGCTCGATGAGCTTTTCGAGACGCTGACGCTCATCCAGACCGGACGCATGCAGCGCGTGCCGGTGATCTTGTTCGGCGAGAAGTTCTGGCGCGACATCATCAACTGGGAGGCGCTGGCCGACGCCGGCACCATTGCGCGAGAGGATCTCGAGCTGTTCCGTTTTGTCGAAACGGCCGAAGAGGCGATTGCCGCCATCGATGGCTGGGAAGGGGCGGGCGAAAGGCGCCGCTCCGTTCCCGGCCGCTGACGCGTGCCTCAGAGCGGGCCGATCACCGTGCCGTGCGGCAGCGAGGTGATGAGGCGGCCGCGGGCGGTGTCGGTCAGCGCATAGCCATAGCCCTTCAGCCGGTGGCGCCATTCGCGCTCCGAAAGCGCCATGCGGCGTTCACGCATGACGATGCTGCGCGCCTCGGCAATCGCGGCGGGGTCGATGTGAATGACATTGGTGTTCATGAATCCTCTCCCTGCGAGAACAGTGCTTCGATGCTGCCAGGTTGCGTTTCGCAAATGGCGACAATTGGGGAGGGATCGGGATTTGTGGCGGCAATTGTGGCTGAAAGAGGGCGGCTCAGCCGCGCGCAAGCCCCGCTTCGGCCGCGATCTCGGCGGCGGACTTGCGGGCGCGCTCGGTGGCCGACTTGAGCTGACCGCAAGCCGCCATGATGTCCTCGCCACGGGGCGTGCGGATGGGCGAGGCGTAGCCTGCCTTGTGCACGATGTCGGCGAAGGCTTCGATCCGCTCCCAGTCGGAGCGCTCGTAGGGCGCGCCGGGCCATTCGTTGAAGGGGATGAGATTGATCTTGGCGGGGATGCCCGCGATCAGCTTCACCAGCCGGCGCGCGTCCTCGTCCGAATCGTTCACGCCCTTGAGCATGACGTATTCGAAGGTGATGCGCTCGGAGTTGGACAGGCGGGGATACTCGCGCAGGGCGCCCAGAAGCGTCTCGATGTTCCAGCGCCTGTTGATCGGCACAAGCTTGTCGCGCACCTCGTCGGTGGTGGCATGAAAGCTCACCGCCAGCATGCAGCCGATCTCGGTTGCGGTGCGGGCGATCATCGGCACCACGCCCGAGGTCGAGAGGGTGATGCGCCGGCGGGAGATCGCGATGCCCTCGCCGTCCATGGCGATCTTCATCGCATCGCGCACGTTGTCGAAGTTGTAGAGCGGCTCGCCCATGCCCATCAGCACGATGTTGGAGACGAGCCTGGGCCGCTCGCCCATCGCCTCGCCGGGCTTTGGCCATTCGCCAAGGTCGTCGCGCGCCACCATGATCTGGCCGACGATTTCGGCCGCGGTGAGGTTGCGCACGAGCCTCTGCGTGCCGGTGTGGCAGAAGGAACAGGTGAGCGTGCAGCCGACCTGTGACGAGATGCAGAGCGTTCCGCGCCCCTCCTCGGGGATGTAGACGGTTTCCACCTCATGCCCGCCTGCGATTCGCATGAGATACTTGCGCGTGCCGTCGGCCGAGATCTGGCGGCTCACCACCTCGGGCACGGCGATGACGAAGTTTTCGGCCAGCCGCGCGCGGTAGTCCTTGGCAAGGTTGGTCATCGCGCCGAAGTCGCGCACGCCGCGATGATAGATCCAGTGCCAGATCTGCGCGACGCGCATCCTGAGCTGCCGCTCGGGCGTCCCGATCCTCGCCAGCGCCTCGGCCATCGCCTCGCGCGTGAGCCCGACGAGATTGGCCGGCCCTTCGGGCAGAATCCGGGGGATCGTCACCACGTCCTGTGTGATCGGTGCGGCGCGCGTCATCTCATCCTCCGACAGTGTCAGGAGGGCAGCATATAGGGGCTTTGCGCTGATTCTCCCAGCCCGCGCGGCAACGACTCAGCCCGAGCAGCGCCGCTCTGCTTCCTCCACCGCGGCAGTGAAGCCGAAGAGCGAGAAGGTGTCCTTCGTCGTCGTCCCGCGCGAGGAAATGCCGGTCACGACCGCCTCGGCGCCGCGCTTCATGGCGGTAATCAGCTTGGCGTCGTCCGCCTCGGAGGGGGACCACGCCCATTCGCCCTTGGTGAAGAGCTGGAAGGTCTGGCCATCGACCTCGAGCGAGACGGTCGAGCCCTCCTTGAAGGGGTAGCCGCCGGTGAAGGAGACCTGCCCCTTCACCCCCTGATCGGGCACCCAGGAGACGAACAGCAGAATGTCGCCGCGGCGCACCGCAACCACGCGCCCGTCACGGGTGTTCACGGTTTCCTTCGGCGCGGAGACGGCCCAGCACTGCTTGGGGTCGGTTTCCTCGAAGACGGACCAGTCGGTGTGCGCGCCCACGCGGTTGTCGGATTCCTGCGCCCCCGCGCCCGCCGCCATCCAGATTGCGGCCGCGACCGCCAGACCGCGCATTCCCAGCTTCATCATGTGACTGCAGCCTCCTGCCGCGATTTCCTGCCTGCCGCCTTGCGCGCGTGACCTTCTGCGGGTCGCAACTTCGGCGCGGCGGCTTTTCAAACCAACGGGCGGAGTTTAACGGATTGCGCACCGACAGGAAAACCCCCGCGTGCGGATTTCCGCGCGCCATCAGCGAGGGCAGCCCATGGCCGATGCCGAACTCGTCGAACTCACCCGTGGTCCCTTCACCGAATCGCGTCATCGCGGCCATGTCGCGATTGCCACGGCCGAGGGCGGGCTCGTGGCCGCGCTGGGCGCGCCCGAGGCGGTGATCCTGCCGCGCTCGGCGGCGAAGATGATTCAGGCGCTGCCGCTTGTCGAAAGCGGCGCGGCGGACGCCTTCGGGCTTTCGAGCGAGGAGCTCGCCCTTGCCTGCGCCTCGCATCAGGCGGCCGAGATCCACACCCGGCGGGTCACCGCCTGGCTCGAGCGGCTCGGCCTTTCCGACGACGACCTGCGCTGCGGGCCGGAGATGCCGCGCGACGAGGCGGCGAAAAAGGCGCTGATCTGCTCGGGCGGGCAGCCCTGCCAGATTCACAACAACTGCTCGGGCAAGCACACGGGCTTTCTCACCCTCAGCCGCCATCTTGGCGCGGGGCCGGAATACATCGACCCTTCCCACCCCGTGCAGCAGGCGGTGCGTGCGGCCTTCGAGGAGGTCACCGGTGCGGCGAGCCCCGGCTTTGGCATCGACGGCTGCTCGGCGCCGAATTTCGCCGCGCGGCTTGCCGATTTCGCCCTTGCCATGGCGCGTTTCGCCGATGCCGTGGCAAGCGGGGCCACCGGCGCGCGGCCCTCGGCCATGGCCCGGCTCTATCGCGCCATGGTCGCCCACCCCGAGCTTGTCGCCGGCGAGGGGCGCGCCTGCACGCGGCTGATGCGGGCGATGGGCGGGCGCGCGGCGGTGAAGACCGGGGCGGAGGGCGTCTTTGCCGCCATCATCCCCGAGCGGCGCATGGGCGTGGCGGTGAAGATCTCCGACGGGGCGACCCGCGGGTCGGAGGCGGTGATTGCCGCGGTGCTGATCCGTCTCGGGATGCTCGATGCGTCCGACCCGGTGGCGAAGAGCCTGATCGACGCGCCGATTCTCAACCGTCGTGGTCTGGAAGTGGGCGTGATTCGCCCGGCGGAGCCGCTGGCGCGCCTCAGCCTGTGACGAACTCCGCGCGCGTATAGCCCTGCAGGTAGAGAAGCGCCGTCAGATCACCGTGGTTGATGCGCAGATCGACCTCGGCCGCGACCGCGGGCTTGGCGTGCAGCGCCACACCCGCGCCCGCGAGCTTCAGCATGCCAAGATCGTTGGCGCCGTCGCCCACCGCCATCACCTCCTCAAGCGCGATGCCCCGCTCGGAGGCAACCTCGCGCAGCGTCTCCACCTTCGCCTCGCGGCCGAGGATCGGCTCCTCCACCCGGCCGGTGAGCGCGCCCTGGGCGATCTCGAGCCGGTTGGCGCGGTGAATGTCGAAGCCGAACCACCCGGCCACCGCGGAGGCGAACTGCGTGAAGCCGCCGGAGACCAGAACCGTCACCGCCCCATGCGCCCGCATCGTCGCCACCAGCTCCCGCCCGCCCGGCGCGGGCGTGATGCGCTGCTCGAGCACCTCGGCGATCACCGACTCCGGCAACCCCTTCAGAAGCCCCACGCGCTCGCGCAGCGCCTCCTCGAAGTTCAGCTCGCCATTCATCGCCCGCGCGGTGATCTCGGCCACGCGCGCTCCCACCCCGGCCAGATCGGCCAGTTCGTCGATGCACTCCTGCCCGATCATGGTGCTGTCCATGTCGGCGATCAGCATGCGCTTGCGCCCGCGCCGCTCCTGCACCGCCATGTCGATGCCGCGCGCCTGAAGCTCGGCCCAGACCTCCCAGCGGTTGTCCGGCACCGTGGGCAGCTCGAACTCGGCCGCCTCGCCGGGTGCCAGCCAGCGCGCCGCGCCGCCGCCCCAAGCGCTGCGCAGCGCCTCGACCATGGCGGTCTCGAGCGCGCCGGAACCGGGCGCGGCGATCAGCGTGACATGGGGCATGGGCGTTCCTTCGTGTCGCAATCAATCCGCGAAGCGTCGCCATAGACGAGATTTCGCACTTGCGAAAGGCCCGGTGCGGGCGTATTGGCGGCGGCGGGACACCCCTCCCCAACGAGGGGCGCATATCTGGAAGGATACCATGACCAAACCCGTGACCCCGGCCGCGCGGCCGGCCAATCCGCGCTTCTCCTCCGGGCCCTGTGCCAAATACCCCACATTCTCGCTTGAAGCCCTCGCCGACGCGCCGCTCGGCCGCTCGCACCGTGCCGCTATCGGCAAGGCGAAGCTGAAGGCAGCCATCGACGGCACCCGCGAGATTCTGGGCGTGCCCGACGACTATCTCATCGGCATCGTGCCCGCCTCCGACACCGGCGCCTTCGAGATGGCGATGTGGAACCTCCTGGGCGCGCGGCCCGTGGAGATGCTGGCCTGGGAGAGCTTCGGCCAGGGCTGGGTGACCGACGCGGTCAAGCAACTCAAGCTCGATGCGCGGGTGCACGAGGCGCCCTATGGCGAGATCGTGGACTTCGGCCGCGTCGATTTCGACCGCGACGTCTGCTTCACCTGGAACGGCACCACCTCGGGCGTGCGCGTGCCCTCGGGGGATGTGATCCCCGCCGAGCGCGAGGGGCTGACGCTGTGCGACGCCACCTCCGCCGCCTTCGCCATGGAGCTGCCCTGGGAGAAGCTCGATGCCACCACCTTCTCCTGGCAGAAGGTGATGGGCGGGGAGGCCGCGCATGGCGTGCTGATCCTCTCCCCCCGCGCGGTGGAGCGGCTTGAGAGCTACACGCCCGCCTGGCCCTTGCCCAAGATCTTCCGGCTCACGAAGGGGGGCAAGCTCATCGAGGGCATCTTCCGGGGCGAGACCATCAACACCCCCTCGATGCTCTGCGTTGAGGACTGGTTGAAGGCGCTCGACTGGGCGCGTGAGATCGGCGGCCTGCCGGCGCTCATCGCCCGCGCCGAGGCCAACGCCAAGGTCGTCAACGACTTCGTCGAGGCGCGCGACTGGATCGCCAACCTCGCCGAAGATCCGGCGATTCGCTCCACCACCTCCGTCTGTCTCAAGTTCACCGATCCGGCGATCGCCGATCCGGCTGCCTTCTCCAAGGCCGTCGTCCGCCGGCTCGAGGCCGAGGGCGTGGCCTATGACATCGGTGCCTACCGCGACGCGCCGCCGGGATTGCGCATCTGGTGCGGCTCGACGGTGGAAACCGCCGATCTCGAGGCGCTGATGCCCTGGATCGAATGGGCCTATGAGGCCGAGCGCGCGGCGCTTTCGGCTGCCGCCTGAGACATATCCGCCGCGCGCAGGCCTTACCGCGGCGCGCGGAGTCCGTGCATTCTTCACATCGAGAGGACATGAGCCATGGCACCCAAGGTGCTCGTCTCCGACAAGCTGTCTGAAACCGCCGTGCAGATCTTCCGCGACCGCGGCATCGACGTGACCTTCGAGCCCGATCTGGGCAAGGACAAGGAACGCCTCGCCAAGGTCATCGGCGAGTATGACGGCCTCGCCATCCGCTCTGCCACCAAGGTCACCGAGAAGCTTCTGCGCAATGCAAAGAACCTCAAGGTGATCGGCCGCGCCGGCATCGGCGTTGACAATGTCGATCTGGCCGCCGCCTCCAAGCGCGGCATCATCGTGATGAACACGCCCTTCGGCAACTCCATCACCACCGCCGAGCACGCCATCGCCATGATGATGGCGGTGGCGCGGCAGATTCCCGAGGCCCATTACTCCACCCGCTCGGGCAAGTGGGAGAAGTCGCGCTTCATGGGGGTGGAGCTCACCGGCAAGACGCTTGGCGTGATCGGCGCGGGCAACATCGGCTCCATCGTCATCGACCGGGCGCTCGGGCTGAAGATGAAGGTGATCGCCTACGACCCCTTCCTCAGCCAGGAGCGGGCCGACAAGCTGGGGGCGGAGAAGGTGGAGTTCGAGGAGCTTCTGGCGCGCTCGGATTTCATCACCCTGCACGTGCCGCTCACGGACAAGACGCGCAACATCCTTTCGCGCGAGGCGATCGCGAAGATGAAGCCCGGCGTGCGCATCATCAACTGCGCCCGCGGCGGGCTGATCGACGAGGAGGCGCTCGTGGAGGCGCTGAAGTCGGGCCATGTCGCCGGCGCCGCCCTCGACGTGTTTGCCGAGGAGCCCGCGACACAGCACCCCGTGTTCGAGCTGCCCAATGTCGTCACCACGCCGCATCTGGGCGCCTCGACGCGCGAGGCGCAGGAGAATGTGGCGATCCAGATCGCCGAGCAGATGTCGGACTATCTCCTGACCGGCGCGGTGCAGAACGCGCTCAACATGCCCTCGGTCACCGCCGAGGAGGCCAAGGTGATGGGGCCGTGGATCAGGCTGGCCCAGCACCTCGGCGCCTTCGTCGGCCAGATGACCGAGGAGCCGATCAAGGCGGTCAACATCCTCTACAACGGGCAGGTCGCCGAGATGAACACCGCCGCGCTCAACGCCGCCGCTATCGCAGGCGTCATGAAGGCCGTGAACCCGGAGGTGAACATGGTCTCCGCCCCGGTGCTGGCGAAGGAACGCGGCATCGACGTGACCACCACCACCCAGGGCAAGACCGGCGTCTTCGACGCCTACATCAAGCTCACCGTGGTGACCCCGGGCCGGGAACGCTCGATCGCCGGAACGGTGTTTTCCGACGGCAAGCCGCGGTTCATCCAGATCAAGGGCATCAACATCGACTCGGAGGTGGCACCCTACATGGTCTATACCACCAACAAGGACGTGCCCGGCATCATCGGCACGCTCGGCCAGACCATGGGCGCCCATGGCATCAACATCGCCAACTTCACGCTTGGCCGGTCCGAGCGCGGGGGCGACGCCATTGCGCTTCTGTCGGTGGACGAGCCGGTGCCGGCGGAAGTGCTCGATGAGCTGCGCGCGACCGGAAAGTTCCAGAGCGTGCGCCCGCTCGTCTTCGAGGGCGCCTGAGGCGCGGCGCGAAAGGGGCAGCGATGCGGGTCTATGCCATCGGCGACGTGCACGGCCAGCTTGAGATGCTGCGCGCCGCGCACGCCCGCATCGCCGCCGACCGCGCGCGCGTTGGCGATTTCGACGCACCGGTCGTGCAGCTCGGCGATCTCTGCGACCGCGGGCCGGACACGGCCGGAGTGATCGACTTCATCCTCGAGCGCCGGGTGGCAGGCGAGCTGTGGGTTACGCTCAGGGGCAATCACGACCGGATGTTTCTCGACTTCATCGAAGAGCCGGGGGCGGTCGGCCCGGCGCAGCGGCCGGGCCTTGTGTGGCTCGACCACAGGCTTGGCGGCATCGAGACCTTGCGCTCCTACGGTATCGAGGCCGACGGCCGGCTCGATGTCGAGGAGCTGCAGGCGCTGGCGCCTGCCCGCGTGCCCGCGGCGCACAAGCGGCTCCTGCGCGAGCAGCGGCTCTACATGGCAACCGATGATCTTATCCTGGTGCATGCGGGAATCCGCCCTGGCGTGCCGCTCGAGGAGCAGAGCGAGGAGGATCTGATCTGGATCCGCGAGCCGTTTCTTTCCGACCGGCGCGATCACGGGCGGCTGGTCGTGCACGGCCACACCCCCGTCGAGGCGCCGATGCACGCGGGCAACCGCGTGAACCTCGATACCGGCGCAGGATATTTCCGCCGGCTGACGGCGGCCGTGTTCGAGGGGCGGAGATGCTGGATTCTTGAAGACGAGGGGCGGGTGCTTCTGCCCCCGCCGCCGGGCTGGCATTGACGGGGCTTGGGGGCGCTGCCCCCTCTGCCGCTTCGCGGCATTCACCCCCGGGGTATTTCCCCCCAGGATGAGGATCAGGAGCGGGGCTTGAGGCCAAGCTCGGCGAGGATTTCGGCGCTGTGGGCGCCGCGGGCGGGCGGCGCTGGCGGCTCGGGGGGTGGCGCATTGTCGAAGCGCGGGGCGGCGCGGGGCTCGAGCCGGCCATGGGCGCGGCTCCAGGTCTGGCGGGCGCTCATGTGCGGATCTTCGGCGGACTCTTCGGGGTCGAGGACAGGAGCAACGCAGGCGTCCGTTCCCTCGAAGAGTTTTGCCCAGTGGTCTCTCGGGCGGCTGGAGAAGAGCGTTTCCAGACGGGCTGTGGCGTGTGGCCAGCTCTCCGGGTCGAACTGGGCGGCGAAGTCAGGGTCTTTCTCGAGGTCCAGGAGCTTCAGGAAGGTGGCGTGGAACCTGGGCTCGAGGCACTGGACCGAGATGAAACGGCCGTCGGCACAGGCGTAAGTGCGGCTCCAGTAGGGGCCGTCGAGCAGGCCCTTGCCGCGCGGGGGCAGGGGCGTGCCCGGCGCGAGCAGGGAGAGCGCGAGCGCCTGCATGTGCGCCGAGCCGTCGACAATCGCGGCATCGACCACCGTTCCCTTTCCCGTGGCGCGGGCGCGGATCAGCCCGGCGAGCATACCGATGACGAGGTAGAGCGCGCCGCCGCCGATGTCGCCGAGGAGCGTGGGCGGGGTGAAGGGCGGCTGGCCGGGCGGCGAGGCGCCCCAGAGCGCGCCCGACAGCGCGATGTAATTGAGGTCATGGCCTGCCTGATGGGCGCGCGGGCCGGTCTGGCCCCAGCCGGTCATGCGGCCGTAGACGAGGGCCGGGCGGATGGCATGCACCGCCTCGGGGCCGAAGCCGAGGCGCTCCATCACGCCGGGGCGGAAGCCCTCAATGAGCCCGTCAGCCGTGGCGAGCAGCGCGCGAAGCGCCTTTGCGTCATCGGTGTCCTTCAGGTCGAGGGCGATGGAGCGCTTGCCCCGGTCGAGAAGGTTCGGGCCGGGGGCGCGGGGCGTGTCGGAAGGTGTCCTGCGGTGGACGACGATGACATCTGCGCCGAGCTCGGCCAGCATCATGGCGGCGAAGGGGGCCGGGCCGAGCCCCTCGATCTCGATGATTCGGATGCCCTCGAGCATACGCTGCCCCCGTTGCCGTGCGGGGCTCACTCAATCGCGGAAAGGGGTGCGGGCGCAAGAGGCGGGGCACCTGCGAATGAGTGACGGAAAGGCTGCTTGTGGAGCGGGCAGCGGGAATCGAACCCGCACCGCTGGCTTGGAAGGCCAGAGCGCTACCATTACACCATGCCCGCCGGCAGTTCGCTGGTTAAGTGACGCCCGCGCCAGCGTCAAGCGGGCAGGCTCGGTGCGTCGTCATCAAAGAGCGTGTCGATGATGGGGCAGGCGGGCACGTCGCCCTGGGCGCATTGGGCCGCCATGGCGGAAAGATCGGCCTCGAGCCTTGCGAGGTCTGCGAGGCGGCGGCGCACCTCGGCGAGCTGGTGGGTGACGATGGCGTGGACCTCGCCGCAGGTCACGTCGCGGCTGTCCACCATCGACAGGAGAGCGCGGATCTCGGCAACGGGAAAGCCCAGCGCCCGGCAGCGGCGGATGAAGGAGAGCCGCTTGAGGTGCTCATGCGTGTACTGCCGGTTGCCCCCCGCCGTGCGGCCGGGCTCGGGCATGATGCCGATGCGCTCGTAATAGCGGATCGTCTCGACCTTCACCCCGGTCGCGCGGGAGAGCGCGCCGATGGAATATCCTCGCGCGGATGTGAGCGGTGCCATGCCTTATGCCCTTGCATCTGTAGCGGCTACAGATCGTAGGGAGAAAGGCGTGATCGGGCAATGGAGGCGAGATCATGAGTTCGGGTGATGAGCTCCACGCGCGTAGTGATGAAGGAGGGGAGACTGGTGTGCGTCTTGCCGCGGCCGGCGGGATTGCGGGGGCGCTGGCGATGACGTCGTGCTGCGTTCTGCCGCTTGTGGCTTTCAGTCTTGGCGCGTCCGGGGCGTGGATCGGGCGCATGGGAGCGCTCTATCCCTACAAATGGTATTTCTTCGCCTTTGCCGGCGCCTCGCTCGCCTATGGGTTCTGGAAGCTCTACCGGCCCGCAAGGCCGGCCTGTGCCGATGGCCGCTGCACTCGCCCGCTGAACCGGGGCGTGATGAAGGCGGCATTGTGGACGGCGAGCGGCCTCACGTTACTTGCTGTCTTCTTTCCCTACCTGTCGCCTTGGCTCATTGGCTACTAAAAGGAGTGCCAGAATGCAGAGACTCATCCTGACTGTTGGTCTGGTGCTTGCGGCAGCGAGCGCCGGGGCGGCGGAGCGCATCGCCCGCATAGAGGTGTCGGGCCTTTATTGTCCCTCGTGTTCCTACATTGCCGGGGAGGCGATGAAGCGTGCTGCCGCTGGCGTGGAGATCGTCAGTTTCGAGGAGCAAGGCGACGGGAGCACGGTCATCTACCTTGTGCGCTTCGATGACGCAGTTGTCGGCGCAGAGGAGATTGCGGCTCAGCCTGCGAAGTTCGGTTATTCGGGGCGACTTCTGGGGACGGAGGCAGAGGGATCGTGATAGGTGACCGACTCCTGCGGACAGGCGTGATCGGCACGCTGGTTGCCGCGCTGTGCTGCTTTGCGCCGGTGCTCGTGGTGTTGCTGGGCGTGGTCGGGCTTTCGGCGCTGGTCGGTGTTCTCGATTATGTGCTGGTGCCCGCGCTCGCCTTCTTCGTGGCGCTGACGGGCTATGCCCTGTGGCGGCGGAAGCGAGCGAAGGGCGGCTGAGAGATGCGAGCGAAAGTCTCCGCAAGGAGCCTCTTCAAGGGCGGCAATGAAGGCAGCGAAGAGCGTTTCGATCTCGTGGTGATCGGGGCCGGATCGGCCGGCTTCTCTGCGGCGATCACCGCGGCCGACGAGGGCGCGCAGGTCGCGCTGATCGGCCACGGCACCATCGGCGGCACCTGCGTCAATGTCGGCTGCGTGCCGTCGAAGGCGCTGATCCGGGCCGTCGAGCCTCTTCACCATGCGAGAGCGGCCCGGCGCTTTGCCGGTATCGAGGCTGAGGCGCGGGTGACTGACTGGGCCGCGACCGTGCGTCAGAAACGCGAGCTGGTCGAAGAGCTTCGCCGCGCGAAATACATCGACGTGCTGCCGAGCCACCCGCGCGTGCGTTACATCGAAGGTGCGGCACGCCTCGCTCCCGACGGCGCGGTTGAGGTTGAGGGGCGGCGGCTTGAGGCGCCTCGCATCATCATCGCCACTGGCTCCCGCCCGCATGTGCCGGAGATTCCGGGGCTTGGCGATGTTCCCTGGCATGACAGCACTTCGCTGCTGGAGCTCGAGGAGGTTCCCGACTCGCTCATCGTGATCGGCGGCGGCTACATCGGTGTCGAGCTGGCGCAGATCCTTGCCCGCGCGGGAAGCCGCGTGTCGATCCTGACCCGGCACGGCCTCCTGCCGCGCGCGGAGCCGGAGATTTCGCAGGCGCTCACCGGATATTTCGCCGAAGAGGGCATCACCGTGCGGAAGGTCGGGGGCTATGAGCGGGTCGAGGCAGGGGGAGAGGGCGTCGTTGTTCACGTGCCCGAGGCCGGCGAGGCGCGGCGGATCACGGCTGAAGCGCTTCTCGTTGCCACCGGCCGAGTGCCGAACAGCGGCGGGCTGGGGCTGGAAGAAGCCGGTGTGGCGACCGATGCGCGAGGCGGCATCGTCATTGACGCGCACATGCGCACGAGCCGTGCGGGTGTCTACGCCGCAGGCGATGTCACCGGGCGCGACCAGTTCGTCTACATGGCCGCCTATGGCGCCAAGATCGCGGCGAGGAATGCGCTTCAGGGCGACAGGTGGAGCTATGACAACAGCGCCATTCCATCGGTCGTGTTCTCCGACCCGCAGGTGGCAAGCGTCGGCATGACCGAGGCCGCCGCGCGCGCTGCGGGGCACGATGTGCGGGTGTCGGTGTTGCCGCTTGAGCATGTCCCGCGCGCCATTGCCGCGCGCGATACGCGCGGGCTCATCAAGCTGGTGGCCGATGCCGCGACGCACCGGCTTCTCGGCGCGCATGTTCTGGCGCCCGAGGGCGCCGACAGCATTCAGGCGGCGGCCTTTGCGATTCGCGCCGGCATGGGCTGGGACGAGCTCGGCGATGCGATCTTCCCCTATCTCACCACGGTGGAGGGGCTGAAGCTCGCCGCCCAGACCTTCGAGAAGGATGTGGCCGCGCTCTCCTGCTGCGCCGGCTAGAGGCTATTCGCCGAGCTTGGCGTGCACCTCGTCAAGGTCGATCTCGCCGATCGGCATCTTGTTGGAGGGATCGTCGATGTCATACTTGAACACCTCGAAGTCGCGCTTGTAGATCTCGCGCACGAGGTGCATGGAGAGGTCGTCGAAATAATCCTCGACGGGGTGCGCGCGCTTCGGCCCGTGCCCCTCGCTCTCGTTGAAGCGGGGCACCTTCGCAAGATCGACGGGGTGGGCAAGCTCGACATTGTCGAGCACCGTCTGCATGCCCTCGTTGAACTTCTCGGTGAAGAAGATGTGATTGTAGCGCCCGCCGTTGACGATGAAGGTCGAGACGTGCCCCGACACCGATGACCAGTGGATGTCGGGCTCCATCGGGCGGCGGAAGCGGATGGTGTCGCGCACGAAGAGCAGGAACCGCCGGAAGGAGCGGATCTGGTCGAACTCCTCCTTGCCATCGGGGCCGCCCACCTCGACGCCGTATTTCTGGATCAGCATCGGCACCAGATTGCCCCGGTAGCGCCGGCCGTTGCGCTGGATGCCGCAGATCTTGTCGAAGAAGGAGGAGAGGATGCGGGTGTAGGGGTTGCGCACGCAGGTGAAGGCATAAGCCTCCTGCGCCTTCACCACCTCGGAGATGCGCGCCTTCGACTCCTCGATGCCCCATTTGTGGATGCCCTCGGTGGCATCGTGAATGTCGCCATCGAAGAAATGCCCGTGATCGCCGTAATACATGATCTGCCCGATGGTGGAGCAGGCGCATTTCGGCACAACGCGATAGACGAGGCGCTCGTCAAGCGTCATCCAGGTTCCGGGAAAGCCCATATGCTGCTTGCCTCCGATCCTCCGCCGCCGTCAAGCGCGACGAGGCTCTGTTTTGGCGCAGAAAAGCAAAGAATCCCTGTCCATTCAATGCTCCTTCAAGCTATGTAGGGGCAAAACAGCGCGCCAAGCGGCCAGAACCTCTCGAGCTCATGTCACAGATCGCCTTCATTCTCCTGTGTCACAAGGATCCACAGGGCATCATCGACAAGGCCGAAAGGCTCACGGCTGCGGGTGACTATGTAGCCATTCATTTTGACGGCCGCGCTTCCGATACCGACTACGCGCGCATCCGCTCTGCCCTCGATGAGAACCCGCATGTCGCCTTCGCGCCGCGCCGGGTGAAGTGCGGCTGGGGCGAGTGGTCGCTGGTCAAGGCCACGCTCCTGGCGCTGGAGACCGCGGTGGAGGCGTTTCCGCGGGCCACGCATTTCTACATGATCTCGGGCGACTGCATGGCGATCAAGTCGGCCGAATATGCCCATGCCTTTCTCGACGCCGAGGACGTGGACTACATCGAGAGCTTCGACTTCTTCGAGAGCGACTGGATCAAGACCGGTCTGAAGGAAGAGCGGCTCATCTACCGTCACTTCTTCAACGAGCGCGAGAACAAGTGGCTGTTCTACCGCTCGCTGGAGCTGCAGAAGGCGCTCGGACTCAGCCGCCGCATCCCCGAGGATCTCGAGATGCGCATCGGCTCCCAATGGTGGTGCCTGAGGCGCAACACGGTGGAGGCCATCCTCGACTTCTGCCGGCAGCGGCGGGACGTTCTGCGCTTCTTCTCCACCACCTGGATCCCCGACGAGACCTTCTTTCAGACGCTGGTGCCGCATCTGGTGCCGCGCGCCGAGATACGCACGCGCACGCTGACCTTCCTGATGTTCACCGACTACGGCATGCCGGTGACATTCTACAACGACCATTACGATCTTCTGCTCAGCCAGGACTATCTCTTCGCGCGGAAGATCTCGCCGCATGCGCATGAACTCAAACGCCGGCTGGGCGAGCTCTACAACGCCACCGGCGTGCACTTTCAGATCTCGAACGAAGGCACGAGACTCTTCAAGTTCCTCACCCAGCGGGGGCGAGTGGGCAGGCGCTTCGCGCCGCGCTTCTGGGAGTCGGAAGCCTCGCTCGGGCGTGACCGCCAGCTTCTCATCGTGGCCTGCAAGAAATGGCATGTGGCCAAGCGGCTGATCGACCGCATCCGCGAGGTCGCCGGCCTGCCGGTCATCGGCTATCTCTTCAACGAGCAGGACACGCCGCTGCCCGACCTGGGCGGAATCCAGACCACCATCGAGAAGCGCCACCGCCACCGCCGGGCACTCATGCGCATGCTGTTCGACTATTACGATACCAAGCGGCTCGTCATCTGCCTCGATCCGGCCAGCATCGACCTGATGCGCGACTTCTATTCCGACCGCGGCGAGACGCGCCTTCTGGAAGTGCAGTGCAGTTTCTCCGACGAATATCTGATCGGCCACGCCAAGCGCGTGGGTCTGATGGGCGAGAACGCCCCCCGCGAGACGGCGGAACTGATCCTGCCCACGATTCGCCGTTCCGTCGCCGAGGAGAGCGAGGCGATTCGCGACGAGGGTTTTCCGCATCTCTATGTGATGCGTGACGGCTGGGAGCCGCAGCTGAACGCCCGCCCGCTTGCGCAGTTTCTCGACTTGTCGGAAGACAGGGCGCGAGAGATCGCCGAAACCGACTATCTGTTCGCCGATTGAGGATGACCCATGGCCTATGCCTATGACGACCAGAACGTGTTCGCGAAAATCCTGCGGGGCGAGATTTCCTGCGACAAGGTGCTCGAGACCGAGCACAGCCTCGCCTTCAACGACATCGCGCCGCAGGCGCCGACGCATGTGCTGGTGATCCCCAAGGGGCCTTACGTGAACTACGACCATTTCGCCGCCGAGGCGAGCGAGGCGGAGATCGTGGACTTCAGCCGCGCGGTGCGTCAGGTGATCGCGAAGCTCGGGCTGGAGCCGGGGCAGGGCGGCATGGGTTATCGGCTCATTGCCAACTCCGGCGAGGCGGGCGTGCAGGAGGTGCCGCACATGCACATGCACATCCTCTCGGGCCGCCGGCTGGGGCGGATGCTGCCCAAGGCCGAGTGAGCATGCTTGCCCGCAGGGTGCGCATCGCTATGATGCGCGCCCGGCCCATCTCGCTTTAAGGGGAACGCCGAGAATGACCATCGCACCACCTGAAACCGAGGTCGTGAACGCCTGGCGCGTCGCCTGTGACGGCGGCGAAGGGGCGCTGGGCCATCCGCGCGTGTGGCTGTCGATCCCGCATGACCGCGGCTGGGTCGAGTGCCCCTATTGCGACAAGCGCTACGTGCACCAGAGCCACGCACAGGAGGCGGGCGACGCCGCCGCCTGATCCGCGCGCCAGCCTCGGCGCTGGCACAGGCGGGGCTTTCGTGGCAAACGCCGGTGCGGAGCATCGAGCAAGGGAGGCGCGCATGTCGTGCAACTTCGGCAAGGGCAGTCATCTGCATCTGATCGACGGCTCTTCCTTCATCTTCCGCGCCTTCCATGCCCTGCCGCCGCTGACGCGCCCCTCCGATGGCCTGCCTGTGGGGGCGGTGGCCGGTTTCGTCAACATGATCTGGCGCTACATCGAGGACAACAAGGGCCCGGACGCGCCAACCCATGCGGCGGTGATCTTCGATGCCGCCGGCCCCACCTTTCGCGACGAGCTCTACGAGGCCTACAAGGCCAACCGAGAGGAAATGCCCGAGGATCTGCGCCCGCAGATCCCGCTGACGCGCGAGGCCACCCGCGCCTTCAACCTCGCCTGCATCGAGAAGGAGGGCTACGAGGCCGATGACATCATCGCCACGCTCACGCGCATGGCGCGCGAGAAGGGCGGGGAGGTCACCATCATCTCCTCCGACAAGGACCTGATGCAGCTTGTCGGCGAGGGGGTCGAGATGCTCGACGCCATGAAGGATCGGCGCATCGGCTCCAAGGAGGTGGAGGAGCGTTTCGGCGTGCCGCCGGAGAAGGTCGTGGATGTCATGGCGCTCATTGGCGATCCGACCGACAACGTTCCCGGCGCGCCGGGCATCGGGGTGAAGACGGCGGCGCTGCTTATCAGGGAATATGGCGACCTCGACAATCTTCTCGCCCATGCCGAAGAGATCAAGCAGCCCAAGCGCCGCCAGACGCTGATCGAATACGCCGACCAGATCCGCCTCTCGCGCGAGCTGGTGAAGCTCGACGATCATGTGCCGCTCGACGTCACCCTGTGCGATCTCGAAGTGAAGCGGCCCGACCCGGAAGTGCTGCTGGACTTCCTCAAGAAAATGGAATTCCGCACCATCACCAAGCGCGTGGCCGAGGCGCTGGGGGTCGAGGCGCCCGAGATCGAGACGAAGACCGCCGCCGAGCGCGCGCCTGAGGCACCCGAGATGCCGCCGTTTTCAAAAGCCGTTTATGAGGCTGTGACGGACCGGCAGGCGCTTGAGAAGTGGATCGAACGCATCAACGAGCGGGGCTGGGTGGCGATCGACACCGAGACCACCTCGCTTGACGAGATGCGGGCGGAACTCGTGGGGATCAGTCTGTGCATGGAGCCCGGCCATGCGGCTTATGTGCCGCTGGCGCACCGCCCCGACTCCTCGGGCGATCTCTTCGGCTCCGAGGCGCTGGCCGAGGGGCAGATGAGCATGGAAGAGGCGCTGGAGATGCTCAAGCCCGTGCTCGAGGACGAGGCGGTTCTCAAGATCGGGCAGAACGTGAAGTATGACGCCAAGGTGTTCGCCCGGCTCGGCATCGAGATGGCGCCGATCGACGACACGATGCTGCTTTCCTACGCCATGCACGCAGGCCTTCACGGCCACGGCATGGACACACTCTCGGAGCTCTACCTCGGCCACAAGCCGGTGGCGATTAAGGAGCTCATCGGCTCGGGCAAGTCCCAGATACGTTTCGATCAGGTGCCGGTGGAGAAGGCCGTGCGCTATGCGGCCGAAGACGCAGACGTGACGCTGAGACTGTGGGAGCTGTTCAAGCCCCAGCTTCACCGCAAGCGCGCCACCACCATCTACGAGACCGAGGAGCGCCCCCTGGTGCCGGTGCTCGCCCGCATGGAGATGGCCGGCATCAAGGTTGACCGCGACGCGCTCTCGCGCCTGTCGTCAATGTTCGCCCAGAAGATGGCCGCGCTCGAGGCCGAGATTCACGAGCTTGCGGGCGAAAAGTTCAACGTCGCCTCGCCAAGCCAGCTTGGCGAGATCCTCTTTGGCAAGATGGGCCTGCCCGGCGGCAAGCGCACGAAGACCGGGCACTGGTCCACCTCGGCGCAGGTGCTGGAGGATCTTGCCACCGAGCATCCGCTCGCGGCCAAGGTGCTCGACTGGCGGCAGCTTGCCAAGCTCAAGTCCACCTACACCGACGCGCTGCAGGCGCATATCGACCCGGAGACGGGGCGGGTGCACACATCTTACGCGATCGCGGGCGCGAACACCGGCCGGCTTGCCTCCACCGAGCCCAACCTGCAGAACATCCCCGTGCGCACGGAGGAAGGCCGGCGCATTCGCGAGGCCTTCGTGGCCGAGGAGGGGCGGCTTCTGGTCAGTCTCGACTACAGCCAGATCGAGCTGCGCATCTTCGCCCACATGGCCGACATCGACGCGCTCAAGCACGCCTTCGCCGAGGGGCTCGACATTCACACCATGACCGCCGCGGCGATCTTCGAGATCCCGATGGAGGAGGTGACGCCGGAGATCCGCCGCCGCGCCAAGGCGGTGAATTACGGCATCATCTATGGCCTTTCGGCCTTCGGGCTGGCGCGCAACCTGCGCATCCCGCGCGCGGAGGCGCAGGAGTTCATCGACGCCTACCTCAAGCGCTTCCCCGGCATCCGCGCCTACCAGCAGGACATCATCGAGCGCGCCCGCAAGCAGGGCTATGTCGAGACACTGTTCGGCCGTCGCATCCACACGCCGGAGATCGAATCGGGTGGCGCGCAGGCGGCGGCAGCGCGCCGGGCGGCAATGAACGCCCCCATTCAGGGCACCGCGGCCGACATCATCCGCCGCGCGATGGTGCACATGGAGCGGGGCATCGGTGACTTGCCCGCGCAGATGCTTCTGCAGGTGCATGACGAGCTGGTCTTCGAGGTGGCCGAGGAGGCGGCGGAGGAACTCATCGCGCGCGCCCGCGCGGTGATGGAACATGCGCCCGAGCCGGCGGTGAAGCTTTCCGTGCCGCTCGAGGTTGATGCCGGGAAGGGGCGCAACTGGGCCGAGGCGCATTGACCGGCAACGCCCCTGCCCCCGGGCTTGAACCCGCGCCCGTCCGAACCACTTGCCTTTCCGAGAGATCTTGTCGACCGCGGCAGGCGCGCGGTTTGGAAGGATGCGGAAGAACGAACTGTCGGATCTCCTGATCGCAGCGCTGCGCATGCCCTTGCGGCTGCCCGGCACGATGGGCCTCGTTTTTCTCGCGGCGGCGCTGACGCAGCTTCTTGCCATCCTGCCGTTGATGGCGATCGCTCTCGTCGGCGCGGAGGCGCGATTTCTGACCGTGCTCGCTGATCGCTCGGGCGCGGAGCGCAATCCGCGCGCGGCATCGGCGGTGTTGATCCGGCTTCTGATCCTGTTTCCGCTGGCAGTGCCGCTCGTTGGCATGTGGCTCATGGTTCTCCCGGCCGTGCTGGTCGAGCCTTTCGGCCTGTCCGACGTTGCCGGCATGTCGATTTTCCTGCTGCTCCTCCAGCTTGCCGGGGCCGGGGCGGCGCTCTGGCGCCTCGGGCCGGCCAGGGGCGGCGGCAGGTGGGCGCCGGCCACGGCGGCCGCCCTTGCCGCTACGCTGCCTTGGGCGGCCCATTTCCTGTGGGGCGGAGATGCCTTGGCGCCATCTTTGAGCGGGGCGCTTGCCTTCGGGGTGTCGGAAACCCTGGCGATGGCGGTGATCGGCGCGGCCGCCTTTCCCGAACCGCGCACGGAGGGCGGGAAGCGCGCCGAATGGGTTCACGATGCGCTGGCCTTTCTGGGTGAAACCCTGGCGCTGGTGCGGCGGGCACCGCTTGCGCTTGCGGTCGTGCTTGCAGCGATACCCTCCGACCCTCTGGCCTTTTTCTTCTTCTCGTGGAGCATCTCCACGGCCCCCTACCGCAGCTGGGCAGAGCAGCTGCCGGAAGATGCCGTCGAGGGTATCACTCTTTTGGCATGGGGGACGATGGTTGCGGCTCTTGCGCATCTTGTGGCCCGGGTCGGCGGGCGGATGTGGCCGCGCCCGATGCTCAAGGCTCTGGCCGTCGTGTTCGGGGCGCTGACGCTGCGCGTTGCGGGCTGGTATCTGATGACGGTGCTGGTGATGCTGATCGCGGTCGCGGCCGGGTGGAATGGAGCGTCAGCGGCACCGGGGGCGGATGTGCTGGTCTACCCGCTGCTGCTGGCCCTTGCGGGCGCGGCCAGCAACCTGCTCGCCCTCGCCGTCATGCTGGTTGCGCGCCCCGCGCTGGCCCGCGCCGTGGCTGGCGCGCAACCGGGCAAGTCCCCCGCCATCGCCGCCGTGGTGCTGTCGCTCCTCGGCATGGCGCGGGTCGGGGCGCTTTTCGTTGCCTTCGGCCTTGGGGAAGTGTCGGCCATCGCGAATGTTCTCGGGATCGCGCTGTTCGGACTTGTCGAACTCCTGACCCTCGCCGCGCTCGCCTGCGCCGCGCTCGGGCCTGCCACGGCCGACCCGCGCGCCGAAGCGTGAGACGCGCGGTCCGGTCAAGAACGAGGCGGCAGCGGTTGCCCGTGGCGGGCGGCTCGGGCACAGTGCGCGCGCAAGACGGCACCGGATCGCACGGGGCCGACGCGGCGCGGAGAGCCGAGGCGATGAGCGCACATCACCATCACCACGACCACCACCATTTCGCGCACGTGCAGGGCGACCGTCGGCTTCTGCTGGCCATTGCCGTCAATCTTGCGCTTACCGTGGCGCAGGCCGTGGCGGGCATCATCTCCGGCTCGCTGGCGATGATCGCCGACGCGGTGCACAACTTCTCGGATGCAGGAGCCCTCATTCTTGCCTGGGCCGCGCGGCGTATCGCGCGCCGGCCGGCGCATCCGGGGATGAGTTTCGGCTACGGGCGCGCCGAGATCGTTGCGGCATTTGCCAATTATGTCGCGCTCGTGCTCATCGCGCTCTGGCTGGTGTGGGAAGGGATACTGCGCATTCTCGCGCCACAGCCGGTGGAGGGCTGGATCGTGGTGATCGTGGCCGGTATCGCGCTTGCCGTCGATGCCACCACGGCGGCGCTCACCTGGCGCATGGCGCGGGAGAGCGTAAATGTGCGCGCGGCGTTCCTGCACAACCTCGCCGATGCGCTGGGCTCCGTGGGCGTGATGGTGGCGGGCGGGCTGATCCTGCTCTTCGGCTGGTGGGTGGTTGATCCGATCGTAACCTTCGGCATCGCGGGCTACATTCTCTGGCATGCGGCAGTGGAACTGGGCCCGGTGATGCGGATGCTGATGCTGGGCGCGCCGCCCGGCCTTGATCCCGGCGAGGTGCGCGAGGCGATGCGGTCCGTCGAAGGGGTGGAGGACGTTCACCACCTGCACCTGTGGCAGATTGACGAGCATCGCACCTCTCTCGAGGCGCATGTGGTGCAGGCGCCGGACGCTCCTCCGGGGCTCCGGCGCCGCATCGTGGAGATGCTGGGGCAGCGCTTCGACATCGGTCATGCCACGCTGCAGATGGAAAGCCGGGAGGAGGCCTGTGGGGAAGGCGCCGAGCGGGGCGACGCGCCGGGCGCGCGAGGTGGCGCTGCACGCTCTTGAGTTTCTCCACCGCTGCCATTCTGATAGGGGCGACTGATCGAACCGCCGGGAGCGGCCTCCATGCACAGCAACCTCAGCGGCGCGCTCTTTGCGCTCGCCGCCTTCGCCCTGTTTGCCACTCATGATGTCATCATCAAGTGGCTCGGCGCGGTCTACACGCCGTTTCAGCTCATCTTCTTTGCCACGCTCATGTCCTTTCCGCTGGTCACGGTGATGCTGATGAGCGACCGCACCGAGGCCCATTTGCGCCCGGTTCATCCGTGGTGGTCGGCGCTGCGCACCGGCTGCGTCGTGGTCGCGATGCTGTGCGGCTTTTATGCCTTCTCGGTTCTGCCGCTGGCGCAGGTCTATGCGATCCTGTTCATGGCGCCGATCGTCATCACGCTGCTGTCTATTCCGATTCTGGGCGAGCGCGTCGGCTGGCGCCGTGGCCTGGCGGTGCTGGCGGGGCTTGTGGGGGTGCTGATCGTGCTGCGGCCGGGAGGGGCATCGCTGACGCTGGGGCATCTGGCGGCGATCACCTCGGCGGTGGCGAGCGGCACGGCTTCGGTCATCGTGCGGCGGATCGGGCGGGACGAGCGGCCTGTTGTGCTGCTGATGTACCCGTTGATGGCGAGCTATCTCATCATGGGCGGCGTGCTCGGTTTCGTCTACGAGCCGATGCCGGTGGAACATTTGGCCGGCGTGGCGCTGATCGCGTTTCTGGGCTTCGTCGCGGGGCTCCTGATGATCGCCGCCTACCGCCGCGCGGAGGCGGCCATCGTGGCGCCCATGCAGTATTCGCAGATCCTCTGGGCAACGGGCTACGGGGCGGCGTTTTTCGGCGAGACGGTCGATGCCGCCACCATGACGGGCGCCGCGGTTATCATTGCCGCGGGGCTCTACATCGTCTTCCGGGAGGCGCGCAAACCGGCGTCACAAACGCCTGTCCTGCGTACGCGCTCGAGGGGGTATGGCATGTCGTTCCGCATCTCGCCGTTTCTGCGCCGCAGCCGGGACGGCGACGACGACAGCGGCACCGGCTGAACGGTTTCTCAATACATTGCCGGCAGGCTCGCGGCATGGCGGCAAACGGGCCGGACACGATGGTGAAGGCGGGCGCGCTGGCATCTGCGCTCCTGATCGCGGGCTGCGCCTCTCCAAGCTTGTGGATGGGAGATGGCGGGGCGTTCCTTGGCCGCGCGGCGGTCAACGGCGCGGTGTTTGACGTCTGGCGCAAGGGCGATGTGGCCGAAGCCCATCGGATGGGGTGGGATGCGCGGCTTGCGCGTTATCCGATGGTGCTGAGAGGCGGGGTGGCCATCAGCGCCCTTTCCGGCTGCGCGGTACGGCCGGGCAGTCTTGAGGGAGACCAGGCCTTCGTGCGGGCGCGCCTCGACTGCGGTGGCGAGGGGCAGGCGCGGCCTGGCCCCGCACCGCTGCCGCCCGTCGAGATCGTCTGCGTCCTGCCGCCGGAGCCCGTGGGGTTGGACGGGCAGGCGCCCGAGGTGTTCCTCACGGACTGCTTCGTGGAGTGACTGCCTCAGCCCCGAAGCCTGTCGATGATCTGCCGCGCGCTGTTCGAGCGCGGCTGCCAGAGTCCGCGGTCGATGGCCTCGGCGAGCCGGTCGGCGATCTCGCGCAGGGCGGCGGGGTTGTGCTCGGCGATGAAGCTGCGGGTGTCCTCGTCCTCCAGATAGGCGGCATGGACGAGGTCGAAGTGGTGGTTCTTCACCGCGCGCGTGGTGGCGGCGAAGGCGAAGAGATAGTCCACCGTCGCCGCCATCTCGAAGGCGCCCTTGTAGCCGTGGCGCTTCACCCCCTCGATCCATTTGGGATTGACCACGCGGGAGCGGACGACGCGGGCGATCTCCTCCTCCAGCGTGCGGATGACGGGGCGCTCGGGGCGGGAGTGGTCGTTGTGATAGACGGGCCTCTCGCGGCCCTGCAGCGTGGCCACCGCCGCCGCCGCGCCGCCCTCGAACTGATAGTAGTCGTCCGAATCGAGCAAGTCGTGCTCGCGGTTGTCCTGGTTCTGGACGATGGCCTCCACCTGCCCGAGCCGGGTCTCGAGCGCGGCGCGCGCGGGCGTGCCCTCGGCCGCGGCGCCATAGGCGTAGCCGCCCCATTCGAGATACGCCTCGGCGAGATCGGCGCGGTCCGACCAGATGCGCTCGTCGATCAGCGCCTGCAGCCCCGCGCCATAGGCGCCGGGCTTGGCGCCGAAGACGCGGAAGCGCCCCGCCTCGCCTTCGGCGCGGGCGCGGGCGGCGGCGGGGTTCACGTCTTCGGGCTCGTCGAGCGCCATCACCGCGCGCGCGGCCGAATCGACGAGCGCCACGAGGCCGGGGAAGGCATCGCGGAAGAAGCCGGAGATGCGCAGCGTGACATCGACGCGCGGTCGCCCGAGGGCAGTATGGGGGATGATCTCGAAGCCGGTGACACGGCGGTTGGCGGCGTCCCACGTGGGGCGCACGCCCATCAGCGCGAGGCACTGTGCGATGTCGTCGCCCCCGGTGCGCATGTTGGAGGTGCCCCAGGCGGTGACGAGCATCGCGCGCGGCCAGTCGCCGTGGGTCTGCAGGTGCTTCTCGATGAGGAGATTGGCCGATTTCCAGCCCAGCGCCCAGGCCGTGGGCGTGGGCACGGCACGGCTGTCGACCGAGAAGAAGTTGCGCCCGGTGGGCAGAACGTCCGGCCGGCCTCGCGTGGGTGCGCCGGAGAGGCCGGGGGCGACGAAGCGGCCGTCGAGCGCGGTCAGGAGTCCGGCCGTCTCGGCCGGGCCGCAGGCGCGCAAGGCGGGAGCGAGGTGCTCGCGGAGCCGGGTGAGGACGGCGGTGCTGGCCGGACCGGGCGCGGCGATGTTTGGTTTTCCGGCCGGTTCGCGCGCGAACCGGCCAGCGCCCGACCCGCCCCCCAGGGGCGGGCGCTGCTGCGCCCACCCCTCGGGCCGGGCGCTGGCCTCCGTATGGTTTGCTGCGTTGGCGTTGTCGGGCATACCCTCCGCCTCGATCAGCTCGAGCGCCAGGAGCTCCAGCCGCTCCACCGTGTCTCCGTGCGTCCGCCAGGCATCACCACTCACCGCCTCGAGCACATCGGGCCGTGGCCCCTGCCACGGCGCGGCCATGTCGCAGTCGAGCGGGTCGAAGCCGAGGCCAAGGTCATCTGCCAATGCCCGCGTCAGCGAGGCATCGCCCCCTTCTCCGGCCCCGCGCGGGATGCGCGCGAGCGCCATCAGAAGGTCGCGCTCGAGCCGGCCTTCGGGCGAGGCGCCGAAGACGTGCAGCCCGTCGCGGATCTGCGCTTCCTTCAACTCGCACAGCCAGGCGTCGAGCCTGGCGAGGTCCGACTCGCTGTCGTCCCCCGCGAGCCCCGCGTCGGCGTCGATGCCGGTGGCCGCGGCCAGCGAGAGGATCTCGCTCCGCAGCCGCTCCACCCGGCGCGGGTCAACGCCCGCGGCCTCGTAATATTCGTCCACCAGCGCTTCGAGATCGCGCAGCGGCCCGTAGCTTTCGGCGCGGGTCAGGGGCGGCGTGAGGTGGTCGATGATGACGGCCTGCGCGCGGCGCTTGGCCTGCGTGCCCTCGCCGGGGTCGTTGACGATGAAGGGGTAGATGTGCGGCAGCGGCCCCAGCACCGCCTCGGGCCAGCACCCGGCCGACAGCGCCACCGCCTTGCCCGGCAGCCATTCGAGATTGCCGTGCTTGCCCATGTGCACGATGGCATGGGCCCGGAACTGGTGGCGTAGCCAGAAATAGAAGGCGAGGTAGTTGTGGGGCGGGACGAGATCGGGCGCGTGGTAGGTGTCGGAAGGGTCGATGTTGTAGCCGCGCGCAGGCTGGATGCCGACCACGACATTGCCGAACGCGAGCACCGAGAGCTTGAAGCGCCCGCAATCAACTTCGCCGGGCTCGAAGAAGGGGTCGGCCTCGGGCGGGCCCCAGCGGGCCTCGATGTCGCGGCGCAGCTCCCAGGGAAGCTGGCCATAGTCGATCTGGTAGTCGGCGTAGGAAAGCTCCACCCCGCCCTTGCGCTCGGCGCGGTCGGTGAGCCAGTTCGTCGGCCCGGCGAGGATCGCGTCCATCAGCGCCTCGGCGGTCTCGGGTGCGCCGGTCACCCGGTAGCCGGCGCCGGCCAGCGCCTGCACGACGGCCACCGTCGAGGCCGGCGTGTCGAGCCCGACGCCATTGGCAAGCCGCCCGTCGCGATTGGGGTAGTTGGCGAGCACCAGCGCCACGCGCCGCTCGGCGGGCGGCGTGCGCCTGAGCCGCGCCCAGTTCGCCGCGAGTTGCGCGACGAAATCGACCCGGTCGCCGCGCGCGCGATAGCTCGCGATGGAGCATTGCGTGGCCTCGTCGAAGAAGGCCTCGCCCTTGAAGCTGATGGCGCGGGAAAGGATCCGCCCGTCGATCTCCGGCAGCGCGACGTTCATTGCGATGTCGCGTGCCGAGAGGCCGGCCGTGCCCTCTTCCCACGCGGCTTCGGTGCCGCCCGAGAGCACAAGCTGGAACACCGGCGCGCCATTGGCCTCGGGCGCGGCGAGGGGGTTGCCGGATGCGGCCGGATCCTCCCCCGGCGTGCCTACGGCAAAGGCGGTGGCGTTGAGGATGACCTCGGGCGGCGCCTCGGTGAAGAGCCGAGCAAGCGTCGCCGCCGAGAGCGGATCCTTCAGCGAAGCGACGAAGACGGGCAGGGGGTTGAGCCCCGCGCGCATCAGCGCCCGCGTCAGCCGGTTGATCGGGTTGAGCCCCGCCCCCTGCACCAGCGCGCGGTAGAAGATCACCGGCACCACCGGCGCGCCCTCGCGCCAGTTCGCGCGCGCGGTGTCGAGATCGGCCACCCCGGCGCCCGGCCAGTAGACGCCAGCGCGCAACAGCGGCTTTGCCACCGGCGGGGCGGGGCGGGTGCGCTCAAGCATGTGCGCGGCGTGGGCAAGGAAGTTTGCCGCATTCTCCGGCCCGCCCTCGACGAGATAGGCCCAGAGCGCGTCATAGTCGCTGTCAGAAACGGTGGAGAGCTCGCGCAGCTCGGCATCTTCGCGGTCGTCGCCGGGCAGGAGCGCGAGCGGCACGCCCGCTTCCGCAAGCCGGGCGGCGTATTGCTCCACCCCGTAGGGCCAGTAGCCGCGCCCGCCGAGGATGCGCGCGATGACGAGCCGCGAGCGGGTGGCGCAGCTGTCAAGGTGCAGGTCCACCGACATCGGGTGGCGCAGGTGGTTCAGGCTCGCAAGGCGCAGGCTCGGCGCGTCGGCCATCTCGGCGCGCGCCTCCGAGAGCGCGGCAAGCTCGGTATCGGCGGCCGAGATGAACACGACATCGGCCGGGCTTTGGCCGAGATCAACCGGCTCGGAGCCGTCATCGATCGTGCCCGGCGTGGCGGCGAGCAGGTGCATCAGCTTCCCTCCGGCTTCCGCCACAGAAGGCAGCGCCCGACCCGGCGGGGTGGGCGTGAAGCGCCCGCCCCGTGGGGGGCGGGTCGGGCGCTGCCCGGCGCGTGGCGCCGGGCGAAACGTCGGTTGTTCGCGCGGTAGCCCAATGCGCTCATCCCAACCGCTTCTCCATGAACACGCTCGTGCCGCCTTCGGGGTAATCGCCGAAGGCGCCCCGCCGGCGGAAGCCTGCGCGCTCGTAGAAGCGCAGCGCGGCGGTGAGCGCGTCGCCCGTCTCGAGCCGCAGAACGGGCAGGCCGGCGGCGCGCGCCTCCGCCTCGATGCGGGCGAGAAGCGCGTCGGCCACGCCCTGGCCCCGCGCCTCCTCGGCCACGAACATCGACTTCACCTCGCCATAGCCCGCGTGCCGGGCGAGCGCGGCGCAGCCCACGGTCTTGCCGTCGCGCTTCGCCACGAAGAAGGAGATGTCGGGCGCGGCCAGCGCGTCGATGTCGAGGTAGTGGTTGTCCTCAGGTGGAAACAGGCTCTCCATCAGCGCGTGGCTGGCCTCGATGAGCGCCCGCGCCTGCGCCTCGCGCGGATCACCGGGGGCCACCTCGATCGTCATGCCCTGAGCGCCGCCTCGATCGCGGCGCGGTCAAGCCCGGCCTCGCCGATCACCACAAGCCGCGCAGAGCGTGCCTCGCCGGGGGCGAAGGGGCGGTCGAAATAGGTTTCCACACGCGGGCCGACCGCCTGCAGCGCCAGCCGCATCGGCTTGCCCGCCACCGCGGCAAAGCCCTTGAGCCGCAGGATGTCATGGGTGCGGATCACCTCGGCCACCTGCCGCGCGAAGGCGGATGCATCGGCGATCTCGCCCCGCTCGACCACGAAGCTTTCGAACTCGTCATGGCCGTGGGCGTGTTCGTGGTCTTCCTCGTCGTCATGGTGGTGGTGGTGGATCTCGCCGCGCGCGTCCATGTCGGTCTCTGCCGCGCTGCCGATCCCGAGAAGCACCTCGACGGGCAGCGCCCCGTGGGCCGCGCGCACCACCCGCACGCCCTCGCGCGCCTTCGTCGCGAGTTCGGCGGCGAGAGCCTCCGCCTCTTCGGGCGAGAGAAGATCGGTCTTGTTGACCACGATCATGTCGGCGCAGGCAAGCTGATCCTCGAAAAGCTCGGCAAGCGGCGTGTCGTGGTCGAGCGTTTCATCGGCGGCGCGCTGGGCGGCGAGCGCTCGCTCGTCGGCGGCGAAGCGCCCTTCGGCCACCGCCTTGCCGTCGACCACGGTCACGACGCCATCCACCGTCACGCGGGTTGAGATGCCCGGCCAGTTGAAGGCGCGCACGAGCGGCTGCGGCAGGGCAAGGCCCGAGGTTTCGATCACGATGTGATCGGGGGGCGTCGCGCGCTCGAGCAGCTTTTCCATGGTGGGGATGAAATCCTCGGCCACGGTGCAGCAGATGCATCCGTTCGACAGCTCCATGATGTCGTCCTCGGTGCAGCCGGCAATGCCGCAGCCCCTGAGGATTTCGCCATCGACGCCGAGGTCGCCGAACTCGTTGATGACAAGCGCAATGCGCCGGCCGTTGGCGTTGGCGAGCATGTGGCGAATGAGCGTGGTCTTGCCGGCGCCGAGAAAACCGGTCACCACCGTGGCAGGCACCTTTCGGGGCATGGGAGCGTTACTCCTTGAACGAGTCGGTCGGCATCTCTCGCGCCATCCTATGCGCATGTTGCGCCGCGCCGGGCAAGCCGGCCGCGGGGGAAGGCTTTGCCCGGGCGCTCGCCGCGCGGCTGGCGGATGAGGCGGGAATCGTGGTCGAGACGACCGAGTGCATGAACATCTGCGCGCGCCCGGTCGCGCTGGCACTGAAGGCCGAGGGCAAGCCCGCCTATCTCTTCGCCGGGCTCGATCCGGCGCGCGACCTTGAGGACGCCGTCGCGCTCTGCCGGCTCTACGCACAGGCGGGCGCCGAGGGCATCCTCGACGCCCGGCCCGCCGGGCGGCTGCGCTTCTGCCTTGTCGGCCGCGTGCCGGTCTGACCTACGCATCGCGGAAGCGGTTGAGGAAGAAGGCGCAGAGAAAGCCCAGAAGCGTCCACCCCGCCGCCGCCACACCGAGGCTCACCGTGGCAAACTCGGCCGAAAGTTCGGGAGGCGCGACGCCCCAGTAGGTGTCGAGATGCGGCGCGCCCACGAGATGCGGCGCGAGGATGAGCGCCGCCCCGGCGATGGCCGCCACGACTCCCTGCCCGAAGGCGATGAGCGCAATGCCTGCGGCGGTCATGAAGATTGTCGCCGCCCACCATGCCTGACGCGGCCCGATCTCGGCCGCGGGGGTGCCGGGCAGCTCGGGGGGAAGGCCGATGGCGGGGGCGAGCTGCACCGCGACGAAACCGGCAAGCCCCCAGACGATGCCCTGTTTCGGTGTCACCGTGATGCCACGCCGCTCGGCAAGCGCCATCAGCGCCACGAGGATCAGCGCAAAGCCCGTGTAGGTGACGATGTTGAAGGCAAGTGTCATCGCGTGCCGCCCCGGCTCGTCGCCAAGGGAGGGGGCGCCACGCTCGCTCTGCGGGGTGCCGTCTTCGACAAAATGCACCCGCGCACCGGACTCGTAGAGTTCGCCCTCGAGCAGCAAGGGCACGACAAAGGCGAATTGCAGCAGCGCGGCGACGAGCCCCGCTGCTACGCCAGCGAACACCGCGCTGGCCAGCAATGTACGGATCATGTTGCGCCCGAATGCCTCAGTGGCAGGGGAAGGCCATGGCGTGGCGCTGGTCGTGGGCGGCGTCGTGCAGCACTGTGGCCTGCGCGAGCCCCGAGACGAAGAGAAGCCCGAGCCCCGCGAAAAGGGCGAAGGCGATGCCGAGAAGCTGGCTGTCGGCGCGGGTGATGCCGCGAATGGCAGTGGTCATGGTCACGTCTCCTTTCCTGTCACACCCGACAGGGGGTTGGGCCAATCGCAAGGCCGGTCTCCTGGCTCGCGGGTCATGGCGCTTTCGTCCCCTTCCCGGGCCGCTGGCCCAGTGGTCATGGACGGGCGCTCGCCGCTTACAGTCGCGGGGGCGGCTGCGGCATAGGGCCCCGGTTTGGGTCGCCCGCACCGCATTCCCGTTTCATCCCCGTCGCGCTTTGCGCATGGGGGAACCTTGCCCTCCCTTGATGCGGCGAGGGCGGCGCCCCGGTCAAGGGGGAAAAAGCCGGCGACTGGGGGCTGGTCTGGCGACGGTGTTTCAAGATGTTGTGGCGGGGGTGTTCGGCGCCGCCAGATGCTGAGGCCGAGATTGACTTCCGCGCTCCACGCACCGAAACTTGCCAGGCGGAATCACCTCGGAGTGTCCCTTGCGCTTCCAGCGGCTCAGGCTCAACGGCTTCAAGAGCTTCGTCGACCCCACCGAGCTTGTCATCGGCGAGGGGCTTACCGGCGTGGTCGGCCCCAACGGCTGCGGCAAGTCGAACCTGCTCGAGGCGTTGCGCTGGGTGATGGGCGAGAACCGGCCCACGGCGATGCGCGGCGAGGGGATGGAGGACGTGATCTTCGCCGGCACCGCCCGGCGCCCGGCACGGGCCTATGCCGAGGTGGCGCTGGTGATCGACAACTCCGAGCGGCTGGCGCCGGCGGGCTTCAACGACTCCGACAAGCTCGAGGTCGTGCGGCGGATCACCCGCGAGGCGGGCTCGGCCTTCAAGATCAACGGGCGCGACGTGCGCGCGCGCGATGTGCAGATGCTGTTTGCCGACGCCTCGACGGGGGCGCACTCGCCCGCGCTCGTCCGTCAGGGGCAGATCGCGGAGCTCATCAACGCCAAGCCCAAGGCGCGGCGCCGCATCCTCGAGGAGGCAGCGGGCATCTCGGGGCTTTACCAGCGCCGCCACGAGGCGGAGCTCAAGCTGAAGGCGACCGAAGCCAACCTCGAACGCGTCGATGACGTGATCGAGGCGCTCACCCAGCAGCTCGCCCAGCTCGAGCGGCAGGCGCGGCAGGCGCAGCGCTACCGCGCCATCGGCGAGGAGCTGCGCCGGGCGGAAGGCGCGCTGCTCTACCGCCGCTGGAAGGAGGCAGATGCCGCGGCGCAGGCGGCGCGGGCGGCGCTCACGGAGGCGTTGCGTGCGGCCGGTCTTGCCGAGCGGCAGGCGCGCGCGGCCGAGACGGCGCGGGCGCAGGCGGAGGAGGCGCTGCCGCCCCTGCGCGAGGAGGCGGCCATTGCCGCGGCGCTCAAGCAACGGCTCGAGGTGGAGCGCGCGCGGCTGTCAGACGAGGCGACGCGGGCGGAGGAGAAGCTCGCGGCACTCAGCGCGCGGCTTGAGCAGCTCGCCCGCGACCGCGAGCGCGAGGAGGCGCTGAACCGCGACGCGGGCGAGAGCATCGCGCGGCTCGAAGAGGAAGCGGCGGGGCTCAATGCCGAGGCCGAGAGGCATGAGGCGGCGCTTGAAGAGGCGGCCGCGGCGGCGCGCGTGGCGGCCGCGGCGCTTGCAGACCGGGAGGAGCGTTTCGGCCAGCTCACCGAGGAGGCGGCGCGGCTTGCCGCCCGGCACCAGTCGGCCGAGCGGCTGGTGGCCGATCTCGAGCGCGCCGCGCGCAGCTCCGAAACCGAGGCCGAGCGCGCCCGTGCCGCCGGCGAGGAGGCGCGGGCGGCACTAGCGCGCATCGAGGCGGCGCTTGAACGTGCCCGCGCCGATCAGGCCCGCGCCGCGGCAACGGCCGAGGAGGCCGAACGGGTGCTGCGCGAGGCCGACGAGGCCCGGGCCGAGGCCGCCGCGCGCGAGGCCGAGGCCCGCGCCGCCCGCTCCGAAGCCGAAGGCGAGGAAGGGGCGCTGAGGGCCGAGGTCGCCGCGCTTGCCCGGCTGGTGGCGCGCGACACCGCCGAGGGCGGACAGATCCTGGATTTGGTCTCGGTCGAGCCGGGATACGAGCAGGCGCTCGGCGCGGCGCTTGCCGATGATCTGCGCGCGCCGGCGGTGGAGGGAGAGGGGCGTTCGGGCTGGGTCGAACTGCCCGACTATGACGAGACCCAGCCCCTGCCCGAGGGCGTCGAGCCTTTGGCGGCGCATGTGCGCGTGCCGGGAGTGCTCGCTCGCCGCATCGCCCAGGTGGGCGTGGTCGAGGCCGCGCGCGGCGGCGCTCTTCAGCCCCGGCTTCTGCCCGGCCAGCGGCTGGTGAGCCGCGAGGGCGATCTGTGGCGGTGGGACGGCTTCCGTGCCGCGGCGGAGGATGCGCCCTCGGCTGCCACGCTCAGGCTTCAGCAGCTCAACCGCCTGCAGGAGCTGCGCCAGGATCTCGAAGAGGCCTCGGCCCGCGCCGAAGGCGCGCGCAGGGCGCATGAGCATCTGACCCGCCGGCTCAGGGAACTCACCGAGGCCGACCGCGCCGCGCGCGAGGCGCGCAAGGCCGCCGACCTGCAGCTTGCCGAGGCGGGGCGCGCGCTCAGCCGTGCCGAGGCCGAGCGCAACATCGCCGCCGGCAAGCTCGAGACGGCGACGCTTGCCGTGACCCGCCATGAAGAGGAGGCCCGCGCCGCGCGCGAGCGGCTCGCCGAGGCGCGCGGGGCACTCGCCGCGCTCGAGGATCTCGATGCCGTCCGGGCGCAGGTGGAGGCCGCCCGCCGCGAGGTGGAGGCGGCACGGGCAGAGACGCTTGCCCGCCGCAGCGCCCATGAGGAGCTGAGGCGCGCCGGCGAGCGGCGGGCGCGACGGCTTCAGGAAATTGCGCGCGAGGTGGCCAAGTGGCGCGACCGGCTGGCCAATGCCGGCACCCGGCTTGCCGAGCTTGACAGCCGCCTTGCCGAGACGCGCGCGGCACTCGAGGCGGCTGAAAGCGAGCCCGCGCGCATCGCGGCCGAAAAGGCGCGGATTGCCGAAGCGCTGGAACAGGCGGAGGCCCGCGACCGGGCGGCGCGCGATGCGCTGGCCGCAGGCGAGGCGGCGCTGCGAGGGGCTGCGGAGGCCGCACGCGAGGCCGAGCGCGCGGCCGGGGCGGCGCGCGAGGCGCGGGCCGCGGCCGAGGCGCGCGCCGAGGCGGCGGAGGCGGGCGTGCGCGCGGCGGCGGCCCGCATCGCGGAAGATCTCGAGATCACCCCCGAGGCGCTTGCGCAGAGCCTCGGAGAGACCACCGACCCCGACAGCCTGCCGCCGGCCGAGCGCATCGAGGCCGAGGTCAACCGGCTCAAGCGCCAGCGCGAGGCACTGGGAGCGGTCAACCTGCGCGCCGAGGAGGATGCCCGCGAGGTGGCCGAGGAGCGCGACGCGCTTGCCGGCGAAAAGGCCGATCTGGAGGCGGCGGTGGCCAAGCTGCGCGCCGGCATCGCCAACCTCAACCGCGAGGGGCGGCAGCGGCTGCTGAACGCCTTCGAGGAGGTCAACCGCAATTTCGCCAATCTCTTCACCCATCTTTTCGGCGGCGGCGAGGCGAAGCTCGTGCTGGTGGAGTCGGACGACCCGCTCGAGGCCGGGCTCGAGATCATGTGCCAGCCGCCGGGCAAGAAGCTCTCCACCCTCTCGCTTCTGTCGGGCGGCGAGCAGACGCTGACGGCGCTGGCGCTGATCTTCGCCGTGTTCCTCGCCAACCCCGCGCCGATCTGCGTGCTCGACGAGGTGGATGCGCCGCTTGACGATGCCAATGTGGCGCGCTTCTGCGACCTTCTCGACGAGATGACACGGCGCACGGAGACGCGCTTTCTCATCATCACCCACCACGCCGTGACCATGAGCCGGATGGACCGGCTCTTCGGCGTGACCATGGCCGAGCAGGGGGTGAGCCAGCTCGTCTCTGTTGATCTGAAGAAGGCCGAGGCGCTGGTCGCCTGAGCGCGCTCAGAGCCGGTTCAGAAGCTCGCGTGTGGGCCAGGCGTCGGCGGGCAGGCCAAGGCGGCGCTGCTCGATCTGCACCGCCTCGCGAGTCTTCTCGCCGAGAATGCCGTCGATCCCGCCCACGTCATGGCCGCGCGCGGCGAGCTTCTGTTGCAGAAGTCGCATCTCGGCATCGCTCAGCCCCGGATCGGGGTTGCCGGGGTTGTAGATGGGCGCGCCCTCGAGCCGCGTGGCGAAATAGGCCGCGGTGGTGACGTAAACCATGCTCATGTTCCACTCGAAGAGGGTGGAGAAGTTGGGGTAGGCCAGAAAGGCCGGCCCCTTGCGCCCCTGCGGCAGCAGGATCGCGGCCTTGAGGTTTGCGCCCTCGAACCGGCCCGAGCGCGGCTTCACGCCCATCCGCGCCCATTCCGAGACGGGTTTGGGGTGGTTGAGGCCAGTCTCGTGCCAGGGCAGATCGGCGGGCACGCTCACCTCCTCGAGCCACGGCTCATTCGGGCGCCAGCCGAATTCGCGCAGCATGTTGGCGCCGGAGAAGAGCGCGTCCGCCAGCGAGGTCTTCAGCCGCACATGGCCGTCGCCGTCGCCGTCAACGCCGCGTTCGAGAATGTCGCGGGGCAGCATCTGCACCATGCCGATCTCGCCCGCCCAGGCGCCGGTGGTGTCGGTCGGGAAGTCGCCGCGCCTGTGCAGCTCGAGCGCGGCGAAGACCTGCGGGCGGAAGATCTCCGGCCGGCGGCAGTCATGGGCGAGCGTCACCAGCGCGTCGCGCGTGTTGAAGTCACCCTGCACCGCGCCGAAGTCGGTCTCGAAGGCGAGAAAGGCAAGGAGAATGCCGCGCGGCACGCCATACTGCCGCTCGATGGCATCGAAGAGCGCGTCGTGCTTGCGGGCGAGCTCGCGGCCCCTGTCGAGGCGGTATTGCGAGATCAGCCGCCGCGAGAAGTCGGTGAAGGTGGTCTTGAAGATGCCCTGCCGCCGGTCGGCCGCGAGCACGCCCCGGTCCTGCCGGACGCCGGCAAAGAAGCTCTCGATGGTGGCGCGGTCGTAGCCGCGCTTGACGGCCTCGGCCTTCAGCGACTGCACGAAGCGGCCGAAGTCGCCGCCGCAGGGCGTGTTCTGCGCCTCGGCGGCGGCGGTCATGGTCAGCGAGATCGTGAAGGCGGCGACAAATCGGCGCATGGCAATCCTCTGGATACGATGTGCGCCGAGGTTATCAGGCGCGGCGCCTCAGACAACCGCCAAGGCCGCGAGCATCGCCACGAGCGCCGTGAACAGCGCCCAGACCCGCCACAGCATCGAGACCGCCGCGCGGATTTCGCCGGCGCCGATTGCCGTCCTTCCGTCCGGGTTGACGAAGGGATAGGCGCGCCGCACGCCCCCGTAACTGCGCGGCCCCGCGAGCGCCACGCCGAGCACGCGCGCGAGCGCCGCCTCCGGCCAGCCGGCATTGGGCGAGCGGTGGCGGCGGGCATCGGCGACGAGTTCGCGCCAGTTTGGCCAGCTGAGACCGGCGACGATGCACAGAAGCGCGGTGAGCCGCGCGGGAATCCAGTTGAGCAGGTCATCGAGCCGCGCCGCGGCCCAGCCGAATTGCTCGAAGCGGGCATCGTGGTAGCCGATCATGCTGTCGGCGGTGTTGACGGCCTTGTAGATCGCAAGGCCGGGCAGACCGGCGAGGAGAAACCAGAACGCAGGCGCGATCACCCCGTCCGAGAGGTTCTCCGCCGCGCTTTCGATGGCGGCCCGGGCGACGCCGGGGCCGTCAAGCTCGGCGGTGTCGCGGCCGACGATGCGGGCTACGGCACGGCGGCCTTCGGTCAGGGAGCGCTCGAGCGCTTCCGCCACGGCGGCGACATGATCGGCAAGGCTGCGCTGGGCAAGGAGAACGGCGGCGGCGAGGATTTCCCAGACCGGCGCAAGCGGAAGCGCCCCGATTGCGACGGCAGCGGCGCAGCTTGCGCCGATCAGGAGGGCAAGCGCGAGAACGCCCTTGGCGCGCCGCCAGCGGCCCCGGTTGAGGCGCCTCTCGAGCGCGTCGATAAGCCGGCCCATGAGCACCGCGGGGTGCGGCAGGCGCGACCAGAGCAAGCGCGGCTCGCCAAGGATCGCGTCCAGCAGAAGTGCGGGCAGGAGCATCAGCGCGTTTGCCGGCATCCGTGCGCCCGCCTCAGTCTTCAGGCAGCGGGGGGTGCCGGGTGATGAAGTGTCCCTTCACCTCCTGCGGCCACTGCCGGTAGGGAACCTGGCCCGTGGCGCTCTCGGCATGAAGTCTGGCATAGGCGACGATGGCTTCAGCGGCTTCGGGACAGGGGATGAAGTCGCCCAGCGTGTAGCCGATCTTGCCCCGCGCCTGGATCGTGACATTGCAGCCCCGCCCGCAGCCCATCAGGCAGCTGTGGCGGCGCACTCTGAGATGGGTGCAGTTGCGCGCCGCGGCCTCGATCAGCGCGGCCAGTGCCTCGCCATCCGTCTGGGGCTGCGCGGCGGCATCCCAGCCCTCGCGCTTGCAGGTGTCGCAGACGGTGATCCAGGTGATGGTCATTGTCGCCCCAGCCCTTGCGTCGGCGCCATGAAGCGGATTCGCGCATCCGGCGCAAGGGCGAAGGAGGCATCGGGTGAGGCGCGGCGACTATCGGATGCGGCGGCTTTACGCCTGCTTCACGAAGATGACCAAAGCGTTAACCCTTCGTTAGCAATTCGGGGGGAGGTTGCGCCCGCGACAGCCGGCCATTTGCTGCGCTGTCGTCGGAGAATGGCAGCATGAGAGTTCTGATCGTCGAGAGCAATGCCGCGCTTGCGGGCATCTGGCGCGCGCATCTCGAGCGTCTGGGGGCCGAGGTATGTCTGGTCACGACGCAGGCCGAGGCAATCGCTGTCCTGCAGAAGCGGGTCATCGACGTGATCGTGCTCAATCTGATGCTGGCGCAGGGGAGCGCCCTGGCTGTCGCCGATTACGCCAGCTACCGCCAGCCCGGGGCGCGCGTGGTGTTCGTCACCAACACCAGCTTCTTTTCGGACGGCTCGATCTTTCGCCATGTGGGCAATGCCTGCGCCTTCCTGCCCTCCGGGATCTCGCCCGAGGATCTGGCCGCCGTGGTTGACCATTACGCAATGCGCTAGGCGCTTGCCTCATCCCCGGCCGTGCGGCGCCTGCCAGTCGATCTCGGGGCAGAGCGGCACGATGCGGTTCGGGTTGATGCTCTCGTGGCTGTAGTAGTAGTGCCGCCGCGCGTGATCGAGCCGGGTGACGCCGGCGACCCCCGGCCACTGCCAGAGCTCGCGCGCATAGGCCCAGAGATTGGGATAATCGACGATGCGCGCGCGGTTGCACTTGAAATGGGTGTGATAGACCGTGTCGAAGCGCGCCAGCGTCGGGAACAGCCGCCAGTCGGCTTCGGTGATGCGCTCTCCCATCAGGTAGCGGTTGGTCGCCAGTCGTTCCTCGAGCCAGTCGAGCGTGCCGAAGAGCGCCGTCGCGGCAGCGTCGTAGGCGCTCTGGCTCGAGGCGAAACCGGCGCGGTAGACGCCGTTGTTGACCGTCTCGTAGATGCGCGCGTTGACCGGCTCGATGGCGGCGCGCAGATCCTCAGGCCAGTAGTCGTCGCTGTTGCCGGTGATGTGGTCGAAGGCCGAGTTGAACATGCGGATGATCTCGGCCGATTCGTTGGAGACGATCGTCTCGCGCTCCTTGTCCCACAGCACGGGCACGGTAACGCGGCCGGTGTAGTGCGGATCGGCGCGGGCGTAGATCTCGCGCAGGTATTTCAGCCCGTAGAGCGTGTCGCCGGTGGCGCCCGGAAAGCCGGTGTCGAAGGTCCAGCCGTCGTCGAGCATGTCGGGATGGACGGCCGAGATGGAGATGTGCGGCTCGAGCCCCTTGAGCGCCCGGAAGATCAGCGTGCGGTGCGCCCAGGGGCAGGCGTAGGAGACATAGAGGTGATAGCGCCCCGATTCCGCGGCAAAACCGCCTTCGCCGGTCGGGCCGGGGCGGCCATCAGGCGTGATCCAGCTGTGAAACACCGTGGGCTCCCGCCGGAATTCGCCGCCCGTCTGGCGTGTGTCGATGGGCCCCGCGACCCATTTGCCGTCGATCATCTGGCCCATGCCGGCCTCCTGTCTTACGCTGGTCGCTTACCGTTCCGTGGCAAGCTAATGGCCCCGAGCGCGGCGGCAACCGCAGTGCAGCGCGCAGGGAGTTCTGCGTCTGCGCACAGGCTGCGTCTGCGCACCGGCTGCGCCGGCGCGCGCGTTGCCGCTTCCGTTTCCGAAGCCGTCGCGATTTCGATTTGCGCCCTTGGCCCGTCGCGCCTATAACGGGTGCGACGACACCCCGCCGGGGTCAGAGAGGTTGGCGGCACGGGATCGACCCAATCCGGGGGTTCCACTCCGCATCGTCACGCGGCAGCGCGCGGCCTCGCTGGCTTTGGCGCGCCTGACAAGAGGATGCCGCGATGATCCGATTCTTCACCCTGCCGATCCTTCTGATGCCGGTCACGGCGGCGGCTCACCCGGGCCACATTGCCGCATCGGGCGGGCATGACCACTGGATTGCGGGAGCGGCAATCGCGCTGGGGCTTGGCATCGCGCTGTGGAGCCTGTTGCGCGACCGGCGCCGCGGGTCGGAACAGGCGGAGGCCGACGAGGGCGAGTCGGAGACGGCCGAGGCCGAGGCCCAGGAGGGCTGAGCCGTGACGAAGACCGGCGTGATGCTCTGCGGTCACGGCTCGCGAAGCCAGGCCGCGGTGGACGAGTTTGCTGCCTTTGCGGCCAGGCTGCCTGCGTGGCTTCCGCTGGACTGGGAAGTGGAGCATGGCTATCTGGAATTCGCCAACCCGGTGATCCGTGCCGGGCTCGACCGGCTGCGCGAGAAGGGCTGCGAGCGCATTCTTGCCGTGCCGGGGATGCTCTTTGCCGCCATGCACACCAAGAACGACATCCCCTCGGTGCTCAACGCCTATGCGCTCGAGCACGGTATCGAGGTGCGCTACGGGCGCGAGCTGGGCGTTGATCCGAAGATGATCGCCGCCGCGGGCGCGCGCATCATGGAGGCGGTGGCCGAGGCCGATGCGCGCTCGGGACCGGTGCCGCTGACCGAGACCTGCCTCGTCGTCATCGGCCGCGGCGCCTCGGACCCCGACGCCAATGCCAATGTCGCCAAGATCGCGCGGATGCTGTGGGAGGGCTTGGGCTTCGGCTGGTGCGAGGTGGGCTACTCGGGCGTGACCTTTCCGCTCGTGGAGCCCTGCCTGCGTCATGTCGCCCGGCTCGGCTACCGGCGGGTCGTGGTGTTTCCGTATTTCCTGTTCTCGGGCATTCTCATCGACCGCATCTACGGCTTCACCGACATGGTCGCGGCCGAGACGCCGGGCATCGACTTCGTCAAGGCCCGTTACCTGGGCGATCACCCGAAGGTGCTGGAGACCTTCGCCGAGCGGGTGCGGGAGCTCGACAGCGGCGCGCCCATCCCCAACTGCGGCATTTGCCCCTACCGCGAGCAGGTGCTGAGCCTGGGCGACGGGGCGCACAGGCACATTCGTCCCGAGGAGCGGGGCGGCGCGTTCTTCGGCGAGGTGCCGCCGCCCACCTGCGTTCTGTGCAAGTACCGCATCGAGGTGCTTGGCTTCGAGACCGAGGTGGGCGCGGTGCAGGAGAGCCATCATCATCATGTCGAGGGACAGGGGGCGAGCGCGCCGGGCTCGAACGTGGCCGACTGCAGCTTGTGCGAAAACTTCTGCACCGGGCTCTGCCGGCTCGAGGCCGATCCTCGGCATCACCACCACCATCACCATCATCACGGTCACGGCGACCATCATCACCATCATCACCATCACCCGCCCTATCCGCATGCCGATCACCCGCTCGGGCCGGAAAGCGTGCGGCGGCTGAAGGGATGAAGCGGCCCATGCGCCCCTACGAGCGCGATCCCGCGCGCATCTACGCCCAGAGCTTCGAGACCGTGCGGCGCGAGGCGCGGCTCGAGCGCTTTCCGCCGGGGATGGACCGGCTGGCGATGCGGGTGATCCACGCCTGTGGCATGGTCGAGGTGGCCGACCGGCTCGCCTTCTCGCCCGGCGCCTATGAGGCGGGGCGCGCCGCGCTTGCGGCCGGGGCGCCGGTGATCTGCGACTGCGAGATGGTGGCGGCCGGTATCATCCGGGGCCTCCTGCCCGCCGGCAACGAGGTGCTTGTCACGCTCAATGAGCCCGGTGTGGCCGAGCGCGCGGCCGAAATCGGCAACACCCGCTCGGCCGCGGCGGTGGAGCTTTGGCGTGAGCGCATCGAGGGGGCGGTGGTGGCCATCGGCAATGCGCCGACGGCGCTCTTTCATCTTCTGGAGCTTCTTGACGAGGGCTGGCCGCGGCCGGCGCTGATCCTCGGCTTTCCTGTCGGTTTCGTCGGTGCGGCGGAGGCGAAGGCGGAACTCGCGGCCAACCCGCGCGGCTGCGACTTCGTGGCGCTGCGCGGGCGGCGCGGCGGCTCGGCCATGGCGGCGGCGGCGGTGAACGCGCTCGCCGCGCCCCTGCCCGGAGAGATGCAATGACCGCGCCCTGGCTGCATATTGTCGGTATTGGCGAGGACGGGATGGAGGGGTTGCGGCCGGCCACCCGCGCCGTGGTGGAGGCGGCCGAGGTCATCATCGGCGGCGACCGGCATCACCGGCTGTCGGATGCCGTCAAGGCCGAGCGCATCGCCTGGCCTTCGCCGTTTGACGCGCTCATCGACACGCTGAAGAGCCTCAAGGGGCGCCGGGTGGTGGTGCTCGCAACGGGCGATCCGCTCTGGTATTCGGTGGGCGCGCGCATCGGCCGGGCGATCCCGGTCGAGGAGATCGTCTATCACCCGCAGCTTTCGGCCTTCCAGCTTGCCGCCGCCCGGCTCGGCTGGAGCCTGCCGGATGTGGAGACGCTCACCGTCCACGGCCGCCCGGTGCAGCAGATGATCCCCTTCGTCATGCCCGGCCGACGGCTTCTGATCCTGACCACCGGCTCCGACACGCCCGGCGAGATCGCGCGCATTCTCACCGAGCGCGGCTATGGGCGCTCGCCGATGACGGTGTTCGCAGCCATGGGCGGGCTGCGCGAGCAGCGCTTTGACGGCATCGCCGAGGAATGGCGCAAGGAGGTGCCGGACTTCAACACCTTGGCGGTGGAATGCGTGGCCGGGCCGGGGGCGGAGGTGCTTGCGCGCGTGCCGGGGCTGCCCGACGAGGTTTTCGCTCATGACGGGCGGATGACGAAACGCGAGGTGCGCGCGGTGACGCTCGCGGCGCTGATGCCGATGCCCGGCGCGCTGTTGTGGGACATCGGCGCAGGCTCGGGCTCGGTCTCGGTGGAGTGGATGCGCGCGGCGCGCGAGGCGCAGGCCATCGCGCTTGAGCCGCGCCCCGACCGCCGGGCGCTGGCGGCGGCAAACGCCGCTGCGCTGGGTGCGCCGAAGCTCAACATCGTGCCGGGCCGCGCGCCCGAGGCGCTGGCGGGGCTGCCCGCGCCTGATGCCGTATTCATCGGCGGCGGGCTTTCGGAGGCGGTGGTGGAGGCGGCCTGGGCCGCGCTCAAGCCCTTCGGCCGGCTGGTGGCGAATGCGGTGACGCTCCAGTCGGAGGCGGAACTCATGCGCCTTCAGGCGGCGCGCGGTGGCGAGCTCGTGCGCCTTGCCGTGGCCCGCGCCGAGCCGGTGGGCCGCATGACCGGCTGGCGCCCGATGATGCCTGTGACGCAGTGGCGGCTGGTGAAGGCATGAGCGGCACGCTTTACGGCATCGGCGTCGGCCCCGGTGACCCGGAGCTTCTGACGCTGAAGGCGCTGAGGCTGATCGAACAGGCCGAGGTCGTCGCCTACCCCTGCCTGCCGGGGGCGGAGAGCTTCGCGCGTTCCGTGGTTGCCGCGGTGATCCCGGCCGAGGCGCGCGAGATTGCCATCGAGGTGCCGATGACGTCCGCCCGCGAACCCGCGCAGGCCGCCTATGACGCCGGTGCGGCGCGCATTGGCGCCGAGCTCGAAGCGGAGCGCGACGTGGTGTGCCTGTGCGAGGGTGATCCGCTGTTCTACGGCTCCTTCATGTATCTCCACGCCCGCCTCGCTTCGCGTTTCGAGGTGGTGGTGGTCCCGGGCGTCACCTCCCTCACCGCCTGTGCCGCGGCGGCCGGGCGCCCGCTGGTTGCCCGGAACGAGGCGCTCACCGTGTTGCCCGGCCCTCTGAGCGACGAGGAAATGCGCCGGCGGCTCGAGGGCGCCGAGACCGTGGCGATCATGAAGGTGGGGCGGCACCTGCCCCGTCTGCGCGCGCTTCTCGCGGGTGAGGGGCTTGCCGACAAGGCCGTCTATGTGGAGCGGGCGACGCTTGGGGTGGAGCGCGTCTGCCCGCTTGGCGCGGCACCCGACGAGGCGCCCTATTTCTCGATGGTTCTGGTGACGAAGGGGGCGGACCCTTGGCTTTAGGCGTGGTGCCGATGTGGGGCGGAAGGCAATTTGCCGAGAAGCGGTTCAGGGGCAGGTCTGCCCCTGAACGCGCCTTTGCGAGGGTGCAGCGAGTCGGGCCGCCGTCAAGGAGCTTCGCCCGCTGCGCGGCGCCTTCGGTGTCCTTGACCGCGTCCCGACTCGCGGGAAGGGGGCGATGAGCGGGCCGGTGGTAGTGGCGCTCAATCGCGCCGGGGAGGACACCGCGCGCCGGATTGCCGGGGCGCTGGGCGCGGCCTTGCACGGGCGCGAGGGGCGCGTGAGCGCGGCGGATGTGTTCTTTCCCGATGCGCTTGAGCATGTGCGCGATCTGTTTGCGGCGCGGGTGCCGGTGGTGGGCGTGTGCGCGGCCGGCATTCTGGTGCGCGCGGTGGCGCCGCTTCTGGCCGACAAGCGCGTCGAGCCGCCGGTGATCGCCGTCTCCGACGATGGGCGCGTGGTGGTGCCGCTTCTGGGGGGGCATCGGGGCGGCAACCGGCTGGCGCGCGCGGTGGCCGAGGCGCTGGGCGGGGTCGCGGCGGTGACCACGGCCGGCGAGGTGGCGCTCGGCGTGGCGCTGGACGAACCGCCGGCGGGGTGGTGGCTTGCCAACCCCGAGGCGGCGAAGGCGGCCATGGCCGCGCTTCTGAACGGCGGCGGTGCGCGCGTGACCGGCGAGGAGGCCGGGCGGGCCGGGTGGCTTGGCGGTCTGCCGGAGGGCGACGCGGTGGAGATCATCTGCACCATGGCTCCCGCTGTAGGCGGCGAGGGCAGGCTCATCTACCACCCGCAACGGGCGGTGCTGGGCGTGGGGTGCGCGCGCGGCTGCCCGCCTTCGGAGCTGGGGGAACTCGTCGAGGCGCTCCTGAGCGAGGCGCAACTTGCGCCGGGGGCGCTGGCGGCGGTGGCGACGGTCGACATCAAGGCCGATGAGCCGGCGGTGCTGGAGCTTGCGCGGCGGCTCGATGCGCCGCTGCGGCTTTTCACGCCCGCCGAGCTCGAGGCCGAGACGCCGCGCACGGCGAACCCCTCGGAGGTGGTCTTCTCCGAGATCGGCAGCCATGGCGTGGCCGAGAATGCGGCGCTCGCGGCGGCCGGGCCGGATGCGCGCCTGAGCCATCCCAAGCGCAAGACGGCGCGGGCGACGGTGGCGCTGGCGCTGGCGCCCGAGCCGATTGCGGCGCCAGGGGGCCGGGCGCGGGGGCGGCTTGCGATCGTCGGCATCGGGCCGGGCCGGGCGGACTGGCGCACCCCCGAGGCAAGCCGCCTTGTCGCCGAGGCCGATGAGCTCGTGGGCTATGGGCTCTATCTCGATCTTCTGGGCCCGGCGGCGGCGGGCAAGCCGCGGCATGACTTTCCGCTCGGGCAGGAGGAGGCGCGCTGCCGCTTCGCGCTCGAGCGCGCGGGCGAGGGGCGGAATGTGGCGCTGGTCTCCTCGGGGGACGCCGGCATCTATGCGATGGCCGCGCTGGTCTACGAGCTTCTGGACCGGGCGCCCGAGGCGGGCGGGGTGAGCGATGCGGCGCGCCGGGCGGAGGTGGTTGCAACCCCCGGCATCACCGCCATGCAGGCGGCGGCGGCGCGGGCGGGCGCCCCCTTGGGGCATGACTTCTGCGCCGTCTCGCTTTCGGATCTCCTCACCCCGCGCGAGGACATCCTGCGCCGGCTGCGCGCTGCCGCCGAGGGCGATTTCGTCATCGCCTTCTACAATCCTGTCTCGCGGCGGCGGCGCACGCTTCTGGCCGAGGCGCGCGAGATTCTGCTGCGCCACCGACCGGCCGACACGCCCGTGCTGCTCGCCGCCTCGCTCGGCCGGCCCGAGGAGGCGCTGCGGCTGCGCCGGCTCGAGGCGCTCGATGTCGATGAGGTGGACATGCTGACGCTGGTCATCGTCGGCTCCTCGCAGACAAGGGTGGTCGACACGGCCGAGGGGCCGAGGCTCTACACGCCGCGCGGCTATGCGCGAAAGCATGGGGACGGCGCGTGAAGGTCTTTTTCATCGGTGCGGGGCCGGGCGACCCGGAGCTTCTGACGCAGAAGGCCGCGCGTCTGATCGCCGCCTGCCCCGTCTGCCTTTACGCGGGCTCGCTGGTGCCGCGTGAGGTGGTGGCGCTGGCGCCCGAAGGCGCGCGCGTGCTCGACACCGCCTCAATGACGCTCGATGAGACCCATGCCGAGATCCTTGCGGCGCGCGAGCGGGGCGAGGATGTGGCGCGGGTGCATTCGGGCGATCCCTCGCTCTACGGGGCGATCGCCGAGCAGATCCGCCGTCTCCGCGCCGACGGCATCGACTACGAGATCGTGCCGGGCGTGCCCGCCTATGCCGCCGCCGCGGCCGCGCTCGGGCAGGAGCTGACCATTCCCGAGCTTGCCCAGTCGATCGTGCTCACGCGCATGTCGATGAAGTCAACCGCCATGCCGGAGGGGGAGCGGCTCGAGAACTTCGCCCGAACCGGGGCGACGCTGGCCATTCATCTGGGCATCCGCGCGCTGCGCGAGATCGTGCGGGTGCTCACGCCTCATTACGGCGAAGACTGCCCCGTTGCGGTGGTCTATCGCGCGAGCTGGCCTGACCAGCAGATCATCCGCGGCACGCTGGCCGACATTCACGGCAAGGTGCGGGCGGCGAAGATCACCCGCACGGCGCTGATTCTCGTGGGCCCCGCCCTTTCCGAATCGGCCGAGTTTCCCGACAGCGCGCTTTATGACCCCGCGCATCCGCATGTTCTTCGGCCGAAAGTGCTGGGCAAACCGGGCCGGTAGCGCTCGCAATCCCTGATTGTGCCGCTGTCACGGTAACTTCGCTTGACCGGGGCGTGACAGCGATGCGAGGCTGGAGCGGTGGGGATGCGAAGGCGGGTGGAGGCGCGGCCGATCATGGACATCAACATGCTGCCGAAGGAAGTTCGTGACGGGCTCGCGCAGGCGCGCAAGCATCAGTTGAAGCGTGCCAGCCGCTACCGCGTGCTTGCCGGTGACGAGGTGTTCCGCGTCCTGCGGTTGTGGAGTGACGGCTTTTCGGTCGATCTGCAGGACGCCCCGCATCTGCGCGGACTGGTGGACATCTATGAGGGCACCAGGCATCTGTGGCAGTGCCTGATCGTGGCCTCCGAGGAGGCGGATGGCGAGATGGTCTACGAGTTCAAGCGCCACACCGCCGCGCTTGACCGCGCGCCGCTCGACTTCGCGCGTGAGGAGGATGCGCCGATCGCGCTTCTCCCACGCTGACAGTCCCTACTGCAGATCGGCGAAAGCCTCCTCCAGCCGCTCGATGGCCTCGATCAGGCGCGTGCGCGGCATGGCGATGTTGAAGCGGTGCCAGCCGGCGCCGCCCTGGCCGAAGACCTCGCCACGGTTTACCCCGATGCCCGCGAGGCGGATGCGTTCGAGCGATTCGTCACCGCTCATGCCGGTGCCGCGGAAATCGACCCAGGAGAGGTAGGTCGCCTGCATGTCCATCACCCGCACGCCGGGAATGGCACCGATGCGTGCGCGCCAGAGCTCGAAATTGGCGGCGATGTAGCCGCGGACGGCCTCCGACCATTCGTGGCCGCCCGTGAAGGCGGCCTTGGTCATCAGCATCCCGAAACGGTTGGGCGTGCCGCCGAGCTTGGCATGTGCGCGGTCGAAGCGCGCGCGCAGGGCATCATCGGGGATGATGGCAAAGCCCGTCTCGCCGCCGGCGATGTTGAAGCCCTTGGAGGCGGCGGTGATCGTCACGAGCCGCGGCAGCGAGGCGGGCGCGGCCACGGCAGTGGGCAGATGCGCCACGCCCGGAAAGGTGAGGTCCATGTGGATCTCGTCGGAGCAGAGGATGAGCCCGTGTTCGGCGCAGAAGGCGTCGAGCGCGGCGATCTCATCGGCCGTCCACAGCCGCCCGCCGGGGTTGTGGGGCGAGCACAGCACGGCGATCTTCTCGCGCCCGGTGAGCTGGGTGGCAAGCGCCTCGAGGTCCATCTCGTAGCGGCCGTCGCGCAGGACAAGCTCGCTTTGCAGCACCTTGCGGCCCATGGCGGCGGCCTTCCTGAAGAAGGCGTGGTAGACCGGCGTGAACAGGATCACCGAGTCGCCGGGCTCGGAGAATGCCTCGAGCACCATGCCGAAGCCGGCCACCACGCCATGGGTATAGCGCACCCACCCGGGCTCGACCGGCCAGCCGTGCATCTCGCGCATCCAGTCGCAGACGGCCTCGGTGACGGGGCCGAAATTTCCGAAATAGCCGAGAAAGCCCGAGGCGATGTCGGCGTGCAGGGCGCCGAGAATGCAGGGCGCGGCGTCGAAATCCATGTCGGCCACCCACATGGCGATGCCATCCTCGGGCGACACGCCGCAGGCCTCTTCCATGTGGTCCCACTTCGCGCGATGCCCGCCGCGCCGATCCTTCACCTCGTCGAAGTTGAACTCCACCGCCGGACTCCCTTGTTGCCGCCGCCGGCAGGCTAGCGATGCGACGCCCGCATGCAAGGGGCGGATTGCGCGCGCGCCTGCCATCACCTACATGGGCGGCATGACCATCAGACCCATCCTCATCCATCCCGACCCGCGACTGAAGAAGCGCTGCGCTCCGGTCACCGAGATCACCGATGCGCATCGCAAGCTGGCCGAGGACATGCTCGAGACGATGTATGCCGCCCCCGGCATCGGCCTTGCCGCGCCGCAGGTGGGCGTGCTCGAGCGCATCCTCGTCATGGATTGCGTCAAGGATCCCGAGGCCGAGCCGCGCCCGATGGTGCTGATCAACCCCGAGATCACCTGGGCCTCGGAGGAGACGCGCGTCTACGAGGAGGGGTGTCTTTCGATCCCCGACCAGTTTGCCGAGATCGAGCGGCCGGCCGAGGTGCGGGTGCGCTGGCTCGATCTCGAGGGGCGGGAGCAGGAAGAGCATTTCACCGGCCTTTGGGCGACCTGCGTGCAGCATGAGATCGACCATCTCGATGGCAAGCTCTTCATCGACTACCTCAAGCCGCTCAGGCGCCAGATGATCACCCGCAAGATGGTGAAGCTGAAGCGCGACCGCGAACGCGAGCGCGTTGCCGAGCGCGCGCGGGGCTGATGCGCCTCGTCTTCATGGGAACGCCCGATTTCGCGGTGCCCGCGCTCGAGGCGCTGGCCGCGGCGGGTCACGAGATTGCCGCCGTCTACACCCAGCCGCCGCGCCCCGCGGGCCGGGGCAAGAAGCCGCGACCCTCGCCGGTGCAGGCGCGCGCCGAGGCGATGGGGCTTGAGGTGCGCCACCCCGTGAGCCTGCGCGATGCGGCCGAACAGGCGGCCTTCGCGGCGCTGAAGCCCGAGGTCGCGGTGGTTGTGGCCTACGGGCTCATCCTGCCGCGCCCGATTCTCGAGGCGCCGGCGCGGGGATGCCTCAACATTCACGCCTCGCTTCTGCCGCGCTGGCGGGGGGCGGCGCCGATCCAGCGGGCGATCATGGCCGGCGATGCCGAGACCGGCGTGTGCATCATGCAGATGGAGGAAGGGCTCGACACCGGCCCGGTTCTGGCCTGCGAGGCCACGCCCATCGGGGCGGAGGAAACCGCCGGCGAGCTCCATGACCGGCTGGCGGAGATGGGCGCGCGGCTGATTGTCGAGGTGCTCGGCCGTCTCGATGAGATCGAGCCCAAACCTCAGTCCGAAACCGGCGTGACCTATGCCGCCAAAATCGACAAGGCCGAGGCGCGGGTGGACTGGCGCCGGCCCGCGGTGGAGATCGACCGGCAGATCAGGGGGCTGTCGCCCTTCCCCGGCGCCTGGACGGTGATCGGGGGCGAGCGGGTGAAGCTTCTGGCCTCGCGGCTTGCCGAAGGGCGGGGCGCGCCCGGCGAGGTGCTCGCGGGCAGTCCAGGCGAGCGGCTCGTGGTGGCCTGCGGCCAGGGTGCGGTGGAGATCACCCGCCTGCAACGGGCCGGGCGCGGCGCGCAGGAGGCGGCGGCCTTCCTGCGCGGCCATCCGGTGCCGAAGGGCGCGCGGCTCGGAGGATAGGCAGATGTTCTTCACCCTGTTCGGAACGATCGTGATCGCCGCCGTGGTCGGTTACGTTTCCGAGCGCACCGAATTCACCCGGAACGGCATACTGCCCTCGATGATCATTTGCATCGGTGGTGCCGTCCTGTTCTACTTCGCACGGGTCATGTTCGGCCTGAGCTTCGGGCCGCCGGGGGTGGACGCGCTGGTCTCGTCGATCGGGGCGCTCGTGATCGTGCCGACGCACTGGCGCAAGGGGAAGCAGCGCTCCCGAAAGTGACGAGGAAAGGCGGATGGCGATTGTCTATCTCATCATCATCGGTGCCGCTGCGGGGTTCATAGCCACGCGCCTGATGAAGCTTGAGACCGACCTTGTCACCACCATTGCCATCGGTATTGCCGGGGCGCTCATCGGCGGCTTCGTCCTGCGCGCGCTCATTGCCGTGATGGGCTGGGCCGCGGGCTTCGTGGGCGCGGTACTGGGCGCGATGCTCTTGATCTGGCTGTGGGAGACCTACGGGCCGAAGCGCAAGTAGCGGCGGCTCACGCCTGCGCCAGCTCCCTCACGATCGCCTCTGCCGCCGCGCGCGGATCGTCCGCCTGCCAGACGGGACGGCCGACGACGATGTGATCGGCGCCCGCGGCGATGGCGGCCGCCGGGGTGGCGATGCGCTTCTGGTCGCCGGCGGCGGCACCCGCAGGGCGGATGCCGGGAGTAACGATGAGCTTGCCCTCGGCCTCGGGCAGCGCGCGGATCGCGGCCACTTCCTGCGGCGAGGCGATGACACCATCAGCCCCGGCCTCGAAGGCGCGGGCGGCGCGCTCGCGCACCAGATCGGGGATGGCACCGGGCTTGATGAGGCAGGCGTCGAGATCGGCGCGGTCGAGCGAGGTGAGGATGGTGACGGCGAGGATCTTCAGCCCCGAGCCGGCCGCGCCCTCCCGCGCGGCGCGCACCACATGCGGGTCGCCATGCACGGTGAGAAAGTCGAGGTCGAATTGCGCCAGCCCCCGCACCGCCGCCTCGATGGTGGCGGAAATGTCGAAGAGCTTCATGTCGAGAAACACCCGCTTGCCGAGCTCGTCCTTCAGCTCGCGGGCAAGCGCCAGCCCGCCGCCGGTGAGCATGCCAAGCCCGATCTTGTAGAAGGAGACGGCATCGCCAAGACGCTCGACGAGCTCGAGCCCGGCCACGGCGTTGGGCACATCGAGGGCAACGATCAGGCGGTCATCGGCGGTTTGCATGGCGTCTCCTTCCGTGTCCCGGCGGGCTTGGCGCGGAACCGGGCGCGCGTCAAGCCATGCGTCATGATGTCGGGCGCTGCGCCGCGGCGAAAACCGCCCCGGCGGCCTTGCAACCGCTGGGCGTGCTTCCCAAATACCTCACGAGGCTTGCGAAAAGGGGCGCGCCGCGCGGCGGGCGCCGGAACGCAAGCGCTTCAGAGAAAGGAGAAACAGAATGAACCTGGAGAAGTTCACCGAACGGTCGCGCGGATTCCTTCAGGCGGCGCAGACGATCGCCGTGCGCGAAGGGCATGCCACGCTCTCGCCCGAGCATCTCCTGAAGGCGCTGATGGATGATGAGGAAGGCCTTGCCTCCAACCTCATCCAGCGCGCGGGCGGTTCGCCCGAGCGGGTGCGCGAGGCGGTTGAACTTGCGCTTGGCAGGCTGCCCAGGGTGTCGGGTGCGGCGGCCGCGCCCGGGCTGGACCGACAGCTTGCGCGGGTGCTTGACGAGGCGGAACGGCTGGCGACGAAAGCCGGGGACAGCTTTGTTCCGGTGGAGCGGATTCTGACCGCGCTGGCGATCGTGCCGTCGAAGGCGAAGGAGGCGATCGAGGCTGGCGCCGTCACGGCGATGGCGCTGAACTCCGCCATCAACGAGATCCGCAAGGGCCGCACGGCTGATTCCGCGAGTGCGGAAGAGACCTTCGAGGCGCTGAAGAAATACACCATCGACCTGACCGAACGCGCCGAGGCCGGCAAGATCGACCCGATCATCGGCCGCGACGAGGAAATCCGGCGCGCGATGCAGGTTCTGAGCCGCCGCACCAAGAACAACCCGGTGCTGATCGGTGACCCGGGCGTGGGTAAGACCGCCATCGTCGAGGGCATGGCGCTTCGCATCGTCAATGGCGATGTGCCGGAAAGCCTGAAGAACAAGAAGCTTCTCGCACTCGACATGGGTGCGCTGATCGCCGGTGCGAAGTATCGCGGCGAGTTCGAGGAGCGGCTGAAGGCGATCATCAGCGAGATCACCGCGGCGGCGGGCGAGATCATCCTCTTCATCGATGAGATGCACCTCCTCGTGGGTGCGGGCAAGACCGACGGCGCCATGGATGCGGCCAACCTCATCAAGCCGGCGCTGGCGCGCGGCGAGCTGCACTGCATCGGCGCCACGACGCTCGACGAATACCGCAAGTATGTCGAGAAGGACGCGGCGCTCGCGCGGCGCTTCCAGCCCGTCTATGTGGATGAGCCGAGCGTTGAGGAGGCGATCTCGATCCTGCGCGGCATCAAGGAGAAATACGAGCTGCACCACGGTGTGCGCATCTCCGACAGCGCGGTGGTGGCGGCGGTCACGCTCAGCCATCGCTATATCACCGACCGTTTCCTGCCCGACAAGGCCATCGACCTGATGGACGAGGCTGCGGCGCGGCTGCGGATGGAGATCGATTCGAAGCCCGAGGAGCTTGATGCGCTTGACCGCGAGATCCTGCAGAAGGAGATCGAGGTCGAGGCGTTGAAGAAGGAGACCGACGAGGCCTCGAAGGAGCGGCTCGCGGCGCTCGAGAAGGAGCTTGCCGAACTGCGCGAGCGCGCGGCCGAGCTGACGGCCCGCTGGCAGGCGGAGCGCGAGAAGCTCAACCGCACGCGCGAGCTCAAGGAAAAGCTCGACCAGGCCCGCGCCGAGCTGGAGGCGGCGAAACGCGAGGGCGATCTGACCCGCGCGGGCGAGCTTGCCTACGGGGTGATCCCGCAGCTTGAGCGTGAGCTTGCCGAGGCCGAGTCTCAGGGCGACGACCTGATCGTCGAGGAGACGGTGCGCCCCGAGCATGTGGCGCAGGTCGTCGAGCGCTGGACGGGCATTCCGACCTCGAAGATGCTGGAGGGCGAGCGCGAGAAGCTTCTCAAGATGGAAGAGGAGCTCAGGAAGCGCGTCGTCGGTCAGGAGGCCGCGGTGCAGGCGGTCGCGAACGCGGTTCGCCGGGCCCGCGCCGGACTCAACGACCCGAACCGGCCGCTTGGCTCGTTCCTGTTCCTCGGGCCGACGGGCGTGGGCAAGACCGAGCTCACCAAGGCGGTGGCCGAATATCTCTTCGACGACGAGCATGCGATGGTGCGCATCGACATGTCGGAGTTCATGGAGAAGCATTCGGTCGCGCGGCTCATCGGTGCCCCGCCGGGCTATGTGGGCTATGAGGAAGGCGGGGTGCTGACCGAGGCGGTACGGCGCCGGCCTTATCAGGTCGTGCTGTTCGACGAGGTCGAGAAGGCGCACCCGGATGTCTTCAACGTGCTCCTGCAGGTGCTCGATGACGGTGTGCTGACCGACGGGCAGGGCCATCGCGTCGACTTCAAGCAGACGCTGATCGTGCTGACCTCGAACCTTGGCAGCCATGCGCTGAGCACGCTGCCCGAGGGCGCCGACCCGAGCCAGGCCAAGGCCGAGGTGATGGAGGCGGTCAGGGCGCACTTCCGGCCCGAGTTCCTGAACCGGCTTGACGAGATCATCGTCTTCGACCGCCTGACCCGGAAGGACATGGCCGGCATCGTGGAGATCCAGCTGGCGCGGCTGCAGAAGCGGCTCGACCAGCGGAAGATCACGCTGGAGATCGACGACTCCGCCAAGGAGTGGCTGGCGAACGAGGGCTACGACCCGGTGTTCGGCGCCCGGCCGCTGAAGCGCGTCATTCAGCGCGAGCTGCAGGATCCGCTCGCCGAGATGATCCTTGCCGGCGAGGTTCGCGACGGCGACACGGTGACGGTCACCGCCGGGCCCGCGGGGCTCATCATCGGTGGGCAGGTCGCGCGTTCCAACCGGCAGCCGCCGGAAGCGGCCGTGCTGCACTGATCGCAGCCAGAAAACACCCGACGAAGGGGCGGCTCCGAAAGGGCCGCCCCTTTTTGCGTGGAAGCGGGGACATGGGCCGCGTTTCAGCCGGGACGCGGGAATGTGAGCGAAGTTTTGTGTCGTGACGCGGCAAAGCCGGGTACACCTCGGGCATTGGATTTGACGCACATGACAGGAGGTTCGACATGGCCGGGGGATGGAAAGGCGACCAGCGCTGGTCTGATGTGACCCCGAAACAGGCCTGGCTCGATCGGCGCGCGTTGCTGGCCGGGGCGGGGGCGGCCGGGCTTGCCTCGCTCGCGGGGGCGGCGGTGGCCGGCCTCGGTGCCAAGCCAAGTCGCTGGTCGACCGACGAGCCGCCAACCGCCTACGAGCACATCACAAGCTACAACAACTTCTATGAGTTCGGCACCGGCAAGGAGGATCCCGCCCGCGAGGCGCACCGCCTGACCATCGACCCCTGGTCGGTAAGGATCGACGGACTCGTGGAACGGCCGGGAACCTATGACCTTGGCGATCTGCTGAAAGGGGTGACCCTTGAGGAGCGCATCTATCGCTTTCGCTGCGTGGAGGCGTGGTCGGCGGTCATTCCGTGGGTCGGCTTCGAGTTGCGCGATCTGTTGAACCGGGTCGGCGTGAGCCCATCCGCGAAATATGTCGCCTTCGAAACGTTGTTGCGTCCCGAGGAGATGCCGGGCACGAGGCGGCGGGTGCTGGACTGGCCCTACCGCGAGGGTCTGCGCCTGGACGAGGCGATGCATCCGCTGACAATTCTGGCCACGGGGCTTTATGATGAGCCATTGCCAAAGCAGAACGGCGCCCCGATCCGCCTCGTCGTTCCCTGGAAATACGGCTTCAAGTCGATCAAGTCGATCGTGCGGATCACACTGACCGACACTCAGCCGTACTGCACGTGGAATCAGGCGAACCCGCGCGAGTACGGCTTCTATTCCAATGTGAATCCCAACGTCGACCACCCGCGCTGGTCGCAAGCCACCGAACGGCGCATTGGCGAGGGGCTGTTTGCGCGGCGGCGCCCGACGCTGATGTTCAACGGCTACGAGAAGGAAGTGGCCGGGCTCTACGCGGGCATGGATCTTCGCAAGTTCTACTGATCGCCTCGGGTGAGCGGAATGGGGCGCATCGTCGACCTGACAAACCGGGCTCTACGTCGCGTCGCGCCTTCCGTGTTGTATGTTCTCGCGCCGCTGCCGGCCGGCTGGTGGCTGTGGCAGGGGTTC
>NZ_FNFV01000001.1:0-2500 GCF_900102905.1 Meinhardsimonia xiamenensis | reverse complement strand
GGCAAAATGCCTCCGTAACTTCGGGAGAAGGAGGCCCGGTCATTGGGCAACCAGTGGCCGGGGGCACAAACCAGGGGGTGGCGACTGTTTACTAAAAACACAGGGCTCTGCGAAGTCGCAAGACGACGTATAGGGTCTGACGCCTGCCCGGTGCCTGAAGGTTAAAGGGAGGGGTGCAAGCCCCGAACTGAAGCCCAGGTAAACGGCGGCCGTAACTATAACGGTCCTAAGGTAGCGAAATTCCTTGTCGGGTAAGTTCCGACCTGCACGAATGGCGTAACGACTTCCCCGCTGTCTCCAACGTCGACTCAGCGAAATTGAACTGCCTGTCAAGATGCAGGCTACCCGCGGTTAGACGGAAAGACCCCGTGCACCTTTACTACAGCTTCACATTGGCATCAGGCATGCGATGTGCAGGATAGGTGGGAGGCTTTGAAGCCGGGACGCCAGTTCCGGTGGAGCCGGCCTTGAGATACCACCCTTCGCCTGCTTGATGTCTAACCGCGGCCCGTCATCCGGGTCCGGGACCGTGTGTGGTGGGTAGTTTGACTGGGGCGGTCGCCTCCTAAAGAGTAACGGAGGCGCGCGAAGGTTGGCTCAGAGCGGTCGGAAATCGCTCGTTGAGTGCAATGGCAGAAGCCAGCCTGACTGCGAGACTGACAAGTCGAGCAGAGACGAAAGTCGGCCATAGTGATCCGGTGGTCCCGCGTGGAAGGGCCATCGCTCAACGGATAAAAGGTACGCCGGGGATAACAGGCTGATGATGCCCAAGAGTCCATATCGACGGCATCGTTTGGCACCTCGATGTCGGCTCATCTCATCCTGGGGCTGGAGCAGGTCCCAAGGGTATGGCTGTTCGCCATTTAAAGAGGTACGTGAGCTGGGTTTAGAACGTCGTGAGACAGTTCGGTCCCTATCTGCCGTGGGTGTAGGATACTTGAGAGGAGTTGCCCCTAGTACGAGAGGACCGGGGTGAACGGACCACTGGTGGACCTGTTGTGGCGCCAGCCGCAGTGCAGGGTAGCTATGTCCGGAAGGGATAACCGCTGAAGGCATCTAAGCGGGAAGCCCCCCTCAAAACAAGGTATCCCTGAGGGCCGTGGAAGACGACCACGTCGATAGGCCGGAGGTGTAAGCGCAGCAATGCGTTCAGCTGACCGGTACTAATTGCCCGATAGGCTTGATTTGATCCAGTGGAAGCCAGGCTTTCACCGGTTCGAAAGCATGCAAGTGTGCAGCGTTTTGGATGATGTTCTTCTCTTGGTTTGGTGGCCATAGCGCGAGCGAAACACCCGGCTCCATCCCGAACCCGGAAGTTAAGCGCCGCAGCGCCGATGGTACTGCGTCTCAAGACGTGGGAGAGTAGGTCGCCGCCAAACCTAGTGAGGAACATCACGTGTATCTCTCGCACGATGCACGCTTCACCGGAAGTGTCGCGGGGTGGAGCAGCCCGGTAGCTCGTCAGGCTCATAACCTGAAGGTCGCAGGTTCAAATCCTGCCCCCGCAACCAAACAATTTTCCCAAACATTCCAAAGACTTACGCAAGTTCTGGCGCCAAATCGCCGTGAGAACATTCACCGCATTCGACCGCAACAAACCGCAAACAAAGGCGGAACACGTTGCCCGATTTGACCCCGACTGTTGGCGCTACGTTGGCGGTGGTTTTTGGAAATCTGGGCTGGCGGCGTTGGTGTATTTCGAGCTGTTCCGCCCCGAGCTTGATGCGGCGCTGAAGCGGTCGGACCGTAAGAAGGGCGGGCGGCCGCCGATGGATACGGTGTTCGGCCCCTCACTCGAACCGATGGCGTTCGGGGCCTCACTTTTCAAGGTGCTCGTCCTTCAGGCGCTCTACAACCTGTCGGACGCGCAGGCGGAATTCCAGATCCTCGACCGGAGCAGCTTTGGGCGGTTCCTAGGGGTCGACGACGGCGACAGGGTCCCGGATGAGACCCCGATCTGGCGCTTTCGCGAGGCTCTGGTGCAGGCGGATGCGGCCGAGCGGCTGTTCGCGCGGTTCGATGCGCATCTGCGCGCGGCGGGCTATCTGGCCATGAGCGGGCAGATTGTCGATGCCTCGATCGTCGCCGCCCCGCGCAAGCGGATGAGCGCGGAGGAAAGGGGGCGATCGTGAAGGGCGGCGTGACCTGCCCCCCGCAAAATCCCTCACCATGATGTAGAGTCTGCTCAACCCTGAAGGAGCAGACGACATGAGGAAAAGCCGTTTCACCGAGGCGCAGATCATCGGGATGATCAAGGAGCAGGAGGCAGGCATGCCGACGGCGGAGGTGTGCCGCAGGCATGGCCTCAGCCCTGCGACGTTCTACAAGCTGAAGTCCAAGTATGGCGGGATGACGGTGTCCGAGGCTGCCAGGCTGAAGGCGCTGGAGGACGAGAACGTCAAGCTGAAGCGGCTGCTGGCCGACGCGATGCTCGACAACGTGGTTCTGAAGGATCTTCTGGGAAAGAACTGACGACACCGAAAGAGCGGCGCGAGGCAGC
>NZ_FNFV01000002.1:441475-605932 GCF_900102905.1 Meinhardsimonia xiamenensis | reverse complement strand
CGACAAAGATCCACGCCGTCGTGAACGGGAGCGGCCTGCCAGTGAGACTCCTGCTCACGCCCGGACAGGCCTCCGACAAGACCACCGCGCCCGAGCTTGTCGGCCCCCTTGGCCTCACCGGAGATGTCGTCGGCGACAGGGGCTACTTCGGACAGGCCGTGATCGCGGCCATCGAGGCGTCGGGCGCCACCGCCCACATCCCCAGCCAGTCCAACGTCCGCGTGGTCAGGACCGTCGACCGAGACCTCTACCGCGAACGCAACAAGGTCGAACGGTTCTTCAATCGTCTCAAGCACTTCCGCGGCATCGCAACGCGATACTTCAAAACCGCAACAAACTTCCTCGCCGCACTTCACCTCGCTTGCTCAAGGCTCTGGATCAGACATTATGAGTCCACGACCTAGGGGCGACGGGGATTGCGCAGGCGCCACGGCGGCGCCCGCCGCGCTGAACGCACCGGCGCCGGCCGCAAGCCCACCCGTGAGCGTGCCCGTGAAAGTGCCCGTCGGTGTGCCCTTGAGCATGTTCCTGTTGCCCGCTTGCGCTCGGTGCGGGTTTCGCACAGGCTGCGCGCGAAGAACGATGCCGAGGAGGCCCCCGATGCCAATCAAGAACCGTTTTGCAGAGCTGCTCCCCGAGATCACCGAATGGCGCCATGACATCCACGCCCATCCCGAGCTTCTCTTCGACACGCACCGCACCGCCGCACTGGTGGCTGAGAAACTGAGGGAATTCGGCTGCGACGAGGTGGTGACCGGAATCGCCAAGAACGGCGTTGTGGGCGTGATCCGCGGGCGGACGAACCGCTCGGGCCGGACCATCGGGCTCAGGGCCGACATGGACGCGCTGCCGATCAATGAGGAGACAGGGGTGGAATATGCCTCGCAGACACCCGGCGTGATGCATGCCTGCGGCCATGACGGGCATACGGCGATGCTCCTTGGGGCGGCGAAGTATCTGGCCGAGACGCGCAATTTCGACGGCACCGCGGTGGTCATCTTCCAGCCCGCCGAGGAAGGCGGCGGCGGCGGCAAGGTGATGTGCGACGAGGGGCTGATGGAGCGCTTCGGCATCGACGAGGTCTATGGCATGCACAACTGGCCCGGCCGGCCGGTGGGCAGCTTCGCCATCCGCCCCGGCCCCTTCTTCGCCGCCGCCGACCAGTTCGAGATCGAGATCGAGGGCAAGGGCGGCCATGCCGCCAAGCCGCACGAGGCGGTGGATTCCACCGTGGTCGCCGCGCATGTGGTGATCGCGCTGCAGACGATCGCGAGCCGCAATGTGGACCCGGTGAAGCAGGTTGTGGTGTCGGTGACGAGTTTCGAGACCTCTTCGACCACGCACAACGTCATCCCGCAGAAGGTGCTCCTGAAGGGCACGGTGCGCACGCTCGATGCGGAGGTGCGCGATCTGGCCGAGGCGCGGCTGAAGGCGCTGGCGGAGGGCACGGCCGCCGCCTTCGGAGCGGTGGCGCGGGTCAACTACATGCGCGGCTATCCGGTGATGGTGAACTCGGAAGCCGAGACGGCGTTTGCCGCCGAGGTGGCGCGCAAGGTTTCGGGCGACTGCGAGGAGGCGCCGCTGGTGATGGGCGGCGAGGATTTCGCCTACATGCTCGAGAAGCGGCCGGGCGCCTACATCCTCGTCGGCAATGGCGACACCGCGTCGGTGCACCATCCCAGGTACAACTTCAATGACGAGGTGATCCCGGCGGGCTGCTCGTGGTTCGCCGAGATCGTGGAGTCGCGTCTGCCGGTCTCGGGCTGAGGCCCGCGGGGAGGTGCGGCCGGGGCATCGAGCCCCGCCCGCCCCTGCCTCCGGCAGGGGTATTTGAACCAGGATGATGTGGAACGGGCCGGGCACACGCCTGTCGCGGAGCCCGGCCCCGGCCGCAGATGGCTCAGCCGCGCAGGATCGAGCGGCCAGCGTATTCGGCGGTCTCGCCCAGCGCTTCCTCGATGCGCAGGAGCTGGTTGTACTTCGCCAGCCGGTCGGAGCGGGCCATGGAACCGGTCTTGATCTGCCCGCAGTTGGTGGCCACGGCGAGATCGGCGATGGTGGCATCCTCGGTCTCGCCCGAGCGGTGACTCATCACCGAAGTGTAGCGCGCGCGATGGGCCATCTCGACCGCGCGCAGCGTCTCGGAGAGCGTGCCGATCTGGTTGACCTTGACCAGCAGCGAATTGGCGCAGCCCGCCTCGATGCCGCGCTTCAGGCGCTCGGGATTGGTGACGAAGAGGTCGTCGCCCACGAGCTGGACGCGCGCGCCGAGCGTCCGGGTCAGGGCCTTCCAGCCCTCCCAGTCATCCTCGGCCATGCCGTCCTCGATGGAGATGATGGGATAGTCCGAGACGAGCGCCTCGAGATAGGCGACCATTTCGTCGGCGCTCAGCTCGCGCCCCTCGCCCGCCAGCACGTAGCGCCCGTCGCGGTAGAACTCGGTCGCGGCGCAATCGAGCGCGAGGAAGATGTCTTCACCGGCGCGGTAGCCGGCGCGCTCGATGGCGCGCAGGATGAAGTCGAGTGCCGCGCGGGTGGAGGCGAGATTGGGGGCGAAGCCGCCCTCGTCGCCGATGCCGGTGGAGAGCCCCTCGGCGGCGAGCTCCTTCTTGAGCGTGTGGAACACCTCCGCGCCCATGCGCACGGCCTCCGCCAGCGAGGGCGCGGCCACCGGCATGATCATGAATTCCTGAAAGTCGATGGGGTTGTCGGCGTGTTCGCCGCCGTTGATGATGTTCATCATCGGCACCGGCAGCACGCGCGCGGCGGTGCCGCCGACATAACGGTAAAGCGGCTGGCCGCAGAACTCGGCCGCCGCCTTGGCGCAGGCGAGCGAGACGCCGAGAATCGCGTTCGCGCCGAGCCGGGCCTTGTTGGGCGTGCCGTCGAGCTCGATCAGCGCGGCGTCAATCTCCTCCTGTTCGGTGACGTCGGTGCCGACGAGCGCCTCGGCAATCTCGCCATTGACGGCCGCCACCGCCTCAAGCACGCCCTTTCCGCCGTAGCGCGCGGGGTCGCCATCGCGCTTTTCCACCGCCTCATGGGCGCCCGTCGAGGCCCCGGAGGGCACCGCCGCACGCCCCATGGTGCCGTCTTCAAGAGTGACTTCCACCTCCACGGTGGGGTTGCCGCGGCTGTCGAGGATCTCGCGTCCGTGGATGTCGATGATCGTGCTCATTGTTCCTCGTCCCTTTCCTGGTCGATGGGCACGCCATAGAGCTCCAACCGATGGCCCTTGAGCCGGTAGCCGAGCTTTCTGGCGATGCGTTCCTGCAGTTTCTCGATCTCGGGATCGACGAATTCGATCACCTTGCCGGTGGTCAGATCGATCAGGTGATCGTGGTGTTCGCGCTCGGCATCCTCGTAGCGCGCCCGCCCGTCGCCGAACTCGTGCTTCTCCAGAATGCCCTGTTCCTCGAAGAGCTTGACAGTGCGGTACACGGTGGCAAGCGAGATGCGCGGATCGACGGCCGTGACCCGGGCGTAAAGCTCCTCGACATCCGGGTGATCGTGCGCCTCCTCCAGCACCCGGGCGATCACCCGGCGCTGTTCGGTCAGGCGAAGCCCGCGGGCCTCGCAACGGGCAAGGATGCCGTCGGACATGGGGCGCGTCTTCCCGCTTCGATCTCGGGCCGCCTTCTAGCGCGGTTGCCGCAGCGCGGAAACCGCAAATTTGGCCAACTGCGGGTGCCGCGCCGGCGGCTGCGGCCGCGCGTGGCGGCTCCCCGGTCAGGTGCCGCAGAAGGTCTGGCGCACTTCCTCCCCGGGCGCGGGCGCGCGGCGCAGATCGTCGAATTCGGGCGCGGGGTCGGACGGCGCCCGCAGCGCCCGGGCAAGCCGCTCGAAGGGGGCGAGATCGCCGCCAAGTGCAGCCTGAATGACCTCTTCCACACGATGGTTGCGCGGGATGATGGCCGGGCTCGCCGCCCGCATCCGCGCCCGCGCCGCCGCTTCGTCAACGCCCTCCGCCGCAAGACGCGCGCGCCATCGCGCCTGCCAGTCGGCAAGACCCTCGATGTGGCCGAGCTCCACCGCCTCCCGCCCCTCGGCAAGGGCGCGAAAGGCGTTGGTGAAGTCAGCCTGCGCCCGCGCCATGAGCCCAAGCAGCTCCTCGACCAGCGCGGCGTCCTCCTCGCGCGCCTCGATCCCCAGCTTTGCCCCGAAGCGCCTGAGCCAGGCCGCGCGCCACAGCGGGCCGAACCGGTGCACCACCTCCGTCGCCTCGGCAATGGCGCGGTCGATGTCTCCGCCCGTCTCCTCTTCGGCGATGAGCGGCAGAAGGCAAGAGGCGAGCTGCGCGAGGTTCCAGGCCGCAATGCCGGGCTGGCGGTCGTAGGCGTAGCGCCCGAAGCTGTCGATGGAAGAGAAGACCTTGCCCGGATCATAGCCGTCCATGAAGGCACAGGGGCCATAGTCGATGGTCTCCCCGGCCACGCTCATGTTGTCGGTGTTCATCACCCCGTGGATGAAACCCACGCTCATCCATGCCGCGACAAGCTCGGCCTGACGCGCCACCACCTCGGTCAGAAGCCCGATCGCACCGGAGGCCTCAGGGTAATGGCGCGCGATGACGTGGCCGGTGAGAAGCCTCAGCGCCTCGATGTCGCCGCGGGCGGCGAAATACTGGAAGGTGCCGACGCGCACATGGCTCGAGGCGACCCGCACCAGCACCGCGCCGGGAAACGCCGTCTCGCGCCAGACGGTCTCGCCGGTGGCCACCGCCGCAAGCGCGCGCGTGGTCGGAATGCCCATCGCCGCCATGGCCTCGGAGACGAGGTATTCGCGCAGCACCGGCCCGAGCCAGGCGCGCCCGTCCCCGCCCCGCGAGAACGGTGTGCGGCCTGCGCCCTTGAGCTGGATGTCTCGGCGCCGCCGATGCGAGTCGATCACCTCGCCGAGAAGAATCGCCCGCCCGTCGCCAAGCTGCGGCACCCAGCCGCCAAACTGATGCCCCGCATAGGCCTGGGCCAGCGGCTCGGCGCCCTCGGGCACGCGGTTGCCGGCCAGAACCTCCACCCCTTCGGGACGCGCAAGCGCCGCCGGGTCGAGCCCCAGCTCGCGTGCAAGCGCCTCGTTGAGCGCCAGAAGCCGCGGCGCGCGCACCGGCGTCGGATCGAGCCGGGCGAAGAAGCGCTCCGGCAGCCGGGCATAGGAATTGTCGAAGGCAAACCGCAGTGTCATGGCGCGCTCCCTGCCCGACAATCTGGGGCGCCGCCGCCCCCGCGGCAAGGCTCAGAGCCGCGCCAGACGCTCGGTGAGCAGGCCAAAGAAGCCGTCGGCGTCGATGTCGCCCATGAAGGTGGCGTTGGGTGCCCGATCCGTCACCCCCCACCAGTCGGCCACGGTCATGCCGCGAGTGAGATCGGAAAGAGTCTCGATCTCGACGTTCACGAACCGCCCCGAGAAGAGCTCGGGCCGCAAAAGCCAGGCGATCACCGTCGGGTCATGCAGGGGCGCCCCTTCCCAGCCGTATTTGGAAAGGTCATAGCGCTCGAAGAAGTCGGTCCAGCCGGCAACCGCCTCCCCCACCCGCGTGCCGAGCGCCCGAAAGGCATCAAGCCGGGCGCGCGTGACCAGCGCCTTGTGGGTAACATCGAGCGGCATCACCGTAAGCCTGACACCCGCTCCAAAGACGATCTTCGCCGCCTCCGGGTCGACGTAGATGTTGAACTCGGCCGCGGGGGTCACGTTGCCGACCTGAAAATATGCCCCACCCATCAGCACGACCTCGCCGACGCGCTCCACGATGTCGGGGGCACGCTCGAAGGCGGTGGCGAGATTGGTCAGCGGCCCGAGGGCGCAGAGCGTGACCGTCCCCGCCGGCTCACGCCGGAGCGTGTCGATGATGAAGTCGACCGCGTGACGGGCGCGCAGCGGCATCCGCGGCTCGGGCAGGGGATGGCCGTCAAGCCCGGTCTTGCCGTGCACATATTCCGCCGTCACGAGGCTTCGGGCCATCGGCCGGTCGCAGCCGGCGAATACCGCGATGTCGGGCCTGCCGGCCAGCTCGCAGACGATGCGCGCATTGCGCGCCGTCAGCTCAAGCGGCACGTTTCCCGCCACCGCGGTGATCCCCAGAACCTCGAGCTCGGGGCTTGCCAGCGCCAGCAGGATCGCAACCGCATCGTCCTGCCCCGGATCGGTATCGATGATGATCTTGCGTGTCATTGCTGCCCCCATGCTCCGTCACCGCGTGCGGCGGACGGTCCTGTGCCCTTTCCGTCTCCATCATCCTGGTGCAAATACCCCCGCCGGAGGCACCGCGCGCAAGCGCGGCCCGGTCCCGGGCTCAGAAACGGCCGATCCGGCGGACAAGCCGCATCGCCTGCCTCGCCCGGCGCGCTGTCTCACGCCCGGCTTTCGCCTGCTCGGCCTCGCCCGCGCCTGACGAACGCGCAGCGCCCTTTGCGCGGCTGCGGCGCGCGGCAATATCGACGCCTGCCGCCACACCTCTTGAAACAAGGCGCCGCAGCAGCGACCGGACCACCATGTTGACGATGGAATTGAGATTCATTGCGCGCCCTCCGGATGTGGCCTCACAGCTTCTGCGGGGAATATGGCAGATTTGCGTCAGTCGTCGAACATCTCGCCCTGCCCCGGTGCCGCGCCATCCTCTTCCTCCTCCGCCTGACCGCCGGGCAGGGGGCGGCTGTCGAGCAGCCCTGCGGCGCGCAGCTCCTTCAGGCCGGGCAGATCCCGCGTGCTCTCCAGACCGAAATGGTCAAGAAACGCCTCGGTGACCACGAAGGTCACCGGCCGGCCGGGTGTCATCCGCCGCCGGCCCAGCCGGATCCATTCAAGCTCGAGAAGCTGGTCGATCGTGCCCCGGCTCACCGAGACGCCGCGGATCTCCTCGATCTCGGCGCGGGTGACCGGCTGGTGATAGGCGATGATCGCCAGCGTCTCGATGGCGGCGCGCGAAAGCTTGCGCGTCTCCACCACCTCGTGGCTCATCAGAAACCCCAGATCGGGCGCGGTGCGAAAGGCCCAGCGCTCGCCGACACGCACCAGCCGCACCCCGCGCCCCTCGTAGCGCCGGCGCAGATGCTGCAAGGCCTCGGCCGCGTCCGAGCCCATCGGCATGCGCGCCTCGAGCTCGGCCACCGACAGCGGCTCGGCCGAGGCGAAGAGCATCGCCTCCACCATGCGCTCCTGCTCGGCCATGGGCGGCGCCTGAAAAAGCCCCGGTTCGCCGGCGCCCGCCCGCCCCTTCTCGCGGTCGTTCCTCTCCTCGCTCATTGCCTCTCGCCCCTGCGGCGGATCTCGATCGGCGCGAAGGTCTCCTCCTGTCGCAGCTCCACCGCGCCCTGACGCGCAAGCTCGAGCGCTGCGGCGAAGGTTGCCGCCGTGGCCGAACGCCGGCGTACCGGATCACCGCGCCATTCGGGCGGCAGGAAGCTCGAGAGCCGCCGCCAGTCGCCGGCATAGCCGATCAGCGGGCGCAGTGCCTCGAGCGCCTCCTGCATGGTCAGGACATCCTCCCGCTCCATCGCATAGGGACGAAACTCGTCCCTGGTGCGCACGCGGGCATAGGCCTGCATCAGATCCAGAAGCGTGGCGGTGTAGCGCACGCGGCGCTTCATCGTCACCTCTTCGGGCACGCCGCGGGCGAAGAAGTCGCGCCCGAGCCTGTCCCGCCCCATCAGCCGCGCCGCCGCATCGCGCATCGCCTGCAACCGCTCGAGCTGAAAGGCCAGATGCGCCGCCAGCTCCTCCCCCGTCGGCCCCTCCTCGGTCGGGTCCGGGGGCAAGAGCAGCCGCGACTTCAGGAATGCCAGCCACGCCGCCATGACGAGGTAGTCGGCGGCAAGCTCGATCCTGAGCGCTCGCGCCCGCTCCACGAAGGCAAGATACTGCTCGGCGAGCTGCAGCACCGAGATGCGGCGCAGGTCCACCTTCTGGGTGCGCGAAAGCGTGAGCAGCACGTCAAGCGGGCCCTCATAGCCGTCCACATCGACGATGAGGGCCTCGGCCGCACGGCGGGCGGCAACCGCATCCTCCCCTTCCGGCATCGTGACCGGCTCGTCGCTCATCGCTCCTCCTCCAGCGCGGCCAGCGCCGCCCGCGCTTCGGCCACCGCCTCCGGCGGCAGCGGCGAGGGGCGCGCGGCAAGCGCCGCATCGGCACGATCGAGCGCCGCGCCTTCGAGCGCGCCGGCCGCGGCGGCGACCGCTTCCATCTCGGCCATCTCGCCGTTGCAGTGCAGAACCAGATCGCAGCCTGCCGCCCGCGCGGCGGCCGCACGCGCGCCCACCCCGCCCGTCAGCGCCTGCATCGAGATGTCATCGCTCATCAGCAGCCCGCGAAACCCGATCTCCCCGCGGATCGCACCGATTACCCGTTCCGACAGCGTGGCCGGACGCGCCGCGTCGAGCGCAGTGTAGACGACATGGGCGGTCATGCCCAAGGGCAGCGCGGCAAGACGGGCAAAAGGCAGGAAGTCGCTCGCCCGCAGCTCGGCCAGCGGCGCCGTGACCACCGGCGGCTCGAGGTGGCTGTCCACCCGCGCCCTGCCATGGCCGGGGACATGCTTGACCACCGGAAGCGCCCCGCCGGCCAAGGTCCCCTCGGCGACGGCGCGGGCACGTTCGGCCACCGCCTCCGCCGTCTCGCCATAGCAGCGGTTGCGCAACACGGGGTGCGTGTCGGACAGCGCAACATCTGCCAGGGGCACGCAATTGACGTCGATGCCGCAGGCCCTGATCTCCGCGGCGATGAGAAGCGCCCTGAGCCCCAGCCCCCGCGCCGCACGATCGGGCCCGAGCCGGGCGGCGTGATCGAGCGCAGGCGGCCACTCCCGCCAGTGCGGCGCGCCGAGCCGCGCCACCCGACCGCCTTCCTGATCGATCAGAACCGGCGCCTCGCGCCCCACCGCTGCGCGCAGCTCCGCCGTCAGCGCGCGGATCTGATCGGGCGTCTCGAGATTGCGGGAGAACAGGATGAAGCCCCACGGCTGGCTCTCGGCGAAGAAGGCGCGCTCGGAGGCTGTCAGGCGCGGGCCCGCGCAACCGCAGATGAAGGCGCCCGGCCCCGCCATCTCAGCGCAGAACCACCGGGATGCAGTTTGCTCCCTGAGCCACCAGCACCGCACAGAACCGACGCGCGTCGGAGAGATCCTCGAACCCCTCCGCGCGCAGACGCCAGAACCGCTTTCCACCCGATTCCGCCTCCTGCACCACGCGCCGCTTCACGGCAAAGAAGTCGGCAAAGCGCGCGGCCAGCGCCCGCCATTCCTGCCGCGCCGTCTCGGCACTGGCAAAGGCGCCAAGCTGCACGAGCGCGGTGCCCGGCGCCAGATCGGCGAGCGGAACCTCGATGTCATCGACACCCGCCAGCTGCCGGGCGATGGCCTCGGCAAGCGCGTCGGCCGCAAGCTCGGGCTCCGGTCGGGGCAGCGGACGGAGCGACCGGCGCAGCCCCCGACCCGTTGCCGCAACCTCGCCCGGATCCGCCCCCTCGAATTGCGAACGCGCCTCTCCATCGGCCGACACAAGCGCCGCCACGCGCGCCTCTCCCGGCCCGGCCTGCCCGTCTCCGGCCTCATCGGCGGAACCGGGCGCGGATGTCTCCACCTGCATCTCCTCTCCGCGCGCCGGAGGCAGCCCCCTATCAGCCGATCCATCGAATGGCTCCACAGGCGAGGCGACCTCAGCACTCTCCACGCCCTTCCCCGGCGGCAACGCGAACATGGTCGAGCTTTCCGGCATGTCGCGGGCACGCTCGCGCAGGGCGATCACCCGGCGCAGCTGCGCCCCCGGCAGATCCTCCGCTGCGAGGGTGATCGGCGGCGGTGCCAGCACCAGGCGGTCGGCCGGGCGCGCCACCGTGCCCTCTGCGGCCACCGCGTTCACGGCGAGGCCCAGAAAATCGGCCCGGCGCCCGCCCGGATCCGCGGGACTGATCCGCATGGGCCCTTCAGGCGCGCGGATCACCGGCACGCCTGACACATCCCGCATGACGATCTGATACCCCCAGCCGGCCATGCCGAAGAGAAGGCTCAACGAGACGAGCCCACCGAGCCAGGTGAGCACGCCACCCCCCGAACTTCTCCCCGCCTGCCGCCTCGGAGCGCCCGCATCCATCAGGCCGCGCGCTCCCCTGCCAGCAACAGGCGCAACCCTGTCCAGTCTTCGCCGAGCGCGCTCAGCGGGCGCGGAGCCGGCCGCGGCGAGCGGCTTACCGCTCCGCGCTCACGCGCCGGGGGCTCGGCAAGACGCGGGCCGGCCTCGCGCGCCCCCGGCAGCGGTGACGCGCCTGCCGCCGTGCCCACCGCCGCCGGCAAGGCCTGCGTCACCGGAGCGCGCTCGGGCGCGCTGCGCGCCACAGGAGCGGTCTCCTTCTTGACGGGAGCCGCTCCGGCTCCGACCAGCGCGATCACCACCGGGACACGCGAGATGTCCCGCGTGAGGGTCTCGGCCACGAAGCGGACCGGTACGCTAACGAAGGCAATGAGGAGACCGACGGCCACGATTGCCTCAACGCCCGCCCGCACGCGGGCGCGCAACGAGGGCTGCGCTGACTGCCGATGTTCTTCCGTCTGCCGCCGGACTGCCGCCGGCTTCGCACTGCTCGCTGCCATCTCCGCCTCGCCGCCGCCCCCTCGCGCGCCGGTCGCTGCGGTGCGCCACGGGCGGCCTGGTCTGCCTCACCGCCCGCATGCCGGCGCCTTGGTCAGCGCATCTCTTCCACGGGCGTCACGCCAAGAATACCAAGACCGGTGGAAATAACAACGCCAACGGCGCGGGCGAGCGGAATCTTCGCCGCCGAGGCCGCCGCGTCATCTTCCTGCACAAAGCGCAGCTCCGGCCGGTCATTGCCGCGGTTCCACAGCGCATGGAAGGCCGAGGCCAGATCGTAGAGATAGAAGGCGATCCGGTGCGGCTCATGCCCGCGCGCGGCGATCTCCACGAGCCGCGGCCATTCGGCGATCTTGCGCGCCACGGCAAACTCGGCCTCGTCCTCGAGCGCCGGCGCGCCGTTCACGTCGATCCCCAGCGCCTCGGCCTTGCGCATCACCGAGCGCACCCGGGCATGAGCATATTGCACATAGAACACCGGGTTGTCGCGCGACTGCTCCAGCACCTTGTCGAAGTCGAAATCGAGCGGCGCGTCGTTCTTGCGCGTGAGCATCACGAAGCGGGTGACATCGGGACCCACCTGATCGACCACATCGCGCAGGGTGACGAAATTGCCCGCGCGCTTCGACATCTTGTAGGGCGCGCCGCCCTTGAACAGCCGCACGAGCTGGATGAGCTTGATGTCAAGCGGCACCTTGCCGTCGGAAAGCGCCGCCACCGCCGCCTTCATGCGCTTGACATAACCGCCGTGATCGGCGCCCCAGACATCGATCAGCGCGTCGAAGCCGCGCTCGATCTTGTCGAGGTGATAGGCGATGTCGGGGGCGAAATAGGTCCAGCTGCCGTCGGACTTCTGGATCGGCCGGTCAACATCGTCGCCAAAGGCGGTGGAGCGGAACAGAAGCTGCTCGCGCGGCTCCCAGTCCTCGGGCATCTTGCCCTTGGGCGGCTCCAGCACGCCTCGGTAAATCAGCCCCTTCTCCTCGAGACGCGCGATCGCCGCCTCGATCCTGCCCGAGCCGTAAAGCGAGCGCTCGGAAAAATAGACATCCATCCGCACCCCGAGGGCGGCGAGATCGGCGCGGATCATCTCCATCATCCGCTCGGTGGCGAACGCGCGCACCTCCTCGAGCCACTCGGACTCGGGCCGGTCGAGAAGGCTCTCGCCGTACTTTTCCTTCAGCGCCTGCCCCACCGGCACCAGATAGTCGCCGGGATAGAGCCCCTCGGCGATCTCGGGCTCGAGCCCGCAAGCCTCGCGGTAGCGCTCATAGGCCGAGCGCGCCAGAACATCGACCTGCGCGCCGCCGTCGTTGATGTAATACTCCCGTGTCACCTCATGGCCGGAGAAGTCCAGAAGGCTCGCCAGCGCATCGCCGAACACCGCCCCGCGCGTGTGCCCCACATGCAAGGGCCCGGTCGGGTTGGCGGAGACATACTCGACGTTCACGCGCACGCCCCGGCCCATCTCGGAGCGGCCAAAGTCATTGCCCCGCGCAATCGCCGCCGCAACCACCTCGGCCCAGACCGAGGGGGCAAGCCGCAGGTTCAGAAAGCCCGGCCCCGCCACCTCGGCCGAGGCGATGCGGGGATCATCGCCAAGGCGCTCGGCAAGCGCGGCGGCAATCTCGCGCGGCTTGCGCCCGGCGGGCTTGGCCAGCACCATCGCCGCGTTGGTGGCCATGTCGCCATGGGCCGGGTCACGGGGCGGCTCCACGGCAACATTCGAAAAGTCGAGCCCCGCGGGCAGTTCGCCCTCCGCAACCAGCCGCTCGAGCCGGTCGAGAACAAGCGCGTGAATGTCGGAAAACAGGTTCATGCCAGTGCCTCCGGGTGGGAGCCGCGTCATATCACTTCGCGCGCGACGGTCAACGGCGGCGGGGTCGCGGCAAGATGCAAATCACCTTGGCGAAAATACCCCCGCCGGAGGCGACACGCCGCCCGACACGAGCCGGGCGTGTTCCTGAAGAGCGAAACGGTCGGTCATGCCGGCGATGTAGTCGCAGACGATGCGCGCAAGCCGCAGCTCGTCTCCCCCCGCGGCGGCCACATCCTTGCGCCATTGCTTCGGCAGATGCTCGGGATGGGCGAGATAGAGCGCAAAGAGCTCCTCCACCACGCGCGTCACATGCGCGCGCATCTCCACCACCCCGGGCGCGCGGTACATCCGGTGGAACAGAAACTCACGGATCACGGAAATGTCGGCAGCAAGAGCGGGGGAGAACCCCACGATGGGCCGGCCGGCATGGCGGATGTCCTCAACGCTCACCGGGGCAAGCTCGGCAAGCGCGCGCCGCGCCTCGCCGATCACATCCTCGACGAGGATGCCGAAGAAGCGCCGCAGCGCCTCATGGCGGCGCCGGTAGTAGTTGAGGCCGGGCCAGAGCCGGTCAACCTCGGCGAAACAGTCGCACAGGATGGGAAGCTCGGCGAGTTCGTCGGTGGAGAAGAGCTCGGCTCTCAGCCCGTCGTGCAGGTCGTGGCTGTTGTAGGCGATGTCATCGGAGATCGCCGCCACCTGCGCCTCGGCGCTCGCATGGGTGTGAAGCTCGAGATCGTGGACGGCGTTGTATTCGGCCAGCGCCCAGGGGATCTCGCCGGTGACGGGGCCGTTGTGCTTGGCGATGCCCTCGAGTGTCTCCCAGGTCAGGTTGAGCCCGTCGAAGGCGGCATAGTGGCGCTCGAGATGGGTGACGATGCGGATCGCCTGGGCGTTGTGATCAAAACCGCCATAGGGCGCCATGAGCCGCTGCAGCGCCTCCTCGCCGGTGTGGCCGAAAGGCGGGTGACCAAGGTCATGGGCGAGCGCCACCGCCTCGGTCAGATCCTGGTCGAGCTCGAGCACCCGGGCGATGGTGCGCGCCACCTGCGCCACCTCAAGCGTGTGCGTCAGGCGGGTGCGGTAATAGTCGCCCTCATGCTCGATGAAGACCTGGGTCTTGTGCTTGAGCCGGCGGAAGGCGGAGGAATGGATGATCCGGTCGCGGTCGCGCTGGAAGGCGGTGCGGAAGCTGCTCTCGGGCTCGGGGTGAAGCCGCCCGCGGCTTCTGGCCGGGTCGCAGGCATAGGGTGCTCGCATCGGCCGCCGCCTCCTGTCACTGCCTTGTCGCCGTGTTCGGGGCTTCATATATTCCGGCCCGCGCCAATGCGAAATGGCTAGCTTGCAATGCCGGAGTGAGAGATGGAGCTGACCCTGCCTCCCAAGGTGACCGAGCGCGCCTTCGCACGGCTGGCCGAGATCGGTGCCGCGGCCCAGGGAAAGGCCCTGCGCGTGGCAGTCGAAGGCGGTGGCTGCTCGGGGTTTCAGTATCTCATCGAGCTCGACGAGCCGGCAGAGGATGACCTCGTGCTCGAAGGGGCGGGCGGCGAGCGGGTGGTGGTTGACCCGGTGTCGCTGCCGTTTCTGGCCGACGCCACCATCGACTTTGCCGACGAGCTCATCGGCGCGCGTTTCGTCATCGACAATCCCAACGCCACCGCAAGCTGCGGCTGCGGGACGTCGTTCTCGATCTGACGCGGACAGGCGGGCTCGGGTGGGGTGACGGCGCGCCCCCGGGGCGCGCCGTGCCTTCGGCAAGGGTATTTGACCCAGGGTGATGGATGGGAGCACGCGCCCTCTGCCGCGCGTTGACGCCTTGCCTGCCTTCTGGCACATCCGCGCGGAACAATATTGTTTCGTGAGGCGCGCCCCATGCATGACATCCGCTTCATCCGCGAGCACCCTGAGGAGTTCGACGCCGCGCTCGCCCGCCGCGGGCTGCCGCCGCAGTCGCCGGCGATCCTGGCGCTCGACGCGGAGCGGCGGGCGAAGATCACGGAGGCCGAGAGGCTCCTCGCCGAGCGCAACGCCGCCTCCAAGGAGATCGGTGCCGCCAAGGCGCGTGGCGATGAGGCGGAGTTCGAGCGGCTGCGCGCGCTTGTCGCCGCCCGCAAGGAGGAGATCGCGCAGCTCGAGGAGGAGGCCAAGGCGCTCGACCAGCGGCTGCGCGACATGCTCGCCGAGCTGCCGAACCTGCCGGCGCCGGATGTGCCGGACGGGGCCGACGAGAACGACAATGTCGAGATCCGCCGCTGGGGCGAGCCGCGCGCCTTCGACTTCGAGCCGAAGGAGCATTTCGAGATTCCGGCCGCGCAGCAGGGGCTCGACTTCGAGACCGCGGCCAAGCTCTCGGGCGCGCGCTTTGTGGTGATGTCGGGGGCGATCGCCCGCGTGCACCGCGCGCTCGCGCAGTTCATGCTGGAGACGCACATCGCCGAGCATGGCCTCACCGAGACATGGACGCCGGTTCTGGTGCGCGAGGAGATGATGTTCGGCACCGGGCAGCTGCCCAAGTTCGGCGAGGACAGCTACCAGACGCGCGACGGCTGGTGGCTCATCCCCACCGCCGAGGTGACGCTGACCAACATCGTCAACGGCTGCATCGTCGAGGAAGGCTATCTGCCGCGCCGCTATGTCGCCCATACCCAGTGCTTCCGCTCCGAGGCGGGCTCGGCGGGCAAGGACGTGCGCGGCATGTTGCGCCAGCACCAGTTCGAGAAGGTGGAGATGGTCTCGATCACCCACCCCGAGGAAAGCGACGCCGAGCACCAGCGCATGACCCGCTGCGCGGAGGTCGTTCTCGAAAAGCTCGGCCTGCCCTATCGCACGGTGATCCTGTGCACCGGCGACATGGGCTTTTCCGCCCGCCGCACCCATGACATCGAGGTCTGGCTGCCCGGCCAGGGCAAATACCGCGAGATCAGCTCGGTCTCCACCTGCGGCGACTTCCAGGCGCGGCGGATGAACGCGCGCTTCCGCCCCGCGGGCGGCGGCAAGCCCGAATATGTGCACACGCTCAATGGCTCGGGCCTTGCCGTGGGGCGCACGCTGATCGCGGTGCTGGAGAACGGCCAGGAAGCCGACGGCTCGGTCACCCTGCCCGAGGCGCTCGCACCCTTCTTGGGCGGCGCGCGGCGCATCACGTCCGAGGGCGAGCTCGCCTGAGCCGCGTTGCGCGAATACGCCATCGCGCACGGTTCGCCGCAGCCGGGTGTTGACCGGGGCCGCGCGGGTGCGGATAGTCTGCCCGGCAAGGGGAGAGAAGAACATGGCCCCGTCATCGAGCAGTATGCCCAGAGAGGCACCGGCCACGCCGCAAGCGGCCTGCCCCCCCTATGAGGAGGTCATCAGCTGCCGCGGCATCGACATCCCGTTCGTGCCCTCGATCATCACCCCGAAGATCGAGCGGCCGATGCGCAAGGGCCGCTACGAGTCGGGCGAATGCGCGCTTCTTGAGGACATCCTGCGCGAGGACGACCGCGTACTCGATCTTGGCGCGGGCGTCGGGCTTGCCAGCGCAATTGCCGCGCGTACGGCATCCGCCGGCCACGTTACCGCGGTCGAAGCGAATCCCGGGCTCATCGGCCTCATCGGCGAGACCTGGGCGCTCAATGGCGTGACCAACGCCACGCTCCTCAACGCCGTGGTGAGCGGCGGAAAAAGGAAGAGCAAGGCGAAATTCTACCTGCGCCGCGATTTCTGGGCCTCCTCGATGGAGCCCGACTCGCGCCCCTACGAAGACGTGGCCGAGGTCGGGACCATCCCCATCACGCGGCTGATGAAGGAGGCCCGGCCCACAGTCATCTGCTGCGACATCGAGGGCGGCGAGCTCGGCCTGTTTGACGAGGTCGATCTCTCCGGCGTGCGGCAGGTGGTGATGGAGCTCCACCCGAAGGTCTATGGCGAGGAGGGCGCGGCGCGCGTGCGGGCGGCTCTCGAGAAGGCCGGGCTGAAGGCAGTGCCGCAGAAGAAACCCTCCTCGGTGGTCGTCTTTGCGCGCGAGGGCGCCGAAGCTTGGGCGCTCGCCCCGTCCGCGACGCCGCCCTCACCCCCGCACAGGCCTGCCAGGCCCGCCCTGCGGAGGGCAGCAACTGAGCCCTGGCCGCCGCGCAATCCGCGCATCCTTCTGGCCACCTGCATGAAGGACGAGGGCCCCTTCATCCTCGAATGGCTCGCCTGGCACAAGGCGATCGGGGTGACGGATGTGGTCGTCTACACCAACGATTGCAGCGACGGCACCGACCGCATCCTCGACCGGCTGCAGGAGATGGGCGAACTCACTCACCTGCCCAACCCGGCCCTTGCCACGGGTGCGACCAACTTCCAGCCGGTGGCGCTGGCTTACACGGAGCATCTGCGCGCCTTCCGCGAGGCGGATTTCTTCATCTCCTCGGACGTGGATGAGTTCTTCAACATCCGCGTGGGCGAAGGCCGCTTTGCCGATCTCTTTGCGGCCGTCGACCGCTTCGACGTGATGTCAGTGAGCGAGATCAACCACGGCTGCAACCGGCGGGAGCATTTCGAGCCCGGCTGGGTCACCGAGCAGTTTCCCGGGCATGCCTCCGAGATGCCGGGCCGTCGTCGCGCGCACGTCGGCGTGAAGTCGATCGTGCGCCTGTCGCCCGCGGTCAGGAAGATTCGCAATCATCGCCCCGACCTTGACCCCGACTGGCCCGATCCGGTCTGGCTCGACGGCTCGGGCAGGCCCATCCGCGACTTTCTGGAAGACCCCGAAAAAAACGGCTGCGACTGCCGGGGCCGCTACGGCCTCGTCTCGCTCGAGCACTTCGCGCTGCGCTCGCTTGACAGCTATCTCATCAAGATGTTCCGCGGCGATGTGGTGGTGAAGGGCAAGCGGGTGGGCCAGCGCTACTGGCGCCAGCGCAACTGGAATGCCGAAACCACCTCCGACCTCTCGCGCGGCATCCGCCTTGCGCGCGATTATCACCGCCGCTTCGAGGAAGACCACGAGCTGATGGCATTGCACCGCGCCGCCTGCGACGCGCACCTTGCCCGTGCCGAGGCCCTGATGGAATTGCCGGAGTTCCGCGAGCGCCGCGCGTGGGCGCTGCGCGAAGCCTGGCGCTGAAGGCCGCCCCGGGCAACGGAATTTGCCACGACGCCCGGCTTTCGCTAGGCTGGAACAAAACGACAAAGAGGCAGGCAGCAAGATGCGCGATACGTCCATTGCGGGGCTCGAGCCCCGCGCCTATGACATTCTCCTCGAGGAATTTTCGCTTTCACACCCCACGCGCATCGTCGATGTGGGCGCAAATCCCCTGAGCCCGCCCCCCTATGCCGAGCTGCTCGCGCGCGGGGCCTGCCATGTCTACGGCTTCGAACCGCAGCCGGCGGCGCTGGAGGAGTTGCAATCCACCGCTTCGGCCTTCGAGACCTACTTCCCCCATGCCGTCGGCCGCGGAGGGTACGCCCAGCTCAACATCTGCGCCGACAGCGGGCTGACCTCCCTCTACGAGCCCGACACCGCCGCCATCCGCTTTCTTGGCCGCTCGAAGCGCAACATCCGGGTGGTCGAGCGCGTGCGGCTCAAGACCGTCACCCTCGACGAGATTGACGAGATCGAGGGCTTCGAGCTCCTCAAGATCGACATCCAGGGCGGCGAGGTGGACGTGTTCCGCGGCGCGCGCCGCAAGCTCTGCCGCTCCTTGGCAGTGATCCCCGAGGTTCGCTTCTTCCCACTCTACCGGGGCGAGCCCATGCTCGGCGGGGTCGATGAGGAGCTGCGCCTGCAGGGCTTCGTCCTGCACAAGTTTCTCTTCACCAAGCAGAAGGTCATCCCCTCCTCGCAGATCGGCCGGCTGAGGCGCTCCGTCCACCGCAACCAGCTCATCGACGGAGACGCCGTTTACATCCGCAACCTCGGCGCGCCCGAAAGCTTCGGCTCCGAGGAGTTGATGCACCTCGCCATCCTCGCGGCGGCGGTGTTCGAGAGCCACGATCTGGTGCTCTACCTCCTTGACGAGCTTGTCCGCCGCAAGGAGGTGCCCGAAGACCTGCCCGCGGCCTATGTCGACCGCCTCCCTCCCGAGCTCCGGCGCGACTGAAACGCGCACCCAAGCCCCCATCACCCTGGTGCAAATACCCTCGCCGAAGGCACGCCGCGCAAGCGGCGTCCGGCTCAACGCCGCTCAAGCCTCAGACGGATGCCGTCGCGGGCGCGCACGGTGAGATAGGCCACCGGCACCGGCTCCTCACCTTCCACCGTCTCGAAGCGGAAGGCGCGCGCGAGCATCGCCAGCATGAGCGGCCCCTCGATCATGGCAAAACCCGCACCCGTGCACACGCGCGGGCCCGCCGAGAATGGCATGTAGGCCTGGCGCAGGCAGGCCCGGCCGTTCTCGCCGGCAAAGCGGTCGGGGTCGAATTCGTCAGGCCGCTCCCACAGCCGCTCGTGCCGGTGCAGATGCCACGGGCTCAACACCACCTGCGCGCCGGGGGGCACGTCGCGGCCCCGGAAATCCTCGGGGCAGGTTGTCTCGCGCACCATCATCGGCACCGGCGGGTAGAGCCTCAGCGTCTCGCGAAAGACGTCGCGGGCAAATTTCAGGCCGGCGATGTCCGACATTACGGGCCGCTCGGGAAGCGCCGCCGCCTCTTCGGCCAGCCGCTCCTGCACCTTGGGAAAGAGCGCCAGCATGTAAAGAGCCCAGGCGAGCGCCGAGGCCGAGGTCTCGTGCCCGGCCAGAAAGAAGATCGCCACCTGATCGACCATCTCGGCGGGGCTGAAGGTCTCGCCCGTCTCGGGGTCGGCGGTGGTCATGATCTTGGTGGCCAGATCATCGGGCGCGCGGCCGGCGGCGATCTCTGCGGCGCGCTCTTCCGTCAGCCGGGTGATCAGCGCCCGGATCGCGCGCGCGGTGGCGCGGGTGCGGCGCCGGTGCCCGCGTGGAAACCAGCGCGGCAGAGGCAGGAAGGCGGCGAGATTCAGGATCGGCTGGCTGCGCTGATAGGCGCGGAACTGATGGAAGACCTCGCGCGCGATCTCGTGCTCGATGGGGATGGAGAACAGCGTGCGGAAGATCACATCCGCCGCCGCGTGGCTCATCTCCTCCTCCACCTCGACCACCCCGCCCGCGCGCGCGCCGAGCCGCGCCACCGCCGCCTCGGCCGCGGCCAGCATCGCCGGGAAGGTATCCTTCAGCCGCCCGCCCTCGAAGGCGGGATCGATGATGCGCCGCTGGCGCTGCCACTCCGCGCCGTTGGTCAGGAACACCGAATTGCCCAGAAGCGGGCGCAGCCCCTCGCTCACGCGTCCCGATTTGGGAAAGTCCATCGGCCGCTCGCGCAGCACGAGGCGCAGGAGCGCGGGGTCATTGACGAGATAGGAGCGGAAGAAGGGCGTGCGGAACTCGGCCATCCAGGCGCGGTACAGCCGGGCGGGCTGGGCCGAGAGGATGTCGGCGCGGAAAAGGCGGAGGTATTTCAGGAGCGAGACGCGCTCCTCGGCGCGCGGGGCGGGCTTTGGCGGGATCATGCGGCCATCGAGGTGTAGCGGGAGACGGCTCGGGTGATGCGGCTTCGTGACGGCTGGCGGCCGGCAAAGCGCGCGGCAAGGGTGAGCGGGCCCGCGGTGATGCGGAAATAGTCGTAGTCGCCCGGCCGGTCGAAGGCGCAGAGATACTGGAAGTGCAGCCGGAAGAAGCGCCAGCGCAGGCGCTTCCACGTCTCGGGCCTGAGCGTCTTCGTGAAGGCCGCCGAGATGACCAGCGGCCAGCGCTGGTCGGCCGGCGCCACGCCCGAGACGGCGACCGGGTCACAGAGCGCGAAAGTGCAGCCATCGCCGGGCGCGCTGACATCGACCCAAGCGATCTCCTCGCGCCGGGAGAGGAAGTTGAGATCGCGCCTGAGCCGCTCGGCCTTCGGCAGGAAGGACATCATCGGCACCACCTGCCCCAGTGTTAGAAGGCTGAGCGCCGGGCCACCCACAGGCACGCGGCCCGATCGGATCAGATCGGCCACCAGAGAGATCGCCAGATGCGCCCCCGAGGAATGCCCCACCACCAGCACCTCGTCGGTCTCCGGGTCGGCGAGCGCCTCGGCCACCGCATCGGCAAATTCGGCAAGCCGCGCCTCGAGCGCGGGCGGGTTCGCCCCGCCCCAGCGCGCGGCGAAGGCGTAGTCGTGCATCAGGTAATAGGCGTAAAGCCTGTTGTCGTGGCGGCGGAACCAGACGAGCACCGCCCAGATCACCGCCAGCGCGGCCAGCGCGCCGAGGAGCGGGTGGACGAGCACGGCCACGGTCCAGCCGATGCCTGCCCCGAGGCCCAGCGCCAGCAGAAGCTGCGCGAGCAGCATCGCCACGGGGTAGAAGGCGGCGATCACCGGCCCCTTCCTCAGCCGCACGAGGCGCGAGAGGGCGCCCGAGGCGATGTAGGTCCAGGCGGTGCGGGCAAGCTGGGCATAGGTGCCGGGAATGCCCGCTTCCATCGACTCGCGCACGATGTCGGCCCAGTAGAGCACCTCGACATCGGCCGTGACATGCGCGCCCTCGATCGCGGCTTCCACATGCCAGCCGTAGCGCCCCCCGCCCTGCCGGGCACTCAGCGCGATCTCGTAGCCCGAGATTGCCGCCTGCCTTCTGGCTTCCTTGCGGTAGAGCTCGCGGTATCGGCGCGGATGGATCGGGTCAAAGCCCGGCACATAGAACACCCGCCGCCGCGCCACCTGCGCGCGCGGGGCTTTGCTCACGGCTCTTCGTGCGGCAACGCCCATGCCCTCGCCGTCTCTCGCCTGCCTCGCCTCTCGGCCAGACTAGCAGGCAATTCCGGCGAAACTTTGCCCGCTCAGCCGATCGCCGACAAGGCCGGGAAGGTCTCGAGAAGCCAGAAGGAGAAGGCCGAGAACTGCCCCGTCAGCATCATCAGCCCGACCGTCCAGAGCAGAAGCCCCATGATCTTCTCGATCCGGTCCATGTGCCGCTTCATCCACGCCATGAGCCCCGTGAGGCGCGGAAAGAAGGCCGCGACGAGCAGGAAGGGCACGCCGAGCCCCAGCGCATAGGTGCCGAGCAGCACCGTGCCCCGCGAGAGGCTCGCCTCCGTGGCGGCAAGCGAGAGGATCGCGCCAAGCTGCGGGCCGATGCAGGGCGTCCAGCCGAAGGCGAAGGCAAGGCCGAGAAGATAGGCGCCGATGGCCGAGCCGCCGCGATCGCCCGCTTCCATCCTGAGCTCGCGGTCGAGGAGCGAGATGCGGAAGACGCCGATGAAATGCGCGCCGAAGACCATCACCACGAGGCCGGCGGCGATGTTGAACCACTCCTGGTTTTGCAGAAAGAAACGGCCGAAGGCCGACGCCGTGAAGCCGAGGAAGAGGAACACCGTCGAGAGGCCGAGCACGAAGAAGAGCGCCGACAGGAGCACCCGGTTGCGCGCGCCGCGCCCCCCACCCTGCATCTGGGAGATGCTGATGCCGCTCATGTAGGCCAGATAGGGCGGCACGATGGGAAGGACGCACGGGCTGATGAAGGACAGAAAGCCCGCCACCAGCGCCACCAGCATCGCCGGGATCAGCGCCGCATCGACGATCTCGATTCCGAACATGAAATGTCTTCTCCGCCCTGCCCTCGGCCCCGACGCCCGACCTATCTAGGCATAAAACGACCGCCCGTCACGGCGACGGGCGGTCACATGTCTGTGGGGCCGGCAGACTCAGCGCCCCCCGAGCGACCACCACCCCCGCCGGCGCGGCCGCTTCTCGGCCTCGGGGGCCGAAGGCGGAGCCTCTTCAGCCACATCCCCGGCTGCAACCGGCTGGACGGTCGCGGGCTCGGCCGTGGGCGCCTCGGATTCGGCCCTTTCCGCTACGGCTTCGACGCGGTCTTGGGCTTTCTCTGCCGCAGCTGCAGCGGCGGCGGGCGCGGCGGGCTCAGGCGCCTCAGTCGCGACTGCGGCCACCTGCGCTTCGGCATCGGCTGGCGCCGGTGCGGCGGCTTCCTCGACGGGCTGGGAGGACTCTGATTCCTCCTCAGGCGCCGCAGATGCCTCGACCGGCTCGGCAGTCTCCGCCGCTTCCGCCTTGCTCTTGCGGCTGCGTGCGCGCCTGCGCTTGGGTTTCTCCGCAGCCGGCACCTCCGGCGCGTCTGCCGCGGGGGCCTCGCCCTTCGCTTCCGCTTCCGTCTCGGCCGCGGCCACCTCGGCGACGGCCTCGGTCGCAACCGCCTCGGAGGCCGGCTCCACAGCCTCGCCCGTTTCCGGCTGCTCAAGCTCTGCCTTCTTCCTGCGGCTGCGCGTGCGCTTGCGCTTGGGCTTTTCCTCGGCCTCTTCGGCCGGGGCCTGCGCCTCTGCCTCCGGGGCCGCCGCGATCACCGCCTCCTCTGCAGGCTTTTCCGCCTCGCCCTGGGCGGCCTCGGCAACCTCCGCCTCCGCAGCCTCGTCCTTACCGGCTTCGGACTCCTGGGCTTCGGTCACCTGCGCCTCGGCGGCCTGCGCCTCGCCCCCGCCGCCGCGCTTGCGGCGCCGACGACGGCGCTTCTTCTTGCCGCCCTGCTGCGCCTGCTGCGCGTCCTGTCCGGCCTCGCTGTCGACCGTCTCGGCCTCCTCGAGCTCGGGCATCAGCGATGCATCGACCGAGACCACCGGCTTTTGCGGCTCCGGCAGCGCGCGGGTGGAGGTCTTGAACTTCTCCATCGAGAACTCGGGCGGGATCAGGAAGGGGTCGGCCTCGATCCTGACCGCAAGCCCATAGCGCTCCTCGATGCGGGCGATGTGCTCGCGCTTGTTGTTGACGAGATAGTTCACGATCGCCACCGGCGCCTTGATCAGCACCTCCGCCGAGCGGCGGCGCACACCCTCCTCCTCGATCTGACGCAGGATCGAGAGCGCAAGGCTGTCGTCGGAGCGGATGAGCCCCGTGCCATGGCAGGCCGGGCAGGGCTGGGTGGAGGCCTCGAGCATGCCCGGACGGAGCCGTTGGCGGCTCATCTCCAGAAGCCCGAAGGCCGAGATCCGGCCCACCTGGATGCGTGCGCGATCGGTCTTGAGCTTTTCCTTGAAGCGCTTCTCGACGGCGGCGTTGTTCTTGCGCTCCTCCATGTCGATGAAGTCGATCACGATGAGCCCGGCCAGGTCGCGCAACCTGAGCTGGCGGGCGATTTCTTCCGCCGCCTCGAGGTTGGTCTGAAGCGCCGTCTCCTCGATCGAGCCCTTCTTCGTGGCGCGGCCCGAGTTGACGTCGATGGCCACCAGTGCCTCGGTCACCCCGATGACGATGTAGCCCCCCGAGGGAAGCTGCACGACCGGGTTGAACATCGAGGCGAGGTAGCTCTCGACCCCGTAGCGGGCGAAGAGCGGCATCGGGTCGTCGTAGAGCTTCACGTTCTTGGCGTGGGACGGCATGATCATCTTCATGAAGTCCTTGGCCGTCCGGTAGCCCTTCTCGCCCTCGACGAGCACCTCCTCGATCTCCCGGCTGTAGAGATCGCGGATCGCCCGCTTGATGAGATCGCCCTCTTCGTAGATCTTCGCCGGAGCCCGCGACTTCAGGGTGAGCTCGCGGATCTGCTCCCACAGCCGCTTGAGATACTCGTAGTCGCGCTTGATCTCCGCCTTGGTGCGCTTGGCGCCGGCAGTGCGGATGATCAGCCCCGCACCCTTCGGCACATCAAGTTCCGCCGCTATCTGCTTGAGTCTCTTGCGATCCGCTGCGTTGGTGATCTTGCGGCTGATGCCGCCGCCGCGGGCGGTATTGGGCATGAGCACGCAGTAGCGCCCCGGCAGGCTGAGATAGGTGGTCAGTGCCGCGCCCTTGTTGCCGCGCTCCTCCTTGACCACCTGCACCAGCATGATCTGCCGGACCTTGATGACCTCCTGGATCTTGTAGCGGCGGGGCCGCACCCGGCGCGGCTGGCGGATCTCCTCCTGAACGTCCTCCTCGGCGACCGATTCGACCTCGGGGTCGGTCTCGGCCGCGTGTTCGGCGGCCACATACGGCTTCGCCTCGCCTTCCTCAGCCAGGCCGTCATCGGGCTGCGGCGCGTCCGCCTCGCCTTCCTCTTCGGTGTCGAGCACCTCCATGCCCGGAATCTCGGCGCTGGCAAGCTCGGCGGTCTCGACGGCGTCCTGACCGGCCTCGACCTTCTTTGCGCGGCTGCGCGAACGGCTGCGCGAGCGGGACCGGCGGGCGCGCGGCTTTTCCTCGGCCTCGTCCTCTTCGGCCTCGGCCAGCCGTTCCTCCTCTTCCAGAAGCGCTTTCCGGTCGGCCACCGGGATCTGGTAGTAGTCCGGGTGGATCTCCGAGAAAGCCAGGAAGCCATGGCGGTTGCCGCCATAGTCGACGAAAGCCGCCTGCAACGAGGGCTCGACCCGCGTTACCTTGGCGAGATAGATGTTGCCGGCGATCTGCCGGCGGTTTTCCGACTCGAAGTCGAATTCCTCGACCCTGTTTCCGTCCACCACCACGACGCGAGTTTCCTCCGCGTGGGTGGCGTCAATGAGCATCTTCTTGGCCATGCTGTCTCTCGCCATCCATGACGGCGCCGCTGCCCCGGCAGGGCAAGGCGCGATGGATGGAGTCCGTCCTGGGCAATTCGGGGCGCGCGCGTGCCAGCGGGAGCCGGTCCCGGCCCGAAGCTGACAATCCTGCGCGTCGCACGCCTCATCGCATCTCTACCTTGGCACAGCGCTCGGGCGCTGCACCCCTCTCACCCGGCCGCGATTGAAATGCGCTCCGGGACTGTCACCGGCCCCTTTGGGCCGCTTTCCGTCCTGTTCCGATGTTTCCGGCCGTTGTCGGCCGTGGGGACACCAAAACAGCGAAATTCCCATGGACACGCACGCATTTCGCGATATGCGCGCCCTTGCGCCACAACATAAGGGCGTTCACGCGGCGATTACAATGGGCAAAATGCGCATGCCCCGCACCGCTTTGCCCGCTCAACGCTCCACCGGCAGCCCGCTCGGAACACCGGCGGGAATGCCGAGCCTGCCTCCAAGCACCACCGGATCCTCAAGCGCCGCGAGGAAGGCGAGCAAGTCGTCAACGGCCGCCGGGGAAAGCCGCACGGCAGGCTGGCGCGACGCGGCGGCGCTGATGCGGGCCAGCTCGGCGGGATCGTCGAGAGCGCGCCAATCCTGCGCGCCGGGCAGTTCAGGCAAAACCGCCTGAGCGCGGTCATAGCGCGCGGGAGCATTCGCCGGGTCAAGGTGCGCCTTGAGAAAGGCGCGCAGATCGCGATAGGCGCCATCATGGCCGTAGGGACCGGTCCGCGTGGCGTTGCGCAGGCTCGGGGTGCGGAAGGCATAGGCATCTTCGGGCCGGCCCGTCACCCTCAGCCGGCCCTCGTCGCGGGCGTGGGTCTCGAAGCGCGCGGCCTTGCCGGGGCCGATCTGCGGCACGCCCATGGCGTGAAACTCGTGATCGGTCTGGAACTTGCCGGAGTGACAGCGCGCGCAACCCGCCTCCCCGTAGAACAGCTCCATGCCCCGCCGCGCGGCGGGCGCAAGCTCCCCTTCCCCGCGCAGGAAGGCGTCAAAGGGGCTGTCATCGGAGCGCCACTCGAAGGCGATGAAGGCGGCGATGGCATTGGCGATGTCGGTGAAGGCGATGCCGCGCGCAGCGGTCTCGGGCATGGCGGCGGCGAACATCTCGCGATAGGCCGGGATCGCCGCCACCCGCCCCGCGATCCTCTCCCACGCGCCGCCGGGGCCGGTGATGCGCCCCTGGCGCACCAGCTTCGAGACATCGTTCTCGCCATAGTGGCCGGCCATCTCGTCCTGGCTGAGGACGGGGAACATCGTCTGCGCCGCAAGGACGCCGGAGAAGCCCAGCGTCATGTCCTCGTCGAGCGGCGTGCGGATCCCGCCCGGCCGGGCCGCGTCGGCCTCGATGCGGCCGTCGTGAAAGAGGCGGGTGAATTCGCGCGCGCCGAGATTGAAGAGCGCGGTGGAGTTGCGGGGGATGCGCTGCTCGGGGAGGTTCGCGGGGTCAGGCCTGCGCGCGGGCCCAAGCCCGATGCCGCCCTCCCCGATGCCGAGTGACAGCCCGTCGGAGGTGGCAAAGCGCGGGTGGTGGCAGGTGGCGCAGGAGATGTTGCGGTTGCCCGAAAGGATCGGGTCGTAGAAGAGGAGCTGGCCGAGCCGCGCCTCATCCATGTTCACGGACAGGTAGTCGGCGTCGGTCACCGGGGCGGGCAGCTCCCCTGCCCCGGCGATGGGCGCGAGCACGAGCAGCGCGGCAAGAATCGCGGCAAGGCGCTTCATCGGATCCGTTCGGGCCCTTCCAGTTCTGCCGAGCGGGCCCAGATGTTGATCGACTCATCGGTGGCGAGGGCATCGATCTCGGCAAGCTCCTCGGCGCTGAAGTCGAGGTTGGCGATGGCGCCGGCGCAGTCGATCACCTGTTCGGGCCGCGAGGCACCGATGAGCGCGCTTGTCACCCGCCCGTCACGCAGCGCCCAGGCAATGGCCATCTGGGCAAGCGTCTGCCCCCGGCGGCGGGCGATGGCGTCAAGCGCGCGGATCTTCTCGAGGGCGCGATCAGTGAGCCATTCGGGCCTGAGCGCGCCGCCGCGGGCCGCGCGGCTGTCCTCGGGGATGCCGGAGAGATACTTCGAGGTCAGCATGCCCTGGGCAAGCGGGCTGAAGACGATGCAACCCATGCCAAGCTCCTCGAGCGTGTCGAGAAGGCCGTCGCGCTCGATCCAGCGGTTGAGCATCGAATAGCTCGGCTGATGGATGAGGCAGGGCGTGCCAAGCTCCTTCAAAATCGCCACCGCCTCGCGGGTGCGCCGCGAGTTGTAGCTGGAGATGCCCACATAGAGCGCACGGCCCGAGCGCACGATATGGTCGAGCGCGCCCATGGTCTCTTCGAGCGGCGTGGCGGGGTCGAAGCGGTGGGAATAGAAGATGTCCACGTAATCGAGCCCCATGCGCCTCAGCGAGGCGTCGCAGGAGGCGATCAGATACTTGCGGCTTCCCCACTCGCCGTAAGGGCCCGGCCACATCCGGTAGCCTGCTTTCGAGGAGATGACGAGCTCGTCGCGCAGGCCGCGGAAGTCGGTGCGCAGGATCTCTCCAAACGCTTCCTCGGCCGAGCCCGGCGGCGGGCCGTAGTTGTTGGCGAGATCGAAGTGGGTGATGCCGTGATCGAAGGCGGTGCGACAGATGACGCGCTTGGTCTCATGCGGCGTTGTCTCGCCGAAATTGTGCCACAGCCCCAGCGAGATCACCGGCAGATCGAGCCCCGAGCGGCCGGTGCGGCGGTATTTCATGGCGTCGTAGCGGTCGGAGGCCGGCTGGTAGCTCATCGGTGTCCTCGTGTCACCCAAGCCAGCGGTCATAGTCGCTGACCAGAAGATGGATGGGCGGCTCGTCCTCCTCGATCTCGGAGAAGCGGCCGATCGGGTCGCGGAAGATGTTGTCGGTGAGATCGTCGTTGACGTTGGAGACCTCGCCGATCAGCACCGGCCCGCCCTCCCCCCAGAAGGCATGCCACGTGTCGGGCTCGAGGGTGACGCTCTCGCCGGGCGAAAGCGCCAGATGCTCGCCGCCCTTCAGCACCCGCTCGCTGCCGTCGCAGAAGACGCGCACCGGCGCGGTCTCGTCGATCGAGCCGTCCTCGGCGCGGTGGAAAAGTTCGAGCACCAGCGTCGCGCCGCCGCGGTTGATGATGTCCTCGGTCTTGAGCACGTGCCGGTGCATGGGGCTGATCTGGTGCTCGCGCGAGATCATGATCTTCTCGGCATAGAGCATGCCCATGCCGCGGGCGATGTTCGCCTTTACCCCGTTGCGGACGGTGAAGAGGGTGAGGCCAAGCTCGGCGAAGCGGCCCTGCCCGTAATCGGTGATGTCCCAGCCGAGGCGGTGGTCGCGGATGCGCGCGCTATCGCGGCCCGCGCGGGCGGCGAGCTCGTCGGGGCTCCAGAAGGCGAAGGGAGGCAGAAGGAAGCCATGGGCGCGGATGAAATCCGCGGCCTCGCGGATGATCTCGTTGACTTCGGAGCGTTTCATGAAACGTGCCCTTCAGGGGAAAGCGGGTTTTCCGGCCCAGACTATCGGCCGGCGCGCAGGCCGCAAGGGGTGGCAGGGGGCGCTGCCCCCTCTGCCGCTCCGCGGCATTCACCCCCGGGGTATTGCCACCCAGGGTGAGAGAGGGGCGCTATCTGGGTGCCATGCGGATGGCGCCATCGAGCCGGATGACGGAGCCGTTCAGCATCGGGTTGCGGACGATCTCGAGCGCGAGCTCGGCGAATTCAGCGGGGTCGCCGAGACGGCGGGGGAAGGGCACCTGCTGGCCGAGGCTCACCTGCACCTCCTGCGGCAGACCGGCGAGAAGCGGCGTGAGGAAGATGCCGGGCGCGATGGTCATCACCCGGATGCCCTTGTCGGCAAGGTCGCGCGCCATCGGCAGCGTCATGCCGACGATGCCGCTCTTGGAGGTGGCATAGGCCACCTGGCCGATCTGCCCCTCGAAGGCGGCGACCGAGGCGGTGTGAACGATGACGCCGCGCTCGCCATCCTCGTTCAGGGGATCGAGCGCGCTCATCAGCGCCGCAGACTGGCTTGCCGCCCAGAAGCTGCCGAGAAGGTTGACGCGGATCACCTTCTCGAAAAGCGCCGGATCATGCGGCGCGCCGCGCGAGACGGTCTTGGCCGCAGGCCCGATGCCGGCGCAGTTGACGTGGATGCGGGGGGCGCCATTGGCCTCGGCGGCGGCGGAAAGTGCCGCGGCGATGCTTTCGGGGTCAGTGACATCGGTGCGGATGAAGCGCGCGCCGATGGCCTCGGCGGTGGCCTCGCCGGTCTCCGCGTCGAGATCGAGAATGGTGACGGGCGCGCCCGCCCGCGCCAGCGCCGCCGCGGTGGCCTTGCCAAGCCCGCTTGCGCCTCCCGTGACCACCGCGGGCGTGTCCTTGCCGATCTGCATCGCTTGCCTCTCCCTCTTGCCTGCGGGCGCGGCTCAGCGCCCGTAATAGAGCCCGACCACGTGCCGCGCCTCGGCGAAGAACAGCCAGCGCGAGGCCAGCGTGCCGAGAAGATGCACGGCCGCGGCCAGCGCCGTCGCCGCCGGGGCCGCCCCGAAGGCAAGGAGAATTGCCAAAGGCAGCGCCACGGCGCCGAGGAAGGCGAGCACGCGCAGCTTCATGGCATGGCGGCGGCCGATACGGAAGACCATCTCGTGCAGAAGGTAGTTGCCGCCCGAATGCGGCGGCTCGAGAAGCCGCACCCGGCCGATGCGGCCGAGCCCCGTTGCCGTGCCCATGTCGTGGCCGGCGGCGGCGAAGCGGCTGTCGCCGAGCATCCAGTGCGCGAGCTGGATGAGGCCAAGGGCGAGGAGAAGCCAGATCGCGGCCTCGGACTGGCCGGCGAGGATCGCGCCGCCCGTCACGGCGTAGGCAAGAAACAGAAGCGGCGTCAGCGGCGTGTTCCAGCGCGGCACGGTCCTGAGCTGGGTGTAGATCATCGCGGTAGAGAAGACGGTGAGAATGGAGAGGATGCTGCCCGCGAGACCAAGCGCTGCCCAGTTCTCGCCATAGAAGATGCGACCGATGGCATAAGGGGCGATGACGAGGAGCGTTGCCACCGAAAGCACCGCCTCGCGCGAGAGCCAGCTCGAGCGCCACTGGCTGAACGCCTTGATCGCGTTCTTCGGGTTGGCGAGGTGGAAGGCGGAAGCGAAAAGCCCTGTAACCGCAAGGCCGTAGCCCATGAAGTAGAACCAGAAGGCGGGCCAACCGGTCACCGGCGGCCGGCCGGTGCCAAGCCAGGCGAAGAGGCCGAAGCCCGCCCCCGAGAGCGTGGTGAAGAGGATGACGGAAACGGCGGGATGCATCAGAGCGCCTCCAGTGCCCGGTCAAGCCAGCCGAGAAAGCCCGAGGGGCGGGCGCTGTCTTCGGCGGCGTTCTCGAGACTGCCTTTCACCGCCCGGTCGCGCGGGCGCGGCGGCAGATAGCGGTTGACGGGCCGCGTGCCGCATTCGGGCATCAGCTCCATGCCGCCGCGTTCGGCCACCAGCCGCGAGACGGCGCTGTCGGGGTCGCCAAGGTCGCCGAAATGGCGCGCGCCGGCGGGGCAGGAGCGCACGCAGGCGGGCACGCGGTCTTCCTCGGGCAGGTTCTCGTTGTAGATGCGGTCGATGCAGAGCGTGCATTTCTTCATCACGCCCGCGGCGAGGTCGAGCTCGCGCGCGCCATAGGGGCAGGCCCAGGCGCACAGGCCGCAGCCCATGCAGTCATCCTCGTTGACGAGCACGATGCCGTCCTCGGCGCGCTTGAAGCTTGCGCCGGTGGGGCAGACGGTGACGCAGGGGGCATCCTCGCAGTGCAGGCAGGAGCGGGGAAAATGCACCACCTGCGCCGCGCCTCCCTCCTCGGGCGTGACTTCGTAGCTGTGCACGCGGTTGAGGAAGGTGCCCTGCGGATCGGGGCCGTAGGCGTCGAAGTCCGACAAGGGCGCGTTGTCGGCCGAGACGGTGTTCCAGCCCTTGCAGGAGATCACGCAGGCATGGCAGCCGACGCAGGTGTCGAGATCGATCACGAGGCCGAGCTTCCTTTCGGTGCTGCGCGGCAGGTCGGTCATTTGAACGCCTCCCCGAAACGGACGATACCCGGCCCCCGGCCAACCGGCGAGGCGATTTCGGGGAAGACGGGCTCGGCCTCCTCGCCCCGCGGCGCCTTTTCGATCGCCACGCGCAGGTCGAACCAGGCCGCCTGCCCGGTGACCGGATCGGAATTGGCCCAGCGCATGCCGTCCCCGCGCGGAGGCAGAAGTTCGCCGATCAAATGGTTGATAATAAATCCCTTTACAGCTTCGGGCGCATCGGGGTGAAGCGCCCAGGTGCCGCGGCGCTTGCCGATGGCGTTCCAGGTCCACATGGTCTTGCCGTTGAGCGCATCCATCCGCCCCACCGGCACCTTGATGCGCCCGTGCGCGGAGGTGACCCAGGCCCAGTCGCCCTCCTCGAAGCCCTTTTCCTCCCAGATCTCGGCGGGCAGGTAGAGCTTGTGGGCATTGGTGATCTGCCTCAGCCAGGCATTCTGGCTGCCCCAGCTGTGATACATGTGCATCGGCCGCTGGGTGAGCGCGTGGTAGGGGAAGGCCTCCTCGTCCACGAGCTCCTCTTCGAAGGGCGGATACCAGTCGGGGATCGGCGTGAAGGCGGTGCGGATGCGCGCGCGCAGATGCTCGGGCGGCTGGATCGGCCCGTGGCCCTCGGCGGCGCGCTGGAAGCGGCGCAGGGGTTCGGAATAGAGGTTGAAGACGTAAGGCTGGGCGCTGTCATAGAGCCCGATCTTCACCGCCCATTCCTGATAGGCGGCGTTCCAGGGCTTGTAGAAGCGCGCCTCCTCGGGGATGTGCGCGATCCAGAAGCCGCCGTTCTCGATGTAGCGCTCGAGCTGATCGGGGTTGGGCGCGCCCCTGCCCTGCCCCGAGCCGTCGGGGTTGCGCCAGCCCGCCAAGGGGCCGACGCCGGGGCGGCGTTCGTGGTTGACGATGTAATCGGCATAGTCGCGGTATTTCGGACTGCCATCGGCGTTGACGAAACCGGGCAGGCCCAGCCGTGCGCCAAGCTCGACGAGCACGGTCTGGAAGCCCTTCACGTTCCGGTCCGGCTCCACCACTGGCCAGCGGATCGCATCGGCGGCGGCATCGGCCTCGCAGATCGGCCGGTCGAGAAGCGAGATGCAGTCGTGGCGCTCCAGATAGGTCGTGTCGGGCAGCACGAGGTCGGCATAGGCGACCATCTCGGAGGAATAGGCGTCGGAATAGATGATGCGCGGGATGACATATTCGCCATCATCGCCGCGGTCGGTGAGCATGGCGATGGTCTCGGCGGTGTTCATCGACGAGTTCCACGCCATGTTGGCCATGTAGAGAAACAGCGTGTCGATCGGGTAGGGATCGCCCGCATGGGCATTGGCGATGACCATGTGCATCAGCCCGTGCACCGAGAGCGGGTGCTCCCAGGTGAAAGCCTTGTCGATCCTGAGCGGGCGGCCGTCCTCGCCGACAAGCAGATGCTCAGGCCCCAGCGGATAGCCCAGATGCGGCCCGTCAAGCGGTTTGCCGGGCGCGGCGTGGCCGTGCGGGCGCGGATGCGCCTCCGGCGGCTTGGGGTATGGCGGCTTGAAGCGGAAGCCCCCCGGCACCTCGACCGAGCCCAGGAGGATCTGCAGGATGTGCAAGGCGCGGGCCGTCTGGAAGCCGTTGGAATGGGCCGAGATGCCGCGCATGGCGTGAAAGCTCACCGGCCGGCCGATCATCTTCTCGTGCCGCTCGCCCTTCCAGTCCGTCCAGGGCCGGTCGAGCGCGATCTCTTCCTCGAAGGCCACGCGGGCGAGCTCGGCGGCGAGGGCGCGGATGCGCGCGGCGTCAATTCCGCAGCGCTCGGCCACTGCCGCGGGGCTGTACTTGTCTGAGAGGTAGCGCTCGGCCAGAAGCGTCAGCGCAGCCCGGTGCCGCGCGCCATCGTGGGTGAGGTCGGCCGCGAGGTCGGGCCGGATGCCGCGCGTGTCGTAGGGTACCAGCCTTCCCGTCCGCCGGTCGCGCACCAGAGCGTGCCCGTCTTCGCCGCGCAGAAACAACCCCTCGGCCTCATGGCCCGACTCGACATTCACGAGGAAGGGCGCGTTGGTGTAGCGGGCGAGATAGTCGAGATCGATCCTGCCGGCGCGCAGGAGCTCGTGGATGAGCGCGCCGATGAAGAGCCCGTCCGTGCCCGGCGTGATGCCGAACCATTCGTCAGCCACGGCATTGTAGCCCGAGCGGATGGGGTTGACCCCGATCACCTTGGCGCCGCGCGCCTTGAGCTGGCCGATGCCGATCTTGATCGGGTTCGAGTCATGGTCCTCGGCGACGCCGAACAGCACGAGGAGCTTGGTGCGCTCCCAGTCCGGCTGACCGAATTCCCAGAACGCCCCGCCCAGCGTGTAGATGCCGGCCGCGGCCATGTTGACCGAGCAGAAGCCGCCATGGGCGGCGTAGTTGGGCGTGCCGAAAGCCTGCGCCCAGTAGCCGGTGAAGGACTGGGACTGGTCGCGGCCGGTGAAGAAGGCGAGCTTCTCGGGCGCGTTCTCGCGCAGCGGCTTCAGCCAGCCCGTGGCGATTTCATAGGCCTCGTCCCAGGAGATCTCCTCGAACTCCCCCGAGCCGCGGGGGCCCACCCGCTTGAGCGGCGCGCGCAGCCGCGCCGGCGAGAGATGCTGCATGATCCCCGCCGAGCCCTTGGCGCAGAGGACGCCGCGGTTGACCGGGTGGTCGCGGTTGCCTTCGATGTATTTGACCTGCCCGTTCTGCATATGCACGTTGATCCCGCAGCGGCAGGCGCACATGTAGCAGGTGGTGCGCCGCACCTCGTCAGAGACTGGCGGCGATGGCCGCGGTTCCGGTCGTGCCATGTTGTGCTGTTCTCCCTCGCCCTCCCGATGTGGGATATGTCCCCTTCCTCCGGCCAATGCCAAGGATTTTTTTCCGCTCCTCAGGGACCGGCCGCCGGGGGCGCCGCCCCCGGACCCCCGGGGTATTTGTGCCAGGATGATGATGCCATGCGTGGCACCGGGCCGGGCGCATGCGCCCTTGTTCGGCGGTGCCGGCGCGTCCTAGATGGGTGCAGCGCCACCTGGCGCGCGATCGGGAGGGACGGGCGATGGCCGAATGGTGGCGCGGCGCGGTGATCTACCAGATCTACCCGCGCAGCTTTCAGGACGATTCCGGGGACGGCGTGGGCGATCTGCGCGGAATCACGCGCCGGCTTGTCCATGTCTCAAGACTCGGAGCGGACGCGATCTGGCTCTCGCCGGTGTTCCGCTCGCCGATGAAGGACATGGGCTATGACGTGTCCGACTACCTCGACATCGACCCGGTCTTTGGCACGCTTGCCGATTTCGACGCGCTCGTGGCACGCGCCCATGAGCTGGGGCTCAAGGTGATCATCGATCAGGTGCTCTCCCATTCCTCGGACGAGCACCCCTGGTTCGCCGAAAGCCGCAAGTCGCGCACCGGCCCCAAGGCCGACTGGTACGTCTGGGCCGATCCGCGCCCCGACGGCGGCGCGCCCAACAACTGGTTGTCGGTCTTCGGCGGGCCCGCCTGGGAGTGGGAGCCGATGCGGCGGCAGTACTATCTGCACAATTTTCTCGCCGCGCAGCCGGACCTGAACTTTCACAACCCGGACGTGCGCGCCGCGCTCCTTGACACCGTGCGCTTCTGGCTTGAGCGCGGAGTCGACGGATTTCGCCTCGATACCGTGAATTACTACTTTCATGACAAGGAGTTGCGGGACAATCCTCCATTGCCGTGCAAGGAGCGGCTGCCGCCGGTCAACCCCTATGCCATGCAGGATCATCTCTACGACAAGTCACGACCGGAGACCCTTGCCTTCCTGAGCGAGCTTCGCGCGCTGACCGACCGCTACGGGGCGCGCGCGATGGTGGGCGAGGTTGGCGACGAAACGCGCGCGCTCGAACTCATGGCCGCCTATACGGCCGGTCGCGCGCGGCTGCACATGGCCTATTCCTTCGAGATGCTTGGCGATGACTTCTCGCCTGCGCATTTCCGGCGAACGATCGAGGGCTTCTTCGCCGCCGCCCCCGACGGCTGGCCGTCGTGGAGCTTCTCCAACCACGACGTGGCCCGCCATGTCGGCCGCTGGGCGCGGCACGGGGCCGATCAGGACCGGCTGGCGAAGCTTTCCATCGCGCTTCTGGCGAGCTTTCCCGGCACGATCGGCATCTACCAGGGCGAGGAGCTGGGGCTCGCCGACACCGAGCTTTCCTATGACGAGCTGACCGACCCTGTGGGCCTTCGGTTCTGGCCCGAGAACAAGGGCCGCGACGGTTGCCGCACGCCGATGCCATGGGAGGCGCGGGCGCCGAATGCCGGCTTCTCCCATGCCACGCCCTGGCTGCCCGTCAAGCCGCCGCAGGCAGCGCGCGCGGTCGACGTGCAGGAGGCCGATCCAAACTCGGTGCTCCACGCCTACCGGCAGATTCTGGCCTTCAGGCGCCGGCACCCGGCCCTGCGCAGCGGCGGATTCGACTTTCTCGATCTCCCCGATCCGCTTCTGGGCCTGACCCGCAGGACGCAGGACGACGTGGTGACAGGGGTCTTCAACCTCTCACCCGCGCCGCACCGCCTGCCCCTCCCCCGCGCCCTGCGCGAGTCGGAGCGGATCGGCCCGGCGCAGGCGGCGCGGCTCGATGGCGGGGCAATCGAGCTCGGCCCGAACGGCTTCGTGTTCCTGCGACACGGCTGAAGCGGCTCCCGCCGCGTCGGCGCCGCCGGGAGGGAGGGCGCTCACGCCCCGCTCTCGCCCTTATCGGATCCGGGCAGCCGGGCCGACGCGCCCGCGGCCGACCAGCCGCCACGGGCGCCGGCGGGGTCGCCGGGCGCGGCGGGGAGCAGGCGCACCGCCTTGCGCTCCCCGACCCGGCCGAGCCGAACCGCCGCGACCGGCGCGCCATCGGCCCCGACCAGTTCCACCGCATCGAGGCGGGCCCCGTCGAGCGGCAGCACCTCGCCCTCGGTCAGCGCCTCGACGCGGGCGAGCGGCAGCGACAGGCGCGCCAGCACCGCCTCGAGGCGCACGGTGCCGTCGCACACCGCGCGCTCGAAGGCGGGGCGCCAGTCCCGCTCCTCGCAGGGGCGCCCCTCGGCCGGCGGATCAGGTGGCGGCAGCACCAGAACGATGCGGCCGGCGCGCGCTCCGCGGCCGGCGTCGAGGGACAGGTCGTGCAGGTGGTGGGCGCGTTCGCGCAGGCAGAGGCTGGCGCTGCGCGCATCTGCCCTCAGCGCGCCCATGGACAGGCCGGCGAACTCCGAGGCCTCCGCGAGCCCCTCGCCGAGCACGGCCGTCAGCTGAAGGGCGCCGTTCACGAGACCGGACGCCATCGCCGCATCGGTGGTCGTGGCACGGCGTTCGGGTGCTTCGCCCGGCTGCACCGCGCCCACGGTCGCCGCCTCGACCACCGCGGCAAGCAGCTGGGGGCAGAACGCCACCAGCCCTCGGCGGCCGTCCGCCGCCTCGAGCATGGCGATCAGTCCTGCCGATGGCAGGCGCTCGACAAGCGCCTCGGGCAGCAGGCGTGCGCTGCCAAGGCCGGTGACGGCAAGTTCAATACCGAACTCGCGCAGCGCAGCCTGGGCAAAGGCAAGTTCGAGCGCGCGCAGAAGGCTCATGCCTCCCGCCCTGGCACGGGTCGCGCCCTGCCCTCCCGCGGCGCGGAGCTTCCGCCGCAGGACCGATGCCGTCTCCCCGGCTGCTTGCGTTGCCGCGCCTGCATCCTCCATGGGCGCAGCCTGCCACCCAGAGGTTACGGCTTTCTTGCCGCCGGATCGTCTCGCCCGCCCAAGGCCGTCATGCCGCTTCCGCCACCGGCAGGCGCGGGAGGCGCACCCTGAAGGCGGCCCCGCCCTGCCCCGGCAGGTAGGCCACCGAGCCGCCGAGACGGGCCATGATCTCGCGGCAGATGGCAAGCCCCAGCCCCGCGCCACCCGCCCGCGCATTGTCCGACAGGCGGGAGAACTTCTCGAAGATCACCGCCTGATCGGCCTCGGCAATGCCGCGGCCATTGTCGATGAAGTCCACCACCACCTCGCCGCCGCGCAAGGAAACCTCGATGCGCAGCTCCGGCTCATCGGCTTCGCAGTATTTCCGTGCATTGGAGATGATGTTGATGAACACCTGCGCCAGGCGGTCGGGGTCGCTTTCGACCTCCACCGCCTCGGTGGCGTGGTCGCGCCGGATGGCGAGCCGCTTCGCCCCGCCCTCGGTGCCGGCCAGCACCGCCCTGTCGAGCACCTCGCGCAGGGTGAAGCGCTGGCGGCTCAGCGTCACCCGCCCCGCCTCGAGCACGCTGAGGTCAAGAAGATCGTCGAGAAGGCGGGTGAGGCGGATCGTCTCCTCGTGGATGATGGAGGAGAAATGGCGCACCTCCTCGGGGCTCAGATCCTCGCCACCCATCAGGATTTCCGAAAAGGCGCGAATCGAGGTCATCGGCGTTCTCAGCTCGTGGCTGATCTGGCTGAGGAAGGCATCCTTCTGAATCGACAGCTGGGTGAGCTTGGCGTTGGCCTCGCGCAGCTGACGGGCGGTGCGCTCGAGCTCGGCCGATTTGGCTTCGAGCTGGGAGGAATACTCCATCATCTGCGCCGTCTCGTCGGCGACCGCCATCAGATCCTGCACCGAGACCGCCGCACCGCCCACGATCTGCGCCACCATTGCATGCGCCGTGGCCGCGCCCACCGAGCCTGCAAGCTCGCGCTCGAGCCGCTCGACGAAGGCGGGCGTGACATCGGGCAGAAAACCCGCCTTTCCCTGCTCGCGCGCCACGGACTGGAAGAGCTCCTGCGCCTCGGCCGCACCGAGGATGCGCTGGGCCATGATCATCAGATCCTCCGCCTGCGCCGCCGAGCGGCTCCAGCCCTGGGCGGAGGCCGAATGCTCGAAGACGTTGACGAACTGCGCGCCCTGCAGCCGCTCGAGCGGCGAGGGAAAGCTCGCCAGCGACACCGCGACGAAGGCGGCTGTGTTGAGCGCCATCGACCACAGCACCGCATGCACCAGCGGATCGAGCCCCTCGAGCCCGAAGAGCGCGCGCGGACGCAGCCAGCCAAGCCCCCAGGGGCCTTCGGCAAACACCCGCGCCGAGAGCACCGCGCCCTCGCCGAAGCTCGGCAGGAACATCGTCCAGCCCCAGACGGAAAAGCCCACGACGAGCCCCACAAGCGCGCCCTTGCGCGTGGCACCGCGCCAGAACAGCCCGCCGATCAGCGCCGGCAGCACCTGCGCCACGCCGGTGAAGGAGATCAGCCCGATCGCCGCGAGCGCCGCGCCGGAGCCCGAGAAGTGATAGTAGAGATAGCCAAAGCCCAGAACGGCGGCGATGGAGATGCGGCGCGCGCTCAGCACCACCTGCCGCACATCGCCCGACATCGAGGCCCCGCCCTCCCTCAGCCACAGCCAGATCGGCATGACGATGTGGTTGGAGACCATGGTGGAGAGCGCAATCGCCGCGACAATCACCATCGAAGTGGCGGAGGAGAAACCGCCGAGGAAGGAGAGCATGGCGAGGTTTTCCTCCCCGAGCGCAAGCGGGATGGTCAGCACATAGAGGTCGGGGTTGCCGCCGGCCTCGGGCATGGCGAGGCCGACCACCGCGATGGGCAGCACGAAAAGGCTCATCGCCGCCAGATAGAGCGGAAAGGCCCATGAGGCGGTGGCGACGTGGCGCTCGTCCACATTTTCCACGACCATCACCTGGAACATCCGCGGCAGGGTCAGGAAGGCCGCGGCGGCAAGAAAGATCAGCGTCGCCCAGCGGCCGCCCTCGATCTGCCAGGCGGAGACGGGCGAGGCCTCGATGCGCGCCATGATCTCGGCCGGCCCGCCGGCCACGCCCCAGACGACGAAGACGCCCACCGCGAGAAGCGCCACGAGCTTCACCACCGCCTCGAGCGCGATCGCGGTGACGATACCATAGTGACGTTCGTTGACGTCGAGCGAGCGGGTGCCGAAGAGGATGGTGAAGGCGGCCAGCCCAATGGCGACATAGAGCGCGGTGGTATCAAGGCTCACATCGCTGAGCGCACCCGGCCGGTCGGCGGCGAAGACGGCAAAGCTGTCGGAGACGGACTGCAGCTGCAGCGCGATGTAGGGCGTGGTGCCGACCACGGCCATCAGCGTGACCACCCCGCCAAGCGCGGCGGATTTTCCATAGCGGGAGGAGATGAGGTCGGCGATGGAGGTGATGCGCTGGCTGCGGCCGATGCGCACGAGCTTGCGCACGATCCACCACCAGCCGACCATCACGAGCGTGGGGCCGAGATAGATGGTGACGAACTCGAGCCCGGAGCGCGCGGCATAACCAACGGCGCCGTAGAAGGTCCATGCGGTGCAGTAGATCGACAGCGACAGCGTGTAGATCACCGGCGCGCGCAGCCAGCCGAGCCGTCCCGCGTCGGCCCGGCGCTGGGCAATGAAGGCCACGCCGAAGAGCAGGATCACGTAGGCAAGGCAGACAGCGACGAGCAGGTTGAAGGAGATCATGCGCCATCCTCCCCCGCATCCCGCGCCGCCGGGTCCTCGGCAGAGGCCTCGCCGCGGCCCTCCTCCAGCTGGAGCACGCGCGACAGCGGGCGTGACATGGCCCAGGCAAGGGCGATGAGCACGCCCCAGGCACTGAAGAGATAGATCATCCCTTTCGCGGTGGAGCTCCCCTCCCGCCAGATCAACGGCAGCAGGAACAGGAAAACCCCCAGAAACGGCAGGACGCGCGCGGCATCGGTGAGACGTCGCCGCCGGTAGCTGCCCCGCTCGAGAAACAACGGTGCGCGCGGCGGTTTCATGCTCCGACGAGCTCCCTGACGGCTGCCAGCACCTCGGCGTTCGAGAAGGGCTTGGTCATGAAACGCGTCACTCCCAGCCGCTCGGCCAGCTCCCGGTCGCGCTCCTGGCCGCGGGCCGTGAGCATCAGCACCGGCAAGCCAACGTTGGCCGGGTCGGCGCGCAACGCGCGCAGGATGTCGAAACCGGAAAGCCCCGGCAGCATCACATCGAGAATGACGAGGTCAGGCGCGCTGTCGGCGATCGCCCGTAGCGCGGTGGCGCCGTCCGAATGCGTCCGCACCTCCCATCCGTCGCGTGACAGGATGAAGCTGACCGCCTGGATGATGTTCGGCTCATCCTCGATCAACAGAACCCGTCTGCCCATCGGCAGTCTCCTCCCTGCTGCCGTGCCTTTCGCCCGTGCCCGCCCGCGCAGCCCGCGCCGCCGTGGCTTGCGTTGGCATCGCGCGCTCCAAGGCCTCCCGCATCCCGGGCGCGGGCAGGCTAGCGCGCGCGTCAACTCCCGTCAAAGCGGCGCATCCCTGGCGGGCCCCAGCAGTGAAGGCTCGCGGCGCGCCGGACAGCCTTCGCGCGGACAGATCCGGCAACTCGTGCCGACCGGCCGCAATGGCAGGGCCTCGGACCCGGCCCCGGCCTCGCGCGAGGCGCGCTCGGGCAGCACCAGCATCGTGCTTTCGAACAGCGGCGGCAGATCGAGGCGCGGCGGCGCGACGGGCTGGCTGATTGCCCAGACCGCGAAGCGCGGTCCCGGCGCGCCGGGAAACTCGAGCCGCGCATGCACCGGGCTCATCGGGCGGCTGAGTGCCTCGAACAGCGGCCAGAGCGGACAGGCGGCCCCGAACCGGGGCGGGGTGAAGCCCTCGACCGCGCGCGCCTGCAGGAGCGTGCCAGAGGCATCGGCAACCGCCAGCCCGACCGGCCCGAGTCGGCCGCCCGGAACCTCCGTGTCCTCGGGCAGTGTGGCCAGACGGCGCATGACCAGGGCGGGATCAGCCTCAAGCCGGGCGGTCAGTGCCGGCAGGTCAGGTCCGATCTCGGCCAGCGAGGAAGCAAGGCGCGGCAACGGAAGCGCCTCGGCATCGCGGCGGTACCGCTCGAGATGGGCGCGCGCGAGCGCCCGAGCCGATGGCGACAGCTCCGAGCCGTCAAGCAACGCCTCGGCCAGCGCCCCGGCCTCGTCGGCCGCCGCCCCCTCGATCTCGGGAAGATGATGGCCGCGCGCCTCCAGCCAGGCGCCAAGCTCGTCCTGGGGCGAGGCGCCCGCGCGCCCCGAGGTGCCGCCCGCGCGGTCAAGCCAGTCGGCAAGCCCGCGCGCCGCTTCGGCAAGGCGCGCGCTGTCTTCGACCAGATTGCGCTGGAAGCGCTCCCGCCACTCCGGCTCGATATCGGGCGTCTCGGCAAGAATCTGCGCCGTTGCCCGCAGCGCCGAGGCGGTGTCGAGAACGTCGTGCATCGCCGTCGACAGAAACGGGTCGTGGTTGAGCCGGTCGGAGAGCAGCTCGACGGTGCGTTCGAGCTCGTCCAGCCGCCGCGCCTGATGGGCGATGAGCTCCGCCCAGCCCCGGAAGCGTCCTGCGAATTCCTCCACCCTGCCGGTTTCGGCCGCGGTTTCGGGAGGGCTCGCGCTCCGCGCCGCCGCATCAGCCGCCGCAAGCAGCGACTCGACCAGCGCCGGGCCGGCGGCCTCGGTGAGCGCGGCGGGCTCGACCCCGAGCGCCGCGGCGATGTCGATCAGCAGCTTGCCGCCGATTCTGCGCCGATTGTGTTCAATGAGGTTGAGATAGGACGCCGAAATCCCGACCCGCCGGGCAAGCTCTGCCTGGCGCAGGCCAAGGTCACTGCGCCGCGCGCGAATGCGGCTGCCGGTCAGCGCCTCCCCATGCATGCCGAAACTCCTTTGCCGCCAATGACTTCCGTTGCGTCAGCTCGTGATTCTGAAAAGGCATTTACAAACGAACGCTCCTGTTTGTGCATTTCTTGACAAAAAAATTGTTTCTTTCAAGCACCTTCTTGCGCCATTTTCCTATCCGCGAGAATAATTCTCGCACCCTGTAAAGGGACCGTGGCGTCATTGGAGGAGCCGGCGCCACGGATGTTCACTCGGGAGGAAAACGAATGTCCAACTCCAAGTTCACCCGGCGCGGCGTGCTGCGCACCGGTGCGGCCACCGGCGCGGGCCTGGCGCTGCCGACGATCTTCACTTCGTCCGCCGCGGCCTTCACCAACGAGCCCAAGGGGCCGAATGTGGTCTTCGGCTTCAACGTGCCCCAGACCGGCCCCTATGCCGAGGAAGGGCTTGACGAGCTGCGCGCCCAGCAGCTCGCGGTGGAGCACATCAACGGCGAAGGCGACGGCGGCGCGCTCAACACCTTCAGCTCCAAGGCGCTGCAGGGCAACGGGCTTCTGGGCAAGAAGGTGACCTACGTCACCGGCGACACCCAGACCAAGTCGGACGCCGCCCGCGCCTCCGCGAAGTCGATGATCGAGAAGGACGGCGCCATCATGATCAACGGCGGCTCGTCCTCGGGCGTTGCCGTGGCCGTGCAGGCGCTCTGCCAGGAGGCGGGCGTGATCTTCATGGCCGGCCTGACCCATGCCAACGACACCACCGGCAAGGACAAGCGGCGCCACGGCTTCCGTCACTTCTTCAACGCCTACATGTCGGGTGCCGCGCTCGCGCCGGTGCTGGCCAAGGCCTATGGCACCGACCGCCGCGCCTACCATCTGACCGCCGACTACAACTGGGGCTGGACGCAGGAGGCCTCGATCAAGGCCGCGACCGAGGCGCTCGGCTGGGAGACGGTGGCCACCGTGCGCACGCCGCTGACGGCCACGGACTTCTCGTCCTACCTCGCCCCGGTTCTGAACTCGGGCGCCGACGTGCTGGTGCTCAACCACTACGGCGGCAACATGGTCAACTCGCTGACCCAGGCCGTGCAGTTCGGCATGCGCGACAAGATCGTGAACGGCAAGCAGTTCGAGATCGTCGTGCCGCTCTACTCGGAGCTGATGGCCGAAGGTGCGGGCTCGGCCGTGCAGGGCGTCTACGGCTCGATGAACTGGAACTGGCAGCTTTCGGACGAGGGCACCAAGGCCTTCGTCAAGTCCTTCGGCGAGAAGTACGGCCGGCCGCCGTCGAACTCGGCGCAGACCTGCTATGCACAGGTCATCCTCTATGCCGACGCCGTGGCGCGCGCGGGTTCCTTCCACCCCTGCGCCGTGATCGAGGCGCTGGAGGGCTTCGAGTTCGACGGGCTCGGCAACGGCCCGACGCTCTACCGTGCCGACGATCACCAGTGCTTCAAGGACGTGCTCGTGGTGAAGGGCAAGGAAAACCCGAAGAACCAGTACGACATCCTCGAGATCGTGGAGAAGACCCCGGTCGAGCAGGTGTGGTACGAGCCCGATCACCCGATGTTCGCGGGAGGGGAGCTTGGCCCCTGCAACCCGGGCGAGTAACACGCACGTGACACCGGGCGGGCAGTCACGTCGGCTGCCCGCCCCTTTTCGCCGCCGCAAGCGGCAGCCTCGCAGACGGCGGATGTCAGCCACGCGGCTCGGTTCTGCCGATCACTGCAAGGGTGGGGACCATGGACGCAATCATCCTGCAAACCCTCAACGGGCTCGACAAGGGCTCGGCCTATGCGCTGATCGCGCTGGGTCTGACGATCATCTTCGGCACGCTCGGGGTGGTGAACTTCGCCCACGGCGCGCTGTTCATGCTGGGCGCCTTCTGCGCGGTGGTCTTCAACCGCCTTCTGTCGCTGAGCTACATCACCATTGACCCGACCCAGACCGACTTTCTCGGCAATCCGCTGAAGGTCGAGACGCCCTATGTGATCGGCTGGTTCGGCCCCGAGGCCGGACAGGCGATCATCGACTGGTCGGTGCCTCTGTCGATCCTCCTGGTGATCCCGGTGATGGGCCTCCTGGGTCTGGCGATGGAGCGCGGGCTGATCCGCTACTTCTACCGCCGGCCGCACGCCGACCAGATCCTCGTGACCTTCGGCCTTGCGATCGTGCTGCAGGAGATCGTCAAGTATTTCTTCGGCGCCAACCCCATTCCCACCCCCGCCCCGCCAGCGATGGCCGGCGGCGCCGATGTGGGCATGCTGCTCGGCTTTCCCGAAAACGCCATCGTCTATCCGGTCTGGCGGCTGTTCTACACCTTCTTCGCCGCGGTGGTGATCGCGGCCGTCTTCGGCTTTTTGCAGTTCACCACCTTCGGCATGGTGGTGCGCGCGGGCATGGCCGACCGCGAGACGGTGCAGCTTCTGGGCATCGACATCAACCGCCGCTTCGCGGTCATGTTCGCCATCGCCGCCATCGTGGCGGGGCTCGCGGGCGCGATGTATGCCCCCATCAACTCGCCCAACTACCACATGGGCATGGATTTTCTGGTGCTGAGCTTCGTGGTCGTCGTGGTCGGCGGCATGGGCAGCCTGCCCGGCGCGGTGGCTGCGGGTTTCCTGCTCGGCATTCTCGAGGCCTATGCCTCGCTTGACGCGGTCAAGCAGATCCTGCCCTCGATCGACCAGATCATCATCTACATTGTCGCCATCGTCATCCTGCTCACGCGTCCGCGCGGGCTGATGGGCCGCAAGGGCGTCATGGAGGAGTGAGGCCCATGCTGGGACTTAACAGACAGGACACGGCGCTTCTGATCATCGTTGCGGTGCTGACGCTCTTGGCGCCGTTCATCCTCAACCCCTTCCCCGAGGGCTCGGGGCTGGCGACGCTGAACGCCGGATACCCGGACCTGATGCAGCGCTTCGTCATCTACGGGATCTTCGCCATCGGCTTCAACATCCTCTTCGGGCTGACGGGCTATCTCAGCTTCGGGCACGCCGCCTTCCTCGGCGTCGGTTCCTACGCCGCGGTGTGGATGTTCAAGCTCATCGGCATGCAGGTGATCCCGGCGGTGCTGTTTTCGATGGCGATCTCGGCGATCCTGGCGCTCGGCATCGGCTATGTCTCGCTGCGCCGGTCGGGCATCTACTTCTCGATCCTGACGCTCGCCTTCGCGCAGATGTGCTACAACCTCGCCTATTCGGTGCTGGGCAACCCCAACTCGCGCTTCAACCTCACGAACGGCGAGACCGGCCTGCAGCTCACGCTCGACGACCCGCGCATCCTCGGCGTGCAGCGCACGCCCGACGGCGGCATCCCGGTGCCCAACTTCTTCGGCATCGAGATGCGCGACAGCTATGACCTGCATCTGGGCGACTGGGTGTTCACCTTCTCCGGCGGCTACTACTTTGCCGCGGCGGTGATGCTGATTGCCTTCTACATCGCCATCCGCATCTTCCGCTCGCCCTTCGGGCTGATGCTGCGCGGGGTGAAGTCGAACCAGACGCGCCTTTACTACACCGGCATCAACGCGCGCCCCTACACGCTGGCGGCCTTCGTGATCTCGGGCACCTATGCCGGGCTTGCCGGCGGGCTTCTGGCCTGCATGGATCCGCTCGCGGGCGCCGAACGGATGCAGTGGACGGCGTCGGGCGAGGTGGTGCTGATGACCATTCTCGGCGGTGCCGGGACGCTGATCGGCCCGGTGCTCGGCGCGGGCTTCATCAAGTACTTCGAGAACATCTTCTCGAAAATCAACGACAACGTGCTGCACGGCTGGTTCGCCTTCCTGCCCGACGGCCTGGAAGACTTCATGGTCACGCTCGTCCATCCCTTCGTCGGGAAGGGCTGGCACCTGACGCTCGGCATCCTGTTCATGCTGGTGGTGATCTTCCTGCCCGGCGGGCTGGTGGAGGGCGGCCAGCGCATCCTCGGGCTGTTCCGCCGCCGCAAGGCGCCGCCGCCGGGGCCGGACCCCGAGCATCACCCCAAGCCCACGCCGCATGTGGCCGAGTGAGGAAGGAGACGGACAATGGGCATTCTCGAAGTCAAGAACGTCTCCAAGAGCTTCGGCGGTCTGAAGGCGCTGCGCGATGTCAACCTCTCGGTCGCCGAGCACAGCGTGCATGCCATCATCGGGCCAAACGGGGCGGGCAAGTCGACGCTTCTCAACGTGCTCGTCGGCAAGCTCGTGCCCGACACGGGCTCGGTGATGTTCGATGGCCAGTCGCTCTTGGGGCGCAAGCCCTATGAGATCAACCAGATGGGGATTTCCCGGGTGTTCCAGACACCCGAGATCTTCGGCGATCTCACCGTCATCGAGAACGTCATGATCCCCTGCTTCGCCAAGCGCGATGGCGTCTTCCGCATGCACGCCTTCGAGACGGTGGAGAACGAGGCGGAGATTGTCGCGCAGGCCGAAGCGGCGCTGGCCGATGTCGGCATGCTCGAGAGGCGCGACATGCATGCCGCGGCGCTCAGCCGCGGCGACAAGCGGCGGCTCGAGCTTGCCATGTGTCTGGTGCAGGAGCCGCGCCTGCTGCTTCTCGACGAGCCGACTGCCGGCATGGCGCGGGCCGACACCAACCGGACCATCGAGCTCCTGCGCCAGATCCACGCCAAGCGCGACATCACCATGGTGATCATCGAGCACGACATGCATGTGGTGTTCAGCCTCGCCCAGCGCATCACCGTTCTGGCGCAGGGCGCGCCGCTCGTCGAGGACACGCCCGAAAACATCAAGGGCCATCCGAAGGTCCGTGAAGCCTATCTTGGGGAGGCCGCCTGATGACGATGATCGAGGAAACCCGCTCGGGCAAGTTCCAGCGGCCGGATTTCTCCAGGCACGCCAACATGGCCGAAACCGCGCCGGCGTTTCTCAGCGTGTGGGATGTGCATGCCTACTACGGCGAGAGCTACATCGTGCAGGGCGTGAGCTTCAACGTGCACGAGGGCGAAATCCTCGCCCTTCTGGGGCGCAACGGGGCAGGCAAGACCTCCACGTTGCGCGCCATCGCCCGCACTGGCAGCCCGCAGGTGACCCATGGCGAGATCTGGCTCGATCACCAGCCGCTGCACCGCATGTCCGCCCATGAGGCTGCGCGGGCCGGACTGCAGCTCGTGCCCGAGGACCGGCGCATCATTCCCGGCCTGACGGTCGAGGAGAACATCCAGCTGGCGCAGATAGCCCCGCCCATCGGCTGGTCGCTGGAGCGCATCTACGAGCTGTTCCCCCGTCTCGGAGAGCGGCGCAAGCAGGAGGGCGTGACGCTCTCTGGCGGCGAGCAGCAGATGCTGGCGATTGCCCGGGCGCTGGCGCGCGACATCAAGGTGCTTCTGCTCGACGAGCCCTACGAGGGGCTTGCGCCGGTGATCGTGGACGAGATCGAGCGCACGCTGAAGGTCATCAAGGAACAGGGCATCACCACGGTGATCGTGGAGCAAAACGCCATCCGCGCCTTGATGCTTGCCGACCGCGCCGTGATCCTCGACACCGGCAACGTGGTGTTCGACGGGTCCGCGCAGGAGGTTCTGGACAACGAGGCGCTTCGCGCCGAATACCTCGCCATCTGAAGTCGCATCGCGGCGCCCGGCTTGCCCAGTCACGCCGGCGCCGCCGGGACAGGAGGACATTGCGACATGATCGAGCACATGGATGAAATCTACCCCCCCTCGCCCGAGTTCGTGGCCCAGGCGAAGGTGGACGCGAAGAAATACGAGGAATGGTATGCCGCTTCTGTCGCCGACCCCGAGGCGTTCTGGGGCGAGCATGGCAAACGGCTCGACTGGATCAAGCCCTACACCAAGGTGAAGAACACCACCTTCGCCTATCCCGACGTCTCGATCAAATGGTTCGAGGACGGGGTGCTGAACGCCGCGGCCAACTGCATCGACCGGCATCTCGAGAAGCGCGGCGATCAGACCGCGATCATCTGGGAGCCTGACGACCCGAACGCCGAGGCCCGTCACATCACCTATCGCGAGCTGCACGAAGAGGTGTGCAAGTTCGCCAATGTGCTCAAGGGGCTCGGCATCGGCAAGGGCGACCGGGTGGTCATCTACCTGCCGATGATCCCCGAGGCGGCCTACGCGATGCTGGCCTGCGCGCGCATCGGCGCGATCCATTCGGTGGTCTTTGCCGGCTTCAGCCCCGAGGCGCTCGGCAGCCGCATCGACGATTGCGGCGCCAAGCTCGTCATCACCGCCGACGAGGCCCCGCGCGGCGGGCGCATCACGCCGCTCAAGGCCAACGCGGACGAGGCGCGCAAGCATCACGGCGATCATGTGAAGTGCCTCGTCGTCGAGCGCACCGGCGCCGATGTGCCGATGGTCGAGGGGCAGGACTTTTCCTATTCGAAGCTGAGGGCAGAGGCTTCGGCCGAGTGCCCGCCGGAGCCGATGGGGGCGGAGGATCCGCTCTTCATCCTCTACACCTCGGGCTCCACGGGCAAGCCGAAGGGCGTGCTGCACACCACGGGCGGCTATCTCGTCTATGCCTCGATGACCCACGAGTACACCTTCGACTATCACGACGGTGACATCTTCTGGTGCACCGCCGATGTCGGCTGGGTGACGGGTCACAGCTACATCGTCTATGGCCCGCTTGCGAACGGCGCCACGACGCTGATGTTCGAGGGCGTGCCCACCTACCCCGACGCCGGCCGCTTCTGGGCGGTGATCGACAAGCACAAGGTCAACCAGTTCTACACCGCGCCCACCGCCATTCGCGCGCTGATGGGCAAGGGGCTGGAATATGTCGAGCCTTATGACCTCTCGTCTCTGAAGGTGCTGGGCACGGTGGGCGAGCCGATCAACCCCGAGGCCTGGATCTGGTATCACAAGCATATCGGCAAGGAGCGCTGCCCGATTGTCGACACCTGGTGGCAGACCGAAACCGGTGGGCACATGATCACCCCGCTGCCGGGCGCCATCCCGACGAAGCCCGGCTCGGCGACAAAACCCTTCTTCGGCGTCCAGCCGGTGGTGCTGGATCCGCAGACGGGTGAGGAGATCACCTCCATCGAGGCCGAGGGCGTGCTGTGCATCAAGGACAGCTGGCCGGGGCAGATGCGCACCGTCTTCGGCGACCACAAGCGCTTCGTCGAGACCTATTTCTCGCAGTACAAAGGCTACTACTTCTCCGGTGACGGCTGCCGGCGCGATGCCGACGGCTACTACTGGATCACCGGCCGCGTGGACGACGTGCTGAACGTCTCCGGCCACCGCATGGGCACCGCCGAGATCGAATCAGCGCTCGTGGCCCATCCGAAGGTTGCCGAGGCGGCGGTGGTGGGCTTCCCGCACCCCGTCAAGGGCCAGGGCATCTACTGCTACGTCACGCTCATGGCGGGCGAGGAATACACCGACGAGCTGCGCGAGGAGCTCAGGCAGTGGGTGCGCAAGGAAATCGGGCCCATCGCCACGCCGGACTACATCCAGTGGGCGCCGGGGCTGCCCAAGACGCGCTCGGGCAAGATCATGCGCCGCATCCTGCGCAAGATCGCCGAGAACGACTTCTCCAACCTCGGCGACACCTCGACGCTGGCCGACCCTTCGGTGGTCGAGGAGCTCATCCAGAACCGCATGAACCGCTGATGCGGCACCGCGCCCGCCCCGCGACAGGCCGGGGCGGGCGCCACGCCCGCCGCAGTCTCCGCCTTCTCCGCCTTTTTCTAAAATCGCGCAGGTTTCGCCGCGCGCCTTAACCCTGTCGCAATCTCCGGGCGTCAGTCTGGACGCGAGCTCGCGCGGGAGCCATTCGTGATGGCTCCAGGCCGCAGCCTCAACCGATGTGTCCAGAATGGAGACGGCTCATGCATTGCACGCGCCCCGCAAGCGTCCACCCGCCTCTGCAATCGCCCTGCCGCGGCGCCGGCTCGAGGGACGTGCCGCATCCCGCGACTCGCTGAAAGCGCACGAAAGGCGAGGCCTGGTGCCCCGGCGCACTGCTCTTCGCACAGACCACCGTCACGTGTCGCCCGGATGCCCTGCCCCCCGCCCGGAAAATCCGCCAGGACCATCGCACCGGCGCAGCGAGGTGCAAGAACGTGCCGCTTCGATCAAGACCGCATGAAGGCTGGCGCTGCGGGCCGCCCCCCCCTGGCAGAACGCAAGTCGGGCCCTCGATGATCCGGCGAGGTTTCTTCGCTCGTCTGAACGACAGACGGAACGTCCCCAAAGGCCATCCACGCAAGCCGTTGAACGGAGACGGCGCGCACGCCGCCGGAAGGCGGACCCGGGGGCATGGCGGCCGGCAAAAGCCGGGACGGCGGCAAAGCCGCCCGCCGCCGCGGGGCGTTTCGGGGTCGGGGCCACGCCGTGCGCCGCTGAGTTGCGGGCGACAGGCTGAGAAACGCGCGGCCTGGCTACCGGGAGGGGCAGGAATGCGCCACATCGCCAACTGGCGCGCGGGCGCTTCCGGGCGCTTAGCTGCCCCCGGCGCAGAGCCGCGGATTGCCACCGGGCCGCGGCGCCGGAATTCCAGCCGCTCGGACCGGAGAAACGCTCGAGCCGGGCTTGGTGACGAACGGCCTGCGCCACGGTTTCCCATGACGCGAACTGCCCGAAGCGCTTCGAGACACCCGCGCCATTCCGGTTGGGCATGCGCCCGGCAGCGCCTCAGCGAAAGGCGAATGCCGCGTTGGTGTCCAGCAGAAACTGCCGCAGCACCGGCGCAGCCGCCGCACCGATCCCGCGCGCATTCTCGCCCACCGCTCCCGCCTCGATGCGTGGCGCGATAAGCCCGCGCATGTCCTGATGCACGATGTAGCGCCGCACCCGGGCCACCAGCTCCTCGCGCACGTCCTCCGGAAAGGCTCCGTCGATGAGCACCGCCTCGAAGTCGATCACCGAGCATACCGACAGCGCCGCCTTGGCCAGTTCCTGCGCCGTCTGGCCGATCCACGGCTCGACATGCCGCGTGATCGCGCTCCAGTCCTGCGGCTTGTGCCAGAGGATCGCCGGATCGATTCCAACCTCGATCAGCCGCCGCTCGAGCACGTGCAGCGAGGCGACATCGATGAGCTGCTGGCTCTCGCCCTGCGGGCCGGTGGTGCGCAACGCGCCGAGTGCCCCCGCATTGCCGCGGTTTCCTTCGTAGACCGAGCCGTTGAGCACCACCCCTCCCCCGGTGAAGGAGCCGATGAAGAAGTAGGCATAGTCCCGGAACTCGGCACCGCGGCCGAACAAATGCTCGGCGTGGGCGGCGGCGGTTGCGTCGTTGACCATGAACACCGGCAGATCGGTGAATGCCCGCACCTCGGCAGGAAAGTCGATGTCCTTCCAGGACCGGAACTCGCGGGCGCTGTCGCCGGAGAGCTGGTTCCAGCGCCACATCTCGAAGGGGATCCCTACACCGATTCCCGCGATCCTCGCCTGCCCGCCAGCCGGAACCTCCCGGCGCATCGCCTCAAGTCCGTCACGCAGGAAGGCGAAAACCGTTCTGGGCAGCGAGACCGCGTAGGTCGTCTGGATCTGCCAGCGCACATGACCGCGAAAGTCGAGCAGCAGCAGATCCGCCGAGCGCCGCCCCACCCTGAGCCCCAGCGACATCACCCCGTCGGGATTGAGTTGCATCGGGATCGAGGGCTTGCCGACCTTGCCGCGCACCGGCTCGCCCCGCGAGACGAGCCCGTCGCGCTCAAGCTCGCGCAGGATGATCGAGACGGTCTGCGGGCTCAGGCCGGTCAGGCGGGCGATGTCGCTGCCGGGCCGCGCGCCCTTGCGCAGCAGCAGGGACAGGATCAGCCGTTCGTTATGGTCGCGAATGCGACTCTGGTTCGCGCCGCCGGCGGGTATCCTGCCTTCGTCCCCATCCATGATCCGCACCATAGGCGCCTCCTCCGCCTGCCGCAAACATGGCAGGCTCAATAAATAAATCAAGTTGATTTAAATATTGACAGGGAGCCACGAATCGGGCCTTTTCAGCGTGACCTGCAGCAGAGGAGGCGGCAGGTACGGCGGGCCGAAGGCTGCCCGCCGTGTGCGGACAGCAAAGCGCATCACTCAAGGGAGGACGCAATGAAAGGACTTCTCGCCACCACCGCGCTGGTTCTCGCGGGAACCGCGACCATGGCCATGGCCGAAACCAAGGCCTGCCTGATCACCAAGACCGACACCAACCCCTTTTTCGTCAAGATGAAGGAGGGCGCCACCGCCAAGGCGCAGGAGCTCGGCATCGAGCTGATGACCTTCGCCGGCAAGATCGACGGTGACGTCGAAAGCCAGGTCGCCGCGGTCGAATCCTGCATCGCCGCGGGCGCGAAGGGCATTCTCATCACCCCCTCCGACAGCCGCGCGCTGGCGCCGGTGGTCACCGAGGCGCGTGAGAACGGGCTTCTGGTCATCGCCCTCGACACGCCCTTCGAGCCCGCCGACGTGGCCGATGCCACCTTCGCCACCGACAATTTCCGCGCCGGCGAGCTGATCGGCATGTGGGCGCGCGCCAAGCTCGGCGACGAGGCGGCAAACGCGCGCATCGCGCTGCTTGATCTCAACCCCTCGGAGGTGTCGGTGGACTATCTGCGTGACGGTGGCTTCCTGCACGGCTTCGGCATCGACATCAAGGATCCGACCGACATCGGCGACGAGGACGATCCGCGCATCGTCGGCCACGACGTGACCAACGGCAACGAAGAGGGCGGCCGCAAGGCGATGGAGAACCTCCTGCAGATCGACCCCAACATCAACGTCGTCTATACCATCAACGAGCCCGCCGCCGCCGGCGCCTGGGAGGCGCTCAAGGCCGCCGGCAAGAGCGCCGATGACGTGATCATCGTCTCGGTCGACGGCGGCTGCCCGGGCGTGCGCAACGTCGCCGAGGGCATCATCGACGCCACCGCCCAGCAGTACCCGCTGCGCATGGCCGCGCTGGGCGTCGAAGCCATCGCCAGGTGGGCCGAGGACGGCAGCAAGCCCGCCCCCACCCCGGGCAAGGACTTCTTCGACACCGGCGTGGCGCTCGTGACCGATCAGCCGGTGGAGGGCGTGCCCTCGATCTCGAGCGAGGAAGGCCTCAAGCTCTGCTGGGGCTGACAGGCCGGCAGCAGCACGGCAGCGGGGCGCCCGGCGGGGCGCCCCGCGCGCCGGAAAATCCATCCCGACACCGCGTCCTTGACCCGGTCCGACCTCCCGGCCAACCTTGCCGGTAAAGGAGAGCCGCATGAACGACGTCGCCGATCGCTCCCCCGGCGCCACCGAGGCCGAGGCAGGCCTCGCCGGAGCCGCGAGCGCGGTTGCCGAATTTCAGCCACGGCGCCGCACGCTTCTCGACCATATCCAGCACGTCTTGCACAACAACCCCACGCTTGTGCCGGTGATCGTGCTGGCGCTGAGCCTCGTCGCCTTCGGCATCATCGCCGGCGAGAGGTTCTTCTCGCCCTTCAACCTCAGCCTCATCATGCAGCAGGTGTCGATCATCGGCATGCTGGCCGCGGCCCAGAGCCTGATCATCCTTACCGCCGGCATCGATCTTTCGGTGGCGGCGATCATGGTGCTGATGTCGGTCGTCATGGGCAATCTCGCGGTCAACATGGGCGTGCCGACGCCCATCGCCATCGTTGCCGGTTTTGCCGGCGGGGCTGCGGCGGGGCTCCTGAACGGCGTGCTCATCACCCGCGTCAAGCTGCCGCCCTTCATCACCACGCTCGGCACCTGGAACGTGTTCTTCGCGCTCAACCTCTGGCTTTCCGGCGCGCAGTCGATCCGCAGCCAGGACATCGACGAGAAGGCACCGCTCTTGAAGTTCTTCGGCGAGTCGATCCAGCTCGGGGGCGCCAAGATCACCTTCGGCGTGATCCTGATGGTGCTTATGTTCCTGGCGCTGTGGTACATGCTCAACCACACCGCATGGGGCCGGCATGTCTATGCCGTGGGCGACGATCCGGAGGCGGCGGAGCTTTCGGGCATCCGCACCGAACGCGTGCTGCTGTCGGTCTATACCCTCGCGGGGTTCCTCTGTGCCCTGGCCGGCTGGGCCGCGATCGGCCGGGTCGGCTCGATCTCGCCGCAGTCTTTCTATGAAGGGAACCTGCAGTCGATCACGGCCGTGGTCATTGGCGGCATCTCGCTTTTCGGCGGGCGCGGCTCGATTCTCGGAGCGCTCTTCGGGGCCTTGATCGTGGGCGTGTTCCAGTCGGGCCTCAGGATCGCCGGCGTGGATGTGCTCTGGCAGGTCTTCGCCATCGGCTGGCTCATCATCATCGCGGTCGCCATCGACCAGTGGATCCGGAGGGTTTCGGCATGAGCACGAAAGACGTCCCCCTCGTTCAGGCCCGGGGCCTTGTGAAGCGCTTCGGCCACGTGGTCGCCATCGACCACTCCGACTTCGAACTGCGCCACGGCGAGATCCTCGCCGTCATCGGCGACAACGGCGCGGGCAAGTCCTCGATCGTCAAGGCGATCTGCGGAGCGCTGCAGCCCGACGAGGGCGAGATCCTGATCGAGGGCAAACCGGTGCATTTCTCCTCGCCGATCGAGGCGCGCGAGATGGGCATCGAGATCGTCTATCAGACGCTGGCGCTCTCGCCCGCGCTCTCGATCGCCGACAACATGTTCACCGGCCGCGAGCTCCGTCGTCCCGGCTTTCTGGGTAAGTGGCTGCGCATGCTGGACAAACCGGCGATGGAGCGGTTCGCGCGCGAGAAGCTCAACGAGCTCGGGCTGATGACCGTGCAATCGATCCGCCAGCCCGTCGAGACGCTCTCGGGCGGCCAGCGCCAGGGCGTGGCCGTGGCCCGCGCGGCCGCCTTCGCCACCAAGTTCATCATCATGGACGAACCGACGGCGGCGCTCGGGGTGAAGGAAAGCCGACGGGTGCTGGAGCTGATCAAGGACGTGCGCGCGCGGGGCATTGCCATCGTGCTGATCAGCCACAACATGCCGCATGTCTTCGAAGTGGCCGACCGGATCCACATCCATCGTCTCGGCCGGCGGCTCTGCACCATCGACCCCAAGGACTACACCATGTCCGATGCGGTGGCGTTCATGACCGGCGCCAAGACGCCCGAGGTGGCGGACGCCGCCTGACGCGCCGTACTGCGGCGCCCCGCCGCCGGCCCGCCGCGCGCGTCAGCCCCTGCGGCGGGCGCGCGGCGGGGGATCGCGCCAAAGCGTGACGAAGAGCACCGCCAGCGCCAGCCCCTCGAGCACGAGGACCGCCCTTGCAAGGCTCGCAATGAGCCCGCTGCCGCCCCCGGCCCACGCGGCTGCCACGACGATGGCGCCAAGAAGCGTCAGGAAGGAGACCCAGGCAACGAGGCGGCGCCCGCCCATCAGCGCCCAGCCGAGGGCCAGAAGCACAAGCCCCCAAAGAGCGGCCGGCACGCCAAGGCGCTCGAAGGCGAGCACGATGAGGGGCAGATGCAGCGCGGCGGCCAGGAACATCAGCACAGCGGCGGCCTGAAGGCGGCGGCGGGATCGGGTCATGGTCGGCGTCTCCCCGGTCAGACGAACGTCACGTGCCGGCCCAGCGGCAATTCGCGGATGCGCTTGCCCGTGGCCGCGAAGATGGCATTGGCCAGCGCAGGCGCGGCCGGGGGCACCGGCGGCTCGCCGATGCCGCGGACCCTGCCCTGCCCCTCGAGCACGCGCACGAAGATCTCCGGGCACTGGTTCAGCCGCATGGCTTCATGATCGTGGTAGTTCCGCTGCTCGGCCATGCCGTCGGAATAGGTGATCTCCGCGTTCATGGCGTGGCCGAGGCCGAAGACAACCCCGCCCTGGATGAGGTTCTCGATATTGCCGGGATCAACCACGCGGCCTACATCGGCCGCCACCCAGACGCGACTGATGCGGATGCCGTCGGGGGTATCCTTGACCTCGACGACCTCGGCCACCGGCACGCCGAAACTCTCCACGAAGGCCACGCCGCGGCCAACCCCGGGTGAGAGGCTCTCTCCCCAGTTCGACAGCTGGGCCACCGCCTCGAGCACCTTCCGGGCCGGGCCGGGCCGCATCAGGCGGATGCGCTCGGCCATCGGGTCGGCACCGGCGGCGTGGATGAGCTCGTCAAGAAAGCAGTCGAAGAAGAAGCCCGCCCCGGCCGCGCCCACGGACCGCCAGGAGGAAACCGGCGCAAGCTCGGGCGCGCGATAGCCGCGCACACGGAAGTTGGGAATGTCATACGGGTTGTTCCAGGCTCCGGCGACGATCTGCGCGTCGGGGCCGGGCACCGCAAGGCCGGCCCGCCCCATCTGCGAGGCGGTCACCGAAGGCGCGGCGATGGCGAGGTCGAGCGCCTCCACGCGTCCCTCGCGCACCACACCCCTCCCCCGCCCCATGGCGATGTGGCGCGGAAAGTCCTGGGCGAAATCCTCCTCGCGCGAATAGGTGAGCTTGATCGGCGTGCCCGGTTTGCGCGCCGCAATCATCGCCGCCTGGCGCACGAATTCGAATTCGAGCCGGTGCCCGAAACTGCCGCCGATGAACTGGTTGTGCAGGATCACCTGTTCGGGCCCGTGCCCGGTGATCGCCGCCACGTGCCGCTGCAGCATCCGCGGAATCTGGTGCCCGGTCCACACCTCCACGGCCTCTTCCGTCACGAGGACGGTCGCGTTCAGGGGCTCGAGCGGGGCGTGCGCGACGTAAGGCGAACGGTACTCGGCCGAAATCACCGCGCCATCCGCAAGCGCCGCCTCCACCTCGCCCTCATCGCGCCAGACCCGGTCCAGGCGGTCTTCGGTGAAGGAGCCCGCCAGCACCTCCCAATGGCCCGCCTGCTCGGGCGGATAGGGCGCCGCGCCCCATTCGCAGATCACCGCCTCCGCCGCGCGCATCGCCGTCCAGGTGTCGGTGGCGAGCGCGGCAATGCCGCCCGGCAGCTCGATGACATCCGACACGCCCGGCATGGCCAGGGCCGGCGCGGGGTCGAAGCCCTTCAGCGCCCCGCCCTTGCGCGGGTTCATGCGCACCGCCGCATGGATCATGCCGGGCAGGCTCACGTCGATCCCGTAGCGCTGGGTTCCGGTGCATTTGGCGACCATGTCGAGACGGGGCTGCGGCTTTCCGATCAGCCGCCACTGCGCGGGCGGGCGCAGGGGGACATCCGTCACCGGCGTGATCTTCGCCGCATCGGCGGCAAGCGCGGTGTAGGGCACGCGCGCGCCGTCGGGCAGGATGACCGCGCCCGCGCCGGTGCGCAGATCGTCCGGGTGCACGCCGTGGCGTGCCGCCGCGGCCCGCTTGAGCGTCTCGCGCGCCACGGCCCCGGCGCGGCGAAGCTTGTCGAAACTGTCGGGTACGGCCGTCGAGCCGCCGGTGATCTGCAGCCCCATCAGCTTGGCCGCCGCGCCCATCAGCGCGCGCATCGCCTCCGCCGGAAGGCTCTCGTCGGTGGACATGAACGGCACGCCCTCCTCGGCCAGCGCGGTATTCCAGTAGGCCTTCGCTGGCTGCCCGAAATCGATGCTGAACTGGCCCGGCTCGAGATCCATCTCTTCGGCGATCAGCATCGCCTGCATCTGCGCCGCCCCCTGCCCGAAATCCGCGTGCGGGGTGATGAGCCGAATCTCGTCGGGCGTCACCAGAACCCACGGGTTGAAGGCGGCCCCATCCGCACCGGCGAACTCCTCGAGCGGATTTTCGGCAGGCCTGCTTACCGCCCAGCTTCCGAAGGCGACGCCGCCACCGACGGCGAGCGAGCCGATGAGGACGGAGCGGCGGGTCAGCCGGCGCAGCGTTCCCATCGTTCAGCCCTCCCGCATGGCCTGCGCCGCCCTGCGCACTGCGGCGCGGATGCGCGGATAGGTGCCGCAGCGGCAGAGATTGCCGGCGAGCGCGGCGTCGATCTCGGCATCGCTCGGGGCGGGATTTTCGGCCAGCAGCGCGGCGGCCTGCATGATCTGCCCCGACTGGCAATAGCCGCATTGCGCCACCTGCGCCGCGATCCATGCCGCCTGGACCGGATGCGGCGCCTCGGGCGTGCCGAGCCCTTCGATGGTGACGACCTCCGCCCCCTCGAGTGCGTCCGCCGTGACCTGGCAGGAGCGCACCGCCGCGCCATCAAGATGCACGGTGCAGGCCCCGCAGGCGGCGACACCGCAGCCATACTTGGTGCCCGTGAGCCCGAGATGATCCCGCAGGATCCACAGAAGTGGCATGTCCGGGGCGGTCTCCACCTCGCGCACGGCGCCATTGACCGAGAATCTGACCTTCATCGCGACATCCTGAACAGGCTGCTGGCAGCTTAGCCCACTTCGGCCAGGGAAAAAGCGCGGGATCGATGCCGCGCGGGCAAACGTCGCGTCACATGGCCCGGGCCGGCCCGGGCGGGCCCATGCGCCGCGCCCCCTTGCCAACCGGGGGCGCAGGCGGCCAGATGGCGCCGTGCGAGAGGAGACGCCATGACCGACACCCACCGCCCCACCACCCATGACGCGGAGCACGACCCGCGCAACGACCATATCCTCATTCACGTCAACGGCCGCCTCGTGCCCAAGGATAAGGCCGTGGTGTCGGTCTATGATTCCGGCTTCATGCTGGGCGACGGCATGTGGGAGGGGATGCGGCTGCATGATGGCGTCTGGGTGTTCTTCGACGAGCACATGGACCGGCTCTTTGACGCCTGCCGTGCGGTCTCCATCGACATCGGCAAGACCCGCGAGGAACTTCGCGCGATCCTCGACGAGACAGCCGCGGCCAACGGCATGGTCACCGACGCCCACGCACGGCTGATGATCACGAGGGGGCGCAAGGCCAAGCCCTTTCAGCACCCCTCGCTCTCGCGCTGGGGGCCGACCATCGTGGCGATCGTCGAGCACTCGCGCCCCTCGGCGGCGGTCAAGGCGCGCGGGGTGCGGCTGGCGACGGTGCCCCAAGTGCGAGGGTTGCCGAATTCGCAGGATCCCAAGCTCAACAGCCACTCCAAGCTCAACTGCGTCATCGCCTGCCTGCAGGCCGAGGCCGCGGGCGCCGACGAGGCGCTGATGCTTGACCCGCACGGTTTCGTGAACACCACCAACGCCTGCAACTTCTTCATCGTCCGGCGGGGCGAACTGTGGACCTCGACCGGCGACTACTGCATGAACGGCATCACCCGCGCCAAGGTGATCGAACTGGCGCGGAAAAACGGCATTCCCGTGTTCCAGAAGAACTTCTCGCTCTACGAGACCTACGGCGCCGAAGAGGCTTTTCTGACCGGCAGTTTCGGCGGCATCACCCCCGTTGCCGCCATTGACGGCAAGCCGATCGGCAAGGGCGAGGGCGCCGGGCCCCTTACAAGCCGCCTTGCGCGCCTTTACGAGGAGCTCGTCGCGGCCCACGTCGCCGCGCGGAAAGCCGTGCACGGGCCTGGGAGCCGATAAACCGGGCCGAAGACGGCCTGCGCCGGTGCGCCGTGCGCCCCAAGCGCAATCGCCACGCCATTTGACATGGATCAAGCAAATCCGGCCCGATTTCGGGTTTCATTGCAAATGCAATGGAGGGTTTGCCATGTCACTGATGTCAATTCTCGACCGTCACGCCGGGCTTTCGATGCGCATGGCCGAGACGGTGGGCGCCGATGTGGTTCAGGCCGCAGTTGAAGGGCGCATCCCCGAGACGGCGATCCGCACCATGGTGCTGACCTGCAGCCGCTGCCGGGCCGTGGGCAGCTGCATGGACTGGCTGGACGAACATGCCGCCGGCGCGGAAGAGGCGCCCGACTACTGCCTCAACCGCACATTCCTGGAGCGTGCCAGGGACTCCTGAACGCGCGGCTCCGGCGCCGCCGCGCGTAATGGTGCCAAGCATCGGCCCGGTTGCAGGGCCCGGCGCCGGTCGGACGTCTCGCCTGCAGTCGGCGGTGCGGGCTAGACGTCCAGCTCCTCCACGAAACGCGCGTTCTCCTGGATGTACTGGAAGCGCAGCTCGGGCTTCTTGCCCATGAGCCGCTCGACAAGGTCGCTCGTCTCGCCCGGCGCGTCCTCGTCGATGGTCACGCGGATCAGCCGGCGGCTGGACGGGTCCATCGTCGTCTCCTTGAGATCCTTGGCGTCCATCTCGCCAAGCCCCTTGAAGCGCGAGACCTCGATCTTGCCCTTGCCGCCGAGCCCCCTGGCAAGCCAGGCATCGCGCTCGGCCTCGTCGAGCGCGTAGACGCGCTTGGCCCCCTGGGTGAGCCGGAAGAGCGGCGGGCAGGCGAGGTAGAGGTGGCCGCGGTCGATGAGCGGGCGCATCTGGGTGAAGAAGAAGGTCATCAGAAGCGAGGCGATGTGCGCCCCGTCCACATCGGCGTCGGTCATGATGATGACCTTCTCGTAGCGCAGATCGTCGATGTTGAACTTCGTGCCCATGCCCACGCCAAGCGCCTGGCAAAGATCGGCAATCTCCTGGTTCTGGCCAAGCTTCGAGGAAGCCGCGCCGAGAACGTTGAGGATCTTGCCCCTCAGCGGCAACAGCGCCTGGGTGCGCCGGTCGCGCGCCATCTTCGCCGACCCGCCCGCCGAATCGCCCTCGACGATGAAGATCTCGGTGCCCTCGCGCGAGTTTGCCGTGCAGTCCACCAGCTTGCCCGGCAGGCGCAGCTTGCGCGTGGCCGACTTGCGCGCCGTCTCCTTCTCGGCGCGGCGGCGCATCCGCTCCTCGGCGCGCAGCACCAGAAAGTCGAGAATGGCGCCGGCCGATTTCGGGTCCGCCGTCAGCCAGTGGTCGAAATGGTCGCGCACCGCGCCTTCCACGAGCTTCGCCGCCTCGGCCGTGGCCAGCCGGTCCTTGGTCTGGCCCACGAATTCCGGCTCGCGGATGAAGCAGGAGACAAGCGCGCAGCCGCCCGAGACGAGATCTTCGCGGGTGATCTGCGCCGCCTTGCGGTTGCCGGCAAGCTCGCCGTAGGCGCGGATGCCCTTCAGGATCGCCGCCCAGAAGCCCTGCTCATGGGTGCCGCCTTCAGGGGTGGGAATGGTGTTGCAGTAGGAGTGGATGAAGCCATCGCGCGAGGGCGTCCAGTTGATCGCCCATTCCACGCGGCCCGGCGTGCCGAAACGCTCCTCGAAATCGACCCGGCCGGCGAAGGGGCGCTCGGAATAGGTGGAGGCGCCGTCGAGCTGCTCGGCCAGATAGTCGGCAAGCCCGCCGGGGAAGTGAAAGCGCGCCTCAAGCGGTGTCTGGCCGTCATCGATCTCCGAGCGCCAGCGAATCTCCACGCCCGAGAAGAGATAGGCCTTGGAGCGCGCCATGCGGAAGAGCCGCGCGGGCTTCAGCCGGTGGTGGCCGAAGATCTCCGCATCGGGGTGGAAGGTAACGGTGGTGCCGCGTCGGTTGGGCACGGGGCCGAGCGCCTGCACAGGCCCCAAGGGCAGGCCGCGCGAGAATTCCTGCGCGAAAAGCTCGCGGCCCCGCGCCACCTCCACGCGCAGCCGGTCGGAGAGCGCGTTGACCACGCTCACCCCCACCCCGTGCAGGCCGCCCGAGGTCTGATAGGCCTTGCCCGAGAACTTGCCGCCCGCGTGCAGCGTGCACAGGATCACCTCGAGCGCCGACTTGTCGGGAAACTTCGGGTGCGGGTCCACCGGGATGCCCCGGCCGTTGTCGCGCACGGTGACGGACCCGTCGGCGTGCAGCTCCACCTCGATGCGGCTGGCATGGCCGGCCACCGCCTCGTCCATCGCGTTGTCAAGTACCTCGGCCACAAGGTGGTGCAGCGCTCGCTCGTCGGTGCCGCCGATATACATGCCCGGGCGCTTGCGCACAGGCTCAAGCCCCTCGAGCACCTCGATGGCGGAGGCGTCGTAGGCGTCGGCGCCGGGATTGGAGGAAAGAAGATCGTCTGCGGGCATGGTCTGCTCGGTGCCTCATCTGCTTGGGGGCATTTCACCACATCAGGCGCTGCGCGCGCAAGCAAGGCCGTCGGCCATGCCCGGCCCGCCCGCCAGACACCGCCTCAGCGCCGGCCGCGTCGCGCCCCGGGGTAGGCCGTCACTCACGCTCCTGGATCGATTTCAGCCACAGGGCGATGTCAAGGATATCACCGCGGGTCTGCAAAACGCCGTCCTCCGGCGTGTCGAGAACCGCGCTCCCCCCGCCCAGGATCTGTCCGTAGACGAGCATCGGCCCGCCATGCCCGCGCAGCTCGGCGCGCCCGTCGATGATGCGGACCACCTCGACCAGCGGAAACTCACCACCGCGCCGCGCGGCGATGCGCGTCAGGTCGGCCACGGGGACGTTGAGAAGCGGCGCAAGCGGGCCGTCGCCGCGCGCGCTCTCGCCGTGGCAGGCGGCGCAATGGTTGAGGAAGAGCGCGTGCCCCCGCTCAAGCCGCGCGGCCTCATCCTCCGCGCCGCGCGCGGCCTGCGGCTGCGCCAGCGTCGCCACCCAGAGCGCCGCGGCAGCTCCTGCCGCCAGAATCCTCGCCAGATCGGGCATTGCCTTCTCCTGACAGCTCGCCTGTCTCCATCATTACCGCCACAACGACGGGCGCGTTGACCGAGATCAAGCCGCCTCCACCACCCGGCCGTGATCGAGGCGCACGGTGCGGTCCATCCGCGCGGCGAGATCAAGGTTGTGGGTGGCGATGAGCGCGGCAAGCCCCGTCTCGCGCACGAGCTCCATCAGCACGGCAAAGACCCGCTCGGAGGTGTCGGGGTCGAGGTTGCCGGTGGGCTCGTCGGCGAGAAGCAGCCGCGGCGCGTTGGCGAGCGCCCGGCAGAAGGCCACCCGCTGCTGCTCGCCGCCCGAAAGCGCCGCCGGTCGGTGATCGGCGCGCGCGGCGAGCCCCACCCGGGCGAGAAGCGCGCGCGCCCGCTCGCCCGCCGCCTTCGGCGCCACGCCATTGGCGAGCTGCGGCAGCACGATGTTCTCGAGCGCAGTGAACTCGGGCAGGAGGTGGTGGAACTGGTATATGAACCCCACCTCGCGGCGGCGCGCGATGGTGCGCCGGCGGTCGGAGCGGCTCTGCATCGCCTCGCCGCCGATCACCACCTCGCCCGCATCCGGCGTGTCGAGAAGCCCGGCGATGTGCAGAAGCGTGGACTTGCCCGCCCCCGATGGGGCGACCAGCGCCACCGCCTCGCCCGGCGCCACCTCCAGATCGGCGCCGCGCAGCACGATCACCTCGCCCGGCGTGCCGCGCAGGTAACCCTTCTCGATGCCCGAGAGCCTCAGCGCCGCCTCACTCATAGCGCAGCGCCTCGACAGGGTTCATTCGCGCCGCCCGGCGGGCGGGAAAGATGGTGACGATGAAGCTCAGCCCCAGCGACAGTGCCACCGCCGAGATCACGTCCCCCAGCTGGAGCTTCGCCGGCAGGTTGTAGATGCCGCGAATGGACGGATCCCACACCCCGCCGCCGGCGAGATAGTTCACCGCCGAGAAGATCGGGTCGATGTAGATGGCGAAGAGACAGCCGAGGATCACGCCCGCAATGGTGCCGACCACACCAACGAGCGCGCCGCACAGGAAGAAGACCCGCAGCACGGAGCCCTCGGTGAGCCCGATGGTACGCAGGATGCCGATGTCCCGGCCCTTGTTCTTCACCAGCATGATCAGGCCGGAGATGATGTTCATCGCCGCGATCAGCACGAGGACGGACATGATGACGAACATCACGTTGTCCTCCACATCGAGCGCGCGCAGAAAGGCACCGGCGCTGTCGCGCCATGTCCAGATCAGATAGCCGGGACCGGCGGCGGCGGCGAGCGCGCGGGTGTAGTCGTCAACCCGCTCGGGCTCGGCCAGCATCACCTCGATCTCGTCGGCCGCCCCCTCCTTGTTGAAGAAGCTCTGCGCCTCGGCAAAGGGCATGTAGACGCGGGTGCGGTCGATGTCATAGCGCCCGGCGGTGAAGATGTAGACCACCTCATAGGCCTTCACCCGCGGGCTGGTGCCCAGGGGCGTGCGCACGCCGTTGGGCGAGATCAGGCGGATGCGGTCCCCCACCCTTGCGCCAAGCTCGCGCGCCACGCCAGAGCCGATGGCGATGCCCTCCTCGAAGCGGGCGAGATCGCCCTCGGCCTGCGCCTCCGCGCCGGCCACGCGCGGGATGCCGCGCAGGTCATCGAGGCGGATGCCGAACACTTCGACCCCGGCGTTGCGCGAGCGCAGGTTCGCCATCACCTGCCCGCGGATGAGCGGCGCGGTGCGGGTGACGCCCTCCACTTCGGCCAGACGCGCGGCAAGGGCGTCATACTCCTCGATGGTTCGGGTGGTGCGGCCGCCCTCCGCCACCCTCAGTTCGGAGTAGACGGTGACATGGGCGTTGGCGCCAAGGATCGTGTCGACGAACTCGGCGCGAAAGCCCGCCCGCACCGACAGCGTGGCAATCAGCGCAAACACCGCGAGCGTGATGCCGATGAGGCTGATCCACGTCATCACGCTGACGCCCCCTTCGGCGCGCCGCGCGCGCAGGTAGCGCCAGGCGATCATCCACTCATAGGGCGCGAAGGGGGTGGTGCGGGTCTGCTCGGCCACGGCTTTCCTGCCTTCCGGATCAGGCCGGAAAGTGGGGCCAAGGGCGGGCGAGGTCAAGCCGCGGCGCGCGCCGCCCCCTCGGCCAGAACCACCGCCTCGCGCACCGTCAGGATCCTCCGCGCCGGCATCCACACGCCGTGAACGCCGCCGCGGCGCCGGAACAGCTCGGGAAAGAGCACCGCCAGCTCGCCGGCGATGGCGCGGTCATGGCTCAGCGTGAACTCGCCGGGGTAGAAGCTTTCGCTCGGCACCCCTTCGGCGAAGATGATCTCGTGGCGGTCGAAGAGAAGATGCACATACTCCACCTCTTCGCAGGGCGCGACATGGACGCGGTCGCCATCGACAAGCCCGCGCGCGGGCGCCAGCACCTCCGCCTCGCCGAAATGGAGCTCCGCCCGCCAGCCCGTCACCAGCATCCGGTGCTGGGGCGAGACGCGCAGCTCACGCGCGTTGCCGATGGCACCGGGGGCAAAACGGATCGGCGCGAGGTCACCGCGCCCGGCTACCTTGCGCCGCCCGATCCAGCGAACCGGCTGCGGCCCGTGATCGAGGGTGACCACCAGGTCGCCCACCTCAAGCTCCTCCACCGGCCGTTCGCCGCCCGGCACGGCGATGCGCGTGCCGGCGGTGAAGCAGATGACGAGCTCCATCTGCTGGTTTTGGACAGGCTGGCTCGTCGTCACATAGGTCGAGGAGACGAAGGTGGCATCTTTGAGCGTGGAGCCGTCGGTGGGAGAAAACAGCCTTCGCCCGTCATTCAGGTAGAAGGTGACGCCGGTAATCGTGTCCTGCGTACCGTCGGGGTACTCGACGGTGACCGTGTCGCCAACCCAGGCATGGGAAAAACGGACCCCATCGATAGTGTCTCTCGAGCCGGGATCCAGCTCGCCATCGCCGTTGCGGTCGCGAGCGACAAGGTCGATTGCCTCAAGCGGCGTCCCCGGATCCGGCGGATAGGCCGGATCAATCTCATAGAAATTGTCTACCCAGCTGTAAGCGGGCATGGCGCTGCTCGTTCTCTGCCTCTGTCGCCGGGGTCTTGGCGCCCACGGTCGCTCAATTTGCAATCGTAACGCAAAATCCCGTCATCAGAAAGCATTCTCTGCCGAAAAGGCTGACGAACTGCACTGGCCGCGCCGTCTTGCGCCGAGAGTGGCACCGCGGCAGGCTTGGCCACGGAGCCGGGCGGCGGGAGAGGGAAGGATGATCAACGGGTTCTTCAGGCGCCTGAAATGGCGCGTGCTCTGGAGCCTCGCGGGCTGGCGCGATGCCTGGGCCAATGAGCACTCCTTCCGCAGCTGGGTCTGGGCCAATGGCGTCTCGGCGCTCGCGGCCTTCATCCTGCCGCTGACGATGGGCGAGCGCGCGCTCATCCTCTCCCTCGGCGTCGTGGTGCTTGCGGTGGAACTCATCAACACCGCCATCGAGCGCGCGGTGGACCGCATCTCGACAGAGGAGCACGACCTCGCCCGCCGCGCCAAGGATGCAGGCTCCGCCGGCGTCGCGGTGGCCGCGCTCGCCGCGGGGGTTGCCTGGGTGGTGGTGCTCTGGCGGCTGGGGCTCGGCTGAGCTCAGAGCCAGGCCGCGTCGGGCTCGGCGCGGCGCGGGCCGAAGCGCGCGGTGAGGCGGGCGACCGCCTCTTGCGGTTTCAGCTCCTCGCTCGCGCCCGTGCGCCGCTCGGTCAGCTCCACCACCCCGGCCTTGAGCCCGCGCGGGCCGACCGTCAGCCGCCAGGGCAGACCGATCAGATCCATCGTGGCGAACTTGGCGCCGGCGCGCTCGTCGGTGTCGTCATAGAGCACCTCGACCCCGGCGGCCTGCAACTGGGCGTAAAGCTGCTCGCAGGCCGCGTCGGTGCCCGCATCCCCCTGGCGCAGGTTGACCAGCCCGACCTGGAACGGCGCCACCTCCTCGGGCCAGAGGATGCCGCGCTCGTCATGGAAGGCTTCGATGATCGCTCCCGCCAGCCGCGAGACGCCGATGCCATGCGAGCCCATGTGCAGATGGACGCGCTCGCCCTTCTCGTTGACGACCGTCGCCCCCATCGGCTCGGAATACTTGGTGCCGAAATAGAAGATCTGCCCCACCTCGATGCCGCGCGACTGCCGGCGGCGCTCGGGCGGCACCTCGGCCTCGAAGACGGCCGGGTCGTGCGTCTCGTCGGTGCGGGCGTAGGGGGTGGTGAACTCGGCGCAGATCGCCGCCACCTGCTCGCGGTCGTTGTAGTCCACCTCGCGGTTGCCAAGGCGCAGGTCGGTGATGGCCGCGTCGTAGAACACCTCCGACTCGCCCGTGTCGGCCAGCACCAGGAACTCGTGCGTGTTGTCGCCGCCGATGGGGCCGGAGGCCGCGCGCATCGGGATCGCCTGCAGCCCCATCCGCTCATAGGTGCGGATGTAGCTGACCATGTGGCGGTTGTAGGCGTGCAGCGCGTCCTCGCGGGTGAGGTCGAAGTTGTAGCCGTCCTTCATGTAGAACTCGCGGCCCCGCATCACCCCGAAGCGCGGCCGGATCTCGTCGCGGAACTTCCACTGGATGTGGTAGAGCGTCAGCGGCAGATCGCGGTAGCTCGTCACATGGGCGCGCACGATGTCGGTGATGAGCTCCTCGTTGGTGGGGCCATAGAGCATCTCGCGCCCGTGGCGGTCCTTGATGCGCAGCATTTCCTCGCCGTAGTCGTCGTAGCGGCCCGACTCGCGCCACAGATCGGCCGATTGCAGCGTCGGCATCAGCATCGGGATGTGACCGGCGCGGATCTGCTCCTCGTGCACGATGCGCTCGATCTTCTTGAGCACCCTGAAGCCCAGCGGCAGCCAGGAATAGATGCCCGCCGAGGCCTGGCGGATCATGCCCGCGCGCAGCATCAGCCGGTGGCTGGCAATCTGCGCATCGGCAGGGGTTTCCTTCAGCACCGGCAGGAAGTAGCGGGACAGGCGCATTGCAGGCTCTCCGGCGAATGGGATTGACGTGTCAGCGGGTCGGCTGCCCCTCTACCCCGTCCGCCCCCGCCTTCGCAAGGTGCCGGCGCACGCGCGCGCCCTTGCAACGGGCGGGCGGCTGGGCGACACCTGAAGCGCGCGAGCAGCGAGGAACGGACATGGCAATGCCGGTGGAAAAGCAGCTGAAGTACTGGGGTATCGCAGCGGCGGTGGCCGGCTTTCTTCTGTGGTACCTCGGCGACGTGATCCTGCCTTTCGTGCTGGGCGGCGCCATCGCCTACTGCCTCGATCCGATCGCCGACGCGCTCGAGCGGCTGGGCTTCTCTCGCGCGCTCGCCACCGCGACGATCACGCTCTTTGCGGTGCTGATCTTCGTGCTGCTCGCGCTTCTGGTCATCCCCACCCTCATCAACCAGGCCACCGCACTTGCCCAGTCGGCACCGGATCTCTTTCGAAATCTTCAGGCCTTCCTGAGCGACCGTTTTCCGCAGCTCTTCGACGAGAGCTCGACCGTGCGCCAGTCGCTCATCGCCGTGGGCGACACGGTCAAGGCCAAGGGGGGCGATCTCCTGAATACGGTGCTGAGCTCGGCGCTCAGCGTCATCAACGTGATCCTGCTGATCTTCATCGTGCCGGTCGTGGCCTTCTACCTGCTCCTCGACTGGGACAGGATGGTCGCCGAGATCGACGAGCTGTTGCCGCGCGACCATGCCCCGGTGATCCGGCGCCTCGCGCGCGAGATCGATGCCACGCTCGCCTCCTTCATCCGCGGCCAGGGCACCGTGATGCTCGTCCTCGGGGCCTTCTATGCCACGGCGCTGATGATCGCCGGGCTGCGCTTCGGTCTGGTGATCGGGGTGACGGCGGGGCTGTTGTCCTTCATCCCCTATGTCGGTGCGATCGTCGGCGGCGGGCTTGCCATCGGGCTCGCCCTCTACCAGTTCTGGGGTGACTGGATGATGATCGCGGTGGTCGCCGGTATCTTTTTCGCCGGCCAGATGCTCGAGGGCAATGTTCTCACCCCCAAGCTCGTCGGCGGCAGCGTGGGGCTGCACCCGGTGTGGCTCTTGCTGGCTCTGTCGGTCTTCGGCTCGCTCTTCGGCTTTGTCGGCATGCTGGTGGCGGTGCCCGTCTCGGCCGCGCTCGGCGTGCTCGCGCGATTTGCAGTGGAGAAATACAAGGAAGGACCGCTCTATCGCAGCTCCGGCGCGGCCGAAAAGAAATGACCGTGACCCGCTTTCATGCCTGCACCGTTTCACCGCGCCGCCCTCGCTCGATCTCTCGAGGACACCGCTGACAAGATGACCCGCCAGTTGCCCCTTCCGCTTCCAAGCAGGACCTCGCTCGGCCGCGGCGACTTCTTCGTCTCGGCGGCCAATGCCGAGGCGCTCGCAGCGCTGGACGGCTGGCGCGACTGGCCCGATGCGCGTCTCGCGCTTGTCGGCCCCGAGGGCGCGGGCAAGTCGCACCTCGTGGCGGTCTGGGCGCAGGAGACGGGCGCGCGGGTGCTCGCATGGGAGGCGCTCGACACGGCCGCCATCGCCGGCGAGATCGGCGAAAGCCGGCCGATCGCGCTCGAGGATGCCGACCGCCTCGCCGGTGACGCCGAAGGCGAGAGGGCCCTTTTTCACCTGCTCAACCTCTGCCGCGAGGCGCGCCGGCCGCTTCTTCTCACCGCCCGGCGCGCGCCGGCACACTGGCCCGCCACCCTGCCCGATCTGGCCAGCCGCCTGCAGGCGATGAGTGTTGCCCGCCTGGCCCCGCCCGATGACGCGCTTCTCGCCGCCGTACTTGTCAAGCTCTTCGCCGATCGCCAGATCAGGGTCGGCCCCGAGCTTGTCACCTGGCTCGCCCGGCGCATCGACCGCTCCTTCGCCGCCGCCCAGGCGGCGGTTGCCGCGCTTGATGCCGTCGCGCTGGCCGAAAAGCGGCCGGTGACGCGGGCGCTTGCCGCGCGGGTTCTGCAGACAAACGGACAGGAGAGCGCATGAGCATCACCGCATCCGCCGAAGCCGGCTGCCCGCAGCCCGCGCCGACGACCGACGGCACATGGCTCGCCGATTTCCTGCGTTGCCCGTTCCCCGAGCCGGTGGAACTGCCCCCCGAGGAGATCGCCGGGCCCAAGCGCTTCTTCAACCGCGAGCTCAGCTGGCTCGGCTTCAACTGGCGGGTGCTGGAGGAGGCCGAAAACCCGCGCGTGCCGCTTCTCGAGCGGGTGCGGTTTCTCTCCATCTCCGCCTCCAACCTCGATGAGTTCTACACCGTGCGCGTGGCCGGCCTGCGCGAGCTTGCCCATTCGGGCAACACCACCCCCTCGATCGACGGTCTGACGCCTGCCGAGCAGCTGCGCCTTGTCGGCGCCGAGGCGCGGCGACTGATGAACGCCCAGCAGGACACACTGCGCGCGCTCAAGGCGGAGATGGAGACGAAAGGAATCCACATCCTCACCCGCGAGGGCTTGACCGACGAGGACCGCGCTCGGCTCGACAGCTATTTTCTCGACAACGTCTTTCCGGTGCTCTCGCCGCTCGCCATCGATCCCGCCCATCCCTTCCCCTTCATCCCCAACGGCGGCTTCTCGCTGGCGCTCGAGCTCGAGCGGCGCGCGGGCGGGCGCGAGCTGAAGGCGCTTCTGCCCATCCCCCAGCAGATCGCCCGCTTCGTGCGTCTGCCGGCCCCGCCTGGCGAGGCGCGCTTTCTGCCGCTCGAGGAGCTGGTGCTGTTGAAGATCTCGAGCCTCTTTCCGGGCTACCGCCTGATCGGTCATTGCGCGTTCCGGGTTCTGCGCGACTCCGACCTCGAGGTCGAGGAGGAGGCCGAGGATCTGGTGCGCGAGTTCGAGGTGGCGCTGAAGCGGCGCCGGCGCGGCGAGGTGATCCGCCTGAAGCTCTCGGCGGGCGCGCCGCCGGCGCTGCGGACGCTCATCATGCGCGAGCTTCACGTCACCGAGGAGGAGGTGGTGGAGATCGACGGGCTGATCGGCATCGCCGATCTCAAGGAGCTGGTGCTCGACGAGCGGCCCGATCTTCTCTGGCCCTCCTTCACCCCGCGCATCCCCGAGCGCGTGCAGGACCATGACGGCGACATGTTCGCCGCCATCCGCCAGAAGGACATGCTGCTGCATCACCCCTATGAGAGCTTCGAGATGGTGGTGCGCTTTCTCGAGCAGGCGGCGCGCGACCCGGACGTGGTGGCGATCAAGCAGACGCTCTACCGCACGTCCCGGGACAGCCCGATCGTCAAGGCGCTCTGCGATGCGGCCGAGGAAGGCAAGTCGGTGACCGCCGTAATCGAGCTCAAGGCGCGCTTCGACGAGGCCGCGAACATCCGCCAGTCACGCCGGCTCGAACGCGCGGGCGCGCATGTGGTCTACGGCTTCATCCAGTACAAGACCCACGCCAAGATCTCCGCGGTGGTGCGGCGCGAGGGCGACCGGCTCGTCACCTACTCCCATTTCGGCACCGGCAACTACCACCCGATCACCGCGCGCATCTACACCGATCTGAGCCTGTTCACCTGCGACCCCGCGCTCGGGCGCGATGCCACGCGGGTGTTCAACTACGTCTCCGGCTACGCCCAGCCCGAGTACCTCGAAAACCTCGCCATCTCGCCGATCAACCTCAAATCCACCCTGCTCGAGCGCATCCGTCAGGAGGCCGAGCACGCCGAGGCCGGCCGCCCGGCGGCCATCTGGGCGAAGATGAACGCGCTCATCGAGGCCGATGTGATCGACGCGCTCTATGACGCGAGCCAGAGAGGGGTGAAGATCAGCCTCGTGGTGCGCGGCATCTGCGGGCTGAGGCCCGGCATCAAGGGGCTGAGCGAGAACATCCGGGTGAAATCGATCGTCGGCCGCTTCCTCGAGCACTCGCGCATCGTCTGCTTCGGCAACGGCTACGGGCTGCCGGCGAAGAAGGCGCGCGTCTACATCTCCTCGGCCGACTGGATGGACCGCAACCTCAACCGCCGGGTGGAGACGCTGGTTGAGTGCACGAACGACACGGTGAAGGCGCAGATCATGCGCCAGATCATGGCTGCCAACCTTGCCGATGTGGCGCAAAGCTGGGTGATGGCGCCTGACGGCCGCTTTCACCGCGCCAAGGTGGCGCCGGGCACGCGCCCCTTCTCCTGCCACCGCTTCTTCATGGAAAACCCCTCGCTTTCGGGCCGGGGCAGCGCCGGGGCGGGGGACGTGCCCGAACTGACGCATTCGGACGACTGACAGGCGTGACAGCGGCGCCGCGGCATACCGCGCGATTGACGCAGGCGCGCCACTGCGGCAAGGCTTGAGAACGACCGCGCCCAACGGGACAGGCACATGGACGGAAGCGACTCCTCGCCCTCGGCAGCCCAGAGTGCGCAGGGCTTCTTCGAGCGGCCGATCTTCGCCGATCCCGAGGCGCGCAAGCTGCGCCGGGTGGGCGTGGTCGATGTCGGCTCGAACTCGGTGCGGCTCGTCGTCTTTGACGGTGCCGCGCGCTCGCCGGCCTATTTCTTCAACGAAAAGGTCATGGCCGGGCTTGGCGCGGGGCTGAAGGAGACCGGCCGGCTCAACCCCGATGGCCGCCGCCGCGCTCTCTCCGCGCTCCTGCGCTTCCAGCGCATCGGCGAAGGCCTCGGGATCACGCCGCTCACCGCCGTGGCCACGGCGGCGGTGCGCGAGGCGGCCGACGGGCCCGAGTTCGTGGAGGAGGTCAGGGCCAGAACGGGCATGGAGGTGCATGTCATCGACGGGCAGGAAGAGGCGCGCTTCTCCGCCCAGGGCGTGCTGCTGGGCTGGCCCGACGCCGAAGGGCTGGTGTGCGATCTCGGGGGCTCATCGATGGAACTGGCCGAAGTCGGCGCCGGCCGGGTGGGCCGGCGTGTCTCCACCGACCTCGGACCGCTCACGCTCAAGGGGCTCAAGGGCGGGCGCAAGGCGCGGCGGCAGATGATCAGGGGCACGCTGAAGGAACTTGCCGCGGCGTTCGGCACCGGGCACAAGCGCATTTTCCTTGTCGGCGGTTCATGGCGGGCGATCGCCCGCATCGACATGGAGCGTCGCGGCTATCCGCTCAAGGTGCTCCACGAATACCGGATGAAGCGCAAGTCGGCGCGCGCCACCATCCACTTCATCGCCGATCACAGCGTCGACGAGCTCAGAGCCATGACCGGCATCGGCGAGGCGCGCATGTCGCTGGTGCCGATCGCGGCCGAGGTGCTCTCGGGCATCGTGGAGGTGCTGGGTCCGAAGGACATCGCCATCTCGAGCTACGGCATCCGCGAGGGGCTTCTCTATGAGCAGATGCCCGAGCGCATCCGCCGGCGCGACCCGCTGATCGAGGCCGCGCGTTTCGCCGAATACAAGGACGCGCGCCAACCCGGCTTCGGCCGTGCCCTGCACCGCTTCATCCTGCCCATCTTCCGCGCCGCCCGGCCCGAGCGCGCCCGGCTCATCCGCGCCGCCTGTCACCTCCATGACGTTACGTGGCGGGCGCACCCAGACTACCGCCACGAAGCCTGCTTCGACTATGTCACCCGCGCCAATCTCGCCGCGCTCGACCATCGCGAGCGGGTGTTTCTGGGACTGGCGCTTCTGCACCGCTACAAGAACAGCCGCGCCGAGTCGCGGCTGACGCCGCTTCTGAAGCTTCTCGACGAGGACGAGATTCGCGAGGCCGAGGTGCTGGGCAAGGCCATGCGCTTCGGCGCCATGCTGGCGGTCGACAACCCCGACAAGATGGGCAGCCTTGCCTGGTATCCGAAGAAGAGGCTGCTGGAGTTGCGCCTCACGCCCCATGCCACCGACCTGTTCGGCGAGGTGGCCCAGGCGCGCTTCGCCTCGCTCGCAGCATCGCTGAAGGCCCGCACCGAGGTCAGGGTGCAGGCCGGCAAGTCCGCCTGACACGCGCGCCCGCCGGGCCTCGCCCGGCCTCTCGCCCGACTTCAGGCCCCGGCACTCAGAGCTCGATTTCCTCGCCGTCCGGCGCGACCTCCGCTGGCGGCTCGGGCGGGCGCTTGCGGCGAATGATGATGTCGCCGTTCGGCAGGATCTCGGGCGCCTCATATGCATCGAGATTCTGAAGGATCTGCTCGAGCTCCCTGAGCTTGGGCTCCATTTCCTCCATCAGCCCGCGCAGGATGAGCCGCGTCGCCTCTCGCAGAAGGCTGAAGCCTTCCTCCAGTTCCTCCGCGCCCTCGCCCGCCCGTGCAGGAGAAGCCGCAAGCCCCGCGGCGAGCACCGCGGTGATCACCATGTGTCTCATGCCGCCCAATCTAGAGCGCGGAGCGTTCGCAGGAAAGGCAGCGCTCCTGTCCCGTCGTTGTCGGCCCTACCGCCCCCGCGCCATGAGCATCACCGCGAGAAGACCCACGGCAATGACGAGCAGCGCCGCCGGGGCCGCCTGACCGATCTGCTCGAGCGATGCCTTCTCATGCACACGGGTGGCAAGGGTGTTGTAGTTGAAGGGCCGCAAGAGCAGCGTGGCGGGCAGCTCCTTGACGCAGTCCACGAAGACCAGAAGCAGCGCCGTTGCCACCGAACCGCGGATGAGCGGCACATGGATCTCCCGAAGCGCCCCTCCGGCCGTGCGCCCGAGCGAGCGCGCCGCCAGTGGCAGGTTCGGCGCGACACGTTCCAGCGCCGCATCGGTCGCGCCCTCGGCGATGGCGAAGAAGCGCACGACATAGGCGAGCACGATCGCGAAGGCCGAGCCGGTCAGAATCAGGCCGACGTCGTGCCCGGTGACGGAGAGGATCACGTCCGCGAGCCAGTTGTCGAACCGCGCGAGGGGAATGAGGATGCCCACCCCGAGCACCGCGCCCGGAGCCGCATAGCCGAGCGTGGTGAGCGGCAGAAGGAGCCTTGGCAGGCGGCGGCCGGACTGGCGCACGCCATAGACCATGAACAGCGCCGCCAGAACGCAGATCACCGCCGCCGCGCCCCCCGTGATCAGGGTATGGGCGAACGCCCGCGCAAGCCCGGGATCCACCCAGTAGCCGGGATTGTTGAGGGCATGCCAAAGGATGACGCCACCCGGCAGCACGAAGCCGAGCAGGAAAGGAAAGGCGCAGGCCGCCGTCGCCAGCCATGCCGCCCCTCCCGCGAGCGGTATCGGCGAAATGGGCCGGGCGTTGCGCGATATCTCGTGAAAGCGGCTGCGGCGGCGGCTGAACTTCTCGAGCGCCATCAGAACGAGGATGATCCCGAGCATCACCGAGGCAATCTGGGCCGCCCCGCCCGCATTCCCCGACTGCAGCCAGACGGAGAAGATGCCCGTGGTCAGCGTCTGGACGGCGAAATAGTCGACAGTGCCGAAGTCGGCGACCGTCTCCATCATCACGATCGCCACCCCCGCCGCGACCGCCGGCCGCGCGAGCGGCAACCCCACGCGCAGAAACCGGCGCCACGGTCCGGCGCCAAGGGCGCGCGCCACCTCATGCGCCCCGCCCGACTGCTCCTGAAAGGCGGCCCGGGCGAGAAGGAAGACGTAAGGGAACAGCGCCGCGGAGAGCACCACGATCGCGCCCAGCCGCGAGCGGATTTCCGGAAACCAGTACTCGCGCGCGCTCTGCCAGCCGAAGAGCGCGCGCATCCCCGTCTGGACGGGCCCGGCATACTCGAGGAAGTCGACGAGCGCATAGGCGCCGACATAGGCCGGAATTGCCAGCGGGAAGAGCAGCGCACGGGCAAGGAATCCGCGGCACGGGAAATCGTACATGGTCACGAGCCACGCCGTGCCGGTACCCACCGCCGCGGTGATTGCCCCCACCGCACCCGCGAGGATGACCGTGTTCGAAAAATACCGCGGCAGCGTGGTGGAAACGAGATGCGGCCAGATGTTCTCGGTCGGGTTGAACGCCAGCCAGACCACCGAGACGATGGGCATCAGCACCACCGCCGCAATCAGCAGCGCCCCGAGCGACCAGGGATCGACCCGAAACCTGCCAGCGCGCGCGGGGCGCGGGGCGCCGCTATCCTGAGCGAAATTCTCGGCCATGGCTCAGCGCTATCGCCTTGAGCGCCGGCTGTCCAGTGCTGGCGGACACAGCCGGCGCGCAAGGGGGGCAGGGGGGCAGAGCCGTGGCAGGCCGCGCGTCGGCGTCGCACGCGCAGGTGCGCATCGCGCGTAGCCGGTCACATGCCCAGCGCCTGCTTGTACATCTCGAGCACCGCCTCCTCTTCGGCGATCTCGTCGCGGTCGCGCTTTCTGAGCGCGATGACCTTGCGCATGATCTTGGTGTCATACCCGCGCGCCTTGGCCTCGGCCATCACTTCCTTCTGCGCGTCGGCGATGTCCTTCTTCTCCGCCTCGAGACGCTCGTAGCGTTCGATGAAGGCGCGCAGCTCGTCCGCGGCGACGCGATAGCTCGACGGGGTGTCAGGGGTATCGTCCCTTGGAGTGTCGGTCATGTCTGGCCTGCTCGATGGATGCTTCGTACCACCCCGCGTAGCTAGCCGAGTGACCGGCCGCCGGCAAGCACACACGCGCCCGCAGGCGGTGGCGGCCGGCCCGGTTGCGGCGGGGCGCCATCCGCGCTAGGGGCGGAGAGGCGCTGCCGGGATCCGCCTCCGGTCAGCACTGCCACCGGCCACCGCAAGGGAGGGCGCGCTCATGGAGAGTCTCATCTGGATCGGCACCGCGGTCACGCTGGCAGGGGTGGTGGCGCTGATCGCCTGTGTCGTCACGGTGGCGCGCGCGAAGGCCCGCAGACTGGACGACGCCGCACTGAAGGCGGCGCTCCAGCGCATCATCCCCCTCAATCTCGGGGCGCTGCTGCTCTCGGCCGTCGGCCTGATGCTTGTCGTGCTGGGAATACTGCTCGGCTGAACCGGTCTATTCCGGCAGGTCGGACGAGACGAGCTCCCGATCGGTCACCTCAGCCGGGTGCAGGCCGCGCTTGAAGAGCTCGAGCCACAGCGGTGCGGGATCCCAGATTTCGGGGTCGTCGCCGGCGTAGGTCACGAGGCGCTTGCGTGCCGTCACAACGCCCATGAGCTCCGCCGTCATCATCGGCCCACCGCGCCAGCGGGGATAACCCAGGGCATGGACGGCGACGAGGTCGATGTCGGCGGCGGCGCGGGCCACGCCGCCGGCGATGAGCCGGGCGCCGCAGTTGGCCATGGCAAGCTCCACCCGCATCAGCGCGTCGTCAGGCCGGATGTGAGGCACCAGTTCACCCCGCTCGGCGCGCAGCCCACGCAGAAGCTCGCTCAGGCGCGCATCCTCCGACACCCCGCCGTCGGGCGCATGCAGATAGAAGCCCCGCCCGCTTTCCCGTCCCTTTCGCCCGACGTCGCGCAGGCGACGGACAAGGGGCAGCGGCGGGCGACCGGGCGCCGCCCGCGTCAACCTGCGCGCGGCGCGATCGAGGCCTTCGGCATCCATTGCCTCGAAAGGACCCTGCGCAAACCCCGCCTCGCGCAAGGCCCGGTCAACCTCGGCCGGGCCAAGCCCGGCCTCCACCAGCCAGCCCGCCGCCCGCTCCATCGCCACCCGCAATGCCTCGGAAATCGCCCCGCCGCGCGCGATCACGGGCATGAGCGCAAGAGCACGCATCGCGGCGGCCGCTTCCGCACCGCCATCCGCGCCGGCATCCGCGGGCGTGACGAGCTCGGCGAGCCTCCCGCGCCGGCCAAGCCTCAGACCGGTGACCCCGCCCGCAACAGGCCCCGCCGCCGCGCGGAGCGCGTCAAGCTCGTCTCCCTCGGAGACCAGCGCCAGAACCGGAACCGACGAGGGCACACGCGGCGCGAGCGCGCCGAGCCGGGCGCCGCGGGCCGCCGCATCGCCCGTGCCCGCCTCGATGACCGCGTCGGTCAGTGCAAGCGCGCCAGGATCGAGCGTGAAGGACAGCGTGCCCGAAGCCGTGCGTCCCCTGCCCTCCGCCTCGATCCGTTCCCGGATTTCGGCGGCACGTGCCCCGTCAGCCGCAGCGACCGTCACCATCAGCCCGCGCTCGAGCGCCCGCAGGGCGAGCCACCGGCCACGCGCGCCGCAGTCGCAGAAGCCGAGCGACCGCACCGCCCGGGCGGCCCGCGCGGCCTCGGCGCCGGGCACATCGGCGGCAAGCTCGGCGCGCATCACGTGGCGCAACGCGCGGCTCTCGGCGCTGGCTGCGCAATCGTCGAAGGCGGCGCTCTCGAAGGCCAGCGCCGCTTCCCAGGGCAGCAGCCCTGCCGCCTCCACACAATCCACGATCCGCCCCGGCGCCATGAGCCGGCTGCCCTCGACCGCGCGCCGCGCGATGGCCACCTCCGAGAGCAGCGCCGCGCCATCGGCGATGCCGGTGGTCACCTCGCTCGCCCTTCTGCGGGGGCGCCCGCCCGAAGCCAGCGCAAGCGCAACTTCAAGCGCCTCCGGCAGCGGGTCGGCGCCCTCCGCCACCTGATCGACGAGCCCGATGGCGGCAGCGCGCGCGGCAGGAACCGGCGCGCCCTCCAGCAATATCTCGAGCGCCGCCGCGGGGCCGGCAAGCCGCACGAGACGCTGGCTGCCACCCGCGCGCGGCGTCAGCCCAAGCGTCACTTCAGGAAAGCCAAGCCGAGCCGTCGGCGCCGCGACCCGCGCCGCAGCAGCCAGCGCAATCTCGAGCCCCGGCCCGAGACACATGCCGGAAACCGCGGCCACGACCGGCAGCGGAAACGCCTCGATGCGCGCGCACAGCACCGCGAGTGGCGGTGCCGCCTCGGGTGGTTCCGTGGGCTCCAGGGGAGGCCCGGCGGCGAAATGGCGGCCTGCACCGACGAGCACGACCGCGCGCGCATTCTCCTTCGCGCCGATCTCCTCCAGCGCCTTCGTCAGCGCGTCCCTCAACGACGCATCGATCGTGTTGAGCGGAGGGTTCGCAAACCGCACCACCGCCACCTCTCCCGCCATGCGGGTTGAAACGGCGGCGCTCACGGCTCCCCGCCCCTTGCGCTCCGGACGCAATTCTCTCTCATGGGCCGGAGCTTAACCGCCATGCAGGCCAATGCAACGCTTGGCAAGCCCGCGAGCGGCGGTATGCGAAAGTCTGGGGCGGGCTTTTCACACCGGCAGGTTGTCGAAAAGATCGCCCGCGTCGTCTTCGGAAAGCTTGGCCATGAACTTCACGTAATCCTCGGGCACCGGCAGGCCCAGCGCCTCGAGCTCGGCGATCTTCTCGCGCAGCTCTTCCTGCAGAACATGCCTGTCTTCGGGTTTCTCGGCGATCTCGGCCATCAGCGCGTCGATCGCCGCCTTCAGATCCTCGAATGCCATTTCCGCATCCTCCCCATTTCAATGCGCCCTGCCCGCGACGGACAGGTTTTCAGTGGTGAGACGACACCTCGGCCGCGCAGGTCGCACAGAACGGCGTGTAGGGGACAAGATCGAGCCGCTCCTCGGCAATTTCGGCGCCACACCGCACGCAATAGCCGTATTCCCCCTCGTCCATGCGCTTCAGTGCCGCCTGAATGGCGCGAATCTCCTCGCGCGCGTTGACAATCATGTCTTCCAGCACCTCGTCGTTCTCGCGCTCCTGGGCGAGATCTTCCCAGTCCTTGGTGTCATGGCCCTCAAGCTCCTGCTCCGCCTCGCGAATGCGTTCCTCGAGTTCCTTCAGACGCGCCTCCAGCGTTGCACGGCGCTGCGCGAGATCGGTCATGTGCTGTTCTCCTGCAAGTATTCTCAAGGCTGCAACGGCCGCCGCCGCCCTGCATTGACGCAAGTCAAGCGCGCAAGGCGCGTGCGTCACGCCGGCACGGTGCCACTTGCCCCGAAGGTGGCGGCAGCAAGGCGGCTTTGCAAGGGGCGGACGCTGCCGAAGGCACACTGTCCGCCGCGAGACAGGGGGCCGGGCCGGCGCCACGGTGGACAAGCTCCCAAAGCGCTGGAATAGTCGCGCGCGGGACCGGCAGGGGAGAAGCGATGCGCATCGCGAGCTTCAACATCAACGGCATACGCGCGCGGCTCGAGACGGTGACGGGCTGGCTGGAGCGGCAGGCGCCCGATGTCGCCGTGCTGCAGGAGATCAAGATCACCGACGAGGCCTTCCCCCGCGAGCCGTTCGAGGATCTCGGCTACAATGTCGAGGTGCACGGCCAGAAGTCCTTCAACGGCGTGGCGATCCTGTCCAAATCGCCGCTCGAGGATGTCTCGCGCGGGCTCGCCGGCGACGAGACGGACGAGCAGGCGCGCTGGATCGAGGCGCTGGTAGGCGGTGCGCGCCCGGTGCGCATCTGCGGACTCTATCTGCCCAACGGCAACCCCGCGCCGGGGCCGAAGTTCGACTACAAGCTTGCCTGGATGGAGCGGCTGAAGGCCCGCGCCGAGCGGCTTCTGGAGCTCGAGGAGGCCGCGGTGATGATCGGCGACTGGAATGTCATCCCCCAGCCCGAGGATGCCGAGCACCCCGAGAACTGGGTGGAGGATGCGCTCTACCGCCCCGAATCGCGCGCGGCCTTCCGGCGCATCCTGCATCTGGGCTTCACCGATGCCTTCCGCGCCCGCCACCGTGGCAAGGGGCATTACACGTTCTGGGATTACCAGCGCGCGGCGCATGAGCGCAACGACGGCATCCGTATCGACCACGCGCTTCTGACCCCGCAGGCCGCCGACCGGCTCAATGAGTGCTGGATCGAGGCGGAGATGCGCGCCGGGCCCAAGCCCTCCGACCACGTGCCGCTGTGGGTGGAGCTCGAGGACTGAGGCCGGCTCAGCTCTCGGCCTTCATCTGCCAGCGGCCCGATTCCTCGGACCAGTAGCGCGCCTTGCAGCCGGCAGCGGTGAGCGCGCGCCACTGGGCGCGCGCGCGGGCGAGTGCGGCCTCCTCGCCGGCATCGAAGAGAACGCACACCCGCTCAAGACGCTTCACCTCCTCGGCCGTCACCTCGGCGCCATCCACCGCCATCAGGCAGGCGGCGGCGTTGGGCAGGGCGGCATCGACGGTCAGCAGCACCGGCTGGGCGGCGTCATGGGCGCCGCCCGCGAGCCCGTGCGGCAGAAAGCCTTCCTCGGGGCCGAGCCAGAGGCGTTCGTCAAGCCAGGCCATGCGCGCAGGATCGGTGCCGCGCACGGCCACGCGCCAGCCCTGCGCCAGCGCCTTCTCGAGGAGCATCGGCAGCACCGCCTCGAGCGGCGAGCGGGTGAGGTGGTAGAAATAGGCCTCGCCCATCGGCGCGGGTCCTCACCCCTCGTAACGCTCGGCGATGAGCCGGTTGAGCGAAAGCACCCCCCAGCCCGAAGCGCCCTTGGGCCAGTGCGCGCCATCCTTCTGGGTGCGGGCCACGCCGGCGATGTCGAGATGCGCCCAGGGCATCCCCTCCTTGATGAAGCGCTGCAGGAACTGCGCCGCGGTGATCGCCCCGGCAGGCCGGCCGCCGACATTCTTGAAATCGGCGATGTCGGACTTGAGCTGCTCGTCATAGGCGGGTGCCAGCGGCATGCGCCAGGCGCCCTCGCCCTCGGCCTCGGCCGCCTTCAGGAAGGCCCCGGCGAGCGCATCGTCATTGGCGAACACACCGGCCTTCTCGTGGCCCAGCGCGATGATGATGGCGCCGGTGAGGGTCGCCAGATCGATGACACCCGCGGGATTGAAGCGCTCCTGCGCATACCACAGCACATCGCAGAGCACGAGCCGGCCCTCGGCGTCGGTGTTGATCACCTCCACCGTGTCGCCCTTCATCGTCTTCACCACATCGCCCGGACGCTGGGCGGTGCCCGAAGGCATGTTCTCGACAAGCCCGACCAGCCCCACGACATTGGCCCGGGCCTTGCGCAGCGCGAGCGTCTTCATCACGCCCGCGACGACGCCCGCGCCGCCCATGTCCATGGTCATCTCCTCCATGCCCTGCGCGGGCTTTATCGAGATGCCGCCGGTGTCGAAGACAACGCCCTTGCCCACCAGCGCAAGCGGCGCGGCCTCCGCCGCCCCGCCCTCCCAGCGCATCACCACCACCTTGGAGGGGCTGGCAGACCCCTGCCCCACCGCAAGCAGCGCGCGCATGCCGAGCTTCTCGAGCTCATCCTCCTCGAGCACCTCGACCTTCACACCAAGCGCCTCGAGCTCCTTGAGGCGATTGGCGAATTCGGTGGTGGTCAGCACATTGGCCGGCGCATTGACGAGGTCGCGGGTGAAGAACACGCCCTCGGCAAGTGCCCGGAGCGCCGGCAACGCCTCCGCGAGCGCCTCGGGGCGATTGGCCATCACACGGATTGCGCCTTCGGGCTCGGCAGGCTTGGTCTTCATTTCCTGATAGGCATAGGCGCGCAGCGCGACGCCGAGCGCAATCTCCTCCAGATGCCTGCGGTTGCCGCCCGCTACGAGGAGGGCCTTGCCCTTCTTCGCCGCGCCCAGGTTCACCCCCGCCTTGCGCGCGGTGGCGGCATCGGCACGCGGCGCGAGGCGGGTGACGAGCACCGCGTCGGCCGCCATGCCGCAGGGGAAGGCGAGCTCGAGGACATCGGCGGCCTTCGCCTCCTGAAACGCCTTCGAGGCCACCAGCCGCTCGAGCGCGCCGCGCGTGAGGCGGTTCACCCGGCGGGCGGCCGGATCAAGACGGCCATCCTCGCCGACGAACACGGCAACCCGGCCTTCGGCCTGAGCGAGCGCGTCCAGATCGGTTTCCATGACGGTGATCTCTGCGGGGGTGGTCATCTGCGACTCCTCGTTTCCGTTTGCGGTGCCGGCGCCGGGCACGAGGTGCCTTGCACCGGGCACGGCGGTTTCGGCGCTTGGCACATGTGGTAGTGCGAGGCACCGCCGATTGCCAGATATGAGTTTCACGTGCCAGCGTGATGGTCTAGTCTCGAGGAAGCGAGGCGAGGCGAACGAGGCGTCTGGTGAGCGGCAGGACGCATGGCAAGGGGGCCAAGGGGGCGCGGCGGGCAGGCCGAAGAGCGTGGCTTCTCGCGCTCGCTCTCGTTATTCTTGCCGCCGCAGTCCCGGCGCGCGCGCAGAACGCGCCGCCGACGGTGCTGGCCTCCGACAGGCTCTGGTTGCTTGAGGACGGGCGGCTCGTCGCCGAAGGCAATATCCTTGTCGAGCGCGGCGATGCGCGGCTGACCGCGCGGCGCATCGTCTATGACCCCGCCGCCGACACCATCGTCGTCGACGGCCCGATCTACTACTCGGAGGGAGATCAGCGGCTGCTTCTGGGCAGCATCGCCGAGCTCGACGCCGACTTCCGCAACGGCATTCTCTACGGCGCGCGCGAACTCATTCAGGAGCAGATGCAGATTGCCGCCGCCGAGGCCGAACTCGTGGAAGGCCGCTACACGGTGATGCGCAAGGCCGTGGGCTCGGCCTGCCGCATCTGCAACGGCGGGCCGCCGATATGGCAGGTGCGCGCCGAGAAGGTCATCCACGACAGCGTGGAAGGCCGGCTCTATTTCCGCAATGCGCGCTTCGAGATGATCGGCGTGCCCGTGCTCTGGACGCCGCGCCTTGTGATGCCGGACAGCTCCACCCGGCGGGCGACCGGGTTTCTCAGGCCCGAATTCAGAGGCACCGACAAGCTCGGTTCCGGGGTCAAGCTGCCCTATTTCATCACGCTCGGCGACCACGCCGACCTCACGCTCACTCCCTACCTGGCGGAGCACACCCGCACGCTCGAGTTCCGTTACCGGCGCGCCTTCCGCGCCGCCCGGCTCACCTTTCAGGGCGCCGTTTCCTCCGATGACGTGATGCCGGGGAGCCTGCGCTACTACCTGGACGCCTCGGCCTCGATCTCGCTGCCGCGCGATTTCACGTTAAGCTTCGGGGCCGAGATCGCCTCCGATTCGACCTACGCAAGCGAGTACGACTATTCGGGCTCCGACCGGCTGCACAACGAGGCGACGCTGTCGCGCACGCGGCGGATGGAATACATCAGGCTGACCGCCTCGAGCGACGTTCCGCTGGCGGGGTCCACCAGCACGAGAACCCTGTTTCAGAGCCGCGGGATCTACGAGCGGCGCTTCGTGCCCTTCGCTCTCGGCGGGCAGGGCAAGCTCGGCTTCGACCTGCACGCGCCGGGCGAGGGCTACGGCAGCGACGAATACCATGCGACCGTGGCGCTCGACTGGTCGCGCACGAGCACGCTTGCCGGGGGGCTGCGCGGAACGCTTGCCGCGCGCGCCCTGGCGGAAGGCTTCCAGTTCCGCCCCGGCTCGACGCCAAGCGGCCAGCTGTGGCGCACGACCGGCGCGGTCTCGGCCGAGCTGCGCTGGCCCCTTGCGCGCGCAGGTCGCGACGGCGCGAGGGATTTTCTCGAACCGGTCGCGCAGATCGCCTGGACCGGCACGAACAACACCAGCGTGCCCAACGAGGATGGCCTCATGCCCGAATTCGACGAGGGCAACCTGATCTCGCTGGGCCGCTTTCCCGGCAAGGATGCCGTGGAGCGCGGGCTGAGCGCGGCGGTAGGCGTGAACTATGCGCGCGAGACGGCAGGCGGCGCGCGGCTCGGTCTCACCCTCGGACGGGTGTTCCACGCCGAGGACACGGGGCTTTTCTCGGCGGCCAGCGGGCTTGACGGCAACGCCTCGGACTGGCTCCTCGCCGGCCATCTGTCCCTGGGCGAGCTGCATCTGGCCAGCCGCACCCTGATCGACGACAGCCTGAGAGTCACCAAGGCCGAGACGCGGGCAGGCTGGCGCATCGGCAACCTCGGTCTTGGCGCCGGCCATCTGTGGATGCTCGCCGACCCGGCGGAGGGCCGCGCCACGCCTGCCTCCGAGGTCTGGCTGGGCGCCGAGCTGGGGCTCGGGCGGCACTGGACGACCAGTGTGAACTATCGCTATGACTTCACCGCCGGGCAGAGCTCGCAGGCCGGCGCCGGCGTGGTCTATCGCAACGAGTGCATCGAGGTCGGGCTGCACTGGAAGCGGGAGCTGCAGTCCGCGGGCACTCAGGAGAGCACCATAAGCCTCACCCTCGGGCTGAACGGGGTGGGAAATGACGGAAGGCCCTACGCGCGCCGCTGCGCAGGCTGACCGGGCGCGCGCCGCCGCCCCGGGGACGGCGGAGAGCGGCAAAAGGAAAGGTGGTTCGATGGTGGCAATGCTGGGCAGGCTTTTCGTGCGGGTTCGCCGGCGTCTTCTCGGGCTGGTCCGGCCTCTGGCCGTGTCTCTGGCGACCGTGGCGGCGGGATCCGGCACGCTCCCGGCGGCGGCGCAGGGCCTGTTCGCCCCGGCGATCCGCGTGAATGATGCGGTGGTGACCGGCTTCGAGCTCCGGCAACGGGCGCTCTTTTACCAGATACTGAACGCGCCCGGAGATCTTCTTGCTCAGGCCGAGAAGGCGCTCATTGACGAGCGGTTGCAGCTTCAGGCGGCCAAGGCGATGGGCATCACCGTGAATGCGGAGCAGATCGCACAGGGCATCGAGGAATTCGCCGGACGCGCCAACATGACGGGTGCGGCGTTTCTCGCCGCCATGACCGGGGCCGGCGTGGCGCGCGAGACCGTGGAGGATTTCGTGCGCGCGGGCATCGCGTGGCGGGAGGTCGTCAGCCAGCGCATTGCGCCGCGCGTGCAGGTCAGCGAGGCCGAGATCGACCGGGCGATCGCATTGTCCGCCTCGCGGGACAGCGTGCGCGTGCTCATCTCGGAAATCGTTCTTCCCGCGCAGACGCCTGAACAGGCGGCACAGGCGCGCGCCCTCGCCGAGGAGCTGGCGAAGATCGACAGCCTCGCCGCCTTCGCCGACGCCGCGCGCCGCTACTCGGCCGCTCCGAGCGCCGCGCGGGGCGGGCGGCTTGACTGGATGCCGCTGTCGAACCTGCCACCGGCCATTGCCGGACAGATTCTCACCCTTGCCCCTGGAAAGGTGGCCGGGCCAATTCCGATTCCGGGCGGCATCGTGCTCTTCCAGATGCGGGCACTCGAGGAAACCGGGATGCCCGCGGAGCGGGTCGCGGCGATCGACTTCGCGCGCTTCACCATCCCCGAAGGACGCACCGAGGCGGCGTTGAAGGAGGCCGCACGCATCGATGGCGCCACCGACGACTGCGACGATCTCTATGGCATCGGGAAGAAGAAGCCCGCGGGCTGGCTGACGCGACAGACACTCCCGGTCGAGGAAATCCCGGCCGAGGTCGCCCTCGAGCTTGCGCGGCTTGACCGCGGCGAGATTTCCACCGCCCTCGTCCAGCGTGACGCGGAAGGCCGCGAGGCGCTGGTGGTGCTGATGCTCTGCGGGCGCACGCTTGAGGTGAACGAGGATGTGAGCCGCGAGGAGTTTGCCCGCATCCTGCGCAACCAGCGCATCGCGTCCCGCGCCGAGGCCTATCTTGCCGAGCTGCGCGCCGATGCGGTGATCACCTACCCCGGCAGGTGAGCGCCGTGCATTCCGAGCGCGCCCTGCCTGTGGCGCTGACCGAGGGCGAGCCCGCGGGCATCGGCCCCGAGCTTGCCGCCAAGGCATGGCAGACGCTTGGTGCCTCCCTGCCCTTTTTCTGGATCGGTGACCCGCGGCATTTGCCCAACGGCTGCCCGGTGGTCGAGATCGCCTCGCCCGCGCAAGCGTCACAAGCCGCATCGCGCGGCTTGCCGGTCCTGGTGCATGAGTTCCCCCGCCCCGCGACGCCCGGCCGGCCCGCGCCCGAGAACGCCCCGCATGTGATCGCGGTGATCCGCCAGGCGGTGGAACTCGTCCAGGCCGGGCAGGCCGCGGCGGTGACGACGCTGCCCATCTCCAAGGCGGCGCTCATCGAGGGAGCGGGCTTTGCCTACCCCGGCCATACCGAATATCTCGCCGCGCTCGCCGAGGTCGAGCGGGTGGTGATGATGCTGGCAAGCCCCATGCTGCGGGTGGTGCCGGCGACGATCCACATTCCCCTGCGCACGGTGGCGCAGGCGCTGACGGAGGAGCTTCTGGAGGGGGTCCTGCGCGTGACCCATGCCGCGCTTCGCGCCGATTTCGGCGTGGAGCGCCCGCGCATCGCCGTGGCCGGGCTCAACCCACATGCCGGCGAGGGCGGGATGATGGGAGACGAGGAGGCGCGCCTGATCGCGCCGGTGCTCGAGCGGCTGCGGGGCGAGGGAATGTCGATTGCCGGCCCCTTGCCGGCGGACACGATGTTTCATGCCCGTGCGCGGGCGGGGTATGACGCGGCGGTGGCGATGTATCACGATCAGGCGCTGATCCCGCTCAAGACGCTCGATTTCGAGGGCGGGGTGAATGTGACGCTCGGTCTGCCCTTCGTGCGCACCTCGCCCGATCACGGCACCGCCTTCGACATCGCCGGCCAAGGGCTGGCGGATGTGACGAGCACCGTCAACGCCTTGCGGCTTGCGGCCGAGATGGCAGCACGCCGGCGGCGGGCGGGGTGGTGAGCGCGGTGCCGTCCCAGCGGCCGCGCCTGCGGCGCGAAGACCGCTCAAAACGCTTCCCTGCGGGAAGCGCCTTGCCTCCGGCGGGGGTATTTTCCCCCAGGGTGATGGAACAGGCGCCATGAGCGGGCTCGACGATCTGCCGCCCCTGCGCGAGGTGATTGCCCGCCATGGGCTCAGCGCGAGGAAGTCGCTGGGGCAGAATTTTCTTCTCGATCTCAATCTGACAGCGAAGATCGCGCGGGTTGCGGGCGATCTGACCGAGGCGGATGTGCTCGAGGTGGGGCCGGGGCCGGGCGGGCTGACACGCGCGCTGCTCGCTGCGGGCGCGCGGCGGGTGGTGGCGGTCGAGAAGGATCCGCGCTGCATCCCGGCGCTCGAAGAGATCGCCACGGTGGCCGGGGGGCGGCTCGAGATCGTGCAGGGGGACGCGATGGAATTCGATGCTTCCCGTCTTGTGCCTCCGGTGAAGGTGGTTGCCAATCTGCCCTACAATGTGGGCACGGCGCTGCTCGTCCATTGGCTGACGCCGCCCGATTGGCCGCCGTTCTGGGAGTCGCTCACGCTGATGTTCCAGCGCGAGGTCGCGGAGCGGATCGTCGCCCGGCCCGGCAGCAAGGCCTACGGGCGACTGGCGATTCTCGCGCAGTGGCGGACGGAGGCGCGGATTGCCATGGAGCTGCCGCCGAGGGCCTTCACCCCACCGCCGAAGGTGCATTCGTCAGTTGTGCATATGAAGGCGCGGCCCGAGCCGCTCGCGCCAGCGGACCCGAAGCTTCTCGAGCGGGTGGTGGCGTCGGGCTTCGGCCAGAGGCGCAAGATGCTCCGGGCCGCGCTCAAGGGGCTGGCACCCGATATCGAGGAGCGGTTGCGCGCGGCCGGGATAGCGCCGACCGCGCGTGCCGAGGAAGTCCCGATCGAGGCCTGGTGCGCTCTGGCGCGCAGCCTCGAGACAACGGAAAGATGACCCTGGCCTATTCCGCCGCCGGCTTGTTCTCGATCCTTTCGGAGGCGCCGGCAGGCGTATCGGCGCCCGTCTCGGAGCTTGTCTCTGCGCCCTTGTCAGCGCCCGTATCAGCGCCCGTCTCGGCCGGCGTGGCAGTTGCTGCCGCACTCGCTGCCTTGGACGTGCGCGACTGACGGGTGCTGCGGCGGCGACGGGCCGGTTTCTGGGGGGGGTCCTCCGGCTTGCCGTGCTGTGCCTCCGCGTCTTCCGCAGCGGGTTCCTGGCCTGCGGGAGGCGGCTCGGACACAGCCGCTTCGGGCGTTTCGACGAGGCCGCTCGTTTCCTCGTCGTCCATGTCGATGACGTCGGGGATGCCGCCCGCGCCTTCATCCGCCGGCGCCGCGTTGCGCGCCTCGCGCGCCTCCCGTCGTTCGCGCGCCTGCGCCTCCTGGGCCTCGCGGCGGGCCTCCTGCTCGCGCAGAGCCTCGTTCAGAAGCCGCATGTAGTGCTCGGCGTGCTGCTGGAAGTTTTCCATCGCCACGCGGTCATTGGCAAGCTGCGCATCGCGGGCGAGCTGGTTGTATTTCTCGATGATCTGCTGCGGCGTGCCGCGCACCTTGCCCTCGGGGCCGGAGCTTTCGAAGACCCGATTGACGATGTTGCCCATCGAGCGGTTGCGGTTCGACTTCGACCGCGAGCGTGACTTGGAAGATCTCATGCGTCTTTCGTGATCCGATCCGGGTTGCCTGGCGCCTGCGGGTCTTGCTTCGTGTCCGAGGCCGCGGCGGTCGGTGCCGCGGGTTCCAGCAGGCGATGTTCGGCTTGATCGCAGCGGCGGGCGTTGGCCCCGTTCCATCGCGATTGAGTGCCAATAAACACGCGCTCACGTCAATTACAAGGGTCATGGCGCGAAAATTGATGCAAAAGCCGGCGATCTGCGGCAGTGCGGCAACGCCGACGGTTCCCGCCCGCGTTTTCATGCGACCGACCGTACTTCGACCACCCGTCCGCGCCCGTCGAGATCCTTCACGATGCGAGCGCGCATGAGTCCCGCGCCGGCAAGGATTCCGGCCACCGCCTCGGCCTGGCCTGCGCCCGTTTCGACGATGAGCCGGCCGCCGGGGGCGAGATGCGCCGGCGCGCCGGCGGCGATGACGCGATAGGCCGCGAGCGCGTCCGCACCCGGCGTCAGCGCCTGCCGCGGCTCCCAGTCGCGGGTTTCGGGCGCCAACCGGGCGACCTCCTCGGCGGCGATGTAGGGCGGGTTGGAAACGATGAGGTCGAACCGCCCCTCCACCCCTTCCCACCAGTCGGCGCGACGGAAGGCGGCGCGCTGCGCGAGCCCGAGCACCTCCGCGTTCTCCCGCGCCACGGCAAGCGCGGCGTCCGAGATGTCGATGCCGAGGCCCGTGGCGCCGGGGCGCTCGGCGAGGAGCGCCAGCAGGATCGCGCCGGAGCCGGTGCCGAGATCGAGCACGCGGCCGAAGGGCGCGGCGAGAGCGACTTCAACGAGCGTCTCGGTCTCGGGGCGGGGGTCGAGGACATCGGGCGTCACCTTCAGGCGCAGCCCCCGAAAGAGCCGCTGGCCGGTGATCTGCGCGACCGGCTGACGGGCTGCCCGCGCGCTGACCGCTGCCTCGAAACGCTCCAGAGCCTCGGCCGGAAGCGGCGCGGGCAGCGCCAGGAGAAGCCGCCCGCGATCGACCCCGAGCGCATGGGCGAGAAGGATGCGCGCATCCCGCTCCGGTCCCTCGACACCGGCGGCGGCAAGGCGGCGGGTGGCACGGGCGAGCGCCTCGGTGCCCGTCATCTCGCTCATGCGCCCGACTCCGCCTCCATCTCGGCGAGCTGGGCGGCCTGGTCATGCGCGATCAGCGCGTCGATGATCTCGTCGAGATCGCCGGCCATCACCTGATCGAGCTTGTAGAGGGTGAGGTTGATGCGGTGGTCCGTGACCCGGCCCTGCGGGAAATTGTAGGTGCGGATGCGCTCGGAGCGGTCGCCCGAGCCGACCTGCGCGCGCCGCGCCTCGGCGCGCTCGGCGGCCTTTCGCCGGCGCTCGAGGTCGTAGAGGCGCGCGCGGAGCACCGCCATGGCGATCGCCCGGTTCTGGTGCTGGGACTTCTCCGCGCTCGTCACCACGATGCCGGTGGGAATGTGGGTGATGCGCACCGCCGAGTCGGTGGTGTTCACGTGCTGGCCGCCGGCGCCCGAGGCGCGCATGGTGTCGATGCGGATGTCGGCGGGGTCGATCCTGACATCCACCTCCTCGGCCTCGGGCAGCACGGCGACGGTGGCCGCCGATGTGTGGATGCGCCCGCCCGACTCCGTGACCGGCACACGCTGGACGCGGTGCACGCCGGATTCGTATTTCAGACGCGCGAAGACGCCCTCTCCCTGCACCGAGATCACCGCCTCGCGCACGCCGCCCAGCTCGGTCAGCGACAGCGAGACCACCTCCCAGCGCCAGCCCCTGGCCTCGGCATGGCGCTGATACATGCGCATCAGATCCGCGGCAAACAGCGCGGCCTCCTCGCCGCCGGTGCCGGGGCGGATCTCGAGTATGGCCGGGCGCGCATCTGCGGCGTCCTTCGGCAGGAGCGCGCGCTTGAGTGCCTCCTCGAGCGCCGGCAGCTCGGCCCTGAGGCGGGCAAGCTCCTCCTCGGCGAGCGCGCGCATCTCCGCATCCTCGAGCATTGCCTCGGCTTCAGCGATCTGCGCGAGTGTGTCGCGGTAGGCGGCGATCTGCTCGGCGACGGGTCTGAGCTCGGCGTATTCGCGGCCGAGCGCAACCGGATCGCCGTCGCCTTCGGCGAGACGCGCGGATACATATTCGAAGCGTTCGGTTATGCGTGCGAGCTTGTCGAGAGGAACCATGGGCGGGGTGTTGCCGATCATTGCGGCCGGGTCAAGCGGCGGCGCGTGCGCAGGTGACGGCCGCCGCTCCATGGGCTAGATATGGGACATGTGGCGCTGGATACCAGCCTTGCTGGTCGCGCCGGCCGGCGTCCTCGCCGGCGAGCCGGCCAGCCCCCCGCCCCACGCGGTGACGGCAACCGCGGCGCCCGAGGTGCGGCCGCTGCCGCCGCCCGACTATCCGATATACGAGGGTCTCGACTACTCCTGCACCGATGCCGAGGGCAATCGCGTGCCACTTGGCACCGTGGCCTGTTTCACCGCTTCCTGCCAGACATGGACGGCGCGCTGCGAGCTGTCGCTGACCAATGTCATCTGGCGCAAGCTGCAGGACGGCTGCCCCGGCGTCTAGCCCATGCCTGGCGCGCCTGCCGCCCCCGTCGGGAGGATTCCGGTCCTCGGCGACGTGTCCTACCGCGCGGGCCCGAGCCCGATGGAGCGCAGCCCCTCGGAAAGGCGTTCCATGTGCACCGGCAAACCGAAATCGGCGGGATTGACGGCGCGGGGGTGGGACTGATCGGGGTGGCGGGCGCAGTAACGGTCCCAGTCCGACAGGGTCAGCGGCGTGATGCGCTCTAGCGTGGTCATCATGCCGGGCTTCAGCTTCAGAAGTTTCCAGTGTCTCCGCCCCGACAGCGCCAGAACCTCCGCGAGCACCTCCTCCACCTCCACCGGCGGGTTGCCGAGGACGAGCCGCGCGGGGTTCTGGAGCCCCTCGCCGCCGGTCTCCACGAGATGGCGGACGATCGTGGCGATGTCGGCGGCATGGATGACGTTGAACCGCCCTTCGGCGGTGAAGAAGCGCACGAGCCTGAGCCAAGGCCAGACCTCGCGCGCGAGATTGGCCAGATGCGAGAACCGGATCGCCGGCGCCTCGCGCCGCCCGCCGAAGACGAGAGTCGGAAACAGGCCGGTGATGCGCGCCCGCGCCACGCGCGCCTCCATCTCCTCGACCAGCGCGTATTTGGCCTTGATGTAGTCCGAGCCAAATTCGGCCGCGGCGGGCAGAAGCGCGCCGGACTGGTCAAGTACGCTCGCGGTGGCGAAATAGAGGATGTGCCGGCAGCCTCGGGCGATCAGCGCATCGGCAAGCGCGACATTGGCGCCCACGGTCACCGCCCGGGTGTCATCACCCCCCCAGGCGGTGGCCAGCAGCACCGCCGCGTCGATGCCCTCGGTCGCCGCGGGCAGACCCGCAAGCGCGCGCAGATCGGCCTCGATTACCTCGACGCCCTCAGCCTGCCGCAGCGCCTCGGGCAGAAGCGCTGCATCGCGCACAGCGAGGACCAGCTCATGGTGCGAGGCCATCAGCGCCTCGGTCACGTAGCGTCCAACGCAGCCCGAAGCACCGGTGATCAGAATGCGCATGATGCCCGGTCTCTCACTTTCCGCTGTCGCGCCGCTTGCCAAGCGCAAGCCGGCGCAGCGCCGCATTGGCGCGATGCCACTCGCCGATGGGGCGCGCGGGAAAGCCGGCATAGGTGGCGCCCGGCGGAACCGTGCCCGTTACTCCCGAGCCCGCGGCAAGCCGCGCGCCCGCCCCGATCTTCACGTGATCGGCCGCGCCCACCTTGCCGCCGAGCTGAACGAAATCGCCCACCTCGACGCTGCCCGAAAGCCCCACCTGCGCAACGATCACGCAATGCCGGCCGATCCGGCAATTGTGGCCAATCTGCACCTGGTTGTCGATCTTGGTGCCATCGCCGATCACCGTGTCGTCGCCCGCGCCGCGGTCGATGGTGGTGCAGGCGCCGATCTCCACGTCATCGCCGATGATCACCCGGCCCATCTGCGGAATGCGCTCAAGCCCCGCCGCGCCCGGAATGAAGCCGAACCCCTCCTCCCCGATCACCGCGCCCGCGAGCACCCTCAGCCGCGCGCCGGCAAGGGTGTGGCTGATCACCGCATTGGCGCCGATCCGCGCGCGCTCGCCCAGCACCACGCCCGGGCCGATCACCGCCCCCGGTCCGATGAGGCTTGCCGGGCCGATCTCGGCCCCCGCCCCGATCACCGCCCCGGCCTCGACCCGGCAGCCATCACCGAGCCGCGCCGCCGGATCCACATGAGCCGCGGGCGAGATACCCGGCCGGGGATCACGCTCGGGAAAGAAACGACGCAGGAGCGTCACGTAGCCGCGCTGTGGATCGGGATGGAGAAGCGCCGCCATGCGGGGCGGAACGCGGGGGGCGAGCTCAGGAGTGGCGAGACAGGCCCCGGCACGCGACTCTCCAAGGGCATCGAGAAACGCCGCCCGCGTGAGAAAGGTCACATCGCCGGGCCCGGCGGCAGCAAGCGGCGCGGCGCCCGTCACCAGGGCGTCCGGGTCTGCGCCCTCCCCCAGCTCCGCCCCGGCAATACGGGCCGCCTCGGCAAGGGTGAGCGGTTCGGGGATGGGGTGGAAGCGCGGATCCGGCATTGCCCCTAGCGCGCGCCGAGAACCGGGCGGTCGGCATCGGCGCGGATGAAATCGACGATCATCATCACCTCGGGGCAGTGCCCGTAGCACTCGGCCACCTTGGCCACCCGGTCCTTGAAGCTCAAGGCGTCATCATTGAAGAGATCGCGATATGCCGAGCGGATCTCGTTGATCGTCGCGCGGGAGAAACCGGCGCGCTTCATCCCGACAAGGTTGAGCCCGCCGAGCTTGGCGCGGTTGCCCACGGCCGAGCCGAAGGGGATGACATCGATGTTCACCGCCGCCGCCCCGCCGACGAAGGCATAGGCGCCGATGCGGCAGAACTGGTGCACCCCGGCCAGACCGCCGAGAAAGACGTGATCGCCCACCGTCACATGCCCGCCGAGGGTGCAGTTCGAGGCCACGATCACATGCTCGCCGATCTTGCAGTCATGGGCGATGTGGGAGGCCGCCATGACCATGGTGTGGGCGCCGATCACGGTTTCGCCGCCCCCGATCTCGGTTCCCTTGTGGATCGAGACCTGCTCGCGGATCACGCAGTTCGGCCCGATGATCAGGCGGGTGTCCTCGCCCTCGTAGCGCAGGTGCTGCGGCGCCGTGCCAAGCGTGGTGAAGGGCCAAACCTCGGTGCCCGCGCCAATGCGCGTGCGCCCCTCCACCACGACATGACTCCTCAGCGTCACGCCGTCCTCAAGCTCCGCGCCCGAGCCGACAATGCAATAGGGGCCCACCGTGACCGCGCGCCCAAGTCTGGCCCCCGGCTCGACGATGGCCGTGGGATGGATCACCGGATCAGCCTGGCTCCGGCCCTTGTCAGTGGAAGCGTCCATTCCGAGTCTGTTCTGTCCCCGCCGCCTTCGCCTACAGAGAGTAGGGGTCGGGCCTGCATCAATCCCCAACGGCCCGCGTCACGCGACGCAGGGCCCATCGCATGGCTCTTAATCCCTCGTCGGCAACAGCCGCAAGTGCTTTCTCCCGCCACACCCCCGCGTCACCGCCCGAAGGCGCCTTGCGCGCCCGATCCGCCATGCGATCGGCCTCTTTGGACTCATATCAAGACCAGGCTGGACCTATCACCGCACCGCCTTTTCGGGCTGACTGAAGGGATGACCACCGGTGCGCGGCCATCGGCTCTGCCTTGCCGTTCCGCGACCGATGGATGTTGCGCCATTTCAGCGAGGTCAGCGATGATGGACGGCACGCTCAGCGAAAACGATCTCTCCGGCGTGGTCGCCGCCGACAAGGCCCATGTCTGGCACCACCTCACCCAGCACAAGCCCTTCGAAACCACCGACCCCCGCATCATCGTCGAGGGCCGCGGCATGAAGGTGTGGGACCAGAACGGCAAGGAATACCTCGACGCGGTGTCGGGCGGGGTCTGGACGGTGAATGTCGGCTACGGGCGCGAGCGCATCGCCGATGCGGTGCGCGACCAGCTCGTGAAGCTCAACTACTTCGCCGGCGCCGCCGGCTCCGTCCCCGGGGCGCGCTTTGCCGAGCGGCTGATCGAGAAGATGCCCGGCATGAGCCGCGTCTACTACTGCAACTCCGGATCGGAGGCCAACGAGAAGGCCTTCAAGATGATCCGCCAGATCGCCCACAAGCGCCATGGTGGCAAGAAGCACAAGATCCTCTATCGCGACCGCGACTATCACGGCACCACCATCACCTGCCTCTCGGCCGGGGGGCAGGACGAGCGCAACGCCCAGTACGGCCCCTTCACGCCGGGCTTCGTGCGCGTGCCCCACTGCCTCGAATACCGCGCCCAGCCCCAGTGGGATCCGAAGAAGGAGCCCTACGGCGTCTGGGCGGCGAACCAGATCGAGGAGGTGATCCTGCGCGAAGGCCCCGACACGGTGGGCGGTCTCTGCCTCGAGCCGGTCACCGCCGGCGGCGGCGTGATCACCCCGCCCGAGGGCTACTGGGAGCGGGTGCAGGAGATCTGCCGCAAATACGACATCCTTCTGCACATCGACGAGGTCGTCTGCGGGGTGGGGCGCACCGGCACATGGTTCGGCTACCAGAACTACGGCATCGAGCCCGACATGGTGACCATGGCCAAGGGCGTGGCCTCGGGCTATGCCGCCATCGCCTGCCTTGTGACCACCGAGCGCGTCTTCGAGCTCTTCAAGTCGAACCCCGACGACCCGCTCGACTATTTCCGCGACATCTCCACCTTCGGCGGCTGCACCGCCGGGCCCGCCGCCGCGCTCGAGAACATGGCGATCATCGAGGAGGAGGGGCTTCTGGAGAACACCCGCGCCATGGGCGCGCGGCTGATGGACAACCTGCGCGCGCTCCAGGACAAGCACGCCGTGATCGGCGACGTGCGCGGCAAGGGCCTCTTCTGCGGCGCCGAGCTGGTGATGGACCGGGAGACGAAGGAGCCCGCGCCCGAGAAGATGGTCCAGCAGGTGGTCGCCGAATGCGGGCGCGAAGGCGTCATCATCGGCGCCACCAACCGCTCGCTGCCGGGGCTCAACAACACGCTGTGCTTCAGCCCGGCGCTGATCGCGACCCCGGCCGACATCGACCGCATCACCGAAACGGTCGACATCGCGCTCACCCGCGTTTTCGGCTGACACCAGGGGGCGCGGCGCTCCGGCACCCGGGCGCCGCCCCTGCCCCCATCACCCTGGTGCAAATACCCATTGCCGACGCCAGTGCCGGGCACGCCCTTTCATGAAGGGGGCGGCGCCCCCTTCCCTTCGCCGGCGCGCGGATTTATGGCAGACGGCATGACCGATCTCGCCCGGACCCCGGCCGCGGACGACAGCCGCGCGCGCCGCAACGTCGCCATCCTCGTCATCGCACAGGCCTTTCTCGGCGCGCAGATGCCGATGATCTTCACCATCGGCGGCCTCGCCGGCCAGTCGCTGGCCGCAAACCCCTGCTTCGCCACCCTGCCAATCTCGCTGATCGTTCTTGGCTCGATGCTGGCGGCCAACCCGCTCTCGGCACTCATGCAACGCTTCGGCCGGCGCGCGGGCTTCTTCACCGGCGCCCTTGCCGGCGCGCTCGGCGCCGCCATCGGCGCCTGGGGGCTCTTCGAACAGAACTTTGCCGTTTTCCTCGCCGGCTCGCTTCTGACCGGCGTCTATGTCTCCGCCCAGGGCTTCTACCGCTTCGCCGCCGCCGACACCGCCTCGCAGGCCTTCCGCCCCAAGGCGATCTCCTACGTCATGGCCGGCGGGCTCGCCTCGGCCATCATCGGCCCGCAGCTCGTCAAGGTGACGGCCGAGGCGATGGTGATCCCGTTTCTCGGCAGCTATCTGGCGGTGATCGCCATCAACCTTTTGGGCTCGCTCCTCTTTCTCGGCCTCGACATCCCCCCGCCGCCAAAGCCCGCCGAGGGGGCGCCGCGCGGGCGCACGCGGCGCGAGCTCTTGGCCACGCCCGAGATTGCCGTTGCGATGATCTGCGCCATGGTCTCCTATTCGCTGATGACGCTGGTCATGACCTCGACCCCTCTGGCGGTGGTCGGCTGCGGCTTCGAGCAGAACCGCGCGGCCGACATCGTCTCGGCGCATGTGCTGGCCATGTTCGCCCCGAGCTTCTTCACCGGCCACATCATCGCCCGCTTCGGCGCGCACAAGGTCGTGGCCACGGGGCTTGCCATCCTCGCAGGCGCCGGGCTCGTCGCGCTCGAAGGGGTGGAGCTCGAGAACTTCTTCATCGCCCTGATCCTCCTCGGCCTCGGCTGGAACTTCGGCTTCATCGGCGCCACGGCGATGCTCACCGCCGTCCACACCCCCGAGGAGCGCGGCCGCGTGCAGGGGATGAACGACATGATCGTCTTCGGTGGGGTGACGCTGGCCTCGCTGGCCTCGGGCGGGCTGATGAACTGCTCGGGCGGCTCGGCGCAGGAAGGCTGGACAGCGGTCAATCTCGCCATGATCCCCTTCCTGACGCTCGCGGGCGGCGCGCTGATCTGGCTGACGCTGCGCCCCGCCGCGAGGCGCTGAACGGCTCAGACCCCGAAGAGGCTTGCCAGAAGCAGACTGCCGCGGCGGCGGAACTCGGACTGGGCAAGCCGCCCCTCGGCTACGGCCGCGGGGTCGCGCGCAACGCGGGCGAGGATGGCCGGTGCGCGCCATGCCGCAAGCGCCGCGGGGCGGGCGGCACGGGGCAGCGCCTTGCGCGCGGCGCGAAACGCGGCGAGCCGCTCCACGGCAAGGGCGGCGAGCGCCTCCTCACCCTCGGGCGGCAGCGGCGCGCGGCCGCGCGCGCGAAGCTCGGGAACCGCAAGGCACCAGTTGGCGAGCGCCGAGGCGCTCCCCAGCGCCGCCAGCGCCGCATCGGCCTCGCCCGCGCCAAGAAGGCGGCCTGCCACCTGCATCAGCCGCCCCCCCGTCGCCTCGAGATAGCGGCCTAGCGCGGCGACATCGGCGAAGGGCGCGCGTTCCAGATCGGCCCAGCGGGCGACGACAAGATCGTCAAGGAGCCGCGCGCCTTCGGCATCGAGCACCTCTGCAAGCGGCAGCGTCACCTCGTGGCGCCGCACCGGCCGGCCCTCGGCGATTTCCCCGAGCGCCTCGCGCCACCACTCAAGCCGGATCGCCCCGATCGTCGGCTCCGCCGAAACCCAGGGCGCGCGCGCGACCTCGAGATTGAAGGCATAGAGCGGCAGGAGCACACGGCGCGCCGGTGGCGGCGCCGCCATCAGCGCGAGAAAGCGGTCGGGATCGCCCCGGCGCAGGTTCTCGGCACAGGCTGCAAGCGCCTCCTCGAACATCAGCGCCCCCTTCCCCCGGCTTCCGCCCGGCCCCGGCGGCGAGAAGAGACTTCATGCCTCCGGCGGGGGTATTTCCACCCAGGGTGATGAGGAGACATCATCCCGCCAGCCGTTCGGCGAGCGCGAGGAGGCGCGCGAGAGCGTCGGCAAGCTCCTCGTCCGGCCGGGTCAGGGCCACGCGCAGATGCCCGGCCGCCGCCGCGCCGAAGCTCTCGCCCGGCATCACCGCGATGCGCTCCTCATCGAGCAGCCGCTCGGCAAAGTCGCGGCCCGAAATGCCGGTGGCGCGGATGTCGAGCATCACATACATCGCGCCCGCCGCCGGAACCATGCGCACCGTGCTCTGCCCGGCGACAAGGCGCGCGGCGAGATCGCGGCGGCGGCGGAAGGGGGCGGCGATCTTCTCTTCGAACGCCTCGCCCTGCCGCAGCGCGAAGACGGCGGCATCCTGGATGTATCCCGGCACGCCGTAGGTGGTGTGGGTAGAGAGATTCGCGAGATGCGCGATCGCCTCGGCGGGGCCCACCAGCCAGCCGATGCGCGAGCCGGTCATGGCGTGGCTTTTCGACATCGAGCCCACGACCAGCGTGCGCGCCGCCATGTCCGGCAGCGCGCGCGGGCTGATGTGCGCGCCCTCCCAGACCTGGGTGTCATAGACCTCATCGGAGATCAGCCACATGTCATGGGCGCGGGCGACCTCGGCGATGCCTTCGAGCGTCTGGCGGCTGTAGACCACGCCGGTGGGGTTGTTCGGGGTGTTGATGAGGAGCGAGCGCGCGCCGTGGCGGCGGGCAGCGGCGGCGATCTCCTCGGGCCGAGGCTGGAAGCCGTCCTCGGCATGGGCTGCGACGGGCACCGCACGCGCCCCGGCGCCGCGGATGGTACCGGGATAGGTTGTGTAGTAGGGGTCGATGAAGAGCGCGGCCTCGCCGGGATCGGCCACCGCAATATGGGCGGCAAAGAGCGCGGCCTGCCCGCCGGTGGTGATCAGCACGTTCTCGCGCGCGGTCTTCACGCCGGTGCGGGCGGTGAGGCGCTCGGCCACCGCATCGCGCAGCTCGGGCGTTCCGGGCACGGCGGCATAGCCGGTGTGGCCTGCGCGCGCCGCCGCGCACATCGCATCGAGAATCGCGGGGTCGGTGCCGATGTCATGCTCGCCGATGGTCAGCTCGATGACCGGCTCGCCCGCCGCCACCATCGCGCGGGCGCGATAGAACACTTCCCAGCCGTCCGAGCCGCCGGGGGTGATGTTGCGGATGCGCTGCGAGAGCTCCATGCCCCTGCCTCCTGCCTGCTCCGCGCGAGGGGTCGTCCCCGGCGCGCGAATTGTCAAGTGACGGCCGCTCTTGGCAGGCGCGGCAGCGGGCGCTATGTCTTGGCCCATGACCGCAATCGCCCGCATCATCGCCATTTGCATTACCCGCTGACACAGCGCGCGGGCCCGGTCTTCTTTTCCTCCTCACACGAAGTTGCTAAGCCCGCCGCGGCCCCACCCGTGGAAGGATGATCCATGACCGAGATCTGGCTGACCAACACGCGAACCCGGAAGAAGGAGCGCTTCGAGCCGATCGATCCGGCCAATGTGCGCATGTATGTCTGCGGGCCCACCGTCTATGACCGCGCGCATCTGGGCAATGCCCGCCCGGCCGTGGTCTTCGATGTGCTCTACCGGCTGCTGCGCCACGTCTACGGGGCCGAGCACGTCACCTATGTGCGCAACATCACCGATGTCGATGACAAGATCATCGCGCGCGCGAAGGAGCGCGGCATCTCCATCGAGGAGCTCACCCGCACCACCACCGAATGGTACCACGAGGACATGGCTGCGCTCGGGGTGGACTACCGGGGGGACCCGCACTTCCACGAGCCGCATGCCACCGAATACATCCCGCAGATGATCGCCATGATCGAGCGGCTGATCGCGCGCGGCTGCGCCTATGTCGCCGAGGGCCATGTGCTGTTCTCGGTCGAGAGCTACCCGGCTTACGGCCAGCTTTCGGGCCGCTCGGTGGATGACATGATCGCGGGTGCCCGGGTGGAGGTGGCGCCATACAAGCGCAACCCGATGGATTTCGTGCTATGGAAGCCGTCGGCCCCCGACCAGCCCGGCTGGGAAAGCCCCTGGGGGCGCGGCCGGCCCGGCTGGCACATCGAGTGCTCGGCCATGGCCGAGGCGCTGCTCGGCCCCGAGTTCGACATCCACGGTGGCGGCAATGACCTGATGTTCCCCCACCACGAGAACGAGATCGCGCAAAGCTGCTGCGCCCACCCCGAAAGCCATTTCGCCCGCTACTGGCTGCACAACGAGATGCTGCAGGTGGAGGGCAAGAAGATGTCCAAATCCCTGGGCAACTTCTTCACCGTGCGCGATCTTCTGGATCAGGGCGTGCCGGGGGAGGTGATCCGCTTCGTCTTTCTGCAGACCCATTACCGCAAGCCGATGGACTGGACGGCGAAGAAGGCGGCCGAGGCGGCAGGCGTGCTGAGGCGCTGGCACGCGCTGTGCGCCGATGCGGAAGCGGGGGAGGTGCCGGCCGCGGTGATTGACGCGCTGGCCGACGACCTCAACACGCCTGCCGCCATCGCCGCGCTGCACCGTCTGGCAGGCGAGGGTGACGCGGCCGGCCTTCTGGCCGGCGCGCGCGCGCTCGGGCTCATGACCCCGGCACTTGGCGCCTGGGCGGCGGCGCCGGAGGTCACACCGGAGATCACCGCGCTGATCGAGCGCCTCATCGAAGCCCGCGCCGAGGCGCGGCGGGCGCGCGACTTCGCCCGGGCCGATGCCCTGCGCGACGGCATCGCCGCCGCCGGCGTCAAGGTGAAGGACACGCCACAGGGAGCGGTCTGGGAGCTCACCCCCGATTTCGACCCCGCAAAGCTGGAGGCCCTGGCGCAATGAGCCGCGAACGCCTCTACCTCTACGACACCACGCTGCGCGACGGCCAGCAGACGCAGGGCGTGCAGTTCTCGCTCGCCGAAAAGCGCCGCATCTCCGAGACGCTCGATGCGCTCGGGGTCGACTACATCGAGGGCGGCTGGCCCGGCGCCAACCCCACCGATTCGGCCTTCTTCGCCGCCCGGCCCGAGACCCGCGCCACCTTCACCGCCTTTGGCATGACCAAGCGCGCAGGGCTCTCGGCCGAGAATGACGACGTGCTTGCCGCCGTTCTCAATGCCGGCACGCCGGCCGTCTGCCTCGTGGGCAAGACCCATGACTTTCACGTCACCACCGCGCTCGGCGTGAGCCTCAAGGAGAACATCGACAACATCGCCCGCTCCATAGCCCATTGCGTGGCCGAGGGGCGGGAGGCGCTCTTCGACGCCGAGCATTTCTTCGACGGCTACAAGGCCAACCCCGCTTACGCGCTCGACTGCCTCGCCGCCGCGTTGGAGGCGGGCGCGCGCTGGATCGTGCTGTGTGACACCAATGGCGGCACGCTTCCGGCAGAAGTGGGCGAGATCACCGCCGAGGTCATCGCCGCGGGCATCCCCGGGGCGCGGCTCGGCATCCACACCCATGACGACACCGGCAATGCGGTGGCGGCCACGCTTGCGGCGGTCGATGCCGGGGCGCGCCAGATACAGGGCACGCTCAACGGCCTTGGCGAGCGCTGCGGCAACGCCAACCTCACCACGCTGATCCCCACGCTCCTCCTCAAGGAGCCCTACGCCAGCCGTTTCGAGACGGGCGTGACGGCCGAGGCGCTTGCCGGGCTCACCCACGCCTCGCGGCTTCTCGACGACATCCTCAACCGCGTGCCGAACAAGGCCGCACCCTACGTCGGCGCCTCGGCCTTCGCCCACAAGGCGGGGCTGCATGCGAGCGCGATCCTGAAGGACCCCGCGACTTACGAGCACATCGACCCCGCCGCCGTCGGCAACACCCGCATCATCCCGATGTCCAACCAGGCCGGCCAGTCGAACCTGCGCGAGCGGCTGCGAGAGATGGGCATCGAGGTTGAAAAGGGCGACCCCGCCCTTGCCCGCATCCTCGCCCGCGTCAAGGAGCGCGAGGATCAGGGCTATTCCTACGACACCGCGCAGGCGAGCTTCGAGCTCCTGGCGCGCGAGGAGCTGGGGCTCCTGCCCCGCTTCTTCGAGGTCAAGCGCTACCGGGTGACGGTGGAGCGGCGCAAGAACAAGTACAACCGGATGGTCACCCTCTCCGAGGCGGTGGTGGTGGTGAAGATCGGCAACGAGAAGATGCTGTCGGTCTCCGAAAGCCTTGACGAGACCGGCTCCGACCGCGGCCCGGTCAATGCGCTCGCCAAGGCGCTGGCCAAGGATCTCGGGCCCTACCAGGCGGCGATCGACGACATGCGGCTTGTCGACTTCAAGGTGCGCATCACGCAAGGAGGCACCGAGGCGGTGACCCGCGTCATCATCGACAGCGAGGACGGGCAGGGCCGGCGCTGGTCCACAGTCGGGCTCTCGGCCAATATCGTGGATGCAAGCTTCGAGGCGCTGCTTGACGCCATCATCTGGAAGCTCATCCGCGACGGCGTCACGCCCGTGAACGGCGCATGAGCTGCGCCCTGCCCCCTCACCCTGGGTCGAAATACCCCCGCCGGAGGCATGAAATCTCCGGCCCCGCCACAGGAGCCAGGCGATGAACCACGACGATCTGCGCCACTGGTCGAAACGCGCCGCCGACTGGGCGCATGACTACCACAGCACCTTGCGCGAGCGCCCGGTGCGCGCCCGCACCCGCCCCGGCGAGGTGCGCGCCTGGCTGCCGGCCCACCCGCCCGAGGCCCCCGAGCCGATGGAGCGCATCTTCGCCGATTTCGAGGCGATCGTGCCGGACAACATGACCCATTGGCAGCATCCACGCTTCTTCGCCTATTTTCCGGCCAATGCTGCCCCGGCCTCGATGCTGGCCGAGCAGCTCGTCAACGCCATGGCCGCCAATGCGCTTCTGTGGCAGACTGCGCCCGCGGCCACCGAGATCGAACAGGTGATGATCGGCTGGCTGCGCGAGGCGCTGGGCCTTGCCCCGCACTTCACCGGCACCATCCATGACAGCGCCACCACCGCCACCCTCTCGGCGGTGCTGACCATGCGCGAGCGCGCGCTCGGCTGGGCGGGGCTGCGAGAGGGTCTCTCAGGCGCGCCGGTGCTGACCATCTACGCCTCCGATCAGAACCACTCCTCGATCGACAAGGCGGCGCGGATCGCCGGCATCGGCCAGGACAATACCATCAAGATTGCAACCGATGAGAGCCTGTCCATGCGCCCGGACGTGCTCGACGAGACGATTCGCTTGCACAAATCGAACAATCGCCTGCCCGCCGGGCTGATCCTCTGCGCCGGCGGCACCTCGGTGGGCGCCTTCGACCGGATCGCCGAGTGCGTCGCCGTGGCCAAGGCCCATGACCTTTATGTGCATGTCGATGCCGCCTGGGCCGGTTCGGCAATGATCTGCCCGGAGTTCCGCCCGCTCTGGGAGGGTGTGAACCGCGCCGATTCCATCGTCTTCAACCCGCACAAATGGCTCGGCGCGCAGTTCGACTGCTCGGTGCAGTTCCTCGCCGACCCCGCACCGCAGATCCGCACCCTCGGCCTCAGGCCCGAATATCTGGAAACGCCGGGCGCCGACGAGATCACCAACTTCAACGAATGGACGGTGCCGCTCGGCCGCCGCTTCCGCGCGTTGAAGCTGTGGTTCGTGCTGCGCGCCTACGGGCTGGAAGGGCTGAGGGAGCGCATCCGCAACCATGTCGCCTGGGCGCGGGAGCTTGCCGGCGAGATCGCCGCGATCCCCGGCTTCCAGATCGTCACCCAGCCCTCGCTTTCGCTCTTCACCTTCCGCTACCGCGACAGCGACGCCGAGACCGAGGCGCTTCTCGAGCGGATCAACGACGACGGGCGCATCTTCCTCACCCAGACCCGGCACGTGGGCAAATACGTCATCCGCGTGCAGGTGGGCCAGTTCGACTGCACGCGCGAGGATGTGATGTGCGTCGCGGAAGTGCTGCGCGAGCTCGCGGGCTAGGTCTCAGTCCTCCCCGGCCGCCTCCGCCTTCTCGGCGAGCGCGAGCCATTCCTCCTCGGCCGCGCTCAATGCCTTCTGCCGCGCCGCCAGCGCCTCGGAGGCGCGGGCAAATTTCTGCGGATCGCGGGAATAGAGCTCGGGGTCGGAGAGAAGCTCCGAAAGCTTGCTGATCTCCGCCTCGAGACGCGCGATTTCCTCGGGCAGCTTCTCAAGCCGGTGGCGCTCGGTGAAGCTCAGGCCTCGCCCGGCCCTTGCGGGCCGACTCTCGGCGGATGCGGCTTTCGGCTTCGCGGCTTTCTGCTTCGGCTTCTCCTGCCGCCCGCCCCGCTCACCGCGCTGGGCGATGTAGTCCGACCAGCCGCCGGCATAGATCGTCGCGCGCCCGTCGCCCTCCATCGCCACCGTGGTCGTGGCCACGCGGTCGATGAAGTCGCGGTCATGGCTGACCAGCAGCACGGTGCCGTCGAAATCGGCGACAAGCTCCTGCAGAAGATCGAGCGTCTCGAGGTCGAGGTCGTTCGTGGGCTCGTCGAGCACCAGAAGATTGGCCGGCTGCGCCATGATCCGGGCGAGCAGAAGCCGCGCCTTTTCCCCTCCCGAGAGCGCCCGCACCGGCTGGCGCGCCTGTTCCTCGGTGAAGAGGAAATCCTTGAGGTAGCTCACCACATGCCGGGGCTGGGTGCGGACCATCACCTGATCGGACCGGCCCGACACGCGCATGGCCTTGTCGCCCGTCAGGCTCTCCCACAACGTGGCATCGGGGTCGAGCGATGCGCGGTTCTGGTCGAAGATGGCCATCTGCAACCCCTCGCCGAGGATCACCTCGCCCGTGTCGGGGGGCTCCTTGCCGATGAGCATTCTGACAAGCGTCGTCTTGCCCACGCCGTTGGGCCCGACGAAAGCCACCCGCTCACCCCGCATGATACGGATCGAGAAGGGCTCACCCAAGATCACCTTCTCGCCGTAACGCTTTGTAATCTCGCGCGCCTCTATCACCCGGCGCCCCGAGCGCGGCCCCGCCTCGAAGTCCATGGCCGCCGTGCCCTGGCGGCGGATGCGGGCGGCGCGCTCGGCTCGCATCTCCTGAAGCCGCCTGAGCCGCCCCTGATTGCGCCGCCGCCGCGCCGAGATGCCCTCGACCGCCCAGCGCGCCTCCGCCTTGATGCGGCGGTCGAGCTTGTGCGCGGCGGCGTCTTCTTCGGCCCAGAGCCTGTCGCGCCATTCCTCGAAGGCGGCGAAGCCCTGGTCGAGCCGGCGCAGCGTGCCGCGGTCAAGCCAGAGCACCGCGCGGCTGAGATGATTGAGGATGGCCCGGTCATGCGAGATCATCACCCACGCCGCGCGAGTGGTTGAAAGACGATCCTCAAGCCATTGTATTGCTTCGATATCAAGGTGGTTTGTCGGCTCGTCGAGCAGCATGAGCTCGGGCTCGCCCGCCAGAAGCCTGGCCAGCGCCGCCCGTCGTCGCTCGCCCCCCGAGGCCGAGGCGCAGGGTGTGGCAGGGTCGAACTTCAGCCCCCCGGCCGCGGCCTCCAGCCGCCAGCGCTCCGATGGCTCGAGCCCGGCTGCTGCCCACTCACCCAGCGTGGCAAAGCCGGTCAGATCGGGATCCTGCTCCATGTAGCCCACGCGCACGCCCGGCGCGACGCTGCGGCTGCCCGAATCGGGCTCGATGAGTCCCGCGATCACCTTCAGAAGCGTCGACTTGCCCGAGCCGTTGCGCCCCACGAGCGCAAGCCGGTCGCCCGGCTGGATGACAAGATCGACATGGGCAAAGAGCGGCCTCCCGCCGAAGCCGAGGGACACGTCGGAGAGCTGCAGAAGCGGTGCGCTGGCCATGGGCTGCGGGCTAGCCGGGCGTCAGGCCGGCGTCAACCGGCAGCGGCCGCGCGCAGCACCCGCTTGCGCGCCGGCGGAATCGAAGCGACCTCGACGGCGGTGAAGACGTGAAGCGTGCCGAGCTCCTCGTCCACCACCGCATGGTCGGAGACCCGGCCGCCCATGCCCAGATAACTGCGCAGGAGCGGCGGCATGGCTCTGAGCGCGCGGGCGCGATCGGGCTCGAGCGTGAGGCAGCGGGCGAAGGGAAAGATGCGCGGCGCCTTGACGCCGGGCCGCCAGGCGGGCGGCGCGAGGTGGGCACGCAGAAGCGCGAAGGTATCGCGGTAACGGCCGGCATCCGTGCCCCTGAAGGACGTGCAGCCGAAGATCATCTCCACGCCATGCGCATCGACGATCCGGGTGAGCGCGCAGAGGAGCGCGCGGACGGCATCAGCCTCGCCAAGCCCCGGCGCGGCGCACAGCCGGCCGATTTCCATCATCCGGCCCGGAAATGCCGAAAGTCTCGAAAGATCATAATGTTCCGATGAGTAGCTCAAGCCGATCTCGGCGCCGCTCTCCATCAACATCAGGCGCACGCAACCGAGAATCCCGCCCGCCACCCGATCCTCGACCAGAAGGTGCGCGCAGAGATCGTCGAAACGGTCGACATCGCCGGGCGCGCCGCTCTCGGCGCGGAAGCGCCTCGCCCGCAACGCCTGGGCCTCGGCCACCTCTTCACGCGAGCGGGCGAGGCGCGCCACGAGGCGGCCTTTCTCCAGTGTGGGGAGCGTGGGTGGCATAGGCATGGCTCGCGGCTTGGCGTTGACGCGGGGGCGGCTAGATATTCACCAGCGCCAGCGGCGCACACAAGATGCCCGACGCGGCGATTCCGGCGCCATGCCCCGCACGACAAGGCGGGGGCCATGGCGGCGTTCGGCGCAAGGGCGCGGAATTTGCCGAGCGGACACGGAGGATCAGCCATGGACAAGATCGTCAAGACCGATGAGGAGTGGCGCGCGCAGCTGTCCGACCTCGCCTACCGGGTGACGCGCAGGCGCGCCACGGAGCGGCCCTTCACCCACGACGACTTTCCGAAGACGCCCGGCGCCTTTCATTGCGTCTGCTGCGGGGCGGCGCTTTTCGATCAGGCGCACAAGTTCGACTCGGGCACCGGCTGGCCCTCCTTCTTTCAGCCGATCAACCCCGAGGCCGTGGGCGAGGCGGAGGACCGGAGCTGGTTCATGCGCCGCACGGAAGTGCATTGCGCGCGCTGCGACGCGCATCTCGGTCACGTTTTTCCCGACGGGCCGCCGCCCACCGGGCTGCGCTACTGCATCAATGGCGTGGCGCTGGAGTTCCGCCCCGCGCCGCAAGCTCAGGGCTGAGCCGCCCGGCTCAGTCGCCAACCAGCTGATCGGCGGTCACGCGGCCGATGTTGCCCATGAGCTGCTGCAGGAAGCCGATGCCCTTGACGTTGGAGTCGGTCACCCGGCGCGACAGGACCACCACCCTGCCCCGCTCGAGCCCGAAGCGCTCGATATTGGTCACCACGCCGCTGTCATCGAAGCTGATCGCCACCACCTGGCGGTCGACTTCCCTGGGTTCGCGCCAGCCGCGGGTTTCGAACCGGCTTTCGACGTAGTACCACCCGCTGTCGGAAAGGATGCCCGCTGCCGAGGGTCGCCCCACCGCCGAGGCAACGCTCTCGCGGGTATCGACGCCGACCACGATGTCCTGCAGATCCTCGTCGGTGGGCACATAGCCGTGGCGCGTCACGATCGGTGCGCAGGCGGCGACCAGCGCGATCAGCGCGCCGATGACCGCGGCGCGCGCCGCACGGGCACGGAACCGTCCACCCTCCATGTCGGTGATGCGCTCCATGCCGGCCCCTTGCCATCCGCTGCCCCTGTCTCTATCCGCTTAACGAAGGACTGGCCCCTGTTCAAGAATGGAACCGCCAATGGCCGCCTCTTCCGGGAAATCCCGCAACCCTTCCCCGCGCCTTCCCGCGCGCTTCCGCCCCGCCACGCTGTCGCGGCAGACGGCGCATGACTTCGAGCTGCGACCGGATGCCGAGACCCGGGCGCGGCTGATGCAGGCGCTTGGCCTGACGGGGCTGCGCAAACTGCGACTCGCCGGCCGCCTCATCCCCGAAGGCGCGGCCGACTGGCGCCTCGAGGCCGTGCTGGGTGCCACCGTCGTCCAGCCCTGTGTCGTGAGCCTTGAGCCGGTGACAACACGCATCGACGAGCCGGTCACCCGCCTCTACAGGGCCGAGCCCGCCCCCGAGCCTGCAGCTGCCGAAATCGAGATGCCCGCCGAAACCGACGAAGAGGCCATGTCGGAGATGCTCGATCTTGAAGCGATTCTGGCCGAGGCGCTGGCTCTGGCGCTGCCCGACTTCCCGCGCGCGCCGGGCGCGGAGCTCGGCCAGGCGGCCTTCGGGGCGCCGGAAGGCACCCCCGAGCAGCCCGCCAGGATCCATCCTTTCGCCGCCCTTGCGGCGCTGAAGGGAAAGCTTGACGGCAAGTCGTGAAATGCTCTCTGGCCGATGTAACAATTCCGTGTCGGTGGCGCCAGAAAGGGCTTGCAGAGCAGCAAAATCAAAGTATGTTCCCGGCTTCATTTCCAGGCGGGTCCGAACGCGGCGCCCGGGATGGCGTCAGACCAGGCGTCCCGGGCCCTTCTGCCCGACAACGCAAACCGGGGCCGAGCCCCCGCGAAACCGAGGTTGAGACATGGCCGTTCAACAGAACAAGGTCACCCGCTCGCGCCGCAACATGCGCCGCAGCCACGACGCGCTGGTTCCGGGCAACCCCGCCGAGTGCCCCGAATGCGGCGAGCTGAAGCGTCCTCACCACGTCTGCGCCGCCTGTGGTCACTATGACGGCCGCGAGGTGGTGGCCGTGGCGGGCGACATCGACGAGGAAGAGGTCGACGCCGCCTGACGATCTGACGGCGGGTTCCGGGCCAATGGCAGCTCCGACACCCAATGCAGGCGAACGCCCGGATGCGGCCGTGATCTCGGTCGATGCCATGGGCGGGGACCGGGGTCCTTCGGCCGTGGTCGCCGGGCTCGCGCGTTCGGCAGCGCAGAACCCGCGCATCCGCTTCATCCTGCACGGACCGGAGGATGAACTCCGCCGTCTCGTCTCGAGCCGCAAGAGCCTTGCCGGGCGGGTGGAGATCCGCCACGCCCCCGGTGTGGTGACGATGTCCGACAAGCCGAGCCAGGCGATGCGCCATGGCAAGGACACCTCCATGTGGTCGGCGATCGAATCGGTGCGCACGGGCGAAGCCGAGGTCTGTGTCTCCTGCGGCAACACCGGGGCGCTCATGGCCATTGCGATGCTGCGCCTCAAGCGGCTCGAGGGTGTGAACCGCCCGGCCATCGCGATCTTCTGGCCGTCACGCGGGCCGGCCGGCTTCACGGTGATGCTCGATGTCGGTGCCGACGTGCGGGCCGACGAGCGCGACCTGATGCAATACGCCCTCATGGGCGCCTCCTACGCCCGCAACGCCCTCGGCATAGAGCGCCCGCGCGTGGGCCTCATGAATGTCGGCACCGAGGAGAACAAGGGCAAGCCCGAACTCAAGCTTGCCCATGAGCTCATTGCCGGGGTCGCCGACGAGGCGCGTTTCGAATTCATCGGCTTCGTCGAGGGCGGCGACATTCCCTCCGGCCGGGTGGACGTGATCGTGACCGACGGATTTACCGGCAATGTCGCGCTGAAGACCGCCGAAGGCACCGCGAAGCTGATCCGCGATTTTCTGCGCGAGGCCTTCCGCGCCACGCCGCTTTCGCGTCTTGCCGCGCTGATGGCCTACACCTCGCTGCGCCGGCTGCAAAAGCGCATCGATCCCCGTCAGGTCAACGGCGGGGTGTTTCTCGGCCTCAACGGCACGGTGGTGAAAAGCCACGGCGCGGCCGATGCAACGGCCGTGGCGGCGGCGATCAAGCTGGCCGCGCGCCTTGCCGAATCGGGCTTCACCCGCCGCCTCGCGGCGCGCGTGGCCTCGGTCGGGGAACTCGGCGCCGCCGTCCAGGTCGGCTCTGCCGGCATGGAGCAGACGTCATGACCCGGCGCGCCGTCATTCGGGGCGCGGGCCACTACCTGCCCGAGCGGGTGGTCGAGAACGCCGAATTCGAAAAGACGCTCGACACGAGCGACGAGTGGATCCGTGCCCGCACCGGCATCGAGCGCCGCCATTTCGCCGCCGAGGGGCAGACCACGTCGGAACTGGCCGCGCGCGCCGCGCGCGCGGCACTGGCCGATGCCGGCATGGCCGCATCGGAGATCGATGCGGTGATCGTCGCCACCTCCACCGCCGACCTCACCTTTCCTTCCGTGGCGACAATGGTCCAGGACAAGCTGGGCATGACCACGGGCTTTGCCTATGACGTGCAGGCGGTTTGCGCAGGGTTCGTCTATGCACTGGCCAACGCCAATGCCCAGATTCTCTCGGGGCAGGCCGACCGGGTGCTGGTGATCGGGGCGGAGACGTTCTCGCGCATTCTCGACTTTTCCGACCGCACCACCTGCGTGCTGTTCGGCGACGGTGCCGGCGCGGTGGTGCTTGAGGCGGCGGAGGGGGCGGGCGACAGCGACGATCGGGGCATTCTCGCCGTCGATCTGCACTCGGACGGGCGCTACCGCGATCTTCTCTATGTCGACGGTGGCGTTTCCACCGGAACAACCGGCCATCTCAGAATGCAGGGGCGGGAGGTGTTCCGCCATGCGGTGGAAAAGCTCGCCGCGACCGCCCATGCCGCGCTCGACAAGGCTGGCCTCACCGGAGCGGATGTCGACTGGATCGTGCCGCATCAGGCCAATCTGAGGATCATCAAGGCCACGGCCCAGCGGATGCAGGTGCCGATGGAACGGGTGGTGGTGACGGTGCAGGACCACGGCAACACCTCGGCCGCCTCGATTCCGCTGGCGCTCTCAGTGGCGCGTGAGCGCGGCCAGATCCGGACCGGCGATCTGATCGTCACCGAGGCGATCGGCGGCGGTCTGGCTTGGGGCGCCGTGGTGCTGCGCTGGTAGGGCATCGCCGGGCCCGGCGCCGCGATTCTCCCCTCCCGCAACCACGCCTCGGGCGCCATATCCCAAGTGCTTGATATTGACTCGCAATTCAACCGCGCCCATGCTCCCGCGGACAGCAGGGGGAAAGACATGGGCAATTCGACGCTGACGCGGCAGGATCTCGCCGAGGCCGTCTTCCGCGAGGTCGGGCTTTCGCGCAACGAATCCGCTCAACTGGTGGAGAGCGTTCTTCAGCACATCTCCGACGCGCTCGTGCGCGGCGAGACGGTGAAGATCTCGTCCTTCGGCACCTTCACCGTGCGCCAGAAGGGCCAGCGCATCGGCCGCAACCCGAAAACCGGGGTGGAGGTGCCGATCTCGCCGCGGCGTGTGCTGTCGTTTCGGCCGTCGCATCTGATGAAGGAGCGCGTGGCCGAGGGCAACCGCGGGCGCTAGGGCCGCACGATGGAAAGGAAATCCCCGGAGGCCTTCCGCACCATCAGCGAGGTGGCCGAGTGGCTCGGCACGCCCACCCATGTGCTGCGCTTCTGGGAAAGCCGGTTCGCGCAGGTCAAGCCGGTCAAGCGCGCGGGCGGGCGGCGCTATTACCGGCCTTCCGACATGATGCTTCTGGGGGGCATCAAGAGGCTTCTGCATGAAGAGGGCATGACCATCCGCGGGGTGCAGAAGCTTCTGCGCGAGAAGGGGGTGAAGCATGTCGCAAGCCTTTCCCCGCCGCTCGAGCCGGATCTCGTGCTGACCATCGAGGCAACCACGCGCGGGGGAGAGGACGCGCGCGAGGCGCCGTTCGCGGAGGTCGAGGAGCAGATCGCGGAACGCCCGCCCGCAACCGTGGTCGACATCGAGACCGCGCGCGGCGGCCGCGACGCGGGCGAACGCGGCGAGGACCGGGGTGACGGCAGTGACGAGGAGGAGGCCCCCGCGAGCGCCCCCTACCCCTTTGCCCGCCCGCGCGCGCCATTTGCCAAGCCTCCGGCACTGCAGGACGAGGCCCGCTCGCAACCCGAAACCGCCGCCCCTCCGCAGGGCGAACCGGCCGGGGCGACGCCGCCGCAACCGGAGGAGAGCGAAACCTTGCCAGACACCGCGGCACCCGCCGGCGAGGAGCAGGGCGGCGAGCAGCCCCCCTCTACCCCGGAGTCTTCTGCTCCGGAGCCTTCTGCCCCAGAGCCGTTTTCACCAGAACCTGCCGCCTCTGAGGCTGCCGCCGCTGAACCGGCCGGCGGCGAGGAATCGCCGGGCGCGCGCGAAACCGCTCAAGCCCCCATGCGGCGGGATGAGCCCGCGCGCCGCCCCGCAGCCGCGCGGCCGGCGCTGGCCGATCCGATGGCCTTTGACGCGGTGATGGATGCGCTCCGCGAGGGCGCCCGCCCGGACCCGGCGGCCATCGCGCCGATCCTGTCCCGGCTCGAGGCGCTGAGGGCCTCCTTCGAGGCCTCATCCGCGCCTGCCGCCAAGGGGCCGGAAAGCTGAGCCCTGCCGCTCAGGAAGCGGCGCAGATAGGTGCTTGCCCCTCCCCGGAAAATGGTTATGTAGGGCATCCGTCGGGCTATGGCGCAGTCTGGTTAGCGCGTCCGTCTGGGGGACGGAAGGTCGCAGGTTCAAATCCTGCTAGCCCGACCAGAAACCGAATGAATTGCCGCGCATGACAACCCAGGGCCTGCTTCCGGATACCGAGATCGCGGCCCTCGCCGAGGCCGGTGCAATTGCCGCCCGGGACCCGATCGAGGACGATCAGCTTCAGCCGGCCTCGCTTGACCTGCGCCTCGGCAAGACCGCCTGGCGCGTGCGCGCCTCCTTCCTCGCCGGCCACGGAGTGCCCGTCGCCGAACGGCTGAAGCTCTTCGAGATGCACCAGATCGACCTCACGCCGGGCGCGGTGCTCGAGAAAGGCTGCGTCTATCTCGTCGAGCTTCAGGAACGGCTGGCGCTTCCCGAGGACGTCTCGGCGGTTGCCAATGCCAAATCCTCCACCGGCAGGCTCGATCTTCTGACCCGGGCCATCACCGACGGAGGCGCTGAATTCGACCGGATCGCGCCGGGCTACACGGGCCCGCTCTATGCCGAGATCTGCCCGCGCAGCTTCTCGGTGCTGGTGCGGCCGGGGATGCGGCTCAACCAGATCCGCTTCCGCCGCGGCCGCGCGGCGCTGTCGGATGAGGAGCTTGCCGCGCTCCACGCCCGCGAAAGGCTCGTGGATGGCGAGGCGGTGATCGCCGAGGGCCTGGGCTTCTCGGTCGATCTGCGCCCCACCGAGGGCACGCTGGCGGGCTACCGCGCCCGCCCCCATGCAGGGCTCATCGACCTCGACCGCATCGGCCACTACGAGATCGCCGATTTCTGGGAGGAGGTGCACGCCCGCGACGGGCGCATCGTGCTCGATCCGGGCGCCTTCTACATCCTCGTCAGCCGCGAGGCAGTGCATATCCCGCCCGATTACGCCGCCGAGATGGCGCCCTATCTCGCCATGGTCGGCGAGTTCCGGGTGCATTACGCGGGCTTCTTCGACCCCGGCTTTGGACATGCCGCCGCCGGCGGGGCGGGCGCGCGCGGCGTCCTGGAGGTGCGCTGCCACGAGGCGCCCTTCGTGCTTGAACACGGCCAGATCGTGGGCAGGCTCATCTACGAGCGCATGGCCGGGCGCCCGAAAAGGCTCTATGGGGCGGGGCTTGCCTCCAACTATCAGGGTCAGGGGCTGAAGCTGTCGAAGCACTTCCGCATGCCTCCCGCCTGAGGCACGGGACATTCCGCCGCTTTCGTGCGCCGGCGAAAACCGCTAACCGCTGTCCCGAACCGACAGACGAGGGAGAGCCCATGACCGACCGCCGCAAGCTTGCCGCCGGAAACTGGAAGATGAACGGCACCTCCGCCGCGCTCGCCGAGATCGACGCGCTCGCGGAGGCCCACCCTGCGCCGGGCTGCGAGGTGCTCATCTGCCCGCCGGCCACGCTCATCCACCGCGCCGCCCAGCGCGCCCAGGGCACCGCCATCGCCATTGGCGGGCAGGACTGCCACCATGAGCCCGCCGGCGCGCATACCGGCGACATCTCGGCCGGCATGCTGACCGACGCGGGCGCAACCCATGTCATCCTCGGCCATTCCGAGCGCCGCGCCGACCATGGCGAGACCGATGCGCTGGTGCGCGCCAAATGCGAGGCGGCGCTTGGCGCGGGGCTCGTGGCCATCGTCTGCGTTGGCGAGACGCTGGCCGAGCGCGAGGCGGGGCGCACGCTTGATGTGGTGGGCTCACAGGTGACGGGCTCCCTGCCCGACGGCGCCACCGCCGCGCGCGTCGTGGTGGCCTATGAGCCGGTCTGGGCGATCGGCACCGGCCATGTGCCGACGGTGGAACAGATCGGCGAGGTGCACGGCCATATCCGCAAGCTCCTCCTGGAGCGCTTCGGCGCGGAGGGCGCGGGCATGCGCATCCTCTACGGCGGCTCGGTGAAGCCCTCGAACGCGGCCGAGATCTTCGCGGTGGCCGACGTCGATGGCGCCCTCGTGGGCGGCGCCTCGCTGAAGGCGGCGGATTTCTCGGGCATCATCGCCGCGCTCGAGGCGGCGTGATGCCTCACGGCCGGCTTGGGCGTCGGGCCGGCTTCCCCTCGCCCGCCGTCACGTCATGGCCGTAGAGCCATTCGAAACGTGACAGGGCGGCGTGGGGAAACAGCGCCCCGCCCAGTCTGAGCACCCCATGCGCGAGCCCGCGCAGAAGCGGGTTTGCCAGATGGTAGTTGCGCGCATTGGCATTGGCCGCCTCGATGGCCCTGACCACCCGCGCCCGCCGCGCCGCCTGGTATGCCGCCAGCGCGCGCGAAGGCTCCTCCTCGTCAAGGCAGCGGGCCAGCACCCACGCATCCTCGAGCGCCATGTTCGCCCCCTGCGCCAGAAACGGAAGCGTGGGGTGCGCCGCATCGCCGAGGATCGCCAGCCGCTCCGAATGCCAGCGCCGTGCCACGGGGTGACGGAACAGCCCCCACAGGAACACCTCTTCAACCCGCTCCAGAAGCCGCCCCACCTCCGGCGCAAAGCCCGCGAAGGCCGCGCGCAGACGGGCGGGCTCGTCGCGCTGATGCCAGCCTTCCGCCGCCCATTCGCGCCGCTCCTCCACCGCCACGATGTTGACGAGCGCGCCGCCGCGCAGCGGATAGCGCACGAGATGCCGCCCCGGCCCCATGAACACGCTCACCTCCGGCGGCTCGGCTCCCGTCGCCGGCACCAGCGCGCGCCAGGCCGCCTGCCCGGTGAAGAAGGGCGCCGCCGCGCCGTTGAGGATGGGGCGCAGCCGGGAGTGAATGCCATCGGCCCCGATCGCAAGCTCCGCCTCCCGCGCCTCGCCGCCCGCGAGGACCAGGCGGACAGCTTCGCCCTCCTCCTTCACCGCTGCAACCTCGGCGCCGGTCTCGATCTCGACCCCGGCCGCGCGCGCGCCCGCTGCAAGGGACGCCACCAGATCGGCGCGGTGGACGAAGAGAAACCGCCGCTCGGGGTGCCGTCCCGCGAGATCCAGCCTAAGCACGTCGCGCCCCGAAAGACCGTCGCGCAACCGCACCACGCGCCCGCGCACCGCGCGCGCCTCGACCGCCTCGGCCACCCCCAGCGCCCGTAGCACCGCATGGCCATTGGGGCTGATCTGCAGCCCCGCGCCGACCTCCTCGATGCGCGCCGCCCGCTCCATCACCCGCACCCGGGCGCCCCTGAGCGCAAGGGCCAGCGCCAGCGACAGCCCGGCAATGCCGCCACCGACAACCGCGATCTCCCTGCCCCGCAGCATCTGCCCTCCAAACGAAAAGGGGACGGAAGCCGTGCTCCGTCCCCTCCTCCACGATCCCTGACGCGCGATCAGTCGTCGCGATGAACCTTTTCGCGGCGCTCGTGGCGCTCCTGCGCCTCGAGCGTCATGGTGGCGATGGGGCGTGCATCGAGCCGCTTGAGCGAGATCGGCTCGCCGGTGACCACGCAATAGCCGTACTCGCCCGTCTCGATCCGCCGAAGCGCCGCATCGATCTTCGCTATGAGCTTGCGCTGACGGTCACGTGTCCTGAGCTCAATGGCCCGGTCGGTCTCCTCGCTGGCTCGGTCGGCCATGTCGGGGACGGCACGCGCGCTCTGCTGAAGTTCCTCGAGGGTGTGCTTGCTTTCCTCCAGTATCTCCGCCTTCCAGGCAAGGAGCTTGCGCCGGAAATACTCAAGCTGGCGCTCGTTCATGAAAGGCTCGTCCTCGGCCGGACGATAGTCTTCTGGAAGGAAGACCTCAGGCTTCATGCAAGACTCCTCCAACTCGCCGGATGCGGCGTCCCAATGCTCGGTCATGGTCATCCGGCACCCTCCATGCCGCCCATGTAGCTCATGGCCCCGCCCTTGTCACTAGCCGAAACGCCCGCTGTTGCGGGCCGCCGCGCCTGTGCTAGGTTCCCGTGAACAGTTTGTTGCAGGGCGCTGAAAATCACATGAAATTCACCGGCTCCGATTCCTACGTCGCGACAGAAGACCTGATGATTGCCGTCAATGCGGCGGTCACGCTCGAGCGGCCGCTCCTGGTCAAGGGCGAGCCCGGCACCGGCAAGACTGAGCTCGCCCGGCAGGTGGCCGCGGCTCTCGGCCTGCCGATCATCGAGTGGCACATCAAGTCGACCACCAAGGCCCAGCAGGGGCTTTACGAATACGACGCCGTCAGCCGTCTGCGCGACAGCCAGCTCGGCGAGGAGCGGGTGCGCGACGTGCGCAACTACATCAAGCCCGGCAAGCTGTGGGAAGCCTTCGCCGCCGACAGCAAGGTGGTGCTGCTGATCGACGAGATCGACAAGGCCGACATCGAGTTTCCCAACGACCTTCTGCAGGAGCTCGACCGGATGGAGTTCTTCGTCTACGAGACCGGAGAGACCATCCGCGCGCGCCACCGTCCCATCGTCATCATCACCTCCAACAACGAAAAGGAGCTGCCTGACGCCTTCCTGCGGCGCTGCTTCTTTCATTACATCCGCTTTCCGGACATGGACACGATGAAGCGTATCGTCGAGGTGCATTTTCCCGGCATCAAGGAGGCGCTGCTGACCGCCGCGCTCACCCGTTTCTACGAGATCCGCGAGACGCCGGGGCTCAAGAAGAAACCCTCGACCTCAGAGGTGCTCGACTGGCTGAAACTTCTCCTCGCCGAGGATCTGAGCCCCGAGGATCTGCGCCGCGACGGGACAAGCGCGCTGCCGAAGCTCCACGGCGCGCTGCTGAAGAACGAGCAGGACGTGCATCTGTTCGAGCGGCTGGCCTTCATGGCCCGCGCGCAGCGCTGAGGGTCGGCCATCGGTCCCGTCGGCGCATCATGCGCGCGGGCTCCACGATCACGCCTTGCCGACAGAATTGTCGCCGAACATCCGACATTGCGGACCGAAACCGGGCCAGCCGGCGAATTCAGGTTCTCCGAATCGCAGCCGGGCGATAATGTGGCGAGGTGGGGGCGCGAAATTGGTGAAATCTCACGGTGCTGGACTCCGTCTTTGATCGACCCGCGCTCCGCTCGAGCCTCCGTTGCGTCACTGCTCACCGCCGACGCGGCTTGTCATGCCTGACATCCTTGCGCATTGCTCCGGCCCTGCGGCGGGGAGTGCTGAGGCGCGTCATCATGCCGGCCGCGGCGCTTTCGCTGCTTGTCTCCTGCGCCGCCGCGCCGCCGGACGGACTCGCCAGCCGGGTCGCCCGCACGCCCACCGATCCCTTGCCACCGATGAAGTTCTTCGGCAGCGAAGCACGCAGCCTGCCGCCGCTGCGCAGCAACGCCGAGATGGCGCAGGATTTTCTCGACCTTTCCTTCCGGCTGGAGTCCGGGCGGGAGCTCGAGGTCATGAGCCGATTCGAGGGGCCGATCAGCCTCCGTCTCGTGGGCGCGGAGGCCGTGCCGAGTCTCGGCCCTGATCTGGCGCGCCTGCTGAGCCGGCTGCGGCGCGAGGCGGGCATCAGCATCGCGCGCGTGCCGGCCGATGACGCCTCGGCTTCGATCACCGTCGAGGTCCTGCCGCGCCGCCTCCTGCGCCGCCACGCGCCGAGCGCGGCATGCTTCGTTGTCCCGCGCGTCTCAAGCTGGGAGGAGTTTGTCCGCAACCGCAACAGCGAACGCATCGACTGGGCGACGCTCCGGGTGCGCGAGCGCCTCGCCATCTTCCTCCCCGGTGACGTGAGCCCGCAGGAAGCGCGCGACTGCCTGCACGAAGAGCTCGCGCAGGCACTCGGGCCGCTCAATGACCTCTACCGCCTGCCCGACAGCGTCTTCAACGACGACAACTTCCACACCGTGCTCACCGGCTTCGACATGCTGATGCTGCGCGCCTATTACGATCCCGCGCTCGCCTCGGGCATGACGCGCGACGAGGCCGCGCGCCGCATCCGCAGCATTCTCGCGCGCCTCAACCCTCAGGGCGAGCGCGTGCCGGCGCGCCCCGTGCGTCCCACGCCCCCCGAGTGGACCCGGGCGATGGAAGAGGCTCTCGGCCAGCGAAGCCCGCAGGCACGGCGCGAAGCCGCCGCCCGCCGCGCGGTGCAGATCGCCGAAGCTGCCGGAATTGACGACACGCGCCTTGGCTTTTCGCTCTATGCTCTCGGTCGCCTGTCGCTCGCACGATCGGCGGAAACCGCGCTGGCGGCCTTCCTCAATGCCCGACAGATCTACGCCTCGCGCCCCGAAACCGCGGTTCAGGCGGCACATGTCTCGATGCAGATTGCGGCCTTTTCGCTTTCCGCCGGGCAGACGGACACGGCGCTTGAACTTGTCGAAGAAGCGCTGCCCGCCGCAGCACAGGCCGAAAACGCCGCTCTGCTGGCCACGCTTCTGATGATCAAGGCGGAAGCGCTGGAGCAGCTGGGACGCTCGCGCGAGGCGCGGGCAGTTCGGCTCGACAGTCTGGGCTGGGCGCGCTACGGTTTCGGCTCCGACAGCGATGTGCGCGCGCGCGTGGCCGAGATTGCCGCACTCGCGCCGCAGGTGGGCAGGGCCTTGAGGCGATGATCGTTCTGATAGCGGCGGTTCTTGGCGTGGTGGTGGGGCTGAGCCGGGCCAGGGCGCGCGGGGGCAACCGGCTCGACATGGCGCAATACGCGGCCGTGCACGGCATCATCTTCGCCCTGATCGGTCTGTTCGTGACGCTTGCCATCCACCGCGCCGCGCTCTGAGCGGGGCGCGGGCCAGCGGGAGCGCGGGGCGATGTTCCTGAAGTTCTTTGAAAACCTTCGCGCAGAAGGCGTGCCCGTATCCTTGCGCGAGTTCCTCGCCTTTCTCGAAGCGGTTCACGCGGGGCTCGTCATCTACGACGTCGAGGCTTTCTACTACCTCGCCCGCGCCGCAATGGTGAAGGACGAGCGCCACATCGACCGTTTCGACCGCGCCTTCGCGAAAAGCTTCGAGGGGGTGGAGGAGATCTCGCTCGCAGATGTGCTGGAAGCGATCGATCTGCCCCCCGAATGGCTGGAGAAACTCGCCGAGAAGCATCTGAGCGAGGAGGAGCGGCGCCAGATCGAGGCGCTCGGCGGCTTCGAGAAGCTGATGGAGACGCTGCGCGAGCGTCTGCGCGAGCAGCACGGGCGCCACCAGGGCGGCTCGAAATGGATCGGCACCGCCGGCACCTCGCCCTTCGGCGCCTATGGTTACAATCCCGAGGGCGTGCGCATCGGCCAGAAGGAGGGCCGGCACGGCCGCGCCGTCAAGGTCTGGGACCGGCGCGAGTTCCGCGACTTCGACGACACGGTCGAGATCGGCACCCGCAACATCAAGGTGGCGCTCAAGCGCCTGCGCCGCTGGGCCCGCGAGGGCGCGGAGGAGGAGCTTGACCTCGACGGCACCATCCGCGCCACGGCCGAGCACGGCTATCTTGACGTGATCACGCGTCCCGAGCGGCGCAATGCGGTGAAGGTGCTGCTGTTTCTCGACGTGGGCGGGTCGATGGACCCGCATGTGAAGCTTGTCGAGGAGCTGTTCTCGGCCGCGCGGGCGGAGTTCAAGCATCTCGAGCACTACTATTTCCACAACTGCCTCTATGAGGGCGTCTGGCGCGACAACCGCCGGCGCTGGTCGGAACAGACGCCGACCTGGGAGGTGCTGCGCACCTACGGGCGCGACTGGAAATGCATCTTCGTGGGCGATGCCTCGATGAGCCCTTACGAAATCGCCTATCCGGGCGGGGCGAACGAGCACTGGAACGAGGAGGCGGGCGAAGTCTGGCTGACCCGCGCGCGAGACCAGTGGCCCGACAATCTGTGGATCAATCCCGTACCCGAGAAATACTGGGACTACACGCCCTCGATCTCGATGATCCGCGAGATATTCGGCCCGGAGCGCATGGTGCCGCTCACCCTGGAGGGTATCGAGCGCGGCATGCGCGTGCTGGGGCGCTAGAACATTGGCGGGCCTGCTCCGGCGCATGTGGAAGGCGGCGCCGCTGGCCACGCTGTTGCTGGCGCTGGGTCTTGCAGCGGCGGGCTTTTTCACCGTGCGCACCGTCGCCTTCTGGATCTACTGGTCCGACCCCGCCCATCGCGACCAGCGGATCGAGGGCTGGATGACTCCGGGCTATGTCGCCCATTCCTGGCGCGTACCGCGCGAGGTGGTTTTCGACGCGATCGGCCTCGCCCCAGGCCCTGGGGGGCATCGCCCGATCGAGGAGATCGCGGCGAGCCAAGGGCGCAGCACCGGGGAGCTCATTGCCGCGCTGGAAGCCGGCATCGCCGCCTGGCGCGCGGCGAATCCGTCGGCCGGGGATGCGCTGCGCCCATGACCGACACGCTTTTCGCCCTCATCGCCGATTACGGCGCGTTTGCGGTGATGGTCTCCGCCTTTCTCTCCTGCCTTGCGCTTCCGATTCCGACCTCGCTGATGATGCTGGCGGGCGGGGCGCTTTCCGCCTCGGGCGATCTGGCGCTCATGGACGTGGCGCTTCTGGCCTATCTTGGCGCCGTGGTGGGGGATCAGGCGGGCTATGCGATCGGGCGGATCGGCGGGGCGCCGCTTCTGGAGCGGCTTGCTCGCAAGCCCGCGCGCGCTGCGGTGCTCGCACGTGCCCGGCGCCTTGTCGACCGCCATGGCGGCGTGGGCGTCTTTTTCTCCACATGGGCGGTGGCGCCCTTTGGGCCGTGGGTGAATTTTGCCGCCGGCGCCACCGGTCTCGCCTGGCGGCGATTTGCCATCTGGGACGCGCTGGGCGAGGTGATCTGGGTGGCGCTCTACGTGGGCCTTGGCTTTGCCTTTGCCAGCCACATCGAGTTTCTGGCGAGCCTCATGGGCAACCTCTCGGGGCTGCTCGCCGCGCTCGTGCTGGCCGCGGGAGCGGCCCTGTGGATCCGTGCCGCGATGCGTGCCCGCGCCGGGCGCAAGCCGGACCCCTGATCAACGCGCGTTTTGTCACCTGCCCGATCAACGGGCCTGATGTCCTGCCGGCGCCGCGCTTGCCCCCCACGCCCCGGCCGGGCTATGCCCGAAGCGGTGCAACTGCGCGGTGGCCAACTGGAAAGGACAGTCCCGCATGTGGCTTCGTGCCCTTCTTCGCATGGCTCTCTGGGCCCGCAACCCGCCCTCCGAGTCACGCGTGAAGTTCGTGCTTGCCGTCATCGCCGTATGCCTTGCCCTCTTCGCGCTCGAGCGCTTCTTCGGATGGCCCGACTGGCTCACTCCCGAGTTCACGCCGAACGGCCGGATCAGGCCCTGACCCCGCAGGCCAGATATGCCGCCCTGCGCGCGAGCCCGCGCAGGATGCGCCGGCGCAGCGTTGCAAGCCGGGGCACATCGGCAAGCTCGGCGTGACAGGCCACCCAGATCGGCACGCGCAGTTCCGGCTGAGGCGCTGCCAGCCGGACGAGCCGCGCGTCACTCTCGCCGAGCGGACAGGGCAGAACCGCCCGCCCAAGCCCCGCCGCGGCCATGCCCGCAAGCACGACGAAACTGTCGGCCCCGCCGGCGATGCGCTCCGGCTCGGCCTGTCCGGCCAGCCAGTCGGCCAGAGGGGTTCGCGCCAGCGTGCCGCCAAGGCCGAGCCACTGTCTGCAACGCTCGCCCTGCACGCGCTGCGCATAGACCGCGAAGCCCAGCTCGGCACCGATTTCGCCCGACAGATCGTCAGGCAGCGACATCGCCGGCCGCACGGCTATCTCGGCGGACAGCCGCGCGAGATCCAGCCGCTCATTGGCTGCGACGAGATCAAGCCTCAGCTCCGGCATCTCGGACGAGATCTCGGCGAGGATCTCGGGCAGCACCGCCACGCAGAGGCTGTCGGTCGAGGTCACGCGCACACGGCCCGCAGGCGCGGCGCCGGCGCCGCGCAGCGTTCGGGACACCGCATCGACCGCGGCCGCCACCTCGCGCGCGGCCTCGATCACCTTCAGCCGCTCGGGCGGAATGCGGTAGCCCGCCGGGCTGCGCTCGAAAAGTGTCAGGCCGTGGCTCTGCTCGAAGGCGGCAATGCGGCGCAGCACCGTGGCATGGTTCACCCCCAGCGCCCGCGCCGCCGCCGCGAGCGACCCGTGCTCGGCCACCGCGAGCACGAAACGCAGATCATCCCAGTTGTCCCTGTGCATGATTTCACAGGGAAGGTGCGAAATTTGCCCCTGTCAAGGCAGGAAGACACAGCTACACTCTCGGTCACATCCGCGAAACGTGACGCGGGTCAGCGGGTGCAACCCGACTGCAACAGGCAACTGCATCGAACAGGGAGCAAGGCCCATGAGTCTCAAGCGCAGCATTCTGACGGGCGTGACCATTGCCGCCCTTGCCGCGGGTGGCGTCTGGGCGGCAAGCCATGGCGGCCCGCCGCCTGCTGTAAAGGCGCGCCAGGCGCACATGCAGCTCTATGCGTTCAATCTCGGCATACTGGGAGCCATGGCCAAGGGCGAGGCGGAATTCGACGCCGAGAAGGCGCAGCGTGCCGCCAACAACCTGGCTGCGCTCGTGTCTCTCGACCAGACCGATTACTGGGTTCCGGGCACGAGCTCGGCGGAGGTGATGGAAAGCCGCCTCAAGCCGGAGATGTTCGAGAACGTCGCCGACGCCATGGCCAAGGGCAAGGCCCTTCAGGAAGCGGTCATGGCACTGCAGGGCGCGGCCGGCACGCTCGACGGGCTGCGCGCGTCCATCGGCCCGGTGGGCGGGGCCTGCGGCGCCTGCCACAAGGCCTACCGCGAGCCGCAGCAGTAGGCGAAGCCAGACGAACCGGGGCGGCGGCCGGCAATGCCGGGCGCCGCCTGCGTGCTGATCAGCCGGGGGTCATCCGATGCGCCGCCTTGCCCGCGCCCTTGCCATTCTTGCGGTGACCGGCGTTGCCGCCTTCTGGTATCTGACCGCGCCGCGAAGCGAGCCCGTCGAGAACCTGACCGGGCTTGCGGGTGATGCCGGCCGTGGCGCGCTGGTCTTTGCCGCCGGCGGCTGCGCCTCCTGCCACGCGGCGCCGGGCGCGGAGGGCGCGGCGCGGCTGGAGCTTGGCGGCGGGCGGCGCTTTGCCTCGCCCTTCGGCACCTTCGTCGCCCCCAACATCTCCCCCGACCCGGAGCACGGCATCGGCGGCTGGAGCGTGGCCGATCTCGTCAACGCGATGCACCACGGCACCTCGCCGGAGGGCGCGCATTACTACCCGGCCTTTCCCTACACCTCCTATGCGCGGGTGAGCCTGCAGGACATCGCCGACCTGCATGCCTATCTGCTCACGCTGCCGCCCGTCGCACGCCCCAGCGCGCCGCATGAGGTCGGCTTTCCCTTCAACATCCGCCGGCTTCTGGGCGGCTGGAAGCTCCTGTTTGCCCGCCACGACGGCCCGGTGGTGAAGGATGTGCCCCCCGAGGCCGAGCGCGGGCGCTATCTGGTCGAGGGGCTGGGGCATTGCGGCGAGTGCCACACGCCGCGCAATGCACTCGGCGGGCTCGACTATTCCCGCTGGCTTGGCGGCGCGCCGAACCCCACGGGCAAGGGGCGCATCCCCAACATCACCCCTGCCGCTCTCGACTGGTCGGAGGCCGACATCGCCTATTACCTCGAGACGGGCTTCACCCCCGACTTCGACTCCGCGGGCGGCGAGATGGCCGAGGTGGTCAAGAACACCGCCCAGCTCAGCCCCGAGGACCGCGCCTCGATCGCCGCGTATCTCAAGGCGGTGCCGCCGGTGAGGGACGCCGCGCAGTAGCGGGCTAGGCCCGCCCCTTGTGTCAGGCGCGCCCGAGCCTTGCCTCGCGCGCCGCCCGCAGCCGGGCGAAATCCTCGCCCGCGTGATAACTCGAGCGCGTCAGCGGGCTGGCCGAGACCATCAGAAACCCCTTGCCCCAGGCCGCCTTCTCGTAGGAGGCGAATTCCTCGGGGGTCACGAAACGGTCCACCCGATGATGCTTGGGCGTTGGCTGGAGATACTGGCCAATGGTGAGAAAATCGACATCGGCCGAGCGCATGTCGTCCATCACCTGCAGCACTTCCTCACGCCGCTCGCCGAGCCCCACCATGAGCCCGGACTTGGTGAACATCGAGGGGTCGAGCTCCTTGACCCGCTGCAGAAGCCGCAGGCTGTGGAAGTAGCGCGCGCCGGGGCGCACTTGCGGATAAAGCCCCGGCACCGTCTCGAGATTGTGGTTGAAGACATCGGGCCGTGCCGCCACCACCGTCTCCAGCGCCTCGGGGCCGCACTTGAGAAAATCCGGGGTCAGCACCTCGATCGTCGTCTCCGGGGCGGCATGGCGAACGGCGCGGATGGTGCGGGCGAAATGCTCCGCCCCGCCGTCGGGAAGGTCGTCGCGATCCACCGAGGTGATGACCACGTGCTTGAGGCCGAGCTTGCGCACCGCATCTGCCACGCGCGCGGGCTCGAAGATGTCGAGCGCCTCGGGCCTGCCGGTGGCGACATTGCAGAAGGTGCAGCCGCGGGTGCAGATCTCGCCCATGATCATCATGGTCGCGTGGCCCTGGCTCCAGCACTCGCCGACATTGGGGCAGCCGGCCTCCTCGCAGACGGTCACCAGCTTGTGCTCGCGCATGATGTTGCGTGTGGCGATGTAGCCGGGGCTGCCCGGTGCCTTGACCCGGATCCAGGCGGGCTTCTTCGGCTGGGCATTGTCGGGGCGGTGCGCCTTCTCAGGGTGGCGCTGGCCGGGGTCGCTCAGATCACGCATGCCTCTCTCCCACGTCTTGCCCGTCTTCTAGCGCATCGCCGCGCGCTCCGCCATCCGCTGCCGCGCACGCCGGATTTGCGGCAAGCGCATGGCGCGCCTCGGCCACGGCCGCGCGGCCGGCGCGCGCGAAGAGGTGGGCAAGCTCGTCAAACCAGTCGTCCTGCCAACCGGCACCCTGCGGGCGGCGGCCATCTGCACCATCAATCCGCGAGGCGCGCGCGCGGCGCACAAGCCCGATGCGACGCACCGGCTCGGGCGCGGCAAAGCGCATCACCGCAAGCCCGGGCGCGGCTGCCGTCTCCGCCGCCACCGCGATCTCGGGCAGCAGCGTAAGCCCGAAGCCTTCCGCCGCCAGCCGCGTCAATGTCGAGAGCGAGGCTGCGCCGAGGTCGGTGCCGAGGCTCGCGCGATCGATCCCGCAGACCTCAAGCGCCTGGTCGGCCAGGCAATGCCCTTCTTCCAGCAACAACAGCCGGTCGGGATCAAGCCCGCGCGGCGAAGGCATGCGGCCCTCGGCCAGCCGGGCAAGCTCGCCCCGCGTGCCGGCCAGAAGGAATCGCTCCTCGAACAGCGGCGCTTCCTCCAACCCAGGCCGGCCCGCAGGCAGCGCCATGACCGCGGCGTCAAGCCTTCCCTCCAGGAGTCCCTCGACGAGCTCGCCAGTGCGCGCCTCGCGCACACGCAAGTCGAGCGACGGCCGCCCTGCGCGCAGCAACGGGATGGCGTGGGGCAGCAGATATGGCGCCACGGTGGGGATCACCCCGAGCCGCAAGCGCCCGTCGAGACCCACCCGCCGGGTGACCGCCTGCTCGATGCGCTCGAGTTCGCGCCGGATGGAGCGCGCGGCGGCGAGCACCTCCTCGCCCACGGGCGTGAGCCTGACTTCCCGCCCGCCGCGTTCGATCAGCGTGGCGCCAAGGCGCGCCTCGAGTTCGCGGATCTGCGTCGACAAGGCAGGCTGAGTGACATGGCAGGCCTCCGCCGCGCGGCCGAAATGCCGCGTCTGGGCAAGGGCCATCAGGTAGTCGAGCTGACGCAGCGTGATATTCATAACGGCAAATTATCAAAACAGGAAAAAAACGCAATTTCCATTTATGCTCTCCCGAGCATAGCATGCGCCCCGCACGGACGAGGTGCGGGTCCTGCCCCGCGCCCCCGAAAGCCGCCCATCCCCGACCGATGGGCGCAAGAGCCAATGATGAGGAGAGAACAGAACATGGACGGAAACGCATCTGCCATCGCGTCCGGCTGCCCGGTCCATTCGGCCGCCGAAATGGGTGTTCGCACCATCCGTGACTGGTGGCCCAACCAGATCAACCTTGCCATCCTGCACCAGCGCCATCCGGCGTCCGATCCGTACGGGCCGGATTTCAACTACCGCGAGGAGTTCAAGAAACTCGACCTCGAGGCGGTCAAGGCCGACCTGCGCGCGCTGATGACCGAAAGCCAGGACTGGTGGCCGGCCGACTACGGCCATTACGGCGGTCTGATGATCCGCATGGCCTGGCACTCGGCCGGCACCTACCGTACCGGCGACGGCCGCGGCGGCGGCAACACCGGCAATGAACGCTTTGCGCCGCTCAACTCCTGGCCCGACAACGCCAACCTCGACAAGGCGCGCCGGCTTCTGTGGCCGATCAAGAAGAAGTACGGCCGCGCCCTGAGCTGGGCCGACCTGTTCATCCTCGCCGGCAACGTGGCGCTCGAATCGATGGGGCTGAAGCCCATCGGCTTTGGCGGCGGGCGCGAGGACATCTGGGCGCCCGAGGAAGACATCTACTGGGGCAACGAGGCCGAGTGGCTCGGCGACCAGCGCTATGCCGGCAATCACGAGGTTCTCGAGATGCCCCTCGCGGCGGTGCAGATGGGGCTGATCTACGTCAACCCCGAGGGGCCGAACGGCAACCCCGACCCGGTGGCGGCCGGTCGCGACGTGCGCGAGACCTTCCGCCGCATGGGCATGAATGACGAGGAGACGGTGGCGCTGACGGCAGGCGGCCACACCTTCGGCAAGTGCCACGGCGCGGGCGATCCGTCGCTCGTCGGTCCCGAGCCCGAGGCTGCGCCGCTCCACCAGATGGGGCTTGGCTGGAAGTCCTCCTACGGCAAGGGCATGGGCCGCGACACCATCACCAGCGGGCTCGAAGGGTCATGGACGCCCACGCCGACGCAGTGGGACAACAGCTATTTCGACGTGCTGTTCGGCTATGAGTGGGAGCTCGTGAAGAGCCCCGCCGGCGCCTGGCAGTGGACGCCGAAGAACCCGCGCCCCGAGCACATGGCGCCCGACCCGGAGGATCCCTCCAGGAAGGTGCCGATCATGATGACCACGGCGGACATGTCGCTGCGCTTCGACCCCGAGTTCGAGAAGATCGCGCGCCGCTTCCACCAGAACCCCGACGAGTTCCGCGATGCCTTCGCGCGGGCCTGGTTCAAGCTCACCCACCGCGACATGGGGCCGAAGGCGCGCTACCTCGGCCCGGACGTGCCGGAAGAAGACTTCATCTGGCAGGATCCGCTGCCCAAGCGCGACTACGAGCTGATCGACGCGGGCGACATCGCCGCGCTGAAGCAGAAGATCCTGGCCACGGGGCTCTCCGTCTCCGACCTGGTGTTCACCGCCTGGGCGTCGGCCTCGACCTTCCGCGGCTCGGACTTCCGCGGGGGCGCGAACGGCGCGCGGATCCGTCTGGCGCCGCAGAAGGACTGGCCGGTGAACGAGCCCGAGCGTATCGCGCGGGTGATCTCCGCGCTCGAGGGCGTCAAGGCCGAGTTCGACGCCTCCGCGACCGGCGGCAAGAAGGTTTCGCTGGCCGATCTGATCGTGCTCGGCGGGGCCGCGGCGATCGAGGCGGCGGCGAAGGCGGGCGGCCACGACATCGAGGTGCCGTTTACGCCGGGTCGTGTCGATGCCGGGCCCGAGCACGTCGATGAAGATGGCATGGCGGCGCTCGAGCCCTTCGCCGACGGTTTCCGCAACTGGCAGAAGGCACGCTGCCCGGTGCCGCCCGAGGCGCTGCTCGTCGACCGCGCGCAGCTTCTTGGCCTCTCGGCGCCGCAGATGACGGTGCTCGTGGGCGGCCTGCGGGTGCTCGGGGCCAACACCGGCGGCTCGACCCATGGCGTGCTCACCGAGCGGCCCGGCGTGCTGTCGAACGACTTCTTCGTCAACATCACCGACATGGGCCTCGACTGGGCCCCGGTGGACGAGGACGAGCAGGAGTTCGAGGCCCGCGACCGCAAGACCGGCACGGTGAAGTGGACCGGCACGCGCGTCGACCTCGTCTTCGGCGCCAACTCGCAGCTGCGGGCGCTGTCGGAGGTCTACGCATCCGACGATGCGGCCGAGAAGTTCGTGAACGACTTCGTCGCCGCCTGGAACAAGGTGATGATGGCCGACCGCTTCGACCTCGAGTGAGCCGGTCCGACAACCACACCGCAAGGGCGCCCCGCGGGGCGCCCTTGTTGCTTGCGGCGCCGCGCGCTCAGGGCCGGTGCCGCAACTCGCCCGGAAGAACCTCTTCGCTGGGCCACAGCCCCGAACGCAAGGTCTCGGCATAGCCGCCGCCGAGTCCTGCCTTCTCCATCGCCCGCGCCGCCGCTTCGTGCGCATAGGCAAGGCGCTCGAAGACGACGCCGTCCGAGCCGTCAAGCACGGCGTAGCGCGTCAGCGGGCGCCCGTCGTGCGGCGGCAGGCCCACGACGCCCGGGTTTATCCAGTCGACCCCGCCGACGCGGCGGTGAAACGCGAGCCCGCAGTGACCCGCGATGACCCGGTCAACCGGCCCGGCGGCAGCGGTGATCAGCGAAATCTCTTCGGCAAACTCCGCCTCCGGGCTCGACGGCCAGAGAAAGCGCGAGATGTCCGAGACGCCCCCATGGATCACCGCGCAGCGCCGCCCCGCATGGGTGAAGATCACGATGTCAGGCAGCGCCGCGAATGCCGCGAGAAGCGCTTCCTGCCCGGACAGGGCCGCGCGGGCATGCGCATACCAGCCGCGCGAGAGCGCCGCGCAGGCGCTGCCCTCGTCAAAGCCGCAGCCGCAGTCCGGGGCCCCGGCGGCAAGCTGGCGCTCGCAGTTGCCCGCCACCACCGCCGCCGTGGCGCCCATCACCGCCTCGGCGGTGGCGCGCGGATCGGCGCAATAGCCAATCATGTCGCCCGTGCAGATGCGCCGCGCGGGCGGCAACCCCATTTCCTCGGCCAGCGCAAGAATGGCCCGCGTCGCCTGAAAATTGGAATAAGGCCCACCGAAGACGAGAACCGGCCCTTCCAGAACGCCGAGGTCCAGCACCACCGGTCCCGCTGCCGCATTCGACATTGCTGCCCCCTTCCCCCTTGATCGCCATCGCGGCGCCACCCATAACCGGCGCAACCCCGCAAAGGCCATGCCCATGGATATCCAGTCACAGACCCCCGTTTTCGACAACGCCTTCTGGGCAAGCGTCATCGCCATCCTCGCGCTTCTGGTGCTCTCGGCCTTTTTCTCGGGCTCGGAGACGGCGCTGACGGCCGCCTCCCGCGCCAAGCTCAGGGCGCAGGCCGACAAGGGCTCGCGGGCTGCGGCGCTGGCGCTGAAGCTCACCCGCGACAGCGAGCGGCTGATCGGCTCGGTGCTTCTGGGCAACAACCTCGTCAACATCCTCGCAGCCTCGCTCGCCACCTCGCTCTTCACGCGCCTGTTCGGCGAATCGGGTGTGGCGCTGGCCACGCTGGTGATGACCCTGCTCGTGCTGATCTTTGCCGAGGTGCTGCCCAAGACCTACGCCATCACCGACCCCGAGACGGCGGCGCAGCGCGTGTCCCCGCTGATCGCGCCGGTCATCGTGGTGCTCTCGCCCGTGGTCTCGGCGGTGCGGGCCCTGGTGCGGGGGCTTCTGTTTCTCTTCGGCGTGCGTACCGATCCCGAGCGCAACATCCTCGCCGTGCGCGAGGAGATCGTGGGGGCGATCACCCTCGGCCACTCCGAAGGGGCAGTGGAGAAGGAGGACCGCGACCGGCTTCTCGGCGCGCTGCATCTGGGCGAGCGCACCGTTGACGAGATCATGCGCCACCGCTCCGAGATCGAGATGATCGACGCCGATCTGCCGCCGAGGGAGATTCTCGAGCAGATCCTTGCCTCCTCGCACACGCGCCTTCCTCTCTACCGGGGCGACCGCGACAACATCATCGGGGTGATCCACGCCAAGGATGTGCTGCGCGCGCTCTATGCGCGCATGCTCAAGGCCGCTGAAGGGGAGGATCCGTTCAAGGATTTCGACATCACCGAGGTGGCGATGGAGCCCTATTTCGTGCCCGACACCACCACTCTTGACGACCAGATGCGCGAGTTCCTGCGCCGGCGCACCCATTTCGCGCTGGTGGTGGATGAATACGGCTCTCTCGAGGGGCTGATCACGCTCGAGGACATCCTGGAGGAGATCGTCGGCGAGATCTCCGACGAGTTCGATACCGATGCCGACCAGCCCATACGCCGCGCCGAGGATGGCGACTGGCTGGTGGACGGCGCGATGACCATTCGCGACCTCAACCGCATGATGGACTGGAACCTGCCCGACGACGAGGCCAACACCGTGGCGGGCCTCGTCATCCACGAGGCGCAGACGATTCCCGAGGTGGGCCAGGTGTTCGCCTTTCACGGCTTCCGCTTCGAGGTGGTCGGCCGGAAGGAAAACCGCATCACGCGGCTGAAGATCCGCCCGCTGCAATAGACCGGGCGCCAGCCCCCGCTCGTTTGACGCCGGGCGGCGGCGCGCCTATCAGAATGGCAAGAGCGGGCCGGCGCGGCCCGAGGCCAAGGGGGGTGCATGGGCAAGCGGTGCGCGTTGGTTCTTGATCTCGGCGGCGTTCTCACCCCCACGCTCTTCGAGCTTCACGACGAGACCGAGCGCGCGCTGCGGCTTGCGCCCGGCACGTTGACCTGGCGCGGCCCCTTCGCGCCGGAGACGGACGGGCTGTGGCAGGCGCTGCGCGCAGGCGAGATCGACGAGCGGGACTACTGGCGCGAGCGCGCGCGCGAGGTCGGCGCGCTTCTGGGCGAGGTCTGGGAGGACGGCGCCGAGCTCTTTGCCCGCGCCCTTGGCGCGCTGCCCCATGCGGTGCTGCGGCCTCAGGCGCGAGAGGCGCTCCAGGCCGCGCGCGGGCTCGGCGCAGCCCTTGCGCTTCTGCCGAGCTCCTTTGACGCGCTGGGGCGCCTGCCCCTGCCGCGCGACTTTCTCGCCCGTTTCGATGCGATCCTCGACGGCCCGAACGGTGGCGGGCACAAGCCCGATCCGGCCGCCTTCGGCGCGGCGGCGCAGGCGCTGGGCCTTGCGCCGGAGCACTGCCTGTGCGTCGATGACGCGCAGCGCAATGTCGCCGGTGCGCGTGCCGCGGGAATGCGCGCGCTTCATTTTGACGTGGCCCGGCCGGCTGCGTCGTTTCGTGCCGCGCTGCGGCGGCTGACCGAGCCCGACGAGGAGACGAGGGAATGAAGGACTCCAACTTCCTGAAGGAGATGAACGCCCGCCACGTGTGGCACCCGATGGCGCATCCGGGCGACATGCGGGCGCATCCGCCCACCATCATCACCGAGGCGCGCGGCGTGCGCATCACCGACATCGACGGCCATGAGGTGGTCGATGGTGTCGGCGGGCTCTGGTGCGTCAACCTTGGCTTCTCCTGCGAGCCGGTCAAGCAGGCCATCGCCGCCCAGCTCGACCGGCTGCCCTACTATTCGGCCTTCCGCGGCACCACCAATGACGTGGTGATCGAGCTCTCCACCGTGCTGGCCGACTTCTTCGCCCCCGACGGGCTCTCGCGCGCCTTCTTCACGTCGGGGGGCTCCGACAGCGTGGAGACCGCGCTGCGCCTTGCCCGCCAGTATCACAAGATCCGCGGCGAGGCCGGGCGGGTGAAGTTCCTCAGCCTCAAGAAGGGCTACCACGGCACCCATTTCGCCGCCGCCTCCGTGAACGGCAACCCGCTGTTCCGCAACGCCTACGAGCCGCTCCTGCCCGGCTGCTTCCACATCCCCGCCCCCTACACCTACCGCAACCCCTTCAACGAGGAGGATCCCGAGCGTCTGGCGCAGCTCTGCCTTGCCGCCCTCGAGGCCGAGATCGAGTTTCAGGGGGCCAACACCATCGCCGCGATGATCGTCGAGCCGGTCCTCGGCGCGGGCGGGGTGATCGTGCCGCATGAGTCCTTCATGCCCGGCGTGCGCGAGATCACCGCGCGCCACGGCATCCTGCTCATCGCCGACGAGGTCATCACCGGCTTCGGCCGCACCGGCGACTGGACCGGATCGCGCCACTGGGGCGTGCAGCCCGACATGGCCACCACCGCGAAGGCCATTACCAACGCCTATTTCCCCTTCGGCGCGGTGATGCTCTCGGAGGCCGTGGCCGAGGTGTTCGAGCGCGACGAGACCGGCGCGGCGCTCATTGGCCACGGCTATACCTATTCCTGCCACCCGGTGGGCGCGGCTGCCGCGCTTGCCTCCATCGCCGAGATGCAGCGGCTCGAGGTGCACCGCAACGCCGCCGCCCGCGGCCGGCAGCTCTACGAGGGCTTCCAGCGCCTCAAGGAGCGCCACGAGATCATCGGCGACGTACGCGGCGGGCATGGCATGATGACGGCGATGGAGCTTGTCTCCGACCGCGCCAGCAAGACGCCGATCGCGCCCGAGGTGATCGCCCGCGTCCATGAGGCGACCTATCGCGCCGGGGCGATGGTGCGCATGTCGGGGGCGAATCTCATCTGCTCGCCGCCGCTGATCATGACCGAAGACGAGGCGCAGGTGATCCTCGACGCGCTCGACAAGGGGCTCGCTGCGGCCTGAGGCGCGCTGCCGCAGGCGGCGACCCTTGACCTTCCAGCTGCTGGAAGCCCCATCTCTGGCGCGAATGCCACGGATGGGGCGACAGCAATGAAGTTCTCGATTCCCGACATGACCTGCGGCCATTGCAAGGCAGCGGTGGAAAAGGCGGTTGCCTCGGTCGATCCTGCCGCGCGGGTGACGGTCGATCTCGACTCTCACACCGCCGAGGTGGAAAGCGCGGACCCTGTCGAGGCGTTTGTCGAAGCGCTGCGGCAGGCGGGGTATGAGGCACGGCCGAGCGCGTGACGGCCGGCCCGCAGAAAGGGAGCGCAACATGAAACGCATGATCCCCATGGCGCTGGCGGCGCTTTTGCTGGGCGGAGCGTCGATCTTCTTCCTCCGGCCCGAGACGGACGGTGCGCCGGTGGCGGTCTCAGGGGCGGCCGCGCAGGCTTCGCAGGCCGCGCCCCTTGTCGAGGTGGCCCTTCCCGAGCGGCTGTCGCCGGAAGCGCAGATGGGCAAACGTGCCTTCGACGCGTTCTGCGCCCGCTGCCACGGCCAGAACGCCGCGGGGCAGGAGGGCGTGGCGCCGCCCTTGGTGCATCGCATCTACGAGCCCGGCCATCATGGGGACATGGCCTTCATGCTCGCCGCCCGCAACGGGGTGCGCGCGCATCACTGGCGCTTCGGCGACATGCCCCCCGTCGAAGGCATCACCGACGCCGAGATCAGGGCGATCATCACCTATGTGCGGGAGCTCCAGCGGGCCAATGGCATTTTCTGAGGGGCATCCGAGCCGCCGCGCGGTTCTGGCAGGGGGCGCGGCCGGGCTCGCGCTTGGCCTTGCGCCACGCGGTCTGCGCGCCCTCGAGGCGGCCGAGGTCATCGAGGCGCGCGCGGCGCAGGTGCGGCTCCTGCCGGGCGGGGCTCCGGCCACGCAGGTCTGGAGCTACGGCGGCAGCGTGCCGGCGCCGGAGATCCGCCTGCCGCAGGGCGCGCGGCTCACCCGGCGGCTCGTCAACCGGCTGCCGGTGGAGACCTCCATCCACTGGCACGGGCTGCGTCTGCCCAACGCGATGGATGGCGTGCCCGGCCTGACGCAGGAGCCGGTGGCGCCGGGCGGCGATTTTCTCTACGACTTCGCGCTGCGCGATGCCGGTACCTTCTGGTTTCACAGCCATGCCCGCAGCTTCGAGCAGGTCGAGCGCGGGCTGCATGGCGCGCTCGTGGTCGAGGAGGCCGAGGCGCCCGGCGTCGACCGCGACATGGTGCTGGTGATCGACGACTGGCGGCTCGACCCCGAGAGCCTGCAGATCAGCGAGGATTTCGGCAACCTCCACGACCTCAGCCATGGCGGGCGGCTCGGCAACATCGCCACCACTAACGGCGCCGCCGATTTCGCGCTGGAGGTGTCGCGCGGCGAGCGGCTGCGGCTGCGCCTTCTCAACGCCGCCACGGCGCGGCTCTTCGAACTCGGGCTGAAGGGGCTTGAGGGCTGGATCATGGCGCTTGACGGCCAGCCGCTCGAGGCACCCGAGCCCGTTGGCGAGACGTTCATCCTGGCACCCGGTCAGCGCGCCGATCTCATCGTGGATGTCACGGCCGAGGCGGGCGAGGAGGCATTCCTCATCCACCATCTGCGCGGCACCGGCTATGCGCAGGCCCGCTTTCCGGTGAGGACCGGCACCGCAGCGCGCCGCCCCGCGCCGACGCTTCTGCCGCCGAACCCGATGCCCGCGCCCCAGCCTGCCGCCGCGCGCCCGGCCCGGCTTGTCATGGAGGGCGGGGCGATGCGCGGCATGGCCGGAGCGATGTTCGAGGGGCGGCGGATGGGCATGCGCGAGCTTGCCAGCCGCGGCATGTTCTGGGCGCTGAACGGTGTCGCAGGCCTGGGCGAGGCACCGCTGCTGTCGGCCGCGAGCGGCGAGACGGTGCGCATCACCATGGAGAATCGCACGGCATTTCCTCACGGGATGCACCTGCACGGCCATCACATGCGCGAGATTCTTCCCGGCGGCCGGCTCGGGCCGTGGCGGGACACGGTGCTTCTGTGGCCTGACGAGACGCGCGAGTATGTGTTCACCGCCGAAGGCCCCGGCAAATGGGCCTTCCACTGCCACATGCTCGGCCACGCCGAGGCCGGAATGATGGGCTGGGCCGAGGTGACCGCCTGAGGCTCAGCGCCCCACCGCATAGGCCTGCATGAGCCGCGGCGTGGCCGCGGCGCGCAAGCCCCCGCCCGCATCCCGCGCCGCCGCCGTGAGGCGGCCCACGCTCCAGGGGCCTGCCACCTCCAGCGCGTGGCCGCGCGCGGCCAGCGCCTTGAGCACCTCCTCGCCCGCGCGCTCCTCGATCATCATCCAGCCCGGCCGCGCCCGCCGCGGCCAGAAGGAGGAGACGAAGTGCATGGAGTGGAAGAGCGGCGCATCGATCACCGCCTGCATGTCGGGCTCGTGATGGAGGTGGCGCAGAAGGAAGATGAGCTGCCACTGATCCTGCTGGTCGCCGCCGGGGGTGCCGAAGGCAAGCCGCTGCCCCTCCGGCCCGAGCGCGAGCGACGGGGTGAGCGTGGTGCGCGGGCGCGCGCCCGGGCGCAGCGACGAGGGCAACCCTTCCTCGAGCCAGAACATCTGCGCCCGGCTGTTGAGCGCAAAGCCGAGCCCCGGGATGACCGGGGAGGACTGCAGCCAGCCGCCCGATGGCGTGGCCGAGACCATGTTGCCCGCGGCATCGATCACATCGAGATGCACCGTGTCGCCCTCGCGCGGGGCGAGATGGGCCATGGTCGGCTCCCCTGCCCCGGCGCCGCCGGTGTTCGCCACTGCCGCCTGACGCGCCGCCCGCGCCACCGCCGCTTCGGCCAGATGCTCAAGCCCCGCGACGCGGCCGGGCCGCTCCTCGCGCGAGGCGGCCGCGCCGATGAGCGCGGCACGCTCGCGCAGGTAGTCCTCCGACAGAAGCGTCTCCACCGGCACGTCGAAGAAGTCCGGGTCGCCGTAATAGGCCTCGCGGTCGGCCATGGCGAGCTTGATCGCCTCGATCACCGTGTGGATGAAGTCCGGCCCCTGCGGGTCCATCTCCGCCACGCCCGTGTGCGCGAGCATCCCCAAGGCCTGCAGAAGCGCCGGCCCCTGCCCCCAGGGCCCGGTCTTCATCACCCGCCAGCCGGCGTGGTCGAGCCAAAGCGGCGCCTCCCACCGCGCCTGCCAGCGGGCCATGTCCTCGCCCCTCAGCACGCCCTTGCGCGGCGCACCCGAGACATCCCACACCTCCGCCTCGCGCAGGTAGCGGTCGATCGCCTCGGCAACGAAGCCGCGGTAAAAGGCGTCGCGCGCCCGCTCGATCTGCGCCTCGCGCCCCGAAACCGCCTCGGCCTCGGCCAGGAGCCTCTCCCATGTGTCGGCAAGCACGGGGTTGGCAAAATTCGCGTGCGGTGCGGGCACCTCGCCGCGGATGAGCCAGGTCTCGGCCGATGTTGGCCAGTGCTCGCGGAAGAGATCGGCCACACCGGCGATGGTCTCGGCCGCGCGCGGCAGAAGCGGGTGGCCGTGGCGGGCGTAGTGGATCGCCGGCGCCATCACCTCGCGCAGGGGCATGGTGCCGAGATCGCGCAGCATCAGCATCCATGCATCAAAGGCACCGGGAATGACCGTGGCCAGAAGCCCCGAGCCGGGGATGAGCTCAAGCCCCTCGGCGCGGTAGTGCTCGATGGTCGCGCCCGCCGGCGCGCTGCCCTGCCCGCACAGCACCCGCGCCCGCGCCGCCCCCGCCTCCCAGACGATTGCCGGCACCTCGCCGCCCGGCCCGTTCAGATGCGGCTCGACCACCTGCAGCGTGAACCCCGCCGCCACTGCCGCGTCAAAGGCGTTGCCGCCGCGCTCGAGAATGCCGAAGCCCACCGCCGAGGCAATCCAGTGAGTGGAGGCGACCACGCCGAAGCTGCCGCGAATCTCGGGGCGGGTGGTGAATGTCCCGGTCATCGGTAGCGTCCTCTTCTCGGCGTCAGGCGAGCCAGCCCGCGCCTTCGGTGACATGGATGAGCGTCGGCCTGTCGGCGGCGAGCGCGGCGGTGACAGCGGCCCTGAAGCCGACCTCGTCGTCGGGCGCGGCGGCGTGGCAGTGGCAGGCGCGGGCGAGAGCGGTGAAATCGGGGTTGAGCGGGTCAACGCCCACCGGCTGCACGCCGATGGCAGCGAGGTCGTCGCGGATCTGCTTCAGCCCGCGGTTGTCCCACAGGATCACGGGCAGAGCGAGGCCAAGCTGGGCGGCGGTGAGGAGCTCGGGCATGGTGAACATGAAGCCGCCATCGCCAACGAGCGCGACGACCGGCGTCTCGGGCTCGGCGAGCTTTGCGCCGATGGCCTGCGGCAGCGCCGCGCCAAGCGTGCAGAAGCCGGCAGGAAAGAAGAAGCGCCGCGGCCGGCGCGCGGGCCAGGCGAAGGCGGCCGTATAGACCGGCTGACAGGCGTCGCCCGAGAGGATCGCCTCATCGGGCAGCACTTCGCGCAGTGCGGAGAGAAGGCGCAGGTGCCGCGCCTCCGAGTCGGTCTGCGGGGCGAGCGTTTCGGCGCGCGCGGCGCTCACCTCCGCCTGTCGCGCGGCGGCGGCATCAGGCGCGGGGCGGTGCGCCGCGAGCCGGTCCGCCAGCGCCTCGGCCGCGGCTGCCGCGTCGCCCACGAGACCGAGCTGCGCGGGGTAGAGATCGTTGAGCTTGGCCGGGTCGATGTCGACCCGGATGATCTCGCCCGGAATGTCGAGGCGGGGCACGAAGCTGTCGGTCTCCGAAAGCTCGGTGCCGAGCGCCAGCACCACATCGGCGCGGGCCAGAAGCTCCCGGCCGGCCGCGCGGCTGAGCCCACCGCCAAGCGCAAGCGGCCCGTCGCAGGGCACGATGCCCTTGCCCGCCGTGGTGGTGATGACCGGCGCGGCAAGCCGCTCGGAAAGATCCGCAATGCCCTTGCCTGCCTCCACGGCCCCGCCGCCGGCGACAATCACCGGCCGGCGAGCCGCCGCCAGCCGCTCCGCCGCCTCGGCCAGCACGCGCGCCTCGGGCACCGGCCGGGCCGGGAGCGTCACCGCCTCCCACTCCTCATCAACCGGCATCGCCTGCACATCGGTCGGGATCGAGATGTGGACCGGCCGCGGGCGGGCGCTGGAAAACAGGGTGAAGGCGCGGGCCAGAAGCCCGGGCACATCCTCGGGCCGGTGCGCGGTGGCGGAAAAGGCGGTGAGCGGCGCGGTCACGGCGCGCTGCTCGGTGATCTCGTGCAGAACCCCCCAGCCCTTGCCGAGCGAGTCAGAAGGCGGCTCGGCCGAGATCAGCAGCATCGGCAGGCTCGCGCACCAGGCATCTCCGAGCCCGGTTGCGGCATTGGTCACGCCGGGGCCTGAGATGACCAGTGCGACGCCCGGCTCGCCCGTGGCGCGCGCCCAGCCCTCGGCGGCATAGGCCGCGCCCTCCTCGTTGCGGGTCTGGATGTGAAGAAGCCGGCCGTCATCCTTGGTGCCGGGGTCGCGCAGGCCGCGGCAGAATTCCAGCGTATGCACGCCCGGCACGCCGAACACGGCCCTCACGCCATAGCGTGCCAGAAGCCGCATCGTCGCCTCGCCGCAGCTCATCCGTGCCATCCGGGTGCCTCCCTTTTTCCCACCTGTTCAACCCACGGCGCAAATGACGGAATGTCAATCCATCGCCCCCGCGCCGCTGCAGCGGCAACGCAATCGGCGCAATGCCCGGCTCTACCGCACCAATAAACTTCGTCACAAGGAATTGTTTCTTTTGCCCAAATGTCGCCGATTTCATCACCTCATGGTTGCCGGGACCAGAGAGGTTTCCTGGAGAAGGCAATCATGACCTATCCCGAGATCGAGGCGGTAGTGCTTTTCGATCGCGTGCCACGGCTCGAGCACGACGCCTGTCTCGAGCAGATCAATGCCGCGCTTGCGGATCTCGCGATTTCCTTCTCCCTCAGGGAGCGGGAGGGCGAAACATCCCTGCTGCTGCGCTCAACGACGATGGAGCTGCGCATTGAAGCCTGTCTCGTGCCGATGCCGCCCGCGGTCTTCGCGCAGGGGCTTTCGGCCGCACGGATGCGGGCCGCCAGTGAAGCCCGCCTTCGGGACGCGGTGCAGCGGCATCGCGCAACGCTCTCGCTGCGCCTGGAGCGCGCCGGCGCGCGACGGGTCGCACCCGACCTGGCGGCCATGGTGCTCGCGCGGGTGCTGCGTGTCGCCTGCGCCATGAGCGAGCCCGCCGCCGTGTACTGGGCCCAATCGGGCATGTTGTTTACACCCCACGAGATTGCCGCGATGGACGCGCGCCGGTTTCCGGCCCGGCTTGTCTTCCGGCCCGAAGCCGTGGAGCCCGGCTCCGACGATACCGCGCCTGGGCTGCGCGCTGTGCACTCGGAGCTTTACTGCGGGCGTCAGCTGGTGATTCCGCCGGGCCGGATGGGCACGGCCGCGGCGCTTGCCGCGCTTGAGCGAATCATCGAAGCGCATGTGACGCGCGCGACAGCCCTTGCCCATGGGGTAACGCTGCCGCATTCGGACAAGGTCCAGTTCCGTGTCATTCTCGATGACGACTGGTGCACATGCCCCACGGGGTGTTTCGTTCTCGAACCCGAGGCGGCTGGAACGCGGCGCAAAACTTCGGACTCGGGCAGCGATCTCCGGGTGCCGGGGCACGGCGCACCCGGCAATCGCCGGCCGGCATCCGCCCCTTCCGCCGCCGAGCAGCGCTCCGGCGCGCTGCGCACCTGGGCGCTCTGCGCGGCGCTCGCCACCATCTCGCCGCTCGCGGCCGCCGCGCTCTTTCTCTGGAATCTCCTGCGCGGGCCCAATCTCGCGGTCTCGGTGGTGGCGTCAGCTTTGATTCTCGCCACCTTTACCGGCCTCTTGCTCGTCGAGCTTCTCGGGTTCGGCAACAGCGAGATTGCCTCGGGCGCGCTCCGGGCGATGGGCTCGCCCTTCCACCCCCGAGGCTGAAGACAAACCGACAATTTGAACCAAGAGTTGCAAACTTTCGCCAGATTCCCGGCGCCTGATGATCCGAGGGACCAAAGGGGTGAAGCCATGAAGGACACCGCCACCATTTCCATCGAAGCCAACCTGCTGTTCACCCGAGCGGTGGGTGACGCGCTCCTCGGCGAGACCGGCGAGATCCTCGCCACCCTTGAGATGCTCGGCTTCCGCGTCACCGGAACCCGGGTGGAAGATGGCAGGCATCTCCTCATAAGTTGCGATCGTGTCCAGGTGCTGGCCGCCTATTGCCCGGTTCCTTTCGAAGTGAGCGAGTTTTCCGGCACGCAGCGGCCAGGCCATGACCCGCTCGCCGACCGCCTGGTGTTTGAGACGCTCGAGGCCCACCGCGCCAGCGTCAAGCTGCTCGTCACCGATCGGCCCGATGCGATGATGGGCGCCTCGCATGACGAGAAGCGCCACCTTTGCTGGGAGCTGGCCGACCTCCTGCTGGAGGATCTCGGCGCCCAGCTGGTGTACTGGAACGAGACCGACATGCTGTTTTCGGCCGGGGAATTCGCCCGCAGCGCCCCGCCGGTGCAACATGCGCCGCTGGTGATCGACCCCGCCGATACGCGCGAACCCGTTTCGCTCGCGGCCGGGGCCGAGGCGCCGAAGCTGCACCCGGGCGCGCACATCTTCGCCCTCTCTCCCGAGGAGGAGCTCGAGGAGCTCGAGCGTGACCGGCTGAAGGCCGCCACGGCGGAAGACTGGGCCCGCGTCTCGCGCGGGATCGCGCCCGAGGAGGGTGAACGCGAACTGATCGACGAGGAAACGGCGCGGGCGGGAACCAATTACGGACTCCTGATCCTGCTGATGGCGCTGAGCTTCCCGGTTGCCATGGCGGTGCTGTTCTATCAGCTGATTCGCGGACCAAACGCCCGGCTGGCGGCGAAGGCCGTGTGCGTGACGGCGCTTGGCGTGGCGCTCGATCAGTCGGGAATGGCCGCGGAGGTGTTGTCGCTGCTCTGACGTCGGCGCAGAGGCGGCCGCGCGCACTCAGCCGGCGGCGAGCCGCTTCAGCGCATCGAGATCCGTGGCCGTCGCGTCCACACGGCGGATGACATGGGTATGGATCGAGAACACCACCGCCCCCGTGCGGGGAAGTTTGACCAGACACTGTCGCTCGGAGCGAAGGTAGGCCGGCCGGGGCGACGCTTGCCGCCGGGGTGCATGCTCCGAACGCGGCTGGAACAGGGCGGGATCGTCATACTCGAGCAGATTGGCCCGCCAAAGCGGGCGCTCGGGCCGCAGGCCATCGAACAGCCGCTGCACGCGGCGGGCAAGCTCGTCGGTATAGGGGGCAACCGGCGCGTGGATCGCCGTGAGCGGCCGTCCGAGCTTCTCATCGAGCCGCCAGCTTGCCGGAAAACACAGAACCGCCGCCACCAGCACATGCTCCCGGCCGCGCTTCTCGAGAATGCAGAAATCCTCCTGGCACAGGCGGCCGAGCGTCGCGAGCGGCCGGGCGCTCTCAAGCACCACGCGACGACCGTCGGGGCGCCTCACCTCGCCTGAGCCGATGCGATAGCCCGCCAACGCGGAAAGCGCCTCGAGGACCCGCTCGAGCGTCTCCCGCACAGCCGGCGTTGCGCCCGGAAGCTCGGCGATCACCTCGCGGGGGCGGGTGGCGATCAGCTGATCGCGCAGCCGCATCTGCGCGGCGAAGGCCTCGTCAACCCGCAGCCAGTCTCCCGCCGCCACGGGCTGGATGCCGGGCAGCCGGCCGAGGCGCGGATCGTCCCACAGTCCGGCGGGAAATGCCCGGTGAAGTATCTCGTCTTGCATGGCCCATGCTTGCGCGGAGCGCCGGGCCGATGTCCAGCCCTAGTGCCGCCGGCGCCCGCCAACCGCGCCGCGTGCCCGACTGCCCCGCGTCAGAGCACGATCACCTTGGTGCCGACCGGCACCATCTCGTAGAGCTCCTCGACATGCGCGTTGATCATGCGGAAACACCCGTTCGAGACCGACTGGCCGATCGTCCATGGCTCCGTCGTCCCATGGATGCGATAGTAGGTGTCCCGCCCGTCGCGGTAGAGATAGAGCGCGCGGCTGCCCAGCGGGTTGCCGGGCCCGCCCGGCATGCCATTCTTCCAGCGCGCATAGCGCGGATCGCGCCGGATCATCGAGGCGGTCGGCTTCCACGAGGGCCATCGGGCCTTGCGCGCTATCTCGAGCTCGCCGCGGATCCCGAGCCCTGCGCGCCCGATGCCCACCCCGTAGCGCCGCGCCCGCCCCGGCGCGGTGACAAGGAACAGAAAGCGCTGGCGCGGCGAGATCACGATGGTTCCGGGCGCGATCTTGCCGCGTACGGGCACGTCCTGCGGCAGGAACCTCTCGTCGAGCTCGAAGTCTCGGCGGCTGTGCGCGAGCGCGGGCGCCCCGAGACACGAAAGCCCCGCCCCTCCGGCCAGTGCGAGAACTCCGCGTCTGCTCTGCATCGCTCCCTCCCGGTTCCGTCACACGGCCTGCAAGGCCTGCCGTCAACCTTGGCCGTCAGCCCGCCCACCGCGGGAATGCGCGGCGCGCCCCGACCGACCCCGCTACCCAGCCTGTCTTCGCGATGCTAGCAGCGCAAGGGAGGGAAAATCATCAACCGACCAAGGCGCACGTGAGAATCGCCTCGCGATGCTGGCAGGCCGATCACACCTTCAAGGGTTGCGCATACGCGCGCCGAAGTGGACATTGGCGCACGCGCGGCCATGCGCTACCCCGGCCATCCTGCGGAAGGGGCGGCCGGACTTGGCACAAAAGGTGGCAAGCGATGACGGCAGAAAGGCGCACGAGAGCCGCGCGGACCCTGACGGCGCCATGGCTCGGAACGGGGGTGCGATGAGGGAGTTCCTTGATCTCGATGTTCCGTTCTTTCTGCCGCTCTGGCGGCGTGTCGCGGTCGTGGTCATCTGTCTTGGATGGGCGGGGTGGGAGTTCTCCTCCGGCGCGCCGGGCTGGGGGCTTCTCTTTGCTGCTGCCGGGCTCTATTGCGGCTGGGCCCTGCTGGTGGCCTTCGACGCCGGGAAGGCGCGTGCGCGCCAAGTGGAAAAGCGGAAGGAAGGCGGGAAATGAGTGTGCTCTTGCGCAAGCCGGTCGCCGTGACCGGAAAGATTCACGACATCACACCGAACAAGGCGGCGTGGGAGCGCCTCGGCCTCGGCATCTATCGTCTCGAGCCCGGCGAGCTGGTGGCGGAACCCACGGGAGAGAACGAGGTCATTCTCGTGCTGATCGAGGGCCGGGCCGAGATCGGCGTGGAAGACCGCGACTTCGGCGAGCTCGGCAACAGGATGGACGTCTTCGACAAGTCCGCACCACATGCGGTCTACATACCGAACGGCTCGGACTGGTCGGCACGCGCCACCACGCCGGCAACGCTCGCCGTCTGCGCCGCCCCCGGCCATCATGGCCATCCAGCCCAGATCATCGGGCCTGCGGGCATCCACCTGGAAGAGCGCGGGACTGGCACTGCCACGCGCTTCGTCCACAACATCGCGATGGACAATCGTGACGTCGCCGACAGCCTTCTCGTGCGAGAGGTCTTCACGCCGGCCGGGCATTGGTCCGCCTACCCGCCATACCGTCACGACGAAGACGACCACCCCCGCATCAGCCGCCTTGAGGCGGCCTGTTATCACCGGCTGAACCCGCACACGGGCTTCGGTGTGCAGCGGGTCTTCACCGAGGATGGCGAGCTCGACGAGTGCATGGCCTTCGCCGACCATGACGTCGTGCTTGTCCCGCGCGGCTATCATCCCTGCGCGGCGCCGCACGGGGTGGAGATGTACTCGCTCATCGCCATGGCCGGACCGCAGCGGAAATGGCGCTTCGAGGTGCACCCGGATTTCAGGTGGCTCGTCGAGCGCGACGCGGTGTGAGAGAAACGCCGCTTGCGCGGCGTGCCTCCGGCGGGGGTATTGGGGCCAGGATGATGGGGCTCAGGGGTGCTCGCGCGGCGCCCTGTCAGCCCTTTGCCACAGGGCGGGCCGGCGCCTCCAGCAGCCGCGGCAGCTCATGTGCCCAGGCCGAGATCGTGCCTGCGCCGAGGCAGACCACCATGTCTCCCGGCCGGGCCTCGGCGGCCACGAGGCGGGCGAGATCCTCGGCGCTGTCGATGGCGAGCGCATGGCGGTGGCCGTGGCGGCGCAACCCCTCGACCAGCGCCTCGCGGCTCGCACCCTCGATCGGCTCCTCGCCGGCGGCATAGACCTCGGCGATGGCGACCACATCGGCATCGTTGAAGGCGGTGCAGAACTCCTCGAAGAGCGCCGAGAGGCGGGTATAGCGATGCGGCTGATGGGCCGCGATCACCCGGCCGGTGCAGGCCTGTCGGGCCGCGCGCAGCACCGCGGCGATTTCCACCGGGTGGTGGCCGTAGTCGTCGATGATCGTCACCCCGCCGACCTCGCCCACGCGGGTGAAGCGGCGGTTGACGCCCTTGAAGCCGGCAAGCGCGGTGCGGATGGTCTCGGCCGGGATGCCGAGATGGCGCGCGACCGCGACCGCCGCCAGCGCGTTGGAGACGTTGTGATCGCCCGGCATCGGCAGCCGGCAGCCCTCGATCACGCGCCCCTCGGCCTGCAGGGCGATGTCGAAATGCGCCGTGCCGTTCTCGTAGGCGAGGTTGATGGCGCGCACATCGGCCTGGGTGTTGAAGCCGAAGGTGACGATGCGGCGGTCGGTGATGCGGGCGACGAGCGCCTGCACTTCAGGGTGATCGGTGCAGCAGACCGCAAGGCCGTAGAAGGGGATGTTGGAGACGAAGCGGTGGAACCCCTCGCGCAGCGCATCGAAGCTTCCCCAATGCTCGAGATGCTCGGGGTCGATGTTGGTGACGATGGCGATGGTCGCGGGCAGCCGGTTGAAGGAGCCATCGGATTCGTCGGCCTCGACCACCATCCACTCGCCCTGCCCCATGCGCGCGTTCGAGCCATAGGCGTGGATGATGCCCCCGTTGATGACCGTGGGGTCAAGCCCGCCGGCATCGAGCAGGGTGGCCACGAGTGTTGTGGTCGTCGTCTTGCCATGGGTGCCGGCCACCGCGACGTTGGACTTCAGCCGCATGAGCTCGGCGAGCATCTCGGCGCGCCGCACCACCGGCAGGCCGCGGGCGCGGGCGGCCTCAAGCTCGGGGTTGCCGGGCTTGATCGCCGTGGAGATCACCACCACCTCCGCGCCTTCGAGGTTTTCGGGGCGCTGGCCGATGAAGATGCGCGCGCCCATCGCCGCGAGCCGCTCGGTGATGGGAGAGGGCTTGAGGTCCGATCCCTGCACGCTGTAGCCGTGCTCGATCAGCACCTCGGCGATGCCCGACATGCCGATGCCGCCGATGCCGGTGAAGTGGATCGGCCCCATCTGGGCGGGAAGCTTGGTGGCAGCGTTCATCGCGGTCTCGCGGAATCGGTGGCGGGCTTCATGCTTCATGCCGGGTTTGCCCCTTCTCCGCCAGTGCTTCCACCATGTCGGCGAGCCTGTCAGCGGCATCCGGCCGGCCGCAGGAGAGCGCGGCATGGGCCATCTTCACCGCCGCCTCGGGGTTTTCCAGCACCGCCGTCACCTGTTCGGCCAAGACCGCCGGCGTGAGGCGCGACTGGGGAATGAGGATGGCGCCGCCCGCCTCCACCAGCGGCCGGGCGTTGGCGGTCTGGTGATCGGCGGTGGCGTGCGGATAGGGGATGAGGATGGCCGGCCGGCCGATCACCGCGATCTCGGCCACCGAGGAGGCGCCGGCGCGGCTGATGACGAGCTGCGCCTCGGCGATGCGGCGGGGGGTGTCGGAGAAGAACGGCTCGACCTCGGCGGCGATGCCGTGTTCGGCATAGAAGACGGCGACGCGCGTGGCATCCTCTGCGCGGGCCTGATGGGCGATGCGCAGCCGCGCGCGCAGGGTCTCGGGAAGGGCGGCGATGGCGGCTGGCACCGCATCGGCAAGCGCCGTCGCCCCCTGGCTGCCGCCGATCACCAGGATCGACATCGGATAGTCACCCGGCGGGATGTAGGGCGCCCCCGCGCGCGCCAGCACCGCCGCGCGCACCGGATTGCCGGTGTGCACCGCCTCCACCCCTTCGGGCAGGCCTTGCGTTGGCCATGTGCCGCAGGCGATGGCATCCACGCGCGGGGCGAAGAGCCGGTTGACGCGGCCGAGCACGCCGTTCTGCTCGTGGATCATGCGCGGCGTGCGCCGCGCCCAGGCAGCGGCAAGGGCGGGGATGCTCGGATAGCCGCCGAAACCGACGACCACAGCGGGCTTCAGCCGGCGCTGAGCCAGAAGCTCGGCGGCCACGCCCTGGGCGATGCGCACGGGCACCGCGGCCTTCGCCAGCGCGCCCCCGCGGGCGAATGTCGCCGAGGCGACCTCGCGCACCGCCACCACATGGGGAAAGCCGCCCGTATAGCGCGCGCCGCGTGCGTCAGTGGTGAGCGTCACCCGCCAGCCGCGGCGGATCATGGTCTCCGCCAGCGCCTGGGCGGGAAACATGTGCCCGCCCGTGCCGCCGGCGGCGATGACGAGTTGGCGCCCTGCCCCGGACATTGCTTCCGACATTGCCTCACCCCCGCCGCCGGATCAGGATGTCGCCGATCTCGCCCTGCGGGCGGGAGCGGGTGAAGGCCAGCAGCATGCCCATGGCGATGCCGGTGGCGATCACCGAGGAGCCGCCGTAGCTGACGAAGGGCAGCGTCATGCCCTTCGCCGGCAACAGCCGCACCGCCACGCCCATGTTGATGATCGCCTGGATCCCGAAGACGCAGGCAAGCCCCGTGCCGGCAAGGCGAATGAAGGTGTCGCGCTCACGCGTGAGCCGCATCAGCGAACGCAGCACCACGAGCGCGTAGAGCGCGATGATCACGAGCACCAGCATCAGCCCGTATTCCTCCGCCGCCACGGCGATGATGAAATCGGTGTGCGCATCGGGCAGCGAGACCTTCACCTGCCCCTCCCCCACGCCGACGCCGAAGAAGCCGCCCTCGATTATGGCGTTGGTGGCATAGCCGAGCTGGGTGGTCGGGTCGAGCTCGCTGGAGAGAAAGCCGTCGATGCGGCGGGCGAAATGCTCGGAGTTCTGATAGGCGAAGGTGCCGGCGACGATCACCCCCGCCGCCATGGTGGCAAGCAGCGCAAAGGGTGCTCCGGCCACGAACCAGATCACCCCCCAGATGAACAGGATCAGGCTCGCCTGCCCGAAATCGGGCTGCGCGGCCAGAAAGCCGACTATGACAAGCGCCAGCACAAGCGAGATCGAGCGGCCGGGGGGGCCGTGAATTTCCTGGCTCGCCGCCATCAGCCAGGCCGCGACCACGACGAAGCCGGGCTTCAGGAACTCCGAGGGCTGCAGGCTGGCAAAGCCGAGGCTTATCCAGCGCACCGCGCCCTTGCCGTAGTCGGTGCCGATGAAGGGCAGCGCGGCGAGAAGCGCGAAGGCGGCGATGAAGCCCAGCACACCGAGCCGGCGCACGCTGCGCGGGGTCATCATGCTGATGACCACCATCGCCGTCAGGCTTGCAAGCCCGAACACCGCCTGACGTTCGACGTAATAGAAGGGCGGCTTGCCGTTATCCATCGCAAGCGGCGGCGAGGCAGCAAGGCCGAGCAGGATTCCGATGCCGAACAAGGCGAGAACACAGCCCAGCGTGACCTTGTCGATGGTGCGCCACCAGCGCGGAAGAACCGGCTCGCCGACCCTGATGGGCACGGTGCCGTGGACCATTTCTGTCATTGGCTGACGCCTCGGCCCTGCCTGAACACTGCCTCACGCCCTTTTCGGGCTTGTTTCGATCACTCTAGCCGCAATCACCGCCGCACGCCAGCCCTTCTCCTGCCTCGACTGCGAAACCAGCGGGTGCGCGCAGCCGCCCGTTCACGGCTGCGTGAGGCGGCCGTCGCGCGCCCGCGCCGTGTGATCCGCCCTGCACGCCATCGCGTAGCACGGATACATGCAACATGGAGGTACTCCCGATGTTTCGAATGCCGCTTCTCTCGATGACCGCCGCCTGGTCGATGGCTGCCGCCGCAGCCGCCTTTGCCACCGCCGCCACCCTGGCGGCCGTCCCTGCCCCCGCGATCGCCGGGGCGCACATGAAAAAGGACATCGTCGACACCGCAGTGGAGGTGGGAAGCTTCAACACCCTGGTCGCCGCAGTGCAGGCCGCCGGTCTTGTCGACGTGCTGAAGGGCGAAGGCCCCTTCACCGTCTTCGCGCCCACCGATGACGCCTTCGCCAAGCTGCCCGCCGGCACGGTGGAAGAACTTCTCAAGCCCGAGAACAAGGACAGGCTCGTGGCGATCCTGACCTACCACGTGGTGCCCGGCAAGGTGATGTCGTCCGACCTCTCGGAGGGGCTCAAGGCCAAGACGGTGCAGGGTCAGGAAGTGACGATCTCGCTTGCCGGTGGCCCGAAGGTCGACGGCGCCAACATCGTCCAGCCCGACATCGAGACGTCGAATGGCGTGATCCATGTGATCGACGCCGTGATCCTCCCTGCCGAGTAAGGCGGGAGCGGCGAGGCGTGCCACCGCGGCGGCCCCTGCTGCAGGTCGTGTGGTTCAAGCGCGACCTGCGCGTGTGCGCTCACTCCCCCCTTGCTCGTGCCGCCGCGGCCGGCCCGGTGCTGCCGCTCTACATCGCCGAGCCCGGCCACTGGCGGTCCGAGGATGCCTCGGGCCGCCATTTTGACTTTCTCGCCGAATGCCTCGCGGAGCTTCGCGAAGAGCTCGCCGCGCTTGGCCAGCCGCTGGTGATCCGCATCGGCGACGCCGTCGACGTGCTGTCGGAAATCCATCGCGCGCAGGGTATCGCCGCGCTCTGGTCGCATGAGGAAACGGGCAACCTTTGGAGTTACGCCCGTGACCGGCGGGTTGCCGGCTGGGCGCGCGCCAGAGGCATCCCGTGGCACGAGCTGCCGCAAGCCGGGGTGGTGCGCCGCCTGCCCTCGCGCGACGGCTGGGCCGACTGCTGGGAGGCCGAGATGTCGTCCCCGCTGGTGCCCCCGCCGCGCGCGCTGGCGCCGATCTGCGCGATCGCGCCCGGTTCATTGCCCGCCCCTGTCGAGCTCGGGCTTGCGCCCGACCCCTGCCCCGGCCGCCAGCGCGGGGGGCGTCGCGCCGCTGAAGCCGCGCTCGCGGCGTTCCTGACCGACCGCGCGGGCCGCTACCGCCGCGGCATGCCCAGCCCGCTGACGGCGCCCGACGCCTGCTCGCGGCTCTCGCCGCACCTGGCACTCGGCCCGCTGTCGCTGAGGGAGGTCGTGCAGGCCACCCGCGCTGACCGGGCGCGCGCCGAGTCGGAAGGGCCGCAAGGCTGGCGGGCGGGGCTCGCGGCCTTCGAGGAGCGGCTGCACTGGCGCAGCCATTTCATGCAGAAGCTCGAGGATGCGCCCGATCTCGAAGCGCGCGCCATGCACCCCGCGCTCGACGATCTGCGCCCGCGCACGCCGGATGCGACCCGCCTGGCAGCCTGGGCGCGGGGCGAGACGGGCATTCCCTTTCTTGACGCCTGCATGCGCAGCCTGATCGCCACGGGCTGGATCAACTTCCGCATGCGCGCAATGCTGATGGCGGTGGCGAGCTATCACCTGTGGCTCGACTGGCGGGCGACGGGACTGCATCTTGCCCGCCTCTTCACCGATTACGAGCCGGGCATCCACTGGCCGCAGGTGCAGATGCAGTCGGGCGTGACCGGTATCAACGCGCTGCGCATCTACAACCCCGTCAAGCAGGGGCGCGACCACGACCCCGAGGGGCGCTTCATCCGCCGCTGGCTGCCCGAGCTTGCACCCATTCCCGATGCCTTCCTGCATGAGCCCTGGCTTTGGCCTGAAGCGCGAAGCGTGCTGGAGCGCAGCTACCCCGCGCCCATCGTCGATCTCGCGGCGGCGGCGCGCGCGGCGAAGGAACGGATGGCCGAGGCGCGCCGCGCCAAGGGCTTTCGGGAGGCAAAGGCCGAGGTGCTCGCCCGTCACGGCAGCCGGCGGCGCGCGCGACGGGGCCGCGCGCGGCGCAGTGGCGACCGGCGGCAGCTGGCGCTGGATCTGTGACGATGAGGATGCGCCGCAAATCCGACCTGCCGGTGAAGATCTGCGCCCGCTGCGGGCGCCCCTTCGCCTGGCGGCGGAAATGGGCGCGCGACTGGGAGGCGGTGCGCTATTGCTCGGCCGCCTGCCGACGCCAACGCAAGGAGACGTCCAGATGACCGAACATGCACTTGTGATCGGCGCCTCGGGCGGCATCGGTGCCGCGCTGGCGGATGAGTTCGCGCGGCGGGGCCTTGCCGTCACCGGCCTCTCGCGGCGGGGTGACGGGCTTGATGTCACCGATCCCGCCTCGGTCAATCGGGTGCTGGGCCGCCTCGGCGGGCCGTTCGCGCGGGTGGTGGTCGCGACGGGCATTCTCGCGCCACCCGGCAGGCGGCCCGAGAAGAGCCTCGGCGAGATCGACGCTGCCGCCATGGTCGAGGTGATGGCCGTCAACGCGATCGGCCCGGCGCTGATCCTGCGGCATCTGCCGCGCCTTCTGCCGCGCGATGCGCCCGCGGTGGCGGCGGTTCTGACCGCGCGGGTGGGGTCCATCGGCGACAACCGCCTGGGCGGGTGGTATTCCTACCGCGCCTCGAAGGCGGCGGCGAACCAGATCGTGCACACCGCCGCCATCGAGCTTGCGCGCACGCACCGTCAGGCGGCTCTGGTGGCCTTGCACCCCGGCACCGTGGACACCCCCTTCACCGCCGCCTATCGCGGGCATGAAAAGCTCGCCCCGGCCGAGGCCGCGCGGCGTCTGGCCGATGTGATGGAGGGTCTCGGCCCCGCGCAATCGGGCAGCTTCTACGATCACCGCGGCGAGGCGGTGCCGTGGTAGCGCCGCGCCTCATCCTCGTGCTCGGCGACCAGCTGAGCGAGACCGGCGCCTCCCTTCGCGCCGCCGACCCGGGCCGCGACGTGGTGGTGATGGCCGAGGTGATGTCCGAGGCAACTTATGTGCGCCATCATCCGCAGAAGATCGCACTGGTCTTTGCCGCGATGCGCAAGTTTGCCGCGCGGCTGGCGGCAGGTGGCTGGCGCGTGGCCTATGCCCGGCTCGATGACCCGGAAAACGCAGGCTCCATACCGGCCGAGCTTCTGCGCCGCGCCGATGCGACCGGCGCGCGCGAGGTCATCGCCACCCGCCCCGGCGACTGGCGGCTGATGGCCGCGCTCGAGGAGACGCCGCTGAGGATGCGCCTTCTGGACGACGACCGCTTCATCTGCCGGCCGCGCGACTTCGCGGCCTGGGCGAAGGGGCGCAAGAACCTGCGCATGGAGTGGTTCTATCGCGAGATGCGGCGGAGGACGGGGCTGTTGATGGAGGGCGACAGCCCCGCGGGCGGGCGCTGGAACTTCGATGCCGAGAACCGAAAGCCGCCCAAGGCGGGCTTGAGCTTTCCCCAGCCGCCCGCCTTTGCGCCCGATGCGACGGTGCGCGCGGTGCTTGATCTCGTGGCCCAACGGTTCGGCGCGCATTTCGGCGAGCTTGAGCCCTTCACCTGGCCCACCGATCGCGATCAGGCGCTCGCGCTTCTCCACCATTTCCTGCGCCACGCCCTGCCGCGCTTCGGCGACTACCAGGATGCGATGGTGGCGGGCCAGCCCGTGATGTTCCATTCGCTGCTGTCGCCCGCGCTCAACCTCGGGCTTCTCTCGCCGCTCGAGGTGGCTCGCGCGGCCGAGGCCGAATGGCGGGCGGGGCGCGCACCGCTCAACGCGGTCGAGGGATTCATCCGTCAGATCATCGGCTGGCGCGAGTTCATCCGCGGTGTGTGGTCGCTCGGGGGGCCGGGCTATCTGCGCCGCAACGCGCTCGGCCACCGCCGCAAGCTGCCGGCCTTCTACTGGGGAGCGCCGACGCGGATGCGCTGCCTCGCCGAGGTGGTTGGCCAGACGCGCAGGCGCGCCTACGCCCATCACATCCAGCGGCTGATGGTGGCGGGCAATTTCGCGCTTCTGGCCGGGGTCGATCCGGCCGAGGTGCATGAATGGTATCTCTCGGTCTATGCCGATGCCTTCGAATGGGTCGAGGCGCCCAACACGCTGGGCATGAGCCAGTTCGCCGATGGCGGCGTGGTGGCGTCGAAGCCTTATGTCTCCTCGGGCGCCTATATCGACCGGGTGTCGGACTATTGCCGCGGCTGCGGCTATGACGTGAAGGCGAAGACCGGCCCGACCGCCTGTCCCTTCAACCTTCTTTACTGGTATTTTCTCGACCGCCACCGCGAGCGCTTTGCGGCGAACCCGCGCATGGGGCCGATCTACCGCGGCTGGGACCGGCGCGAGGAGGCCACCCGTGCGCGCATCCTCGGCGAGGCGGAGGCGTTCCTGGCGCGCATGGAGGCGGGCGAGGAGGTCTGAGACTCAGACGGCCAGCGCAGCAAGGGCCATCGCGCCCAGAACCCCCACAGTCAGCGCGATGCGCAGGCGCGGATACCACACCGGCGCCTCGGCCCGGGCGCGCGGGCCAAGCTCGGCGACAAGCAGCGCCAGAAAGGCGAGCGCGAGCACCCCGAGCGCGGGCAGCGGTGTCAGAAAGGGGGCTGCCAGCGCCGGCAGGCTGACGAGCGCAAAGCCCGCGAGCCGCAGCGGGTTGCCGCCAGCCATCAGGATCATAGCCCAGCGCGACCCGGCCATGAAGGAAAGGATCACCGCGCCCCAGATCGCCTCGGCCTGAAGCGCGGTCATGGCAAGGCCGATGGATGGAGCAAAATGGGCTGCAAGGGCCAAACCCCAGAACGGGATGAGCCCAGCGGCGCCAAGAAGCGTGGCGGCGCGGGCGGAGCTCATGCCTCCGGTGCGGCCAGCGCGGCTTCGATCGCGGCGCGGGCCTTGCGCGTGGTCGGCTTCAGGCTGCTCGGCATCCAGGTGAGGATGCGCCCGTCGCGGCCCACCAGATACTTGTCGAAATTCCAGCGCACGCGCTGTCCGGTCTCGGCCGCGGCCCATTTGAAGAAGGGATGCGCGTCCGGCCCCACCACATGCACCGGTGCCGTCATCGGGAAATCGACGCCATAGGTCAGCTCGCAGAAGTCCCTGATCTTGCCGGCCTCGTCGTATTCCTGCCGGAAGTCCGTGGACGGCGCGCCGATCACCACGAGGCCACGGTCGCGGTAGTCCTGCCAGACCTCGACGAGGTCTGCATATTGCGGGGTAAAGCCGCAGAAGGAGGCGGTATTGACGACGAGCAGCACCTTGCCGCGCCACTGCGACAGCGGCATCAAGCCGCCCTCGAGCGCCTCGAAGGTGAACTCCCATGCGGTCTCGGCCCGCGCGGCAGCCGGCAGTGTCATCGCCGCCGCAGCCGCCAGAAGTGCCCCGAAATCACGTCTGTTCATCGCTTGCGTCCCTGTTCTATCACCGGATTACGCGCGAGGGAGCCGCGCGGATCACGCCAGAGGCAGGCGAACGGCCGCGCCGCACGCCGCGGGGAACACCGAACGCAAACGGTGCGGGCATCGCCGGCGAACGCTTCGCAGCCGCGCTTGGAAAAGCCCGCACGGACCCCGAGGAGGCAAGATGCGATCTCGCGGCAGATGTCATCACTTCGCCGCAATTCCAACCTAGTGTTCCGCCCCGGCATCGGTTGCCCGCGCAAGCCAGCATCGGTTGCCCGCGCAAGGACGCGCGAGCCAGAGACCAGAGGATCCGCAGCAGTGGCCACGTATGACCTTTGGATTCTCGGTGAGTCCAACATCTCCATATCGGGCGGCAAGACGCTTGACGGGATCACCCAGGGCGATGGCTCGCACCTTGTGGGCGAGACCATAACCCTCGATGCCCCGGCGTGGGAAAAGGTCGAGATCGACGATGACGACGCGGTGTTCGCCGACAATGACGGCAGCCAGCGGCTGGCCGGCGGTCAGACGATCGACGGGGTCAGCTATGCCGGCGGAACGCGGGTGGAGGCCGAATACAAGCTGGTTCTCGAGGATCCGGCCACCGGCAGGACCTACACGGTTGTTGCCTTCAACGTGAACAACTCCAACCCCGCCTATGGCACCGTCGAGGGGCTGGCCTTCATCGGCCCTCCGAAGGACTGGCCACCGGTCGGCACGCCGCTGAGGGTTGTCTCCGCAAGCGAGGGGCCGCGTCAGAACGACCCGAATTTCGAGTATCAGGATCACGTCGCGCCATGCTTCACCCCCGGCACGCGCATTGCCACGCCGCTCGGGCCGCAGCCGGTAGAGAGCCTTCGGGCGGGCGATCTCGTCCTGACGCAGGACAGCGGCGCCCGCCCCATCCGGCTGGCGCTGCGCACCCACATATCAACGGCTCGGCTGCGCGTCGCGCCACAGCTCGCGCCAGTACGCATCCCGCGCGGCAGCATGGGAGAGGGCCTGCCCGAGCGTGATCTTCTCGTCTCGCCCCAGCACCGGATGCTCCTGCGCGATCCCCTCTGCGAGCTGCTGTTCGGCGAGACCGAGATGCTGGCGGCGGCGAGCCACCTGCCCTGGGCCCGGCCGGTTTCGCCTGCGCAGCTGCCCGGCGGCGTGGAATACGTCCACCTGCTGCTCGAGCGTCACGAAATCCTTTTCGCCGAGGGCGCGCCAACCGAGAGCCTGCTGCTGGCGCCAATGATCTGCGACCGGGCCCCGCCCGGGATCCTGCATCAGTTGCGCGCGGCTATTCCCGATCTGGGCCAGCCGGGCGGCACCGGGTGGCAGCGGGCCGCGCGCCCGCTCCTGACGCAGCGGGATGTGGCGGTCCTGACCGGGACTGCCCTGCCTCGTGGCGCGGCGCGGCGGCTTTCGGCCTGAAGCGGACCCGCGAAGCATCGCCGCGCAAGCCGCCGGGGCCCTCTTCCCGCCAGCACTTCAGGAAACACCCTCGCCCCGCCCATGGCGAAGGAAGCTGCTGCCCCGTCAAGAGACCCCGCGCCAGTCGCGCCCGCCCGGCGCCCTTTCGACCTGATCAGTCGCGATCGGCCGTGCCTTCCCGTCGGGCCAGGGTCTGCTTCACGCAGGCAATGAAATCCTCTCCGCGTCTCTCGAAGTCTCGGTACTGATCGAAGCTCGCCGCCGCGGGCGCGAGCAGCACCGTGTCGCCGGGCTCGGCTTCCTCGGCGGCCCGGGCCACGGCGCGTGCCATGGTCTCGCAGATCTCGTAGGGCGTGGAGCCGAGCTGAAGCGCGAAATCCCGCGCCGAATGGCCGATGAGATAGGCCTTCACGACATTGCCAAGATGCGGGCCGAGCGCGGCAATGCCACCTTCCTTGCCGAGACCGCCGGCGATCCAGCGGATGCGGGGAAAGGCGCGCAGAGCCTGCGCCGCGCTGTCGACATTGGTCGCCTTCGAGTCGTTGACAAAGGCGACGCCGCCCGCCTCGGCCACGAGCTGGCTGCGGTGGGGCAGCCCCGTGAAGGAGCGGAAGGCCCGCTCGATGTCGCGCGGGCCGACCCCCAGCGCGCGCAGGGCACCGTAGGCGGCACAGGCATTCTGGTGATTGTGCGCGCCGGGAAGCCCGCGCATTTCGCGCAGGTCGATCGCGGCAAGCTGCCGGCCCTTGCGCCACTCGGTGAGAAATCCCTTTCGGGCGAAAACGTTCCACCCGGGTCCGGAAAGCTTCCGCCCCGAGGAGATGCGGATCACCCGGTCGTCGGCCGCGCCCATGGCGATCTGGTTGGCGAGGAAGCGCCCCTCCACCTCGTCAACCCCGATCACGGCGCGGTCCGGCCCGCCCTCGGCGAAGAGCCGCCGCTTGGCCGCGAAATAGCCACCCAGGCCGCCGTGCCGGTCGAGATGATCGGGCGAGAGATTGGTGAAGACGGCGATGTCGGGGGTGAGCGCGCGGGCCAGCTCGGTCTGATACGAGGAGAGCTCCAGCACGATCACCTCGCCGTCCTCGGGCGGATCCAGGTCAAACACCCCGCGCCCGATGTTGCCGGCAAGCTGCACCGGACGGCCGAGTTCGGCAAGCACATGCCGGATCAGCGCCACGGTGGTGGACTTGCCGTTGGAGCCGGTCACCGCCACCACCCGCGGCGGGCTGTCATGGCGCGACCAGTCGGCATGGCCGAGCGAGCGGAAGAACAGGCCGATGTCATTGTCTACCGGCACCCCCGCCTCCCAGGCCGCGGCGATCACCGGGTGCGGCGCCGGGTAGAGATGCGGGATGCCGGGCGAGACGATCAGGAGATCCACGCCTTCGAGGGCGCCCGGCCGCGAGATGTCGGTGAGGGCAAGCCCCGCCTGCTCGGCCATCGCCCGCGCCTCGGCCGAGTCGTCCCAGGCCTGCACCTCCGCGCCGCCTGACATGAGCGCCCGCGCCACCGACAGCCCCGAGCGCCCCAGCCCCAGCACCGCGACGCGGCGGTTCTGGTATCCGCGCACCTCGATCACCGCCTCACCTCAGCTTCAGCGTCGCCAGGCCGATCAGCGCGAGGATGAGCGAGATGATCCAGAAGCGGATCACGATCTGCGGCTCGGCCCAGCCCTTCTTCTCGAAATGGTGGTGAATGGGCGCCATCAGGAACACCCGCTTGCCGGTGCGCTTGAAGTAGAGCACCTGAATGATCACCGACAGCGCCTCGAGCACGAAGAGCCCGCCGACGATGGCGAGCACGATCTCGTGCTTGGTCGCCACCGCGATGGCGCCAAGGGCACCGCCGAGTGCAAGGCTGCCCGTATCGCCCATGAACACCGCCGCGGGCGGCGCGTTGTACCACAGAAAGCCGAGGCCCCCGCCGATGAGCCCGGCCACGAAGATCACGAGCTCTCCTGTCCCCGGCACATAGTGCAGGCCGAGGTATTCCGAATAGTCGAAGCGGCCGACGAAATAGGAGATGATCCCCAGCGCTGCTGCCGCGATCATCACGGGCATGATCGCGAGCCCGTCGAGCCCGTCGGTCAGGTTCACCGCATTGGCCGCGCCGACGATGACGATGATGGCAAAGGGGATGAAGAACAGGCCAAGGTCCAGCAGCGCGTCCTTGAAGACGGGAAAGGCCAGCTTGTAGGCAAGCGCATCGGGATGCAGGGCCGCAGCCCAGGCGCTCGCCCCGGCGGCGATGAGAACGCCGAGGGCCATGCGCACCCGGCCCGGCACACCCCGCGAGTTGTTGCGGCTGACCTTGGCGTAGTCGTCGGCGAAACCGATCAGCCCGAAGCCTGCCGTCACCGCCAGCACCATCCAGACATACCCGTTGTCGAGCCGCGCCCAGAGCAGGGTCGCCGTCATCAGCGCGCCGAGGATCAGCACCCCTCCCATCGTCGGCGTGCCGGCCTTGGTCGCGAGGTGCCCCTCCGGCCCGTCGGCACGGATCGGCTGGCCGTTCTTCTGGCGCCGGCGCAGAAGCTCGATCAGCGGCCGGCCGAAGACGAAGCCGAAGACAAGCGCCGTGAAGAAGGCACCGCCTGCCCTGAAAGTGATGTAGCGGAACAGGTTGAAGATGTCGCCACCATCGGAAAAGGCGGTCAGCCAGTAAAGCATCAGTCGGTTCCCTGCCCTTGGTCCGGCGCCCGATGGCCCAATTTGCGGAGCGCGTCAACGATTTCGGACACGCGGCTGCCAAGCGACCCCTTCACGAGCAGAATGTCGCCGGCATCGACAAGCCGGTGCGCCACGCGGGCCAGTTCGGCTGCCGTCTCCACCCGCTGGCCGCGCCGCGCCGGGGGCAGTGCCGCGTGAAGCGCGGCCATGCGCGGGCCGACGCAATGGACGAGGTCGATCGCCGCCATCGCCGGCAGTTCGGCAAGCCCGGCGTGAAGCCGCGTCTCGTTGCCCTCGCCAAGCTCCAGCATGTCGCCCAGAATGGCGATGCGCCGGCCCGCGCCGATGCGCCCCACCCCGTGCTCGGGCTCACAGGCCGCCAGCACCTCGAGCGCAGCCGCCATCGACAACGGATTGGCGTTGTAGGCATCGTCAATGAGCTCGAAGGCAAGCCCCTCGACCGGATCGAGCAGGATCACCTCCCGCGCCCCCCGCCCGGCCGGCGGCTGCCAGCGGCCAAGGTCATTGGCGGTGATCGCCGGATCGGCGCCAGCGGCCCGCGCCGCGGCGAGCGCACCGATGCCATTGAGGGCGAAATGCGCCGCGACACTGTTGAGGCGAAACATCACCGGCGTTCGCCACAGCCGCCCCCGCACCACGGTAACCTTGCCGGTAACGCGCGCCTCGATGAGGCGGGAGTGATTGGCGGGGCGCCTCCCGAAGCTCACCGACCTGGCAGCATGGCGCCGCGCGGCCTCGGCCAGAATCGGCGAGACCTCGAGATCGCCGTTGAAGACAGCCACGCCGCCGGGCTCAAGCCCCTCGAAGATCGAGGCCTTTTCCGCCGCGATGCCCTCGACCGCGCCGAAGGCTCCCAGATGCGCGGCGCCCACGGTGGTGACCAGCGCCACGTGCGGGCGGGCGAGGCGCGCAAGAGGGGCGATCTCGCCGGGGCGGTTCATGCCGATCTCGATCACCGCGAAATCGGCGTCGCGCGGCAGGCGCGCCAGCGTCAGCGGCACGCCCCAGTGGTTGTTGAAGCTTTTTTCGGCGGCGTGCACCCGCCCCTGCCCGGCAAGCGCGGCGCGCAGCATCTCCTTGGTCGACGTCTTCCCCGCCGAGCCGGTCACGGCGATCACCCGCGCTCTGCTGCGCGCGCGCCCGGCCCGCCCGAGCGCCACCAGCGCCTCGAGGACATCGCCGACCAGAACCAGCGGCGCGTCGTCTGCCACGCCCTCGGGGCGGCGCGAGACCAGCGCTCCGGCCGCGCCGCGGGCCAGCGCGTCGGCAACGAAGTCATGCCCGTCGCGCCGGTCCCGCAGAGCCACGAAGAGATCGCCGGGGGCGATGCTGCGGCTGTCGATCGAGACGCCGCCTGCCGCAAAGGGCGCGGTGAGCACACCGCCGGTTGCCTCGGCGATCTCCGCGCCGGTCCAGAGCGCTCTGCCCGCCTCGGTCATGTCGGCCGCCGTCATCTCAGCCGCCGTCATGTCAGCCGCCCGTCGAGCGCGGCCACGGCCACCGAGGCCTGCTCGACATCATCGAAGGGGAAAACCTGTTCGCCGATGATCTGCCCCGTCTCATGCCCCTTTCCGCAGATCAGCAGCGCGTCTCCCGGCTCGAGCGCATCGACCCCGCGCAGGATCGCCTCTGCCCGGTCCCCGACCTCGAGCGCCGACGGGCAGCCTTCCATCACCATGGCACGGATGGCGGCGGGCGGTTCGCTGCGCGGGTTGTCGTCGGTGACGATGACAAGATCGGCGTGCTCGGCCGCCGCCCGCCCCATGAGCGCCCGCTTGCCCCGGTCACGGTCGCCGCCGGCACCGATCACCGCCACGATGCGCCCCAGAACATGGGGCCTGAGGGCCTGCAGCGCGGTCGCAATCGCATCGGGCGTGTGCGCGTAATCGACGAACACCGCCGCCCCGTTCTCGCGCCGGGCGGCAAGCTGCATGCGCCCGCGCACGCCCCTCAGCTCGGCGAGCGCGGCGAACACCTGCGCCGGCTCGCACCCCGAGGCAATCGCGAGCCCCGCCGCAACCAGCGCGTTTTCAGCCTGGAATCCGCCAATGAGTTCAAGGCGCAGCTGCCGGCGCTGGCCGCCGAAGGAAAAGCGCAGATCCTGCCCGGTGGCATCGAAGCGCTGCGCCTCGATGCGCAGATCCGCCTCCGCGCCCCGCCCCACCGTGATCACATCCTGCCCCCGCGCTGCGGCGATTGCCGCCATCCGGTCGCCGCCGGCGCCGTCGGTGTTGATCACCGCCACCCCGTCTTCGGGCAGAACGCGTTCGAACAGCCCGGCCTTGGCGGCGAAGTACTCCTCGAAATCGGCGTGATAGTCGAGATGATCCTGGCTGATGTTGGTGAAGGCGGCCGCGGTCAGGCGCACCCCGTCAAGCCGGCGCTGCGCGAGTCCGTGCGAGGAAGCTTCCATCGCCGCATGCTGGATGTCCTCGGCCTCGATCTCGGCCAGAATTCGGTGCAGGGTCACGGGCTCGGGCGTGGTGTGGGCCAAGGGCGCCGAGAAGGCGCCCTCCACGCCGGTGGTCCCGATGTTGACGGCCGGCAGGCCCAGATGTTCCCAGATCTGGCGCGTGAAGCTGGCCACCGAGGTCTTGCCGTTGGTGCCGGTGACGGCAACCACGCAGTCGGGCTGGGCGGCAAACCAGAGCGCAGCGGCATAGGCGAGCGCCTGGCGCGGATCCTCGACGACAACGAGGGCGAAGTCGCGCTCCGAAGGCGCCTCGCCCGCGGCCATCGCATCCTCCAGCCGGCGCGCGCCCTCGCGGTCGGTCAGGATGGCCGACGCTCCCATGCGCAGCGCGTAGGGCGCGAACAACGCGCCATGCGTGCGCGTGCCGGGCAGCGCGGCGAAAAGATAGCCCGGCCGCACCTCGCGGCTGTCCACCGCGATGCCGGTGACGCGGGCCTCGCGGCCGTCTCGCGCGGTCAGCCCCAGTTCCGCCAGAGATCTCGTCCTGTCTGCCATGCCCATGCCCTGCCGCCTGCCCGGAAATCGCCCTGCCGCCTGCCCGGAAATCGCCCCGCCACCTGCCTCGGGCCCCTCCCGCTCGCGTCCCACGCGCCGCCGGACGCCCGCCCGCCCTTGCCTTCCCCGGCACTTAGTGCGGGCCGCCGCGTTCTTCGAGACCTGTCAGTTCGAGGTCAGTGTTAGCCGATCGGTCGGGCGGGGTTCAATCACGGGCGGCACGCCGAGCAGCGGCGCTGCGCGACGGATGATTTCGGCGGCAACCGGCACCGCCGTCCAGCCGGCGGTGCGCCGCGGCTCGGGGCCGGTGGTGTCGACCGGTTCATCGAGAACGACGACGATCACATAGGCCGGATCATGGGCGGGGAAGACTCCGGCGAAGGTGGTTATCGTCTTGTCCTCCGCATAGCCGCGCTCGCTGGGCTTGTCGGCCGTTCCCGTCTTGCCTGCCACCGCATAGCCCGGCACCTCGGCCAGCTGCGCGGTGCCGCGCACCACCACATCGCGCAGCATCGCCCGCGCCGCCGCCGAGACCTCCTCCGAGACGATCCGCGGCCCCGGTTCGGGGGGCGTGTCGCGGTGCAGGAGCGTCGGCGTGACCCGCCGACCGCCGTTCAGGAGCGAGGCATAGGCGGCGGCAAGGTGCAGCGGACTCGCCGCCAGCCCATGCCCGTATGACACGGTGATCGTGGTGATTTCCGACCAGCGCTCGGGCACCAGCGGCCTCGCGCCGGGCGCCTCGACCAGCTCCACCGGGGTTGACTCGAGCAGGCCCAGCCGCTCGAGAAACACCCGCTGACGGTCGGCGCCGATCTCCATCGCCAGTCGCGCCGTGCCGACGTTCGAGGACTTCACGATCACATCCGCAAGCGGGATCTTGCCGTAATTGTGATTGCGGAACTCGCCGATGGTGAACTTGCCCCATTTCAGCGGGGCGGTCGCATCGATGATGGTGTCGGGACGGGCAAGCCCGAGTTCCATCGCCTGGGCGGCGGTGAAGAGCTTGAAGGTTGAGCCGAGCTCATAGACGCCCTGCACGGCGCGGTTGAAGAGCGGGCTGTCGGCGGGCGAGCCGGACACCGGCGGCGCCGGTCGCGCGTTGGGGTCGAAATCGGGCAGGCTCGCCATGGCGACGATCTCGCCCGTCTTCGCCTCCATCAGCACCGCCGCGGCGCCCTTTGCCTTCATCAACCGCATGCCCCCCTCGAGCACGCGCTCCACCACCGACTGGATGGGAAGATCGATCGACAGTCGCAGCGGCGCGCCGCCGTTGGCCGGATCGCGCAGATAGTCGTCAAACGCCTTTTCCACCCCGGCCACGCCGACGACCTCGGCCGAGCTCACATCCTCCCGGCCGAAGCCGGCGCCGCCGAGCACATGCGCCGCGAGCCGGCCGTTGGGGTAGAGGCGCATCTCGCGGGGACCGAAAAGAAGACCCGGATCGCCGATGTCATGAACGGCCTGCATCTGCTCGGGGGAGATCTTGCGGCGGATCCACAGGAATTTTGCGCGCCCGGTGAACCGGCGAAGCAGCCGCTCCTCGTCGAGATCGGGGAAGATGCGCGCCAGCTCCCGCGCCGCGCGCTCGGGGTCGGTCATCAGCGGCGGCTGGGCATAGAGCGAATGGGTGACGAGATTGGTGGCCAGCACCCGGCCATGACGGTCGACGATGTCGGCTCGGCGGGCCGTGATCGGCGCGAGGCGGTCCGAGACCTCGGGCTCATGCGGATCGGATGCGGCAAGGATGGTCATGCGCCCGCCCACCGCCATGAAGGCAAGGGTGAAGAAGATCGCCAGGACCATCAGCCGGCCCTCGGCGCGCTGACGGGCACGGTCGCGCATGGCCTCGTGGCGCAGGCGTATGTTCTCCCGCTCGATGGCATCGGGATTCTCGCCGCGCTCGCGGGCGCGCAGGATCCGCGCAAGCGGGCGCAGCGGTGTGCGGATGGTGCCTTGCGTGACGTCCCCTGCCTTCATGCTGCTGTCTTCCTCACGGGCGCACCCCCGAAATGGTGCCCGTCACCTCCACCGAATTGACGATCGGCCCCAGCGGCGCGACCGGGAAAACCACCTCGTCGACGCGGCCGAAATGCTCGGCCGACATGGGCAGAAGGCCCAGCCGGTCGAAATTGATGTCGGCGAGGTCGCGCAGCCGTTCGGGGCGGTTGAGATAGGCCCATTCGTCGTTGAGCACCTCGAGCTCGGCGGAAAGCCGTGCGATGTCGCGCCGCAGCTGCTCCACTTCGCGCAGCGCTTCCTTGGTGCGGTAATTCTCGTGGTAGGCCCAGAATGCCAGCCCCATGACCGCCAGAACCGACACCATGTAGACCAGCGCGCGCATCAGACGGCCCTCCCCCTCGTTCGTTCACCGACGCCGGTCACGATGGGCGGCAGCCCGAGCGCCGCCCGATCGGCGGCGCGCGCCGGGGCACCGGTACGCCTGCCCACGCGCAGCCGGGCCGAGCGGGCCCGGGGATTCGCGGCGACCTCGGCCGGATCGGGTGAGACTGCCCGACGGGTGACCAGCTCCCAGCGCGCGGCCTCGGCCGGCGCCGCGGGCGCGTGACGGCTCGCCCCCGCCGCCTTGCCCGCGCCCTGAGCCAGAAAGCGTTTCACGATGCGATCCTCGAGCGAGTGGAAGGTGACCACCGCAAGCAGGCCGCCCGGCGCAAGCGCGCGCTCGGCCGCCTCCAACCCGGCCACGAGCTCGCCCAGCTCGTCGTTGATCGCGATGCGCAGCGCCTGAAAGCTGCGCGTGGCCGGATGCGCCTGGCCGGGCCTTGCCCGCGGCAGACAGCGTTCGATGATGGCGGCAAGCTCGGACGTCGTGCGGATCGGCCCGGCGGCGCGGGCCTTCACGATCGCCCGGGCGATGCGGCGGGCGGCGCGCTCCTCACCATAGTGATGGAGTATGTCGGCCAGCTCCGCCTCGGAGGCTTCGGCGACGAGATCGGCGGCACTGGTGCCCCGTGTTTCCATGCGCATGTCGAGCGGCCCCTCGCGCAGGAAGGAGAAGCCGCGCTCGGGCTGATCGAGCTGCATGGAGGACACGCCGAGGTCAAGCACAACGCCTGCGAGCGGCCCGCCCGCATGTTCGGCCGCGATCCGGTCGAGCTCGGAGAAGCGCCCCTCAACCAGCACAAGCCGCTCGCCCCAGTCCGGCGCCCAGTCGCGCGCCAGATCGAAGACGGTGGGGTCGCGGTCCACCCCGATGACGCGTGCTGCCCCCGCCTCGAGCAGGCCGCGTGCATAGCCGCCGGCACCAAAGGTGCCGTCAAGCCACACGCCTCGCACCGGGGCCACGCGCTCGAGAAGCGGGCCGAGGAGAACAGGCACATGCGGGGCGTCGGCCTTGTGGTGGGACTGGCGGGCGGCAGCGGCGGCCATCGCCTCAAGCGCCCCCTTCGCCGTCGTCGCCCGCCAGCTCGTCCAGAAGCTGGAGGGGATCGAAATCCTCGGGGAACTGGTTGAGCCATTCCTCGGTCCGGGCGCGCTGCTCGCGGTCAAACGTCTCCGGCTTCCAGATCTGGAAGGTATCGCCCGTGCCAATGAAATAGGCGCGCTCGTTCGGACCGATCCCGATCTTTTCGCGCAGCCTCTGCGGCAGGACGATGCGGCCGTCCGCATCGACCGATGTCTCCAGCGACTGACCGTTGAACAGAAGCTCCATTGCCTGCCGCTGCGGCGAGCGGCGCGGAAGCCGCGCGATCTTGGCGTCAACCTCCTCGATGGCCTTGATGGTGTAGCACTCGAGAAACTTGCGGCGATGATCGCCGTAGACGATGACGAACTCGGGCTGCTTGCCCTTGTCCCAGTCCGGGTCGCCCTCTTCGATGACGCGGCGGAACTGGGCCGGGATCGAGACCCTGCCCTTGGCATCGACCTTCTGGTCGAATTCGCCTCTGAACCTGCGCGCCACGCCCTCGCGGCTCCCTCGTTCCTTCGCCCCCTGCGGCCCTTATCCGTTCCTGCCCCCTTGCGCGGGCCCGGAACGCAAGCGGCGGATTGAGCTGCTGCCAATGCTCAATCCGCCGCCCACGTGCCCCTTGAAGGGCTGTCCGGTCGCGCGTGCCACCTGGGGGGATGTCTGCTCGCCCGCGCGCCGGACCTTTCCGTGTCGATGAAAGCGGGTGCCTGTATGAAACCTGAACCTTAGGAGGAGTTGGGGTTCTTTTGCTGCCCCTTTGTCCCGTCCCTCATCGCAAGGCCATTCATCTCATGGGAATTCATGGAAGTCAAAGGAAATTTGCGCCATTCAGCGCCGTGTCACGCCATGTTACCGGCTTCGCGACAGGGCCAGAGAGCGCGGAGAAACCTTTGTGAAACCACATTTTGTGGCAGTGATTTCGGTTAGACCCATATCCTGACGCCGTCACCGCAGACGCAATTCCCACCAATTCCCGGCGATTTGACAGACAGCAGCCGCCATTACAGCCCCGTTGCGGCGCTCGGCGCCCCCGCAGGAGCCAATGTTTCACATCAATCGAGGCCGATTCCAGACCAGGTGATTCGCGTGATTGCGCGGATTCCAGAAATTCCCATGCCCTGTCGCGGCCCCGTCGGAGCACGCGCCGTCAATACAGCCCGCGCTCACGAAGCAGGCAGACAGGTGCCGCCTCGCCTCATATTTAGGTCAGCATCACATATGCATTTGCTGCATAGCGGCATTGAGCAGACGTTCCTTGTGCACCCGCAGCATGCGGCTATCTTGGCTCACGAAACGAGTTGACGCCCGCGCCGCCCAGATCGGCCGGGCCCCGAAAGAGAGAGCCAAGACATGGCCAGCATGACGGAACACATGCAGACGCAGGGGATCATCCCCTCCCGTCTGAAATCGCTGACTTCGCTCCTTCGCGAGCTGCGCGCATGGCAAGCTCGCCGGGCGATTGCACGGCGGACCTATCGGGAACTGGCGAGCCTGACCGATCGCGAACTGGCCGACATCGGCCTGAGCCGCTGGCAGATCGCCGAAGTTGCCCGTCGTAGCGCGGAAGCCGTGCGCTGAGGGTTTCGCGGGCGCCCTTTCCTCCTCCCGGGGCGTCCAGCGCAAGAGCGGCGGCACCTGACCTCCTCCCCGGGTGCCGCCGCACGAGA
>NZ_FNFV01000002.1:0-441370 GCF_900102905.1 Meinhardsimonia xiamenensis | reverse complement strand
CCCAGAGCTGTCGGAACGCCCTTTCCTCCTCCCAGGGGCGCACCGATGCAAGAGCGGCGGCACCTGACCTCCTCCCCGGGTGCCGCCGCACGAGATACCGGGCCGAGAGGCCCGGGTTCGGCCGGACGCCTTTCCCTCCTCCCTGAGGCGGACCGGCACGCGAGACGGCGGCGCCTTCCTCCTCCCGGGCGCCGCCGTTCCTTTTTCGCGGTCAGCGATCGTTCATGTCCGAGAAGCGCTTCCCGTCCGCCGCCATGCGGCGCAAAAGCTCCGGCACCTGCCAGAAATACGCGTCCTCTCGGGCCAATTCCTCCATACCGGTGATGAGACCTTCGGCGCCGATCGTGTCGGCATAGTGCATCGGCCCGCCGTGGTGACGCGGAAAGCCGTAGCCGAAGAGGAACACCGCATCGATGTCTATGGGCCTGAGCGCAATACCCTCTTCGAGCACCCGCGCAGCCTCCGCGATCATCGCCAGAAGATAGCGGCGGCGAATCTCGTCATGGGTGAAGTGGCGCGGCGTGATACCGGCGGCGCGACGCTCCTCCTCGAGGATCTTCAGCATCTCGGGGTTTTCCACCCGCCCCTCGACGCCCTCGCCATGGAGATACCAGCCGCGCCCGGTCTTGCGCCCGAACATGCCAGCCTCGCAAAGCCGGTCGGCCACGCGCACATATCGCTCCTCGGCCGGGCGGGTCGCCGCGCGGCGCTTGCGGCTCGCCCAGGCGATGTCGAGGCCCGCGAGATCGGAGACGGCGAAAGGCCCCATGGCAAAGCCGAATTCCTCGATCGCCGCGTCGATTTGGGAGGGCGAAGCGCCATCGAGCAGCATGTAGTCGGCGGCCTTGCGGTAATGCGTCATGATCCGGTTGCCGATGAAGCCGTCGCAGACACCCGAGCGCACCGCGACCTTCTTCAGCCGTTTCGCCAGCGCAAAGCCTGTGGTCACCGCATCGGGCGCGGTCTTTTCGGCCACCACAACCTCGACAAGCCGCATGATGTGGGCGGGCGAGAAGAAGTGCAGCCCCAGCACATCCTCCGGCCGGCCCGATGCCGCGGCCATCTCGTTGATATCGAGATAGGAGGTGTTGGTGGCGAGCACCGCGCCGGGTTTGGCCACCTCGCCCAGCCGCGCGAAGATGTCGCGCTTCACGCCCATGTCCTCGAATGCCGCCTCGATGACGAGATCGGCCGCGCCGAGGGCGCCGAAATCGAGCGTCGGGGTCAGTGCTTCCTTGAGAATCGCGTCGCGCCTTTCGGCCGTGAGCTTGCCGCGCTTCACCGCGCCCTCGAGGTTCTGCGCAATCGTCGCGCGTCCGCGCTCGAGCCCTTCGGCGTCGCGCTCGGTGAGAATCACCGGCAGGCCGGCAAGAAGCGCGGCGGTGGCGATGCCCGAGCCCATGGTGCCCGCGCCGATCACGCCCACGCTTTCCACCGGGCGCGGCGGCGCGCCCGCCTCGGGGATGCGCGCCACCGCCCGCTCGGCGAAGAAGGCATGGATGAGCGCGGCGCGCTGGGGGCTGTCGATGCATTCGAAGAAAAGCGCCCGCTCGCGCTTGAGCCCCTCGGCGAAGGGAAGGCCGGTTGCCGCCAGCGCCTCCACCGCCCTTTCGCGTGCAAAGAGATGGGGCCGCGCATGGCGGAAGCGCTCGGCCGCCTCCGCCAAGGCCTCGTTGTCGGGCGTGATGGGAAGCTCGCCCGTGCGCCGGGTCGGCAAGGCTCCCGCGAGCGCCTCGCGCGCGGCGCGCATGGCGATTTCGCGCGGCGCGCCATCCTCGATGCGGTCGATGAGGCCGAGCTCAAGCGCGCGCTTCGCGTCGATCCGCTTGCCGGAGGTGACGAGATCGATCGCGGCGGGGATGCCAATGAGCCGAGGCGCGCGCTGGGTGCCACCGGCGCCGGGGATAACGCCCAGCGTCACTTCAGGAAACCCTACGGTCGTGCCCGGCAGCGCGATGCGCGCATGCGCGGCCAGCGCCACCTCGAGCCCGCCGCCGAGCGCCACCCCATGCAGGACCGCCACCACCGGCTTGCCGCAGCCCTCGATGCGGTTGCACACCTCCGGCAGCCAGGGTTCCGCCGGCGGCTTGCCGAACTCGCGGATGTCCGCTCCGGCAATGAAGCTGCGTCCCGCGCCGTAAAGCGCGATCGCCTTCACCTGCGCGTCGGCTTCGAGCGCGTCGATCGCCCGCACGAGCCCCTCGCGCACCGCCCGGCTGGCCGCATTCACGGGCGGGTTGTCGATCTCGACGAGGCCAACCTCCCCTTCCCGGCTGATCCTCACCGCAGCCTCGGAACCTGTGGTCTCCTGCATGGCGCTACCTCGCGGCTGTGTTCCTCGTTCAGCCTTGTGTTTGCGCCAGGCCGTTCACGGCCACAAGGGCCGGGCGCGTTCACATCAGCCGGCCGACGAACTCCACGATGTGCAACGTGAGCCGATCGGGCAGGAGCAGCGCGGCGGCGGTGGCGCCCAACTCGCCGGCCTGCGCAAGCGGCTCGAGCATGCGCCCGTAGCCGACAATTCCCTTCTCGAGGATCACCGCGATCCGGAAGCAATAGAGGATCCCGGCCAAGGCCAGGATTATCTTGAGCGGAACACTCGGGCCGACGTGGCTCAGCCACTCCCGTTTGCGTCTGAGCGGAGCCCCACGCAGCTGCTGGCGGGAACGAGCAGAGGGCGACTGGTAAAGCAGCATGGTCTCACCTCTCAAGCGGGCCCCCACCCGAAATGCGGCAATCGTGGGAAAGGGTGCGGCACAAATGGGGCGGGCGCAACACGAGCGTCTCAATCCGGCCCGATTCCGGCCATGATGGCGATCGGCTGCGGCCGGGAACGGGACAACGCGGCCTGTCGGCCAGAATTGTTTCCACAGCCCGAGTTCGCTCTCGGCACGCGAATCGGCCCATCGCCCGGCACAAGGCGCGGACGGGCGAAAGAGAAGCGTCGCGGGGACGTCGCCCTCAATCAGGGCAGCCCGGGAGCGGTGCATAGGACAAGCGCCCGCCTCGGGTCGGGCAGCGTGGCTCATGGCCACTCCCGGCCCCGCAAGAGGGGCAAATTCGGTTCGACGCGGCGAGGTCTAGGTAAGAGGCTCGATCAGCGCGACCAGCATGATGGTCAGGCGGTCGGGCATGAGCAGCTCCGCGGCAAGATGGCCCGAGGGGCCGATCTCGCGAAGGGGGTTGAAGAGCGCCGAATAGCCCACTGTTCCGTATTTCAGCACCAGCGCGAGACGGAAAAGCCAGACGGCGATCACAAACGAGGCCAAAAGGCGCAGAAACCGCGCGAAAAAGCCTGCGCGCTCCACTTTCTCGGCGTGCTCGGTCTGAAGCCGCGCCGCCATGATGGGCGCCCCACGCCGGGTCCGCCCGCGCGCAAGTTCCGCCTGCCGCTGTCTGAAGAATTCCGAGGGAGGCATCGCCGGATTTCCTGCCTCAACATGTCCTTGAAGGCCGCGAGCATGGCAGAAAAATGTGGCGAAGTTTCGGCGCCGCGCCGCCCGCAACAACCTCAGCCGGGCTGTCGCGCCAGCGTCAGCGTCGTCCAGTCGCCGAGCGCCCGGCGCGCGAGCTCCTCGAAGCCCTCCGCGGCATAGGCGGCGGCGACCTCATCGGCCTGCTCGTTGAGGATGCCCGAAAGGATGACCCGCCCGCCCGGCGCCATGGCGGCGGCGATGTCGGGGGCAAGCATCACCAGCGGCCCCTTCAGGATGTTGGCGAAGACGAGATCAAAGGGCGCGGCCGCGGCGATCTCGGGGTGATCGAGCCCCGCGGCCTCGACGCAGCGCACGCGGCCTTCCATACCGTTAGCGGCAAGGTTGGCCTCGGCCACCTCCACCGCCACCGGGTCGATGTCGGAGGCGATCACCTGCGCCTCGGGCCAGACGCGCGCCGCGGCCATGGCGAGAACGGCCGTGCCCGCGCCCACATCGATCACGCGCCGGGGCGCAAAGCCCGAGGCGAGGAGATCGTCAAGCGCCAGAAGGCAGCCCTGCGTGGTGCCGTGATGGCCGGTGCCGAAGGCCATGGAGGCCTCGATGAGAAGCGGCACCACGCCCTCGGGCACCCGCTCGGCATCATGGCTGCCGTAGACGAAGAAGCGCCCGGCCACCACCGGCTGCAACTCGCGGCGGACATGCGCCACCCAGTCGGTCTCGGGCAGCTCGGAGACGGTGAAGTCACGCGCCCCGAAGGCCGCGGCGAGCAGCGCCAGGCCGGTCTCGTCAGGCGCCTCGGTGAAGTAGCCTCCCACTTCCCAGAGGCCCGAGCCATCCTCGATCTCGAAGACGCCCACACCGGTCGGCGCAGGCTCGAGCCGCTCCATCGCCTCGCCGAGGGCTTCGGCGGCCTCCTTGCCGGTGAGCGTCGTCAGCGCCGTCCAGGTGGGCATGCCATGTTCCCCTGTGCAGATGTGGCGCGGAGTTAGGCCCTCGCCCGCGCGCGGTCAAGCGGTGAGGGGGGCAGGCGGAGGGCGGCTCAGCCCTGCCCGAAAAGGCCCGAGAGCGCGCGCCGCACCAGCGATGTGACCGAGGGGCGCGGCGAGGCGCGGAAGGGCAAGGGGCGGCAGACCTCCATGGCCGCGACGCCGACGCGCGCGGTCAGCGCCCCGTTGACGATGCCCTCGCCGAAGCGGCGCGAGAGCTTCGAGACCACCCCGCCGCCGGCGATCGAGCCCAGCATGTCATCGCCCACCGCCACGGCGCCGGTGGCCACCAGATGGGCAAGCACCGAGCGCGCGAGCCGCCAGCTGCCGAGCGCCCCGCCCCGCCCGCCGTAGATTTCGGCCACGCGGCGGATCATGCGAAGATTGGCGACGAGCGCGGCGGCCACATCCGCCAGCGCCAGCGGAACGATCGCGGTGACGGTGGCCACCTGACGGGCGGCGGCCTCCACCTCGGCACGGGCGGCGGCATCGAGCGGGGCGAGAAGCTCGGCCTCGGCAAGCTCGAGCAGCGCATCGGCATCGAGGAGCTCGCCCTTGCGCTCGTCGAGGCGGGCGCGCGCCCAGGCAAGATCCTCCCGCCCGCGGTAGAGACGCTCGAGCCGGCCGACCACCGCGCGCGCCTCCTCGAGCGCTGCCGAGGCAAGCGCGGCATCGGCCGCGCGCCGCAGGCTGTCGAGGCGCGCGAGGCGGGCGACACCGGCGAGCTCGCGCAGCGCCATGCCGAGCGCAAGGAGAAGAAGCAGCCCCACGAGCCCGGCCGCCGCCCAGCCCAGAAGCGGGTTTCGGGCCAGAAGGCCGGTGACAAAGTCCCACGCTGTCAGCGACAGGATGAGGGCGAGCGTCGCCCCGAGCACACCCCAGAACCAGCGCGCGAGCCGCGCCGGGCGGCGCGCGGCGACGCGGGCAAGGCGCTGCATCGCCGCGGCATCGGTAGCTCCAACGCTGCCGGCCGGCTCGGGCACCGGCGGAGCCTCGGCCGGCGAGGCGGGCGCGCGCCCTTCCTCAAGCTCGATCACCACCGGGCCCTTGCGCTCGCCCATGCCGCGCCGTTCCGCCATCAGCCTTCCTTCCGCCACTCAAGCCTGATCTCGGGCAGGCCTTGGTCGTTGCCCGCGCCATCGCCCCGCCCGATCTCCCGAAAGCCTTGGCGCGCGTAAAACGCCCGCGCGCGCCAGTCCGCCGGGAAGACCCAGAGAAAAAGACGGGGCGAGGCAGCCTGCGCCGTGGCCATGAGGCGCGCGCCATGGCCACGTCCTTGGGCGGAGCGCGCGAGATAGAGCGCCTGCACCTCCTCGCCCTCGCGCGCGATGAAGCCAAGCATGCCGCGCCAGCCGCACAGACAGGTCACCTCGGCGCGCGCCAGGAGGCGGGCCATCGCCTCCCGGTCGGCCTCGGGTGTCGTGGCCCGCGGCAGCCAGTCGGTCCCGGCCGCCCATTCGGCGATGATCCCGACGAGCGCCGGCACATCCTCGGGCCGCGCCGGTCTGAGCCGTGGTGCGGGCCGCAGGAAGCTCACAGCCGGTCTCCGATGAGAAACTGCGCGGCGCGGTCAAGGCGGATGTGCGGCGGGCCCTCGCCGGGGCGCAGGGTGAGCGGGGCGGGGGCGAAATCCATGATCCCGAAATCGCCGTCGAGCCAGCGCGCCTCCCCCGCACGCGCGGGCTCGAGGATGAGGCGCGGATCCTCGGGCAGCTCGCCGGCCCAGAAGACCGCCTCCCGCCCCGTCGTGCTGAGCCGGCCGCGCACGCAGTCAAGCCGCCGGCCCTCATGGGTGATCGTCTCCTCCACCGTGGCGCGCAGCGCGGCAATCGACATGGCCGCAGTCTCGGCCCCGGCGAAATCGGCCCGCGCGCGGGCGTCGCTGACCAGCGCCTCGGTGATGGCGGTGAGCCGTGCGTGCTGGGAATGGTGCAGATAGTCGGCCTTGGTGGCGGCGAAGAGGATCTTCTCCACCCGCCGCCCGCGCAAGAGCCGCGCCAGAAACGGGTTGGTTCCGGGGCGGAAGGCGACAAGGATGTCGGCCAGCGCGCGGCGCATGTCCTCCACCGCCCGCGGCCCGGCATGGATCGCGCCCATGACATCGACAAGCACCACCTGCCGGTCGATGCGGGCGAAGTGATCTCGGAAGAAGGGTTTGACCACCTGCCGCCGGTAGGCCTCAAAGCGGCGCTCGAGCTCGCGCCAGAGCGCGCCGCGCGGCACGCGCTCGGGCCGGGGGACGGGCGCGAAGGTCAGCACCGGGGAGCCCTCGAGATCGCCGGGCAGCAGGAAACGGCCGGGCGTGCAGTCGGAATAGCCCGCTGCGCGCGCGGCCTGAAGATAGGCTGTCCAGGCGCGGGCGAGCCCCTGCGCCGCGCCTTCCTCGAAGGGGGCGGCGGCATCCACCGAGCGCAGCGCAGCGAGATAGGCGGCGGCCTCTGGCCGGGCCTCGATGCGCCTGAGCGTCGTTTCGGACCATTCGGCAAAGTCGCGGTCGAGAAGCGCAAGGTCCAGGAGCCATTCGCCGGGATAATCGACGATATCGAGATGCAGCGTGCGCGGCCCGCGCAGCCCGGCGAGAAGCCCCGCCGGACGGACCCGGAGCGACAGGCGCAGCTCGCTGATACGGCGGGTCGATTCCGGCCAGTGCGGCGTGCGCGAGGTGAGCGCGGCGAGATGCGCCTCGTAGTCGAAGCGCGGCACCGTGTCGTCGGGCTGGGGCTGGAGAAAGGCGGCGAGAATGCGCCCCTCGGCGGCGGCGGCGAGCTGGCCCATGCGCCCGCGGTCGATGAGGTTGGCGATGAGCGAGGTGATGAAAACCGTCTTGCCCGAGCGCGCAAGCCCGGTGACGCCAAGCCGGATCACCGGCTCGAGAAATGCCTCGCTGAGCTGGTCGCCGACCTCCTCGACCCCACGCGTCAGCGCATCGGCAATATCGCCAAGGATCACCTGCCCGCTCCCGCCTTGCCTTCTCCAGAGGATAGGCCCCTGCCTGCCGAAGGGCCAGAGCTCACGCGCGGGGTCACGCGCCCGCGCGTCGCGTCGGCGCGGAGGGCGACCGTTGACTAGCCGCCGATCCCGAGCCAGGCGGGCAGATGGCCGATGTCGGGCAGCACCGCTTCGGCCAAGGGGACCAGCGTTCCGGCCTCTGCCACACCGGTGAGCACGGCCACGGCGCGCATCCCGGCGGCGGCGGCGGCCTCAAGGTCATGGGTGCTGTCGCCGACCATCAGCACTTCTGAAGGCTCGAGCGCCACGCCGCGCGCGAAGGCAAGACACATGCCGGGCGCGGGCTTGGCGCCGTGGCCGCTGTCGCAGCCGAGAATCAGGTCGAAGGACTCCGCCACGCCGCTGCGACCGAGATGGGCCCGAGCCACCGCCTCGGCGTCATTGGTGGCCACTCCGAGCTTCAGTCCCGCGCGTCGCAGCCGCGCCAGCAACGGGGCAAGCGGCACCGCCTCGGCAAGCTCGACGGCGGCGGCGATGGCGTCGATCCGCGCCAGGAGCGCTTCGGGCGTCATGCCCGGCAGCGCCGGCAGAAGGGCGCGCGCCGCCTGCTCGGGCGTTCCGGCAATCACCGGGCTGTCGGGCCGGAAGCGCCGGGCCAGGGGATCGAACCTGATGGCCTCGGCAAGGCGGGCCGCGCGCTCGGCATTTCCCCCGCCCAGTTCGTCGAGAAGGCGGACGGCCCATTGCGACCAGGTCGCCTGAAAGTCATAAAGCGTGCCGTCCTTGTCAAACAGCACCGCCCGAACCTGTCTTCTCACGCGATTTCCTCCCGAACCCGAACGCCTCTGCCCGCGGCCACCCGCGTCCGCTTGCCACATCGGCGAGCCCGTTGACAGCCCCTGCGCAACACCGGAGACTTTCCCCATGCCTCAGGATGCCGCAACAAGACCCGACGCCATTCCCGACTATCGCCTGCACCGCTCGCTCGGCTACAAGCTGTCGATCGCCTCGCGCCTTCAGGAGCGCCGGCTTGACGAGGGCCTGCGTCGCCTTGGCCTGACCCGGGTGAGCTGGTGCGTCCTGCTCGCTGTCGGGGTCGAGGGACTCGGGCGGCCTTCCGACATCGCCCGCTTCGTGGGCATCGACCGCACCGCCACCTCGCGCGCGCTGCGCCAGATGGAGGCGGCCGGACTCGTCACGCGCGCCAGCGGGGCGAAGGACCGGCGCACCACCCAGGTCACCTGCACGCCCAAGGGGCGCGCGCTGATGAGCGCCGCCGCGCCGCTGGCCGTAGCCAACAATGCGGCGATGGAGGCCAAGCTGACCGCCGAGGAATGCGAAACGCTGCACCGCCTGCTCGAGCGGCTGCTCGAGGGCGAGGATCTGGCGCTGCGCGGCCTGTGAAGCCTCAGGTCCAGTGCAGCTCGGCCCCGCCGGGAAGCGCGCGGCGTGCCGCCGCCGGCGTCTCGTAGGAAAGCCCCTCGGCATCGCAGAAGGCGGTGATCCAGGCGTCATCGAGAAGCAGGAAGTCGAGCACGGCGACGAGGAATTCCGGCTCCCCGGCCCGCGCCGCCAGGTCGGCAGGGCTGGCGCCGCTCGCGCCGAGAAAGACGCGCAGAAGATCTTCCTCGCCGGCCAGCCAGGCCAGCGCGCGCAGCGCCACTGCTTCTGCCTCATCAGCCCCCATCATCCGTGCTCCGCAACCCTTCGTTAACCACGCCGCGCCTAGAGTCCGTCAACCACCGGAAGCGATGCAAGGGTCTCGGCGCATGGGCAAGCGAATTCTCCTCGTGGAAGCCGCAGCAAGCAGCCGCATCCTGTGGACGGTGCGCCTCGCCGAAGCGGGTCTCCTTGTCGCGCAGGCCAGCGGCATGAACGCGGCGCTGGCCACGGCGCGGCGCGAGCCGCCGGCGGTAGCGGTGATCGATGCCGATCTGGTCGAGGGCCAGCCCATAGGGCTTGCCCGCGCTCTGCGCGCCCTGCCCGGCCTGTCGCGGTTGCCGGTGCTGATGCTGGCGCACTGTCCGGGCGCGGCCTTCCGGCTGGCCGCGCTGGCCGCCGGCGCGGCCGAGGTGCTCGAAAAGCCGATCGCGCCGGATTGTCTTATCGCCTGGATCCGCCATCTCCTCCGCGCCAGCGCCCGTGAGGCGGAATTCACCGAGATCGGGCCGCTTCCCGCGCTCGAGGAGCCCGCGGAAAGGCAAGCGCCCGAGCGGCCGGGCCAGATTGCGCTGGTTGGCGCCGAGGGGCGCGCGGGCGACTGGGGCGGGCTGGCCGGGGCGCTCGCGCCGCATCCGTGCCAGCGGACCACCCCGGCCCGTGCGGCGGATGACTTGGCCGCCCTGCAAGGGCTGGAGCTGGTCGCGATCGAGGCGGCGGGAATGAGCGAAGACGGGCTCGTCGATTGCCTTGCGCGCCTGCATTGCCTGCCGGCGTGCCGAGAGGCCGCCTTCGTGGTTTTCGGCGCCTCTGGCGGGGGCCGGGCGCCGGTGCGGCTGCTGGAAATGCGCATTGACGACCTGCTGCCCCCCGGCGCCGGACTCGCCGAGCGGCGCTTGCGCATCCTGCGCGCGCTTGCCGCCCGGCGCCGTCGGGCGGAGCGGCGCGCGGCGCTGCGCCGGGGGCTCGAGCTTTCGGTCACCGATCCGCTCACCGGACTGGCGAACCGCCGCCTAGCCCTGCACCGGCTCGCCGAGCTTGCCGCCGCGGCCACTGCCGCGGAGCCGCTCGCGGTTCTGATGATCGACATCGACCATTTCAAGCGGGTCAATGACAGCCTCGGTCATCCGGCGGGGGATGCGGTGCTGCGTGAAGTGGCGCGGCGCATGCAGGCGGCGATGGCCGAGGGCGAACTTCTGGCCCGCGTGGGCGGCGAGGAGTTTCTGGCCATCCTGCCAGGCACCCGCGGCGGGGCGGCCAGAGACCGGGCCGAGGCCTTGCGCGAGGCGGTGGCGGCGCGGCCCATAGCGGTTTCCCCGCGGGTCGAGGCACGGGTGACGCTGAGCATCGGGCTTGCGGTGCACGCCGGTGAAGCCCGCACCGGCCCGGACAGGGCAGCCGGGGCCGCAGCCGAGGTCATGGAGCGGGCCGACCGCGCGCTCAGACGCGCAAAGGCCGCAGGCCGCAACACGGTGACGCTGGCGCGCCGCGCGGCCTGAGGCGGGCGCGGCAACGGGCAACGTCCGCCGCGTGCCAGTCCGCCGGCATCCGCCCCGCGCTGCGACGGCCCCGCTCCCGAGGCGGGCTCGCGCCTCTTCCGGCACCGGTCAGCGCCGGCCGTCGCGGCGCTCGCGCTCCCGCAATGGCTTGCGCAACAACGCTTCGAGCCGATCGGCATAACGGGCACGCTCGGCCGGGCTCATCGCCGAGAGCCGTTCGATCAGCAGCTCAAGCGCCAGTGCGCGACGCCGTGTTATGGCGGCATCCTGCTCGGCGAAGAGCGCGCGCAGACGGTCGGCCGCGAAGGGCTCTGTGCGCACCGCCTCCAGAAGCGAGCGAAGCTGGGCCCGCAGCGCCGCGCGCTCGGCCTCGAGTTCGGCCCGCCGCGAGGCCAGCGCCTCGGCGATGGCGCGGCGCTCATCATCCGGCAGGGCGTGATAGAACGGCCCGAGTCCGGGATCGCGCAGGAGTCCGCCGGCGCGCGGGCCCTCCTTCCATGGCACGCCACGGATGAGCGCTCCGACGACCACGCCCGCGACCAGCAGGTTGAGCGCAAGGCTGATCACCAGGGCGATCCGCGTCAGCCGCAATGCGCGGCGGCCGATCTCGCCGCCGTTCCGGGGCGTGCCATTATCCGTGTCAGGGGTTTCGGCCATCTAGCCTTCCTCCCACAAGCTTCCGTACCCGGCCCAGCCGTCGGCGAGGGTCTCGAGCGTCCATCCGGCCGCGGCCTCGCCGCCATCGCTGAGCACCGCAACCGCGACGCCCTCCACCGTTTCGGGCGCGCCAAGACCGATCGCCAGCCCCGCCACCGCCGCCGCCGACAACCCGGCCAGGGCCGGCCAGCCGCCCAGAACCCGCCCCACGAGCGCGGGGAGCGACGGGCGGCGGCGCGTGGCTCGGGCCGCCGCGGGGGCGGCAAGCGCGCCTTCGGCATCGGCGAGGATACGCGCCATCAGTCGCGAAGGCGGCTCCGGCGCCTGCGACCGGGCCGCCTCGAAGAACAGCTCGAGCTCGGCCTCGCCAAGCGCACGTCCCGGTGCGCGGCCGGAGCTGCCGCCGATGGAGCTCCCGGCCTCGCGTCCGTTCCGCCTGTTTCCATCAGACATCCTCATATCCCAACTCCTCGCGCCGGTCGGCCAGGATCCTGGCGAGCGCGCGCTTTCCCCGCGCCAGAAGACTCTCGACCGCCTCGACGCTGATGTCCATGATCTCGGCGATCTCGGGGTTGCCGAGTCCCTCGATATGGCGCAGCAGGACCGCCATCCGCTGGCGCTCGGGCAGCTCCGCAAGCGCATCGGACAATGCCCGTGCGCGTGCCTGATCCAGAAGCCTGCGCTCCGCACCGGGCCGTTCGTCCTGCGGCTCGTCGATCCCGTCGAGTCCGACCCCGCGCCGGCGCCGCAACCGATCGGTGCACAGGTTGACCACCACCCGGTAGAGCCAGGTTGAAACCCGCGCCTCGCCCTGCCGCCATTGCGGCGCGATGCGCCACAGCCGGAGCATCGCCTCCTGAGTCACATCCTCCGCCTCGGCCGGGTCGGCGAGCATCCGCACGGCATGGGCATACAGGCGCGGCGCAAGGCGCAGGGTGAGCGCCCGCGCCGCCTCCCTGTCGCCATTGCCGTAGGCGACGAGCAGCGCCTCGTCGGTCACATCGCTCAGACAGTCCTGCGCGGGCTCCATCATCCCCTCTGGCTATCGCGCATCGCCCCGTGACGGCAAACGGCACCTCGAGGCGGCGCGCCCCTCCGGCGGGTCCGAAGGCTGAGAGGCGCGCCGCCATCGGCCCGGCCCTGGCTCAGTTCTGGGCGGGCGCCGTGCCGGCGTCGCCCCAGAAGCCGCCAAAGCCGCCATGCCCGTGCTCCCGGCCGTGAGCGCCGCGAAGCCTCTTGCCATGGCGGCCGCCGTGAGCATGGGCATGCCGGCCCATCGCCAGCCGCGCCTCGTTCTGCGTGATCACGCCGTCACCGTCGACGTCGAGCCGCTCGAACAGGCGCGCCGAGCGGCTGGCCTGCAGTTCCTCGGCACTGAGCAGACCGTCACCGTTCTGGTCGAGCGCCTCGATCATGCGCGCGGCGCGGGCCGCCATTGCCTCGGTCCGGCGGGCCTGCTCGGCGGCCACGAGTTCCTCGGCCGAAAGCTGACCGTCTCCGTTGGCATCGGCGGCGGCAAACCGCGCCTCGGCCGCTGCGCGCGCCTCCTCGGCGGTGATGCGGCCATCGCCGTCGGCGTCGATCTCGGCGAAGATCGGAAGCGAGCGCGCTGTCGCTGCGCCGCGGTCGTCGGCGGCGGCGGGCAGCGTGGCGGCGAGACCGCCGGAGAGAGCCGTGGCGAGGACGAGCCCCGCAAGCATGGAGTGGCGTTTCATGTTCGTTTCCTTCTCTCGATGTAGCTTTTTTCGAAGAGAGGGCGCTCTCTGCTGCACTCTCGCAGGCTTGAACGCAGCGCGCGGCGGTTTCCGTCGCCACGGGCCGCGGATTTCCGCTTTGGCCCTGCCTTCCGCGCGACACGGCGCCGCGGGGCAATCTGTCAGGCTTTCATCGCCGGGGCCGCGGGCTAGATTGCTCGGGTGCAATCACCCCCGACCACCGGGTTGCGAAAGTATGACCGAGCTTGCCGTGAACGACGCCGAAGCCCACCGCCCCGCCGCCGTGCCTGCCGCCGTGCCCACCGAGGACCGCGCCGTATGGCCCGCCATCCGCCGGGGCTTGCGCCGACGCTGCCCGAGCTGCGGCGCCGGGCCGATGCTTCAGGGCTATCTGAAGGTGCGCGAAAGCTGCCCTGTCTGCGGCGAGGATCTCAGCCATCAGCGCGCCGATGACGGGCCGGCTTATCTGACCATCCTGATCGTCGGGCATGTGATGGCACCGCTCCTGATGTGGGTGTTCACCGCCTTCCGCCCCGAGCCGCTGGTGCTCGCCTCGGTGTTTCTCGTTGGCACGGTGGCACTGTCGCTGTATCTCTTGCCGCGATTGAAGGGGATGATCGTCGCCATCCAGTGGGCCAAGCGCATGCATGGCTTCGGGGGCGAGCGCTGACGCCACCCCCCGCGGGAGAGCGATGACCGACAAGAGCCGCATCCGCGACGCCGCCACGGTGATCGTCCTGCGCGATGCCGAAACGCGCCCCTCGGTGCTAATGGGCCAGCGCGGCTCCGGCGCGGCCTTCATGCCGAGCCGCTTTGTCTTTCCGGGCGGCGCGCTCGATGCGGGCGACGCGGCGGTGCCGCTGGCCGCGACCGTGGCCGAGCCCTGCGCCTCGCGGCTCGAGGAAGCGGCGCCTGCAGGCATCGCCAATGCGCTCGCCGCCTGCGCCATACGCGAGCTGTGGGAGGAGACGGGGCTCGTGCTCGGCGTGCCCGGCCGCTGGCCCGGTGCGCCGCCTCCGGACTGGGCCGGTTTCGCTGCCACGGGGCATGTGCCGAGCGCCGAAGGGCTCACCTTCGTCTTCCGCGCCATCACCCCGCCGGGCAGGCCGCGCCGGTTTGATGCGCGCTTCTTTCTCGTCGATGCGGAACGGATCGCCGGCGATCCTGACGATTTTTCGCGCGCCTCCGACGAGCTGTCGCACCTGCAGTGGATCCCGCTTGACGAGGTGCGCAACTTCCACCTGCCCTTCATCACCGAGGTGGTGCTGGCCGAGGTGGCCGCCGCGCTGCCCCGCCTCGGCCCGCCTGACGCGGTACCCTTCTTCCGCAACACCGAGGAAGAAAGCCTGTTTCTGCGGCTGGGCGGTGCGCGCCCGCTCGACGCCGTCACACGAAGAGGATGAGGCCCAGTGCACCGGCGCCCAGGAGCGCCATGCCGGCAAGCTCGCGCGCGCGGATCGGCTCGCGGAAGACGAGCGCCGTGACACCGATGCCGAAAATGAGCTCCACCTGCCCGAGCGCCCGCACATAGGCGGCGTTCTGCAGGGTGAAGGCGAGAAACCAGCCGAGGCTGCCGATCATCGAGGTGAGCCCTACAAGCCCCGCCACGCGCCAGTCGCGCAACACCGCGCCGATCTGGCCGGGCTCGCGCAGCGCAAGCCAGGGCGTCATTGCCACGGTCTGGAAGGCGGTGACGACGGCAAGGGTGGTCGCCGCCCGAAGCGCCGCATCGCCTGAGCCGAGCGCCAGCGAGGCGCCCCGATAGCCCACCGCCGAGATCGCAAAGAGCGCCCCCGCGGCAAGCCCGAGCGCGGCGGCGGGGTTGAGCACCCGCCGCCAGAGCGCCCCGGCGCTGCCCCCCGGCGGGTCGGAGAGCAGGATCACCCCGAGAAAGCCAAGCCCGATGGCGATGGCGCCCGCAAGCGCCACCCCCTCGCCCAGAAGCACAAGCCCGATCGGCACGGTCAGCAGCACCTCGGTGTTCTTGAGCGTCAGCCCAACGGCGAAGTTGCGGAGCGAAAACAGCGCCATGACGCACACCGTGGCGAGGATCTGCGCGAGCCCGCCCGTGAGCGCGAAGGCCCAGAAGCGCGCGCTCATGGCCGGAATCGCCTGCCCCGACGCCTGCGCCCAGGCGAGCGCCACGCCTGCGGCAAGCGGAGCGGACCAGACGAAGCGGGCAAAGGTCGCCCCCGCGCTCGTCAGCCCGGTGCCCTTCAGCCGTTTCTGCAGCGCAAAGCGAAGCGTTTGTGCCGCCGCCGCGCCGAGGGTGGCGATGATCCACAGATCCATGCGCCCCTCATCGCATGGGGCCCGCGGCAGCGCCAGTGGCCGCAAACCGGCAGACGCGCCCTCTTTCCCTTGCCCGCGACTCCGGTCTAGCCTCACCGCGATCACAGACCAAGACGAAGGGTCAGGATGTTCATTGCCAGCAGCCCCGAAGAGCTTGCCGACCGGGAAACGCTTCTCTCCATGTCGGGGCTCGAGTTCATGCGCGCCATTCTCGCGGGCCGGGTTTCCGCGCCGCCGATCACGGGCCGCCTCGGCTTTGCCCTCGAGGCGGTGGAGGAAGGCAAGGTCAGTTTCACGGGCGCGCCCGTCTTCGAGGTCTGCAATCCGATGGGCACGGTGCATGGCGGCTGGTATGGCACGCTTCTCGACAGTGCCATGGCCTGCGCGGTGATGACCATGGTGCCGAAGGGCAGCCTCTACACCACGCTTGAATACAAGGTGAACATCACCCGTCCCATCCCGCTCGGCACCCGCGTGCGTGCCACCGGTCGCGTCCAGCACACCGGGCGCAGCACCGGCGTCGCCGCAGGCGAGATCACCGGCATCGAGGATGGCCGCCTCTACGCCACCGGCTCCACCACCTGCCTGATCATGCGCGCCTGATCAGCCGCTCGCCGCGGGCTCGGCCATCTCCAGCCAGGGCTGGTTGAGGATCACCGCCGCCACCTTGCGCCCGCGCGCGCTGGGGTGGATCTGTTCGGAGGGATCGCGCCCCACCACGCGACGGCGCCGGGCAAGGAACAACCTGCCCCAGCCGCGATTGACGCCAACGGCAGGGGCATCAGGGTCGGTGGGAAAACGCGCCCGCCAGCCGCGCGGCAGGGGCAGGTCGCAGCCCGCGGCCTTCTCGAGCATCCAGACAAGCGGAATGTTGGAGAGCGGGCGGGCGGCATGAAAGCCGCCGAGCTGGCCGCCGATGTCGCCATGCGCGCCGCGAAACCACATCTGGACGACCTCCTCGCCGGGCCAGCCCGCCCAGCTTTCCCACAGCACCGGCGCGAAGGCCTCGCGGGTCTCGTCAAGGGCGAGCGCGTGGTAGCCGTGCCGGATCGAGGGTCCGAGGGCGTGGTTGTGGAACAGATGCCGCCCCTCGGTCAGCCGCCACAGGAACGGAGCGCGAAAGCCCAGCGCCTTGACCGTATCGAACACGCCGACCATCTCGATCGGCACCCGCTCGTGACAGTAGAGGCGGCGGAAGGCCGCGAGGCCACGGGCTGGCGCCTCGGCCGGATCCCGTCCCGCGTCCCACACCCGGTAATAGCGGTAGGCGAGGCGCACGTTGCGCTCAGTGGCGTGTTTCGCGCGAAGAAGACCCACCGTGTCGATCACGCCGGCGAGGGAGCGCGCGGCATAGGCCCCCCGCGAGTAGCCGAAAAGAAAGATGCGGTCGCCGGGCCGGTAGCGCGAGGCGATGAAGCCGTAGGCGCGCTGGATCTGGCGGTTGATGCCGCGCCCCTCGATCACGTTGAGCGTGTCACCCCAGCTCTCCCACTGCACGCCAGCCTCGTAGCGCAGCGACAGCCGCGCGGTCGGCGCCACCTCGCACAGCAGCTTGTAGATCAGGCCGATGTTGGTCTCGTGCCCCGGTCTGAGCGTGGACATGGTGCCGTCGAGCAGGACGACATGGTCGATCCGCCCGCGCGGGGTGGGCTGCGGCGTGGTCTCGACCCGGGGGCCGAGACCGAGCCAGCGCCTGAACGTCCTAGCGAGCCTGATCGCCTCCACCGTTCAGCATCTCCCACACCTTGAGGGGCGTGAAGGGCGGCGCCACCTGCCGCACACCCAGCTCCCACACGGCATCCTGTACCGCGTTCGCCACGGCGGCGAGCGCGCCCACGGTGCCAGCCTCCCCGCAGCCCTTCATCCCCATGGGGTTGTTGCGGGAAGGAACCGGCTCGAACTCCACCGTCATCATGGGGAAATCCTTGGCCCTTGGCATGGCATAGTCCATGAACGATGCGGTGAGCAGCTGCCCGCCCTGGTCATAGACCACATGCTCCATCATCATCTGCCCCGCGCCCTGTGCCACGCCGCCATGCACCTGCCCGCGCGCGAGCATGGGGTTGATGAGGTTGCCGAAGTCATCAATCACCGTATAGCGCTCAAGCGTTACGATTCCGGTATCGGGGTCGATCTCCACCTCGGCCACATGTGCGCCGTTGGGATAGCTGCGGCCCGGCAGCTTCGCCTTCTCCTGAAACTTCAAGAGATCGGTGCGCCCCGCCGCCCGCGCCATCTCGGCCGCCTCGAGGAAGGTCGGCGCCAGGTTCGAGCCTTCGGCGCGGAAGCTGACATCGTCGAAGGTGACGTCCTCGGGCTTCACGCCCATCTGCGGGGCGAGGAACTCGGCATAGGCCTTCACCATGTGCTGCACCGCAACCAGCGTGACATTGGTCTGCACCGTCACCGAGCGCGAGCCACCCGTGCCCCCGCCCTCGCGGATACGGTCGCTGTCACCCTGGATGACGCGGATCTTCTCCATCGGGATGCCGGTCTGGTCGGACAGGAAGCTTGCATAGACGGTTTCATGCCCCTGCCCGTTCGACTGCGTGCCGACATAGAGCGAAACGGTGCCATCCTCCTCGAACTCCACCGTCACGCCCTCGGACGGATCGCCGAGGATCGATTCGATGTAGTAGCAGAGCCCCAGCCCACGCAGCCGCCCGCGCGCCGCCGACTCCGCCCGCCGCGCGGCAAAGCCGGCACGGTCGCTCTCCTCCTCGACGCGGGCGAGAAGGCGCGCGAAGTCGCCCACGTCATAGGTCTCGCCGGTGATGGTCTTGTAGGGAAAGCGCGCCGGCGGGATGAAGTTGCGCCGCCTCAGCTCGAAGGGGTCAAGCCCGAGGGTCCGCGCGGCATTGTCCATCGAGCGCTCGAGCGCATAGATCGCCTCGGGCCGGCCCGCGCCGCGGTAGGCGTCGACCTGCGTGGTGTTGGTGAAATAGCCCTTCGTGTTCATGAAGGCGGCGGGGATGTCATAGACCCCCGTGAGCACCCGGCTGAAAAGCTGGGTCTGGATCGGCTGGCCGAACTGCGAGTTGTAGGCGCCCATGTTGGCGTGGTTCTCCACGCGATAGGCGAGGATCCGCCCCTCCTCGTCAAACGCCAGCTCGGTGATCGACAGAAGATCCCGCCCGGCATTGTCCGACATCATCGCCTCGCCGCGCTCCGAGTACCAGCGCACCGGCCGGCCGAGCCGGCGGGCGGCCTCCGCAACCATGAAGTATTCGGGATAGGCCATCGCCTTCATGCCGAAGCCGCCGCCCACATCAGGGGTGGTGACATGCACCTTCTCCTCGGGCAGACCGAGCACGCGCATGAGCTCCTTCTTCAATCCCCACACGCCCTGCCCGCCGAAGCTGAGGTGCAACCGCCCGCCCTCCTCCAGCTCGGCCCAGGCGCCGCGCGGTTCCATGGAGTTGACGATCACCCGGTTGTCGGGCACCTCGGTGCGCACCACATGGGCGGCGCGCGCGAAGGCCTCGGCGACTGCCTCCTCGTCGCCGATCACCCAGTCGAAGGCGACGTTGTCGGGCGCCTCATCATGCAGTGCCTCGCCGCCCGGCGCGAGGTCGAGCTTCACCGGAAGCTCCTCGTAGTCGATCCCGACAAGCTCGGCGGCATCGCGCGCCGCCGTACGGCTTTCGGCCACGACGAAGGCCACCGGCTCCCCCACGAAGCGCAGCTTGCCCCTGGCGAGAATCGGGCGCGTCGGGGCGGCGCCCTCGCTGCCGTCGCGGTTCTTCACGGTGGTGAACTCCATGCCGAGCTCGAGCCCCGCCGCGAGCCAGTCCTCGGCCGACATCGCCAGATGCACGCCCGGCACAGCACGCGCCTCGTCCAGATCGACGGCGAGAAGCCGCGCATGGGCCACCGGCGAGCGCACCACGGCAAGATGCAGCGCCCCGGCCGGTGCCTCGTCATCGATGTAGCGGCCATGGCCGGTCAGAAACCGCAGATCCTCAACGCGCTTCACTGGCTGGCTGCGCCCGAACTTCTCCATGCCTGCACTCCCTTGCCCGCAGTCTTTGTCTCGTCCCGAACCTCGCGGGAGAGTATCCAGCGCATCGGCGGTGTCCAGTCGATCGCGGCGGCGCCACATCACCCGCGCGGCGGCTTTCCCGCCCTTTCCCTTGCCGGCCGCTTTCGCTAGTGAGGCGCCGATTGCGGACAAGCGGCAGGGAGCTCAGGGCCATGCCCCTCGACAAGAAATTCGACGCGCGCGCGGCCGAGACGCGCATCTACGAGGCCTGGGAGAAGGCCGGCGCCTTCCGCGCCGGCGCCAACGCCTCGCGGGACGAGACCTTCTGCATCATGATCCCGCCGCCCAATGTCACCGGCTCGCTGCACATGGGCCACGCCTTCAACAACACGCTGCAGGACATCCTCGTGCGCTGGCACCGGATGCGCGGCTTCGACACGCTCTGGCAGCCCGGCCAGGACCATGCCGGCATCGCCACGCAGATGGTGGTGGAGCGCGAACTGGCCAAGGAAGGGCTCGACCGCCGCGAGATGGGGCGCGAGAAGTTTCTCGAGCGCGTGTGGGCGTGGAAGGAGCAGTCAGGCGGCACCATCATCAACCAGCTCAAGCGGCTCGGGGCCTCCTGCGACTGGTCGCGCAACGCCTTCACCATGGACGAGACCTTCCAGCGCGCGGTGATCCGCGCCTTCGTGGAATTCTACCGCAAGGGCTGGATCTACCGCGGCAAGCGGCTGGTCAACTGGGACCCGCATTTCGAGACCGCCATCTCCGATCTCGAGGTCGAGCAGGTCGAGGTTGACGGCAAGATGTGGCGCTTCCGCTATCCGCTCGAGGATGGCCTGAGCTACCGCCACCCCGTCGCCTTCGACGAAGAGGGCAACCCCACCGAATGGGAGGAGCGCGACTATCTCGTCGTCGCCACCACCCGCCCCGAGACGATGCTGGGCGACACCGGCGTTGCCGTTCACCCGGAGGATCCGCGCTATCGCGAGCTGATCGGCCGCCATGTGATCCTGCCGATCGTCGGGCGGCGCATTCCCATCGTCGCCGATGAATACGCCGACCCCGAGAAGGGCACCGGCGCGGTGAAGATCACCCCCGCCCATGACTTCAACGACTGGGAGGTCGGGCAGCGCTGCGGGCTGCGCGCCATAAACGTGATGACGACCCGCGCGGCGATGTGGCTGAAGGACAACCCCGATTTCGCCGAAGGCTGCCCGCCTGACGACGTGGCCCGCGCCATCCAGCTTCTCGACGGGCTCGACCGCTACGAGGCGCGCGATGCCATCGTCACGCTCGCCCGCGACGAGGGCTGGCTCGACGGCATCGACGAAGACCGGCACATCGTCCCCCACGGGGACCGCTCGAAAGTTGCCATCGAACCCTACCTGACCGACCAGTGGTTCGTTGACACGAGCAAGATCGTTCAGCCCGCCATCGACGCGGTGAAGACCGGCGAGGTCGAGATCCTGCCCGAGCAGGACAAGAAGGTGTATTTCAACTGGCTCGAGAACATCGAGCCTTGGTGCATCTCGCGTCAGCTGTGGTGGGGGCATCAGATTCCGGTCTGGTACGGGCCGGGCCGCACCGCTGACGGGCGCATCGACTATTCCGCCCGTGCCGAGCACGCCTTCTGCGGCGAGAGCTTCGAGGAGGTCGCGGCCGAGGCGCGCGCCTTCTACGGCGTCGACGAGGTGCACGAGAAGACCGACATCGCCGACGCGATCGAGGATCAGCTCGAAAGCCTGAGCCACGACAGCCGCGCCATCACGCTCTGGCGCGATCCCGACGTGCTCGACACCTGGTTCTCGTCCGGTCTCTGGCCCATCGGCACGCTGGGCTGGCCGGACGACACGCCGGAGCTGCGCAGGTATTACCCCACCGATGTTCTGATCACCGGCTTTGACATCATCTTCTTCTGGGTCGCCCGGATGATGATGATGGAATACGCCCTTGTCGGCCAGAAGCCCTTCTCGACCGTCTACGTCCACGCGCTGGTGCGTGACGAGAAGGGCAAGAAGATGTCGAAGTCGCTCGGCAACGTGCTCGACCCCTTGGAGCTGATCGAGGAGTTCGGCGCCGACGCGGTGCGCTTCACCCTCGCCGCGATGGCCGCGATGGGGCGCGATCTGAAGCTCTCAACCTCGCGCATCGCGGGCTACCGCAACTTCGGCACCAAGCTGTGGAACGCGGTGCGCTTTGCCGAGATGAACGGCGTCTACGAGGTCCACCGCGACGGGGCGGCGATGCCTGAGCCCCGCGCCACCGCCAACCGCTGGATCCTCGGCGAAACCGCGCGCGTGCGCGAGGAGGTTGACGCCGCGCTCTCCGCCTTCCGCTTCAACGATGCGGCGAATGCGCTCTACGCCTTCGTCTGGGGGCGGGTCTGCGACTGGTATGTGGAGTTTGCCAAGCCGCTTCTGGCGAGCGAGGACGCGGAGCTTGTCGCCGAGACGCGCGCCACCATGGGCTGGGTGCTCGACCGCTGCCTTGTGCTGCTGCACCCCTTCATGCCCTTCATCACCGAAGAGCTGTGGGGCGCGACGCTTCCGCGGGCCAAGATGCTCGTTCATGCCGACTGGCCCGAGACGCTTTCGGCGGCAGAGGTGGTCGATGCGAAGGCCGAGCGCGAGATGCGCTGGGTGATCGCGCTCATCGAGGAGATCCGCTCGGCGCGGGCGCAGATGCGGGTGCCGGCGGGGCTGTGGATCCCGATGCTTGAGCTCGAGCTTGACGCGCATGGCCGCGAGGCGCTTGCCTGCAACGAGGCGCTGATCACCCGCCTTGCCCGCATCGGCTCGATCGAGGAGGCCGAGGCAGCGCCGAAGGGCTCGGTGACGGTGGCGGTGGAGGGCGGCAGCTTCTGCCTGCCGCTCGAGGGCATCATCGACGTGGCGGCCGAGCGCGCGCGGCTCGAGAAGACCGTGGCGAAGCTCGAGAAGGAGCTCGCGGGGCTCAAGGGGCGGCTTTCCAACCCGAAATTCGTGGAAAGCGCCCCCGAGGAAGTGGTCGAGGAGACGCGCGAGAATGCCGCGGCGCGCGAAGAGGAACTCGCCAAGCTGCGCGCCGCGCTCGAGCGGCTGACGGAAGCGGCGTGAGGCCCGCGCCGGCTTTCGCCGCCGCCTGTGGCGCGCTGGAGAAACGCCCATGACCGGACCACGCCTCACGCCTCTTTCCGCCTCCCTGCCCTCGACCGTGCCCTTCGTCGGGCCCGAGGCGCAGGAGCGCGCGCGCGGCCGTCCTTTCCGCGCCCGGCTCGGCGCCAATGAATCCGTCTTCGGCCCCTCGCCTGCCGCCATCGAGGCGATGGAGCGCGCCGCCGCGCAAGTCTGGATGTATGGCGACCCCGAAAACCACGACCTGCGCCACGCGCTCGCCGGGCGGCACGGGGTGAAGCCCGAGAACATCGTGGTCGGCGAGGGCATCGACGGGCTTCTGGGCTATCTCGTGCGGCTGCTGGTGGCGCCCGGCGATCCGGTGGTCACCTCGGCCGGCGCCTATCCCACCTTCAACTACCATGTGGCGGGCTACGGCGGGGTGCTGCACACCGTCCCCTACCGGGATGACCGGGAGGATGCGCTGGCGCTTGCCGAAAAGGCACGCGAGGTAGATGCAAAGCTCGTCTATCTCGCCAATCCCGACAACCCGATGGGCACATGGCTGAGCGCGGGCGAGATCGCCGCGATGCTCGAGGCGCTGCCCGAAAGCACGCTTCTGGTGCTCGACGAAGCCTATGTGGAGTTCGCCCCTGAAGGCACGGCACCGCCGATTGACGCGGGCGATCCCCGGCTCATCCGCATGCGCACCTTCTCCAAGGCCCATGGCATGGCCGGGGCGCGGGTGGGCTATGCGATCGGGGAGGCCGGGCTGATCGCGGCCTTTGACAAGGTGCGCAATCACTTCGGCGTGGGCCGCATCGCCCAAGAGGGGGCGCTTGCGGCCCTTGGCGACAAGAGGCACTTGGCTTGGGTCATTGCGGAGGTGGAGCGCGCCCGCGCGCGCATCGGCGAAATCGCGCGGGAAAACGGCCTCACGCCCCTGCCCTCGGCCACGAATTTCGTCACCATCGACTGCGGCGGCGATGGCGACTTCGCCCGCGCCGTGCTGAAGGGCCTGATCGCGCGCGACGTGTTTGTGCGCATGCCCTTCGTTGCCCCGCAGGACCGCTGCATTCGCGTCACCGCCGGGCGGCCTGCCGATCTCGACATCTTCGCCGAGGCCCTGCCGGGCGCGCTTGCCGACGCGCGCCGCGGCTGAGGCTCAGCCTTCCGCCACCCCCGCCTCGGCGAAGGTCGCCATGCCGGAATGGCAGGCGAGGGCACCTTTCAGCACCTGAATCGCCAGCGCCGCGCCCGAGCCCTCGCCGAGCCTCAGCCCGAGCCGCAGCAGAGGCTCCTTGCCAAGCCGCGCGAGAAGCCGCGCGTGGCCCGGCTCCTCCGAGACATGCCCCGCCACCGCGTGATCGAGCGCACCGGGCCGCACGGCCTCCAGCGGTGCGACGGCGGCGGTGCAGATGAAGCCGTCAAGGATGACCGGGATGCGCGCCTGCCGCGCGGCGAGAACCGCGCCGGCCATGGCGGCAAGCTCGCGCCCGCCCAGCCGGCGCAGCACCTCGAAGGGGTCGGAAAGCGCCTCGGCGTGGCGCGCAAGACCCGCGGCCACAACCTCCCGCTTGCGTGCAAGCCCCGCGTCATCGACCCCCGTGCCGCGGCCGACCCAGTCCTCCGCCTCGCCGCCGAAGAGCCCGGCCGCAACCGCCGCCGCGGCGGTGGTGTTGGCAATGCCCATCTCGCCCACCACGAGGAGATCGGACGCGCGATCGACGGCCTCCCAGCCGGCCATCAGCGCGGCAAGAAACTCCGCCTCGCTCATCGCCGGCCCTTCGGTGAAATCCGCCGTCGGGCGGTCGAGGTCGAGCGCCACCACGTCAAGCCGTGCCCCGGCGAGCCCCGCAAGCTGGTTGATCGCGGCGCCACCGGCCTTGAAATTCGCCACCATCTGCACGGTCACATCGGCCGGAAAGGCGGATACCCCGCGCGCCGCCACGCCGTGGTTGCCGGCAAACACCACCACCTGCGGCCGTTCGATGCGCGGGCGCGGGTCGCCGCGCCAGCCGGCATACCAGATCGCCAGATCCTCGAGCCGCCCCAGCGCCCCCGGCGGCTTGGTCAGCTGGCCGTTGCGTTCCCGCGCCGCCGCGACCGCTTCTGGATCCGGACCGGGCAGATCCTTGAGAAGACTGCGGAAATCATCGATCGCGCGGGGTGCATCCAGCATCGTCCCTGCCCCTCTCCCGGTTGTCCCGCCGTTCGTTATCGCGCAAGCTTGGGCAGCGACAAGGCCAAAAGGGACACATCATGGCAATCGGCGACACGCACAGGCCACGAATGGAGGACATTGGCGCCGCACTGGGGCTTCTGACGCGCCTGCCGCTGCCCGCGGGGCTTGCCGATGGTCGCGCGCGGGGTGCGGCCGCGGCCTGGGCCTGGCCGCTCGCCGGGCTCGTCGTGGGGCTGATCGCGGCGCTTGCGGGCGCGCTTGCGCTCGCGCTCGGCCTGCCCGCGGGACTGGCTGCTGCGGCGGCGCTCGGCGTGCAGGTCATGGTGACGGGGGCGATGCACGAGGACGGGCTTGCCGACTGCGCCGACGGCTTCTGGGGCGGCTGGAGCCGCGAGCGCCGCCTCGAGATCATGCGTGACAGCCGCATCGGCAGCTTCGGGGTACTGGCCCTCGTGCTGACGGTCATCGCCCGCTGGTCGGCGCTTGCCGCGCTCTTCGCCGCCGGCAGCGTGGCCGCGCCGCTCCTTGCCGCAGCGGCGCTTTCGCGCGCTGCAATGGCCGCAATCATGGCGCTCCTGCCGGGCGCGCGGAGCGACGGGCTCTCGGCCTCCGTCGGCCGGCCAGCCGCGCGAATCGTATGGTGGGCGCTCGGCGTGGCCGCGCTCGCCGCGGTGCTCTTCACGGGCCTCTCGGGCCTGCTTGCCGGCGGGACTGCGGCGGCGCTTGGCGCCGTCGGCGTTGCCGCGCTCGCCCGGGCGCGCATCGGCGGACAGACGGGGGACGTGCTCGGCGCGGGGCAGCAGATGAGCGAGCTTGCTGCCCTCGCCGCCTTCGCCGCCCTCTTCACCTGAGCGCCAAAGGAAAACCGCCCGCACCTTGCGGCACGGGCGGCGCATTCTGTTGGCCGTATCGGCTTCAGGCGGCGGCGCGGCTCGTCAGCACCTCGTCCACCTGCGCCGCGGCGGTCGCCTCGTCAAAGCCCGAGACGGCCGCAATCTCCCGCGTCAGGCGCTCGAGCGCCGCCTCGTAGAGCTGACGCTCCGAATAGCTCTGCTCGCGCTGCTCGTCGGTGCGGTGCAGGTCGCGCACCACCTCGGCGATGGCGATGAGATCGCCGGAATTGATCTTCTGTTCGTATTCCTGCGCCCGGCGCGACCACATCGCTTTCTTGACGCGGGCCTTGCCCTTCAGCGTGTCCATCGCCTTCGACACGATGTCGGGCGAAGACAGGGTGCGCATCCCGATCTGCGCGGCCTTGTCGGTGGGCACGCGCAGGGTCATCTTGTCCTTCTCGAAGGAGATCACGAAAAGCTCCAGCTCGATGCCGGCGATCTCCTGCTTTTCGATCGAGACGATCCGGCCCACCCCGTGGGCAGGATAGACGACGAAATCATTGGGACGGAATTCGGGTTTCTTCGCTTTGCTCATGCAGACTTCCTCGCAAGGATCCCCTTGGCGGCAGCGACAGGATCCCGCCGGGAAACGTGCATTTCCCTTCGGCCTGTCGTATGTCGCAGCTTTACTCCCCGCGGGCGGCACACCCGCTGGCGGCATCAGGTTTCCGGTGTCGTTGTATCTGCATATATAGCAGAATCGCGGGCGATTTCCAAGCGCCCGCCTCTCCGATAGATCTTCGCGCCGCGATCATTCACGATCACCGACCAATCGGGAAGACTCCCAGAGCGTTGTCCATGGCGCCCCAGGCCGCGCCGCCATGCACCAGCGCCCGGCCGATTCGGCGCCCCTCAGCCACCCGGCCCCGGGTTGGGCGAGAAGTATTTCTCGAGCTTCCCTTCCTCGCCGTCATGCTTCTCGGCATCGGGCATCGGATCCTTCTTGGTCACGATGACCGGCCACTGTTCGGCGTACTTGCGGTTGAACTCCACCCAGAACTCGGTGCCGGGCTCGGTATCGGGGCGGATGGCATCGGCAGGGCATTCCGGCTCGCACACACCGCAGTCGATGCACTCGTCGGGGTGGATCACCAGCATGTTCTCGCCCTCGTAGAAGCAGTCCACGGGGCACACCTCCACGCAGTCGGTGTATTTGCACATGATGCAGTTGTCGTTGACGATATAGGTCATCTGGTGATCCCAACCGTTTGCACTGGCGCTCTAGCTAGTCCGATCGAAAGGATCATTCAAGCGCCGATCCGCCGCGCTGCGGCATCGCCCGCCGGGCCTTCTTGGTCGGGCGCCCGCCTGCCTCGCGGTGCGGCGCGCCGGCAGGCTCGACCGATGCCGGCGGCGAAAGATCCTCATAGAGCGCGCGCGCCTCGGAAGCGGGACCGCGGCGCTCGCCCAGCGCCAGGATGCGCACGACGCGGATCGCCCGGGCCTGTGGAAACGTCAGCGTGTCGCCAGGCGCCACCGACTGGGCCGGCTTGGAGACCTTGCGGGAATTGACCCGCACATGACCCGCCGCCACCACCCGTGCCGCGAGGCTGCGCGTCTTGAAGAAGCGCGCCTGCCACAGCCACTTGTCGAGGCGCAGTCTTTGCGGTGTCTCTTCCACCTGTGCCGACTAGTCTCCGCTCTTCAACGCCATGAGCGCCGCGGCAAAGGGGTTGTCGGGGTCGATGCCCTTTTCCTTCTTCGGCGGGCGCGCATGCCAGCTTGCGGGCTTGGCTGCACGCTCCTTGCCTGTGCCCTTTTGCCCCTTGCTGGGGCCGCGACCGGGCTTGGCACCCTTGGGGCGCCCGCCACCCTCGGCCCTGCCGCGCCCATCGCGCCGACCGGCCGAGCGCTTCCGCCGCGCCCAGGTGAAGGTGTAGAAGACTTCCGTGACCGGCGGCTCGCCTTCCGCGGGCGTCGCATCCCCGGCCATGCCGTCGTTCGGCGCGTCCTCGGCTGTCTCCGCCGTGATCGGCGCGTCGGGCCGCTCCGGCGCTGTCCCGGCCAAAGTCGCCTCTTCCGGCTCGGAGCCGTCCGCCTGCGGCGCGGAAGTCCCCTCCGGCGTGACGTCAGCGCCGCCTGCGCCCGGCGCGCCATCGGCTTGCGCAAGGGCGTCCTGCGCGCGCGCAGGCCGCGCCTTGGGCCGCTCGCCGCGCTCGGCGCGATAGCCGAGCCCTTCCATCAGCCCGGCGAACTGCTCGAGCGTGAGCCCGGTGATCGACAGCATGTCGGGCGTTGCCTCGAAACCGGCGCGGCTGTCCTGGCCGCGCAGCATGTCGGCGAGCCGCTCGAGCATGTCGATGCGGATCGCCCGCGCCCCGGCCGGACGGTAGCCCGACATCAGAAGCTGCTCCTCATCCGCACCCGCCGGCACCGGTATCGTCACCAGGCCCGGCGGCGGGCTCGAGGGAAACTCGTCAAGGCCCTTGCCAAGCGCCCACAGCAAGAGCCGCAGCCGCGTGGGCGCGGGCTTCAGCAGCGCCGGCAGAAAGATCGTGTATTGCCCGAAGCGTACGCCGTGACGGCGCAGACTCGCCCGGGCCTCCTGGTCGAGTTCCCGCACCTCGCCCGCCACGCGTTCGCGCGGGACGATGCCGAAGCCCTCGATCAACCGGAAGGCAAAGCCGCGCGCCAGCCCCGTCAACCCCTCATCCCGGGACATGGCAATCAGCGGCTCGAAGAGCGTGGCGATCTTGCGGTCAACGAAGTGCTGCAGCCGCCGCTCCACCTTCTGCGCCACGTCCGGCCCCGCCTCCTCATCAACGAAGGCCTCCACCCGAGGCTTCAAGGGCTCGGGGCCGGCAACGAGCTTGCCCACCGCATGCTCGCCCCACATCAGACCGCCCTGTTCGGTGAAGTCGATCTCGGTGTCGGGAGCGTTGTAGAACCGGTCGGCGCGCAGGTGGAATTCGGGCCTCAGCGCCTTTTCGCTCGCCTGGCGCAGGGTGCGCGCCTCCTCGCCGCGTGCGCTCGGATCCTGAATGAAGCGGAAGCCCTCGAGGCGTCCCGCGAACTGCCCCTCGACGCTGACCTCGCCCTTGTCGTTGACCTCGGCCACCAGGCTCTCCTTCTGCTTGAGCCGGCGCAGGAGCACGCTGGTGCGCCGGTCCACGAACCGTTGCGTCAGACGCTCATGCAGCGCGTCCGACAGACGATCTTCTACCGCGCGCGTCTCGCCGCGCCAATGACTTTCATCATCCACCCAGCCGCGGCGCTGGGCGACATAGGTCCATGTGCGGATGTAGGCGAGGCGCTTGGACAGCGTGTCGATGTCGCCGTCGGTGCGGTCGATGCGCCGGATCTGGCGCGCGAGCCAGTCATCGGGCACCTGCCCTCCGTCGTGCAGAAACCCGTAGATCCGCTCGAGGAGCCCGGCATGTTCGGCCGGCGAGATGCCGCGGAAATCGGGGATGCGGCAGACGTCCCACAACAGCCGGACTGCCTGCGGCCCGTCAAGGCGCGCCCGCACCTGCGGCAGCGCGGCGAGCGTTCTGAGCGCGACCAGATCGTCGGCTTCCCGCGCGCGGGTGAGCCAGGGATTGTCGGTGGTCTGCTCGAGCGAGGCGATGAGCCGGTCGGCCGAGCCGAAGTCGAGCCGGCTGTTGCGCCATTCCAGCTTGCGGATCGGGGTGAAGCGGTGGTTCTCGATCGCGTCGATCACCTCCGGGCCAAGAGGCGGTGCCTCGCCGGTGGTGCCGAAGCTGCCCGGCCGCATGTGCCGCCCCGCGCGCCCGGCGATCTGCGCAAGCTCGTTGGGCGCGAGCGGCCGCAGCCGGCGGCCGTCGAACTTATTCAGACCCGCGAAGGCGACATGGTCGATGTCGAGGTTGAGCCCCATGCCGATGGCATCAGTGGCGACCATGAAGTCGACATCGCCATTCTGGTAGAGCTCCACCTGGGCGTTGCGGGTGCGCGGGGAAAGCGCCCCCATCACCACCGCCGCCCCGCCCCTGAGCCGCCGGATCGCCTCGGCGATGGCATAGACGCCTTCCACCGAGAAGCCGACGATGGCCGAGCGCGCCGGCATGCGGGAGATCTTCTTCGGCCCCACATAGCTGAGTTGCGAGAAGCGCTCGCGGCCCAGAAAACGCACGCCCGGCACCAGCCCCGCGATCGCCCCGCGCATGGTGTCGGAGCCCAGAAACATCGTCTCGTGGCGGCCGCGGGCGTTCAGGAGCCGGTCGGTGAAGACATGGCCGCGCTCGGGGTCGGCGCAGAGCTGGATCTCGTCCACCGCCAGAAAATCGGGGTCGAGCCCGACAGGCATCGCCTCGACGGTGCAGACCCAGTAGGCCGCGCGCTCGGGCACGATGCGCTCCTCGCCGGTGACGAGCGCAACCACCGAGGGGCCGCGCAGACGCACGAGCCGGTCATAGACCTCGCGCGCGAGAAGCCTCAGCGGCAGGCCGATCACCCCGGTGCGGTGTGCCAGCATCCGCTCGAGAGCGTAGTGCGTCTTGCCGGTGTTGGTGGGGCCGAGAACGGCCACGATGCGCGACTGCCCCGCCATCGCTCTCTCGCCTCCTGCGCCGCCTCTTCCCTGCGCCAGCCCTTCGCCGCCGCCTCAGAGGGCGGTGCCGGCCGTGGCCTTCTCCAGCCGCTCGAGGGCCTCTCGTAGCTGCGGATGGTGGGGATGTATAGCCTCGAGCGCGCGCCAGGCTTCCAGCGCCGCCTCCTGCATGCCGATCTCCTCGAACATCACCGCAACCCCCACCAGCGCGCCGAAGTGGCGCGGGTTGAGCGCCAGCGCCCGTGCCAGATCGTCGAGCGCGGGGCCATGAAGCCCCTTGTGGAAATAGGCCAGCGCCCGGGCGTTGTAGGCTTCCGCGAAATCCGGAGCATGGTCGATCAGCGCGGTCAGATGCTCGATCGCTGCATCAAACTCCTCGGCCTCGAGCGCCTTGCGCCCGCGCTCCAGCAGAAGATCCATCGCCGCCGAGCCGGAACGTGACCAGATTGCCTCGATCTGGCGTTCGGTCGCCTCCCAGTTGGCGTTGTCGGGGTCGGCGAGTTCCTCGAGCAGCCGCTCCACGTCACGTTCCTGGGCCGCACCCCCGAACGGGACGAGCGCCAACACTGCGGCAAGAGCTGCCGCGACGACAGGTTTGAGAAATGCCGGGCGAGTATCCATACTGCGAATATAACCTCCCCCGGGAGGATTTCGACAGGCTGCAGAGCAGCCACCCGTCACAGGATCGAGAGAGTGTGAGATGAGCGATGTGATCGAGGCCGCGGTTGCGGCGCTGAAGGAACGGCTCGGCGAGGGATTCGACGGCTCGGTGAAATTCGTCATCGAGGGCGAGGGCGCGGTGGTGGTCGATGCCGCCGGCGTGCGCGCCGCCGACGAGGAGGCCGATGTGACGCTGACGGCCGATGCCGACACCTTTCAGGCGATGCTTTCGGGCGATCTGAACCCGACTGCGGCCTTCATGTCGGGCAGGCTCCGCGTCGATGGCGACATGGGCCAGGCGATGAAGCTCGGCGCGCTTCTGGCCTGAGGCCGGCCGGTGCCCGAGCCTGCGCCCTTTCTCGCCGACATCGCGGAGGGGCCGGCGGGGGGCCGCGCCTGCTGGCTCCGCGCTGCCGACGGCGTGCGGCTGCGCGCCTGTGTGTGGCCCGAAGGCGAGAAGGGCACCGTTCTGCTTTTCCCCGGCCGCACCGAGTATATCGAGAAATACAGCCGCCCCGCCGCCGAGCTTGCCGCGCGCGGCTGGCGCAGCGTGGCCATCGACTGGCGCGGCCAGGGGCTCTCGGCGCGGCTTCTCGATGATCCGGCCATGGGCCATGTGGTGCATTTCCGTGACTACCAGAAGGACGTCGCGGCGCTCAGCGAGTTCATCGTCGCAGAAGACCTGTCCGGCCCCTTCTTTCTCATCGCCCATTCCATGGGCGGGGCGATCGGGCTTGGCGCGCTGCACGAAGGGCTCGCCGTGCGGGCGGCGGCCTTCTCGGCGCCGATGTGGGGCATCCACCTCACCGCCCGCCAGCGGCCCATGGCCTGGGCGCTGGCGCTTGCGGCGCGCGCGCTCGGCCTTGAGCACCGCTATGCGCCGAGCACGAGCGCGGCAAGCTATCTCGCCGAGGCCGATTTCGCCGGCAACCTGCTCACCAGCGACCCCGAGAGCTGGGCATGGATGCAGTCTCATCTGAAGGCGCATCCCGAGCTCGCGTTGGGCGGGCCCAGCATCGGCTGGCTGCGCGAGGCGCTCTTCGAGACGCGGCGGCTGATGCGCCTGCCCGCCCCCGATGTGCCCGCGCTCGCCTTTCTTGGCAGCGAGGAGCGGGTTGTTGACCCCCGGCCCGTGATCAGGCGGATGCGCAGCTGGCCACGGGGCCGGCTTGAACTGGTGGAAGGAGCGCGTCACGAGATCATGATGGAGCGCCCCGAGATCCGCCGGCGCTTCTTCGACGAGGCGGACGCGCTGTTTTCGGCGTTCCTTTGAGAGGCGGCAGGACGCCGTCCTAGTTTTCTTGCCTCAGCGCCGCCACGGTCGCCCGCGCCGAGGCGGCCATGAACTGCAACTCGGAGGCGATGAAGAACATGCTCACCCCGTGCTTGCGCCAGGCCTCGGCCGCCGCGGCATCGGCAAAGAAGCTCATGTAAGTCTTGCCCGCCTTGCGCGCGGCCTCGCCGATCCGCGCCGCCGCCCGCTCGAGCGCCTCGCTGCCAAGCTGCGTCTCGCCCAGCGCAACGGTCATGTCCGCCGGCCCGAGGAAGAGCCCGTCGATCCCCTCGACCGCGGCGATCTCGTCGACCGCTTCGAGCCCCTCCGGCTCCTCGATCTGGGCGATGACCACCGTCTCGCGCCGCGACTGCTCCAGAAGCTCGGCCATCGGCCGCCCGCCGAGCCCCGCCCAGCGCGTGGCCCCGGCAAAGCCGCGCCCGCCGCGCCCGAAACGCGCCGCCGCCGCCGCGCCCTGCGCCCGTTCCACACTCCACACATGCGGCACGACCACGCCGACCGCGCCCGAATCGAGCGCCTGCAGGATGTCCTGCGGGGTGAAGGCGGGCACCCGCACAAGCACCGGGAAGTCGAGCGCGCGGGAGATCGCAAGGCAGGCATCCATCCGCGCCCGATCGAAGGCGGAGTGCTCGGCATCGAGGCAGACGAAATCAAGGCCGGTGCGCGCGAGCGTCTCGGTCACCTCGATCGCGGGGGTCTTCTGGAACGTGCCAACCAGCGACTCCCCTGCCCGCATGCGCTCGCGGAACCTCGCAATCTTCATCCGTAACTCCTCTGCAAGACGGTGCCCGGGCGCCAGCCTAGGCAGCCGCCTGCCATCCGCAAGCCGAAACTCACAGCGCGATCACCATTCCGTCCTCGGCGCGCTCGGCAGCGAGCGGGCCGGAGTGGGAGAGCATCTCCGGCCCCATGTGCACCAGAAGGATGCGCCGCGCCGACAGGCGGGGAAGCTCCGCGGCAAGCCGCTCGTGGCTCATGTGCCCGCCCTCGCCCGGCCCCGACCACAGGTTGCACTCGCACAGGAAGAGATCGGCGCCCTCGGCAAGCGCCACAAGGCTCTCGCACCAGCCCGAGTCGCCCGAGAAGGCGATCACCCGCCCGTCCGTTTCGAGCCTCAGGCCGGTGGCAGGCTCGGCCCCGGCGTCGTGGTTGACCGGCAGGCTCGTGATCCGCCGGCCGCCGCGTTCCATCGGCTCGCCCGGCGCAAGTTCCACAAGCTCCAGCGGAAAGCGCCACGCCGTGCGCCAGCTGCCGGGGTACATGGCCTCGTGCAGCGCACGCAGCCGCGCCGGCATGCCCGGCGGGCCGATCACGGTCAGCGGGTGGGCGGGATCGCCGTGAAATTCGCGCCAGAGCAGAAGGACCGGGAGCGCGCCGAAGTGATCTCCATGCAGGTGGCTCAGCACGATGGTCTCCACGCTGTCGGGCGCGATGCCTGCGCGCTGCAGCGACGTCAGGGCCGTCAGCCCGAAATCGAGCATCAGACGCCCCGCCCGATCCTCGACGAGATAGGCGGAGGTCATCCTTCCGCCGTCGGAAAAGGCATCTCCGCAGCCCAGAACGGTCAGTCTTACGGTCATCTGCGCCCCTCATGTGCCTGCAGCAACACGCGCCGGCGCCCCCTGGCCACGCATGGCGGCAACCGGCGCTTTCTCGTTACGCCGAAGGCGCCTATACTGCCACGCGAAACCCGCGCACAGGCAAGGACTGCGGGACGGGGACGAGTGGAAATGGCAGGCAAGCGCAAGACGGCAGGCAGGAAGCGTGTGCCCTTCAACGTGGCGATCGTGGGCCAGAAGGGGCGGCTTCAGTATGAGGCCGGGCTCTTTGTCGCCAGCCTGCGCCATGCCGACCCCGATTTCGCCGGCCGGCTGATCGTGCTCGAGCCGCAGCCGGGGCCGAGCTGGTCCTTCGACCCGCGGATGGACGATGCGGAGCTGCGCGCGCTGCTGCTCGATCTCGGCGCCGAGATCGTGCCTTTCGAGAACCGCCACTTCGGCGAGAGCTACCCGCAGGGCAACAAGATCGAGGGGCTGGCCGCCCTGCCCGCGGGCGAGCCTTTCGTCTTCTTCGACACCGACACGGTCATCACCGGACGGCTCAGCGAGGTGCCCTTCGACTTCGACCGGCCCTCCGCCTCGCTCCGGCGCGAGGGCACATGGCCAAAGATCGAGCTTTACGGCCCCACCTACCACCAGATCTGGAAGTCGCTTTACGACCGTTTCGGGCTGGACTTCGACTCTTCCCTCGACCTCTCCCAGCCCGAGGAATACTGGCAGCGCTTTCTCTACTTCAACGCCGGCTGGTTCTTCTACCGCGACCCGGCAGAGTTTGGCCGCCGCTTCACCGAATACGCGGTCTCGGTGCGCGATGACCCGCCGCCCGAGCTCGTCTGTCAGGAAATCTATCCTTGGCTTGACCAGATCGTTCTGCCGCTTGTCATCCACGGGCTTGGTGGGGGGCGGCAGACCATTCCGCCGGGGCTTCTTGACGGCTCGGTAAGCTGCCACTACCGGGTGTTTCCTCTGGCCTACGCGCGCGAGCCCGACCATGTGATCGACACCTTCGAGACGGTGATCTCGCCCAATCGCATCAAGAAGGTGCTCAAGCGTCACGAACCGATCCGCCGCTTCGTGCTGCAGGGCAAGGGTCGGCGCGCGCGGGCGCTGTTCGATCGCAACGACCTGCCCCCGCGCGAGCAGATGATCCGAAACCGATTGCGGCGCGAGGGGCTGTGGATGCGCTGACGGCTGCGCGCTGGCGCGGGGTCGGGGGCGCGCGCGGATCCGCCGCGGGCCATGGAGCAAAAGGGTGACGTCATGCGAAGACTTCGGCAAGGCGCTCTCTTCCTTCTGGCGCTTGTCCTGCCGCTGTTGGCGGCGCTCGCCGGGTCGGCAAGGGCCGAGCCGCGCGTTCCCGACAGCCGCGCCGAGATCACCCTGAGCTTCTCGCCGGTGGTCAAGGCCGCCGCGCCCGCGGTGGTGAACATCTACGCCCGAAAGATCGTGGAGACGCGCGTTTCGCCCTTTGCGCGCGATCCGTTCTTCTCGCAGCTCTTCGGTCTTGGCCCGACACGCCCGCGGGTGCAGAACTCGCTCGGTTCGGGTGTGATCGTCGACCCTGCGGGCATCGTGGTCTCGAATTACCACGTGGTGGGCGAGGCCGATGCCATCCGCGTGGTGCTCAATGACGGGCGCGAATTCGACGCCCATCCCCTCGTCGCCGACCGCGAGAACGATCTCGCGGTTCTGCGTCTCGAGGGCGCGCGCAACCTGCCCGCGCTGGAACTTGCCGATTCGGACGCGCTTGAGGTGGGCGATCTCGTTCTGGCCATCGGGAACCCCTTCGGCATCGGCCAGACGGTGACATCGGGCATCATCTCGGGGCTCGCGCGCTCGGGTCTGGCCGCCGGCAATCGCGCCGCCTACTTCATCCAGACCGACGCGCCGATCAATCCGGGCAACTCGGGCGGGGCGCTGGTGGACATGGCGGGCCGACTGGTCGGCATCAACACCATGATCCTGTCGCGCTCCGGCGGCTCCAATGGCATCGGCTTTGCCATCCCCTCGAACCTGGTGAAGCGCTACATCGAAGCTGCGCGCGCCGGCCAGAGGCGCGTGATCCGCCCCTGGCTCGGCGTCACCGTGCAGGATCTCGACGCCAGCCTTGCCGAAGCGCTCGGGATGGCCCGGCCGCAAGGCGTGCTGATCACCCGGCTCCACGCCCAGAGCCCGCTCGCCGCCGCCGGGATCAAGGAGGGGGACGTTCTGCTCGCCATTGCCGGCCAGCCGCTCGACTCGCCGGCGGCACTGGGATTCCGCCTTGCCGTGCTCGGCGTGGGCGGCAACGCGCGCCTCACCTATCTTGCAGATGGCCAGGAGCGGCAGGCCGAGATCACCCTCGCACCGCCCCCCGAGACGCCGCCGCGTGAGCGGATCGCACTGAACGCGGGAGGCATTCTGGACGGGCTGGTGATCTCCAACATCAATCCTGCGGTCATCGACGAGCTCGACTTGCCGCTCGACGCCCGCGGCGTGGTGGTCGAAGAGGTCCGCGGCCGCTCGGCGCGCACCGGACTCATGCCCGGCGACATCCTCATCGCCGTCAACGGGGTGGAGATCCGCGCGACGCGCGCACTCGAGCAGATCGCCCGCAGCCGCCCGAATGGCTGGGAGATCCTGTTCGAGCGTGGCGGTCAGCGCAGCCTGATCCGCATCCGCGGGCGCTGACGCGCGATGAGCGCCGGTTGCCGAGCCCGACCGCGCCGCGTAATCCTTGTGCCCGATTGTCATCAGGGAGAATCCCATGTCAGAAGGCCCCGCCTACGGTTTCGACACGCTGCAGATCCACGCCGGCGCCCGGCCCGATCCGGCCACCGGCGCGCGACAGGTGCCCATCTACCAGACCACGGCCTATGTGTTTCGCGATGCCGAACACGCCGCCGCCCTCTTCAACCTTCAGGAGGTGGGCTACATCTACTCCCGCCTCACCAACCCCACCGTTGCCGCGCTGCAGGAACGGGTGGCCACGCTCGAGGGCGGTCAGGGCGCGGTGTGCTGCTCCTCGGGCCACGCCGCCCAGATCATGGCGCTGTTTCCGCTGATGGCGCCGGGGCGCAACGTGGTCGCCTCCACGCGGCTCTATGGCGGCACCGTCACCCAGTTTTCCCACACCATCCGCCGCTTTGGCTGGTCGGCGAAATTCGTCGACACCGAGGATCTCGACGCGGTGCGCGCGGCGATCGACGATGACACCCGCGCGCTCTTCTGCGAGACCATCGCCAACCCCGGCGGCTACATCACCGATCTCGACGCGCTGGCGAAGATCGCCGACGAGGCCGGCATCCCGCTGATCGTCGACAACACCTCGGCCACGCCCTACCTCTGCCGGCCGATCGAGCATGGCGCGACGCTGGTGGTGCATTCGCTGACCAAGTATCTCACCGGCAACGGCACCGTGACCGGCGGCGCCGTCGTCGATTCCGGCAAGTTCGACTGGTCGGCGTCGGACAAGTTCCCCTCGCTCTCGGCGCCAGAGCCGGCCTATCACGGGCTCAAGTTCCATGAGACCTTCGGGCCGCTGGCGTTCACCTTCCACGGCATCGCGGTGGGCCTGCGCGACCTCGGCATGACGCTGAATCCGCAAGCCGCGCATTACACACTGCTCGGCATCGAGACGCTCAGCCTGCGCATGAAGAAGCATGTCGAGAACGCGGAAATCGTCGCGCGGTGGCTCGAGTCCGATCCGCGGGTCGAACACGTCACCTACGCGGGTCTCGAGAGCTCGCCCTACCACGAGCGGATGGCGCGGATCTGCCCCAAGGGGGCGGGGGCGCTTTTCACCTTCGCGGTGAAGGGAGGCTACGAGGCCTGTGTCAAGCTCGTCGACAGCCTGCAGATCTTCAGCCATGTCGCCAACCTCGGCGACGCGCGCTCGCTGATCATTCACTCGGCCTCCACCACGCACCGCCAGCTCACGCCCGAGCAGCAGAAGGCGGCCGGGGCGGAGCCGAACGTGGTGCGCGTGTCGATCGGGCTTGAAGACCCCAGCGACCTCATCGCCGATCTCGATCAGGCGCTGACGGCGGCCACCGGCGAGACGCGCTGAGAGCGCAGGCGCTGAACCTCGGTTCGAGGGCGGGCGGCGCGCCCGCCCGCTCAGCCCTGCTCGAGGGCGAACACCATGGTCACGGTGACCGACACCGTCACCTCCCCCGCGGCCACGGGCGCGCCGGGTGCGGCGGTACGCATCATCTCCATGGCCACCGGCGCGCCGCCGGAAGTCTCGGTGACGGAAACGACCGGACCAAGCCGCACCCCCGCCGCCTCGGCAAGCACCTGCGCGCGGCGCATCGCATCGGCCACGGCCAGCCGGCGCGCCTCCTCGGCGAGTGTCCCGGGCGCGTCGAGGCCGAAGCTCAGCCCGCGAAAGCTGTTCGCCCCGGCGGCAAGCACGGCGTCGAGCACGGCGCCGGCGCTTTCCACCGCGCGCAGCCGCACACGCAGCATGTTGCGCGCCTCGAAACCCGTGATCTCCATGTCCTCCGCGTCGCGCCCGCGCGCAATGCGGGGCTCCAGCGTGATCTCGCTTGTCTGCACATCGCGTGGTTCGACGCCGGCAGCCGCCAGGGCCTCGAGGATCGCGGCGGCGCCTTGAGACGCCGCCGCCATGGCCGCGCGCGCGGTCGGCGCGAATTCCTCGACGCCCAACGTCAGGTGCACGGTGTCGGGAGCGGCGCTCGCCTCGCCGTGGCCGGAGACGGTGATGGTCGCACGTTCATCTCCCGCCAATGCCGGCGCGGCGAACCAGAACAGCGCGAGCAGCGCGGAAAGCAGTTGTCGATGGTTCATGGGAAGTCCCTTGCCGTTGCAGATTGCATCAGTGGTCATCAGGGAGCAGATGTGGCCTCCGGACGGGCATCCCAACAAGGGGTCGGGTCGGGTTTTCTTTGCGTCGGCAATTTCATGCTGTACGATGGCGCGGATCTGGGGGCCTGACTCCAACTTGCTGAACGCGCTGTGCTAGACGGGAGCGATGACGCCCAATTTCGCCCTGAACCTCAGCCATGAGGGCATCACGCTTCTGCATCGCACCGGCGCGGGCTGGATGCGCGTGGGCGAAGTCGCGGTCGATGCACCCGATCTGGGCCGGCAGCTGCAGATGCTGCGCCGCACCGCTTCCGAGCTTGAAAGCGGCGGCATCACCACGGCACTGATCCTGCCCGACAGCCAGATCCTCTACACCGAAATCCACGCCCCCGGCCCGGGGGACGCGGCGCGCGAGGCGCAGATCCGCGAGGCGCTCGACGGCATGACGCCCTACGCGCTCGACGAACTCGTGTTCGACTGGGCGGGCGAGGGCGAGGTGGTCAAGGTCGCTGTCGTGGCGCGCGAAACGCTGGAGGAGGCCGAAAGCTTTGCCGTGGAGCATCGCTTCAACCCCGTATGCTTCACCGCCGCACCCGACCCGGCGAAGTTCCCGGGTGAGCCCGACTTCGGCCCCACACGGCATGCCGCACGACTGAGAAAGCCGGCGCAGGCCGCCGCGTCGCAGGTCGCGCCCGCAGCGCCCGCTGGCGCAGGCGCCGTCCCGCCCGGGAGCGAGGAGCCGGGCAGCACGGACACTGCCCCGCCCCCCGAGCAGGCAGCGCCTGTGCCGGCCGTGAGCTTCTCCGCCCGTCATCGAAAGGGCGGCGGCGACCGGCCGGCGGCCACGGGTGCCGGGACGCCGCCGAAGCTGTCGGCGCAGGCAAGGCTTTCCGTCGGCGTGAGCAACGCGCATCTTGGCCAGAAGCCGCCGGGGGATGAACCGGGTGCATCCTCCGGCACTGAGGTGTCTTCCCCATCCGTGGCGGCCGCACCGGGCCATGAGAATGGGAAGGCAAGGGATCAGCGCCCCGAAGCCGCCCTCGAGGAGACCACGCCTCCCGCGCCGCGGCTCGAGCACGCCAGGCCGCGCCTCGGCCCCGTCATCCCTGCCGGGTCCGGCCCCGCGCTCTCGGGGCGTTCCGGAAAGGCGGCGGAGACGACGGACAAGCCCGCACGCCCCGGGGGCCGGACGAAACCACGGGCTGCGGCCCCGAGCCGTGTGACACCGGCCGCATCCGCGACACCGGCCCCGCCCGTGTCGGCCAAGGGGGAGACTGCCCGTCCAGGCAAGCAGAAGCCCTCCGGCCCGAAAGAGGCAACGCGCAAGCCGCGCGGCCCTGCCGCAATTCTCGCTGGCTGGCGCGAGCGGCTCTTCCGCCCTGCCGGCCCGGACCCGAAAGAGGCGGAGGCGCTCACCATCTTCGGCGCGCGCGGCAGCCCACAGGCGAGCGCACGCGACACGGCCCGAACCATCGGCATCGCCATTTCCGCGACACTTGTCGTGGTGCTGCTTCTCGTCGCCGCCATCGCCTTGCTGAGGCGCGACGGCGGAGAGACCGTGGCGCCGGAAGGCGCCGAGGCGCCAACACTCCTGCCGGCAGCCCGCGAAGAGACGCCGGCGGCGGAAACGGCGACGGTGTCGCTGCCGGACTTTGACATCGCGCTGAGCGCGCCACCTTCGGAAGAGGGCTCCGGCGGCCTCGTCGGTGCCGACGAGGGCCCCCCGCGCGGCGGCGACGAGGGGGGCACGCCCGCGTCGCGCCTTTCCGAAGCGCCGACGCCAGAGGCGGAGATTGCGCTCGAGACGACGCCGCCAGCTCCCGCGCCCGGGGGCGCGGGCGCGCCAGTCGTGCCGGACGCGCCCGACGGCACGGCAGGCGGTGAGAGCCGCCCCCTCGACGTCGCGCGCCTCGACGACCGAGCGGCGCTGGATGCCGCGAACCCCGAGAGCCCCGACGTGTCTTCCGGGGCCGTGCCGCCGGCCAGCCTCATCCAACCGATGAGCCGCGAGCTGGCCGAGGCGCATTACGCCCGCACCGGGATCTGGCCGCTTGACCCGGATCCCGGCGTGAGCCCTCGGGGAGAGGCGCTTGACGAGCTCTACATCGCCTCGATCGACACGCGCATCGAGATGCTCGATGCCTACGCGCTGCCCGAGGCGGGGCTGCCCCGGTCCGATCAGCGCCCGGCGACGCCGGTGCCACCGCCACCGCCGGGCACGAGCTTCGAGCTTGACGAGCGCGGGCTCGTGCTTGCCACTCCGGAAGGCACGCTGACCCCGGAAGGCATCATCGTGCGCGCCGGCCGCCCCGTCGTGGTGCCGGTTCCGCGCCCGGAGGGGCTCAGCGGCCCCGCGCGAGTCGCACCCGATCTCGAACGGCTGCGGCAGGTGCGGCCCGTGCCGCGGCCGGCCGACCTCGTCGAGGGCAACGAACGCAGCCGGCTGGGCGGGCGCTCGCTGCGCGAGCTCGCGGCGATCCGGCCGCAATTGCGCCCCGACTCGCCGCAGGACTTCGCCGAAGAGGATGAGGATGAGCCGACCGCCCTCGCCGTGGCCGCCTCGGTGGTGCCGCAGGCCCGCCCCGGAGACTTCGCGCGCATCGTGGAGGAAGCGCGCGCGCGCCTGACGGTTGCCCCGCCCGCGCCCGATGTTGCGCCACCGGACACCCCTTCCGTGCCGACCCGGGCCAGCGTGGCGCGCGAGGCAACGCTTGAGGACGCGATCAACCTGCGGCGGGTCAATCTTATCGGCGTCTTCGGGACGCCTTCGAACCGGCGGGCGCTGGTGCGGCTGCCATCGGGACGGCTTGTCAAGGTCAAGGTCGGCGACAGTCTCGACGGCGGCCGGGTCGCCGCCATCGACGACGATGCGATCGTCTACGTCAAGGGCGGGCGCACGCTGACGCTCAGAGTGCCGAGCGGTTGAGCGCCGCGCGCGCCCCCTGCGCCCTCACGCAGCGTCTTAGGCCTTGAGCACCCCCCGCGCGATCTGATCGGCCTCGATCGACTCGAAGAGCGCCTTGAAGTTGCCTTCGCCGAAGCCCTCGTCGCCCTTGCGCTGGATGAACTCGAAGAAGATCGGGCCGATCACCGTCCTCGAGAAGATCTGCAGCAGGATCTTCGTCTCCCCGCCGCCGACGACACCCTCGCCGTCGATCAGGATGCCGTGGCGGGCGAGCTTCTCGATCGGCTCCTGATGGCCCTTCACCCGGTCATGCGACATCTCGTAGTAGGTCATGGGCGGCTTCGGCATGAAGCGGATGCCGTTCTCGGCGATCGTATCGACCGAGGAGTAGATGTCCTCGGTGCCGATGGCGATGTGCTGGATGCCCTCGCCGTTGTAGCGGCGCAGATATTCGACGATCTGGCCATTCTCCGAGCGGTCCTCGTTGATGGGGATGCGGATGCGCCCGCAGGGCGAGGTGAGCGCGCGCGAGTAGAGCGCGGTGTACTTGCCCTCGATGTCGAAGAAGCGGATCTCGCGGAAATTGAAGATGCGCCCGTAGAACTCGAACCACTTGTCCATGTTGCCGCGATGGACGTTGTGGGTGAGGTGGTCAATGTAGTAAAAGCCCGCCCCTTGCGGGTAGGCGGTGTCGATCCAGTCGAATTCGGCATTGTAGGGCGAGGCTTCGCGGTAGCCGTCGATGAAGTAGATCAGGCTGCCGCCGATGCCGACGATGGCCGGCACATCCATGGTCTTGCCGGAGCCTTCATAGGGCGTCGCGCCCTGGGCCACAGCGTGGCGAAAGGCGTGTTCGGCATCGACCACGCGCCAGCCCATCGAGGGCGCGCAGGGGCCGTGCTCCTCAATGAAGCGCGCGGCATGGCTGCCGGGCTCGGCGTTCAGGAGAAAGCTGATGCCGCCCTGCTGCCACAGCTCGATCGCCTTCGTCTTGTGCGTGGCGGTGTGGGCGAAGCCCATCTTCGCGAACAGCTCGCGCAGCTTCTCCGGCTCGGGATGGGCGAACTCCACGAATTCGAAACCATCGGTGCCGGCGGGGTTTTCCGGCGAGATCTCCGCCGGCGGTGCGTTGTGCGGGAATGGTCCCATGACTGTTCCTCCCAGGGCCTGAGAACTGATGTCGCAATTCTTGCGCGTCTCTGCCGCGTATTGTGCGCGAAATTGCACCCTTATCGCTTTTCGCATGCATGATGGTTGCATTTCATCTAAGGGACATGCATCTTTCCCGCATGAAGATCGATGCAACCGACCGGGCCCTCCTGGCTGCTCTTCAGCGTGATTCGACCCTCACGGCGGAAGCGCTGGGGCGCATGCTCAACCTGTCGCCAAGCCAGGTGGGGCGGCGGCGCCAACGGCTTGAGGCTGCGGGGCTCATCCGCGGCTACGGCGCGCGGCTCGATGCGCGCCGCGCGGGTCTCACGGTGCAGGCCTTTGTACAGGTGCAGATGGCCACCCACGCCCCCGACAAGGTGAAGGGCTTCATCCGCCTTGTGGAAACGCGCCCCGAAATCACCGCCGCCTGGACGCTGACCGGCGAGGCCGACTACCTCTTGCAGGTGCATTGCGAGGATCTGGCGGCGCTGAACCGGCTCATCCACGAGGCGCTGCTGCCCGATCCCGCCGTCGCCCGGGTGCAGAGCCAGATCGTGATGAACGTGCTGAAGGCTGATGCACCGTTGCCCGTCTAGGAGCGGGTTGCGAGCCGGGGACACAGGCCCGATACTTCACGAAATTCCGACGGGAGCGCGTGCGAGCATTGGAAGCCTTTCTCTTTCAGGCGACGATCTACCTCGGCGCGGCCGTGATCGCCGTCCCGGTCGCGGCGCGGCTCGGGCTCGGCTCGGTGCTGGGCTACCTCGCCGCGGGCGTGATCGTGGGGCCGGTGCTGGGGCTTGTCGGCGAGGAGGCGCACGACCTGCGCCACTTTGCCGAATTCGGCGTCGTGCTGATGCTGTTTCTCATCGGGCTCGAGATGCAGCCCGGCGTGCTGTGGGACATGCGCCACCGGCTTCTGGGGCTGGGCGGACTTCAGATCGCGCTGACCACGGCGGCGGTGGCGGCGGGAGCGATGGCGCTGGGCCAGCCGCTGCCCGCGGCGGTGGCGCTCGGCCTCAGCCTTGCGATGTCGTCAACGGCGATCGTGCTGCAGACGCTGAGCGAGAAGGGCCTGATGAAGACGAGCGGAGGGCGCTCGGCCTTCTCGGTGCTGCTCACCCAGGACATCGCCGTGGTGCCGGTGCTGGCGCTGATGCCGCTTCTGTCGCTGGGCGGCACCGAACCCATGCTGGCCCCCGATGGCTCCATCCGCCGGGCGTCGGAGCTCGAGAAAGCCGCTGAGGGCGCGCATGGGGCGCTGTCGCTGGTCGATGGCCTGCCGGGATGGGGCGTGACCCTTGTCACGCTCGGCGCGGTGGGGCTGGTGATCCTGGCGGGCGTCTATCTCGTGCAGCCGCTGTTTCGCTACATTCACGCCACGCGGCTGCGGGAGATGTATACCGCTCTCGCACTGTTTCTCGTCATCGGCACTGCCTTCCTGATGACGCTGGTGGGGCTCTCGCCCGCGCTCGGCACCTTTCTTGCCGGGGTGGTGCTCGCCAACTCGGAGTTCCGCCACGAGCTGCAGTCGGACATCGAGCCGTTCAAGGGGCTGCTTCTGGGGCTCTTCTTCATCACCGTCGGCGCGGGGATGGATCTGGGGCTGCTCGCGGACCGGCCGGGGCGCATTCTCGGTCTCGCGATCGGCCTCGTGGCGCTCAAGGCACTGGTGCTTCTCGCCCTCGCCCATCTTTTCAAGCTGAAGGGCCGCAGCCGCTGGATCTTCACGCTCGGCCTCGCGCAGGCCGGCGAGTTCGGCTTCGTGCTCATCGCCTTTGCCGCACAGCTCGGCATACTGGGCCAGCGCATGGCGCAGGAGACGCTGCTCGTCATCGCGCTCACGATGCTTTCGGCACCGCTGATGTTCCTGGCCATGGACTGGCTGGCGCGCCGGCAGAAGGATCATGCCCCACGCGAGGCGCCCGACGAGAACATCGACAGCGAGGGCGAGATCATCATCGTCGGCATCGGGCGCTTCGGGCAGGTCGTCAATCGCATGATCGAGGCGGCGGGCATGAAGGCCACCGTGCTCGACAACGATCTTCAGAAGATCCAGCTGATGCGCCGCTTCGGCTTCAAGGCCTATTTCGGCGATCCGACCCGCCCCGAGATCCTGCAGGCCGCGGGGCTCGACAAGGCGAAGGTTCTGGTCATCGCTCTCGACAACCCGGAGGCCGCGGTCAAGATCGTCCGGCTCGCCCGGCGCGCACGCCCCGATCTTTTCATCATCGCGCGCGCCCGTGACCGCGCCCATGTCTTCGCGCTGCACCGCGCCGGCGCCGACAAGATCGTGCGCGAGGTCTTCGACAGCTCGCTCAGGGCCGCGCGCTATGCGCTCGAGAGCATGGGGCTTTCCGAGTTCGAAGCCGCCGAGCTGGAACGGACCTTCTACCAGCACGACCGGCATGCATTGAAGGAACTGGCCGAACTCTGGGTTCCCGAGGTCCCGGTGGATCGCAACCCGGCCTACGTCAAGCGCGCCCAGGAGCTCGACAAGGCCCTCGAGACCGCGCTCATGGCGCGCGACAAGGCCCCGTTGAAGCTGGAGAGCGAAGGCGACGAGCCAGCGCGACCGCCGCGCGAAGAGGCCCCACCCCCGCGCCCGCGCGGCGGGCTCGGCTGAGTGGGCACGGCCCCGAAGCCGACGCGCCGGAGACGACGCCCCGGCGCAGCTTCCCCGAAGCGGCACGGTCGGCTAGCATGAATTCGCCGGCATCCCGTGTCGCCAGGTGGTTACGTAAGGGGACGGAAGGCGCGGACGATGGGCCACCGCCGCGACGACGATGACCTGCCCGGTGCTGGCCGGGTGGAGGATTACACCCTGCCCTTCCTTGTCACGGCGGGCTTCGTGATCTTCATGTCGCTGTGCGTGCTCTGGGCACTCTGGGGCCTGCCGGCCCCGATCCTCGCCGGGCTTGCCGCCGATCTCCTGCTGCCCCGCCGCTGACCGCCGCGCCTCAGCGCACCGCGCAGACCGCCGCAGCCGCCTCGAGCGCCCCTCGACCGTGGTCGATGCCAAGCGCGCGCATCCCGGCCTCGATCGCACCCAGCGTGCCGAGCACCATGTGCGCGTTGACATGCCCCATGTGGCCGATGCGGAAGAAGCCGTGCCAGGCAGGATCGCCCGGCGGCGCCATGCCAAGGCCGATACCCAGCGTAACCCCGGCATTCTCCGTCAGCCAGTCCCTGAGCGCGGTGCCGTGGGGCGCACCGAGCCGCAGCGAGGTGACCGCATGGCTGCGCTTCCACGGATCGGCGATGTTGAGCCGCAAGGGCCCGCCCTGCCCCCAGGCCTCCGCCGCCGCCCAGATCGCGCGCGCCAGCTGCGCATGGCGCTGCCAGACATGCTCGATCCCCTCCTCCGCGATCATGTCGAGCGCGGCGCGCAGGCCGAAGATGTGGTGGGTCGGCGCGGTGCCGCAGAAGAACTGGTAGTATTCCTGCGGATCGACACGCGGCTTCCAGTCCCAGTAGGGGCTGACCCGCGCCATCGCCTCGCGCGCCGCCGCCGCCCTCGGCCCGAAGAAGACGAAGCCGAGCCCCGGCGGCGTCATCAGCCCCTTCTGACAGGCCGCAACCATCACGTCGACGCCCCACAGATCCATCTCGAAACGGTCGCAGGCGAGCGAGGCGATGCAATCGACCATCAGAAGGGCCGGATGCCCGGCGGCATCGAGCGTGGCCCTGAGCCCGGCAATGTCGTTTCTGACCGAAGTGGACGTGTCCACATGCACCGCCATCACCGCCTTGTAGCGGTGCGCGCGGTCGGCGGCGAGAAGTTCGGCCACGCGCTCAAGATCAATGTCGGCGTCCTTGCCGAAATCGACGATTTCGGGCTCGGCCCCGAGCCGCCGTGCCACCTCCGCCCAGCCATGGCCGAAACGGCCCGTGGCCAGCACCAGCACCCGGTCGCCGGGGGCGAGAACATTGGCCACCGCCGCCTCCCAGGCGCCGTGACCGTTGGCGATGTAGATCGCGACTTCATGCGCGGTCCGGGCGATGGCCTTGAGGTCGGGAATGAGGCTCCTCGTGATCTCGATGAGCTCGCCGGCATAGATGTTGGGCGCGGCCCGGTGCATGGCCTGCAACACACGGTCGGGGATGACCGAGGGGCCGGGAATGGCGAGATAATGGCGTCCCTGGGCAAGCGACATGAAAGGTCTCCGCGTTGGCTGCGCGCGGCCCTCGCTACGCCGCGGGCGCGGGGCCGTCAACGGCGCGCGGCATAGCGCCGGGCGAGGCTCTCGGCGTCCGTGCCGAGCAGGAAGGAAAGCAGGGTCGACAGGTTGCGCGCCCCCCGGCGCAGCCACCCCTCTGCCTCGTAGCGCGCCGCCGAGGTCAGCGCCTCCGCATCCAGGGCCCGCAATCGCCCTCGGCCAAGCGTGCGGGCCAGCGCGACATCCTCCATCAGCGGAATCGCCGGAAAACCGCCGACGCTCTCGTAGAGAGCCCGCGAAATCAACAGGCCCTGATCTCCGTAGGGCAGGCCGAAGAGCCGCGAACGCAGGTTTGCCCAACCGGCCACAATCCGGGGCGCAGGGCCGCGGGCGCGAAACCGGAGGCGAAACCACCCGGCCTTGCCGGCGTGATGGCGCATGTGCGCAACCGCCGCCTGGGTCCATCCCGGCGCAAGTTGCGTGTCGGCATGAAGGAAGAGAAGCCACTCTCCGCCGGCTGTCGCCGCGCCGCGCGCAAGCTGTCCTCCGCGCCCCGGCGGACCCTCCACCCAGACCGCGCCGGCCGCCTCGGCGATGGCGCGCGTGGCATCCCGTGAACCGCCGTCGGAAATGATGAGCTCGCGGATCAGCCCGGCTTCCAGCCCTTCGCCGAGCGCGGCAAGGGTCGGCGGCAGATCGTCTGCGGCATCGAGCGTTGGAATGACGATGGACACTGGCGCGCGCATGGGTTTCTCTCCGGCCTGTGCATCACGCTATAGAGCGAGGCCAGAGCAGGGGAAACCGCAGCCATGACCGCACAAGACGACCGACAGGTCATCGCCGTATCGGGAAAGGACCGCGAACGCTTCCTGCAGGGGCTCGTCACCAACGATGTCGCGCGGCTCGCGCACGGCCCGGTCTATGCCGCACTCCTGACACCGCAAGGCAAGTATCTGGCGGACTTCTTCCTCGTGCCGGACGGAGAACGCATCCTCATCGATGTCGCTGCCGCCCTCGCCCCCGATCTCGCCCGCCGGCTGACCATGTACCGGCTGCGCTCCGATGTCAGCATCACGCCGACCGACCTTTCCGTCGCGCGCGGCCTTGAGAACGCCCCCGAAGGCGCCTTAGCCGACCCCCGGCACCCTGCCCTCGGCTGGCGCTGGATCGGCCCGGCCGATGAGGCGCGGCGTCTCGACCGCTCGGCCGGAGTGGATTGGGATGCGCTCAGGGTGGAACACCTCATCCCCGAGACCGGCGCCGAGCTCATCCCCGGCGAGAGCTACATCCTCGAGATGGGCTTCGAACGGCTTGGCGGGGTGGACTTCCGCAAGGGCTGCTATGTGGGCCAGGAGGTCACGGCGCGGATGAAGCACAAGACCGAGCTGCGCAAGGGGCTCACCCGCGTGACTCTCGAAGGCGCGGCAGAACCCGGCACGCCGATCACCCGCGAGGGGCGCGAGCTGGGCCGGCTTCATACCGTGTCGGGAGACCGGGCGCTGGCCTATCTGCGCTTCGACCGCGCCGGAGACGACATGCAGGCGGGCACCGCGCGGGTCATCTGGCCCGGATAGTTCCATCATCCTGGTCCAAATACCCGCGCCGCAGGCACGCGCGCGGCACGCGCGCGTCAAACCCGCCTCAGGCGCGCTCGGCGTATTCCATCGTCTCGGTGTTGACGACGATGTCCTCGCCGGGGCCCACGAAGGGCGGCACCATCACCCGCACGCCATTGTCGAGCACCGCCGGCTTGAAGCTGTTGGCCGCCGTCTGCCCCTTCACCACCGGCTCGGTTTCCACGACCTTGCACACGACCTTCTGCGGGAGGGTCACGCTCAGCGCCTCGTTCTCGAAATACTCGACCTGCACCATCATCCCGTCCTGCAGGAACGGCCGGCGTTCGCCGAGAATTTCGGCCGGAAGCTCGATCTGCTCGAAGGTGTCCATGTCCATGAACACCAGCATCCCGTCCTGTTCGTAGAGAAACTGCTGGTCCTTCTGCTCGAGCCGCACCCGCTCGACCTTGTCGGCCGAGCGGAAGCGCTCGTTGAGCTTGGAGCCGTTGCGCAGGTTGCGCATCTCCACCTGGGCATAGGCGCCACCCTTGCCCGGCTTCACATGCTCCACCTTCATCACGCTCCAAAGCCCGCCGTTGTGCTCCAGCACATTGCCCGGACGGATTTCGTTGCCATTGATCTTCGGCATCTGGAAAACCTTGAGAAAAGTTTGATCGGATTTGACGCGCCGCTATATCTCGCATGGCGCGCCGGAGCAACCTCAACAGATGCTGCGGGCGCCCGTGATTGGCCATGCACAGGGCGCATATGTGGTATTCCGATTCTGCATTCCCGAATCGGTCACATATCGTCATATTGGCCGCCACGCGAAAAACACAAGAGCAATAATGCAAAGGAAGCCGGTATGAAGGATCTCGTTGACACGACCGCTTACAACTATGAGCAAGGTCAACGGGCCCGCAAGCTGTTTGCCGCCGTCGTACTCGCCGCGCTGGACGACGCCATCGCCGACGACAAGAAATACGGCAACGGGCCGGAACAGATCGCGCGCTGGGCGCGTTCGCGCGACGGTCGCGAGGTGCTGACCTGCGCTGGCATCGACCCCAACGAGCGGGTGGTGCAGGGGCTGATGGAATTCGTCCGCAAGGGCGTGCGGACGTCGGTCGCACTCTCCCGCGAGGAGAGCGAGCGGCGTCAGGCCGCGGCGCAGTCGGCACAGGAAGCCGCCTGAGGCAAACGGCGCGATACCCCGAACAGGAACCACGAAAGACGCGTCCTGTGATCAGGACGCGTCTTTTGTTTTCCGCTTCACCGCCCCCCTTTCGCGGCGCTGCGCAAGCGGATAGGCAGGCAGTCTGAAGAGCAGCAATGGTAACGTCTCGACCCATGGCGCGGGCGATCATGATTCAGGGCGCGGGCTCGAATGTGGGCAAGTCGCTCATCGTGGCCGGGCTTGCCCGTGCCCTCGCCCGGCGTGGAGTGCGGGTCGCGCCCTTCAAGCCGCAGAACATGTCGAACAACGCCGCGGTCACGGTGGATGGCGGCGAGATCGGGCGGGCACAGGCGCTGCAGGCGCGGGCCGCGCGGATAGAGCCGGTGGCAGACATGAACCCAGTGCTGCTAAAGCCAGAGACCGATACCGGCGCCCAGGTCATCGTTCAGGGACGGCGGGCGGCGACGCTGAAGGCGCGGGACTATGGAAAGATGAAGGCACGGCTCCTGCCGCGCGTTCTGGAAAGCTTCCATCGCCTCGCCGCCCATGCCGATTTGGTTCTTGTCGAAGGCGCGGGCAGCCCCGCCGAGACCAACCTGCGCGCCGGAGACATCGCCAACATGGGGTTTGCGGAAGCCGCCGGCATTCCCGTGGTGCTTGTGGGCGATATCGATCGCGGCGGCGTGATCGCCCAGCTCGTCGGGACCCACGCGGTTCTCTCCCCGGCTGACCGGGCACGGATTCGCGGCTTTGCGGTAAACAAGTTTCGCGGCGAAGCGGGGCTTTTCGCCGAGGGCATGGCCGAGATAGCCCGGCGCACCGGCTGGCCGTCGCTCGGCCTCGTGCCCTGGTTTGACGATGCCTGGCGCCTTCCGGCCGAGGACGTGATGGATCTGGCCCGCCCCTGCCCCGTCAATCGCGCCGACGGCACCATCAGGATCGCCGTGCCCCGCCTGCCACGCATCGCCAATTTCGACGATCTCGATCCGCTCCGCGCCGAGCCAGGCGTGCAGCTCGAGATGATCCCGCCCGGCCGGCCGCTGCCCGGCGATGCCACTCTTGTCATCCTGCCGGGCTCCAAATCCACCGTGGCCGATCTTGCCGCCTTCCGGGCCGAAGGCTGGGACATCGACCTTGCCGCCCATCTGCGCCGTGGCGGGCATGTGCTTGGTTTGTGCGGCGGCTATCAGATGCTCGGCCGCGAAATCCGCGACCCCGAGGGCATCGAGGGTGCGCCAGGCGATCATCCGGGCCTCGGCCTTCTCGATGTCGTCACGGTCATGGCGCCCGAAAAGCGGCTGACCCGTACGCAGGCCACCGAGATCGCATCCGGCGAGGCCGTTTCAGGTTACGAGATCCACCTTGGCCGCACCGAGGGTCCGGACTGCGCGCGCGCCTGGCTTCGGATCGGCGAACGCCGCGAGGGCGCGCAGAGCGCCGATGGCCGGGTGCGCGGCACCTATCTGCACGGCATCTTCGGTGCCGACGGCTTTCGTCGCCGCTACCTGCGGGGTCTCGGCGCGACGGTTGCCGAGGGTCCGGGTCACGAGGCGCAGGTGGAAGCCACGCTCGATGCGCTCGCAGCACATCTCGAGACGCATTTCGACATCGACGCGCTGATGAAACTCGCGGCCCCGATCAGCCACTGACCGCCGGGGCGGCTGCGGCAGGCTCAGAGCCCCGCATCGCGCAACGAAAACGCCCGCTGGATTTCGCGCCGCACCAATCGACGGATGTTGCGGGTGATGCGCTCGCCCAGCACGCCCTGCAGTTCCTCGCGCACGATCTGCGCCACCATTCGCCGCAAGGTCTCCTCGTCGATGACGGCGTCGTCCTCGAGGGTCATCGCGCCACGGGAAGCCGCCACCGCCTCGAACCAGCTTGCCGGCTCGCCGCCCTCCGCCTCGTCCTCACCGGCATCGTCGCCGCCCTGGCGGGCGGAAACTCCTGCAGATCCCATATCGGTCTTTCCCCGGCGCGCCTCTGCATCCGGGGCTCCGTGGACGGCGGACGAATCCGGCGCGCCTTCCTCTGGCGCAAGCGCCTCATCGTCGCCTGCCGCCGTTTCCGCCCCGGCCCCGGCCGCATCGCCCCCCGCATCGCCCCGGACCGGCCCGCCATCGCCCCCTGGGGAAGCGACGCCTTCGGCCTCTTCGGCATCGCTCATCGCATCGCCGATCTCCGCGGCGGCTGGTCGGCTCGGCCCGGAACGAAAGAAGCTTGCCACATCGTCGCCCTCGCCTGCGCCGTCCTCCAGAGGCCCGCAATCCTGCACGGGAGAAAAACGCGGCACACCCGCGCCCTCGACCGGGCCATCCGCGCGGCCCGCGCCCCGAAACAGCGGCTGCGCCGCATCATTCTCGTCAGGCTCTTCGCTGCCGTCGGGTTCCCAGTCGCCGGCGGCCTGATTGATCGCCGCCTCGAGCTCGGCGATGCGCCTCTCGAGCGCCTCGTCAAACGCCTCGGATTCCCGCGGGGCGGATGGCGCTGAGGTCGAGTCAACGGCCACCGCTGCGTGGCTCGCCCACGCGTGACCCGTCTCGGAGGCTGTTTCGGAAACAGTCGGCGCGTCACCAGGCGGGCTGTCTTCCGCCCCACTTCGGGCATCACGCGAATCAGCGCGCTCCTCAGGCTCCGCCACCCGATGCGCCGGGGTCAGAACGAACTTTCCCCCGTTCTCCGGCGCGTCGGCCGCGGGGCTTCGGCGGCCGCGATCCTTGGCGACGAGCCGCCTGATCGAAGACAGCACATCCTCGATTTCGGTATTGGTGACGGGATCCGACATCTGCCTGCCTTCGCTTGTCCGGCCTGATCGGCCATGTCCTGCACTTGGACGCAATGGTAGCAGTGCCACGGTTTTCACACAACCGAAGCGGCCTGCGGAACGCCGTTACTTGCCGTAAACTTCCTTGAGAATGCGATCGAGCTTTCGGCCCTCCGGGCTGACGGCGCGTGAGGGCGCATCCTTGACCACATTGTAATAGGCTTCGGGGTCATAGGTGGCGACGCCGAGACCCAGATGCTCGACGGTCAGAAGCCCCATCGCAGACAGGAGCGCATAGTGGGCCACAAGCTGATCGGTACGGGCTGACACCTGGGCGACGCGGGCGTCGAGCAGTTCCTGTTCGGCATCGAGCACGTCAAGCGTGGTGCGCGCTCCGAGGCGGGCCTCCTCGCTCACGCCGCGATAGGCGACCGTTGCCGCCCGCACCTGCCGGTCGGTTGCCTCGAGGCTCGCGGTGGCGACCGCCAGCTGCGCCCAGGCATTGCCCACCTGCTGGGCAACTTGGAGGGTGGTCTGCAGAAGATTGGCGCGCTCAGCGTCACGCAGGGCGACGGCGCGCCGGTAGGCCGAACTCAGCCCGCCGCCGGCATAGAGCGGCACCGTCAGGTTGATGCCGGCGCTGTTCTGCCACGGCCCGAGGCTGTCGACCTGGGTGGAAAGGCTGCCGGTGATCCGCGGCTTCATCGCGGCGCGCGCCCGTTCGATGTTGAGTTCGGCCGCGGCCACGCTGTGCCGCACCTGCGCGATGGCCGGATGTTCGCGCTCGGCAATCGCCTTGGCCGCCTCGAGCGTGCGCGCCTCGAGCGGCTTCATCGAGGGGCTCGCCAGCTGCCCGGGATAGGTACCGATCGCTGCCTTGTAGGCCTCGCGCGCGACCTGCAGGTCACCCTCGGCCGCGGCAAGCGCCGAGCGCGCCGCAGCGAGTCGGGCCTCGGCCAGCGACACCTCCGTGCTGGTGATCTCGCCAACTTCGAAACGGTCGCGCGCGGCGCGCAGCTGTTCGGCGATGACGCGCACGTTGTTCTGACGCAGCACCACGAACTCGCGGGCGCGGATCACGGCCACATAGGCCTGGACGGCGCCCAGCAGCACGTTCTGCTCGATGAGCCTGAGCGCCTCGCGGGTGGCAAGCACCGTTTCCTTCGCCGCCTCGACAGCCAGCCTGCCGGCACCGGAGTCGAAGAGCGTCACGTCAAGCGTGATGCGCGCGCTCGAGGTGAGCGAGTCCGTCGCCGCGTGACGGATGGCGTAGCTGGAGCCGGCGACGAAATTGATCACGGGCCGAAGCTGGGCCACGGCGCTGGCAACGTCCTCGTCCGCGGCACGCAGCAGGGCGCGGTTCTGTGCCAGAAGATTGGAATTGCGATAGGCGAGCACCAGCGCATCGGCCAGCGTCTCCGCCGCGCCCGGCACCGGCGCGGCGACCAGCGCGGCGCCCAGCGCCACCGCCTTCACCCCGAGGCCGACGCGCCGCAGAAGGCGGCCCTTGCGCAGCTTACTCAAGCCCGTGCGAAGCTCCATCCGCCTGCCTCCCGCTGTGCGCGACCGCCGCGCGCGCTCTCACAATGCGAATTCGGGTTGTCGCTCGAAACCGGCCAGAACCGGCGCGGCAGCGTGGAAGACCGGCCGCCAGGCCAGCACCCCGGCCCGCTTGTGGCCCACCCGGCACTCGCCATACTCACCATCCATGAAGATCGCACAGATGCGCCCGCCTTCCTTGAGCTGATCGACGAGCGCCGCCGGGATCTCCTCCACGCCGCCCTCGATGATCACGGCGTCATACGGGCCATGCCGCGGCGCGCCGGACGCGGGCTCGGCGGTGATCACCGCCACATTGTCGGCGCCGGTCTGGGAAAGAATCCTCTGGGCCTCGGCGGCGAGTTCGGGATCGGCCTCCACTGCCACCACGGCTTCAGCGAGCCGGGCAATCACTGCGGAAGAATACCCCAGCCCCACGGCGAGATCGAGCACCAGCTCGTCGGGGCCGATGTCGAGCGCCTCGAGCATCTTGGCAAAGGTGCGCGGCTCGAGCAGATAGCGCCCCTTGGCGATCTCGAGAGTTTCGCCGGCATAGGCCGCCTGACGAAGGTTGTCAGGAACGAAGAGCTCGCGCGGCACCTCGAGCATGGCCTCGATGATGTCGAAGGACGTAACGTCGGAGGGCCTGACCTGGGTGTCGACCATGATCCGGCGCTGGGTGGCAAAGTCGATCATCGGCTGAACTCATCAGTCTGTTTCGCAAGCCCTCTTGCCACAGAAACCCTCCCCCGACAACTCACGCAGGCTGCATTCGGCGCAGCGAAGCAGGTGCCATTCATGCCGGCTCGTGGCGCGTGGCTCGAGAGGGCGATCGGGCCGGGCAGGCACCGCCCCTGCCCGATCTTTCGAGGCGGCCGCCGTCGGCTGCCGGCCGGCTCAGAAGGCCGCCACGTCCGCGAAGCGCTCGGGCAGTTCGCGTTCGGGCACGTTGACCAGATCCTTGGCCACCTCGGCGTAAAGCGCCTCCTTGAGGGGCCGGTCGAGAAGCTCGCGCACCAGACCCAGCACCTTGGGCGGCGCCGCGATCACCAGGCGGTCGAAATTGCCCTTCTGCCAGCGCTTGGAGAGATGCGCCATCGCCTCGCGCAGCCAGCGGTCGCGCTGCTGTTCCTCGACAGATTTCTCGGGCGACATCGCATGGCGCATCGCGCCAACCGATTCGAAGGACCGGCCGGGCTGGTCGGAGTACTCCAGCGCCTCGGCTTCCTTGCGCGAGAATTCGGCCTCCTCAAGCGGCTGAAGCCCCTTTCCGACGCCGTGGTTTTCCAGAAGCTTCATCTTTTCGTCGTCAATCAGCACAACGAGCGTTCGAACCGGTTTCATGGCCGTCTCCTCATTCCGTTTCCCGCCTCACATAAGGAGGGCTCAATCTGCCCGCAAGCTGAAGCCGGCCGCCTGCACACGCCTTGATCTGCCGCAAGCAAGGCGCCGCTCCGCGCCTCAGCCCGGCCGCCTGCCGGCCTTCTCCCAGACCATGTCGATCATCGCCTGGGTGCCGCGCGAAAATTCCAGCGGGCAGGGATAGGGCTTGCCCTCGCGCACCGAGCGGCAGAAGGCCTCCACCTGCAGCACATAATGATTGGCACCGGGAAAGCGCTCGGTCGTCACCGTGAGATTGCCGCGATGAAGCTCGATCTCCGCCTGCCCGAAGACCAGCGGATTGAACGGCGCGGTCAGGCGCATCACGCCCTCCTCGCCGTGAAAGGTCATCACCTGGCGGGGATGCATCCGCATCGAGGTGCCCGCCGAGAAATGGAAGGAAGGGAAGGCCGCGGTGAGGGAGGCGAACACATCCACCCCGCCTTCCCATTCGATGCGGGCCGAAAGGATCTCCTGCGGCTCCTCGCCGGTGACGAAACGGGTCGAACCCATGGTGTAGACGCCGATGTCGGGGATCGAGCCGCCGCCCGTGTCAGGCCGGTTGCGGATGTTGCCGGGATCGGCGCGGTTGTCATAGCTGAAGAAGCCGTCCACCTGCCTGAGCCGGCCGATGGCGCCCTCGCGGTAGAGCTCGCGCGCCCGCTGCCACTGCGGGTGGTGGACGATCATGAAGGCCTCGGCGACCACGAGCCCGCTCTCGTCGCGCAGGGCGATGAGCTCGTCGATCTCGCTTGCGCGCATGGCGATGGGCTTTTCACACAGCACATGCTTGCCCGCCGCAATCGCCTTTTTCGTCCATTCCACGTGCAGCGTGTTGGGCAGCGGGATGTAGACGGCGTCAACCTCGGGGTCGGCGAGCAGCGCGTCATAGCTGTAGTGCACGTTCAGCCGCGGCTGAAGGGCGCGAAAGGGCGCGGCCTTGTCCGAGGACGAGGTGGCAAGCGCGACGAGCTCCGCGCCGCGCGCAAGGTGGATTGCCGGCGCCATCTGCTCGCGGGCGAATTTCGCCGCCCCGAGAATGCCCCAGCGAACCGGATCGGTGGACATGAGCAAGACCCTCCTGACACTGTCGGCGCCACTTTAGAGGCCGGGCCGGCACTGGCAAGGCGGTGGCGGTTGAAGCGGCCCGCCGCGCACACTACCGTCAGGGCGAGGCCGGCGGCCGCCGGCTGTCCGCCCCCAAGGTCAGGAGAGCATGCGCATGAGGGATCGTGCCCCCCAGCCCGTCTATCTGAAGGATTACCGCCCGCCGGCATGGACGGCGCGGCACACGGCGCTGACCTTCCGCCTGCACCCGACGGCCACGCGGGTCATCTCGCGGATCCGCCTTGCCCCCGGCCCCGAGACGGCCGCGCTCCTCGCCGAGGGCAAGCCGCTGCCGGACCTGCGCCTTGACGGCGAGAAACTCACCCTCATCCGCGCCGCCATCAACGGCGCGCCGCTTTCGCCTTCCGACTTCATCCTTGACGAAACCGGCCTCACCGTGCCTGCGGCGCGCCTTCCGGCCGGCGAGTTCACCTGGGAGGCGGAGGTGGAGATCAACCCGGAGGCCAATACCGCGCTCGAGGGGCTCTACATCTCGCGCGGCATGTATTGCACCCAGTGCGAGGCCGAGGGCTTCCGTCGCATCACCTACTACCCCGACCGCCCCGACGTGATGGCGACCTTCGATGTGCGCATCGAGGGCGATGAGACCACCCCGGTTATGCTGTCGAACGGCAACCCGGTGGCGCGGGGCGAAGGCTGGGCCGAGTGGCGCGACCCCTGGCCAAAGCCCTCCTATCTCTTCGCGCTGGTCGCGGGCGATCTCGTCGCCCACCGCGACCGCTTCACCACCCGCTCGGGCCGCAAGGTCGATCTCGCCGTCTGGGTGCGCAAGGGCGACGAGAATCGCTGCGGCTATGCCATGGACGCGCTCAAGCGCGCCATGCGCTGGGACGAGGAAGTTTACGGGCGCGAATACGACCTTGACGTGTTCAACATCGTCGCCGTGGACGACTTCAACATGGGCGCGATGGAGAACAAGGGGCTCAACATCTTCAACTCGAAATATGTGCTGGCCAGCCCCGAGACGGCGACCGACGCCGACTACGAGCGCATCGAGTCGATCGTCGCGCACGAGTATTTCCACAACTGGACGGGCAACCGCATCACCTGCCGCGACTGGTTCCAGCTCAGCCTGAAGGAGGGGCTGACGGTATTCCGCGACCAGCAGTTCTCGGGCGACCAGCGCAGCCATGCGGTGAAACGCATTGAGGACGTGATCGCGCTGCGCGCCCGCCAGTTCCGCGAGGATGCGGGGCCGCTCGCCCACCCGGTGCGCCCCGAAAGCTACATCGAGATCAACAACTTCTACACCGCCACCGTCTACGAGAAGGGTGCCGAGCTCATCGGCATGCTGCGCCGGCTGGTGGGCGCGGAGGGCTACCGAAAGGCGCTCGATCTCTACTTCGAGCGCCACGACGGGCAGGCCGCCACCATCGAGGACTGGCTCAAGGTCTTCGAGGACGCCACTGGCCGCGACCTCTCGCAGTTCAAGCTGTGGTATTCGCAGGCCGGCACCCCGCGCCTGAAGATCACCGAGGACTGGGACGGCGAGACCTTCACACTGCGCGTCGAGCAGTTCACCCCGCCCACCCCCGGCCAGCCCGAAAAGAAGCCGCTGCACATCCCGCTCGCGCTGGGGCTTCTCAACCCCAACGGCGACGAGGTGATGCCGACGACCATTCTCGAGCTCAGGAGCGCGCGGGAGGAGTTTCGCATCCGCGGGCTCAACGCCCGGCCCATCCCCTCGATCCTGCGCGGCTTCTCGGCCCCGGTGATCGTGGAGCGCGAAAGCACGCCCGAGGAGCGCGCCTTTCTCCTCGCCCACGACACCGACCCCTTCAACAAGTGGGAGGCGGGCCGCGCACTCGCCCGCGACGTGCTGGCCAGCATGGTGCGCGACGGCTCCCAGCCCGGCCCCGCCTATCTTGACGCGCTCGAGCGCGTGGCCCGCGACGAGAGCCTCGATCCGGCCTTCCGCGCGCTGGCGGTGCAGCTGCCCTCCGATGACGACATGGCGCAGTGGCTCTTCGACCACGGCACAACGCCCGACCCGATGGCGATCCGCACCGCGCGCGAGCGGCTCAAGCTCGCGCTTGCCCGCAAGCTCGAGCCGCAGCTTTCCGCGCTCTACGAGTCCATGCGCGTGCCCGGCCCCTACACCCCCGATCCCAAGGCCGCGGGCTGCCGCGCGCTGCGCTCCACGGCGCTGGCGCTGATGACCCGGCTCGACGGCGGGCGCACCGCCGAGCGCGCCTTCCGCGAGGCCGACAACATGACCGAGACGCTCGCGGCGCTCTCGGCGCTGCTCGACATCGGCAAGGGAGAGGAACAGCTTGCAGAGTTCTACCGCCGCTGGGCCCATGACCGGCTGGTGATCGACAAGTGGTTCGCCCTGCAGATCGCCCACGCCCAGCCGCTCGATGCCGCGGTGCGGGCCGAGGAGCTCACCCGCCATCCCGATTTCGAGTGGAAGAACCCCAACCGCTTCCGGGCCGTCTTCGGCGCGCTCGCGGGCAATGCCGCTGGCTTCCACGCGCCGGGCGGCAAGGCCTACGAGCTCATGGCCGACTGGCTGATCCGGCTCGACCCCGTGAACCCCCAGACCGCGGCGCGGATGACGACCGCCTTCGAGACCTGGCGGCGCTACGACGCCGGGCGGCAGGCGGCGATGCGCGCCGCGCTCGAGCGGATCGCCGCCACGCCGGGCCTGAGCCGCGACACCACGGAAATGGTGGGCCGCATCCTCGCGGGCTAAGCGAAGCCGCAGGCCGGGCGGATGACCGCCGAACCCGGACCTTGCCCGCGCTGGACTGTCATGGCACGGTCATGGCAATCTGCAATCACAAGCCGATGCGAGACCGAATCGACCCCCTGATCGCCGAGAGGGCCCCATGGCTCTTCTCCGGCCGCCCCGGAACCCGCCTGGCGCGGGCCGTTCTCGAACGGCTGCTTGGATATCCGCGCACCCTTGAACTCGGCGAATATTACCGCGATCGCCCCAGCGAAGAGATAATGTCGGGCATGGCCGCGATGCTAGCGCACGATGTCCAGGCGACCGGCCTCGAGCATGTCCCCGCCGAAGGCGCGGCTCTGATCGTGGCCAACCACCCCACCGGGATCGCCGACGGCGTCATGCTGTGGTCGGTGCTCGCCCCGCGCCGGCCCGACCTCTACTTCTATGCCAATTCCGACATCCTGCGGGTGCTGCCGCAGATGGCCGATCTGGTGCTGCCCGTCGAATGGCGCCCCGAGAAGCGCACCATGGCCAAGACGCGAGAGACGATGACGCTCACGCGCCGCGCCGTCGAGGCGGGGCGGCTGGGCGTGATCTTCCCCTCCGGCCGGCTCGCCAAGCGCCGTGGCCTTCGCCTCCATGAACGGCCCTGGATGCCCTCGGCGGCGATGATCGCGCGCAAATACAACCTGCCGGTGGTGCCGCTCAACATTCGCGCCCGCAACTCGGCGCTCTTCTACCTCTTCGACCTCATCCACCCCACCCTTCGCGACATCACCCTTTTCCACGAGATGCTCAACAAGGACCGCCAGCCCTTCCGTCTCACCTTCGGCCCGCCCATACCGGCCGCCGCCCTGCCGGCGAAATCCGAAGACGGGATCGAGATGCTGCGGGCGGCGACGCTGGCGCTCGGCGGCCGCCACGCACCCACCGTGAGCCTCATCGACACCACCCGCCGCCCGGCCTGGGCGCGCCGGCTGGCGCCCCAGTCCTGACCTCCTCCCATCATCCTGGTGCAAATACCCGCGCCGCAGGCACGCGCCCGCAAGGGCGCGCCCATGCCCGGCCTTGCCCCGCCGCGCGCCCTCCACTAGAGAAGCGCCGGTCCCCCGAACCGGAAGGCAGGGAAGATGCTAGATCTCAGCTTTGAAGCCCCCAAACCCAAGGTCATCGCCGGCGCGAAACACGACTGGGAGATGGTCATCGGGCTCGAGGTTCACGCCCAGGTCGCCTCGAAAGCCAAGCTGTTCTCCGGTGCCTCCACCCAGTTCGGGGCCGAGCCCAACTCGAACGTCTCCTTCGTCGACGCCGCCATGCCCGGCATGCTGCCGGTGATCAACGAGTTCTGCGTCGAGCAGGCGGTGCGCACCGGGCTCGGACTGAAGGCGAAGATCAATCTCTGGTCGGCCTTCGACCGCAAGAACTACTTCTACCCCGACCTGCCGCAGGGCTATCAGATCAGCCAGCTCTACCACCCCATCGTCGGCGAGGGGGAGGTGATCGTGGACATGGGGCCGGGCATCGCGCGGCGGGTCAGGATCGAACGCATCCATCTGGAGCAGGACGCGGGCAAGTCCATCCACGACATGGACCCCAACTACACCTTCGTCGATCTCAACCGCACGGGCGTCGCGCTGATGGAGATCGTCTCGCGCCCCGACATCCGCGGACCCGAGGAGGCGGCGGCCTATGTCGCCAAGCTGCGCCAGATCATGCGCTATCTCGGCACCTGCGACGGCAACATGCAGAACGGAAACCTGCGCGCCGACGTCAACATCTCGGTCTGCCGGCCCGGCGACTACGAGCGTTTCCTCGAAACCGGCGATGCCAGCCATCTCGGCACCCGCTGCGAGATCAAGAACATGAACTCGCTGCGCTTCATCCAAGCCGCCATCGAGTTCGAGGCGCGCCGCCAGATCGCAATTCTCGAGGACGGCGGCGAAGTGGTGCAGGAGACCCGCCTCTACGATCCCGACCGGGGCGAGACGCGCTCGATGCGCTCCAAGGAAGAGGCGCATGACTACCGCTACTTCCCCTGCCCCGACCTGTTGCCGCTGGAGATCGAGGAGGAATGGGTGGAGGCCATCCGCGCCTCGCTGCCCGAGCTTCCCGACGAGAAGAAGGCCCGTTTCGTCAGCCAGTACGGCATCACCGAATATGACGCGGGCGTGCTGACGGCCGAGCTCGCCAACGCCGAGTATTTCGAGGCGGTGGCGCAGGGGCGCGACGGCAAGATCGCCGCCAACTGGGTCATCAACGAGCTCTTCGGCCGTCTCAACAAGGAAGGGCTCAGCATCGAGGAGAGCCCCGTCTCGGCCGAGCAGCTTGGCGGCATTCTCGATCTGATGGCCAAGGGCGACATTTCCTCGAAGATCGCCAAGGAGCTTTTCGAGATCGTCTGGACCGAGGGCGGCGATCCGGCCGAGATCGTCGAGGCACGGGGGATGCGCCAGGTCACCGACACCGCCGCCATCGAGGCAGAGGTTGACCGGATCATCGCCGAGAACCCCGCCCAGGTGGAAAAGGCAAAGGCCAACCCCAAGGTGGCCGGCTGGTTCGTGGGTCAGGTGATGAAGGCCACCGGCGGCAAGGCCAACCCCAAGGCCGTCAACGAGATCGTGGCGAAGAAGCTCGGGCTCTGAGCGGGTGAGGCGGACTTGCGTCCGCCTGCCTTCGGCGAGGGTATTTGGCCCAGGGTGAGGGGTGCTGGGGCGCTCAGCCCGAGGTGAGGCGCCTTGCGAAGCGCGGCAGGCGGGCAGCCTTGAGCATCGCGCGCATTGGCATTTCCGCCCCCATCAGCTCCGTGACGGTCTCGCGGGCGTCCTCGGCGGCCTGTCGAAGCGGTTCTTCGTCCCACGCCAGGCGCTCGGTGAGAAAGGCATCGGGATGGAGGGCGATGAGCCCGTGCGGCGCCAGCGCCGCGCGCGGGAAGTCGCGGGTGTTGAAGGTGATGATCGTCTGCGCCCGGCCGGCGATGGCGGTGGCGAGCACATGCACGTCGCTCTCATCCGGCAGCCAGTAGCGCGCCTCGAGATCGGGGCGCGGCGGCACCTCGCCCTCCGGCCAGCGCATGCGCATCACGACAGCGTCCGCCTCGGCGGCGGCGGCATCGACGGCGCCGCGCCGCTCGGCCACCCGGCGCCATTCCTCGAGAAGTCGCTGAGACCAGACGGGCTCGATGAGGCCCGAGGCGGCGAGCGAGAGGAAGATGAGCCGCGGCACCAGCGGCACGAGCACGCAGGCATCGAGGACGGCGCGCATCAGTCCAGACGGAAGAACAGCGCCTTCAGATAGCCCGATTCGGCCAGCTGCGGCAGTTGCGGATGATCGGGGCCTGCAAAGCCCACATGAAGGAGCTGTGCGGCGCGTCCTGCCCGACCAATGCCGCGGATCGAGGCGGCCGAGAAGCGCGTCAGATCGGCCGCGTGCGAGCAGGAACAGAGCACGAGAAAGCCGCCTCCCGAGACCAGCGGCGCGGCGAGCCGCGCGAGGCGCTCATAGGCCCGCAGCCCCCTCTCGAGCGCCTGCCGCGAGGGCGCAAAGGCAGGCGGATCGCAGATGACCAGATCGAAGCGCGCGCCCTCCCCGCCGATGGCGGCAAGGGCCTCGAAGGCATCGGCGCGCCGCGTGGTCAGCCGGTCGGCCACGCCGCTGGCCTCTGCGCCTCTCGCAGCGAGGTCGAGCGCGGCCTGCGAGCCGTCGATGGCGAGCGCCTCTGTCGCGCCGGCCACCAGCGCGGCGAGCGCGAAACCGCCGACGTGCGAGAAGACGTCGAGCACGCGTCCTCCCCCGGCCAGCCGGGCGGCGAAGGCATGGTTGTCGCGTTGGTCGTAATAGAGCCCGGTCTTCTGGCCGCCCATCAGATCGGCGAGATAGACGGCGCCGTTCATCGGCACCTCGACCGGCCCATCGAGCACGCCGCGCAGCAGGCGCGCCGCGTTTTCGAGCCCCTCGAGCCGGCGCGCGCGCGCCATGCCGTTCATCACCACGGTCTCGACACCGGTTAACTCAACCAGCGCCTCCGTCAGAGGCTCGATGAGCCGGTCCGCCCATGCGGCGTTGGGCTGAATCACCGCGGCCTCGCCGAATCGGTCGATGACGACGCCGGGCAGGCCATCGGCTTCGGCGTGAACGAGCCGGTAATGTGGCGTCGGATAGAGGCGCGCGCGCAGCTCCTGCGCCCTGGAAAGGCGCGCCGCAAACCATGCGGGGCCGACTTCGGCGGATGAATCGCGGTCGAGCAGGCGCGCGGCGATCTTCGAGGCCGGGTTGACCGCCACAAGCCCGAGCGGGTTGCGTTCACTGTCCTCGAGAACGGCAAGGCTGCCGGGCGGCAGCGCGCGCGTGCGCCTGTCCAGCACCAGGTCATCGGCGTAGGCCCAGGGATGGCCGTGGCGAATGTCGCGGGCGCGTGACTTCGGCCTCAGCCGGACAACGGGAAGGGAGGGATCGCTCATCCCTCCCTCCTATTGCGCATTCAGGCGAGGGTGAAGACCTCAGCCCTGATTGAGAAGCCCGATGATGCCGGTATTCTCGGCGTGATAGCCTTCGGGCCGGGTGAACTCCTGGCGGATCACCTCTGCCAGATGACGGGTGATTCGCACTTTCTGCGTGATGCCCTGCGCCTCGGCGGCCACGGCCGCCTGTCCGCCAAGCGCCTTGAAATCGGCCTTGATGAAGCGCCGCTCGACGATTGGCTCGCCGGTCTCGGCATCAAGCACGGTCAGGTAGAACTGGATCGCATGCACCCCGCCAAAGGTGTAGCGGGCCTTCTTTGTCAGCGCGTGGAACCGGGCCACCTCGACCAGGAGCTTTACGCCGCGCGGGCCGTTGAAATCCTTGACACCCTCGGCAAGGCCAGCCAGCACGATGCCGGCGACCTGCTCGTAGCGGTCACCGGGGGGATCCTCCTGCCAGACAATGTCGCCGCGCGGCAGATAGCTGTTGCGTTCCGAAACCTTGAGCGTGCGCGGCACCTTCACGTCGATCTCGGTGACGTGCACGGGCACGGCAACCTCGCTCGCCGGTTCCACCCGCGGGGTTGCGATGGGTCCGGCGGGGTCGAGTGCGCGGCTCACCGGCGGGGCGGTGCCCGCACTGTCGATGCTCGCGCAGGCCGAGAGCGAAAGCGCGGTCAGGGCGACGAGCCCGAGGCGCAGAATGGTTGCAGTCTTCGCCATCTTGTCCACCTCCGGGGCGGTTGTCTGTGATCGGTCACAGAACCTCGCCCCGGAATGTGGCACAGTTGCGGACAATTCGGCGCAAATCGTTGACGATCAGTCAACAGCGCCCGCGCACAAAGGCGTCAGGCGTGGCGATGGGCGCCAAAGCCCGGCAGGTGAGACGCGGCCCGGCGCAGTTGCCGGCCGATCCACCGGGATGCGGCGCGCAGGCCGGCGGCGGTCGTCTCGGCGCGCAGCTTGCGGGCGCGGGCCTCGATCTCGACCGGGTCGTAGGTGAGGATGTCTTCGCGGTTCATGGTGGTTGCTCTTCCGTTGGAGTTGTCAACTCCTCCCGGCCTCGAACGTAGGCGCTGCTGCCCCCGATGAGCACCGCCAAGCCTGCAAGCCCGGATTGCGCCTGTGTAATGGCGCCATTCTTTCCTCAACCCTTCGCATCCCGGCCTTGTTAGCGCTAACAAGGGCTGCTAAACGGGGGCCGGGCACCAAAGCCGGGAGCATGCCATGGGCCTTCACCCCGAGATCGAAGCCGTCACCGAACGCATCCGCGAACGCAGCCGCGAGAGCCGCGCCGCCTATCTGGAGCGCGTTGCCCGCGCCGCCGAGGAAGGGCCGCGGCGGGCGCATCTGTCATGCGGCAACCTTGCCCATGCGGTGGCGGCGGCGGGCGATGACAAGCCGCGGCTCGCGGAGGGGCGGGCGCCGAACCTCGGCATCATCACCGCCTACAACGACATGCTTTCGGCGCATCAGCCCTTTGCGGCCTTTCCCGATCTCATCAAGGCGGCCGCGCGGCAGGCGGGCGGCACGGCGCAGGTGGCCGGCGGCGTCCCGGCGATGTGCGACGGGGTCACGCAGGGGCGCGTGGGCATGGAAATGTCGCTCTTCTCGCGCGACGTGATCGCGCTCGCGGCGGGGGTTGGGCTTGCGCATGACTGCTTCGACGCGGTTGCCTATCTCGGCGTGTGCGACAAGATCGTGCCGGGGCTCGTGATCGCGGCGGCGACATGGGGGCACCTGCCGGCGATCTTCCTGCCCGCAGGCCCCATGCCCTCGGGCATCCCCAACGACGAGAAGGCGCGCGTGCGGCAGGCTTACGCCGAAGGCAAGGCCACGCGCGAGGAGCTGCTCGCCGCCGAGATGGCCAGCTACCACGCGCCCGGCACCTGCACCTTCTATGGCACCGCCAATTCCAACCAGATGCTGATGGAGGTGATGGGGCTGCATCTGCCCGGCGCCTCCTTCGTGCCGCCGAACACGGCCCTGCGCGCGGCGCTCACCGCAGAAGGCGTCCGCCGCGTGCTCGAGATCACCGCGCTCGGCAACGACTACACGCCGGCCGCGGAAGTGCTCGACGTGCCCGCATTCGTCAACGGCATCGTCGGGCTGATGGCCACGGGCGGATCGACCAACCTCGTCATTCACCTGCCCGCCATGGCGCGGGCGGCGGGCATTCTGCTTGATGTCTCCGATTTCGACGCCATCGCCCGCGTGACCCCGCTTCTGGCGCGGGTCTATCCGAATGGCCTTGCCGACGTGAACCAGTTCCACGCCGCGGGAGGGCTGCAGTTTCTCATCGGCGAGCTTCTCGACGCGGGGCTTCTGAACCCCGATGTGCGCACGGTCGCCGGCCCCGGCCTCGAGCGCTACCGCCAAGAGCCGCGCCTTGAGAACGGCACGCTCGTCTGGGGCGAGGGGCCGCGCGAAAGCCTTGATGCGCGCATCCTTCGGCCCTTCGCCGAGCCTTTTCAGCCCACCGGCGGGCTGATGGAGCTGTCGGGCAATCTCGGCCGCGCGGTCATCAAGGTCTCGGCCGTTGCGCCCGAGCACCGTGTCATCGAGGCGCCGGCGCGCGTCTTCGACAGCCAGGAGGCGGTGCGCGAGGCTTTCCGCGCCGGCGAATTCACCGAGGATTGCGTGGTGGTCGTGCGCTTCCAGGGGCCGCGCGCCAACGGCATGCCGGAGCTGCACGGGCTTACGCCGATTCTCTCCTCGCTGCTTGCGCGCGGGCTGAAGGTGGCGCTTGTCACCGACGGGCGCATGTCCGGCGCCTCCGGCAAGGTGCCCGCGGCGATCCACCTCTGCCCCGAGGCGGCGGCAGGCGGGCCGATCGCCCGGCTCAGGGATGGCGATGTGATCCGGCTTGACGCGACCGCCGGAACGCTCGAGGTTCGCGGCGCCGATCTCGCCACGCGCACGCCGGCCGCCACCCCGGCAGGCACCGGCGCGCCGGGCATGGGGCGCGAGCTTTTCTCCGCCTTCCGCGAGCGCGTGGGCGATGCCACCGACGGCGCGGCCGTGATCGTGTGAGATGCGCAAGGGAGCCTGAGCCATGCCCATCACCCCCCGTGAGGCCAGCACGCGCACGCTGGAAATCTGCCGCCTCGCGCCGGTCATCCCGGTGCTGGTGATCGAGGACGCGCGCCTCGCCCGCCCGCTCGCCGAGGCACTTGTCGCCGGTGGCCTGCCGGCGCTGGAAGTCACGCTGCGCACGCCGGCCGCGCTCGAGGCGATCGAGGAGATGGCGGCGGTGGAGGGCGGGATCGTCGGCGCGGGCACGCTGCTCACGCCCGAGGACGTTGCCGCGGCAAAGGCGGCCGGCGCGCGTTTCGGGGTCTCGCCCGGAGCGACCGACCGGCTTCTCGAGGCGGCCGAGGCCGAGGGTCTGCCGCTTCTGCCGGGGGCGGCCACGGCGTCAGAGGCGATGGCGCTTCTCGAGCGCGGCTACACGGTGCAGAAGTTCTTTCCCGCCGAAGCGGCAGGCGGCGCGCGCGCGCTCGGCGCCTTTGCCGCGCCGCTGCCCCAGATCACCTTCTGCCCCACCGGGGGCGTCTCGCCGCAGAACGCGCCGGACTATCTGAAACTGCCCAATGTCATCTGCGTCGGCGGCTCCTGGGTGGCGCCGAAGGCGATGGTCGCCGCCCGCGACTGGGCGGGCATCGAGGCGCTGGCCCGCGCGGCGGCCGCGCTGTCAGCCTGACCGCCGGCGGCCGCCCCGCCGCCGCGGCCGCGCCGGGGGCGCAAGACCGGCCCTGAGAATCGCCGTCATCGGGTGGTCGGGCGCCGCCTGCCCGTGGCGGGCAAGGAGCACGGCAATCGCCTCGCGCTCTTCGATGCCCGCAGGCAGGCGCAAGGCCCAGTCAAGAAAGATCGACCGGCACTCGGCCTCGCCGATGCCCTCGATGCGGTAGGCCTCGCGGATGAGCCCGACCGGGTCAACCTCACGCTCGTCCTGCATGCGTCATCTCCTGCAGCCGCGCCAAAGGCTAGCGGGGAGATCGGAAACCCTCAACCGCATGCCCTCGCCGGGCCGGGCAGTGATTCCCGGCCGCCTCACGCTGTCGCCAGATCCGATGCGCTCCAAGGTGAAACCGGGGACATGCGGCCGCCTGGGTGGGCGGGCGCATGCCCGGCGTGACGGCCGGTCGGCTCGGCCGATGACAGGCAAGAAAAAGGGCCCCGAAGGGCCCAGTTTCGCTGATCAGGTTCGTTCGTGATACCGCCCGGTTTCCGCCTGCGACCTGATCCGCGTCTGGGGCGAGCGCACCCGCCCCGTGAACTATTACGCAGCGCCTCATGGACATATTATTAAGGAGGTGAAAAAACCTTCATACTTCAAGTCAGGAAAAAACACTCCACAGATATTCGACAATTTTGCGAGCGACCTCCTTAGCGGACGCGTCATAAAAAGGTCTGAGTTTCTCCACTAGAAAGAGTATCGCCTTCGATTTTTTTCTGGGAACGTTGCTCACGATCCGATCTATATCCTGGGCCGAAATAATAGAAAGCTCGGGAACGCACTTCAATAATTCGGCATAATCATAGCGCATTCTCTTCTGGGCTTTGATGTCCTCAGCATTTACATTCTCGCAATCATTCGCTTCGATGGAATGATCGAATCCGACCGTAGTGATTTTTTTGAGGGTAACTCCTTTGCACCCGTCGAGCTTTATCGCAGCTGTCGCCATCGTTGGTCTCCTCAACTACACCCCGAGGTCGCACCGCAGGTGTTGCACTTCAGGCAGGTGCCGTTTCTGACCAGCGTGTAGTTGCCGCATTCGCCGCAGGGATCGCCCTCATAGCCCTGCATCTTGGCCTTCGTCCGCGCATCGACGGCAACGCTGCCGGTGGCAAGGGCGGTCTGGCTCTCGACGCTCGCGCTCACCATCGTGGCCACACCTGCCTCGGGACTGCCCGCGGCACCGCCGCCGGTGCGGGCCGAGACCCCCTGCCCGCCTTGCAGCACCACGAGCTCCTGCGGCACGCGCTTTCTCAGATAGCCCGAGGAGGAGATCTGCTTGAGCACCTCGATGGGGCTTGCCGCGGTGCTCTCGGGCACCTCGGTGAAGTTGCGCTTGCCTTCCTCCTCGCCGCGCCCGAGCTCGGCCCAGGGCGTGCCCTCGGGCTTCACATGCGCCAGATCGGTGCGGTCGAGATAGCTGATCGCAAGCTCGCGGAAGATGTAGTCGAGGATCGAGGTCGCGTTCTTGATCGAGTCGTTGCCCTGCACCATGCCCGCGGGCTCGAAGCGGGTGAAGGTGAAGGCCTCGACGAACTCCTCGAGCGGCACGCCATACTGGAGGCCCACCGACACGGCGATGGCGAAGTTGTTCATCATCGCCCGGAAGCCGGCACCCTCCTTGTGCATGTCGATGAAGATCTCGCCAAGCGTGCCATCCTCGTATTCGCCGGTGCGCAGGTAAACCTTGTGCCCGCCGACGATGGCCTTCTGGGTGTAGCCGCGGCGGCGATGCGGCAGCTTGCGCCTGAGCCCCCGCTCGGCCTCGCGCACCACCTCGCGGACGACGACCTTCTCCACCACCTTCTCGGCCAGCGTCGCGGCCTTCTCGGTGGGCGTGCCTGCGGCGAGCACCTCCTCGGCCTCCTCGTCATCCTCGATGAGGCTCGCGGCGAGCGGCTGGCTGAGCTTGGAGCCGTCGCGGTAGAGGGCGTTGGCCTTCACCCCCAGCGACCAGCTCAGCTCATAGGCGGCGAGGCAGTCCTCGATGGTGGCGTCGTTGGGCATGTTGATGGTCTTGGAGATGGCGCCGGAGATGAAGCTCTGCGCCGCGGCCATCATGGTGATGTGGCTCTCCACGCTCAGGTAGCGCCGGCCCTTGCGCCCGCAGGGATTGGCGCAGTCGAAGACGGGCAGATGCTCGGGCTTCAGATGCGGTGCCCCCTCGAGCGTCATGGTCCCGCAGACATGATCGTTCGCCGCCTCGATCTGGGCACGGGTGAAGCCCAGGTGCCGCAGCATGTCGAAGGTGGGGTCGGCGAGCTTCTCGGCCGGAATGCCCAGCGTCTCGCGGCAGAAGGCCTCACCCAGCGTCCACTGGTTGAAGACGAAACGGATGTCGAAGGCCGAGGCAAGCGCGGCCTCGATCTTCTCGATCTCGGCAGGGCCGAAACCGTGGCCCGCGAGGCTCACGTGGTTGATGTGCGGGGCGTTGGCCAGCGTGCCATGACCGACAGCGTAGGAGACGATCTCGTCTATCTGGGAGGAGGAATAGCCGAGCGCCTCCAACGCCGCCGGCACCGAGCGGTTGATGATCTTGAAATAGCCACCGCCCGCCAGCTTCTTGAACTTCACCAGCGCAAAGTCCGGCTCGATGCCCGTGGTGTCGCAGTCCATGACAAGGCCGATGGTGCCCGTCGGCGCGATCACGCTGACCTGCGCGTTGCGAAAGCCGTGCTTCTCGCCCAGCGCCAGGGCCTCGTCCCATGCCGCCGCCGCGATGCGGGCGAGCGACGGGTCGGGGCAGTTGGCGTGATCGAGCGGCACCGGCTTCACAGCGAGCCCCTCGTAGCCATCGGTCTCTCCGTGCGCGGCGCGCCGGTGATTGCGGATGACCCTGAGCATGTGCGCCGCGTTGGCCTCGTAGCGGGCGAAGGCGCCAAGCTCGGCGGCCATCTCGGCGGAGGTGGCGTAGGCGGTGCCGGTGAGAATCGCCGTCAACGCCCCGCACATCGCCCGGCCCTCGGGCGAATCATAGGGAAGGCCCATGGTCATCAGGAGCCCGCCGATATTGGCATAGCCGAGCCCAAGCGTGCGGAAGTCGTAGGAGCGCTGCGCGATCTCCCTCGAGGGGAACTGCGCCATCAGCACGCTGATCTCGAGCGTCAGCGTCCACAGCCGCACCGCATGCATGTATTCCTCGACCTGGAAGCGCCCGTCGCGCCAGAAGGCGAGCAGGTTGATCGAGGCCAGATTGCAGGCGGTGTCATCAAGGAACATGTACTCCGAGCACGGGTTCGAGGCGCGAATCGGCCCGTCCTCGGGGCAGGTGTGCCAGGCGTTGATGGTGTCGTGAAACTGGATGCCGGGATCGGCGCAGGCCCAGGCGGCATGTCCGATCTGCTCCCACAGCTCACGCGCCTTGACGACCTTGGCCACCTTGCCGTCGGTGCGGCGGATGAGCTCCCAGTCGGCATCCTCGCGCACCGCCTTGAGGAAGGCGTCGGTCACGCGCACCGAGTTGTTGGAATTCTGCCCCGAGACGGTGGCATAGGCCTCCGAATCCCAGTCGGTGTCGAAGACGGGAAACTCGATCGAGCTGTAGCCCTGGCGCGCGTATTGCAGCACCCGGTTGATGTAGGTCTCGGGGATCGCCGCCTTCTTCGCCGCGCGGATCGCCGCCTTCAGCGCCGCGTTGGCCTTGGGGTCGGTGGCGTCCTCGGCACGCCCGTCCCAGCCGCGGATGGCCGCGAAGATGTCGTTGAGCCGCGCCTGATGGATCTTCGAGCCCGCCACGAGCGAGGCAACCTTCTGCTCCTCGCGCACCTTCCAGTTGATGAATTCCTCGATGTCCGGGTGGTCGGCATCGACGATCACCATCTTCGCCGCGCGCCGCGTGGTGCCGCCCGACTTGATCGCGCCCGCCGCCCGGTCGCCGATGCGCAGGAACCCCATCAGCCCCGAGGACTTGCCCCCGCCCGACAAGGGCTCGCCCTCGGCGCGCAGGCTGGAGAAGTTGGTGCCGGTGCCCGAGCCGTACTTGAACAGCCGCGCCTCGCGCACCCACAGGTCCATGATCCCGCCCTCGTTGACGAGATCGTCCTTGATCGACTGGATGAAGCAGGCGTGCGGCTGCGGATGCTCATAGGCCGACTTCGACTTCACCAGTTTCCCGGTGCGGTAGTCGACGTAGTAGTGACCCTGACCGGGGCGGTCGATGCCGTAGGCCCAGTGCAGGCCGGTGTTGAACCACTGCGGCGAGTTCGGCGCAGCGCGCTGGGTGGCCAGCATGAAGCGCATCTCGTCGTAATAGGCGCGCGCATCGGCCTCGGTGGAGAAATACCCACCCTTCCAGCCCCAGTAGGCCCAGGCGCCGGCGAGGCGGTCGAACACCTGCCGCGCGCTGGTCTCGCCGCCGTAGCGCTTGTCCTCGGGAAGCTCGGCGAGCGCGGCCTCATCGGCCACCGATCGCCACAGGAACTCGGGCACGCCCTTCTCGCGAACGCGCTTCAGCCGCGCCGGCACACCTGCCTTTCGGAAGTACTTCTGCGCGATCACGTCGGAGGCCACCTGGCTCCAGCGTGCCGGCACCTCGACCTCGTCGAGGCGGAACACCACCGTCCCGTCGGGGTTGCGGATCTCCGAGGTGGTGGTGGTGAACTCGATACCCGCGTAAGCGTCTTCCCCCTCGCGCGTGAAGTGGCGTTCGATCTTCATCTGGCGTCTTCCCGTCCTTCGTTTTCCCTGCCCCGAGCGCGCCCGTCTTCGCGCGGGCCGCGCCGGTTCCTCAGCCGCCGGAACAGGACAGGGACCACCGGCCGGGCGGCGCACAGCGCGGTCGCCCTTGGTCCCGCAGCGGCGGGCAGTGCCTGAAGGTGATCCGTTCCTGCCCCGTCCAGGCCACAACATCTAGTGCAGCGCTGGCCGGCCCCTACAAACTGAGCCATCTCGGCCCCGCCGGTCAAGCGAAGAATTCACCCTTCGAGCGACGAATTCGGCTTGACGCAGGCGGACGCTGCGGCCGCGCAATCCGCGCGATTGATTCACCCCTGCGCGCCGCTTCCGCCGGCCCCGACCAACGGCAAGGCATAATCCCTTGCAGGCCAAGGGCATTGCCGCCTTGCCGCGCGTCGCCAAAGGCGGCTCAAACCTCATTCGCCGTTGTGGACAACTTCTGCGCCGCAGCGAATCCGGGGCTGCATTTCGCGGCCGCATATTGCGACGACGCAACATGTCGGGCGCCGGGAGAGGGCCCTGCCAGGCCAGGCACCGACCATGGTGCCATCACCCTGGTTCAAATACCCATGCGGCGCAGCCGCCAGCGCCGCATCAACGCCTGAATCCTGGCCGGTGGTCGGGGCGGCGAGATTCGAACTCACGACCTCCTGTACCCAAAACAGGCGCGCTACCAGGCTGCGCTACGCCCCGACACGGCGCCACGAATAGCGCGCGCGGCCGACAGAGAAAAGCGTCATCTGCAGGCTCTCACCCGCATGGCCATGCCGCCAGCCGCGGGTCGATGGCGGGATGGCGCATTTCGCTGCCGGGCCCGATTCCGAGCCGTGCCGCAAGTCCGCCGTTGATCTCGAGCACGAAGCGGATGTCATCGCCGCCGTGAACCGGCGTCTCATCGAGCGGGCGCGCCATGTGGTGGACCCTGCGCACCACGCCGTCGGCCCCGGCAAAGATCATGTCGAGCGGAATCAGCGTGTTGCGCATCCAGAAATACACCGTCTGCGGACGTGGATAGACGAACAGCATGCCCGCCCCCGAGGCGAGCCGCTCGCGATGCATCAGCCCCTGCGCCCGCGCGGCCGGCGTGTCGGCCACCTCAACCGTGAACCGCGCGCGCCCCCAGCCGCCGCGGAGCTCGACCACATGCCATCGACAGGCCTCCTCCGCCCGCGCCAGCGCCGGAAGTGCGACGAGCCCCGCCAGCACCGCCCTGCGCCTCACGGCCGGTGCTCCCGTTTCATCGCGCTCTCCCAGCTGAGCACCTGCACCGCCATCCGCCCGCGCCGCCCCTCGGCCACCCGCAGCACCACCGCCTCGCCGGGGGCGAGATCGGAAAACCCCGAGCGCCGCAAGATCTCCATGTGAATGAACACGTCACCGTCGCGCCCGAAGAGATTGGCAAAGCCGAAGCCCTTGCCCTTGTCGAACCACTTCACCCGCGCCGGCTCCAACGGCAGCGAGGCGATGTCCGGCACGGCGCCATCGGCAAGCTCGCCGGCGAGGATGCCGTCGGGATCCGGCTCGGGAGGATCGATGGCCAGCACCTCCACCGCCTGCACGCCGCGCGGGGTCTCCTGCACGGCCAACTCGATGCCCGCACCGTCAGCGACCGTGCTCTGACCGAAATTGCGCAGCACATTGGCATGCAAGAGCACGTCTCCGCCACCGTCATCGGGAATGACGAAACCGTAGCCCTTCGCGGGATCGAACCATTTCACCCGCCCCCGGACGTGCCGGGGTGTCGCGTCGCCATCGATCATGCGCTCGCACCTTGGCCGCCCATTCGCGCGGCCTCTTGCGCGAGGGTCAGCTCTTTCCGGCCATCATGCAAGACAATTCTCGCGCCACACGCTCAGGGGTTGAGCCGCATCACCTCCCATGGCGCACCGGGCGCCTCCCGCCGCCACTGAAAACGGTCGTGCAGCCGAAAGGCGCCATCGGCCCAGAACTCCACCTGCAGCGGAATGATGCGGTAGCCACCCCAGAAGGGCGGACGCGGCGGGTTCAGCCCCTGCTCGGCGGTCACCCGCGCCACCTCGGCCAGAAGCGTGGCGCGGCTTTCGAGGGGCTGGCTCTGGCGCGAGGCCCAGGCGCCGAGCCGGCTTTGCAGGGGCCGGCTCGAGAAGTAGGCATCGGCCTTTTCGTCCTCGACCCGCTCCACGAGGCCGCGGGCGCGAATCTGGCGGCGCAGGCTCTTCCAGTGCATCACGAAGGCCGCCTTGTGCGTGGCCTCGATCTGCCGGCCCTTGGCGCTTTCATAGTTGGTGTAGAAGACAAAGCCGCCACCCTTGCCCGTATCGGGTTCGATCTCCTTCAGGAGCACCATGCGCGCATCGGGCATGCCCGTCTCGTCGACAGTGGCAAGCGCCATGGCGCTGGGGTCGTTGGGCTCGGTGCGGGTCGCCTCGGCCAGCCATGCGCGGGCGATCTCGAAAGGGTCGTCGCCGGCGAAAATCCCCGTTCTGTCCGCCATGGCCTGTTCTCCCTGCGCTGCCTGCCCATCCGCCGCGCCAGCCTTGATGCGGCGCGGGCTTTGCCTTATGCGACGCATCCAAGGTGGCGATAGTCAAGGGGTGGTGCTGCGATGGAGCTGATGGCGGGAAAGCGTGGCCTGATCATGGGCCTTGCCAACGACAAGTCCATCGCCTGGGGCATCGCCCGCGCGCTGCACGGCGCCGGCGCCGAGCTTGCCTTCTCCTACCAGGGCGAGCAGCTGAAAAAGCGGGTTGACCCGCTGGCCGCGCAGGTCGGCTCGCAGCTCGTCATCCCCTGCGACGTGGCCGAGGATGACAGCATCGACGCGCTGTTCGAGCGGCTCAAGTCCGAATGGGGCGGGCTCGACTTCGTCGTGCACGCCATCGGCTTTTCCGACAAGAACGAGCTGCGCGGCCGCTATGTCGACACGAGCCGCGCCAATTTCCGGCTGACCATGGACATCTCCGCCTATTCCTTCACGGCGGTGATGCAGCGCGCAGCGCCAATGATGAAGGAAGGCGGCGCGGCGCTGACGCTGACCTATTACGGCGCCGAAAAGGTGATGCCGCACTACAACGTGATGGGCGTGGCCAAGGCGGCGCTCGAGGCGAGCGTGCGCTATCTGGCCGAAGATCTCGGCCGCGACGGCATCCGGGTGAACGCCATCTCGGCGGGCACGATCAAGACGCTCGCCGCCTCCGGCATCGGCGATTTCCGCTACATCATGAAGTGGAACGAGTACAACTCGCCCCTGCGCCGCAACGTCACCCAGGATGAGGTGGGGCGCGCGGCATTGTTCCTTCTGTCCGAACTCGGCAGCGGCGTCACCGGCGAGGTGCTGCACGTGGATGCGGGTTATCACGTCGTGGGGATGAAGGCGATCGACGCCCCCGACATCACCAAGGGTTAACCGCTCCTCGGCGTGCGGGCTTTTCTTTGCCGGAACCCTCGGCTAATGGCAGGGCAAAACCGGGGGATGGCGCCATGACCGACCGCTTGCCGCACGAGAAAGGCTTTCACGTCAGCTGGGACCAGATGCACCGCGACAGCCGCGCGCTCGCCTGGCGGCTCGATGGCAAAGGTCCGGGCGAAGGCGGCACCTGGCGTGCCATCGTCGCCGTCACCCGCGGCGGCATGGCCCCGGCGATGATTGTCGCGCGCGAGCTCGACATCCGCATCGTCGACACGATCTCGGTGAAAAGCTACAACCACCAGGAGCGCAGCGAGGCGGTGGTGTTGAAATCGCCTGACCGCGAGCTGATGGGCGACGGCGAGGGGGTGCTGATCATCGACGACCTCGTGGACACGGGCAAGACGCTGGAGCTTGTCCGCAAGCTCTACCCCAAGGCCCATTTCGCCACCGTCTATGCCAAGCCCGCAGGCCGCGAGCAGGTTGACACCTTCATCACCGAGGTGAGCCAGGACACCTGGATCTTCTTCCCCTGGGACATGGCGCTGCAATACGTCGAGCCGTTCCGCGGCTCCTCCTGAGCGCGGGCGCAGGCGAGCGGAAAATGAGCGCGCCCGTCAACCCCAACATGGCCCGCACTGCGCGCCCGCCGATCATGGAGGTGCGGCGCTGGCTTGCCGAAACACCCCTGCCCCCCGGCCTGCCGCTTCTCGATTTCAGTCAGGCCGCGCCTGCCGACCCGCCGCCCGAGCCGCTGCGCGCGGCCATGGCCGAGGCGGCACTTCACGAACCGGCGGCGCATCTCTACGGGCCCGTCCTCGGCCTTCCCGCGCTGCGCGAGCGCATCGCCGCCGCGTGGAGCATGGCCTATGGGGGGCGGCTCGGGGCGGACAACGTCGCCATCACCGCCGGCTGCAATCAGGCCTTCACCGCGGCGCTGGCGACACTGGCCGCGCCGGGTGACGAGGTGATTCTCGTCAGCCCGTGGTATTTCAACCACCGCATGGCGCTCGACATGGCAGGCGTCCGCTGCGCCGCCCTGCCCACGGGCGCCGACATGCTGCCCGACCCCGACGCGGCCGCGGCGCTGATCGGCCCGGCCACGCGCGCGATCGTTCTCGTCAGTCCCAACAACCCGGCCGGGGTGGAATATCCGCCCGCCCTCATCCGCGCCTTCTTCGAGCTGGCCCGCGCGCACGGGCTCGCGCTCGTCCTCGACGAGACCTACCGGGACTTTCACGCCGGCGAGGGCGCCCCGCATGATCTCTTCACCGATCCCGGCTGGGGCGAGACGCTGATCCAGCTCTATTCCTTCTCCAAGGCCTACCGCCTCACGGGTCACCGGGTGGGCGCGCTCGTCGCCGCGCCCGAGCGGCTTGTGGAGGTGGAGAAGTATCTCGACACCGTGCAGATCTGCGCCCCGCAGATCGGCCAGCGTGCGGCGCTGTGGGGGATGGAGCATCTGTGCGAATGGCTTGCAGGCGAGCGCGCCGAAATCCTCGCCCGCCGCGCGGCGATGGAAGCGGCATTCGCTCCGCTCGCAGGCTGGGAGATCGCCGGCATCGGCGCCTATTTCGCCTGGGTCCGTCACCCCTTCGCGGGCGACGACTCCGAGACCGTCGCCCGCCGCCTTCTCGCCGAGGCTGGCGTGCTGGCGCTGCCCGGCGCGTGGTTCACCCCGGCAGGTGATGCCGAAGGCGCGCGGGCGCTCCGCGTGGCCTTCGCCAACACCGGCGCGGCGGGCATCGGCGAGCTTGCGCGGCGGCTTGAGCCGCTTGCCCGCTGAGGCGGGCGCTTGCAGGCTGACACGGCCCCGCGTAGAGGTGGGCGCGAGCGTAGGACAAGCACCAGCGGGGCGGGAATGGCCGGCAAGAGAAAGTCACGCGAGACGGCGAAGGCAGCATCCGGTGAGGAGACCGGCCGCAGGAAGGGCGGCCTTTCGCGCGCCGTCGTCTGGATTATTCTGGCGCTCGTGATCGTCGGCCTCGGCGGCTACGGCGCGGTGAATTTCGGCGGGCGCATCGAGTCGATCGGCAAGGTCGGCGACACGCCGATTCCGATCGAGCGATACGCCCGCGCGCTCAACGAGGAGATGCGCGCGCTTCAGGCGCAGACCGGGCAGAACTTCACCCTTTCCCAGCTTCAGGCCTTCGGGCTCGACCGGGCGATTCTCGCCCGCGTCGTGGGCGAGGTGGCGCTTGAGGACGAGGCCGCGCGCGCCGGCATCTCGGTGGGCGATGTCGAGCTTGGCCGCCAGCTGCGCGAGATCGGCGCCTTCAAGGGACTCGACGGCAATTTCGACCGTCAGGCCTACGAGTTCGCGCTCGACCGGCTGGGGATGAGCGCGCGCGAGTTCGAAGAGCAGCTGCGCGCAGAGATCGCCCGCACGATTCTTCAGGCCGGCATCGTCTCGGCCATCGAGACGCCACCGGTGCTTGTCGATACCCTTGTCGCATGGCTCGGGGAGCGGCGCGACGTCACCTGGGCGCGCATCGGGCCCGAGGACATCGAGGGCGAGATTGGCCTGCCCACCGAGGAAGACCTCAAGGCCTATTACGAGGAACACGCCGAGCGCTACACCCTGCCCGAGACCAAGGTCATCACCTATGCCTGGTTGACGCCCGACATGCTGATCGACCGCATCGAGGTGGACGAGGCGGCGCTGCGCGAGCTCTACGAGGCGCGGCGCGACCAGTACGACCAGCCCGAGCGCCGGCTTGTCGAGCGCCTGGTCTTTCCCGATGCCGCAAGCGCCGAGGCGGCCCGCGCCCGGCTCGATGCAGGCGAGATCACCTTCGAGGAACTCGTTGCCGAACGGGGGCTGAAGCTCGAGGACATCGACCTTGGCGATGTCACGCGCGAGGATCTCGGCGAGGCGGGGGACGAGGTGTTTGCCCTGAGCGAACCCGGCATCGTGGGGCCGGTGGAAACGCCGCTTGGCCCCGCGCTCTTCCGCGTCAACGGCATTCTGCCGGCGCAGAAGGTGGGCTTCGAGGAGTCGCGCGAGGAGCTCCTTCAGGAATATGCAGCCGATCAGGCGGCGCGACTGGTCGGCGAGCAGATCGAACCCATATCCGACTTGCTGGCCGGCGGCGCGACGCTGGAAGAGCTGGCGCAGGAGACGGACATGGAGCTGGGGCACATCGCGTGGACACCGCAAAGCGAGGACGGCATCGCCGCCTATGAGGCGTTCCGCGAGGCGGCTGCCGCGGCTCAGCCGGGCGACTTTCCCGAGGTCCGCGAGCTTGACGATGGCGGCATCTTCGCGCTGCGCGTCGACGAGATCCGCCCGCCCACTCTGCCGCCGCTCGAAGAGGTGCGCGAACAGGTGATCGCCGACTGGCAGCGCGATCTGCGTGCCCTGCGCATGGCCGAAAAGGCCGCGGCACTTGCCGACGCCATCGAACGCGGCGCCGACATGGCCGCGCTGGGGCTTGAGCTCAGCGAGGAGAAGGGGCTCAAGCGCGATTCCTTCCTCGAGGGCGTGCCCGCGGATTTCACGCGCACCCTGTTTGCGATGAAGCCCGGCGAGGCGCGGGTGGTGCGCGGCGAGGACGCGGCCTTCCTGCTGCGGCTCGATGCGGTGCACGCGGCCGATCCCGACGACCCTGATCTCGCCGCGACCCGCGAGCGCATCAGCGAGCGCTACGCCCAGGCCGTGGCCCAGGACGTGCTGGCGGCCTTTACCGAGGCCGTCGAGGCCGAGGCCGGCATCTCTCTCGACACCGCGGCGATCAACGCCGTTCATGCCCAGTTCCCGTGAGGAACCCGCCGAACAGATGAAGCTCACTCCAGATTTCGAAACCTTCGCCGCCGGCTACGAGGCGGGGAAGAACCAGCTTGTCTACGCGCGCCTCGCCGCCGATCTCGACACGCCGGTGTCGTTGATGCTCAAGCTCACCGATGCCGGGCCCGACAGCTTCGTGCTCGAATCGGTCACCGGCGGCGAGGTGCGCGGGCGCTACTCCATCATCGGCATGAAGCCCGATCTCGTGTGGCGCTGCCGGGGCGAGCGCTCATGGGTTAACCGGCAGGCGCGTTTCGACCCCGAAGCCTTCGAGGAGATGGAGGGCAGCCCGCTTGCCGCGCTGCGTACCCTCATCGCCGAGTCGCGCATCGATCTGCCCGATGAGCTGCCGGCGGCCTCGGCCGGGCTCTTCGGCTATCTCGGCTATGACATGGTGCGTCTTGTCGAGCGGCTGCCCGGCGGCAACCCCGACCCGCTCGGCCTGCCCGATGCGCAGCTCATGCGCCCCTCGGTGGTGGTGGTGCTCGACGGGGTGAAGGGCGAGGTGATCGTCGTGGCCCCGGCATGGGCGGGTTCGGGGCTGTCGGCGCGCGCGGCCTATGCCCAGGCTGCCGAGCGGGTGATGGACGCCGTGCGCGACATGGAGCGCGCGCCCGCCGCCTCCACCCGCGACCTCGGCGAGGCGGCAGAGGCACCCGAGCCCGTGTCGAACTTCACCCGCGAGGCCTATCTCGAGGCGGTGAAGAAGGCCAAGGAATACATCGCCGGGGGCGACATCTTTCAGGTGGTGCCTTCCCAGCGCTGGGCGCAGCCCTTCACCCTGCCCCCCTTCGCGCTTTACCGCAGCCTGCGGCGCACCAACCCTTCGCCCTTCATGTTCTACTTCAACTTCGGCGACTTCCAGGTGATCGGCGCAAGCCCCGAGATTCTCGTGCGCGTCTTCAAGGGCGAGGTGACGATCCGCCCCATCGCCGGCACCCGCCCGCGCGGCGCCACGCCCGAGGAGGATCGCGCCCTCGAGGCCGAGCTGCTGGCCGACCCGAAGGAGCGGGCCGAGCATCTGATGCTGCTCGATCTGGGCCGCAACGACGTGGGCCGGGTGGCGAAGATCGGCACCGTGCGCCCGACCGAGCAGTTCGTGATCGAGCGCTACTCCCACGTCATGCACATCGTCTCCAACGTGGTGGGCGAGCTGAGGGAAGACGAGGATGCGCTCTCGGCGCTCCTCGCCGGCCTTCCCGCGGGCACCGTCTCGGGCGCGCCGAAGGTGCGGGCGATGGAGATCATCGACGAGCTCGAGCCCGAAAAGCGCGGCGTCTATGGCGGCGGGGTGGGCTATTTCTCCGCCGGCGGCGACATGGACATGTGCATCGCGCTCCGAACGGCCGTGGTGAAGAATGACACCCTCTACATCCAGGCCGGCGGCGGGGTGGTGCATGATTCCGACCCCGAGGCCGAGTATCAGGAGACGGTGAACAAGGCCAAGGCGATCCGCGCCGCCGCCGCCGAGGCGGGGCGCTTCGCCGGCGGGCGCGGCAACCGCTGAACGGCAGGTCAGGCGCCTCCGGCCAGAGCACCATGGGGTCGAGGTGGAACGGCCGGCTGCGCGGCATCGCGACCGTCCAATCGCTGCGTTCTCGCGACGAGGGCGGCGTCCGGCCCGAGGGTGGGCGCTGCGGAGCGCCCGCCCTGGGGGCGGGGCGGGCGCTGCCCGGCATCACGGCCGGGCGGAGAAGCGCGGCGCTGCGCCGCCTCTGCCGACGCAACCCGTCCTCATCTTGCGCTAACCCCCTGCCCCGGCCCTGAGCACCGCCGAGACCGGCGCCAGCGCAAGACTCGCTGCACGGTTGCCCAGCGCCCATTCGACGAGCGCGGTCAGCGTCTCGGGCCGGGCATGGCCGACGACGATTACCGCCCCCTCCTGCCGGGCGCGGAAGGCCGCCTGATCGAGAAACCGCTTCATCGCCGCCACGTCCCGCTTGCCGTCATCGAAGGCGCGGAAGACGGTTGCGGCAGGCAGATCCTTCTGGCGCGCGACCTGCAGGGCGGTGTTGAGCCCCCGCTCCCAGGTGACAAGGCCCCGGCCGTCGCGGGCGAGAATGTCGACGACCTGAACCGCGCGCGGCCGGCTCGCCTGCAGCGCCGCATCCTCGCTGTCGAGCACCGCCACCGTCTCGGGCAAAGCGGTGAAGAACCCCTCGAAGGCCACTTCCACATCGGCGGGCGAGGCCTCCTCGGGCAGAGGCGCCAGGACCAGAACCTCCACGCCGGCGGCGCGATAGGCGGCCATCGCCGCTGCTGCGCCTTCAGACGTGGGGTCGAGCGCCACGCTCACCGGAAAGGGCAACGACGCGATCTGCGCGGGATTGAAGGCGCCCTCGCGGTCGATGAGCACCACCGACATCAGCGGCGTCACACCGTCCCATTCGAAGGGCGCGGCATGGGCCTCGAGCGCGGGGCGCGCGGGCTGCGCCTCGTCTTCCGCCGCCGGGGCATCGGCGCGGCCGGGAAGGCGCGGCACGCCAAGTTCGGCTTCCGGTACCGGCAGGCGGATGGGCCCGATCTCGTCGGCCACCTCTACCCGATCGCCTTGCGCCTCGCCCGCCGGCGCGGTCGGCGTGGCTTCGGCAGCAGCCGGGGGGCGGGGCGCGGCCGGCTCTCCGGCAGCTTGCGGCCGCTCGGGCATTGCTTCGCCCGCACTGTCACGCGGCGCGGCGTCGCCACGCTCGAGCTCCGCCGGAGCCGCTGGCGGAGGCGCGGGCGCGGCTGTCGGCACCGGTGCCTGGCCTTCCCCTGGCTCGGCGCCTGAAGTGGCGCCGGCTTCCTCCCCGCTCCCCGGTACCATGGTCGGAGCCGAGGCGGTGGCGGTTTCAGGCCGCGAGGGCGCGGCGGGCAGCGAAACGGGCGGCACGTCGGTCTCCGGCGGGGCGATCTGCGGCGCGACACCACCGGGCGTGTCCTCCAGCCCGCGCGCCGCAAGCTCGGGCGGATCCTCCGCCGCAGCCGCCTCTGGCGGGGCAACCGGCGCCGGCGGCTCGGCCTCGGGCTGCGGCGCCACGGCCGGCGCCGTATCGGCGCGCGGCGGGGCGAGCGTCTCGTCCGTCTCCTCGGGCGGGGCGGGGCGCGCCGCCTGCGGCACCTCCGGAGGCGCCTCGGGCGCGGGCACTGCCGGATCGGTTTCCGCCGGCGGGCGGGCAAACTCCGACCCAGGCGGCGCCTTTCCCGCCTCGGCATCGGGAGCAGGCGGGCGCGCCATCTGCTGCGCCAGCCACGACACCGTGGCCAGCACCGCCAGCGACACCAAGGTGCCCCAGATCAAGCCAGACAAGAAACCCCGGCCCATCGCGCCTCTCCCGCTCATTCCGGCAAACTGCTCCCCGATCGCCCACGTCTCGCGCAACAACGGCGTTGCGGCAAGACCGCGCCCGGCCGCCCTTGACCCGCGCCATTGCCTCGGCCCATGTATAGCGCGACGGTCATCGGGGGTGCACCCCCCGAGACATCCTGGCGGACGCGAAAAGGGCGGATCGGGCGTGCTCCTGCTTATCGACAACTACGACAGCTTCACATTCAACCTCGTCCACTACCTCGGCGAGCTGGGAGCCGAGGTCGAGGTGCGGCGCAATGATGCGCTTGGCGTGGAGGACGCGCTGTCCATGTGGCCCGAGGCGATCGTGCTCAGCCCCGGCCCCTGTGACCCGGACCGTGCCGGCATCTGCCTTGAGCTCACCCGCGCCGCGGCCAAGGCCGGCGTGCCGCTCCTTGGCGTCTGCCTTGGCCATCAGACCATCGGCCAGGCCTTCGGCGGGCGGGTGGTGCGCGCGGGCGAGATCGTTCACGGCAAGCTCGGGGAGATCCACCATCGCGGTGCCGGTGTGTTCGCCGGTCTGCCCTCGCCGCTCCATGCCACGCGCTACCATTCGCTGGTGGTGGAGCGCGACAGCCTGCCGGACGTGCTTGAGGTCACCGCCGAACTCGCCGACGGCACCATCATGGGGCTGCGCCACCGCGAACATCCCATCGAGGGCGTGCAGTTTCACCCTGAATCCATCGCCTCGGAGCATGGCCACACGATGCTGAAGAACTTTCTCGACATGGCCCGCAGTCGGGCGCCGGTGCCGGCATGAGCGACGCACTCAAGCCGCTGATCGGTGCAGCCGCAGACCGGCCGCTCACCCGCGAGGAGGCCGAACGCGCCTTTACCATCCTCTTCGAAGGCGAGGCGACGCCAAGCCAGATCGGCGGCTTTCTGATGGCGCTCCGCACCCGCGGCGAGACGGTTGACGAATTCGCCGCCGCCGCGGCGGTGATGCGCGCCAAATGCCATAAGGTGCGCGCGCCCCGCGGCGCGATGGACATCGTCGGCACCGGTGGCGACGGCAAGGGCACGCTCAACATCTCCACCGCCACCGCCTTCGTCGTGGCCGCGGCCGGCGTTCCGGTGGCCAAGCACGGCAACCGCAACCTCAGCTCCAGGTCGGGCTCGGCCGATGCGCTCACCCAGATGGGGATCAAGGTGATGGTCGGGCCGAAGGTGGTGGAAGCCGCGCTCGACGAGGTCGGCATCGGCTTCATGATGGCGCCGATGCACCACCCGGCGATGGCCCATGTCGGCCCCACCCGCGCCGAGCTCGGCACGCGGACGATCTTCAACATCCTCGGGCCCCTCACCAACCCCGCCGGGGTGAAGCGCCAGCTCACGGGCGCCTTCTCGCCCGCCCTGCTGCGCCCCATGGCCGAGACGCTGCGCGAGCTCGGCTCGGAGACCGCCTGGCTCGTGCACGGCGGCGATGGCACCGATGAGCTCTCCATCGCCGCGCCCTCTAAGGTGGTGGAGCTCAAGGGGGGGCAGATCTCCGAGCGTGAGGTTGCGCCGGAGGATGCCGGGCTGCCGGTGCACCCCTTCGAGGAGATCCTCGGCGGCACGCCGGAGGAGAACGCCCGCGCCTTCGCCGCGCTCCTTTCGGGGCAGAAGGGCGCCTATCGCGACGCGGTGCTGTTCAACGCCGCCGCCGCGCTTCTGATCGCCGAGCGCGCCGCCGATCTGCGCGAAGGGGTGGAGATTGCGGCCGAGGCCATCGATTCGGGGCGCGCGCTGCACAAGGTGCAGGGGCTCGCGCGCGTCACCTCCGCCGCGGCCTGATGCGCCCCTCGCGCGAGGGGCTGGGCGAGTGGCTGTCCCTGCCCTTCTTCCGTGACGGTCACGCCGACGCCATCGAGGCCCGGCTCGAGGCCGAGGCGGTCGCGTGGCTGCCCGCGCCCGATCGCGTCTATGCCGCGCTGAGGCTCACCCCGCCCGAGGCGGTGCGTGTGGTGATCCTCGGGCAGGATCCCTACCCCACGCCGGGCCATGCCAACGGGCTTGCCTTTTCGGTGAATCCGGATGTGGCGCCGCTGCCGCGCTCGCTCGCCAACATCTTCCGCGAGCTCGGTGAGGACATCGGGGCCGTTCCAGGCACCGGCGATCTTTCCGGCTGGGCGCGGCAGGGGGTGCTTCTCATCAACACCGCGCTCACGGTTCCTGCCGGAGAGGCAGGCGGGCACGCCAGGCTTGGCTGGGCGCGGCTCGTCGCGGATGTGCTTGGCGCCCTTGACAGGGCGCCGCGCGCCTTCCTGCTCTGGGGGCGGCAGGCGCAGCAGGTTGCGGCGGCGCGGCTTGCCAATCCCGACCACCTGCGCATCGAGACCGCGCACCCATCGCCGCTTTCCGCCCGGCGCGGCTTCTTCGGCTCCCGCCCCTTCAGCCGCGTCAACGACTGGCTCGTGAGCCGCGGCGAGGCGCCTATCAATTGGGCCGGGGGGTAAGCCGACCGCTCAGGCGGCAGCGATCAGCCCGGGCAGCGACGCCTCGAGGCGGGCCATGCCGCCGGGCCGCCAGCCCAGCGCCCTTGTGGTGGCGCAGTCGAGAAGGCTGAGGGCGGAGGCATCGGCCGCCTCGGGCAGCGGGTGGCGGCAGCCGGTCAGCCGGGCCACGCGGGCGAGAAGATCGCGCCGGTCAAGCACGATGTCGGAGACGTGCCACGGCCCCCGCGCGCCCCGCTCGATGAGCATGAGCGCCGCGCGCGCAAGATCGGCGCCATGCACCTCGCTGCCCACGCGCGGCGCGATCGGCCGGCCGGCGAGATAGTCGGCGAAAAGCCCCGCCCATTTGTTCCGCCGGCCGGACCCGGCCGGGCCGTAGACGCCGGTGGCGCGCAGGCTGGCCACGGCAAACCCCGGCGCGACGAGCGCAGCGAGGCGCGCCTCCGCCTGCGCCTTCACCCGGCCGTAGAGTGTGGTCGGGCGCGGCGGCAGCTCGGGGGCGAGCCGGGTGCCGGGCGGGTAGCCGTCGAACACCGCACGGGAGGAGAGAAACAGCGCGCGCTTCACGCCCGCGCCCTCCGCTGCCGCGAAAAGCCGCAAGGTGCCGTCGAGGTTGAGCCTTGCGAAACCCTCGGGGTCGCTGCCCTCCCCGCCGCGGTAACGCCCCGGCAGATGCGCAAGCGCGGCATGAACGAGTCCGTCGCACCCCTCGAGCCCCGGCGCCTTGCCAAGACGCCATGCCCGCCATTCCACCGGCGCGGAGAAAAAGCCCTCGGGCGGCGGTGAGGGAGCAAGCAAGACAACTTCATGCCCGGCCGCGAGCGCGGCCTCGACGATGAAACGGCCCACAAGCCCCGTGCCGCCGGTGACGGCAAGCCTCATTGCGCCTTCGCCCCCGGCGGGGGTGGCAGATCCTCGGGCCGGGGCACCGGACCGTCGCCGGCATGGGCGCGCCACAGCGCGATCAGCGGCGCGAGCTGCCGGGCCTTCGCGTGATCCGCCCAGGGCTTTTCATACTGGAAATGCAGGATGCGGATCGATCCCCAGTCCCACAGTTCGGGCAGGTTGAACCACGCATATTGCAGCATGTTGTCGAACACCGGCAGCCCGTGCCAGTCGGGGAAGAAATGCTGCAGGAAGCTCTGGTCGGTGCGCCGCCAGAAGACGCCGGGGCGGTCGAGTGCGGCGAGCATCGCCGAGAAGGTGGCCTGCGCGGGCCGCGCGGTGAAGACGCCGGAGTTCATCCGGTGAAAGTCGCCAAGGCTCTCGTAGACATTCGGCGCGGCACAGAACTCGGGATAGTCGAAGAGCCGCTCGCAGGGCTTCAACATCAGCGCATCGGCGTCGATGAAGACGACGCGCTCGTATTCGACGAGCTGCCAGAGCCTGAGCTTGACGAAGTTGTCGAGCGGTGTGTGAAAGGGCGGCTTCTCGCCCTTGGTGAAGGGCGCCGCGGCATGGAGCGCGCCGCGGGCGTGGGTGGCGTTGAAGGCGGGCGAGGTGGGCAGAAGCCCGGTGTGCACGATGCGCGCGCCAACGGCTCTGAGCCGGGCGAGCGCGCTCTCGGGCACGGCCCCGGTGACGAGCACGACGCGATCGGCGGTCGAGCCCGTCCGCGCGATCGAGCGCAGGAGCGCCTCCGCCCCCAGCGCGTAATCGGCGTTGGTCACAAGCGTCACCCACGCCCGGTCGCTCTGGGCGGGGCGCTCGGCCCGCAGGGCGTCTTCGGGCGCCTCGGCCTTCGCCATCGCTTCAGGAGACCGACTTCAGCCGCCGCTCGGGGTCGCGCTCCACGCGCTGGGCGATCTCCTTCGTCCAGGCCGAGACGGCGGGCACGCGCTTGCGGTCGATGCGGTGGGCGTATTTGCGCGCGACATCCACGATCTCCTCCATCAGCCCCTGAGAAAGCGTGATCGGCTCGAGCCCGAGCGCAAGGAACTTCTCGTTTTCCACCACGAGCTCGTTCTCGTCGGCCTCCTTGCGCGGGTTGGGAAGATAAGCGATTTCGGCACCGGTCATGTCCGCCACCATGTGCGCCAGATCGCGCACCCGGTGCGTCTCGGTCATCTGGTTGAAGATCTTGACGCGCTCGCCGCGCGCGGGCGGGTCGGAAAGCGCAAGCTCGATGCAGCGCACGCTGTCCTGGATGTGGATGAAGGCCCGCGTCTGCCCGCCGGTACCGTGCACGGTGAGCGGATAACCGATCGCCGCCTGAATGAGGAAACGGTTGAGCACCGTGCCGTAATCCCCGTCGTAGTCGAAGCGGTTGATCAGCTGGACGTGAAGGCGCGTCTCGGCCGTGTGCGTGCCCCAGACGATTCCCTGATGCAGGTCGGTGATCCTCAGCCCGTCGTTCTGCGCGTAGAACTGAAAGAGGATCTGATCGAGGCTCTTGGTCATGTGATAGACCGAGCCGGGGCGCGTGGGATAGAGAATCTCCTGCCGCGCGGGCCCGCCCTCGAGCGTGTCGATCTGCACCTCCAGATAGCCCTCGGGAATGGCGGCACCCACCGTGCCGTAGCCATAGACCCCCATGGTGCCCAGATGCACGAGATGGGCGTCGATCTCCGTCTCCACCATCGCCGCCAAGAGGTTGTGGGTGGCGTTCACATTGTTGTTGACGGTGTAGACCTTGTGGCGGTCGGACTTCATCGAATAGGGCGCGGCGCGCTGCTCGGCGAAGTGGATGATCGCGTCGGGGCGGTATTCGGCCAGCCATGCCTTGAGCCGCTCGTATTCCTTCGCCAGATCGAGAAGGTGGAAGTGGATCCGCCGCCCCGTCACCTCGTGCCAGATGCGGCAGCGCTCCTGGATCGAGTCCATGGGCGTGAGCGACTGCACGCCAAGCTCGGTGTCGATCCAGCGGCGCGAGAGATTGTCGAGGATGTGCACCTCATGCCCCCGGTTCGACAGATGCAGCGTGGTCGGCCAGCCCACGAAGCCGTCGCCGCCCATGATCGCGATGCGCATGATTCTCTCCTTCTCTCCGGGCGCGCCGAGTCCAAGACGTGCCAATGGCATAGCCCGCTTGGTCCGTCGTGTCGAATGAAACAATTGCAACCCACGCGAGCATGAACCCGGCCCGGTTCCGGCCCGGTCGCGGCCCGGCCCCGTCCTGCGCGCGGCCGAGGCGCAAAACATTGCCGATCGGCGCTCTGCATTGGCGCCTGACTTGATTTTGCGCTAGCTTTGCGCCGGAAGGCCGCGCAAGACGGCTTCGGCGCGGGAACGCCGCGCCAGTGATGGCACCGGGGCAAGAGCAGAACTCATGGAAACCGAAACCCTCGTTCTGGCGGAACAGCTGGACTTCTCCTTTCTCGCGCTCTTCTGGCGCGCGACGCTGACCGTGAAGCTGGTGATGATCCTGCTGATCCTGGCGTCGGTCTGGGCATGGGCAATCATCATCCAGAAATTCCTCGACTTTCGCCGTGTCCGGCGGCAGGACGCGAGCTTCGAGGAAGCGTTCTGGTCCGGAGAGCCGCTCGACGAGCTGTTCGAGACGCTGGGCCCCGAGCCCGAAGGCCCGTCCGAGCGGATATTCGCCGCCGGCATGCTCGAGTGGCGCCGCAGCCACAGGCGCGACGGCGGGCTGATTCCCGGCGTGCAGCAGCGGATCGACCGCGCGATGAACGTGGCGATCACGCGGGAGACCGAGGCTCTGGGCCGCGGCCTTCCCTACCTCGCCACCGTCGGCTCCACGGCCCCCTTCGTGGGCCTGTTCGGCACCGTCTGGGGCATCATGCATGCCTTCGTGGAGATCGCCCGGAGCCAGAATACCAACCTTGCGGTGGTGGCTCCCGGCATCGCCGAGGCACTGCTGGCCACCGGGCTTGGGCTTCTGGCGGCCATTCCGGCGGTGATCTTCTACAACAAGCTGTCCGCGGACAGCGACGAGATCACCGCGGGATGGGAGGCCTTCGCCGACGAATTCTCCACCATTCTATCGCGCCAGCTGGACGGCTGAGATGGGGATGCAGACGAGCCAGGAGCCCCGCGCGCGCCGCCGCCGCGGCGCGGCCCGCGCGCGGGCGCGGGTCATGGCCGAAATCAACGTCACGCCCTTCGTTGACGTCATGCTGGTGCTGCTGATCATCTTCATGGTGGCCGCGCCGCTGCTGACCGTGGGCGTGCCGGTGGAGCTGCCGGAGACCGCCGCCGAGGCGCTGCCGGTGGACACCGAGGAGCCGCTTGCCATTACCCTGACGGCCGATGGGCGAATCCTGATCCAGACCACCGAGACGCCCGAGGACGAACTCGTCTCCCGCCTGCGGGCGATCGCCGGCGAGCGTCGCTCGGACCGCATCTATCTCAGGGCCGATGGCGCCATCCCCTACGCGCGCGTTGCACAGGTGATGGGCGCGCTCAATGCCGCAGGCTTCCGCAACATCGGGCTCGTGACCGACACCGGCGGCCCGCGGCTTGACGGCGGCCCGGTCGGCAACGGCGGATAGCGGAGCGGCCCCTTGCGCACCGGGCTCAAGATCTCGCTCATCGGCCATGCGGGGCTGCTTCTGGCCATCCTCTTCGGCGAGTGGCCGGCCACGCGCACCACGCCTCCGCCGGATACGGTGGATGTCGCCCTGATCAGTCAGGAGGAGTTCGCCGCGCTGACGGCCCGCCCCGAGCCCGAAGCGCTGGCCGAGCTTGCCGCGCTCGCCCCGCCGCCGACCGGGTCGCCGCCCGAAACCGCCACCGCGTCCGAGGCGGCACCGCCCGCCCCGCCGCGCCCTGTGGCGACGGTCGCGCCCCAGCCGCCCGAAACGGCGCCCGACAGCGCGCCCGTGGCGCCCGCTGCTCCCGCCCCGCAGGCCGAAGTGGAGGCTGCGGCACCCGAACCCCCGGTTCCGCCTTCCTCCGCCCCCGAAGCCGGTGCGCCGGATGCTCCTGCGCGCGCCGATCCGGCTCCCCGCCCCGCGCCGCGCGTCGCGCCGGTGCCCGCACCGCCGCCACCGAGCCCGGCGAACGCCCCGGACAGCGCCCCCGCCGTGGTGACGGCGCCCGCGCCCGAGGCGCCACCCGCGCCGGCACCCGCCCCCGCCAATCGGGAAGAAGCCGCCCCGGAAATCGTGACCGAAGCGGAGTTGCCGGCACGCGGGGCGCCAAGCACCAGTCTGCGCCCACCAGCGCGCCCTTCCGCCTCGGCGGCGAGCAGGCCGCAGGCACCGGCGCAGAACTCCCGCGCCGAAGCCGTGCCCGTGCCACAGCCCGCGCCAGAACCCGAGCCAGAACCCGAGCCTGAGCCCGCGCCGCGCGCCGAAGATCCTCTCGCAGCGGCCTTGGCCGAGGCGCTCGGCTCGGCGGCCGAGGCGCCGGCGGCGCCCGCACCCCTCGGCCCGCCGCTGACCCAGGGCGAACGCGAAGCGCTGCGCGTGGCCGTCTCGCGCTGCTGGAACGTTGGCTCGCTCAGCTCCGAGGCGCTCGCGACAACGGTGGTGGTTGCCGTCGGGATGCGCCCCGACGGCACGCCCGACGCCGCGACCATCCGCCTCGTCTCCTCCGAAGGGGGCGCCGGGCCGGCGGTGCGTCAGGCCTTCGAGGCCGCGCGTCGGGCGATCATCCGCTGCGGGGCGCAGGGATTCCCACTGCCGGCGGAGAAATATGACCGCTGGCGCGAGATCGAAATGACCTTTAACCCTGAAGCGATGAGGATCCGATGAACGCCACCGCCGCCATGGGTGCCATGAAGCTCGCCTTTCTCCTCGTGCGCAGCGCGCCGCTTGCGCTGAGCCTGCTCGCCGCGGCCGTTCCGGCGGCGCTTGCCCAGGAAGCCCGCGGCCCGCTCCGGATCGAGATCACCGAAGGGGTGATCGAGCCCCTGCCCTTCGCAGCGCCCGTCTTCGTTTCCGAGACGCCGGGGGCGGAGACCTACGCGCGGGACATCACGCGCGTCGTGGTCGATGATCTCACCTCCACGGGGCTCTTCCGCCCTATCCCCGAGAGCGCCTTCATCTCCCGCATCACCAGTTTCGACAGCCCGGTGCAATACGCCGACTGGAAGGCGATCAACGCCCAGGCGCTCATCACCGGCTCGGTGGCCATCGCCGGTGACGGGCGGCTCGTCATCCGCTTCCGGCTTCACGATGTGTTTGCCGAGGCGCCGCTCGGAGAGGGCCTGCAATTCGTCGCCCCGCCCGCGATCTGGCGGCGCATCGCCCACAAGGTGGCCGATGCCGTCTATTCGCGCATCACCGGCGAGGCGCCCTATTTCGACAGCCGTGTCGTCTTCGTCGCCGAGTCGGGTCCGAAGGACGCGCGAATCAAGCGGCTCGCGGTGATGGATCAGGACGGCGCCAATCTCGAGTTTCTCACCGACGGCTCGGCCCTTGTCATCGCGCCGCGTTTCTCGCCCGATGGCAGCCGGGTGCTTTACACCTCCTATCAGACGGGCTTTCCGCAGATCTATCTGCTTGACCTGGCCACGGGCCAGCGCCGCGCGCTCTCCAACCAGCCGGGCACGATCACCTTCGCCCCCCGCTTCTCGCCCGACGGGCGCACGGTGGTCTATTCGATGTCCTCGGGCGGCAACACCGACATCTACGCCATGGACATCGCAACCGGCACCATCCGGCGGCTCACCGAAACGCCCTCCATCGAGACCGCCCCGAGCTTCTCGCCCGATGGCCGCAGTATCGTCTTCGAGTCCGACCGTTCGGGCACCCAGCAGATCTACATCATGCCGGCCGCGGGCGGCGAGGCGCGGCGGATCTCGTTCGGCAAGGGCCGTTACGGCACGCCGGTGTGGTCGCCGCGCGGCGACCTCATTGCTTTCACGAAGCAGAACGAGGGGCGCTTTCACATTGGCGTGATGCGCACCGATGGCTCGGAGGAGCGGCTGCTGACCGCCTCCTTCCTCGACGAGGGGCCGACATGGTCGCCCAACGGGCGGGTGATCATGTTCACCCGCCAGACACGCGGCGCGGCCGGCGCGCCGGCGCTCTACACGGTGGACATCACCGGGAGAAACCTGCGCCGCGTGCCCATCGACACCGCCGCCTCCGACCCCTCATGGGGACCGCTTCGGCCCTGATGAGCAGGTCGGGCACATTTCCAAGCGTGGTGTGAAATGTTAATGTCCGCGAAAGCAAACCGAGAACAACAACCCCAAGGCTGAGGCATGACCCCCATGAGCACCCTGACCCGCATTCTGGCGCTCGCCGCCTTCTCGCTTCTTGCCGCCTGCACATCGCCCGGCGGCTTCTCCGGTTACGGCGGCGCAGGCGGCGCCGGTGGCGCAGGCGCCACGGGCGGCATGCCGGCGCCGGGCACGGTCGCCTATTTCAACGAGATGGTCGGCGACAGGGTCCACTTCGCCGTCGACGAGTCCGCGCTCTCGGAGGAGGCGAAGAGCATCCTGATCGCCCAGGCGCGCTGGCTCAATGACAACCCCGAGTTCAACGCCATCATCGAAGGCCACGCCGACGAGCAGGGCACGCGCGAATACAACCTCGCCCTCGGCGACCGCCGCGCCAATGCCGTGCGCGACTTTCTCATCGCCCAGGGCGTGGCGCCGCACCGGCTGAGGACGGTCTCCTACGGCAAGGAACGGCCCATCGCCATCTGCTCGGAGGAGGCCTGCTATGCGCAGAACCGCCGGGCGGTGACGGTGCTGATCGCGCCGGGCGCAACCAGCTGAGGCAGGAGCAATGCGCCAGGGAGCTCTTGCCGCGGGGCTGGCGCTGGCGCTGCTCGGCGCCGCGCCCGCACACCTGACCGCCCAGGAGACGCTTGCCGACCTGCGCCAGGAGCTGCAGGTGCTGAAGGTGGAACTGATGCGCCTCAACCGCGAGCTTGTCACCACCGGCGGCCCATCTGCCGGACTTGCGGGCAGCTCGTTGCCCGAGCGCGTGGCGCTGATCGAGCGCGAGCTCAGGCGCCTCACCGCCAAGACCGAGGAGCTTCAGCACCGCATCGAACGCATCGTGGCCGACGGAACCAACCGCATCGGAGACATCGAGTTCCGCCTCTGCGAACTCGACCCGAAATGCGATATTTCCACCCTGGGCCAGACTCGCCCGCTCGGAGGAGCGCAGATTGCCCCGGCCCCGGTGAGCCCACCGGCCGCGCCGCCGCCTTCGGGCGCGAGCGAGCTTGCCGTCGGCGAGCGGGCCGATTTCGACCGTGCACTCGCCGCCCATGAGGCAGGGGAACATGCCCGGGCCGCCGAGCTTTTCGCCGCCTTCCTCGAGACCTACCCCGGCAGCCCGCTGGCCACCGAGGCGCTGCTGTGGCGCGGCCAGGCCCTCGAGGCCGAGGGACGCAGCGCCGAAGCCGCGCGCGCCTATCTCGAGGCTTTCTCGTCGGCGCCCGAAGGGCCGGAAGCCGACGAGGCGCTTTACCGTCTCGGCCTGATGCTCGACGAGCTCGGTCAGCGCGAAGAGGCCTGCGTGACGCTCGGGGAGGTGGTGCGGCGCTTCCCCGACACCGAAGCCGCGGGCGAGGCGGAGGCCGCACGCGCGCGCATGGCCTGCCAGTGACGCTTGCCGGACGCTTCGGCAAGGCATTGGAGGCCCTTCTGCCGGCGCCCGATCTGCCGCGCCTCGGGCTTGCCGTCTCCGGCGGTGGGGACAGCATGGCGCTCATGCACCTCGCAGCGCGGTGGGCCCGGGCGCGCAGGCGACCGGACCTCTTCGTCGTGACCGTCGATCACGGGCTTCGGCCCGAGTCCGCCGCCGAGGCGGCTCAGGTGGCGCGCGCGGCGGCGGCACTTGGGCTTTCGCATGACACCCTGCGCTGGGAGGGCTGGGAAGGCCGCGGAAACCTGCAGGATGCCGCGCGTCGGGCGCGGCGGCGGCTCATCCGCGAATGGGCCGAGGCGCGGGGCATCGAGGCCGTCGCCACCGGCCACACGCTCGATGACCAGGCCGAAACGGTGCTCCTGCGCCTTGCGCGCGGCTCGGGGGTGGACGGGCTCGCGGCGATGGCCCCGGTCAGGCGCGAGGCAAGGCTGAGCTGGCTACGGCCACTTCTGGACCTTCGTCGCGAGGAGCTGCGCGACTGGCTCAGAGCGCGCAATCTCGGCTGGATTGAAGACCCCTCGAACGAGGACATGCGTTTTGACCGCGTGCGGGCGCGGCGGATGCTCTCGCCACTCGCCGAGCTGGGGCTCACTCCCGAGCGGCTGGCGGCCACCGCGCGCCACATGCAGGCCGCGCGCGAGGTGCTGCAGCAGGCGGCGGCGGCGCTCGCCCAAGAGGCGGTGCGCGAGGCGGCGGGCGCGCTCTTCCTCGACATCGCGCGTTTTCGCGCCGCCCCCGAAGAGACGCGCCACCGGCTGCTTGCGGCTGCCCTCGGCTGGGTCTCGGGCGCCGAATACCGCCCCCGCCATGAGCCGCTCGCGCGGCTGGCGGAGAGCCTTGAAGGCACGCTGCACGGCGCAAGGGTGGTCCGGCGGCGCGGCGAGGCGATCGTGCTGCGCGAAGCGGCGGCGGTCGCATCATGCCGGATCCCGCCACCCGGGCCCTGGGACGGGCGCTGGTGGCTCGAGGGGCCGGCCGAGGAGGGCCTCGTCATCGCCGCGCTGGGTGAACGGGGGCTTGCGGCGGTCGAGGACTGGCGCGCCACCGGCCTGCCCCGCGAGGTGCTCGAGGTCACCCCGGCGGTGTGGCGCAACGGTACGCTCGTTGCGGCACCCTTGGCGGGGCTCTCGGCGGGATGGCGCGCATCGCTCATCGATGGGCGCGACAGTTTCGTATCCGACGCGTTCAGCCGTTGAAGATGCGGGCTGCGGGTTTATGTTAGGGCCACGCTGCCCGCGGCGCGCCAGAGGCGCCACGGGTGCATCGCGATGGAAGGAGGCCTCCTTGGGCAACGCACGCAACATCGCCTTCTGGGTCGTTCTGTTTCTTCTGATCCTAGCGCTCTTCAACCTCTTCTCCGGCGGCCAGTCGACGCTGTCCACCCGCTCGGTGAGCTATTCGGATTTCATCGCCCGCGTGGAAAGCGGCGATGTCTCCTCGGTCACGCTTGACGGCGAGCGGGTCTTGTTCCGCGGCAAGGACGGGCAGGACTACATCACCATCATGCCCTCGAACACCGACATCACCGACCGGCTGATCGACCGGGGCGTGACGGTGCGCGCCGAGCCGCAGGAGCAGTCGGGCTTCACCACCGTGCTGATGACCTTCCTGCCCTTCCTGATTCTCATCGGGGTGTGGATCTATTTCATGAACCGCATGCAGGGCGGCGGGCGCGGCGGCGCGATGGGCTTCGGCAAGAGCCGCGCCAAGCTTCTGACCGAGAAGCACGGGCGGGTGACATTTGACGATGTTGCCGGCATCGACGAGGCCAAGGAGGAGCTTGAAGAGATCGTCGAGTTCCTGCGCAACCCGCAGAAATTCTCGCGCTTGGGCGGCAAGATCCCCAAGGGCGCGCTTCTGGTCGGCCCGCCGGGCACCGGCAAGACGCTTCTGGCCCGTGCCATCGCTGGCGAGGCGGGGGTGCCCTTCTTCACCATCTCCGGCTCCGACTTCGTCGAGATGTTCGTGGGCGTCGGCGCGAGCCGCGTGCGTGACATGTTCGAGCAGGCCAAGAAGAATGCGCCCTGCATCGTCTTCATCGACGAGATCGACGCGGTCGGCCGGTCGCGCGGCGTGGGCTACGGCGGCGGCAACGACGAGCGCGAGCAGACGCTGAACCAGCTTCTCGTCGAGATGGACGGCTTCGAGGCGAACGAGGGCATCATCATCATCGCCGCCACCAACCGGCCGGACGTGCTCGACCCCGCGCTTCTGCGCCCCGGACGCTTCGACCGGCAGGTTCAGGTGCCGAACCCCGACATCAAGGGCCGCGAGAAGATCCTCGCCGTCCACGCCCGCAAGGTGCCGCTGGGGCCGGACGTGGACCTGCGCATCATCGCGCGCGGCACGCCGGGCTTCTCGGGCGCCGATCTGGCCAACCTCGTCAACGAGGCCGCACTGATGGCCGCGCGCGTGGGCCGGCGTTTCGTGACCATGGAGGATTTCGAGAACGCCAAGGACAAGGTGATGATGGGTGCCGAGCGGCGTTCGATGGTCATGACCGAGGACGAGAAGAAGCTCACCGCCTATCACGAGGCCGGTCACGCCATCGTCGGGCTCAACGTTCCCCAGCATGACCCGATCCACAAGGCCACGATCATTCCCCGCGGGCGGGCGCTGGGGCTTGTCCTCAGCCTGCCCGAGCGCGACCAGCTTTCGGTGACCTACACCAAGTACAAGTCCAAGATCGCCATGGCGATGGGCGGGCGTGTGGCCGAGGAGCTGATCTTCGGCAAGGAGAACGTCACCTCGGGTGCGGCCTCCGACATCCAGCAGGTCACGCGCATCGCGCGCGCCATGGTCACCCAGTTCGGCTTCTCCGAGGAGCTCGGCATGGTGGACTACGCCAACGAGCAGGAGAGCTACCTTGGCACCTACAACACGCCGGCCCATGTCTCGCCCGAGACGCAGGAGAAGATCGACGCCGAGGTGAAGCGGATCGTGGACGAGGGCTATCAGACCGCCAAGCGCATCCTCACCGAGAAGATCGACGATCTGCACAGGCTGGCGCAGGGGCTTCTGGAGTACGAGACGCTCACCGGCGACGAAATCGTCAAGGTCATCAACGGCGAGCCGCTCAACCGGGGCGACGATGACGATGGCGCGCGGCCGGACAAGGGCAGCGCCCCGAGCCTCGTCGCGGTGCCGAAGACGCGGCCGCGCCGTCGCCCGCGCGACGAGGGCGGGATGGAGCCCGAACCCTCCACCTGAAATCTTCCGGATCGGAACCGGCTTTGCGGCCCCGCCCGGCAAGGGCGGGGCCTTTGCGCATGCAGCGGGGCCTGTGGCGCGGTTCGACACCGCGCCGCTTTCCCTGACCGTTTGCATCGCGGGCTCTGCTCCTCGATTGTAAACGCCACCGAGGACGAGATCAGGCGGAATTCGGTCGCGAAGGCGCTCTTGGACTCGGACCGGCGCCAGTATACGAGGGTCGGAAACAAGGGAGCCACACCGGGGCATTCGTCCCCTGGACCAGAAGCGAGGGGCAACATGACTCACCTGTCGGACATCGAGATCGCGCGCGCGGCGAAAAAGCTTCCCATTCAGGAGATTGGTGCAAAGCTCGGCATCCCTGCCGAGGCGCTGCTGCCCTACGGCCACGACAAGGCGAAGGTGCAGCAGAGCTTCATCAAGGGCCTGGCCGACCGGCCTGACGGCAAGCTCATTCTCGTCACCGCCATCAACCCCACGCCGGCGGGCGAGGGCAAGACCACGACGACGGTGGGCCTCGGAGACGGGCTCAGGCGCATCGGCAAGAATGCGGCGGTATGCATCCGGGAAGCCTCGCTCGGGCCCTGCTTCGGCATGAAGGGGGGCGCGGCCGGCGGCGGGCGCGCGCAGGTGGTGCCGATGGAGGACATGAACCTGCACTTCACCGGCGACTTCCACGCCATCACCGCTGCCCACAACCTGCTTGCGGCGATGATCGACAATCACATCTACTGGGGCAACGAGCTTGGCATCGACGAGCGGCGGGTCAGCTGGCGGCGGGTCATGGACATGAACGACCGCGCCCTGCGCGACATCGTCGTGGGGCTTGGCGGGGTGTCGAACGGCTTTCCCCGCCAGACCGGCTTCGACATCACCGTGGCCTCGGAGGTGATGGCGATCCTGTGCCTTGCGCGCGACCTCGACGACCTGCAGGAGCGGCTTGGCAACATCATCGTCGCCTACCGCCGCGACCGCTCGCCGATCTATGCGCGCGATCTGAAGGCCGACGGCGCGATGACCGTGCTTCTCAAGGACGCGATGCAACCGAACCTCGTGCAGACGCTCGAGCACACCCCGGCCTTCGTGCATGGCGGCCCCTTCGCCAACATCGCCCACGGCTGCAACTCGGTGATCGCCACGACCACGGCGCTGAAGCTTGCCGACTACGTGGTCACGGAGGCCGGCTTCGGGGCCGATCTCGGGGCGGAGAAGTTCTTCGACATCAAGTGCCGCAAGGCGGGGCTCAGGCCCGACGCGGTGGTTCTTGTGGCCACGGTGCGGGCGCTGAAGATGAACGGCGGCGTCGCGCGCGAGGATCTCGGCAGCGAGAACGTCAAGGCAGTCGCGGCGGGCTGCGCCAACCTTGGCCGTCACATCGAGAACCTCAAGCAGTTCGGCGTGCCGGTGGTGGTGGCGATCAACCATTTCACCACCGACACCGAGGCCGAGATCGCCGAAGTGAAGGAGCATGCCCGCCGGCATGGCTCGGAAGCGTATCTCTGCCGGCACTGGGCGGAAGGGTCGGCGGGAATCGAGGAGCTTGCCACCCGCGTCGCCGAGATCGCCGATTCGGGGCGGGCGCAATTCGCCCCGCTCTATCCCGACGAGATGGGCCTTTTCGAGAAGATCGAGACCATTGCCAAGCGCATCTACCGGGCCGGCGAAGTCATCGCCGACAAGAAGATCCGCGACCAGCTGCGCGCCTGGGAGGCGGCGGGTTACGGCAACCTGCCGATCTGCATGGCCAAGACGCAGTATTCCTTCTCGACCGACCCGAACCTGCGCGGCGCGCCGACCGGACATACGGTGCCGATCCGCGAGGTGCGGCTTTCGGCGGGTGCGGGCTTCGTGGTGGTGATCTGCGGCGAGATCATGACCATGCCCGGCCTGCCGCGTCATCCGGCGGCAGAGGCGATCCACCTCAACGAGGCGGGCGAGATCGAAGGTCTGTTCTGAGCACGACAGACGCGGTGCGACCGGGGCATCGAGCCCCGGTCGCACCGGCCTCCGGCGGGGGTATTTGAGCCAGGGTGATGACGTTGGGCAGCTTTCAGTGCCCGAATCCGCAACGCTCGAAAGGAGGGCGCATGACCGCGAAAATCATTGACGGAAAGGCCTTTGCCGCGCAGCTGCGGGCACGCGTGGCCGAAGAGGTGGCGCAACTGAGAAGCGCGCATGGCGTGCAGCCCGGACTCGCCGTGGTGCTGGTGGGTGAGGATCCGGCAAGTCAGGTCTACGTTCGCTCCAAGGGCAAGGCCACCGTCGAGGTGGGGATGAAGTCGGTCGAACATCGCCTTCCGGCGGACACAAGTCAGGTGGCGCTTCTCGAGCTGATCGGCGAACTGAATGCCGATCCCTCGATTCACGGCATTCTGGTGCAACTGCCCCTGCCCGCCCATCTGGACGAGACGCTCGTCATCAACGCCATCGACCCGGACAAGGACGTGGACGGGTTTCACATCTTCAACGCCGGGCGGCTGGCGACGGGGCAAAAGGCGATGGTGCCCTGCACGCCACTTGGGTGCCTGATGCTCCTGCGCGAAGAGCTGGGCACGCTTGCCGGACTCGAGGCGGTGGTGATCGGGCGCTCCAACATCGTGGGCAAGCCGATGGCGCAGCTGCTGCTGCGCGACAGCTGCACCGTCACCGTGGCTCATTCGCGCACGCGCGACCTTCCCTCCGTGGTGCGGCGGGGAGACATCGTGGTGGCTGCCGTGGGACGGCCGCAGATGGTCAAGGGCGACTGGCTCAAGCCGGGCGCAACCGTCATCGACGTCGGCATCAACCGCGTCGACCGGCCCGACGCGGGCACGCGGTTGGTGGGCGATGTCGAATTCGACAGCGCGGTCAAGGTTGCCCGCGCCATCACGCCGGTGCCGGGCGGCGTGGGGCCGATGACCATCGCCTGCCTTCTCGCAAACACGTTGACCGCTTGCTGCCGCATCCACGGATTGCCCGAACCCGAGGGGCTTACCGCCTGACGCGGCGCGCTCAGACGCGTGGACCAGGGGCAACGGCGCTGATCGCCGCGTCGAGGTGATCGGCCGGCAGAATCACCAGAAGCCCCGGGCCGGTGGGGGCGATCGTGACCTGCGAACGAACGGCCTCGTTCGAGGTTCCGATGCGCCCGAGCGGCGCGAGTTCGAGGTTCTCGAGCGGCCAGCGCAGACCGCTGGCAGTCACGCGCAGCGGAGCGAGCGGAAACAGCGAAACCCGCGCACCGGGAACGAGATCGAGCGCAATCGGCCCGGCGGCATGAAGGCAGATGTCGTGCGAGCCGATGACGATGCAGGGAGTCTCGCCGCGCCGCGCCAGCGTGCTGTAGACGGCCAGTTCGTGGTCGAGCCGTGCCCCGGTGAAGCCGACCGCGAGGACCAGCGGCGCGGCGATCGAGCGCAGCGCCTTATCGAAATCGGTGCTGTCCTGCTCGCCGAGATGATGCAGCCTCTCTTGGGGGATCTTCGCACGCGCCGCCGCCGAGAGGGAATCCATGTCGCCGATCACCGCCTGTGGCATGTGTCCCGCACGAAGCGCCGTCTCTGCTGCCCCGTCGGCAGCCACGAGAACCGGAGCGCGCGCGAGCGCCCGCTCCAGAGCCCCCTCGGGCAGCGCGCCGCCGCCCAGCAGCGTGACCGGCCTGTTGCTTTGCACAATCTTCCGGCTCATCGCCGCACTGTCCACCCAGCCGAAACTGAACACATTCTCACCCCGAAAAAATCAGCCGGATTTCTAAAGAATGTTCGGAATTCCGGTCAGAGAGGTGATAATGTTTTGGTATCCCCGGAAGGGTAGGTTGAAGCAATGGTTGGTTCCAGCAAGATTCTGACGGTTTCGTACGGAACGTTCTCCTGCACGCTGGAGGGCTTCGACGACCCCTTCTCGACGATGAAGTCGATCGCGGAGTATTTCCGCGACCTCGCGCGCGAAGACCGCTATTTCGGCGCCGAGCCTCCCACCCCCGACGCTGAGATGCTGCATCGCATCGCCGAGAGGGAAATCCGACAGAGGGTGGAAACGCGGGTCGAGGGCAACGCCGTCGTCCTGCGCCCGGCCGCCGCGGCGGAAGGCAGCGCGCCTGCAGAGCCCCCCGCCGATGCCGTGGGGGAGGCTTCAGCTGCTGCCACGCCGGCACCCGAGGGGCTGCACGGCATGGCCGGAACAGCGGGACGGGCCCAAGGCACCGGCGCGGCGGGCGCGGGAGCGAATCCCCCGTCCGCCGCTCTCGCGGCTGAGCAAGCGAGCAGTGGCGAGAGCGTGCTCGAGAAGCTCGCGCGCATTCGCGCCGCAGTTGCCCGCGCCCAGAGCGCGCCTCCCGCTCTCGGCACCTACGGCGAGGATGAGGGGGCGGCAGAGCTGTTCTCGGAGCCACCGCTTGCGTCGCCCGTGGACGAAACGGTGGAGGATGCGCCGTCCGCGCACCCGCAGAGCACGGAAGACGAGATCCTCGAACTCGCCCGCCTGTATGGCGCCGGGGAGGATGAGGTCACCGACGAACCGCCCGCGGAGCCGGCGGTGGAAGCCGCCGCGGGCGACGAGGCGTTGGAAATGCCGTCGCGGCGTGAAGAGGCGGAGGATCACGCGGCTGGCGGGTCGGCAGCGTCCGTCGAGGTCGAAAGCGCCGAAGCGGAAACGGCGGCAGACGAGCCAGACGAGACGGCCGACGAAGCCGGCCCCGATGCCAGACCTGAAGCGGACGGCGCCACGGCGACAGACACGGCCGAAACCGTGGCCGAGGCTGTCGACCTCGCCAGCGGGGCGGCACGTCCGCGTTCGGCGGATGCTGACGGGGAGAACGCTGACGGGGAGAATCCAGCCGAGGTCTCGGTCGCGGAGGACGGCGCCGAGACGGCCGCGGCAGGTGCGCCGCTGGCGGAATCAGACGAGCAGGAAAGCGGCGGGAGGGCGCAGGGGCCTCGCACGGAACCCGTCACGGAGTCGCCAACCTCGCTCGAAGGGGAGCGCCAGGAGACCGGCGAGACCGGCGAAATCGTTCCGCCCGGGCCAGAAGCCAGTGCCGAGGCCACCATTCAGGCGGCTGAGCCCGCCCCCGTGGACGCCGAGCCGAAAGCGCCCGAGACCGCGGGAGGCGAGGCGGTCTCCGAGGAATCCGAGGAGCTTGCTGCTGAAGTCGAGCGCATTCTTCGAGCCCAGCGCGCGGGCCCCGGCGATCCGGGCAGCCCCGCTGCCGAATCGCAGGACGGGACGCATGAGTCGCGGGAGGCGGTGCCCTCCGGTGAAGCTTCCCGCGAGGAAGATGGCATCGACTCGGCGCAGCACGCCGGCGGTGACGCGCACGTTCAGCCTCTCACCGGCGATGACGCCAAGGAGGGTGACACCACGGCCGCCGGCGGCGAGCGCGAGCCGGGCGGCATCCCTGCGCGCGAATCCGAAAAAGGCGCCGTATCTCTGCCGGCCGGTGAGGATCAGACCGGGCACGCGGAAAGGCCGCGCGCCAGCGACGGCCCGTTGCAACTGACGCCCGATCTGGCGGTTCCGGTCTCCCGGCCTCGTGTGCGGGTCGTCAAGATGTCGCGGGCGGCGTTCGAGGCGCGCTTCGTTGCCGAAGACGAAAGCGAGGCCGAGGACGGGGCGGTCGAGGCCACCATAGCTGCCGCCGACGATGAGACCCGCGAAATCGAGGCGCGCGTGAAGGCCGATCTCGGCAACACCGGCCTTGCACCCGAAGATGAGCGCGAGCTGATCGCCGAGCTTGTCGCCGCCGAACGCGAGGCGCGGCGCGCCGCCGCGCCCGACGAGGCCGCGGCCCCGCAGGAGGGCGAGGCGGCCGCGACGGGCTCGACGCAGGAAAGCGAGGCAAGCGCCGCGACAGAGGAGTCCGCCGCACCCGACGCACCCGGCACCGACACGGGCACGCCCACCGCCCACGGCGCCGCAGAGGCAAGCGAAGAAGGCGAAAGGACCCGTTCCGATGCCCAGGGCAAGGCAAAGCCCGAGGCGGAGCTTGCCGCACAGCCGCAAGAGGAGCAAGCCGACACGGAGGCGCCGGCCAGCCCAGGTGAGGCATCCGGGCCAGAGGAGGAGGCGGTCGGTGTCGCGAGAGCCGAGTCGGCCGGGGAGCGGCGAGAGACCGGCCCCATGCCGCTTGCGGGCGCCATGGCCGAACCGCCGCGACTTGGCCGCAGGCTGCCCGGCGCCGAGCCGGCGGTGGAACGCCTGCTGGAGCAGACCCGCAGCAGGCTCGACAGCGCCGAAGCCAGCCGCCGACGCAGCGCGATCGCCCATCTGAAGGCGGCGGTGGCGGCGGTCCGCGCCGAGCGCGGGCTTGGCGGCGAAAGGATCGCGCAGGCGCGCGGCGCGGCGCTTGACCGTTTCCGGCAGGATCTGGCCCAAGTGGTGCGCGACGGGCCCGCCGAGGCGCGACCACAGCGCGATGATGAAGGCCGTCCCATGACCCAAAACGCGGCGGAGCCGTCCGTCGTCACCGCGCGCCGCCGCGACGAGCCGAAGGACGATGCTGCTCAAGGTGCGCGCCACCGCCCCGAAGGCCGACGCGCGCCACCCCTGATGCTCGTCTCCTCGCAGCGCGTTGACCGGCCAGCGCCCGGGCAGATGCCGAAAGTTGCGCCAAGGCGCGTGTCGAGCGAGTCGATACTCGGTCGCACAGCCGATCGCGATGAAGGCTTCGCCCGCTTCGTCGAGGGATACGGGCTTTCCGAGCTTGAAGACCTTCTGGAAGCCTCGGCAGCCTATTTTGCCTTTGTCGAGAGTGAGCCGTTCGTCACGCGGTCGGACATAATCCGCCGTGTCCGCAGCTATCTCGGCCATGACAGGGTCAGCCGCGAAGACGCACTGCGTGCCTTTGGCACGCTGCAGCGCGAGGGGCGCATCGTGAAACTGCGCAGGGGTGTCTTCGCCGTCGCCGAGGATACCCGCTTTCAGCCCGCGGCGAAAACCGCCGCCGGCTGAACCGCGCCGGCCCAGGGACATCAGACGGCTGCAATCTTACCTGCGACCTCGCCCGAAGTGCGGCGGGCGGGGTGACCGGCGGTCACTCCGGCCTTTTTCCCGCCGTCGTCCTCTCCCGCGCGCGGCGCTCAGCCTCCGGCTCCTCGCGGCCCACCCCGCGGAACACCGCACGGAAGGGCAGCGCCCAGAGGATGCCAAGCCCGACATAGATTGCCAGCTCGACGAGGAAAGGCGGGCGCTCGAACAGGTTCACGAGGCTGATCGCCACGACGATGTAGAGCGGCAGGCCGACCAGCAGGATGACCAGCGCCCAGCGCCGGCGCGCTTTCCACGACAGCGCCATCAGTCGGCGAAGGGGTCGGTGACGAGGATCGTATCCTCGCGCTCGGGGCTGGTGGAGAGAAGCGCCACCGGGCACTGGATCAGCTCCTCGATGCGGCGGACGTATTTCACCGCCGCCCCCGGCAGATCGGCCCAGCTGCGCGCACCCTCGGTGGAGGCCGACCAGCCTTCCATCGTCTCGTAGATGGGGCGCACCCGCGCCTGCTGCTCGGTGGCCGTGGGCAGATGGTCGATCACCTCGCCGTCAAGCTCGTAGCCCACGCAGATCTTCAGCTCCTCGAAGCCGTCGAGCACGTCGAGCTTGGTCAGCGCGATGCCGTTGACACCGGACGTCACGCAGGTCTGGCGCACCAGGACCGCATCGAACCAGCCGCAGCGCCGCTTGCGCCCGGTGGTGGTGCCGAACTCATGGCCGCGCGTTCCCAGCCGCTCGCCATCGGCATCATGCAGCTCGGTCGGAAACGGCCCCTCCCCCACCCGCGTGGTGTAGGCCTTGACGATGCCGAGCACGAAGTCGATCGCGCCGGGGCCGATGCCGGTGCCGGTCGCGGCCTGCCCGGCGATGACGTTGGAGGAAGTCACGAAGGGGTAGGTGCCGAAGTCGATGTCGAGGAGCGCCCCCTGCGCGCCCTCGAAGAGAATGCGTTTTCCGGCGCGGCGCTTTTCGTTGAGCACGCGCCAGACCGGCCCGGCGAAGGGCAGGATCTTCGGCGCCACCTCGTCGAGCCGGGCCAGAAGTGCCGCCCGGTCCACCGGCTCGAGCCCCAGCCCGCGGCGCAGCGCGTCATGGTGGACGAGGGCGCGATCCACCCGCGCCTCGAGCGTGGCGCGGTCGGCGAGATCGGCCACGCGCACCGAACGGCGGCCGACCTTGTCCTCATAGGCGGGGCCGATGCCCCGGCCGGTGGTGCCGATCCTGGCCACGCTTGTCGCCGCCTCGCGGGCGCGGTCTAGCTCGCCGTGAAAGGGCAGGATCAGCGGCGTGTTCTCGGCGATCATCAGCGTCTCGGGGCTGATCTCCACCCCCTGAGCGCGCAGCGTGGCGATCTCCTCCACCAGATGCCAGGGGTCGAGCACGACGCCATTGCCGATGACCGAGAGCTTGCCGGGCCTGACCACCCCCGATGGCAGCGCGTGCAGCTTGTAGACCTGCCCGTCGATCACGAGGGTGTGGCCAGCATTGTGCCCGCCCTGGAAGCGGGCGATGACGTCGGCCCGTTCGCTCAACCAGTCGACGATCTTGCCCTTGCCTTCGTCGCCCCATTGGGCGCCCACCACCACGACATTGGCCATTGCACACTCCCTTGGCACTTGTCAGCGCGCCTGATACTGCCAGCGGCGTCCGGACGAAACCGGAAAATGCGCCGCGCCGGTCCCGCCACGGGCTGGACAGAGCCGCGCTGCAGGGCAATCATCGCGCGAAGCGCCAATTCTCAACTTTGCGGGAAGACAATGGGCTTCTTTTTCCGATGGCTGTTTGCCTTCGTGCTGCTCGCGGCCACATTCAACCCGACGGACTGGAATTATGTCAGCTGGGCCCGAACAAACTGGGAAAGCGACCCGCCGCTGACCATCTTCACCGGGCTGCTTCTGGTCGTGGGCTACATCATCTATCTGCGCGCGACGCTGCGCTCCATCGGTTTCGTCGGCATGATGCTCGTTCTCGCGATTGTCGGTTCCGCCCTCTGGCTGGCCTATGACCGCGGCTGGCTCGATCCCACTGACACCACGGCAAACGTATGGATCGGGATCTTCGCGCTCAGCATCGTTCTTGGCACGGGGCTGAGCTGGTCGCTGATCCGCCGGCGCCTGTCGGGGCAGTTCGACGTGGACGACGTGGAGGAGTGAGCGCCGCCTTCGGGGTTGCGATGCGCCGGTCAAGTCTCTAGATACCGCCCAGTCCAACGCTCGGGTCGGCTCATGGAAAACGTCATCCTCGTCATCCACCTCATCCTCGCGCTGTGCCTGATCGGCGTGGTGCTCCTGCAGCGCTCCGAAGGCGGAGGCCTGGGCATCGGCGGCGGAGGCGGCGGCGTGATGACCGGCCGTTCGGCTGCCACGGCGCTGGCCAAGATGACATGGGGATTCGCGATCGCCTTCATCATCACCTCGATCGCGCTCACCATCATCGCCGCGCAGAAATCCGCCGACAGCTCGGTGATGGATCGTCTCGGCACCGCCGCAACCGATACCCCGGCGCAAACGGCGCCCGGCACGCCGGCCCTGCCCAACGTGGACGAGCTTCTGCCGCCGCCGGCGAGCGAAGAGGAACCCTTGATTCTTCCGCGCGCCGACTGAACCCGGCGCGACACAACAGCTTGCGGCCGCCCTTGGGTGGCCGCTCAGCATTTTGGGGTTCGGTTGCGCGGGATTGCCGAATGCCCTATCATGAAAATCCCGTGAGACTGGCAGAAATCGCCCGCCCCTCTGGCCGTGACGGCCGCAGCGGGGCGGATCAGCACGGGGGAACAGGCGGCCCATGGCCCGTTTCGTATTCATCACTGGTGGCGTGGTCTCGAGCCTCGGCAAGGGCCTTGCCTCGGCGGCACTCGGCGCGCTGCTGCAGGCGCGCGGTTACTCGGTTCGCTTGCGAAAGCTCGACCCCTATCTCAATGTCGATCCCGGCACCATGTCGCCCTTCGAGCATGGTGAGGTGTTCGTCACCGACGACGGCGCCGAGACCGATCTCGACCTTGGCCATTACGAGCGCTTCACCGGCGTGGCGGCGCGGGCGACGGATTCGGTCTCCTCGGGGCGGATCTACTCGAACGTTCTCGAGAAGGAACGGCGCGGCGATTACCTCGGCAAGACCATTCAGGTGATCCCCCACGTCACCAACGAGATCAAGGACTTCATCGCCATCGGCGAGGACGAGGTCGATTTCATGCTCTGCGAGATCGGCGGCACGGTGGGCGACATCGAGGGCCTGCCCTTCTTCGAGGCAATCCGCCAATTCGCGCAGGAGCGGCCGCGCGGTGAATGCATCTTCATGCATCTCACGCTCCTGCCCTACATCGCCGCCTCGGGTGAGCTGAAGACCAAACCCACCCAGCACTCGGTGAAGGAGCTGCGCTCGATCGGTCTGCAGCCCGACATTCTGGTCTGCCGCTCCGAGCGCCCGATTCCACAGAAGGAGCGCGACAAGCTGGCGCTGTTCTGCAATGTCCGGCCCGATGCGGTGATCGCGGCCTATGACCTGAAGTCCATATACGAAGCGCCCTTGGCCTATCACCGCGAGGGGCTCGATCAGGCGGTTCTCGATGCCTTCCAGATCAGCCCCGCGCCCAAGCCCGACCTCTCGCGCTGGCAGGATGTCTATGACCGCATCGTCAACGCCGAGGGCGAGGTGCGCGTGGCTGTGGTGGGCAAGTACACCCAGCTCGAGGATGCGTACAAGTCCATCGCCGAGGCGCTCACCCATGGCGGCATGGCCAACCGCGTGAAGGTGCGGGCCGAATGGATCGACGCGGAGATCTTCGAGCGCGAAGACCCCTCCCCCTATCTGCAGGATTTCCACGCGATTCTCGTGCCGGGCGGCTTCGGCGAGCGGGGAACGGAAGGAAAGATCCGCGCCGCGCAATATGCCCGCGAGCACAAGATCCCCTATCTCGGCATCTGCCTTGGCATGCAGATGGCGGTGATCGAGACGGCGCGGAACCTCGCCAAGCTGCCCGATGCGGGCTCGGAGGAATTCGACCACGAGGCCGGCGAACGGCGCTTCACGCCTGTCGTCTATCACCTGAAGGAATGGGTGCAGGGCAACCGCACGATCGAGCGCAAGGTGGATGACGCCAAGGGCGGCACCATGCGGCTCGGCGCCTACACGGCCGTGCTCGAGCCGGGCTCGCGCGCGGCGCAGATCTACGGCACCACCACCATCGAGGAACGCCACCGCCACCGCTACGAAGTCGACATCCGCTACCGCGAACAACTCGAGGCGGCGGGGCTTAAGTTTTCCGGCATGTCGCCCGACGGCAAGCTGCCCGAGATCGTCGAGCGCCCCGACCACCCCTGGTTCATCGGCGTGCAATTCCACCCCGAGCTGAAGTCGAAGCCCTTCGAGCCGCACCCGCTCTTCGCCGACTTCATCCGCGCGGCGAAGGAGGTGGAGCGGTTGGTGTGAGCGCGCGCCATGCCCCTGGAGGCTGAACCATGTTCGCTGATCTCCTGCGCCGGCTGACCGCCGCCGCACCCGCCCCGCTGCCCCCCGAGGACGAGCGGCTTGCGCTCGCCGCGCTTCTCGTGCGCATCGCCCGCGCCGACGGCGATTATGCGGAGGTCGAGCGCGAGCGCATCGACCGCATCCTTGCCACGCGCTATGGCCTCTCGCCCTTCGAGGCGCCGAAGCTGCGCGCCGAGGCGGAGGCGCTCGAGGCGGAGGCTCCCGACACGGTGCGCTTCACCCGCGCGATCAAGGACGCCGTGCCATACGAGGCGCGCGCGGGCGTGATCGAGGCCTTGTGGGAGGTGGTGCTGGCCGATGGCGTGCGCGAACATGAGGAAGATGCGCTCTTGCGCCTCGTCGCGCCGATGCTCGGCATCAATGACCGCGATTCCGCCCTTCTGCGCCAGAAGGTCGAGGCGCGGCGCGCATGATCGCCGCCCTGCCGATGTATGACTGGCCCGAGGAACGCGAGGCGGTCGATGCCTTGTGGCGGGCAATCGCGGAGGCGCTGCGCGCGCGAGGGATCGCCGCGCCCCAAGGCCTCACCCGGGGGCGCAACCTCTGGGAAATCTGGGAAGATGGACGCCTCCTGCTCGCCCAGACCTGCGGGTTGCCCTATCGCCAGCGCCTGCACGGGCGCGTGGGGCTGGTGGGCGTGTTCGACCACGCCCTGCCCGGCACGCCGCCGGGCCATTACTACAGCGTGATGGTGGCGCGCGCCGACGATCCGCGCGAGCGGCTTGCCGAGTTCGCCAGCGCCACGCTCGCATTCAACGGTTTCGACAGCCAGTCGGGCTGGGTCGCCGCGCATGAGGTGGCGAGCGCCGCGGGCATCAGGTTCCGGCGATTCCATCACTCCGGCGCGCATCGCGCCTCCGCCACAGCCGTGGCCGAGAGAGAGGCAGACATTGCCGCCATCGATGTCGTGACATGGCGACTTGTGGAGCGCCACCTGCCGCAGGTCGCCGCGCGGCTGCGGGTGATCGCGCGCAGCGCCCCCACCCCGGCGCTGCCGCTCATCACCGCGCCGGGGCGGCCGGTCGAGCCGATTTCGCAGGCGGTTGCCGAGGCGGTCGAAAGGCTTGAGCCGGGCCTTGGCGAACGGCTGTCGATCGCGGGTTTCACGCGTCTTCCCGCCAGCGCGTGGCTCGCGGTGCCGACGCCGCCCCTTCCAAGCCAGGCGGAGGCCGCGGCCTGAGCCTTTCCGCAACGGAAGGCTTGCCAGACGCGGTCCAGATTCGCATTGCAAGGCAGGGCTGTTTCGGCCCAACGTTGCCGATACGGCATATGCGAGGGGGAAACCACGTGCACGAGGCTGAGCCGCCGGTCATCGAGATCCGCGACCTGCACAAGAGCTACGGGCCGTTGGAAGTGCTCAAGGGCGTGGACATGGTCGCCGAGCGCGGCCATGTGGTCTCGCTCATCGGCTCGTCGGGGTCGGGCAAGTCCACGCTTCTGCGCTGCGCCAATCTTCTCGAGATCAGCCAGAAGGGCGAGATCATCTTCGAAGGCGAGCCGATACGCTGGAAGGGCGCGGGAGCAAGCCGCCGGCCGGCCGACCCCGAACAGGTGCGGCGCGTGCGCACCAACCTTGCCATGGTGTTCCAGCAGTTCAATCTGTGGTCGCACATGACCATTCTGCAGAATGTCATGGAGGCGCCGGTGCACGTGCTCAAGCGCGACCGCGCCGAGGTGGAGGCAGCCGCGCGCGCCTATCTCGAGAAGGTCGGCATCGCCGACAAGGCCGATGCCTACCCCGCCCAGCTTTCCGGCGGCCAGCAGCAGCGTGCCGCGATCGCGCGCGCGCTGTGCATGGAACCGCGCGCGCTTCTCTTCGATGAGCCGACATCGGCGCTTGACCCCGAGCTTGAGCAGGAGGTGGTGAAGGTCATCAAGGCGCTGGCAGAAGAGGGGCGCACGATGATCCTCGTCACCCACGACATGCGGCTGGCGGCGGACGTCTCCGATCACGTCGTCTTCCTGCATCTCGGCCGCATCGAGGAGGAAGGCCCGCCCGAAGCCGTCTTCGGCAACCCGCAAAGCGAGCGTCTGCGCCAGTTCCTCAGCCATACGCTTGTGTCGTGAGCGGCGGCGCGGCAGATTTGAAAACCATGAAGTGAAACCCAGGAGGGGGAGAAACCGATGCTGAAGAAACTGATCGCGGCGGCGACCGCACTGGCCATGGGCGCAGGCGTGGCGCTCGCCGCCAGTCACTCGATGACAGTGCGGATGGGCACCGAGGGCGCCTACCCGCCCTACAACTTCATCAACGACAAGGGCGAGGTTGACGGCTTCGAGCGCGAGCTGGGCGATGAGCTGTGCCGGCGCGCGAACCTCACCTGCGAGTGGGTGACCAACGATTGGGATTCGATCATCCCCAACCTCGTCTCGGGCAACTACGACACCATCATCGCGGGCATGTCGGTGACCGAGGAGCGCGACCAGGTGATCGACTTCACCGAGGAATACATCCCCGCCTCGCCCTCGGCCTATGTCAAGCTGGCCGGGCGCGATGTCGATCTCGAGAACGGGGTGATCGCCGCGCAGACCGGCACCATCCAGGCCAACTACGTCGCCAACTCCGGCGCCACGCTGGTGGAATACGCCACGCCCGACGAGACCATCGCCGCCGTTCGAAACGGCGAGGCCGATGCCGTGCTTGCGGACAAGGACTATCTCGCCCCGATCGTCGAGGAATCGAACGGCGAGCTTGAATTCGCCGGCGAGGTGCGCATCGGCGGAGGCGTGGCCATGGGCATCCGCGAATCCGACCAGGAGCTGAAGGAGAAGTTCAACGCCGCCATCCGCTCGATGAAGGAGGACGGCTCGCTGAACGCGCTCCTGAAGAAGTGGTTCGGGGACGAAGCGCCCCAGTGGTGATGAGTTGAAAGAAGATCGGGGGCGCCCGCGCCCCCGGTCACACGCCTCATGTTCTCCTTCTGCACCGATCCCCAGAGCCTTGACGGGCTGCCCTGGCTTGCCTGCTACCTGACGACGGGCAAGCACATGGCCTTCTACGCCTCCTTCGGGACGGTGCTGATACTGCTCGCCATCACCGCGCCGGTGGCGCTTGCCTTCGGCTTTCTCGGCGCCACCGCGGCGCGCGCGCGCTTCCGGCCGCTCGCGTGGCTTGGCAAGGGCTATATCGCCATCGTTCGCGGCGTGCCCGACATTGCCTTCTTCCTCTTCTTCGTGATCGCGCTGGACCAGGCCTTCGAGTGGATCCGCCACAAGATCAAATGCCCCGACTGGGATCAGCCGATCCGCCAGGGCAATGACTTCGTCGTCTGCCCCGCCGCCAAGCTGCCGCTCTCGACCTCGCCGCAGATCTGGCACGAGATCTACGGCTTCTTCCTTGCCGTTCTCACCTTCGCCATCGTCTATGGCGCCTTCTCGGCCAATGTCCTCTACGGCGCCATGCGCGCGGTGCCGAAGGCGCAGCTCGAGACCGCCGAGGCCTACGGCATGACCCCGCGCCAGACCTTCTGGCGCATTCTCGTGCCGCAGATGTGGATCTACGCGCTGCCGGGGCTGTCGAACCTGTGGATGATCCTCATCAAGGCCACGCCGCTTCTGTTCCTTCTGGGGGTTGAGGACATCGTCTACTGGGCGCGCGAGCTGGGGGCGGCAAAGCAGGCCCGCTTCTCCGACTATCCGCACGGCGACTGGCGGATGTGGTATTTCCTCGCGCTTCTGATCTTCTACCTCGCCTTCACCAAGCTCTCCGAGGTGGTGCTCGCGCGCGTCACCGCGCGGCTCAGCCACGGGCAGGCGACACTTGGCGGCACTGGCCGGAGTGCGGCGCCATGAGCTGCTGGGAGACCATCGCCGACTATGGCCTGCGCTCCATCGGCATCGGCGAGCGGCTCCTGCCGCGCTCGGACTTCACGCTGTGCCAGCAGTTCACGCTGATCGGCTCGGGGCTGATCTGGAACATCTATTTCGGCACCTTCGCGCTCCTCTTCGGCTTCTTCCTCGCCACCGCCCTCGCGGTGGGCAAGGCAGCCAAGAGCCCCTTCATCCGCAAGCCTAGCGAGTGGTTCATCTTCGTCTTCCGCGGCTCGCCGCTCTTCATCCAGTTCTTCTTCGCCTATTTCCTGTTTCTCAGCCTCAAGTCGGTGAGCCCCGTTTTCGATCCGTTCACGGCGGCATGGCTCGGCGCGCTGATCGTGCTGTTTCTCAACACCGCCGCCTATTCGGGCGAGATCTTCCACGGCGCGCTGATGAGCGTGCCGAAGGGCGAGGTGGAGGCGGCCGATGCCTTCGGCATGTCGGGCTTCACGAAGTTCCGCCGGGTGATCTGGCCGACGATGCTGCGGCTCGCCTGGCCGGCCTACACCAACGAGGCAATCTTCCTCTTTCACGCCACCACGCTCGTCTTCTTCTCGGGCTTTCCGGCCTGGCAGCAGCGCGGGGATGCACTCTATTACGCCAGCTATTTTGCCGACAAGACATTCAACCCATTCGTGCCCTACCCCATTCTGGCGGGCTATTTCATCCTGCTGACGCTTGCCATCATCGGCGTTTTCGGCCTTGTGAACCGCCGCCTCAATCGCCACCTTCCCGACGCGCAGAAGGGCCGGATGAAGTTCCGCCCGAACGTCATCAGGTAAACCCATGAGCTGGCTCGACGACCACCCCGAGGTAGAAAGCCTGCGTGTTGTTGCGGCCGACCTGAACGGTCAGGCGCGCGGAAAGCGGGTGCCCCGCCAACACGCGCGAGACGTTCTGGAAAACGGGGCGCGTTTTCCGCTCTCGGTGATGAACCTCGACATCACCGGCGCCGACATCGAGGACAGCCCGCTTGTCTTTGCCACCGGTGACGCCGACGGGGTGCTGCGCCCCACCGGCCGCGGGCCGTTGCCCATACCCTGGCTCGAGACGCCGGCCGCGCTGCAGCAGGTGTGGATGTTCACCGACGAGGGCGCGCCCTTCGCCGGCGACCCCCGTCAGGCCCTCGCACGGGTGCTCGAGCGCTATGCCGCCCGCGGGCTCACGCCGGTGGTGGCAACCGAGATGGAGTTCTACCTCATCGACGACTCGGGCGGGGTGCCGACGGTGCCGAAGAGCCCACGCTCGGGCAAGCGCCGGCCGATCGCGGCGATCCTGTCGATGCAGGCGCTCGATGCCTTCGACAGCTTCTTCAACGCGGTCTATGCGGGCTGCAAGGCCATGGAGATTCCGGCCGACGCGGCAATTTCCGAGGCCGGGCCCGGTCAGTTCGAGATCAACCTCAAGCACCAGGCCGATGCGCTGAGGGCTGCCGACGACGCCTGGCTTTTCAAGCTGCTGCTCAAGGGCCTCGCGCGCCGTCACGGCTTTGCCGGCAGCTTCATGGCCAAGCCCTATGCCGGCCAGCCGGGCTCCGGCATGCATGTGCATTTCTCGGTGCTGGACAGCGCCGGGCGCAACATCTTCGACAACGGCAGGCCGGAAGGCTCGGATGCGCTGCGGCATGCCGTGGCCGGCTGCCTCGCGGCGATTCCGGCATCAACGCTGATCTTTGCCCCGCACGCCAATTCCTACGAGCGGCTGGTGCCGGGCGCGCATGCTCCCACGGGCATCTCGTGGGCCTACGAAAACCGCACGGCGGCGCTGCGCATCCCCGGCGGCGCACCGGCCGCCCGGCGCATCGAGCACCGCGTCGCGGGCTCCGACACCAACCCATACCTGGTGATCGCCGCCATCCTCGGTGCCGCGCTCGCGGGTATCGAGGCCGGGGCCGAGCCCCCTGCCCCGATCACCGGCAACGCCTACGCCGCTGACCTGCCGCAGGTGCCCGCAAGCTGGGAAGAGGCGCTGGCTCTGTTTGAGAAGGACGAGGGCATGACCGCCATCTTCGGCGCGGAGCTTCAGCGAAACCTCGTTCTGACCAAGCGGCAGGAAATGCGGCTGGGCGAACGGTTTACCCCCGAAGAGCTCCGCGACATATGCCTTGACGCGGTGTGAGCGGCGTCTTGCGGACGCGCCACGCTGCGCCTAGCTTGGTCCAAGAGCCGCGTTTTCAGTAGCGTCAGCAATGCACATCGGCATCCTTCAGACCGGCCACGCGCCCGAGCCACTGATCCCCGAGCATGGTGACTATGGGGAGTTGTTTCCCCGGCTGTTGGCCGGGCGCGGCTTCACCTTTTCCACCTGGAGCGTGGTTGACGGAGACTTTCCCGAATCGGTGCATGACGCGGAGGGGTGGCTTCTGACCGGCTCGCGCCATGGCGCCTACGACGATCTGCCGTGGATCCCGCCGCTCGAGGAGTTCATCCGCAAGGCCTATGCGGCGGGTGTGCCATTGGTGGGCATCTGCTTTGGCCACCAGATCATCGCCCAGGCCCTCGGCGGCAAGGTGGAAAAGCACCCCGGCGGATGGATCATCGGTCGGCAGGAGTATGACTTCTCCAACGGGCTCGGGCGGCTCGCGCTCAATGCCTGGCATCAGGATCAGGTGGTGGAGCTGCCCGAGGGCGCCCAGGTGGTGGCCTCACATCCCGGCTGCCCCTATGCGGCGCTAGCCTATGAGGGAGACCGGGCCTATACCATCCAGCCGCATCCCGAATTCGACGCGCGCTTCATCGAGGGGCTCATGCGCACGCGCGGCCCCGGCAATGTGCCCGAGCCGTTGCTCGAGGCGGCCGAGGCCGAGCTTGGCAAGCCCGTCGATCAGGCCAGATTCGCCGACAGCATCGCCGAGTTCTTCCACCGCGCGAAGAACCGGCAGGACATGGCAGCGTCAGGCTGAGAAGCGGCGCCCATGAACCTTCTCGACGCCAACGACCGCCCGGGCGCCTACCCCGAGAGCTGGTATGCCGCAAGCGCGGTGCTGCCCGCGCCGCGCCCCCGGCTCGAGGACAGCCTGAATGCGGAAATCTGCGTGATCGGCGGGGGTTACACCGGGCTTTCGGCGGCACTGCATCTGGCCCGGCGCGACCATGATGTGGTGCTGATCGAGGCGCAGCGGGTGGGCTTCGGGGCCTCGGGACGCAACGGCGGGCAGGTGGGTTCGGGCCAGCGGCTTGACCAGATCGAACTCGAGCGCCGCCTCGGGGCGGACGATGCGCGCAAGCTCTGGCAGCTGGGCGAGGACGCCAAGGCGTTGGTACGCGGGCTCGTTGACGAGCTCGGAATTGATGCGCGCTGGCGGCCCGGCGTGGCGCATGTGGACGAACGCGCCTCGGGTGTGACCCATGCCCATGCTCTGGCCGAAAAGCTCGCCCGCGATTACGGCTACGAAAAGGTCGAACCCCTCGACGAACAGGCGGTGCGGGCGCTGATCGGTTCGCGCCGTTTTCGCGGCGGGCTCATCGACTGGGGCGCGGGGCACATCCACCCCTTGCGCTTCGCGCTGGGGCTTGCGCAAGGGGCCGAAGCGGCGGGTGCGCGCCTCTTCGAGCGCACGCGCGCGCTGAGGATCTCCGAGCGCGACGGCCGCCGGGTCGTCACCTGCGACGGCGGCGAAATCTCTGCCGAGCATGTGGTGGTGGCCGCCAACGGCTATCTCGGCGGGCTTGAGCCGCATGTTGCCCGGCGGGTGATGCCGATCAACAACTTCATCGTCGCCACCGAGCCCTTGGGGGAGCGGGCACAGGAGATCCTTGCCCGCGACATCGCCGTGGCCGACGGGCGCTTCGTGGTCAGCTACTGGCGGCTCAGCGAAGATGGCCGGCTTCTCTTCGGCGGCGGCGAGAGCTATGGCTACCGCTTCCCCGCCGACATCGCCGCGATCGTGCGCAAGCCGATGCTCCGCATCTACCCACAGCTCGCCGGGACACGGATCGATTACGCCTGGGGCGGAACGCTCGCCATCACCCGCACGCGCCTTCCCGCCTTCTTCTGCCCGCGCCCCGCCGTCTGGTCAGCCTCGGGCTACTCGGGGCACGGGGTGGCGCTGGCGACACTTGCCGGACGCATCCTTGCCGATGCCATCGAGGGCGAGGATGCCGCATTCCGGCTCATGGGGCAGGTGTTGCCCCCGCCCTTTCCGGGCGGGCGGGCGCTACGCTCGCCGCTTCTGGCGCTGGCAATGGGCTGGTTCGGGCTGCGCGACCGGCTCGGGATCTGACCCGGCGCGAGCGCAAGCGGCACCGCAAGGCGCAAAGCGCGCTACTGCCCCAGCTTGGCGAGCTTTTCCTGGAGTTCGGCAAGCTGCTTCTTGATCTCGTCGAGATCCTCGGCACTCGCCGACGCGCCTTCGCGCTTCTCCCCCTGCTTCGACGCCTTGCCCCAGGCGGCGAGCCCACCGGTCATGGCCTCGAGAAACGCCTTCTGCTGCGCCTGCATCGCCTCGAAGCCCGGCACGGCCCGCAGAGGGTTCATGGAGTTCATGTTCTCCATGAGCTTCGACTGGCTCTCGCGCAGCATCTCGAAGGAGGCGGCCAGAAACTGCGGCACGATCGACTGCACCTCGGTGGTGTAGCTGCGCACCAGGTCGGTAAGCACATTGATCGGCAGCACGTTCTCGCCGCGGCTCTCGTGCTCGGCGATGATCTGTAGCAGGTATTGTCGCGTCAGGTCATCGCCGGTCTTGAGGTCGATGATCTTCACGTCGCGCCCTTCGCGGATGAAGCGGGCGATATCGTCGAGCGTGACATAGTCGCTGGTCTCGGTGTTGTAGAGCCGGCGGCTTGCATAGCGCTTGATGAGAAGCGGCTCGGACGTCTGTGCCACCTGTGATCCTCCCCATGGATCCTGTGCCCGCGGCCGACCTGGGGCAAACCGCAATCGCCCCGTTGTCGCAGCGCAGAAAAAGCCTAAGGGAGCGCGGCAGAAAAGAAAAGGGCGAGCCCGCTTCCGGGCTCGCCAATTCGACCGTCCTTCAGGGAGGAGGGAGGAGAAATCGACGGTCGGTCGTTCCTGTCTTGCTCAGCGGCTCACTTGACCGGAGCAGCGGCCTTCTTCGCGGCCTTGGTCACCTCTTCGGTAGCCTTGCGGACCGCGGCCGAAGCGTCCTCCGACAGATCCTTGCCAGCCGCCAGCATCAGCTCGACGGTCTCCATCTGCACCTTCTTGGCCACCTCGACGAAGGCGGCGAGCGACTCGGCGGTCATCTCCGCCTGCGCCGCGGCAAAGTCGGTCAGGGCCTTGGTGTAGTCGGCCGGATCTTCCTTGACGGCGGTCACTTCGGCGAGCTTCGCGAGCGTGTCGCGCGTCCACTTGGTGGAGATCTCGGCGGACTTGTCCGCCGCCTCGAGAGCCACCTTGGAAAGCTTCTCGCCGAGCGTCGCCTGAGTCTTGAAGGCATCCTGCATCGCGCTCATGTCCACCGGGAACGCGCCCATCAGGTCCTTCATGATCTTGGTGTAATCCTGGGTCTTCGCAGCCATCTTCGTCACTCCAATCCGCGGGCCACCCCGCATGTCTCGCTTCTGCAGCATATATGCATGCTGCATCGCGGCATTGCAAGAGGAATTTGCTGCAGCGCAGCAAAAATTTTCAGTGCTCGCCCTGCTCGGCGCTTCGCGCCAGCACATAGGAGCCCGGCGCCTTGCCCAGCGTGGGATGACCTGCATCGCCCGGCTGGCGCGCGGGAATCATCCGTCCAGAGCGGCGCGCAAGCCACTTTTCCCAATCCGGCCACCACGAGCCCTCATGGAACTGCGCGTGCGCCAGCCACTCCTCCGGCGTCTCGTGAAGTTCGGGGTTGAGGTAATGGCCGTACTTCCTCTTCGTGGGCGGATTGACGATCCCGGCGATATGGCCTGATTCGGAAAGGATGAAGGTCTTCGAGCGGCTGCCCATCTGCCGGATGCCGTTGTAGCTCGCCTTCCAGCCGGCAATGTGGTCGGTCTCGCAGGCCACGGCACAGAGCGGCACGTGCACATCCCTGATCGAGAGCTTCTCGCCGAGGATCTCGAGCTCGCCCTTGGCGAAGCGGTTCTCCTGGCACAGCCAGCGCAGATACTCGATGGTCATGCGCGCGGGCAGGTTGGTGCCGTCACCGTTCCAGTAGAGCAGATCGAAGGCCGGCGGCGTCTCGCCCAGCATGTAGCTGCGGATCGCAGGCGCATAGACAAGGTCGGTGGAGCGCAGGAAGGAGAAGGTGCGCGCCATGTAGAAGGCGCGCAGAATGCCTTCGCGCTTCACCTCGCGCTCGATGCCGTCAACGAAATCGTCGGTCAGGAAAACCGCGAATTCCCCCTGATCCTCGAAATCGGTGAGCGTGGTGAAGAAGGTGGCCGAGCGGATCGACTTGTCGCCGCGCTTGTGCATGAGGGCCAGCGTCAACGCCAGGGTGGTGCCGGCGATGCAGTAGCCCACGGCGTTGACCTGCTCCTCGCCGGTGATCGCCTTCACCTCGCGAATCGCGGTCATGTACCCCTCCTCGATGTAGGTATCGAGCCCGACATCGGCGTAGGAAGGGTCGGGGTTCTTCCAGCTCACGACAAACAGCGTGTAGCCCTGATCCACGATCCAGCGGATCAGCGAGTTCTCGGGCTTGAGGTCAAGGATGTAGAACTTGTTGATCCAGGGCGGGAAGATGATGAGCGGGGTCTTGTGCACCGTCTCGGTGCGCGGGGTGTACTGAATGAGCTCGAACATCCGGTTGCGGTAGACCACCTCGCCATCGGTGGTCGCGAGGTTCTCGCCCACGCGGAAGGCATCCTTGTCTGCAAGCGTGACCAGTAGATCGCCCTCGTTGGCCTCGATGTCGCGCACGAGGTTCTCGAGCCCGCGCACCAGCGACTCGCCCTCCGTCTCGATCGCGCGCTGCAGCGCCTCGGGATTTGTGCCGAGGAAGTTCGCCGGGTTGAACATCTCGAGGATCTGACGGGTGAAGTACTCCACCCGCTTGCGCTCCTTCGGATCCAGACCCTGCATGTCGGCGATGGCGTTCTCCACCGCCACGGTGTTGAGGAGATACTGCTGGCGCAGGTAGTTGAAATAGGGGTGCTTGTGCCACAGCTCGCCCTGAAAGCGGCGATCCTCGCGGCGGCGCAGCTCCTCTTCCTCTTCCTCGTCCTCGATCTCGAGCTTGCCCTGCAAGAGCCGCTGCTGCGCCTCGAGGTAATGCTTGAGCGACTTGCCCCAGTAGGAAACCTGATGCTCGAGGATCTTGGCCGGGTTCGACATCATGCCCGCCACATAGGCCGCGGCCGCCTTCATGAAGAGCTCCGAGCTCGGCGCCTCGAGCGCGGGCTCTGGCGGTTTCTTGCGCGACAACGCCGCCACCAGCCGCTTCGACAATTCGTCCAGCTTCGCCAGATTGGCGTTGAGCCTTTCGAGCGACTCCGGCAATTGTCTTTCCTCGGTTGTCATGTTTCCGTTTCCAAACTAGATTTCGCATCCGCAGAATAGCGGCTGCGGCCTTTCAATGAAAGGGCGCGGCTGGTTGACCGTGCCACCCGGCATGGCGCGGAACGGCAAGGACGGGCAGCATGCGCTACATGGCCACCTATGATCTGATGGAGACGGTGCGCAACACCAACCAGTGGCTGGGCGCGACTGCCCAGGCCATCGGCTCCTATCCCTGGACGGGGCTCATGCCCACGCCCTTCTTCCGCCTTCTTGCCGCATGGGGCGAGGTGACCGAGCGGAGTTTCTCGCGCATGGTCGCCAAACCCGATTGGGGCATCACCTCGGTTCTGGCCGAGGACGGGCGCGACCACCTCGTCGCGGTCGAGCCGGTGGTGATGAAAGCCTTCGGGGATCTCGTCCACTTCAAGGCGATCGGTCGGCCCGAGCGCGCGCGCAAGGTCATGCTCGTTGCGCCCATGTCGGGGCATTACGCGACGCTCCTGCGCTCGACCGTGGCGAGCCTGCTGCCCGACTGCGAGGTCTATGTCACCGACTGGCACAATGCCCGCGACATTCCCGTAAGCGCAGGCAAGTTCGACATCGAGGACTACACCCTTTACCTCGTGGAGTTCATGCGCCACCTCGGCCCTGACATCCATGTGATCGCCGTCTGCCAGCCCGCGCCGCTGGCGCTTGCCGCCACCGCTTGGCTGGCGGAGCGCGAGCCGGCCGCGCAGCCGCGCACCCTCACGCTGATAGGTGGGCCCATCGACCCTGACGCCGCCCCCACCGAAGTCACCGACTTCGGCAGGCGCGTGACCATGGGCCAGCTCGAGGAGATGGTCATTCAGCAGGTCGGGTTCAAATACGCCGGAGCCGGGCGCATGGTCTATCCCGGTCTCCTGCAGCTTGCCTCCTTCATGTCGATGAACGCCGACCGCCACGGCGAGGCTTTCCTCAACCAGATCCTGCGCGTGGCCAAGGGCGAGGCGAGCGATCACGACAAGCACAACCGATTCTATGACGAGTACCTCGCGGTGATGGACATGACGGCGGAATTCTATCTTTCCACCGTCGAGCGCATCTTCAAGCGCCGCGAGATTGCCCGCAACGCCTTCACCATCCGCGGCGAGCCCGTGAACATCGGCGCCATCACCGACGTGGCGGTGAAGATCGTCGAGGGCGAGAAGGACGACATTTCCGCCCCCGGCCAGTGCCTTGCAGCGCTCGACCTTCTCACCGGCCTGCCGGAAGAGAAGAAGGCCCACCACCTCGAGCCCGGCGCGGGACATTACGGCATCTTCGCCGGACGCTCGTGGCGCGACAACATCCGCCCGCTGGTGCTCGGATTCATCGACGCCAACGGCGGCCCTCGCGGTGTCAGGCCAGAACCCGGCCCGCGGGCGCAAGAAGCCAGCGACGCAGAAGCGCGGTCACGAGACGCGGGCGCTCCAGCGTAGGCAGGTGCCCCGCGCCGGGGATCACCTCAAGACGTGCAAGCGGCATGAGCTGGGCGATGAACTCGTGCCGACGCAGCGGATAGAGACGGTCTTCCTCGCCGCAGATCACCAACGCAGGCGTGCGCGCGCGGCGCAGCGTGGCCTGCTGATCGGGGCGTCGCTGCAGGGCGCGTGATTGCGCGACGAAGACCTCGGGGCCCAGATCGAGCGCCATTCTCATCACCGTTTCGGCAAGCTGCCGACCCTGGGCGTCGAGCGCCGCGGCGGGCAACCCCATCTCCTCGCGGATGACCTCCGCCAGCCGCCCGGTGCGCGCGCGGATGATGCGCGGCTCGCGCGCCGCGGCGACCGAGGCAAGTTCGGCCTGCGCGCTCGTGTCCATCAGGCACAGCCGCGTGACCCGGTCGCGTGACTGGGCGAGCGCCTCCATCGCCACCATCCCGCCAAGCCCGAGCCCGGCCACCGCAAAGCGGGGCGGCGCGGCCTCGAGCAGGTTGCGCGCCAGCCGGGCAATGGAGTCGCCGCCCGTCATCGGCATCACCATCACCGGCACCTCGCGGGAAAGCGCCTCGATCTGGGGCGCGAAGAGGCGCGCGTCGCTCATCATGTCCGGCAGGAGCACGAGGGGTTCGGCGCCCATGCCTCAGCGCCTCCCTCGAAAACGGACGGCAGGGCGAGACATGCTGGCTCTTGTCATGATCGAACCTTCGGGGAGCAGAGCCGGGATTGCCGGCCGCTCCCCTCCGAAACCCCCGGACTGCACATTTTGTTCAATCATCGGACTCGATTTGACCTGAAAACGACCGGAGAACATCGCAATCGTGATTTCTTGGCAAGACCGCGAGAGGTCCGTGCAGACCTTCGACACTCCGGCTTTGCTGCACCATTGCAATCTGCATGTCCGCTCCTCAGTCGGCGGTCCATCCGCCATCGACGAGGATGGACGTTCCGGTGACCAGTGCCGCGGCATCCGAGGCGAGCCAGACCACCGCGCCCATGATGTCCTCCACCTCGCCAGCGCGGCCGAGTTTGATCTTCTGCTCGATCCAGCGAAGCTTCGCGGAATCGGCGAGCGTCGCTTCGGTCAACGACGTGCGAATGAAGGTGGGGCAGAGCGTGTTGACGCGAATGCCGAGCGGCCCCCATTCGATGGCCATGGCCTTGGTCATCCCCTCCACCGCATGCTTTGAGGCGCAGTAGACGGCGCGATCGGCCCCGCCGACATGGCCCATCTGGCTCGAGACCTGGATGATCGAGCCCTTGATGTGCGCCGTCACCATCCCGCGCGCCGCCTCCTGCGCGAGGAAGTAGGCCGCGCGCGCGTTCACCGCCATGACCATGTCATAATCCTCCGGGTCGGTCTCGAGCGCGGGCGTGTGCCGCGCGATGCCGGCGGAATTGACGAGAATGTGGAACGGCCCATGCTCGGCGAAGAGGCGCCGCACCGCGGGGAGATCGGTGACATCAAGCTCGGCACCCTCGGCGACCATTCCCCGCGCGCGCATTTCCTCCACCGCCGCCTCGCGCTCGGCGCGCCCGCGGGAGGCGATCAGCACCTCCGCCCCCGCCTCGGCCAGCGCCACCGCCGCGCCAAGCCCGATGCCGCGGGAGCCGCCGGTGACCAGAGCGCGGCGGCCATCGAGGCGGAAGGATGGGGTGCGGGGAAGCTTCATCGGTCGTCTCCTTTCTGTGGTTCGGCGCGCGCCGAGACCGTCACCTACGGCGCTACAACCGAACGCCACCACTCAAGGATGGTCCGGACCAAGAGCGGCGTCGTCTCGGGCGCGAGGATGTCCCCGGCAATGACGTGATAGGAACCGCCTGCCCCGCCGGGCGGGCTCAGCTCGACAAGGCGGACAGGCCCGCCCCAGCGGCCGGCGACCTCCTTCACCCTGTCCGGCCGGATCACCTGATCGCGCTCGGAATAGACGAAGAGCGCGGGCACGCGGGCGCGGGAATAGTCCTGCCGGAGGGCATGATCGACAAGCGCCATGAGCGGGATGGCCGCGACGGTGGGGTAGCGCGTTGTCCAGTGCGCCGCCTGTTCGGCGTTTGCCGGCTCCCAGCTCCGCTCGCGCCCGGTGAGAAGCGGCGCCCAGAGGCGGGCGAAGGGCAGCAGCGCGAGCCGCGCGGCCTTGTCCTGCACCCCGAAATTCGGCGAAACGAAGACGATGCCGGCGATGGCATCCGAGAGCCCGGGCTCAAGGGCGGCGAGCGCGGCGAGCGTCCCGCCGGTGGAGGTGCCGATGACAAGCACCCTCTCCCCCACCGCGCGCGCCACGGCAAGCGCGGCCCGCATGTCGGCAATCCAGTCGCCCGCGCGCGGCTCGGCCAGCGCCGCGCCACCGCGCCCGTGGCCCGAAAGGCGGTAGTGCACGAGATTGGCGCCGAGCGCCTCGGCCACCAGCTCGGGCACCGGCCTGAGCTCCGCCGGGCTTGCCGAGAAGCCGTGCAGATAGAGCACCGCGACCGGCGCGCGCGCGCGCCGTTCTCCGGCCCAGAGAATGGCCGAGCCGTCGCCGGGCCGGATGTCGTCATGGGCCGCCTCGCGCGCGGCAAGCCATCCCTCGGGGTCGGCGGCAATGGCGGCATAGTCGGGGTGAAGGCCGGTCTCGACCGGCTCGCGCGGGCCGAAGGCGAGAAGCAGGGCGACGACAAGCGCCAGCGCCGCCAGAGCCCAGAGCACGGCCCGCCTCATGCCCCGCGCCCGGCGCGCGCCGTCACTTCGTGGATGGCGGTCTCGATCAACTCAAGGCAGTCGGGGTCTGAAAAACGGTGATCGGCGCCCTTCACCAGCGTCAGCCGCATGTCGGCGCAGTCGGCATGATCGAGAAGCTTCAGAGGCACCTCGAGCGGCACCGCCTCATCCTCCGTTCCCTGCAGCAGCCGCACCGGGAAGGGCAGGCCGAGCGGCCGGCGCAGGACGAGATGCCTGCGGCCTTCCTCGATCAGCCGGCGGGTGATGATGTAGGGGCCGTCCTCATAGTCGGAGGGGATGGCGATCTGCCCCTTTTCCACGAGTTCGGCGCGCTGGGCCTCGTCAAATCCGGCCCAGAAGCCGTCTTCGGTGAAATCCGGTGCGGCGGCGATGCCGACGAGGCCGGCCACGCGCGCCGGACCCAGCCTTTCGCTCGCCAGAATCGCGATCCAGCCACCCATGGAGGAGCCGACGAGAATCTGCGGGCCTTGCGTCAACGCCTCGATGGCGGCCACCGCATCCTCGGCCCAGTCGCCGATGCAGCCTTCTTCGAAACGGCCCGACGAGGCGCCGTGACCGGAATAGTCGAACCGCAGGAAGGCGCGGCCGCGCGCCCGCGCCCAGGCCTCGAGATGGAGCGCCTTGGTGCCGGTCATGTCCGAGCGGAAGCCGCCGAGAAACACCACCCCCGGCCCCGCCCCTTCGCTTTTGTGATAGGCGATGCGCCGGCCCTGCGGCGTGTCGAGAAATGCGGGCGCGCTCATGCCTCAACTCTCCTTCTGCTCCTGCCCTTCCCAGTTTGCCGTGAAAGCACCGCACTCTTCCAGCCCGATCTGCGCCGACCGAGGAGCGCGTCATGCGGAACACCGAAACCAATGCCGCCCCTGTCCCGCCCGGCCGTCGGGCCGGGCATGCGCCCGCCCGCCCCCAAGGCGGCCGCATGCCCGCGCGACAGATGTCGCCGCGCAAACCACACCCCTGCCCCCTTCACGTTGACACCGCGGCCCGTCTGCCCCAATTGGGGCCGGACAACCACATACCCGCAACCGGGCGTTCCGTGGGCGCCAGACCGACGAGGAGAGCCGCCATGGCCGAGACGATCACCCTGACCTTTCCCGATGGCGCGAGCCGCACGTATCCGCGCGGGGTGACGGCGGCCGAGGTGGCGGCGTCGATCTCCAACTCGCTGGCAAAGAAGGCGATCTCGGCCGAGGTGGACGGTCGGCACTGGGACCTGCAGTGGCCGATCGAGGAGGATGCGTCCATTCGCATCTTCACCATGGCCGATGACGAACCGGCGCTCGAGCTCATCCGCCACGACCTTGCCCATATCATGGCCCGGGCGGTGCAGGAGATCTGGCCCGAGACCAAGGTCACCATCGGCCCGGTCATCGACAAGGGCTGGTATTACGACTTCGATCGCGCCGAGCCCTTCACACCCGAGGACCTGGGCCGCATCGAGACGCGGATGCGCGAGATCATCGCCGCCCGCGATCCGGTGCGCACCGAGGTCTGGGAGCGCGCGCGCGCCATAGCCTACTACCGGGACAATGACGAGCCCTACAAGGTGGAGCTTGTCGAGGCGATCCCCGAGGGCGAGCCGATCCGCATGTACTGGCACGGGCACTGGCAGGATCTCTGCCGCGGTCCGCATCTGCAGCACACCGGGCAGGTGCCTGCAGATGCGTTCAAGCTGATGCGCGTGGCCGGCGCCTACTGGCGCGGCGACAGCTCGCGCCCCATGCTCCAGCGCATCTACGGCGTGGGCTTCAAGACGCGACAGGATCTCAAGGCCTATCTGAACTTCCTCGAGGAGGCCGAGCGGCGCGACCATCGCCGCCTCGGCCGCGAGATGGATCTCTTCCACTTCCAGGAGGAGGCGCCGGGCCAGGTGTTCTGGCACCCCGCCGGCTGGACCATCTACACCACGCTGCAGGACTACATGCGCCGCCAGCAGCACCGCGGCGGCTATGTCGAGGTGAACACCCCACAGGTGGTCGACCGCAAGCTGTGGGAGGCTTCGGGCCACTGGGAGAAATACCAGGAGCACATGTTCATCGTCGAGGTGGACGAGGAGCACGCCCGCGAGAAGACGGTGAATGCGCTCAAGCCGATGAACTGCCCCTGCCATGTGCAGATCTTCAATCAGGGCCTGAAGAGCTACCGCGACCTGCCGCTCCGCATGGCCGAGTTCGGCGCCTGCAACCGCTACGAGCCTTCGGGCGCGCTGCATGGGCTCATGCGCGTGCGCGGCTTCACCCAGGATGACGCGCACATCTTCTGCACCGAGGCGCAGATCGAGAGCGAGACCAAGCGCTTCATCGGGTTCCTCTCCGAGGTCTACCGCGATCTCGGCTTCGAGGAATTCCGGGTGAAATTCTCCGACCGCCCCGAGATGCGCGCGGGCTCCGACGAGGTGTGGGACAAGGCCGAAGCCGCGCTGAGAGCCGCGACCGAGGCGGCGGGCTATGACTTCGAGCTCAACCCCGGCGAGGGCGCCTTCTATGGCCCGAAGCTCGAATTCGTGCTGACGGATGCCATCGGGCGCGACTGGCAGTGCGGCACGCTGCAGGTGGATTTCGTGCTGCCCGAGCGGCTCGATGCCAGCTACATCGGGCCTGACGGTGCGCGCCACCGGCCAGTGATGCTGCACCGCGCCACGCTCGGCTCCTTCGAGCGCTTCATCGGCATCCTCATCGAGGAGCACGCGGGCCGCCTGCCCTTCTGGCTTGCCCCCCGGCAGGTGGTGGTCGCCTCCATCGTCTCGGACGCCGACAACTACGTGCATGAGGTGGTGACCGCACTGAAGGCGCGCGGGATCCGCGCCGAGGCCGACATCCGCAACGAGAAGATCAACTACAAGGTGCGCGAGCACTCGCTGAGGAAAGTGCCGGTGATCCTCGCCCTCGGCCAGCGCGAGGTGGAGGAGCGCACCGTCTCCGTCCGCCGGCTGGGCGAGAAGCAGACCCGCGTCGCCCCGCTTGCCGAGATCGTGGAGCAACTGGCCACCGAAGCCTTGCCGCCCGATCTGGCGCGCGAGCGGGCAGCCGCGCATACCGCCTGAGGCGCGGGCCTCAGGCGAGCCCCAGCGCCGCCTGCGTCTCGGGCGTCCAGCCCAGAAGCAGGCGGCCGTCATCCGTCTCGATCAGCGGACGCTTCATCAGCGCGGGATGGGCGCGCAGAAGCTCGCGTGCCGGGCGCGCGCGTTCCTCCTGCCCCAGCGCGCGCCAGGTGGTCGAGCGGCGGTTGACGAGCGCCTCGCCATACTGCTCGAGGGCACGGTCGAGGACGGCCTCGTCAATCGGGGCCTCGCGAATGTCGATGAGATCGGCATCCACTCCCGCCGCGGCCAGCGCCTTGACCGCCCTGCGGCAGCTGTCGCAGCTCCTGAGCCCGAAAATTCTCACTTTTTTCCCTCCGGTGGTGCAATTTCCGCCCGTGACGCACGATTTGCCCTTGCCAACGGGCCCGATCGCCCCCATTCTCCTGCCCGTGACGACGGACTTTCCCAGGACGACCGCTTCCTTCTAGGGGGCAGCCGAAAGACTTGGAAGACCCGGCTGCACCGGCCCGCCGCAATACCGTGGGCGGGAAACATGAGAAGGAGAAGCGGCATGCCCAGCGGCACCGTGAAATGGTTCAATTCCACCAAGGGTTATGGTTTCATCGCGCCCGATGATGGCGGCAAGGATGTCTTCGTGCACATCTCCGCCGTCGAGCGCGCCGGGATGACCAGCCTGCAGGAAAACCAGAAGGTCAACTACGAGGTCCGCGAGGGGCGCGATGGGCGCAGCTCGGCGAGCGATCTCGAGATGGCCAACTGATCCCGCTTCATCAAGCGATGAAAAGGAGCGGCGCGCCGGAGACCGGCGCGCCGCTTCTCTTTTGTCGGGTCTGGCGCCTTACTGCTTTTCCCACCAGAACGGCTGATAGCCCGCCCCGTGCTTGTAGGGATAGACAATCACTTCCCGCCCGTCGGGGTAGACGTAGTGGCGCATCGTGAGGTTTTCCGTGGGCCAAGGCGCATTGGCGCAACAGCCGGGCCGCGGCGCGAAGACGCCAGTGTATTTGCCGGACGTCTCCACCCGGTCGCCGGCCAGCTCGGCCAAAGCCTGCCCCGCCGACAGCGCCAGACCCGCGAGCAACAGGGCGGCAAATTTCCTGAAAAACATGCCTTCCCCCAGAATTGCGACCACCACAGTCGGCAGGATCTTGCCTCTCCGATGTCGAATCTAGTGCAAACTCCCAACGGGATCAGAGAAGAACGCGGAAGCGGCGTGTTCTTCCGGTCTGAACAGTCCGCGAAACAAGAAACGGCCCGGCCCCCGAAACGTGGGAACCGGGCCGCGGGACGTGAAGACTCTCGGTAACTAGCCGGCGTCAGTCGCGGATATAGTAGCCCTCGCCGGATCCCTTGCCGGTGGCCACATAACGCCCCCGAAACGTGCCCTGCTTCCGCTCCGCGTAGCCGACGCGGTTGGGTGTGCCGCAGCTGACGACCCCACCGATCACCACCGGTTGCAGCCCCGCAGGGCAATGGTTGGCCTCGGAAGGATACGCCCAGATCGGCACCTCGTCCGTTGCGGGAGCGAATTCGCCGAGCGGCATGTCATTCCAGGCCATGGCCGACGCGCTGGAAAGGACGAAAAACAGCAGCGCGCCCAAAACCCGTCCGGGCATGATCCCCTCCTCTGCTTCCTCGGCTTGCCCCGAGGTTCAGCGAATTCACGTTAGCTTTCCGAGCCGTATCGCTCAAGAGCCGTGACCTGGACGTCACGGAAACACAGGGTTTCCGCCACACGCGCAGGGCGGCTCGCGCCCGTGTTCAGCCTCTTGCACGGTCTGCGGCCTTCCGGATGAAGCCGATGAGCTGCGACTGCGCGCGCGTGGGTACCCATTCGGCGCGGAAGGTCAGTCCGATGGGACGCTCGGGCCAGTCGCGGCCAATGTCGAGCGGAACGAGAAGCCCGCGTGCCACCTCTGCCTCCGCCTGACGCGCGGAGATGCAGCCCAGCATGTCGCTGCGGCCCAGAAGCTCGCGCATTAGCAGGATCGAACCGCATTCGAGAATGCTCTCGGGAGGCACGAGCCCGGCGCGCGTGAACAGCTCGTCGAACTGCGCGCGCGCCGGCGTCCCGGTGCGCGGCACCACCCAAGCCTGCCGCGCCAGCGTCTCCAGCGGCACGCAGCTCCGCCCTGCCAGCGAATGCCCCGGCCGGGCCAGCACCGCCAGCCGGTCGGCAAACAGGGCTTCCTGCACGATGTCGCCGATCGGCGGCGGGTCGCGCAGCGCACCCAGGATGAAATCGATCTCGCCTCGGCGCAGACCGGTGAGCAGATCACCATAGCGGCCGTCAAGCACCGTCACCGGATGGCGCGGACGCGCGGCGCGAAACCGGGCCAGTGCCTCTGGCAGCACCACCGAGCGCGACAACGGCAGCGCCCCGATCACGATCGCCCCGCCATCGCCGCCGTCGAGCTCGGCCAGCTCGGCGTCCGCCTGGGCAAGCTCGGCAAAGGCGAGGCGCGCGGCCTCGGCGAGTTCGCGGCAGGCGCGCGTCGGCACCACGCCATGGGAGGTGCGCTCGAAAAGTCGCTTGCCCGCCTCCGCCTCGAACTGGGCAATGGCCCGGTGAACGGTCGGCTGCGCCACCCCCAGCCTGCGCGCCGCCAGCGTGAAGTTCTGGGCCTCCGCGGTGGCGATCAGGGCCATCAGACGCGCGGTTGTGGCGGTGAGAGGCAGCCGTGGAGAGACCGCTGCCAGCGCCGCGTCAAGCCGGTTCAGGGCGCGCCGCACCCGTGCCTCAAGCACCCGGCCCCGCTCGGTCAGGAACACGCCTTGCCCGGTCCGGTCGAACAGTGGCCCGCCCGCCTGCCGCTCGAAGCCGGCGAGCGCCTGACTGACGGCGGGCTGGGAGACATGCACCCGTGCCGCAGCGCGCGTCAGCGACCCTGTCTCGGCTATGGCGAGAAAGGCCCGCAGATGGCGCAGGTTGGGTGTCTTCGGCGGGGTAGGCATCGCTCCTCGATCACGCAAGTTATAGCATGATCTTATCACGTGGAATGGGGTTCGAAATTGCACGCGCCGTGCGGGCCGTGACATGAGTCCTCCCGCTGAACGGCAGGAGGAGCGGAAATGTCGGCAAATGGTGGCAAGACGGCGCTGGTTATCTCCGCCCATGCGGCGGATTTCGTCTGGCGCGCGGGCGGCGCGATCGCCCTGCACGCCGAGAAGGGCTACGAGGTGACGGTGGCCTGCCTGTCCTTCGGCGAGCGCGGGGAGAGCGCGCGGCTGTGGAAGGAGGGCAAGACGCTCGAGGAGGTCAAGGCGATCCGCCGCGCCGAGGCGGAGGCGGCGGCCGAGGCTCTGGGCGTGCATGAGCTCGTCAGCTTCGATCTCGGCGACTATCCGCTGCGGCTTTCCGACGAGGACCGCTTCCGCCTCGTCGACCTGATCCGCAAGGTGCAGCCCGCCTTCATGCTGAGCCACTCGCAATACGACCCCTACAACACCGACCACATGTACACCACCGAGGTGGTGCTCGAATGCCGCATGGTGGCGCAGGCTTGGGGACACAACCCCGGCGAGAAGGTTCTCGGCGCGCCGCAGCTCTATCTCTTCGAGCCGCACCAGACCGAGCAGATGGGCTGGAAGCCCGACACCTTCCTCGACATCACGCCGGTGTGGGAGAAAAAGCGCGCGGCGATGGAGTGCATGCAGGGCCAGGTGCACCTGTGGGACTATTACACCCGCGTCGCCCAGCAGCGCGCCAACCACTTCAAGCGCAACTCCGGCGGCCAGGCCGGCGGGCGTGACTGCAAATATGCCGAGGCCTTCCAGTCCGTCTTTCCGCGCACCGTGGACGAGCTTTGAGGGGGGGCGCGCCGTGAACGAACCGACGAACCCCAGCTTCGACATCGCCCATCTGGGCCATGTCGAGATGTATACCGACCGCTTCGAGGAGAGCCTCGACTTCTTCACCCGTGTCTACGGGCTCAAGCTCAGCGGGCAGGACGACAACAGCGCCTACCTGCGCGCCTGGGATGACTACGAGTTCTGCACCCTCAAGCTCACCCGTCACCACGCCACCGGCGTGGGCCATGTGGGCTACCGCGCAAGCTCGCCCGAAGCGCTCGAGCGGCGGGTGAAGATCATCGAGGCATCGGGCTATCCCGTCACCGGCTGGGTCGAGGGCGACATGAGCCACGGGCCGGCCTTCCGCTTCTCCGACCCCTTCGGCCATGACTTCGAGATCTACTGGGAGACGCGCTGGTACGAGCCCCAGGAGGAAGCCGAGCGGGCGGCGCTGAAGAACACCGCCTCGGCCTTCACCGGCGCCCCGCCCCGGCGCATCGACCACGTCAACCTTCTGGCCGAGGATGTGAGCGTCTTCCGCGACTTCATGCTCACCTGCCTCGGCTCGCGCATCACCGAGCTCATCCAGCTCGACAACGGACGCATCGGCGGCTGCTGGTTCACGGTCAACAACAAGACCTACGACCTTGCCTGCACCGAGGAGCACGGAGGCGGCATGGGGCGGCTGCATCATGTGACCTACGCCACCGACCAGCGCGAGGACATCCTGCGCGCCGCCGACATCTTCCTGCAGAACGGCGTGCACATCGAGACCGGCCCGCACAAGCACGCCATTCAGGGCACCTTCTTTCTGTATGTCTGGGAGCCCGCGGGCAACCGGGTGGAGCTGGCCAATGCCGGCGCGCGGCTGGTCCTGGCGCCCGACTGGGAGCCGGTGGTGTGGACCGAGGCCGAACGCAAGAAGGGCCAGGCCTGGGGGCTGAAGACCATCGAGACCTTCCACACCCACGGCACGCCGCCGGTTGAGAAGAAAGGCTGAGCAATGGGAATTGTCGTTCAGAACATCGAGCGCGCCGCGAAGGAGGTCATCGAGGGGCTTGCCCGCGCGGGCGTGGCCACGGTGCACGAGGCGCAGGGGCGCCGCGGGCTGATGAGCGCGCGCATGCGCCCCATTCAGCAGGACGCGGCGATTGCCGGCTCGGCGGTGACCATCAGCGCCCCGCCCGGCGACAACTGGATGGTGCATGTCGCCATCGAACAGCTGCGCGAGGGCGACATCATGGTGCTTGCCCCCACCGCGCCCTGCGACATGGGCTATTTCGGCGATCTTCTGGCCACCTCGGCCATGGCGCGCGGCTGCCGGGCGCTGGTGATCGACGCGGGCGTGCGGGACACGCGCGACCTGCGCCAGATGGGCTTTCTGGTCTGGTCCACGGCCGTCTCGGCGCAGGGCACGGTGAAGGAGACGCTGGGCGACGTGAATGTCCCCATCGTCTGCGCCGGGGCGCTGGTGAACCCCGGTGACGTGATCGTCGCCGATGATGACGGGGTCTGCGTGGTGCCGCGCGAGCGCGCCGCGGACGTGCTCGCCGCCGCCGAGAAGCGGCTTGCCAGCGAGGAGGACAAGCGCAGGCGCCTCGCTGCCGGCGAGCTCGGGCTCGACATGTATGGCATGCGCGAGAAGCTTGCGGCCAAGGGGCTGAAATATGTCTGACCCGGTGCAAGACGGCATCCCCTGCATGTGGATGCGGGGCGGCACATCGAAGGGCGGCTACTTCCTCGCCTCCGATTTGCCCGCCGATCCGGCCGAGCGCGATGATCTTCTCCTGCGCATCATGGGCTCTCCCGACCCGCGCCAGATCGACGGGATGGGTGGCGCCGATCCGCTCACCTCGAAGGTCGCCATCATCCGCCCCTCCGCGCGGCCGGGCGTGGATGTGGACTATCTCTTCCTGCAGGTCTTTGTCGATCAGCCGATCGTCACCGATGCCCAGAACTGCGGCAACATCCTTGCCGGCGTCGGCCCCTTCGCGATCGAGCGCGGCCTTGTCGCGGCGCGGGAACCGGAGACGCCGGTGACGATCTACATGGAGAACACGGGCCAGATCGCGGTGGCGCGCGTGCAGACGCCCGGCGGGCGGGTCACCTATGCCGGCACTGCGCGCATCGACGGCGTGCCGGGCACCGCCGCGCCGGTGCCGATCGAGTTCCGCGACACCGCCGGGTCGAGCTGCGGGGCGCTCCTGCCCACGGGCAACGCGCGCGACGTGATCGAGGGGGTGGAGGCCACGCTCATCGACAACGGCATGCCTTGCGTGATCCTGCGCGCGGCCGACTTCGGGCTCACCGGGCGCGAGAGCCCCGCCGAGCTCGAGGCCAATGACGCCTTGCGCGCGCGCCTCGAGGCGATCCGCCTTGCCGCGGGCCCGCTGATGAACCTCGGCGACGTGCGCGGGAAATCGGTGCCGAAGATGACCCTCGTCAGCCCCCCGCAGGCGGGCGGGGCGATCTCCACCCGCAGCTTCATCCCGCACCGCTGCCACAAGGCAATCGGCGTTCTTGCCGCCGTCACCGTGGCGACCGCCTGCCTCATTCCCGGCAGCGTGGCGGCCGAGCTTGCGGTGATCCCCGAGGGGACGGAGAAGCTCATGTCGATCGAGCATCCCACCGGCGAGATGACGGTGATCGCCCGCCTCGCCGAGGATGGCAGCGTGGCGCGGGCCGAAGTGCTGCGCACCGCGCGCAAGCTGATGGACGGGCGCGTCTATGCGAGGCCGGCAGCATGAGCGATGACTACCTTCCCTTCCACCCGAACCCGCGCAAGCCGAGCTACCGCCCGCCCGAGGGCGCGGTTGACGCGCACTGCCATGTCTTCGGCCCGGCGGCGCGCTTTCCCTTCGCGCCGGAGCGCAAATACACCCCCTGCGACGCGCCGAAGGAAAAGCTGTTCGCGCTGCGCGACTTTCTGGGCTTCTCCCGCAACGTCATCGTGCAGGCCACCTGCCACGGGCGCGACAATTCCGCCCTCGTTGACGCGATTGAGACGGCCGGAAGCCGCGCGCGCGGCGTTGCCATCGTCGGCCCCGATGTGACCGACGCCGAGCTTGACCGGCTCGACGAGGCGGGGGTGCGGGCGGTGCGCTTCAACTTCCTGCGCCGGCTCGTCGATGCCGCCCCGCGCGAGGATTTCGCCGCCATCGCCGCGCGCGTCGCCAAGCGGGGCTGGCATGTGGTGGTCTATTTCGAGGCCGGGCAGCTTGCCGAGCTCGCGGGCTTTCTCGCCACCCTGCCCTGCCCCGTGGTGATCGATCACATGGGCCGGCCGGATGTGCGCGCCGGCGTGGAGGGCGCGGCATTCCAGGACTTCCTGCGCTTTCTCGACGCGCACCCGGCGATGTGGGTCAAGGTCTCCTGCCCCGAGCGGCTGACCGTTCAGGGCCCGCCCTATGACGATGTCGTGCCCTTCGCCCGCGCGCTCGTCGAGCGCTTTGGCGATCGCGTGCTCTGGGGCACCGACTGGCCGCATCCCAACATGCGCTCGCACATGCCCGACGATGGCGAGCTCGTCGACATGATCCCGCGCATCGCGGTGACCGAAGCGGCGCGGCAGGCGCTTCTGGTGGACAACCCCATGCGGCTCTACTGGCCCGAGGAGGTGGCGCCATGAGCGGGGCCGTCCGGCTCGAGGGCCTCGGCCGCTGGCTCGTGGCCGGATGCGCCACGACGATGGTGGTGGCCTGCATCTTGTGGAACGTCGAGGCACCCACCCGGCTGGGCTTTGCCATTCTGCCCCAGCAATACATGGCGCTGCAGCTCGGCCTTGCGCTGGCGATTTGCTATCTCGCCTTCGATGCCCGCGGCGGCCGCAGGCGAGCGCCGGGGACGGTCGCGCTTCTCGTCGCGCTCGGCTGTCTCGGCGTGCTCGGCTATGCCGCGCTCGATTTCCAGTGGCTTCTGAAGGAGCAGTTCTACCGCCCCTGGCAGATCACGCTGGTGGGCACGGTGGTGGTGCTGGCGGTGATGGAAGGGATCCGGCGCCGCACGGGCTGGATGCTCTTTTCCATCGTCGCCGCCTTCCTTCTCTATGCGCTTCTGGCCGACAGGGTGCCGGGCCGGCTGATCGGCAAGGCCGTGAGCCCCAAGGGGCTGGTCGACTATGTCGGCTTTGACTCGAGCGCCGTGTTCTCCTCGCCGCTTGCGGTGGGCACGATGGTGGTGCTCCTCTTCGTCTTCTTCGGCCAGCTGCTCTTTGCCGCCGGGGGCGGCGCCTTCTTCACCGATCTGGCCATGGCCGCGGCCGGGCGCAGCCGGGGCGGCAGCGCCAAGATCGCCGTGATCGGCTCGGCGCTCTTCGGGGCGATCTCGGGCTCGGCCGTCTCCAACGTGGCGACAACCGGGGTGATCACCATCCCGCTGATGCAGCGCGGCGGCTACCGGGCGCGCGATGCCGGCGCCATCGAGGCCGTGGCCTCCACCGGCGGGCAGCTCGCGCCCCCGATCATGGGCGCCGCGGCCTTCCTGATGGCCGAATTTCTCGACATCCCCTATGCCAGCGTGGCGGCGGCCGCGCTTCTGCCGGCGGTGCTCTATTTCCTTGCCGTCTTCGTGCAGGTTGATCTCATCGCCGGGCGCGACCGCATCGCCGCCGCCGAGGCCGATCAGCGCGGCGTGGCCGAGGTGCTTGCCCAGGGCTGGCACTTCGCCGTGCCCTTCGCGCTGCTTCTGGCCGGGCTCTTCTGGTGGCGGATGGACCCCGAGGACTCCGCCCTTCTCGCCGCCGTTGCCATTGCCGGGCTCGGATTTCTGCGCGGCTATGGCGACAAGCGCCTGACCTTGCGCAGCCTCGGCCAGGTGTTCGTGGACACCGGCACCGGCATGGTCGACCTCATCCTCGTGGTCGCGGCGGCCGGTTTCGTCATCGGCGTGCTCAACATCACCGGCCTCGGCTTTGCCCTGACGCTGGTTCTCGTCGATGCGGTGGGCGGCAACCTGCTGCTGCTTCTGGCGATGTCGGCGGCGATCTGCATCGTTCTGGGCATGGGGATGCCCACCTCGGGCGTCTATGTGCTGCTCGCGGCGCTGGTGGCGCCGGCGCTCGTCGAGGCCGGGATCGGGCAGCTCGCCGCGCATCTCTTCATTCTCTACTTCGGCATGATGTCGATGATCACCCCGCCGGTGGCGCTTGCCGCCTTCGCCGCCGCCGCGATCAGCCGGGACGATCCGCTGATGACGGGGCTTGCGGCAATGCGCGTGGGCTGGGCGGCCTTCATCCTGCCATTCGTCTTCGTCGCCACGCCGGCGCTCCTGATGGAGGGCGGCTGGGGCGCGATCCTGCGCGACTTCGCGCTGACGGCAGTGGGCGTGGCGGCGGTCACCGCCGGCATCGTCGGCTTCTGGAGCCGCAGGCTGGGGCTCGCGGCGCGCGCGCGCCTCACCGCGCTTGGCGCGCTGGCACTGCCGCTCGGGGCGGTGCCGCTCGCCGCATCGGCCGCCGCCGCGCTCGCCGCGGCGCTCTGGGCGGTGAAGCTTTCGATTTCCGACGCGCGCCGGGCGCAAGACCGGCCGGCCGCCGAACCGGGCGCAGGGGCGCCCGCAACCAGGGGAGGAAAGGGATGACCTTCATCACACGTTCGATCGGCGCGGGGCTGTTTGCCGCCGCGCTCGCGGCAGGCGCCGCCTCGGCGCAGGTCGTGACCATCGCAACCGGCGCGCAGGGCTCGCTGGCCTACAACTCGGGCCAGGCGGTGGCCAAGGTGGCCAACGAGGCCGGGATCATCGCCCGCACCCAGCCGCTTGTGGGCTATCTGCCGCTCATCAATGCGGGCGAGGTGGATTTCGGTTTCTCCAACGCCGTGGAGGCCGAATACGCCTATACCGGCACCGGCAACTATGACCGGCCGCACCCCAACATCCGCCTCGTCGGCGTGATGTTTCCGCTCACCACCGGGATCATGGCGCCCTGCGATCTGGGGCTGAAATCGGTGGAGGATCTGAAGGCACGGGCCGGCGAGCTCAGGATTGCTTCGGAATACACCTCTTCCACCATCATTCCCTTCTACATCGCCGGCGCGCTCGCCAACGCCGGGATCAGCTATGACGACTTCCAGCAGGTGCCGGTGGCCTCCTTCGTCGCCGGCATCAACGCGCTCGGCGACGGGCTTGTGGACATCGCGCTTGTCAGCCTCAACGCCGGGGCCGGCCAGCAGGCGGCGGTGAAGCTGAAGGACCGCGGCGGCCTGTGCTACATCTCGCTCGACAATTCCGAGGAGGGCGTGGCGCGCTTCAAGGAGTATCTGCCGGCAGGCAGCATCGTGTCGCTGCCGCAGAACGACAAGATCAACGGCCTGCAGAACTACGGCGCCAATATCATGCAGATCCCGTGGGTGATGCTGACCCACGCGGGCGCCGACGAGGAGCTTGTCTATCGCATGGTCAAGGCCGTGGCCGAGAACAAGGACAAGCTCGCCGAATCCTTCGGCCTCTTCAGGCTTGCCAAACGCGAGACGATGGCGCCCGCAAGCCGCGTGCCCTACCACCCCGGCGCGCTGCGCTACTACGCCGAAGCCGGCATCCCGGTCGGCCAGTGACCCTTTAGGCCCGGCCGCGCGCACACCGCCGGCCGGGCCGCATCCTTCAGCGGAGACCGCCCATGATGAAAGAAGTGACGGCCGCCGACGGCCATGTGCTCGACTGCTGGATCGAACCGGCACAAGGCGAGCGGCGCTCGGGGCTCGTGATATTGCAGGAGATCTTCGGCGTCACCGAGCAGCTCAAGGGCGTGGCGCGGCGCTATGCGAAGCTGGGCCACGAGGTGGCGATCCCGGCGCTCTTCGACCGGGTCGAGCGCGGCCTTGTCATCCCGTTCGACGAAGGCGCGCGGGGGCGGGAGATCATGCTTTCGCTCGGGCTTGAGGACACCATGCGCGACATCGCCGCGGCGGTGGAGACGCTCGCCGAGGCCGGCGGCAAGGTCGGGGTGATGGGCTTCTGCTGGGGCGGGGGGCTGGCGATCGGCGCGGCCGGGCGGCTCGAGACCGGCGCGGCGGTGTCCTTCTACGGCACCCGGCTCGAGCGCTATCTCGACCGACCCTTGCGCGCGCCGCTCCTGTGTCATTTCGGCACGCGCGACGACCACACCCCGCCCGAGATGATCGAGGCCCTGCGCCGGCATGCGCCAGAGGCGGAGATTCACCTCTACGAGGCGGGCCACGCCTTTGCCAATGATGCGCGCCCCGCCGCCCATGTGCCCGAGGCTGCCGAGCTTGCGCACCGGCGCACCGAGGCCTTCCTTGCGCGCCACCTTCAGGGAGAGTGAGCGATGCGCATTGCCTTCATCGGCTTTGGCGAGGCGGGCTCGACCTTCGTTACCGGCTGGCGCGAGGCGGGCGGGCCGGCGGCCGAGATCGCCGCCTATGACATCAAGACCGACCGCGCCGAGACTGCGGTAGCCCAGCGCGCGCTGTATGAGCGGCTCGGGGTGGAAGGCGCGGCGAGCCTTGCCGAGGCGCTCGCCGGGGCGGATCTGGTGATCTCGGTTGTCACGGCCGATCAGGCGCTGGCCGCGGCCAGAGCCGCCGCCCCCCATCTCGGCCCCGGCACGCTCTACTGCGACATGAACTCGGTCTCGCCCGGCACCAAGCGCGCGGCCGCCCGAGCCGTGGACGCGGCGGGCGGTGCCTATGTGGACGTGGCGGTGATGGCGCCTGTCGGGCCGAAGCGGCATCTGACGCCCCTCCTTGTCTCGGGGCCGCACGCGACGCGCGCCATCGAGCGTCTGCGCGCCCTGCCGATGGCGGCCGAGCCCGCCGGCGAGGAGGTCGGGCGGGCCTCGGCGATCAAGATGCTGCGCTCGGTGATGGTGAAGGGGATCGAGGCGCTCTCGGCCGAGCTTGGCCTTGCCGCCGCCGCCGCCGGGGTCGGCGACGAGGTGCTCGCCTCGCTCAACGCCAGCCACGGCAAGATCGACTGGCACCGGCAGGTCGCCTACAACCTGGAGCGGATGGTCACCCACGGCGCACGCCGCGCCGCCGAGATGGAGGAGGTGGCCACCACCCTTGCCGAGCTGGGCATTCCGAACCGGATGGCACGCGCGAGCGCGGAATGGCAGCGCCAGATCGCCGGGGTCGGCGCGGCACTGCGCCAGGATCGGAACCTTGCCGACGAGGCGCTTGCCACTCGGCTTCTCGAGGAAATGCGCGCGAAGAACTGAGCCCGCCGCTTCTCCGCCGGAAGGGGCGCGCGGCTGCCCCTTCCGTCGCCGCACCCGAAGTCTCGCCTGCTTTTTGTATACATTTACGCCCTTCAGGACGCACTCAAGCGCTCGTTTCGGCGCATTGACACAAAACTGTATACAGAATATCGAATCCCGAAACGCCCCCGAAGCCTTGGGAGGGGATTCGGGCAGCGCCGGGAGGAGACATGGGCGAGCGGCTATCCCAGCATGAGCGCGCCTTGCGCGAACTCAGGGCGATGATCCTTCAGGGCCGCTTCGAGGCGAATGCGCGCCTATCCGAGCCCGCCCTTGCCGAGGAGCTGGGCATTTCCCGCACGCCGCTGCGTCAGGCGATGGCGCGCCTTGTCGAGGAAGGGCTTCTGGAGCGGCTCGACACCGGCCGCTGCCGCGTGGCCAGCTTCACCATCGAGGACATCTTTGACGCCATCGAGCTGCGCGGCGTCGTCGAGGGCACGGCCGCGCGGCTTGCCGCAGAGCGCGGCATCTCCGCCGCGCATGCCCGCGAGGGGCAGGAGATACTCGCTTCGCTCGACCGGGCCGTCTCGGCGCCCGGCGGGCTCGATTTCGAGACTTACGTCAGACTGAATGCCCGCTTTCACCGCCTGATCGCCGAAATGCCGGGCAGCGCGATCATCGCGCGCGAGGTCGAGCGGGCCACGCGCCTGCCCCTCGCCTCGCCGAGCGCGTTCCTGCAGGGGCAGGAGACGGTCCCCGATTTCGCCGCATCTCTCAGACATGCCCAGACGCAGCACCGGGCGATCTTCGAGGCGATCACGGGCCGCGAGGGGACGCGCGCCGAGGCGCTGATGCGCGAACATGCCCGGCTCGCGCGCCAGAACCTCCGTCACGTTCTGAAGGCCGGCCCGAGCGTGGCCGGAAAGGTGCCCGGCCTTGCCCTCATCTCGAACTGACACAGCGACAGAAGAAAGGAAGCCCCATATGCCAAGCCTCAGCGAGCTGATGAAGAAATGGAAGAACCCCGTGGAGATGCTGCGCAACTCGCGGTCGGGGATCTATGTCTACCCGGTGGTGGCGCCGGAATTCGCCAACTGGCGCGACGAGCAGCGCGCCTGGCGCGAGTCGGCGGTGCTGTTCGACCAGTCCCACCACATGGACGAGCTCATCGTCGAGGGGCCGCAGGCCACCGAGTTTCTCTCCCACCACGGGATCAACCGCTTCGACAACTTCGGCCTCAACCGGGCCAAGCACTATGTGCCGGTCACGCCCGCGGGCCATGTGATCGGCGATCACATCATCTTCCGCGAGCGCGAGGACAAGTATGTGCTCGTGGGCCGCGCGCCGACGGCCAACTGGCTGATGTTCGCCGCCGCCTGGGGCAACTGGAACGTGCGCCTGCGCCACGACCCGCGCTCGCCGAGCCGGCCCGAGGGCGAGCGGGTCTTGCGCGTGCACTACCGCTACCAGATCCAGGGCCCCGAGGCCTGGAAGGTCATCGAGAAGATGAACGGCGGGCCGATCCCCGACATCCCCTTCTTCCATGTGGACTGGATCAATGTCGGCTCGAAGCGCGTGCAGGCGCTGCGCCACGGCATGTCGGGCGCGCCGGGGCTCGAGATCTGGGGGCCCTATGAGGACAAGAGCTACATCCTCTCCACGATCCTGCAGGCAGCCGAGGATGCGGGCGTCAACCTCGTGCGCTGCGGCAGCCGCGCCTATTCGACGAACACGCTCGAGTCGGGCTGGATTCCCTCACCGCTGCCCGGCATCTACACCGGCGAGGGCATGCTCGCCGACTACCGCGACTGGCTCGGCGACGACATGTACGAGGCGGTGGGCTCGATCGGCGGCAGCTTCGTCTCCGACAACATCGAAGACTACTACATGACGCCCTTCGACCTCGGCTACGGCTTCTACATCGGCTGGAACAAGGATGACTTCATCGGCAAGGCCGCCCTTCAGGAGATGAAGGACAAGCCGCACCGCAAGAAGGTCACCTTCGAGTGGAACCGCGACGACGTGCTCAAGGTCATCGCCACCGCCTTCGAGGACGGCACGCCGATGAAGTGGATCGACTTCCCGCAGCCCAACTACGCCTCGACCTCGGCCGACATGGTGCTCGAGGGTGATCGCATGGTGGGGCTGAGCATGTTCAACGGCTACAGCTTCAACGAGCGCGCGCTCCTGTCGCTGGGCGTGGTCGACCCTGATGTCGAGGTGGGTGACGTGCTGACGCTGAAATGGGGCGAGCCGGAGCCGACCATGAAGACCTCCACAGAGCGTCACCGCCAGGCGGACATCCGCGTGCGCGTCTGCCCCGCGCCCTACGCGCGACAGGCCCGCGAATCCTACGCGCCGGGCAGCTGGCGCACCAAGGCGGAGAAGGCAGCAGGCTGAACTTATGGCCTGTGCCTGAAATTGATGACCGCGGCGGGGACGATCGCGCTATCGTCCCCGCGACCGGCCGGGAGCGAGCCGGCCCGAAAAAAGACAACAGGAGGAGGAAGATGAAGATCGCACGTGAATTCGCAGGGGCTTTGGCGGGAACGCTCGCAGGCTTCGCCATGGCCGCCGTGACGGCGCTGCCGGTGTTTGCCGAGGAGCTCAAGTTTGCCAACTTCACCCCGCCCTTCCACACCATCAACAAGAGCGTGATCGAGAAGCTCGATTCCGAGCTCAGCGCCCGCACCGGCGGAGAGCTTCGCGTGCGGGGCTACCATGGCGGCGAGCTCGGCTCGGGCCCCGTGGAGCAGTATGTGCGCGCGGTTCAGGGTGTGGCCGACATCGTCTGGGGGCTGCCGGGCTACACCTCCTCGCAGTTCCGCAAGACGATGATCGCCGAGCTTCCGGGGGCGATTCCACCCGAGAAACCCGGCTATGAGGCGCTCTGGGCCGCGTATGATCCGCATCTGAAGGACGAGTTCCCCGCCACCAAGCCGCTGGCTTTGTGGACGTCGGAGCCCAACATCTTCATCATGCGCAACAAGGTCATCCGCACACCGGCCGATCTCGCCGGGCTGAAGGTGCGCGTCGCAGGCGCCACCGCCGCGGAGGTGGCCGAGGCGCTCGGCGCCACGCCGGTGCAGATGCCGATCAATCAGGTCTACAACGCGCTGCAGACCGGGCTGATCGACGGAGTGATCACCGGCGCCTCCACCCTCACCGACTTCAAGCTCGACGAGGTTGCAGACGCCATCACCACCGGCGCGCCGCTGGGGCGCATCGCCTTTTACACGGTCATGAACCTGGCGAAATACGAGAGCCTGCCGGCCGAACATCGCGCCGCCATCGATGCCGTGGCGGGGATTCCGCTCTCGAAGAGCGCCGAGGATGCCTGGTATGCCGCCGCGGACGCCGCGCTTGACGCCGCGCGGGCGGACGCGCGCAACACGGTCGTCGATCTCACGCCGGAGGAGGCAGCGCCCTTCGCCGAGGCGGTTCGGGGCGTGGTCGAAGCCTACGTCAAGAGCGTCGGCGGCGAGGCGGCTCTCGCGGCGATGCGGGGCGAATAAGGCGTGTACCGCGCGATAAGGCGGGCCGCGGACGGCCTCATCGAGCTTTGCGCGGGCCTCGGCGCCCTCGGCCTGATGGTCGAGGTCGCCGTGGTGATTGTCGATGTGGTTGGCCGGGCCTTCGGCCATCCGCTCTATGGCTCGCAGGACATCATCACCATGACCATGGTGTTCGTCGTCTTCGGGGCCATGGCGCTGTGCGACCGCCGCGGCGGCCACATCGCCGTGGACCTTCTCGAGCCGCGCCTGCCCGCGGCCCTCAATCGCGCGATCGACGTCCTCTCCGCCCTGCTCGGCGCGGCGATCTTCGTCACGCTCGCATGGGCGGTCTATGAGAGCGCGAAGCTGTCGGTGATGCTGAACCTCTCCACCAATCTTCTGAACCTGCCCAAGGCATGGTTTCAGTGGGCGCTCTGCGCCCTCGCGCTCGTCACCGCGCTGGCGATGCTGCTCAGGGCGTTCGAAGCTGCCGTGCGGCCGAGCGCCGCGAGGGAGCCGGGCAGATGAACGAGGGCGGCATCGGCCTGTCGGGACTTCTCATCCTGCTGGTGCTCCTGGCGCTGCGGGTGCCGGTGGCGTTTGCCATGTTCCTCGTCGGTTTCTTCGGCATCGCCATTCTCAACGGGCTGCCCTCGGCCATGAGCCTCCTGGCATCCGAGGCCTTCACGCTCGGCACATCTCCCGAGCTCGTGGTGATCCCGCTCTTCATTCTCATGGGCAATGTGGCCTCTGCCTCGGGAATGAGCCGGAGGCTCTACGACGCGGCCTATGCGGCGATCGGCCATGTGCGCGGGGGGCTGGCCTCGGCCACGGTGATCGGATGCGGGGGCTTTGCCGCGCTGTCGGGCTCCTCCGTGGCCTCGGCGCTGACCATGGGCAAGGTGGCGCTGGCTGAAATGCAGCGCTTCAACTATGATCCGCGGCTCTCAACCGGGGTGGTGGCGGCGGGCGGCACGCTGGGCATCCTCATTCCGCCCTCCACCGGCTTTGTCATCTACGCCATCCTGACCGAACAGTCGATCGGCCGGTTGTTCATCGCCGGCATCCTGCCGGGTCTGCTGCTGCTGGCGCTGTTCGTGACCGCGATCAGCCTGATCTGCTGGTGGCGCCCCGAGATGGGGCCGGCGGGGGAGCGCCGGCCGCTCGGCGCGAAGCTGCGGGCGCTTGCCGGGGCGGTGCCGATCCTTGGCGTGATCCTGGTGTCCATCGGCGGCATCTATGCCGGGCTTTTCTCGCCTGTCGAGGCTGCCGCGGTCGGAGCGGGGCTGGTGATTGCTCTGGGCGCGCTGAGCGGCAACCTGACGCTCGCGCAGCTGTGGAGCGCCTCGAAGGATTCCGTGGCGACCACGGCAACGGTGATGCTCATCCTGATCGGCGCGCACATGATCAGCCCGTTCCTCGCGCTGGCCCATGTCTCCACCATCGTCGGCAGCTTCATCGAGGGGCTCGGGCTCGGCGTGACCGGCACGCTGGTGATGATCCTCGCCCTCTATCTGGTGCTCGGCTGCTTCCTTGAGGGCTTCGCGATGCTTGTGTTGACATTGCCAATCTTTTTCCCGATCGTCACCGCACTCGGCATCGACCCGATCTGGTTCGGGGTACTCGTGGTTCTGACGCTGGAGATGGGCCTCATCTCGCCGCCGGTTGGCATAAACGTCTTCATCGTCAAGTCGGTGGCACCGGATGTCCCGCTTGGCCAGATTTTCCGGGGCGTCCTGCCCTTCTGGGCGATGATGCTGGTCGCGCTGGCCATCCTCATTGCCTTTCCGCAAATCTCCCTCGTGCTGCCAAATTCGATGTTCGACTAGCGCAGCAGGGGCCGGGCCCGTCGCCTCGGCGGGGCGACGGGACGCCGGGAGACAAGCCGCCAGAAAAGGGAGGAAAACAGATGAGACGCAGAACTCTGGCAAAGGGCATGCTGGCCGCGGCCGCGCTCGGGCTGAGCCTTGCCTCGGCGCAGGCCGCCGAGCCCCTGAAGATCGGCGCGGTCGGCCCGAAGACCGGGCCGCTCGCCGGCGGCGCGGCCGTCACCTTCTGGCCCAACGTCAAGCTCTGGGCGCATGACGTGAACGCGCGCGGCGGCATCAATGTCGGCGGCGAGATGCGGCCTGTGGAGATCATCGAATACGACGACCAGACCAACCCCGGCGAGACCATCAAGGCGGTGCAGCGTCTGGCCACGCAGGATGGCGCCGACTTCATCCTCGCCCCCTACGGCACCGGCTTCAACATCGCCGCGGCGCCGCTCTTCGACCGCTTCGGCTATCCGATGGTCACCCACACCGCGATCACCGATCAGACCGAGGAGCTGGCCGCGAAGTTCCCCGACATGTTCTTCACCCTCGGCGGCGCACAGGGGCTTGTCGGATCGGTGGTGGACATCCTCAACGAGCTGCGCGATGCCGGCCGGATCGGCAACAAGGTGGCGATGGTCAATGTCGCCGACGCCTTCGGCATCGAGATGGCCGAGGTGGCCCGCCCGCTTCTGAAGGAGGCGGGCTACGAGCTCGTCTATGACAGCTCCTATCCGCTCGGCACGCAGGATCTCTCGCCGATAGTCAAGGGCGCCAAGGCCGCAGGGCCGGATGCCTTCCTCGCCTGGTCCTATCCGCCCGACACCTTCGGGCTGACCGAACAGGCGATGATCGAGGATCTTCCGGTAAAGGTCTATTACACCGCGGTGGGCACCGCCTTCCCTGCCTTCGGGGCGAAGTTCGGCAAGGCCGCCGAGGGCGTTCTGGGTGCCGGCGGCGTGCATGCCGATGGCGAGCGGTTCAAGGAATATGCCGCGCGCCACGAGGCGGTCACCGGCGCCAAGCCCGACTACTGGGCCTCGGCGATGGTCTATTCGAGCTTCCAGATCCTCGAGCAGGCGATCGAGGCGGTGGGCTCCACCGACCGCGCGGCGGTGGCGAAATACATCCACGAGAACGAGTTCGACACCGTGATCGGCAAGATCCGCTTCGACGAGAACAACTCCAACCCCGCCTACTGGACCGTCGGCCAGTGGCAGGGCGGCGTGTTCAAGGGCGTGCGCTCCACCGGCCGCGAGGGCGCGGTGCCGGTGCGGCTGAAGGAAGGCTGGAAGTGATCCGGCCGGTGGCGGCTCCGCAAGGGGCCGCTGCCTTCGGGGAGGAGAGGCATGGACATCCTGATCACGGGGCTGCTGCTGGGCGGCACCTACGCGCTCATCGCCATGGGGCTCAACCTGCAATACGGCATGGCGCGGATCATGAACCTCGCCAATGGCGAAATGCTGGTGGCGGGGGGCTTCGCCGCCTTCTGGCTCTACAACGCCGGACAGGTGAGCCCGCTTCTGACGGTGTTTCTGGTTGCGCCGCTCGCCTTTGCGCTCAACTGGCTGATCTACCGGGTGATGCTCTTGCCGCTCGTGCGGCGGGCGAAGTCGCGCGGCCAGCTTGAGGTGGACTCGATCCTTGCCACCTTCGGCCTCAGCTTCGTTGCGGTGGGGCTGATGCTGATGGCCTTCGGCGGCGACTATTTCAGCTATTCCTACCTCGCGCGCCCGGTCAGTTTTCTGGGCGACACCTACGCGCTCAACCGCATGGTCGCCTTCCTCGCCGCGGTGGTGATCTGCGGCGCCCTCTACCTCTGGCTCGAACGCTCGCGCGCGGGCATGTCGATCCGCGCCATTGCGGTCGCGCCCGAAAGCGCGCGACTCGTGGGCATCGACGTGCCCCGCCTTGCCGCGATTGCCTTCGCGCTTGGCGGCGCGGTCACGGCCGCGGGCGGCGCGCTGATCTCGAGCTTTCTGACCCTCGACGCCTCCACCGGCGTTGTCTTCACCCTCAAGGCGCTCATCATCGTCATCATGGGCGGGGTGGGCGACGTGCGCGGCACCATCGTCGCCGCGCTGCTCCTGGGCGTGATGGAAACCTTCGTCGCCGCCCTCATCGACCCGGGCCTGACCCTGGCCGCGGCCTATCTTCTGTTCATCCTGATCCTGCTCTTCCGTCCGCAGGGTCTCTTCGGGCAGAGGACGACATGACCGGACAGGAACTCCGCGCCCTCATCCTCTCCACCCTTGCCCTCGCGGCTGCCGCGGCGCTGCCGGCGCTGGGCAGCAGCTACTGGCTGACCATGGGCGTCACCATCGCCATGTATACGGTGCTGGCAACGAGCTGGGCGCTGTTCTCGGGGCCCACGCACTACATCTCGCTTGCCACCGCCGCCTTCTTCGGCGTGGGCACCTACACCACCGCCATCGGCATCGAGCTTCTGCCCTACTGGACGCTCCTGCCCATCGCCGCCGCGCTGGGTGCGGTGATGGCCGCCCTCGTGGGCTTTGCCACGCTCAGGCTTTCGGGCGTCTACTTCGTGATCTTCACGCTCGGCCTTGCCGAATTCGTGCGCCAGATCATCACCTGGGTGCAGAACCTGACCGGCCAGAAGGGCCTTTACGTGCTGACCGACCTGACCGAGAAGCACATCTACTGGCAGCTTCTGGGGCTCGCGGCGCTCGTCTATCTCGCCGGCTGGCTGATCGCGCGCTCGCGGCTCGGCTTTGCACTGCGCATCATCGGCGATGACGAGGAGGTCGCGCGTCACGTCGGCATCGACACCGCGCTTGCCAAGATCGTTCTGTTCATGGTGCCGGGCGCGGTGGCCGCCGTGGCCGGGGCGATGCTCGCGCCGCGCTACATCTACATCGAACCCTCGCTCGCCTTCACGCCGATGCTCTCGTTCCAGGTCGTCATCATGGCGCTTCTGGGCGGCACCGGGCGGCTGTGGGGCGCGGTGGTGGGCGTCATTCCCTTCACCCTTCTGTGGGAGGCAATCTCGGCCTCCTTCCCCAATCAGACGACGCTGCTCCTCGGAGTTGCCTTCCTCGTCATCGTCTATCTGCTGCCACGGGGCTTCGTGGGGCTTCTCGAGGATGCGCGCCGGCGCCTCGGCGGAGGGGGGTGGTGATGGCGGTGCCTTCCTCCTCCACCCCGGTGCTGTCGCTGAGGGGCGCGACCAAGCGCTTCGGCGGGCTCGTGGCGGTGAACAATCTCGACTTCGACGTGATGGAGCATCAGGTCATGGGGCTGATCGGCCCCAACGGCTCGGGCAAGTCCACCACGCTCAACCTCATCTCCGGCGCGCTCAGGCCCAGCGCCGGCAGCATCCTTCTGCGCGGGGCGCCGATCACCCATCTGCGCGCCCATGCCATCGCCCGGCGGGGGGTGGCGCGCACCTTTCAGCTCGTGCGGGTGCTGCCCTCGATGACGGTGCTCGAGAACATCCGCGCCGGCGCCGTCTTCGGCCATCGCCGGCGCTGGGGGCATGAGGCCGATGCCTTCGCCACCCAGATGGCCGAGAAGGTCGGGCTTGCGGGCAAGCTGGCGATGCGGGTGAGCCAGCTCACCTACATCGACACCAAGCGGGTCGAGCTGGCGCGCGCGCTGGCCTCCGAGCCGCGGGTGCTTTTGCTCGACGAATGGCTTGCCGGCCTCAACCCCACCGAGCTCGGGGAGGGCATCGCGCTGGTGCGGCGGCTGCGCGACGAGGGGCGCACGATTCTTCTCGTGGAGCATGTGATGGATGCGATCCGCTCGCTCTGCGACGCTTGCGTGGTGATGGCCGCGGGCGCCAAGATCGCAGAAGGGACGCCCGACGAGGTGCTTTCCGACCCGGAGGTGATCCGGGCCTATCTGGGGGAGGAGGATGCTTAAGGTCCGCGCGCTCAGCGTCTCCTATGGCCAGCACCGGGCGCTCGAGGAGGTCTCGGCCGGCCTCGATGCAGGCGAGATCGTTGTGATCCTCGGCGCCAACGGGGCGGGCAAGTCGACGCTTCTGAAGGCGATCGCCGGCATCTGCGAGGGTCGGGTTTCGGGCGAGATCCTCATGGACGGGATCGACATCACCGGCATGGAGCCGCACGAGATCGTCGCCCAGGGCATCGCGCTGGTGCCCGAGGGGCGGGGGATCTTCCCGCAGCTGACGGTGCAGGAGAACCTGGCCCTCGGCGCCCACACCGCCCATGCCCGCGACGAGGCGGCGGGCAATCTCGAGCGCGTCTATGCGCTCTTTCCCAAGCTCAGGGAGCGGCGCCGGCAGGTGGTGCGCACAATGTCGGGCGGCGAGCAGCAGATGGTGGCGATCGGGCGGGCGATGATGTCGCATCCGCGCATCCTGATGCTCGACGAGCCCTCGCTGGGGCTCTCGCCGATCCTGTGCAAGGAACTGTTCCAGAGCCTCAAGGCCGTGCGCGACAGCGGCATCGGCATTCTCCTTGTCGAGCAGAACGCCCGCCAGAGCCTCGCCATCGCCGATCGCGGCTACCTGCTGGAGAACGGCCACATCGTGCACCACGACAGCGCCGAGGCGCTGGCGCGCGACCCGGCCGTGCAGCGTGCCTATCTCGGCTCGGGCGGCAGGGCGGCACCCGCCGCGCCACCGCGCGCACCGGCAAGCGCGCCCCCGGCTCCGGCTCCCGCCAGCCCACTGGCCGCGCCCGCCGCCCCGCCGCGCAGGCCGGCCGGCCCCAGCCCCCCGGAAATCGCGGCGGCGGCGCTTGCGAAGGTCACTTCCCCGCCGCCGCCGAAACCAGCACCAGCGGCGGCGACACCGGTGCAGGCTCCCCCGCCGCGGCCGGCGCCCGCGCCGGCCCCGCAACTGCCGCCGTGCCCCTCGACCGCCCCCGCGCCCCCGGCCGCGCGCCGCTCGAAAGCAGACGAGATGCTCGGCCTCTCCATCGCCGAGCTCGTTGCACGCGCCGAGCGCAAGAGCGCGGCGAGCACGAGCCCCCGCAACGGGCCGAGCCGGCCTGCCGCGCCCGCGCCGCGGCCTTCGGCGCCCACACTGACCCCGACACCGATGCCCGATCTCTCCGCCAGCGGCGCCGATCGCCTGCGCGCCGCCCTCGCCGAGATCGAGCAAGCCGCCCGTCGGGCCGAGGCGTATCGCCCCGGCTTCGGGCGCAAATCCTGAGGAGGCAACCATGCTTGACGCCACCACCGCCGCCCCCACCATCCGGGGCATGTACATCGGAGGCCGCTGGGTGCCGGCTGCGCGCACCTTCGATGACCTCAACCCCTCCGACAATTCGCTCTACGCCCGCATCCCCGATGCCAGCCGCGAGGACATGGCCCGCGCCATCGAGGCCGCCCAGGCCGCCTTTCCGGCCTGGTCCGCCCTGCCCTTCACCGAGCGGGCGAAAGCGCTTCTGAAGGTCGCCGAGGTGTGGGAGCGGCGCGCGCCCGACTTCGTTGCCGCCGCCGTCGCCGAGGGCGGGGGCTGGTACGGCAAGGGGGTGTTCGAGGCGGGATATGTCGCCGGGGTGTTCCGCGCCGCCGCGGCGCTGTGCTACCACTCCACCGGCGAGCTGCTGCCCTCCGAGCATGGCAAGCTGTCGATGGCAACGCGCTGGCCGCTCGGCGTGGTCAGCGTCATCAGCCCCTGGAACATGCCCGGCATCCTCACCTCGCGCGGCTTTGCCGCCGCGCTGGCCGTGGGCAACACCGTCGTGCTCAAGCCCTCCGAGGACACGCCCTACGCCGGCGGCCTCTACTTTGCCGAGATCCTCGAGGAGGCCGGCATTCCCGCCGGTGTCTTCAACGTCGTCACCTGCTCACGCGAGAGCGTCGCCGAGGTGGGCGACGAGATGATCGAGCACCCCTATGTGAAGGCGATCAGCTTCACCGGCTCCACCGCCGTCGGCCGGCACATCGCCGCCAAGGCGGGCGCCTACCTCAAGAAGGCCTGCGTGGAGCTTGGCGGCAAGGACTCGATGATCGTCTTCGAGGATGCCGATCTCGACGCGGCGGCGCGCGCGGCCAACTTCGGCAGCTTCATGCATCAGGGGCAGGTGTGCATGTCCACCGAGAAGCTGCTGGTGCAGGAGTCGGTCTATGACGAGTTCATGAAGAAGTTCCTCGCCCGCGCCGCGCGGCTGAAGACGGGCCACACCGCCGACAAGGAAAACGTCATCGGCCCGCTCGTCAACGCCCGCCAGGCCCAGCGCGTGAAGCGTCTCATCGATGACGCGGTGGCCAAGGGCGCGCGCATCGAGCTCGGCGGCAAGGCGTGGGACAACTTCGTCGAGCCCACCGTGCTGACCAATGTGAACTCCACCATGGACATCTGGCACGAGGAGACCTTCGGCCCGGTGGTCATCGTCTGCCCCTTCCGCACCGAGGAGGAGGCCATCGCGCTGAACAACGACACCGAGTACGGGCTGACCGCGGCGATCTGGACGCGCGACGAGGCGCGGGCGCTGCGTATCGCCGGCCAGCTCGAGACGGGCATGGTTCACGTCAACTGCCAGAACATCAACGACGAGCCGCATGTGCCCTTCGGCGGGGTGAAGGCCTCGGGCGTGGGCCGTTACGGCGGGCGCTGGTCGCTCGATGCCTTCACCGAGCTGCGGTGGATCACGCTCGACCGGGGCGGTCGGCACTTCCCGCCGCAGTTCTGAGGCGGCGGGCAGGGAATTCAGGGAGGAGAGGCGAAGATGACCGCACTGGGCTGGATCATTCTTCTGCTCGTCATCGCCGCGGTGCTGGTGGTGCTGGCGGCATGGTTCTACGAGCGCGCCACCAACGAGGTCAGCCTCGTCAAGACAGGGCTCGGCGGGCGCAAGGTGGTGATCGACGGGGGCACGCTGGCGCTGCCCTTCTTTCACGAGATCACCCGGGTGAACATGCAGACCATCCGCATGCACGTGACCCGCGCGGGCGAGAATGCGCTCATCACCCGCGATCGCATGCGCATCGACGTGGGCGCTGAGTTCTACGCCTCGGTGATCCCCGAGCCCGAGGCGATCTCGCGCGCCGCACAGACGCTCGGGCGGCGCACCTTTCAGCCCGATCAGCTCACCCAGTTGATCGACGGGATGATGGTGGATGCGCTGCGCTCGGTGGCCGCGCAGATGACCATGGACGAGCTGCACGAGAACCGCGCCGAGTTCGTCCGCGAGGTGCGCGAGGCGCTCAAGGACGTGCTCGGGCGGTACGGGCTGCAGCTTGACAGCGTGTCGCTGACCGCGCTCGACCAGACGCCCTTCTCGGCGCTCGACGAGAACAACGCCTTCAACGCCGTCGGCATGCGCAAGCTTGCCGAGGTGATCGCGCGCTCGAAGAAGGAGCGCGCCGAGATCGAGGCCGAAAGTGCCGTCAGCGTGCGCCGGGCGGAGATGGAGGCCGCGCGCCGCAAGCTCGAGATCGAGCTCGAGGAACGCCGCGCCGAGATCGCGCAGACCCGCGAAATCGAGCTTCTCCTGGCCGAGCAACTCGCCGAGGTCGCCCGCCGCAAGGCCGAGGCCGAGCGCGAGGCGGCGGAGGCGCGTATCCGCATGGAGCAGGAGATCCAGGCCGCGAGCATCGCCCGCGAACAGGCGATCCGCGAGGCCGAGATCGCCCAGGCGCGCGCGCTCGAGATCGCCGAGCAGGAGCGGCTGATCCTGAATGCCGCCAAGAGCCAGGAGACGAGCCGCGCCCAGGCCGAGGCGACATCGGCGCGCGCCGCCGTCGTCACCGCCGAGCAGGCGCTCGAGACCCTCAAGCAGATGGCCGAGGCCGAGCGGCGCCGGCGCGTCGCCCTTGTCGCCGCCGAGCAGGAGGCCGAGGCCGAAGCCACCCGCGCCCGCATCGCCGCGGAAAAGGACAAGGTGGTGGCCAAGGCGCGCGGGGTGATCCGCCGCGAGGAGGCCGAGACGCTGCGCATCTACGCCGCGGCCGAGACCGAGGCGGAGGCCGCGCGGATCAAGGCGCTTAACCTCAAGTCAGAGGCGACGCTTGCCGCCGAGCTCGAGCGCGCGCGCCTTGAGGCGATGCCGAAGATCATCGCCGAGGCGGTCAAGCCGGCCGAGAAGATCGAGGGTATCTCGATCAACCACATCACCGGCCTTGGCCGAGGGGCGGGCGAGCCCGCGCCGGCCGGCCCCATCAATCAGGTGGTCGACTCGATGCTCGAAATGGCCGTGGCCATGCCCGCGCTGAAGAAGATCGGCGAGTCGATCGGGCTCAACCTCGAGGGCACCGGCGGCTCCGCCGGAGAGGCGAAGAAGGGCTGAGCGCCCCCGGAGAGGGTGGCGTCAGCCCGCCGGCGCCACCCTGATCACCGCCGGATCGTCCGAATAGAGCCGCTCGACGAGATCGGCACGGTTTCTGAGCACCGCGCGCTGGTTGACCGAACCCTTGTCGGTGACCTCGCCGGCATCGAAGGAAAGCGGCTCGGCAAGGAACATGATGCGCATCACCCGGCTGGCCGAGCCCGTGGCGCGCGCGGCATGGGCGGCGAGCCGCTCGGCCGCCACCGCCCGCACCTTGGGGTGGTTGATGAGCGCCTCTCCCTCAAGCGTGGCATCGCCCGCGATGGCCCGGAGCGCGGCGAGGTTCGGCACGATCAGCGCGGCAAGCTCCTCCCGCCCCTCCCCGGCAATCACCGCGTCAGAGGCGATGCCGCCCAAGTCATCGACAAGCCCCGACCTCAGCGCACCCACCGCCACCCAGGTGCCCGAGGCAAGCTTGAAGTTCTCGGCAAGCCGCCCGTCGAAATACACGCCCTTGGCCGGATCCTCCGGGTCGGCCAGGCGGAAGGCGTCGCCGAAGCGGTAGAAGCCCTCCTCGTCGAAGGCGGCGCGGGTGAGTTCGGGGTCGCGCCAGTAGCCGGGCGTGACCGAGGGGCTCTTCACCCGCCCCTCGAGCTTGCCGGCCTCGGGCGCGAGCTTGAAGGTCACGCCGTGGGCGGGGATGCCGACATTGCCGGGTCGCTCCTGCCGCTCCATGCACATCAGCGCAAAAGGCCCCGTCTCGGTGGAGCCGAAGCCCGTGGCCAGGAGAACGCCACCCGGCACCGTCTCGTCGGCGAGCCGCGTGATCCGGTCCCACACCGGCTGGCTCATGCCGGCACCCGCATACATCATCATTGCCAGCCGCGAGAAGAAATGCCGCCTGAGCCCCTCGTCGGCCTCGAGCGCATCGGCGAGCATCTGATAGCCGAGCGGCACGTTGAAATACCATGTCGGCGCCACCTCGCGGAGGTTGCGAATCGAGCGCTCCATCGCCCCGGGCGCCGGCCGGCCGTCGTCGATGTAGAAGGTGCCGCCGTTGTAGATCACCATGTTGAAGACCTTGTTGCCCGAGGCGGTGTGGTTCCACGGCGCCCAGTCCACCACCACGGGCGGGATGTCCTCGAGAAAGACGTAGCACTGGCGCACCATCTGCTGGTTCGCACACAGCATGCGGTGGGTCTGGATCACCGCCTTGGGCGCGCCGGTGGTGCCGGAGGTGAAGAGGAACTTGGCAATGTCATCTCCGGTCAGCGCGGCATGGGCGGCGTCCATCTCCGGCGTCGGGGCGGTGGCGCAGAGGGCTTCGAAGGAGAGGTTGCGCCGCCCGGGCACCTCGCCCTCTGCGGTGACCACCGGCACATCCTCGCCGATCACCGCCTCGATGGCGGGGCGGAAAGGGTCGGCCTTTTCGACAAACACCATGCCGGGCGTCAGCTGGCCGACCACATCGCGCAGCTTGGCGTATTCGCCGCCCGAAAGCGCATAGGCCGGCGCGATCGCCGCCGAGGCCGCGCCGGCGTGCTGGGCGCCCAGCGCCATCAGCGCGTGCTTCGTGGAGTTGCCCGAGAGGATCAGGAGCGGGCGCTCGACCGACACGCCCTCGGCCAGAAGCGCCGTGGCGATGGCGCGGATGCGCGCCGCGCCCTCGCCATAGCTCGTGGCGACCCATTCGCCGGTGTCATCGCGCTCCACCATCCAGGGCCGGTCGGGGTCGCGCGCGGCCCATTCCATGAAGCGGTCGGTCATGGTCACGGGGTAAGGGCCCAGGGGCTCCTCCTGCCAGATCACGAGGCTCCCGTCACCCCGCCGCTCATGGCGCACGCTGGGCGTCCAGAACCTGACCTTGCTGCGATCGAACGCCATCGCCTCCTCCTTCCGTGACACCGACGAATCTTGACATTGCCCCTCTATTTTGTCTACTTGGAAACAAAATTCCAGTCGCCTGATGCCAGGGAAAGGGTTCGATGGACGCCAGCGCCGAAGCACCGCTCGTCACCTATGAGCTGAGGGGGGCGGTGGCCGTCGTGACCCTCAACCGCCCCGAGAAGCGCAACGCCATCAGCGACAGGGTGGTTGCCGCGCTCGACGAGGCGGTGAGCCGCGCCACGGCGGAGGCGAAGGCGGCGGTGATCTGTGGCGCGGGGCCGCATTTCTCGGCCGGGCTTGATCTGGCCGAGCATGTGGAGAAGACGCTGATCGAGGCGGTGGAGAACTCCCGCACATGGCATCGCGTCTTCGACCGTATCCAGCGGGGGTGCATCCCTTGGGTTGCCTCCCTGCAGGGCGCGGTGGTGGGCGGCGGCTTCGAACTTGCCGCCTCCACCCACATCCGCGTCGCCGACCCCGGCGCCTATTTCGCCTTGCCTGAGGGCTCGCGCGGCATCTTCGTAGGCGGCGGCGGCTCGGTGCGAATCGCCCGGCTGATCGGGGCGGCGCGCATGGCCGACATGATGCTGACCGGCCGCACCGTCCCGGCCGCGGAGATGGAGCGCTGGGGCGGGGTGAGCTACATCGCCCCCGAGGGCGAGGCCTTCGAGATGGCGCTGAAGCTCGCGGAGCGCACGGCGCAGAACGCGCCGATGTCGAACTACGCCATTCTCAACGCCCTGCCCCGCATCCAGGACATGAGCAGCGAGGACGGGCTATTCACCGAATCGATCATGTCCGCCCTCGCCTCGGCCACACCCGAGGCGGAGGAGCGGCTGCGCGCCTTCCTCGAGAAGCGCGCCGGAAAGGTCGAGGCACCAGCGGGAGGCGGCGGCAATGCATGAGACCGCCGCCGCCACGCATGACGAGGTGCGGCTTGGCGCGCTCGCCAATTCGCTCGGCTTTCTGTTGCGCCTCGCGCAGCTGACCAACTTCTCCGACTTCTATGCCGCCTTCGACGGCACCGGCATTCGGCCAGGCGAGATCTCCGTCCTGATGCTCATCGGTGAGAATCCGGGGATCCGGCAGGGGGTTCTCGCGCGGCGGCTGATGATCAAGCGCGCGCACATGGCCAAGATGATCGCGGCGATGGAAGCCGACGGGCTGGTGGAAAAATCCGTGCCCGAGGCGGACCGGCGCGGCGTTGAGCTGCGCCTCACGCCCAAGGGCCGCGCGCGGGTGGCGCAGGCGCAGCCGATCTTTGCCCGCCTCGATGCGGTGAGCCACCGCGGGCTCACCCCGCGCGAGGAGCAGGAGCTCAAGCGGCTCTTGCGGAAATATCTCGAAATCGACAGCCAGTCCGACGGCCGGGAGGCGCAACCATGAATGCCGACGAGCTTGTTGCCATCGACTTTCACACCCACGCCGAGGAGCCCTGCAACCCCGCCCGCGACGACGGCTACAACGAGTTTCAGGCAGGCATGGCGGCCTATTTCAAGAACCCGGCCGGCGCGGAAGGCATGCTGCCGACGGTGGAACAGACCGCCGCCTATTTCCGCGAGCGGCGGATCGGCGCCGTGATCTTTCCCGTCGATGCCGAGCGCGAGACGGGCTTCCGCCGCTATTCCAACGAGGAGGTGGCGCGGATCGCGGCCGAGAATTCCGACATTCTCATCCCCTTCGCCTCGATCGACCCGGCCAAGGGCAGGATGGGCGCGCGCGAGGTGCGCCGGCTCGTGCGCGACTTCGGGGTGAAGGGCTTCAAGTTCCACCCCACCATGCAGGGTTTCTTCCCCAACGACCGCTCGGCTTATGTGCTTTACGAGGCGATCGCCGAGGAAGGGGCGATCGCGCTCTTCCACACCGGGCAGACGGGGGTGGGCTCGGGGCTTCGCGGCGGCATGGGGATGCGGCTGAAATACTCCAACCCCATCCACATCGACGATGTGGCGGTGGACTTTCCCGACATGCCCATCGTGCTGGCGCATCCCTCCTTTCCGTGGACGGAGGAGGGCCTCGCCGTCGCCCAGCACAAGCCCAATGTCTACATCGACATGTCGGGCTGGTCGCCGAAGTATTTTCCGCCGCTCTTTGTCAAATACGCCAACACGATCCTCAAGAAGAAGATGCTCTTCGGCTCCGACTGGCCGGCGATCACGCCTGACCGCTGGCTTGCCGACTTCGAGACGATCGGCATCCGAGACGAGGTCAAGCCGCTGATCCTGAAGGAGAACGCACGGCGGCTTCTGAAGATCTGACGACATGAAACCAGGGAGGACACGTCATGTCGAAACTTTCGCTTTCACTTCTTCTCGCTGCCGGGATTGCCGTCTCCGCGGGGGCTGACGCGCGCGAGCTGCGCATCGCCTCGGGCGCGCCGCCGCCGCATCCGGCGACGAGCCATCTCTACAACGGACTGGCGAAATACCTGCCCGAGGAGTCGGGCGGCGCCCTGACCGCGATCTTCCTTGGCCCCGAGGTGGTCAGCCTCGGCCAGATGAAGGACGCGCTGCAAACGGGTCTCATCGACGTGGGCAACCTCCTGCCGCTCTACTTCCCGGCCGAACTGCCCAACTTCGCGCTCGCCGGCGAGCTGTCGCTCTCGGCGCGCGACCCCTACGCCGTGGCCGCAGCGCTGACCGAATACACCGTCAACTGCGAGAGCTGCCAGAAGGAGCTTTCGGACTTCGGCATGGTCTATCTGGGCTCGGGCTCGTCCGACCCCTACCGGCTTCTGACCAAGGAGCCGGTGGTCACCGCCGATGACCTCAAGGGCGTGCGCCTGCGCTCGGGCGGGGCACCCTACTCGCGCTGGGCAGAGCATTTCGGCGCCGTGCCCGTCGCGATCAGCGTGCTCGAGACCTTCGAGTCGATGAGCCAGGGCACCATTGACGGCACCATGGCCTCGATCGGCGATCTGCTCGCCTTCCGCCTGGTGGAGCTTGTCAAGCACGTCACGCCCGTGCCGCTCGGCACCTACTTCTCCACCTGCAACTTCTGCGTCGCCAAGGGCACCTGGAGCGAGCTGAGCGTGGATGAACGCGCCGCGCTCCTGCGCGCGGCCAACCGCGCCAATTTCGACTTCACCTGGCGCTGGGGCTACGACTTCCCCGCCATCGCCGAAAAGGCGGCGCGCGATGCCGGCATCACCTTCCACGAGCCCGATCCCGCGCTGGTCGAGGCCGCCCGCGCCTTCGCCATCGAGGATCGCAAGACCGCGGCCCGCATCGCCAAGGAGCGCTTCGGCATGGAGGATGCCGAGGAGCGCGTGGCCGAGTTCGTCGCGCTCGTGGAGAAGTGGGAGAAGATCTCCGAAGAGACCGGCCGCGACCGCGATGCGATGACGCAGAAGGTATGGGAAGAGGTCTGGAGCAAGGTGGACCTCGCCAGCTACGGCATGTGAACCGGTGGGGGCCGGCGCCCGCAGCGCGCCGGCCCTTGCCGCCGAAGGAGGAGCCAGGGGAGGAGAAGGCATGGACCGGCTCGACCGCGCCGCCGAACGGCTTGCCCAGGCGCTCGCGCTCGTCGGGGCGCTGGGGGTCGTGGCGCTGCTTGTGCATGTCGCGGCAGATGTCGCGCTGCGCAATCTCTTGGCGCGCCCGATTCCGGCCACCAACGAGATCGTCTCGCGCTACTACATGGTCGCGATGGCCTTCCTGCCGCTCGCCTGGGTGGAGCGGCGCGGCGGCATGGTCCGGGTCGAGCTCATCGACGCGGCGCTGTCGCCGGGGCTCAAGCGCCTCTCCGAGCTGGCGGTCGCAGCGCTCACCCTTGCCATCTACCTGACGCTGGCCTGGGTCAGCTCTGAGCACGCGCTGAAGCAATGGAACGTCGGCGCCTTCGTTGATGTGCTGGGCCGCCGCGTCATCGTCTGGCCGACCTTCTTCCTGCCCGCGGCGGGCTTCTTCCTCGCCGCGCTCGTCGTCGCTCAGCGCATTCTTGCGCTTCTTTCCGGGCGGTCGCTGCCATGAGCGTCGAGACCGGCTTCTGGGGCATCGCCGCGCTTCTCATCCTGCTCATCCTGCGGGTGCCGGTGGCGCTGTCGCTGATGACCGTCTCCTTCGGCGGCATCGCCGCGCTGCTCGGGCTCAAGCCCGCGCTCGGGATCCTCTCCAACACCCCCTACAGCTTTGCCGCCAACTGGACGCTGAGCGCGGTGCCGATGTTCCTGCTGATGGGCTTCGTCGCCTATCACGCCCAGCTCACCGGCGGACTCTTCGATGCCGCCAAGGCGCTCTTGCGCCGGGTGCCGGGGGCGCTGGCCATCGCCTCGATCTTCGCCTGTTCGGGCTTTGCCGCCGTCTGCGGCTCGTCGCTCGCCACCGCCGCCTCCATGGGGCGCATCGCCATCCCCGAGATGGTGCGCGCAGGCTACGCCCCCTCGCTTGCCTCGGGCACCATTGCCGCGGGCGGCACCATCGGGGCGCTGATCCCGCCCTCGATCCTGATGATCGTCTATGGCGTCTTCGCTGAGACCTCGATCACCCGGGTCTTTCTCGGCGGCATTTCGGTGGGCATCCTCACCGCCATCGGCTACGCGCTCGTCGTGCTCGCCTTCGCCTGGGCACGCCCCGATCTGGTGCCGCGCCGCCCCATCGAGAGCGAAACCCTCTCCGCGCGTGCCGCACTCGCGCGCGTCTGGCCGGTGCTGGTGCTCGTCGTCATCGTCTTCGGCGGGCTGTTCTCGGGCTTCTTCACAGCCACCGAGGCGGGGGCGATCGGCGCGGGCGGGGCCATCGTCATCTCCGCACTCATGGGCCGGCTCTCGCCGCGCGTGCTGCGCGATGCGCTGCTCGAGACGCTGACCACCACCACGTCGCTTCTGATCATCGGCATCGGCGCGGCGATGTTCACCCGTTTTCTGGGCCTCACCGGGCTGTCGGGGTTTCTGGCCCGCCAGGTGGGCGCGGCCGACATCTCCTATGCCGAGCTGATGCTCATCATCGTGCTCGTCTATCTCGCCCTCGGCATGGTGATGGAGCCGTTCGGGGCGATGCTGGTGACGCTGCCGGTGTTCCTGCCGATCCTTCAGGCCGAGGGCATCAGCCTCGTGTGGTTCGGCGTGCTGGTGGTGAAGCTCCTCGAGATCGGCATGATCACACCGCCCGTGGGGCTCAACGTCTTCGTCATCCGCAACGTCGCCTCGCGGCACGTGACCACGGTGCAGGTGTTCAAGGGCGTCGCCCCCTTCTTCGCCGCCGACCTTCTCGTGACCTTCCTCATCATCGTCGCGCCGGGGCTGGTGCTGTGGCTCGCCTGAGCGCGCTCACTCGCGGGCGTAGACATCCTCGTAGCGCACGATGTCATCCTCGCCGAGATAGGCGCCGGTCTGCACCTCGATGAGCACCATCGGCAGCTTGCCGGGGTTCTCGAGCCGGTGCACGGCCCCGAGCGGCACGTAGATCGACTCGTTCTCGGTGACGAGCTTAACCTCCTCGCCCACCGTCACCCGCGCCGTGCCGCTCACCACGATCCAGTGCTCGGCGCGGTGCACATGGCTCTGCAGCGAAAGCTTGCCGCCGGGCTTCACCACGATGCGCTTGACCTGGAACCGGTCGCCCAGCGCCAGCGTCTCGAACCAGCCCCAGGGCCGGAAGTCGCGGGCAAAGGCCGTGGCCTGCCGCGCGCCCTTTTCCTTGAGCGCCTCGACCGCCTCCTTCACCTCCTGCGCGCGGTCCTTGGCGGCCACGAGCACCGCATCGGGCATCGCCACGGCAACAATGCCCTCAAGCCCGATGCCCACGAGCTCCGGCCCCTCCTCCTCCGACCGGAGCAGAACGTCCCGGCAGTCGAGCGCCGTCACCGGCCCCTCGGCGGCCACGCCCTCGGCGTCGGGCGACGAGTGGCGCCAGATCGCCTCCCACCCGCCGAGATCGGACCACGCCCCATCGTAAGGCACCACGGCGAGATCGCGGGCCTTCTCCATCACCGCGTAGTCGATGGAGATGTCGGGGACCTCGCCCCAGGGCTCGGCGGCAAGCCGCAGAAAGTCGAGATCGGCCCGCGCGCCCTCGACCGCCGCGCGCACCGGCGCGACGATCTCGGGTGCGTGCTCCTCGAAGGCGGCGATGATGCGCTCGGCGGTGAACATGAAGATGCCGGCGTTCCACAGATACCGCCCCGAGGCCACCATCTCGGCCGCCCGCGCGGCATCGGGCTTCTCGACAAAGCCCGAGAGCGGCAGCACCCCCCGCGCGCCGGCGTCGGCGTCGCGGCCAAGCTCAAGATAGCCATAACCCGTCTCGGGCCGGTCGGGGCGGATGCCGAACGTCACGATCGCCCCCTCCCGCGCCGCCGCGCCGCCCCGTGCCACCGCCGCGCGGAACGCCTCGGCATCGGGAATGAGATGATCGGAGGGCGCCACAAGCATGACCGCCTGCGGATCCGCGCGCGCAACATGAAGCGCCGCGGCAAGAACGGCGGGTGCCGTATTGCGCCCCGCGGGCTCGATGATGATCGCCCCGGGGCGCACGCCGGCCTCCGCCAGCTGCTCGCCCACGATGAAGCGGAACGGCTCGCCGGTGATCGCCACCGGCGGCGCGAAGCCGGGCCCCGAGAGCCGGCGCGCGGCGGCCTGAAACAGGCTCTCCTCCCCGACAAGCCGCGCGAACTGCTTGGGATAACTCGCCCGGCTCACAGGCCAAAGCCGCGTCCCCGAGCCGCCGCAAAGCAGAACCGGATGCACCTGCCGCGTTACATCATCTCTCATCGACGACCGCTCCACCGCTCCGCTTCACACACGCAAGGCGGGAAAGCCACTCCTCCGCCTCACCCATTAACCTGCCCGCCACTATGCGCGCCCGCAACCACCTTGACGAGTCCCAAATCGGCCCGCCCCGCGAATTGAATTTTCGCCACGCAGGCTTATGTTCGGGCAAGTTGCGCCAGAGCAGAGCCGAGCATGATCCGCTACGCCCTGAAATGTGACACCGGCCACGAGTTCGAGAGCTGGTTCCAGTCCGCCGATGCCTTCGACGGGCTCAAGGCCTCGGGCATGGTTGCCTGCCCGGCCTGCGGCAGCACCGCCGTGGAAAAGGCGTTGATGGCGCCGCAGATCCGCCCCTCCCGCAAGCGTGCTGCGGCAGACGGCCCAGTGCCCGAGGAACGCAAGCCGCTGACCGGGCCGCGCCATCCCGTGGAGGAGTTCCTCCGCGCGCTGCGTCGCAAGGTCGAGGAGAACTGCGACTATGTCGGGCGCAACTTCGCCACCGAAGCACGCGCCATCCATCTCGGCGAGGCGCCCGAGCGGCCGATCTACGGCGAGGCGGCCCCGGAGGAGGCGCGCGAGCTGCTCGAGGAGGGCGTACCCATCGCGCCGCTTCCCTTCATCGGCCCGCGCAACACCAACTGAGCGCTGCCCTGCCCTCTCACCCTGGGTGCAAATACCCCCGCCGGGGGCACGCGCTCCCCGCAGGGGAGCGCAAGGAAGAACTGCGGCCCGAAGGGCCACAATCCCGGCCCCGGACCATGACGCCATGCCTGGTCGGTTTCGCCCTTGCCAGCGCCGGCACGCGGCGCCACTCTCGGCGCCGTGACAATCGAGGAGGACCGCCATGGCCCGCATCCGCGCCGCTCTGTGCCGCAGCTTCGGCGCACCGCTCACCATAGAAGAGGTGGAGCTGCGCGCCCCCGGCCCCGGCGAAGTTGAGGTCGACATCGCCGCCTGCGCCATCTGTCACTCCGACATCTCCTATGCCGATGGTGGCTGGGGCGGGCATCTGCCGGCGGTCTACGGCCACGAGGCGGCCGGGCATGTGCGCGCGGTCGGCGAGGGGGTGAGCCGCTTCGCACCGGGCGACACGGTGCTCGTCACCTTCCTGCGCGCCTGCGGCCACTGCCCTTCCTGCGCCGCCGGCCATCCGGCGGTGTGCGAGACACCCTATGACCGCGCCGCCGGCCCCCTCACCCTGCCCGATGGCACACCGGTGGAGCAGGGGCTCGGCTCGGGCTGCTTCGCCGAGCGCGCCGTGGTCGATCAGTCGCAGATCGTGAAGATTCCGCCCGAGCTACCGCTTGACGCGGCCTGCCTGTTGAGCTGCGGCGTCGTCACCGGCGTCGGCGCGGTGGTCAACACCGCCCGCCTGCGCTCCGGCGAGAGCGTGGTGGTCATCGGCGCGGGCGGGGTCGGGCTCAACGCCATCCAGGGCGCCTGGCTTGCCGGCGCGCGGCGGATCGTGGCGGTGGACATGACGCCCGAGAAGCTTGAGGCCGCGGCCGAATTCGGCGCCACCGACGGGGTGCTTGCCACCGAGCCGAAGCCCTGGCGCCGGGTGCGCGAGATCCTCGGCGGACGGCTTGCCGACGCGGTCTTCGTCACCGTGGGCGCCATTCCCGCCTATGACACCGCGCTGCGCTATCTCGCACCGATGGGGCGGATGGTGATGGTCGGCATGCCGCATTCGGGCGAGCTCTCCAGCTACGAGCCGGTGATTGTCTCGGCCATCGGCCAGCAGATGCTGGGCTCGAAGATGGGCGATGTGGTGCTCGAGCGCGACATCCCCTGGATGGTCGACCTCTACCGCCAGGGGCGGCTGAAGCTCGATGAGCTGGTTTCCGGGCGCTGGTCGCTCGATCAGATCAACGAGGCCATCGCCGACACTAAGTCAGGCGCGGCCCGGCGCAACGTCATCGTCTTCTGAAGCCCGATGCGGCTCGAGGATCTCGAGATCATCATCACCGCCCCGCCGGCGCCCGGCTGGGGCGGGCGCTACTGGATCTTCGTCAAGCTCACCACCGATGACGGCCTCACCGGCTGGGGCGAGTGCTACGCCTCGAGCGTCGGCCCGGAGGCGATGCGCGCCGTCATCGAGGATGTTTTCGCCCGCCACATGCAGGGCGAGAGCCCCGAGAACATCGAGCTGATGTTCCGCCGCGTCTATTCCTCGGGCTTCACCCAGCGCCCTGACCTGACGGTGATGGGCGCCTTCTCTGGCCTCGAGATCGCCTGCTGGGACATCTTGGGCAAGGCGCGCGAGCGGCCCGTGTGGGCTCTACTCGGCGGGCGCGTGAACGAGCGCGTGCGCGCCTACACCTATCTCTACCCGCTGCCCCACCACGACATCGACGGCTTCTGGATCAGCGCCGAGATGCACGCGGAAGCGGCTGCCGACTGTGTCGCGCGCGGCTACACGGCGGTGAAGTTCGACCCCGCCGGCCCCTATACCATTCACGGCGGGCACATGCCGGCGATGCGGGACATCACCCGTTCGGTGGCCTTCTGTGCCGCGATCCGCGAGGCGGTGGGAGACCGGGCCGATCTTCTCTTCGGCACGCACGGGCAATTCACGCCCGCAGGCGCCATCCGGCTGGGCCAAGCGCTCGAGCCCTACGCGCCGCTCTGGTTCGAGGAGCCGGTGCCGCCCGACGATGTTGCCGGCATGGCCGAGGTTGCGCGGGCCGTGCGCATTCCCGTGGCCACCGGCGAGCGGCTGACCACGCGCGCGGAATTCGCCGCCGTCCTACGCGCCGGTGCGGCGGCGATACTGCAACCGGCGCTGGGGCGCGCGGGCGGGCTTTGGGAGGGGTGCAAGCTCGCCGCGCTGGCCGAGGCCTTCGGCGCCCAGATGGCCCCGCATCTCTACGCCGGGCCGGTGGAATGGGCGGCCAATGTGCATCTGGCGGTGGCAGTCCCGAATCTGCTGATGGCCGAAACCATCGAGACGGAGTTTCACCGCGACCTCATCGGCGGCGCGATCGCGGTGGAGGAGGGCTTCATCGCCGCCCCGCAGGGCCCCGGGCTTGGCATCGATCTTGACGAAGCGCTCGCCCGCGCCCACCCCTTCACCGGCGAGGGGCTGCATCTGCAGATGCAGGAGGCACCTTGCGATTATGTTGGCGTCAACTGCTTTGCCGGAGGTGCACCGCCTGTGAAGGAATGAGGACAGATCGCGTTGCGCGCCACCCTTCCCGCCCAACGCGAGAACAATGCCTCAGAATCGCCGCATTTCGCCGCTACAAGGAAAGTCGAGCAAAGAGGCATTCGGGTTTTCCCTGGCCCGCCGGAAACGGGCCGATGGCAGCTTCCTCCCTGACTGGACAGGCCGCGCTTCGTCGCGGCCTCTTTTTTCAAGCCTCCTCGGAAACGGGTTCGATCAGCTCCGGCCCTTGGGCGCGGGAAGAGTTGACGCGGGTGCTCACCCGCCACGCCCTGAGGCTGCCCGCAGGCGCAGGCCGCATCAGAAGCGCCGCGCCCTTCCCCGCCTCGCCAAGCCACAAGGGCCAGTCCTCGCGCGCGATGATGACCGGCGCGCGGCTGTGGATATGGGCGATGTCGGGGTTGGCACTGGTGGTGACGATGGCGGTCGTGGTCATCGGCTCCTGCCCCTCCGCCTCCCAGCGCTGCCAGATGCCGGCAAAGGCCAGCGGGCTGCCGTCGCGGGCGGTGATGTACCACGGCAGGCGGCGGCCGTCGGGAGCCTTCTGCCACTCGTAGAAGCCCGAAGCGGGGATCAGGCAGCGGCGTTCGCGCGCGGCGCGGGCGAAGGCGGGCTTCTTGGCGACCGATTCGGCGCGGGCGTTGATGAGGAGCGGGCCGTCATCGGGCGTCTTGTACCAATGCGGGATGAAGCCCCAGCGCAAGCCACGGAGGCGGCGGATGCCATCCTCATGGGTGACGGCGTGAATGCGCATGGTCGGGCAGACGTTGTAATTGGGCGTGGGCGGGAGGTCATTGTCGGGCACCGCCCCGAAGAGCTCGACCATCGCCTCCGGCGGCAGGGTTATGGCGAAACGCCCGCACATGGGTGCGAGGCTAGCGCATCGCGGCGAGGAAGGAAAAGCATGCGGCGGAGTGAAGAGCGGAAGGCCTGCCGCCCGGCCGCGAGGCCGGGCAGCGCCCGGCCCGCCCCCCACGGGGCGGGCGCTTCACGCCCACCCCGCCGGGCCGGGCGCCGCCCTTCTTGCCACAGGGTCGGCGCGGATCACTCCCCAACGCGACGGATGCGGCCCTCGACCGTCTGCGTGACCTTTCCCATCTTCGCGATGTAGTCGATCACGTCATTGGCCATGAGGTTGCCGTTGCCCTTGTCGATGACCACACGGCCACCGCCGAGCGCGGCATAGCCGTCACCGCCGGCCAGCATGTAGTCGTTGGTGGCCACCCGATAGACCTTGTTCAGATCGAGCGGCGCGCCGTTCACCTTGACCTCCACGACGCGGCTGCCCGGCTCGGCCGAAGGATCCCACACCACCGTCAGCCCCGAGACCTGCGGGAAGCGGCCCGCGCCCTCCTCCACACGCGAGAAGCCGTTCTCGAGCGCGTCGAGAATCTGGGCGCCGGTGATCTCGGTCATCACCGTGACATTGCCGAAGGGCAGCTCGGTGAGGATGTCGCGGCGGGTGAGAACCGTGCCCGGCTCATAGGTGCGATCGCCGCGGATGCCGCCGCCATTGGTGATCGCCACATCCGCGCCGGTGGCCGCGCGCATGGCGTCGGCTATGAGATTGCCGATCGCCGCCTCCTCGGCGCGCACCACGTTGCGGCGGCTGTCGAGCGTCACCTCGGTCACGCCGATCTCGACATTGAGACTCTCGTCGAGCTTGGCCTTGAAGGCATCGACCAGCGCCTGCGTCTCGGGGTCGGGCTCGACATTGGCCGAATCGATGAAGCGGAAGTTCGGCTTCCAGCTCACATGCCGCTCGCCGCGCCGCTCGCCGATGGTGACGTAGAGATCGAGCGGCGCGATGAAGCGGCCGTCCATCCCCGTCTCGACATAGGCTGTCACCCCGTCATAGGCGGTGGCGTAGGAATGGTCGTCGCCCGACATGATCACGTCGAAGGCATGGCTCGCGATCAGCGCGCGGTCGTTGGGCATGGGCGTCTGCACGACGCCGATGACGAGATCGGCCCCCTCGCCGCGCGCCGCCTTCGCCGCTTCAATCGCCGTCTCCACCGTGGGCAGGAAGACGAGATCGCCGGTGTCGGAGACCTCGGGCGAGGTGTCCTGCGCCACCGGAATGAGCGCAATCCTGAGCCCCGCCATCTCCTTCCACATCACCCCGCCAAGCCCTTCGAGCGGCGAGCCGTCGGCCTTGGTGATGTTGATCGCCGCCCAGGGGTATTTCGACGCCTTCATCTTCTCGACGAAGTTGTCCATTCCGAAATCGAACTCGTGGTTGCCGGGAACGGCGATGTCGAAGGGCACGATGTTGGTCAGGTCGATCATGTTCTGCCCCTTGTCGAAGCCCGACAGGAGCGAGGGCGAGAGCATGTCGCCGTCGAAGACATAAAGCGTGTTGGGGTTTGCGGCGCGCTCGGCGCGCGCCACCGCGTTGAGCCTGGCCACGCCGCCGACACCGTCCTTGTCGCTGAACTCGTAGATGTCGCCGATGCCGAGGATGGTGAGCTTCACCGTCTCCTGCGCCTGCGCGGCCGCGCCGAGTGCCAGAGTGGCACCCGCAACGAGCCCGCCGGCGATGTTGCGAATCAACCTTGTCATTATGCGTCTCCCTGATGACTTTGTTGTTGTCGATTGCGCCACTCTGCGCCCGCCCGGGGGCGTGAGTCAAAGCGCAAGACAAGGCCCCGGCGACTGCCGTGACGTAACACTGCGGTGACACGCGGCTTGACCGGCGGGCGCGCGCGCGGCAAGGACGCGGCCATGCTGATCTACAAGATATTCCGCGCCGCCGAATGGCAGGGGCTGGAGGAAGCCGGCGAGACCGCGGGCGCGCCGGTCGATCTTGCCGACGGCTTCATCCATTTCTCCACCGCCGAGCAGCTGGCCGAAACCGCGGCGAAGCATTTCGCGGGCGAAAAGGGCCTCGTGCTCGCGGCGGTGGAGACGGAGGCGCTCGGGCCTGCGCTGCGCTGGGAGCCCTCGCGCGGCGGGCAGCTCTTTCCGCATCTCTACCGGGCCTTGAGGCGTGCGGAGGTGGTCTGGCACACGCCGCTGCCGCTGGGGCCCGACGGCCGGCACACGTTTCCCGAGGCGCTCGCATGAGGCTGGTCGAACGGCTCGGGCTCGCCGCGCTTCACCGGCTCGAGCCGGAGCGGGCGCACCACCTGGCGCTCAGGGCGCTCAAGGCGGGGCTGGTGCCGCTCGAAGGCGGGCCGGTGACAAGCCCGCGGCTTGCAACCCGCATCGCCGGGCTCACGCTGCCCAACCCCGTGGGGCTCGCGGCGGGCTTTGACAAGAATGCCGAGGCCGTCGCGCCCCTCTGCCGCGCCGGTTTCGGCTTTGTCGAGTTCGGCGCCGCCACGCCGCGCCCGCAGCCCGGCAACCCTCGCCCGCGACTCTTCCGCCTGACCACCGATCGCGCCGTCATCAACCGCTTCGGCTTCAACAACGAGGGTGCCGAGGCCATCGCCGCGAGGCTCGCCGCAAGCCGCTGCGCGGTGCCGCGCGGGCTCAACCTCGGCGCGGGCAAGGACAGCCCCGACCGCGCCGGCGACTATGCCGAGGTGCTGCGCATTGCCGGCCCGCACATCGACTTTGCCACGGTCAATGTCTCCTCGCCCAACACCGAAGCCCTGCGCGATCTGCAAGGCCGGGCCGCGCTCGAGGCGGTGATCGCGCGGGTGCGGCAGGCGAATGCCGCGCTGCCCCGCCCGGTGCCGCTGTTTCTGAAGATCGCCCCCGATCTTTCCGACGCCGAGATCGCCGAGATCGCCGCCGTGGCGATGGAGGCGCGGCTCGATGGGATCATCGCGACCAACACCACCGTGCGCCGCGAAGGGCTGAGAAGCGCTGCGCGGGGCGAGGCGGGCGGGCTCTCGGGGCGGCCGCTCTTTGCGCTCTCGACTCGGGTTCTGGCGCGGCTCTCCTTCGAGACCGGGGGCGCACTGCCGCTGATCGGGGTGGGCGGCATCTTCTCCGCCGAGGACGCCTTCGAGAAGATCCGCGCGGGCGCAAGTGCGGTGCAGCTTTACACCGCGCTCATCTATGAGGGGCTCTCGCTTGCCCCGCGCATCGCGCGCGGGCTCGACCGGCTGCTGGAGCGCGAGGGATTTGCGAGCGTTGCCGAGGCGGTGGGCACCGGACGGGAGCGCTGGCTGCGGGAACCGGCTCAGGGAGGTTGAGGATGGGCGAAGGCGAAGTGATCATCTGGCACAATCCACGCTGCTCGAAGTCGCGGGCGGCGCTGAAGCTGCTCGAGGAGCGCGGGATTGCACCGAAAATCCGGCTTTATCTGACCGATCCGCCAAGCGTGGAGGAGCTCAGGGAGGTGGCGCGCATGCTCGGCGTCGGGCCGCGGCAGATGATGCGCGTGAAGGAGCCGGAGTATCGCGCGCAGGGTCTGGCCCAAGCCGATGACGAGGCGCTGTTTGCGGCGATGGCGGCAACGCCGAAGCTCATCGAGCGGCCCATCGTCATCAAGGGCGGGCGTGCCGCGATCGGCCGGCCGCCCGAGGCGGTGCTCGACATTCTGTGACAGAGGGGGGCGCTGCCCCCCGCGCTTTCGCGCTCCCCCCGGGGTATTTCCACCCAGGGTGAGAAGGGAAGGGGCACGCCCGGCTTGGCAGGCGCCGCGCCTCTTCCTATAAGGCGGCTGGCCAGAGACCGGTAAGGCGGCTGGCCAGAGACCGGAGGCTTTGATGCGTCGCGCCAGCATGACCCGCAAGACTGCCGAAACCGAGATTTCGGTGGAAATCGACCTTGATGGCAGCGGCGTCTATGACAACGCCACCGGGGTGGGCTTCTTCGACCACATGCTCGACCAGCTCGCGCGCCATGCGCTCATCGACATGAAGGTGCGGGCCGAGGGCGACAGGCATATCGACGATCACCACACGGTGGAGGACACCGGCATCGTGCTCGGCCAGGCGCTGGCGCAGGCGCTCGGCGACAAGCGCGGGATCAGGCGCTACGGCGCCTGCCTTCTGCCGATGGATGACGCGCTGGTGCGCGCCGCGCTCGATCTGTCGGGCCGGCCGTTTCTGGTGTGGAACGTCGCCATGCCGACGGCGAAGATCGGCAGCTTCGACACCGAGCTCGTGCGGGAGTTCTTCCAGGCGTTCTCGACCCATGGCGGGATCACGCTTCATGTCGATTGCCTGCACGGGATCAACAGCCACCACATCGCCGAGGCGGCCTTCAAGGCGGTGGCACGGGCGCTGCGCGACGCGGTGGAGAATGACCCGCGCAAGGGGGATGCGATTCCCTCGACCAAGGGGACGCTTTAGGCCGTGACCACCGTCCTGATCGACTACGAGTCGGGCAATCTCCACTCCGCCGAGAAGGCCTTGAGCCGCATGGCTGCCGAGGTGGAGGCGGGTGCTGTGAAGGTCACTTCGCGGGCAGAGGATGTGGCGCGCGCGAGCCGCATCGTGCTGCCGGGCGACGGGGCGTTTCCGGCCTGCCGGGAGGCGCTTTTCGCCATCGACGGCATGGCCGAGGCGCTGGAGGAGGCGGTGATCGGGCGCGGCGTGCCGTTTCTGGGCATCTGCGTGGGCATGCAGATGCTGGCGACGCGCGGGCTTGAGTATCGCCCCACGCCGGGGCTTGGCTGGATTCCGGGCGAGGTGGTGAAGATCGCGCCCGCCGATCCCGCGCTGAAGGTACCGCACATGGGCTGGAACGACCTGGTCATCGACACGGCGCACCCGGTGCTTGAGGGCATAGAGACGGGCGATCACGCCTATTTCGTGCATTCCTACCATTTCGTGGTGGAGAATGCGGCGCACAGGCTTGCGCATTGCGACTATGGCGGCGAGATCACCGCCATCGTCGGGCGCGACAACATCATCGGCACGCAGTTCCACCCCGAGAAGAGCCAGAAGCCGGGGCTGCGGCTGATTGCCAATTTCCTGCGCTGGCGTCCCTGAGCGGCGCTACTTCACGCGTGTCCAGGTCTGCGAGGAGCACAGGAGACCTCCGGCCACGCAGCCGCGCAGCTTGAGCCTGTCGGGGCCCTGCAGGTCCATCTTGCCGATGTAGATCTTGTTGTTGGAGGGGCGCCAGACCTTGCCGCGGTAGCTGCCGTTGCCCTTGGGTTCCATGTTGATGACCAGAACCTTGCCCTTGTTGGGCGAATCATACTCGCCCGAGGCGTTGAAGGTGCGTTCGATCACGCCGCAGATGTATTGCCCGCAGGGCGCCATGCGAACGTAGGCATAGGCGCCATCGTCGGCCTCGGTCTTCCACAGCCCCTCCACCGGATCGGCAGCGGCGGCCGGCAGGGCAAGGCCGAGCAGCATGGCGAAGGCGAGCACAAGTCTCTTCATGTTGGTATCCTCCCGTCTCCCTGAGGTGGATGCTGCCGGTTTGGCGGGCGCGGCTCAAGGCTGACGTGGCGTCTGCGAATTGCATCGCGGCGCGCGGGGTGCCAAAGAGCGGCCGAAATCCGAGTGTCGGGAGTGCGCGATGATCCTCTACCCTGCGATTGATCTCAAGGACGGCCAGTGCGTGCGGCTTCTGCGCGGCGAGATGGAGGCGGCGACGGTGTTTGGCGACGATCCCGCCGCGCAGGCCCGCGCCTTTTCCGAGGCCGGCTGCGAATGGCTGCACGTGGTCGATCTCAACGGCGCCTTCGCCGGCCACCCCGTCAATGCCGCGGCGGTGGAGGCGATTCTGGCGGCGGTGTCGATCCCGGTGCAGCTCGGCGGGGGCATCCGTGACATGGCCACCATCGAGGGCTGGCTCGAGCGAGGGCTTGCGCGGGTCATCCTCGGCACGGTGGCGGTCGAGAATCCTGCGCTCGTGCGCGAGGCGGCGCGCGCCTTTCCGGGCCGCGTGGCAGTGGGGATCGACGCGCGCCAGGGGCGTGTGGCCACGCGCGGCTGGGCCGAGGAGACGGAGGTGATGGCCAGCGATCTTGCCCGCTCCTTCGAGGATGCCGGGGTGGCGGCCATCATCTACACCGACATCGAGCGCGACGGCGCCATGGCAGGTCCGAATGTGGCGGCCACGGCGGCGCTGGCGCGGGCGGTGTCGATCCCGGTGATCGCCTCGGGCGGGGTCTCCTCGCTGGCCGACCTCATCGCGCTGAGGGACACCGGCGTGATCACGGGCGCGATCGTGGGGCGGGCGCTTTACGACGGGGCCATCGACCTTGCAGAGGCGTTGGCCGCACTCGGAGAGTAACGCTTTTCAGGCCGGTGCAATCGCGCTATCTCGCGGGCCATGCTCAAGACGCGCATCATCCCTTGCCTTGACGTCGCCGATGGGCGGGTCGTCAAGGGCGTCAATTTCGTCGATCTCGTTGATGCCGGCGACCCGGTGGAATCGGCCCGCGCCTATGACGCGGCGGGGGCCGATGAGCTGTGCTTTCTCGACATCCATGCCACGCATGAGAACCGGCGCACGATGTATGATCTGGCCACGCGCACGGCCGAGCAGTGCTTCATGCCGCTGACCATCGGCGGCGGCGTGCGCACGGTGGAGGATGTGCGCAACCTTCTGCTTGCCGGGGCCGACAAGGTGTCATTCAACTCCGCTGCCGTGGCCGACCCCGAGGTGGTGGCCCGTGCGGCCGACCGTTTCGGCTCGCAGTGCATCGTGGTGGCGATCGATGCCAAGACCGTGGCGCCGGGGCGGTGGGAGATCTTCACCCATGGCGGGCGCCGGCCCACCGGCATCGACGCGGTGGAATTCGCCCGGCTTGTGGCCGAGAAGGGGGCGGGCGAAATCCTGCTGACCTCCATGGACCGCGACGGCACGCGCGCGGGCTTCAACATCCCCCTCACCCGGGCGGTGGCTGATGCCGTGCCGATACCGGTCATCGCCTCGGGGGGCGTCGGCACGCTCGATCATCTGGTGGAAGGCGTGGTGGAGGGGCACGCGAGCGCGGTGCTCGCAGCGTCGATCTTCCATTTCGGCCATTACACCATCGCCGAGGCCAAGGCGCATATGGCCGCGGCCGGCATCCCCGTCCGGCTCACCTGAACGCCGCTCAGAACCCCGAGCAGTCACCCTTCGCCTCAGCGAAGGGCACGGCCACGGGCCTCAGCCGCCCCTTGAAGATCGCGATCGGGTCATAGGGCGGCTCCTTGATGAGGTCCGGGTTGGTCTGGCGCAGCACATAGCAGCCGGCAAAGACCGCGCGCGAGCCGTCCCGCCGAACCGCGGCGATCACCGTGGGCACCAGCCAGTAGGTGGTGCCGGCCGCGCCTTCCGAGACCACCTCGCCGGTGCGCACATCGACCCACAGCGTATCGGCATAGCCGGCCACAAAACGGTGGAAGTCGGGGCGCACATCGTCGTCGAAATAGCTCCAGGCGCGGGGGTAGTGGTGCATCGAGACGGCATTGTAGAGCGATTGGATCACCGCCTCCGGCGTGGAGCGGTCGTCAAGATAGCGCAATGGCTCGAGCGCAAGCCCGGCACCGGGCAGCAGAGCCAGCAGAGCTGCAAGGGCCTTCCACATCTTCGCCTCCCTTGGCTGAGGCCGATTTTCGCGCATCTTCGGAGCGAGGCAAGGGATTGACACCGCCGCGACGCGGCGGGATGTGGGGCGCATGGCACAGATCGAGACATTGCAGCGCCTGGCTGATACCATCGCCGCCCGCCGCGGGGCCGATCCCGAAAGCTCCTGGACCGCCCGGCTTCTGGCCCAGGGGCCCGAGAAATGCGCCGGGAAGTTCGGCGAGGAGGCGGTGGAGGCGATCATCGAGGCGGTCAAGGGCGACCGCGCGCGGCTCGCGGCGGAGGCGGCGGATGTTCTTTATCACCTGCTCGTCATGCTGGCCGCGCGCGAGGTGACGTTTGATGAGGTGCTCGCCGAGCTCGCCCGCCGCGAAGGCACCTCCGGCATCGCCGAGAAGGCCGCGCGCAAGGTCTGAGGGCGCAGCGAGGGCGCCTTCAGAGAAACTTCTGCATCAGGTGCAGGTCGAACCAGAGGCCGAACTTGAAGCCCACCTCGCGCAGCACCGCCACTTCCACGTAGCCGAGACGCGCATGAAAGGCGCGTCCGGCAGGATTGCCCGAGGAAACCCCGGCGAAGATGCAATGCGCGCCGCGGGCGGTGGCGTGGGCCTCGACATGCGCCATCAGGCTCCGCCCCACCCCGCGCCCGCGCGCCTCAGGCGCGAGGATCACCGTGTGCTCCATGCTGTGCGCATAGCCCACCCCGGCGCGGAACTGGAAATAGGTGGCAAAGCCCGCGATCGCGCCTCCGGCTCCTTCGGCCACGAAGAAACCCAGCCCCTCGGCCTGCCGCGCGGCGATGAGCGCGGCGATCTCTTCGGGGTTCTTCTCGACGCTGTTGAAGGTGATCGCCGTCTCCCGGATCACCGGATTCCAGATCGCGGCGATGGCGGGGGCATCCTCCGCCCTGGCGTCGCGGATCATGGCCCGAGCAGCCTTGGCCCGTGCGGCGTGGCGATCACCGCGCGCATCTGCGGGAGTGCGCCGTATCTGACGAGAAGGCGCGCATCCTCCACCAGAGGCGCCAGCGCGGCCTCGAGCGCTTCGGCCGCAGGGTGAAAAAGCTCCAGCCGCTCAAGCGTGCAGCCCGAGGGCGGGAGCTGCTCGGCGGGGTGGTCGCCCTCCTCCCACTCGATCAGCGCCGGGAACAGCCCGTCGAACGGCGTCACCCCGATTTCGGGCACCGTCAGCCGCCAGGCGAGGTCGCCGCGCGAAAGCTCCATCGGCGCGCCGATGCCCTCGGGCGCGGCGGCAAGCGCGGCGTCGAGGTCGTCACAGCGCAGCACCCAGGCCACGGGGCGCGGCGCCCCCTCGAAGCTGTCGAGCGCGAACCAGCGAGGGCGGCCGGGCGGGATCGCCTGCGGATCGATGGCGATGACCTCGAGGTATTCCCCCTCGCCCAGCGACAGGAGGCGATTGTGCGTGCCCATGGCCGGGTGCTGGCCGCCGGGTGCAAGCGGCACGCCGAGCGTGGCGGAGACGGCCTCGGCCCCGGCATCGAGATCCTCGGCCGCGATCACCAGATGGTCGATGGTGCAGGGCATCCCCACCCCCTCATTGTGCAAGACGCGCAAGCCATCCCGCCCCTGCCCAGAGCATGGCCACCAGCGTGGGAAAATAGCTCGCGGCAAAGCCGAAGGCGCGCAGTCCGGGCGAAAGATGACACCCCGCCCAGGCAGCGATGCGGGCAAGCGCAAGCCCCAGCCCGAGCGCGACCACAACTCCGGGGCCGTCGCCCACGAGGAGATAGGCCAGCGGCGGCCAGAGCGCGAGCGCCATCACCGTGAGGGCCACCGTCTCGGCCAGCACATGGGCGTCGATGGCCCGCCGGCTGCCCGGAGCGGGGGGCTGCGAAGGATGGACGTCATCGGCAAAGCGCCCCGCTGCCAGCCAGCCGAGCATGGCGGCGAGGATGAGCCCCGGCGCGAGAAAGGCAAAGGCGAGCGTGGCCAGAAGCGAATAGACCGGCAGGTTGAGAAGCGCCACGCCCGCCCAGACCTCGGCGATTGCCAGCACGATGCCCGCCCCGGCGCCAAGGGCGCGCGCGGCGCGGCCGGCGCCTTCTGCCCCGCTCCTGCCTGCCATGTCCCTACTCCGCCGCCTGCCCCATCCGCGCCTCGCGGATGAGCTTGAGGATTTCCGATGCCGCCTGCGGAATGTTGGTGCCCGGCCCGAAGATCGCCTTCACCCCCTTCGACTTGAGAAACTCGTAGTCCTGCGGGGGGATCACGCCGCCGCAGATCACGATGATGTCCTCGGCGCCCTTTGCGCGCAGCGCCTCGATGAGCTTCGGCGCGAGCGTCTTGTGCCCGGCCGCCTGGCTCGAGATGCCGACCACATGCACGTCGTTGTCGATGGCGTCCTGCGCCGCCTCCTCGGGGGTCTGGAAGAGCGGGCCCACATCGACATCGAAGCCGATGTCGGCAAAGGCGGTGGCGATCACCTTGGCGCCGCGGTCGTGGCCGTCCTGCCCGAGCTTGACCACCAGCATGCGCGGGCGGCGGCCCTCTTCTTCGGCGAATTTCTCCACCTCGCGCTGGATCGCGGCGAACCCCTCGTCGCCCTCATAGGCCGCGCCATAGACGCCCGAAAGCGTCTTCACCTCGGCCCGGTGCCGGCCGAAGACCTTCTCCATCGCCATCGAAATCTCTCCCACCGTGGCGCGCGCCCGCGCCGCCTCCACCGCCGCTTCCAGAAGATTGCCGCCCTCGCGCGCGCGCCGCTCGAGCTCTGCCAGCGCCGCATCGACCGCGGCCTGATCGCGCGTGGCCTTGAGCCGCTCGAGCCGGGCGATCTGCGCCTCGCGCACCTTGGTGTTGTCGATCTCGCGGATCTCGACGGGCGGCTCCTCCTCGGGGCGGTAGCGGTTGACGCCCACGATCACCTCCTCGCCGCGATCGATGCGGGCTTGCCGCCGCGCCGCGGCCTCCTCGATCCTGAGCTTCGGCATGCCCGACTCCACGGCCTTCGTCATGCCGCCCATCGCATCCACTTCCTCGATGAGCTTCCAGGCGGCATCCGCCAGCTCGGCGGTGAGCTTCTCGACATAGTAGGAGCCCGCGAGCGGGTCGATCTGATGCGTGATCCCCGTCTCGTGCTGAAGGATGAGCTGGGTGTTGCGGGCGATGCGCGCGGAGAAGTCGGTGGGCAGGGCGATCGCCTCGTCAAAGGAGTTGGTGTGCAGCGACTGGGTGCCGCCAAGCACCGCCGAAAGCGCCTCGTAGGCGGTGCGCACGATGTTGTTGTAGGGGTCCTGCTCCTGCAGGCTCACGCCCGAGGTCTGGCAGTGGGTGCGCAGCATCAGGCTTTGCGGCTTCTTCGCGCCGAACTCCGACATGATCCGGTGCCACAGGAGCCGGGCGGCACGGAGCTTGGCGATCTCCATGAAGAAGTTCATGCCGATGGCGAAGAAGAAGGACAGGCGCGGCGCGAAGCTGTCAACGTCGAGCCCGCGCGCCATGGCCGCCTTCACATATTCCTTGCCGTTGGCGAGCGTGTAGGCCAGCTCCTGCACCAGCGTCGCGCCGGCCTCCTGCATGTGGTAGCCGGAAATCGAGATGGAGTTGAAGCGCGGCATCTCGCGGGCGGTGTATTCGATGATGTCGGCGACGATCCGCATCGAGGGTTCGGGCGGGTAGATGTAGGTGTTGCGGACCATGAACTCCTTGAGGATGTCGTTCTGGATGGTCCCCGAAAGATCCTTGCGCGCCACGCCCTGCTCTTCGCCGGTGACGATGAAATTGGCCATGATCGGGATCACCGCGCCGTTCATCGTCATCGACACCGACACCTCGCCGAGCGGGATGCCATCGAAGAGAATCTTCATGTCCTCCACCGAGTCGATGGCGACACCGGCCTTGCCAACGTCGCCCTCGACGCGCGGATGATCGCTGTCATAGCCGCGGTGGGTGGCGAGATCGAAGGCCACCGAAATGCCCTGCTGACCGGCGGCGAGGGCCTTGCGGTAGAAGGCGTTCGATTCCTCGGCGGTGGAGAAGCCGGCATACTGGCGGATGGTCCAGGGCCGGCCAGCATACATCGTCGCCCGCGGCCCGCGCACATAGGGCGGCAGTCCCGGCATGGAGCCCAGATGCTCAAGCCCCGCGATGTCTTCCTCGGTGTGGAGGGGGGCCACGTCGATGCCCTCGGGGGTGTGCCAGGTGAGGCTCTCGAGCGGCCTGCCCCTGAGTTCCTTCTCGGCCAGTTCCTTCCACTTCTCGCGATCGCTCGTGCCCATCGCCCTTTCTCCTCTTGCGCCGGAAGGCCACGCCTCATTCGCAGCCGCCGCGGCTTTCAACCTTTCGCCATCCTCTCCCGCGCGCCTATATTGCCCCGGCAGGAGGCCCGATGACGCGAATCCTTTCCCTCGTTCTTGCCGGCGCGCTTGCGCTCGCCGCCCCCGCCGCGGCCGAGAACGGCATTGCCGAGACGCCCGAAGAGGAACCCGCACCGCAGGCCGAGCCACGCGGCCTTGTTCCGCTCGATGCCGCGAACCATACGCTTGACGAGTTCCTGTGGGTGGCGCGCCCGCTCGTCGTCTTTGCAGATACGCCGGCCGATCCGCGCTTCCAGCGCCAGCTCGAGCTTCTGGCAGAACGCCCCGAGCCGCTGATCGAGCGCGACGTGGTGGTGATCGTCGACACCGACCCGGCCGCCCGCTCCGAGATCCGCCTTGCCCTGCGCCCGCGCGGCTTCTCCTGGGTGCTGGTGGACAAGGACGGAACGGTGATCCTGCGCAAGCCCCTGCCCTGGCATGTGCGCGAGATCACTCGCGCCATCGACAAGACGCCGCTCAGACAGCAGGAGATCGAGGAGGAGCGGCGGCGACTGCTGGAAGCGCAGGACGGGTAAGGCGCCGCCCGCATCGCGCAAGGCGCCGGCGAGAGCCGCGCCCGAGGCAGGCCGGGCGGGCGCATGCGTTTTCTCATCGGCTCACCGGCGCGTCGCACGTCCCCTCTTCCCTCACTCGAACTCCATGATCACCTCGTCCACGCCAAGGCTGTCGCCGGGTGCGGCGTGGATCTTCGCCACCACTCCGCGCCGCTCGGCGCGCAGGATGTTCTCCATCTTCATCGCCTCCACGGTGCAGAGCGGCTGGCCCTCCTCGACCTGCTGGCCGACCTCCACATCGATCTTCACCACCAGCCCCGGCATCGGGCAGAGCAGCATCTTCGAGGTGTCCGGCGGCGCCTTCTCGGGCATCAGCGCGGCCAGCTCGGCCGCGCGGGGGGTGCGCACGAAAACCTTCAGCTCGGCCCCGCGCGTGCGGATGCGAAAGCCCCCGCCCCTGATCTCGTTCACCTTGAGCACCAGGGGCTCGCCATTGACCTCGAGCACCGCCAGCGTCCGCCCCGGCGTCCAGTCGCTCTCGACCCGGTAGTCGCCGTCATCCTCGAAACGCACCGTCGATCCCTGACGGTCGGCCTTGATCTTCACCGGCCAGCGATGGCCGTCGATTTCCACAACCCAATCCTCGCCGACATGGCGCTCGTGATTGTCCATGCGCCCGGAGATGCGCGCGCGGCGAATCTCCGCCACCCGGTGCATCGCCGCCGCCGCGGCCGCGACACGCCGCAGCGCCTCCTCCGAAAGCTGAACCCCCTGAAAGCCCTCGGGGTATTCCTCGGCGATGAAGGCGGTGGTGATGTCGCCCTTCACGAAGCGCGGATGATCCATCACCGCCGACAGGAAGGGGATGTTGTGGCCGATCCCCTCGACCTCGAAGGCGTCGAGCGCCACGCGCATGGCCTCGATCGCGCCCGCGCGGTCCGGCGCCCAGGTGCAGAGCTTGGCGATCATCGGGTCGTAGTAGATCGAGATCTCGCCACCCTCGTAGACGCCGGTGTCATTGCGCACGGCCGTCTCGCCGCGCGGGGCGGCCTCGTCGAGCCACTTGCCCGCGTCCGCCATCGGCCCGGCGGCAACCTCGGCCGGCGGGCGGTAGCGGGTGAGCCGGCCCGTGGAGGGCAGGAAGTTGCGATAGGGATCCTCGGCGTAAAGCCGCGACTCGATCGCCCAGCCGGTGAGCGTGATGTCCTCCTGGCTGAAGGGCAGCTTCTCGCCTGCCGCGACGCGGATCATCTGTTCCACAAGGTCGATGCCGGTGATGAGCTCGGTGACGGGGTGCTCCACCTGCAGGCGCGTGTTCATCTCGAGGAAGTAGAAGTTCCGCTCCCCGTCGACGATGAACTCCACCGTTCCGGCCGAGCGGTAGCCCACGGCGCGGGCAAGCGCGCAGGCCTGCTCGCCCATCGCCCGCCGCGTTGCCTCGTCGAGAAACGGCGAGGGCGCCTCCTCGATGACCTTCTGGTTGCGCCGCTGGATGGAGCATTCGCGCTCGCCCAGATAGACGACATTGCCGTGCCCGTCTGCGAGCACCTGAATCTCGATGTGCCGGGGCTGGGTGACGAACTTCTCGATGAAGATGCGATCGTCGCCGAAGCTCGCGGCGGCCTCGTTCTTCGAGCTCTGGAAGCCCTCGCGCGCCTCCTCGTCGTTCCAGGCAATCCGCATCCCCTTGCCGCCGCCGCCGGCGCTGGCCTTGATCATCACCGGATAGCCGATCTCGCGGGAAATCTTCACAGCCTCCTCGGCATCGGCGATGAGCCCCATGTAGCCGGGCACGGTGTTGACCCCCGCCTCGGCGGCGATCTTCTTCGAGGTGATCTTGTCGCCCATCGCCTCGATGGCCTCGCGCGGCGGACCGATGAAGACCACGCCCGCCTCCTCGAGCGCGGCGGCAAAGCGCGGGTTTTCCGACAGAAAGCCATAACCGGGATGCACCGCCTGCGCACCGGTCTCGCGGATCGCGGCCATCACGCGGGAGATGTCGATGTAGGACTGCGCCGCCGGCGGCGGGCCGATATGCACCGCCTCGTCAGCCATCTTCACATGCAGGGCATGGCGGTCGGCATCGGAGTAGATGGCGACGGTCTTGATGCCCATGCGGCGGGCGGTCTTGATGACGCGGCAGGCGATCTCGCCGCGGTTGGCGATCAGGATCTTGTCGAACACGGGCGCTGTCCTCGTATCGGAAAGAGGGGCAAGGGAGCGGAGCGCGCGGCGGAGTCACGCGCAAGGAACGGGGCCGGCCGCCTCATGGCCGGTCCTCCCCGTCGAAGAGCTGGGGGAAGCTGCGCCGGGCGGCGTCGAGATCGACGCGCAGCATGGCGTCGTAGCTTTCGGGGTCGAAAGAATCTTCGGCGGGCACCACCTCGCGGCCGAAGAGCCACGACAGTCGGCCGGCATCGAGGTTGCCGCGCGGGAAGGGTTCGGCGCCGAAATGCGCGATCAGCGCGGCCAGAAACGCCTCGTCCGCGGTGCGGTCGGCCGGCCGGCGGTCGGCGTAACGCTCACGCGCGACGAGCCGCGTGGCCCCGCGCGGGTTGGCGCGTCGGATGGTGAACTGGAAATCGGTGCCGGGAAGGCGGCCGGGAAAGCCGCGATGCTTGATCATGCCGCACCCCCCGGCAGGAAACGGGCGCGGCGGTGGGTCGGGGCAGGCGCGGCGGCCTGCCCCGGCGTGATCTTACTTGTATTTGCCCGTTTGGACGGGCTCGACGGTGATCGGCTCGGGCACGACCACTTCCTCCTGCTGCGCACAGGCAGCAACGAAGCCGACGAGGCCGAGAGCGAGAACCAGTTTGACGGCTTTCGACATGTTTGTCTCCTATTCAAATCCTGGCGGTTTCCCGCGTTCTGATGGGCGCGGTTCCCCCCATACAAGGTACAGGTCCCTGTCCGGTAACCCGCGCCGACAATACGGCATCGTTCGGCGAATGAAAATTCCGTGCAGACATGATGCCGCAGTTGTGGCGCGATTGCATCATTTCCGCGCATGCCCGGACGCTGCGCCAGCGGCTTCAGGCCCATCATCAAAAGCCCTCCCACACGCATCGGCCGCCCTGCACCGAGAAAGCCTCGAAATATCGGGTCGCCTCCGGCGCCGGCTGGCCGAATTCGACCTCCCGATCGGCGAGTTCGATGACGATCTGTCCGACCGCCTCGCCTTGCGGAAGCCAGGGCAACGCGAATCGGTTGCACAGATGCTCCATGTCCTGCGCGGCGGTGTCGAGATTCACCGTGCCACCAACGCGGGAAATGGCTGGCGCCACGAAGCGGAACCGCCAGGTGATTCCCGCCGTGAGTCCCGCCGCGGCGCCGGCATCCCTCCGCGCCTCGATGAAGCGCACCTCCTGCCCCGAAGGCACCTCGACGCGCGCGCCCGCCTCCTGCGCCGCCGCAGGCAGGGCAAGGGCGAGACCGGCGACGAGCGCCGCGCGATGTGCGGCCGCCGGCGCCATCAGGCCGGCGCCCCCGCCGCGCGGGCGCCGAAGCGGGCTGGGGCGGTGGTCCCGATCAGCTCCATGTCGTCGCGGTGGCGGTCATCGGCGCGGGTGATGACGAAATCGGGCGTGGTCTCCATGGGTCGGGTTCCTTGTCGCGGCTGGCGCCGCGTGCCTTCGGCGAGGGTATTTGAACCAGGATGATGCAACCGGTCAGAGCGGGATGTTGTCGTGCTTCTTCCAGGGGTTTGTCAGCTTCTTCTCACGAAGCGAGGCGAAGGCGCGGCAGACGCGACGGCGGGTCGAGTGGGGCATGATGACATCGTCAATGAAACCGCGCTCGGCCGCGACGAAGGGGTTGGCGAAACGCTCCTCGTATTCCTTCGTGCGCGCGGCGATCTTCTCGGGGTCTCCAAGCTCGGAGCGGTAGAGGATCTCGACGGCGCCCTTGGCGCCCATCACCGCGATCTCGGCCGTGGGCCAGGCGTAGTTGATGTCGCCGCGCAGGTGTTTCGACGACATCACGTCATAGGCGCCGCCATAGGCCTTGCGGGTGATGACCGTGACCTTGGGCACCGTCGCCTCGCCATAGGCGAAGAGGAGCTTGGCGCCATGCTTGATGACGCCGCCGTATTCCTGCGCCGTGCCAGGCAGGAAGCCGGGGACATCGACGAAGGTCAGGATCGGGATCTCGAAGGCATCGCAAAAGCGCACGAAGCGCGCGGCCTTTCGACTTGAATCGATGTCGAGCACGCCCGCGAGCACCATGGGCTGATTGGCCACCACCCCCACCGTGCGCCCCTCGAGGCGGATGAAGCCGGTGATGATGTTCTTGGCGAACTCCTCCTGGATCTCGAAGAAATCGCCCTCATCGGCGACCTTCAGGATCAGCTCCTTCATGTCGTAGGGCTGGTTGGGATTGTCGGGAATGAGCGTGTCAAGCGAGGGCTCGACGCGCTCGGGGTCGTCGAAGAAGGGTCGGACCGGGGGTTTTTCGCGGTTCGACTTCGGCAGGAAATCGACGAGGCGGCGAACTTCCATCAGCGCCTCGACGTCGTTTTCGAACGCCCCGTCGGCCACCGAGGACTTGCGCGTGTGGGTGGTGGCGCCGCCGAGCTCCTCGGCGGTGACGACTTCGTTGGTGACGGTCTTCACCACATCGGGGCCGGTGACGAACATGTAGGAGGTGTCCTTCACCATGAAGATGAAGTCCGTCATGGCCGGGGAGTAGACCGCGCCACCCGCACACGGCCCCATGATGACCGAGATCTGCGGCACCACCCCCGAGGCCATGATGTTGCGCTGGAACACCTCGGCATAGCCCGCCAGCGAGGCGACGCCCTCCTGGATGCGCGCGCCGCCCGAGTCATTGAGCCCGATCACCGGCGCGCCATTCTGCACCGCCATGTCCATGATCTTGCAGATCTTCTGGGCGTGGGTTTCGCTGAGCGAGCCGCCGAACACGGTGAAATCCTGGGAGAAGACATAGACCAGTCGGCCGTTGATCGTGCCCCAGCCGGTGACCACCCCGTCGCCCGCGGGCCGCTGCGCCGCCATGCCGAAATCGGTGCAGCGGTGGGTCACGAACATGTCGAACTCCTCGAAGGAGCCCTCGTCGAGCAGAATTTCAAGCCGCTCGCGTGCGGTCAGCTTGCCCTTGGCGTGCTGAGCGGCGATGCGGGCCTCGCCCCCGCCCAGACGGGCGGAGGCGAGGCGGCGTTCCAGTTCCTGCAGGATGTCGTTCACCGGTGTCCTCCTTGCGCGGTGGCGACGAAACTAGAAGCAAGGACGCACGCGGAAAAGAAAAAACCGGTAAATTTGCAAACATGACCACCAAGCGCTCTCGAAAATTGCAAAGATGAAAACAACACGAAACGCACCATCGGTTGTGCGCTGATGCAGATGGACATCGCACCAAGTTCGTCATAGCGATTGACAATGCCAATCGGAATCGCCGACCGGCGCGACGAGCGGCGCAAGTCTTCCGTGCGCTTTCTCGACCGCGCGTCACCGCCACATGTGATCACGCTCGTCCTGCTGGCCGGAGTTTCGGCCATGTCGATGAACGTGTTTCTTCCGTCTCTGCCAAGGATGGCCGCCCATTTCGGCACCGACTACGCGCTGATGCAGCTTTCGGTGGCAATCTACCTCGGCATGAACGCGCTGCTGCAGGTCTTCGTCGGCCCCATTGCCGATCTCTATGGCAGGCGGCCCGTGATCATCGGCGGCCTCGTCCTGTTTCTGCTGGCCACGCTGGGCTGCATCTACGCCCCGAATGTCGAGATCTTCCTCGCCTTCCGCATGGCGCAGGCGGCGGTCGTGACCGGCATGGTGCTCAGTCGCGCCATTGTGCGCGACATGTTCCCCCCCGATCAGGCTGCCTCGATGATCGGCTATGTGACCATGGGAATGTCCGTGGTGCCGATGCTCGCACCCGCTCTCGGAGGCTGGCTCGACGAGCTCTTCGGCTGGCAGGCCAACTTCTGGGCCCTTCTGGCCATCGGCGTGATCCTTTTCCTGCTGGTCTGGTTCGACCTCGGGGAAACCGGACAGCGGGGCAGCATCTCGCTGCTGGCGCAGTTCCGGCAGTATCCCGAGCTGCTCACCTCGCGCCGGTTCTGGGGTTACTGCCTGGCCTCGGCATTCTCCTCCGGCGCCTTCTTCGCCTATCTCGGCGGCGCGCCCTATGTCGGCGACCGTGTCTTCGGACTTGACCCGGCCGTGCTTGGCGCCTTCTTCGGCGCCCCGGCCGTGGGCTATTTCCTCGGCAATTACCTCTCGGGGCGGTACTCGGTCCGTTTCGGGATCAATCGCATGATTCTGGCCGGAACACTGCTGTGCAGCGGCGGCATGCTGGCCTCGCTTGCGCTTTTCGAACTCGGCCTCGGCAACCCTTACGTCTTCTTCGGCTTCATGACCTTCGTCGGCCTCGGCAACGGCCTGACCATTCCCAACGCCACTTCCGGCATGCTCTCGGTGCGCCCGCATCTGGCCGGCACCGCAAGCGGGCTTGGCGGCGCCATGATGATCGGCGGCGGCGCGGCGCTCTCGGCGTTGGCGGGCGCGGTTCTCGGCGACGGCCGGGGCGCCGAGCCGCTCATCGTCATCATGCTTGCCACCGCGCTCGCGGGCGTGGCGGCAATGCTCTTCACCATCCGGCGGGAGCGCCAATTGAGCGGCGACTAGCCCCCCTCTCTTGCCGCGCGCAATTTGCAAAGCTAGAAATCGGCTTGCGGAAATTGCAAAGGTGAGCGGCCATGGGCGCGCGCAAGCTCTATGCCGGAGCAAAGCTCAGGGAGCTCAGGACGCGCCTGGGGCTGACCCAGAGGAGCTTCGCCGAGAAGCTCGGCATCTCGCTGCCATATCTCAACCAGATGGAGAACAACCACCGCCCCGTGTCGGCCGCAGTGGTGCTGGCGCTTGCGCATGAGTTCGGTTTTGACGTCACCGAGCTTTCCACCGGCGAGGCCGAGCGGCTCGTCTCGGACATGCGGGAGGCGCTGGCCGATCCGGTCTTCGGCGAAGAGGCTCCCGCTCTTGCCGATCTGAGGCTCGTTGCGTCGAACGCGCCCGCGCTCGCGCGCGCCTTTCTGGGGCTGCATCGCGCTTACGTGCAGGCGCAGGAGCGGCTTGCGTCGCTTGATGAAGCACTCGGACAGGACGGTGCGGGACTGCGCCTGTCGCCTTGGGAGGAGGTGCGCGACTTCTTTCATTATTGCGACAATTACATCGACGCCGTTGATCGGGCCGCGGAGCGTTTCGCCGGCGCAGGAGACGCGCAGTCCGCCGCGCTGGCGCAGCTTGAAAAGCTTGGGATTACCCTTCGGATCGAAGACTCTGACACGCTGCGCTCATACGATGCCGAAACCCGTGTTCTGCGCATTTCCGGGAGGGTGGCGACATCGACGAGACTGTTCCAGCTTCTGCACCAGATTGCACTTCTCACGCAGGAACCGCTGATCGAGGCCACGCTCGATCTCGCCCGTTTCTCCAGCGATGCGGCGCGGGCGATCGCCAAGACCGGGCTTGCCAACTATTTCGCCGGCGCTGCGCTGCTTCCCTATGAGCGGTTTCTGAATGCCGCGCGGGAGACGCGCCATGATCTCGAGCGCCTCGCCGGACTCTTCGGCGCCTCGATCGAGCAGGTCGCCCACCGCCTCTCGACGCTGCAGCGGCCCGGAGCCAAGGGCGTGCCCTTCTTCTTCGTGCGGGTCGATCAGGCCGGCACGATAACCAAGCGCCATTCCGCCACGCGCCTGCAGTTCGCCCGCTACGGCGGCGCCTGCCCGCTATGGAACGTTCACCAGGCCTTCGAGACGCCCGGCCGCTTCCTGCGCCAGCTGGCGGAGACGCCCGACGGCGTGCGCTACCTTTGCCTTGCGCGGGCGGTCACGAAACCGGGCGGCAGCTTTCGCGCCCCGGTGCAGCGCTATGCCATCGGGCTTGGCTGCGAGATCCGGCACGCCGGCGCGCTTGTCTATGCCGACGACATGGATCTTTCGCGCCGCGCCGCCTTCGAGCCCATCGGCATCTCGTGCCGCATCTGCGAGCGACCCGACTGCCACCAGCGCTCGGTTCCACCTCTGGAACGGCGGCTCACCATTGACCCGAACTGCCGTGCCCTGTTGCCCTACCGGGTGCAGTAGGCGGGGCGTCAGCCCGCCGCCGCCCCGGCCGCCTTTTTCTTCAGGTAGGCGTAGATCTCGTCCTTCAGGGCCACCCGCTTGCGGCGCAGCTCCTCGGCCTTGGGTTCAAGCTCCGGATCCGGGCTGACCTCGAGCGCATGAATCTCCCGGTTCAGGGCCTCGAACCGCTCCGCCAGGTGAGCAAAGTGGGTGTCGCTCTGCTTCAGCTCGGCAATGAGCGCGGCGTGCTCGGGAAACTCGTCTTCCAGAAGGTGGGGTCGGTGGGACATGGGTATCGATCTCCTTCGTTCCGCTGTCTTGCCCGTCGGGCTTGCGCATCCATCTGTGTGATGGGAACGGGCAGGTCAACCCCGCCTACCTCAGCGCCCTCCGCCAGCCCGCCGCCCGGGCCGCGGCCTCGGAGCAGAACCATCTCTCGCCCCTCGCCGGATCAACGCGCACCCGCTCGTAGTCGCGCTGGCCGGGCATGTGATAGATCCGTCCGGCGCGCGAGACGTTGCCCTTGATCGCGCAGGAAGGATCGGGCGCAGACTGGACCGGCGACGCGGCGCGGGCGCGGAACTCCGCGGGCGAGTCCACCTCCCCCGACCAGACACCGCGCCTGGCAAACAGGGCTTCCTTCTCCGCATCGACATAGTCGAGGGAGTAGCGCCGATACGCCATCGCCGCGCCGGCGCGCACCAGCACCTCAGCGATATCCTCTCCCTCCACGGCGCAGCGGGCAACCGTGCGCGCGTAGCGATCCGTGCCCAGCTTCTCGCATGTCACCTCCCGGCCGCGCAGACGGGCGGCGAGCCAGTCCCGCGCCCAGCGGCCGCAGGCCCAGCCGCGCCCGTCATCGCGCGTGCAGCTCTGCCCCAGCTCGGGCGCATCGATGCCGAACAGCCTGACCTTCCTGCCCCGAACCTCCAGCGTGTCCCCGTCGATCACCACCGCGGCGCCGGAAAACCGTTCGTCGGCCGCGGCACCGGCACCACACAGGGCCAGGAGCGCCACGGCGAGAACATGCTGCGAACGAAATCTTAACATGGCGTCAAGATGCGCGCGCAGCGGTGCGGGGCACAAGCCCCTCGCTGACGAAAGGTTAACGGCTCAACGCTGTGATTCCCGCCAGCGCGGATTGATCCAGGGCTCGCGCTCCTCGCGCGGCAACGGGCTGCGCCCGAGAATGTGGTCGGAGGCCTTCTCGCCGACCATGATCGAGGGCGCGTTGATGTTGCCGTTGGTCACCTGCGGGAAAATCGACGAATCGGCCACCCGCAACCCGTCGACGCCGATCACCCGGCATTCGGGATCAACCACCGCCATCGGGTCGTCGCGCCGCCCCATGCGCGCGGTGCCGCAGGGGTGATAGGCGCTCTCGGCATGCTCGCGGATCACCGCGTCGAGCTCGTCGTCGCTCTGCGCGTCGGGGCCGGGGAGAAGCTCGCGGTCGGCGTAGGGCGCAAAGGCGGGCTGGGCAAAGATCTCGCGGGTAAAGCGGATGGCGGCTCGGAAATCGCGCCAGTCCTTCTCGTGGCTCATGTAGTTGAAGCGGATGATCGGGGCTTCGGCCGGATCAGCAGAGCGCAGCGTCACCGCCCCGCGGCTCGGCGAGCGCATCGGCCCGGTGTGCACCTGAAAGCCGTGCCCGTCTGCCGCCGCCTTGCCGTCATAGCGCACGGCGATGGGCAGGAAGTGAAACTGGATGTCAGGATACTCCACCCCCGCCGCCGAGCGGATGAAGCCGCAGCTCTCGAACTGGTTGGAGGCGCCGAGCCCGCGGCGGAAAAAGAGCCACTGCGCCCCGATCAGCGCCTTGCCGAACAGGTTCCAGTACTTGTAGAGGCTCACGGGCTGCTTGGCCGCCATCTGCACGTAGAGCTCGAGGTGATCCTGCAGGTTCTGCCCCACGCCGGGGCGATCGGCGATCACCTCGATGCCGTGTTCGGCCAGATGCGCGGCGGGCCCGATGCCCGACAGCATCAGGAGCTTCGGCGAATTGATCGAGGAGGCGGCGAGAATCACCTCGCGGCGCGCGCGGATCACCTCGATGCGCCCGCCGCGCGCCACCTCGACGCCGCGCGCCCGGCCCTCCTCGATCACGACGCGGCGGGCCAGCGCGCGCACGAGATCGCAGTTCGGCCGCTTCAGCGCGGGCTTCAGATAGGCGTTCGCCGCAGACCAGCGCCGCCCCTTCCAGATCGTCGCCTCGAAGGGGCCGAAGCCCTCCTGCTGGCGGCCGTTGTAATCCTCGGTGCGCGGATAGCCCGCCTGCACCCCGGCCTCGATGAAGGCCCGCACGAGGGGGTTCTTCATCGGCCCGCGGGTGACGTGCAACGGCCCGTTCAGCCCCCGCCATGACGGATCGCCCCCATGCCCGCCGTCATGCCAGCACTCCATGCGCTTGAAATAGGGCAGCACGTCGGCAAAGGCCCAGCCGTCGGCGCCCATCTCGGCCCATGTGTCGAAGTCGCGGGCGTGGCCGCGCACATAGACCATCCCGTTGATCGAGGAGGAGCCCCCGATCACCTTGCCGCGCGGGCAGGCAAGCCGCCGGCCGCCCAGATGCGGCTCGGGCTCGGTGACGAAGCCCCAGTCATAGCGGCGCATGTTCATCGGGTAGGAAAGCGCGGCCGGCATCTGGATGAACGGCCCCGCGTCCGAGCCGCCATGCTCGATGACCAGCACCGAGGCTCCCGCCTCGGAAAGGCGATAGGCCATGGCGCAACCGGCGCTGCCGGCGCCGACAATGACGAAATCCGCTTCCATCATGCCTCCGGATGTCTGAGCGGCGCGTAGTCAACCATGACATGCGCGCGATAGGCCGGCCGCCCGGTGAGCCGCGCATAATAGGCCTCAAGCCCCGGCGCGGGCGGGCGGTCGATGTCGAGGGTGAACCAGCGGTAGAGCGCATGGCCGCAGACGATATCGGCAAGGGTGAAGGCCTCGCCCATCACCCATGGCCCTTCGCCGATCTGCGCCTCGAGAATGCCCGCGAGCCGGATGAATTCGTCGATGGCGCGCCCAACCGCCACGGCATCGCGTTCGCGCGCAGGCTTGCGCACGAGCGGCCAGAAGATCGGGTGAATGAAGGCCGCGGCGAAGGTGACCTTGCCCCATTCCGCCCACTGATCCACCGGCGCGCGCGCCACCGGATCGGCGGGCCAGAAGGCGCCGCCGTCGCCATAGCGAGCGGCGAGGTAGCGCAGGATGGCACAGCTCTCCCAGAGCACCAGCTCGCCGTCGCGCAAGACCGGCACCCGCCCGTTGGGGTTCATGGCCAGAAACTCGGGCGTATCGACCCCGCCGTAAACATGGCCGTAGTCGAGCCGCTCCACCTCAAGCCCGAGCTCGGCCGCCCCCCACATCACGGCCTGCACATTCGACGAGGTCGCGCGCCCATAGACCGTCAGCATCGCCCTTTCCTCCGGTGAGTCGTCGCCGGGTCAAGGATCGCCGCAGGCGACCGCCGCAGGCGGCCGCAGGTCCTTGACGCGGCGGCGACTCGCCACATCACACTGGAACGCGCGCCTTCAGGGGCGCGAAGCCCCCTGAAGCGCTTCTCGGCAGAGTCCCCGCACGCCTCGGGCGGGCACGGCGGGGCGCCTGCCGGGCGCGCGTTAAACTCAATAAGGCGCATCCAGCCCTCCCATCCCGACATAGACCGTCTTGAGCTGCGAATAGTGCTCGATGGCGGCAAGCCCGTTCTCCCGCCCCACGCCCGAGAGCTTGTTGCCGCCGAAGGGCACCTCGACGGGTGTGAGGTTGTAGCTGTTGATCCAGGTGCTGCCGGCCTGAAACGCCGCCACCATGCGATGGGCGCGGGCCAGATCGCGGGTGAAGACGCCGGCCGCGAGGCCATAGGGCGTGGCATTGGCGCGCGCGATGACTTCTTCCTCGTCGTCGAAGTCGAGCACCGCCATGACGGGGCCGAAGATCTCTTCCCGCGCGATGGTCATCTCGTCGGTGACCTCGGCAAAGACGGTAGGCTCGATGAAGAAGCCGGGCCGGTTGGCGCGCCGCCCGCCGGTGACGAGCCGCGCGCCCTCCTCCACCCCCTTGCGGATGTAGCCCTCGACGATCGCGAGCTGCTCGGCGCTGACGAGGGGGCCGAAATTCACCGCCTCATCCAGCGGATCGCCCATCACCACGCCCTTGAGCCGCTCGGTAAGCCGCTCAAGGAAGGCGTCGCGAATGGGGCGCTGAACGAACACCCGCGTGCCGTTCGAGCAGACCTGCCCCGAGGCATAGAAGTTGCCGAGGATCGCGCCGCCCACCGCCGCCTCGAGATCGGCATCGGAGAAGATCACGAGCGGCGACTTGCCGCCAAGTTCCATGGTCACATGGCGCATGCCTTCGGCCGCGGCGGCATAGACGCGCCTGCCGGTCTCGACCGAGCCCGTGAGCGAGACCTTGGCCACCCGCGGGTCGGTGACGAGCGCGGCCCCCACCTCGCCCGCGCCCTGGACGACGTTGAACACGCCCGGCGGCGCGCCCGCCTCCATGAAGATCTCGGCCACTTTCAGCGCCGAGAGCGGCGTAAGTTCGGACGGCTTGAAGACCATGGTGTTGCCGCAGGCAAGCGCGGGCGCCGCCTTCCAGCAGGCGACCTGCGTGGGATAGTTCCACGCCCCGAGCCCCACGCACACGCCCAGCGGCTCGCGGATCGTGTAGGCGAAATCGCCGCCGGGCAGGCGCACATGCTCGCCGCGCAGCGCCCCCGCGATGCCGCCGAAGAATTCCAGTGCATCGGCCGCCGAGGTGGCGTCGGCCACCAGCGTCTCCTGCAGGGGCTTGCCGGTGTCGATGGTCTCGATCTCGGAGAGCGCGCGGTTGCGCTCGCGCATGATTTCTGCCGCCCGGCGCAGGATGCGCCCACGCTCGGTGCCCGAGAGCGCAGCCCATGCCGGTTGCGCCGCGGCCGCGGCCGAAAGCGCCGCTTCCACCACCTCGGGCGTGGCGGCGTGAACGCGCGCGACCTCTTCTCCGGTGGCAGGGTAGATGACGGGCATCGGCGTGCCGGCCGCATCCTCCATCGGCTGGCCGTTCACGAAATGGCTGGCGGCGGGCTGGACATCGGGGCGCATTCTCACTCTCCTCTCGGGAAGCGCTGGCTTTCCTCCAGCACGTTCAAATCCTTGTGGTTGCGCATGAAACGCTCGGAGGCGTCCTTGAGCGGCTGGTAGTCCCACGGGTAGTAGCCGCCCTTGCGCAAGGCCTCGTAGACAATGAGCCGGCGCGCCTGCGAATCGCGCACTTCGGCCTCGAAACGGTCGAGATCCCACATCGCATCGGCCTTGGCGCGGAAGGCGGCGAGGCGGTCGGCATGAGCGGGGTCCGCGGCGAGATTCGTCAGCTCATGGGGGTCGGCCTTGAGGTCGAAGAGTTGCTCGGGGTCAACCCGGCAGCGGGTGTATTTCCAGCCGCCTTCCACCAGTGCCACCATCGGCGCCACGGAGGCTTCGGCGGCATATTCCATCGCCACCGGCGCCCCACGCTCGCCGCCCGCGACGAGCGGCAGGAGCGAGCGGCCATCCCACCATTCGGCCGCATCGCCCGCCTCGATGCCCAGAAGCTCCAGCAGCGTCGGGCCAAGGTCCATCAGGGAAACGGGTGCATCGATGCGGGCCGGGGCCAGTTCGGGCGCCGCGATCATCAGCGGCACGCGCGCCGAGCCCTCGAAGAAGCTCATCTTGAACCACAGCCCCCGCTCGCCCAGCATGTCGCCGTGATCGGAGCAGAAGATGACGACGGCCTCCTGGCGCGTGTCCTCCATCACCTGGAGAATCTCGCCGATCTGCCGGTCGATGTACGAGATGTTGGCGAAATAGGCGCGGCGGGCGCGGGTGATGTCATTGTCGGAAATATGATAGGATCGCCAGTCGTTGGCGTCGAAAATGCGCTGGGAATGCGGGTCATGTGACTCATAGGGCAGCGCCGGCACCTCCGGCAGAAGGTGCTCGCACCCCGCGTAGAGATCCCAGTCGCGCCGGCGCGCGACGTAAGGGTCATGCGGGTGGGTGAAGCTCACCGTCAGGCACCAGGGCCGCGCATCGGCGCCGCGGGCGGCGTCATAGAGCCACTGGCGGGCGAGAAAGCCGACCTCGTCGTCATACTCGAGCTGGTTGGTGATCTCGGCCACGCCCGCCTGCGTCACCGAGCCGAGGTTGTGGTACCACCAGTCGATGCGCTCGCCGGGGCGGCGCCAGTCGGGCGTCCAGCCGAAATCCGCGGGGTAGATGTCGGTCGTGAGCCGCTCCTCGAAGCCGTGCAGCTGATCGGGGCCGACGAAATGCATCTTTCCCGAAAGGCAGGTGCGCCAGCCGGCGCGACGCAGAAGGTGGGCGAAGGTGGGCAGCTCGGCGCGGAACTCGGCGGCGTTGTCGTAGATGCCGGTGGCCGATGGCAGCCGCGAGGTCATGAAGCCGCCGCGGCCGGGCGCGCAGAGCGGCGAGGCGGTGTAGCAGTTGGCAAACCGCACCGACTGCTCGGCAATCCGGGCCAGATTGGGTGTGACGAGCCAGGACGCCGGGCCGTCGGGAAACAGCGTGCCGGCGAGCTGGTCCACCATCACGATGAGAACATTGGGGCGGGTCATGGCGCCTCTCCGATCAGAGCGTCGATCACGTCTCGGACAAGGGCGATCTCGGCGGTGGCATCCGGCGCCTTCGGTGCCAGGGCGGCGCGGATGTAGAGCCCGTCGATGAGCGCGGCGATGGCTTCCGCCAGCTGCGCGGCGCGCGGACCCACCAACGGGCGCAGGGCGTGCAGAAGGTTCGAGCGCAGCCGGCGCTGATAGATCGCGAGCAGCCGCGAGGCTTCGGGCGAGAGGCGCGCGGCGACATAGAAGTTCAGCCAGGCGGAGATGGTCGCGTCGTCGAAATTCTCCGGGCCGAAGCTTGCGCGAATGATGGCATCGAGTCGCGCGCGCGGGCTCTCCGCCGTCCTCAGTGCCTCGCGGACCGAGCGGCCGTAAACGGCGAGGATGTGGCGCATGGCGGCGAGAAAGAGCCGTTCCTTGTTTCCGAAGTAATGATGCGCGAGCGCCGCGGAGACGCCGGCGCGCCGGGCGATCCGGCTGACGGTGACGTCGAGCGAGCCGACATGGCCGATCTCGGCGATGGTCGCTTGGACCAGCGCCTGGCGTCGGATAGGTTCCATCCCGAGTTTCGGCACGCCTGACCTCCGTGCGGGGTTGCGGGACGAAGCTAGCTGGTCTTTAATTGACTCGTCAATCAAGAAACCGGGGAGGATCCCGCCATGAACATCAGACCCATTCTCGCCGCCCTGGCGCTTGCGCTGGCCGGCACGCCGGCGCTGGCGCAGCAGGAGCCCGAACAGTGCGGCACCGTGCGCTTCTCCGATGTGGGCTGGACCGACATCACCGCCACCACGGCGGCCACGACCGTGGTGCTCGAGGCGCTCGGCTATGACACGGACGTGAAAGTTCTCTCCGTGCCGGTCACCTACACCTCGCTCGCCAATGGCGACATCGACGTGTTCCTCGGCAACTGGATGCCGACCATGGAGGCCGACATCGCCCCCTACCGCGACTCCGGCAAGGTGGATGTCGTCGGCGTCAATCTCGAGGGCGCGAAATACACGCTCGCGACCAACGCCAAGGGGGCCGAACTTGGAATCCGCGACTTCGCCGACATCGCCAGGTTCCGCGATGAGCTTGACGGCAAGATCTACGGCATCGAGCCGGGCAATGACGGCAACCGCCTGATCATGGACATGATCGCGCAGGATGCCTTCGGGCTCTCGGGCTTCGAGGTGGTGGAAAGCTCCGAGCAGGGGATGCTGGCGCAGGTCGCGCGCGCCGAGCGCCGCGGCGAGCCGATCGTCTTTCTCGCCTGGGAGCCGCACCCGATGAACGCCAATTTCGACATCACCTATCTCTCGGGCGGCGACGACTGGTTCGGGCCCGACTATGGCGGCGCGACGGTCTATACCAACACCCGCGCGGGGTATGTCGAGGAATGCCCGAATGTGGGCCGGCTTCTGAAGAACCTCAAGTTCTCGCTCCAGATGGAGAACGAGATCATGGGGGCCATCCTCGACGAGGGCCGCGACCCGAAGGAAGCCGCCCGCGACTGGCTGAAGGCGCATCCCGAGGTGCTCGAGGCATGGCTTGACGGCGTGAAGACCCGCGACGGCGGCGACGGGCTCGCGGCGGTCAAGGCGGCTCTTGGCATCGAGTGAGCAGTGGCGGGGGCTCTGCCCCGTCGCCATTGGGCTTGAACCGATGGCGCCATCAATGGCGACCCCCGGGGTATTTTCACCAGGATGATGAACAAGGGGGCGGTCATTTGGTGACCGCCCCCAAGGCGGGGAGAATTGGCCGTGGAGTGGCTGACCGAGCGCAAGATCCCCATCGGCGCGGTGGCGCGCGATGCCTTCGACTGGCTGCAGGGGCATGGAGCGTGGTTCTTCGACGGGCTGTCGGACGGGCTCGATGCAATGATTGCCGCGATCCTGTGGCTGTTGCAGACGCCCCATCCGCTCATTGTGGTCGCCGCCTTCGTGGCCCTGACCTGGGTGCTGCAGCGCAGCTGGAAGACAGCGCTTTTCGTGGCGGCCGGTTTTCTCTTCATCCTCAACCAGGGTTACTGGGAGGAGACCACCGAGAGCCTCACGCTGGTGCTCTCTGCCTGCGTGGTCTGCATGGCGGCAGGCGTGCCGCTGGGCATCGCCGCGGCGCACCGGCCGCGACTCTATGCGGCGATGCGGCCCGTGCTGGACCTGATGCAGACGCTGCCGACCTTTGTCTATCTCATTCCCGCGATCGTCTTTTTCGGCATCGGCATGGTGCCGGGACTGATCGCGACGGTCATATTCGTGCTGCCCGCCCCCATCCGGCTGACGCATCTGGGCGTGTCGACCACGCCCGAGCCGCTTCTGGAGGCCGCGCGCGCCTTCGGCGCGACCGACCGGCAGGTGCTGTGGAAGGTGGAGCTGCCTTTCGCCTTTCCGCAGATCATGACCGGCCTCAATCAGACCATCATGCTGAGCCTGTCGATGGTGGTCATCGCCGCGCTCGTGGGCGCGGACGGGCTTGGGGTTCCGGTCGTGCGCGCCCTGAACCAGGTGAACACCGCGCTCGGCTTCGAGTCGGGTTTTGTCATCGTCGTGGTCGCCATCATGCTTGATCGCATGCTGCGCGTGGAGCGGAACAGATGAGCGTCGGGGCAGGCACAACGCGGACGGCGGTCGAGTTTGACCATGTGTCCATCGTCTTCGGCGACCGGCCCGAACTGGCCCTGCCGCTCATGGACGAAGGATTGAGCCGGGAGGAGATCCAGGCGCGGACGCGGCAGGTTCTGGGCGTGCATGACTGTTCGCTGAGCGTCGCCGAGGGCGAGATTCTCGTGCTGATGGGGCTGTCAGGCTCGGGCAAGTCGACGCTTCTTCGGGCGGTGAACGGGCTCAACCCGGTCACGCGCGGCGACGTGCGGCTGCGCTTCGGCGACGAGATGGTCTCGGTCACGCGGGCCGATCCCGCGCAGCTGAGGCGGCTGCGGCTTCACTGCGTGTCGATGGTGTTCCAGCAGTTCGGGCTGCTGCCATGGCGCACGGTGCGCGAGAATGTCGGGCTCGGGCTTGAGCTCGGCGGCGTTCCGGCGGCCGAGCGGCGGGCGCGGGTTGATGCCCAGCTCGAGCTCGTGGGGCTGTCGGACTGGGCCGAGCGGCGGGTGGACGAGCTCTCGGGCGGCATGCAGCAGCGGGTGGGGCTGGCGCGCGCCTTCGCGACCGAGGCGCCGATCCTGCTGATGGACGAGCCCTTCTCGGCGCTCGACCCGCTGATCCGCGCGCGGCTGCAGGACGAGCTGCTGGAGCTGCAGGAGCGGCTTTCGCGCACCATCATCTTCGTCAGCCACGACCTCGACGAAGCCTTCAAGCTGGGCGACCGTATCGCCATCATGGAAGGCGGGCGCATCGTGCAGTGCGGCACGCCGAAGGACATCTTCACGAACCCGGCCAATGACTACGTGGCCGATTTCGTGGCGCACATGAACCCGCTCGGCGTGCTGCGCGCTGCCGATGTCATGGAGCCCACAGGCGGCGCGAGGGCCGCGGCGCGGGTTGCGCCCGATGCGCCGCTGAGCGAGGTGATGCGCCGGCTCACCGAAGGGGCCGAGGCGGTGGCGGTCGAGGAAGATGGCGCCGTGGTCGGCGTGATCACCCCTGCCCTTGTCATGGCGCGGATTCTCGACCCAAGGGGGGCGGAGTAATCTCCCGCACGGGCAAGATGCTCAGAGCTTGGTCGCCATCACCGGTGGCGTGACGGCGCGGCGTTTCAGCATCGCCTCGCGCCAGGTGATGAAGCTCACCGAGCCGAGGATCAGCGCGCCACCCACGATCACCCAGCCGTCCACCGGCTCGCCGAAGACCAGCGCGCCGAGAAGCGCCGCCCACACCAGCTGCAGGAAGGTCACCGGCTGGGTAACCGACAGCGGCGCGGCGCGGAAGGCCAACGTCATGGTGTAATGTCCGCCGGTGGCGCAGGCAGCGACGAGGAAGAGCCAGAACAGCTCGGTGAGCGTCGGTGTCACCCACACCGCGGCGGCGAAGGGCGCAAGGCCCACGGTCACCGTCACCGACAGCCAGCCCACGACCACCGCCGGGCTCACCCGCCCCGACATCACCTTCGCCATCAGGTAGGAGGCGGCGAAGAAGAGCGCGCAGAAGAGCATAGCCACATGCCCGGGCGAGATCTCGCGCATGCCGGGCCGCAGGATCACCAGCGCGCCGAGGAGCGCCACCGCGACCGCAGCGATGCGCCGCGCCGCCAGCGTCTCGCCAAGAAACAGCGCCGCGCCGAGGGTGACATAGACGGGGGAGAGGTAGTTCATCGCCGTCACCTCGGCGATGGGGATCCGGGTCATGGCGTAGAACCACGCCATCACGCCAAAGGTGTGCGCGAGCCCGCGCGCGCCGAACAGCGTCAGCGCCCGGCGGTCGGGGGGCGCGGCGAACATCGGCCGCAGCATCGGGACGAGGAACACAAGCCCCAGCGCATAGCGCAGAAACGCCGCCTCGGGAGGAGGGATGCGGCTGCCCACATGCTTGACGATGGCGGTCACGGCAACGAAGAGCGCCCCGGTGACGAGCATCCAGAACACCCCCGCCACCGGGCGGGACGCTCCCGCCGATGCGGTCTCGGACATGGCGCGCAGAAAACGACAGCGCGGCAGCGTCCGCAAGGGGGCTCAGCCCCCGATGATGAGGCTTGCGGCGATCGTCCACATGACGGCGCCGACCACCACCTCCAGAACGCGCCAGGCGGCGGGGCGGGCGAACACGGGCCGCAGCACCGCCGCCCCATAGCCCAGCGAGAAGAAGAACAGGAATGAAGCCGTCACCGCACCGGCTCCGAAGGCAAGGCGCGCGCCGTCATACTGGGTGGAGATCGAGCCCAGAAGCACCACCGTGTCGAGATAGACGTGCGGGTTGCCCCAGGTCAGCGCAAGGCAGGTGAGAAGCGCCCTTTTCAGCGAGCCCGCCGCGCGCGCGGCCGGGTCGAGTGCGGCCGAAGGCCCGAAGGCGGCGCGGAAGGACAGCGCGCCATAGACGAAAAGAAAGGCCGCACCCGCCCAGCGCATTGCCGTGGCGATACCGGGAATGACGGCCTGAAGCGCGGAAAAGCCGCCCACGCCGATGGCGATCAGCACCGCATCGGAGAGCGCGCAGGTCAGGCAGACGGCGAACACATGCTCGCCCTTCAACCCCTGTCTGAGCACGAAGGCGTTCTGTGCGCCGATGGCGAGAATCAGGCTGAGGCCGAGTGCGAAGCCGGCCGAGAGCGCCTCGAACGACATGGGAACCTCCGAGAATGCCACCGCCTCTCACCCGGCCTTGCAGGGCACTGGGAGAGTTATGCGGAAGGGACGCGCCGGCAGGCGCCGGCGTGCGTCAAAGCAGGTCACGCGCCCCACGCCGTCGGCCCACAAAAGATGCGGGTCAAGCGCCTTGAGGTTGCCGCGCTCGTTCTCGCGGCGGACCTCGAAATGCAGGTGGACCAGAAGGCCCAGAAGCCCCGTGTCGCCCATGGTGGCGATCTCCTGCCCGCGCCTGACCTTGTCGCCGGGCTTCACGCCGCGGCTCTGAAGGTGCAGATAGACGGTGCGCACGCGCCGCCCCCCCTCGTCGGTCCCGTGGTCGATGACCACGCGGTTGCCGTAGTTCGGCTCGTAGTAGGAGGCGACGACGACACCGGGCGCGGCGGCGAGAATGGGCGTGCCACGCTTGGCCCAGAAGTCGATGCCGTAATGGCCGGGGTAGGAGATGTCGGGATTGCCGGGCGCGAATTCCTTGCTGATGTAGGGGGCGTTCGGCGGCACGACGACCTCGATCGGATCATCGACGAAAGCCTCGTAGGGCGCTGCGCCGCCGTAGCGCTCGACCTCCATGCAGCCGGCGAGAGCGAATAGCGCCGCTGCAGCCGCGAGCAGATACCGTGCCATGCGCCCTCCCCGGCTTTTGTGCCCTTGCGCCCCCGCTCATCGGGAGCGCGCGCCCTCTGCCCCGGTTGCCCCGGTCAGCCGGCGGCGAGCTTCTCCATCACCTCGTCGGAGACTTCGAAATTCGCCGTCACCTTCTGAATGTCGTCATCCTCCTCGAGCGCCTCGATCAGCTTCATCAGCTTCTCGGCGGTCTCGAGGTCGATCTCGGTGGTGGTGGTGGGCCGCCAGACGAGACGCGCCGATTCGGGCTCGCCCAGCGTTTCCTCGAGCTGGCTCGCGACGCTGGCAAGGTCGGTATCGGCGGTGATGATCACATAACCGTCGCCGGTGTCCTCGACATCCTCCGCACCGGCCTCGAGCGCGGCCTCGAAGACATGCTCAAGGTCGAAGGAGCCCGGCGGATAGCGGATCTCGCCCTTGCGCTCGAACATGAAGCTCACCGAGCCGGTCTCGCCAAGCGACCCGCCGTGCTTGCCGAAGGTGGAGCGGACGGTGGAGGCGGTGCGGTTGCGGTTGTCGGTCATCGCCTCGACGATCATCGCCACCCCGCCGGGGCCGTAGCCCTCATAGCGGATCTCCTCATAGGCTTCGGCCTCGCCGCCGATGGCCTTCTTGATCGCGCGCTCGATGTTTTCCTTGGGCATGGAAGCCGCGCGCGCCTCGCGGACCGCAAGCCTCAGGCGCGGGTTCTTGTCAGGATCGGGGTCGCCCATCTTGGCGGCGACGGTGATCTCCTTGGACAGTTTCGAGAACAGCTTGGAGCGCGCCGCGTCCTGACGCCCCTTGCGATGCTGAATGTTCGCCCATTTCGAATGGCCGGCCATGACCCACTCCACTCCTGCAACCTGCTGAACGCGCGCTCTATAGCCGCGCGCCCTTCACGGGGCAATCCCGCCGGAACGATGCGCCCGCCGCCGCGCCCGCCGTCGGCCTCTGGCCTTGCCCCCTCGCTGATCCTAATGTGGCGCTCGATCCGTCCCATGCAAGAGCACGCCGCCCCATGCCCCTGCCCCGCACCTCCGCCAGCCCCGGACGCAAGCCGCTCTCCCTCGCCCCGGCAGCGCCGGGCGCGGTGCGGGGGCGGGCCGGGGCTGCCCCCCGCAGCGGCAGGAGAAGCGTTGCATGAGCGCCGATCAGGCCATTCTCTTCGCTCTCTTCGGTGCCGTGTTCGGCCTTCTTCTCTGGGGTCGGATCCGGTACGACCTTGTCGCCTTCTCCGCCCTCATCGTCGCGGTGCTTCTCGGCGTCGTTCCGACGGATGAGGCGTTTTCGGGCTTCGGGCATCCGGCGACCATGGTCGTGGCGCTGGTGCTCGTCGTCTCGGCGGGGCTCGTGCGCTCGGGCGTGGTCTACATGATCACCCGCACGCTCATCGATGCGAGCCGCCCGCTTGCCCGCCACATCGCCATCATGGGCGGGGTCGGGGCGCTGCTTTCGGCCTTCATGAACAATGTCGCCGCACTTGCGCTCCTGATGCCGGTGGACATCCAGACCGCGCGCAAGGCCGGCCGGCCGGTGGCGCTCTCGCTCATGCCGCTGTCCTTCGCCACCATTCTTGGCGGCATGGTCACGCTGATCGGCACGCCTCCCAACATCATCATCGCCGCCATCCGCGAGGATGCCCTCGGCGCCCCCTTCGCCATGTTCGACTTCGCCCCGGTGGGCGGGCTGACCGCGCTTGCCGGGCTTGCCTTCGTCGCGCTTGTCGGCTGGCGGCTGATCCCCGCGCCCCAGCGCGCGGCGCGCGAGCCTGCCGCCGCGATTGCCGACTACATCGCCGAGCTTGTCGTGCCCGAGGGCTCCGAGCTCATCGGCAAGCGCCTCTCCGAGCTCGATGAGCTTGCGGCGAAGAACGACGTGCAGATCATCGGCCTCGTGCGCGGCGGCAAGCGGCGCTACGGCACCCAGCGCAACACGCGGCTTGAGGCGGGCGACGCGCTGGTGATCGAGGCAAGCCCGGAGGCGCTCGACGAGTTCCGCGCCGCCACGCGGCTCGACTTTGCCGAGGAGAAGCGCAAAGAGGCGCTGAAGGCGGAGGGCGCGGGGGTGGCGCTTGTCGAGGCGGTGGTGCCCGAGGGTGCGCGCATCGCCGGCAAGACGGCCCAGTCGGTGGGGCTCGGCTGGCGGCGGCGCACGGTGCTTCTGGGCATCTCCCGGCAGGGCCGGACGATCCGCACGCGGGTGCGCAACACCGTGATCGAGCCGGGCGACATCCTGCTTCTGCTGACACCCGAGGAGACGCGCGACGATGTGGTCGAATGGCTGGGCTGCCTGCCGCTGGCCGCGCGCGATCTTGCGGTCACCGACCCCTCGAAGGCCTGGGCGGCGATCGGCATCTTCGCCGCGGCGGTCGCGGCGGCGAGCTTCGGGCTCGTCTACCTGCCGGTGGCGCTCGGGGCGGTGGTGGCGCTTTATGCGCTCCTGCGCATCGTGCCGCTCGGCGAACTCTACAACCAGATCGAATGGCCCGTGGTGGTGCTTCTGGGCTCGATGATCCCGCTCGGCGCGGCGCTCGAGGCCTCGGGCGGCACCGAGCTTGTCGCGCGCTCGCTCGTCTGGCTGACCGAGGGCTGGCCGGCCTGGGCGGTGCTGACGGTGCTGATGCTGGTGACGATGACGCTTTCGGACGTGCTCAACAACACCGCCACCACCATCGTCGCCGCGCCCGTGGGCATCGACATGGCGCGCGCGCTCGGCGTCAGCCCCGACCCCTTCCTGATGGCGGTGGCCATCGCCGCTTCCTGCGCCTTCCTCACGCCGATCGGTCACAAGAACAACACGCTGATTCTCGGCCCCGGCGGCTACCGCTTCGGCGACTACTGGCGCATGGGGCTGCCGCTCGAGATCGTCGTGGTGGCGGTGTCGATCCCGGCGATCCTGGTCTTCTGGCCGCTCTGAGGCGCGGCGCCCCTTTTCTTCGGGGGCAGGCTCTGCCAGTCTCGCGCCGGGAAGCAAGGGAGGTGAGGATGCCCGTTCGTGCCTGCGTCTTCGATGCCTACGGCACCCTCTTCGACGTCTCCGCGGCCGCGCGCGAGGCGGCGGGCGAGCCGGGGCGCGAGGCACTCGCCGCGTGCTGGCAGAAACTGGCCAGCGACTGGCGGCTCAAGCAGCTGCAATACACCTGGCTGAGGGCGGTGGCCGGGGCGCACACCGATTTCTGGACCGTCACGCAGGACGGGCTCGACTGGGCGCTCGAGGCCAACGGGCTTGCCGGTGATGCGGAGCTGCGCGAACGGCTCCTGCAGCTCTATTTCGAGCTCTCCGCCTACCCCGAAGTGCCGAAGATGCTGGCCACCCTCAAGGAACGGGGCTTTGTTACCGCGATCCTCTCCAACGGCGAGCCGAAGATGCTCGCGGCCGCGGTGGAGAGCGCGGGCATCGGCGCCTTTCTCGACGACGTGCTGTCGGTGGAGAGCGTGGGCGTCTTCAAGCCGCACCCCTCGGTCTATGCCATGGTCGGCGAGCGCTTCGGCACCGCGCCGGCGGAGGTGCTCTTTGTCTCTTCCAACTGCTGGGATGCCTGCCACGGCGCGGGCTTCGGCTTCGTCTCCGCCTGGGTCAACCGCGCCGGCGAGCCGATGGACCGGCTGCCCTGGCAACCGGCGCATGTGCTGAGCGATCTGACCACCATCCCAAAGCTCGCGGAGACACTTTGAGCGACGACTACCGCCATTTCCGCAGCCCCGACGGCCTCAGCCTCGCCTATCGCGACGAGGGCGCGGGACTGCCCCTGATCGCGCTTGCAGGCCTCACCCGCGACTCCCGCGACTTCGACTATCTCGCCCTACACCTGCCCGAAGGCATCCGCCTCATCCGCCCCGACTATCGCGGTCGCGGCCGCTCGGAGTGGGCGCCCGATCCGGCAAGCTACGCCATCCCCGTGGAGGCGGGCGACGTGATCGCGCTGATGGATCATCTCGGGCTAGAGCGCGCCGCCATCCTCGGCACCTCGCGCGGCGGGCTCATCGCCATGATGCTTGCCGCCACGGAGAAGGAGCGGCTTCTCGGCGTCTGCCTCAACGACATCGGCCCCGAAATCGCCGCCGAGGGGCTCCAGCGCATCATGGGTTATGTGGGGCTCAAGCCCGCCTTCCGCAGCCGCGCCGAGATGGCCGCCGCCTTGCCCCGCCTCATGCCGGGCTTCGAGGGCGTGCCGCCCTCCCGCTGGGCCGAGGAGGTGGAACGCCACACCACCGAGACCGCAGACGGCCTCGGCCTGACCTATGATCCGCGCCTGCGCGAGGCGCTCGTCGCCGCCGGCCACCAGCCCGCCCCCGATCTCTGGCCGCTGTTCGATGCGCTTGCCGGACTGCCGGTTGCCCTCATCCGCGGCGCAAACTCCGATCTTCTCAGCCGCGCGACGGCCGAGGAGATGGCCCGCCGCCGCCCCGACATGATCCGCGCCGAAGTGCCGGGGCGCGGCCATGTGCCGTTTCTCGACGAGCCCGAATCGCTTGACGCCATACGCCGCTGGCTGGAGCTCATGCCGTGAACATCGACATGATCGAGGACGCCGCCGCGCGGCTGAAGGGAAAGGCGCGGCGCACGCCGCTTCTTTCCTCCCCCTTCCTCGACGAGATCGCCGGCCGGCGGGTGCTGGTGAAGCCCGAATGTCTCCAGCACACCGGCTCCTTCAAGTTCCGCGGCGCCCATGCGGCCATCTCGGCGCTGCCGGCCGAGATGCGGGCCAAGGGCGTGCTCGCCTATTCCTCCGGCAACCACGCCCAGGGCGTGGCATTGGCCGCGCGGATGCACGGCATCCCGGCGGTGATCGTGATGCCCAACGACGCCCCGGCCATCAAGCTGGCCAACACCCGCGCGCTCGGCGCCGAGGTGGTGGAATACGACCGCCCCGGCGGCGAGGACCGCGAAGCGATCGGCGAGCGCCTTGCCGCCGAGCGCGGGCTCACGCTGATCCGCCCCTACGACGAGCCGCAGGTGATCGCGGGGCAGGGCACCGTGGGGCTGGAGATCGCCGAACAGGCGGCCGAATGCGGGGTGAGCGAGGCCGAGGTGCTGGTGCCCTGCGGCGGCGGCGGGCTTTCGGCCGGCATTGCCCTTGCGCTCGAGGCGCGGGCGCCGGCGATGCGCGTGCGCCCCGTCGAGCCCGCGGGCTGGGACGACACCCGCCGCTCGCTCGAGGCCGGCCGCATCGAACCCGTACCACCCGGCGCGCCCGTCTCGCTTTGCGACGCCATCGTCACCCCGGCGCCGGGGCGGCTCACATTCCCGATTCTCAAGCGCCTCGCCGGCCCCGGCCTTGCCGTGACGGACGAGGACGCGCTGCGCGCCATGGCGGCGGCCTTCGCGCGGCTGAAGATCGTGGCCGAGCCCGGCGGGGCGGTCGCGCTTGCCGCGGCGCTGTTCCGACCCGAGGCAGCAAGCGGCGAGACCGTGATCGCGGTCGTCTCCGGCGGAAATGTCGATGCGGCCCTCTTCATCCGCGCCCTCGAGCGCCACGGCTCCCGCGTCTGACGGCCCCCGGACGGGGTCAGGAAATTTGATTGACAATGCAAATCATTTTGGCGAAATCTTCCTTTCAAGAGGAGGGATCATGCGCACACAGGTTTGCATCATCGGAGGCGGCCCCTCGGGGCTTTTGCTGAGCCAGCTTCTGCACCGCAAGGGCATCGATACCGTCGTGCTTGAGCGCCACAGCCGCGAGCATGTGCTCTCGCGCATCCGCGCCGGCGTGCTCGAATGGGGCACGGTCGAGCTTCTGCGCGAGGCCGGTGTGGGCGAGCGGATGGATCGCGAGGGTCTCCCCCACTTAGGCGTGAACCTCGCGCTGCAGAACCGCGCCTTCCGCATCGACTTTCAGAAGCTCGTGGGCAAGAAGGTCATGGTCTACGGCCAGACCGAGGTGACGCACGACCTTTACGCAGCCCGCGATGCCATTGGCGGCAAGGTGATCTGCGAGGCCGAGGGCGTCACGCTGCACGACCTCGACACCGACGCGCCCTTCGTCACCTTCGTGAAGGACGGCAGCGAACAGCGCATCGACGCCGACTACGTCGTCGGCTGCGACGGCTTTCACGGCGTCTCGCGCCGCTCGATCCCGGCCGACACGCTGCGCGAATACGAAAAGGTCTATCCCTTCGGCTGGCTCGGCGTGCTCTCGCGCACCCCGCCCGTTCACGACGAGCTGATCTACGCCAACCACCCGCGCGGCTTCGCGCTCTGCTCGATGCGCAACCGCAACCTCAGCCGCTACTACATCCAGGTTCCGCTCGACACCAAGCTCGAGGACTGGCCCGACGAGGCCTTCTGGGAAGAGCTCAAGCGCCGCATCCCCACCGACGCGGCCGAACGCCTCGTCACCGGCCCCTCGATCGAGAAATCCATCGCGCCCCTGCGCAGCTATGTCGCCGAGCCGATGCGCTGGGGGCGGCTGATGCTCTGCGGCGACGCGGCCCACATCGTGCCGCCCACCGGCGCCAAGGGGCTGAACCTCGCCGCAAGCGATGTCCATTACGCCTATCACGCCCTCGCCGACCACTACCTCGAGGGCGACGACGAGGGGCTCGAGCGTTACTCCGAGCGGGCGCTTGCCCGGGTATGGAAGGCGATGCGCTTTTCGTGGTCCTTCACCATGCTCATGCACCGCTTCCCCGATCAGAGCCCCTTCGAGCAGCGCATGCAGGAGGCCGAACTCGAGGTGCTCGAAAGCTCCCGCGCCGCGCAAACGGTAATGGCCGAAAACTACGTCGGCCTGCCCTACTGACCGGAGAGACGCCCATGCTGATCGCCGATCTCGGAGATGTCCGGCTCCACTACCGCGACGAGGGCCCGCGCGATGCCCCCGCAGTGGTGTTTGCCAATTCGCTCGGCACCGACCTGCGCCTGTGGGACAAGATCCTGCCCTATCTGCCCGGCGGGCTGAGGATCATCCGCTACGACAAGCGCGGCCACGGGCTGTCCTCCTGCCCGCCAGCGCCCTACTCGATGGGCGCGCTCATCGGCGACGCGGAGCGGCTGATGGACCATCTCGGCCTGCGCGACGCCGTCTTCGTGGGCCTCTCGATCGGCGGGATGATCGCCCAGGGGCTGGCGGTGAAGCGCCCCGATCTCCTGCGCGCCATGGTGCTTTCCAACACCGCCGCCAAGATCGGCACCCGCGAGATGTGGCAGGAGCGCATCGATGCCGTGAGAGGCGGCGGCATCGAGGCGCTTGCCGACGCGATCATGGAGCGCTGGTTCTCCCGCGCCTTCCGCGAGACGGTGGAACTCGAGGCCTGGCGCAACATGCTCATCCGCCAGCCCGCCGAGGGCTACATCGGCTGCTCGGCGGCGATTGCCGGCACCGACTTTCTCACCAGCACCTCGGGGCTGACGCTCCCGACCCTCGCCATCGCCGGCAGCGAGGACGGCTCCACGCCCCCTGATCTGGTGCGCGAGACCGCCGCCCTCATCCCGCACTCCCATTTCGAGATCATCCGGGGCGCCGGCCACCTGCCCTGCGTGGAGAAGCCGCGCGAGTATGCGCGCCTGCTGACCGCGTTTCTCGCCGAACACGGCCATGTGTGAGCCCATGTTCCATCACCCTGGTGCAAATACCCATATCGCCGCCCGCTCCGGGCAGGGGGCTGACGGAGGAGAACACCGCCTATGACCGACCGTCACGCGCAGGGCATGAAGACCCGCCGCGAGGTGCTGGGCGACGCCCATGTCGATGCGGCAGAGGCACGCAAGACGCCGTTCGACGCCCCCTTCCAGGAGCTCATCACCGAAGCGGCCTGGGGCCATGTCTGGAGCCGCGGGACGATCTCGCGGCGCGAGCGCTCGATGCTGACCATTGCGCTTCTGGCCGCGCTCGGAAACACCGAAGAGCTGCCCATGCACATCCGCGCCACCGCCCGCACCGGCGCGAGCCGCGAGGACGTGATGGAGGCGCTTCTGCATGTCGCCATCTACGCCGGCGTGCCGCGCGCCAACACCGCCATCCGAATCGCCCGCGAGACCTATGCCCAGATGGAGGAGGAGGACCAGGCCTCATGACCGCATCGCACCCCAACCGCGCGAGCACCTTGCCGCTCATCCCCCGGGACCGCACGGCGCATCCGCCGGCCTACGACCCGGACTACAAGACCACCGTCACGCGCTCGCCGCGCTGGCCGCTGATCTCGGTGGACTCCACCACCACCGAGGAGACGGGCCCGCTCTTCGGCCATGACCTGATCGGCCCCTTGGACAACAACCTGATCCTCAACTACACCGGCGGCAAGGCGGCGGCCGTGGGCGAGCGCATCCTCGTGCACGGCCGAGTGCTCGACGAAAACGGCCGCCCCGTGCCCAATACGCTCGTCGAGATCTGGCAGGCCAATGCCGGCGGACGCTACCGCCATGTGAAGGACACGTACTTCGCGCCCCTCGACCCCAATTTCGGCGGCTGCGGGCGCACGCTTACCGACGAGAACGGCTACTACCAGTTCCTGACCATCAAGCCCGGCGCCTACCCCTGGCCCAACCGGGGCAACGAGTGGCGGCCCAGCCACATCCACTACTCGATCTTCGGGCACGCCTTCGGCCAGCGGCTCATCAGCCAGATGTATTTCGAGGGTGACCCGCTGATCGATCGCTGCCCCATCGCCCACACCATCAAGGACCGCGGCCAGCTCGACCGCCTCGTCGCCGCCCTCGACATGTCCGCGGCCCGGCCGATGGATTTCCTCGCCTACAAGTTCGACATCGTGCTGCGCGGCCGCCGCCAGACGATGTTCGAGAACCGCCCGGAGGGTCTTTGACATGGTCCAGAAACTCGACACCTTGCGCGAAACGCCCTCGCAGACGGCCGGCCCCTACGTTCACATCGGCTGCATCCCGAGCTTTGCCGGCATCGAGGGCGTCTACCCCGAAGACCTCGGCAAGCGCGCCATCGAGGAGGGTGCGCGCGGCACGCCCATCACCATTACCGGGCAGATTCTCGACGGCACCGGCTGGGCCCTGCGCGACGCGCTCATCGAAAGCTGGCAGGCCGATGCCGCCGGCATCTACCCGGGCCAGCCCGGCGCCGACCCCAAGGTCAACGGCTTCTGCCGCTTCGCCGCCGACAAGGAGACCGGCGAGTTCATGCTGAAGACGATCAAGCCCGGCCGCGTGCCCTCGGGCTGGGGCGGGTTGCAGGCGCCGCACATCGCGCTCTGGATCGTCGCCCGCGGCATCAACATCGGGCTGCAGACACGCATCTACTTCGAAGACGAGGACAACTCCGAAGACCCGGTGCTCGCGCGCATCGAGCAGCGCCACCGCGTGGACACGCTCATCGCCAAGCGCATCGGGGACGGCCAGTATCGCTTCGACATCCGCCTGCAGGGCGAGAACGAGACCGTCTTCTTCGACATGTAGGATCCGTCCCGGCCCGGAGCGCCTATCCGCTCCGGGCCATTCTGCGCCCGGACAGTGGCGCGCGAGGAATTGCATCGCCCGCCGCGGGCACATAGCCTTGGCGCGCGCAAAGGAGGCTCCATGACCAAACCCTGCATCATCTGCGTGGCCATCACCGGCTCGGTGCCGCAGAAATCCGACAACCCCGCGGTGCCGATCACCGTGGAGGAGCAGATCGAATCCACCCATGAGGCGTTCGAGGCCGGTGCCGCGATCGTTCACGCCCATGTGCGGAAGGATGACGGCACCCCTACTTCCGACCCTGAGCGCTTCGCCCGCCTCAAGGAGGGCATCGAGAAACACTGCCCGGGCATGATCATCCAGTTCTCCACCGGCGGGCGCTCGGGCGCGGGCAAGGAGCGCGGCGCCATGCTCTCGCTGCGTCCCGACATGGCCTCCCTCGCGGTGGGGTCGAACAACTTCCCCACCCGCGTCTACGAGAACCCGCCCGATCTCGTCGACTGGCTCGCCGCCGAGATGCTCAAATTCGACGTCAAGCCCGAGATCGAGGCCTTCGATCTGTCGCACATCTTCCAGGCGGTGAAGATGAGCGAGGAAGGCAAGCTGAAGAAGCCGCTCTACATCCAGTTCGTGATGGGGGTGAAGAACGCCATGCCGGTTGACCGGGAGGTGTTCGACTTCTACCGCCGCACCGTCGCCCGCCTCGCGCCCGACGCCGAATGGTGCGCCGCCGGCATCGGCGCGGGCCAGATCGTCGTCAACGAATGGTGCGTGACCACCGGCGGGCATTGCCGCACCGGCCTTGAGGACAACATCCGCCTCGACCGCAACACGCTCGCACCCTCCAACGCGGCGCTGGTGCGCCGGGTCGTGGAGCTGTGCGAAAAGCACGAACGCCCCGTCGCCACCCCCGCCGAGGCGCGCGCCATCCTGCATCTGCGCCCCGCCCCCTGAGCCCCGCGATGGCCGGCATCCTCTATGACAGCGCCATCTTTCGCGGGCTCGTCACCGACGCGGAGGCGGCGCGCCTCTTCACCGACAGCGCCGAGATCCGCGCCATGCTGGTCGTGGAAGGAGCGCTCGCCAAGGTACAGGGCGAACTCGGGCTGATCCCCGAGACGAGCGCCGAGACCATCCACCGCGCCAGCCTCGAGGTGGAGATCGACCCCGCCGCGCTCGCGCCCGAGACCGCCCGCAGCGCGGTGGTGGTGCCCGCGCTTGTCGCCGCCTTCCGCGAGGCGATGGCAGCCCCCGAACACGCGCAATACGTCCACTGGGGCGCCACCTCGCAGGACATCATCGACACCGCGCTGATGCTGCGCCTGCGCCAGTTCCTGTCACTGATGGAAGCCCGCCTTGCCGCCTGCCTCAAGGCGCTGGGCCGGCTTGCCGGGACCCATGCCGAGCTGCCCATGGCCGCGCGCACCTACGGCCAGGCGGCAACGCCAACGAGCTTCGGAGCGACAGTGGCGCAATGGGGCCGGCCGCTTCTGCGCCAGCACGCGCTCCTGTCCGCACTGCGCGCCGATGTGCTCGTCGTCAGCCTCGCCGGCGCGGCCGGCACGCTCTCGGCCATGGGGCCGAAGGGCCCGGAGGTCCGCGCCCGCCTCGCCCGAGCCCTCGGCCTCGGCGACCCCGGCGCGCCCTGGCACGCCGAACGCGACCGCATCGCCCGCCTCTCGGCCTGGATCACCGCCACCATGGGCGCGCTCGGCAAGATGGGGGAGGATCTCCTTCTCGCCACCCAGCACGGGGTGGGCGAGATCCGGCTCGCGAGCGCCGGCGGCTCCTCGACCATGCCGCAGAAGCAGAACCCGGTGCTGCCCTCGCTCCTCGTGGCCCTGGCCCGCCACGCCACCGCGCTTGACGCGACGCTGCAGGGCGCCGCGCTCCACGCCCAGGCACGCGACGGCTCGGCCTGGTTCTGCGAATGGCTCGCCCTGCCCCAGCACTGCCTGGGCCTTGCCCGCGCGCTCGCCGTCGCCGAGGAACTCGCCACCACCCTCTCGCCCGACGCAGAGGCCATGGCCCGCCACCTCGACGACGGCGCCGGCCTCATCCACGCCGAGGCGCTCAGCTTCGCGCTCGCCGCGCACATGCCGCGCCCCGAGGCCCAGGCCGCCGTCAAGCGCCTGTGCGCGCGCGTCCGCGAAACCGGCACGCCCCTGCGCAGGCTGGCGCGCGCGGAGTGGCCGCAGATCGACCTCTCCGCAGCCTTCGATCCGCGCGCCAATCTCGGCACCGCCCCTCAGGATGCGCGCGCCTTTGCCGAAGCGGTGCGCCGGCTCTGATCCATCATCCTGGTGCAAATACCCCCGCCGGAGGCACGCGCGGCATCGCCGCGCGCCCCCGCTTGCCCTTTGCGCAACGCCCGCCTATGAAGCAGGCGCATTCGCCTTCAACCGGACGACGCCTCGGCCCATGCCCATTCTGGTGATGAAATTCGGCGGCACCTCCGTCGCCACGCCCGACCGCATCCGCCGCGCCGCCAAGCGCGTGGGGCTGGAGGTTGCCAAGGGCTATGACGTCATCGTCATCGTCTCGGCCATGGCAGGCGAGACCAACCGCCTCATCGAGCTCGTTGACGACATCGCCCCCCTCTACGACGCGCGTGAATATGATGCCGTCGTCTCCTCGGGCGAGAATGTCACCGCCGGGCTGATGGCGCTCACCCTGCAGGAAATGGACATCCCCGCGCGCAGCTGGCAGGGCTGGCAGGTGCCGGTGCGCACCACCTCGGCCCATGGCGCCGCGCGCATCGAGGAGATCCCCACCGACAACATCATGGCCAAGTTCGCCGAGGGCATGAAGGTGGCGGTGGTGGCGGGTTTCCAGGGCGTGAGCGCCGAGAACCGCATCACCACGCTCGGCCGCGGCGGCTCCGACACCACCGCCGTGGCCTTCGCCGCCGCCTTCGGAGCGGAGCGCTGCGACATCTACACCGATGTCGACGGCGTCTACACCACCGACCCGCGCATCTGCGACCGCGCGCGCAAGCTCGACAAGATCGCCTTCGAGGAGATGCTCGAGCTCGCCTCGCTGGGCGCGAAGGTGCTGCAGACCCGCTCGGTGGAGCTTGCCATGCGCTACAAGGTGCGCCTGCGCGTGCTCTCGAGCTTCGGCGACAACGACGAAAGCGCGGGAACCATCGTCTGCGACGAGGAGGAAATCGTGGAAAGCAAGGTCGTATCGGGCGTCGCCTTCAGCCGCGACGAGGCCAAGATGACACTGACCTCGGTGGCCGACCGCCCCGGCATCGCCGCGGCGATCTTCGGCCCGCTCGCCGAGGCCGGCGTCAATGTCGACATGATCGTGCAGAACATCTCCGAGGGCGGGCGCACCGACATGACCTTCTCCTGCCCCACCCGCGAGGTGAAGCGCGCCCAGGCCGCGCTCGAGAAGGCCCGCGAGATCGGCTCGATCGATTTCGAGGAACTGGTGGCCGACACCCATGTGGCCAAGGTCTCGGTGGTTGGCATCGGCATGCGCAGCCACACGGGCGTTGCGGCGCGCATGTTCCAAGCGCTGGCGCGCGAGGGCATCAACATCCAGGTCATCACCACCTCCGAGATCAAGATCTCGGTGCTTATCGACCGCAAGTACATGGAACTCGCCGTGCAGGCGCTGCATGACGAGTTCGAGCTTGAAAAGGCCGCCTGAGGCAGAGGCCCGCCCGCTGCCCTGCAGATGGTTTCCACCTTCGCGCGAGCCGTGCAAGAATGCCGGCGACCGACCGAGATGAGGGGACGCCGGGAGAACACCGGGCCGCCATGGACCACGTTGGAGAATCCGACAGCCGCAAGCTCCTCAGACGCTTGCGCGACACGCTGGCCAGCGCCGAGGCCGGTCAGGCACGTCTTGACCGCATCACCGAGCTGATCGCCGAATCGATGGGCACCGAGGTGTGCTCCATCTACCTCTTCCGCGACCGTGACACGCTGGAGCTCTGCGCCACCCAGGGGCTCGAGCGTCAGGCCGTGCACAAGACACGCCTGAGAATCGGCGAAGGCCTTGTCGGCCGCGTGGCGAAGACCGGAAAGCCCATCAACACCGAGGATGCCCCCTCCGCCCCCGGCTTCCGCTACATGCCGGAGACGGGGGAGGAGCGCTATTCCTCCTTCCTCGGGGTGCCGATCCAGCGGCTCGGCGAGACGCTTGGCGTGCTCGTTGTCCAGTCGCGCGAGGCGCGCCGCTACTCCGATGACGAGGTCTATGCGCTCGAGGTGGTGGCGATGGTGCTCGCCGAGATGGCCGAGCTTGGCGCCTTCGTCGGCGATGACGCCGGCCTGTCCGCCCCGCACAAGCACCCGGTCATGATCCGCGGCTCGGTGGCGCAGGAGGGCAACGCCGAGGGCCACGTGTGGCTGCATGAACCGCGGGTGGTCGTCACCAACCCGGTGGCCGACGACCCCGAAGCCGAGCTTGCCCGCCTCAACGAAGCGCTCGAGACGCTGCGGGTGACGGTGGACCAGATGCTCGAGGCCGTCGACGCCACCGACAAGGAGCAGCGCGAGGTGCTCGAGGCCTACCGGCTGTTCGCCAATTCGCGCAGCTGGCGGCGGCGCATCGAGGATGACATCCGCCGTGGCCTGTCGGCCGAGGCGGCGGTGGAAAAGGAGCAGTCCGCCGCCCGCGCCCGGCTGGCGCAGGTGCCCGACCCTTACCTGCGCGAGCGGCTGCATGACCTCGACGATCTCTCCAACCGGCTTCTGCGCATCCTCACCGGCCAGGGCCGCGAGACCGGCGCCCAGATGCCCGCCGACCCGATTCTCGTCGCCCGCAACATCGGGCCGGGAGAACTGCTCGACTACGGCCGCAGCCTGCGCGGCATCGTGCTCGAGCAGGGTTCCGTCGGCAGCCATGCCGCGATCGTGGCCCGCGCGCTTGCCATTCCGCTCGTCATCCACGCCGAGAACATCACCACCGAGGCGCTCAACGGCGACCATATTCTCGTCGATGGTGACGAGGGCGTGGTGCATCTGCGCCCCGAGGAAGCGGTGGTTCAGGCCTTCCGCGACAAGATGGCGATGGCGGCGGAAGCCCAGAAACGTTACGCCGGCCTGCGCGACCAGCCCGCCGTCACCCGCGACGGCGTGCGTCTGCGCCTCGACATGAACGCCGGTCTCATGGCCGATCTGCCCTCGCTGAAGAGCTCTGGGGCAGAAGGCGTGGGGCTGTTCCGCACCGAATTGCAGTTTCTCGTGCGCGCGAAGATGCCGCGCCGGTCGGAACTGGTGCAGATCTACCGCCGCGTGCTCGATGCCGCCGACGGCCGGCGGGTGGTGTTCCGCACCCTCGACATCGGCTCGGACAAGGTGTTGCCCTACATGCGCCAGGTGGAGGAGCCGAACCCCGCGCTCGGCTGGCGCGCGATCCGGGTCGGGCTCGACAAGCCCGGCGTGATGCGCATGCAGGTGCAGGCCCTGATCCGCGCCGCGTGGGGGCGGCCTCTTTCGGTGATGTTCCCCTTCGTGGCGCAGATGGACGAATTCGTCGCCGCCCGCGACATCGTGCTGCGCGAGATCGAGCGCGAGCGGGCGCTTGGCCATCCGCTTCCCGAGAAGCTCGAGATCGGGGCGATGCTGGAGACGCCCAGCCTTGCCTTCGCGCCGCGGCACTTCTTCGAGATGGCCGACTTCATCTCCATCGGCGGCAATGATCTGAAGCAGTTCTTCTTCGCCGCCGACCGCGAAAACGAGCTCGTCCGCCGCCGCTACGACACGCTCAACATCAGCTTCCTGAGCCTCGTCGAGATGATCGTGAAGCGCTGCGAGGAAACGGGCACGCCGCTCAGCTTCTGCGGCGAGGATGCCGGCCGGCCGGTCGAGGCGGCCTGTTTCGCGGCCATGGGCATCCGCACCCTGTCGATGCGCCCGGCCTCGATCGGGCCGGTCAAGCATCTGTTGCGGCAGGTGGACCTGCGCGAGCTGCGCGCCGCCATCGATGCCGCACGTGCCAATGGCGAGCAGTCCGTGCGGCGGGCGGTAATGGAGGTGCTGGCGCGCGCCCGCGGCTGAGGCTCAGGTTCTGCTCCCGCCTTGCGGCGGTGGCAGCGGCGCGCCGGGGCGGGCGCGTCCCGCGGGCCAGGGTCGGACCTTGCCACAAACGCCCATCCAGGCATCGCCGGAGCCCAGCGTGAGCCCCAGGACACGGTCGGGGTTCGTGGGTGGTGGCATCTCCACACCCTCGAGCCGCCGAAAGCCGAAACGGCCGTAATAGGGTTCATCCCCCACCAGCATCACCCGGCGCCAGCCGTACCCGGCCGCCCGCGCGAGGCTTTCGCGGATGAGCCATGCCGCAAGCCCTTCGCCCTGCCGGATCGGGTGGGTGGCCACGGGACCGAGGAGCAGCGCTTCATGCGCCGGATCGCCGATCACGACCGGCCAGTAGCGGATGGCGGCAGCGAGCGCGCCCGCCTGATCGCGCAGGATCAGGCACAGCGGCGTGACCGGCTCGACGCCCTCGCGCAGCCGGTAGGAGGAAAGCGCCTCGCGCCCCGGCGCAAAGCACAGATCGAAGAGCGCCTCGACTTCCCACCAGTCCGCCTCGCCTTCAACCGACAGCTGGTCCACCGCCTCACCTCCGCCACCGGCTCCCGGCCCCAGTTTTCACTGGAACGCCGCCTAGCACGCGGCTAACCCATGGGCAACGCAAGGAAAGGAGCCTGCATGTTCTACCGCCCCGAGGATGGTCACGGACTGCCGCACAACCCCTTCAACGCGCTTGTCGTGCCCCGACCGATCGGCTGGATCTCATCCCGCGACGCCGAGGGGCAGGCCAATCTCGCCCCCTACTCATTCTTCAACGCCGTCGCCTACGAGCCGCCGCAGGTGATGTTTGCCTGCACGTCCGGCAAGCCCGACCGGCCCGGCATGAAGGACAGCGTGGCGAACATCCTCGAGACCGGGGTGTTCTGCGTCAATGTGGTGGAATACGCCATGCGCGACGCGATGAACGCGACCTCGGCGACGTTGCCCGCCGGGGTGGACGAATTTCAGGCGGCCGGCCTGGAGCGCGCCGACTGCGTGGTGATCGACTGCCCGCGAGTCGCCGGCGCGCCCGCGGCGCTCGAGTGCCGCCTCACGCAGACGGTGAAGCTGCCGGGCAAGGCCAACACGGTCGTGTTCGGCAAGGTGGTGGGCGTGCACATCCGTGACGATGTGCTGGTGAACGGCATGGTCGACGTCACGCTGTTCCAGCCGCTCGCCCGGCTTGGCTATCGCGACTACACGCGGGTGACCGAGGTCTTCCGCCTGGCCCGGCCCGACGACTGACCTCGGGCGAAACGAAAACCCCGGCCGAGGGGGCCGGGGTATTTGCACCCAGGGTGAGAGGGGCATGGGCGCGCTCACGCGGGCGTCAGCATGCCCTTTTCGCGGGCGAGCTCCTTCATGCGCTTCTGCAGCTTCTCGAAGGCGCGCACCTCGATCTGGCGGATGCGCTCGCGGCTGACGCCATATTTCTGCGACAGCTCTTCCAGGGTCACCGGTTCGTCGACCAGGCGGCGCTGGGTGAGGATGTCGCGCTCGCGCTCATTGAGCACATCCATCGCCTGCTCAAGCAGCGCCATGCGTGCCTCGAGCTCTTCGCGCTCGGCGAAGGCCTCGGCCTGATCGGCGTCCTCGTCCTCGAGCCAGTCCATCCATTCGGTGGTGCTGTCCGAATCCGAACCGATGACGGCGTTGAGCGAGGCGTCGGAGCCGGACAGGCGCCGGTTCATCGAGATCACCTCCTCCTCGGTCACGCCGAGATCGGTGGCAATCTTCTTGACCTTGTCAGGGTGCAGATCACCCTCGTCGAGCGCGCCGATGCGCGCCTTCGCCTTGCGCAGGTTGAAGAACAGCTTCTTCTGTGCCGCGGTGGTGCCGAGCTTCACAAGGCTCCAGGAGCGCAGGATGTATTCCTGAATGGCGGCACGGATCCACCACATCGCGTAGGTGGCAAGCCGAAAGCCCTTGTCCGGGTCAAAGCGCTTGACCGCCTGCATGAGGCCCACATTCGCCTCCGAGATCACCTCCGCCTGCGGCAGCCCGTAGCCGCGATAGCCCATGGCGATCTTGGCAGCGAGCCGCAGATGGCTTGTCACCAGCTTGTGGGCGGCCTCGGTATCCTTGTGCTCGACCCAGCGCTTGGCAAGCATGTATTCCTCTTCCGGCTCCAGCATCGGAAACTTGCGGATTTCCTGCAAGTACCGGTTGAGCCCCTGTTCGGGAGACGGGGCCGGCAGATTGGCGAAATTCGACATGAAACTCCCTCGTTGCCTCCTGTTTGCCGGAGGCGCTTCAGTCCTTCCCATGTGATGGGGTTTTACATGAGAACATGGGTCACCGCGCCTCGCGCTTCAAGGGTTTGGCCGTTCGGCGCCCATTCTGCACCGGCGGAGGGCCGGGCGAAAGCGGTTCTTGTGCCGCATCCGCGCAGAGGTCATGTGCGCCCGGCACAAGAGAGCATCGCTTCAAGCGCCGAAAGGTCGTTGGGCAGAGGGGCGGTAAAGAGCAGCCGCGCGCCGCTGGCGGGATGGACGAAGCCGAGCTCGGCGGCATGCAGAGCCTGACGCGGGAAGGCATCGACGAAGGCAGCAACCTCCTCACCCAGGGCGCTGGCGGGGGCCCGCCGCCGCCCGCCGTAGCGGCGGTCGCCGATGAGGGGGTGGCCGACATGGGCGAGATGGGCGCGAATCTGGTGGGTGCGTCCCGTCTCGAGCCGGCAGTCGAGCCGCGCCGCAGCCGGCGGCGATCCGAACCGGGCGCGAAGTTCGGCCCGGGTGACGGCGTGGCGCCCGCCGCGGCGCTGAACGGCCTGGCGCTGGCGGTCGACGGGGTGACGGCCGAGCGGCAGGTCGATCCTGAGCACGCCGCCGGGCTCGAAGGAAACCCCCGGCAGTCCGCGCAAGCGGGGGTCGGAGGCCTCCGGCACGCCGTGGCAAAAGGCGACGTAGCGGCGATGCACGGTATGGGCGGCGAATTGGGCAGCGAGTGCCTGCTGGGCACGGTCGGTCCTGGCCACGACGAGAAGGCCCGATGTCTCCTTGTCGATGCGATGCACGATGCCGGGCCGGGCGCTGCCGCCCACGGCCGGCAGTTGCCCGCCGCAATGCGCGAGAAGCGCGTTCACCAGCGTGCCCGACGGCGCGCCCGGCGCGGGGTGGACGACCATCCCGGCGGGCTTGTCGATGACGATCACCTCCTCGTCCTCGTAGACGATTGAAAGCGGGATCGGCTCGGCCTGCATGTCCGTGGGCGCGGGTTCGGGCAGCTCGATTTCGTAGACCTCGCCGGCGCTCACCGGCGCCTTGGGCTCGGTCACCGGCACGCCCGCGCGGCGCACGCGCCCCTCGGCGATGAGCCGGGCGAGGCGGGTGCGCGAGAGCCCCGCGCTCTCTGGCACCTCGCGGGCCAATGCCTTATCAAGCCGGCGGGGCGGATCGGCACCGATCTCGACCTCAAGGCGGGAGGGCTGGGACATGGACGATACTCCGGCAGGCGCAGCAGAGGGCGGCGGCGAGGCCGTCCGACATCTGCGGTTTCTCAAGGCTCTGGTCACGGTGCTGAGCGTGACCATGATCGCCGGATTCCTAGTGCTGATCGCGGTGCTTGTCATCCGCTTGCCCGCGCCCGCTCCCGCCGGCCCGCCGCTGCCCGAGCGCATCCGCCTGCCTGAAGGCGCCGCGCCCTACGCCTTCACCGAGGCGCCGGGGTGGTATGCGGTGGTCACGCGCGACGGGCGCATCCTGATCTTCGAGCGCGAGACGGGGAGGCTCAAGCGCGAGATCGCGGTGGAAATCGGCGACTGAAGGGGCAAATGCCCTTTCCGCCGCGCCGCTTTCCTGCTTCCTTGCGGTCATGTTCGAATTCGTTTGCTCCGTCCCCCTGCTCGCGGCCTTCTTCGAGATCTGCCAGCCCCCGCCGCCCCTCGCGGTGGGCTACGCAGAGGGCGAGTATGTGCATGTCGCACCCATAGAGACGGCGCGCATCGACACGCTGCTCGTCACCCGCGGCGACCGGGTGGCGCCGGGCGACGTCCTTGCGCGCATGGAGACGCGCGATGCCGAAATCGCCGTGGCCGAGGCGCGGGCGGCGCTGGCGCGCGCCGAAAGCGAGCTTGCCGATCTGAGGCGCGGCAGCCGGCCCGAGGAGATCGCGCGGGTCGAGGCCGAGCTTGCCTCGGCGAAGGCGCAGGCCGAGGAGGCGCGGCGCGAGGTGGAGCGGGACCGCGACCTTCTCGCGCGCGGCGTGCTCCCGCAGGCGCAGTTCGACGCGGCCGAGACGCGGCTGAGGATCGCCGAGGCGCGGGTGGCCGAGATCGAGGCGACGCTGAGGGTGATGCGGCTGCCGGCGCGGCCCGACCGGATCAAGGCCGCCGAGGCGGCGGTGGAACAGGCGCGCGCCGCACTCGAGCGCGCGGTCTGGCGGCTGTCGCAGCGCGAGCTGACGGCGAGCGTCACCGGGCGGGTAACCGACATCCTGCGCTTTCCCGGCGCGCTTGCGGGGCCGCAGGCGCCGGTTCTCACGATCCTGCCACAGGGCGGGGTGAAGCTGCGCTTCTATGTGCCAGAGGCCGCGCTTGCGCTCCTCGACGAGGGCACGCGCGTGAAGGGTTTCTGCGATGGCTGCGCCGAGCCGCTGCTGGCGCGGGTCAGCTACATCTCCGACACGCCCGAATTCACGCCGCCGGTCATCTACTCCGTCGAGTCGCGCCAGAAGCTCGTCTATCGCGTCGAGGCGCGCCCAGAGCCGGGCCAGCCCGCGCCGAAGCCGGGGCAGATTCTCGACATCCGGCTGGCCGGCGAGGAGTGATCGGCGCATGGATCCGGTGATCGCGGTCGAGGGGCTGACCAAGCGCTACGGGCAGCGCACCGTGGTCGATCATGTCTCGCTCACCGTGGAGAAGGGCGAGATCGCCGGGTTTCTGGGCCCGAACGGCTCGGGCAAGACCACCACCATCCGCATGATGTGCGGGCTTCTGACGCCCGACGAGGGGCGCGGCACGGTGCTGGGGCGCGACGTGATCCGGCAGGCGCGGGAGATCAAGCGCGAGGTGGGTTACATGACGCAGCGCTTTTCCTTCTACGAGGATCTCACCATCGAGGAGAACCTTGCCTTCGTCGCCCGCCTCTACCGCCTGCGCCCAATGCGTGCGCATGTGCAGCGCACGCTCGAGGAGCTCGGGCTGAGCCATCGGCGGCGTGATCTTGCCGGCACGCTCTCGGGCGGCTGGAAGCAGCGGCTGGCGCTTGCCGCCTGCGTGATGCATGAGCCGAAGCTCCTCCTGCTCGATGAGCCGACCGCCGGGGTGGACCCCAAGGCGCGGCGCGAGTTTTGGGACGAGATCCACCGGCTCGCGGCGCGCGGCATCACGGTGCTCGTCTCCACCCATTACATGGACGAGGCCGAGCGCTGCCACCGCATCAACTACATCTCGCGCGGCCGGCTTCTGGCGACGGGCACCGTCGCCGAGATCATCGCGCGCTCGGGGCTTGCCTCATGGATCGTCGAGGGCGCACCGGCCGCGATCGACGCCGCCATCGAACGGCTTCACGGCGCGCCGGGGGTGGAGCAGGCAACCCCCTTCGGCCTCACCCTGCATGTCGTCGGCCGCGACGGCGAGGCGCTGGCGCGCTCGGTACGTCGGGTCGCGGCTGAACTGGGGCTCAGCGCACGGCCGGCGGAGACGACGCTTGAGGATGTCTTCATCCATCTCATGGGCGAGGAGAATTCCAGGGACCGGGAGGCGGCCTGAGATGCGCTGGCTCGCGTGGCACCGGCTCTGGGCGATGCTCGTCAAGGAATTCGTTCAGATGCGGCGCGACCGCGTCACCTTTGCCATGATGCTGGGGGTGCCGCTCATTCAGCTCGTGCTCTTCGGCTTTGCCATCAACAATGACCCCAAGAAGCTGCCCGCCGCGCTGGTGACCACGAGCGAGGACCAGTTCACCCGCGCCATCGTCACCGCGCTCGAGAACACCGGCTATTACCGTTTTACCCACATTCTCATTTCCGCCGAGAAGGCCGATCTCCTGATCGACAACGGCACGGTTTCCTTCGTCGTCACCATCCCTTCGGACTTCGCGCGCCGGGTGATGACCGAAGAGAGGCCGCAGATCCTGATCGAGGCGGACGCCACCGACCCTTCGGTTGCCTCCGGCGCGATTTCCACCCTTTCCACCGTCTCGGCCAATGCGCTGCGCCGCGAGCTTGCCGCCACGGCCGGCGCAGGCGCGGTTGCGGGCGGGGGTGCGGCGCTCGAGGCGGTGGTGCACCGGCGCTACAACCCCGAGGGCGTCACCCAGTTCAACATCGTCCCCGGACTTCTGGGGGTGATCCTGCAGATGACCATGGTGATGATGACGGCGATGGCGCTCACCCGCGAGGTGGAGCGGGGCACGATGGAAAACCTGCTCGCCCTGCCCGCCACCCCGCTCGAGATCATGCTCGGCAAGGTTCTGCCCTTTCTCGTGGTGGGTGCGGGGCAGGTCGTTGTGGTGCTTGTGGCCGCCCGCGTGCTCTTCGGCGTGCCGATGGCGGGCGACATGCGCCTGCTTCTCGCCGGCATCCTGATCTTCGTGCTGGCGCTGATCTTTCTGGGCTACACCTTCTCCACGCTTGCGCGCACGCAGATGCAGGCGATGCAGCTTTCCTTCTTCTTCTTCCTGCCCTCGATCCTGCTCTCGGGCTTCGCCTTTCCCTTCCGCGGCATGCCGGGATGGGCGCAGGCGATCGGCGAGGCGCTGCCGCTGACGCATTTTCTGCGCCTCGTGCGGGGCGTGATGCTGAAGGGCGCCGATCTTCACACCGTCTCGTCCCAGATCGCCGCCCTCATCGGGTTTGCCGTGCTCTTCGCCGCGCTCGCGCTCATCCGCTTCCGGCGCACGCTCGACTGACGGGCCGCTCAGACCTGCCCGAGCCGCAGGATCCAGCGCTCGATGGTATCGGTGAGCCCGTCAATTTCCTCCCGGAAGCCCTTGTGCAGCTCCGACCACTTGTCGGCACCTTCCGCCTCGGCCTTGAGAAGCCGCCGCGAAATCTCTTCCCGCTTGAGCTCCAGCCGCTCCAGCTCGGCCAACGCCGCCGCGCGCTCTTCAACGGGGCCGTTCTCGATCGCGCGCCGCTGGTCGCGCAGGCGCATGTCGATGTCATGCAGCTTGGCCTTGAGATCGTCGATGTAGGTGGTGCCCATCTTGCGTCCTTTCCTTGCCTGTCCCGTCCCTGCGCGTGGCTCGCGTTCAAGGCTGGTGCACGTAACTTCCCGGCGCATCCTCGAGCGCCGCCGCATCCGTGCCCGGCAACCCCATCCGCGGCGGCCTTGCCCGACCCGTGGAGCGGTTCGCAAGCCATTCCTCCCACGCCGGCCACCAGCTGCCCTCGTTCACCGGTGTCTCTTCGCACCAGCGATCAGGGTCGACATAGGGCGCATCCGCCGCGCGCTTGCTTACCCGGTAATGGCGCCGGGGATGACCCGGTTCGGAAACGATGCCGGCATTGTGCCCGCCGCTTGTCAGCAGGAAGGTCACCTCGGTGTCGGTCAGCAGGTTGAACTTGTAGACCGAGCGCCACGGCGCGACATGGTCGCGCTCGGTGCCCACCGCGAAGATCGGCGCGCGGATGTCGGAAAGCGCGATCGGCCGACCCTCGACGCGGTAGCGCCCCTCGGCCAGATCGTTCTTGAGGAAGAGCTGGCGCAGATATTCCGAGTGCATCCTGTAGGGCAGGCGCGTGCCGTCGGCGTTCCAGGCCATCAGGTCGGTCATCGGCTGGCGCTCGCCCATCAGGTAGTCATGCACCATGCGCGACCAGATCAGGTCGTTGGAGCGGAGCATGCGGAAGGCCCCGGCCATCTGCTTGGTGTCGAGATAGCCCTGCGCCCACATCATGTCTTCGAGGAAGGCGACCTGCTTGTCGTCGATGAACAGCATGATCTCGCCGGCCTCGGTGAAATCGACCTGCGCGGCGAAGAAGGTGAGCGAGGCGAAGCGCTCGTCGCCATCCCGCGCCATCGCCGCCGCCGCAATCGCCAGAAGCGTGCCGCCAAGGCAGTAGCCGACGCCATGCACGGGCGTGTCGGGCACCACCTGGCCGATTGCGTCAAGCGCCTCCATCACCCCGAGCCGGCGGTAGTCGTCAAGGCCGAGGTCACGGTCTTCGCTGGTGGGGTTCTTCCAGGAGATGATGAAGACGGTGTGCCCACGCTCGACCAGCCAGCGCACCAGCGAGTTGTGCGGCGAGAGATCGAGGATGTAGTATTTCATGATCCACGCCGGCACGATCAGCACCGGCTCGCGCCAGACCGTCTCGGTCGCCGGCGCATACTGGATGAGCTCGATCAGTCGATTGCGGTAGATCACCTTGCCCGGCGTCACCGCCACGTTCTTGCCGGGGCGGTAGGCTTCCGCCCCCACCGGCGGGCGGCCGGCCACGGCGCGCTGCCAGTCCTCGAGGAAATTGGCCCAGCCGCGGAAAAGGTTCATGCCCCCCTCGGCGGTGGTCTTGCGGATCACCTCGGGGTTCGTCCAGGGAAAGTTCGAGGGCGAGACGGTATCGAGCCACTGGCGCGCGCCGAATTCGACCATGCGTTCGTGCTGCTCGGTCATCCCCGGCACGCCGGTGGTGGCGTTGTGCCACCACTGCTGGGCGAGAAGGAAGCCCTGCCAGATGAAGGAGAAGGGAGGCTTCTGCCAATCCTCGCCTACAAAGCGCTTGTCCTGCGGCAAGGGCTCGATGCAGGGCGGGCAGTTGCCACCCGTCATCGTTGCCGTGCCCACATGCGCTGCGAAGCGTGCCGCCTTGCGCACCGCCTTCTCGGCAAGCTCGGCGCGCTTGCCGGGCGAGAGTGCAAGCCCCGTGGCCCAGTCTTGCCAGGCGGCGGCAAGCGCGAAGGGCGAAAGCCCTTGGGTCAGATGCGCCAGGGAGGCGCGCAAGGCCCGGTCCATCACCGCATAGGGCGAGGTCTCCGCCTCGTCGCGGGCCGCCGGCGGCGCGACACAGGGCGCGGGCGCTGTCGCTGCACGCCCCGCGGCAGCCGACGGCCCCTGTCCCGTGTCCAGCTCTCGGGCGTCTGCCTTCACGTCTGCCTCGGCCATCGTCACACCACTTCACGCGTCCCGCAGGCTCAGGCTCGCCGATCGGCCCCGAGCCCGCCTTGACCGGGATCAATGCCTGCGAGGGGATGTGTGCTTTCGCCCGCTGGCCTGCAAGGGGCTGGTCTCGGCGAGCACGAACCTCTCCCCCAGCCGCGGACGGCAGGTGGCAAGGCCGCGCCTTTCCAGCGCCTGCGCCATCGCCGCCATCCCGCCCTCGGCATCGCCATGGACGAGAAAGGTTATCTCCGGCCGCCCGGTCTGCGCGTGCCAGGCCAGAAGCTCGTCACGCCCGGCGTGGGCGGAGAAACCGTTGATGGTATGAATCTGCGCGCGCACGGCCACGGTCTCGCCCAGCACCTGCACCGTGCGCGCCCCGTCGATGATCTGCCGCGCGAGCGTGCCCTTGGCGGCAAAGCCCACGAAGATCACGCTTGCCTCCTCGCGCCAGAGGTTGTGGCGCAGGTGGTGCAATACGCGCCCGCCGGTGCACATGCCCGAGCCGGCAAGGATCACCGCCGGCCCCTCCTGCCGGTTGATGCGGCGCGAGGCCTCCACCTCGCGCGTCAGCTTTAGCCGCGGCAGGCGGAAGGGGTCTGCACCGGCCATCAGTTCCCGGCGGAAGGGCAGCTTGAAGGCCTCGGGGTGGCGGCGGAAGACGGCGGTGGCGGTGATCGCCATCGGCGAGTCGAGATAGACGGGCAGCTTGCGCGGCAGGTCGCCCGCCACCACCGCGCGCGAAAGGATGAAGAGAAGCTCCTGCGCACGCTCGAGCGCGAAGGTCGGGATCACCACCTTGCCGCCGCGGGCGATGGTGGCGCGGATCGCCTCGATGAGTTCGCGCGCCGACTCCTCGAAGCTGCGGTGGTTGCGGTCGCCGTAGGTTGTTTCCATCACCACCCAGTCGGCCTCGGGCGGGCGGGCGCGCTCGCGCAGGACGGGCCGGCCGGAGTTGCCGATGTCGCCCGAGAAGACGAGACGGCGGCGGCCGGTGCCGTCGGGCGCGGGCAAATCAAACACCGCCTGCGCGGCACCAAGGATGTGCCCCGCCTCGATCAGACGGACGGTCAGGCCCGCGCCCAGCGAATAGCTGCGCCCGTAGCGCAAGGCCCGCCCGAAGGAGGCAAGTGCTGCGCAGGCCTCGTCGAGACCGTAGAGCGGCGGGCGGGGAGCGCGGCCCGCCCGAAGCGCGCGCTCGGCCTCGCGCTCGGCATCCTCTTCCTGAATGCGCGCGGCATCGAGCAGCACCACCTGCGCAAGCTCCGCCGTCGCCCGGGTGCAAAGCACCTCGCCCTGAAAGCCGCGCGCGACCAGAAGCGGCAGGCGCCCGCAATGGTCGAGATGGGCATGGGTGAGCACCACCGCGTCGATCGTTGCCGGATCAAAGCCGAAGGGCGCCCGGTTCAGCCGATCGGAATCGGCCTCGCCCTGAAACATGCCGCAATCGATCAATATCCGCCTACCCGCCGCCTCGAGCAGGTGGCAACTGCCCGTCACGTTGCGCGCCGCGCCGTGAAAGGAAAGCGCTATCGCCCTGCCCTGCCCCGCCATCAGCCGCCCTCCACGGCAGGCCCGCCCGGCCGGCAGGGGCCGAGGAGCGGGCAGCCCGCGTCTTCATACCAGTCGGCGATGGCGGCATAGATTTCTTCGGCCGTCTCCGCCTCGCTGAAAAGCTCGCGATCCTCGGCGTCGATCACCCCTTCCTCGAGCAGGAAGTCGAAGTTGACCGCCGCGCGCCAGAAGGCCCGGCCGACAAGCACGATCGGCAGGGGGTCGATCTTGCGCGTCTGCACCAGCGTCAGCGCCTCGAACAGTTCATCAAGCGTGCCATAGCCGCCGGGAAAGATCACCAGTGCACGGGCGCGGTGCATGAAGTGGAGCTTTCTGAGCGCGAAGTAGTGGAAGCTGAAGCACAGCCCCTCGCTGAGATATGGGTTGGGATATTGTTCATGCGGCAGGGTGATGTTGAGCCCCACCGACCGCGCGCCGGCCTCGAACGCGCCGCGGTTGGCCGCTTCCATGATGCCGGGTCCGCCGCCGGTCATCACCGCCACCCGTTCAGGCCGCGGCCAGTCCGTCTGATCGGCAAACATCGCGCCGAAACGCCGGGCGACATCGTAATAGCGGGCGTTCTCCAGCCGGCGGCGGGCCTGCCTGACATGAAGAGCAAGCTCGGGATCGTCCGGGTCCGCGGCCAGCGCAGCCTCGGCCGCGGCGAGACGCCGGGCCGCGGCAGCAGGCTCGGCGATGCGGGTCGAGCCAAAGACGACGATGGTGTGGCCGATGCCGGCCTCCCGCAGGCCGAGCTCGGGCTTGAGATAGTCGAGCTGCAGCCGCGTGCCGCGGGCCGGATCGGAGGCTAGAAAGTCGAGGTCGCGGTCGGCCTGAAGGTAGGCCGGATGCGCCATGATCGCGCGCACCCGCTCGAGCGCGGCCGGATCATCGGCGACGTCCTTGGGCACGCTCCACGGCAGCGGCTCGCGGCGGGGCGGGGGCGGGTCGTCCTGTGGGTCGGGTGCTTCGGTCATGGCGCGATGGTGCGCCGGCCGCGCGGCGGGAGCAACCCCCGAAGCGCGGCCTCAGCGCAGCCGCGCGCCCGTCTCGGCGTCGAAGGCCATGGCCGCACCCGGCGTGATCGCAAGCCGCACCGGCGCGCCGGAGGGAATCGCCTCGTCCGAGCGCGTCTCCACAACCAGCCGCTCGCCGGTGGGGGTGGTGATGTGGTCATAGGCCACGCCGCCCAGCCGCTCGCGAATGTCGATCCTGAGCGGCTGGCCCTCCTCGGGCGTGACGCTCAGCACCTGCGGGCGCAGCCCCAGCGTGACCTTGCCGCCCGCGGGCGGCAGGCTGGCAAGCCCGAGTTCCAGCTCCGCGCCGCCCAGCGCGGGCACCCGCACCCGCCCCTGCCCGACCGACTCGGCGGCAAGGAAGTTCATCGACGGCGAGCCGATGAAGCCCGCGACGAACTGGTTGTCGGGATCGCGGTAAAGCTCCATCGGCGCGCCCACCTGCTCGATGCGGCCGGCGCGCAGCACGACGATCTTGTCGGCCAGCGTCATCGCCTCGACCTGATCGTGGGTGACGTAGATCATCGTCGCGCCGATCTCCTTGTGCAGATGCGCGATCTCCACCCGCATCTCGACGCGCAGCTCGGCGTCGAGGTTCGAGAGCGGCTCGTCAAAGAGAAACACCTCCGGGCCCCGCACGATCGCCCGTCCGATCGCCACCCGCTGGCGCTGGCCGCCCGAAAGCGCGGCGGGCTTGCGCTTGAGATAGGGCTCAAGCCGCAGGATCCCGGCCGCGCGCCTGACCTTCTCGGCGATCTCGGACTTGGGCACGCGGTTCATCTTCAGCCCGAAGCCCATGTTCTCCTCCACCGTCATGTGCGGGTAGAGCGCATAGGTCTGGAACACCATCGCGACGCCCCGGTCGGCCGGATCGGCGCGGGTGACATCGCGCCCGCCGATGGTGATGGTCCCTTCGGTCGTCTCCTCGAGCCCCGCCACCATGCGCAGCAGGGTCGACTTGCCGCAACCCGACGGCCCGACGAAGACGCAGAACTCGCCGTCGGCGATTTCCAGATCAATGCCGTGGATCACCTGCGTCTCGCCGAAACGCTTGACCACCTTCTGAAGTGTCACACCGGACATGGGCTGTTCCTCTGGCTGTGCGGCGGGTTCATGTCACGCGGGAAACTGCCAGTGCGCGGCATCGGCACCGATGGCGCGCGCGGTTTCCTCGAGATCGGGGCGGAGCGCGGCAAGCTCCTCGAGACTGCGCCGCGCGGTGGAGGTGGTGATCGACACGCCGCCGATCACCCGCCCGCCCGGCGCGCCGCCCGAAAGGATGGGACTTGCGATGCAGATGATGCCCGGCTCGTGCTCCTCCCGGTCGAAGGCCACGCCCTCGGCGCGGATGCGCTCGAGCTCGGCGGCCAGCGTCTGCGGGTCGGTGATGGTATTGGGCGTATGGCGCAGGAAGGCCTGCCGGGCGATCGCGGCCTCGCGCGCGGCCGGCTCCAGAAAGGCCATGATCGCCTTGCCGATGCCGGTGCAGTAGCCCGGCCCCACCTTGCCTGCCTGCGCGAACATCTCGATCGGCTGGGCGGCGTTGCGCTTGTCGACGTAGAGCACCTGGCCCTGATCCATCTGCGCCAGATGGATCGTCTCGCCGGTCCTGGCGGCCAGGCGGTCGATGTGGGGGCGCGCGATCGGCGCGAGCGAGCTCTGTTTCCATGCCTGATGGGCAAGGCGCACGAGCCGCAGACCGAGGGTATAGGTGTGCAGCTCCGCGTCATAGGCGAGCAGGCCCTGATTCGTCAGCGTCTGCAGCAGACGATAGAGCGTGGCCTTCGGCAGAGGGCTTTCGGCGAGCAGTTCGGAAAAGCGCACCGGCCGCCCCTTCGACGCCACCGCGTCGAGGATTTCCAGTGCCTTGCCAACCGTGCCGTCGCTTCTCTCCGGCTTCGCCATGCGCCGCTCCTCCCGCATCACGGCACGCGCCGCGACGAAAACTGTTGACAAGGCTAGCGCCCCGCCGCACTGTTTTCAATAGTTGAAAACGAGTTTCATTATATGGAACTCACCGGACCCAGAGGGGTGGGCCCGGTCCCTCAACTGGATTGGAACACCAAAGGGAGGACACCATGTTCCTGCGCACCAAGACCCTTGTCGCGGCCCTCGCCGCCTCGACGCTCCTCGCGTCGGGCGCGACGGCGCGCGAGCTTGTCATCAACACCGACACCTCGGACCCGGCGCCGAAGAAGGCCTTCGAGCAGCTGATCGCCGATTTCGAGGCCGAGTATCCCGACATCAAGGTCACCTGGAACCTCTTCGACCATGAGGGTTACAAGACCTCGATCCGCAACTTCCTGACCGCGGATTCGCCCGATCTGGCCAACTGGTATGCCGGCAACCGCATGCTGCCCTACGTCAAGGCCGGCCTCTTCGCCCCGATCGATGACGTGTGGGACGAGCACAACCTTCACGAGACGCTGGCGCCGGCCGCCGCCTCGATGACCATCGACGGAAAGAAGTGGGGCATCCCCTACACCTACTACCAGTGGGGCGTTTATTACCGGCTGGACATCTTCAACAAGCTCGGTATCGAGGAGCCCAAGACCTTCGACGAGCTTCTGGCCGCCTGCGACACGCTCAACGCCAACGGCATCACGCCCATCACCATCGGCACCAAGTATCTGTGGACGGCCGCGGGCGTCTTCGACTACCTCGACCTGCGCACCAACGGCTACGACTTCCACATGGCGCTGACCCAGGGCGAGATCCCGTGGACGGATGACCGCGTGCGCGCGGTCTTCGCCAACTGGAAGAAGATGCTCGACCACGACTGCTTCATCGACAACCACCCCTCCTGGTCGTGGCAGGAGGCTCTGGCGCCGATGGTGCAGGGCGAGGCGGCGATGTATGTGATGGGCAACTTCGCCGTGGCGCCGCTGCGCGAGGCAGGGCTGACTGACGATCAGCTCGACTTCTTCCAGTTCCCGGTGATCGACCCGTCGATCCCGCTGGCCGAAGAAGCGCCGACCGACACGGTGCATCTGGCCGCCAACGCCAAGAACGTGGAGGAGGCCAAGCTCTTCCTCGCCTTCCTCGCGCGGCCTGACGTGCAGACCAAGATCAACGCCACGCTCGGCCAGCTGCCCATCGCCAAGGGCGCCGAGATCGCCGACGACAAGTTCCTGCGCGAGGGCTACGAGATGCTGTCGAACACGACGGGCGGCATCGCCCAGTTCTTCGACCGCGACGCGCCGGCCGAAATGGCCAAGGCCGGCATGGAAGGCTTCCAGGAGTTCATGGTCAAGCCCGAGCGTCTCGACGCCATCCTCGAGCGGCTCGAGAAGGTGCGCCAGCGGGTCTACAAGTGACCTGACGACCCATCGCCGGCGGGCCTGGACAGCGCCCGCCGGCCCCTGACCGAAGCCCTTCCCGGCCACCGCGCCGGGGCGGGCATTCCTTCGGCCCTGCGGCCCGGAAGGCCGGGGCGCAACGCGCGGCGGAGAACGAGGCCATGACCGACATTTCCCCATCCACCCCGTCCCGCGGCTGGTGGCGGCGCAATCAGCAGCGCTTTGCCCCCTGGCTGTTTCTCGCGCCGGGGATCGCGATGTTCCTCGTCTATGTCATCATTCCGATCTTCCAGTCGATGAGCCTGAGCCTCTATGACTGGGACGGGCTCGGCGAGAAGACGTATATCGGCCTCGACAACTACCGCGAGCTCTTCGATGACGAGGCCTTCTACACCTCGCTTAAGAACAACGTCATCTGGCTCGTGCTCTATCTGCTGGCGATCCCGGCCGGCCTGTTCGTGGCGCTCTTTCTCAACCAGAACGTGACCGGCATCCGCCTTTACAAGTCGCTGTTCTTCTTTCCCTTCGTCATCAGCCAGGTGGTGGTGGGCCTTGTCTTTTCGTGGTTCTACGACCCCTCCTACGGGCTTCTGAACATCATCCTGCAGGGCTTCGGCCTCGAGCCGATCCCGGTGCTGGCTGACGAGCGCTATGCCACCTACGGCATCATCGCCGCCGGCCTCTGGCCGCAGACGGCCTATTGCATGATCCTCTATCTCACCGGGCTCAACGCGGTGGATCCCGAGCAGATCGAAGCCGCGCGGCTCGATGGCGCCAAGGGCTGGCGGATGCTGTGGTATGTGGTGCTGCCGCAGCTCAGGCCCGCCACCTTCATCGCCATGGTGGTGACGATCATCGGCGCGCTGCGCAGCTTCGACCTCATCTCGATCATGACCGATGGCGGGCCCTGGGGCTCGACCCGTGTGCTGGCCTTCTACATGTACGAGCAGGCCTTCTCAGAATACGGCTTCCGCATGGGCTATGGCGCGGCCATCGCGGTGGTGCTGTTTGCGATCATGATGGTCTACATCTCCGCCTTCCTGTGGAAGATGTACCGCGACGAGAGGGGGCGCTGAGATGTTTCCCAAACCCATCCAGTCCGCCCCCGCGCCCGCGCGCATCGCCTACAAGGCCGCCCTGCCCGTGGCGCTCGTGCTGTGGCTCCTGCCGCTGATCGCGGTGGCGCTGACCTCGGTGCGTTCGGCCGGCGACATCACCGCCGGCAACTACTGGGGCTGGCCGACCGACTTTCACCTGTGGGAGAACTACACCGCGATCTTCGAGAACACGCCGATCGGCAAGTACATCTGGAACTCCTTCCGCGTGACCATTCCCACGGTGATCGGCGCGGTGGCGCTCTCCTGCATGACGGGCTTTGCGCTTGCGGTCTACCGCTTCCGCGCCAACCTGCTCGTCTTCTTCATGTTCGTGGCCGGCAACTTCGTGCCTTTCCAGATCCTGATGGTGCCGGTGCGCGACCTGACCCTTCAGATGGGGCTCTACAACTCGGTCACGGGGCTGGCGCTCTTCCACATCGCCTTTCAGACCGGTTTCTGCACGCTGTTCATGCGCAACTTCATCCGCGCGATGCCCTTCGAGCTGATCGAGGCGGCGCGCGTAGAAGGGGTGAGCGAGTTCCGCATCTTCTGGTATGTGGTGCTGCCGCTCATGCGCCCTGCCATCGCCGCGCTCGCGGTGCTCATCTTCACCTTCATCTGGAACGACTATTTCTGGGCACTGGTCCTGACCCAGGGCGCCGACAGCCAGCCGATCACCGCCGGGCTCTACTCGCTCAACGGCCAGTGGGTGGCGGCCTGGCATCTGGTCTCGGCGGGCTCCATCGTCGCCGCGTTGCCGCCGGTGCTGATGTTCTTCCTCATGCAACGGCACTTCATCGCCGGCCTCACGCTCGGAGCCGTGAAGTGATGCGCGCCTGGCGGCTTGACGACGCGCGCCAGACGCTGGTGATCGCAAAACAGGGCGAGGGCGTCGCGGCCTGCATCTACTGGGGCCCGCGCCTGCCCGACGGCGAGGCGCTCGACACCCTGACCGAGGCGCACGGCCGCGACATCACCGGTGGGATGCTCGATGCCGAGCCGGTGCTCACGCTCTGCCCCGAAGCGGCGCGCGGCTTTCCGGGCCAGCCGGGGCTCGTGCTGCGCGACGGCAGAGGTGCGCCCCTCGAGCCTGCCTTCGCGTTCGCGGGCGCGGTGGAAGGGCCCGGCACACTGGCGCTCACCTTCGCCGACTCCGCGCTCGGCCTCACCCTTCGGGTGCGGCTCGCGCTCGGGGGCGACCCGGGCGTGCTGCGCGCGCAAACGATCCTCGAGGCGAAGGCGCCGGTACGCGTCGAGTGGCTCGCCGCCCCCGTGCTCCCCGGCCCAGAGGAGGGGCGCGAGATCATCGACTTCGCGGGGCGCTGGTGCGGCGAGTTCCAGCCCGTCACCACGCCCTGGGCGCCCGGCATCCGCCTGCGCGAGGCACGCACCGGGCGCAGCGGGCACGAGCATTTCCCCGGCGCGATCTTCCCCGGGGCCGGCGCGACCAACACCCAGGGCCGCGCGTGGGCCTTTCATTACGGCTGGTCGGGCGGGCACCGCATGGTGGCCGAGGAGCTGCCCGACGGCCGCCGCCAGATCCAGTTCGGCCATGCAGCAGGCTCCGAGCGCGCGGCCGGCACACGCTTCGAGACCGCACCGCTTTATGCCGTCTTCTCCGACACCGGCCTCAACGGCTGCGCCGTGGCCTTCCAGCGGCTGATCCGCGATCGGCTCGTGCCCTGGCCTGACCCGAGCCGCCCGCGACCCGTCCATTACAACTGCTGGGAGGCGGTCTATTTCGACCACCGCCTTGACGAGCTGAAGGAGATCGCCACCCGCGCGGCCCAACTCGGCGCGGAGCGTTTCGTGCTAGATGACGGCTGGTTCGGGCGGCGCGACGACGACACTTCAAGCCTCGGCGACTGGCGGGTGGATGCGCGCAAGTACCCCGAAGGCCTCGGCCCGCTCATCGAGCATGTGCACGGGCTCGGCATGAGCTTCGGGCTGTGGTTCGAGCCCGAGATGGTCAACCGCGACAGCGATCTTGCCCGCGCGCATCCCGACTGGATTCTCGGGCCCGCCGCCCAGCTTCCCGGCCGCGGACAATATGTGCTCGACATGAGCCGCGCGGAGGTGCGCGACCACCTCTTCGAGGCGATGGCGGCAATCCTGTCGGCCCACCCCATCGACTACGTCAAGTGGGATCACAACCGGCTGCTGCCTGTCGCCGATGCCGCCCAGACGCGCGGCACCTACGCGCTCATCGACCGGCTGCGCGCCGCCTTCCCCGCGCTCGAGATCGAAAGCTGCGCCTCGGGCGGCGGGCGGATCGACGCCGGGATCCTTTCGCGCACGCACAGGGTGTGGCTGTCGGACTCCAACGACGCGCTCGAGCGGCTGCGCATCCAGCACGAGGCGACGCTCTTTTTGCCCGCGGCTGTCACGGGCTCCCATGTCGGCCCGCGCCGCTGCCACACCTCGGGGCGGGTGCTCGACATCCGCTTTCGCGCCTGGGTCGCGGCCCAGCGGCACATGGGCTTCGAGATGGACCCGCGCGAGCTGACCGGGGAGGAAGCGGCCACCCTCTCCGAGGTGACCGCATGGTGGAAGGCCAACCGCGCCTGGCTGATGACCGCCGACATCCTGCGCCTCGACCACGCCGACCCCGCGGTGATCGCCGAAGAGCAGCTCGCCCGCGACGGCTCCCGCTTCGTCGTCTTCGCCGGGCGCGCCGCCGCCTCCGCCCAGATCGCTCCGCGCCCCTTGCGCCTGACCGGGCTCGATCCGGCCGCGCGCTACCGCGTCAGCCTGCGCAACCGCGAGGATGCGCCCGCGCTTTCCCGCGCGCCGATTGTGCTCAAGCACGCTCCCCTTGAGCTTTCCGGGGCGGCATTGATGCACCATGGCCTCAACCTGCCCTGGAGCTTTCCCGAAACCCTCTGGGTGATCGAAGGCGTCCGCCTCGACCCCGGCCAAGGAGTGACAGCCGATGCCTGACCACGCGCTCCCCCGCTACCCCGATCTCGAAGGCGCCGCCGTCTTCATCACCGGCGGCGGCTCGGGCATCGGCGCGGCGCTGACCGAGGGCTTTCTCGCGCAGGGCGCGCGGGTGGCCTTCGTCCAGCGCTCCGACGCTTCCGCCTTCTGCGACGCGATGGAGAAGAAGCACGGCAACCGCCCGCTCTTCATCCCCTGCGACATCACCGACATTCCCGCCCTGCGCGCCGCCGTCGCCGAGGCCGAAAAGGCGCACGGCCCCGCGCGCATCCTCGTCAACAACGCCGCCAACGACCAGCGTCATGCCACGCTGGAGGTGGACGAGGCCTTCTGGGACTGGTCGATGGCGATCAACCTCAAGGCCTATTTCTTCACCGCCCAGGCGGTCATCCCCGGCATGAAGGCGCAGGGCGGCGGGGCGATCGTCAACTTCTCCTCGATCAGCTACATGATGGGCCAGTCCGGCTACCCGGTCTATGCCACGGCGAACGCCGGCATCACCGGGCTCACCCGGGCGCTCGCCCGCGAATTCGGGCCGGACAACATCCGCGTCAACGCGCTCGCGCCCGGCTGGATCCTGACCGAGAAGCAGCGCCAGATGTGGGTCACACCCGAGGCGCTCGCCGCCCATATCGACCGGCAGTGCCTCAAGCGCGAGCTCGAACCGGCCGATGTCGTCGGGCCGACGCTGTTTCTCGCCTCCGAGGCGTCGGCGGCGATGACCGCGCAGCTCGTCGTCGCCGATGGCGGCGTGGTGATGACCGCATGAGCGCGCCGCACCCCTTCGCCGACTGGATCGCCGCCGACTGGGGCACGAGCCACCTGCGGCTCTGGGCGATGGGGCCGACGGGCGCGGTGCTCGAGCGCGCGCGCTCCGACGCCGGCATGGGCCGGATCGGGCGCGATGACTACGAGGCGGAGCTTCTGCGCCTGATCGGCCACCGCCTCGCGCCGGGGCGCGCGACACCGGTGATCGTCTGCGGCATGGCCGGCTCGCGGCAGGGCTGGGCCGAGGCGCCCTATGCGCTCGCCCCCTGCCCGCCGCCGGGAATCGCCGAGGCCACCCGCGCGCCGGCCCGCGATGCGCGCCTTGCCGTGTACATCCTTCCCGGCGTGCGCCAGACCCGGCCCCATGCCGACGTGATGCGCGGCGAGGAGACCCAGATCGCGGGCCTTCTCGCGCGCCTGCCCGGCTTTGACGGCATCGCCTGCCTGCCTGGCACCCACACCAAGTGGGTGCAGATCTCAGCCGGCGAGATCGTCAGCTTCACCACGGCGATGACGGGCGAGCTCTACGCGCTGCTCTCGACGAAGTCGGTTCTGCGTCATGCGCTCGACGCCGAGGGCTGGGACGACACCGCCTTTGCCGAGGCCATGGCCGAGACCATCGCGCGGCCCGAGCGGCTCGCCACCCGGCTCTTCACCATCCGCGCCGAGGCGCTCACGGCGGGTCTTTCGCCCGCGGCCGCCCGCGGCTGCCTCTCGGGCCTTCTGATCGGCGCCGAGCTTGCCGCCACGCGGCCCTGGTGGCTCGGCCAGCGCGTGGCGATCATCGGCGCGGCGAAGCTCTCGCGCGTCTACGCCGAAGCCCTCGCCGCCCAGGGCGTTGAGGCCGAACGCTTCGACGACGAGGAGATGACGCTTGCGGGCCTCACCCGCGCCCGCCAGTCGCTGACGGAGAACGCCACATGAGCCGCAACATCATCGCCATCCTGCGCGGCCTGACCCCGGCCGAGGCCGAAGCCATCGGCGCCGCGCTGATCGAGGCGGGCATCGACCGCATCGAGGTGCCGCTGAACTCGCCCGAGCCCTTCGAGAGCATCGCCCGCCTCGCTCGCGCCTTCGGCGCGCGCGCTTTCATCGGGGCGGGCACCGTGCTCACCGCCGAAGACGTCGCCCGCGTGGCCGAGGCAGGCGGCAGGCTCATCGTCTCGCCCGACACCAACCCCGCCGTCATCGAGGCCGCCCGCGCCGCGGGGCTCGCATGCTATCCCGGCGCCATGACCCCCTCGGAGTGCTTCACCGCGCTCCGCCACGGCGCGACGGGGCTCAAGCTCTTCCCGGCCTTCCTGATCGGCACCGAGGGGCTCAGGGCGATCCGCGCCGTGCTGCCGCCGTCCACCGAGTGCTGGGCAGTGGGCGGCATCGCATCCACCGACTTCGCCGCCTGGCGCGCGGCCGGGGCCACGGGCTTCGGCATCGGCTCGAGCCTCTACCGCCCGGGCCTGACGCCCTCCGAGGTGGCCGCCCGCGCCCGCGCCCTCGTCGCCGCATGGGACGCCACCGAAGGCGTGCACAGCGCCTGAGACCGGGCGCGCCCGCCCCCATCATCCTGGTGAAAATACCCATTTCCGCCGCCGCCACACGCACCTCGCCGAAGGACAAGCGCCCCATGACCACCCGCGCCCTCCGTCCCGAACTCGGATGCTGCTACTACCCCGAACACTGGCCCCGCGCGCGCTGGGCCGAGGATGCCCGCGCCATGGCCGCCGCGGGGCTCTCCTGGGTGCGCATCGGCGAGTTTGCCTGGGCGCGGCTCGAGCCGCGGCCGGGCGAGCTGCACTTCGACTGGCTTGACGAGGCGATCGCCACGCTCGGCGCGGCCGGCCTCAGGGTGGTGCTCGGCACGCCCACCGCCACGCCGCCACGCTGGATGATCGACCGCCACCCCGACATGCTGGCGCTCGATGCCGCAGGCCGCCCGCGGCGCTTCGGCTCGCGCCGGCACTACTGCTTCAGCCACGAGGGCTACCGCGCCGAGGCGGTGCGCATCACCCGCCTTCTCGCCGAGCGCTACGGGGCAAACCCCCATGTCGCCGCCTGGCAGACCGACAACGAATACGGCTGCCACGACACCACGCTCTCCTACTCGCCCGCGGCCAGCCGCGCCTTCCGCCGCTGGTGCGAGGCGCGCTACGGCACCATCGACGCCCTCAACGAAGCCTGGGGCAACGTCTTCTGGTCGATGGACTATGCCAGCTTCGACGAGATCGAGCTGCCGAACCTCACCGTGACCGAGCCGAACCCCGCTCACAGCCTCGCCTTCCGCCGCTTCTCCTCAGATCAGGTGGTGCGCTTCAACCGCGCGCAGGTCGAGGCGATCCGGGAGCACTCGGCCGCCCCGATCCTGCACAACTACATGGGCCGGATCACCGATTTCGACCATTTCGCCCTCGGCGCCGATCTCGACATCGCCACGTGGGACTCCTACCCGCTCGGCTTCCTCGAGGACCGGGTGGAAGCCGATGCCGCCCACAGGATGCGCTTCGCCCGTCAGGGTGACCCTGACTTCCAGGCCTTCCACCACGACCTCTACCGCGCCGTGGGGCGCGGGCGGATGTGGGTGATGGAGCAGCAGCCGGGGCCGGTGAACTGGGCGCCCTTCAACCCCGCGCCGCTCCCCGGCATGGTGCGGCTCTGGACATGGGAGGCCATCGCCCATGGCGCCGAGGTCGTCTCCTATTTCCGCTGGCGGCAGCTTCCCTTCGCGCAGGAGCAGATGCACGCAGGCCTCCTGCGCCCCGACGGGGCCGAGGCGCCGGGGCTTGCCGAGGCGCGCGAGGTCGCCCGCGAGCTTGCCGAGACCGGCGCCATCGAGACGGCGCGGGCGCCGGTTGCGCTGATCTTCGACTATGACGCCGACTGGGCATGGACGATCCAGCCCCATGGCGCGGGCAACAGCTATTTCGGGCTCGTCTTCACGGTCTACCGCGCGCTGCGCGCGCTGGGGCTTTCCATCGACATCCTGCCGGCAAGCGCGCGCGACTTCTCGGCGTACCGCCTTATCGCCGCGCCGGGGCTCATGCATGTGCCCGACGACCTCGGCCATGCGCTCGCCCGCGCCGATGCGCTGGTGCTCGCGGGCCCGCGCACCGGAGCGAAAACCGCCGAAGGCGCGATCCCGCTGCCCCTGCCGCCAGCCCTGCCCGGCCTCGATGTCACCGTGGCCCGGGTCGACAGCCCCCGCCCCTCGCCGGGGGTGGCGCTCGTCGGCGGCGGGACCATGGGGCGCTACATCGAGGAGCTGGAGACAGGCCCGGAGGCGCGGGTGCTCGAGCGCCTCGCCAACGGCGCCCCGGCGCTGGTGGCGCAGGGCAACTGGCGCTACCTTGCCGGCTGGCCCGATGCTGCGGCGGCGCGCCGGCTCGTGCGAGGCATCTGCGCCGAGGCCGGACTCGAGACGCTGGAGCTGCCCGATGGCCTGCGCTGCCGCCTCGCCGGTGGGCGGCGCTTCTGGTTCAACTACGACGCCTCCCCGGTCGCCTTTGCGGGGCGCACCCTGCCGCCGGCGGGCGTGCTCATCGAGGACGCCTCCTAGAGGCGCACCTCGGGCCAGAGCCACGCGGCCAGCGCGTTCCAGATGAGCCGCAGCGAGACGAGGATCAGCACCACATCGAGCGCCCGCCTGAAGCCGCGGTCGGAGATGCGAAGGAGCACGTGCCGCCCCGCGAGCGTGCCCAGAAACCCCGCCGCGATCATCGCGAGGATGAAGCCCGCCCACGGCCCGTAGGCAAAGCCCAGTAGCCCGAAGGCGGCGATCTTCAGCCCGTGCTGAAGCGTCATCAGCACCGCATGCGTGGCCACATGCGCCTGGCGGGGCAGTCTCAGCGACTTGGTGAAATTCGCCACAAACACGCCGGTGGCGCCAAAGAACATGGTGAGGAAAGCCGAGACGAGGCCGGTGACGGCCGGGAAGCGCGCAAGCCAGGCGGGCGGGCGCGCCAGCACCGACCAGATCACGAACGCCCCGACGCCCGCCTGCACCACCGGCCCCGGCAGGCGCACCACCACCGCCCCGCCCAGCGCCACGCCCGCAAGCGTGCCCAGCGCGAAGGCGGCGAAGGGCGGCCAATGCACGTGGCGCCAGAGCACTCCCGCGCGCAACGCGTTCGAGCCAAGCTGCACCACGCCATGCACGGGAATGAGCGCGGCCGGCGGCATCAGGTTGGCCATCACCGCAAGCAGGAGCGCACCGCCGCCGATACCGAGCGCCACGGTGATGAAGGAGCCGGCAAAGCTCGTGGCGAGCAGCGCCAGCGCCACCGGCGCCTCGAGCCCCCCGGAAAGCCAGGCGACAAGCGAGCCGCTCACCTTACCCGCCCGAGGATCAGCCGGGCCGCGAGCGGCGCACCGATGATGACAAGCGAGATGCGCGTGAGGTGATGGACGATGACAAAGCCCAGATCAGCCCCCGAGACGATGGCAAGCACGGTCATCTCCGCCTGCCCGCCGGGCGCGAAGGCCAGAAACCCCTCGACGGGGCGCGCAAGCCCCAGCGCCACAACCGCCTCGGTCACCGCCGCCGCGAGCGCGGCGAGAATGACGACAAAGGCCATGCCCGCCAGCACCACCCGGCGGATCTCGCCCATGGTCACGCCCACATAGCCCACACCGATGGCCACCCCGATCATGTATTGCGCGAACAGGATCGCCTCGGCCGGCGGGCGGGCGTGAATGAGCCCCGTGAGGCTCAGCGCGGCGGTCACGATCATCGGCCCGAGGATCGAGGCGCCAAAGAGCCCGATGCGCTCGCCGCCCTTCCAGCCGATGAGCGCGGCCAGCGCCATCAGCCCCATCTCGTGCACCGGCAGGCTTGCCGCCGGCGCACCCACCGGATTGGCCAGCGTCGCGCCGAATCCCCAGGTCAGGATGGCCGGCGCCACCGTCACGATCACGAGCACGCGCGTGGCGTGGATGAGCGAGAGCGCGCGCACGTCGCCCCCCGCCTCGGTCCCGAAGATCACCATGTCCTGCAGCCCCCCCGGCATCGCCGCATACCATGCCGTCACCCGGTCGAAGCCGCAGACGCGGTGAAAGAAGGGCAGGCCGACGAGCCCGATGGCGGCGATGTAAAGCGGAACGAAGGCCACCGAGGCGGCCATCTGCGGCAGGCGCGAGACGACCTCGGGCGTGATCGAGGCGCCCACCGCCACGCCAAGGATGGTGCGCGCCGCCACGCCCACCGGCCCGAAGCCCATCAGCGGTCGGCGCGCGAGCGCGGCGACGAGGCAGGCAAAGAGCGGGCCGAAGAGAAACGGCAACGGCAGCCCGAAGGCGAGAAACACGGCCACGCCGGCTGCGGCGGCCACCGCCGTCTCGGCACGCCGTCGCCAGGGCGGAAGGGGAGATGCAGGCTTCGCCATCGGAACCCCGAGTCGGAATTGCATACGCCTGCATACAATGGAATGCGCGGAGCTTCCAGCCCGCGTCCGCGAGCCGCCGTTCAGGTGCCGTAACGCGCCTCGGGTGGCGCGAAGCTCTCGGCCCGCGCGCGCCACCAGCGTTCGAGATAGCCGAAGCCCACATCTTCCTCGCGCAGGAGAAAACCTTCCGGAAGGTAGGGATAGGCCTCCTGCCCGGTGACCATGTCACGGTCATTCTCGCGCATGAGCAGATGGTGGGGCTGAAAATGCCGCGGGTGCGGCAGGCCCGCGGCACCGCTGAGCTCGCCCAGCGCGCGCATGGTGTTGCGGTGGAAGCGATACACGCGTTCCGCCTTGTCGGGAACGACAAGCGCGCGCACCCGCGTCGGGTCCTGGGTGGTCACGCCCACCGGGCAGCGATTGGTGTGGCAGGCCTGCGCCTGGATGCAGCCGATTGCGAACATGAAGCCGCGGGCGGAATTGGCCCAGTCGGCGCCGATGGCCAGCGCGCGAGCGATCTCGAAGGCGGTGATGAGCTTGCCCGAGGCGCCGAGGCTGATCCTGTCGCGAAGCCCCGCGCCGCGCAGGGTGTTGTGGGCGAAGGTCAGCCCCTCGGTCAGCGGCATGCCCATGCGGTCGGCAAACTCCACCGGCGCCGCACCCGTGCCACCCTCCTTGCCGTCGACCACGATGAAGTCAGGCGTGATGCCCGTCTTCAGCATTGCCTTGACGATGCACATGAACTCGCGCCTGTGCCCGATGCAGAGCTTGAAGCCCACCGGCTTGCCGCCCGAAAGCTCGCGCAGGCGGGCGATGAACTCCATCAGCCCTACGGGCGTGGAGAACTCCGGGTGCGCGGCGGGCGAGACGCAATCCACCCCCATGGGAATGCCGCGCGCCTCGGCGATCTCCGGCGTGATCTTGGCCGCCGGCAGCATGCCGCCGTGGCCGGGCTTGGCGCCCTGGCTCAGCTTCAGCTCGATCATCTTCACCTGATCGTCGGCCGCCTGATCGGCAAAGCGCGCCGGATCGAAGCGCCCCTGCGCCGTGCGGCAGCCGAAATATCCCGAGCCGATCTCCCATATCAGGTCCGCTCCGCCCTCGCGGTGGTAGCGGCTGATGCCCCCCTCGCCAGTGTCATGGGCAAATCCGCCGCGCCTGGCGCCCTTCGACAGGGCGAGAATGGCGTTGGCCGACAGCGCGCCGAAGCTCATCGCCGAAATGTTGTAGAGCGACAGGCTGTAGGGCTGCTTGCAGTCCGGCCCGCCGACGGTGACGCGAAAGTCGGTGTCCTCGATGGTGATCGGCGCCACCGAATGGGTCAGCCACTCGTAGCCCGAATCGTAGACGCGCGCGCGGGTGCCGAAGGGGCGCTTGTCCTCCACACCCTTGGCGCGCTGGTAGACGAGCGAGCGTTCCTCGCGCGAAAACGGCTCCTCGTCCTGATCGCTCTCGATAAGATACTGGCGAATCTCGGGCCGGATGCCCTCGAACAGAAAGCGCATGTGCCCGAGAATGGGATAATTGCGCAGGATCGAGTGCCGCGTCTGGACGAGATCGTGAATGCCAAGCAGCGCGAGGCTCCCGAAAAGCCCCAGCGGCAGGAAAAACCACGGCGAAACCGATAGTCCGGCCGCCGAGAGCAGCGCGAGAATGATGGCACCAATCAGCACGCTGAAACGCGACATGCGCTCTGTTCTCCTCTCTGTATGGCGCCGGATCTAATGCGGAAGGCTTGCCTCCAGCGCGTCCGCGAGTTTGCCGATGACCTCGCCGATCTGCTCCTCGGTGATGATGAAGGGGGGAGCGAGAAGCACATGATCCCCCCGCCGCCCGTCGATCGTGCCCGACATGGGATAACAAATCAGCCCACGCGCGAAGGCCTCCCGCTTGATCCGGGCGGCAAGGCCAAGGCCCGGCTCGAAGGGCGCTTTCGTCTCGCGGTCGGCGACAAGCTCAAGGGCCCGGAAGAGCCCGCGGCCGCGCACCTCGCCCACATGCGGGTGTTCTCCGAACGCCTCCTCGAGCGCGGCCCCGAAGCGCGCGCCCATCTCCGCCGCGCGCGCCACGAGCCCGCCATCGGTGAGCTTGGTGAGCACGGCAAGCCCGGCCGCCGCGGCAACCGGGTGGCCCATGTAGGTGTGGCCGTGCTGGAAGAAGCCCGAGCCCGCCGCGATCGCCTCGTAGATGGCGCGGGTGCACAGCATCGCCCCGATCGGCTGATAGCCGCCGCCAAGCCCCTTGGCGACGGCGGTGATGTCGGGCGTGACCCCTTCCTGCTCGCAGGCAAACAGCGTGCCCGTCCGCCCCATCCCGCACATCACCTCGTCGAGGATGAGGAGAATCCCGTGCCGGTTGCAGATTTCGCGGATGCGCCGGAAATAGCCCGGCACCGGCACCACCGCCCCTGCCGTCGCCCCCACCACCGGCTCGGCGACGAAGGCGATCACCGTCTCGGGGCCGAGCCGCTCGATCTCCGCCTCGAGCTCGGCCGCGAGTCGGTCGGCATAGGCCGCATCGCTCTCGCCCGGCTCCTTGCCCCGGTAGGGGTAACAAGGCGAGACATGGGCGACATCGATGAGCATCGGCGCAAACTGGGCACGGCGCCATTCGTTGCCGCCGGTGGCGAGCGCGCCCAAGGTGTTGCCGTGATAGCTCTGGCGGCGGGCGATGAAGTGGCGCCGCTGAGGCTCGCCGATCTCGAGGAAATACTGGCGCGCAAGCTTGAGCGCCGCCTCCATGGCCTCCGACCCGCCGGAGACGAGATAGACCCGGTCGAGATCGCCCGGCGCATGGGCGATCAGCTTGTCGGCCAGCGCCTCCGCCGGTTCCGAAGTGAAGAAGCCCGTGTGCGCGAAGGCGAGCCGCTCGACCTGCGCCTTGATCGCGGCGATCACATCCGTGTCGCCATGGCCGAGACAGGAAACGGCCGCACCGCCCGAGCCGTCGAAATAGCGCCTGCCCTCGGCGTCGATCAGATAGCAGCCCTCGCCTGCGACGGCGACGGGTGGCAGGGCCTTGGTGTGACGGGGAAAGATGTGGGACATCGAGCGCGATCCTCGGCGCAGGCGGCAGCACGCAACTTGTGAAACATATGTTTCGCTTGTTGACAAGAATTAAAACGTCTGAACAATTGCCCGGATCGGGAGGAAAGGCGTGGCGGAACACGACACCATCCGCGACAAGATCGCGAGCCAGTACGCCGAACTCAGCGACAGGCTGAAGGTGGCGGCCGACTACGTGGCCGAACACCCGCTTGACGTGGCCACACGCTCCTTGCGCTCGCTCTCGGCAGCAAGCGGCGTATCCCCGGCAACATTCTCGCGGCTGGCGCGCGCGCTCGGGTTTTCCAGCTACGAGGAGATGCGCGAGCTGTCGCGCCGTGCGGTGGGCAACCGCGCACTTTCCTTCTCCGAGCGCGCAGGACTTCTGCGCGCCGAGGCGCGGGCCGGGGGCGGGCCGGTGTCGATGCTGGAGCGGCAGGCGGCCGCCTGCATTCGCAACATTGCCGAGCTCGAGCACAATACCGACCGCAGGCGCCTCACCCAGGCGGTGGACTTGCTGCACGCGGCCCGGAATGTCGTGCTGTTCGGCGCCTTTTCCTCGACGGGGGTGGTTGAGTACATGGCCTATCTGGCCAATTACATCGCCCCGAACTGGACGCTCGCGGGCCGCATGGGCGCCTCGCTTGGCGCGGCACTGGCCGACCTTGGCGCCGAGGACGCGCTTCTCGTCGTCACCAAGACACCCTACGCCCGACGCGCCGTCGTCGCCTGCGAGATGGCACGCAGCGACGGGGCGCAGGTGATCCTGATTACCGACAGCCATGCGTGCCCGGCCATTCCGCACGCAAACGTGCATTTTCTGGTGCCCACCGAGAGCCCGCAGTTCTTTTCGTCATATGCGGCCACCGTGGTGCTGATCGAGACCATCATCGCCATGCTGGTGGCCCGCTCGGAGGCCGATCCGAGCGAACGCATTCGCCAGGTCGAGCAACGCAATCGCGGCCTCGGCGAATTCTGGCCGGGTTGAACCCCGGCCAAACAACAGGAAGAACCATACGACATCTGCAAGAGAGGGAGAGATTGCAATGTTCATGAAACTCAAGCTGGCCGGCGCCGCCATCGCGGCAGCGCTCGTGGCGGCGCCCGCGGTCACGGCCGAGGAGTTCGTCACCATCGGCACCGGCGGGGTGACCGGCGTGTACTACCCCACCGGCGGCGCGATCTGCCGGCTGATGAACAAGAACCGCAAGGAATCGGGCATCCGCTGCTCGGTCGAGTCCACGGGCGGCTCGATCTACAACATCAACACGATCCGCGCCGGCGAGCTCGAGTTCGGCGTGGCCCAATCCGACTGGCAGTATCACGCCTACCACGGCACCTCGAAATTCGCCGATCAGGGCCCCTTCGAGAAGCTGCGCGCGGTGTTCTCGGTACATCCCGAACCCTTTACCGTGGTGGCGCGCGCCGATGCCGGCATCAAGCATTTCAATGATCTGAAGGGCAAACGCGTGAACATCGGCAACCCCGGTTCCGGTCAGCGCGGCACGATGGAAGTGCTGATGGAGGCGATGGGCTGGACCATCGACGACTTCGCGCTCGCGACCGAGCTCAAGGCCGCCGAGCAGTCGGCCGCGCTGTGCGACAACCAGATCGACGCCATGGTCTACACCGTCGGCCATCCCTCCGGCTCGATTCAGGAGGCCACCACCTCATGTGACGCGGTCATCGTGGAGGTGAGCGGCCCGGCCGTCGACAAGCTGGTCGCCGAGAACCCCTTCTACTCCCATGCGGTGATTCCGGGCGGCATGTACCGGGGCAACCCGGACCCGGTGAAGACCTTCGGCGTGCGCGCGACGGTCGTGACCAGCGCCGATGTCAGCGAAGACGCCGTCTACTGGCTGGTGAAGTCGGTCTTCGACAATTTCGATGACTTCAAGAACCTGCACCCGGCCTTCGCCAATCTCGACCCGAAGGAAATGATTTCGGCGAGCCTTTCGGCACCGCTGCATCCCGGCGCCGTGAAATATTACAAGGAGCGTGGCTGGATGGAGTGATCTGTCCAGTCGGTGACGACCTCGCCGCGGCCGGAAAGCCGGCCGCGGCACAGCCCGCGCAGGGGCACGAGACCAAGAAACGCCGCGCCGGGCGATGCGCCGATGAGGCTCCGGCTCGGCGCCGAAGACAGGGATGGAGCGAGAGCGATGACAGAGACAGGCGAAAGAGGCCGGCCGCTTTCTGAAAGCGAGCTGCAGGAGCTTGTCGCGGCCACTGACGCGGGCGGTCGCAACCCCGGCGGCGCGGTCGCGCTGTTCATGGCCACGGTGGCTTTCGTCTGGTCGGCCTTTCAGGTGCTTCTCGCCTCGCCGGTCTCGAACCTGCTGCTGCCCGGCGACATCATCAACAACTCCCGCCAGATCCATCTGGCCTTCGCCATCTTCTTGGCCTTTCTCGCCTATCCGGCGGCGAAGTCCAGCCCGCGCCACTACATCCCCATCCAGGACTGGATCATGGCCATCGCGGGCGCCTTCATCGCGCTCTACGGCTACATCTTCTACGAGAAGATCGTGAATGCCGGCGGACTTGCCGACAACACCGACAAGTGGGTGGCGCTCGTCGGGCTTATCCTGCTCTTCGAGGCCGCGCGGCGCGCCCTCGGCCCGGCCATGGCGATCATCGCGACGATCTTTCTGCTCTATGTCTTCTTCGGCTCGTCGAGCTGGGTGCCCGAAGTCATCCGCTGGAAGGGGGCGAGCCTGCAGAAGGCGATGAGCCACATGTGGATCACCTCCGAGGGTGTGTTCGGCATCGCGCTTGGCGTCTCCACCAAGTTTGTCTTCCTCTTCGTGCTCTTCGGCGCGCTGCTCGAGAAGGCGGGCGCGGGCAACTACTTCATCAAGATGGCCTTCGGCGCGCTCGGCGCGCTGCGCGGGGGCCCTGCGAAGGCCGCGGTCGTCGGCTCGGCCGCCACGGGGCTCATCTCCGGCTCCTCGATCGCCAATGTGGTGACCACCGGCACCTTCACCATCCCGCTGATGAAGCGGGTGGGCTTCACGCCCGAAAAGGCCGGCGCGGTCGAGGTGGCCTCCTCGGTCAACGGCCAGATCATGCCACCCGTCATGGGCGCGGCCGCCTTCCTGATGGTGGAATATGTCGGCATCTCCTACGTCGAGGTGATCAAGCATGCCTTCCTGCCGGCGGTGATCAGCTACATTGCGCTGGTCTACATCGTCCATCTCGAGGCGGTGCAGAACAACATGCCCACCATCGGCGACAAGGTCGTCAACCTCGGCCGCACCATCGGGGGCATGGCGCTTTTCTTCGCGGGTTTTGCGCTTCTGTGCTACGGCGTGCAGTATCCGGTGCGCTGGATCGTGGCGCTGGTGCCCGAGGGGGCGGGGTGGCTCCTCGCGGTGCTGACCGGCCTTGCCTATCTCGCGCTTCTCTGGCTTGCCGCGCAGGAGCCCGATCTCGAGCCCGACGACCCCAACGCCGAGCAGGTGGAGCTGCCCGACGTGGGGCGCATCTACAAGACCGGGCTCTACTTCCTCCTGCCCATCGTCGTGCTCGTCTACTTCCTGATGATCGAGCAGAAGTCGCCGGGCCTCTCGGCCTTCTGGGCGACGTTCCTCCTGTTCTTCATCCTGCTCACGCAAAAGCCGCTCAAGGCGATCTTCCGGGGCGAGAATCGCACCGCCAATGCCTTCCGCGAAGGGCTGGGCGACTTCGTGCAGGGCATGATCGACGGCGCGCGCAACATGATCGGCATCGGCCTTGCCACCGCCACGGCGGGCGTGATCGTGGGCACGGTGACGCTCACCGGCGTGGGGCAGGTGATGGCCGATCTCGTGGAGTTCCTCTCGGGCGGCAGCCTGATCCTGATGCTGCTCTTTGTGGCGCTCCTGTCGCTCGTCCTCGGCATGGGGCTGCCGACGACGGCCAACTACATCGTCGTCTCCTCGCTGATGGCCGGCGTGGTGGTGGAGCTTGGCGCCAATCACGGGCTGATCGTGCCGCTGATCGCGGTGCATCTCTTCGTCTTCTACTTCGGCATCATGGCCGATGTGACACCGCCCGTGGGGCTCGCGAGCTTCGCCGCGGCGGCCGTGTCGGGGGGTGACGCGATCCGCACCGGCTTTACGGCCTTCTTCTACTCGCTGCGCACGGTGGTGCTGCCCTTCGTCTTCATCTTCAACACCGACCTTCTGCTGATCGACGTCACGTGGTGGCAGGGCGTCATCGTCTTTGTCATCTCCACCATCGCCATCCTGGTCTTCACCGCCGGCACGATGGGCTGGTTCCTGACCCGCTCGCGCATGTGGGAGAGCGCGGCGCTGATCCTCATCGCCTTCGCGCTCGTGCGCCCCGGCTTCTTCATGAACATGATCCAGGAGCCCTGGCGCGAGATTGCTCCGGCCGAGTTCATCACCGAGGTCGGCCGGCTTGCGCCCGGAACCGAGCTGCGCCTGAAGGTCGCCGGCCCCGACTTCGACACCGGCGAGATGCGCGAGAGCCAGGTGGTGCTGGTCATCCCCGAAGGCGCATCGGGCGAGGACCGGCTGTCTGCCGTCGGGCTCATCGTTCTGGTGGAGGACGGGCTTGTGAAGCTCGACGAACCCTTCCCCGGCACGCCCTATTTCGAGACCTTCAAGAACTACGACTTCTACGCAGACGAGCCGGTGCGCATCGTGGTCGCGCTCGAACCCGTCGAGGGACTGCCGAAGGAGCTCGTCTTCATTCCCGCGCTGTTGCTGCTCGGAGGGCTTGCCCTCGTCCAGAGCCGCCGCGCAAGACCAGGGGAGGCGCTCGCATGAGCCGCAAGATCACACGCATTCTCTGTGCCGTGGACATTGCCACCCACGGCAAGGACGACCCCGTGCTCGAGACCGCCGCGCGCCAGGCCCAGTGGGAGGGCGCGGCGCTCGAGGTTCTCACGGTGGTGCCGGACATGGGTGTTGGCGAAGTCACCAGCTTCTTTCCGCCCGATTACGAGAAGAAGGCCGTGGGCATCGCCCGCGATCGCCTGCACGCCCATGTGGCAAGGGTTCTGGGCGAGGAGCGTGCGAGAGAGGTCGCTTGCGTGGTCGCGGCGGGCTCGGTCTACCGCGAGGTTCTGCGGGTGGCGGCGGTGTCGGGGGCCGATCTCATCGTGGTCGGCTCGCACAAGCCCAAGGCGGCCGATTTCCTGCTCGGCAGCAACGCCGCGCGCATCGTGCGCCACGCCGCCTGCTCCGTCTATGTCGTGCGCTGAGGGGGATGGTACCGCCTCCCCGGCTCGAACGGGGGACCCCCAGATCCACAATCTGGTGCTCTAACCAACTGAGCTAAGGCGGCACTCGCGCTGCAGATACCCCCGGCCATGGCCGATTGCAAGGGGCGAGAGCGCATGTCGCACCCCTTGCCCGCCGCCGCGCGGCGCGATAGGTGCCCGTTCTCGGCAGAAGGAAGGCAGCCATGGGCATCAACAGCGAATCCGACATCGCCGCGAATCTCCAGATAGGCCCCACCACCGAGGGCATGGTGCGCATCTATGTCGAGGGCGAGGGCTTCGAGATTCCGATGGACTTCGACCCCGAGGAAGCCGAGGAAATCGCCGAAGAGCTGCGCGCCGCCGCGGCGCGGGCGCGCAAGATGGCCAGCAAGAAGGGCGCTAAAGGCCGTTCGTAAGCTGCTCGTCCCCGGCCGAAGACAGAAAGCTCGGCCGCGGGTCGCGCAGGGCCTGCAGGCGCAGCGCGGCGTGGCGGGCGAATTTCAAGGTGAGCGCCTTGCGGCGCGCCCCGGCAAGCCGCGATTCGGGACCGAAACGCACGATCTCGGCATCATAGGCGTCGGCGATGATGAGGCCGGTCTCATCCGGCAGAAGCTCCACGGGAAACGCCGCATCCACCGCCCAGAAGTAGCGGTCGCACCACTCCATATACCCTTGCCACTTGTTGTCGGCGGCAAAGTCGGCGCGACTCGACTTGCACTCCACCACCCACAGCTCGCCTTTCGGCCCAAGAGCCATGACATCCACCCTCAGTCCCGGCGCGGGCACCATCTCCTCCACGCAGGCAAAACCGTGCGAGACGAGATGCCGGCACACGCCCCGCGCCAGAAGCTGGCCGGGGCGCAGGGCAGGTGCATCCACAGGCGAGGCAGGCGTGATCGACATGCGCAAAGCATGAACAATTCGTGAACGAATGACAAGGCAGAGAATGGCCTTGCCGGCGGTGGAAATCTGCATGAAACTGCTTGCCGCGGCGCGGCGATGCACCTAACTAGGGCGGTGGCGGGTTCTGCCCCTCTCGTGACGAGGTCAAATTCCGGTGGCCTTACTCGATCCCGAGGGAGCTGGCTCTGACAAGGTCGTGGCCTTGTTACCTGGCGCCCACCTGTACAAGCAGGCTCTCGGGAATTGGTTGCCTCAACGGTTGCGGCGGTCCCGCCACTTTCGCCTTCAGCCAGGAACTCCCGCCCCTCGGGCGGCCGATGCGCTCAGCGGCGCCGGGCCTCCACCGGGACGGGCACCAGCGCAGGCACGAGCACCGGCTCAAGCACGGGCTCGGGGGCGCGGCGCCCGCCTTTCGGCTCATCGTCATCCTCTGCCATGCGCAGAATGGTCACGGCGAACTGAACGCCCGAAAACACGATGCCATTGGCCATGAACAGCATCGCCAGGGCGAGAGGCCCCTCGCGCATCGAGAAGATCAAATGCCGCAATCCGGCAATGTCGAGCCACAGGAGCCCGGCCACGAACAGCGCCGAAAGCGCGAATCCGATCGCCACCTGACGGATATAGAGAGCGACGAGCCTGGGCATCCTTGCCTCCATCTGACTGCATCTGCAACACAAAGGATAGGAAGCCCAGGGCCGCTCGAAAAGGGTTCCGAATGCCGCAGGATGAAACCTGCCTCAGAAGGCCTCGGGCTGCGCCTCGCGCGCCATGTGATCGAGCACGGCGTTGACGAACTTGGGCTCGCGCCCCTCGGGGAAGAAGGCGCGCGCGACATCGACGAATTCGGAGATCACCACCTTCGGCGGCGTCTTTGCCAGCACAAGCTCAGCCCCGGCGGCGCGGAAGAGCGCGCGCAAGGTCGGGTCGATGCGGTCGATCGGCCATTTGGCGACAAGCGCGCGATTGGTCATCTGGTCGATGCGCGCCTGCTGGTTCACCGCTTCCTCCACGAGCGCGGCGAAAAGATCGGCATCCGCCTCGGCGAGCTCCTCGCCGCCTTCCTCGAGCGGCCGGCCGAAACGGTAGTCGAGAAACTCCCGAACAACCCGGTCGCAGGTCTGGCCGGTCTGTTCCATCTGGTAGAGTGCCTGCACGGCATGCAGGCGCGCGGCGGATTTCCTGCGCCGCCGGTCGGGTCGCCTTGTGTGGCTCATGCGCGTCCGGGCTCCTCGGAGGCGATGCGGTAGCTCTCTTCCGGGCGGAAGCCGACACCGCGTCGCTCACCCCCCCAGCGGCGCGCGAGCGCGACCAGATGCAGCGCCGCCACCGCCGCGCCGCCGCCCTTGTTCTGGCCGTTCGGGTCGGCGCGCACCTCGGCCTGGGCGCGGTTCTCCACCGTCAGGATGCCGTTGCCGATGGCTGCTCCCTGCAGCCCCAGCAGCATGAGCCCGCGCGAGCTGTCGTTGCAGACGGTCTCGTAATGCGTGGTCTCACCGCGGATGACGCAGCCGAGCGCCACGTAGCCGTCGTAGTTCGAGAGCCGCTCGGCCAGCGCAATCGCGGGCGGGATCTCCAGCGCGCCCGGCACCTCGATCAGTTCATGCGCCGCGCCTGCCTCCTCCAGCACCGCGCGGGCGCCGGCGACCAGATTGTCGGCAATGTCTCGGTAATAGGGCGCGACCACGAGGAGCAGCTTCACCGGCATCTCGAAGCGCGGCAGGGGCAGCGTGTCGTGGGTTTCGGTTCCGGCCATGGCGTCTCAGTCCCTCGGTATGGGGCGCGTGCCCTCGATGGAAAGGCCGTAGCCCTCGAGCCCGACCACCTTGGGCTTGGGGGAATTGGTCAGGAGAATGAGCTTCGACAGCCCCAGGGAAGACAGGATCTGCGCCCCCAGCCCGTATTGGCGCAGGGTCTGGGGGGACGTGTCATCCATCACGAGCTTCATGTGCGTGTCGCGCAGAAGCACCAGCACGCCGCGCCCCTCTTCAGCGATCACCTTCATGGCGTTGGCGAACTCGCGCGTGCGCCCGGGCCCGCCGATGCCGACGATGTCAAGTAGCGGATCGAGCGTGTGCACCCGAACGAGCACCGGCTCGGGGCCGGAGATGTCGCCCTTGATGAGCACGATGTGCTCGGAGCCGTGGGTGGTGTCGGTGTAGATGCGCATTTGCCAGGCGCCGCCGAACTCCGAATGGATCGGCCGCTCGTCGGTCATGCGCACGAGATTGTCGTAGCGCCGGCGATAGGCGATGAGATCGGAGATGGTGCCGATCTTGAGCCCGTGCCGCTGCGCGAAGGCGACGAGATCGGGCAGCCGCGCCATCGTCCCGTCTTCCTTCATGATCTCGCAGATCACGCCGGAGGGGTTGAGGCCGGCGAGCCGGGCGACATCCACCGCCGCCTCGGTGTGGCCTGCACGCACCAGCACGCCCCCCTCCCTTGCGCGCAACGGAAACACGTGGCCGGGCGTGGCAATGTCCTGCGGGCCGCGATTGGGGTCGATGGCCACGGCAATCGTCAACGCCCGGTCATGGGCGGAGATGCCGGTGGTCACCCCCTCGCGCGCCTCGATGGAGACGGTGAAGGCCGTCTCGTGGCGCGAGGAATTGGTGGAGGCCATCAGCGGCAGGCCGAGCTGGTCGATCCGCTCGCCGGTGAGCGCAAGGCAGATCAGCCCGCGCCCGTGCGTGGCCATGAAGTTGATCGCCTCGGGCGTGGCCATCTGGGCGGGGATCACCAGATCGCCCTCGTTCTCGCGGTCCTCGTGATCGACAAGAATGAACATGCGCCCGTTGCGCGCATCCTCGATGATCTCCTCGATCGGCGAGATCGCGGCGTGGTAGTCTTCCTGCGCCGTCTCGCCGGTGCCGCTCACGGCGGCTTGGGTTTCGGTGTCGGCCTTTGTCTCGGCGCTCATCGCGCACTCCCCGTTTCGGATTCCGTGGCCAGATAGTGCATAACGCGCCCGCTTGCCAGAGCGGCGCATGCCAGAGCCGCGGAGCGCCGGCCACCCTGTAGGCAGACGTGGCCCGCCCTGCCCCGCGCGCGCCGGCTCAGAGCCCCTCGGCCTCCTTCAGCCGCGCCACATAGCGCGCGAGCGTGTCCACCTCGAGATTGACGCGGTCGCCAACGGCCACCTGCCCCCAGGTGGTTACCGCCTTGGTGTGGGGGATGAGGTTGATGCCGAATTCCACCCCCTCGACCTCGTTCACGGTAAGCGAGGTGCCGTTCAGCGCGACCGACCCCTTCGGCGCAATGAAGCGGGCAAGCTCGACGGGCGCGCGAAGGCGAACCCGCGTCGAATCGCCCTCCTCGGTGACGGACACCACCTCGGCCACGCCATCGACATGACCCGAGACGATATGCCCGCCCAGCTCGTCGCCGACCCTCAGCGCCCGCTCGAGGTTGACACGCCTGCCCGGCGCCCAACCGGGATTGCCGATGTTGGTCCTGGCCTGCGTCTCGGCCGAGACCTCGACATCAAACCAGTTTCGCGGCGCGCTGCCTTTGTCGATGACCGTCAGGCACACCCCGTCGCAGGCGATCGAGGCGCCGATGTCAATGCTGGCGGCGTCGTAGCTGCAGGCGATGCGCGCGCGCATGTCGCCGCGCCGCTCGATCTCGAGGATTTCGCCGATGTCGGTGATGATGCCGGTGAACATGCGCTTCCTCCGTCGTTGCCCGGCACGTAAGCCTCCGCGCGGTGGAGGGCAAGCCGCCGCATTGCCACCCTTGCCCCGAAATCGTCACATGGCTGCGCCATTTGGCAGGAATCATTTCTCAATCCGCAACAATGCCCCGGGCAGCGCAGCAAAGTCGTTGACGGGGCTGCGTCACTGGCGAAACCTCCAGCGCGGGGGAAGGGGACGACAAAATGAGCGAGACACGGCGCTTTCTGTTCCTGCAGGGCCCGCACGGCCCCTTCTTCGACCGGCTGGGCGCGATGCTGCGCGCGGCCGGCGCCGAAGTCTGGCGCGTGGGCTTCAACCGGGGCGACGAGGCGTTCTGGTCCGACAAGCAGCGCTACATCCCCCATCTCGGCACCGTGGAGGAGTGGCCCGCAAGATTCGCGGCGCTGTGCGAAGAACTCGCGCTCACCGACATCGTGCTCTACGGCGACACGCGCCCGGTGCACGCCGCCGCCGTTGCCGAGGCGCGGCGCCGGGGAATCACCGTGCACGTCTTCGAGGAGGGCTATCTGCGCCCTTTCTGGGTGACCTACGAGCGCGGCGGGTCGAACGGCAATTCGCGGCTGATGGGCATTTCGGTGCCACGGATGCGGGAGATTCTCGCCGATGCCGATTTCGACAATCTCGAGGCGCCGGCGCATTGGGGCGACACGCGCCATCACGTCTTTTACGGCGCGCTCTATCATGCCTTCGTGCTGCTTGCGAACCGCCGCTACCGCAACTTCCGCCCCCACCGGGAGCTGACCGTGCGCCAGGAGTTCCGCCTCTACCTGCGCCGGCTTCTCCTGATGCCCGCGCAGTGGCTCGAGCGGCTGGTCGTCACCGAGCGCATCAAGCGCGGCGGCTTTCCCTACCACCTCGTCCTGCTCCAGCTCGCCCATGACACGAGCTTCCGCGACCACAGCCCCTTCTCCTCGATGAGCGAATTCGCCGAGCAGGTGATCGCAGGCTTTGCCGCCGGCGCGCCCCGCCATCATCACCTCGTGTTCAAGGCGCATCCTCTGGAGGACGGGCGCACACCCATTCACCGCGACATCCGGCGGCTTGCGCGCGCCCACGGCGTGGACGGGCGGGTGCATTTCGTGCGCGGCGGCAAGCTGGCGCGGCTGCTCGATCACGCCCGCAGCGCGGTCACGGTCAATTCCACCGCCGCCCAGCAGGCGCTCTGGCGCGGCCTGCCGCTCAAGGTCTTCGGCCGGGCGGTCTATGACAAGCCCGAGTTCGTCTCCACCCAGCCGCTGCCGGAGTTCTTCCGCCGGCCCACCCGCCCCGACAGCCGCGCCTATCGCGACTACCGCCACTACCTTCTCGAGACCTCCCAGATTCCGGGCGGCTTCTATTCGGCGCGCGGGCGGCGGCAGCTCCTGCGGCTGGTGGTCGATCTGATGCTCGCACCCGAAGACCCTTACGACGCGCTCGAGCGCGGCACAACGGCACCGCGGCAACAGTTGCGGGTCATCAAATAACGGCACCAACCACTAGCGGCTGGCTTTTGCGGCCCGATTCCGGTAGCTTGAAATAAAAACCTGAGGCAGAACCAACAAGGTCAGGAGACCGGGCAGTGACTTTCTCCCTTGGCAGGGCGGCAAAGATTGCCGTCATTTCCGTGCTTGCGATGACGCTGACCGCCTGCGGCCTGCCCCGCTCGGGCCCGAGCAAGAACGAGATCTTCGCCGGTTCAGTCCAGCGCAAGGGCGACGCCTTCATCGTCTCGGTCAACGACCGGGTGACGCGCGCGACCGCCGTCATTCCCGCCTTCGGATTCTCGGATGCCTTCCTCAAGGCCGGGGTCATCGGCTCGGACATCATCCGCCCCGGCGACACGCTGGGCCTGACCATCTACGAGAACGTCGATGACGGGCTTTTGGCCAGCCAGGGGCTGAACGCCACCACCCTCAACGAGGTGCAGGTGGACGGGCAGGGTTACATCTTCGTGCCCTATGCCGGACGCATCAAGGCGGCCGGCAACACCCCCGAGGCGGTGCGCCGCATCATCACCGAAAAGCTTGCCGACCAGACGCCGGACCCGCAGGTGATGGTCCGCCGGCTCGCCGGTGATGGCGCCACGGTCACCGTGGCCGGCGCGGTGGGCGCTCAAGGCGTCTATCCCATCGAGCGGCCGACGCGCACGCTCACCGCCATGCTGGCGCGCGCCGGTGGCGTTACCGTTCCGCCCGAGATCGCGCAGGTGACGGTGATGCGCGGCAAGGAAACCGGCAAGATCTGGTATCAGGACCTGTTCGAGTATCCGCAATACGATATCGCCCTGCGCAACGGCGACCGCATTCTCGTGCAGGAGGACACCCGCGCCTTCACCGCGCTTGGCGCCACCGGCAGCCAGAATCGCGTGCGCTTCGACACCCAGACCATCACCGCCGTCGAGGCGATCGCGCGGGTGGGCGGCCTCAACCCCAACCTCGCCGATCCCACCGGCGTGTTCGTGTTGCGAAACGAGCCCGCGGAGATCGCCAATCAGGTGCTCGGCCGCACCGATCTCGTGGGCGCGCAACGCATGGTCTATGTGCTCGATCTGACCGAACCCAACGGGCTCTTCCTTGCCCGCGACTTCGTGATCCGCGACGGCGACACGGTCTATGTCACCGAGGCGCCCTTCGTGACCTGGTCGAAGACGCTCGGCGCTCTCACCGGCTCGCTCTCGATGGCCTCCTCGCTCGTCTCGACCGCGGACACCTTGTCGGGCAACTGACGGAAACATGCGCGCGCGCTCCGGCATCTCCGCGCCTGCCACCGATGCGCGAGAGGCCGGGGGGCGACGCCTCTGCGTCTACAACGGCGGTTTCCTGACCCAAAGGCGGATACGGCGCATTCTGGAACTCGCCGGCTGGCGCGTGGCGGTGGGCCAGCCCCGCCCGGGCGACTGGGTGGGCGTCTGGGGCCAGAGCCCGACCGCCTGGCGCGGCGAGCGGGTGGCGGCACGGCGCGGGGCGCCGATCCTGCGGGTGGAGGATGCCTTCCTGCGCTCGCTGCATCCCGGCCGCGCGGGCCGCGAGCCGCCGCTCGGGCTGCTTCTCGACCGCACCGGCGTGCATTTCGACCCCGCCCGCCCCTCCGACATCGAGACGCTTCTGGCCACCCACCCGCTCGACGACACCGCACTGCTCGACCGCGCCCGCGCCGGCATCGCGTGGCTGCGGGATGCGCATCTGTCGAAATACACCGCCTTCGACCCCGCCGCGTCCGTGCCGGCCGCGCCCTACGTTCTCGTCATCGACCAGACCCGCGGCGACGCGTCGCTGCGCGCCAGCGGCGCCGATGCCGCGACCTTCCGCGACATGCTCATCCGCGCCCGTGCCGAGCATCCGGGGCTGCCGGTTGTCATCAAGACCCACCCGGAGACGGCGGGCGGCCATCGCCCCGGCCATTTCGGCCCAGAGGATTGCGGCGAGGGCGTGACGCTGCTCACCGAACCCGTGAGCCCCTGGGCGCTCTTCGAGGGGGCGGTGGCCGTCTACACGGTTTCCTCGCAGCTCGGCTTCGAGGCGATCTTCGCGGGCCACCGGCCGCGCGTCTTTGGCCAGCCCTTCTATGCGGGCTGGGGGCTGACCGAGGATCTCACCCCCCACCCGCGCCGCGGCCGCAGGCTCACCCGCGCGCAGCTTTTCGCGGCGGCAATGATCCTCTACCCCACATGGTATGATCCCTGCCGCGACCGGCTGGCGAGCTTCGAGGAGGCCGCCGCCCAGCTCGAGTCCGAAACCCGCGCCTGGCGGGAGGATCACAACGGCCATGTGGCCGTGGGCATGCGGCTGTGGAAGCGGGGGCATCTGCAGCGCTTCTTCGGCCGCCACAAGCGCCTCGTCTTCGAGAACGATCCCGCGCGTGCGATCACACGCGCCGAACGCGAGGGGCGCGGGATTCTCGTCTGGGCCGGGAAAGCCACGAAGGAGCTTGACGCTGCACCGGTGAGAGTTGCCCGCGTCGAGGACGGCTTTCTGCGCTCGCGCGGGCTCGGGGCGGCGCTGGTGCCGCCGCTCTCGCTCGTCACCGACGATCTGGGCATCTACTATGACCCCGGCCGCGAAAGCCGGCTCGAGCGGCTCATTGCCGAGGCCGCGGCGCTGCCGCGTGAGCGGCTTGCCCGCGCCGAGGCGCTGATAGCCACGCTCACGCGCGAGCGGCTGACAAAATACAACCTCGCTGCCCGCCCCCTGCCCGCGCTGCCGCCCGGGCGGCGCATCCTCGTGCCGGGGCAGGTGGAGGATGACGCCTCCATCGAGACGGGCTGCGGCGAGATCCGCACCAATGCCGCGCTGCTCGCCGCCACCCGCGCCGCCAACCCCGAGGCGGTGATCCTCTACAAGCCGCACCCGGATGTGGAGGCGGGGTTGCGGGACGGTCAGATGAGCGAGGCCGAGGCGCTCGCGCATGCCGACATCGTGCTCGCCGAGGCCGACCCCGTGGCGCTCATCGAGGCTGTGGACGAGGTCTGGACGATGACCTCCCTCCTCGGCTTCGAGGCGCTCCTGCGCGGGCGGCAGGTGACCTGCCTCGGCGCGCCCTTCTATGCCGGCTGGGGTCTGACGCGCGACCTTGGCCCGGTGCCCGCGCGCCGGCGCGCGCGCCCGTCGCTCGCCGCGCTCGCCCATGCCGCGCTCATCGCCTATCCGCGCTATCTCGACCCCCTAACCGGCCTGCCCTGCCCGCCCGAGGTCGCCGCAGAGAGGCTCGCGCGTGGCCCCCTGCCCCGGCCGGGGCGGCTCAACCGCGCCCTCGCCAAGCTGCAGGGCGCTTTCGCAAGCCACGCATGGATCTGGCGTTGACGCGGCGGTGCCCGCTCAGATCTTCACACCGCGCCGGCCGGCCAGGTCGGTGAAATACTGCCAGGCCACGCGGCCCGAACGCGCGCCCCGCGTCGCCTGCCACTCGATCGCCTCGGCGCGCAGCGTGGCCTCGTCAATCTCGATGCCGTAGGCCTCGCAATAGCCGCGGATCATGGCAAGGTAGGCGTCCTGGCTGCAGGGGTGGAAGCCGAGCCAGAGCCCGAAGCGATCCGACAGCGAGACCTTCTCCTCGGTCGCCTCGGAGGGGTTGATGGCCGAGGAGCGCTCGTTCTCGATCATGTCGCGCGGCATCAGGTGGCGGCGGTTCGAGGTGGCATAGAACACCACGTTCTCGGGCCGGCCCTCCACGCCCCCGTCGAGCACCGCCTTGAGCGACTTGTAATGCTCGTCATCGTGCGAAAACGACAGGTCGTCGCAGAACAGCACGAAGCGATAGGCCGGAGCCTCGCGCAGAAGCGACATCAGCCGGCCGACCGAGGGGATGTCCTCGCGCTGGACCTCCACGATCTTCAGCGCGGGATATTCCGTGGACACCGCGCCATGCACCGCCTTCACCAGCGAGGACTTCCCCATCCCCCGCGCGCCCCACAGAAGCGCGTTGTTGGCAGGCAATCCCGCGGCAAAGCGGCGGGTGTTCTCAAGAAGCGTGTCGCGGACGCGGTCGATCCCCACAAGCAGGCTTATGTCGATGCGGTTGACCTTCTCCACCGGCGTGAGCCGGTCGGGCGAGGCATGCCAGACAAAGGCGCCCGCGGCATCAAAGTCGGGCGCGGTGGCCGGCGGCGGCGCAAGGCGCTCCAGCGCCTCGGCGATACGCCTGAGGGTCTCGGTCTCGCCCGTCATGCGCCCGTCTTGCCCTGCCCCTGATCCTCTTCCTCGTCGAACTCGGCATAGAGGTCGTCGAGGCTCTCGTCCTCGCCGAGAATGCCCTCCGCGCGCAGCTGCTCGTCACGGCGCCGCTCGACCCCACGGACGAGGAAGATCGAGATCTCGTAGAGCCCGTAGACCACGGAAAACAGGATCACCTGGGTGATGACATCGGGCGGGGTGACGATGGCTGCAAGCGTCAGGATGCCGACGACGGCGTACTTGCGCACATCCGCGAGCCCGCGCGAGCTGACGAGCCCGGCCTTGCCCATCAGCGTCAGAAGCACCGGGAGCTGGAAGCACAGCCCGAACGCGACGATGAACTTGATGGTGAGCTTGAGATACTCCTGCGCCGATCCCTGAAAGGCGATGCCCGCCACCGCGTCTTCCGCTCCCCCTTCGCCGAGCACGCTGCCGGGCTGCTGGAAGCCGAGGAAGAAGTCGAATGCAAGCGGCGTGACAACGTAATAGGCGAAGGCCGCGCCAAGGAAGAACATGAAGGGCGAGGCGATCAGGAACGGCAGAAAGGCGCGTTTTTCCGAACGGTAGAGCCCCGGCGCCACGAAGCGCCACATCTGGTAGCTGATGTAGGGAAAGCTCAGCACCAGCCCGCCAAGAAGCGAGATCGAGACGGCGACGAAGAAGCCTTCCTGCAGCTTGATCAGGATGAGCCCGCAATCGCTGTGGCCCCGTTCGGCCATGGCGCTGCAGAGCGGCTGGGTGAGGAAGTTGAAGATCGGGTTCCACCACGCGAAGCAGATCACCATGCCGATGATGAAGGCGATCAGCGAGCGGATGATGCGCGTCCTCAGCTCCGCCAGATGCTCGATGAGCGGCGCGGAGGTGTCGTCGATCTCGTCATCGTCCGGGCGGGCGGTCATTTCGCGTCATCCCTGGATGTGTCGCCTTCCGCGGCGCCATCGGCCGGCGAGCCACCGGCAGCCGGGGCCTTGGCGGGCGGCGTGCCGCTGGCCGCCGCGGTTTCCTCCGCGATGCGCTTGCGCGCCACTTCGGCGGCGTGCTCCCGGATCCGGCGCGCCACCTCGGCCCGCTCCTCGCTGAGCCTGCCCGCCGCGGATCCCGCCGACGCGGTCGCGCCCTCGCCCGGCTCGGCCTTCGCCGCGCCCTCCTTGCCGCCCTTCTTCAACGCCGCCTTGGGGTCCCATTTCTCGAAACGGTCGGCGGCCTCATTGAGCCGGTCGAGCCCTAGCCTGGTCGGCGAAGTGGCCTTGCGCAGATCACCCGCCACCTTGTTGATCTCGCCCACGCCCGCCTCGTCGGCCGCCTCGTTCATCGCCCGCTGGAAGTCGCGCGCCATGGCCCGCATCTTGGCCGTGAACCGCCCCAGCGTGCGGAACATGCCCGGCAGGTCCTTCGGACCCACCACGATCAGCGCCACGATGGCGATGAGCAGAAGCTCACTCCAGCCGATGTCGAACACCGCCGCCGCCTCCTCGGAAGGGGGCCGCCCCGGTCATGGGGCGACGCTCAGGCCTTGTCCTTCTGTTCCTCGGGCGCGACTTCCTTGGCCGCGGCGGAGGCATCCTCGATTTCCTTCTGCCCCTCGCTCACCCCGCGCTTGAAGGCGGTGATGCCCTTGCCCACCTCGCCCATCAGCGCCGAGATCTTGCCGCGGCCGAAAAGCACCAGCACCACGATCGCGATCAGAAGAAGGCCGGGAAGGCCGATATTGTTCAGCATGGGTCTCTCTCCCAGAGCCGGGCGCCACGCGCCCCATCCGCAATACCGCGCTATGTAGGGCCAAGCCGGGGCACGGAAAAGCGCCAAATGCAGGTTCGGCGGCATTTTCGCCCGCTTTCGGGGGCGCGCGGGCGCTTGGCGGCAAACTCCTGACGGGATAATGTCAGTTGTGCAGGGAATAAAGGGCGAAACCGCGCGAGATGACCAGCGAATCACCTGTCACGACACGGCCCGGCCGGCGCGCCGACCGGCTGATCGCGCTCATCGCCATAATGCGCGACGGGCGGCTGCATCGCGGCGCCGACCTCGCGCGCCGGCTCGGAGTTTCCACTCGCACCATCTGGCGCGACATGGAGGCCCTGATGCGTTCGGGCGTGCCGGTCGCGGGCGAGCGTGGCATCGGCTACCGGATGACGGCGCCCGTCACCCTGCCGCCGCTCAACCTCACGCTCACCGAGCTCGAGGCGTTGCATCTGGGGCTGGCGGCGGTGAGCGCTGCGGCCGACGATGACGAACTGCGCGGGGCCGCACGCAGCCTCGCGGCCAAGCTCGACGCGGTGCTGCCCGAAGAGCACGACGCCCCCGCCAGCGGCTGGAATTTCGCCATTCACCCCTTTGCCGATGCCGCGCCCGGCTTTCGCCACCTTCCCCGGCTGCGCGCGGCGATCCGCTCGCGCCAGAAGCTGGCGATCGAACATCGCGCGCTTGACGGACGCGACAGCGCCCGGGTGATCCGCCCGCTCGAGCTTGACTACTGGGGCAGGGTCTGGACGGTCACCGCCTGGTGCGAGACGGCACGCGACTTTCGCATCTTCCGCGCCGACCGCATCCTCTCGGTCCGCGCCCTGCCGGCACTCTTCGTGGAGGAGCAGGGGAAGACGCTCGCGGATTTCCGCGCGCGTCGCGAGGCCGGGACGGCAGCGGGGGTGGAGGAGGGGCTGTAGCGTGCCGCCCTTGCGCTTGCGCCACGGGGGCGCAAGACTGCCCGCCAATGCTGCCGCTGGAGCCTCGCCATGCCCCTCGAACGTCTCGATCACGTCAACATCCGCACCGCCAACCTCGAGACGATGGTGGAATGGTACGGCCGTGTGCTCGACATGCATCCCGGCCCGCGGCCCGACTTTCCCTTCCCCGGCGCCTGGCTCTACGTGGGCAACCAGGCGGTGGTTCATCTCGTCGGGGTGAGAGAGCAGCCGCAGACGCGCGAGCCCAGGCTCGAGCATTTCGCCATCACCGCAACCGGGCTGCGGGAGTTCGTGGAGCGGCTCGAGACGGAAGGCGTGCCCTACACGCTCGACCGCGTGCCGGGAATGCCGATCGTGCAGGTGAACCTCGCCGACTGTGACGGCAATCACATCCACGTCGACTTCGACGCGCTCGAGCTCGAAGCGCTCGAGCACGCCCGGGGGCCCGCCTGACCGGGAGCGGCGGCGGCCGCAGGCGTCACTTGTCAGCCGACGGTCAGCGGGGCGCAGCGGCGCCGGCGTCGGCCAACGCCTCGGCCGCAGCATCGGTTTCGCCTTCGCGCACGAGCCCGGTATGCGAGATCTCGGGCGAGGAAGGAAACACGAAGCAACGATCCCGCCGGAAAGCCACCCACAGAGGCGTACCGGGTTTGGGCAGAAACACCGAGGGCACGCTCGCGCGCAGGATCGAACCGTCATAGTCCATCCGCAGCTCGACAAGGCTCTCGGCGCCCAGAAACCGCGCCCGTACCACCACGCCGCGCGCCCATGTGCCCTCTTGAGGAGTGGGCGCGGGGCCGCGCCCGCCGCGGTCGAGGTCGAGCTTGAGGTGCTGGGGGCGGATGACGATGTCCACCATCGTTCCATCGGGGATGCCGGGGGCGAGAAACTGGCCGAAGGGGGTGTCGGTCAGCGCCCCGCGCACCACCCCGCGGATCACGTTGAGATCGGAAAAGAAAGCCGCCGCAGCCTGATCCACCGGCGCGTTGTAGACGTTGTAGGGCGCGCCCTTCTGCACGATCCGCCCGCCGCGCATCAGCGCGATCTCGTCGGCCATGCGCATCGCCTCTTCCGGCTCGTGGGTGACGAGAAGCACCGCCGCCCCCTCCTCCTTGAGGATGTCGAGCGTCTCGTCGCGGATCCCGTCGCGCAGCCGGTTGTCGAGGCCCGAGAAAGGCTCGTCCATGAGCATGACCCGAGGCCGCGGCGCAAGCGCGCGGGCGAGCGCGACACGCTGCTGCTCGCCGCCCGAAAGCTCGTGGGGATAGGCGTCAATGTAGCGCTCAAGCCGTACGCGCCGCAAAAGCTCCTCGACGCGGGCCCGCTTCTCCGCCCTGCTGCCCGAGGTCAGCCCGAAGGCCACATTCTCGGCCACCGAGAGATGCGGAAACAATGCGAAGTCCTGAAACATCAGCCCGATGCCACGCCGCTCGGGCGGCACATGCAGGCCCGGCGCGGTCATCTCCTCGCCATCGACGATGACGCGCCCCGCATCCGCCGTCTCCACGCCGGCGATGATGCGCAGCGTGGTGCTCTTTCCGCAGCCCGAGGGCCCCAGAAGGCAGGTCACCTGCCCCGGCATCACCGTCAGGGAGACGTCCTTCACCACCGGCCGCCCCCCGAAGGAGCGGGTCAGCCCCTCGACCTGAAGCCGCGGCGTCTCCCCCGCCGGGGCGGGGGGCTGAAGGGTGGGGGCATTCGTGCTCGCCTTTGTCGCCAAGGGGCACCTTTCCTGATCGAAGCGCTAAGGTTTATGCCGACCAGATAGAGAGGCCACGCCCTCCCCGCAAGGCCGGAGAGGCGGCGCTGCGGCCCGCCTCAGATCGTGGCGTTCACGTTGCCGCCGTCGAGAAGCACGTTCTGGCCCACCATGAAGCCCGCAAACTGCGAGCACATGAAGGCGCAGGTGGCGCCGAACTCCTCCACCGTTCCGTAGCGGCCCGCCGGGATCTCGGCCTGCACCCGCCTGGTCGCCTCCTCAACCGAGATGCCCTCCCGCTCGGCGATGGCGCGGTCAAGCGCGAAGCGGCGCTCCGTGGCGTGGCTTCCGGGCAGGAGATTGTTCACCACCACGCCGTATTTCGCCACCTGCCGCGACATCCCGGCAACGAAACCCGTGAGCCCCGTGCGCGCCGAGTTCGACAGGCCAAGTATCGGGATCGGCGCCTTCACCGACTGGCTGGTGATGTTGACCACCCTGCCCCAGCGCCGCTCGATCATCCCCGGCACCAGCGCCTGCATGAGCGCGATCGGGGTGAGCATGTTGGCGTCGAGCGCCTTGATGAAGTCCTCGCGCGTCCAGTCCGTCCACATCCCCGGTGGCGGGCCGCCGGCGTTGGTGACAAGGATGTCAGCACCCTCGGCAGCAGCAATGACGCGGGCGCGGTCATCCTCGGCGGTGATGTCCCCGGCCACGGTGGTCACCGGCACACCGAAATCGGCGCGGATGGCCTCGGCCGCCTCCTCAAGCGCCTCCGCCCCGCGCGCGTTCATCACAAGCTCCACCCCGGCCTCCGCGAGGGCACGCGCGCAGCCAAGCCCGAGCCCCCTTGAACTGGCCGTCACCAATGCCTTGCGGCCCCGAATCCCGAGATCCATCGCCTTGCCTCCGCAGCCTTGCGCGCTCCTGTTTCTGCGCCCGCTCTCGAGCGCCTCTCATGGGCCTAGCATCCGCGCCAGCGCGGCGGAAGGGCCGATTCGCGCGCAGGCAGGCCCCGGGCCTGGGCGGCCGCACTCTCGCGGCCGCGGAAGACCGATTCGCCGCGGCGGGCGGGGCCACGCGCGGAAGGCGACGGTTCAGGCAATGGAACCAATCCGCGGCGAATACCGGAATTGGCGAGCATGACGCCACGGCAAACGCGATTGAGCCGCATTTCCGCGTTGGGGATTTGCCCCGTGCCTTCCCGCCCCGTATTCTCGGGGCCATCGCAGAAATCAGAATGGCGCGCCGCAAGTGGCCCGGGAGCCCGCAGTCGAGGGCTCAGAGGCCTGATCGCGCCGTCAAGGACTGTTTGAAGGTTTAGTGATGAGTGCCTCGCCTTACAGACCCGGCCAGCGTGATGAGCGGGCACACATGCGCTCCGGTTCCAGGCGACGGCGTCTCTCGGTGTATCCGGCCGAGGCGTTCCGGGTGGTTGACGGCGCCAATCTCGGCGACCCGATCGGCGAGGCGAATGAACTCGTTCCGGGCGATGTGTATGCGCTGAGCCGGGGCGCGCGACAGTTCGAGCTGACCGTGGCCGTCGGCAGGAGCATGACGCTGCTGCGCGTGGCCGAAAGCTCGCCCGCCGGCCGGGCGGGTGCACGCGTCGTCATCGACTGCTGCGCCACCTTCATGGCGCTTGATGGCACCACGGTCGAAGCGCTGATCCTTGCCGAACTCGACGCCGGCGAGCAACACACGGCGCAGCTGTGGCTGATGCCGTTTTCACCGCCGGCGGAGAAGACGGACTATGCCCTCGTCGCCATTGACCGCCGCTCGGGCGCGGAACGCCTCGCGGAACTTGGCTGCCTGAGCTTCGCGCGCGGCACGCGCATCACCCTTGCGAACGGCGAACAGCGCCCCGTGGAGGAACTTCGCCCCGGCGACATGGTTCTGACGCGCAATCATGGAGCCCAGCCCCTGCGCTGGATCGGCGCGCGCGTGCGGCGCGCGAGCGGGGCATTCGCGCCCATCGTCATCGCCAGGGGCGTGCTCAACAACGAGCGCGAGCTCATCCTCAGCCCCGGCCAGCGGGTCTTCGTCTACCAGCGGCGCGATCTGCTCGGCACCGGGCGGCGCGAGGTGTTCGTGCCCGCGAGCATGCTGGTCAATGGCCGCGACGTGGTGCGGGGCGAGGGCGGTTTCGTGGAATACTTCGATCTGATGTTCGACGCTCCCGAGATCGTTTACGCCGAAGGCATCGCCACCCAGAGCTTCGCGCCGGCACCGGAGGAGGCCGAACCGATCCTTCCGCCGGCGGTGCTCGAACGCCTGCGCAGGGAAGGAGCGCGCCTGCGCGGCAGCGCCCCGGCCGTGACACTTTCGGAAGGGGCGCTGGAGCCGGAACGCGCCACCGAAATTCTGCGTCTGGCAAGCCGCGCCTGACGCGCTGGCCGCGACTTGCCGCAACTTGCCGCGCGCTCGAGGCCGCGCCTCGGCGCGCCGGACGCCTTCATCGCCGATTGCGCCCCGACCGGGCCGCGCCTATATCGCCGGCCATGCTCGACACAACCGACCCCGCCCGTTCGAACGCTCCCGTGCTCCCGCCCGAAATCGCGCGGCGGCGCACATTTGCCATCATCTCGCACCCCGATGCGGGGAAGACGACGCTGACGGAAAAGTTCCTTCTCTACGGCGGCGCCATCCAGATGGCGGGGCAGGTCCGCGCCAAGGGCGAAGCGCGGCGGACGCGCTCGGACTTCATGCAGATGGAAAAGGACCGGGGAATTTCGGTCTCGGCTTCGGCGATGTCCTTCGATTACCGCGAGTGGCGCTTCAACCTCGTGGACACGCCCGGCCACTCGGACTTCTCCGAAGACACCTACCGCACTCTGACGGCGGTGGACGCGGCGATCATGGTCATCGACGGCGCCAAGGGAGTGGAGAGCCAGACGAAGAAGCTCTTCGAGGTCTGCCGGCTGCGTGATCTGCCGATCCTGACCTTCTGCAACAAGATGGACCGGGAGGCGCGCGACACCTTCGAGATCATCGACGAGATCCAGGAAAGCCTCGCCATCGACGTCACGCCGGCAAGCTGGCCCATCGGCTCCGGAGCCGACTTCATCGGCTGCTATGACGTGCTGGGCGACCGGCTGGAGCTGATGAACCGGGCCGACCGCAACCGCGTGGCCGAGTCGATCGTGATGGAGGGGCTCGACGACCCGCGCATGGCCGAACATGTGCCCGCCGAGTTGCTCGAAAGGCTGCGCGACGAGCTGGAGATAGCCAAGGGCCTTCTGCCGCCCTTCGACCGGCAGGCGTTTCTGGAAGGGCACCTGACGCCGATCTGGTTCGGCTCGGCGATCAACTCCTTTGGCGTGAAGGAGCTGATGGAGGGCATCGGCCGCTACGGCCCCGTGCCCCAGCCCCAGCGCGCCGAGCCGCGCCAGATCAGCCCCGAGGAGCCCGCCGTCACCGGCTTCGTCTTCAAGGTGCAGGCCAACATGGACCCCAAGCACCGCGACCGCGTGGCCTTCCTGCGGCTGGCCTCGGGGCATTTCCGGCGCGGCATGAAGCTCACCCATGTGCGCACGAAGAAGGCGATGACGGTGTCGAACCCGGTGCTGTTTCTCGCCGCCGACCGCGAGCTTGCCGAGGAGGCCTGGGCGGGCGACATCATCGGCATCCCCAACCACGGCCAGCTCAGGATCGGCGACACGCTGACCGAGGGCGAGGCGCTGCGGGTCACCGGCATTCCCAGCTTTGCGCCGGAGCTTCTGCAGGTCTGCCGGGCGGGCGATCCGATGAAGGCCAAGCATCTGGACAAGGCGCTGATGCAATTCGCCGAGGAAGGCGCGGCCAAGGTGTTCCGCCCGGCCGTCGGCTCGGGCTTCATCGTGGGTGTCGTGGGCGCGCTGCAGTTCGACGTGCTGGCGAGCCGCATCGAGCTTGAATACGGGTTGCCGGTGCGCTTCGAACCCAGCCAGTTCACCTCGGCGCGCTGGGTGTCGGGGCCAAGGGAGGTGCTCGAGCGGTTCATGGCCGCCAACAGGGGCCACATGGCCACCGACCATGACGGCGACCCGGTCTATCTCACCCGCCTGCAATGGGACATCGACCGGATCGAGCGCGACTACCCCGAGCTCACCCTTTCGGCGACAAAGGAAATGATGGTCTGAGGCGATGGCCCGCGCGCACCCGACTCCGGCAGAGATCGAGGATGCGCTGCATGCCACGCTGGCCGCGCTGGAGGAGATCGCCCACGGCGGGCGGGTGACGGTGGGCGAGATGATCGCGCGGCTCGGCGGCCGCGCCTACGGCCCGCTGATGGTGCTGCTTGGTCTGCTTGTGGTGCTGCCCACGGGCATGATCCCCGGTGTCCCGGCGCTCGTGGGCCTCGGCGCGCTGGCGCTGGGGCTGCAGATGCTCACGGCCCACCCCTCGCCGTGGCTGCCCCGGCGTCTGCGCGAGATCGAGCTCGGCGAGCAGAGAGTGGCGCGGATGGTTGCGCGCTGGCTGCCGCGGCTCATGCAGATCCGGCGGGTGCTGAGGCCGCGCATGACCCTGATCGCCGAAGGCGCCATCGGGCGGCAGATTGCCGGGCTCGCCGCCGGCCTCGCGGGTCTGATCATGGTGCCGCTGGGCTTCATCCCGTTTCTTCCCTTCGTACTCGGCCTCGCCCTCGTCATCATCGGTCTTGCGCTGGCCGCGCGTGACGGGCTGGCCATGCTGGCCGGATGCGCCGTTTTCGTGCCGGCAGGCTGGATCCTTCTTGGCCGACTGCTGATGCTGATTGGCTAGCCATCGGCGCCGAGGAATCCGCCCCGCGATGCGCCACAAACCGCGCTCTTGAGCGTGAAAGGGGTAGAAATCGGTCTGAAAATGCCCATGTCTGGTGCAATATGGGGTGAATAGGGCGCCTTGAGCTTGACCTGAGAGGCAAGCTGGCCTAACCCGTTGGCCCCATGGACACAGACGAAGACCGGCAATCCGGCCGGTCAGGCCGCGCAGACAGCGGCCACCCGACAAGCCGCTGACGCGAAGGACATCAATGTCAGGATTTGACGATCTGGGGCTGGACCCCAAGGTTCTCCGGGCCGTGAAGGACGCCGGATACGAAAACCCCACACCCATTCAGGCCGAGGCGATCCCGGCCGCACTGCAGGGCCGCGACGTGCTGGGCATCGCCCAGACCGGCACCGGCAAGACGGCAAGCTTCACGCTGCCGATGATCACGCTTCTGGCCAAGGGCCGGGCGCGGGCGCGGATGCCGCGCAGCCTCGTTCTCTGCCCCACCCGCGAACTTGCCGCGCAGGTGGCCGAGAACTTCGACATCTACGCCAAGCATGTGAAGCTCACCAAGGCGCTCCTGATCGGCGGGGTGAGCTTCAAGGAGCAGGAGGCGCTCATCGACCGCGGCGTTGACGTGCTCATCGCCACGCCGGGCCGGCTGCTCGACCATTTCGAGCGCGGCAAGCTGCTCTTGACGGGCGTGCAGATCATGGTGGTGGACGAAGCCGACCGCATGCTCGACATGGGCTTCATCCCAGACATCGAGCGCATCTTCAAGCTCACCCCCTTCACCCGGCAGACGCTGTTCTTCTCGGCCACCATGGCGCCCGAGATCGAGCGCATCACCAACATGTTCCTGCAGGCGCCGGTGAAGGTGGAGGTCGCGCGCCAGGCCACCGCCTCGGAGACGATCGAGCAGGAGGCGATCCACTTCCGCCCCTCCCGCCGCGACCGTGCCGCGAAGGAAAAGCGCGAGCTTCTGCGCGCCGCGCTCAGGCGCGAGGGCGAGAGCTGCAAGAACGCCATCGTCTTCTGCAACCGCAAGGTCGATGTCGACATCGTCGCCAAGAGCCTCAGGAAGCACGGCTTTGACGCCGCGCCCATCCATGGCGATCTCGACCAGTCGCAGCGCATGCGCACGCTGGAGGCCTTCCGGGATGGCGAGCTGCGCATTCTCGTCGCCTCCGACGTCGCCGCGCGCGGGCTCGACATCCCCGATGTGAGCCATGTGGTCAACTTCGACGTGCCCACCCACCCCGAGGATTACGTGCACCGCATCGGCCGTACCGGCCGGGCCGGGCGCTCGGGCAAGGCGATCACGCTGGTGGCGCCGTCGGACGAGAAATACCTCGAGGCGATCGAGAAGCTCATCGCCAAGCCCATTCCGAAGGGCGAGAACCCGCTCGGCACGCCATCCGGGCCCGAAGCTGCCCCGCAAGCCGAAAAGGCCGAGTCTGCCTGCGGGGAGAAGCCGCGCAAGCGCCGCAGCCGCGGCGGCCGGGGCCGCAAGCGAGAGGAGCCGGCGCCAGCCGATGCCGCGGCGCCGGACAAGGCGACAGCCGACGCCAGCGCCGGCGACACGGCCGAGACGTCTCCCGAGCAGCAGGCTGACACCGGCGCCGAGGCAAGAACCGGAAAGGCCGAGCCGCGAGTGGCGGCGGACAAGCCCGCCCGCAAGTCGCGCACGCGAAAAGACGCGGCCAACGGTCGAGACGAGGCGGTCGTCGGCATGGGCGACCACATGCCGAGTTTCATCGCCTTGAGCTTCGACGATCGCTGCGCCCGCTGACCGCGCGCGGCGATCGCGGCGCCCCGGTGCAGCTCCGCCCTTGACGCGGGGCCGCTTCGGCCCGAAAGAAGGTCGCCATGGCAGGCGGACATCTCGACATCGACCTTGACGCGATCGTCGCCAACTGGCGCGCGCTCGACGCTCTTTCCGCGCCCGAGGTCGAAACGGGCGTCACCATCAAGGCCGACGCCTACGGCCTCGGTGCCGGCCCGGTGGCCGAGGCGCTGGCAGAGGCGGGCGCAGGGCGTTTCTTCATCGCCCAGGCGGAGGAAGGCGAGGCGATCCGCGAGGCGGTGGGGCCAGGGCCCCTCGTCTATGTCTATTCCGGCCACATGGAAGGCGACACCGAGGCGATCGGCGATCTCGGCCTGATCCCGGTGCTCAACTCCATCGAGCAGATGACGCGCCATTTCGAGCGCCTGCCGCGCCACCCCTTCGCCATCCAGCTCGACACCGGCATGAACCGGCTCGGCATGGAGCCCGCCGAATGGCTTGCGGTGCGCGATCTGGTCATCCAGCAGCGGCCGCATTTCGTGATGAGCCATCTCGCTTGCGCGGACGAGCCCGAGCACCCGATGAACGCCCGCCAGCTCGCCCTGTTCCGCGAACTGACCGAGGGGCTTTCGGTGCCGCGCTCGCTTGCGGCCACGGGCGGCATCCTGCTCGGCCCCGAGTATCACTTCGACATCACCCGCCCCGGCATCGGCCTCTATGGCGGCCTGCCCTTCGAGGACGCCCGGCCGGTGGTGGTGCTCTCGCTCCCCGTCATCCAGACCCGCAGCCTCGAGCCGGGCGAGACCGTGGGCTATGCCAACACTTGGGAGGCGGAGGTGCCGACGCGCCTTGCCACCGTCTCGGCCGGCTATGCCGATGGGCTCATGCGCGCGCTCTCCAATCGCGCCATGCTGTTTGCCGACGGTGTCCCCTGCCCGCTTGTCGGGCGGGTGTCGATGGATCTCATCACCGTCGACATCACCCATCTCGACCGCGACCCCGAGACGCTCGAAATTCTCTGCCCCGAGCAAAGCATCGACGATCTCGCCGCCGCGGCCGACACGATCGGCTACGAGATCCTCACCGCGCTCGGCAACCGCTACACCCGGCGCTACCGGCGGAGTGAAAAATGAAGGGCGCGCGGCTCCTCGACCCGCTGGCGGGGCTTGGCGCCTCCACCCTCGGCCTTCTTGCGGCGATCGGCCGGGTGGCCTTCTACCTCGCCAGCACGCTGAGCCATGTCCTGCGCCCGCCCTTCTACCCGCGTGAGTTTCTCGCCCAGCTCATGGTGATCGGCTATTTCTCGCTGCCGGTGGTTGGGCTCACCGCGCTTTTCACCGGCGGCGCGCTGGCGTTGCAGATCTATGTGGGCGGGGCGCGCTTCAACGCCGAAAGCGTGGTGCCGCAGATCGTGGCCATCGGCATGGTGCGCGAGCTTGGCCCCGTGCTGACGGGGCTGATGGTCGCCGGGCGCGTGGCCTCCTCCATCGCCGCGGAGATCGGCACCATGAAGGTGACCGAGCAGATCGACGCGCTTGTCACGCTCTCTACCAACCCGATGAAGTATCTCACCGTTCCGCGCGTGCTTGCCGCCACCATCGCCCTTCCGGTGCTCGCGGCGGTGGGTGACGCCATCGGCATCTTCGGCGGCTATCTCGTCGGCATCACCCGGCTTGACCTCAACGCCGCCACCTACCTCAAGAACACCGCCGATTTCCTCGAGACGGCCGACGTCATCTCCGGCCTCGTCAAGGCCGCCGTCTTCGGTTTCATCGTGGCGCTGATGGGCTGCTATCACGGCATGAACTCGGGCCGCGGCGCCCAAGGGGTGGGGCGGGCGACAACCAACGCCGTGGTCTCCTCGTCGGTGCTGATCATGGGCGCCAACTACCTGCTCACCCAGCTCTTCTTCGCCACATGATCGAGCTCATCGACGTTCACAAGTCCTTCGGGAAGAAGCACGTCCTCAAAGGCGTGAACCTTCGGGTCGAGAAGGGCGAGTCGATGGTCATCATCGGCGGCTCGGGCACCGGCAAGTCGGTGCTGCTGAAATGCATCCTCGGCCTCGTGCGCCCCGAGAAGGGCCGCATCCTTCTCGACGGGCAGGACGCGATCCGCCCTTCCGACCGCGACGCCTTCCTCGCCCGCTTCGGCATGCTGTTCCAGGGCGGCGCGCTGTTCGATTCGCTTCCCGTCTGGCAGAACGTCGCCTTCCGGCTCCTGCGCGGCGCGCTCAAGCGCCCGCGCGAGGAGGCCCGCCGCATCGCCATCGACAAGCTGGCCCGCGTCGGCCTCGGCGCCGACACGGCCGACCTCTACCCCGCCGAGCTGTCGGGCGGCATGCAGAAGCGCGTGGGCCTTGCGCGCGCCATCGCCGCCGAGCCCGAGATCATCTTCTTCGACGAGCCCACCACCGGGCTCGACCCGATCCTCGCAGGCGTCATCAACCGCCTCATCCGCGGCATCGTCGAGGAGATGGGCGCCACCGCCGTCACCATCACCCATGACATGACCAGCGTCCGCGCCATCGCCGACCGCGTGGCGATGCTGCATGACGGGGTCATCCAGTGGGTCGGCCCCGTCAGCCAGCTCGACAATTCCGGCAACCCATACGTGGACCAGTTCGTCCACGGCCGCGAGGAGGGGCCGATCGAGGCGCTCCGCTGATGCGCACCGCCCTCACCCTTGCCAACCTCGGCCTTCTCGTCCTCTTCCCCCTCTCCTGGTTCGCGCCGCTCCTGCGCGCGGGCTTCCTGCCCCTCTTCGGCCTCTCCGAGATCAGCGTCGTCTCCGGCCTGCAGGCGCTCTGGCAGACGGATGTGCTTCTCGCCCTCATCGTCACCGCCTTCGCCCTCTTTGCACCGATGGCCAAGACGATCGGCCTCGCCCTCGTCCATTTCCGCCTCGCCTCGCCCAGCCTGCTGCCCGCGCTCGCCCTGCTCGGAAAGCTTGCGATGGCCGACATCTTCCTCGCCGCCATCTACATCGTGGTCATCAAGGGCATCGGCGTCGGCCGGGTCGAAACCGCCTGGGGCCTCTATCTGTTCACGGCATGTGTCCTCGCGAGCCTCGCCATCTCCACCCTCACGGCGCGGCAGCAGAAGCAGCGCTGAGACGGCCTCATCATCCTGGCCCAAATACCCCCGCCGGAGGCATGAAATCGCCGCGCAGCGGCATGCCGCCTTGCACGCCCGCGCCGCGGCGGTGCAGATAACGCCATGGCCCGTGCACCAGCCTTTGTCTGTTCCGAATGTGGCGCCCGCCACGCCAAGTGGTCGGGCCGCTGCGACGCCTGCGGCGCGTGGAACACCATCGCCGAGGAGGCGCCACTCTCCACTTCGCCGGGGCGCGGCGCGCTCGGGGCCGCGCGCGGGCGGGCCGTGCCGCTCGTCGATCTCGCTGGCGCCGAGCCCCCGCCGCCGCGTGCGGCCTCGGGGCTTGACGAACTCGACCGGGTGCTGGGCGGCGGGCTGGTGCCCGGCTCGGCGGTGCTGGTGGGAGGCGATCCGGGCATCGGGAAATCGACGCTGCTCCTGCAGGCCGCCGCGCGCTTTGCCGCCCAGGGGCTTGGCACCGTCTATGTCTCGGGCGAAGAGGCGGCCGCACAGGTGCAGCTGCGCGCGCGCCGGCTCGGGCTTGGCACGGCGCCGGTGCGCCTTGCCGCCGAGACAAGCCTGCGCGACATCCTCACCACGCTCGAGGACGTGCGCCCCGGCCTTGCGGTCATCGATTCCATCCAGACGCTCTGGGCCGACACGGTGGAGGCCGCGCCCGGATCGGTGGCGCAGCTGCGGGCGGTGGCTCATGAGCTTGTCCGCTTTGCCAAGCGCACCGGAACGGCGGTGATTCTCGTCGGCCACGTCACCAAGGAAGGCCAGATCGCCGGGCCGCGCGTCGTCGAGCACATGGTCGACACGGTGCTCTATTTCGAGGGCGAACGCGGCCATCCCTTCCGCATCCTGCGCAGCGTCAAGAACCGCTTCGGCCCGGCCGACGAAATCGGCGTGTTCGAGATGACCGGGGCGGGGCTTGTCGAGGTGGCCAACCCCTCGGCGCTGTTTCTCTCCGAGCGCGGCGAGGCACAGCCCGGCGCGGCGGTCTTTGCCGGCATCGAGGGCACGCGGCCGGTGCTGGTGGAGTTTCAGGCCCTCGTCGCCCCCGCCCCGCCGGGCCAGTCGCGCCGCTCGGTGGTGGGCTGGGATGCCGGCCGCTTGGCGATGATTCTCGCCGTGCTCGAGGCGCGATGCGGCATCCCCTTCGCCGGGCTCGACGTCTATCTCAATGTCGCGGGCGGGCTCAAGGTGAGCGAGCCGGCGGCCGATCTCGCCGTCGCCGCGGCGCTGCTCTCGGCGCGGGAGGATGTCGCGCTGCCGCCCGAGACGGTGGTTTTCGGCGAGATCAGCCTCTCGGGCGCGCTGCGGCCCGTGAGCCAGACCGAAAACAGGTTGAAAGAGGCACACAAACTTGGTTTCACCAGCGCCATCGCGCCGCAGCGCAGCCGCACCGGAGCGGTAGCGGGTATCACCGTCACGGCCTTTTCCGATCTGGCCGGATTCGTGGGCGAGGTCTTCGGGGCGGGTTGAGCGGGGCCGGAGGCAGACGAGGGCAGGAGCGGGAACAGCGATGGAAGGCTTCACGATCATCGACGCGGTCGCCGCGGCCGTGATTCTCCTCTCGGCGCTTCTGGCCTGGTCGCGCGGCTTCGTGCGCGAGGCGATGGCGATTCTGGGCTGGATCGCGGCGGCCGTGGTCGCCTTCATCTTCGCCCCCAGCGTCGCGCCGATCGTGCGCGAGATCCCTTATGTCGGGGATTTCCTCTCGGACAGCTGCGAGCTGTCGATGATCGCCTCCTTCGCCGTCGTCTTTGCGTTGGCGCTGGTGGTGGTGTCGCTCTTCACGCCCCTGTTCTCGAGCGCGGTGCGCAACTCGGCGCTGAGCGGGCTCGATCAGGGCCTTGGATTCCTGTTCGGCGTGGCGCGCGGGGTTCTGCTGGTGGCGGTCGCGCTTGTCGTCTACGACCGCGTGGTGCTGAACGAGACCGTGCCGATTGTCGACAACAGCCGCACCGCGCAGGTGTTCCGCAACATCGAGGGGGCGCTTGACGAGGCCATCCCCGACAGCGCGCCCTCGTGGATCGTGGCGCGCTACGAGGAGCTTGTCGGCGGCTGCAGCGGCGGTGCGGCGGAACCGCGCTGACGCGCGGTGCCTCCGGCGGGGGTATTTGCACCAGGATGATGAGGAAGGGGCGCGAAGCGCCGTCTGCCGGAACGATGTGACAAACGGGTGACAGCCCGGCAACGAGGCACTAAATGGTGGCGCGAGCCGAATCCACCTGGAGCGCATGGCCCATGGCAGAGCTGCCTCCCGCCCATCCTTTCGACCATGACAAGCTGAAGGAGGAGTGCGGCGTTTTCGGCGTCATCGGCGTGGCCGATGCGGCGAGCTTCGTGGCGCTCGGGCTGCATGCGCTGCAGCATCGCGGACAGGAGGCGGCCGGCATCATCACCTGGGATGCCGAGCGCGGTTTCAGCTCGGCGCATCGCTTCGGCTATGTGCGCGACAATTTCACCCGCGCCGACGTGATCGCGAGCCTGCCCGGACAGATCGGCATCGGCCATGTGCGCTACTCCACCTCCGGCTCCAAGGGGCACACGCAGATCCGCGATGTGCAGCCCTTCTTCGGCGAGTTCTCCATGGGCGGGGCGGCGATCGCGCATAACGGCAACATCACCAATGCCGCCGCCCTGCGCCGGGAGCTGATCGAGCGCGGCTCGATCTTCCAGTCTTCCTCGGACAGCGAGTGCATCATCCATCTGATGGCGCGCTCCCTGCAGCGCACGATTCCCGAGCGGATGAAGGACGCGCTGCGCCGGGTGGAAGGCGCGTTTTCGGTCGTGGCCATGACGCGCACCAAGCTCATCGGGGTGCGCGACCCGCTTGGCGTGCGGCCGCTGGTGCTGGGGCGCATCGGCGAGGGCTGGGCGCTGGCCTCGGAGACCTGCGCGCTCGACATCATCGGCGCAGGCTTCGTGCGCGAGATCGAGCCGGGGGAGATGGTGGTGATCTCCGAAGGGGAGGGCGTGCAGAGCTTCCGCCCCTTCGAGCCGGCGCGGCCGCGCTTCTGCATCTTCGAGCATGTCTATTTCTCGCGGCCCGATTCCATTCTCGGCGGGCGGTCGGTGTATGAGACCCGCCGCCAGATCGGCGTGGAGCTGGCGCGCGAGGCGCCGGTGGAGGCCGATCTCGTCTGCCCGGTGCCCGATTCGGGCACGCCCGCCGCGATCGGTTATGCCCATGAGAGCGGCATTCCCTATGGCATGGGGATCATCCGCAACCAGTACATGGGACGGACCTTCATCGAGCCCACCGAGCAGATCCGCAACATGGGTGTGCGGCTCAAGCTCAACGTCAACCGCGCGCTGGTGAAGGACAAGCGCGTGGTGCTCGTCGATGACTCGGTGGTGCGCGGCACGACGAGCCGGAAGATCAAGGAGATGATCCTGGATGCCGGCGCGGCGGAGGTGCATTTCCGCATTGCCTCGCCGCCCACGGCCTGGCCCTGCTTCTACGGGGTGGACACGCCCGAGCGCGAGAAGCTGCTTGCCGCCTCGATGAGCGAGGAGGAGATGTGCCGATACCTGGGAGTGGACTCCTTGCGCTTCATCTCGCTCGACGGGCTCTACCGTGCGGTGGGCGAGGCGGAGGGGCGCAACAACGCCTGCCCCCAATATTGCGATGCCTGCTTCTCGGGTGACTACCCGGTGGCGCCCTCGGACATGATCGAGAAGGGGTTCCGGCTGAAGACGGCGGCGGAATGACGGCGCCGCCCAAATCCCCGATCCGCTTTCGCCCGCATCATTTTATCTGCGCGCTCGGCTATCGCGGGAAGGGCTATTCGCGCGCCTTCACCGAGAACATGGATGCGCTTGTTGTGCGGCGACTGCGCGCAGCCGGCGGGGAGGCCGAGGTAATCGAGGTGGTGGGCCTGGCCGATGACATCTGCGCCCCCTGCCCCCGCCGCCGGGGGCGGCTTTGCGAGGTACAGCCCGCGATCGCGCGGCTCGACGATGCCCATGCGCGCGCGCTCCGGCTTCAGGTGGGCGACCGGCTGACATGGGGCGAGGCGCTGGAGCGCATCCGCGCGAATGTACCGCCGGGCGGGCTCAAGGCGCTCTGTGCGGGGTGCCAGTGGCTTGAGCTGGGTCTTTGCGAGGCTGCCTTGCGGGCGTTGCACGAGCAGGCCGGCGCCTGAACTCAGAAAGAAGAACGCCGCCCGGCGTGGTGCCGGACGGCGCTTGGATGTTTCGGCTCGGTCGGGCTCAGCCGGCCCGACGGCGGGCAAGCGCCGTGAGCGCGCCGCTGGCGATCAGCGCCGCCAGCACCGCCTTGACCGTGTCACCGATCAGGAAGGGTTTCACGAAGTGGACCCAGTAGAAATCGGTGAAGCTCCTGCCGATCCAGCCCGCCTCGATGCCGAACGCCTTGGCGATGGCCATCGGCCAGGCAAGGCCGGGAATGTAGAGCGCGGCCGAGATCGCGATGCCGGCAAGCGCCAGCGCCAGCGGCCGGCGCGCCAGGCCGCGCTCGGAGGCAAGGCCGGCGAGCCACGCCATCGGCACGAAGCCAACGAGAAAGCCTGCGGTCGGCCCGAAAAAGGCCGCGCCATTGGCGCCACCGGCGAACACGGGAAGGCCCGTCGCCCCTTCGGCCAGGTAGGCAAGAAGCGTTGCCGCGCCGAGCCGCGAGCCGTAGGTGAACCCCACGAGCAGAACCGCCAGCGTCTGCAGAGTCATCGGCACAGGATAGAAGGGCACGGTGATCTGCGCCGCCAGCGCAATGAAGGCTGAACCCGCGATTACCATCAGAGCCTTCTGCGCCAACGTGCGGTTCGCGGCGAGCGTTACAGTGCCGGTATTCTGGACCATGTCGGTTGCCTCCTGTCACAACAGTTGGCGGATTGGTGGGCGGGGCGTGGTCAAAAGTCAAGCATCACGCCCTTGCACCCGCCGCAAAAGGGTGGGAATTGGCGGGCATGAAGACGGCCACCCAGATAGCCCTCGTCACCGGCGCGAGCCGGGGCCTTGGCTTCGCGCTTGCCGAGGCGCTGGCGCGAAGCCATCACGTCATTGCCGTGGCCCGCACCGTGGGCGGGCTCGAGGAGCTTGATGACCGCATCAAGGCCGCGGGCGGCACGGCGACGCTGGCGCCGATGGACATCACCGAGGCGCAGGCCATGGCGCATCTGTGCCGGTCGATCCACGAGCGTTGGGGCGGGGTGACACTCTGGGTGCACACGGCCATTCACGCGCCGGCGCTCTCTCCCGCCGATCACATCGACGAGCGCGACTGGCAGAAGGCGATGGCGGTGAATGCCGATGCCACGCGCCGGCTCATCGCTTACGTCGCGCCGCTTCTGCGCGCGGGCGGACCCGCGGCGCGGGCGCTCTTCTTCGACGACCCGCGCGTGGGGCAGAAGTTCTTCGGCGCCTACGCCGCGTCCAAGGCGGCGCAGATGGCTCTTGCCCGCGCCTGGGCGGCCGAGACCGCCCGCATCGGGCCGAGGGTCGAGATACTCGAGCCGCGCCCGATGCGCACCGCCACGCGCGGGCGCTTCTTTCCCGGCGAGGAGCGCGAACGCCTCGCCGCGCCGCGTGACGAGGCAGAGAGGCTTCTGGCCCTCCTCGGCTGATCGGGGATCGTCCGCTTGCCCGCGGGGCGTCACTCGCCTATTGGAAAGTGGGTTCGCGGGCAGGTGTGGGCATGCGCATTCTTCTGACCAATGACGACGGCATCAATGCCGAGGGGCTGAAGGTGCTCGAGGCGATCGCCGCCGAAATCGCCGGCCCCGAGGGCGAGGTGTGGGTGGTGGCGCCGGCCTTCGAGCAGTCCGGTGTCGCCCATGCCACGAGCCATGCCCATCCCACCATGATTGCTGAACTCGGGCCGCGCCGCTGGGCCGCGGAAGGCTCGCCGGCCGATTGCGTGCTGGCCGGCATCCACGACATCATGGACGCCCCGCCTGATCTCGTGCTCTCGGGTGTCAACCGCGGCAACAACTCCGCCGAAAACGCCGCCTATTCGGGCACGCTCGGCGCCGCAATGGAAGCGGCGCTGCAGGGCATCAGGGGAATCGCGCTCTCGCAGTATCTGGGCCCGCGCAACCTGTCGCTTGCCAACCGCTTCGAGGCGGCGGCGGTGCATGGGCCGCGGGTGGTGCGCCGGCTGCTCGAGGAAGGCATCTGGGATGATGCGCCCTACCGGCTATTCTACAACGTGAACTTCCCGCCGCTGCCGGCGGCGGAGGTGAAGGGCATCCGCGTTGCCGCGCAGGGAATGCGGCGGCTCGGCGCGCATCAGGTGGAGCCGGTGGTCTCGCCCAACGGGCGGCGCTATCTGTGGATGAAAGGCTCGAGCCAGCAGGTGGAGACAGGCCCCGGCACCGATGCCACGGCCAATGTGAGGGGCTACATTTCGGTCACGCCGATGCGCGCGGACTTCACCGACCACGAGGTGCTCGCCCGGCTGAAGGAGCGGCTGGAGTGAGGCGCGCCCGCGTGCGCGTGCATGGCCAGAGGGAGGGCTGCGCGAGGTGACCTCTGAAGCCGAGCGCAAGATGCGGTTTCTCTTCGCGCTGCGCTCCAAGGGGGTGAGCGACAGCCGCGTGTTGAGCGCCATGGAAAGGATCGACCGCGGCCTGTTCGTGAAGGGGATCTTCGCCGCCCGCGCCTACGAGGACATGCCGCTGCCGATCGCCTGCGGACAGACCATCTCGCAGCCCTCGATCGTGGGGCGGATGACCCAGGCGCTCGATGTGCAACCTCGCCACAAGGTGCTCGAGGTGGGAACGGGCTCGGGCTACCAGGCGGCGGTGCTGAGCCTCCTGGCGCGCCGCGTCTACACGGTGGATCGCCACCGCAGACTGGTACGCGAGGCGAACGAGCTGTTCAGCCGGCTGGGGCTTGCAAACATCACCGCGATCACCGCCGATGGCAGCTTCGGCCTGCCCGAGCAGGCGCCCTTCGATCGCATCATCGTCACGGCCGCCGCCGAAGACCCGCCGGGGCCGCTCTTGGCGCAATTGCGCCCAGGGGGTATCATGGTATTGCCGGTCGGCCAGTCGGACACCGTCCAGACGCTGATCAAGGCCACGCGCACCGAGGACGGCATCGAATACGAGGAACTGGGGCCGGTGCGCTTTGTGCCGCTCGTCGAAGGTTTGGGACAGGAATGATGACAGAGGCCCGCAGACCGACGGGTCCGCAGCGAGGAAGAGCAATGCCTGAATTTTCCGGAACGTCTTCGCGGCTCGCCGCCGCGCTGATTGCCACCGCCGCGCTTGCCGGATGCAGCGGCCTCGATCTCGACCTGCGCGACGTGGCCGGCCAGCCGCTCGACACCAGCGCGGCGGTGGAGCAGGCAAGCGCCCCGCGCCCCGCGCCCGATGCGCGCGGGGTGATCAGCTACCCGCAGTTTGACGTCGCCATCGCCCGGCGCGGCGACACGGTGGCAAGCCTGGCGGCCCGGATCGGCGTGGACGCCCGCGCGCTTGCCGAGAACAACGGGCTCACCCCGGAGGCGAGCCTGCGGGCGGGCGAGGTTCTGGTCCTGCCTGCCTCGGCGCGGCGCGGCGGCTCGGCCTCCGCCGGTGGCGTGGACATCACCACGCTGGCCGGCAACGCCATCGAACGCGCCGAGAGCGCCCAGGCCAGCGCCGCGGCGACCCCGGTGCAGGAGGGCCCCGCGCCGGTCCGCCACAAGGTGGTGCGGGGCGATACGGCCTATTCCATCGCGCGGCTCTATGGCGTGTCGGTGCGCGCGCTTGCGGAGTGGAACGGGCTTGATGCCGACATGACGGTGCGCGAGGGGCAGATTCTGCTGATCCCGGTTCCCGCCGAGGACGTGGCTGCGGCGAAGCCAGAGCCCGCCGAAGCCAGACCCACCGCCCCCGGCGAGGGCAGCCCCACGCCGCTTCCGCCTTCGGCGGCCAAACCGCTGCCCGAAGACGACACCAAGGTGACGAAAGAGACCGCAACGCCGAAGCCCGCGGCGATGGCCGAGGAGCGCACCGAAACCTCCACCTCGCGGCTGGTGATGCCGGTGCAGGGATCGATCATCCGCCCCTACAAGAAGGGCGTGAACGAGGGCATCGACATCGCCGCCGCGCCCGGCACGCCGGTGAAGGCGGCGGGCTCCGGCGTCGTCGCCGCGATCACCCGCGACACCGATCAGGTGCCGATCCTCGTGATCCGGCATTCGGGCAATCTGCTGACCGTCTATGCCAACATCGACGACATCACCGTGAAGAAGGGTGACAGCGTCAACCGCGGGCAGGTGATCGCCAAGGTGCGGGCGGGTGATCCCTCCTTCCTGCATTTCGAGGTGCGCGAGGGCTTCGACAGTGTCGACCCGGTGGAGTATCTGAACTGACTCTGCACGCACCAGGGTAAGGTCAAACCTCGCGCGTGATCCCCCGCCTTCTCGCCCGGCCGTCAGGCCGGGCAGCGCCCGCCCCGCCCCCTTGGGCGGGCGCTTCCAGCACCCGCCCCCGGGCCGGGCGCCGCCCTTCGCTTTCGAGGTCGCTGCGCCCATGCCTTGCGCTCTCACCCCTCCCGCGCCGCCTTCAGCCCCGCCTCGGCGAACTGCGGCACGAAAGCCCCCATCTTGAGCCCCCGCTCTGGGTTCGAGGCGTTGCCGTCGAGCGCGCGCTTCTTCACCCCCTGCAGGATCGCGCCCATGCGGAAGAAGGCGAAGGCGAGCGCAAAATTGAAATCCGGAATCTCCGCAAGCCCCATGCGGCGGGCATAGGCCGCAACGAACTCCTCGTCCGAGGGGATGCCGAGCGCGGCGCGGTCCACGCCTGCAAGCCCCCTGCCCTCCTCGCCCGGAGGCATGCGCCACTGCATGACCGTGGCGGCGAGATCGGCGAAGGGGTGACCGATGGTCGACAGCTCCCAGTCGAGCACCGCCACGCAGACGGGCGCATCGGGCGCGTAGAGAAGGTTGTCGAGCCGGAAGTCGCCATGCACGAGCGTCCGCCGGCCGTCATCGGCGGGCAGGTTGGCCTCGAGCCATGCAATGAGTGTATCCATCGCCGGGATCGTCTCGGTCTCGGTGGCGCGATACTGCTTGGTCCAGCGCGCGATCTGGCGGGCGAAGTAGTTCCCCTCCGGGCCGAAGTCGGACAGGCCGGTGGCGGCAAGGTCCACCGAATGGATCGCCGCCAGCACCCGGTTCATCTCGTCGAAGACGCCCGCGCGCTCCTCGCGGGAAAGGCCGGGCAGGCGCGGATCGACGAAGTTGCGCCCCGGCACATGCTCCATGATGTAGAAGGCCGACCCGATCACGCTCTCGTCCTCGCAGAGCGCATATACCTTGGGCACCGGCACCGCGCTGCCCTCGAGCGCCCTTTGCACGCGAAACTCCCGGTCCACCGCATGGGCGGATTTCAGGAGCTTGCCCGGCGGCTTGCGGCGCAAGACGAAGCTGCCGGAGGGTGTATCTAGCCGGAAGGTGGGGTTCGACTGGCCGGTGGCGAACTTTGTCGCGGTCGCCGGGCCGCGGAACCCGGGCACATGGGCCTCGGCCCAGCGGGCAACGGCGTCAACGTCGAGAAGGGCGGTGTCGGTCATGGCTCAACTGTAAGTCAGAAGACGCGCGGCGTTCGCGGCGTCGATGTGCGGGGTTTCGTTGAAGCCGGTCAGATAGAGCCCCGAGCGCGTGACAAGAAGCCGGCTGACGGCGGCGTTCTTCATCTGCAGCTGCAGGCGGATCATCTGCTCGGCCGGAGCGTCAAGGGCAGCGCGCAGCATCTGCGCGATCGCTCCGCCCGAGGAGACGGCAAGCACGCTGCCGCCCGCTGACGCCATGGCCTCTCGTGCGGCTTCGACGCGCGCGCAGAAACTCTCCCAGCTTTCGGGCGGATCGGCGATCTCGCCCGCCTGCCAGGCCAGAACCGCCTCGCGCAGGGCGCGGAAATGACTCCGCCGATCCACCCACAGACCATCGGGTTCCGGCCGGTCGCGAAAGAAGGCGCCCAGAAGCCCGTGAAAGTCGAACTCGTTGAGCCCTTCATGGACCACCGGCGCAACATCGAGCCCCAGCCCCTCGAACGTCTCCCGATGCCGCCTCTGGCCGCCAATGAAAACGGCCCCGGGCGCCACCCCCTGCCGCCTCAGCGCCTGCCCGAGCGCGCGCGCCTGCTCATGGCCAAGCGCCGAGAGCCGGTCATAATCGCCCGCGCCGAAGCTTGCCTGGGCGTGGCGGATGAGGATGATCTCGCTCGCCATTCAGACCTTCTCGTTGGTGTATTTCCTGAGCTCCGCGCGGGCCACCTGCCGGCGGTGCACGGCATCGGGCCCGTCGGCAAAGCGCAGGGTGCGCAGATGCGTCCACATCTGCGCGAGCGGGAAATCCTGGCTGATGCCGGAGCCGCCGTGCATCTGCATCGCCTCATCGACCACCTTCAGCGCCATCAAGGGGGCGACAACCTTGATCTGCGAGATCCAGGGCTGAGCCTCCTTCACCCCGACATTGTCCATCATCCAGGCGGCCTTGAGGCACAGGAGCCGGGCCATCTCGATTTCCATGCGGGCATTGGCGATGATGTCGTGATTGGCGCCGAGGTCCGCCAGCCGCTTGCCGAAGGCCTTGCGGGTGAGCGCGCGCCGGCACATCAGCTCGAGCGCGCGTTCCGCCTGCCCGATGGCGCGCATGCAGTGGTGGATGCGCCCCGGCCCGAGCCGCCCCTGCGCCACCTCGAAGCCCCGCCCGACCCCGAGCACCACCGCATCGTCGGGCACGCGCACGTCCGTGAAACGGATATGCATGTGCCCGTGCGGCGCGTCGTCATGGCCGAAGACCTGCATCGGGCGCAAGACCTCGATGCCGGGCGTGTCGGCGGGGATGAGAAACATGGTGTGGCGGGCGTGCTTCTCCGCCGCCGGGTCGGTCATCGCCATGGTGATGTAGAGCGTGCAGCGCGGATCGCCCGCCCCGGAGATCCAGTGCTTCTCGCCATTCAGCACCCAAGTGTCGCCCTCCTTCACCGCGCGCATGGAAATCTGCGTGGCGTCGGAAGAGGCGACATCGGGCTCGGTCATGAGGTAGGCCGAGCGCGTGCGCCCCTCGAGCAGGTCGGGCAGCCAGCGCGCCTTCTGCTCCGGCGTGCCGTAGCGCTCCAGCACCTCCATGTTGCCGGTGTCGGGCGCGGAGCAGTTGAAGATTTCGGCCGCCAGCGGCACCTTGCCCATCTCCTCGGCCAGATAGGCGTATTCGACGGTGGTCAGCCCCGGCCCCTTGTCACTGTCGGTCAGCCAGAAGTTCCACAGCCCCCGCGCCTTGGCCTTCGACTTCAGCTCGTCGAGGATCTCCAGCTGGCGGTCGGTGAGCTGGAAACGGTCGCCGGACGGGTGCTTGCCCACCTCGGCGAAGTATTCCTCGCTCGCGGGCGCGATCTCGTTCTCGATCATCGCGCGCACCTCTTCAACGAGCTTCGCCACGCGCTCCGTCATGCCAAGGTTCATCTCACGCTCCTTTTCCCGTGTGTCTCGGCCGAGGGCATGCGTCCGCCCGGGTGGGCGCGAATGCGCCCGCCAAGGGTGAGGGCGGGCGCATGCCCGGAACGCTGCGCGCTCCGGGCGGCATCAGCCCTGGCCACCATTCACCAGATACCACCGCTGCAGCCAGCGCGCGGCCAGCGCCGGTCGCTCGGCGCCTTCGATCTCCACCGTCACATCCCATGCAAGCGTGACCTCGCCGGGGCGGCGCTCCTCGAGCCCGGCGAGCACGAACCGCCCCCGCACCCGTGCGCCCGCCGGCACCGGCGCAACGAAGCGCAACCGGTCGAAGCCATAGTTGACGCTCATGCGCGCGCCGGCAAGCGGCGGCTCGGCATCATAGGCCATGGCCGACAGGAGCGAGAGGGTCAGAAACCCATGCGCCACCGTACCGCCGAACGGGGTCTTACGGGCGCGCTCGGGGTCGGTGTGGATGAACTGGTCGTCTTCCGTGAGCGCGGCGAAGGCGTCGATCATCGGCTGGTCGATGGTGAACCAGCGCGAAACCCCGAGCTCCTCGCCCAGGCGCGCGGCCATCTCGGCCGGGGTGAGGGCGCGGGCGGTCATGGCGCCTCATCGCGCCGGAGGGCAGCGCCCGGCCCGAGGGTGGGCGCTGAAAGCGCCCGCCCTGTGGGGCGGGTCGGGCGCTGCCCGGGCCGTTGGCCCGGGCGGGGCCATGATGTCAGCGCATCAGCCAACACCTGCCCTCTCACCCCGCATCCGGCAGCTTGTGGTGCGCGAACTGCTCGCGCAGCGTGAGCTTTGAGACCTTCCCCGTGGCCGTGAGCGGCAGCGCCTCGACAAACACCACGTCGTCGGGAAGCTGCCACTTGGCGAAGTGCTGGCCGAGAAGCGCGATCAGCTCGCCCGGCTCGGGCTTCGCGCCCTCCTTCGGCACCACGACGAGAAGCGGCCGCTCGCCCCATTTCGGATGCGGCACGGCGATCACCGCGCAGTTGGCCACGCCGGGATAGCTCATCACCACATTCTCCAGATCGAGCGACGAGATCCACTCGCCCCCCGACTTGATCAGATCCTTCGCCCGGTCGCGGATCTCCAGATAGCCCGCCGGGTCGATCGAGGCGATGTCGCCGGTGGCGAACCAGCCCTCCTTGTCAAAGGCCTTGGCGCTCGCTTCGGGGTTTTCGTAATAGCCAGAGATGATCGCGGGGCCGCGCACGTAAAGCTCGCCCGTGGCCTTGCCGTCATGGGGCAGGCGGTTGCCCTGATCGTCGACGATCTTCAGCTCCACCCCGAAGATGCGCCGCCCCTGCTTCGACTTGAGCCGCAGCTTCTCCTCAAGCGGTGCGTCCTTCATCGCGAGCGGCAGGTTGCCCTGCGTGCCCACGGGGCTCATCTCGGTCATGCCCCACGCGTGGCAGACATTCACGCCCAGCTCCTCGAAGGCCGCGATCATCGAGCGCGGCGCGGCCGAGCCGCCGATCACCACATCGCCGAAGCCCTCCGGCACCCGGCCCTGCTCGCGGATCTCGGCCAGAAGCCCGAGCCAGACGGTGGGCACGCCCCAGGCGGAGAACACCTTCTCGCGGTCCATGAGCGCAAACAGCGACTTGCCGTCGAGCGCGGGGCCGGGAAAGACGAGCGAGGCGCCGGTGAGCGGCGCGGCGTAAGGCAGCCCCCAGGCGTTGACATGAAAGAGCGGCACCACGGGCAGGATGCGCCGGCCCTCGCGCAAGGCTTCCGGCAGGCCGAGCCCCACCATCATTGCATGCAGGACGGTGGAGCGGTGCGAGTAGAGCGCGCCCTTGGGCACGCCAGTGGTGCCGGAGGTGTAGCACAGCCCCGCGGCGGTGTTCTCGTCGAACTCGGGCCAGTCGATCGCCTCGGGCTGGCCGGCGAGAAGCTCCTCATAGACCATGGCACCGGGGAGCGTGGTCTCGGGCATATGCGCCCGGTCGGTCATCACCACATAGCGCAGGCTCTCGGGCAGGTGCTCCATGAGCTTCTCGACGAGCGGCACGAAGGTGGTATCGAGAAACAGGATCGAGTCCTTCGCGTGATTGACGATGTAGCTCATCTGTTCGGGCGGAAGGCGCGGGTTGATGGTGTGGCAGACCGCGCCGATGCCCGAGATCGCGTAGTAGAGCTCGAAATGGCGGTGGGTGTTCCAGGCGAGCGTCGCCACCCGGTCGCCTTGCCTGACGCCGAGCTCGCGCAGCGCATGGGCAAGCTGCGCCACGCGTCGGTGGGTCTCGGCATAGGTGGTGCGGTGGATGTCCCCCTCGGTGCGGACCGAGACGATCTCGCCTTCGGGCGTCACCTCGGCGGCATAGGTCAGAATGTCCGCAATGCGCAGCGGACGGTCCATCATCAGGCCCTTCATGCGCTCCTCCCTGCCTGAACTGGCCGGGGCGACTAAAGCAGAGCGGAGCGCGGCCGAAAAGGGGCGTGTTTCATTGAGACTCCGCTCAACCCGGCCGTCAGGCCGGGCAGCGCCCGCCGCGCCCCCATGGGCGGGCGCCGCCCTTCGCGCAAGTCAGAACGCGATGGCCCAATCGGCGTTCCTCAGCTACCCGCGCCCGCGATCACCGCCCTTATCTCCTCGACCTTGCGCGCCACAAGGGCCGCGTCGCCCAGCGCCTCGACATTCAGCCTCAGCACCGGCTCGGTGTTGGAGGCGCGCAGGTTGAAGCGCCAGTTGGAGAAGCTCATCGACAGCCCGTCGAGCCGGTCGGTCTCCTCTGCCTCGGCCCCGAACTGCGCCTCGACCGCGGCCATGGCGGCGGCGGGGTCGGCAAGGCGGAAGTTGATCTCGCCCGAAGAGGGGTGACGCGCGCGCATCTCGGCCACGAGATCGGAGAGCGGCCGGCCGGTCTCGGCCATAACCGCGAGCACCTGAAGCCAGGGGATCATGCCGCTGTCGCAATACATGAAGTCGCGGAAGTAGTGATGGGCCGACATCTCGCCGCCATAGACGGCGTCGACCTCGCGCATCTTCGCCTTGATGAGCGCATGACCCGTGCGCGAGACGACCGCCTCGCCGCCGGCCTCGGCGACGACGCGTTGCGTGTTCCACATGACGCGCGGATCATGGACGATGCGCGCGCCCGGATGGCGGGCGAGCATCGCCCGGGCGAGAAGGCCGACGATGTATTCGCCATCGATGAAGCCGCCGGTCTCGTCGAAGAGGAAGCAGCGGTCGAAGTCGCCGTCCCAGGCGATTCCGATGTCGGCGCCGGTGGCGCGCACGGCGGCGGCGGTGGCATCGCGCTTCTCGGGCAGGAGCGGGTTGGGAATGCCGTTTGGAAAACTGGGGTCGGGGGCGGCCTGGATCGTCTCGATCTCGAGCTGCGCGCCAGCCGCGGCGAGCGCCTCGGCAAGGGCGGCGAAGGTCGGGCCGGCCGCGCCGTTGCCGGGGTTGGCGAGAAGGCGGAAGCCTTTCAGACGGGCAGGCTCGATGAAGCTCAGCACGCGCGCGACATAGGCCGGGCGCGGGTCGACGCGGCGGCGGGTGCCCGCCGCTGGCGGCGGCGGCGCGGGGCGGGCGAGAAGCTCCGCCGTGCGCGCCTCGATCTCGGCCAGCCCGCTTTCGCGGCTCACCGGCCGGGCGCCTTCGCGCACCATCTTGATGCCGTTATCCTCGATGGGATTGTGCGAGCCCGTCACCATCAGCCCGCCATCGGCGCCGAGATGATCGGTGGCGAAATAGACCTCCTCGGTGCCGCACAGGCCAAGCTCGAGCACCTCCGATCCGGCGGCCATCGCGCCCTCGGCCAGCGCATGGGCAAGCGCGGGGCTCGAGGCGCGCGCGTCATGGCCTAGCACAACGCGGCGCGCGCCCAGGATCTCGGAGAAAGCCTGCCCCACGGCGCGGGCGAGCGGCGCGTCGAGATCGCGCCCGACGCGGCCGCGGATGTCGTAGCTCTTGAAGGCGGGGAGAGGCGCGTTCACGGTTTCAGAAGGCCTTGAAGGTCAGCGTCGTCAGCGAGCGCTCGATCCCGTCGATGTCGAGCACCTTTTCGTTGATGAAATGGCCGATGTCCTGGCCCTCGGGGATGTAGAGCTTGAGCAGCAGATCCCATTCGCCCGAGGTCGAGTAGAGCTCGGAGTGAAGCTCGCGCAGCGCGATTTCCTCGGCAACCTTGTAGGTGGTGCCGGGCCGGCAGCGCAGTTGCACGAAGACGGGTGAGGACATGGCGCGCACACTCCCTGATCGAGGCTGAAGCGGGCTCAAATTGGCCCGGCGCGCGGCAAAGCGCAACCGCCCCGGCGCCGTCAGCCGTGGAAGGGGGGCGCTGCCCCCCGCGCTGTCGCGCTCCCCCCGGGGTATTTCCACCCAGGGTGAGAAGGAAGGATCAGCAAGCTTCGGCGTCGCGCTCGACGGCGGGGTAGCGCAGGGCAAGGGTCAGGCCGCGAGCCGCGAAGGAGAGCAGGAGCGCAAGCCACAGACCGTGGTTTTCGAGCGGCGGCAGCAGCAGCGCGACGGCGAGGGCATAGACGGCGGCGGAGACTGCCATCATGTTGCGCATGTCGGCCGCGCGCGTGGCGCCGATGAAGATGCCGTCAAGCATCCAGGGGGCGACGCCGAGGAGGGGGGCGAGCACCATCCAGTGAAGATAACGCCGTGCCTCGAGCCGGACTTCGGGAGCGGTCGTCATCAGGTCGATGATCGCCCCGCCGAAGAGAGCGAAAGCCGCGGCCATCAGCAGCGCCGCCCCCAGCCCCCAGCTCGAGGTGACGAGCGCACCGCGCCGCAGGAGCGCGCGGTTGCGCGCCCCGATCGCCTGAGCCACCAGCGCCTCGGCCGCGAAGGCAAAGCCGTCAAGCGCATAGGCCGTGATGTGCAGGAACTGCATCAGCACCTGATTGGCCGCGAGCGTCACATCGCCGAAGCCCGCCCCAAGGAAGAGGAAGGAGACGAAGATCGCCTCGAGAAGGAGCGAGCGGATGAGGATGTCACGGTTGACGGCGCCCATGCGCCGCAGCCGCGCGCGATCGAGCAGGCGCGGCAGCGCGCGGAAGGCAGGGTGGGAAAGACCGTCGCGGCAGAGCCACAGGCCGAGGCCGAGCCCGCCCCATTCGGCGAGGAAGGTAGCAAGCGCCACGCCCTCCACACCCCAGCCGAAGCCGAGCACGAAGAGGATGTCGAGGGCGATGTTGGCAAGATTCATCGCGAGCTGGACGGCGAGCACCGCGCGGGTGCGTTCCTGGGCGATGAGCCAGCCGGTGATACCGTAGATGGCGATGGCGGCGGGCGCGGACCAGACGCGGATGGCCATGTAGTCGCGGGCAAGCCCCTCGACCTCGGCCGAGGCCGGAGAGATCACGAAGGCGCCGGCGAAGAGGGGCCATTGCAGCGCGATGAGGGCTGCGCCCGCGCCAAGCCCGATCATCAGCGCGCGCCCGAGCATCGCCGCGACCTCGGCGCTGTCGCCGGCGCCGCGGGCCTGGCCGGTGAGTCCCACCGTGCCCATGCGCAGGAAGCCGAACACCCAGTAGATGGCGGTGAGGATGATGGCGCCGATCCCCACCGCGCCGATGGGGGCGGCCTCGCCGAGCTGGCCGACAACGCCGGTATCGACCGCGCCGAGGATGGGAACGGTGGCGTTGGAGAGAACGATGGGCAGGGCGATCGCCAGCACCCGCCGGTGGGTGACGGGAGGCGCCGTCGCGGCCGCGGTCATGCGCCCTCGGCCTCGCGCGGCGGCGGCATCAGGAAATGCCCCGTGGCCTGGGCGAAGGGGCGCGCGCGGTTGTCCTGCCAGGCCTCGACATGGACCGAGGCGTAGCGCCGGCCCGAGCGGTTGACGCGGGCGCGGGCGTAAGCGTCACGCGGCAGGCCCGAGCGCAGGTAATCCACCGTGAAGTCGATGGTCTTGGGCAGGCGCGGCAGGTGGCGCGCGTCGATGTCGGCCGGGTCGATGCGGCCTGATTCGATGTCTTCCCAGAGATATGACCAAGACAGCTCGATGATCGCCGTCACCTCCAGAAAGGCCGCCGTGGCGCCGCCGTGCAGGGCGGGCAGCAGCGGGTTGCCGATGAGCTTTTCGTCATAGGCCATGGTGGCGGTGAGCTCGTCGCCACGCCGGTCGAAGCTGATACCGAGAAAGCGGATGTAGGGCACGCCATCGACCAGCGCGCGCAGCGCGGCGTCGCGGCGCTGCTTGACCACCTGCACGGGCTCGGGGCGCGGACGACGGGGCGTCATGGCTCAGCGCTCCACCGTGAAGGCGCCGGTGGCGGCGGCGACGGGGCGGGAGCGGTCCTCGTCGCAGGCGGTGGCGCGCACGAAGGCGACCGAGCGGGTCATGTGGTAGCATTCGGCGCGGGCGGTGATCTTCTGCCCCGGCGTGGCCGGGCGCATGTAGTCGATCCTCAGATCGAGCGTCGCGGTGCCGCCGGGGTTGGAGGGATGCGCCATCACCGCCGCGCCGGCGCAGGTGTCCATCAGCGCCGAGACCGCCCCGCCGTGGATCACGCCCGTCTCGGGATCACCGACAAAGCGCGCGTCCCAGGGCATCTCCACCTCTGCGATTCCGGGGCCGAGGTCGGTCAGGCGCATGCCGAGCGCGCGGCTGTGCGGCAATGCCTGGATGAACTGGTCAGCCCGTTTCAGCTTGTCAGGGTCCATGCCACCGTCCCTCTCGCCGCCCCTCCTGCCCGAGGGCGCTGCCCTTGCCGTCGGCGCTCTTTATTCGCGCTTGCACCGGCGGCGGCAAGTGCTATGTTCCTGTATTGAGAATAATTCGCAATTGCAGGAAGACGCGCCATGACCTCGACTCCCGAATCCGTCGCGGCTTCCGCCGCTGCTGCGGCCGGCTCCGCCGGAGCGGCCCCCTCCTCCGTGATCGCGGGCCTTGGCGCCATGCAGGCGCGGCGGCTGGCCTTCGCGCTTGCCCTCGCCGCGCTGGCAGCGGCACCCGGCGAGCTCGGCGCGCTCACGCGCGGCCTGATGGCGGACGCCTTTTTTCAGGTGAGCGTCTTCGTTGCCGCCACGCTGATGCTCTTCTACGGCGCCGAGCGGCTCTTTCGTTTCAACATTGCCGAGGCGCTGCAAAAGTCGCGCGGGCTGCAGGTGCCGCTGGCAGCGCTGATGGGCGCGACACCGGGCTGCGGCGGCGCGGTGGTGGTGGTGGCCGCCTACACCAGCGGCCATGTCGGCTTTGGCGCCGTTGTCGCCACGCTGACCGCCACCATGGGCGACGCCGCCTTTCTGCTGATCGCCACACGGCCCGACGCCGCCGCCGTGGTGCTGCCGCTGAGCTTTGCGGTCGGCATCATTTCCGGGTGGCTGGTGGACCGCTTCAACCGCATCGAATACCGGACCTTGACGGCCGAGTGCCGGATTGCCCCCCGCATCGGCCGCATCCGGCTGCGCGACATTGCCTATGGCGTTCTCGTCCTGCCCGGCCTCGTGGTTGGCGGGGCGCAGATCGCGCAGATCGAGATCGACAGTCTCTTCGGCATACCCGCCCTCTGGCTCGGCGTGGCCGGGGCGCTGCTTGGCCTCTTCATCCGCGCCGTCTCGCCCGTTCACGCCATGACCAATGACGAGGATCCGCCGCTCACGCGCATGGCGGAGGAGACTTCCTTCATCTCCGTGTGGGTGATCGCGGCCTTTCTTGCCTATGACTACCTCGTCGCCTTTGCCGGGGTCGATCTGCGCGCGGCCTTCGAGGTGATCCTGCCGCTCCTGCCGCTGGTGGCGATCCTTGTAGGCTTCATCCCCGGCTGCGGGCCGCAGGTGCTCGTCGTCACGCTCTACATCAACGGCGTGATCCCCTTTGCCGCGTTGATCGGCAATGCCATCTCCAATGACGGCGACGCACTATTCCCGGCAATCGCGCTGAACCCGCGCGCAGCGGTGGCGGCCACCCTCTATTCCGCCGTGCCGGCGCTTGTCGTGGCCTATGGCTTCTACTTCCTCGCGCCGGGCTTCATGAACTGAGCTGCGGCGTTGAACCCGGGCCGTCGCCGGCCTAACCTTGCTGCATGGGCAAAGGGCCGGAGGCGCAGATGGGCGAGGAGCGTCTGAGCTTCAAGGAGATGTGCGCACGCTTCGAGGTGACGCCGCGCACCCTGCGCTATTACGAATACATCGAGCTTCTCAGCCCCGCGCGCGAGGGCCGGGCACGCTTCTACGGCCCCCGCGAGATTGCGCGCATGACGCTGATCCTGCGCGGCCGGCGCTTCGGCTTCAGCCTCGAGGAAATCCGCCAGTGGCTCGAGCTCTACGAGACGGAAGGCAGCGAGGAGCAGATCCGCGTCTTCGTCACCCATGCCGACCGCCAGCTTCAGGCCCTGCGTGAAGAGGCAAGGCGGCTTGAGGAGACGATCGCCGAGCTCGAGGCGACCCGCGCGGAAGCCGCCGCGCTCTTGCCTGAAGGCGGGGGTGGCGGCGCGCGCGAAAAGTGACGCAACGTTTCATTGACGTAAACGTAAGCCAAGCTTGATCGGCCACTCTCCGGCCGGCATCTAGAGATCAGAGACGGATGCCACCGGAGAGACCATGACCGACGAGCTGATGACCATCGGCGAGATGTGCCGAAGCTTCGGCGTCACCGCCCGCACCTTGCGATTCTATGAGCAGAAGGAGCTTCTGGCGCCCATCCGCGAGGGGCAGAAGCGCCTCTATACTCGGCGCGACCGGGCGCGGCTGAAGCTCATCCTGCAGGGCAAGCGCTTTGGCTTCTCGCTCGAGGAGATCCGCCAGCTTCTGGACCTCTACGACATGGGCGACCAGCAGCGCACCCAGTTCAAGCGCACCTATGAGCTGGCGCTGAAGCGGCTCGCGGCGATGGAAGCCCAGCGCGACGAGCTCAATGCCGCGATCGAGGATCTGCGCGCCCAGCTTGAATGGGGCCGTCAGCAGATCGAGGCGATGGATGCAAAGGCCGCGGCCCGCCGGGCCGGCGAGGAGGAGAGAAACGGTGACGACCTACACCCCCCCCACCCGTGACATGCAATTCGTCCTGCACGATGTGCTGCAGGTCGCGAAATCCGACATTCCCGGTTACGAGGAACTCGAGCCAGACTTCACCGCGGCGGTGCTCGAGGAGGCCGGCAAGCTCGCCGCCGAGGTGCTGCACCCGCTGAACAAGGTCGGCGACGAGGAAGGCTGCCGGCTCGAGAATGGCGTTGTCCGCACCCCCACCGGCTTCAAGGCCGCCTACGACCAGCTTCGCGAGGGCGGCTGGAACGGGCTCGACTGCGACCCCGAATACGGCGGTCAGGGCATGCCCCATCTTCTCGGCACGGCGGTGGGCGAGATGTTCGTCTCCGCCAACATGGCCTTCAACATGTATCAGGGGCTCACCCACGGCGCGGTGAACGCGCTGCACGCCCACGGCTCGGAAGAGCAGAAGGCCACCTATCTGCCGAAGATGATCGACGGCATCTGGACCGGCACGATGAACCTCACCGAGCCGCAGTGCGGCACCGATCTCGGCCTCATCCGCACCCGCGCCGAGCCGGCCGAGGACGGCACCTACAGGATCACCGGCCAGAAGATCTGGATCTCCTCCGGCGAGCATGACCTCAGCGAGAACATCATCCACCTCGTGTTGGCCAAGGCGCCGGGCGGGGGGCCGGGCACCAAGGGCATCTCGCTCTTCATCGTGCCGAAATTCCTCGTCAATCCCGACGGAAGCCTCGGCGAGCGCAACGCCGTCACCTGCGGCGGGCTCGAGGAGAAGATGGGCATTCACGGCAATGCCACCTGCGTGATGAACTACGATGGCGCCACCGGCTATCTGGTGGGCGAGCTGCATCAGGGCCTGCGCTACATGTTCACGATGATGAACGAGGCGCGGCTCGGCGTCGGCCTTCAGGGCTATGCGCAAGGTGTCGTGGCCTATCAGAACGCGCTGGCCTTTGCCCGCGAGCGGCTGCAGGGGCGCGCGGTGACGGGGCCTGCCAACCCCGAGGGCCCCGCCGACCCGATCATCGTGCACCCCGACGTGCGGCGGATGCTGATGCACCAGAAGAGCTTCGTCGAGGGCGCCCGCGCGCTCGCCTTCTGGGGCGCAAGCCTCATCGATGCCTCCCGCCGCAAGGGCGATCAGGAGGCCGAGGAGATGATCTCGCTCCTCATCCCGGTGATCAAGGGCTTCCTCACCGACAAGGGGTTCGAGACCACGGTGCTCGCCCAGCAGACGCTGGGAGGCTCGGGCTACACGAAGGAATGGGGGCTCGAGCAGTTCGTGCGCGACTGCCGCATCACCATGATCTACGAGGGCACCAATGGCATCCAGGCGCTTGACCTCGTGGGGCGCAAGCTCGGCCGCAACGGCGGGCGTGCGGTGCTCGAGTTCTTCGAGATGGTGAAGCGCTTCATCAAGGAGAACGAGGGCAACGAGGCGCTGAAGGAGGGCTTCCTCGACCCGCTCAAGGCCGCCTCGAAGGATCTGCAGGCGGCGGGGATGCATTTCATGCAGGCTGGCATGAAGAACCCCAGCGACGCGCTCGCCGGCGCCTATGACTTCATGCACCTCTTCGGCCATGTCTGCCTGGGGCTGATGTGGGCGCGCATGGCGCGCGCGGCGATGGAGGGGCTCGAGGCCGAGGGTGCGGACCGCGCCTTCCTTCAGGCCAAGATCACCACCGGGCGCTACTACATGGCCCGGCAGCTGCCGGCGACAAAGGCGCATCTGGCGCGCATCCTCGCCGGCGGCGAGACGGTGATGGAGCTCCCCGCGGAGGCGTTCTAGACTGCACCGGTCAGGAAGGACAGCCCATGCCCAAGCGCTTTCGCCTCACCCGCCGCTTTCCCGTCGCCATGACCGAGGACGGCTACCGGCGGCTCAGGCGCTTCGCCGCCGAGGCGGGGCTTGATGAGGGCGAGGCGCTGTCCTTCCTGTTCGAGCATTTCGACAGCGTGACCGACCACGAGAAGCTGACCCACCGGCTGCGGCTGTTCAACAGCGAACTCGAGGCACGCAAGCGATGAGGGAGGAAGCATGACCGACGAGGCCCGCAGCGCCTGGATGACCGACGAGCACGTGATGCTCGCGGAACTCACGCGCAAGTTCATCACCGAGGAATGGAAGCCGCGCTTTCCCAAGTGGCGCGCCCAGGGCGAGATGGACCGCGACACATGGCGCGAGGCGGGCGAACTGGGGCTGCTCCTGCCCTCGATCCCGGAGGAATACGGCGGCGCGGGCGGCGATTTCGGCCACGAGGCGGTGATCACCATGGAAGCAAGCCGCGCCAATCTCGCGGCCTGGGGCTTTCCGATCCACTCCACCATCGTTGCCCACTACATCCTCGCCTACGGCACCGAGGAGCAGAAGCGCCGCTGGCTGCCGCGCATGGCCAGGGGCGAGCTCGTGGCCGCGCTCGCCATGACCGAACCCTCCGGCGGGTCGGACCTGCAGGCGATCAGGACGCGCGCCATCCGTGACGGAAATGTCTACCGGCTCTCGGGGCAGAAGACCTTCATCACCAACGGCCAGCACGCCAACCTCATTCTGGTGGCCGCCAAGACCGACCCCGAGGCGCGCGCGCGCGGCATCTCGCTGGTTGCGGTCGAAACCGACGGTGCGACGGGCTTCACCCGCGGCCGCAAGCTCGAGAAGATCGGCTGCCACATGGCCGACACCTCCGAGCTCTTCTTCGACAACGTCCCCGTCCCGCCCGAGAACCTGCTGGGCGGCGAGGAGGGCCGCGGCTTTGCCCAGATGATGGAGCAGCTGCCCCAGGAGCGCCTGTCCATCGGCTGCGGCGCGGTCGGGGCGATGGAAGGGGCGCTCGAGCGCACGCTGAAATACACCGCCGAGCGCGAAGCCTTCGGGGGGCCGCTCACCCAGTTCCAGAACACCCGGTTCCAGCTTGCCGAGATCGCCACCAAGACGGCAGTGGCGCGCAGCTTCCTCGACCAGTGCATTGCCGAGCACCTTCAGGGCCGCCTCACGGTGGAACGCGCGGCGATGGCCAAGTGGTGGCTCACCGACACGCAGGGCGAGGTGCTCGACGCCTGCGTGCAGCTCCACGGCGGCTATGGCTACATGGTCGAGTACGAGGTCGGCGAGATGTGGGCCGATGCCCGCGTGCAGCGCATCTACGGCGGCACCAACGAGATCATGAAGGAGCTCATCGCGCGCAAGCTGACGGGGGTGCGGCGATGATGGCGGCAGGACACGCGGCTTGCGCCGAACGCCGCTTCGCGGCGTGCCTCCGGCGGGGGTATTTGCACCAGGATGATGAAGCCCGCACACCCCCGGCGCGGAAGGCATGGCTCCCGGCCGGGGATGGCATCACCCTGGGCGGTCATCGGCTCCCCAGCCTGTACCGCAGGGACATGTTTGACGCCTCAGGCTTAACGCCCGGTTACCGGGCGCGGCAGATGCTTCCATCACCCTGGTGCAAATACCCATTTTCCGCCGCTGACACGCGCGCAACGACAGGGATCTGGCGATGACGATCAAGCTCTACTGCTTCGGTGAATCCGGCAATGCCTACAAGGCGGCGCTTGCGCTTGAACTTTCGGGGCTCGACTGGGAGCCGGTCTTCGTCGACTTCTTCAACGGCGAGACCCGCACCGAGCGCTACCGCACGGAAGTCAACGAGATGGGCGAGGTGCCGGTGATGGTTGACGGCGACTTCCGCCTCAGCCAGTCGGGCGCCATCCAGCAATACATCGCCGACAAGACGGGCAAGTTCGGCGGCGAGGGGCGGGAGCGCTACGAGGTGCTGCGCTGGGTGCTGTGGGACAACCACAAGCTCTCGTCCGTGGCCGGAATGACCCGCTTTCTGATGAACTTCCTGCCCGCCGAGAAGCGCCCCGAGCCGGTGATCGCCTTCAACCAGGGGCGGCTGAAGGCCGCCTACACCGTGCTGAACAACCATCTCAGGGGCCGCGACTGGATCGTCGGCGACGGTCCCACCAACGCCGATTTCTCCTGCTGCGGCTACCTCTTCTATCCCGAACCCTTCGGCTTCGACCGCGCCGAATGGCCCGAGATCGACCGCTGGCTTTCGAACATCCAGTCCCTTCCCGGCTGGAAGCACCCCTATGACCTGATGCCCGGCAACCCCTCCGACCGGGCCTGACAAGAGGCAAGCAACAATGACCGACGCCTATATCTATGACGCCGTCCGCACCCCCCGCGGCAAGGGCCGCAAGGACGGCAGCCTGCACGAGGTGACCGCGCTGAGACTCTCGGCGCTGACGCTGAATGCGATCAAGAAACGCAACAACCTCGACGGCCACGCGGTGGAGGACGTGATCTGGGGCAATGTCACCCAGGTGGGCGAGCAGGGCGGCTGCCTTGCGCGCTCGGCGGTGCTGGCCTCCGATCTTGACGAGTCGATCCCCGGCATCTCCATCAACCGCTTCTGCGCCTCGGGCCTCGAGGCGGTGAACCTTGCCGCCAACCAGGTGCGCGGCGGCGCGGGCGAAGCCTACATCGCCGGCGGGGTGGAGATGATGGGCCGCGTGCCCATGGGCTCGGACGGGGCGGCGATCGCCGTCGACCCGAACCTGGCGATGAAGACCTATTTCGTGCCGCAGGGCATCTCGGCCGACATCATCGCCACCGAATACGGCTTCTCCCGCGACGATGTCGACGCCTATGCGGTGGAATCGCAGAAGCGCGCCAAGCGGGCATGGGACGAGGGGCGGTTCGCGCGCTCGGTCATCACCGTGCGCGACCAGAACGGCCTGCCCATTCTCGATCATGACGAGCACATGCGCCCCGAGACCGACATGCAGTCCCTGGGCGCGCTCAAGCCCGCCTTCAAGGAAATGGGCGAGGTGATGCCGGGCTTCGATCAGGTGGCGATCCTGAAATACCCGCATCTGGAGCGCATCGAGCACGTCCACCACGCCGGCAATTCCTCGGGCATCGTCGATGGCGCCGCGGCGGTGCTGATCGGAAGCAAAGAGTTCGGCGAAAAGCACGGTCTCAAGCCGCGGGCGCGCATCCGCGCCACCGCCAAGATCGGCACCGACCCGACCATCATGCTCACCGGCCCCGTGCCGGTGACGCAGAAGATCCTCGCCGAGTCCGGAATGGAGATCGGCGACATCGACCTTTTCGAGGTCAACGAGGCCTTTGCCGCGGTGGTCCTGCGCTTCCTTCAGGCCTTCCACGTCGATCACGACAGGGTCAACGTCAATGGCGGCGCCATCGCCATGGGCCACCCCCTGGGCGCGACGGGCGCGATGATCCTCGGCACGCTTCTCGACGAGCTCGAGCGCGCCGACAAGGAGGTTGGGCTCGCCACGCTCTGCGTTGCCTCGGGCATGGGCGCGGCCACGATCATCGAGCGGGTGTGAGCCGATGCCCAGGATCGACATCGACGCCATCGACTGGAAGGGCGGCACGGGCTACCCCGCCCCCTTCGCCGCGCGTGTCGGGGGGCGGTTCCGCAAGCGGCTGGGCGATGCCGGGGGCCTCACCCAGTTCGGCGTCAACCTCACCCGGCTTGAGCCCGGCGCGATGAGCGCGCTGCGCCACTGGCACGAGGCGGAGGACGAATTCGTCTACGTGCTTCAGGGCGAGCTCGTGCTGATCGAGGACGACGGCGAAACCCCGCTGCGCGCAGGCGAGGCGGCGGCCTTCAAGGCGGGCGTCGCCAATGGCCATCACCTCGTCAACCGCTCGGACGCCCCCGCGCTCTATCTCGAGATCGGCACGCGCGCCGAGGCCGAGCGCGTAAGCTACCCCGATGACGACCTCATGGCGGTGAAGGAGGCCGGTGCCTACCGCTTCACCCGCCGTGACGGCAGCGCCTACTGACAGTATCCCCGAAGGGACAGACCCATGACCGATTTCACCTACGCCGTGGATGCCGAGGGCATCGCCACCATCACCTGGGACGTGGCCTCGAAATCCATGAATGTGATGAGCTTCGAGGGCCTCGCCGAGCTCGACGCGGCCATCGACAAGGCCCTCGCGGACGATGTCGTGAAGGGCATCGTCATCACCTCCGCAAAGGACAGCTTCGCCGCGGGGATGGACCTCAACGTGCTCGCCCGGATGCGCGAGGAGGCAGGCCCCGAGCCCGCGAAGGGCATCTTCGAGGGCATCATGCGCATGCACGGGCTTCTCAGGAAGATCGAGCTTGCCGGCATGGACCCGAAGACGAAGAAGGGTGGCAAGCCCATCGCCGCGGCGCTTCCCGGCACCGCGCTCGGCATCGGCTACGAGATCGCGCTTGCCTGCCACCGCATCTTCTGCGCCGACAATCCCAAGGCCAAGATCGGCTTGCCCGAAATCCTCGTCGGCCTCTTCCCCGGCGCCGGCGGCACCACGCGGCTTGTGCGCAAGCTGGGCGCGATGGGGGCCGCACCCTTCCTGCTCGAGGGCAAGCTCAATGACCCGAAGGCGGCCAGGGCCGCCGGACTCGTCGACGAGGTGGTGGATGACCCCGTCGCCGCCGCCCGCGCCTGGGTTCTGCAGGCGAAGGACGCCGATCTCGTCAAGCCGTGGGATGCCAAGGGCTACAAGATGCCCGGCGGCGCCCCCTATCACCCGGCCGGCTACATGACCTTCGTCGGCGCCGCGGCGATGGTGAACGCGAAGACAAAGGGCGTCTACCCCAACGCGAAGACGCTGCTCTCGGCCGTCTATGAGGGCGCGCTCGTCGACTTCGACACCGCGCTGAGAATCGAGGCGCGCTGGTTCACCAATCTTCTCCTCAACCCCTCATCGAGCGCGATGATCCGCTCGCTCTTCGTCAACAAGGAGGCGCTTGAGAAGGGCGCGCGGCGGCCGGCGAACATCCCCGACCAGCGGGTGCAGAAGCTCGGCGTTCTCGGCGCGGGCATGATGGGCGCGGGCATCGCGCTGGTCTCGGCCATGGCCGGCATCGAGGTGGTGCTCATCGACCAGACGCAGGAGGCCGCCGAGCGCGGCAAATCCTACACCGAGCGCTACATGGACAAGGGCATCAAGCGCGGCAAGGCAACGCCCGAGAAGAAGGCCGAGGTGCTCGCCCGCATCACCGCCACCACCGACTACGCCGCGCTCGAGGGTGCCGACCTCGTCATCGAGGCGGTGTTCGAGGATCCCGCGGTCAAGGCCGAGGCCTACGGCAAGACCGAGGCCGCGGTGGACGAGAGCTGCATCATCGCCTCAAACACCTCCACCCTGCCGATCAGCGAGCTTGCTCAGCATGTGAGCCGGCCGGAGGATTTCATCGGCATCCATTTCTTCTCGCCGGTCGAGAAGATGATGCTGGTCGAGATCATCAAGGGCCGCGAGACCGGCGACCGCGCCGTGGCCAAGGCGCTCGACTACGTCCGCCAGATCCGCAAGACGCCGATCGTGGTCAATGATGCACGCTTCTTCTATGCCAACCGCTGCATCATCCCCTACATCAACGAGGGCATCCGCATGGTTAAGGAAGGCGTGGTTCCGCCATTGGTGGAAAACGGCGCCAAGCTCGCTGGCATGCCCATCGGGCCCCTGCAGCTCGTCGATGAGACCTCCATCGACCTTGGCGTGAAGATCGCCAAGGCCACCAAGGCAGCGATGGGCGAGGACTACCCCGACGACGCGGTGGACGAGGTGCTGTTCTGGATGGCCGATCAGGGGCGTCTCGGACGCAAGGCCAAGGCGGGCTTCTATGACTATGATGAGAACGGCAAGCGCATCGGCCTCTGGCCGGGGCTGAAGGAGAAATACCCCCCCGCCGCCCAGCAGCCCCCCGTGGAGGAGGTCAGGCACCGGCTTCTGATGATCCAGGCGCTCGAGGCGGTGCGCGCCTTCGAGGCGGGCGTGCTCATGGACATCCGCGAGGGCGACGTGGGCGCCATCCTCGGCTGGGGCTTCGCGCCCTGGTCGGGCGGCCCCTTCTCCTGGCTCGACATGCTGGGCGCGAGGCGCGCCGTCGAGATCTGCGACGATCTCGCCGAACGCCACGGCCCCCGCTTCGCCGCGCCTGCGCTCCTGCGCGAGCTCGCCGAAAGGGGCGAGACCTTCTACGGCCGCTTCACCGAAACGAAGAAAGCCGCCTGAGCCGGGAGCTGGCAAGGCGTCTCATCATCCTGGCTCAAATACCCCGGGGGGTCCGGGGGGCAGCGCCCCCCGGCCCGCCCTTTCCGGCCCGCACACCCGCCCGGCGCAGCACCACCCGCCGGCGCAGAAGCTCCGCGCCAAGCGCGGCATCCACCTCCCGCCGCTCGGTGCCGACACAGCGCGAGAACAGCTCGAGCCCCTCGAGCGTTGTCAGCGCCTCTTCCGCCCGCGCCCGGTGCCAGGCGAGCCCCTCGCGGTGCAGCCGGTCGATTTCGGGGTCCGCCCGCAGCTCGGCCAGCGCCGCCTCGAGCGCCGGCAGGTGCCGCAGGATGGAGCGCTCCTCGACCACGTTGAAGTTCCGGTCGGCCCAGTAGCCGATGTCCACCGGCTTCCCGCTTCGGTTGGGCAGCCCGCGCGCGGCCTTGACCAGGAACGCCTTCGCCGAGCGCAGCGAGTAGTGGTTGAGGGCGACCAGATCCATCCCGGCATTCTGCCCCAAAATCACTGCGCCCTCCCTCGCGAAGGCCTCCGGCAGGCGCCGCCCCGAGCCGTTGACCCAGACCGGCCGGCGCGTGGGGTCCGGCGCCTTCGGCCGGTGCACGCCGGGCCTGCCATAGAAGCCCGCGTTGCGGTAGAGCGTCTTGAACTGGCTCGCCGTCCAGGGCGCGTGGCAGGGAAAGGGCGCGGCGCGAGTGAACTGGGCAATGGTGGGCGCGTCCTCGATCTCCACGACGCCCGAGTCGCCGAAAAGACGCCAGGTGAGCGTGACGGCATCGGCCTGGGGCACCGCGGCGAGAAGATCGGCAAGCCGCCCCTCGCCTGCGTGTATGTTCACGAACTCGTCGCAGTCGGCGACCAGCAGCCAGTCGGCCTGCGCAACCCACGGGTGGCGCGCAGCGCGCTCTAGCGCGGTCCACTGCACGCCCTTCTTGCCGATCCGGTCATTGCGCTCATGCGCGAGCCACCCGCGCCGCGCCAGCGCGTCGAGCAGCAGATCGGTGCCATCCTCGCAGTCGTTGGACCAGACGAGGAAGCGGTCAAAGCCGATCAGCCGGTGATAGGCGACCCACTCGAGCACATGGGGCGCCTCGTTGCGCATGGTGGTGATGATCAGCGCGCCACCCATGGCCCTCCCGCCGCTTTCGCCTCGCCCCAGTCCTAGCGCGCACGCACGGCCGAGAGAAGCGCGCGCTCAGCGCCAGTCGAAGAAACCGGCGCCCGCGCGCGCGAGCAGGCCTTGCGCCATGGCGCGCCCCATCTCGGGGCCGTCCTCGACAGCACCGGTCATGTCGTCGGCGAGCGCCTCCGAGCCGTCGGTGCGCAGGATCTCGCCCCTGAGCCTCAGCCTCCCGCCGTCAAGCTCGGCAAGTCCGGCGATGGGCGTCTGGCAGCTTCCGTCAAGCGCGGCGAGAAAGGCGCGCTCGGCGGCAAGCCGGCGCGCGGTCGGTGCATCGTGGATCGCCTCGAGAAGCGCGGCGGTGGCCGTGTCCTCGCCCCGCCGCTCGATCCCGATCGCCCCCTGCGCCACCGCCGGCAGCATCTCGTCAGGTTCCACGGCGCGATGCGGCACCTCGCCCGTAAGCCCCAGCCGCTTGAGCCCGGCGCAGGCCAGAAACGTCGCCTCGGCCACCCCATCCGCGAGCTTTTTCAGCCGCGTCTGCACATTGCCGCGAAACTCCACCACCTTCAAATCCGGCCGGGCATGAAGGAGCTGGGCGCGCCGGCGCAGGCTCGAGGTGCCGACAACCGCACCCTCCCCAAGCTCGCCCAGCGCGCGCGCCTCAAGCGTGACGAAGGCGTCGCGCACATCCTCGCGCGGCAGGAAGCAGTCGAGCACCAGGCCCGCGGGCTGGGCCACCGGCATGTCCTTCATCGAGTGCACGGCAATGTCGATGCGGCCTGCGAGAAGCGCCTCCTCGATCTCCTTCGTGAACAGCCCCTTGCCGCCCAGCTCCTTCAGGGGTCGGTCCTGCACGCGGTCGCCGGTGGTGGTGATGACGACGATCTCGAAGGCCTCCCGCTCGAGCCCATGCGCGGCCATGAGCCTGTCGCGCGTCTCATGGGCCTGCGCCAGCGCCAGCGGCGAGCCGCGGGTGCCGATCCTGAGGGGCGCGGCGGGCGTGGGCAGTTGCGTTGGCATGGGCGGGCAGTCTCCTCCGGCGCGTCCTGTTGCCCCGCCCGGGACCGGCGCCCTTGACATCGCGGCGCTCGCGCGGGACGGGATGGCGCAGCAATAAACGGGGAAGCCGATGGCGGAAACCAGAAAACTTATGCGCGCACTCGCGGGCGAGGTGCAGGAGGTGCCGCCCGTCTGGCTCATGCGCCAGGCCGGCCGCTACCTGCCCGAATACCGCGCCACGCGCGAGAAGGCGGGCGATTTCCTGACGCTGTGCTACACGCCCGAGCTCGCCGCCGAGGTCACGCTGCAGCCGATCCGCCGCTTCGGCTTCGATGCCGCGATTCTCTTTGCCGACATCCTCCTTGTGCCGCAGGCGCTTGGGGCGGAGTTGTGGTTCGAGACGGGCGAAGGCCCGCGGCTTTCCACCATTACCACGCCGGCCGATCTCGCCCGGCTGAAGCCCGCCGAAGCGATTCACGAGACGCTGGCGCCGGTCTACGAGACGGTGGGCATCCTCAAGCGCGAGCTGCCCGCCGAGGTGCCGCTGATCGGCTTTGCCGGCGCGCCCTGGACGGTGGCCACCTACATGATCGCCGGGCGCGGCACGCCCGATCAGGGGCCTGCGCATGCGCTGATGCGCGAAGACCGCGCCACATTCGCTGCGCTGATGGAGCGGATCACCGAGGCGACCATCACCTATCTTTCGGCGCAGATCGAGGCGGGCGCCGATGTGGTCAAGCTCTTCGACAGCTGGGCGGGCTCGCTCACGGGCGAGGACTTCCGCGACTGGGCGGTGGCGCCGGCGCGGCAAGTCATCGCCGCGCTCAAGGCGCGCCATCCGGGCGTGCCGGTAATCGCCTTCCCGCGCGGGGCGGGGCCGGCCTATGAGGGTTTCGCGCAGGCGACCGGCGCCGATGCGGTGGCGCTCGACCAGAGCGTCGATGCCGCCTGGGCCGCGGCGCATGTGCAGCGCGAGGCCTGCGTGCAGGGCAATCTCGACCCCGCGCTTCTGGTCGAGGGCGGCGAAAGGCTCATCACCGAGACGCGGCGGATCGTCGATACATTCCGCAGCGGCCCGCACATCTTCAACCTCGGTCACGGCATCACCCCCGATGCCGACCCCGACAACGTCGCGCGGATGCTTGAGGCGATCCGGGGCTGAGGGCGCACGGCCTCGTCGTGTTCAGGGGAACTCTGTCCGCCCGGGGCGCGAAGCGGCCCGGGCATGTGTCCGCCCGCCCCCCACGCGGACGCATGCCCTTCCTTCCGGCGTCGGGGTAAACGCACTGAAGACGTGTCGCCTACAGCAGGTTCAGAAACGCCGCCACCAGCCGGGCGTGGCGGCGCTCACGCAGGCAGACGAGCGCCTCGCGCATCATCAGCCCCTCGTCGGGGCTGAGCGGCAGCGCCACAAGCCGCGCGTCGGCGCCGAACTCGGCCATGGAGGTGAAGCCCACGCCACCGCCCGCGGCCACGATCTCGCGCACCGCCTCGCGCCCCTCGGCCTCGATGGCGGGCGTGAGCTTCAGCCCCGCCCGCGCCGCCGCCGCCTCCACCTTGGCGCGGGTGCGCGAGCCCGCCTCGCGCATCACCAGCGGCAGCTCGGGCAGGCGCGCAAGCGGCAGCGCCCCTTCGCCCGCCAGCGGATGGTCGCGCGCGACGAAGGCGACGATGGGCGTCTCGTTGAGGATGCGGGTGATGAACTCCGGCCCCTCCGGCGGCTCTCCCATCACCCCGATCTCCGCCTCCCAGGCGCGCAGCGCGGCAAGCACCGTCTCGGAGTTGCCGGTGCGCACCGTGACCTGCACGCCCGGATGGCGGGCGCGGAAGGCGGCAAGCCCCGCCAGCAGGTGATGGGCGCTGTCGGCCACCACGCGCAGATGCCCCGCCCTCAGCGCCTGCGCCTCGGAAAGGAACTCCGCCGCCTCGCGCTCGGCCTCGAACAGCCGGCGGGTGATGGCGTGAAGCGCGCGGCCGGCCTCGGTGAGCCGCACCCGGCGGTGGGAACGGTCGAAAAGGCGCACGTCATAGGCCGTCTCGAGCTGCTTGACCTGATCGGAGACGGCGGGCTGCGTCAGCCCCATCGCCTGGGCGGCGCGGGAAAAGCCGCCCTCTTCGGCGACATGGTGAAAGGCGCGGAGCTGGGCGTGGCGCATGGATAGGCTGTGCTTATCATTTGATCTGAATTAACGATTTTTCATATGCCTCGGACCGTGGCAAGACAAGCCCGCAACCCGCGCCTGAGGAGGCTTGCCATGACTGCTCAGCAAACCGACCCGTGGCTGCTGACACCGGGGCCCTTGACCACCGATGCCCGCGTACGCGAGGCGATGCTGCGCGACTGGGGCAGCTGGGACAGCGACTTTCGCGCCATGACCGCCGAGATGCGCGCCCGGCTGCTCGACGTCGCCCATGCCGACCCGGCCGAATGGGCCTCGGTGCCGATGCAGGGCTCGGGCAGCTACTGCGTAGAAGCGATGCTGGGCTCCTTCCTGCCGCCGGACGGCAAGGCGCTGGTGCTGGCGAACGGCGCCTACGGCCAGCGCGCGGCGAAGACGCTTGCGGTGATGGGGCGCGCGCATGTGGTGATCGACAAGGGCGACTACCTGCCCCCGCGCGGCGAGGAAGTCTCCGCCGCGCTGGCCGCCGACCCGGCGATCACCCATGTGGTGGCGATCCATTGCGAGACGTCCTCGGGCATCCTCAACCCGCTCGAGGAGATCGCCGAGGCCACCGCCGCGGCGGGGCGGAAGCTTCTGATCGATTCGATGTCGGCCTTCGGAGCCCTGCCCCTCGACGCGCGCAGCCTGCCCTTCGAGGCGATGGTCTCCTCGGCCAACAAGTGCATCGAGGGCGTGCCGGGCTTCGGCTTTGTCATCGCGCGCAAGGATGCGCTCGAGGCCGCCGCGGGCAACGCCCATTCGCTCAGCCTCGATGTGCATGACCAGTGGGCTTACATGGAGAAGACCGGCCAGTGGCGCTTCACCCCGCCGACACATTCGGTGGCGGCGTTTCTGAAGGCGCTCGAGCTGCACGCGGCCGAGGGCGGCCAGCCGGGGCGGCTTGCGCGCTACAGCCGCAACCGCGATGTGCTGGTCGAAGGCATGCGCGCGGCCGGCTTCGAGACGCTTCTTGATGACCGCTGGCTCTCGCCCATCATCGTCACCTTCTTCACGCCCGCCGACCCGGCCTTCGACTTCGCCCGCTTCTACGAGGGCATGAAGGCGCGCGGCTTCATCATCTACCCCGGCAAGCTGACGGTTGTGCCGAGCTTCCGCATGGGCTGCATCGGCGCGCTCAATGAGAGTGTGATGCGCGCCGCCGTCGCCGCCGCCACTGAGACGCTCACCGAGATGGGGGTGAGAAGCGCCGCGCCCCCCGCCTCGGCGCTGGAAGAACGCCGCCGGCACAACGCCGCCTGATACCTGCCCGAAAGGAGCACGCAATGAACGAAATGAGCCCCACCCCCGTTGCCGTGAACGGCCGCGCCTATCCGCTGCCGCGGGTGCCGGCCGTGGTGATCTGCCTTGACGGCTGCGAGCCGGCCTATCTGAGCGAGGCCGAGGGCGCGGGGCTCATGCCCAACCTCGCCCGCATCCGGCGCACGGGCACCGAGCGGCTCGCGCATTCGGTGATCCCGTCCTTCACCAACCCCAACAACCTCTCCATCGCCACCGGCCGCCCCCCCTCCGTGCATGGCATCTGCGGCAACTACCTCTATGACCCGGAGACGGGCGAGGAGGTGATGATGAACGACGTGCGCTTTCTGCGCGCGCCCACCATCTTTGCCGCCTTCCATGACGCGGGTCACAAGGTCGCGGTGGTCACCGCCAAGGACAAGCTGCGCGCGCTTCTCGGCGCGGGGCTGAGCTTCGACGACGGGCGCGCGGTGTGCTTTTCATCCGAGCGCTCCGACACGACCACCAGGGCCGAACACGGCATCGAGAACGCCGCCCGTTGGCTCGGCCGGGCGGTGCCGGATGTCTATTCGGCCGAGCTGTCGGAATTCGTCTTTGCCGCCGGGGTGAAGCTTCTCGACGAGATGCGCCCCGACATCATGTATCTGACCACCACCGACTACATCCAGCACGCACACGCCCCCGGCACGCCGGTGGCCAACGCCTTCTACGCGATGTTCGACGGCTACCTCGGCGAGCTCGATGCGCGCGGCGCGGCCATCGTCATCACCGCCGATCACGGCATGAAGCCCAAGCATGACGAGGCGGGCCGGCCGAACGTGATCTATGCGCAGGATCTGCTCGACGACTGGCTCGGCGAAGGGGCGGCGCGGGTGATCCTGCCGATCACCGACCCCTATGTCGTCCACCACGGCGCGCTCGGGGGCTTTGCCACCGCCTATCTGCCGAAGGAGGCCGACCGCGCCGACATCGTCGCGCGGCTCGCCGCCATCCCCGGCATCGACGCAGTGCTCACGCGCGAGGAAGCCGTCGAGCGCTTCGAGCTGCCGGCCGACCGCATCGGCGACATCGTGATGGTCGCTGGCGAGACCATGACCATCGGCTCATCGGCGAGCCGGCATGATCTTTCCGCCCTGCACGGGCCGCTCAGAAGCCACGGCGGCTTCGGCACCCAGACCGTGCCCTTCATCGTCAACCGGCCCCTGCCCGACCTGCCCGAGGCACCCGCCTTGCGCAACTTCGACGCCTTCCACTACGCAACCACCGCCGCCGCGAAGGGATGAAACCGATGAAGGACGCCCGCCCCATCCGCCACGAGCCCATGCGCATCGCCGGCGAGAAGGTCGATGCCGAGGATGTCATCGAGGTGCGCTATCCGTGGGACAATTCGGTGATCGGCACCGTGCCCGCAGGCCGCGCCGAACACGCCCGCCGCGCCTTCGAGATCGCCGCCAGCTACACACCGACGTTGACCCGCTACGAACGCCAGAGGATTCTGCTCAATACCGCCGAGATCATCATCTCGCGCAAGGAGGAGCTGGCCGAGCTCATCACGCTGGAGCTCGGCATCTCGAAGGCCGACAGCTACTACGAGGTCGGGCGGGCCTTCGATGTCTACACCCTCGCGGGCCAGCTCTGCATCCAGGACGATGGCGAGATCTTCTCCTGCGATCTCACCCCCCACGGCAAGAAGCGCAAGATCTTCACCCTGCGCGAACCCTTGACGGCGATCAGCGCCATCACCCCCTTCAACCACCCGCTCAACATGATCAGCCACAAGATCGCCCCGGCGATCGCCACCAACAACTGCGTGGTCGCCAAGCCCACGGAAAAGACGCCGCTCACCGCGCTGGTGCTCGCCGACATCCTCTATGAGGCGGGCCTGCCGCCCCAGATGCTCTCGGTCGTCACCGGCTGGCCCCAGGACATCGGCGAGGAGATGATCACCAACCCCCACGCCGAGCTCGTCACCTTCACCGGCGGCGTGCCGGTGGGCAAGCTGATTGCGCAGAAGGCGGGCTACCGGCGCACGATTCTCGAGCTTGGCGGCAACGACCCGCTGATCGTGCTCAACGACCTCTCCGACGACGACCTGAAGAAGGCCGCCGAGCTTGCCGTGCTGGGTGCCACCAAGAACTCCGGCCAGCGCTGCACCGCCGTCAAGCGCATCCTCGTGCAGGAAAGCGTGGCCGACCGTTTCGTGCCGATGGTGCTCGAGCGGGCGAAGAAGATCCGCTTCGGCGATCCGATGGACCCGGAGACGGAGCTTGGCACGGTGGTGGACGAGGAATCCGCCGCCCTTTTCGAGCGGCGGGTGCAGGACGCCGCGAAGATGGGCGCCGAGGTGCTCTATGACCCCGGCCGGCGCGGCGCGCTCCTGCCGCCCATCGTGGTGGACCGGGTGCCGGTCGAGGCGGAACTCGTGATGCAGGAGACCTTCGGCCCCGTCATCCCCATCATCCGCGTGCCCGACGACGACGGCGAGGTGATGCGCATCTCCAACTCCACGCCCTTCGGCCTTTCCTCCGGTGTCTGCACCAAGGACTTCCGCCGCATGCAGTCCTTCATTGCCGGGCTCAAGGTGGGCACCGTCAACATTTGGGAGGTGCCCGGCTACCGCATAGAGATGTCGCCCTTCGGCGGCATCAAGGACTCGGGCAACGGCTTCAAGGAAGGCGTGATCGAGGCGATGAAGAGCTACACCAACGTCAAGACCTTCTCGCTGCCCTGGGAGCACTGAGCATGCGCGGCAGAAGGGGTGGGCGCGGGGGCCGCCCATGAGCACGGGCGCGCTGGCGCTGGCGCTGCTCGCGGCGGTGCTGCACGCAAGCTGGAACGCCATGCTGAAGGGCGCGCGCGACCGCGCCGCGGCAATCGCCGGCGTCTCGGCAACCCATGCGCTGGCGGGCCTGGCCATGGTGCTTGCCTTCCCCGAGCCACCCCCGGCTGCGTGGCCATTCATCGCCCTCTCGGCCACCGTCCACTACGGCTATTACATCCTGATCTTCCACGCCTACCGGCTGGGCGATCTCTCGCTCGCCTACCCCATCGCCCGTGGCATCGCGCCCTTCGCGGTTGCGCTCGGCGCCCTCGTCATCCTCGGCGAAGACCTCGGCCCGGCGGGCTGGGCGGGGCTTGCCGCCGTCTCCGCCGGCATCGCGCTTCTCGCGCTCGCCCGCCCCTCCGCGCCCGCCGCGCTCGGGGGCGCGGTCGGCGTTGCCGTCATGACCGGCCTTGTCATCGCCACCTATTCGGTGGCCGACGGCATCGGCATCCGCCGCGCCGGGGAAGCCGCGCTCGGTTACATGGGCTGGCTCTTTCTGCTCGAATTTCCGGTGCCGCTTGCCATCGCCCTGAGGCGGCGCCGCGGCAAGGCCGCGATACCGCCGCGCACGTTGCTGGCCGGCATGGCCGCCGGCGCGCTTGCCGTCACCGCCTATGGCCTTGTCCTCTGGGCCAACCGCATCGCGCCGCTCGGAGCCGTCTCCGCGGTGCGCGAATCAAGCGTGATCGTTGCCGCGCTTATCGGCGTTGCCGCCTTCGGCGAAGGCCCCGCCGCGCCGCGCCTTGCCGCCGCCGCGCTGGTCGCCGCTGGCATTCTGCTGCTCGCCCTCGCCTGAGAGGGCGCTCTTCTTCATCACCCTGGGCCAAATACCCCCGCCGGAGGCCGGCGCGGGCGGGGCTCGACACCCCGCGCGCGCCGCTATTGCCCGAGGTACGGCAGGATCGCCCCGGCATCGAGGCCCCTCACCGTTCCCGCCACCCGGCCGGCGTCACCCGCGAGCCGCGCCTGAACGAAGCCCTCGGCAAGCGGCGCGGGGCCCGCGCGCAGCAGCACCGACGCGGCCAGAAGCGCGGCGGTGCGCTCGGCGAAGGCGCGCGCTTCGGCCTCGGCAGGCAGGCCCGTCCAGCGCGCGCGCCAGGCCTCAAGCGCAGCGTCATACCGGTGATCGGCGCCGCGCGCGGCCTCGAGCTCGGCGGCAAGGACCTCGGCCGTGAGCGGCTCACGCGCGAGGCTGCGCAGGATGTCGAGGCAGATCACATTGCCCGAGCCTTCCCAGATCGAGTTGAGGGGGGATTCGCGAAACAGCATCGGCAGCGGCGTGTCCTCCACGTAGCCCATGCCGCCCAGCGCCTCCATCGCCTCGTAGATCACGCCGGGGGCGGCCTTGTTGGAGGCGAATTTGGCCAGCGCCACGCCGATGCGGGCGAAGGCGCGGTCCTCGGTGCCCGAACCGTCGAAGGCGCGCGCCACGCGCATCCCCAGCATCAGCGCCGCCGCCCAGTCGAGCGCAAGATCGGCCAGAACCGCGCGCATCAGCGGCTGGTCGATCAGCCGGCGCTGGAAGGCGGTGCGGCGGCTCACCCACCAGTGCGCCTCGGCGAGTGCGGCGCGCATCAGCCCCGCGGGCGCCATCGCCGTATCGAGCCGGGTGTGATGCACCATCTCGATGATGGTGCGCACCCCCGCCCCCTCCTCGCCCAGGCGGAAGGCAAGCGCGCCCTCGTACTCGATCTCGGCCGAGGCGTTGGCGCGGTTGCCGAGCTTGTCCTTCAGCCGCATCAGCCGGATGGCATTGCGCCCGCCCTCCAGCCAGCGCGGCACCAGAAAGCAGGTAAGCCCGCCGGGCGCCTGCGCCAGTGTCAGAAAACCGTCCGACATCGGCGCGGAGCAGAACCACTTGTGGCCGGTCAGCCGCCAGGCCTCGCCATCGGGCTCGGCGCGGGTGGTGTTGGCGCGCACATCCGAGCCGCCCTGCTTTTCGGTCATCGCCATGCCCATGGTGGCGCCCGCCTTTGCGGCCAGCGGCGCCACGGCCGGATCATAGCGCCGCGACAGGAGCTTCGGCCGCCACAACGCCTCGAGCGAAGGCTCGGCGCGCAACGCCGGCACCGCGGCATAGGTCATCGTCATCGGGCAGCACACGCCGGGCTCCACCTGGCTCATCAGATAGACCATGGCGGCGTGGGCGGCGTGCCCGCCCGGCACCCCCTCCCACGCGATGGCCGAATAGCCCGCGGCAATGCCCGTCTCCATCAGCCGGTGATAGGCAGGGTGGAAATGCACCTCGTCAAGCCGCCGCCCGCCGCGGTCGAAGAGCCGCAGCTCGGGGCTCACCCGGTTCGCATCGCGCGCCGCCTCGGCCATTTCCGCGCCACCGATGGCCCGCGCGAAGGCCGCCACCGGCGCCGGATCGGCGCCCGCGAAGTCGAGGGCGTGGCGGAGCACCGGGTCGCTCTGCCACAGCTCCGGCACCCGCGGCTCGGGCTGGTTCTCGACACGATGGGTGGAAAGCTCCCCGCTGCCGGCAAGCCCGCTCATCAGGCCCTCCCTGCCCGTGATTCCTGCCGCCAGCCTAGGCGCTTCCGGCCGCCGCCGCGAGAGGGATTCCCCTCGCGCCGTGGCTGTGGCATGATCGTTCCCACGCGCCCGCCAGAGGCGCCTTCAATGAGGCAGAGATGTCACGGCAGGGTCCGCCCTTCGGCTCGCTCGTCTTCTTCACCGTCATCTTCGCGCTGGCGGGATACTTCACCTTCGCCAGCGTCCAGGGTGAGCACGGCCTGTTCCGCCGCGTGCAGATCGAGGCAGAGGCCGCCCAGCTGCGCGCCGAGCGCGACCGCCTCGCCGCAGAGGTCGCGCGCATGGCCAACAAGACGCGGCGCCTGTCGGATGAGTTTCTCGACCTCGACCTGCTCGACGAGCAGGCGCGCTCGGTGCTGGGGCTGATGCGCACCGATGAGATCGTGATTCGCTGAGCCCCGCGCACGCTTGTCCGGAGCGCATGGCAGCGCTGCGCCGGCGCACGGCAATTTCCTGTCGCAATCCTCCGCGTCCTGCGCTATGGGATAGTTTAACGCTAAACTACCTTCCAGCGGAGGAGATGCCCATGGCCACGACCCGCAAGAGTTCGAAGTCGGCCAAGCCGCCGGCGAGCCGCGAGGAGCTGCTGCACTATTACCGCGAGATGCTGCTCATCCGCCGCTTTGAGGAGAAGGCGGGTCAGCTTTACGGCATGGGGCTGATCGGCGGCTTCTGCCATCTCTACATCGGACAGGAGGCGGTGGTGGTCGGCCTCGAGGCGGTGGCAAGGGAGGGCGACAAGCGCATCACGTCCTACCGCGACCATGGTCACATGCTGGCCTGCGGCATGGACCCGCGCCGGGTCATGGCCGAGCTCACCGGCCGCATCGACGGCTACTCCAAGGGCAAGGGCGGCTCGATGCACATGTTCTCGGTGGAGAAGCATTTCTACGGCGGGCATGGGATCGTCGGCGCACAGGTGCCGATCGGTGCCGGGCTAGCCTTTGCCGACAAGTATCGCGGCAACGACAACGTGACCTTCACCTATTTCGGCGACGGCGCGGCGAACCAGGGCCAGGTGGCGGAGACCTACAACATGGCGGAGCTGTGGGATCTGCCGGTGATCTTCGTGATCGAGAACAACCGCTACGCCATGGGCACGCGGGTTGACCGCGCCACCAAGAGCCCGGACTTTTACGAGCGGGGCGCCGCCTACGGCATCCCCGGCGAGATGGTCGACGGCATGGACGTGCTGGCGGTGAAGGCCGCCGGCGAGAAGGCCGCCGCACATGCCCGCTCGGGCAAGGGGCCGTACATTCTGGAGATGATGACCTACCGCTACCGCGGTCACTCCATGTCGGACCCGGCCAAGTACCGCACGCGCGAGGAGGTGCAGAAGATCCGCGAGGAGCATGACCCGATCGACGGGGTGCGCAAGATCATTCTCGCCCACGGTCTGGCGACGGAGGACGAGCTCAAGGAGATTGACCGCGAGGTCAAGCAGATCATCAACGAGGCCGCCGAATTTGCCCGCCAGAGCCCCGAACCGCCCGAGGAGGAGCTCTGGACGGATGTCTATGCCGACGACAGCGGCGCGCGTGCCTGAGGGGGATAGAGGACCATGGCAACCGAAATTCTGATGCCCGCGCTGTCTCCGACCATGGAGGAGGGCACGCTTGCAAAATGGCTGGTGAAGGAAGGCGACAAGGTCTCCGCGGGAGACGTCATCGCCGAGATCGAGACCGACAAGGCGACAATGGAATTCGAGGCCGTCGATGAGGGCATCGTCGGCAAGATTCTCGTGCCCGAGGGCACCGAAGGGGTGAAGGTCAACACCCCCATCGCGATTCTGGTGGAGGAAGGAGAGGAGGTTCCCGCGGAAGGACCGGCCGCGGCTGCCTCACCGGCGCCGCAAGCGGCGCCGGCCCCGGCTTCTGCCGCCGCGCCGGCCGCCGCACCCGCAGCGCCTGCCGTGGCGCGGGCCGCAGCACCTTCCACCGGAGTCACCCGCGACTGGCCCGAGGGCACGCCGACGAAGACCCAGACCGTGCGCGAGGCGCTGCGCGACGCCATGGCCGAGGAAATGCGCCGCGACGAGCGTGTGTTCCTGATGGGCGAGGAGGTCGGCCAGTATCAGGGCGCCTACAAGGTCAGCCAGGGGCTGCTCGACGAATTCGGCGAGCGCCGCGTCGTCGACACGCCGATCACCGAGAACGGATTTACCGGGCTCGGCGTGGGCGCGGCCATGGCCGGACTGAGGCCGATCGTCGAGTTCATGACCTTCAACTTCGCCATGCAGGCGATCGACCACATCATCAACTCCGCCGCGAAGACCCGCTACATGTCAGGCGGGCAGATCGGTGTGCCGATCGTCTTCCGCGGTCCCAACGGTGCCGCCGCCCGCGTCGCCGCCCAGCACAGTCAGGACTATGCGGCATGGTACGCGCATGTCCCGGGGCTGAAGGTTGTCCAGCCCTATTCGGCGGCGGATGCCAAGGGCCTTCTGAAGACCGCGATCCGTGACCCCGACCCGGTGATCTTCCTCGAGAACGAGATCCTCTACGGCCACTCCTTCGAGGTGCCGGATCTGGAGGATTTCACCATTCCCTTCGGCAAGGCGCGGATCTGGCGCGAGGGCACGGATGTGACGCTGGTGAGCTTCGGGATCGGCATGACGCATACCCTCAAGGCCGCCGAGATGCTCGAGGCCGAGGGCATCTCCGCCGAGGTCATCGACCTACGCACGCTGCGCCCGATGGACACGGCCACCGTGATCGAGAGCGTGAAGAAGACCAACCGCTGCGTGACGGTGGAGGAAGGCTGGCCGGTCTGCTCGATCGGCAACCACATCTCGGCGGTGCTGATGCAGGAGGCATTCGACTGGCTCGATGCGCCGGTGATCAACTGCACCGGCAAGGACGTGCCGATGCCCTATGCCGCCAATCTCGAGAAACTCGCGCTGGTGACGCCCGAAGAGGTCGTCGCCGCCGTCCGCCAGGTCACCTATCGCTGAGGAGGCGCGCCAATGCCCACGCAGATCCTGATGCCCGCGCTCTCCCCCACCATGGAGGAGGGCACGCTGGCGAAATGGCATGTGAAGGAAGGTGACACCGTCTCGGCCGGTGACGTGATCGCCGAGATCGAGACCGACAAGGCGACGATGGAGTTCGAGGCCGTAGATGAAGGCATCATCGGCAAGATCCTCGTCCCCGAAGGCACCGAGGGCGTGAAGGTCAACACACCCATCGCCATCCTGCTCGAGGAGGGCGAACGCCTCGAGGACATCGAGAACGCGACACCCACCGCGCCGCAGCAGGCTGCGCCCGAGCCGCAGGCCGCGCCCGAGACGAAAAGCGCGCCCGAACCGGCGAGCCGCGCCCCTGCAGCGCCCGCGGCCCCGGCGGCAGAGAAGTGCGGGCGCATCTTCGCCTCGCCGCTCGCCCGCCGTCTCGCGGCCGAGCACGGGCTGGACCTGTCAAAGATCGAGGGCACCGGCCCGCATGGGCGCATCGTCAAGGCCGACATCGAGGCAGCGCTGGCCGCGCCGAAGCCCGCAGCCGCGCCCGTGGCGGAGAAACCGGCCGCCGCGCCAGCCGCTCCTGCCGCAGCTCTTTCCGCCGGCCCCTCGGCCGAGACGGTGATGAAGATGTTCGCCGATCGCCCGTTCGAAGAAGTCAAGCTCGACGGCATGCGCAAGACCATCGCCGCGCGGCTGACCGAGGCCAAGCAGACCATCCCGCATTTCTACCTTCGCCGCGAAATCCGGCTGGATGCGCTTATGAAGTTCCGCGCCCAGCTCAACGCCGAGCTTGCCGAGCGCGGGGTGAAGCTCTCGGTCAACGACTTCATCATCAAGGCCGCCGCACTGGCGCTGCAGGAGGTGCCCGACGCCAATGCCGTCTGGGCGGGCGACCGCATCCTCAAGCTCAAGCCGTCCGACGTGGCGGTGGCCGTGGCGGTGGAAGGCGGGCTCTTCACCCCCGTCCTCAAGGACGCTCATCTGAAATCGCTCTCGGCGCTCTCGGCGGAGATGAAGGATCTCGCCACGCGCGCCCGCGAGCGCAAGCTTGCCCCGCACGAATACGTGGGCGGCAGCTTCGCGATCTCCAATCTCGGCATGTATGGCATCGAGAGCTTCGACGCTGTCATCAACCCGCCGCACGGCTCCATCCTCGCCGTCGGTGCGGGCGTCAGGAAACCGGTGGTGAATGATGCCGGCGAGGTCGAAGTGGCCACCATGATGAGTGTGACCCTCTCCGTCGATCACCGCGTCATCGACGGCGCTCTCGGGGCGCGCTTTCTGGAGGCCATCAAGCGCCACCTCGAACACCCCCTCGGCATGCTCGCCTGAGCCGGGATTGATCCAGCGCAAGGCGGCCGTCGCCCGAATGGGCGATGGCCGTTTTGCATTTCAGGGGAGACGAAAATGGACTGGAAAGCCCAGCTCAAGAACACCAGCGACAACCTGCGCGCCTTCCGCGAACTTCAGCCCGACACTGGCCATGGCTTCACCGCGCTCTCGCAGGCGGCAATGGCACCGGGCGCGCTCACGACCAAGCAAAAGGAGCTCATCGCGCTAGCCATCGGCATCTCGACCCGCTGCGTCGACTGCATCGGCTTTCACATCAAGGGCGCCGCGCGCGCCGGCGCCACGCGCGAGGAGGTGGCCGAGACGATCTCGGTTGCAGTGATGATGGGCGGCGGCCCGGCGTACATGTATGGGGTCAAGGCGCTCGAAGCGTGGGACCAGCTGACCTGAACGCCTCCTACTCCCTGCCGCGCAGCAAGTGGTCCATCGAGACAGAGGGCTGATCGCATCCCGCCTCGCCCACGATCCTTGCCGGCACGCCGGCGACCGTCGTCTTCGGCGGCACGTCCTTCAGCACCACCGAACCAGCCGCAATCCGGCTGCAGTCGCCGACGCGGATGTTGCCCAGCACCTTCGCCCCGGCACCGATCAACACGCCGGCGCCGATCTTCGGATGCCTGTCTTCATCCTCCTTGCCGGTGCCACCCAACGTCACCGAGTGCAGCATCGACACGTTGTCGCCGACCACCGCCGTCTCGCCGATGACAATGGAGTGGGCGTGATCGATCATGATTCCCTTGCCGAGCCGCGCGGCCGGGTGAATGTCCACACCGAACACTTCCGAGCAGCGCATCTGGAAGAAATAGGCCAGATCCTTGCGACCCTGCCTCCAAAGCCAATGCGCCAGCCGATAGGCCTGCAAGGCCTGGAACCCCTTGAAATAGAGGATCGGCTGCATCAGCCGATGGCAGGCAGGATCACGGTCGTAAACCGCAACGAGATCGGCCCGCAACGCTTCGCCGATGGCCGGATCGGCGGCGAGAGCCTCATCGGCAATCTCGCGCAGAAGCTGCTCGGGCATCTCTCCCGAGGCCAGCTTGAACGAGAGCCTGTAGGCCACCGCTGCCTCCAGCGTCCGGTGATGGAGAATGCAGGAGTGGATGAGCCCGCCCATCAGCGGCTCCGCCTTCACCGCCTTCTCGGCCTCTTCACGTATCCGCGTCCAGACCGGGTCGAGTTCGGCAAGCTTGCCCTGTGTCCGTGCCATGGCGCTTTCCTCTTCGCTTTCGCTGCATTACACCACAGCCACGGGTCAGGCAAAACAGGAAAGCGCCAGAGTCCGCACCAATGCCTTTGTCCCAAGACGATCTCAACCTTCTGCGGAACCGGCTTCTCGAGGAGCTCGCCGGCCTCGAAAACGCCGAGGCCCTTGGCCAGAGTGGACAGCGCACCGTCGAACTGGACCAACAGGCGGTCGGCCGCCTCACGCGCATGGATGCCCTGCAGAGCCAGGCCATGTCCAAGGCCGAAGCCGCACTGCGCGCGCGCCGGCGGCGCGCCATCCACGCCGCATTGGCCCGCATGGACGAAGGTGAATACGGCTACTGCTGCGACTGCGGGGAGGAGATCGCACCCCGTCGGTTGGAGATCGACCCTGCCGCCGCCACCTGCGTCTCCTGCGCCTCGGCGCGCTGACGGCGATCGTCGATCAACGCCTCGAGCACCGCGGCAAGACATCCGAGCCAGCGTGCGTCGTTCATCGAGGGCTCGGGCCCCGGCCGGCGCAAGAGCGCTGCGGCCATGAGGCTGCCATCTCCCCAGAGCGGATGCGCCCGCCCGTTGCGCTTGCGCCAGCTGTCGGCCCATCGCGCCTCGGCGATGAGCCGCCGTGCCACTGCGCCGTGATCGGCCTCCGCAAATCCCATCAGGACCCGGGCTGCCGCCACCATGTCACTGTGGGTCAAGGCACGCATGGCCGTTCACAGCTCGGGCGGCGTCGCCCGGAACATGTGCACAGCCAGCCGCAACTCGCCGCCGGCGAACTCGCCCCCCGCCGCGGTGAGCATGAGTGGCGTATCGGCATAATACGTCTGGGGCTGACCCGACATGCCGATCACCCACGAGCCCTGCACCAGTGACAACCCGCTGCCATAGCGGTTCGTGCTGCCGGGCACGCCCAGCTCCCAGCTCGTCAACGTGCCGGTGATCGCCGTCTTGACCCGTCCCGTGACGGCCAGCACCACGGCGTATTGCGGGATGATGAAGGACGTCGTCGAACTCGTGCCCGCCCCGATCACATGATCGAACTCCACCGACTCGATCAGCGCATGCGCGCGCCCCGGCGTCACCGCCACCGCGTTCTCGATCCACCCCGCGCCATCCCAGACGACATGAGCACCCGTCTCGGCGAGAAAACCGCGCCAGCCGACTTGCGGCGTGACGAACACCCAGCCGCCGTTCGAGCCAATGGCGAGCTGCCCCTCGTGACCCGACCAGTCGCCGGTTGCGCCGCTCGGCACCGCATACACCGCGCCCTCGCTCGCCGCGGCAGGCGGCGCGCTCTGGCTCGACGAGACAAGCACCAGCTGCGTGAGCCCGTCCAGCCGCGCCAACGCCTCGTTGACGGTGACATGCTTCTGCGCCTGGCTTGGGGCGAGAAGCGGCAATCCAAGATTGAGGGTCTCAGCCATTGATCGTGATCCTCCTTGAAGGACCGGCTCCGAACCGGTCCGAAATCTGCGCCACGTCGATCTCGAACGGTGCCGTCACACCGTCTGCGGTCTGAAGCGCCACAGGGTAGGACCACGTCGGCGCGGCCACCTCCTCCTCGCGCAGGAGCACGCCCCCCGCCCAGACCTGCACGCGATAGAGCTCGCGCTCCTCGCCCAGCGGCACCTCGTAGACCTCCCAGCTGTCACCATCGATGCGTGTGCGACGCACCCACTTGACGCCGAGATCACCATTCCCGGCCCGCGCCGCACGCAGATGCGCCACGCGATAGGGGCGCAGGCCCACGCCCTGAAAGGCATGCAGCTCATGCACATAGGCCGGGTCGTCATAGGCCTTCGCCGCCGGTCCCACGCGATAGTGGCGCTCCAGCCCCCGGTGCTCCGGCGCCAGCCCGACCTGGTGCGCCGCCCCGTCGAGCAACACGAAATGGCTGCCCGCCGGCCACGCCGCCGGCATCACACCGTCGGTGCCTGCCTGCCCGCGCAAGCGCTCCGACAGTGCCCACAACCGCTCTCCGACAAGCTCGGCCCGCGCAAACTGGATGACCTCCCAGACACCTGTCTCGGGGTCGCCGATCGCCGCCGCATTCGCCCCGTTCAGGACCGCCTCCAAGGACGCGGAGGAAAGCACGCCCCGAATGAGCCGCACCCTCAACGCCGGGCCGCGGTCAACAAGGCCCTCGGTGGCCGCGGGCAGCTCGGTTTCGGTGATGCCGACCACCGCCGCACGCTCAAGCACAGTGTCGAGCGCATATCCCGCATCCTGGGACGCGTGATATACGGCAACCGGCCCCGACCAGTTCACCGCCGTTGCCGCCACATGCGGGGCGTGCTCAACCTCCTGACCGGTCAGAATCGGCAGATCCATGAAAACCGGGTAGACCGGCCCCACCGCCTGCACCGTCCCGGCCCCAAGCTGCGCGGGGCGCTCCTCGCCCGAGGGCCCCGCAGCCAGGCTCGTGTCCACGCGCACCCCCTCAGCGAGCCGCGCACCGGCGCTCTCCACCCGGTCAACGCGGAACTCGGTAAGCCCCGCCTCCGTCTCGAGGCTCACCACGTCTCCGGCCATCACGCGCGCCCGGCTCGGCGGCAGGGCAAAGCGCACCCGATCGCGCGCAATCCTGGCCTCGGCCAGCCAGCGCTCCGCGATCCCGCGCGCCTCGGCGCGGGTAAGCACCATCGGAAACTCCGAAACCGAGACACCCCGGCTCTCCTCATCGGCAAAGACGGCCTCCTCCGCGGCCGCCGCAAAGTCCGCATCCGCCTCGCTGAAACTGAGCCGCACGCGCCCGGCTGTTTCGGCCTCCGGCAGACGGATGGTCTCCAGATCTCCTTCAAGCTCGTCGCTGACGGCCAGGAGATCGCGGCCCACCACGTGATCGACCCGCCCGCCACGGGTGACAAAGCTCAGAGCGCCCTCACGCTCGACCGCGTCAAACCCGTGCGCCAGCATCAACGGCTGCAAATCCGCGCGCGCCGATGTCACCTCGTTCAGCCAGTAGCCACGTACGAGTCCATGCAGCCGGCCAACATCCACATCTTCCACCCCCGCCCGCCCGCAGATCTCGCGCACCACCTCGGCCAGCGACCGCGAGGAGGCCCGCCCGTTGATCCAGTGGCCGCAGGTATAGTTGGCCGCATCAGCCCAGAGATCGGCGCGCCCGGGAAAGAACGGATAGGGCCGCGTGTCCCACGCCCAGACATGGGCGCGCTCCATGTCGATCATCGGCCCGCCGTAGACAGACGAGACAGGGTTGTTCGCCGGATCGCTCCAGTACGAAGTCACCGCGCGCAGATACTGCATCTGGATGTAGTCATCACGCGCCCCGCTCGAGTATTTCGGCAGCGACGACTCCGAGCTCTTCGGGTCAAGAAACCTGTTCGGCTCGTTGGTTCCCTTGTCGACGGCCGCGCAGCCGAACTCCGTGAACCAGATCGGCTTCGACTCCGGCACCCAGGGCGTCGGCGTCGCCAGCCTCACCCCGCCCCGCCGCTCGTGATGGGGGTTCGACCACCAGCCTCTGATGTCCTTGTAGCGGAACACCCAGTGCTCGCCATGGGCACTGTCCTCGATCGGTGTGCGCCGCTGGATCGCCTCGGCCTCGGGCGCATGGTAATACCAGTCATACCCCTCGCCGCCGGCGACATTAGCCCTGAGGTAATCGAGGTTGTAGATCGAGCCCCAATGTGCATCGGCATGCTCGCGCCCATCGCGCCAGTCCGACAGCGGCATGTAATTGTCGATGCCGATGAAATCGATGTTCGCATCGGCCCAGAGCGGATCGAGGTGAAAGAACACGTCCCCCGAGCCGTCCTGCGGGTGATAACCGAAATACTCCGACCAGTCGGCGGCATAGCCGATCTTGGTCTCCGGCCCGAGAATCGCGCGCACGTCAGCCGCCAGCCGGATCAGCTCCTGCACGGCCGGGAAGCTGCTGGCCGCCCCTCTGATCTGGGTGAGCGCACGCATCTCCGAGCCGATGCAGAAGGCATCGACCCCGCCTGCCGCCGCACACAAATGCGCATAGTGCAGTATGAATCGCCGGTAGGACCATTCCTCGGGCCCGGTGTAGGCAACATGGCTCCCGATCACGGTGAAGTCCGAGGGTGACGCCGCGCCAAAGAAGGCCTCCACCTCGGCCTCCGCTGCAGCCGTCCCGTCCGGCGAGCCGGGAACACCGGGCGCAAGCGAGGTGGTGATCCGCCCACGCCACGGCAGATGCGGCTGTCCCGCCTTCCCCGTCCACGGGTCGATGAGCGCATTGCCCTGAAGCTGCTCCATGAGGATGAACGGGTAGAAGGTCACATGCGCCCCGTCGGCGCGCATGTGTGAAATCGCCTCCACAACAGAACGATCAGCCGGCGTGCCGCCATAGACGGGCGCGCCGTCAACATGCGGCACCACCCCGGCGTTGAAGCGCCAAAGCCCCGACACCCGCCAGGGCATCTCCCGCCCGTCAGCCGCGCTCTGCTCCACCTTCGGCCTGAGCGAACACTGCCCTGCCCGCAGATCGTCCCCGAACCAGCTGACCACCAGCGAGACGGCGTTGCAGTTTGGCAGCTCGTCGCGCAGCGCCTTCCACGAGGCCACGAAATCGGTCACACCTGCGGTGGAGTTCAGGTTCGCCGGCCGCAGGTCGCCAGGGCCGTTGTCGTAATGCACCACCGAAGTGGCGAGCGCGTATTCGCCCGTACCCGGCACCAGCGCCACGCCCCGTGTCCCGCGCGCGATTTCCGGCACCTCCTGCCCCGGCTGCTCCGGGCGCATGACCTCGAAGGTCAGCTGCGGCACCCGGTTCCCGTATGGCTCAAGCTGCAGGTCCTCGAGCACGACATAGGTGATGCCCCGATACGCCGGGGCATTACCCGCCCCCTGCACCGCCTCGATCTTCGGGTCGGGCATCTGATCCTCGGTGCCACGATAGACACGCATCGTGAGAGTGCCGCGATCCACCTCCATGCCGTCGGCCCAGACGCGCCCGACACCGGTGATCTCGCCCTCGCAAAGCGCCACCGCCAGGCTGATCGAGTAGGAATGATCCCGGGTGGTTATCCTCGGGCCCGTCCCCTTGCCCGAGCCCCCGGCGGTTCTGGTCGTGACCGTCTCCCGGAAACGCGTCGCCCAGATCACCTGCCCCGGCACCCGCGCGCGGCCATGCACGCGCGTCACCGGCGTTCCTTCGCTTGCTCCGGTGAGGCGCAGCCGATCCATCTTGCCGGTCTCCACCACCTCCGAGCCGACACCGAGAATCTGCTGGTCCACCCAGCGCCCAAGCGTCGCCCCGATCGCGCGGCCGATGACCACCGAGGACAGCCCCAGCACATTTCCGCCAATGGCGGACCCCACGGCCGCACCCACCGCGGAGAGGACAATCGTCGCCATCAGGCCCCCCTTTCAGGAAATGAGAACCGCGCCACCACCCGGCGCGCCCAAGGCTCGGAGAGAGGGCTTTCCACCACCCCGTGCCCGCTGTAGCTGTGAATGAAGCTCGGTCGCCTGCCCGCCGCAGCAACAATCCCGAGGTGCTTGGCCACCGCACCGGCGCGCATCCGAAACAGAAGCACCTGGCCGGGCTCCACCGCCTCCCCCGGCGCGCAGGCAACGAGATGCTGCCGCGCCGCGCGCCAGAGCACCTCCTCACCTGAAGGCTCATCCCAGTCCAGGGTGTAGGGCGGCACCGTCTCGGGCTCCTTGCCGTAAAGCTCCCTCCACACGCCGCGCAGGAGGCCCAGACAGTCGCAGCCCGCCCCCCGCGTCGAGGCCTGATGCACATAGGGCGTGCCAAGCCAGCGCCGCGCCTCGGCAACCGCCGCCGCACCGATGCCGCTCATGGCACCAGCTTCCCGCCGTCAAGAACCTCGCCCGAAGACGGGTAGCTCATCAGCCAGTCCTCGCCCGGAATATGCGGAAAGCCACGGAAGTTCAGATGATTGCCGAATTTAGCCTTGCAGGTATCGAAGCGCTTGTCGCAGCCGGCCTCGAGCCGCACCAGGTCGCCCGGCTCGACCGCCGCGGCCAGCGCCTGCCAAAGCGCAATCTCCCGCCCATGCTCCCGAGCCCGATCCATGCGGATCACGCCGGCAAGCCCAGCCGCCGCGCCCGTGATCACCCGCACCATCCCGGCCTCGAACCACCCCTCGGCAAATCCCTCGAATGGCTCGAAGACCAGAAGCTTGCGCGCCTCGACGGCCACCACCGCTGCCTCGACACTGAAGGCCGGGTCGCTCAGATCGACCCCGCAGCGCGCATCACCCAGAATGGCGGCACACTGCTTCTGGTAGGCCCCGCCGACGGGCGTGTTGAGCGCCTCCGTGAGCCCCCTGAGCTCGGCGTGAAACGCCCCGCCCGCGCGTCGGATCTCGCCAAGCGTTCCCCGAAAGACAAGCGCCCTTTCCTCGGGATTGGCCCAGTTGACCAGCCAGGCAAGCACCTCCGCGCCGTCAAACCGCCCCGCCTCGATGTCAGCCTCGGTCAGGGCAATGCTCGACAGCGCGCCAACGGCCTCGGCGTTATCCACGCTGAGGCCCGTCGACTGCTGCAGCGCACCGGCCGAAATCCCCGTCTCGGCACGAAAACGCACAGCATCGAAGAGGATATCCTCGTCATGATCGGTAAAGCCGTAGCGCGTGCCGTCCCGGCGCGTGAGCAGCCAGCAGCGGCAGACGGTCGTCACGCCGCTGGCAAGATGCGCCTCGAATGCCGGATCAAGCGTCATCAGATACGCACCTCCACCACCGGAATGCTCGGCACCTCGCCGGCCTGAAACGTGGCCACCGACACATCGATGCGGTCGGTGTCAAAGCGCACCGGCACGTCAAACTCGAAGCCTGCGGTCACCACCGCCCCGATCGCCGGCGCACTGCCAAGGCTGACCACGCCCTGCGCGTGATCGACCGTGAAGTGCTCGCCCTCGACAAGCTCCACGCCACCCACCGCCACCCGCACCGTGCCGGCCACCGGCTTGACGATCGGGCGCCGATAGTCGGCAGTCTCGTCGCCGGAGCGGTAGAGCTTGACGAGCTGGAACGCGGTCGTGACCTCATCGCCCGTGCCAAGCTGCTGATCGAACGGCCCCACCTCCCGCGACGGCGCGCAGGACTTGAAGTCCGCCCAATCCTTCCAGCGGAACGCGTGCAGCCGCCCGCGGCGCGCCTCGAAAAACTGGAGCACCGTCTCGAGATCGTCGAGCGACGAGAGCGCCAGCCCCGCATCATAGCGCCGCCGCGAATGGGCCCACAGGCTGTTGCGCTCCTCAAAGCCGTTCGCCAGCGTCACCACCTCGGTGCGCCGCTCCGGCCCTCCGGTGGCGCCGAAACTCAGCGCCGCGGGAAACCTCACCTCGTGAAATGCCATGCCCTTTCCTCCTCAGCGGTTGCGCTGGCCGCGGCTGAGAAGCCGGGTCATGCTGGCTGCAATCTGCGTCTGCCCCCGCCGGAAGCCTTCCACGTCCGGGGTGGAGATGTTCATCACCACCTGCACCGGCCGCGCCGCGGCACCGCCCTGCACCGCGACGCCGAGCTTGCCATCGGCCCCGCGCTTGAGCGGCATGATCGCCTCGGGCCCCGCCTCGCCCATGAGCCCCACTCCTCCTCGCATCGGAAACGTCGTCGGCCCGCTCACCACACCGCCCTGGGCAAAGGGCATCACCCGCCCCTGGGCGAAGCTGCCACCCTTGGCAAACAGCCCAAAGCCGGAGACGACCGACTCGATGCCTTGCGCGAGAAGCCCCCCGAAATGCGAAGTCACCGGCCGGATGGCGGCCGAATAGGCCGCATCAATCATCGCCTGCGCCACGCCCTTGAGCGCATCCTCAAGCCGCATGCCGTCAAAGACGAGCCCATCGAAGGCGCGCCTGAGCCCCCGGCTGATCCCGCCCGAGAGCACATTCACTTCGCGGCTGGTGCTCGCCAGCGTCCCCTGCATCGCCTTCAGCTCGCTCTCGAAGGCCCGCGCCATGCCGGCCGTCGCCCCGAGCGTCGCCTCCAGCGCCTCGATCTCGTCGTCGAGCGCGTTCACATCCTGCATCGGCTCACTCTCCATCGCCCTCGTCGGGGAAGGCGCGCATCAGTTCGGCAAGCCGCGCCCGCGTCAGCGGCGCCGCCCGCCCCTCGATCCCCAGCATCAGCCGCAGTTCCACCGGCGTGAGCGCCCAGAATTGCGCGGGCGTCAGCCGCAGCCCATGCAGCCCCGCCCGCATCAGCGCCGCCCAATCGATGCGCGGCCCGCCGCTCACCCCGCGCCCTCCTCCTCACCGGGAAGCGCGAACGCGCGCACCAGAAGCGCCGCCGCCGCCCGCGCCGCCTGAAGCGGACCGCCCGCGATCTCGGCGGCGGTGAGATCGGCGGCCGAGCCCTGCCAGCCGCCGCCCCTCAGCCCCGCCACGATCACCGCCAGCACATCGCGGCTCGAGAACCGCCCGGCCTCGAAACGCTCCACGAGCTCCACGAGCGAACCTGCCCCGAGCGACGCCTCGAGCTCGGCGAGCGCCCCCAGCGTCAGTTTCATCGCCCGCGGCGCCCCGTCGATGACGAGCTCGACCTCTCCCGCCCAGGGGTTGGCCATGGCTCACACCGCCGCCACGAAGCTCAGCGCCCCGGCCGAGGCCATCGAGATCTCGTAGGTCGCTTCGCCATTGTGGGTGCCGGCATATTCGATCGCGGTGATCAGGAACGGCCCGTCCACCGTGCCGAAATCGGGGATGATCACCTGGAACCGCGGCGTCTGCCCATCGAAGAAGATCTGCCGCGCCCGCTCGTCGGTGGCATCGTCGCGAAACACGCCCGAGCCCGAGATCGAGGCGCTCTTCACGCCCGCCCCGCCAAGCAGCTCCCTCCAGCCGCCCGCGCTCTCGAGGCTGGTGATGTCCACCTGCTCGGCGTTGAAGGAAATCCGCTGGGCGCGCAGCCCCGCGAAGGACTGGAAGGTGCCGCTTCCGTCCATGTCGATCTTGATCAGAAGATCCTTGCCGTTCTGGGCCGCCATGTCCCTCACTCCGTTGCCTTGTCCTCAGATGTCCTCGGTCCGCGCCCGAAAGCGCAGATCGATCCGTCGCAGCACGCCCGCCTCGTCGCGCGCCGCCTTCGCACTCAGAAACCACAGCCCCACCACGCGCCCGCGCGAGAGTGCGAGCGGCGCGCCGAGAAGCGCGTCCGACACCGCCACCGCCACCTCCTTGGCGGTCTGGAAGCCCGCCGCATCGCTGATCACGCTGACGGTGAAGTCATGGCGCGCCCCGCGCACGCTGCCGTCCGAGGCATCCCGCGCCTCCTCCGGGCCGATGCTGACATAGGTTGGGGGCAACGCCCCCGGCGGCACCTCGTCGTAGATCGCGCTGCCCACCAGCGCCACGAGCGCCGCATCACCCTGCAGCCGCGCAAAGACCGCCTCCTGCAGCGCCGCCGATGTCCCGTAGCTCATGCCACCACCTCCTCGACCGCATGACAGGTCAGGTAGCGGGCCTGCGGATCGGCATCCGTCACCGCCAGGATGCGCCACAGCCTCCCCCCCTCGCGAAAGCGCTGGCCGGGCACCGGCCGCGACGGCGCGCCATGAGGCGCGGCGCGCACGGTGATGCGGTAGCGCGCCTCGCCAACGGTGATGTCGGCCATCTCCGCCTCGCGCCCCGCGCCCGCCTTCACCTCGGCCCAGAGCGTGCCCAGCGCCGTCCAGACAAGGTCATAGCCGCCGGCGCCGTCACTCACGCGCGAGGCGCCTTCGAGCACCAGCCTGCGGTTCAGCCTCGGTGCCTTCATCGCGCGCCCTCGCCGAAGAGCCGCACAGTGCGGTAGCGGTCGATCAGAAGGCTCACCGTGAAGGGCATGCCCTCGCCCACCGGCGCAACACCGCGGTTCTCGTAGTAATGCGCCGCAAGCATCAGCACTGCCTGACACAGATCGGCCGGCAGCCCCGCCCAGTCCGGCGCATAGCCCGCGGTGAAGCTGATCTCCACCGCGCCATTCAGCGGTATGAGCGGCAGGTTCAGCCCGTTCGACACCAGCCGCGGCCGCTGCAGGTCGGGCTCGAGCCGGTAGCGGGCCGGGTCGATGACCGTCTCCACACCGTTGCGGTCGATGGTCCTGACCTCGGTGATGGCGGTCACCGGCGCCACCGGCAGCGCCTGACGGGCGAAGTCGCGCCAGCCGCTGAGCCGCCAGGTGAAGCCGCGCTCGATGAGTATCTTTCCGGTGCGCGCCTCGATCGCCGCGAAGGCGGCGCGCAAATGGGCCTCCAGCACCGCGTCCTGAAGCCCGTCATCGGCAAACCCGGTGCCGAGCCGCAGGTGGTCCTTGAATTCCGTGACCGGCAGCGCCGCGGAAGGCAGCGTGGTCTGCTCGACTAGCATCATGAAACGTCTCCGAAATCGGGTAGCCTCCCCTGCGGTGATGGGCGCGCGCCGCCCGGTTGCTCGGACGGAGGGGAGCAGCTGGTCAACGCGGGGCCAAACTGGCGCGCGCCCACCGGCCGGCCCGCGGCTCACACCACGGCCCGGCCATCCGCGACAACGCGGATCAGAAGGAGAACTTCAGCACCTTGATGGCGTTGAAGTCGCTCACATCACCACCCACGCGCTTGGTGGCGTAGAACAGCACATGAGGCTTGGCCGAGAACGGATCGCGCAGCACCCTGAGATCAGGGCGCTCGGCGATGGTGTAGCCGGCAGCGAAATCGCCAAAGGCAATGGCCGGGGCGTCGGCGGCGATGTCAGGCATGTCCTCGCAGATCAGCACCGGATAGCCCATCAGCCGCGCGGGCTCCCCCGCCGCCAGCCCGTCGGACCACAAGAAGCGGCCATCGGCATCCTTCAGCTTGCGCACCGCGCCCGCGGTCTTGGAGTTCATCACGAAGCTCGCGTTGGCGCGATACTGCGCGCCCAGCGCATAGACCAGATCGACGATCACATCGGCCGGATCGGTGGCCGGGAAGTCGCCGGCAACGCCAGTGGCCACATGGCCGATCTGCCCCCAGGTCTCGGAACCCACCGGCACCGTCGGATAGCTCAGAAAGCCCTTCGGCTTGTCCACCCCGTCGCCGTTCACGAAGGCCGCCGCCTCGGCGCGGGCGAATTTCTCTGCGATGCGCCCGGCCAGCCAGCCCTCCACATCGAAGGCCGAGTCGTCGAGAAGCCGCTGCGAGACCTTCGGCATCGCCGAGAGCTCATAAAGCGGGATCGAGATACGCTCGATGGTCGGCGTGCCGGTCTCGCCCGTGGCCCCGGTCTCCGTCGCCCAGCCCGCGCCAGTGTCGGCAAGGTCGATCAGCACGTCATAGGAGGTCGCCTCGACATTGACGACGCTGGCGATCTTGCGGATCGAGGCGGTGGCATTCAGCACGCTGCGGATCGTCTCCGAGGTCTGCGGGTCCACCAGATAGCCGCCGTCCGACGCCACCGCGGTGGACATCGCCTTGCCATCGAGCTCGAGCCCGCGGAGCGCGGCGTCATCACCCGAGCGCACATAGGCCTCGAAGGCCTTCTGATGCGGCGCCGCGGGGTTCTCGGAGGCGGTGGCAAGCACGGGACGGCCCGGCTTGAGAGATTTGCGATCCATCATGGTCAGTCGCTCTTCCTGTTTCTGGAGTCTGGAGGTCACGTCGGCCTGAAACGCCTTCAGGTCGCTCACGAATCCGGCCAGCGCGGTCTTCACCTCCGCCGCCGGGTCGGCCTGGGCGGGCACACCCGTCCCGGCCCGAGCCTTGCTCTCGGTCTCGGTCATCCTTGGTCCTGTGAGTTGGTTGAGAGAGGGGTCGGGTCAGCCGGCCGCCATCACGTCGCGGCCAGCAAGCGGCGCGCGTGCCGGAAGGCCGCCGCCAGTTCGCGCAAGGCTTCGGCGCCGGGGTGCTCCCCCTTCGCCGCCACCCGCGCCTCGGCGAGCATCGGGAAGGTGACAAGCGACACCTCCCACAGCTCGACTTCCGACAAGCGCCGCCGGCCCTTGTCGTCCCGCGTGGCCCGGCGCGTCCGATAGCCGATCGACAGCCCGTCGATCGCACCCGCCGCCACCAGTGCGGCCGCCTCGCGGCCACGCGCCACATCCGTCAGGATCCGGCCCTTCACATAGAGCCCGCGCTCATCCTCACGCACCTCGTCCCACACCCCGATGGGCTGGGCCGGATCATGCTGCCAGAGCATCTTCACCCGCCGCCCCGCCGCGGCCAGCTCCTTCAGCGAGCGGGCATAGGCGCCGGGCTCGACCACATCGCCGCCCTGATCCACACGGCCGAACAGCGAGGCATACCCGGCAATCACCGTCCCGTCGGTCACCGAGATCTCCTCGCCCAACCGGCAGAACTTGCGCTCCGGCGCTCCCTGAGCCTCAATCGTCATCGCCCGTCTCCTCCTGATTGAGCGGCGGCAGCCCCAGCATCGCCCGCTTCTCTGCATCGGTCAGGAAGCTGGCCTCAGCCACCCGCCGCCACTCCAGATCGCGCTCCGCGCCCAGCGCCGGCACCCGGTCAATGTCCGGGGCAAGGGTGAGCCGCTCGCCCGCGAACTCGCCCAGCCAGGCCCCGAGCGCGGCCGCCACGCGGGAGGCCAGCGGCAGCACCGTCAGCCGGTAGAAGGCGCGGTTGGCTTCCTGATAGTTGGCGTAGGTCGCATCGCCGGGGATTCCGAGCAGCATCGGCGGCACCCCGAAGGCCAGCGCGATCTCCCGCGCCGCCGCCTCCTTGGTCTTCTGAAACTCCATGTCCGAGGGCGAAAAGCCCATCGGCTTCCAGTCGAGCCCGCCTTCCAAGAGCATCGGCCGCCCGGCATTGCGCGCGCCCTGATGATGCGCCTCGAGCTCGGCCTGCAGCCGCTCGTACTGATCGGGCGAGAGCAACCCCTGCCCGTCCGCGCCGCGGTAGACGATCGCCCCCGAAGGCCGCGCGGCATTGTCGAGAAGCGCCTTCGACCAGCGCGAGGCGGCATTGTGCACGTCAACCGCCGCCGCCGCCGCCTGCAGGGGCGAGAGCCCGTAATGGTCGTCCTGGGGGTGGAAGTGCTTCAGATGACAGATCGGCGAGGGCCCGAACTCCGGCACCGCAAAGCGATGCTTCCGCCCGCCGACGCCGTAGTCATAGGCCGCGGGCCAGCCATCGGGCCCCGGCACGATGCTGATGCGGTCGGACCGCAGAACATGCAGCTCCGCCGGCAGCGCCGCCTCGCCCGCCACCGCTTCCACATAGGCGTTGCCGCTCAGCATCAGCTGGGCATAGAGCGCCTCGAAAAGCTCCGCCCGCCCCTGCGCTGCATTGGGCCGCCCGACAAGCTCCAGCACCGGATGCTGCTGATACCGCCGCTCCGCGTCGCTCAGCACGAGCGGCAGCGCCGCCGCCGCCTCGGCGATCAGCTTCACGCAGCGAAACCCCACCGGATTGCCCGCAAAGCCGTTGCGGATGAGGCTTGCGGTATCCCGCGGCCCCCAGACGCTACGCCCCGAGCTTGCCCAGGCCACCAGCCGCCCCGTGGCCGAGGCCTTCACCTCCGGCACCGCCTCGCGGGACCGCCTTAATATCTCGAACACCATGTCGTCTCCCTTTCACCTCCGGCACGCCACGCAGGGGTGGCAGCGACTGAAAGGCCCGCCCGGCCGTCAGGCCGGGCAGCGCCCGACCCGCCCCCGTCGCACCAAAGGTGCGCCCTCGCCGCAACGGGGCGGGCGCTTCACGCCCACCCCGCCGGGTCGGTCGCTGCCCTCGTCTCGACAGGATCGCTGCGTCAGGCTCAGCCCAGGCTCCGCACCCGCGGCCGTCGCCAGGCCGCGGCCGGCGCGATGACCAGCTCATGCAGGGCCCACACCAGCGCATCCAGCCGGTCGGGCGAGCCCGCCCCCCGATAACCCTGCGCCGTCATCCGGCACATCTGATCCTCGAGCACCTCGAGACCGGGCATGTGCACGACCCGCCCCCGCTCGTAGAGTGCGGCCACCGGCTCGGCGCGCGCGGCCTTTCCCCGCGCCGCCCGCACCGCGCGGAAGGGCACCAGGGGGTCGACCTGCCGCACCACGCTCTCCACCAGATCGCCGCCCTGATTGACCTCGGCCACCAGCCGCTCGGCGCCGTGCCGCTCCATCGCCGCAATCGCCGCTTCCGCCCAGCCCTTGGGCGAGGCGGCGCGAACGCTCGCGTCCTCGATCACCACCGCGCGCCAGTCCTGCGGCGGTCCCTCGGCGATGACACCGGCCACCACGATGCCGCATTCGTCCGAACCCGCGTGCCCCGTCACCGGCGGATCGACGGCCACAACCACCCGGCTGATCCCCTCAGGCAAAGCCTTCACCCGCAGCCCCTCGAGCGCAGCACCCGTCCACATCGCGCCCTCGACCTCGTCGAGAAGCTCGCCGTCAAGCTCCTGCCGGCCAAGCCGCGTGCCCGCATAGCGCGCCCGAACCTCGGCAAGGAACGATTCCGCCAGATAGGCCCGGTTCGCCTCCGTCGGCGCCCGCGTGACCACCGTCGAAGGGTTGGCCAGAAGCGCCTTCAGCACGCCCACATTGCGCGGCGTCGTCGTCACCACCTGCCGGGGATGCTCCCCGAGCCTGAGCGCGAACTGGAGCATGTCCCAGGCCTCCTGCGCGTGCTTCCACTTCGCCAGCTCATCGGCCCAGGCGGCATCGAACTGCGGCCCCCTCAGCGCCTCGGGCTCATGGGCCGAAAACACCTGCGCCACCGCCCCATTCGGCCACACGAGCCGCCGGCGCCCCGCCTCCCACTGCGGGCGACGGTCAGGGGGCGAACAGGCGAGAATCCCGCTGTCGCCGAACACCATCACCTCCCGCGCCTGGTCGAAGGTCTCACCGATCAGCGCCACCCGCTTCGAGCGCCCCGCCGCCAGCGGCGTTGCCCCCTCCACCTCCGCGCGCACCCACTCGGCCCCGGCGCGCGTCTTGCCCGCGCCGCGCCCGCCCATGATGACCCAGCTCTTCCAATCGCCCTCGGGCGGCAGCTGATGCGGCAAGGCCCAGAACTCGAAGAGATAGGGTAGCGCCAGAAGCGCCCCCTCCGAGAGCTCACCCAGAAACCTCTCCACCACCTCCGGCGGCTCTGAGGCGAGCCAGGCGGCGCCGGATCTCGTCTCGCGCCGCATCGAAGTCGAGCGCATGTCCGCCAACGACACCGTTTGCGGTCTTGAGTTTGTCTTCAAGCCTCTGCCTCTCTTCCATCGCCATGCGGATGGTGGCGCGATACTCGGCCACCGTTCGCTTCGCGTCTCCCGGTGCGGGAACTTCTCCCGCCTCGATCTGCCGCACGAGCTCGGCCATGAGCTCGGTGACGGCCACAAACTGCTCCATCGCCACCGAGACCATGCGCTCGGCGACCCCGTCCTTCCCGAAGGGGGTGATCAATGCCATGCCGTTGTGTTCTGCCCTCATGCCTGCCCGCACGAGAGAAGCGAAAAGGCGGCTCCGGGGTCACCCCCGGGCCGCCTTGCCCACTTCTTCCAGCTTGCCCAAAGTAGTACTCTGGACCGTCCCGAAAGTCAAGAAGTTTATTGTTATCAGTGTGTTAACGCACCGCGCGCTGCCCTTTCGGCGTCATTCGCCATTCCGCTGACGCTCTATCTCCCGGTAGCGCGCCACATTGCGGTTGTGCTCCGCAAGCGTCTTGGCAAAGGCATGCCCCCCCGTGCCATCGGCCACGAAATAGAGAAAATCCGTCTCCTCGGGATTCAGCACCGCCTCGATCGAGGCCAGCCCCGGATTGGCAATCGGCGTCGGCGGCAGCCCGTCGATGACATAGGTGTTGTAGGGCGTCTCGCGCCTGAGCTCGCTCTGCCTGATCCCGCGCCCCAGAACGCCCTGCCCCCTGGTGAGCCCATAAATCACGGTCGGGTCGGTCTGCAGCCGCATCCCCTTCTTCAGCCGGTTGATGAACACCGAGGCCACGATCCGCCGCTCCTCGGGCACGCCCGTCTCCTTCTCGACGATCGAGGCGAGAATGAGCGCCTCCTCCGGCGTCTCGAAGGGAAGATCCTCGGCCCGGTTGGCCCACGCCGTCTGCAACCGCTCTTCCTGCCGCCGCTGCATCTCGGCAATCACCTCCGCCCGGCTCATGCCGCGCACAAGCTCGTAGCTGTCGGGCGCGAGCGATCCCTCATCGGGAATGCCGTTGATCTCGCCGGTGAGCACATCGACGAGCTTGAGCCCCTCGACCACCTGCCAGCTCGTCACCCCCTCTGCAACAGTCAGCCGAAAGCGCGTATCCGCCGGCTCGAGCATCTGCAGGTAAACCTCCGGCGGCTCCTCGCTCACCGGGTCGAAGGACGCCCGCTCCACAAAGCGGTTCTCCACCGGGTCGAGCTCGCGCACCTGCACCTGAAAGCGCGTCACGCCAATGCGCCAGACGATTTCCGTGCCACAGGTCGACTGCCCCCCGCGGGTGACGATATCCACGATCTCGGCCATCGAGGCACCAGGCGGAATGCGAAAACTCCCCGCCTTCAGCGCCTGCGCCTTGCCCGCATACTGCGCCCCCACCCGGAAGATCGTCGGATAGGTGACAGCACCCTGGCCCGCCAGCTGCTCGCTCACCCGCGCCATGTTGGAGCCGGGCGCCACCCGAAGGCAGATCGCCTCGGCCAAGGGTCCGGGCTTGCTGTACTGATGCTGCGCCCAGGCGATGAAGCCGCCGAGCGCCACCAGTACAACGATCATCAGCGTCAGGGCATTCGAGGCGATGTGACGCCACATCAGCCGTCAACCCTCCCCAGCACCAGCGAGGCATTGGTGCCGCCAAAGCCGAAGCTGTTGGAAAGCGCCACCCTGATTTCCCGTTTGCGCGGCGCATTCGGGGCAAGGTCGAGCGGCGTCTCCACCGCCGGATTGTCGAGATTGATGGTCGGCGGCGCCACCTGATCGCGGATCGCAAGCACGCAGAAGATCGCCTCCACCGCCCCCGCCGCGCCCAGCAGATGTCCGATCGAGGACTTGGTCGAGGACATCGTCACCTTCGGTGCCGCCTCACCCAGGAGCCGCTCCACCGCGCCAAGCTCGATGGTGTCGGCCATGGTCGAGGTGCCATGCGCGTTGATGTAGTCCACCGCCGAAGGCTCGAGTCCGGCCCGCTCGAGCGCCGCCTTCATCGAGCGATACCCGCCCTCGCCATCCTCGCTCGGCGCGGTGATGTGATAGGCGTCGCCCGTGAGCCCGTAGCCCAGCACCTCGGCATAGATCTTCGCGCCGCGCGCCCGCGCGTGCTCGTATTCCTCGAGCACGACCACGCCCGCGCCCTCGCCCATCACGAAACCATCGCGGTCTGCGTCATAGGGCCGGCTCGCCCGCTTCGGTTCATCTCCCCACTTGGTGGAAAGCGCCTTGCAGGCATTGAACCCCGCAATCCCGATCTCCGAGATCGGCGCCTCGCTGCCTCCCGCCAGCATCACGTCGGCATCACCCCACTGGATGAGCCGCGCCGCGTCGCCGATGGCATGCGCGCCGGTCGAGCAGGCCGTCACCACGGCATGGTTGGGCCCCTTGAAGCCGTAGCGGATCGAGATGTTGCCGCTTGCCAGATTGATCAGCGAGCCGGGAATGAAGAAGGGCGAAACCCGCCGCGGCCCCTTCTCCTTGATGAGCATCGCCGTCTCGGCGATGGTCGACAACCCGCCGATGCCGGAGCCCACCATCACCCCCGTGCGCAGCCGGCTCTCCTCGTCCTCGGGCTTCCAGTTCGCATCGCGCACTGCCTGCTCGGCTGCCGCCATGGCATAGAGAATGAAGGTATCGACCTTGCGCTGCTCGCGCTTGTCGAGCCAATCATCAGGGTTGAACGTGCCGTCGGAGCCATCGCCGCGCGGAATCTCGCAGGCGTAGGTCGTCGCCAGATGGCTGGCGTCGAAGCTCTTGATCGTGTCAGCCCCGGATTCACCGGCCAGCAGCCGCGACCAGGTTTCCTCCACCCCGCACGCCAGCGGCGTGACCATCCCCAGCCCCGTGACAACAACTCGGCGCATCGTCTCACCCTCGCTTCTCGGTCACGCCCTGATACACGCGCCACTTGCAATGCCGCAAGGCCGGTGCCTGACAGGGCGGCCGCACATGCACAGGAAGGGCGCTCCCGCCCCCCGTCAAGAAAAAGGCGCCCCGCAGGGCGCCCCCAACTTCGTCTGGCACCCGCCTCTCAGGAGGTTGCCTCGGTAATGAACTTCACAGCATCGCCGAAGGTCTGGATGGTCTCGGCCGCGTCATCGGGGATCTCGATGCCGAACTCCTCCTCGAAGGCCATGACCAGTTCCACCGTGTCCAGACTGTCCGCGCCCAGATCGTCGATGAAGGAGGCCGAATCGACAACCTTGTCCTCTTCCACGCCAAGGTGTTCGACAACGATCTTGCGGACGCGATCTGCGATGTCGCTCATTTCAGTTCCTCATTCCTGTTCGGGTTCTGCCCCGCGATCCTCACTGCCCCGGTTTGCCGGAGCGCTCCCTGTCCCGTCAACCACACGGAACATGCCCGGTGCGACATCGCGCCCCGGCAAGCTGCGCCGCCTATAGCACATCGTTCAGGCGACGCAAACGCTTTCGCCGTGGCGCGACAGCCGCTCAGATCATCGCCATGCCGCCGTTGACATGCAGCGTCGCGCCGGTGACATAGCCCGCCTCTTCCGAAGCGAGATACACCGCCGCCGCGCCAATCTCGTCCGGCCGGCCCATGCGCCCTGCCGGGATCTGCGCCAGTATGCGCGCCTTCTGCTCGTCGGTCAGCTTGTCGGTCATGGCCGTCTCGATGAAGCCCGGCGCGATGCAGTTCACGGTGATGCCGCGGCTCGCCACCTCATAGGCCAGCGACTTCGACATGCCCACAAGCCCGGCCTTGGCCGCGGCATAGTTGCCCTGACCGGGGTTGCCGGTGGCTCCCACCACCGAGGTGACGTTGATGATCCGCCCCCAGCGCGCCTTCATCATGCCACGCAGAACCCCGCGCGAAAGCCGCATCGCCGCGGTCAGGTTCACGTCAAGAACCGCCTGCCACTCCTCGTCCGACATGCGCATGAACAGGTTGTCGCGCGTGATGCCCGCGTTGTTGACGAGAATATCCACCGAACCCATCGCCTCGGTGGCCCGTTTTGGAAGTTCCTTCACCGCATCGGGGTCAGAGAGGTTGCAGGGAAGAACATGGGCCCCCTCGCCCAGCTCGGCGGCAAGCTCCTCGAGCGGCTCGATCCGCGTGCCCGAAAGCCCCACCTTGGCTCCCCGCGAGAAGAGCGCGCGCGCAATCGAGGCGCCGATGCCTCCCGACGCGCCAGTGACGAGCGCGGATTTCCCGGTAAGATCGAACATGGGGCAATACTCCTTGGCGACGATCCCGATTGGCGCGCGTGCTAGCCCAGCGCGCGCGCTGCGGCAAGCGCCCAGTCACCCGCGCGCCGCCCACTGCCGGCGCAACGCCACCACGCCCGCGAGCGCGATGGCGGCAAACCCGGCACCGGCGCCGAAGCTGAACGCAGGCCCCGCGAACTGCCAGAGCGCCCCGGCAATGGCGCTGGCCAGAAGCATCGCGACGCCCGTGACGAGGTGAAAGACACCATAGGCCGTGCCCCTCAGCTCGGCGGGCGCGGAATCGGCCACGAGCGCTGAAAGGATGCCCTCGCTCAAGCCCATGTGCAGCCCCCAGAGAATCACGCCGGCCCCGATGCCGATGGCCCCACCCCCGGCAAGCGCAATCTGCGCGGCGGCCAGCAGCACGAGCGCGGGAACGAGCACGAGCGTCCTGTCCACCCGGTCAGAAACCGCCCCTGCCGGGTAGGCGCTGAGAAAATAGGCCAAATTCAACGCCACGAAGACGAGCGGCAACAGCGTGAAGGACAGGCCCGCTCCCTCCGCCCGGAGAACGAGAAATGCCTCCGAGAACCGCGCCAGGGTGAAGGCCACCGCCACGGCCACGACCTGCCGGTAGCGCCGGCCGAGCCGGCCGAGCCCGGCTCGCGAGAGCGGCGCGCGCACGGGCTTGCCGGCCCTCGGCGGCTCCCGCACGGCGAAGAGGATGAGCGCCACGGCCAGTACCGCAGGCACCGCCGAGGTCCAGAAGACGGCACGGAAGTTGTCCGCGAACACCCACATCAGCCCGACCGCCAGAAGCGGCCCGAGGAACGCCCCGGCCGTATCGAGCGACTGCCGCAGACCAATGGCCGCGCCCCGGATGTCCTCGGGCGCGAGATCGGCCAGAAGCGCATCGCGCGGGGCGCCGCGAATTCCCTTTCCTACCCTGTCGGCAAAGCGGGCCGCCGCCACCCATCCCGCCGAGGGTGCCATCGCAAACACCGGCTTTGTCACCGCTGCAAGGGCATACCCCAGCAGAACCAGAGGCTTGCGCCGGCCCAGCCGGTCGCTCAGCGCGCCCGAAAACAGCTTGGTGATGGCGGCAGTGGCCTGCGCCACACCCTCGATGAGCCCCACCGTCAACGCCGAGGCACCGAGCCCCACCATCAGCCACACCGGCAGCAGCGCATGGATCATCTCCGAGGAGACATCCATCAGGAGCGACACGAGCCCCAGCGCCCAGACGCCGGCGGGCATCCGCCGCAACCCGCGCCCCAGACGCCCCACGACGCCCTCAGCCCTGGGTGAGGCTTGCAGCTGCCGCCTTCACCTCGTCGACGGTCCCCACCGTCCGGGTGGTGATCGAACGGTCGATCCGCCGAACCATGCCCGAAAGCGCCTTGCCGGCGCCGATCTCCCAGGTCTCGGTCACGCCGTGCGCGGCCATCCACATCACCGATTCGCGCCAGCGCACCATTCCCGTGACCTGCTCCACGAGCAGGGCACGGATGAGGGTCGGGTCATCCACCGGCGCCGCCCGCACATTGGCGATCACCGGCACTTTCGGGGGCGCGATATCCACCTTGCTCAGAGCTTCGGCCATTACCTCGGCCGCAGGCGCCATGAGCGAGCAATGGAACGGTGCCGAGACGGGCAGCACCACGGCCCGCTTCGCCCCGGCGGCCTTGGCCAGTTCCACCGCTTTCTCCACCGCCTCACGGTGCCCCGAGACAACCACCTGTGCCGGGTCGTTGTCGTTGGCTACCTCGCAGACATGGTGCCTGTCCGAGGCCTCGCTGGCCACCTTGCGTACCGCCTCGAGGTCCAGCCCCAGAATCGCCGCCATGGCGCCGACGCCCACCGGCACCGCCTCCTGCATCGCCCGGCCGCGGATGCGCAGGAGCCGCGCCGCGTCCGCCACCGTCAGCGCACCGGCCGCGGCAAGGGCGGAGTATTCGCCCAGCGAATGACCGGCCACATAGGCCGCCGCCTCGATGGTCACGCCCTCCTCGGCCAGCGCCGCCATGACCGCCATGGAGGTTGCCATGAGCGCCGGCTGGGCGTTCTCGGTCAGGGTCAGCGTTTCCTGATCGCCTTCCCAGATCAGCGCCGAAAGCTTCTCGCCCAGCGCCTCATCCACCTCGTCGAACACCGCCCGCGCGGCCGGATAGGCCTCGGCGATGTCGCGCCCCATGCCAACGGTCTGGGCCCCCTGGCCCGGAAACAGGAAGGCTCGGCTCATGGCAGTCTCCTTCGCGGCTCGTGTGGCGCCCTCCGATAGCCAATGCGCGCCGTCACTGCAATCTCCCGGCACGCCGCGCCACGGCCAGACGACGGGTCAGCCCGCGCTCGGCCGGCCTCCGAGTCGCAGCTCGTGCGGGCCAAGCAGCGGAAATGCCATCGACCGCCGCGACGCCGGCGATGGGACTGCCGCTGCAACACGCGCCTCGGGCGGCAGGAAGTCGCGCGCGATGCGCCGGTGCAGCCCCCGCAAGACGTCCTCCTCGCCAACCGCCAGAACCTGCCAGCCGGCTCGGTCGCCCTCTCCGGCCTTCAGACACAGCCGCATCATCCCGTTGCGCCGGCGCTGAAGCACAAGCTCCGAAACCGGGCCGAAGGTGCGGTCGAGCAGGACGCGGGAGCCGACTGCGCATAGCCGACAGACCCTGATGCGGCGCGTCAGCGTGTCAACCTCGACACGCAGCGTGCCGCGCATGGTTAAAAGAAGCCCGGCAAGCGCCCCCACGAGTCCGGCGTGCAGGCCGACCAGCCCGGCCCGGCTCCAGCCCGCCTCCGGCAGTGCAAGCTGCACCGCGCCCCACCCGAGCGCCGCCAGCCCCGCGGCAGCCGCCCCCGTGGCCCAGGCGGCACGAACATCGTGCCGCGTCACCGGCACGATCGTGAGCGGCTGTTCGATGACATAGCCCCTCGTCATCTCACGCACCGCGATGCGCGAGCTGACGCCCAGGCCCCGTCCCAGCCGTTTTCCCACATGCAGGCGCGGAATCCGGCGCGCCGGGGGCGGCGCGGGAATCATCCACGGGCTGTCTTCGGTTTCGATCAACATCGGCAATCCGTCGCGGTTCAAGATGCGCTTGAGAAACCCCGTCAGCCTGCCCTGCGATGCTGGCCCGGCCGCGGCGCCTTTCGGTCAGGCTGTCGGAAATTCCGCGGCGTAAATCGGGCCGCTGCCTCGTCGGTCACTCGCGAGCTGCCCATGCAAGCCGTGTACGGGCCGCGCCGCCTTGCATCGCGGGCCGAGAGATGTATAAGGCCCCATCCTTCCGCAACTTCATCGATCGGCGCAGCCTCTCGAGGGCGGGACGCGGAAGGTCGAGCCCCCGCCCGGCGAAGCGCGCCCGAAGAGAGACGGAGATCGCATGCCGCTTTACGAGCATGTCTTCATCGCGCGCCCGGATCTGTCCGGCGCGCAGGCCGAGGGCCTGATCGAACATTTCGGCTCCATCCTGCAGGAAAACGGCGGCAAGGTCGTCGGCAGCGAGTACTGGGGCCTGAAGACGATGGCCTACAAGATCAACAAGAACCGCAAGGGCCACTACGCCTTCATGCGCACCGACGCTCCGGCGCCGGCGGTGCAGGAGATGGAGCGGCTGATGCGGCTGCACGAGGATGTCATGCGCGTGCTCACCGTGAAGGTGGACAAGCACGACGAGGGCCCCTCGATCCAGATGCAGAAGCGCGACGAGCGCGACCGGCGCCGCTGAGAGAGAAGGAGACAGGAACATGGCCGCAAGACCGTTCTTCCGCCGGCGCAAGGTCTGCCCCTTCTCGGGCGAGAATGCGCCGAAGATCGACTACAAGGACACCAAGCTGCTGCAGCGCTACATTTCCGAGCGTGGCAAGATCGTGCCCTCGCGCATCACCGCGGTATCCGCCAAGAAGCAGCGTGAGCTTGCGCGCGCCATCAAGCGCGCCCGCTACCTCGCGCTCCTTCCCTATGTGATCAAGTAAGGGAGGCCCGCGACATGGACGTGATCCTTCTCGAACGCGTGGCCAAGCTGGGCCAGATGGGCGATGTCGTCTCCGTCAAGGACGGCTACGCGCGCAACTATCTTCTGCCCCAGAAGAAGGCGCTGCGCGCAACGCCCGAAAACCTCAAGGTCTTCGAGGCGCAGAAGGCGCAGCTCGAGGCGCGCAACCTCGAAACCCGCAAGGAGGCCGAGGCGCTGGCCGAACGGCTCGACGGGCAGCAGTTCGTCATTCTCCGCTCGGCTTCCGATTCGGGGGCGCTTTATGGCTCGGTGACCACGCGCGACGCCGCCCAGGCCGCGACCGAGGCCGGCTTCTCGATCGACCGCCGCCAGGTGGTGCTCAACCGCCCGATCAAGGAGCTGGGCCTGCACGAGGTGACGGTGAACCTGCACCCGGAGGTGTCGGTGACCATCACCCTCAACGTCGCCCGCACGCCCGATGAGGCCGAGCTTCAGGCCGCAGGAAAGACGGTGGCCGAACTGGCGGCCGAAGAGGCCCGCGAGGCCGAATTCGAGATCGCCGAACTCTTCGAGGATGTCGGTGCCGCGCAGGAGGCCGAGTCGCTTCTCGTCGAGACGGTCGAGGGCGAATCGCCCGACACCGGCGAGCAGCCCGACGTCGAGCAGCGCTGAGCGCTGCCGCCCCCATCGGAACCACTGCAAGAAGAACGGGCCGCCCGCGCAAGCGGGTGGCCCTTTCGCTTTCCGGCAGGCGCCTGTTGCGGCGCGGCGCCGGTTACTCGACGCGCCCCCAGCGGTGACGAAGGAAGGCTGCGCCAAGCTCCCGGCGCACGGCCTCGGGCTGCTCGGCCACGGCGCGAAGAAGCGCGTCAAGCTCCGCGTGAAGCCCGTGCATCCGGTCAACCAGATCCATCACCAGTCCCAGTGCATCCTCATTGAGGTCGAAGACCTCGCCAAGATGGCAGGCGAGCTCGAGGCGGGCACGATCCACCGCGCGATAGGCAGGTGCCGCATCGTCGGTGATCATCGGCCGAACCACCTCGCTCGCCTCCAGCCGGCGCAGCCGCGCCACCGTCAATCCCGGAATGGCGGCGACCAGCTCCTCGATGCTGTAGACCCGGCTCATGGCTTCATCCCCTTCCGCGGATCATAGGCGTGTTTCTCGCGCCACGTCTTCATGAACGCCTCGAGCTCGTCGTCGATCTGCGGCGGCATCACGATCTTCAGTTCGACGAGCTGATCGCCGGGCTTGCCGCCCTTCTCTGGCTTGATGCCGCGGCCCTTCATCCGCAGCACCCGGCCGGAGGAGGCGCCCTTCGGGATCGACAACTTCACCATGCCGTCGATGGTCGGCACCGGCACCTTGCCGCCCAGCACTGCCTCATCGATGGTGATCGGCAGCACCACGCGAATGTCGCTGCCCTCGCGCTTGAAGACGGGATGCGGCGCCACCTCGATGGTGATCAGCGCATCCCCCGGCGGCCCTTCGCCGATGCCCGGCTCGCCCTTGCCGCGCAGCCGGATCGTCTGCCCGTCGCGGATGCCGGCCGGGATCTTCACCTCGAGCGACTTGCCGTCAGGCATCAGCAGCTTCTTGGTCGCCCCCTTGGCCGCATCGAGGAAGGACACCTGCAGCCGGTAACGCACGTCCGCCCCGCGGGCATGCACCTCACGCGTCGAGAACCCCCAGCGCGAGGCGCCGCGGTCGCCGCGGCCACGCAGGATCTCGGCGAATATGTCGGAGATGTCCTCGAAACCCTCGAATCCGGCCCCGCCGGCACCCGCATGCGCATACGGATTGCCCTGGGCACCGGCATACTGCTTGTAGTAGTGATATTCGGGTCTCTCCTGGCCCATGGCGTCGATCTCGCCACGGTCGTAGCGCGCACGCTTCTCGGGGTCCTTCAGAAGTTCATAGGCCACCGAGGCCGCCTTGAACCGCTCGGCCGCCTCCGGGTCATCCGGGTGCAGGTCCGGATGGCTCGTCTTCACGATCTTGCGGTAGGCCTTCCTGATCTCCTCGTCCGTCGCGTTCTTCGACACGCCGAGGGCCGCATATGGATCAAGACTCACGTCTGCCCCCTGATCTTGTATTCGGTTTCTCGCGCCGCGATGGTTTCTGCGCTGCAGAATCCCGCGGCAGGTCGATCAACATATTGTCATGTCTAGGTGAATTTTCGAGGGGGCCGGACAAAGAAAAACGGGCCGCCCCATCGGGACGGCCCGCGGATTCGCCGACTGGCCCTGTGGCTCAGTCCTCGAGAGCTTCGACGGCCTTCTCCAGTTCGTCCTTCGAGACCTCGCGCTCCTCGACCTTGGCGAGCTCGAGGATGAAATCCACCACCTTGTCCTCGAACAGCGGCGCGCGGATCTGCTGCTGAACCTGCGGGTTCTGCTGCACGAACTCGAAGAAGGCGCGCTCCTGCCCGGGATACTGTCGGGCCTGATTGAGCACGGCCTGCGTCATTTCCTGGTCGGTGACCTCGATCTTGTTCTTTCGGCCAAGCTCGGCCAGCAGCAGCCCCAGCTTCACCCGCCGGCGGGCGAGCTTCTCGTGCTCCTCGGTGGGCTCGACCTCGGGGTGGTCGTGGCCCTGCACCTCGGGGTGCTCCTCGTGCCACAGCTGATGGGCGATCTGCTTGGCTTCGGTCTCCACAAGCGTCGGCGGCAGCTCGAAATCGACCATCTCGTCGAGCTTGTCGAGAAGCCGGCGCTTGAGCACCGCGCGCGCGGCGTTGGCGTATTCCGCGGCGAGCTGGTCGCGGATGCGCGTCTTCAGCTCCTCGAGGTTCTCCGCCCCGTAACGCTTGGCAAGCTCGTCATCGATCTTCGCCGGCACCGGCCTTTTCACCGCCTTCACGGTGCATTCGAAGACGGCTTCCTTGCCGGCGAGATGCTCCGCGCCGTAATCCTCGGGGAAGGTGACCTTCACGTCCACCTTGTCACCCGCCTTGGCGCCGATCAGCTGCTCCTCGAAACCCGGAATGAAGCTCTCCGAGCCCAGCACCAGCGGATAGTCCTCCGCCGAGCCACCCTCGAACGCCTCGCCATCGACCTTGCCCACGAAGTCGATCACCACCTGATCGCCCTTCTCGGCGGGCTCGCCTTCGGGCTTGTCCTCGAACTCCTGCGCGTTCTCGGCCAGACGCTTGAGCGTGTCCTCCACCTCCTCATCGGAAGGCTTCACCACCATCCGCTCGATCTCGATCCTGGAGAACTCGACCTCGGGGATTTCGGGCAGCGCCTCGTAGGTCATGGAGACCTCGATGTCGTCGCCCTCCTTCCAGTCCTCGTTGGTAAGCTTCACCTCGGGCTGGAACGCGGGACGGTCGCCCGTCTCCTCGAAGTGCTTGGCCATGGCGCTGTCCACGGCCTCCTGCATCGCCTCGCCCATAAGGCGCGGCCCGAACTGCTTGCGCAGAAGCGCCATGGGAACCTTGCCCTTGCGGAAGCCCTTCATCTCGATCTGGGGCCGCGCCTCCTCGAGCTTGGCGACAACCTTGGCCTCCAGTTCCTCGGCGGTAACCTTGATCTGGTAGCCGCGCTTGAGGCCTTCCTTCAGGGTCTCGGTGACCTGCATATTCCGTCCTTTTCACATCCTCTGGGTATCGCGGGTCTGGTGCGGGTGGAGGGACTTGAACCCCCACGCCTTGCGGCGCCAGAACCTAAATCTGGTGCGTCTGCCAGTTCCGCCACACCCGCATCTCATGGGTCAGCACCCCCGGGCAGCACAAGCGCGGCCCGGAAAACCGGCGCCCTTCTAGCAAAGCCCTCTGAGGGATGCGAGAGGAAAAACCGCGTCCCCGCGGACGGCTCAGCCCCCGTCGCGCTGGTGCAAAGAGAAAACGCCTGATGGCCATATTTCTGCCGCAACTGCGGGAAAGACATCGGAAAGCCGCAGAAGGAGGTGCCGGGATGTACATTGACCGAGAGATGCCCGTCGTCACGCCCGTGAGCCCGAGTTGGAGCGAAGGCGAGATCAAGGCCGTCGCGCCGGGGACACGGGTTCTGACGCTCCAAGGGCCGAAGCCCGTCGAGACACTCGCCCCCGGCGAGCACATCGTCACCCGCGCAGGGGCCCGCAGGCTGCGCGCTCTCGCCGCAGGCGATGGGGGTTTTCACCTCGTCTTCACCTAAACCGGCCAGGTCCGGGCCGCGTCTCACTGAGGCCCGATCAGAGACCGAGCGCGGAGAAAACCTCCGGCAGGCGGTCGGGCAGATCCTCGGCAATCATCCCCGCCCCTGCCCGCCGCGCCGCTTCCACATGCAGCCAGGCTGCCAGCGACGCCGCCCGCTCCGGGGCAAGCCCGCGCGCCAGAAGCCCGGCAATGAGACCGGCCAGCACATCGCCCGCGCCCGCCGTCGCCAGCCACGGCGCGGCGCGCGCATAGGCCGCGGCATGGACCCAGGCCCGCCCATCGGGCGCGGCGATGACGGTATCGGGCCCCTTGAGCAGCACCACCGCGCCGCTCTCGCGCGCCGCCGCGCGCGCGGCGTCGAGCCGGGAGAAGGCCGGCCCCGCCTCCGGCTCCGCCCGCAGCCGCGCGCCCAACCCGGGAAACAGCCGCGCGAACTCTCCTTCATGCGGGGTAAGCACGCAGCGCCCGTGCACGCGCGCCCGCAGCCGCGGCTCACGCGCGAGAATCGTCAGCGCATCGGCATCGAGCACCGTCGCCCGGCCCGCATCGAGCGCGGCCGCCACAAGCGCCCCCTCCCGCGGCCCGAGCCCGAGCCCCGGGCCAAGGCAGAGCGCGTCGATGCGCGGGTCTTCCAGCAGCGCGGCAAGCGCCTCTCCGTCAGCCACCGGCCGCAACATCACCGCCTCGAGCCGCGCGGCATTCTCGATCATCGCCGCCGGCGGGCAGCCGAGCGTCACCAGCCCCGCGCCGACGCGCAGCGCCGCCCGCGCCGCCATGCGCGCCGCCCCGCCACGGCCCACCCCGCCTGAAAGCACCAGCGCATGGCCGTGGTGGTATTTGTGCCCGCCGGTCTTGGCGAGCTCTCGCACCGGCGCCGTCAGCTCGACAAGCTGCACGCACTCCCCCGCCCCCGCCGCCCAGGCACCGATGCCGATGTCGGCGACTTCGAGCCACCCGGCATGCGCCGGCCCCTCGGCGAGGTAATGCCCGAGCTTCGGCGCATGAAAGCTCACCGTGAGGTCGCAGTGCATCGCCGCCCCCAGCACCCGGCCGCTGTCGGCGCAAATCCCCGAGGGGATGTCGACGGCCACCACCCGCCCATCGCGCCCCCCCTCGCCACGCCAGGCCGCGACAGCGCGAATCGCTTCGGCCACCGACCCGGTCAGGGGGCGCGCGAGCCCGGTTCCGAAGAGCGCATCGATGACCACCGCCGGAGATTCTTCAAGCCCCGCCCCGAGCTCGGCCAGAGGCCGCACCGCCCCGCCCATCTCGCGCCAGCGCGCATGGTTGGCCTGCGCGTCGCCCTTCAGCCGTTCGGGCTCACCAAGGGCGAAAACCTCAACCTCCCAGCCCCACTCTCGCAGAAGCCGCGCCACAACATAGCCGTCGCCGCCGTTGTTGCCCGGCCCCGCGAGAACCAGCCCGCGGCGCGGCGCCACGGCAAGCTCGGGCCAGCGCGCGAAGGCCGTCCCGACCACCCCGCGCCCGGCCCGCTCCATCAGCTCAAGCCCGGTGACCGCGCCGCTCGCCATCGCCGCGACTTCCACCGCGCGCATCTGCGCTGCCGTCAGCAATTCGCCCATTCCTGCGGCTCCCTGCAGCCTGTCCGTTCACAATTCGTCCTTTTTCCGGGCATCCTGCACATTTTTTGTGCACTCATCCCGGAATCCTCGCCGCGCGCCGCGCTGCGACAGCCTAGCGAATTGTCGGCACCGGCGTGAAGTGGTCTGACCTGCTCCGACAGACTGAAAGTGGCCAGGGAGCGGGCGCATGAAGAAGGTCGAGGCGATCATCAAGCCGTTCAAGCTCGACGAGGTGAAGGAAGCCCTGCAGGAAATCGGCGTGCAGGGCCTCAGCGTCATCGAGGTGAAGGGCTTCGGCCGCCAGAAGGGCCATACCGAGCTCTACCGGGGCGCCGAGTATGTGGTGGACTTCCTGCCGAAGGTGAAGATCGAGGTGGTCATGCCGGACGATCTCGTCGACACCGCCATCGAGGCCATCATCGCGGCGGCCCGCACCGACAAGATCGGCGACGGAAAGATCTTCGTCTCGCCAGTCGAGCAGGCGGTGCGCATCCGCACCGGCGAGACCGGCGAGGACGCGCTCTGAAGAAGGCGTCCGTCGCCACCGCGGCCAGACAGACTGAAAACCCCGGCGCCCCGCGCCGACGATCTCTCGAAAGGGAAGGAAAGGTCACGCAAATGAGCAATGCTGACGTTCTCAAGACAATCAAGGACGAGGAGGTCGAATACGTCGACCTGCGCTTCACCGACCCGCGCGGCAAGCTGCAGCACGTCACCGTGCTGGCCGATCAGGTCGACGAGGACTTCTTCGAGGAAGGCTTCATGTTCGACGGCTCCTCCATCGCCGGCTGGAAGTCGATCGACCAGTCGGACATGAAGCTGATGCCCGACGCGGAGTCGGCCTATCTCGACCCGTTCTTCGCCGAGAAGACCATGTGCGTGCACTGCTCGGTGGTCGAGCCCGACACCGGCGAGCGCTATGAGCGCGACCCGCGCGGCACCGCTCAGAAGGCCGAGGCCTATCTCAAGTCCTCCGGCATCGGCGATGTGGCCTATTTCGGCCCGGAGGCGGAATTCTTCCTGTTCGATGACGTCCGCTTCGCCGTCACCATGAACAAGGTGTCCTACCAGGTCGATGCAATCGATGCCGCCTGGAACACCGACACCGAATACGAGATGGGCAACATGGGCCACCGCCCCGGCGTCAAGGGCGGCTACTTCCCGGTGCCGCCGGTCGATGACGGGCAGGACATCCGCTCCGAGATGCTCTCGACGATGAAGCGGATGGGCATGAAGGTGGACAAGCACCACCACGAGGTGGCTTCCTGCCAGCACGAGCTCGGGCTCATCTTCGACAGCCTGACCCGCCAAGCGGACGAGCTTCAGAAATACAAGTACGTCATCCACAACGTCGCCCAGGCCTACGGCAAGACGGCAACCTTCATGCCCAAGCCGATCGCGGGCGACAACGGCACCGGCATGCATGTGAACATGTCGATCTGGAAGGACGGCAAGCCGCTCTTCGCCGGCGACAAGTATGCCGATCTGAGCCAGGAAGCGCTGTGGTTCATTGGCGGCATCCTCAAGCACGCCAAGACTCTCAACGCCTTCACCAACCCCTCGACCAACTCCTACAAGCGCCTGATCCCCGGCTTCGAGGCGCCGGTGCTGCGCGCCTACTCGGCCCGCAACCGCTCGGGCTGCGTGCGCATTCCGTGGACGGAGAACCCCAAGGCCAAGCGCGTCGAGGCGCGGTTCCCCGATCCTTCCGCCAACCCCTACCTGTGCTTCTCCGCACTTCTGATGGCCGGCCTCGACGGCATCCGCAACAAGATCGATCCGGGCCCGGCGATGGACAAGGATCTCTACGACCTGCCGCCCGAGGAGCTCGAGGGCATCCCGACCGTCTGCGCGTCCCTGCGCGAAGCGATCGACAGCCTTGCTGCCGATCACGACTTCCTGCTTGCGGGCGACGTGTTCACCAAGGATCAGATCGAGGGCTACATGGAGCTCAAGTGGGAAGAGATCTACGCCTTCGAGCACACGCCGCACCCGATCGAGTTCAAGATGTACTACAGCTGCTGAGGCATCGGCGTCGACATCGCCTGCGGGGGCGCCCATCGTGGCGCCCCTCTTTTTTTGCCGATGGTCCGTCAGCGGCGCCTTTCCGGTCGCAAGTGCCCTGAAATCGGTCGCTTCTGCGCCCCCACGACGTCCTCCCCCGGAACATACGGTTGCAAGAGCCCGCCAGTTTTGTTTGGATTGGCGGGCGAGAGCAAGGGAAGCGGGCCTGCGCCCGACGGCCTGAGAAGGGGGGTACATTGGCGGCAGAGGCAAGCGACGACGCATTCGTCGTCTTCGAGCGCGTGCAAAAAAGCTACGACGGCGAGACGCTCGTCGTGAAGGATCTCAACCTGTCGATCGGCAAGGGCGAGTTCCTCACGATGCTTGGGCCGTCGGGTTCGGGCAAGACCACCTGCCTGATGATGCTGGCCGGTTTCGAGACCGCCACGCACGGCGACATCCGGCTCGGCGGCGTTTCCATCAACAACATCCCGCCCCACAAGCGCGGCATCGGCATGGTGTTCCAGAACTACGCGCTGTTCCCGCACATGACGGTGGCGGAAAACCTTTCCTTCCCGCTCGAGGTGCGCGGGATGGACAAGGCGACGCGCGAGGAAAAGGTCAAGCGCGCGCTCGACATGGTGCAGATGGGCGAGTTCGGCGGGCGCCGGCCCGCACAGCTTTCGGGCGGCCAGCAGCAGCGCATCGCGCTTGCGCGCGCGCTCGTCTTCGAGCCCGAGCTCGTGCTGATGGACGAGCCACTGGGCGCGCTCGACAAGCAGCTGCGCGAGCACATGCAGTTCGAGATCAAGCACCTGCACGAGCGGCTCGGCATCACCGTGGTCTATGTCACCCACGACCAGACCGAGGCGCTGACGATGTCCGACCGGGTGGCGGTGTTCAACGATGGCGTCATCCAGCAGCTCGACCCGCCCGACGTGCTCTACGAAGAGCCGCAGAACAGTTTCGTCGCCCAGTTCATCGGCGAGAACAACACGCTCGAGGGCACCATCGAGGCCATCGAGAACGGCATTGCCCGCGTGCGGCTCGACCATGGCGAGCTGATTGATGCGGTGCCGGTGAACGTCAACAAGGTCGGCGAGCGCACCCGCGTTTCCATCCGCCCCGAGCGGGTGGAATACAATCCCGAGCGCATGCCGCCCGATGCGCACACGGTCAGGGCGGAGGTGCTTGAGTTCATCTACATGGGCGACATCTACCGCACCCGGCTCAACGTCGCCGGCAACGAGAACTTCATCATCAAGACACGCAATGCCCCCGATCAGCGCCGGCTGAAGCCCGGCGAGGTGATCGAGGTCGGCTGGCGCCCGCAGGATTGCCGGGCGCTGGACGCGTGACCGCATCCGCGGCCGCGCGCCATCACGAAACCCGAGAGTCTGACAAGGAGAGGAAGACCATGAAACGCAAGATACTTCTGGCCACCGCCGCTGCGACGGCCATCGGCGGGGCGGCGTTCGCCGCCAGCCACGGCATGATGTCGAACAAACTGGTGCTGGTCAGCTGGGGCGGCGCCTACCAGAACAGCCAGGTCAAGGCCTATGCCGAGCCCTACAAGGCGATGCACCCGAAGGTGGAGATCATCTGGGATGAAAGCTCCGCCGAGGCTGTGGCCAAGCTGCGCGCCATGAACGAGGCCGGAAACATCACCTGGGACGTGGTCGACGTGGTCGCCTCCGACGCCATCCGCCTTTGCGACGAGGGCCTGGCGATGGAGATCGACCATGACAAGATGCTCGCCCCGGCGCCTGACGGCACGCCTGCCTCGGAGGACTTCGGCGAGCTGATCGTCTCGGAATGCTTCATCCCGCAGATCGTCTACTCCACCACCTTCGGCTACCGCACCGACGTTGCCGAATGGGGCGGCAAGGAGCCCGATGACGTCTGCGACGTCTTCGATCTCGAGACCTTCCCCGGCAAGCGCAGCCTCGAGAAGCGCCCGATCAACAACCTCGAGTGGGCGCTCTATTGCGACGGCGTGGCCAAGGAAGACATCTACGACGTCCTCGAGACCGAGGAAGGCCAGGCGCGCGCCTTCGCCAAGCTCGACACCATCAAGGATCAGGTGATCTGGTGGTCGGCCGGCGCCGACACGCCGCAGCTTCTGGCCGATGGCGAGGTTGTGATCGGCTCCACCTACAACGGCCGCCTGTTTGACCTCATCGTCAACCAGAAGCAGCCGGTGAAGATGCTGTGGGACATGCAGGTGTTCGACCTCGACGGCTGGATCATCCCGAACGGCCTGCCCGAGGATCGTCTCGCCCGCGCGCTCGACTTCGTCTATTTCGCCACCGACACCCAGCGGCTGGCGGATCAGGCCAAGTACATCTCCTACGGCCCGGCGCGGAAGTCCTCGGCACCGCTCGTGCCCGACCACATGAAGCCGCACATGCCGACCGACCCGGAGAACGCCAAGAACACGCTGCTCTACAACTACGAGTGGTGGGCGGACTACCGCGACGATCTGGACGCCAAGTTCCAGGCCTGGCTGGCGAAGTGATCGCCTGACGCAAAACCGGGGCAGGCAGCACTGCCTGCCCCACCCCAAGGGGAGCGCACCCATGCCCAAGGGCTACATCATCGCCCATATCACCGTGAAGAACCCCGAGGCCTACCGCGAGTACGTGGAGCGCGACACGCCCATTCTCGAAGGACTCGGCGGACGCTTCATCGTGCGCGGCGGGCGCTCCGAAACGGTTGAGGGCGAATGCCTCGACCGTCACGTCATCATCGAATTTCCCGACTACGAGACCGCGCTCCGGGCCTATCACGACCCGGCCTATCAGGAGGTCGCGCAGATCCGCAAGGACAACGCCGAGAGCGTGATCGTCGTCGTTGAAGGCACCTGAGATGAAGGTTCCAGCCACAGACCCCAACACCATGGACGCGCCGACGCCGGATGACGCGCTGCATCTGGTCAAGGGTGAAGGCCCGATCGTCGCCGCCGACGGGCGGCCGCTGAAGGCCAGCCTGCGCCGGGCACTCAGGCGCGAGAAGCTCAGGGCGCTGGGGCTGGTGGCGCCTCTCCTGATCTTCGTTCTGGTCAGCTTCATCGCCCCGATCGCGGACATGCTGTTCCGCTCGGTGGAAAACCAGATCGTCGCCGACACGCTGCCGCGCACCGTCGCAGCACTCGAGGACTGGGACTATTCCAGCGGCGAGGCACCGGGCGAGGATGTATTTGCCGCCTTCTACGTCGATCTCTCCGAGGCGGTGGCGCTCAAGACCCACACCCGCCTCGGCACCCGCCTCAATTACGAGATGACGGGAATGTCCTCGCTGTTCCGCAAGACCGGCCGCCGGGTCGGGCGCTTCGACACCGACATCTACGCCGACCAGTTCGCCGCGCTGGACCCGGCCTGGAAGGACGGCGCGGCCTGGATGGAGATGATGAGCGCACCGGGCATCGAGAGCGTCCTGCCCGAGACCGCTTCCGCCTGGCAAAGCTGGCTCAGGATTCTCGAGAACGAGGGCGACGACCCGGCGGAGGAGACGCCAGCCGATTTCGTCTTCACCATGCTCTACCGCGATCTGGCGCGCGGGGCCGACGTTTCGGCCTACAACGGCCCCGGCGCGGACCGCCTCGCCGCCGCTGCCGCGGCCGTGGGCGGTTTCGAGACCGTCTCGATCAAGGAGCAGTTCCTCAAGGCTGACAAGGACTGGGGCGACCCCGAAGTCTGGGGCGTGATCCAGACCTTCTCGCCGCCCTACACGCCGGGCTATTTCCTCGCCGCGGTTGACCTCAAGCTCACACCCCACGGCATCGAGAAGCAGCCCGAGGAGCAGCAGATCTACGTGATGCTGTTCAACCGCACGCTGTTCATGAGCCTCGTGATCACCGGGGCGTGCATCCTCTTGGGCTATCCGGTGGCGTATCTGCTGTCGAGCCTGCCGCTGCGCACCTCGAACATCCTGATGATCCTGGTGCTCCTGCCCTTCTGGACCTCGCTTCTGGTGCGCACCTCGGCCTGGAAGGTGCTCCTCCAGCAGCAGGGGGTGATCAACGACATCCTCGTCTGGCTGGGGTTGGTGGATGATGCCAACCGCCTCATCCTCATCAACAACCAGACCGGCACGATCATCGCCATGACGCACATCCTGCTGCCGTTCATGATCCTGCCGCTCTATTCGGTGATGAAGACGATCCCGCCCTCCTACATGCGGGCGGCGAAGAGCCTTGGCGCCACCAACTGGACGGCCTTCTGGCGGGTCTATTTCCCGCAGTCGGTGCCGGGGATCGGTGCGGGCTCGATCCTCGTCTTCATCCTTGCCATCGGCTACTACATCACGCCGGAGCTCGTGGGCGGCACCTCGGGCACCTTCATCTCCAACCGGATCGCCTATCACATCTCCAGCTCGCTCAACTGGGGGCTGGCCGCCGCGCTCGGCACGATCCTTCTGGGCGTGGTGCTGATCCTCTACTGGCTCTACGACCGCATCGTGGGCATCGACAACGTGAGCCTCGGGTGACCCCATGACAACCATCGTGACCCCGCGCGGAACCTCCCCCAGCCTCACCGGCTTCACCATCCCGCTCACGGCGGCACTTGGCGGCTTCTTCGGCCTGCTCGCCGGCTCGGCCAATGACATGGTGCTGGCAGGGCTCGTCGCCGGAGCCGCCATTGGCGCGGCGACCGCCTGGGTGCTCGCGCGCTTCCTGCCCGACCGCAGGCGCGGGAAATGGGCGACGGCGGCGGTCTATGCGCTCGGAGGCCTTCTGAGCGGCGGCACCACCGGCCTTGTCGCCGGCGGCGTGATCGGGCTGGTGATGGGGTGGTTCGCGCTGTGGCTCCACTCGGGGCGCTACCGGGCGGGCGTGCCGGTTTACGCCACGCCCCTGCAGGTGCTCTGGCACAACAGCTATCTCTTCATCTGCGGGCTGATCTTCTTCTTCCTGATCGCCCCGATCATCGTGGTGATCCCCTTGAGCTTCAACGCCGAGGAGTTCTTCACCTTCACGCCGAAGATGCTCGCGCTCGACCCCGAAGGCTACTCGCTCAGGCACTACCGCGACTTCTTCACCAACCCCGACTGGCAGCAGGCGCTGCGCAACTCGGTGCGGATCGCGCCGGCGGCGACGCTGCTTTCCGTCTCGCTGGGCACGCTCGCCGCGATAGGGCTGTCGCGCCCGCATGTGCCCTTCCGCCGCGCGATCATGGCGATCCTCATCAGCCCGATGATCGTGCCGCTGATCATCTCGGCCGCCGGCATGTACTTCTTCTACTCGCGCATCGGGCTGCAGGGCACCTACGCGGGCGTCGTGCTGGCCCATGCCGCGCTGGGCATCCCCTTCGTCATCATCACCGTCACGGCAACGCTGGTGGGGTTTGACGAATCGCTCACCCGCGCCTCGGCGAGCATGGGCGCGGGGCCGGTGCGCACCTTCTTCCGCGTGCAGATGCCGCTCATCCTGCCCGGCGTGATCTCGGGCGCGCTGTTTGCCTTCATCACCTCATTCGACGAGGTCGTGGTGGTGCTCTTCGTGGGCTCCGCGGGGCAGAAGACGCTGCCCTGGCAGATGTTCACCGGGCTGAGGGAGCAGATCTCGCCGACGATTCTCGCGGTGGCCACGATCCTTGTGACGCTGTCGATCCTGCTTCTGACAACGGTGGAGCTACTGCGCCGGCGTTCCGAGCGGCTGAGGGGGATGTCGCCGGGCTAAGCCTCAGGGCAGGACGGCCAGCCACAGCCAGATGGTGAGAAGCGAGGCGGCGGTGCCTGCAAGAACCGAGGTGGCGGCGACGCGCCGGGCGACTCCGTAGATGTTGGCAAAGAGATAGGCGTTGACGCCGGGAGGCGTGGCCGCGGTGATGACGGCCGCGCGCATCTGCTCCTTCGCAAGGCCGAGTTCATGGCCGATGAGCCAGGCGAGCGCGGGGGTGAGCAGAAGCGAAACCGCGCAGACGAAGGCGATAGTGAGCGCATCGCCCTCGGGCCGGTAGGCATACAGAACACCACCGAGCCCGAAGAGCGCCGCGGGAAGCGCCGCGCGGGCCATCAGCTCCAGCCCCTCGACGACCGCACCCGGCAGCGCCAGACCGGTGACGTTTGCGACAAAGCCGAGGGCAATTCCGAGCATGAGCGCGTTCCGGGCCAGCGACCTGGCCACCGTGCGCAGCGCCGCGACGAGACCGTTGCCTCTTGCCCGGACCAGTTCGATCGCGGTGATGCCGATGCCGTAGCAGACCGGCGCGTTCAGCGCGACGATGGCATAGTTCGACGCAAGTGTCGGGGCGCCGTAGGCGCGCTCGGCGATGGGCAGGCCCAGCAGAACCGAGTTGGAGAACAGGCAGCAGAACCCGATGGCCACGCTGTCTTCCCACGGGCGCCCGAAGAGGCTGCGCGCACCGCAAAGGCCGACGAGAAAGGCCGCCACGGCCGAGGCGTAGTAGGAGATGAGGAGCGCGGGTCGGAAGCTTTCCTGCAGATCGAGCCGGGCGATCGCGAGAAACAGCAGGCACGGGATGGCAAAGCCCTGCGCAAAGCGCATCAGCGCCGCGATCTCGCCCTCGCCGATCAGCTTGCGCCAGCGCGCTGCATAGCCAAGGCCGAGCACGAGGAAGACCGGCAGGACGATGTCGATGAGCGCCTGCACGGTGTCACCTCCGCTGCGAGGCTGCGGCTGGCGCCGCAGCTGGGTATTTGCACCAGGGTGATGATGGGGAGCGCCCGTTCATTCCTGAAGCGTGATCTCCATGCCATCGAAGGCGGGGGTGACGTTTTCGGGCGTCTCCGCCTCGACGGTGGCGTAATCGAGGTCGATGTGCATGTTGGTCAGCACCGCGCGGGCCGGCCGGGCGCGGGCGACCCACTCGAGGGCCAGGTCGAGATGGGCGTGGGTGGGATGCGGCGTGCGTCTGAGCGCGTCCACGATCAGAACGTCGAGGTCTTCAAGAAGCGGCCAGGAGCTTTCGGGGATCGCCACCGCATCGGGGATGTAGGCGAGCCCGCCGATGCGGAAGCCGAGAGCCGGCATCACCCCGTGATCGACCGGAATGGGCGCGAGGCGGACGGGGCCGCCCGCACCGGGAATCTCGAAAGGCCCCGTGATGGTGTGCAGGTTCAGGATCGGCGGATAGGGCGAGCCTTCGGGCTGGACGAAGGCATAGCCGAAGCGGTCGAGCAGCGCTTCCTGGGTGGGCGGATCGGCCCAGACGTCGAGGCGGCGGCGCATGTTGAGCACCACCATGCGCAAGTCGTCGATGCCGTGGGTGTGGTCGGCATGGGAGTGAGTATAGACCACGCCGTCGAGCTCGCCCACGCCGGCATCGAGAAGCTGGGAGCGCATGTCGGGCGTAGTGTCGATGAGAACGCGCGTCGTGCCGCCGTCGCCCTCGCGCTGGACCAGAAGCGAGCAGCGGCGGCGGGCGTTTTTTGGGTTGGCGGGGTCGCAGGCGCCCCAGTGGCCGCCGATGCGCGGCACCCCGCCCGAGGAACCGCAGCCCAGGATGGTGAAGCGCAGCGCCATCACGCCGCCCTGGATGCGCGCGCGGCCTTGGTGAAGAGCCGGTCGAAATTGGCCTCGGTGGCAGCGGCAAAGGCGGGGTAGTCGAGGCCGAAGATCTCCGCCCCCACACGCGCGGTGTGGATGACATGCGCCGGCTCGTTGCGCTTGCCGCGGAAGGGCGGCGGGGCGAGATAGGGGCTGTCGGTCTCGACGAGGATACGCTCGAGAGGGGCGGCGGCGAAGATTGCGCGCAGCTCGCGGCTTTTCGGGAAGGCGGCGATGCCCGACATCGACAGGTAGAAGCCGAGATCAAGCGCCGCCTCGGCCAGTGCCGCACCCGAGGAAAAGCAGTGCATCACGCAGGAGAAGGCCCCGGCGCGGTACTCCTCGGTGAGGATGCGGGCCATGTCCTCGTCGGCGTCGCGGGCGTGGATGATGAGCGGCAGGCCGGTGCGGCGCGCCGCCTCGATATGGACCGCCAGGCTTTCCTGCTGCACCGCCTTGGTCTCGGCGGTGTAGTGGTAGTCGAGCCCACTCTCGCCGATGCCGACGAATTTGGGGTGCCGCGCAAGCCGCACGAGCTCATCGACCGTGGCCATCGGCTCCTCGGCCGCACTCATCGGGTGCGTTCCCGCGGCATAGAAGACGCCGTCATAAGCCTCGGCGATGGCGCGCACGCGCGGCTCGTGGCTGAGGCGCGTGCAGATCGTCACCATGCGGTGCACGCCGGCCTCGCGCGCCCGGGCCACGACGGCGTCAAGCTCGCCCTCGAAATCGGGAAAGTCGAGATGGCAGTGACTGTCGGTGACAGGTGGCGGGGTATCGCTCATCATCGGGAAAGGCCGGCGGCCGCGTCGTTGATCCTCAGCACCGTATCGAGGATGAGCGATGCAGGGTCAAGGTTGACCGCCCGCCCGTGGCGCATGCGCGCGCCAAGGCTCTGCTGGAGCTCGGCCCACAGGCGCCCGGCGCCGGGCACGGCGGCAAGGCGGGTGAGAGTGTCGGCCTCGCCGGGGGCGGCCTCAATTGCGGGCGGCCCGGCGACGGCGGCTCGGGCGAGGCGCGCAAGGGCCAGCTCGATGAGCTCGATGGCAAGGTCGAGGCGCTCCGCCTCACCCCGGGCGCCGGCGCTTTCGGCGAACTTCACGGCGGCGGCGCGGTCGAGGCGCGGCATGGTCGCCATCAGCGCGAGAAGCTCGGCGTAGAGGGCGAGCCCGTCATGGGCGAGAATGCGCAACGCCTCGCCCACCGAGCCGCCCGACAGCTCGGCGAGCGCCGGCGTGTCCGTCCCCGCCTCGATCCCCGCCGCTGCAAGAGCCCGGCCCATGTCCTCGGCGCCGAGAGGGGCGCAGCGCAGCACCCGGCAGCGACTGCGAATCGTGGGCAGAAGCCGTGCCGGCTGGTGGCTGACGAGCAGAAGCACGGTGTCGCGCGGGGGTTCCTCCAAGACCTTCAGAATGGCATTGGCGGCGTTGACGTTCATCTCGTCGGCGGAGTCGACAATGACCACGCGCCGCCCGCCCTCGGCGGCCGATAGGGCGAAGAAACCTCTCAGCCGGCGCACGTCGTCAACGGTGATGACCGTCCTCAGCCGCTTGCGCGCGGGATCCCAGCTGCGTCGGATCAGGCAGAGCCGCGGCTCGGAGAGCGCGGCGATGCGCGCCTCGAGCGCGGGGTCGGCGGGCGCATCGAGCTTCGCGGCGGCGGGCGGAAGCTCTTCGCCGAAAAGCCCCTGCCCCGCCGCCTCCGCCGGAGCCTCGGAAAGCAACCGCCGGGCGATGCGCCAGGCGAGCGTCGCCTTGCCAACGCCCCTGGGGCCTGTGATGAGCCAGCCATGATGGAGCCGCCCTCCGGCGAGCGCCTCGAGAAACTCCCGCTCCGCCGCCTCCTGGCCGAAGAGTGCGCGCGTCTGGCGGGGATGAGGCGCGCCTTCGACGCGGTCGGCCTCGGGAATGTCGGCAACGTCGCTCATTGCAGCCGTTCGTGCACGATGGCGAGAATCTCGCGCTCGAGCTCCTCGGGCGCGCGGGCGCCGTCGACGACGACGATGCGCTCGGGCCATTCGCGGGCAAGGGCGAGAAACCCCTCCCGCAGCCGGCGCTGGAAGGCAAGCCCCATCTCCTCGAAACGGTTCTCGCCGGTGTTGCGGGCAAGGCCGCGGTGGAAGGCGGTTTCGGGGTCCATGTCGATGAGTATGGTCAGATCGGGCTCGCGGCCGATGACGCGGGCGTGCAGCTCGTCGACGAGCGGGCGGAGCCCGGGGCGCCGGGCGCCCTGATAGACGCGGGTTGAATCGGCAAAGCGGTCGCACACCACCACCGCCCCGCGCGCGAGCGCCGGTGCGATGGTCTTTTCCAGATGGTCGCGGCGAGCGGCGGTGAACAGCAAAATCTCCGTTTCCGGCGACCAGCGCGCGGGGGCGCCCTCCACCAGCAGGCGGCGAATCTCTTCCGCGCCCGGAGAGCCCCCCGGCTCACGGGTTTCGACAACCTCGTGGCCCTCGCGCCTCAGCGCCTCGGCAAGACGCCGTGCCTGGGTGGATTTGCCGGCCCCGTCGATGCCCTCGAAGGTAATGAACAGCGCAGGCGCCATCAGGAGGAGCCCGCCAGCTCCCCGGCATAGCGCTCCATGAGCACCGCAAGGGCGGTCTTGACCCGCTTCCAGATACCCCCGCGCGACACCTCTTCGGCGGCCACGAGGGGCACCTCTCGCTCGGGCAGCCCTTCAAGCCGGATGGTGAGCCGGCCCACCTCCTGCCCGGCGGCCACCGGCGCCTCGAGGGGGCTGCGAAAGCGCGCCTCCGCCGTCAGATCACCCCGCACAAGGGCCGGCACCAGAAGCTCGAGGTCGTCCGCCACCGCAAGACCCACACGCTCGCGCTGGCCCAGCCAGACGGGCGCCTCGGCCACCACCTGGCCCTTCGCGGCGACCTTCTTGATGACGAATTGCCTGAACGCCCAGTTGATGATGCGCTCGCCTTCCTCGGCGCGCGCGGCCTCGCTCTCAAGCCCCATGATCACGAAGACGATGCGACGGTTGCCCTGCACGGCCGAGCCGACCAGCCCGTAACCCGCCTCCTCGGTGTGCCCGGTCTTCAGCCCGTCCGCGCCGATGCCGAGTTTCAGGAGCGGGTTGCGGTTGAAACGGTTCTGCGGCGCGCGCCCGTCATAGGGCCATTCGGTGATGCTGAAATAGCCGTAATACTCGGGAAACTGCGTGATGAGCCTGACGGCAAGCTTGCCCAGATCCCGCGCGCTCATGCGCTGGTTGGGGTGCGGCCAGCCCGAGGCGTTGGCGAAGGTCGAGTTCGTCAGGCCCAGCGCACGGGCGCGTTCGTTCATCAGCCGGGCGAAGGCCTCCTCGGTGCCCGCGAGCCCCTCGGCCACCACCACGCAGGCATCATTGCCCGACAGCACGACGATGCCCTTGATGAGCTCCTCCACCGTGGGCCGGTCGCGCTCGTTGAGAAACATGGTGGAGCCGCCCATCTGACGTGCCCGCGTCGAGACGCGAAAGCGCGTGTCCAGCGTCACGCGCCCGTCGGCCAGCGCCTCGAACAGCATGTTGAGGGTCATCAGCTTCGACATGGAGGCGGGCGGCAGTGCCAGATCGGCGTTCTTCTCCAGAAGCACGGTGTCGGTGGTCACGTCATAGACGTAGGCCGCGCGTGCGCGCGTCTCGAAGGCGCCGGCCGGCAGGGCGAGCGCTGCCAGGGCAAGCGCAAGCAGTGGGAGAAGAACGGTGCGGATTGGCAGCATCGGCGGGAAGCCTTACCCCTGTTTGTCAGCTTTTCACGAAATAGGCGTCGGCGAAACCGAGCGCCTTCACTTTCTTGAGAAGCGCAGCGCGCTCGGAGCGGCTGGAGGCGGGCCCGACCAGCACGCGCCAGTAACTCTTGCCCTGGGTCGATCCCGCGCGGATCAGCGGGATGATTCCCTGCGCGCGCAGGCTCTCGGCCAGCTTGCGGGCATTTTCCTCGACGCTGAACAGCCCGACCTGGATGTAGGGCTTGTCGAGCGCCGAGGTGGCTGGTCCCGGGCGTGCCGGCGCGCTCGCGCGCGCCTCGGCGGCGATCGAGGTGCTGGCCGTCGCCGCACCCTCACCGTCCTCGCCCCCGGCGAGCTCGGTCGTCTCCACCGCGCCGGCCGCCGGGTCTTGCGGGTCCGCCGGCTCGACGCCCGTCTCCTCGGCAATGGGCACTTCCTGACGGCGCAGAGCCGTGACATTCAGGCGCGTGGGCGAACCGGCCAGCATGCCGAGCGCCGCCGCGGCATCCGAGGAGACCTGCAGCGCCGGCCCCGGCGCCTCGCGCTCGCGGCGGAACAGCGCGCCGATCACGAACTGGCCGTTCGCCTCGTTGCGGATGATCACGCGCTGGGGCTCCTTGACATCGGGATGCGCAACCCAGACGCCGCCAAGGGACGGGCGGCCATCCCAGAGCCCGTCTTCGGTGACCTGAAAGATCTCGGGCGCCTCGACATCGCGCTCGACGATGCGCACCGCGCCGGTTTCGGTTCCGCGCCCGCTCGTCTCGGCTCCCTCCTGGCTTTTCTTGCCCCCGAGAAGGGAGAAGCCGCCTTCCTGCGAGCATGCCGCAAGACCGCTGAGGGCCGCGATGACCAGGAACAGACCTGCTTTCCGAAAACCTGCCATACCTTGCCCCTTCCCCGGTGCATTCCTGCACCTGTGTGCTCGAGTGCCGCCGTTGCCGCGGTGATTGGCGCGAAGTCTATCCCTTGCCGGGACGTATTGGAAGTCTGCGCGCGCCCGCTCGGCGGAACTGGGCCGGCGCGCCGTCGCCGCGCGGCTCACTGGCGCAAGCTGACGCGGCTGTCACGAAACCACGCATAAGTCTCCCTGATCCCTTCCTCGAGTCCGATCTTCGGCGTCCAGCCGAGGCGGGTGAGGCGGCTCGTGTCGAGGAGCTTGCGGGGGGTGCCGTCGGGGCGGGTCGGGTCGAAGCGGATGCGGCCCCGAAAGCCCGTCACCCGCGCCACCATCCCGGCCAGCTCGGCGATGGTCACGTCCTCGCCCGTGCCCACATTGAGGTGGCTGCGCATCGGCTCGGTCTCGCGCGCATACACCTCCCGCGGCAGCTCGAGCACGAAGAGCGACGCCTCGGCCATGTCATCGACATGCAGGAACTCGCGCCGCGGCCGGCCCGTGCCCCAGACCACCACCTCCTCCGCGCCGCTCTCCACCGCCTCGTGGAAGCGGCGGATCAGCGCCGGCAGCACATGGCTGTTCTCGGGGTGGAAGTTGTCGCCGGGGCCGTAGAGGTTCGTCGGCATCACCGAGCGGAAGTCGGTGCCATGCTGGCGGTTGTAGCTCTCGCACAGCTTGATCCCGGCGATCTTGGCGATGGCGTAGGGCTCGTTGGTGGGCTCGAGCGGACCGGTCAGAAGCGCCTCCTCGGCCATGGGCTGGGGCGCCTCGCGCGGGTAGATGCAGGAGGAGCCGAGAAACAGGAGCCGCTCCACCCCCGCCTCGAAGGCGGCGTGGATGACATTGGCCTCGATGATCAGGTTCTCGTAGATGAAATCGGCCGGGTAGCTGTTGTTGGCGTGGATGCCGCCCACCTTCGCCGCGGCGAGGATCACCCGCTCGGGCCGCTCGGCGGCGAAGAAGGCCCGCACCGCCGCCTGGTCGGCAAGGTCGAGCTCGGCGCGGCTGCGGGTGATGGGCGTGATCTCCTCCCCCGCCGCCCGCCGCGCCTCGAGCCGGCGGAGAATGGCCGAGCCCACCATGCCGCGATGGCCGGCGACGTAGATCCGCATCTCCCCCTCCTCAGCTCTCGATCGACACCGGCACCTCCATCCCATGCGCCTTCAGAAGCGCATGGCGGCGGGCAATCTTCAGGTCTTCCTCGACCATTTCCCGGCACATCTCGCGGGCGCTGATCTCGGGCTGCCAGCCGAGTTTCTCGCGCGCCTTGGTCGGATCGCCCAGAAGCGTCTCCACCTCGGCGGGGCGGAAATAGCGCGGATCGATGCGCATGATCACATCGCCCGGCCTCACCGCCGGCGCCCTGTCCCCCTCGACGGCCACGACGCGGGCGATCTCCTCCACCCCCGCGCCCTCGAAGGCGAGCGTGATGCCGAGATCCTCCGCCGCCCAGGTGATGAATTCGCGCACCGCGTGCTGCTCGCCGGTGGCGATCACGAAGTCGTCGGGCGCCTCCTGCTGCAGCATCATCCACTGCATGCGCACATAGTCCTTCGCATGGCCCCAGTCGCGTTTGGCATCGATGTTGCCCATGTAAAGGCAGCTCTCGAGCCCCTGCGCGATGTTGGCCAGCCCCCGGGTGATCTTGCGGGTCACGAAGGTCTCCCCCCGCCGCGGGCTCTCGTGGTTGAAGAGAATCCCGTTGCAGGCGTAAAGCCCGTAGGCCTCGCGGTAGTTCACCGTGATCCAGTAGGCATAGAGCTTGGCCACGGCGTAAGGCGAGCGCGGGTGGAAGGGCGTGGTCTCGCGCTGGGGGATCTCCTGGACAAGGCCGTAAAGCTCCGAGGTCGAGGCCTGGTAGAAGCGCGTCTTCTTCTCCAGCCCCAGAAAGCGGATCGCCTCGAGCAGCCGCAGCGTGCCGAGCGCATCGACATCGGCCGTGTATTCGGGGCTCTCGAAGCTCACCGCGACATGGGATTGCGCGGCGAGGTTGTAGACCTCATCCGGTCGCACCTCGGCGAGGATGCGGGTGAGGTTCGAGCTGTCGGTCAGATCGCCGTAATGCAGGAAAAACCGCGGATTGCGCTCATGGGGATCCTGGTAGATGTGGTCGATCCGCTGGGTGTTGAACTGCGAGGCCCGGCGCTTCAGCCCGTGCACCTCATAGCCCTTCTCCAGCAGAAACTCCGCAAGATAGGAGCCGTCCTGCCCCGTGATCCCGGTGATGAGGGCGCGTCTTTCCCGTCTGCCCATGCAAGTCCCGCGTCGATGATCGCCACTCGGATTTCATCGCGCGAAACGGTACTGCAAGCAAGAAAATATCTCCCTTAGGGAGATTCACGGCCGCCCGGGCGGCGCTCACACGCTGGCTGGCGTGAAGAAGTCGGGATGCTCGCGGCACAGAAGGTCAAGCCGCTGGATCGTGCCGGTCAGATGCCGGCGCATCGCCTCGGCCGCCGCCTCCGCCTGCCCGGCCTCGATGCCTTCGAGAATCGCGCTGTGGGCTGCAATGATCTCGTGCATCTTGCCCGCCCGCGGCAGTTCGAGCCGCTGGCAGCGTGTCAGATGCCCAAGCCGACGCGCCAGCATGGCGTGGAGCCGTTCCATCCCGACCCCCTCGAACAGCGTGCGGTGGAAATTCCGGTCAAGCTCGGTGAAGAGGTCCATTTGCGCGAGGTCGCCGGCAAGCACCGACTGCATGTCGATGATCGCCCGCGCCCGCGCCAGTGTCGCCTCGGGCCGCGTCGCGGCGAGCTGGCGCACCACCTCCGACTCCACGGCAATGCGCAGGAACTGGTTCTCGCGCAGTTGCGCAAGGTCGATCCGCGTCACCACGGTTCCCGATTGCGGGCGAATCCGCACCAGCCCATCCTGTTCGAGCAGCTGCAGCGCCTCGCGGATCGGCATGAGGCTCACGCCATACTCGGCCGCAAGTTCCCTGCGGTTGAGAACCCTGTCCGGCTCCAGATCGAGGTTGATGATCCGCCGTCGCAGCGCTTCATAAACGTTCTGCGCCGCCGAAAGGCCCGACGGCTCCCGCAGGGCCGCTTCGGACCTTTCCGCCAGGGGTCGGATGTCGACTTCGTTCACTTGGCCTCCCGGAGCTCAATGCGCCCACCGCCGCCCTCCGCGGGACGGCCGCCGCGCCACGGCGTGTGTGTGCATTTAACGCCAAAACGGGCTTGCTTCAATGATATGACTAATATATCAGTTCGCCGGGCGGTGCCGGTCCCTCGGCACTGCCGGGAGGAAAAATCGGAGGAGAATTCACATGAAGCTCGCACTGGTCAGGGCCGCCACCGGCCTCGCCCTCGCCGCCGCGCTGCAAGGCGCCGCCATCAGCGCCGCTGCAGAAACGCGGGCGCTCAAGATCCAGACTTCGGCAAATGCGAGCCATTTCTCGCTTGCCTATCTGAGGCAAAACTGGGTGCCCAAGCTCAACGACATGCTCGAGGCAGACCTGACGATCGAGCTACTGCCCATCGAATCGGTCGTTCCGCGTCGGGAGACGCCCGAAGCCATCGGCCTTGGCATCCTTGATGGCGACCTGACCTCGGTGAGCTACTTCTCGGGCGTGGACCCGGCATACGCGCTGATCGGCGACCTGATCGCCGGTTACGACACGCCTGCGCAAGTCACCGAGTTCTGCATGGAAGGCGGCGGCAAGGAGCTGCTGCAGGAACTGCACGACACGCATTTCTCGGGCATCCAGGTTGTCGGCTGCGGCGCCTACAACCGCGAGGCGCTGGTCTCGAAGGTGCCAATCCACGGGGTGGACGACCTCAAGGGCATCAAGATTCGCGCGCCGGAGGGGCTTGCCTCGGATGTCTTCCGCCGCGCCGGGGCCACGCCCGTCTCGATGGCCGGCTCGGAAACCTACAGCGCGCTCGAGAAGGGCGTGATCGATGCCGCCGACAACTCCGCCTATGCCAACAACGATGCCAACGGCATGCACAAGGTGGCGAAGTTTCCGCTCTACCCCGGAATTCATTCCATGCCGGTGCTGCAGTTCACCGTGTCCAAGGAGGTGTGGAACAGCCTCAGCGAGCACGACCGCCAGGCGCTCCGCGACTGGTTTGTCCAGGCCTTCGCCGGGCTGACCGAAGCCACCAACGCCGAAGACCTGCGCCTCGTCGAGCGCGACCGCGCGGCGGGGGAGCTGACCATCATCGACTGGCCGCAGGAGGAGCGTGACCGCTTCCGCGCCATCGCGCAGAAAGCCTGGGAGGATTTCGCCGCCCAGTCTCCCCTGGCGCGCAAAGTCTATGAGGCGCATGTCGCCTTCATGAAGAAGAAGGGTCTTCTCTGACCCAGAGTGCCCTGCAGTGATGGACGCCGCCTCGGGCGGCGTCCCCGATCCCTGAGCGCCGCCGCGGGTCAGTGCACCCCCAAGCCCAGAGCCCTCGCCTGCGCCGTCATTCGAGGCGCCGCGCCGCGGCCGACGACACACCGGGAGGCGACATGTCGCGTGACTATGACAAAGCCCTCGAGCGGGCTGAAATCGGCTTGTCGGACGAGGATCCGATCCTGGGCGATACGGACGTTCGACGCGAGAACTACACGCCCATCGATCACCTCAGCCACGTGATCGGGATCGGGGTTGCCACATTCTATCTCATCGCCGCGCTGATCACGCTTTACGAGGTGTTCGCGCGCTACCTGTTTCACGCCCCGACGCTGTGGGCGTTCGAGACGGTCATGACGCTGTGCGCCGCGGCGTGGATGCTGTCATCGGGTTACATCACGCTCAAGCGCCGGCACATCGCCATCACAATCTTCCATGCCGTCGCCTCGCCACGGCTGCGCTGGTGGCTCGATCTTCTCGCCATGGCGGTTGGCATCTTCGCGCTGTTCATGCTGCTGAGCGACGCGACCATTCGCGCCTATGACGCCGCCATGCGCGTCGAGCGCTCCGGCTCGGCCTTCAACTCGCCGCTGCCGATGATGATGAAGGCGCTCGTCGTCCTCGGCGCGCTTCTCTATCTCGCCCAGCTCACCGTGAACCTCTACCGCCATGTCACCGGGGCGACGGCAAGATGGGCCGTGAGGCTGCTCGGCGCCTGTTTCGTGCTCTACTTCGCCGCCGGCTTTGCCGCGCATGTGCTCGGCCTCGCGCCCGCCGAGGCATTTTCCGGATTCGTGAGCGCCCTGGCCAAGGCGCTCGACCCGTCCCCCGCGTTGCAACTGCGGCAGATGGACCTTGGCACCATCTCGCTGATCATGGTCGCCCTCCTTGTCGCCCTGATGATGACCGGCATGCCGCTCGGCATCGTGACGCTCTTCGTCTCGGTGATCATGGCAATCGGCTTCTTCGGGCCGCGAGGACTGTTCCTGGTCTCCTCCAATGCCACGGGCCTGCTCGAGCATTACAGCCTGGTTGCCGTGCCCTTCTTCGTTCTGATGGCCTCGGTGCTCGAGCGCGCGGGCATTGCCGAAGATCTCTTCGATGCGATGTCGATCTTCGCCGGCAACCTGCGGGGCGGTGTCGCGGTCCAGACCACGGTCGTTGCCGTGATCCTCGCGGCCATGTCCGGCGTGATGGGCGGCGAGATCGTGATGCTCGGGCTCGTCGCCCTGCCGCAGATGCTGCGCCTCGGCTATGACCGGCGGCTCACGATCGGGCTCATCTGCGCCTCGGGCGCCCTGGCCACGCTGATTCCGCCCTCGATCATCATGATCGTTTACGGCCTGTCGGCCGAGGTGGGCATCGGCGACCTGTTCATCGCCGGGGCGCTGCCGGGGCTGATGCTGGCGGCCTTCTATGCCGGCTACGTGCTGCTGCGTGTCAACCTGAACCCCGCGCTGGCCCCCACCGCCGCCGAAGTCGCGGCGATGACCGGCCGCGAGCAGACCCTTTCGCGCGAGCGGATCACGGCCGTCATCCTGTGCATCCTGCTGATCGGCGCGGTGATGGGCTCGATCTATGCCGGCATCGCCAGCGTGACCGAGGCGGCGGCGGTCGGCTGCGTGGGCTCCTTCGTGGTCGCCGCGATCCGCAATCGCTTCAACTGGCCGGTAATCTCGACGGCGCTCATGGGCACCATGGCCACGGTGGGAACGATCATCTGGCTGGTGCTCGGCGCAGTCAGCTTCGTGGGCATCTTCAATCTCGTCGGGGGCGGCGAGTTCATGCGCTCGCTGTTTCTCGACCTGGGGCTCGGGGCGATGGGCACGGTGCTGGTCATGATGCTGATCCTCATGGTGCTCGGCACCTTCATGGAATGGATCGCCATCGTCCTCATCACCGTGCCGGTGTTTGCCCCGGTGGTCATGACGCTGGCGCCAGAACTCGGCCTGACCGAGGACCAGGCGAAGATCTGGTTCGGCATCCTGTTCGTGATGAACATCCAGATCTACTTCCTCAGCCCGCCTTTCGGCCCGGCCTGCTTCTGGCTGAAGTCGGTGGCCCCGGAAGACGTGAGCCTGCAGGAGATATTCATCTCGGTCCTTCCCTTCATCGGCCTGCAGATCCTCGGCCTCGTCCTGGTGATGCTGTTCCCGCAGATCGCCCTGTTCCTGCCCGAAATCCTGAACTGAGGAGACATCCATGATCGGACGCGACTCGCGCGACGACATCGACGGCTACGGGCGCTGGCCCTGGCTTCTCGGCCTCGGTCTTGCCGCGCTCATCCTGGGGCTGATGTTCGGCCTCGCCAACCCCGCATCGTGAGGCCGGCATGACACGCGATCGCCGCAAGACCCCCGAAGAGCTCCGCTCTGCCCGCTGGTTCGCACCTGACGACCTGCGCAGTTTCGGCCACCGCTCGAGGGCGATGCAGATGGGACTGGGCGAAGAGGACTGGCAGGGCAAGCCCGTCATCGCCATCATCAACACCTGGTCGGACCTGTCGCCCTGCCACCACCACCTTCGTGACCGCGCCGAGTGGGTGAAGCGCGGGGTGCTGCAGGCCGGCGGTTTGCCGGTGGAGATGCCGGTGCACTCCTTCTCGGAGCAGTTCCTCAAGCCCACCTCGATGCTCTACCGCAACATGGGGGCGCTCGAGGTCGAGGAAACGCTGCGCGCCCATCCCATCGACGGCGCCGTGCTGATGGGGGGCTGCGACAAGTCCACCCCGGCGCTGGTGATGGGCGCGGTGAGCGCGGGGCTGCCCTTCATCTTCCTGCCGGCCGGGCCGATGCTGCGCGGCAATTTCCGCGGCCGTCCGGTGGGTTCGGGCACCGATGTGTGGAAGTTCTGGGACGAACGCCGCGCCGGCACGATCGGCAGGGAGGAATGGGAAGGGCTGCAGGGCGGCATCGCCCGCAGCTACGGCACCTGCATGACCATGGGTACGGCCTCCACGATGATGTCGATCGCCGAGGCCTGGGGGCTGACGCTGCCGGGGGCCTCGTCGATCCCGGCGCCGGATTCGGGCCACAAGCGCATGGCCGCCGCCTGCGGTCGCCGCATCGTCGAGATGGTGTGGGAAGACCTCACCCCCGATCGCATCATGACGCCCGCCTCCACCCGCAACGCCGCGACGGTGGCCATGGCCACGGGCTGCTCGACCAACGCGGTGATCCATCTCATCGCCATGGCCCGGCGCGCCGGCATCGCGCTGACGCTCGACGAGCTTGACGCGATCGGTCGCGAGACGCCCGTCATCGCCAATATCCGCCCCTCCGGGAAGGAGTACCTGATGGAGGACTTCTTCTACGCCGGCGGGCTGCCGGCGCTGATGAAGGAGCTGGGCGAGCGGCTCGACCTCTCGGCACTTACCGTGAACGGCCGCATGCTGGGAGAGAACATCGCCCCGGCGCGCAACTGGAACACCGATGTCATCCGCCGGCTAGCGAACCCGGTATGGCATGAAGGCTCGCTTGCGGTGCTGCGCGGCAACCTCGCTCCTGACGGGGCGGTGATCAAGCCCGCGGCGATGGACCGCCGCTTCCTGCGCCATGCCGGCCCCGCCATCGTGGCCGACAGCTATGCCGAGATGAAGCGGATCATCGACGACCCCGACTATCCGATGACCCCCGATCACGTGCTGATCCTGCGCAACGCCGGGCCACAGGGCGGGCCGGGAATGCCCGAGTGGGGCATGATCCCGATGCCGAAGGCGCTTCTGAAGCAGGGCTGCCGGGACATGCTGCGGATCTCGGACGCGCGCATGTCGGGCACCTCCTATGGCGCCTGCGTTTTGCATGTGGCGCCCGAGGCCTATGTCGGCGGGCCGCTCGCGCTGGTCAGGAACGGCGACGTGGTCGAAATCGACGTGCCGGCGCGGCGGCTCGAACTGCGGATTTCCGACGAGGAGCTTGCCGCCCGCCGCGCCGTCTGGACGCCCCCCGCCCCGCGCTACGGGCGCGGCTACGGCTGGATGTACGTGCGCCACATCGAACAGGCCGACAAGGGCTGCGACTTCGACTTTCTGCGGACGGACTTCGGCCCGCCCGTTCCGGAACCGGAGATCAACTGAACCATGACAGCGCTCGACGAGGCTCTTTCGGGGGTGTCGGGAATTCTCGTCACCCCCTTCGATGAACAGGACAGGATCGCGCCCGACCGGCTTGCGCCGATCGTCGAACGCGCCATCGGCGCGGGCGTGCACATCCTCACCGTCAATGGCAACACCGGCGAGTTCTACGCCCTGACGACGGAAGAGGCGCTGGCGATGCTGCGTGCCGTTGCCGGGCTCGTGGGCGGCCGCGTGCCGCTGGTGGCCGGCGTGGGGCGCGGCATCCACGATGCCCGACGTCTTGCCGAGGCCGCGGCCGAGGCGGGCGCGGCAGCGCTGATGGTACACCAGCCGCCCGATCCCTTCGTCGCGCCACGGGGGCTCGTGGACTATGTGCGCGCCGTGTCCGAAGCGGCGCCCGGCATCCCGCTGATCCTCTATCTGCGCAACGACGCCATCGGCATCCCCGCGATTGCCGCGCTTTGCGCCCTGCCCGGCGTCGTCGGCGTGAAATGGGCCACCCCCAACCCCATGCGCCTTGCCGCCGCCATGGCCGCGGCGCCCGACCACATCGCCTGGGTCGGCGGGCTTGCCGAAACCTGGGCGCCGGTCTTCTGCGCCGTCGGCGCGCGCGGCTTCACCTCGGGCCTGATCAACGTCTGGCCCGAGCGCTCGGTGGCCATCGCCGCCGCCCTCGAGGCGGGCGACCTTGCCCGCGCACGCAGCCTCATCGCCGGAATGACCGCCTTCGAGGAGATCCGCGCCGGCGAACAGGGCGGCGCCAATGTCTCGGGCGTGAAGGCCGCCCTTGCCCTGATGGGTGAGGATTGCGGCCCTCCGCGCCCGCCGGCAACCTGGCCGCTGGGCGACGACGACATGGCGCGCCTGCGCCACTTCCTCGAAACGAACGGCCTGATCTGATCGGAGAAGTCACATGACCGGACAATCGCTGAACGCCGAGACACGCGCGCGGCTCGAAACCGTCTCCGTGGCAAGCCTTGCCACGCTGCTCTTCAAGCGCGGCCTGCGCAATCAGGTCATCCAGAATGTCCGGCCGGTTGCCCCCAAGGGGCGCAACATGGTCGGCCCCGCCTTCACCTTGCGCTACATGCCCGCGCGTGAGGACCGCAACACGCTCGACGTGTTCCGCGACCCCGAGCACAAGCAGCGCAAGGCCATCGAGACCTGCCCGCCAGGCCATGTCCTGCTGATCGACAGCCGCAAGGACGCGCGCGCGGCAAGCGCCGGCGACATTCTCGTCAGCCGGCTGATGATGCGGGGCGCCGCCGGCATCGTCACCGATGGCGGGTTTCGCGATGCCATGCGCATCGGCGAACTCGACATTCCGGCCTATCATCAGCGCCCCTCGAGCCCGACCAACCTGACCCTGCACGAGGCCATCGAGATCAACGGGCCGATCGGCTGCGGCGACGCGCCCGTCTTCCCCGGAGACGTCATCGTCGGCGACGATGACAGCGTAATCGTCATCCCCGCCCATCTGGCCGACGAGATTGCGGAGGAGGCGGTGGAGATGACCGCCTATGAGGATTTCGTCATCGAGCAGGTGCGTGCCGGCGCCTCGATCATCGGCCTCTATCCCTGCACCAGGGAGGCGCATCGCACCGCCTTCGAGCAATGGCGCAAGGCGCGCGGGCGCTGAACCACCGCGAACCACCGCGAACCACGGCATAGCCCGCTCCGCCCGCGTTGATCCGGCGGGGCGGGCCCCTCAGGAGGCGAGCGCCTTCTGCCCCATGTCGAGATACTTGCGGCGCCGGTCGGCAACGAGCTGGCCGGGCTTGCGGCCCGAAAGCTCCTCGAGCATCTCGCCGATCGCCTCGCCCACCGCCGCGATCGTCGCCTTGCGGTCGCGCTGCGCGCCGCCGACCGGCTCGGGAATGATCCGGTCGATCACGCCGAGTGCAAGGAGATCCTGCGCCGTCAGCCGCAGAGCCGCGGCCGCCTCGCGCATGCGTTCGGCATCCTTCCACAAGATCGAGGCGCAGCCCTCCGGCGAGATCACCGAATAGATCGAATGCTCGAGCATCGCCACGCGGTTGCCGGTGGCAAAGGCCACCGCCCCGCCCGAGCCGCCCTCGCCAATGATGACCGAGACCAGCGGCACGCGGATCTGCAGGCACTTCTCGGTCGAGCGCGCAATCGCCTCGGACTGGCCGCGCTCCTCCGCCCCCTTGCCGGGATAGGCGCCGGGCGTGTCCACGAGCGTGATCACCGGAAGGCCGAAACGGTCGGCGAGATCCATCAGGCGGATCGCCTTGCGGTATCCCTCGGGCCGGGCCATGCCGAAGTTGCGCTCGATGCGGGTTCTGGTGTCATGCCCCTTCTCATGTCCGATCACCATGACCGGCCGGCCGTCGAAACGCGCCATGCCGCCCATGACCGCATGGTCGTCGGCGAAGTTGCGGTCACCGGCAAGCGGGGTCCACTCGGTGAAGAGCGCCTCGATGTAATCCTTGCAGTGCGGCCGGTCAGGGTGGCGGGCCACCTGGCACTTCTGCCACGGGTCGAGATTGGCATAGAGCTCGCGCAGAAGCTTCCGCGCCTTGGCGTCGAGTGCCTGCGCCTCCTTTTCCACGTCCATCTCGGGATTGGCGCGTGCGAGCGCCCGCAGCTCCTCGGCCTTGCCCTCGATCTCGGCAAGCGGCTTTTCGAACTCGAGATAGTTCATGCCGGGCGCTCCCTCATCGCTTCGTGCGCGGTATATGGCGGCACGGGCGGGAGGATGCAATCCGCGAGCGCGGGCGCAACCGCTCAGCCGGCGCCGATCATCTCCGCCTGACGCACGATCACTTCGGCCTGACGGATGGAAGCGAGATCGACAAGCCGGCCCTTGTAGACGGCCGCCCCCGCCCCCGAGGCCTTGGCTTCCTCCATCGCCGCGAGAATCGCCCGCGCCTCGGCGACGGCTTCGGCCGAGGGGGTGAAGACCTCGTTGGCCAATGCCACCTGGCTGGGGTGGATCGCCCATTTGCCCACCATTCCAAGTGTGGCCGAGCGACGCGCCTGGGCGATGAAGCCTTCGGTGTCGGAGAAATCGCCGAACGGGCCATCGACCGGCAGGAGCCCGTGCGTGCGGCACGCGGCGACGATCGCCGCCTGGGCCCAGTGCCACGGGTCGGCATAGTCGAGCTGGCGCGGCCGCTGTTCCTTCGGCCCAAGCATGTAGTAGCCTTCCTGCGTGCCGCCGATGCCGGTGGTCTGCATGCCCATCGAGGCGGCGAAATCGGCCGCGCCGATCGACATCGCCTGAAGCCGCGGGCTTGCCGCGGCGATCTGGTTGACATGGGTGATGCCCGCGGCCGTCTCGATGATGACCTCGAGGCTGATGCGCTTTTTCCGGCCCTTCGCCGCCTCCACCGCCGAGACGAGCGCATCAACCGCATAGACATCCGCCGCGCAGCCCACCTTGGGGATCATGATCTGATCGAGCCGCTCGGAGGCGTTTTCCAGAAGCTCGACCACATCGCGGTACCACCAGGGCGTGTCGAGCCCATTGATCCGCACAGAGAGATGCTTGCTTCCCCAGTCGATTTCATGGGTGGCGGCGATGACATTGCGCCTTGCCTCCTCCTTGTCGTCGGGCGCCACGCTGTCCTCCAGGTCGAGGTTGATGACATCGGCCGCGCTCGCCGCCATTTTCTCGAAGATCGCCGGACGCGAGCCGGGACCGAAGAGCTGGCAGCGGTTGGGGCGGGCGGGTGGCGCGGGCTGGACGCGGAAGGACATCGGGGCACAAGCCTCCTGGCAAGATCGTTTCGCTTTCACCGCGCTGAGTCGCTAGATTATTGCGCGTCACTTCGCAAGGTCCGTTTTGCACCCGCAGCATGCAGCGGGGCGGGACGAGGTGGGCACGCCCCTGCCGTTCCACGCAACAAACTCCTGTCCAAGGAGCGTTTGGCCGAAGAAGATTCGCCGGATTTCGGGATTTCTTCGCAGTTTCGGACGACATTTCGCGACTTCCGCAGCATTGTCTGGCCAGGCGAAGGAGACCGCGCGATGATCGAGACCCCCTATCTTCTGTTTCTGGGCGACGCGCCCGATCAGCTCGCCGCGAAGGTGGCGCAGGGCATCCGCGACTGGCGGCCGGAACACGCGCTTGGCCAGCTGCGCATGGAGGGATGCAAGGCCGATGTCGGCCTGCCCGACATGACGCTTGAAGAGGCGCGGGCGGCGGGCGCGAAGACACTGGTGATCGGCGTGGCCAACCGCGGCGGCGTGATCAGCCCCGCCTGGAAGAAGGTGCTGGTGGCCGCACTCGAGGAGGGCTTCGATCTTGCCTCGGGGCTGCACAATCTTCTGCGCGACGAGCCCGATCTCGTGGCCGCGACGCGCGCCCATGGCCGGCAGCTGCACGATGTGCGGGTGCCGACCGTGGCATATCCCATCGCGAATGGTCGCAAGCGCAGCGGCAAGCGCTGCCTCGCCGTGGGCACCGATTGTTCGGTGGGCAAGATGTACACCGCGCTCGCCATGGACCGGGCGGCGAAGGCGCGGGGGATGAAGTCGAGCTTTCGCGCCACGGGGCAGACGGGCATTCTCATCACCGGCGAGGGGGTGCCGCTCGATGCGGTGGTGGCCGATTTCATGGCCGGGGCGGTGGAGTGGCTCACGCCCGACAACGACGACGACCACTGGGACATGATCGAGGGCCAGGGCAGCCTCTTTCACATCTCCTTTTCCGGCGTGACCATGGCGCTCATCCACGGCGGCCAGCCCGATGCGCTGATCCTCGCCCATGAGCCGACGCGCACGCATCTGCGCGGGCTGCCCGAGCACCCGGTGCCAAGCCTCGAGGCGCTGCGCGATCTGGCGCTGCCGCTCGCGCGCATCGCCAACCCGCGCGCGCAGGTGGTGGGCATCTCCGTCAACACCGCGGCGATGGGCGAGGACGAGGCGCTGAGCTATCTGGAGAGCGTCGAGCGGCGCATGGGGCTGCCGACGGTGGACCCTTTCCGCCAGGGCGCGGAGCGGCTTGTTGAGGCGCTCGAGGCGATCTGACGGAGGTTGCGCGGGCGGCTGCCGGGTGAAATGGGTATTTGCACCAGGGTGATGAGGCAGGGGGTGCGATGAAGGTCGAGCTGCGCGAGGATGTGTTTCCGCTCAGGGAGGTGTTCACCATCTCGCGCGGCTCGCGCACCGAGGCGCGGGTGCTGACAGTGGCGCTTGAGGATGGCGGGGCGCGCGGCTGGGGCGAATGCGTGCCCTATTCCCGCTATGGCGAGACGGTGGAGGGGGTGGCGGCCGAGATCCGCGCGCTCGAGCCGCCCCTGGACCGGCGCGCGCTGCAGGAGATGCTGCCCGCGGGTGCCGCGCGCAATGCGCTCGACTGCGCGCTTTGGGATCTCGAGGCCAAGCGCGTCGGGCGCCGGGTGTGGGAACTTGCCGGACTGCCCGCCCCGCGGCCGGTGGTGACGGCCTACACGCTTTCGCTCGATGCGCCCGAGCGGATGCGCGCGGCGGCGGCGAGGAATGCGCATCGCCCGCTTCTGAAGATCAAGCTTGGCGGCGAGGGCGACATGGCGCGGCTCGAGGCGGTGCGCGAGGGCGCGCGGGATGCGCGCATCATCGTCGATGCCAATGAGGGCTGGACGCCGGAGCTATACGCCGAGCTTGCCCCGCATCTGGTGCGCCTTGGCGTGGCGATGGTCGAGCAGCCGCTGCCGGCAGGCGCCGATGACGCGCTTGCCGAGATGGAGCGGCCGGTGCCCGTCTGTGCCGACGAGGCCTGCCATGACCGCGCCTCGCTGCCCGGGCTTCGGGCCAAGTATGATCTCGTCAACATCAAGCTCGACAAGACCGGCGGGCTGACCGAGGCGCTGGCGCTGCGGGAGGCGGCGCGCGCGGCCGGCTTCGGCATCATGGTGGGCTGCATGGTGGGCTCCTCGCTTGCTATGGCGCCCGCCGTTCTGGTGGCGCAGGGGGCCGAGTTCGTCGATCTTGACGGGCCGCTGCTTCTGGCGCGCGACCGCGCGGTGCCATTGACCTTTGACGCGGAAGGGATACACCCCCCCGAAGCGGCGCTCTGGGGCTAGGGCGCGGGAAGGGAAGGAGCAGCCATGAGCCGGATCGTCTATGTCAACGGTGCGTATGTGCCCGAGGAGGAGGCGAAGGTTTCGGTCTTTGACCGGGGCTTTCTCTTTGCCGACGGTGTCTATGAGGTGACGAGCGTGCTCGAGGGCAGGCTTCTCGACTTCGAGGGGCACATGCGCCGGCTGCGCCGCTCGCTCGCCGAGCTCGACATGGCCGCGCCGGCCAGCGACGAGGAGCTTCTGGAAATCCACCGCGAGCTGGTGCGGCGCAACGGCGTCGAGGAAGGGCTTGTCTATCTGCAGGTCACGCGCGGCGCGGCGGACCGGGATTTCGTCTATCCCGCGGGCGTCGCGCCGACGCTGGTGATGTTCACGCAGGAAAAGCAGATTGTCGAGAGCCCCGCGGCCGAACGCGGCATCCGCGTGATCTCCATTCCCGACGAGCGCTGGGGCCGGCGCGACATCAAGACGGTGCAGCTTCTCTACCCCTCCATGGGCAAGATGATGGCCAAGGCCGCCGGCGCCGATGACGCCTGGATGGTCGAGGAAGGTTTCGTGACCGAAGGCACCTCCAACAACGCCTACATCGTCAAGGGCGGCAGGATCATCACCCGCCATCTTGGCAACGAGATCCTGCACGGGATCACCCGCGCCGCCGTGCTGCGGCTGGCCCGCGAGGCGCAGATGGAGGTGGAGGAGCGGCCCTTCACCATCGAGGAAGCGCAAGGCGCCGACGAGGCTTTCATCACCTCGGCGACGACATTCGTGCAGCCCGTGGTGGCGATCGACGATGTCGAGATCGGCGGCGGGCGCCCCGGCCCCATCGCCCGGCGGCTGCGCGAGATCTATGTGGAGGAAGCTCGGCGCAACGCGGTCTGATCCCTCTCAGCCAAGGAAGCCGCGGCGCAGCAGGTTCAGCCCCGCGAGCGTCAGCACCACCAGCGTGGCGCGGCGGAAGCGCTCCTGGTCGAGCCGGTCGGAAAGGCGGAAGCCCAGCGCCATGCCAAGAAGCGCGGGCAGGCAGAGCGCCGCCGAGGCGGGCAGCGTGGTGGCGTTGAGCACGCCCGAGTTCAGGTGCCCGCCGAGGAGCGCAACCGAGCCGAGCGCATAGACCACGCCCTGGACGCGGATGTGCTCGAGCTTCGGCGCCTCGATGGCGTTGAGGTAGAGCACCGTGGGCGGCCCCCACACGCCCGAGATGCCACCGACGAAACCGGCGATGGTGCCCAAGACGATCTCGGCGCGGCGGCGGTGTTCGGGGCGGATCACCGGCCGCCAGCCCATGAGCTGGGCAAGCGCGAAGGCGGTGACCATGAGGCCCAAGAGAAGATACATCACCTGCTGGGGCAGAACCCGCACGAGCTGCGCGCTGACGAGAATAAAGACAAGCACGATCGCCACGAATTCGCGGAACTTCCATGCCGAGGCGAGGGCAGGGCGCAGGCCCCCGCGCAGCGCCTGCCAGAGGTTCGAGAGGAGCGTTGGCAAGATCAGCGCCGCCAGCGCCAGATCGGGCCTGAGCACCGAGCCCAGCGCCGAGATCATGATCATCGGCATGGCAAAGCCGACCGCCCCCTTCACGAAACCGGCCGCGACCGTGGCGGCGAGCGTGAAGGCCAGAACACCCGGCGACAGCTCGGCAAGAAATCCCGTCATCCGTCCCGTTCCGCAAGCACCCCTCGGTCATAGCGCTTTCGCCGCGCGGGTGCACCCGTCAAGCGCTTCGGTCATTTTCGTGCGCTGTTGCACATCTCTTCGAATTTTTATTGCGCTGCACCTGCAAAGGTCCTATTTCCGACATCAGCACTCGACGGGAGAGACGCATGCCCCACGACGGACAGACCCGACAGCCTTCGGCAGCGCTTTTGCCGAATCTTCTGGAGCTGACCTCTGCCGCACTTGAGCCGATACGCGCGGTGGCCGAGCATGCGGCGGTGCAGCTGCGCAAGCGGCTCGCGCCGGAAGGAAAGCTCGCTCAGGGTGCGCTGGAAGCCGAACAGACCGCCGCCCACGGGCTGGCATGGATTGCCACGGTGGTGGAGGCGCTTTCGCAGATGCAGGGCTGGGCGCTCCGGCTAGAGGCAGAGGGGCGATTCGGCGAGATGGAGGCGCTCATCCATCAGATCGCCTTCGGTGAGTATCTCGCCCAGATCAGGGGCGGCATTCCGATGAGCCAGGGCGAGATCGCGCGGCTGGACGAGATCGGCGTCGGCGTGGATGAGCGGGCCGAACTCGAACAGCCCGCCGTGGCCGAGCTGATCGCGAGGGGCAACACGCAGGCGGCCCGCACGCGGCTTGTGGAGCTGATGCAGGCCGCCGAGGGCGCGGCGAGCTTCGGGGCCACCGGGCTTGACGAGGAGCTCGAGATGATCCGCGCACAGTTCCGCCGCTTCGCCGAGGAGCGGGTGGTGCCGCACGCCCACGGCTGGCATCTGCGCGACGAGCTGATCCCGATGGAGATCATCGCCGAGATGGCCGAGCTCGGCGTCTTCGGCCTCACGATCCCCGAGGAATATGGCGGCTTCGGGCTGTCGAAGGCCTCGATGTGCGTCGTCTCCGAGGAGCTCAGCCGCGGCTACATCGGGGTGGGCTCGCTCGGCACCCGCTCGGAAATTGCCGCCGAGCTCATCCTCTGCGGCGGGACCGAGGCGCAGAAGCGCCAGTGGCTGCCCAAGATCGCCTCCGGCGAGATCCTGCCCACCGCCGTGTTCACCGAGCCCAACACCGGCTCCGACCTCGGCAGCCTGCGCACGCGCGCGGTGCGCGAGGGCGACGACTGGCTCATCACCGGCAACAAGACCTGGATCACCCATGCCGCGCGCGCCCATGTGATGACGCTTCTGGCCCGCACCGACCCCGAGACGACCGACTGGCGCGGGCTGTCGATGTTTCTTGCCGAGAAGACGCCGGGCACCGACGATGACCCCTTCCCCGACGAGGGGCTCACCGGCACCGAGATCGAGGTTCTGGGCTATCGCGGCATGAAGGAATACGAGCTCGCCTTCGACCGCTTCCGGGTAAAGGGCGAGAACCTTCTGGGCGGGGTCGAGGGGCAGGGCTTCAAGCAGCTCATGCAGACCTTCGAATCGGCCCGCATCCAGACGGCGGCGCGCGCCATCGGCGTGGCGCAGTCGGCGCTTGATCTGGCGCTGCGCTACGCGCAGGAGCGGCGCCAGTTCGGCAAGCCGCTCATCGCCTTCCCGCGCGTGTCGGGCAAGCTCGCCACGATGGCGGTGGAAATCATGATCGCCCGCCAGCTCACCTATCACGCCGCGCGCGAGAAGGACGGCGGCCGGCGCTGCGACCTCGAGGCGGGGATGGCCAAGCTTCTGGGGGCGCGCGTGGCCTGGGCGGCGGCCGACAATGGGGTGCAGATCCACGGCGGCAACGGATTCGCGTTGGAGTATCCGATCAGCCGGGTGCTGTGCGACGCGCGCATTCTCAACATCTTCGAGGGCGCGGCCGAGATCCAGGCGCAGGTGATCGCGCGCAGGCTCCTCTCCTGAAGGCGCTCAGAGCCGCCGGGCCCAGGCCTCGACAAGGCGCCGCCGGGCCGCCGGCAGCGGGCGTTCGCCAAGGGCGGGCGCCAGCCGGTGCTCGAGGAAATGGCCGGTGGTGCGCAGACCCGCCGCAATCTCCTCGGCCGTCGCCCCTTCGGCGCCCAGAAGGCAGGGGGGCAGCGGCAACAGCCGCTCGGCCCACTCCCCTGCCCCGGCCCGGCTTACCGCCCGGCCGCTCTTCGGCGAGACATAGGCAAGGTCATCGGCCTCGCCGGTGACGGCACAGGCGGAAAGGTCAAGGCCGAAGCCCGTCTCTTCCAGAAGAGCGGCTTCCCAGATGAGGTAGGCCAGCGGCCAGTCCCGGTCGTCTCCCAGAAGGTCGAGAAGCTTCAGCGTGCGCTCATAGAGCCGCGGGTGCGGCTCGCGCTCGGGCAGCGCGAAGCTCAGAAGCGCGCAGACCGAACCGAGCGCCGCCAGCGCCAGCCGGTCGCCCATCACCGCCCCGGCGCGCGCCTTCACCGGCTCCACGGTGTAGCTGCCCAGATGCTCCTCGAGCCGCGCGCGCCATGTCAGTTGCAGCTGCGTGCCGGGCTGGAGAACCGGGGCAAGCCGCCGCCCCGCGCCGCCGCGCACAAGGCCTGCGTGCCGGCCGTGCGCAGCGGTGAAGGCCTCGACAATCGCGCCGTTCTCGCCATGCGGGCGAACGGCGATGACAAAGCCCTCGTCACGCCACTCCATGCCCGGCCCGCCGGGTTGCGCTCAGGCCCGCCCGGCGGCGGCCGAGAGCGAGACCGCATCCACCCCGAGCGACTTGAGCGCCGCGTTCCATTTCTCGCTGTCGGGCGTGTCGAAGACGATCTTCGGGTCAGCGTCGCAGGTGAGCCAGCCGTTCATCTGGATCTCGTGATCGAGCTGCCCCGGCCCCCAGCCCGCATAGCCCAGAGTCGCCAGCCAGCGCGCGGGCCCGGTGCCTTGCGCGATGTCGCGCAGGATGTCGAGGGTGGCGGTCATGGAAAAGGCATCGTCCACCTTCAGCGTCGCGCCCTCGACCTCGTAATCGGCGCTGTGCAGGACAAACCCGCGTCCGGTCTCGACCGGCCCGCCGAAATGCACGGGACGGCCGACGCTTGCCGGGCCCGGGGTGATGCCGAGCTGCTGGAGCATCTCGTCAAGCCGGAGGTTGGGCGTGGGCTTGTTGACGATGAGGCCCATCGCCGCCTCCGGCGAATGGGCGCACATGAAGACGACCGAACGCTCGAAACGGGGATCACCCATTCCGGGCATGGCGATGAGAAGTTTGCCGGCAAGGCCGGTGAAGGATGTCGGCTGTGTCATGGTCCAATAGTGGTGCTTCGGCGCGCGACTGCAAGAGGGCAGCGCCGCGTCATCCGCGCCTTCCTCGCCCCAATGTGATTTCCTCGGCCGCCGTCCGCACCTATGTTCGCGCCATGATCGGAACACTCAGGACGATTTTCGCACGGCTCGCGCGCGATATGGCTCTTGCCCTGGCTCTTGCCCTGGCTTTGGCCGGGGCGGTCTGCCTCGCGGCGGCGGGCCGCGCCGGCGCGGGCGAAGCGGCGCCCCCCGCCCTGTCCGCGGTGGCTTCGGTTGACATCCTGCCCGGCTGGCTCACCGAGGCGGGCACCCGGATGTCGGCGGTCAGGATACGGCTGGCGCCGGGCTGGAAGACCTACTGGCGCGCACCGGGCGATGCGGGCATACCGCCCCGTTTCGACTGGAGCGGCTCGTCCAACCTCGCGGCGGCGGCGCTGCATTGGCCGGCCCCCGAGGTGATCCGCCAGAACGGCCTGACGATCCTGGGCTACCGGACCGAGGTCATCCTTCCGGTCGAAATCACGCCCGAGCGTCCCGGCCCGGTGCGCCTTCACGCCAGTCTCGAGCTCGGGGTGTGCGAGACCGTGTGCCTGCCGGTGGCGCTCACCCTCTCGGCCGAGCTCGCCGGGCCGGGCGCACCCGATCCGCGCATCGATGCCGCGCTCGCCCGCAGGCCGCTGGCGGCACAGGCGGCGGGCGTGGCGCAAGTCCGCTGCACGGCCGAGGACATCGCCGACGGGCTGCGCGTGACCGCCCGCATCGCGATGCCCGCGCTCGGCAGCGGAGAGGAGATCGCCGTGTTCGAGCTGCCCGACCGCAGCGTCTGGATCTCCGAGGCCAGAACCCGACGCGAAGGCGGCGAGCTGGTCGCGATGGCGGAGATGGTGCCTCCCTTCGCCCGCCCCTTCCCCTTCTCGCCGGACGCGCTGCGCATCACGGTTCTGGATGGGAGCGGCGCGGCGGTGGACATCCGCGGCTGCACCGGATGAGGGGTGAGCCGGCCTCAACCCGCCCCGCGCGCCCGCCGCTGCCGCCCCGACAGCGCCATCGCCAAAGCCGCAACCACATAGAGCGCGAGAAGCCATAGCGCGGCGCCGGCAAGAAACACCCCGAGCGCCGTCGGCGCCGGTGCCGCAACCCGAATCGGCACCGGCAGAGCAGCCAGAAGCGCTTCCACCCCCGACGGCAGGCGGCCGCGCACGAACACCGCGCCAAGCGTCAGCGCAAACAGCACCACGACCCCCACAAGGCCGCCCGCAGCTGCCAGGCCGATGCCACGCGCGCGCAGTGGCCGGCCGAGCGCCCGGCGCAGGGCGCGGATGTGCCGCCCAATGTCTTGCCCGATGCCCAGAAGCACCGGCACCAGCAGCAGCACCAGCACCATGCCGAAGCCGAGGCCATAGACCAGCGTGATCACCGTGGGCTTGAGAAACTGCGCCTGCTGAGAGGTCTCGTAAAGGAGCGGCGCAAGCCCCAGCACGGTGGTCGCCGTGGTCAGCAGCACCGCCCGCAGCCGGTCGCAGGCGGCGTCGACGATGGCGGGAAAGAGCCCGCGCTCGCGTGCGTAGGCGTCCACCGTGGTCACCAGCACGATCGAGTCGTTGATGATGATGCCGGTCATGCCGATGAGCCCCACCACCGAAAACATGCTGAGCGGCACGTCCCAGTGCTGGTGGCCCCAGAAGGCACCGATGAGCCCGAAGGGGATCACCGCCATCACCACCAGCGGCCGCGACCAGCTGGCGAAGATCCACGCAAGCGTCAGGTAGATGCCGAGCAGGCACAGAAGAAAGCCCGTGCGCGCATCCGACAGAAACGCGCTTTCCTCCTCCGCAATCCCGGCAAGGCGGATGGAGATGCCGAAGCGCTCCTCGATCTGTGGCAGCAGTTCATCCCGCAACCGCGCGTCGATCTCGGCGGCGCGGGCGGCGTCGTCCTCGGCGATGTCGCCGGTGACGGAGACAACCCGCAGCCCGTTCTCCCGCCTGACGGTGGAAAAGCCCGCACGCCGTTCGACGCTGACGATGTCCGAAAGGCTCACGTACTCGCCCGCCGGGCTCCTGATCTGCATCCGGTCGAGGAAATCGGCCGTCAGCTCGCCCGCGGGCAGCTCCACCCTGATCGTTGCCGAACGCGGACCGTCGGGGAAGCTCGCCGCCTCGATGCCGTTCAGCCGGTTGCGCAGGACACGCCCCAACGCGTCGATGGTGAAGCCCAGCGCCTGCCCCTGCGGGGTGAGATCGAGAATGAACTCCTCCTTGTCATAGGCAAGGCTGTCCTCAAGGCCGCTGACCTCGGGGAAGGTGGCAAGCATGCGCTTGAGCTCCTCGGCGGCCGCCTTGAGCGTTTCCCCGTCCGCGCCGTAAAGCTCGACATCGAGCGCATCGCCGCCGGGTCCGGACCGCCAGCCGCGGAAGCTGATCGTCTCGCTCAGCGGATGGGGGCGCACCTCCTCCTGCAGATCGGCCACGAAGGCGAAGGAAGAGTAGGGGCGAAGGTCGGCATCGATGAGCTCGATGGAGATGGCGCCCAGCTGATGCGGCTCCCTGGTGTCGGAGCCCGAGAGCCCGGGCCCGGCATTGCCGCCGATCTCGGCGATCACGTATTCGACCGGGTTGCGCCCGTATTGCGCCTCGTAGCGCCGGGCGACCGCCTCCACCGCGCGCTGCATCTCGCGCAGCTGGGCGAGCGTGTCTTCGCGCCGCGCTGCCGGCGCCATGGCGAAGTTCCCGGTGACCGAGCCCTGTTCGGGCGCGTTGAAGAAGCGCCACGGCAGATCACCGCGGATGAACGCTGCCGCCTGCCAGGCCAGAAGCGCCACCAACCCGGCCAGCACCGGATAACGGGCGTGGATGACCACCCGCATCAGCCGCCTGAACAGGGTTTCGCGGAACCATCCGAAGGCCGCGTTCACGGCCCGGCTCGGCAGGTCGTACCAGTGGCGCCTTGCCGAGTGGCGCAGGGAATGCGCCATGTGGTTGGGCAGGATCAGGAAGCACTCCACGAGCGAGGCAAGCAGCACCACGATCACGGTGAAGGGAATGTCGGCGATCAGGTCGCCGAAGCGGCCGCCAATGGCGACAAGGCCGAAGAAGGCAATGACGGTGGTCATGGTGGCCGAGAACACCGGCGCGAACATGATCCGCGCGGCGTTCTCGGACGCCTCGACCGGACCTTCGCCCAGCCGCCGCGCGCGGAAGTCGGCATGCTCCCCCACCACGATGGCGTCATCGACCACGATGCCCAGCGTGATGATGAGCGCAAAGAGCGAGATCATGTTGATGGTCAGCCCGAAGGCGTACATCAGCGCGATGGTAGCCGCCATCGCCACCGGAATGCCCGCGGCCACCCAGAAGGCCGTGCGCGCGTTGAGAAACAGGAACAGAAGCGCGAGAACGAGCCCCAGCCCCAACAGGCCGTTGTCCATGAGGATCTTCAGCCGCCCGGTGATGTATTCGGCGCGCGTGCGGATGAGGTCGATGCTCACGCCCTCGGGCAGCGCCGGCGCCATTTCGGCCGCCACCTTCTCCACCGTGCGCTGGATGCCGATGGCGTCGCCCAGGTCGGAGCGGTCGACGCGGATCGACACAGCCGGATTTTCCCCCACGAAATAGGCGCGGTCGCGATCCGCCCCGCCCTCGATCACGCGGCCGACATCGCCGATGGTGAGCTTCGAGCCATCGGGGTTGGAGCGCAGCGCGATGGCGGCGATCTCGGCGGCGCTGCGCTTGGGGCTTCCGGTGCGCACGCGCGCATTCGCTCCCTCCACATCGCCGGCAGGGTCGGCGGCGGCCTCCTCGGCGATCGCGGCAGCGATTTCGGCCATGGTCAGGTCATGGCGGATGAGCGCGATGGAGGGCACCTCCACCACGATCTCGGGCGCGGCCACGCCGCGGATGGTGGTGCGCGTGACGCCCTCGGCGAAAAGGCGGGTGACGAACTCGTCGGCAAACCGGCCGAGCTGCTCCACCCCCACCGGGCCGGTGATGACCACATCGGTCACCCGGTCGCGCCAGGCACCGCGCCGCACCTGCGGCTCCTCGGCCTCCTCGGGCAGCGTGGTGACGGCATCGACGGCCGCCTGCACCTCGTCGGCGGCGCGGGCCATGTCCCAGCCCGGCTCGAAGTCGAGCATGATGGTGGCGCCGCCCTCGCGCGAGACGGCGGTGCTGCTCTCCACCCCTTCCACCGCGAGAAGCGCGGGCTCGAGCAGCTGCACGATGCCGGCATCGACATCCTCCGCCCCCGCGCCGGGCCAGGCAACCGAGACGCTCACCGTCTCGATCACCACATCGGGAAAGAACTGCGCCCGCATGCGCGGTGCCGCGGCAAGGCCAAGCGCGACCAGCACGACCAGAAGCAGATTCGCCGCGGTGCGGTGGCGGGTGAAATAGGAAAGAAGCCCGCCCAGCCGGGCGAAACGCTCCGCCATCGCCTCAGCCTCCCATCCGCGACTCGAGGCGGGCGACCATGGCGGCGGGAACCTTCGGCTGGGAAAGCTGGCCAACAAGGCGCTCCTTCACCTCCCGAGGCATGCGTTCGTTCGACTGGATGAAGGCAATGAGCCGCGCCCGCCGCTCCTCGGAAAGCTCCAGCATTTCCGGCTCGGGGGGCGGCGCCTCTTCGCCCGTGTCGCGCAGCGGCCGCACGCGGATGCCCTCGCCCAGAAGCGGCGAGCGTCGGGCCACCACCTCGCGCCCCGCGAGCGCGCCCGCAGCAACGATCACCGCGTCGCCCTGACGGCGCAGCACCTCCACCTGTGCGACCTCAAGCCGCTCGCCCTCGCCCACCACCAGCACCCGCCCGGCGCCGTCAACCGCCGTGGCCGGCAGGAGCGCGACGCCCTCAAGCTCCGGCTCCTCGATGGTGACGGTGACGAAATCGCCGGGCCGGAAGCCGCGCGCCGCCTCGAGCGTGGCGAAAAGCTGCCGGCCTGTCTGCCCCTCGCCGACCACGGCGCTCTCGCGGCTGATCCGGCCGCTGGCGGTGATGTCGAGCCCCAGCACCTCGAGCGACACGCTAACGTGCGCGGGCAAGAGCCGCCCGTCCGGCCCAAGAAGGCGCGCATACTGCTGGGCGGACAGGCGAAAGGCGACCTCCAGCGCAGCGGCGTCGATGAGTCGCGCGACACGTTCACCGGCCTGAATGATTGCGCCCTCCACCAGCGTCACATCTGCGAGCGTGCCGGCGAATTCGGCCCGTGCTTCCGTCTCGGCCACCCGCCGCTCGGCCTCGGCAAGCGCGATGCGCCGCCGCTCGAGCGCCGTGCGGGCCTGATCCACCCGCGCCTCGGCCTGCGCCAGAGCCTGCCGGCGCGAGACCACCGCCTGCTTTGCCGAGGCCGCGGCCAGTGCGGCCGCCTCCACCGCCGCCTCGGTGCCCACGCCGCGGGCAAGCAGGCTCTTCTGCCGCTCGAGCGCCTGCACCCGCAGCGCCTCCTGTTCGAGCGCCGCCTGAAGATCATCCCCTGCCAGCGTCACCGCCCGCGTGGCCTCGGCAAGCTCCGCCTCGGCCTCGGCCAGATCGGTGCGGGCGACATCCCGCGCGGCTTCCGCATCAGCCGGATCGATGGCGAAGAGCAGCTCGCCCGCCTCCACCCGCCCCCCTTCCTCGAAGTTGGGGCCGATGGCGATCACCGGCCCGCCGGCCGCGGCGCGCAGGTCAAGCGCCCTGCGGCTTCTGATTTCGCCGAAGCTGGTGATTACCGGCGTCACGCGGCCCGGCTCCACGCGCACCACGTCAACGGCAAAAACCCTCTCGCTTGCCCGAAACGGCCGGTCTTCCTTCGCCCAGCGCGCCTGCAGCGCCGAGACGAGAAGATCTCCTGCAAGCGCCAGCAGCCCCGCCGTCAGCGCGGCGAGAAACAGCCCCACAAGCGTGCGGCGCAGAAAACGCATCGGCGCGCAACTCCCGCATGGTCCGGCACCTCAAGATAGTGCCGGCGCAACTGCCCTCCAATCTCCAATGCACAGGCTGATACGCGCCCCGCGCTCACTTCCGTCGCAGATGCTCGTCGAGCCGCGGCATGATCTCGACGAAGTTGCAGGGCCGGTGGCGGTAGTCGAGCTGGAAGGCGAGGATCTCGTCCCAGGCGTCACGGCAGGCACCGGGGCTGCCCGGAAGCGCGAAGAGATAGGTGCCCTGCGCCACGCCGCCCGTGGCCCGGCTCTGCACGGCGGAGGTGCCGACCTTCTGCATCGAGACGATGGTGAAGACGGTGGCGAAGGCCTCGATCTCCTTTTCATAGACGTCGCGGTGCGCCTCCACCGTCACATCGCGGCCGGTCAGCCCCGTGCCGCCCGTGGAAATGATCACGTCAACGTTCGGATCGGCGCACCAGGCACGCAGCTGCGCAGCGATCTCCTCACGCTCGTCAGGCAGGATCTTGCGGTCGGCGAGGATGTGACCCGCCGCCTTGATGCGCTGCACCAGCGTGTCGCCCGAGCGGTCCTCGGCGAGGCTGCGCGTGTCCGACACCGTCAGCACCGCGATGCGGACCGGGATGAATTCCCTGCTCTCGTCAATCCGGCTCATCTCGACGCCTCCCCCTTCACTGGCCGCCCGCTTCCGGCGACACCTCGAACACATGCGCAAACGGGCCGAGATTGACGACGCGCGTTCTGCCGATCCGCCCTTCCTGCCGCCATGCTTCATGGACATGGCCGCAAAGCGCAAGCGCCGGCTGCAGCCGCTCGATGGCGGCTCGGATCGCCGTGGAGCCAACCGAAAGCCCCGCGGACGTCGCATCCGCCACGCCCTTGGGCGGGGAGTGGGTGACAAGCACATCGGCCGCCTCGCAGGCAGCGAGCAGTTCCTCCGCCGCCGCCTCCGTCAGATCGAAGGACCAGGCGCCGAAGGGTGTCACCGGCACCCCGCCGCCAAGGCCGAAGAAGCGCACGCCCCCGATCACCGCACCCTCCCCGTGCAACACCGTCGCCTCAGGTGCCGCCGCGCGCAGCTCTTCGGCGCTTTCGGCATTGCCCGGCACCGCAAGAAGCGGGGCGGCGAGGCCCGAGAGCATCGCCATCGCCTGATCGAGCCCGGCGCGCGCGTTGCAGAAGTCGCCCGCGCCGATGACGAGATCGACACCCCGGCTCGCCTCCACCAGCGCCTCGGCGCGGGTGCGGGAGAGGTGCAGGTCGGAAAAGGCCAGAATGCGCATGTCACTTCCCGTTCAGTTTCGCCTGCAGCTCGAGAAGATCGGCCCATGCCTCGCGCTTGGCATGGGGATTCCGCAGAAGATAGGCGGGGTGGAACATCGGCAGTGCCGGCCGGCCCATCACTTCCGTCCATTGCCCGCGCAGCCGCGTGATGCCGCGCCGGCCCAGAAGCGCCTGGGTGGCGATATTGCCCATCAGCACCAGCACCTCGGGGTCGACAAGCTCGATGTGCCGCTTGAGAAACGGCAGCATCATGGCGATTTCCTGCGGCGTGGGGTCGCGGTTCTGCGGCGGCCGCCAAGGCAGCACATTGGTGATGTAGACGGCATGCGCGGGGTCGGGTGCGTTGCGCGAGAGCCCGATCGCCGCCAGCATCCGGTCAAGAAGCTGGCCCGCCCGGCCCACGAAGGGTCGCCCGATGCGGTCCTCGTCGCGGCCGGGTGCCTCGCCCACGATCATCACCCGCGCCTCCGGGTTGCCGTCGGCAAACACAAGCTGGCGCGCGCCCCGCTTGAGCTCGCACAGATCGAAAGCCTCCATCGCCGCGCGCAGCTCCTCAAGGCTCTGCGCCCGCTCGGCCGCGGCGCGGGCAACGGCGACCGGATCGGTCGCCTCTGCCTGCGCCGGCGCCGGCGCCAGCGAATCAGTGGGCCGCTCCCCCCGCGCCACGGGCTTGTCCAGCACGCGCGGCGCCTCCTCGGGCAGCTCGTAGCGGTTGAGGGGCGTCTCGCCGATCGCCTCGTCGGCGCCCAGCTCCGCCTGCCACTCCAGAAGCGCCCGAATCTCGGCCTGTGTGAGATCGCGTCCCATGCCGCGAAGCTAGGTGGAAGCGCGGGCAAGGTAAACGGCCCCGCGACCGGCCGCCCCCGCGATCCGACGCGCCCTTGCCCGGCCCGGCCGGACGGCAGCGCCAGCGTCCTGTTCCATCACCCTGGTGAAAATACCCATTCCCCCGTCCGGGCCTCGCCCCCCGGTCCGCCGCCTCTCGCTGCGGGCGATTACCCGCGCTTGCCGGCCACCGTTGCCCCGCCCTATAAGCGCCCGAAAGACAAGGGCGGGGCGCAACGATGACATTCCGCAAGGATCACCTCCTGGGCATCGAGCATCTGGGCCCTGACGAAATCCTCGCCGTGCTCGACCTCGCCGAGGGCTACGTCGAGCTCAACCGCGGCCCGCGCAAGCATGCCGACGCGCTCGCGGGCCTCACCCAGATCAACATGTTCTTCGAGGCCTCCACCCGCACCCAGGCCTCCTTCGAGCTTGCCGGCAAGCGGCTGGGGGCGGATGTGATGAACATGTCGATGCAGGCAAGCTCCATCAAGAAGGGCGAGACGCTGATCGACACCGCGCTCACCCTCAATGCCATGCACCCCGACCTTCTCGTCGTCCGCCATCCCCAGTCCGGGGCGGTCGATCTGCTCGCCCAGAAGGTCAACTGCGCGGTCATCAACGCCGGCGACGGGCGGCACGAGCACCCCACCCAGGCGCTGCTCGACGCGCTGACCATCCGCCGCGCCAAGGGCCGGCTTCATCGGCTCACCGTGGCGATCTGCGGCGACATCGCCCACTCGCGCGTTGCCCGTTCCAACATCCTGCTTCTGGGCAAGATGGAAAGCCGCATCCGCCTCATCGGGCCACCCACCCTCATGCCCGCGGGAATAGACAGCTTCGGGGTGGAGGTGTTCGAGGACATGCGCGAGGGGCTCAAGGGCGCGGATGTGGTGATGATGCTGCGGCTGCAGAAGGAGCGGATGGACGGCGGCTTCATTCCCTCCGAACGTGAATACTACCATCGTTACGGGCTCGATGCCGAGAAGCTCGCCCATGCCGCCGATGATGCCATCGTCATGCACCCCGGCCCGATGAACCGCGGGGTCGAGATCGACGGCACGCTCGCCGACGACATCAACCGCTCGGTGATCCAGGATCAGGTGGAGATGGGCGTTGCGGTGCGCATGGCGGTGATGGAGCTTCTGGCGCGCAACCTGCGCCGAAGGAGGGCAGCGTGAGCCTGCTTCTGGAAAACGCCCGGCTGATCGACCCCGAGAAAGACAGGGTCCAGCCCGGCGCGCTGCTCATCGAGAACGGCTGCATCAAGGCGATCCTCTCGGCGGGAGCGGAAATCACGGCCGCGCGCAGCCGCGCCGCCCGGGTGGAAGACTGCGGCGGGCTGTTTCTCGCCCCCGGCATCGTCGATCTCGGCGTGAAGGTCGGCGAGCCGGGCGAACGGCACAAGGAGAGCTTCCGCTCGGCCGGGCAGGCGGCCGCGGCGGGCGGGGTGACCACCATGGTCACGCGCCCCGACACCACCCCGCCCATCGACAGCCCCGAGCAGCTCGAATTCGTCTCGCGCCGGGCGCAGGTCGATTCGGTCGTGCGCATCGCGCCGATGGCCGCGCTGACCAAGGGGCGCGAGGGGCGCGAGATGACCGAGATCGGCTTTCTCAGCGATGCCGGCGCCGTTGCCTTCAGCGATGGCGACCGGGTGGTTGCCGATACCAAGGTGTTCTCGCGCTGCCTGACCTATGCGCGCGGGCTCGGCGCGCTCGTCGTCGCGCATGTGCAGGATCCGGGGCTTTCGGCCGGCGCCTGCGCCACCTCCGGAAAATTCGCCTCGCTGCGCGGGCTGCCGTCCGTCTCGCCGATGGCCGAGCGCATGGCGCTCGACCGCGACCTTGCGCTCGTGGAGATGACCGGCGCGCGCTACCACGCCGACCAGATCACCACCGCCCGTGCCCTGCCCGCGCTGCGCCGGGCCAAGGAAAACGGGCTCGACGTGACCGCTGGCGTGTCGATCCATCACCTCACGCTCAACGAGCTCGACGTGGGCGACTATCGCACCTTCTTCAAGCTCAAGCCGCCGCTGCGCTCCGAGGAAGACCGCCTTGCCGTGGCCGAGGCGGTGGCCGAGGGGCTCATCGATGTCATATGTTCGATGCACACGCCGCAGGACGAGGAGTCAAAGCGCCTGCCCTTCGAGGAGGCGGCCTCGGGCGCGGTGGGGCTCGAGACGCTCTTGCCCGCGGCGCTGCGGCTCTATCACGGCGGAATCCTCACGCTGCCGCAGCTCTTCCGGGTGCTCTCGCTCAATCCCGCGCGCCGGCTCGGGCTCGAAGGCGGGCGGCTCGTGGCGGGTGCGCCGGCCGATCTGGTGCTCTTCGACCCCGACGCGCCCTTCGTGCTCGACCGCTTCACGCTGCGCTCGAAGTCGAAGAACACGCCGTTTGACGGCGCCCGCCTTCAGGGCAAGGTGAAGAAGACCTGGGTCGGCGGGGCGCCCGTGTTCACGGCGGAGTAGGAAGCGCGCGATGGACTGGACAACCCTCGGCCTTGCAGCACTTGCCGCCTATCTTTTGGGCTCCATCCCCTTTGGCATCGTGGTGGCCCGCGCCTTCGGGCTTGGCGACATCCGCAAGATCGGCTCGGGCAACATCGGCGCGACCAATGTGCTGCGCACCGGCAACAAGCTCGCCGCGCTCCTGACGCTGATCGGCGACGCGGGCAAGGGCGCGATCGCCGTTGTGCTCGCGCGGCTCTGGGCGGGCGAGGCGGCGGCGGGCGTCGCTGGCCTCTTTGCCATGCTCGGTCATCTCTTCCCGCTCTACCTGGGCTTTCGCGGCGGCAAGGGCGTGGCCACGGCGCTTGGGATGCTGCTGGCGCTGAGCTTTCCGGCGGGGCTTGCGACCTGCGCAAGCTGGCTCGTGACCGCCGCGATCAGTCGCTACTCCTCGCTCTCGGCCATCGTGGCGATGGCGCTGGCGCCGCTCTGGACGGGGCTTTTCTATCACTGGCACGGGGCGGCGCTGGTGGCGGTGATGTCGGCCTGCGTCATCGCCCGCCACCACGCCAACATCCGACGGCTCATCGACGGGACGGAGCCCAGGATCGGGCGGAAGGGCTGAGCGTCAGCCCGGCCCCGGACACGCCGGATACCGGCCGATCGCCCGGCGCGAACCCCGCAACGAGAAGCTGACCGAGCCGCCACCGGAGGGGATGATCGTCAGCTTCTGTCCAGCCGCGATCTTTTCCAGAAGGTGGTTGAAATTGTCGAGGCAGACCCGGCAGTCCATGATGGTGACGCCTCCCTCCCTGTCGGCCTCATAGGTCATGCGCTGGCCATCGACGGAAAAGACGATCGGTCCGGGCGGAACCGGGCGCCCTGCGATCCTCACAAAGATTGAACCTGCATGTTCGAGAGGGAAGCCGCCGGTGTTGCAGGCCAGGATGATTTCATTGCCCAGATCGTCCCGCGTTGCGAATTCGAGCCAGCCCTGTCCAAAGCTCGCGGTCCAGCCGCGGTTACGCGTTTCGCTGCCGCCCTCGGCGAGGACTGTGGAGCCGCGCGCGCAGCTTTCCCAGACAAAGCGGTTCCCCTCCCGGTCAAATTCGAGCCCGCCATCGATCTTTCGGACACGGAACGCGTCGTAATAGGTTTCACCTTCGCCGGCGCAGGCCAGCCTCAGCGCGGTCCAATCGCCGTCCGGCACCGCCGAAATCACGTCACAGGCATTCTCGACACCATAGAACGTGTTGTCGATGAACCCCAGCGCACCGCCGTCCATTCCAAGATCAACAATGTCGCAACTCCAATTGCTGCCTGGCGGGCGATAGAGGCCCTCGATGTCCTCAGCGAAAACCCCGGTCGCTGCAGTCGCAAGGGCGAGGACGAGGCATCCCGAAACCCTCCTCAGCATGGCGGATCCCGCGACTTCCTCCGAACCAGATAGGCCTGGTAATGATACGGCGATGCAGAAGCCGATCAAGCCGGCGGCGGGATACTGCCGGGGCAATCGCATTTGGCGCTCACGCCGGCCAACGTGCCGGAAGTCACCACCTCGATCAAAGGGGGGAGGGCAGCGCCCGGCCCGAGGTGGGCGCGGAAGCGCCCGCCTGGGGGGCGGGGCGGGCGCTGCCCGGCGTGTCGGCCGGGCCAAACGGTCGAAAGCAGCACACCTTCCTATTCCACTGCGATTTGCTCGGGGCTGTCGCTCTCAGTAACTGTATTCCTCGTAGATCCGGCTCAGGTCGCCCTGCCACGCGCCCTTGTAGCGGGCGATGAGCTCGTCGGCCGGCACCTGCCCCGTCTCGATGCTCTCCTCGAGCGCGTGCAGGAAATGCCGCTCGTCGGGCACCATGCCGCCAAGCCCCGGCCGCGCACGCGCCTTGAGCCCGGCCTTGGCGATCTCGACAACCTCGCCGGCCAGCGCGCGCATGTCAATGTTGCCCACCTTCGCCTGAAGCGCGTCCTTGGAGGCGGCCACGCGCAGCGCCTCGCGCGTCTCAGCGTCCCAGCCCTTGACGAGATCCCACGCCGCATCGAGCGCGCCCTCATCATACATCAGCCCCGTCCACAGCGCCGGCAGCGCGCAGAGCCGCCGCCACGGCCCGCCATCGGCCCCGCGCATCTCGATGAAGCGCTTCACCCGCGCCTCGGGGAAGATCGTGGTCAGGTGATCGGCCCAGTCCGAAAGCGTGGGCTTCTCGCCCGGAAGCGCCGGAAGCCGCCCCTCGAGAAAGTCGCGGAAGGACTGGCCCAGCGCGTCGATGTACTTGCCGTCGCGGTAGACGAAATACATCGGCACATCGAGCGCGTATTCCACCCAGCGTTCGAAGCCGAACCCTTCTTCGAAGACGAAGGGCAGCATGCCGGTGCGCGCCGGGTCGAGATCGCGCCAGATGCGCGAGCGGAAGCTCTTGTAGCCGGTCAGCCTGCCCTCGAAGAAGGGCGAGTTGGCAAAGAGCGCCGTGGCCACCGGCTGCAGGCTCAACCCCACGCGCAGCTTCCTGACCATGTCGGCCTCGGAGCCGAAGTCGAGGTTCACCTGCACCGTGCAGGTGCGATACATCATCGCCTTTCCGAATCTGCCGACGCGGTCCATGTAGCCCGTCATCAGCCGATAGCGGCCCTTGGGCATCATCGGCATCTGCTCATGCGTCCATTCCGGTGCCACGCCCAGGCCGATGAAGCCCGCGCCGATCGTCTCGGCGATCTCCTTGACCTGGCGCAGATGCGCGTTCACCTCGTCGCAGGTCTGGTGAATGGTCTCGAGCGGCGCGCCGGAAAGCTCGAGCTGCCCGCCCGGCTCGAGGCTGATGTTGGCGCCGTCCTTCTCGAGCCCGATGAGATACTCCCCCTCGAAGACCGGCGACCAGCCGAAGCGGTAGCGCAGGCCCTCGAGCATCTCGCGGATCGAGCGCGGCCCGTCATAGGGCAGCGGCAGATGCGTGTCGCGGCAGTAGCCGAACTTCTCGTGCTCGGTGCCGATGCGCCATTCGGACTTCGGCTTGCAGCCGGCTTCGAGATACTCGACCAGCTGTTCGTAACGCTCAACGGGGCCGCCGCCCGACTGGGGGATGGACATCGGATACCTTCCGGGTCTGTCACGATCGGACCGCAGGAGTGAAAGGAAAGCTTGACGGTGTCAATGCAGCGCGGCCGCCGCCTTCAGGAGCGCGTCAGACGCGGCGCGCGGCCTGCCCTTTGCGGGGCCTCCCACACCGGAACGCGCTCGCCGGGGTGGCTTGCAAGATGGCGCAGCATCCGCTCGGTATCGAGCCCCTCGAGCGCGGCGAAGACGTCGAACAGCGCCTCGGCATTCGCCGCGTCGGTGGGGATGACAAGCGGCTGGGCGCGATTCTCCGCCGTGGTGAGAACCCAGGCCCCGGCGGGCGGCGCCGGGTCAAGCTCCACCCGCTCGAGCGCCTCGACGGCCACGGCGCCGCCCTCGAAAGGGCCGAAATAGACAACCACGCCCTCGTCGAGCTGCACCACCCCGGCCCCGCCGCTGCCGCGGCGGAAGCGCGCGCGCTGGATCCCGGCAAAGAGAATCAGGAGCCCGACTATGGCAAAGCTCGTCCCCGCGGCACGGCCGACCGTGCTCAGGGATGTCACGGCCCAATAGGCGGCAACGCAAGCCACCGCCGCGCCAAGCAGCGCCTCGCGCCAGCGCATGAGTTGGACCCGCAGCTCGGGACGTATGAAAGACATGGCAGATATCGCCTGCGTCATTCTCTGTTCTCTCGGCACAAAGCCATCTGCTCGCGGAGCGCAAGGCTAACCCTTGATCCCGGCAATTCTGTGGCGCGCCTCACCGCCAGTCACCCAGCGTCATCTGCCAGACGGTCATGGCCGCCACCGCCGCGGTGTCGGCGCGCAGAATGCGCGGGCCGAGGCTCACCGGCACCACGAAGTCGAGCGACCTGAGCCGCGCCCGCTCGGCCGGCGAAAACCCGCCCTCCGGGCCGATGAGAATGGCCCACGGCCCCGGCGCCGCCCCCTCGAGCGCGGCGCGCGCCCCCACGAGCGACTCGTCGGCGAACATGATCCGCCGTTCAGGGGTCCAGCCCGCGAGCAGCCGGTCGAGCGGCTGCAGCTCTTCGACCGGCGGCACATAGGTGCCCCCACATTGCTCGATCGCCTCCACCGCATGCGCCTGCAGCCGGTCGCGACGGATGCGCTCGGCATTGGTGAACTCGGTCTGAACGGGCAGGATCCGCGCCGCCCCCATCTCCGCGGCCTTCTCGACGATGAAGTCGGTGCGGGCCTTCTTGATCGGCGCGAAGAGAAGCCACAGGTCGGGCGGCGGCTGCAAGGGCCGGGTCTGCTCGAGCACCGCGAGCCTTCCCGCGCGCTTGCCGGCCTCGAGAACCTCGGCCAGCCATTCGCCGTCACGGGAGTTGATGAGCAGCACCCGCGCGCCGGGGCCAAGGCGCATGACGTTGAAGAGATAATGCGCCTGCTCGCGCGTGAGGCTCACCGATTGCCCCGCCGCCAGCGGATGGTCTACATGAAGACGGATCCTTGCCTCTGTCATGGGAACGTTCTTATGCCCGCTTCCTTCGAGGCGCCAGAGACCACCGGCACCGTGGCCGACGCGGTGGCCGGCAACTGGGTGGACCGGCGCGCGCCCGCCTGGGCGCGGCCGTATCTGCGCCTCAGCCGCGCCGACCGGCCGATCGGCACCTGGCTTCTGCTCCTGCCCTGCTGGTGGGGGCTTCTGCTCGCCGCCAATGCCGACGGCCGCTTCGGGCTCTACGACTTCTGGATCGCCATCGGCTGCGGGCTTGGCGCCTGGCTCATGCGGGGGGCAGGCTGCACCTGGAACGACATCACCGACCGCGAGTTCGACGCCCGCGTGGCGCGCACGCGCTCACGCCCCATTCCCTCGGGCCAGGTCAGCGTGAAGGGCGCGGCGGCGTGGATGGTGGCGCAGGCACTTCTCGCCTTCGCCATCCTGCTCACCTTCCCGCCCGCGGCGATCATGCTCGGGCTCGCCTCGCTCGTCCCGGTTGCAATCTACCCCTTCGCCAAGCGCTTCACATGGTGGCCGCAGGTGTTTCTGGGCATCGCCTTCAACTGGGGCGCGCTTCTAAGCTGGGCCGCGCATCGCGGCACGCTGGAATGGCCCGCGGCGGTGCCGTGGCTTGCCGGCATTGCGTGGACGGTGTTCTACGACACCATCTATGCCCATCAGGACAAGGAGGACGACGCGCTGATCGGGGTGAAATCCACCGCGCGTCTCTTCGGCGCGGCCACGCATCGGGTGCTCGCGGGCTTCATGCTGGCGGCGGTGTTTCTGATGATGGTGGCGGTGATCGGGGCGATGGTGCCCGGCGCCGACATCCTCTCGCTCGTCGTCGCGCTCGGGGGCGTCTGGGCCTTTGGCTGGCACCTGATGTGGCAGCTCCGCCGGCTTGACATCGACGACCCCGACCGCTGCCTCGCGCTCTTCCGCGCCAACCGCGACGCGGGGCTGATCGTTGTGCTGTTTCTTGCCGCCGCGCTGGTGCTGTGATGGACAGCTCCGGCGCGAGTGCCTAAGCAGTGGCCGCAACAGGGGGCTGGGAAGGGCGGGCGCCGATGCGCATCTCGCAACTCATGATCGTCATTGCCGTTTTCGCGCTCGCGGGCGCTGCCGCGGTGGGGGCGGCCGTGCTTGCGGTGGAACGCATCGAGACAGGCTCGAAACGCCAGGTCGAGACCGAGCTTGGCATCGCCGGGCTCGACTGGGCGCAGGTGAGCGTGGACGGGCTTCAGGTGACGCTCACCGGCACCGCACCCGATGAGGCCACCCGTTTTCGCGCCGTCGCGCTCGCCGGCAAGGTGGTCGACCCCACCCGCGTGATCGACGCCATCCGCGTGCGCCCCGGCAAGGCGGTAGAGCCGCCGCGCTTTTCCGTCGAGATCCTGCGCAACGCCGAGGGCGTCTCGCTCATCGGCCTCGTGCCGAGCACCACTGACCGGCAAGCCGTGATCGCCCGGATCCGCGCGTTCGCGGGCGACGCGCCCGTGACCGAACTCACCGAAAGCGCCGATTACCCGGTGCCCGCCGGCTGGCAGGCGGCCTTGCATTTCGCGCTCGAAGCCCTGGCGCAGCTTCCACGGTCGAAAATTTCGGTGGCCGCGGACGAGGTCGCAGTCACCGCAATCACCGCCTCGGCCGCCGAAAAGCGCCGGATCGAGGCGGCCTTGCAGGCGGCGCTGCCCGAGGGCGTGCGGCTGTCAATGGACATTTCCGCCCCGCGCCCCGTCGTCACGCCCTTCACGTTGCGATTTCTCATCGACGACGCCGGCGCGCGCTTCGATGCCTGCACCGCCCGCGACGAGAAGGGGCGCGCGCGCATCCTCGCCGCCGCCCGCGCGGCCGGGCTTTCCGGCGAGGCAAGCTGCACGCTGGCGCTCGGCGCGCCAAGCCCGCGCTGGCCGGAGGCGGTGGAGATGGCGATCGGCGCCCTGGCCCGGCTTGGCGGTGGCTCGGTGACCTTCTCCGATGGCGACGTGACGTTGGTGGCACGCGACACCACACCGCCGGATCTGTTCGACACGGTGGTTGGCGAGCTGGAGTCGCGCCTGCCCCCGGCCTTTGCGCTGCATGCGGTCCTGCCCGAGCCGGTGGACACCAGCGCCGGCCTCGCCGGCGACGACAAGCCGCAGTTTCTGGCCACGCTGAGCCCCGAGGGGCTGTTGCAGCTGCGCGGGCGCGTGCCCGACCAGCGCATTCGTGACGCCGTCATCGGCTTCTCTCGCGCGCGCTTCTCGGGCGCCGATGTCTATGGCGCGATGCGGGTGGACCCCGAGCTTCCCGACGGCTGGCCGAAGCGCGTCCTGGCCGCGCTGGAGGCGCTTGCGCATCTCGAACACGGGGCAGTGGTGGTGCAGCCCGATTACGTCGAGATCCGCGGCACCACCACGCTCGAGGAAGGCAAGGCGGAAATCTCGCGCATCCTCTCGGCCGAGCTCGGCGAGGCGGAGAATTTCGCCATCGAGGTCAGGTATGTGCCGCCCCCCGAGCCCGACGAGGCGCTACCAAGCCCGCAGGACTGCGTCGATCGGATCAACGGCATCCTCGCCGCGGCGAAGATCACCTTTGCGCCGGGCTCGGCCGACATCACCCCCGAGGCCGGCGACACGCTCGACCGCATTGCCGAGGCGATGCGCGGCTGCGAGCATGTGCCGATGGAGATCGGCGGCCATACCGACAGCCAGGGGCGGGAATCCATGAACCTTCGCCTCAGCCAGAACCGTGCGGATGCGGTGCTGAATGCGCTTCTCGCCCGCCGGGTGGATACCCGCAACCTCAGCGCCAAGGGTTATGGGGAAACCCAACCCATCGCCCCCAACGACACCGAGGAGGGGCGCGAGGCCAACCGGCGTATCGAGTTCAGGCTGATCGTGGCGGAAACGGCTGGTGACCAAGCTCCGGCGGCCGAACAGGAAGGGGCGGGGCAGGCGGACGCGGCCAGTGCGGCGCAACAGGAGGCACGTCAATGAACAGGACCGAGTTCATCGCGGTCACCGCGATCATTCTCTTCGTGGCCTTCGCGCTGGGCTGGTTTGCCCATTGGCTCGTGCACCGCTTCGTGCGCATCGGCCAGTCCGACATGGACGAGCTCGACCGCATGGCCCAGGCGCTGCACGAGGCCGAGGAACAGCGCGATCAGGCGGTGGCCTATTTCCAGAACCGCGAGGCGGAGCTGACCAATCAGATGGCCCAGCTCGAGGCCGAGCTCGAGGCGGCCATGGACGGGCTGCGCGATGCCCGCCGCGAGGCCGAGGAACTGCGCGCCTACGTCGAACGCATGCATCAGGGACAGTAGGCGCGCGCTCCCTCAGATCCGCTCGATGGCCAGCGCGATGCCCTGCCCCCCGCCGATGCACATGGTGATGAGCGCCTTGGCGCCACCGATGCGCTCGAGCTCGTAGAGCGCCTTGACGGTGATGATCGCGCCCGTCGCCCCCACCGGATGGCCCAGCGCGATGGCGCCGCCGTTGGGGTTCACCTTGGCGGGGTCGAGACCAAGCTCCTTGCTGACCGCCAGCGCCTGAGCGGCGAAGGCCTCGTTCGACTCGATCACGTCGAAGTCGTCGACAGAAAGCCCGGTGCGCTCCATGAGCTTCCTGACAGCCGGGATCGGCCCCACGCCCATGATCTGCGGCGGCACGCCCGCGTGCGCATAGCCAAGGATGCGTGCGCGCGGCCTGAGCCCGGCGCGCTCGGCCGCCTCGGCGCGCGCGAGCACCAGCGCCGCCGCCCCGTCATTGATGCCGCTGGCGTTGCCCGCGGTCACGGTACCGTCCTTCCTGAACACCGGTCGCAGCGCGGCGAGCGCCTCTGCCGAGGTTTCCTTGGGGTGTTCGTCGGTGTCGAAGACGACCGTCTCGCGCCCGCGCTTGACCTCCAAGGGCAGGATCTGCTCGGCAAAGCGCCCCTCGGCGATGGCACGGGCGGCGCGGCGCTGGCTTTCGAGCGCGAAGGCATCCTGCTCTTCGCGGCTGATGCCATATTCGGCAGCCACATTCTCGGCCGTCACGCCCATGTGACCGGTGCCGAAGGGGCAGTTGAGCGCGCCGAGCATCATGTCCATCACCTGCACATCGCCCATCTTCTGCCCCCAGCGCGCGGCCGGCAGGGCGTAGGGCGAGCGGCTCATGGATTCCGCCCCGCCGGCAAGGCCGAAATCGGCATCGCCCAGCATCAGCGACTGCGCCACCGAAACGATGGCCTGCGCGCCCGATCCGCACAGGCGGTTGACGTTCATCGCCGGGGTGGTCTCGGGAATGCCCGCCTCCATCGCCGCCACCCGCGAAAGATACATGTCGCGCGGTTCGGTGTTGATCACATGGCCGAAGGCGACATGCCCGATCTGCCCGCCCTCGACGCCGGCGCGCTCGAGCGCGGCGCGCGCGGCGGCAGCACCAAGGCTTGAGGGCGGGGTGCCCGCGAGCGCGCCGCCGAATGTGCCGATCGCGGTCCGGGCGCCTGACAGAATCACGATGTCGGTCATGCGAAGTCTCCTCCTCAGGGGTCACCACGCACTCTAGCGGGCTCGCGCGCGGGCGCCAGCCTCCCCTTGGATGCCTTCCTCCTCCGGCGCCTCATCCTTCCCCTGCGGCTCCAGCAACACCGCCAGCGCCTCGCGGAAGTCTTCGGCGCGCGCCCCCAGCCGGGCGAGAAACTCGGCCTGGAACGCCTCGGCGAGCGGAGCGATCTCCTCCATCATCGCGCGGCCCTTTTCGGTGAGCGAGAGCGCCACGAGCCGCCGGTCGCGCGGATCGACCGTCTTGGTGATGTAACCCGCCGCCTCGAGCCGCGCGGCGGCGCGGCTGACCTTGGACTTGTCCATCGCCACGCGGGCGTGGATCTCGCGCACGCTCACCGTGCCGGCCTGGCTCAGATGCGCCACAACCCGCCACTCGGGGATCGAGATGCCGAAACGCTCGCGATAGAGGGCGGAAAATTCCCGGCTCGTGCGCTCGGCCAGAACGGCGAGCTGATAGGGCAGGAAGTCGTCCAGAACGAAACGGGTCATCGTCACCGCACCTTCATTGCGTGTGCAATGAAGTCACGCCCGGCCCCGACAGGCAAGGGCACGGGTCATCGCCCGAGACCGAGAGCCGCTGCCTGTGCTAGATTGTCGCACCCCGCCTGCGACGGGAAGGGGGCAACAGGGAGAAAGACATGAGAGGGACGGCATTTCTGTTCATGATCACGGCAATCGTGTTTGTACTCCTGGGCATGGCCTGGGGGATCGAGATGAGCGTGCGGGCGGACTTCAAGATGACGCCGGCGCATGCGCATCTCAATCTGATCGGCTTCGTCATTGGAGCGGTCTTCGCGTTGTATTTCGTCGTCACACCGCAGGCTGACGGCGGTCTTGCCAAGGCGCTCTATGCGCTCTGGGCGGTCACGACGGTGCTGATGGTCGTCGGCATCTACATGGCCGTGAGCCAGCAGGGCGAAGGGCTGGCCAAGATCGCCTCCCTCCTCGGCGTGCTGACCATGCTCATGTTCGGCTGGATCGTGCTGAAAAACGGGATCGGGCGGACGGAAGCCTGAACCGGCAAAATCGTTGCACTTGCAATGAACTTCGCTTCGCGCTAGAAGCGGTGGCGCCGGGGGCGGCTTGAGCCTCCGGCGTCGTGCTTGAGGGAGGACGCCCATGAACATTGCCAACGCGCCCGAGAGGATGATTCGCGCCAGCTCCACCACGGGCACCCATCCGGGCTACATGCCCGGCTTCGGCAACGACTTCGAGACCGAGGCGCTGCCGGGGGCGCTCCCGCAGGGGATGAACTCCCCCCAGCGTTGCAACTACGGCCTCTACGCCGAGCAGCTTTCGGGCTCGGCCTTCACCCAGCCCGGCCCCGAGCGCACCTGGTGCTACCGCATCCGCCCCTCGGTCAAGCACACCCGCCGCTTCAAGCGCATCGAGGTGCCCTACTGGCTGACCGCGCCCGCCATCCACGACGACATCATCTCGCTCGGCCAGTACCGGTGGGATCCGGTGCCGCTGCCCGAGGATGGCCGGCCGCTCAACTGGATCACCGGCATGCGCACCATGACTACCGCGGGCGACGTGAATACCCAGGTCGGCATGGCGGCGCACATCTACCTCGTCACCGAATCGATGGTGGACGAGTATTTCTACTCCGCCGACAGCGAGCTTCTGGTGGTGCCGCAGGAGGGCAAGCTGCGGTTTTGCACCGAGCTTGGCATCATCGACCTCGAGCCTTCCGAGATCGCCATCATCCCGCGCGGGCTCGTCTATCGCGTCGAGCTCATCGAGGGCCCCGCGCGCGGCTTCGTGTGCGAGAACTACGGGCAGAAGTTCGAGCTGCCGAACCGCGGGCCGATCGGCGCCAACTGCCTTGCCAACCCGCGCGACTTCAAGACGCCCGTCGCCGCCTTCGAGGACCGCGAGGTGCCCTCGACCGTGACGGTCAAGTGGTGCGGGCAGTTCCACATCACCGAGATCGACCACAGCCCGCTCGACATCGTCGCCTGGCACGGCAACTACGCGCCCTGCAAGTATGACCTGAAAACCTACTGCCCGGTCGGCGCGATCCTCTTCGACCACCCCGACCCCTCGATCTTCACGGTGCTGACAGCGCCCTCGGGGGTGCCGGGCACGGCAAACATCGACTTCGTGCTGTTCCGCGAGCGCTGGATGGTGGCCGAGAACACCTTCCGCCCGCCGTGGTATCACAAGAACATCATGTCCGAGCTGATGGGCAACATCTACGGCCAGTATGACGCCAAGCCCACCGGCTTCGTGCCGGGCGGCATGAGCCTTCACAATATGATGCTGCCGCACGGCCCCGACCGGGAAGCCTTCGAGAAGGCGAGCTACTCGAACCTGGGGCCCGAGAAGCTCGACAACACCATGTCCTTCATGTTCGAGACGCGTTTCCCGCAGCATCTGACGCCCTTCGCGGCGAAGGAGGCGCCCCTGCAGGACGATTACATCGACTGCTGGGCAGGGCTGGAGAAGAAGTTCGACGGCACGCCGGGGACGAAGTAGCCTTGGCGCGTGAAGAACAACGGAAGAGCCGGCGCCCGGACCGTTCATGGCGGGCATGCGGCCGCCCGGGTAGGCGGGAATGCGCCACCCATGGGGGCGGGCGGGCGCATGCCCGGGCCTGACGGCCCGGGCGGATCGGCTCTCGCTCCAGACAGGGAGGACTCGCCGTGAAGCTCTACTCCTACTGGCGCTCGACCACCTCCTTCCGGGTGCGGGCTGCGCTCAACATCAAGGACATCCCGCACGAGATCGTGCCGGTGAACCTCGTCGAAGGCGAGCAGCGCGCCGCCCCCTATCTTGCCCTCAACCCCATCGGCGGCGTGCCGACGCTGGTGCTCGATGACGGGACGGTGCTCACCCAGTCCATGGCGATTCTCGACTGGCTCGATGCCGCCGGTTTCCTGCCGCGGCTGATGCCCGAAGACCCGATTGCCCGTGCCCGGGTGCTGGGCGCGGCCTTCGTCATCGCCTGCGACATTCACCCGGTGAACAACCTCAAGGTTCTGAACTACCTCAAGGAAAGGCTGGGCCATTCGCAGGATGAGGCAGTCGCGTGGATGCGCCACTGGATGCACGAGGGCTTCACCGCCTTCAACGAGCTGATCGAGCCGGGCGCGCGCTTCTGCTTCAACGACGAGGCTCCTGACGTTGCCGACCTCTGCCTTGCCGGGCAGATGATCAACGCCCGCCGCTGGGGGCTCGACCTTGCGCCCTTCCCCCGCCTCGTGGAAATCGACGAACGGCTGCGGAAGATCCCGGCCATTGCGCAGGCGATGCCCGAGGCGCAGCCCGATGCTATGTGACAAGTGACGAGAGGAAGAGCCCCATGCCGCTGATGCGAAGCTGGGTGGAAAGCGCGAACGCGCCCGACACCGACTTTCCGCTGAACAACCTTCCCTGCGGCGTGTTCTCGCTCGGCGATGGCGAGATGCGCTGCGGCGTGGCCATCGGCGAGATGATCCTCGATGTCACCGGCCTCGAGGAGGCCGGCCTCATCGCCCCCGACCCCGAGGCCGCCGTCTTCGACGTCGCCCACTGGAACGATTTCATGGAGCTCGGGCCCGAGGCCTGGGCCGCCTTCCGCGCCCGCCTCACCGAGCTTCTGGCCGAGGGCGCGGCCGAGCGCGGCCGTGTGGAGCCGCACCTCGTGGCGATGGCCGAGGCGAGGCTGCACATGCCCTTCTCGGTCTCCGAGTTCACCGACTTCTATGCCGGCAAGCATCACGCCATGAATGTCGGCACCATGTTCCGCGGCCCCGAGAACGCGCTGCCGCCGAACTGGCTGTCGATCCCCATCGGCTACAACGGCCGTGCCTCCTCGGTCGTCGTCTCGGGCACCGACTTCCGCCGCCCCTGGGGGCAGCTGAAATCGCCCGAACACGAGCTGCCCGCCTTCCTGCCCTCGCGCCGCTTCGACTTCGAGCTTGAGATCGGCGCCATCGTCGGCCAGCCCTCGCAGGGCATGGTCTCCGTGGCCGAGGCCGACCGGATGATCTTCGGCTACGTCCTCCTGAACGACTGGTCGGCGCGCGACATCCAGGCCTGGGAATACCAGCCGCTCGGCCCCTTCCAGGCCAAGGCGACGGCGACCACCATCAGCCCCTGGATCGTGATGGCCGCCGCGCTTGAGCCCTTCCGCGTCTCCACGCCACCGCGCGAGCGCCCGCTCCTGCCCTATCTGCAGGAGCCGGGGCCGATGCTCTATGACATTCATCTTGAGGTGGACCTCACCCCCGAAGGCGGCGAACCCACCACCATCACCCGCACGAATTACCGCGAGATGTACTACTCCTCCGCCCAGCAGCTTGCCCATCACACAAGCTCGGGCTGCCCGATGAATGTGGGCGATCTTCTGGGTTCGGGCACCATCTCGGGCCCGACGAAGGAGAGCCGCGGCAGCCTTCTGGAGCTTTCATGGGGCGGCAAGGAGCCGATCACGCTGAAGGGCGGCGGGAAGCGCAGCTTCATCGAGGACAACGACACCATCACCATGCGCGGCTGGGCACAAGGCGACGGCTATCGCATCGGCTTCGGGGAGTGCACCGGCAAGGTTCTGCCCGCGCTGCCCGAAGACGAGCTGCCCTTCAACCGCCGCTGAGAGAAAGGACGGAACACATGACCAAGGCCTTCGCGTCGCAAGGCGACCTTGAGGAAAAGAAGACGAGCTTCACCGAGATCGGCCCCGGCCTCTACGCCTTCACCGCCGAGGGCGACCCGAATTCGGGCGTCATCATCGGCGACGACTCGGTGATGGTGGTCGAGGCGCAGGCCACCCCGCGCCTTGCCCGCAAGGTGATCGAGCATGTGCGCGAGGTCACCGACAAGCCGATCACGCATCTGGTGCTCACCCACTACCACGCCGTGCGCGTGCTCGGCGCCTCGGCCTATGGCGCGCAGCAGATCATCATGTCCGACACCGCCCGCGCCATGGTGGCCGAGCGTGGCAAGGAGGACTGGGAGAGCGAGTTCCAGCGCTTCCCGCGGCTCTTTCAGGGGCACGAGGAAATTCCCGGCCTGACCTGGCCCACCACCACCTTCTCCGAGGCGATGACCGTCTATCTCGGCAACCGGCGGGTGGACATCATGCATCTGGGCCGGGCGCACACGGCAGGGGACGCGGTGGTGTGGGTGCCCGATGCCGAGGTGATGTTCACCGGCGACATCGTCGAATATCACTCCGCCTGCTACTGCGGCGACGGGCATTTCTCCGACTGGGGCGAGACGCTCGATGCCATCCACGCCTTCGACCCGGTGGCCATCGCGCCGGGGCGGGGCGATGCGCTGCAGGGCCGCGAGATGGTGGAGGCGGCGATCGAATCGACGCGTGACTTCGTGGAGTCCACCTATCGCCCCGTGGCGCGGGTCGCCGCGCGCGGCGGTTCGCTGAAGGAGGCCTTCGAGGCCTGCCGCGCCGAGTGCGACCCGAAATTCTCCGACTACGCCATCTACGAGCACTGCCTGCCGTTCAACGTCAGCCGGGCCTATGACGAGGCGCGGGGCATCGACACGCCGCGCATCTGGACCGCCGAGCGCGATCTTGAGATGTGGAACGCGCTGCAGGGTTGAAGCGGCGCAGGAGGGAGGAGCGCCCATGAACCGGATCTTCGAGACCCCGCTTTATCCTTACACGCGCTCCGCCGATCAGGACGCCCTGTCGGCGCCCCACCACCGCGTGGTGGTGGTCGGCGCCGGGCCAGTGGGGCTGGCGGCGGCGATCGACCTTGCCTTGCAGGGGGTCGAGGTTCTGGTCCTCGACGAGAACGACAAGGTCAGCTTCGGCTCCCGCGCCATCTGCTTCGCCAAGCGGCCGCTCGAGATTCTCGACCGGCTCGGCGCCGGGCAGCGCATGGTGGACAAGGGCGTTGTATGGAACCTCGGGCGCGTCTTCTTCCGCGACCGCGAGGTCTATTCCTTCAACCTCCTGCCCGAGAGCGGCCACCGGCGGCCGGCCTTCATCAATCTCCAGCAGTATTACTTCGAGAAATTCCTCGTCGACCGGCTGCGCGAGATCGAGGCCGAGGGCGCGCCCATCGAACTGCGCGGCATGAACCGGGTCGAGGCGGTGGGGCTGCACCCCGACCATGTGCACCTGGAAATCACCACGCCCGAAGGCCCCTACGAGCTCACCTGCGACTGGCTCATCGCCTGTGACGGCGCAAGATCGCCCATCCGCGGCATGCTGGGGCTCGACTTCGTGGGCAAGGTCTTCGAGGACAACTTCCTGATCGCCGACGTGGTGATGGAGGCGGATTTCCCCACCGAGCGCTGGTTCTGGTTCGACCCGCCCTTCAACCCCGGCCAGTCGGCGCTTCTGCACAAGCAGCCCGACAATGTCTGGCGCATCGACTTCCAGCTCGGCTGGAACATCGACCGCAAGGAAGAGCTCAAGCCCGAGAACATCGACCGCCGACTCAGGGCGATGCTGGGCGAGGACATCAGGTACGAGCTCGAATGGTCCTCGATCTACACCTTCCAGTGCCGGCGGATGGAGAAGTTCCGCCACGGGCGGGTGATCTTCGCCGGCGACTCGGCGCATCAGGTCTCCCCCTTCGGCGCGCGCGGGGCGAACTCGGGGCTGCAGGATGCCGACAACCTGTGCTGGAAGCTCAGGCTCGTCATCGAGGGCAAGGCGCCCGAGAGCCTGCTCGACAGCTATGATGTCGAGCGCATCCAGGCCGCCGACGAGAACATTCTCAACTCCACGCGCTCGACCGAATTCATAACGCCGAAATCGGAGATCAGCCGCATCTTCCGCGACGCCGTGCTCGATCTCTCCGAGCATCACGAATTCGCCCGGCCGCTGGTCAACTCCGGCCGGCTTTCGGTGCCGGCCGTGCATGACGGCTCGCCGCTCAACGGCCCTGATGCGCTTTTCGGTGCACCCGCCCGCACCCGCCCCGGCGCACCAGCCACCGATGCGCCGCTTGGGCAGGGCTTCCTCCTCGACCGGCTCGGCAACCGCTTCGTGCTGCTCGCGCTCGGCACAGAGGCGCCCGAGCGACTGGAGGAGCAGGGCATCATCGCCGAGGGGCTAACCGTTGCGCCCTCACAGATCGGCAAGGAGCTGCGCGAGCGCTATCTCGGCGAGGCGCCCTCGGCCGTCTATCTCATCCGCCCCGACCAGCATGTCGTAGCCCGCTGGCCCGCCTTCGACGAGACCGCCACCCGTGCGGCGCTGAACCGCGCGACGGCAAGGAGCTGAGCGATGAGCGAGTTGAACCTGACCCCGAACATCCCCGACCCGGATGATTTCTACGCCGAGCTTCTCGCCGCCCATGAGGGGCTGACGAAGGCCGAGAGCGACGCGCTCAATGCCCGGCTCATCCTGATCCTCGCCAATCACATCGGCGACCGGAAGCTTCTCTCCGCCGCCATCGAGGCCGCACGCGCCGCCGGGCAGGAGTGACACGCCGCAGGGCGGGCCGGGGGCTCAGAACCCCATCGGGATCGTCACCGGCCCGTCATTGACAAGGCTCACCGCCATGTCGGCGCCGAAGCGGCCTGTCTGAACCGGCACGCCCTCGCCCGCGAGTGCCTCGGCAAAGAGGCGGTAGAGCCGCTCGCCCTCACCGGGCGGGGCGGCGGTGGAGAAGCCGGGGCGGTTGCCGCGCGAGGTATCGGCGGCCAAGGTAAACTGGCTGACGACCAGCGCCGCGCCGCCCGTGTCAAGCACCGAGCGGTTCATCCGCCCCGCCTCGTCGCGGAAGATCCTCAGCCGCGCGATCTTGCCGGCAAGGCGGCGGGCGTCCTCCTCGCCGTCCCCCTGCATTGCGCAGACCAGTACCAGAAGCCCCGGTCCGATCTCGGCGATCCGCTCGCCGGCGACATCCACCGAGGCGCGCGTGACCCTTTGCACCACCGCCCGCATCGCTGCCCTCCTATTCCGCCGCCAGCCAGCCGCCGCTGGCGCAGAGCCGGGCATAGACCCCGCCCCGGGCCATCAGCTCGTCATGGCTGCCCTGCTCCACGATCCGCCCTGCCTCGAGCACCACCACCCGGTCGACATCGCGCACGGTAGAGAGGCGATGCGCCACGATGATCGTGGTGCGCCCTGCGGCCACCTCCCGGATCGCCTCGCTCACATGCCGTTCGCTGGCCGCATCGAGCGCCGAGGTCGGCTCGTCGAGGAGAAGGATCGGCGGATCCTTCAGAAGCACGCGGGCGATGGCGATGCGCTGGCGCTGGCCGACGGAAAGGTTCGCTCCGCCGGGCTCGATCACCGTGTCGTAGCCCTCAGCCAGACGCTCGGCGAATTCATCGACGCGTGCCATCCGCGCGACCCTCAGCACCTCCTCGCGCGGGGCGCCGGGCTTGGCGACGGAGAGGTTCTCGTAAAGGCTGCCGCGAAACAGGAGCGGCACCTGCAGCACCAGCCCGATCATGCGCCGCAGTTCAGCCAGGTCGATCTCGCGAATGTCCACCCCGCCGATGGTGATGCGCCCCGACTCGGGGTTGTTGAAGCGTGGCAGAAGCTCCAGAAGCGTCGATTTGCCCGCCCCCGATGGCCCGACGATGGCCACGCGCTCGCCCTCGCGGATGGTGAGGTCGAGATCATGGATCGCGGGCGCCCCGGGGCCATAGCCGAAGGTCACGCCCTCGAAAGCGATGTCGCCCGAGCGGGCGGGCTGGCCGGCCGGCGTGTCGCCCCGCGTCTCGGGTGGCAGCTCAAGCAACCGCTCGATGCGCTCGCGCGCGGCGAACATCTGCACCGACTGGCCCATCGCCTGCCCCGCTTCCTGCACGTACGGGTAGAAGAGCCCGAGGCACACGACGAAGGCCGCGAGGTCTCCGGCCGTGATCCAGCCGCGCTGCAGGAAAAGCGAGCTCAGAAGCACTACCGCGGCAATGCCGAAGGCGACGACGAGCGAGATCGTCATCGGCCCGAGCTCACCCAGGAGGTCGCGGCGCAGCTGCTGGCGGAAGGCGCTGCGGTTGATCCGCGCAAATCGCGCCCCGAGCCGCTCGGCCAGCTCGAAGAGCTTGATCTCCTTCGGCGCCGAGAGGGTTTCGCTCAGATCGCCCAGAAGATCGCCCTGCCGCGCCTGGCTGCGGTGGGAGGCGACGTGGATGCGGCGCGCAAAGGCGTTGGTGAGCAGCCCGATGGGCAGGAAGACGGCGGCGAGCACCAGCGTCAGCGGCCAGCTGAACCACAGAAGCGCGAGCGCGTAGATCACCCCGAAGAAGATGCTGGGCAGGAGCGAGCCCAGCACCCTCTTCAGCGACTGGTGCAGCACCTCGAGGTCGTAGGTGAAGGCATTGGTGATCTGCCCGCTTTCGGACTGCGCGAGCGCGCGCGGGGCGGCGGAGAGCAGATGCTCGTAGAGCCGCTGGCGCAGGTCGGTGATGATCGACAGCGACAGCCGCGCGATCATGAAGCGCCGGCCGGCGGTGAGCAGGATCGAGGCAACGACGATGAGAAGCAGAACGCCAAGCTCGCGCGCCAGATCGGCAAGCGGCGCGCCCTGCAGCATGTCCTCGGTGCGGCTGCGCACCCTGAGCGGCAGGAGAAGCGCCACCACCGGCGAGAGCAGCGTGACGGCGACCACAAGGGCAAGCTCGAGCCGCCGGCGCGCGAGGTCGGCCAGAAGCCAGCCAAGGCGGAAGGCCGGCCGCCCGGCCGGATGTCCCCCTCGGGCCTTCAGGCTTGGCTCGGAAGCGTCGGTGTTGCCGGGCATGGTCCCTCGCGGCTTGGGCGGGGCTGGCCCGCCGCGCCCGCTCTAGCCGCTCGCGCGGGAGCGGTCAAACCGCAGCTTGACCGGCGCGCGCGCTCCATGCTCTAAGCGCGCCGCCCCGCCGGGCGCGCAAGCGGATTTCTGCCATGACCATCGACATCGTCTTCTTCCTCAACACCGGGGTTCTTCGCCCGCTCCTTGCGGCGATGAATTCGGTGGTGAAGAACGCCGCCGCGCCCGAGGCGCTGCGCTTCACCATCGTCGCGCCGGATCTCGCCGACGAGGTCGCGGCGATGGAGACCGCCCTCGCCCATGCCTTTCCCGATGCGCCCTTTGCCTGGCGCGTGGTGCCGACCCGCGCGCCCGAGTGGATCGCACGCTACATCCGCGCCCGCTACGGCACGCCGATGGAGGAAGAGGCCTTCGTGCGCCGTTCGATCCATTATGCCCGGCTGTGGATGAGCGACGATTTGCCCGCCGATGTGGGCCGCTTCATCTGCCTCGACTGCGACGTGATCGTGATCGACGACATCGCCGGGCTCTGGGCCGAGGCCGAAGCGGCCGGGCCGGCCGTGTTCGCCGCCTCGCCGCAGCTCTTTCACGGGCTTCTCTATTTCCGCCAGCCATGGAAGGGCTGGCGCGCGGTGCGCGGCATGCGCCCCTTCAACGCCGGCGTGACGGTGATCGACCGGCGGCTCTGGGATGACGGGGTCAAGGCGCGGCTCAAGGTCATCTTCGACTGGAACGAGGCCAACGGCTACGGGCTCTTCAGCCTGCACGACGAGCCGGTGCTGAACCTTCTGTTCAAGGACTACGCCCGCTTCTCGGCGCGCTGGAACCGCTGCGGCTACGGCAACGCGCCGTGGCTTGCGAAGCTTCTGGCCAAGCCGCTCGATGAGACCTCGATCATCCACTGGAGCGGCGGGCACCGCAAGCCGTGGTCCGACCGGGGGGTTCCCTACGGTGATCTGTGGTGGCAATACGATCTCGGCGAACCCGTCACCGGCTGATCCGGACCCGATCGAGGCCCGAGCTGGCGGAAGGGCGCCCGACAGCGGAGGCCGGATGACACCCCAAGCGCCCAGCGCCGTTGACAGTGGCTATTCGTGGCTGCGGCTGGCGATCACGCTGGTCATCGCCGCCATCGGCAATGCAGGAATGTGGGCGGTGATCATGGTCCTGCCCGCGGTGCAGGCCGAGTTCGGCGTGGACCGCGCCGCGGCCGCCCTGCCGTACACCATGACCATGGTCGGTTACGCCGCCGGCAACCTGATGATCGGCCGGGCGGTGGACCGCTGGGGCGTGACCGCCGCGCTGATCGGTGCCGCGGCGATCATCGCGGCCGGCTATCTCGCAGCGGGGCTGTCGGCCTCCGTGCCGGCGCTCGCGACGGTGCAGCTTGCCATCGGCTTCGGCACGGCGGCAAGCTTCGGCCCGCTCATCGCCGATGTCTCGCACTGGTTCCTGCGCCGGCGCGGCATCGCCGTGGCGGTGGCCGCAAGCGGCAACTACCTTTCGGGCGCGATCTGGCCGATGCTGCTTGCCGACACGCTGGCCGCAGAGGGTTGGCGCGCCGTCTATCAGGCGCTGGCGCTCCTGACCCTGGCCATCATGGTGCCGGGCGCGCTTGCGCTCAGGCGCCGGCTGCCCGAGGAGGCCGTCCGCGCCGCCGAGGCCGCCGCCGCGCTGCGGGCGGGCAGCGTGGGCCTGTCGCCGCGCGCGCTCGCCTGGCTTCTGGCGCTCGCGGGCATAGGCTGCTGCGTCGCCATGTCGATGCCGCAGGTGCATATCGTCGCCTGGTGCGTCGATCTGGGCTACGGCCCGGCCGTCGGGGCGCAAATGCTCTCGCTCATGCTCGCCGGCGGCGTCGTCTCGCGGCTCGTCTTCGGGCTGCTCGCCGACCGGCTCGGCGGCGTCGCCTCGCTGCTTCTCGGTTCGGTGCTGCAGTGCGTGGCGCTGGCGCTCTATCTGCCGGCGGGCAGCATGGTCTCTCTCTATGTCGTCAGCCTCGTCTTCGGCCTTTCGCAGGGTGGGATCGTGCCCGGCTACGCCGTGATCGTGCGCGAATACATGCCCCCGCGCGAAGCGGGCGCACGGGTGGGCTTCGTCATCATGGCCACGATCGTCGGCATGGCCGCCGGCGGCTGGATGGCCGGTTGGATCCATGACACCACCGGCTCATACCGGCTCGCGATTCTCAACGGCATCGGCTGGAACCTGCTCAACATCGCGATCATGGCGCTCCTGCTGATGCGCGCACGTCGCGGGCAGCCACAGGCGGCGTGATTGGGGTGACGGGGCGCAACCTCATGCCTCACCGGCCGCAGGAGGGACGCAGGATTTGCATTTCACCGCCGGCTCGGCACAATGCCCGCCCGTGCGGTGGTGGGGATGCGTCTGCAGCGCAGCGGCAGGGGGCCGCGCCACGCCGCCCACCCATGTCCGGCGGTCAGCGGAAGTGCCGGATCAAACTCAGGGAGACTGTGCATGAAGAGGACACTGACGGCTCTGGTGGCGACGGCGATGATGGCCGTTCCCGCCACCGCGGCCGAGATCAAGATCGGCTTCGTCACCACGCTGACCACCGGCGCGGCGGTGATCGGCAACGACATGAAGAAGGCCGTGGAACTGGCGCTCGATCATCTGGGCGGCAAGGCCGGCGATCACACGCTCACGGTGATCTTCGGCGATGACCAGTTCGCGCCCGAGACCGGCAAGCAGGTGACCGACAAGCTCGTCAAGCAGGACAATGTCGATTTCGTCGCCGGCTACATCTGGAGCCACGTGCTCCTGGCCAGCCGCAAGTCGGTGCTCGATGCCGGCAAGTTCCTCATCTCCGCCAATGCCGGGCCGAGCGCGCTGGCGGGCAAGCTCTGCCATGAAAACTTCTTCTCCACCTCCTGGCAGAACGACCAGACACCGATGGCGATGGGCGAGGTTCTGAACCAGCGCGGGGTGAAGTCGCTCTACGTGATGGCGCCCAACTATGCGGCCGGCAAGGACATGGTCGCGGGCGTGGAGCGCACCTTCAAGGGCGAGATCGTGGGCAAGGATCTCACCAAATGGGGCGCGGATGCGCAGCTCGACTTCTCCGCCGAGCTCGCCAAGGCCAAGGCGAGCGGCGCCGATGGGCTGCTGGTGTTCTACCCCGGTGCCGCGGGGGGCGCCTTCATCAAGCAGTATCACCAGGCCGGGCTGAAGGACATCCTGCCGCTCTACACCGTCTTCACGGTGGATGCGTTGAGCCTGCCGCGGCTTCAGGCCGCCGGGCTTGACAGCGTCATCGGCTCCTTCACCACCCAGCACTGGGATCCGACCCTCGACAACGCCGCCAACAGGCGCTTCGTGGCCGATTTCAAGGCCAAATACGGCTCCTACCCCTCCTTCTACGCGGCCCAGGCCTATGACGCGATCAACCTGATCGCCTCGGCCGTGGAAGCGGTGGACGGCGACATGTCCGACAAGGACGCGGTGCGCGCCGCGCTCATGGCGGCCGATTACGAGAGCGTGCGCGGCCCTTACACCTACAACACCAACCACTTCCCGATTCAGAACTTCTACCTGCGCGAGGTGGTGGTGGACGACGAGGGCAACTGGACGACGAAGGTCGCGGGACTCGTCTACGAGAACATGAAAGACCCCTATTACGAGGAATGCCCATTGAAATAGGACGCGCCGCATTGCAGGAACCGGGCGGCCGGGCGGTCAAACGCCCGGCCGCTTGATCATGGGGCAAGGGGGCAGGCGTGGACACGGCACTTTTCGTCATCCAGCTTCTGAACGGGCTGCAGCTGGGGCTCCTGCTGTTTCTCGTGGCCTCGGGGCTCACGCTGATCTTCGGCATCCTCGACTTCGTCAATCTCGCCCATGGCGCGCTCTACATGCTGGGCGCGTTCATCTGCGCGACGCTGACGATGTGGACGGGAAGCTTCGTTCTCTCGGTGATCCTGTCGCTGCCCGTCGTGGGCGCGATCGGCTTTGCCATCGAACGGCTGGTGGCGCGCAGCCTCTACACCCGCGATCACCTCGATCAGGTGCTGGCCACCTTCGGTCTCATTCTCGTGCTCGATACGCTTGCGCATCTGATCTGGGGGCCGGAGGGCATGGCGATTCCGCTGCCCGCCTGGCTCGACGGACAGATCGCCGTGACCGAGACGCTGGTGATCCCGACCTACCGGCTTCTCATCATCGCCACGGGTCTTGCCACGGCGGGCGGGCTCTTCTGGCTCGTCAACTACACCCGGCTTGGCATGCTCATCCGTGCGGGCGCCTCGAACCGCACCATGGTGGCCGCGCTCGGCATCAACATCCAGCTTCTCTTCAGCCTCGTCTTTGCGCTCGGCGCGGTGCTCGCGGGGCTCGCGGGCATGCTGGTTGCCCCCATCACGGAAGCCTCGATCGGCATGGGCAACAACATCATCATCACCGCCTTCGTGGTCATCATCGTCGGCGGCATCGGCTCGATGAAGGGGGCCTTCATCGCCGCGCTGATGATCGGGCTCATCGACACGCTGGGCCGCTCCTTCCTCGATGACATCTTCAAGCTCTTCATGTCGACGGCCGCCGCGGAGACCTCGGCGCCGGCGGTCTCGGCGATGCTGATCTACATCATCATGGCAGCGGTCCTCGCGGTGCGCCCGCAAGGCCTGTTTCCGCCCAAGGTGCGCTGATGAAGCCTGACCGCAAGACCGCCGCCGGCCTCTTCGTGCTTGCGCTTCTCGCCGTGCTGCCGCCCATCTTCATCTGGACGGGCAACCCATTCTACGTCGATCTCGCCACGCGGCTCGTCATCCTTGCCATCGCCGCGACGAGCCTCAACCTCATTCTCGGCTATGGCGGGATGATCTCCTTCGGGCACGCGGCCTATGTGGGCCTCGGCGCCTATGCCGTGGGCATCCCCGCCTATCACGAGCTCTACGGCGGCTTCGACGCCATCGCGAGCTTTTCGGGCAGCTTCCAGATTCCGCTTGCGGTGGCTGTCTGCGCGCTCTTCGCGCTTGTCACCGGCGCCATCTGCCTGCGCACGAAGGGCGTCTATTTCATCATGATCACCATGGCCTTCGCGCAGATGGTCTATTACCTCTTCGTCTCCATCGAGGAGTATGGCGCCGACGACGGGCTGGTGATCGACGTCCGCTCGGAGCTGCCGGGGATCAACCTCGACCGGCCGCTGCAGCTCTACTACCTCGCCTTCGTGAGCCTTGTCCTTGCCATTGTTATCGTGCGCACCATCGTCAACTCCCGCTTCGGCATGGTGATCCAGGGCGCCAAGGGCAACGACACGCGCATGAAGACGATGGGCTTCAACACCTACATCTACCGGCTCACGGCCTACGTGATCTCGGGCGCGATGGCCGGTTATGCCGGCGCGCTTCTGGGCAATTTCACCACTTTCATCAGCCCCGAGATGATGGACTGGACACGCTCGGGCGAGCTGATGTTCATGGTCATCCTCGGGGGCGCGGCCACCACCTTCGGCCCGCTGATGGGTGCCGCCGCCTTCATCGTCATCGAGGAGGTGCTGAGCCACGTCACCATCTACTGGCACCTGCCCTTCGGGCTGATGCTCATTCTCGTCGTCCTTTACGTGCGCGGCGGCATCATGGGGCTGATCGAGGGCCGCTGGGGCAGGAGGCGCTGACATGGCGGCACTGCTGGAAATCGAGGGGCTCTCCAAGAACTACGGCGGCATCAAGGCCTCCGACAACGTCAATCTCGTCATCGAGCAGGGCGAGCTGCACGCCGTCATCGGCCCCAACGGCGCGGGCAAGACCACGCTCGTTGCCCAGCTCTCGGGGCTCGAACGCCCCGACGCCGGCCATGTGCGCTTCCGCGGCCGCGACATCACCCGCATGCCGCCCTGGCGGCGGGCGCATGCGGGCATTGCGCGGTCGTTCCAGATCACCTCGCTCATCATGGAGATGAGCGTGATCGACAACATCGCGCTCGCCGTTCAGGCGCGGCAGGGCCACTCCTTCCGCTTCCTGCGGGACGCCCGGCGCATTCCCGAGCTGCGCGAGGCGGCGATGGGCTATCTCGCCCAGGTCGGGCTTGCCGACCGGGCCGAGGCGGAGACGGCTGCCCTTTCCCATGGCGAGCACCGGCTGATGGAGATTGCCATCGCGCTCGCCTCCGAGGCGCCGCTCCTCCTGCTTGACGAGCCGATGGCGGGGCTCGGGCCGGAGGAATCGGCGCAGTTGGTCGAGTTCCTCAAGGGGCTCAAGGGCAAGCGCACCATCCTTCTGATCGAGCACGACATGGACGCGGTCTTCGCGCTGGCCGACCGCATCAGCGTTCTGGTCTACGGCCATGTCATCGCCACCGGCACCCCGGCCGAGATCCGCGCCAACGACCATGTGCGCCACGCCTATCTGGGCGAGGAGGACTAGGGGCATGCTCAAGGTCGAAGGCCTCACCACCCATTACGGCAGCTCGCAGGTGCTGTTCGGCATCGACCTCGAGTTCGGCACCGGGCAGGTGGCCACACTTCTGGGCCGCAACGGTATGGGCAAGACCACCACCATTCACTCGATCTGCGGCATTGTGCGCCCCTCGGGCGGCTCGATCGTCTTCGACGGCGAGGAGCTGGTGGGCAAGCCCTCCTTCCGCATCGCCAATCTCGGCATCGGGCTGGTGCCGGAGGGGCGGCAGATCTTCCCCAACCTCACGCTGTGGGAAAACCTCGTCGCCACCGCCTCCAACCACCTCGGCCTGCCCGACCCCTGGACGGTGGAGAAAGTCTTCGACCTCTTCCCCGAACTTGCCGAGCGGCGCTCGTCGATGGGCAACCTGCTCTCGGGCGGCGAGCAGCAAATGCTCGCCATCGGCCGGGCGCTGATGACGAACCCGAAGCTTCTGATCCTCGACGAGGCCACCGAGGGGCTCGCACCACTCGTGCGCCGGCGCATCTGGGAGGCGCTGAGCCGCATCCGCGGCGAGAACCTCTCGATCCTTGTCGTGGACAAGAACCTTTCCGACCTTCTGCGCATCGCCGACGTCAATTTCATCGTCGAGCGCGGGCGGGTGGTCTGGCGCGGCACGTCGGACGAGCTGCGCGCAGACCGCGAGGCGCTGCATCGTTATCTGGGCGTCTGAGCCCCCCGCCGAGGCCGGCCCGGTCAGGGCCGGCGGAGGCGTTCAGCGCACGAACTTCTTGTACTTGATCCGCTTGGGCTCCACCGCGTCCGGGCCCAGCCGGCGCTTCTTGTCTTCCTCGTAGTCGGCGAAATTGCCCTCGAACCACTCCACATGCGCCTCGCCCTCGAAGGCGAGGATGTGGGTGCAGATGCGGTCGAGGAAGAAGCGGTCGTGGGAGATCACCACCGCGCAGCCGGCAAAGTCAAGAAGCGCATCCTCGAGCGCCCGCAACGTCTCCACGTCAAGGTCGTTGGTGGGCTCGTCGAGCAAGAGCACGTTGCCGCCCGAGCGCAGGAGCTTGGCCATATGCACCCGGTTGCGCTCGCCGCCCGAGAGAAGACCGACCTTCTTCTGCTGGTCGGCCCCGCGGAAGTTGAAGGCCGAGACATAGGCGCGCGAGTTCATCTCCACATCGCCAAGCTGGATGACGTCCTGCCCGCCGGAGATTTCCTCCCACACCGTCTTGTCGGGGTCGAGCGCGTCGCGCGTCTGGTCGACGTAGGCGAGCTTCACAGTCTCGCCGTATTCGATGGTGCCCGCATCGGGCGCCTCCTGGCCCGTGAGCATGCGGAAGAGCGTGGTCTTGCCCGCGCCATTCGGTCCGATCACGCCGACGATGCCGCCGGGCGGCAGCGAGAAGGAGAGATTCTCGATCAGAAGCTTGTCGCCCTTGGCCTTGGTGAGCCCGTTGACCTCGATCACCTTCGAGCCGAGGCGGGGGCCGCGGGGGATGATGATCTGCGCGCGGGTGATCTTCTCGCGCTCGGATGTGTTGGCAAGCTCCTCATAGGCGCGGATGCGCGCCTTCTGCTTGGCCTGGCGGGCCTTGGCGCCCTGCCTGATCCACTCAAGCTCGCGCTCGAGCGTGCGCTTGCGCGCCTTGTCCTCGCGCGCCTCCTGCTCGAGCCGCTTCGCCTTCTGCTCGAGCCAGGAGGAATAATTGCCCTCGTAGGGAATGCCCCGGCCCCGGTCGAGCTCGAGGATCCAGCCGGTGATCTGGTCGAGGAAGTAGCGGTCGTGGGTGACGATCAGGCATGTGCCCTTGTAGTCGATCAGATGCTGCTGCAGCCAGGCGATGGTCTCGGCATCGAGATGGTTCGTGGGCTCGTCGAGAAGCAGCATGTCGGGCGCTTCCAAGAGGAGCTTGCACAGCGCCACGCGCCGCTTCTCCCCGCCCGAAAGCTGGTCGGGCATCGCGTCATCGGGTGGGCAGCGCAGCGCCTCCATCGCCACGTCGATCTGCGCGTCGAGATCCCACAGCCCCTCGGCATCGATCTCGTCCTGCAGACGCGCCATCTCCTCGGCGGTCTCCTCGGAGTAGTTCATGGCGAGCTCGTTGAAGCGGTCGAGCTTGGCCTTCTTGGCCTTCACCCCTTCCATCACGTTGCCGCGCACGTTGAGGTCGGGGTCAAGCTCGGGCTCCTGCGGCAGGTACCCCACGCGCACGCCCTCCGCCGCCCAGGCCTCGCCGGTGTAGTCGGTGTCGATCCCGGCCATGATGCGCAAAAGCGTGGACTTGCCCGCGCCGTTGACGCCCACGACGCCGATCTTCACCCCCGGCAGGAAGGACAGGCGGATGTTCTCGAAACACTTCTTGCCGCCGGGGTAGGTCTTCGACACCCCGTCCATGTGATAGACGTATTGATAAGCTGCCATGGTCCTGCCGTTCATCGTGTCTGTCGGTGAGTCTCAGCGGCGCTACATAGGGCGAAGCGAGGGCGGGCGCAAATGCCGTGGCGGGCTCAGACGGGCGCGGCCAGGCGGCAGAACTCGGCCGCGGTCAGGAAGGCCTCGCGCTTGAGCGCGGCGGCGGCCTCGGCCTCCTCGTCCCGGCCCCACTGGGCGATCTGCCACTCCTCGTCCACGCGCGAGCGCTGCCAGAGCTCCTCGGGGGCAAGCATGCCCTCGGCGGCGGCCAGCCCGATCACCAGCGAGCCCGAGAGCGTGACCAGCTCATGGAGGGCGGCGAGGCGGAACTCGTCGACTGCCGCCAAGGCCTCCGCCAGCGCGGCGAGGGCGCGCGCGTCCTGCGGCTGGTGGATGATCCCCTCCACGGGCAGGAGCCGCGCCCCGAAGCGCGCATGCGCCCAGTCAAGAAGCGGATCCCACGCCTCCGCCTGCAGCGCGGCCAGCGCCTGCGGGGCCTCGGCGCGATAGCATGTCAGGTCGGTCTCGCCGTAGCCGGCAAGCTCGCGCTCGACATCGGCGCGGTGGGCGCGGACGCGATCGATGGCGGTGTTGGCGGTGCGGGTCATCGGCATGGCGGCGGGGTCGATCTCCTCGCCCTGGGCCTGCCATTCGGCGGCAATGGCGCGGGCGAGCGCCTCGGTCGGCAGGATGAGCGGTGCCTTCGCGGGCGTGCGCAGGGGCCGGCCGTCAAGCAGCACCTCCCAGCCGCCGCCCTCAGCGGGGCCGGCGGTGGCCTCCTTCCAGAAGCGTCTGGCCTTCCAGAGCGTCACCATGCGGCCTCCCAGATTTGCTCAAATGCGGTCCTAAGCTCCGGGGCGCTCGCAACCACCCGCTCGGCGCCCGCTGCTGCCAGCGCCGCGCCATCATGGTAGCCCCACCCGACGCCTATGGCGCGGACGCCCGCCGCGCGGGCCATCTCCACGTCGAAGGTGGTGTCGCCCACCATCACCGCATGACGCGGCTCCACCCCGGTTTCGGCAAGCGCGGCAAGCACCATGGCCGGATGCGGCTTTGAAGGGTTCAGGTCGGCCGTCTGGCGGGTGACGAAATGCGCCTCGAGCCCGTGCACGGCGCACAGATGGTCAAGCCCGCGCCGCGCCTTGCCGGTGGCCACCCCGAGAAGCACCTCGGGCCGCGCCGCGAGATCGTCGAGAAGCGCGCGCATGCCCGGAAAGAGCGGCGAGGGCGGGCCGCCGCCGGGCGCGCTGCGCTGGGCGAAGAAGGCCTCACGATAGGCGTCAGCAAGGCGCCCGCGCAGGCCGTCGTCGGCCTCCGGTGCCAGCCGCGCCATCGCCTGCGGCAGGGAAAGCCCGACAATGGAAAGCACCGCCTCGCGCGCGGGCGCGGCAAGGCCGCAGGCGGCGAAGGCCTCGCCCATGGCCGCGAGGATCGCGTGCTGGCTGTCGACCAGCGTGCCGTCCACATCGAAGAGGACAAGGCGAAGGGGGCCGCTCATGCTTCCTCCGCGAAAGGGTCAACCGGCACATCCTCTTCGCGCCAGCCGAAGATGGCCCAGCTGCGCGCCATGTGCTCGGGCAAGGGCGCGGTGAACTCCATCTGCCGCCCCGTCAAAGGGTGGGCGATCTTCAGATAGCGCGCGTGCAGATGCAGCTTGCGCGAGATCTCGCCGCCAAGCTGCGCGCCCCAGCCCTCTCCGCGGTTCTCCTGCCCGGAGCCGCCGTATTTGCCATCGCCCACGATCGGATGGCCGATCGCAGCCATGTGCGCGCGCAGCTGGTGGGTGCGCCCGGTGACCGGCACCAGCGCCACCCAGGCGGCGCGCTTCGCAAGTGCCTCGAGCACCGCGTAATCGCTCACCGCGCGCTTCGCGCCGGGGGTGTCGGTGACCACCTCCCACGGGATCACGCGCATCTTCTCGCCCTCCCCGCGCGCGCCGTGGCCGGGCGCCTTTACCAGCCCCGTGCGGATCGTGCCCATGCGGGGGCTCGGCACGCCCGCCACCGCCGCCCAGTAGATCTTGCGCGTCTCGCGGGCGCGGAAGGCTGCCGTGAGGGCCGCCGCTGCCGCCCGCGTGCGCGCCAGAACGAGAATGCCCGAGGTGTCACGGTCAAGCCGGTGCACGAGGCGCGGCCGCTCCTCCCCCGCGCCCACGAGCGCTTGCGCGAGCGCGTCCACATGCCGGTGCTGGCCGCTGCCGCCCTGGGTGGCGAGCCCCGGCGGCTTGTTGAGCACGATCATCGCGTCGTCCTGATAGATCACCGCCTGCCGCATCGCCTCGGCCTCGGCGGGGGTGATCCGGGCGGCGGGCCTCGAAGCCGGGGCAGCATCGGGCTCGGGAAGCGGCGGGATGCGCACCTTCTGCCCCGCGGCAAGCCGCGTGGAGGCCTTGACCCGCCCGCCATCGACCCGGATTTCGCCCTTGCGGCACATCTTCTCGATCCGCCCCTGCCCGACATGCGGGAAGCGGCGGCGGAACCAGCGGTCAAGCCGCTGGTCGGCTTCGTCAGGCGCGACGGTGAGAATCTGCACCCCGCTCATGGCGTGAGCGTCCGGCCGAGCCAGAGCCCGGCGAGAAGCGCGAGGATGCTCACGCCTACCGACGCCCCCACATAGAAGGCAGCGGCTCCGAGCTCGCCCCGCTCATAAAGCGTGACCGCCTCGAGAGAGAAGGAGGAGAAGGTGGTGAAGCCGCCGAGAAATCCCGTCATCACCAAGGGGTTCAGATGGGTGAGTCCGCGGAGCGCGAAGAGCGAGACGAGAAAGCCCATGGCAAAGCTGCCAAGGATGTTGGCGGCGAGCACACCCAGCGGAAAGCCGGGGCCGGCGAGGCGATAGACCGCCACCCCCAAAAGGTAGCGCCCCGAGGCGCCGACCGCACCGCCCGCGGCAACCTGCAACAAGGTCCAGACCATGGCGCGCCTTACACCGTTCGCCCCGCCCGGAGTCAACCGCCCGCCTGCCGGCGCGCGCGCAGGCGGGTGAAATAGTCGAGCCGCTTCTTCAGTTCCCGCTCGAAGCCGCGCTCGACGGGCTGGTAGTAGACGCCGCGCTTCATGCCGTCGGGAAAGTAGTTCTGCCCCGAGAACCCGCCTTCGGCGTCGTGGTCGTATTCATAGCCCGCCCCATAGCCCTGCTCGGCCATGAGCTTCGTCGGTGCGTTCAGGATGTGCTTGGGCGGCGGCAGCGAGCCCGTCTTCTTCGCCGCCGCCATCGCCGCCTTGAAGGCGGTGTAGGTGGCGTTCGACTTCGGCGCCAGCGCCAGATGCACCACCGCCTGGGCAAGCGCCAGCTCCCCCTCGGGCGAGCCAAGCCGCTCATAAGTCTCCCACGCGTCGAGGCAGAGCCTGAGCGCCTGCGGGTCGGCAAGGCCGATGTCCTCGGTGGCCATGCGGGTGATGCGGCGCGCGAGATAGCGCGGGTCCTCGCCGCCGGCGAGCATGCGCGCGAGCCAGTAGAGCGCGGCGTCCGGGTCCGAGCCGCGCACCGATTTGTGCAGGGCCGAGATCAGGTTGTAATGCGCGTCGCCCGACTTGTCATACTGCGCCGCGCGCTTCTGCAGCCGTGCGGCCAGTGCGGCGGTGTCGAGCCTGCCCTCGACCTTCCAGGCCATCACCTGCTCGATGAGGTTGAGCAGCGCGCGCCCATCGCCATCGGCCATCTCGATGAGCGCCTCGCGCGCGGGCCCGTCAAGCGGCAGCGCGCGGCCAAGCTCATGCTCGGCACGCTGGGCGAGGCGCTCGAGATCGGCCGGGGAGAGGCGTTCGAGCACCAGCACCTGCGCCCGGCTCAGGAGCGCCGCGTTGAGCTCGAAGGAGGGGTTCTCGGTGGTGGCCCCCACCAGAAGGATGGTGCCATCCTCCATGTGCGGCAGGAAGCTGTCCTGCTGCGCCTTGTTGAAGCGGTGGATCTCGTCAACGAACAGGAGCGTCCCCGTCCCGTTCGCGCGACGCACGCGCGCGGCCTCGAACACCTGCCTGAGCTCGGCGACGCCGGTGAAGATCGCGCTGATCTGCACGAAGGAAAGATCGGTCTCGGCGGCGAGAAGCCGGGCGATGGTCGTCTTGCCCACCCCCGGCGGCCCCCAAAGGATGAGCGAGCCGAGGCTGCCCGCCCGCAGCATTACCGTCAGCGCGCCGTCCTCGCCGAGAAGATGCGCTTGCCCGATGACCTCCGAGAGTGCCCTTGGGCGGAGCCGGTCGGCCAGCGGGCGAGGCGCCGCGCTCGCGGCTGGCGGCTGAGGCTGAAGGTCAAACAAGTCCGGCATGGGCCGAATTTAGGCCCACGCCCAAGCGGATCAAAGCCCGTTTTGCGGCCCTCCGCGACAAGCGATTGTCAGAGCAGATTGTGCTCGCGGGCCCGTGCAATGGCTTCGGTCGTGGTGCGGGCCAGAAGCCGCTCGCGCGCCGCCTTCAGCCGCGCCTTGAACGCACTTTCCGAAATGCGCAGCTCCGCAGCCGCCTGGCTGTAGCGGCATCCACCAGCAACAAGCCGCAGCGCCGTGCGTTGCGCCTCGGTGAGCGACCGTGGCGGGCGGGTCAGCTCGTGCAGGGCACGCACCACCTCGGCAACACGCTCCATCTCCCCGTCGGTGAACTCGCGATCTGCCCGGGCGAATCCACCGATCGTGCGGCTCTCCTGGCAGCCGCAGGAAACAGCCATGCCGTAGAGCAGACCAAAGCGCCGGGCCTGTCCGATGACGTCATGCGGGTCTGGGTAGTCAACAAGCTCGCTCCAGCGCACCACGCCTTCGCACCCGAGCCCCCAGGAGATGACCGGGTCACAGAGCGCGTAGCTGTTGCGCCCATAATGCTCGGCCCACTCCCGGCCATAGGTAACCTCAAGCTTCAGGGCCGACTGATACTGGATGCGCAACGCAAGCGCATAGCCCTTGGGCGCAAGACGTGAAAGCTCGTTGAGCCCGTCGCGAACCGAGACAACCCCAGACATGCACAAGACACCCTACGCGTGAGTCGATGCTGCCGGGGAGTGAACCATCGGCGAAGGCCTTGTGTCAACCCTGAATTGTGTCGAACCTGCGGTTTCGCGCCAATATTGACGCAACGGAAACACGCCGCACCCACGAACGAAACAGCCCCGCCCGGACGCGCCGGGCGGGGCCGCGAAACGAGCCTGCACGTCGAGACTGTTATTCCTCGGCGGCTTCCTCGGCCTCGAGGCGGGCCCGGTCGGCCGCCCCCTTTGCCGCGGGGTCGCGATCGACGAACTCGATGATCGCCATGGGCGCCATGTCGCCATAACGGAACCCGGCCTTCAGCACGCGCACATAGCCGCCGGGACGCTCCTTGTAACGCGGGCCGAGCACCTCGAAGAGCTTCGAGACGTGCTTGTCCTGCCTGAGCTGCGCGGCGGCCTGCCGGCGCGCATGAAGATCGCCGCGCTTGGCCAGCGTGACCAGCTTCTCGACGATGCGGCGAAGCTCCTTGGCCTTGGGCAGGGTGGTCTTGATCTGCTCGTGCTCGATCAGCGAGCCGGCCATGTTGGCAAACATCGCCTTGCGGTGTTCATGGGTGCGGTTCAGGCGACGGTAGCCGCGGGCGTGACGCATTGTTTCATCTCCTTCGTGTTTTGCTTTGTCCGGCGACCGGTGCGCGCCGGTCGCTCTCCTTGGGGCGTTGCCGCCCGGTGTGAGGGGGCGCCCCCCTCAGAACTGATCTTCGTATTTCTTGGCCAGCTCCTCGATGTTCTCGGGCGGCCAGTTCTCGACCTCCATGCCGAGGTGCAGACCCATGGAGGACAGCACCTCCTTGATCTCGTTGAGCGACTTGCGCCCGAAGTTCGGCGTGCGCAGCATCTCGGCCTCGGTCTTCTGGATGAGGTCGCCGATGTAGACGATGTTGTCGTTCTTCAGGCAGTTTGCCGAACGCACCGAAAGCTCGAGCTCGTCCACCTTCTTCAGCAGGAGCGGGTTGAACTCCAGCCCCTCCTCCTCGTCGGCGCGGCCGGCCGCTTCCGGCTCCTCGAAGTTGACGAAGATCTGCAGCTGGTCCTGGAGGATGCGGGCGGCATAGGCCACGGCGTCCTCGGGCGTGACCGAACCGTCGGTCTCGATCTTCATGGTCAGCTTGTCATAGTCGAGCACCTGGCCCTCGCGGGTGGGCTGCACCTCGTAGCTGACCTTGCGCACCGGCGAGTAGATCGCATCGATCGGAATGAGGCCGATCGGGGCGTCCTCGGGGCGGTTCTTGTCGGCCGAGACGTAGCCCTTGCCGGTGTTCACGGTGAGTTCCATGTAGAGATCGGCGCCCTCGTCGAGGTGGCAGATCACATGATCGCGGTTCAGAATTTCGATGCCGGCGGTCTCGGAAATGTCGCCGGCCGTCACCACACCCGGCCCCTTCTTGGAAATCGTCAGGCGCTTGGGCCCCTCGACCTCCATCTTCAGCCGGACGCCCTTGAGGTTGAGCACGATGTCGGTGACATCCTCGCGCACGCCCGCGACGGAGGAGAACTCGTGCAGCACGTTGTCGATCTGCACGGAGGTGATCGCCGCGCCCTGCAGCGAACTCAGGAGAACCCGGCGCAGCGCGTTGCCGAGCGTCAGGCCGAAGCCGCGCTCCAGCGGTTCGGCCACGATGGTGGCCTTGCGTGCAGGGTCGTCGCCGGGCTTGATCTCGAGCTGCGTGGGCTTGATCAGTTCCTGCCAGTTCTTGTGGATCATGTGAAACCTCCATTCCTGCCCCCGGCCCATGTCCGAAGCCGGGGACGCCCGAGGATAAAATGACGCATCCGGCCCGCGCGCATTCCGCGGCGGGCCGGAGCGAATTCGTGCCCGATCAGACCCGGCGACGCTTGGGCGGACGGCAGCCGTTGTGCGGAATCGGCGTGACGTCGCGGATCGCGGTGATGGTGAAGCCGCAGGCGGCCAGCGCGCGCAGCGCGCTTTCACGACCCGAGCCGGGGCCCTGCACCTCGACCTCAAGTGTCTTCACGCCGTGCTCCTGCGCCTTGCGGCCAGCGTCTTCGGCGGCCATCTGCGCGGCATAGGGCGTGGACTTGCGCGAGCCCTTGAAGCCCATCGCGCCGGCGGACGACCAGGCGATGGCGTTGCCCTGCACGTCGGAGATCAGGATCTTGGTGTTGTTGAAGGACGAATTCACATGCGCCACGCCGGTGGCGATGTTCTTGCGTTCCTTGCGCTTGGGGGTGCGACGATCGCGTGCCATTGTTTCTGCCCTCCCTTACTTCTTCTTGCCCGCGATGGGCTTGGCCGGACCCTTGCGGGTGCGGGCGTTGGTGTGGGTGCGCTGACCGCGCACGGGCAGGTTGCGGCGATGACGCAGGCCGCGGTAGCAGCCAAGATCCATCAGGCGCTTGATGTTCATCTGCACCTCACGGCGCAGGTCGCCTTCCACCGTCAGGTTCTGGTCGATGTACTCGCGGATGCGCAGCACATCGGCATCCGAGAGCTCGTTGACGCGGCGGGCGGGGTCGATCCCCACCGCCTCGACGATCTGGTTGGCCGTGGTCGGGCCGATTCCGTAGATGTAGGTCAGCGCGATCGGAACGCGCTTGTTGGTCGGGATGTTGACGCCGGCAATGCGTGCCACGTGGTCTGTCCTTTCGTTGCGGTTCCGTAATTCCAGAACCTTTTTTCACAACGCTGGCCGCGCGGCGGATGCCGTGCGGCCCGGCTTGGGCGGATGATGCCCGGAGATGCGGGGCAGAAAGCCGCCCGAAGCGATTCCCTGCAGAGACGCTGCGAGTTAGGCGCAAATGCGCCCCCCGTCAAGGGGGCGCCTTTCTGCGCTTCACGCGGCCTTGGCAAGCCCGTCGAGAATGCCGCGGATCTCGGTCGCGACTTCCTCGATCTCGCCCATGGCATTCACCGGCCGCAGAAGCCCCTTGCAGTAGTAGTAGCCGATCAGGGGCGCGGTCTGCTTGTAATAGGCGAAAAGCCGCGTGCGCAGGCTTTCCTCGTTGTCGTCGGCGCGGCGGGCAAACTCCGTGCCGCCGCACTTGGCGCATTTTCCATCGGCCGGAATGGGCTTGGTGATGTCGTTGTAGACCTCGCCACACGTGGCGCAGGTCGAACGGGCCGTGATGCGCTGGACGAGCGCCTCGTCATCCACCTGCATCTCGATCACGGCATCAAGCTTCTGGCCTTCCTCTTCCAGCAGCGCTCCCAGCGCATCGGCCTGCGCCAGCGTGCGCGGAAAGCCGTCGAAGATGAAGCCGCCGGGCGCCTCGGCCGTCTCGAGCTTCTCGCGGATCAGGCCGATGACGATCTCGTCGGTCACGAGCTCGCCGCGGTCCATCACCTCGGCCACGCGCTTGCCCATCTCCGTGCCCGAGGAGCGCGCCTCGCGCAGCATGTCGCCGGTGGAGAGCTGCACCATGCCGCGCTCTTCCACGAGGATGCGCGCCTGGGTTCCCTTGCCTGCCCCCGGGGGGCCGAGAAGAATGATGTTCATCGCCGAGCCGGAGCCTTTCTCGTCTTCGTCGTCTTGCCACCGCGCTTGCGACCGCGCAGCTGTGATTTCTCGATCAGCCCTTCATACTGATGCGCCAGAAGGTGTGACTGAACCTGATTGATCGTGTCCATGGTCACGGAGACGACGATCAGCACCGAGGTGCCGCCGAAATAGAACGGGATCGCCAGCTGCGAGCGCAGGATCTCGGGCAGAAGCACCACCGCCGCAAGATAGGCCGAGCCCAGCACCAGAACGCGGTTGACCACATACTCCAGATATTCGGCCGTCTTCTTGCCGGGGCGGATGCCGGGGATGAAGCCGTTCTGCTTCTTGAGGTTCTCGGCCACCTCCTCGGGCTTGAAGGCGACGTTGAAGGTGTAGAAGTAGGTGAAGAACACCACCATCGCCCCGAAGAACAGCAGGTAAAGCGGCTGGCCGGGCCCGAAATAGGCAAGGATCGTGCTCATGATCGGCCCGGTCTGGTTGCCCGAGAAGGTCGCGAGGGTGGTGGGCAGCAGCAGAAGCGAGGAGGCGAAGATCGCCGGGATCACGCCCGCGGGGTTGACCTTGATCGGCAGATGCGAGGAGCCGCCGTCATAGATCTTCATGCCCACCTGCCGGCGCGGATACTGGATGTGGATCTTGCGCAAGCTGCGCTCCATGAACACCACGAAGGTGATCACCGCCACCACCATCACCATCACGCCAACGATCACCGCCGGGCTCAGCGCGCCCGACCGCCCGGAGGCGAAGAACTGTGCCAGCGCCGCCGGCACCTCGGCGATGATCCCCACGAAGATGATCAGCGAGATGCCGTTGCCCACGCCGCGGGCGGTGATCTGCTCGCCCAGCCACATCAGGAACATCGTGCCGCCGACAATGGTGATGACGGTGGAGGCGCGGAAGAACCAGCCGGGATCAGTAACAAGGTCGCCCGCCTCCAGCGAGACCGCAAGGCCGTAGGCCTGGAAGGTGGCCAGGAACACCGTGCCATAGCGTGTGTACTGGTTGAGCTTCTTGCGCCCCTGTTCGCCCTCCTTCTTCAACTGCTCGAGCGCGGGCACCATGGCCGCAAGCAGCTGCACGATGATCGAGGCGGAGATGTAGGGCATGATCCCCAGCGCGAAGATGCCCATGCGGGCGATGGCGCCGCCGGTGAACATGTTGAGCATGCCCCCGAGCCCCGCCTGCGCCTGATCCATGAACTCGCGCAGTGCCTGACCGTCGATTCCCGGCACCGGGATGTAGGTGCCGAGCCGGTAGACGATCAGAAGCCCCAGCGTGAAGAAGATGCGCTGGCGAAGTTCCTTCGCCTTGCCCAGCGCGCTCCAGCTGAGGTTCGCCGCCATTTGCTCTACTGCAGATGCCATTTGCGGTCTCTTCTCAGTTGAACGCCGCCGGCCCGGTCTTCCCGGTCCGGCGGCGCAAGGAAAACTCGAGCGTCATTTAGGCCGGCCCGGGCCGGCCCACAACCTCTCACTCGGCCGCCGGAGCCGCCTGGGCGGTCTTCAGCGTGCCGCCGGCCGCCTCCACCGCGGCCACGGCCTGACGCGAGGCGCCGGTGACGGCGAGATCGACCTTGGCGGAGAATTCGCCCTTCGCGAGCACGCGGACGCCGTCGAGCCGCCGGCGCACCAGCCCCGATTCGACGAGGACTTCCTCGGTGATCGGCTTGCCCGCATCGATCTTGCCCGCGTCGATGAACTTCTGGAGGATGCCGAGGTTGACCACGGCGTATTTCTTGCGATTGGGCTTGTTGAAGCCGCGCTTGGGCAGGCGCTGGTAGAGCGGCATCTGCCCGCCTTCGAAGGCGTTGATGGCCACGCCGGAGCGGGATTTCTGGCCCTTGATGCCGCGCCCGGCGGTCTTGCCCTTGCCGGAGCCGGGGCCACGGCCGACGCGCTTGGCCTTCTTGGCCGCGCCGGGGTTGTCGCGCAATTCGTGCAGTTTCATGTCGCTTCTCCTTGGCCGGACGCGCCCTGCGAAGCGAGACGGGGCGGCCACGGCATGTTGTCGATGGATGCGGCCCCGAATGCCGGGCCACCCGCGGCGTATAGGCGAGCGGAACGGGAGGATCAAGGCCGTCGATGACGGCGTTTGCCCGCCCCTCGCGGGGCCGCGCTGGCGCGCGGCGCCTTCGGCGAGGGTACTTGGACCAGGATGATGCACCCAGAAAAGCCAGGCGCCCCGGCCGCGTGAGCAACCGGGGCGCCGGATTGTCGCCGAGGATCAGCGCGGATCAGCCGCGCTCCTCGATGATCTGCACCAGATGCGGGATCTTGCGGATCATGCCGCGGATCGCGGGCGTGTCCTCAAGCTCGCGCGTCTTGTGCATCTTGTTGAGCCCGAGGCCGATCAGCGTCCGGCGCTGAACGGCGGGGCGGCGGATGGGCGAGCCCACCTGCTTCACGACGATCGTCTTCTTCGCCATCGTCCGGGTCTCCCTCAGGCTTCGGCGCCGGTTTCGGCGGGCTGTTCGGTGCGGTGCAGCACCTCGGCCACCTTCTTGCCGCGACGCTGGGCGACCATGCGCGGGCTCGATTCCTTCTTCAGCCCGTCGATGGTGGCGCGGATCATGTTGTAGGGGTTCTGAGACCCCAGCGACTTGGCGACCACGTCCTGCACGCCGAGCATCTCGAACACCGCGCGCATCGGACCGCCGGCGATGATGCCGGTGCCGGCCGGCGCCGAGCGCATGATCACCTTGCCGGCCCCGTGACGGCCCTCCATGTCGTGATGCAGCGTCCGGCCCTCACGCAGCGGCACGCGGATGAGGTTGCGGCGCGCCTGCTCGGTGGCCTTGCGGATCGCTTCGGGCACTTCCTTGGCCTTGCCCTTGCCGAAACCCACCCGGCCCTTCTGGTCGCCCACGACGACGAGTGCCGCGAAGCCGAAGCGCTTTCCGCCCTTCACCGTCTTGGACACACGGTTGATCGCGACGAGACGATCGGCGAATTCCGGGGTTTCCTCGCGCTCGCGACGATCCCGGCGTTGCGGTTCTCTTGCCATCTCCCGTCTCCTCAGAATTTCAGACCGCCTTCACGGGCCGCATCGGCAAGCGCCTTGATCGTCCCGTGATAGAGGTAGCCGCCGCGGTCGAAGTAGCACTCCTCGATCCCGGCCTTCTTCGCGCGCTCGGCAATCGCCGCGCCGACCTTGGCGGCGGCGGCGGCATTGTTCTTGCCGACCACGCCGAGATCCTTCTCCAGCGTCGAGGCCGAGGCCAGCGTGCGGCCGGCCACGTCGTCGATGAGCTGGGCGGAGATGTTCCTGTTCGACCGGTAAACGGATAGCCGCAGCCGGCCCGCGTTCACCTTGCGCAGCTTGTTCCGAACGCGCAGGCGGCGCTTCAGAAACAGGTCCCGTTTGCTGTTTGCCATCTGTCGCGTCCCTACTTCTTCTTGCCTTCCTTGCGGAAGATGAACTCGCCCTTGTAGCGGATGCCCTTGCCCTTGTAGGGCTCCGGCGGCCGCCATTCACGGATGTTCGCGGCAACCTGGCCGACGAGCTGCTCGTCGGTGCCTTCCACCACGATCTCGGTCTGCTTCGGGCAGGTGACGGTGACGCCCGGCGGCACCTCGAAATTCACCTCGTGGCTGTAGCCGAGCGACAGCTTGAGCGTGTTGCCCTGCATCTGCGCGCGGTAGCCGACGCCGTGGATCTCGAGCTCCTTGCGAAAGCCCTGGGTCACGCCCTGCACCATGTTTGCCACCATCGTGCGGGTCATCCCCCACTGCTGGCGCGCGCGCTTGGAGTTGCCGCGTGGCTTCACCGTGATGACATTTCCGTCGAGCGTGATGGTCACGTCATCGGTGGCGGTGAAGCTGCGGGTGGCCTTGGGGCCCTTGATCTGCACGGTCTGGCCGGAGACGGAGGCCTCGACCCCCGCGGGCAGCTCGACCGGCTTCTTACCAATTCGAGACATCTGCCTTCCTCCTCAGAACACGGTGCAGAGCACTTCGCCGCCGACATTGGCCGAGCGCGCGGCTGCATCCGACATCACGCCCTTCGGCGTGGAGACGATCGCCACGCCCAGCCCCTGCCGGACTTCGGGGATGTCCTTCACACCCATGTAGACGCGACGGCCAGGCTTGGAGACGCGCTTGATCTCGCGGATCACGGGAGCGCCGTCATAGTATTTCAGCTCGATGCGCAGCGCCGGGTGGCCGCGCTCGTCAACCGTCTTCTCGTAGCCGCGGATGTAGCCCTCCTGGGCCAGCACATCGAGCACCCAGGCGCGCAGCTTGGAGGCCGGCGTGACAACGGAGGTCTTGCCGCGCATCTGCGCGTTGCGGATCCGGGTGAGCATATCGCCGAGAGGATCGTTCATTCCCTGTCCTCCTTACCAGCTCGATTTCACGAGGCCCGGAATCTGGCCCTCGCTGCCCAGCTCGCGCAGCATGATACGGCTGATCTTGAGCTTGCGGTAATAGGCATGCGGCCGGCCGGTCAGCTGGCAGCGGTTGTGCAGTCGCGTCGGCGAGGAGTTGCGCGGCAGCTTGGCAAGCTTCAGCCGGGCCTTGAAGCGCTCCTCCATCGGCAGCGACTCGTCGTTCGCGATTTCCTTCAGGCGCGCGCGCTTGGCGGCGTATTTCTGAACCAGGCGCTGGCGCTTCTTCTCGCGCTCGACCATGGATTTCTTGGCCATGTCTCTTTCTCCTCCCGCGCTCAGCTCGAAAACGGCATGTTGAAGTGCTTCAGAAGCGCCTTCGCTTCCGCATCGGTCTGCGCGGTGGTGCAGATGATGATGTCGAGGCCCCAGACCTCATCGACCTTGTCGTAGTCGATCTCGGGGAAGACGATGTGTTCCTTCAGCCCCATGGCGTAGTTGCCGCGCCCGTCAAAGGACTTGCCCGGCACGCCGCGGAAGTCGCGCACGCGCGGGAGCGCAATGGTGATGAGCCGGTCAAGGAACTCGTACATGCGGTCGCCGCGCAGCGTGGCCTTGGCGCCAAGCGGCATGCCCTCGCGCACGCGGAAACCGGCGATCGACTTCTTCGCCCGGGTGATCACCGCCTTCTGACCGGCGATCAGGGTGAGGTCGTCTGCCGCCGACTTGGCCTTCTTCGAGTCGCGCACCGCCTCCGCACCACAGCCGATGTTGAGCACGATCTTGTCGAGCCGCGGGATCTGCATGTCGTTGCGGTAGCCGAACTCCTCCTTGAGGGCCGGCCGGATCTTCTCGCGGTAGAGCGCCTTCAGACGCGGGGTGTAGTTGGCGGCATCAAGCATCGATCACGTCCCCCGTGGTCTTGGCGTAGCGCACCTTGCGGCCATCCTCGGTGATGCGGAAGCCGACGCGGGTGGGTTTGCCGTTCTTGTCCAGAAGCGCCAGGTTCGACAGGTCGATCGGCATCGCCTTGGGAATGCGGCCGCCCTGGCTCGTCTGCGTCTGGCGCTGGTGGCGGATGGCGATGTTGACGCCCTCCACGATCGCCTTGCCGGCCTTGCGGTCGACCGAGACGATCTCGCCGGTGCGGCCCTTGTCCTTGCCGGCAAGGACGATGACCTTGTCGCCCTTCTTCAGCTTGGCAGCCATCACAGCACCTCCGGCGCGAGCGAGATGATCTTCATGAAGTTCTTGGCCCGCAGCTCGCGGCAGACGGGGCCGAAGATGCGGGTGCCGATGGGCTCGCCGGCGTTGTTGAGAATCACCGCGGCGTTGCGGTCGAAGCGGATGGCGGTGCCATCCTCGCGGCGCACCTCCTTGGCGGTCCGCACGACGACGGCCTTGCGCACGTCGCCCTTCTTGACGCGGCCGCGCGGGATCGCCTCCTTCACCGAGACGACGATGATGTCGCCGACGGAGGCATATTTCCGCTTCGACCCGCCCAGAACCTTGATGCACTGAACCTTCCGGGCACCGGAGTTGTCAGCGACATCCAGATTGGTCTGCATCTGGATCATGTGGTTTCTCCCGACCTTTGGGGCCGCCGTGCAGTCCGGACATCGACCCCAGGGTTTCGTTCAAACCGGAATGTGGTCAGGCTCGCGCCACCACCTCCCAGCGTTTGGTCTTCGAGATCGGCGCGCATTCCTGAATGCGCACGACATCGCCGATCTTGAACTCGTTGTTCGGGTCATGCGCCCGGTACTTCTTGGTCTTGCGCACCGTCTTCTGCAGAAGCGGATGCTTGAAGCGCCGCTCGACCAGAACGGTCACGGTCTTGTCGTTCTTGTCCGAGGTCACGGTGCCCTGCAGGATTCTCTTCGGCATCTCTCAGGCTCCCCTCACTCGGCCGCCGCGCGGGCTTTTTCGTTGAGCACGGTCATCACCCGCGCAATGTCGCGGCGGACCACACGCATGCGCGCGGTGTTTTCCAGAGCGCCCGTGGCCTGCTGGAAGCGCAGGTTGAAGGCCTCCTTCTTCAGCTGAGCCAGCTGGTCGCGCAGCTGGTCGGGCGTCTTGTCACGCAGTTCCTTGGCATCCAGTGCCATCGTTCTTCCCTTTCAACATCACCGGATGGCCCCCGAAGGGTCACCCTGATTCCGGTGGAGCGGTGGATGAGCGGGCCGTTTACGCCGAGGCGCCGCGCATGGCAACCCTTTTTTCGCGGATTTCGCGCGCAGGCGTGCAAACCCTCTCGCCTCTCGCGCGCGCCTCGTCTAGATGGGCGCCATGGCACAGATATCTTCGCTCTTCGTCACGCGCCTCTACCGCGCCCATCTCTCCGAGCACGGCCCCGAGATCGACCCCGACGAGCTTGAAGCCTCCTGCCTCTCCATCGCCGAGGATGACGAGGCCGGCCAGCGCTGGTGCGCGGAAAACGGCTATCCGGGTTACACGAGCTACGCCTCGCTCACCGACCTGCCGTGGCGCTTTCCGGTCTTCGCCGATCTCGTTGAGGCGCTCGATGCGCACGTCGCCGCCTTTGCCGAGGATCTCGAGTTCGATCTGGAAGACCGGGCGCTCGTGCTCGAGGACATCTGGATCAACATCCTGCCCGAGGGGGGCATGCACGCGAGCCACATCCACCCCCATTCGGTGATCTCCGGAACCACCTACGTGGCCATGCCCGAGGGCGCCTCGGCGCTGAAGCTCGAGGATCCGCGCCTTGCGCGCATGATGGCCTCGCCCGCCCGCCGCCGCGACGCGCGCGAGGAGCTGCGCCCCTTCATCTACATCCGCCCGCAGGTGGGCGAGGTGCTCATGTGGGAAAGCTGGCTGCGCCACGAGGTGCCGATGAACATGGCCGAGGAGGAGCGCATCTCGGTGAGCTTCAACTATCGCTGGGAATGAGAACGCCGGCGCATCCGCCCCCGGCCGCGCGGGAGGGTGGAGACGGCCGCGCTCATGTCGTCAAGGGCAGCGCCCGGCCCGGGGCGGGTGCGAAGCGCCTGCCCGAGGGGGCGGGGCGGGCGCTGCCCGGCCTGACGGCCGGGCCGGAGGATGCAGACGGCTGCGCCCTTGTCACCTGAGGCCGCGCGCGCCCCGCCCGGGCCGAATTCGATTGAGCGCAGCTCGCTCTACCCCGCCTCAAGCTCGATGTCGCCGATGAGCAGCGCGAAGGAGGCGCCGTGCATGTCGCGATCGGCCACACTGCCCTGAACCGCGGGGCGCGGCAGGCTGAACTTGATGACGGCGAGATCGGCGATCTCGAAGCGCCGCACGCTCGCGGGCGCCGCACCGAGGCGCCGGGCGACCTCATCGGTGGAAAGCTGCGCGCACACCTTCTCGAAGCTCGCGGCGTCGGGCAGGAAAACATCGATCGTGAGCCAGAATGGCCCCGCGTTCTTCGAGCGGATATGGCTTGCAACCTCGCCGAGCGTGCTCATGGCCCGACCTCGAGCGTCGTCAGCCGGAAGGCCTGCATCGGATCGTCGAGCGCCATGACATGGTGCAGGCAGAACTCATAGGCCGCTCCGCGCGCGATCTCCGCCGGCGAGAAGGGGAAGGCGAAGGTGGGCATGGGCTCATCCTCCGTCAGCGGATGGTGCAAGAGGTAGGGGTTGAGTGTCTTGGCCACTTCTCCGGCGAGGGTCTCGTCGCCCGCGGTGACGATGCCGAGAACCCCCACTTCGCTGCCCGCCCGCGCCGCGCGGTCGAGCGCCCCGAGCGTGGCGTCAAGCCCGATCAGCCTGAGTTCCACCGAGAAATCCGCCCGCCCGGTTCTGGCCCGCGCCTTTTCGACCACGCGGCGAGCGATGTCCGCCGTCCATTCCCGGATCGCGGCGACGTAGCGCGGGTCGCGCACCAGCGCGAGCGTGACCACCTGAAAGCCCGCGCGCCGCGCCCCCTCAAGCTTGACGGTGTAGCGCGGAGAAGCCACCCAGCGGCTGCCCGTCACCCGCACCCGCGCCGCATCGAGCGCCTCGTACCGCGCGCGCCGCACATCGAGATGACCGCCCGGCTCATGCAGGATGAACGGGTCGGCGTTTTCATAGAGCATGTGCGCCGAGACGCTGCGCGGCGTGGCGCCCGCGCCGGGACCCAGCGCGGTGAGGGTGAAACCCTCCTCATCGAAATCGAGAAGGATGCTGCCCGAATTCGGCCGGGTGGTGGCGAGCGCCCCGCATTCGCCGACCTTGGCGCCATGCCAGGCCGCCCCTGCGTGACAGCCGCGCGCAAGCGGCAGGGCGGCGATGATCGCCGTGTCGGTGGTGCGCCCGGCAATGACGATGTCCGCTCCCGTGGCAAGTGCCGCCTGCACCTGCTCGGCGCCGGCAAGCGCAACGATGTTGGTGCACTCGGCCACCGCCTCGGGCGTCACTTCCGGCGCGCCGGGCAGCGGCTCGAGCCGGCGCTCGGCGAGCGCCTCGGCGATCTCGGCCGGCGCCTGCCCGCTCTTCAGCACCGCAAGGCGCAGCCGCTCGCCGCGCTCGGCGGCGATCTCGCGGGTGATGTCAACGAGCCAGTCCACCGCCGCATCCGCCCCGCAGGTGCCGGCGGTGCCGATGATGAGCGGCACGCCCGCCCGCGCGCGGGCGTCGATGAGCGCCGCCCACTCCGCCTTGGTCGAGGCGCGGGAGTATTTCGAAGTGCCGGTGCCAAGGTAATGTGGCCCCGAATCGGTGGAGCCCCCGTCGATGGCGATGAGATCGGGCCCCGCCGCGAGCCCCGCGGCGAGCGCCGCCTCCTCCCAGCCAAGGCCGAGGGCGCCCGAGGGAACCAGCACCCGCACGCCCATCCGCCGCTCCTCCTCAGTCGGTGATCGCCTGCGGCCGGCGCAGGAACGGACGCAGGAAGATCGGCGCGACGAACCCGACCACCGCGGCGATCCAGAGCCCGATGGAGATGGGCGAGGAGAACAGATAGGTCCAGTCCCCGTCCGACAGCACCATCGCGCGGCGCAAGGAGTCCTCCATGTTGTTGCCGAGCAGGATGCCGAGGATGATCGGCACCGTCGGCACGTCGAGCTTGCGCAGCGCCCAGCCGAGCAGGCCGAAGCCGACCATCATCAGAAGGTCGAAATAGCTGCCCGAGAGCGAGTAGATGCCGACGAAGGAGACCATCGTCACCCCCGGCAGGAGCACATGGGGCGGCACCTGCAGGATGCGCACGAAAAGCTTCACCATGGGCACGTTCATCGCCAGAAGCACGAAGTTGGCGATCAGCAGCGAGGCGATGAGCCCCCACACCACATCGGGCTTCTCGGCAAAGAGCGTCGGCCCCGGCGTGATGTTGAGCGTCATCAGCAGCGCGAGCAGTACCGCGGTGGTACCCGAGCCCGGCACGCCGAGCGTCAGCATCGGCACCAGCGCGCCACCGGCGGCAGCGTTGTTGCCGGCCTCCGGCGCGGCCACGCCCTTGGGGTTGCCGGTGCCGAAACCCGCCTTATCACCGGCAATCGCCTTCTCCGACATGTAGGCAAGGAAGGAGCCGAGCGAGGCGCCCGCGCCCGGCAGAACCCCGGCAATGAAGCCCACGAGCGAGCCGCGGAGCATCGTCCAGCCGCTGGCCAGGATGTCGCGCACCGGCACGGTGACCTTCTTGAGCCGCACGCCGATGGACGTGCTCTGACCGTGGCTCTCGATGAACACGAACACCTCGGAAATGGCGAAGAGCCCGACGATCGCCACGAGAAAATCCACCCCGTCCATCAGATGCATGTTGCCGAAGGTGAAGCGCGGCATGCCGGTGGTGTTGTCGAGCCCGATCATGGCGATGCCAAGGCCGATGCAGGCCGAGATCGCCGCCTTCGCCTGGTTGTTGGAGGCAATGCCGCCCAGCGTGCAGAAGGCCAGCATGTAGAGCGCGAAATACTCGGGCGGGCCGAAACGGTAGGTTATGCCCGCAAGCAGCGGGGCAAGCAGCATCAGCCCGATGGTGGCGAGAAAGGCACCGACGAAGGAGGCCACCCCCGAGATCACCAGCGCATCCCCCGCCCGGCCCTGCTTGGCCATCGGGTAGCCGTCAAGCGTGGTCATCAGCGCCGGTTCGTCACCGGGGATGTTGAGAAGGATCGACGAGATCCGCCCCCCATACATCGCCCCGTAGTAGACCGCCGTCATCAGCACCAGAGCCGACGTGGCATCGAGACCCATGGTGAAGGTGATCGGAATGAGGATCGCCACACCGTTCGATGGCCCGAGCCCCGGCAGCGCGCCGATGATGGTGCCGAGAAAACAGCCGATGACCGCCAGCATCAGCGTGAAGGGCGTGAGCGCCACCGAAAAACCCAGCGCGAGATTGGTCAGAATGTCCATGGTTCAGCCAAGCCAGCCCTTCGGAAAAGCCACAAGGCCAAGCCCGAGAGCATATTTGAAGATCACGAACAGACCCAGCGACAGCCCAAGCCCCGTCAGCGCCGCCGGCACGGGGCGCGGCGAGATCTGGTAGGCCAGGAGCCCCGCGGCGATGGCGGTGGGAATGAGAAAGCCCATGGGTTTCAGCGCATAGGCGTAGGCGACCAGCACCACCAGCGCGAAGGCGATTGCGCCGAGGCGGCGCAGGCCGGGCCATTGCGGGTCGGGGTCGGGGCGGAGCATGACGATGACGCCGCACAGCGCCGCCACCGCGCCGATCAGGATCGGAAAGGTCTTCGACCCCACCGGATCGGACAGAAAGCTCGTCTGGATCTGCGTGGCGCTCGCGATGTAGGCGAGCGCCACCAGAGTGACGACCAGACCGAAGATCCGGTCGGAGATCATCACTGGATGACCCCGATTTCGCGGCTGAGCTCCTCGGTGTCCTTGATCACCTGATTCACCCACTCCTGGAAGTCGCCGCCGACCTTGGTGAAGGGAGCCAGACCATTGGCTTTCATCGCTTCCTTCCACTGCTCGCTTTCGGCGACCTTGCGCAGCATCTCGGCGATCTCGTTGAAGCGCTCGTCGGAGATGCCCTTGGGCACGTAGAGGCCGCGCCAGTTCACCGCCACCACGTCATAGCCCTGCTCCTTGGCGGTCGGGATGTCCTCGAAGCCCGGAACGCGCTCCTCGGTCAGGACCGCAAGCGCGCGCACCTCGCCCGACTTCAGGAAACCGACGATTTCGGACATGTCGCCGGTCATCGCCGTGGCATGACCGCCGATCACCTGGGTGATCGCGTCGGCGCCGCCGTCAACGCCGATGTACTTGACCTTGCGGATGTCGTCGAAGCCGGCCTTCTTGAGGATCATCAGAACCTTCAGATGGTCGAAGCCACCCGCGGCCGAGCCGCCGGCAAAGCTGACGGATGACGGGTCGGACTTCACCGCTTCCACGAGATCCTTGAGCGACTTGTAGGGGCTGTCGGCGGCCACGACGATCACGCCGGGGTCAGCGCCGATGGCCCCCACGAAACGCACCTGATCGGCCTTCAGACCGCCATAGGCGTTCTGCGCCAGCCGCGTCGCTGTGGCCTGGCTGGCCGCCACGATCAGGTTCGGATCGTCATTGCGCTCGTTGACGACATGGGCAAAGGCGAGCCCCCCGCCGCCGCCGGCCATGTTGGTCACCTGCACCGGCTCGTCGACAAGGCCAAGCTCGTACATGATCTTGCCGATCTGCCGGCAGGTGAAGTCCCATCCACCACCCGGGTTCGCGGGCGCGATGCACTCCATCGCCGCCGAGGCCGGCGCAGCAGCGCCGAAAGTCATGAGAACGCCTGCCGCGAGGCTGGCGAAAAATCCTCTTCTCTTGATGTGTTCCCTCCCATGGATTGCGCGGGACGGAACGCCAGGCTCCGTCCGGTCCGACCACATTACATTTCGCCGCCGTTTTGGGAAGACTTTGCACGAATGCGCCGAGCTCCACGTGTCATGGCGGGACTGCGGCCGCACCGGGAGAACCGGAAGGAGAGGATGTCCACGAAAAATGCAAGGCCCCCGCCGGGGATGCCGGCGGGGGCCCTTGAACTCTCGCGGAAGCGCGAAATCTACCAGTCTTCGCGAACCACGGTGCGCGTCTTGATCGGCAGCTTCATCGCCGCGAGCCTGAGCGCCTCGCGCGCCACCGCCTCGCTCACGCCGTCGATCTCGAACATGATCCGCCCCGGCTTGACCTTGGCCGCCCAGTAATCGACCGAGCCCTTGCCCTTGCCCATCCGCACTTCGGTGGGCTTGGAGGTCACCGGCACATCGGGGAAGATGCGGATCCACACCCGGCCCTGACGCTTCATGTGTCGGGTCAGCGCGCGGCGCGCGGCCTCGATCTGGCGGGCGGTGATCCGCTCGGGCTCAAGCGCCTTCAGCCCGTAGGTGCCGAAGTTGAGCTCGAAGCCGCCCTTGGCCTGACCGTGGATGCGGCCCTTCTGCTGTTTGCGGTATTTGGTGCGCTTGGGTTGAAGCATCTCGCATTCTCCTCAGCGGCGGCCGCCGGCGCCACGCGGCGCAGGGCCTTCCTGGATCTCCTGGATGCGACGGTCATGGGCCGAGGGATCGTGCTCCATGATGTCGCCCTTGTAGATCCACACCTTGACCCCGATGACACCGTACGGCGTCATCGCTTCGGCACGGGCGTAGTCGATGTCCGCACGCAGCGTGTGCAGCGGCACGCGGCCTTCGCGATACCACTCGGTGCGGGCGATCTCCGCACCGCCAAGGCGGCCGGCAACGTTGACCCGGATCCCGAGCGCGCCCATGCGCATCGAGTTCTGCACCGCCCGCTTCATGGCCCGGCGGAACGACACGCGGCGCTCGAGCTGCTGAGCGATCGACTCGGCGACAAGCTGGGCGTCAAGCTCGGGCTTGCGCACCTCGACGATGTTGAGGTGCAGCTCCGAGTCGGTCATCTTCGCAAGCTTCTTGCGCAGAGTCTCGATATCGGCGCCCTTCTTGCCGATGATGACACCCGGCCGCGCGGTGTGGATCGTCACGCGGCACTTGCGGTGCGGGCGCTCGATGATCACGCGGCTGATGCCGGCCTGCTTGCACTCCTTCCGGATGAAATCGCGGATGCGCACATCCTCGAGAAGCAGATCGCCATATTCCTTCTTGTCGGCATACCAGCGGCTGTCCCAGGTGCGGTTGACCTGCAGACGCATGCCGACGGGGTTGACCTTGTGACCCATTAGGCTCGCTCCTCGACTTGACGCACCTTGATCGTGAGCTCGGAGAACGGCTTGTTGATGCGGCCGAAGCGACCACGGGCCCGCGGACGGCCCCGCTTCATCACAAGGTTCTTGCCCACCCAGGCCTCGGCGACGACAAGCTCGTCCACATCCAGCCCGTGGTTGTTCTCGGCATTGGCAATCGCCGACTGCAGGCACTTCTTGACGTCGACGGCGATGCGCTTTTTCGAGAAGGTGAGATCGGCCAATGCCTTTTCCACCGGCTTGCCGCGGATCATGGCGGCGACGAGGTTCAGCTTCTGCGGGCTGACACGCAGCATGCGCGTCTTGGCCATCGCCTCGTTCTCGGCCACGCGGCGCGGATTCTTCTCCTTACCCATGGCTTACTTCCTCTTCGCTTTCTTGTCGGCCGCGTGCCCGTAGAAGGTGCGGGTGGGCGCGTATTCGCCGAACTTCTGGCCGATCATCTCCTCGGTGACGAGCACCGGGATGTGCTTGCGGCCGTTGTACACTCCAAAGGTCAGGCCGACGAACTGCGGCAGGATCGTGGATCGCCGCGACCAGATCTTGATGACTTCCTTGCGGCCCGATGCGCGCGCCTTTTCCGCCTTCTTCAGGACGTAGGAGTCGACAAAGGGCCCCTTCCAAACCGAACGTGCCATGGATCAGCGCCCCTTCTTCTTGGCGTGCCGCGAGCGGATGATCAGCTTCGACGACGGCTTGTTGCGGTCGCGCGTACGCGCGCCCTTCGTGGGCTTGCCCCAGGGAGTGACCGGGTGACGGCCGCCGGAGGTCCGGCCCTCACCACCACCATGCGGGTGATCGACCGGGTTCATCGCCACGCCGCGCACCGCCGGACGGCGGCCCAGATGCCGGCTGCGCCCGGCCTTGCCGAGGTTCTGGTTCGAATTGTCCGGGTTCGACACGGCGCCGACCGTGGCCATGCACTCCTGGCGCACCATCCGCAGCTCGCCCGAGCTCAGACGGATCTGCGCGTAGCCGCCGTCCCGGCCGACGAACTGGGCATAGGTGCCGGCGGCACGCGCCAGCTGCCCGCCGCGCCCGGGCTTGAGCTCGATATTGTGCACGATGGTGCCGATCGGCATGCCGGTGAAGGGCATCGCGTTGCCCGGCTTCACGTCAACCTTCAGGCCGGCGACCACCTTGTCGCCCACCGCCAGACGCTGGGGAGCCAGAATGTAGGCCTGCTCGCCGTCCTCGTAACGGATCAGCGCGATGAAGGCGGTGCGGTTCGGGTCGTATTCGATCCGCTCCACCGTGGCCGGAACGTCGAACTTGCGACGCTTGAAATCGACGATGCGGTAAAGACGCTTCGCCCCACCTCCGCGGCGGCGCATCGTGATCCGTCCGGTGTTGTTCCGGCCTGCCTTCTTGGTGAGGCCCTCGGTGAGGGCCTTCACAGGGCGGCCTTTCCAAAGCTCCGAACGGTCGATCAGCACCAGCCCGCGCTGGCCAGGCGTCGTCGGCTTGTACGACTTGAGTGCCATGCTTCCTGTCTTCCGTTGGCTCGTGGGCCCGTGGGCCCGGTTCATTTCGGTTGCTGTCCGGCCGCCGGGGGCGCATATCCCGTCCGATAGCCGAAATGCCCGCGGCCCCGGTTGCCCGGGGCCGAGGTCGCCGCTCTCTATTAGAGACCGGTGGTCACGTCAATCGTGTTGCCCTCCTCGAGGGTCACGTAGGCCTTCTTGACGTCCTTGCGGCGGCCGCGAATGCCGCGGAACCGCTTGGTCTTGCCCTTGGTGATGGTGGTGTTGACCGCCTTCACCTTCACGCCGAACAGCGCCTCCACCGCTTCCTTGATCTGCGGCTTGTTGGCATCCATCGCCACTTCGAAGACAACGGCCCCGTTCTCGGAGGCCATGGTTGCCTTCTCGGTGATGATCGGCTTGCGGATCACGTCGTAGTGTTCGGGTTTCGCACTCATTTCAGCCGCGCCTCCAGAGCTTCGACACCGGCCTTCGTGAGCACGATCGTGTCACGGCGCAGGATGTCATAGACGTTGGCCCCGACCGACGGCAGCACATCGAGGCCCTCGATGTTGGCCGCGGCGCGGGCGAAATTGGCATCAACCTCCGGCCCGTCGATCACGAGCGCGCGCTTCCAGCCGAGCGCACGCACCTGCCGCGCAAGCGGCCCGGTCTTGGGCTCGGCCACCTCGGCGGCGTCGAGCACGACGATCTCGCCGGCCTTGGCCTTGGCCGAAAGCGCCATCTTCAGGCCCAGCTTGCGCACCTTCTTGGGAAGGTCATGCGCGTGGCTGCGCGGCACGGGGCCCTTGTACACGCCACCGTGGCGGAAGATCGGCGCGTTGCGGTCACCGTGGCGGGCGCCGCCGGTGCCTTTCTGGCGGTAGATCTTCTTGCCCGAGTAGCTCGTCTCCGAGCGGGTCTTGACCTTGTGGGTCCCGGCCTGCGCCTTGTTGCGCTGCCAACGCACCACGCGGTGCAGGATGTCCGCCCGCGGCTCGAGATCGAAGATCTCGTCGGCCAGCTCGACCGTTCCGGCCTTGCTGCCGTCAAGCTTGATCACGTCGAGTTTCATGCCTCACCTCCTTCGGCCGGCTGGGCGGCCTCGGTGGCCTCGCCAGCCTCGGCGGCGGCGCCGTTGGTCTTCAGCGCGGCAGGCTTCGCGACGTTCTCGGGAAGCGGCTTCTTGACCGCGTCCTTGATCGTCACCCAGCCGCCCTTGGCACCGGGAACCGCGCCCTTGACCATAATGAGCCCGCGTTCCGGGTCGGTCCTGACCACCTGCAGGTTTTGCGTGGTCACGCGAACCGCGCCCATGTGGCCCGCCATCTTCTTGCCCTTGAACACCCGGCCCGGATCCTGGCACTGGCCGGTCGATCCGTGCGACCGATGGCTGATCGACACACCGTGGCTGGCGCGCAGGCCGCCGAAGTTGTGGCGCTTCATCGCCCCCTGAAAGCCCTTGCCGATCGAGGTGCCGGAGACGTCCACATACTGGCCTTCCACGTAGTGGTCGGCGGAAATCTCGGCGCCGACCGGGATCAGGTTCTCGGGGTCGACGCGGAATTCGGCCAGCTTGCGCTTCGGCGGCACCTTGGCCACGGCGAAATGCCCACGCATGGCTTTGGAGACGCGCTTGGGCTTGGCCGTGCCTGCGCCGAGCTGCACAGCGCAGTAGCCGTCCTTCTCGGGGGTGCGCTGCGCGACCACCTGGCAGCCGTCGAGCTGCAGCACGGTGACCGGCACCTGCCGTCCGTCCTCCATGAAGAGCCGGGTCATCCCCAGCTTCTTCGCGATCACTCCAGAGCGCAACATCGCTGATGCCCTCCCGTCAGACCTTGATCTCGACATCCACGCCGGCGGCGAGGTCGAGCTTCATCAGGGCGTCCACCGTCTGCGGCGTCGGGTCGACAATGTCGAGAAGCCGCTTGTGGGTGCGCATTTCCCACTGGTCGCGGCTCTTCTTGTCGATGTGCGGGCCACGCAGCACGGTGTACTTCTCGATCTTGTTGGGCAGCGGGATCGGCCCGCGCACCTGCGCACCGGTCCGCTTGGCGGTGTTGACGATTTCGCGGGTGCTGGCGTCGAGCACCCGGTAGTCGAACGCCTTCAGGCGGATACGGATGTTCTGGCTTTGAATGGCCATCTTTCTTGCCTTTCCGGGCTTCGGTTGAGAGGTGGGCCGGGGACCACCCCCGACCCACGTCGAACCGGTTTGTCAGTCGCTCCCCGCCCTTTTGCGGGCGGGCGGGCTTACTTGAGGATCTTGGAGACCACGCCGGCGCCGACGGTGCGGCCACCCTCGCGGATGGCGAAGCGCAGGCGCTCCTCCATCGCGATCGGCGCGATCAGCTCGACCGTGAACGACACGTTGTCGCCCGGCATCACCATCTCCACACCCTCGGGCAGCTTCACCGTGCCGGTCACGTCCGTCGTGCGGAAGTAGAACTGCGGACGGTAGTTGGCGAAGAACGGCGTGTGACGGCCACCCTCCTCCTTCGTCAGGATATAGGCCTCCGCCTCGAACTCCGTGTGCGGCGTCACCGAACCGGGCTTGCACAGAACCTGCCCGCGCTCCACCTCGTCCTTGCCGATGCCGCGCAGAAGCGCGCCGATGTTGTCGCCCGCCTCGCCACGGTCGAGAAGCTTGCGGAACATCTCCACGCCCGTCACCGTGGTCTTCTTCGTCGGGCGCAGGCCGACAATCTCGACCTCGTCGCCAACCGTCACCACGCCGCGCTCCACGCGGCCCGTCACCACCGTGCCGCGGCCGGAGATCGAGAACACGTCCTCGATCGGCATCAGGAACGGCTGGTCGATCGGGCGCTCGGGCGTCGGAATGTACTCGTCAACCGCCTTCATCAGCTCGTGGATCGAGTTCTCGCCGATCTCCGGGTCACGCCCCTCGAGCGCGGCCAGCGCCGAACCCTTGATGATCGGGATCTCGTCGCCGGGGAAGTCGTAGGAGGACAGAAGCTCGCGGATCTCCATCTCC
>NZ_FNFV01000021.1 GCF_900102905.1 Meinhardsimonia xiamenensis | reverse complement strand
TGACCTGCCCCCCGCAAAATCCCTCACCATGATGTAGAGTCTGCTCAACCCTGAAGGAGCAGACGACATGAGGAAAAGCCGTTTCACCGAGGCGCAGATCATCGGGATGATCAAGGAGCAGGAGGCAGGCATGCCGACGGCGGAGGTGTGCCGCAGGCATGGCCTCAGCCCTGCGACGTTCTACAAGCTGAAGTCCAAGTATGGCGGGATGACGGTGTCCGAGGCTGCCAGGCTGAAGGCGCTGGAGGACGAGAACGTCAAGCTGAAGCGGCTGCTGGCCGACGCGATGCTCGACAACGTGGTTCTGAAGGATCTTCTGGGAAAGAACTGACGACACCGAAAGAGCGGCGCGAGGCAGCGCTCAGGGCGATGCGGGATCACGATATCTCGCAGCGCCGGGCCTGCCGGCTTGTCGGTGTCGATCCCAAGACAGTCCGGCGCGAACGCCCGCCGGACTGCCCCGAGATCCGCAAGGAGATGCAGGAGATCGCCGGAAAGCGGCGCCGGTTCGGCTACCGCCGGATCGGCGTCTTGCTTGAGCGCAAGGGAATGAGGATGAACCACAAGAAGCTATATCGGCTCTACCGGGAAGAGGGACTGTCGGTGAAGCGGCGACGCGGCCGCAAGCGGGCCCGTGGATCGCGCACGCCGATGCCGGAGGCGGCGCGCCCAAATGCACGCTGGTCGCTCGACTTCCTGTCAGACAGCTTCGGCGCTTCACGCAAGTTCCGCATCCTGGCGGTGATCGACGATTGCTGCCGCGAGAACCTGTGCCTGGTGGCCGACACCAGCATCTCGGGAGCACGTGTCGCCCGTGAGCTGGATGCGTTGGTACGGGTCTACGGTAAGCCCGCTTGCATTGTCAGCGATAATGGGACCGAGTTTACCAGCCGGGCCATCCTGAAATGGGCCGACCAGAACGATGTGCCGTGGCATTACATCGACCCCGGAAAGCCGCAGCAGAACGCCTACATCGAGTCTTTCAACGGCAGCCTGCGCGACGAGCTGCTGAACGAGGAGATATTTGACACCCTGGACGATGCCCGCCGGAAGCTGGCCCTTTGGCGCTACGACTACAACACCATCAGGCCGCACTCGTCACTCGGAAACCGGACGCCGCTGCAAGCGCGCCGAGCGCTTGAGCAAATCGACGGCTCCGCGCCCGGCGCGCTTGCCCAAACCGAAACCGAAGACTATCAAACCCAAACCCGCAGACTCTCGTTATGAATGAGGGACCAGCGGGGGGCAGGTCA
>NZ_FNFV01000004.1 GCF_900102905.1 Meinhardsimonia xiamenensis | reverse complement strand
CCAGAACGATGTGCCGTGGCATTACATCGACCCCGGAAAGCCGCAGCAGAACGCCTACATCGAGTCTTTCAACGGCAGCCTGCGCGACGAGCTGCTGAACGAGGAGATATTTGACACCCTGGACGATGCCCGCCGGAAGCTGGCCCTTTGGCGCTACGACTACAACACCATCAGGCCGCACTCGTCACTCGGAAACCGGACGCCGCTGCAAGCGCGCCGAGCGCTTGAGCAAATCGACGGCTCCGCGCCCGGCGCGCTTGCCCAAACCGAAACCGAAGACTATCAAACCCAAACCCGCAGACTCTCGTTATGAATGAGGGACCAGCGGGGGGCAGGTCACATCGTCGACTCATCATTCAACAACTCGATACTGGTACTATCGGGCGACAAGTTCCTTGCCCTCGTATTTGAAGTAATGCCGGACGCATCTCGTGCTGAGATTGAAGAAGAGCTGAAGAGGCACAAGTCTGCCCTCGGTGCATCCGATGAAAAATCTCTCTTTCGTCTATTCATCGAACAAGCGGTCAGAGGAGCCGGCGGCGAAGTCGGCAAGAAAGCTGTACGGTTTGGCGTTGTTGCACTTACTGGTGGAACATCTGAACTTCCCGGGTTGGTCAAATGGTTCATGGACAAGATTGGACCGGATAGCGCAGGCGATTGAAATGTTCGAGTACAATGTTCCTAGTTCATTGTACTGAACTTAGCGGGTAACCCAGAAGGTGTAGGGTCTCATAATAGGCAAGTTTTCACGGCCCCGTTTGATTCCCGGTTCGCTTATGTGGGTTCCGGGGGTACGCACCGGGGTGCAGGCGATTTTCCAAAATTGCTCAAGTTATTGATCAGCCGGTGATCTTATCGCTTGTCCGACTCCGCCCCCGGCACCACTACAACTTCCGCGATAGTCCGTGACTGCCCGATGTGTTTGGCACACTTGCCTGTTCGGCTCGAAACACGGGCAAGGTCCCACGCGGTCGGCGTGACCCCGGCCGTATCCATCCTGACAGGCGGAAGGCACTCACACCCGTTCGCGGGCCGCGCGGGCGTGGCCCTGAGCACGGGCAGAGCGAGCGCCTCAAAGGGGCGAGCCTCCCGCCGCGCCGTCCACTTCGAGGCTGAGACCAGCGCCGCAGGCAACGGGGCCTCCCCGCGCTGCTCCCCGCATTTCAGCGGGCGCGGATCTCGACGGTGAAGCTGCGCCGGGCGCCCAGAGGTGGGCGGGGAAACGGAGCTGCGGCACGAACGAGGCGGATCGCCGCGCGGTCGAGCTCGGCCGAGCCTGAGCTGCGCGCCAGGGCGATGCCGGTCAGCCGCCCGTCAGTGCCGACGGTGAATGCAACGATGGCGGCGCCCTGAGCGCGCACCCGCGGCTTGCCCATGCGCGCCAGCCGACCGAAGACCTGGCCCGGGTAATTCGAGACCGCGGCGTTGCCGACCTCCCCCCGCGCCGCGCCCGCGCCCGACCGCGTGACGCCGGCCTCGGCCTGCCCTGTTGCGGCTCCGGCGCGCATGTCTCGCCTGGCGCTGCCCCTCGGGGCGGCCGCGACGGAGGTTCCGGGGGAGGTTTCGGGCCGGCTGCGCGTGGCCGTCTCGCGGGCAGCGCGCGGCACACCGTCCCGCGCGGCTGGCCGCTGCGGAGGCCGGGGCGCGGCTGCGGGCGATGGCGCCTGTTCTTGCGCCGTCTGTGGTGCGGTGCCCTGCACCCGATCGGCCACGACCGTTCGGGCAGGCTGCGCCTTCGGCGCGGCGGCTGTCGTGTCGGTAGGCGTTTCCTGCCGTGCCTGTGCCGCTGGTGTCAATTCCCGGCGCGCCGGCGTTGCGGTGACAGGCAGTGCGGCGACTGCCGGTGAGGGAATGACGGCGGTTTTCGCCGCCGGGGGCGCTTGAGCCGGAACCGGCACGGCCCTTGGTGCGGGCTGCCCGGCCGCGAGCAGCTCCGCCGCTGGCGAGGTTGGCGCCGTGCTCAGGCGCCCGCCCTCCATCGCGCGCGTGGCCGATGCCGGGGCAGCCTGCGCCGGTCGCGCCTCGGTGCGCGCGGGCTTCACCGTCTCGGCCTCGAGCGGCTGAACGGTGCCCGCGGCCAGATCGGCAAAACCGTCTCCCAGCCGCAGCTCCGCGGTGCCGCCGGCCGCCTCGATCATCACGGCGCCGCGCGGCATCATGGCAACTGCGCCGAGCGCATGCACGGCCAGCGCGGCAGCGAACGCCGTGATCCGGGCAAGCGGCGAGGAAGGGATCATGGCGCCGTCGTCCCGCTGACGATCACCACGGTTCCGGCTCCGGCGCGTGTCAACTCCCGGGCAATCGCGACCAGCCGCAAGGCAGGCAGCTCGCGGTCGGGCATCAGGCGCACGCGCTGTCGCTCGATCTCCGGAAGGGCGGCGAGGTGAGCCGCGGCCGAAGCGACCGGCCGGCCGCGGTGGCTGAGCCGACCGTCCGCATGGACGACGAGCACATCGCCGGGCGGCGCATTTTCGGCTCCCTCCACGCGGACGAGGCGCAGATCGGGCTCGACCGGCGCGGCGATCTGACCGGCGACGAGAAAGAACACGAGCATCAGGAAGACAATGTTGATGAGCGCCACTGTCGGCTCGCGTTCGGCCCGGCGCGGCTGGCGTCTCATGCCCCCTCCAGCACCGTGACGGTGATGCCCTCGATGCCGCGCAGCAGAACCAAGAGCTCGGCCAGCCTTTGCGACGTGACCCCGGGCGCCGGCGCGACGAGCACGTCGAGACGGCCATCCTCAGCCCTCAGGGCCGCGATTCGGGCCGGAAGCTCACCCGGTGCGATCATCTCGGGACCAAGGCGCAACGTCTCGGGGCCAAGCGCCAGGAAGGCGCGCACAGGCTGCGATGCACCGCCCGAAGCGGCACCGGCCGCGGCAAGCTCGATCTCGGCAAAGCGCGAGAAGGTCGATGTGAGCATGAAGAACATCAGCAGAAGGAAGACCACGTCGATGAGCGACGTCATCGACAGCCGCCGCCGCACCTTTCGCCTAGGCATGGGCCCTGCGCCGACCCGCCAGCGAATCCGGGGTGCTGGCAGCGCCTGCCATGTTTCCGGCCGAGGGCGCCAGCACCGTGTGCAATGCGCGCATGGCGGTCACGCGCTCGGCATCCATCCGCGCGTCGAACCAGCTCAGGGCAAGACTCGTCGGCATGGCCACCCCCAAGCCGACGGCGGTGGTCAGAAGGGCGACCCAGATGCCTCCGGCCAGCACCGACGGATCGACCCGGGCTCCAGCTTCCTGAAGCGCCTGGAAGGCCGAGATCATGCCGAGAACCGTACCGAACAGTCCGAGAAGCGGGGCCAGCTGCGCAATCGAATCGAGCAGACGCAAGCCGCTCTCGAGGCGCGCAAACCGCGCTTCGGCCTCGGCCTCGAGCCTTTCCGCGTCGCCCCGCCCGCCCGACGCGGCTTCCATCGCCATGGCGATGACCGGCGCGAGATAGCTGCGCGAGCGCTCGAGGGCCGCGCGCGCGCCAGCCCGGTCTCCTGCATCCCACAGCGCCACCGCGCGCGTCAGTTCACGGTGCCGGCCCACTCCCGCCGCGGCATGCTGCCAGAGCTTGTAAAGAGACACCGCCAAGACCAGCACCGACAGCGCCACCAGCAGCAGAACCACGGGCCCGCCCAACTCGACGATGCGCCGCAGGCCATCAAGGACGTGTTCTATCATTTCAGCATCTCGACGCCTTGCACGCGGCTCGTTGGCCATAGCGCCGCCATGCAGTCGCCGGCGCCGACCCCCTTGCCCGCGCAGCTTTCCGCACCGTTGATGAGCACCGCCCCTAGCCGCGCGCAGTCGAGGCCGGGCAGGGCGAACTGCCGCACCTGCATGCGCTCGGCGGGCAGCGCGCCGAAATCAAGGAGCGTGAGACGTTCGACACGCCCGCCGGAGTCGAACAGGACCGCTTCGAACACCGCGCCTTCAAGATCGCTGCCGAGAGCGTTGCGGATCACGAAGGTGATCCGGCAGGCCTCATCGGTCTGGTCGATGGTGTTGAGTTCAAGCGCGATCTGCCGAGCGGAGTCCGACGCGGCCGCTGCGGCCTGAGGCGCTTCGGCGTGGGCCGGGCCAGGGCCCGAGGCCGCCAGGGCAAGGCCGATGCCTGCCGCGGCCATGTCGCGCAATGAGGCCATGTGGTGGTCTCCTGTCTGTCATGGATGGATGCCGCGCCCGGCAGCCGCCCGGCCTGTTTCTACTTGGTCAGGATCAGCTTGCCGGCACGGGTGATACGCAGCGTGTAGATCTGCCCATCGAGGGTAATCAAAGCCTTCACCCCGTTGGTCACCAGCGCGCGAGCGTCATAAATCGCCGTCCCGTCCGAAGGCTCGACCGCGACGGGCTTCGGCAGGTCTGACATCACGCCCATTGCTTCATCTCCACATGCAGACTCCCGGCGTGACCGGCCATTGTCTTGACCGGCACATGCGCCAACGCATCGGGCTTGCGGAAAAGCGGTCGCGCAGCTTCGACGGCCGTTGCCATGGTCGAACTCCTGTTGGCGAAGTCCGGGCTGCCGCGACGGTGGCTGGGACCTTTCTGGACACTTCCTGCACAGTTGGCAGAGCCGCTTTGATGAGGAGGAAAAGCCTCTGCCGAAGAGGGGTCTACAAAAGCCAAGTAAATTTGTCAACTAATCTCTGGCGGCACGGCATTGCGCTTTCGGCCATGCGGCACGAAGCGGCAGGGCCGGCGGACAGTGCCCGCCGGCCTCGGGTGAGGGCCAAGGGTTCAGAATGCCTTGGTCAGCGAAACCTTGAAGGTCCGGCCGGGGGATTTCCGGCTCGGTGAGGCGAGGTGGCCCACATGGTCGACATTCAGAAGGTTCTCGACGCCAAAGCGCACCTCGGTATCGTCAAGCCAGCGCTGACCACGCGGGCGCCATGTGGCACGCAGGTTGTGCAGCGTCACGTCGGGCAGCACCGCGCCGCTTGAATCCATCCGGTCGGTGGCATGCACGATTTCCCAGCTCAGGTCGAGACGTTCGCCCCATTTGCGGCCCAGGGTCATCTGCACGCGGTCTGCGGGGCTGTTGCGCCAGGTGCGGCTGGTGCCATCGGGGTTGAACTCGGTTCCCTGCCCCACATGCCCGCCGAGATCGAGGTAGAAGCCGTTGGCAAGCCCATAGGACGCTTCCAGTTCGAAACCGCGCGAGGAGACATGATCGAGGTTGGTCGAGGTCGAACCGCTCACGGTATAGCTCGTGATGTCCCACAGCTCGGTATCGTAGTAGTTTGCGCGGATCGTGAAGCTGTCACCGGCCGCGAAAACGCTGCTGCCTGTGAATTCCATCCCCAACTCGAGGGTGCGCGACTTCTCCGAGGTGTTCATGCGCCGCAGCGCCGTTGCGCTCGTGCCGAGATCGTCGATGATGGGCAGCCCCTCGGTATAGGCGGCCGAGCCGAACACCGACAAGCCGTTGCCGAAGTCATAGGCGAGTGCGAGACCGCCCATGAGCGCGTCCTTCTCGAACACGTCCGGGGCGCCGGCGAGCGGCACGGCGCTTTCGATTCGCGACGATTCGTAACGCAGCGCCGGGGTCACCGTGACCCGGCCGATGCTCATCTCGTCGATGACGAAAAGCGCGTAACGGTCGTTGGTGCCGCCCGGCGCGCCGGCCGCGCCGTTTTCGGAGCGCACCCGACGCTGCGCCTCGAAGCCGGCCAGAACGTCATGCCCGATCACGCCGGTGTCGAACAGCGCCCGGTTGGAAACCGTCAGCTTCGTCGTCTCATAGCGGTGATCGGCGTCCGCGAGGGCCCTGACAGAGCCGAAGAAAGGGCTGCTCTCCAGCGGTGACGATCCCGCCACGTATTGCTGGTCGATCTGCTGGTCGCTGTAAGAGAGATTTGCGCGCAAGTCGATCAGTTCGCTCGCGGGATCGAAGCGGTATTCGAGAACCGTTTGCCGTGTGTCGGTGCGCCGATCGACATTGCCGAATGAACCGCCCGTGGTGCCGAACTGGTCATAGGGCACGTCCCTGTCGTCCGCGACAGTGTTCGAGTGGCTCAACATGAGCGAATGCGCATCCTCCGGGCCAAAGGTGAACCGGCCCTTGGCAAGATAGGACGGGGTCTGGAAGGAGCTGTTGCCGATCACCGAACCGTCGCCCGCCTTCAGCTCACCCTGATCGCGATAGGTGTAGTTCAGCAGAAACTCGGTGCCCCGTGCCGGCATCCAGGCGAGGTTGGTCGAGCTGACCCAGCCCGCGCCATTGCTGCTGTACTCGAATGTTTGCGAGCCGCCAACGCCGGTTTCTCCATGCGTGAAATCCGACGCGTCGCGCGTCTCCAGCTTCACCACGCCACCGACGATGCCCGAACCATAAGCAAAGCTGCCGATGGTGCCCCGGATGACCTCGACCCGCCGATAGAGCAGCGGATCGGTGAACAGCTGCGTGCCGATCCGGTAAAGCTCTTCCGACCCGACCGAGGCGCCGTCGATCTGCACGGCGATCTTCTGGTCCGTTCCATAGGTGGTATTCGCCCCGAAGCCGCGGATGTTGATGCCCGAGCCCTGCGGGGTGGTGCCGTTGACCAATGTCACGCCAGGCACCGAGTCGATCAGCTGAGCCACGGTGCTGGCCTGACGGTCCTCGATCTCCTCTTCGTCGACCACGGTGCGCGAGAGCGCCGTGCCAAAGCTCAGGTCACGCTTGCCGGCGGTCAGGATCAGCGTGCCGAGGAAACCGGGATCGGCCTCCTGCGCGAGGCCGGGCGCGGCAAGCGACAGGAGGACAAGCGCGGTCGTGCCGCGCAGGAGGGAGTTGTGCATGGGGCCATCCTTCGATGTTCACTGGCCGTGGCTTGCGAAGGCTGGCGCGGCGATTTCCGATTGCTCCGCGAAAAGATCGCGTCGGGTTGCACCTTTAACCTTACCATACTAAAACAGTCAACAATTCGAGACAGCCACGTACCGCACCGGCGCGGGCGAAGCCATCGGATCACCTTTAGCTCCGAGGATGCCCATGAACCCGCGCACCGTACCCCTGCCCTCCGAAATCCGCGCCTACCGGGAAAAGCATCCCGAAATGCGCGCCCGCGATGCCGCCGACTCGCTTGGCATCGCCGAGGCGCAGCTTGTCGCGGCCGGTGTCGGCCACGGCACCACCCGAATCGCTGCCCACCCCGACAGGATCATCCCGGCGGTCGAGCGTCTGGGCGAGGTGATGGCCCTGACCCGCGTGGACGCCTGCGTGCATGAAAAGGTCGGCGCCTACGGCAATTATCGCCCCGGCGAACATGCGGCGATGACGCTGACCGAGAACATCGACCTGCGCATCTTTCCCACGCATTGGGTGCATGCCTTTGCGATAGAGACCGAAACCGCGCAGGGACCGCGCCGGTCGCTGCAAATTTTCGACGCGGCGGGCGACGCGGTGCACAAGATTCACCTGCGTGATGGGTCCGATCACGCCGCATGGCGGGATATCGTTGACGAACTGGCGCTGCCCGAGCAGTCCGACCGGCTGGATGCAAGCCCGCGTCCGCCCGCCGAGGGAGCCATCTCACGCCCCGACAAGGCCGACATCCTGCGCGCCGAATGGGCGAAGCTCACCGATACGCACCAGTTCCTGCGGCTGTGCGCGAAGCTGAGGATGAACCGCCTCGGCGCCTATCGCATTGCCGGCGAGCCGCTTGCGCGCCCGCTTGATCCGCATTGCGTGGACGGGATGCTCACCGCCGTGCGCGATGCGGGCATCGAGGTGATGATCTTCGTCGGCAATCGCGGCTGCATCCAGATCCATACTGGCCCCGTGCGCAATCTGCGCCCGATGGGCCCGTGGCAGAACATCATGGATCCCGGCTTCAACCTGCATCTGCGACGCGACAAGGTGGCCGAGCTGTGGGCGGTGACCAAGCCCACCAGGCGTGGCCCGGCCGTGTCGGTCGAAGCGTTCGATGCGCAGGGCGGGCTGATCTTCCAGATCTTCGGCGTCGGCAAGGAGGGGCGCGACTCGCGGCCCGCATGGGGCCGGATCGTCAGCGCGCTGCCGTCGGTCGAGGGGGTGCCAGCGTGACCGTCACACGTCGGAACTTTACCGCCCTCGCCACCGCGCTTGCCTTTGGCGCCCCCTTTTGCGCCCTGTCGCGCGCGGTCCGCGCCAAGGACAATGCCAGCCCCGATGCCGCGCGAGACGTGCTGTCGCTTGGTGGGTCGGTCACCGAGATCGTCGTCGCACTGGGCCAGCAGCACCGGCTGCGCGCCCGCGACACGACCTCGACCTATCCGCCCGAGATCCAGAGCCTGCCGGACGTGGGCTATCTGCGCGCGCTGTCGCCCGAGGGCGTGCTTTCGGTCGGGGCATCGCTGATCCTTGCCGAGGCGGACGCCGGCCCGCCGGAGGCGATCGAGGTGATCCGCGCCGCCGATCTGCGATTCGTCGAGGTGCCCGAGGCCACCAGCGCCGCCGGCATCCTTCGCAAGATCGAGGTAGTCGGAGAGGCGCTTGGCGTTCCCGACCGCGCCAGGGCCCTTGCCGCCGAGGTCGCAGGCGCGCTTGCGGCCGCTCTGGCCGATGCCGAACGGCCCGACGGCACGAAGAAGCGCGTCATGTTCGTGCTCTCGACCCAGGGCGGCAAGATCACCGCCTCGGGCACCGGCACCGCGGCCGATGCCATCATCCGCATGGCCGGCGGGGTGAACGCGATCACCGGGTTCGAGGGCTACAAACAGATCACCGACGAGGCCGTGGGCCTGGCCGCCCCCGATGTCATCCTGATGATGGATCGCGGCGGCGGTGCGGCGGTGGCCGATGACGCGCTCTTCTCCATGCCCGCGATCCGCCTGACGCCGGCCGGCCAGACCCGGTCCGTCGTGCGGATGGACGGGCTCCTGATGCTGGGCTTCGGCCCGCGCACGGCTCAGGCGGTACGCCAGCTGAATGCCGCGCTCTATGGCACGGAGGGCTGACCCATGGCCGTCATGACCGAGATCGGGGCGCCGCCGCGCGATCGACTCTCGCGCGCCCGCGCCCTGCACTGGGCGCTGGCGGCGGCGCTTGTACTGGCCGGGCTTGTCAGCCTCGAGATCGGCGCGGCCGACGTGCGCTTCTCGACCATTCTGGCCAGGCTGGCGCGGGGCGAGGCGCTTGGCCAGATGGAGCGGATCGTGCTTTTCGACATCCGGCTGCCGCGGCTGGCCCTGGGCATCCTGGTGGGGGCGGCGCTGGCAGTGTCGGGGGCGACGATGCAGGGCCTGTTTCGCAACCCGCTGGCCGATCCGGGCATCGTCGGGGTCGGGGCGGGCGCCGGCCTCGGCGCGATCCTGGCCATCGTTCTGGGCGCGTTCCTGCCCGTCTGGGCGGTCGCTCTCGCCGGCAACCAGCTTGTCCCCGTTGCCGCCTTTCTGGGCGGCTGGGGCTCGACCCTGCTGCTCTACCGCGTCTCGACGCGCCGCGGCCAGACCTCGGTTGCCACGATGCTTCTGGCCGGCATCGCGCTTGGCGCGCTGGCGGGGGCGCTGTCGGGCATTCTCGTCTATCTTGCCGATGACCGGCAGCTGCGCGACCTGACCTTCTGGGGCCTTGGCTCGCTTGCCGGGGCAAGCTGGGCCAAGGTGATGGCGGCCGGTCCGCTGATCGTGATCGCGATGGTCGCGGCCATGACGCTGGGGCGCGGGCTGAATGCGCTGGCGCTTGGCGAGGCAACCGCCGCGCAGGTCGGCGTCGACGTGCAGCGCATGAAATCCGTCGCGATCCTTGCGGTCGCGGCGGCCACCGGTGCCGCCGTCGCCGTGTCGGGCGGGATCGGGTTCATCGGAATGGTCGTGCCGCATCTGCTGCGCATCGCCAGCGGCCCGGATCACCGCGCGCTGCTTCCGAATGCGGCGCTTCTGGGCGCCATTCTCCTCGTCCTGGCCGATGTCGTTGCACGCCTCGTCATCGCGCCGGCCGAACTGCCGATCGGCATCGTCACGGCGGTCATGGGCGCGCCGGTCTTCCTTTGGATCCTGCTGCGTCGCCGGGGGATCACGATCGCATGAGCCTGATCGCCGAAGACATCCGCGTGCGTTTCGGTCGCCGCGACGCCCTTGGCGGCGTGAGCCTGACCGCCCGGCCGGGCGAGGTCACCGCGATCGTCGGCCCGAACGGTTCGGGCAAGTCCACGCTTCTTGGCGCCCTTGCCGGAACGCTGCCCTTTTCGGGCCGGGTGCGGCTGAACGGGCGCGCCATCGGGGCGATGAAACCATGGGAACTCGCCGCCGAGCGCGCGGTCCTGCCGCAGAGCTGCCAGCTTGCCTTTCCCTTCACGGTGATCGAGGTGGTGCGCATCGGCCTGCAGGCCGGAACCGCAGGCGACCGGGCAGAAGTGCCGATGCAGGCGCTGGCGCGGGTCGGGCTGGCGCATTGCGCCGACCGCCCGTTCCAGGACCTGTCCGGCGGCGAAGCCCAGCGGGTGATGCTGGCACGTGTTCTGGCGCAGGTGTGGAACCCGGTCCAGGACGGCAGGCCGCGCTGGCTTCTGCTGGACGAGCCGGTGTCGAGCCTCGACATCGCGCATCAGTTGCAGGTGATGGAAATTGCCCGTGATTTCGCCCGCGCCGGTGGCGGGGTGGTCACCGTCATGCATGATCTGAACCTGACCGCGCTTTTCTGCGACCGGGTGGCGGTACTGGCAGGCGGCCGGCGGCTGGCACTGGGCCGGCCGGGCGACGTGCTTTGCGACGAAATCCTCTCGCGCGCCTATGGCTGCACGATGCGGGTCAGCGCGCCGCCCCTCGGGGGCGTGCCCTATGTGCTGCCGCATTCGGCATGCCTGTGAAGGGGCGCGCGCAACGACCTGCCGGCACAGGAATGCGTCATGCTCCGCCCGGCACCCGCCGCTTCACGCCGGGAAGAGCGCAGAGCATCTCGTAGAGCAGGTTCGCCGCCACCAGCGCGGTGTTGCCCGACGGATCAAAGGGAGGCGAGACCTCGACCAGATCGCAGCCCACCAGGTTCAGCCCCGCGCAGCCGCGGATGATCTCGTAACCCTGCCAGATGGTCAGCCCGCCCGGCTCGACGGTGCCGGTACCCGGCGCGAAGGCCGGATCAAGGCTGTCGATGTCGAAGCTCAGATAGACGGGCGCATCGCCGATGCGCGCGCGCACCTCCTCCATCAGCGGAACCAACGATCGGTGCCAGCACTCCTCCGCCTGCACCACCCGCCAGCCCCGGGCCCGGCCCCAGTCGAAATCCTCGGGCGAATAGCCCGTGCCCCTGAGCCCGATCTGGAAGACCCGGTCGTCGATCAGGCAGCCTTCCTCCCAGGCGCGGCGGAAGGGACAGCCATGCGCCACCTTCTCGCCGAACATGGTGTCGTTGATGTCGGCATGGGCATCGACATGGATCAGCGCCACCGGGCCGTGACGTTCCTTCATCGCGCGAAGGATCGGCCAGGTCAGCGTGTGGTCGCCCCCCATCGTCAGCGGGATCGCGCCGGTGGCCAGGATGGCGCGATAATGCTCGGCGATGATCTCGACCGACTTCTTCAGGTCGAAGGTATTGATCGGCACATCGCCGATATCGGCCACCTGCAGGCTGTCGAAGGGTGCGGCACCCGTGGCCATGTTGTAGGGGCGGATCATGCGGCTTTCGTCGCGGATCTGGCGCGGGCCCAGCCGTGTTCCGGGCCGGTTCGACGTGCCGATATCCATGGGCACGCCCACGAAACAGGCATCCAGCCCGTCCGCCCCGTCCTGCGCGGGCAGGCGCATCATGGTTGCGGGCCCGCCGAAGCGGGGCATCTCGTTGCCGCCCAGCGGCTGGTTGAAGCGGCGGCTCATGACGCCACCGCCATCAGCCGCGCAAGGGGTCGAACATGCGCGGCAAGCGCGCACCGAAGGTCTTCCAGGGTCATTTCCTCCTCCCGCACGAAATCCACGAAGAGCTGGTTGAGATCGTTGAAGATCATCTCCCCGATCGCCCGCGGCTCGACATCGGGCCGCACCCGCCCGCGGGTCTTCAGGCTTTCCATCAGCGCCACCACCTGGGCGGCAAGCCGGCGGTCGAGCTCCATGTAATGCCGCCCGTTCGGTGTCTTGGGCGCCTCGATGGCAAGAGCCATCGCGTGGCGCCACATCTCCTTGGAGAGATACTTCAGCGAATGGTCGTAATAACCGAAGACGAGCGCCATGACCGCCTCGGCCACATTCTCCGGCGGGTCGGAGACGATGGCCTCTCCCGTGGCCAGCACCTCTTCGACCTCCATCGTCACCGTGGCGATCAGCATGTCGCCCTTGGTCTGGCAGTAGTTGTAGATCGTGCCCACCGACACGCCCGCGCGCGCGGCGACATCCTCGATGTGCGCACTGCGGTAGCCCTTTGCGCGAAACATCTGCGCCGCCGCCGGTCCGCCTGTTGCCTCTCCCTCAGCCCAGTCATCCGTCCTGCCGCCTCTTCCCCGATCAGCCTGACCGGAAAGATGAGCAGGTTCAACTTGTCCGTGCGCATCCTGTGGGCGCACAGACAGGGAGACATCAAGATGACCCCCGTCCGAACCGCCCTTTTCGCGCCGCTCTGCCTCGCCGGGGTGGTCGCGGCGCAGACGGCGCCCGCGACCGGCGAGGTGGATATCGTCATCGGCGGCGGCGCGTGGCTCACGGCGGTGCTGGACGGCGAACAGCCCGGATATCTCGTGCGCCCCCGGCTCTACCCCGCGCCCAATGCCGAGCTTGAAGAGAAGATGCATGATCTGTGGCTCGAGGCGCTGCAGCAATGAGCGCGGCGCGTCGCGCCTGATGGGCCAAGTCCTCGTCGCCCCGGCCGTTCTCTGGACGCTTGCCCTCTTAGCCGCGCCGCGGATCCTCGGCCGAGCGGTCGATGGGTCCGCATCTCTGGCCCAATCGCGCCCCGTCTCGGGCGCCGGGCCGATCGTCCTTCGCGGCGGTGACGTGCCCTTTTCGCCATGCCGCTCATGGCTCCGGCACCCCTCGCCGCCTTGGAAGACAGAGACCCGGTGAATGGAACGAGGCGCATGATGCTGGTCAGGGTCATCAGACCTCGATCGCCGCCGCTCCCTTGAGGCCGGCGCCGCCGCCAATATCGGCGTGGGGGAGACTGCACCGGCGTGACGCTGGAAAACCGCCCCGGGGCAGAGGGAGCCGCTCGGCGATCCAAGACAGCGCGCCCGAGCCCGGAATGGCCGACAGGCGTCACGGTCACGCCCCCGATGCGGGCGTGGCGTACGCTCAGCGCCGTGCCGGCGCGGTCATCTGCAGCAAGCTCAATGCCACGCCGGCCGCCGCGGTTGCAGGAGTCGCCGCCGGGAGCCCGGTCCGTTGCGCAGCCGATCGTGCCAGAAAGAGACGAATCAGGGTTTCCCGCCGGCTGCCATCCGCGAGAGTCGCGACTTCGCCATCCCCAAGCCTTTCCTGCGCTGCGCGCCGGAAATCCGCAAGCTGCCGGTCGAGATCCAGCGCGCCGATGCCTGCCGGCAGGCCAAGCGCGGTCTCGACCACCTTGCGCAGGGGAGGCCGCCCCATCACCAGAAACCAACGGCCATCATCGGTGGTGCTGGCGCGCGCGATCTCGGCCAGCTCGCGATCGGCGCTCAGGGCGAGGCGCAGCGCCTCATCCTGACGGCCGACGGCGATTTCGAACTGACGCGCGCGGTATTGCCGGGCTATCCGCGCTCCGAATCCGGGTAGCCCCGTGTTCGGCGGATCACTGTCGCCAAAACCGAAGGCCCGGGCCATGTCGCGATAGCGGGCGTCGGCAAGCCTGTTGGCCAGCGCTCCCGGTTTGAGCGTGCCCTCTTCGAGCACCTTGCGAATGAAGTAGCGGTTGGGCAGATCACCGTCGAGCCCGAAGGCGCCGAGGGCCACGCGCAGAAGCCGCGGATCCGCGACCAGTTCCGCGGCACTTCCGACCGTGGCGATACGCGCCTCGAAATACGCCGTCTCACGCTGGATGCCGGGGGAGCGGTCGAAGGCCGACTGCTGGGCGGCACGCGTCCGCTCGAGAAATTTCCAGCCCGCCCAGCCTGTCAACGGAAGTGCGGGCCGGAAACTCATTGACGCGCCTGTGCAAGCAGCCGCTCCTCACGCGGAAGAAGCCGGCGCAGCGCCTTGAGCGCCTGATAGTATTGCGAGGCGAGCACCGCCTCGGTCGCCGCGGCGAGTTGCGCGCGGCTGTCGGGATCGCGCAGCGCCTGGCTCAACTGCTCGATGCCACGCAGGAGCTGCGGACGCGCATCCTGAGGCGCCGCATCGCCGGAGAGCACCAGCTGGGCGATGTAGCACACCCGCCGCACGGGCGTGGTCACCTCGTCGGGGTGGATGGCGTCACGAAGCCTGAGAATATGCGCACCCGGCGTGATGATGTTCAGCCGGCTGCGGCGGTCTCCGTTCTCGATCACGGCGCCGTTGATGAGCACACGCTCTCTCGGGCCAAGCTTCAGGACCAGACCGCTCATGCCGCCTTCTCCTGCCCGCGCAGTCCCCTCATCACCGCGGTGTTCACCTCGATCAGAATGGCGGGATCACCCTCGCCGCTCAGCACGAGGTTGCTGTGATGGGCGGTGAACTCGGCAAGATAGAAGATCCTGGCGCGCAGATCATGCGGCAGACGATTGGCCGGATCGGCCACCGCGCTTGCGAGAAGCGTCCACAATCGGCGGTTCTCGTGAAGCGCCTCGGCAAGTGGCGCCAGCCCCCGGCTGCGTGTCTCGGTGGCGGTCCGGAGCCGGGCGGTGACACGCGCGAAGGCATCGTATTCCACGCTCCGCGCGGTGCGCACAGGCGCGACGGCGGGCGAATAAAGGGCGTGGGCCTGTTGATGGCAGGTCACGACAAATCCTTACCTTTGGAGACGGGATCAGATGACGAGGGCCGGAGCGCGGCCGGGCCACGCCCCGGTGGTGCCGTCAGCGGAACAGCGACAGGATCGACTGCGGCGCCTGATTGGCGATGGAGAGTGACTGGATTCCCAGCTGCTGCTGCACCTGCAAAGCCTGCAACCGCGCCGAGGCCTCTTCCATGTCCGCATCCACCAGCGAACCGATCCCGGCCTTGAGCGAATCGGTGAGCTTGCCGACGAAACTTGCCTGCGTCTCGATCCTTCCCTGGTAGGAACCGAAGGCCGCCGAGGCATCGATGGCCTTGTCGATCAGCGTCTCGATGTTTGACAGCGCGGCCGCGGCCCCCGACGAGCTCGTCACGTCAATGCCGCCAAGGCCGAATAGCCCTCCCGAGGCCTGACCACCCGCCGCTCCGGTGACCGCGAAGGCCAGGCTTGCGCCGTCATTGTCCACCTTCAGCTGCCAGGCGCCGTTGTTGTCCCGGGACACCTGCGTTGTAATGCCGTCAAGCCCGGCCGCATCGATTGCTGCCTTCAGCCCGCGCGCGACATCCTCGAAGGTCTCGTTCTTGCCGGCGACATAGGTGTAGGCCGATGAACCTATGGTCACCCGGTAGCCGTCACCCTCGTTGACATTGGCCGAATTGGAGAAGGTCACGTTCTCGGCGCGCTCGGCGATCTCGCTCGCCGAGAGTGTCATGCCTGCTCCTGCCCCGTTCTTCAGGGCGGACACGGACACGGCTTCGAAGGCGCGCGTGGACGAAATCGTCACATCCGCGCCCGAGACGGAGGCGGTAATGCCCTCGAGGCCAAGCGCGTTGATCGCGGCGCTGATGGCGGTGGCGGCAGCGTCCTGGTCTCCGGTGATGTCGCCCGCGGCAAAACTCACCGTGCTGCCACCGATCGTCACCTGAAAGCTGTCTGCGGACACGTCGGCATCAGCATCAACCGTGAGCGTGACGGTGTTGGCGGTGTTGGCCACGGTTGCCGCGCTCACCGTGGCATTCGCCGAGAGGCTCGTGCCCGAACCGTAAGTCCCCGCCGAAGTGGTGAGATCATGACGCTGCACGGTGATGCTCGAGGCCGTCACCGTTCCGTCGGAGGCGCGATCGAGCGAGGCCAGAACGTTGACGTCCTCGGTGCCCTGCAGCAGGTTCAGGCCATTGAACTGCGCTGCGTTCACCACCGAATTGATCTGATCGCGCAATGCGGCAATGTCGGTCTGGATCTTTCCTCGGTCGACGTTGTCCTCCTGCGCGGCGACGATCTTGCCCTTGATCTGGGTCAGCAGGTCGGTGATCGTCTCGGTCGCTTCGCGCGCGACGGCGACGGTCGACTGGCCGAGCGAAAGGCTCTCCGAAATCGCCTGGAATCCCTTCACATCGGCTTCCATGACCTTGGAGATCGCCCAGACCGAGGCGTTGTCCTTCGCGGTTGCAACGGCCTTGCCGGTGGAAATCTCGTTCTGCGTCTTCGACAGATCGGCGTTGATGCTTTTCAGTGTCTGCAGCGCGACCATGGCGCTGGTATTGGTAAGAATGCTGGACATTTCCGGTCCCTTTCCTGCACCGCGCATTTTCGCGGCCTGAGTTGCCAAGCCGCTTCCTCGTGATCACGGGGAAGCGCAGACTGGTCGCCGTTCTGACACTGCGCGCCGACGTCGGCCGGCATCGCGCCCCTCATCGGAGGGCTCGCCGATCGTCCGGCAGCAAGCCTAAGAGATTGCTAAGCTGAACCGGCAAGATGCGGCGAATTTGAACGGGCCTCATCCCTGCCTCACGCACGGCGTGCGGGCTGCCCCACGGCAGGAGGCATGGCACTTTGCATGCGCCCGTCGCGTCCGTAAGTGCGGAATTCGCCAGCGCCGGCGATGGCGCGTGCGCGCTCGCGCGCCCGGCCAATTCCGGCCAGCGCAGCCCGGAAGAGGCCCTCATTGCGCCGCGACAGGGCTTGAAGACGCTCCAGATCACCTGCCTTCGGCCGGTGCTCGGCCAGCTCACGCAACAGGCTCTCCTTTCGCGCCGCCAGTCGCTCCAGCACGTCGAATCGTGCTTCGAGCAGTGCCCGCCGCTCGCGCTCGAGCAGGTCCTCGATCTCCGAGGCAAGGCCTAACGGCTCCTTGTCGGGGGCGGTGGCCCTGCTCATTCTCCCCTCCTGTCAACAACAGGCCCTTCGCGGCGCAAGAGGCTCTCGAAGATCTGTTGCGCAAGGCCGATACCCCCTGCCTTGACCATCAGTCGGGCCTGTTCGCGCCGCAGGAACGACGAGAACTGTTCCTCCCCCGCGCCGCCACCGAACGCGCCAAGCGCGGCGTCAAGCCCGGCGGCGCCGAGCATCTCGGCCAGGAATTCCGCCTCGACTTCCCCGGCCAAGGCGCGCAGCCGCTCGCGGCGCGCCTGAGCCGTCTCATGCGCCGGCACACCGGGGCCATCGGAGAAGGGCCGCATGGGTGGAGCAGAAACCATTTCCTTCAACCTCGTGCCGATTTTCCTGAAGTTTCCTTGCCGGAAGTAAAGATGCGGTAACCCGCCACGGCCATTGTGAAGCGCAGATCATGATTCATCGGTCTAGGGGGCGGAAACGTCGTTGTGCGCACCATCGAGGCATTTCCAAGGGATGCAGATCCGGCGGCACCGCGCCGTCACAGGGCGAGAGCCCGGGAGGAGGCAGGCGATCGGGCGGACTTCTACGGCTTTTCCGCGCCGTTCGCGAGCATGCCTGCCGCGACGGAACCCGCGCCTGCGCCGGGAGTGAGCGCCGTCAACGTGAGCACGGCGACGCACATTGCCGGTGCGGAGCCTTTCGGCGCATCCGCGGGCGACGGCTCCTGTGCGGATCGGAGATTCGCCGCCGCACTTGCGCGCGCGTCGGAAAGGCGCGGGCCGGGATCGGCATCCCATTCACCGCCCCCGCCCGCCGCGCCGCCCTTGCCCAAGCCAGGCGCGCCTGCGCTGCCCATGTTCCCGAGCACGCCGACACCGCACGCCGCCCAACCCGCTAAACACGACGAAGGAAGTGAATCCACACCGGCCGCGAGACAGGTGAAGAACGGAGCAGGAAACACATTGGCAAGGGCTCGACAGGACGCAGCCGAGGCAGGCGGCATGGCCGACATTCCGCCACGCGGCGGGGAAAGACAGGTGCCCGCACCGCCCCCCCCTCCGGCGCCCGAAACCTCACGCGCCGCCGTGGGGCGCAAGTCGGCTTCTCCGACCGATCAGCGTTCAGCCGAAGCTTCACCGATGAAGGGTGACGATGGCGTGACCAACCGCGGCGTGCACGCCCCAGCAGAGGGAACAGATGGGCCTGATCTCGCGAATGGCATGCAGATGCCTGCTGGCGGAAACTTGATCAGCCCGGACCGTGCCGGGACCCATGAAGGCGACTCGGTGCAGGGGGCCTCTTCCGGCGCAGCCTCTCGGCGCGAGGCGCCCTTGGCTCTCGTGCATGCCGCAGGCACCCGGACGGAGACGATACCGGCCCGAGACAACGGCCAGACAGGCGCGGTGCTGGCGCCGGTGACGCCGCGCACCGCGCCCCATAAGTCCGATGATGCCGGGCGCACGCCGATCCTCGAGCCGGACGCGCAGCAGAATGCGCCGGGCTCTGCGCATGTTGCCGCGGAGCGGGAAACCAGAGCTCCGGCGGAGACCAGCGCCCCTCGCGCGGCCGCCCGGGCCCCGACCGGCGCCCCGGCAGCAGGGCCGAGCACGAAGCCTGAACCGGAACATCACCTTCCGGCAATGGAAAGCCGACCTGCGGCGATGCGGGAGCAGGCGGCCATGCGGCAGCAGCTGGCAGCCCCCGCCCCTCTCGCCCCTGACAATTCCGCAGATGCGTGGACGAAAGCGCAGGCGGTGCAGTCGATCGAGGGGCCCGATGTATCGTTGGCCGGCACGGGGCACGCCGATCGGCCCGTGCTGCGATTTGCCACGGCCGACGCTGCCGGACCCGGACATGACCCATCAGGGGCAGCTACGGATGCCGTGCCTCAGCCTGCGGCTTCCGCATCCCGCGCCGATGCGCCAGCCACGGCGGACGGAGCCCGCCCCCCGGCGTCGCCAGGAAACACCGCCTTCCCCGAACCCCGATACCCGCCGGTGCCGGGCACGGTCGCAGAAGAGCCGCTGGCTGATGGCGACCATACCCATGAGCCTGCCGCAGCCATTGTCCCGGCCGGCCCGACCCAGAGTTCCGCAGCGGGCTCGGGCCAACCCATGCCGATACATGGCATCGGGGCCGATCCTTCCCGCCAGATTGCAGGCCAGCTCGCAGCGGTCGCCAGAGCGCTTCCCGACGGGCCCGTCGAGATTGTCCTCGAACCTGAGGAGCTTGGCAGGGTGCGCATGCAGCTGACCGGCAGTGATGGCGTCATGAGCGTGCAAATCAATGTCGAGCGGCCGGAGACCGCCGCGCTCATGCGCCGCCACATAGATCTGTTGGCGAGTGAATTGCGCGAGTTGGGCTATGCGGACGTCTCCTTCGAGTTCACCGGCGACCGCCGGGGATCCGAGCGGGAAGACGGTGGCGCGAGCGCAGCTGGCCTGGCTCCGACTGGCGCGATTGGCATTGACGGAACAACCGATCAGGGCGCGCACGCCGCGGGCGCCGAGGGGCGGGCATTTTCCGCGCCACGTGCGGACGGTCGACGGCTTGACCTGAGGCTCTGAGACTGGCGCAGCGACAAGGCCGGGGCCAGCGTTCAACGGACAGGAGGTGATGGACGGCAATGGACATGGCACCCACGACCCTGGGCGCGCAATCGGCTCCCTCGGCCGGGACCAGCGACGCCAGATCGGACGCGAGGACGAAAGGCGCCACCGCGATCACTTCCGATTTCGAGACATTCCTGAAGATGCTGACGACCCAGATGGAGAATCAGGATCCGCTTAACCCGATCGCTTCGGAGGACCTGGCGGTGCAGCTTGCGACCTTCTCCGGCGTGGAGCAGCAGGTGCTGACCAACGATCTGCTTCAGGGGATTGCCGCGGCGCTCGATCAGGCCGCGCCGCAAAACCTGTCCAGGTGGATCGGCATGGACGTGCGCGCGGTCGGGGCGACGGCCTTCGATGGCGCACCCCTGACGCTCTTTGGCGAAGCTGCCGCCGGCGCCGACAGCGCGGTGCTGGTGGTGCGCGACGCGGCAGAACGGGAAGTCCAGCGCCTGCACGTTCCTCCCGGTGACGAGCAGATCATCTGGGCCGGGGTTGACGAGAACGGCGCGCCGCTGCCGCCCGGTGTCTACAGCTTCGAACTCGAAAGCTACAAGGGCGAGGAACTCGCCGCAGTCACACCCGTCGAGACCTATCACCGCATCATCGAAGCCCGCCGCGAGGAGGAGGGCATCGTTCTCGTCACGCGCGGCGGCGGCAGCATCTCGGCGGAAGAGGTCACGGCGGTAAGAGCGCCCGAAGGCTCATGAGCGCTCGTGAGGCGCCGGATAAGCCCCCCCGCTCCTTCTCACAGCAGCGTTCCGAGCCAGACGCCAAGAGCCGTGAGGCCCGCGCCAAGCCCCACAAGCCCCAGCGACCGCCACCGCTCGCGGCGCGGCGCCTTGCGCTCGGGCATGACCCCGCGGATGAGGGCCGCCTCGGCGAGCTCGGGCAGTTTCGGGCCGAAACGCGACAGGACTTGCGCGGTGCGCAGCAGGTCGCGCGCCATGGCGCGCGGGCCGATGTTCTCGCGGATGTATTCTTCCACAATGGGTTGTGCCACACGCCAGATGTTGATCTGCGGGTTGAGGCTTCGGGCCACGCCCTCGACGACGACCATGGTGCGCTGCAGCAGGATGAGTTCGGTGCGGGTCTGCATTCCGAAGCGCTCGGTGACCTCGAAAAGATGGGCAAGCAGCCGGCCCATCGAGACTTTCGATGCCTCGAGCCCGAAAATCGGTTCACCTACCGAGCGCAAGGCACGGGCGAACTCGTCGATGTCCTGATCGGCGGGCACGTAGCCGGCTTCGAAATGCACCTCCGCCACGCGCCGGTAATCACGCCGGATGAATCCGTAGAGGATTTCTGCATAGACGCGACGGGTGTAGGCGTCGAGCCGCCCCATGATGCCGAAATCCATCGCCACGATGTCACCGTTCGGCGCGACCTTGAGATTTCCCTGGTGCAGGTCGGCGTGGAAGTAGCCGTCGCGCAGCGCATGGCGCAGGAACAGCTCGAGAACCCGCTCGCCCAATGCCTCGGGATCATGGCCTGCAGCCCGCAGCGCCTCGATCTCGCCGAGCGGCACGCCCTCGGCCCAGCCCAGGGTCATGACCCGCCGGGACGAGAGAAACCATTCAACCTTCGGCACCACGAAGCCGGCATCAGGCGCGGTGGTGGCGGCGAACTCGGCTGCCCCCGCAGACTCCATCCGCAGGTCGAGTTCGCCGTTCACGACACCCTCGAAATGGGCGACCACGTCGGAGGGGCGGAGGCGTCGCGACGCGGGCGACAGCAGCTCGATCAACGAGGCGGCGAAATAGAAGGCGTCGATGTCCTTGCGGAATGCCCGTTCGATTCCGGGGCGCAACACCTTCACCGCCACCTCGCGCCCGTCCTCGGCAAGCCGGGCACGATGAACCTGCGCGATGGAGGCCGCCGCCACCGGCTCGCTGAACTCGGAGAAAAGTTCTGCCACCGGCCGGCCGAGCTCTTCCTCGACCACGCGCTTGGCCTCCTCGGTGGGAAAGGGCGGCAACTGGTCCTGCAGAACGCGCAGCTCGCGCGCCAGCCTGTCGCCGACGACATCCGGCCGGGTGGACAGGATCTGCCCGAACTTGACATAGGCCGGGCCGAGCACGGTCAGCGCGCGGGTCAGTGGCGGCAGTGCCGGATCACCGCGCATTCCGAGCCAGGCGAAGGGCCAGCCGAGCACCCGCGCGCCGATTCTCAGCGCCGGTGGCGCGTCGAGCGCATCGAGCACCTCTCGCATGGCGCCGGTGCGCTCGAATGTGGCGCCCGTGCGCACCAGACGCCAGATGTTGTGCGGCCCGCGCATCGCTCAGAGCTTCCAGCCCGAATGCAGGGCAGCGACGCCCATGGTGAGGTTGCGGTAGGCGACGTTCTCGAAGCCCGCGGCCTCGATCATGCCCTTGAACGTCTCCTGATCGGGAAAACGGCGGATGGACTCGACCAGATACTGGTAGCTGGCCCGGTCGCCGGCAACGATCTGGCCCATGACCGGGATGACGTTGAAGGAGTAGCGGTCATAGAGCCACTGCAGCCCCGGGTTGGGCAGCTGCGAGAATTCCAGCACCATCAGCCGTCCGCCCCGGCGCAGCACGCGGAAGGCCTCGGCGAGCGCCACCTCGGGGCGGGTGACGTTACGGATGCCGAAGCTGATGGTGTAGACGTCGAAGCTCGCGTCGGGAAAGGGCAGCGCCATCGCGTCGCCCACCACCCAGTCGAGCCGGTCGCCGAGCTTCTCGGCATCGGCGCGCTTGCGCCCCTCGGCAAGCATCGATTCGGTCATGTCGAGGACGACCGCGCTCGCCCCCGGCGCCCGGCGCAGGAAGCGAAAGGCGATGTCGCCCGTGCCCCCGGCCACATCGAGCAGGCGCTGGCCGGGCCGGGGCGCGAGCCAGTCCATCATCGCATCCTTCCACAGCCGGTGGATGCCCGCCGACATCAGGTCGTTCATCACGTCATAGCGCGAGGCGACCGAGGAAAAGACGCCATGCACGCGCCGGGCCTTCTCCTCCTCCGGCACCGTCTGGAATCCGAAATGGGTGGTCTTCTGGCCGTTCTCGTCCATCTGCCCTTGCCGCGCGGGGAAATCTGCCCCTCCTTATAGGGCGCGCGGGCGCGGCCGCAATGTGGTGAAGGGAAGCAATGCCGGAACTGCCGGAGGTCGAGACGGTGCGGCGCGGGCTTGTGCCCGTGCTCGAGGGCGCGGTGATCGCGCGGGTCGAGCTCAGGCGGGAGGGGCTGCGCTGGCCGTTTCCGCCAGACATGGCCGCGCGGCTCACCGGGCGGCGCGTGCGCTTGTTGCGCCGGCGGGCCAAATACATCCTTGCCGACCTCGATTCGGAGGAGACGCTGCTCATCCACCTTGGCATGTCGGGGCGGATGCTGATCTCGGGCCGCGCACCGGGGCTTTTTGCGCATGAGCGAGCCACCCCCGACCGCCATGATCACGTGGTCATCGACACCGAGGCCGGCGCGCGCATCACCTTCAACGACGCCCGCCGCTTCGGCGCGATGGATCTTTTTCCCACGGGGCAGGAAGCGGCGCACCGGCTGTTGCGCGATCTGGGTCCCGAACCCTTGGGCAACGGCTTTTCGGCGGCGTGGCTGCGGGAGCGTCTTGCTGGTCGCCGGATGCCGATCAAGGCCGTGCTTCTCGACCAGCGAATCGTTGCCGGTCTCGGCAACATCTACGTCTGCGAGGCGCTGCACAGGGCGCAAATCTCGCCCCTGCGCGCGGCAGGGCGGATTTCCGCGGTCCGCCTCGAGCGGCTCGTCAGCGCCATTCGCGAGGTGCTGTCAGAGGCCATCGCGGCAGGCGGCTCGAGCCTGCGTGACCACCGGCAGACGAGCGGCGAAATGGGTTATTTTCAGCATGATTTCCGCGTCTACGGCCGCGAAGGCGCCCCCTGCCCCACCCCCGGCTGCAGCGGCATGATCCGCCGCGTGGTGCAGTCGGGCCGGTCGAGTTTCCATTGTCCCGCCTGCCAGCGTTAGCGCCACAGACGGGTTGAAACGCGGCCCACGATCGGTATGGAATGCGCCGGACGGGGAACCATCACAGGCAGGCTCATGGCCTACAAGACGATCATCGTCGAGATCGAAGACCACGTCGCTCTCATCAAGCTCAACCGGCCAGAGGCTCTGAATGCGCTCAACAGCGAGCTTCTGGGCGAGCTCGCCCAGGCCGTGACCGAGGCCGACGCCAACGAGCGCGTGCGCGTCATCGTCATCACCGGAAACGAGAAGGCCTTTGCCGCCGGCGCCGACATCAAGGAGATGGCGGAAAAGAGCTTCGTGGACATGTTCAGCTCGAACTTCTTCGCCCGCGAAGCGCAGGCGATCGAGAACTGCCGCAAGCCGATCATTGCCGCGGTGGCAGGTTACGCGCTTGGCGGCGGCTGCGAGCTGGCGATGATGTGCGACTTCATCATTGCCGCGGACAACGCCAAGTTCGGCCAGCCCGAGATCAATCTCGGCGTGGTGGCCGGCATCGGGGGCACGCAGCGGCTTACGCGCGCGGTGGGCAAGTCGAAATCGATGGACATGCACCTGACCGGCCGCTTCATGGATGCCGAGGAAGCCGAGCGCGCGGGCCTCGTCAGCCGCGTGGTGCCCGCCAAGAAGCTGATGGAAGAGGCGTTGGCCGCGGCCCAGAAGATCGCCGAGAAGTCGATGCTCACCGCGATGGCTGTGAAGGAAGCGGTGAACCGCAGTTTCGAGACCTCGCTTTCGGAGGGCGTGCTGTTCGAGCGGCGGCTGTTCTATTCGCTCTTCGCCACCGAGGACCAGCGCGAGGGCATGGCCGCCTTCCTCGAGAAGCGCCAGCCCCAGTTCCGCGACCGCTGAACGCGATCGCTGTTGCCATCGTGACCGATTCGGCGTATCCGCCGCCACTGTGACATGCGCGTGAGGCCCGCTCTGGCCGGAGTTGCCGATGCTTTCCCGGCAGGGTCTCGTTCGCGCGGGATGTGAAAAGACGAGCCCGGGAAAGGGAAACAGACATGGCCAACACGCCTCAAGCCAAGAAGCGCGCGCGTCAGAATCAGCGCCGTTATGCCATCAACAAGGCCCGCCGTTCGCGGATTCGCACCTTCCTGCGCAAGGTCGAAGAGGCAATCGCTTCGGGTGATGCCGAGGCCGCAAAGGCCGCGCTTCGCGCCGCTCAGCCGGAGCTGATGCGCGGTGTGACGAAGGGCGTCCTGCACAAGAATACCGCGGCACGGAAGATGTCGCGCCTCGCCGCCCGGGTGAAGGCGCTCTCGCAGGCCTGAGCCGGCGCGGAGCCTGGCTGCCGGGGTATTCCCCGGAACGAATCGGGACGACACGAGACAGGCGCGCCCAGGTGGGCGCGTCTTTTTCATCACCGGTGTTGCAACTGCGCAGCGCCGTTTCCGCGCATCAAGGGCTTGTCGCGAGTCGCTTCTGCAAAGATCGCGTCAAGAACTTTGTTCGATTGCGCAGCTCTTGAAGCCGTTGCTACCTAATGCCTGCGATTCAGTTCGTCCTTGGGGGGACACAGCGCTGACTCGGTGATGTTGCCGGCCAGGCCTTGCGGGTTCGGCCCGTTGGATCTGTGCCGTGTGACACGACCAGTTCGGGTGGGCAACACCTGGCGACCGACAGACAACGGGCGGCGAGGCCCTGGTCTGGATGTCTCCCCGGGCAGTTCATGGCGGTGCGTACTCGCGGGTGACCCTGCAGCATTCGTAAATGCATCGCCGGGCTGTTGCCGTGAGACTCCGGCCTCGGCGCCGGATGGCGCCTCAGGCAGCGAAACTGGACGCGGATTCCGAGCGGGGCGGCTCAAGAGCTCCCTCGGGGTCGCACGCCGGTTGGCGTCGTTCGGGGACGGGTTCGTGAGCTTCGGTGGACAGGAAATGCAAGAAGACACCTGGGGGACGGCAAGCGAAGCGCTTCGCAAGAAGATCGGGCAGAACAACTACACCACCTGGATCGAGCCGCTGAAGCTTCTGGAAATCTCCGAGGGGCGCGCGGTTCTCGCCGCGCCCACAAGGTTTCTTGGCGATTGGGTGCAGCGCAATTTCGGCGAGCAGATTCTGGCGGAACTGCGCGCCGCGGGCGTGGAGGTGGGACGGCTTGAATATCGCGTCGCGGCACTGCGGCGTGATCCTCAGCCCGCGGCCGGCAAGACATCGGCGGCGTCATGCGCGCCCGCCGACGCCGCCGAGACCCAGCGCGGGGCGGCGGCGGGGTGGGATGACGACATGCCCGGCGCTCCGCTCGATCCGCGCTTCACCTTCGACAGCTTCGTGGTCGGAAAGCCGAACCAGCTTGCGCACGCCGCTGCCCGGCGCGTGGCCGAGGGGCGTGAGGTGACCTTCAACCCGCTGTTCCTTTACGGCGGGGTGGGTCTTGGCAAGACGCATCTGATGCACGCCATCGCCCATGAGCTCAGGACACGGCGGCCGGAGATGACGGTGCTCTATCTTTCGGCGGAGCAGTTCATGTACCGGTTCATCCGCGCCCTACGCGAGCAGCAGATGATCGACTTCAAGCAGCTGTTCCGCTCGGTCGATGTGCTGATGGTGGACGATGTTCAGTTCATCGCCGGCAAGGAATCGACTCAGGAGGAATTCTTCCACACCTTCAACGCGCTCGTGGACCAGCACAAGCAGATCGTCATTTCCGCCGACCGCGCGCCGGGAGAGATCAAGGATCTCGAGGAACGGATCAGATCGCGCCTGCAGTGCGGGCTGGTGGTTGATCTGCATCCGGCCGACTATGAACTGAGGCTCGGGATTCTGCAGAAGAAGGCCGAGACCTACCGCCGCCAGTATCCCGAGCTGCAGCTTGCCCAGGGCGTGCTCGAGTTTCTCGCCCACCGCATCACCTCCAATGTGCGCGTCCTCGAGGGCGCCCTGATGCGCCTGTTTGCCTTTGCCTCGCTGGTGGGACGCGAGATCACGCTGGGGCTGGCGCAGGAGTGCCTGACCGACATCCTGCGCGCCTCCGACCGCAAGGTGACGGTGGAGGAGATCCAGCGCCGGGTGGCCGAACACTACAACATCCGCCTCTCGGACATGATCGGCCCCAAGCGCGTGCGCGCCATCGCCCGCCCGCGGCAGGTGGCCATGTATCTGGCCAAGCATCTCACCTCGCGCAGCCTGCCCGACATCGGCCGCCGTTTCGGCGGGCGCGACCATACCACGGTGATGCATGGCGTGCGCCGTATCGAAGAGCTGATGGCTGCCGACAGCCAGCTCGCGGAGGACGTGGAGCTTTTGCGCCGGGCGCTTGAGGGGTGAGTGCCGGCCGCGCTTGACGGCGGAAGGCACTGGACTGACAATCTGGAAAAGTGCTTGAGCCGGGGCGGAAATCGCATAGATTTCCGCCCCCGGCATCTTGGAGGAACCGCGGCATGAAGATCAGCATCGAGCGCGGCACGCTTCTTCGCGCCGTAGCGCAGGCGCAATCGGTGGTGGAGCGGCGCAACACCATCCCGATTCTGGCCAATGTGCTGATCGAGGCGGAAGGCGAGCAGGTAAGCTTCCGCGCCACCGACCTCGACATCGAGGTGATCGACCGGGTGCCGGCACAGGTGCTGCGCCCGGGGGCGACCACGGTGGCGGCGGTGACGCTGCACGAGATCGTGCGCAAGCTGCCCGAGGGTGCGCTGGTGCAGCTTTCCGACGACGGTGCCTCGGGACGGCTTTCGGTGGAGGCGGGCCGGTCGCGCTTTCAGCTGGCCACCCTGCCCAGGGAGGATTTTCCGGTGATGGCCTCATCGGAATACAGCTCCAACTTCGCCGCGCCTGCCCCGGTGCTGCGGCGCCTCTTCGACAAGTCCCGCTTTGCCATCTCCACCGAGGAGACACGCTATTACCTCAACGGCGTCTACATGCATGTGGCCGACGGCGAGACGGGCCGCGTCCTGCGCTGCGTGGCCACCGACGGGCATCGCCTCGCGCGGATCGATGCGCCGCTGCCGCCGGGCGCGGAGGACATGCCCGGCGTGATCGTGCCAAAGAAGACGGTGGAGCAGCTGCGCAAGCTCCTTGACGACGACGAGGCCGAGATCGCGGTGTCGGTGAGCGAGACCAAGGTGCGCTTCGCCACGCCGGAGATCACCCTGACCTCGAAGGTGATCGACGGCACCTTCCCCGACTACAGCCGCGTGATTCCGGTGAACAACCCCCGGCGCATGGAGGTGGACGCCGCCGAATTCGCCCAGGCCGTGGACCGTGTGGCAACGGTGTCCTCGGAGCGCTCACGCGCCGTGAAGATGATCCTCGACGAGGACCGGCTTCTCCTCAGCGTCAACGCTCCCGATTCGGGCGCGGCGGAGGAGGAACTTGCGGTGGCTTATGCCGACGACCACCTCGAGATCGGCTTCAATGCCAAGTATCTCCTCGAGATCGCCGGGCAGGTGGACCGGGAGAATGCCGTGTTCCTGTTCAACTCGCCAGCAGATCCCACCGTCATGCGGGAGGGCAACGACATGAGCGCCGTCTATGTCGTCATGCCCATGCGGGTGTGAGGGGGGCGCGCCTGCGGCGCGGACGCCGCTGCGCGGCGTGCCTCCGGCAGGGGTATTTGACCCAGGGTGATGAGGCGGGGGTGTGTCCCGGCTTTTCCTGAAGGCGCTCTCCCTGTCGCATTTCCGCTCGCATCGGGCGACGCGGCTGGCGCTTGACCATCGCCCGGTGGCGATCTTCGGAGCCAATGGCGCGGGCAAGACCAACATTCTGGAGGCCATCTCGCTGCTCTCACCGGGCCGGGGGCTGCGGCGCGCGGCGGCCGGCGAGATGGCGCGCCGGCCCGAGGAGGTCGGCTGGAAGGTTACCGCAGCGCTGGACAGTCTCGGCCAGCACCACGAGATCGAGACATGGGCGGAGCCGGGACAGGCGCGGCAGCTCAGGATCGATGGAAAGACCGCGCCTCAGGCGGAGCTTGGCCGCATTGCGCGAATCTTGTGGCTCACCCCGGCGATGGACCGGCTGTGGACGGAGGGCGCGGAGGGGCGGCGGCGGTTTCTTGACCGCATCGCGCTGAGCCTTTTTCCCGAGCACGGCGATATCGCGCTGCGTTATGAGCGGGCGATGCGCGAGCGCAACCGGCTCCTGCGCGACGGCGTGCGCGACGGGCGCTGGTATGAGGCGCTCGAAGCGCAGATGGCGAGCGCCGGGGCGGCATTGCTGGCCGGGCGCCGCGCGGCAATCGCACGGCTTGCGGCGGTGCAGCCAAGGGCCGAGGGCCCCTTCCCTGCCGCCACGCTGAGCCTCGAGACGCCCGAGGGAGAAGCGCTGCCCGACTCCGAACGCGCGCTTGCTGCGGCGATCGCACGCTCACGACCGCGCGACATGGCCGCGGGGCGCAGCCTCATTGGGCCGCACAGGCAGGATCTCGTGGCCGTCTATGCGGCGAAGGCCGTGCCGGCGCGGGACTGTTCGACCGGCGAGCAGAAAGCGCTTCTGATCTCGCTCATTCTGGCCAATGCGCGCGCCATCGCCGAGGATTTCGGCGCACCACCGATCCTGCTCCTTGACGAGGTGGCAGCGCATCTCGATGCGCAGCGTCGCGCCGCGCTTTTCGCCGAAATCCTCGCCCTCGGCGCGCAGGCCTGGATGACCGGGACAGGGGAGGAGCTCTTTGACGAGCTGGGCGAGAAGGCTCAGCGCCTCGAGGTGCGCGAGGCTCAAGGGCAGTCGCTCGTTGAGATGCGCGATTGACAGCCGCGCCTGCCCGCCGCATTGGCACCGCAGGGAAACGGGAAGAAGCATGTCGGCAAGCGCCCTTGATCTTGCTCTCTATGCCGGCGCCGTGGCGATCCTTTTCGCCACGCCGGGGCCGGTGTGGGTGGCGCTGACGGCGCGGGCGCTGTCGGGCGGGTTTCACGCCGCCTGGCCGCTGGCGCTCGGCGTGGTGGTGGGCGATGCGCTCTGGCCGGCGCTGGCTGTCTTTGGCGTGGCCTGGGTGGTCTCGGTGTTCGACGGCTTCATGGCAACGCTGAGGCTCGTGGCAAGCGGCATCTTCCTTGTCATGGGGCTGGGGCTCATCCGCCGCCGCCACCGGGTCGTCGCCGCCGACAACCGCCTCACCCGCCCCGGTGCATGGGCCGGATTTACCGCAGGGCTGGCGGTGATCCTGGGCAATCCCAAGGCGATCCTTTTCTACATGGGCGCCCTGCCCGGCTTCTTCGATCTCGGCCACGTCACCGCGGGCGATGTCGGCGCGATCATGGCCATTTCGATGGCGGTGCCGCTTGCTGGAAACCTCGTCATGGCGGCCTTTCTGGGGCGCATCCGGACGCTTCTGAAGTCACCCGCGGCGCTGGCGCGGCTCAATCTGGTGGCGGGGCTCCTGCTCGTCGCCGTGGGGGTGGCAATCCCCTTCACCTGACACCAAATATTGTGTGTTGGGCGTGACATTTCCCCCATGAAATCGTAGATTTGCCCCGCAACGAGTGAGGAATTCCCGCATGGCGGACACCATCCGGCAGCCGGACGATTATGGCGCCGAATCCATCAAGGTTCTCAAGGGCTTGGAGGCCGTTCGCAAGCGGCCTGGCATGTACATCGGCGATACCGATGACGGCTCCGGCCTGCACCACATGGTCTATGAGGTCGTCGACAACGGCATCGACGAGGCGCTGGCCGGCTACGCCACCGAGGTGCGCGTGACCATTCATGCTGACTCGAGCGTGTCGGTCACCGACAACGGCCGTGGCATCCCTGTCGACATCCACCCCGAGGAAGGGGTAAGCGCGGCCGAGGTCATCATGACCCAGCTGCATGCGGGCGGGAAGTTCGACTCCAATTCCTACAAGGTGTCGGGCGGCCTGCACGGCGTGGGCGTCTCTGTGGTCAATGCGCTGTCGGACTGGCTCGAGCTGACCATCTGGCGCGACGGCAAGGAGCATTTCGCCCGCTTCGAGCACGGCGAGACGGTCGAGCACCTGCATGTGGTGGGCGATGCGCAGGGCCGCCGCGGCACGCGGGTGCGGTTTCTGGCCTCTACGCAGACCTTTTCCAACCTCGACTACAACTTCCGCACGCTGGAAAACCGGCTGCGCGAGCTCGCCTTTCTCAATTCCGGCGTGCGCATCATCCTCGAGGACGAGCGCCCCGCCGAGCCGCTCAGGGTGGAGATGTGCTACGAGGGCGGCGTGCGCGAATTCGTGCGCTTCGTGGACCGTCACAAGCACCCGCTGATCGAGGAGCCGATCTACATCGCCGGCGAGCGCGACGGCATCGGCGTCGAGATCGCCATGTGGTGGAACGACGGCTACAACGAGATGGTGCTGCCGTTTACCAACAACATCCCCCAGCGCGACGGCGGCACGCATCTTGCAGGCTTTCGCGGGGCGCTCACCCGCACGCTGACGCGCTATGCGCAAAGCTCCGGCCTTTCGAAGAAGGAGAAGGTGAACTTCACCGGCGATGACGCGCGCGAGGGGCTGACCTGCGTGCTCTCGGTCAAGGTGCCGGACCCGAAGTTCTCCTCCCAGACCAAGGACAAGCTCGTCTCCTCCGAGGTGCGGCCGGCGGTCGAGGGTCTCGTCAATGAAAAGCTCGCCGAGTGGCTCGAGGAGCACCCGGCCGAGGCGAAGCTGATCGTTGGCAAGATCATCGAGGCGGCGGTGGCGCGGGAGGCCGCGCGCAAGGCGCGGGAGATGACGCGCAAGAAATCCGCGCTCGATGTGGCCAGCCTGCCCGGCAAGCTCGCCGACTGCCAGGAGAAGGACCCGGCCAAGCGCGAGCTCTTTCTTGTCGAGGGAGACTCGGCGGGCGGTTCGGCCAAGCAGGGGCGCGCGCGGGCCAATCAGGCGGTGCTGCCGCTCAGGGGCAAGATCCTCAACGTCGAGCGCGCGCGCTTTGACCGGATGCTCTCGAGCCAGGAGATCGGCACGCTCATCACTGCGCTTGGTACCGGCATCGGGCGCGACGAGTTCGACATCTCGAAGCTGCGCTATCACAAGATCATCATCATGACGGATGCGGATGTGGACGGTGCCCATATCCGCACGCTGCTTCTGACCTTCTTCTTCCGCCAGATGCCCGACATCATCGAAAACGGGCATCTCTACATCGCCCAGCCCCCGCTCTACAAGGTCACGCGCGGCAAGTCGGAGGTGTATCTGAAGGATCAGGCGGCGCTGGAGGACTACCTCATCGAACAGGGTGTCGAAGCCGCGGTGCTGCGGCTCGGGTCGGGCGAGGAGATCGTCGGGCAGGATCTACGCCGGGTGGTGGAGGAGGCGCGGCAGGTGCGGCGCATCCTCAATGCCTTTCCCACCCACTACCCCCGCGAGATCCTCGAGCAGGCGGCAATCGCCGGGGCCTTCGTGGCCGGGGCGGCGGATGCCGACCTGCAGGGCGTGGCCGACAAGGTGGCTGCCCGCCTAGACCTCATCGCGCCCGAATACGAGCGCGGCTGGCAGGGCCGCCCGACGCAGGACCACGGGCTGAGGCTCAGCCGCGTCTTGCGCGGGGTTGACGAGGTGCGCGTGATCGACGGGCCGGTGCTGCGCTCGGCCGAGGCGCGCAAGCTGGGGCAGTTCACCGACAGCCTGCGTGAGACCTATGGCAGCGAGGCCACGCTCATCCGCCGCGAGCGGCAGGTGCCGATCTTCGGGCCGCTCTCGCTGCTCGAGACGATCTTCGCCGAGGGCGAGAAGGGCGTGACCCTGCAGCGCTACAAGGGTCTGGGCGAGATGAACCCCGACCAGCTTTGGGAGACCACGCTCGACCCCGAGGCGCGCACCCTTCTGCAGGTGAAGATCGAGGATCTCGCCGAGGCCGACGACCTCTTCACCAAGCTGATGGGCGATGTGGTGGAGCCGCGGCGCGAATTCATCCAGAAAAACGCGCTGAGCGTCGAAAACCTCGACTTCTGAGATTTGGTCGGAGACGCAGGGCGGGCCACGCGCCCGCGGCCGCTCTGCGTCCCTTCTTCAAGCGTCCCGCCGGCCGGGTTACCCCGCCCAGGCCACCACGCGCTGGCGCTGCTCGCCAAGACCCTCGATGCCCAGCCGCATCACCTGACCTGGCCGCAGGAATGTCGGCGGCTTCATACCGAGGCCCACTCCCGGCGGCGTGCCGGTGGAAATGATGTCACCGGGCTGCAGCGACATGAACTGCGAGATGTAATGAACGAGAAACCGCACGCCATAGACCATGGTGGCGGTGGTGCCGTCCTGCCGCCGCTCGCCGTCGACCTCGAGCCACAACCGCAGGTTCTGGGGGTCGGGCACCTCGTCGCGGGTGACGAGCCACGGCCCGATCGGGCCGAAGGTGTCGGCGGACTTGCCCTTGATCCACTGCCCGCAACGCTCGGTCTGGAAGGCGCGCTCGGAGATGTCATTCACCACGCAATAGCCGGCGACGTGATCCATAGCCTCCTCTTCCGACACATAGCGGGCTTCCTTGCCGATCACCACGCCGAGCTCGACCTCCCAGTCGGTCTTTTCCGACCCCTTGGGAATGATCACGTCGTCGTTCGGCCCGCAAACCGCGCTCGTGGCCTTGCCGAAGATCACCGGCTCGGGCGGCACCTCCATCCCGGTCTCCTCGGCGTGATCGGAGTAGTTGAGGCCGATGCAGATGAACTTGCCGATGCGCCCGACACAGGGGCCGAGCCTCGGCGAGCCCTCCACAATGGGCAGGCTCGTCGGATCGAGCTCCTGCAGCCGCGCCAGCCCCTCCGGGGTGAGAGTCGCACCGGCGATATCCTCCACAACCCCGGAAAGATCGCGGATGTGCCCCTCGGCACTCAACATGCCGGGCTTCTCCGCCCCCCGTTCGCCGTATCTGAGAAGTTTCATGCCGTCCCTTGTCCTTTCGTTTGAATCCCTGCGGGCCGCGCGCGTGTCTAGACGTTGCTCCACCCGCCGTCGATGGTGATGGCCTGCCCGGTCATGAAGGCCGACTCGTCCGAAGCGAGATAAACCGCGAGCGCGGCGATCTCCTCCGGCTTGGCGATTCGCCCCATCGGCTGGCGGGCGATGAAGGCGGCGCGCGCGGCCGCATAGTCGCCCTGCGCGCGCATCCGCTCCTCAAGCGACGGACTTTCCACCGTGCCGGGACAGATCGCGTTGGCGCGGATTCCGCGTGTGACAAAATCGGCCGCCACCGACTTGGTCATGCCGATCACCGCCGCCTTCGTTGCGCCGTAGATGAAGCGATTGGGCGCGGCGATGATGGAGGAAGCGACCGAGGCCATGTTCACGATCGCCCCGCCGCCGGCATCGAGCATGGCCGGCAGGAAGGCGCGCATCACACGATACATCGCCTTCATGTTGAGATTCACCGAAAAATCGAAGGCCGCTTCGTCGCAGTCGAGGATCGTTCCGTGGTGGACGTAGCCTGCGCAGTTGAACAGCACATCCACCGCGCCGACCTCCCGTGCCATCTCTTGCACGGCGTTCGCGTCCGTCACGTCGAGCACTGCCGTCTGGATCGCCGGGGCCTCGGCGGCGAGCGACTCGAGCAGTTTGGGGTTGATGTCGGTGGCGATCACCCGCGCGCCTTCACGCGCGAAGGCAAGCGCCGTGGCCCGCCCGATCCCCTGTCCTGCCGCCGTGGTGAAGGCCGTCTTTCCCTCAAGCCGCATGATCCGTTTCCCTTTCACATGACCGCGCCGATCTGCCACGGCACGAACTCGGCGCCACCGAAGCCGAGTTCCTCGCTCTTGGAACGCTTGCCCGAGGCCACCTCGATCATCAATTCGAAGATCTCTCGCCCCTTTTCCTCGACGCTCACGCCCTCATCGATGATGTCGCCGCAGTTCACGTCCATATCCTCACTCATGCGCGCATACATCTCCGAGTTGGTGGCGAGCTTTATCGTCGGCGCCGGCTTGAAGCCGGAAACCGAGCCGCGCCCCGTGGTGAAGGCGACGAGATTGGCCCCGGAGGCGATCTGCCCTGTTACCGAGACCGGATCGTAGCCGGGGCTGTCCATGAAGGTGAAGCCCTGCACATCAACCGGCTCGGCGTATCGGTAGACGCCGGCCAGCGGCGCCGTGCCGCCCTTGGCTGCCGCACCGAGCGATTTTTCGAGGATAGTGGTCAAGCCTCCGCGCTTGTTGCCGGGTGAGGGGTTGTTGTCCATCTGGCCGCCGTTGCGGGCGGTGTAGTCTTCCCACCACTCGATGAGGGAGATCAGCTTGCGCCCGACCTCCTCGTTCACCGCGCGGCGGGTCAGAAGGTGCTCGGCGCCGTAGATCTCGGGGGTCTCGGCAAGAATCGTGGTCCCGCCATGGGCGACAAGAAGGTCGGAGGCATGACCCAGCGCGGGGTTGGCGGTGATGCCCGAGTAACTGTCGGATCCCCCGCATTGCAGCGCCACGATGAGATGCGACAGCTCGGCCGGAGCCCGGCGGGCGCGCTCGGCCGCTTCGGCCATCTCCCGCAGGATCGCCACTCCGCGCTCGACCGTCTTGCGGGTGCCGCCCGCGGCCTGAATGGTCATGTACCGAAAGCCGTCGCTCTCCTGCATGCGGGCGCGGCCGACCAGATCGGGGATCTGCATCACCTCGCAGCCAAGCCCCACCAGCAGGATGCCGGCGAAATTCGGATGCCGCGCGTGGCCCGCAAGCGTGCGGAAGAGCGTCTGGTAGCCTTCCCCTTCTATCGCCATGCCGCAGCCTGTGCCGTGCACGAGCGGCACGATCCCGTCGACATGTTCAAGCCGGGCGAACCACTCCGACTTCTCGGCTTCCTCGGCGATAAGCCGCGCCACGGTTGCCGAACAGTTCACCGAGGTGAGAACGCCGAGATAGTTGCGCGTGCCTACACGGCCGTCGGCGCGGTGATAGCCCATGAACTGGCGTTTCCGTTCGACCGGCGGCAGCGGGCGCAGGTCGGTCGCGAACCGGTAGTCGCGATCATGCTCGCCCATGCCGAGGTTGTGGCTGTGCACATGCTCTCCCGGTTCTATCCGGGCCGTCGCCTGCCCGATGATCTGGCCGTAGCGGCGCACGCTTTCCCCGGGCCCGATGACCTTGGTGGCAATCTTGTGTCCCCGCGGGATGCGCTGACGGGTCTGCACACCCTCGCTGGCAATCTCGAGGCCCTCAGCCAGATCGGCGAGCGCAATCACGACGTTGTCCGAAGGGTGCAGGCGCAAGATCGGCGCAGATGCATCTGAGCTGGGATTCATTTCGTCTCCTTGTGTCGCACCCGGCCGCGTGTCAGGTTCAACATGGGGAACCCGCGGAAATCAGGGACGGTGACACAGCCGCTGACATGTTAGTATGAGTAGGCCACGGATTCGGCAGGCGCAAGAGGTGGAAACGGGCATGAGCAGCACCCTCCCACCACTCGATCGTTTCGAGGGGTCGCTGTCACGGCGGGTGTATCATTCGTTGCGGCAGGCAATCCTCACGCTCCGCCTGCAACCGGGAGCAAAACTGAACAAGCATGACATCTGCGCGGAGCTCGGCGTTTCGCGCTCTCCGGTGTCCGAAGCGCTGGCACGGCTATCGGCAGAGGGGCTGGTACGCGTGGTGCCGCAGGCGGGCAGCTTCGTGTCGAAGCTGTCGATGGCCGAAATCCGCGAGAGCGCATTTCTGCGCGAGGCGCTCGAACTTGCGGCGGTCGAGGAGCTTGCCTCACGCATCACTGACGACGAGCTTGCGGCGCTCCAGCGCAACCTGCGCATGCAGGCAACGGACGTGGCGCACCAGGATCTTGAGGGATTTTATCAGCTCGACGAGGCGTTTCACCGGCTTATCCTCGGTTTCACCGGGCATTCACGCCTCGCCGAACTGACCGACATGGTCTGCGTGCATGTAACGCGCGCACGCCAGCTGGCGTTGCCGCAGCCGGGGCGGATCCAGGTGTCGCTCGAGGAGCATCAGGCCATCGTGGAAGCGCTCGAGGCCCGTGACCCGGAGCGCGCCCGCCAGAGCATGCGCACGCATCTGCGTCAGCTCGAGAAACAGCTCGAGCCGCTAGAGCGTGCGCATCCCGAACTTTTCGAGGCGGGCTGATCGGCGGCCGACCCGCGCCGCCCCGTCACAACACCGTTCGCTCGAGAAACCACCAGCCGCCGACGAGCGCGATAGCGGCCGAGGCGGGTACCGCCACGACACCTCTGTACCAGGGCCGGCGCCCGAAGGGCAGGCCCACGAGCAGGAAGGCCGCTGCGATCACCGCGAGCTGGCCGAGCTCCACCCCGATGTTGAAACCGACAAGCCCGGTGACAAGCCGCGAAGGCGAAAGCCCGATCTCGCCGAGCACCGAGGCAAAGCCGAGCCCGTGCAGCAGACCGAAGCCGAAAACGATCGCCGTCCGCCACGGATTCATGCGCGGAAAGACGATGTTTTCGACTGCGACAAAGACGATGGAGGCGGCAATGAGCGGCTCGACCAGCGCAGGCGACACCGAGACGACCCCGAGCGTTGCCAGGGCCAGCGTGACCGTATGCGCCGCCGTAAAGGCGGTCACCTGATAGAGAAGCGGGCGCAGACGCAGGGAAAAGAAGAACAGTCCCAGCACGAACAGGATATGATCGGCACCGAGCGGCACGATATGCTCGAAGCCGATCACCACATAGCGGATGAAGGTGCGCGCCCAGGACTCGCTGGCCGTGCCTGTCCGAGGGATGGGGGCGCTCTCTTCCCCGCCGGTCAGGTAACCGGTGTAGGCCTCGGCCTCTTCCACTCCCATCTGGCGCAGCGCGATCGGCCCCCATGCGGCGGGCCAGGAAAGGCTCACCGGCGCATCGCCCGGCGGAAGCTCCGCACGCAGGCCGATGACGCTCTCGCGCGGCAGGCCGGGGTCACCCACTTCTCCCACCTCGACAAACACGAGCTCGGGTACCAGCACGTGATCGCCACTGCGCAACAGGATGCGCGGTGCGAGATCGCGCCAGGCGGCACGGAATCGCTCCTCCAGCTCCTCCGGCGGCAGGGCCCGCAGGGCGTCATAGCGCTCGACCCCTTCTGCCTCGTTTGTATCCGTGAGCCCCGCGACGTCGATGCCGGAGACAAGCGTTTCCAGCGTCAGACGGATGGTCAGCTCCGCGCTGTCCGGACGCACCTCGATGTCGGCGATGGCCGGACGGATCTCATGCGCACGGGCAGGGCCGAGGGACGCAAGAAGGGCGGCAAGGAGAGCAGTGAGTGCAAGCGCAAGGCTTGACAGCCGGCCGATGCCGCGCAGCTTGAAAGGGACCATGCCCAGGGAGCTTCTTTCCATGCGTCCTGTCTCTGCCCTGTTTGCCACCCTGGCTCTCGCCGCGACCGCCCTTGCTGCGGCGGCGCATGAGTTCTGGATATCGCCGATTTCCTATCAGGTCGAGCCCGGCGGCGTCATTGCGGCGGAGCTCAGGGTCGGCCAGATGTTTTCCGGCGCGGCCTACCCGTTCATCCCAGCGAATTTCCGCCGCTTCGAGCTGATGCAGGGGGAACGGGCGGTGTCTGTGACGGCGCGGATCGGCGACCGCCCGGCCCTGAACATGCCTGCGCCCGGCGCAGGGCTGTGGGTGGTGGTGCACGAGACCAGTCACAACTTCCTGACCTGGAGCGAGCGGGAAAAGTTCGAGGACTTCCTGCGCCACAAGGATGCGCTGTGGGTTCTCGAGGAACACCGCCGCCGCGGCCTGCCGGAGACGGGCTTTCGCGAGCGCTACAGTCGCTACGCCAAGAGCCTCGTCGCCGTGGGCGATGGGCAGGGCTCCGACCGCGAAGTGGGGCTGCTCACCGAGATCGTGGCGCTGGCCAACCCCTACACCGACGATCTCTCGAAAGGCCTGCCGGTGCGTGTGCTCTACGAGGGCCGCCCGCGTGCCAATGCGCAGGTGGAGATCTTCGCGCGCGCCCCCGACGGCACGGTGAGCGACAGCTTCACCCGCACCGATGCGGAGGGCGTGGCGGTGATCGAGACGGCACCGGGCACGGAATACCTCATCGATGCGGTGGTGCTCCGCCCGCTCGAGGCCAGCGAGCGGAGCGATCCGGTGTGGGAATCGCTCTGGGCTTCGCTGACCTTCCGCACGCCGGACTGAACGTGCGGCCTATTGCAGGCTGCGCACCTTCAGCTCCTCTTCCCGCCGCGCCTTCATCGCCAGCGCCGCGGCGTGGCTGGCGGCAAGCGTCGTGTAGTAGGGGATCTTGTCCATCAGCGCCACCGCGCGGATCGAGCGGCTGTCTTCCACCGCCTGCGCGCCCTCGGTGGTGTTCATCACCAGATGCACGCCGCCATCCTTCATCAGGTCAACGATGTTCGGCCGCCCTTCATAGGCCTTCTTGACCACCTCCGCCGGAATCCCCGCCTCGGCGAGGAAGGCCGCCGTACCCGAGGTCGCGACGATATTGAAGCCAAGCTCGACGAGAATGCGCGCCGTCTCCACGAGCTGGGGCGTCTTGTCGCTGTCCTTTATCGAGAGAAACACCGTGCCGCTCTCCGGCAGGTTCACCCCTGCCCCCATCTGCGCCTTGAGAAAGGCCATGGGGAAGGTCCGGTCCCAGCCCATCACCTCGCCGGTGGAGCGCATCTCGGGGCCGAGCAGCGTGTCGACGCCGGGGAAGCGGGCGAAGGGCAGCACCACCTCCTTGACCGAGAACCAGGGCATGTCGGGGTCGGCCAGCTCCATCGGGTCGCCCAGGGGCAGCGGGTCGTCGGGGCCGGCGCCCTTCGGGTAGGGCGCGCGCCGCGGGAAGGCCGAGAGCTTCTCGCCCGCCATCACCCGCGCAGCGATCGAAGCGATGGCCGAGTCGGTGGCCTTGGCGACGAAGGGCACGGTGCGCGAGGCGCGCGGGTTGACCTCGAGCACGTAAATCGTGCCGTCCTTGATGGCGAACTGCACGTTCATGAGGCCCACGACGTTGAGCGCGCGCGCCAGCACCTCGGTCTGGCGCTTGAGCTCGGCCACGGTCGCCGCGTCAAGGGTGTAGGGCGGCAGCGAGCAGGCCGAGTCGCCCGAATGCACGCCTGCCTCCTCGATGTGCTGCATGACCCCGGCGACATGCACCGCCTCGCCGTCGCACAGCGCATCCACATCCACCTCGATCGCGCCGGCAAGATAGCTGTCGAGGAGCACCGGGTTCGCGCCGGAGACCACCACCGCATCGCGGATGTAGCGCTCAAGCTGCGCGTCATCGCGGACGATCTCCATCGCCCGGCCGCCAAGCACGTAGGACGGGCGGATCACCAGCGGATACCCCACCTCGCGCGCGGCGGCGAAGGCCTCCTCGGGCGAGCGGGCAATGGCGTTTGCCGGCTGACGCAAGCCATGCTCGTGCAGAAGCTTCTGGAAGCGCTCCCGGTCCTCCGCGAGGTCGATGGCATCGGGCGTGGTGCCGAGGATCGGGATGCCCGCATCGGCAAGCGCATTGGCAAGCTTCAGCGGCGTCTGCCCGCCGAACTGCACGATGACGCCCTTCAGCGTGCCGCGCTCCTGCTCCACCCGCAGGATCTCCATCACATGCTCGAAGGTCAGCGGCTCGAAATAGAGCCGGTCGGAGGTGTCGTAGTCGGTGGAGACGGTTTCGGGGTTGCAGTTGACCATGATGGTCTCGAACCCCGCGTCCGACAGCGCGAAGCAGGCATGGCAGCAGCAGTAGTCGAATTCGATGCCCTGCCCGATGCGGTTCGGCCCGCCGCCGAGGATCACCACCTTCTCGCGGTCGGTGGGACGCGCCTCGCACTCCACCTCGTCCATCGCCGGGGCCTCGTAGGTGGAATACATGTAGGGCGTCTGCGCCTCGAATTCGGCTGCGCAGGTGTCGATGCGCTTGAAGGCGGCTGTCACGCCAAGCGAGAGCCGCAGCCGCCGCACCTCGGCCTCGTCATGGCCCGTGAGATGCGCGAGTCGCGCGTCGGTGAAGCCCATCATCTTCAGCCGTCGCATGCCCTCGGCCGTCACCGGCAGCCCGTCCCGGCGCACCTCCTCCTCGGCTTCCACGATCTCGCGGATGCGGGCGAGGAACCACGGGTCATAGGAGGTGGCGGCGTGAATGTCCTCGTCCGAAAGCCCATGCCGCATGGCCTGGGCGATGAGCCGCAGCCGGTCGGGCGTGGCCACGCTGATCGCCTTGATGATCGCGGCGTGATCGGGCGCGCCTTCAATGGCGATCTCGTCGAAGCCCGAAAGCCCCGTCTCGAGCCCCGCGAGCGCCTTCTGCACGCTTTCGTGGAAGCTCCGGCCAATGGCCATGACCTCGCCCACGCTCTTCATCGCCGTGGTCAGCTCGGGCTTGGCGCCGGGAAACTTCTCGAAGGCAAAGCGCGGGATCTTGGTGACCACATAGTCGATGGAGGGCTCGAAGCTCGCCGGCGTCACCTTGGTGATGTCATTGTCGAGCTCGTCGAGCGTGTAGCCCACGGCAAGCTTGGCCGCGACCTTGGCGATGGGAAAGCCCGTGGCCTTTGACGCAAGCGCCGAGGAGCGGCTCACCCGCGGATTCATCTCGATCACCACCATGCGCCCGTCGGCCGGATTGACCGCCCACTGCACGTTCGAGCCGCCCGTCTCCACCCCGATCTCGCGCAGAACCGCGATCGAGGCCGAGCGCATCATCTGGTATTCCTTGTCGGTCAGCGTCAGCGCCGGGGCGACGGTGATCGAGTCACCCGTGTGCACGCCCATCGGATCGACGTTTTCGATGGAGCAGACGATGATGGCATTGTCGGCGCGGTCGCGCACGACCTCCATCTCGTATTCCTTCCAGCCCAGAAGGCTCTCGTCGATCAGGATCTGGTTCACTGGCGAGGCATCGAGCCCCTGCTTGCAGATCGCCAGATAGTCGTCGCGGTTGTAGGCCACCCCGCCTCCCGTGCCGCCCAGCGTGAAGGCGGGCCGGATGATCGCCGGCAAACCCACCGTCTCGAGCGCGGCCATCGCCTCATCAAGGTTGTTGGCAATCGCCGCGCGCGGATTCTCGAGCCCGATCCGCTCCATCGCCTCGCGGAAGAGCTTGCGATCCTCCGCCTTCTCGATCGCCTCTCGCTTTGCGCCGATGAGCTCCACCCCGAACTGATCGAGCACGCCCATGTCGGCCACCGCAAGCGCGGTGTTGAGCCCGGTCTGCCCGCCCATGGTGGGCAGAAGCGCATCGGGCCGCTCCTTTTCGATGATCCTGGCCACCACCTCGGGCGTGATCGGCTCGATGTAGGTTGCGTCCGCAAGCTGCGGATCGGTCATGATGGTGGCGGGGTTGGAGTTGACGAGGATGACGCGGTAGCCCTCCTCACGCAGCGCCTTGCAGGCCTGCGCGCCGGAATAGTCGAACTCGCAGGCCTGGCCGATGACGATGGGTCCGGCCCCGATGATCAGGATCGATTCGATGTCGGTTCTCTTCGGCATGGGCCCCCGCGCGCGTCAATGGAGCCGGAGGCTGCCCCCCGGCCCTGATGGTCGGCGCGGGTTATAGAGCCTGAGGGCGGCGGTGCAAGGGGGCCGGAATGGTGCGCGTCAGTTGAAGGCGATCACCGCGAAGATGACAGTCGCGATCGTCGCCGCCATCGCGACCTGTCCCAGAAGCTTCATGCGCGCCGGTTCGGGGGTGCTACCCGACCGTGCGGCCGCCCATCGTTCCCGCGCGAGTGCGAGCACCGCAAGCAGGGCCACCACGGCGCCAAGCAGCTTGATCCAGTAGACCCAGCCCCCTGCAAGGAACGGCTCTCTCCATACCATCGCAAGTCCGCTCGCCCAGATGGCGAGAATGGCTACAAGCCCGATCCGCCCCAGAGCGGCCATCGTCCCGGCGACAAACCGCGGTGACACGCTCCCGTCACCGGCGGCCGTTCCCGCCCGAGCCGCCAGAACGGCACTGCCAATGGCCGCGCCGCCGCCGGCGTAAAGGCTGAGAAGATGGATGGTCTTCAGCAACTCGAACATGGTCCGCTTCCCGCAGCCTCGAACGCGTGGCTCCGCGCGAGCGTATCAGAATGGGCGGGCGCGTGCCATCGCGTTGGCGCAACCAGCGGCCGCGCCTATCTGGCGACTGCGCGCACCCCGCGATCAGGGAGACAGGACATGACCCAACCGAGACATGCCGCCTTGCGGGACAGGCGCGCGCAACTTGCGCTCGAGTTCGTCGCGCTTTACCTCATCGCCCCGCTGGTGATGGCGCTGCTGCTTCCACCGCAGTGGATGTTTCCCGCTCTCTTCGCCGTCACCGCCATCGGTCTTGTGCTCCTCTCCCGAACGCCCGGCTTTCGCTGGCGCGATCTTCTGGCCGGCACCGCCCGGATCGACTTCAGGTTGGTTGCGGTCTTCGCGCTCGCGACTGGCGCGATCGGCACCGCCATCGTGCTTGCGCTCGCGCCGCAGGCCTTCCTGTTCCTGCCGCGCCACAACCCCCGGCTCATGGGCCTCATCGCGGCCTTCTACCCGCTGGTCTCGGCATTGCCGCAGGAGCTGATCTTCCGCCCGCTCTTCTTCACACGCTACCGCGCGCTCCTGCCGCGCTGGATCACGGCGCAACTGCTGCTCAATGCCGCGCTCTTCTCCTTAGCGCATCTGATGTACTGGAGCTGGGTCGTCACCGCGCTCACCTTCGCCGGGGGCCTCGTCTTTGCCTGGTCCTACCGGGTGCGCGGCAACTTTCCCGAGGCGGTGGTGCTGCACGCAGTCGCGGGCGTGATCCTCTTTGCCCTCGGGGCCGGCGTCTGGTTCTACTCCGGCAACGTCACCCGGCCGTTCTGAGCCCTACTCCGCCGCCCGCAACCGCTTGCCGCTCTTGGCCGCCACCTCTTCAGCGTCCCGATAGATGTAGTCGCGCGTCAACGGCACCGTGTCGAGCTTGCGGCTGAGCTGGAACTGAAACACCACCTGCCGGTCAAGCCGGAAGGTCAGCTCGCTGGCCACCAGGTAGAAGCGCCACATGCGGCAGAAGCGCTCGTCATAGAGCTCGAGCACCCGATCGCGGTTGGCCATGAAACGGTCATGCCAGTGCTTGAGCGTCTCGGCATAGTGTAACCGCAGGATCTCCACATCGGTGGTGATGAGGTCTTCCTTTTCGATCGCTGCCATCACTTCGGACATCGCCGGGATGTAACCGCCGGGGAAGATGTATTTGTCGATCCAGGGGTTGGTGGCGCCCGGCGGGCTGGAGCGGCCGATGGTGTGCAGGAGGGCCACGCCGTCTTCCTCGAGCTTGTCGCGCACATGGGCAAAGAACTCGCGGTAATGCGGCACGCCCACATGTTCGAACATGCCGACCGAAACGATACGGTCGAAACGCTCCTTCACGTTGCGGTAGTCGGTCAGCCGGAACTCCACCCGGTCATCAAGCCCCGCGGCGCGGGCACGGGCGCAGGCGACCTTGTGCTGCTCTTCGCTGAGCGTGACACCAAGCACCCGGGCCCCGTGCTCCTGCGCCAATGTGAGGGCAAGCCCACCCCAGCCGCAACCGATATCGAGCACGCGCATGCCCGGCTCGATCAGAAGCTTCCTGGCAATATGCGCCTTCTTGTTCTTCTGCGCCTGCTCCAGCGTGTCGTCCGGCGACCGGAAATAGGCGCAGGAATACTGTCGATCCTCATCAAGAAACAGCTCGTACAGTTCACCGGAGAGATCGTAATGATGGGCGACATTGGCCTTTGCGCGGCCCACGGGATTGTACTGGCGCACGACGCGCAATGCGCGGCGCAGGTACCGATTGACATGCTGGACGAGCGAGCTGTTGCCCTCGGCCACATTGGAAAGCACAAGTCCGAGAAAACCGTAAAGGTCGTCATCCTCAATGACGAGGGTGCCATCCATGTAGGCTTCGCCGACGTGCAGCTCGGGGTTCAGCAGCAGCTTGCGGAGAAGTTCAGGCTCGGTCAGCGTCACCTTCACGGGGTTGCCGGTGCCGTCGCCGTAACGCCGCGTGCTGCCGTCGGGCATCTCGACGATGAGCGTGCCCGAGCGGATGATCTGCCTCACCGCGCGATCGAACAGGTTGTCCCACATCACATTTCGCCCCCCCACAAGAACAGACGGCGGCACTCACCCCGCAAGCTGCCACGCGTCGGTGCAGACTGCGGCATTTTGGCAAAAGATCAAGAAGGGGTCCAGAAAAGCGCCCCTTCAGCGTGCCTCGCGAAGTTTTCGGAACACGCTGGTCTGGAAATTCTGGGTCGCGCCGGCCGGGGTGAGATGGGCAAATCGCTCCGCCTCCACCGCCTCGAAGCGGCCCGGCAGGGCCGATGAGACCGCCTCGGCGAGCGCCTCGGGCGACCAGCGTTGAACCGGCAGCCCCGAGCAGCGCTCCGGCCCGTCATCGGCGAATGTGATGAGAATCGCATGGCCGCCGGGGGCCAACGCCGCATCCATCACCGCAAGATACCGGCGCTGATCGCCGGGATCGGTGAGAAAATGAAAGGCCGCACGGTCATGCCAGAGCTGATAGCTGTGCGCCGGCTGCCAGCCCGTCACATCCGCCTCGACCCAGTCGACAGCCTCCCCAGCCGCGCCAAGGCGGGTCTTTGCCAGGCCAAGCGCTGCGTCTGAGAGATCAAGCACCGTCACCGGGCCAAGCCCTGCCGCCACCAGCCTGTCCACGAGGCGGGAGGTGCCTCCGCCCACATCGATGACCCTTTCCCCGGGGCCGACGAGCCCCGAGACCAGCCGGAACGAGCGCTCCGCATCGCCCTCATGCCAGCTGAGCGATGTTTCCTCCCGCCGCCCGTAAACGGCGTTCCAGTGTTCGGCATCCGCAGCCATGAAAGTCCCCGAGCTTGCCCTTCTGTGAGGTAGTGCCCCGGGCAGGCTGGCGCAACGCCGCCTTGACTTCGCGCGCGCGTCCTTGTGTATCGGCGCGCAGCCGATTTCGCGCCCCCGCGGCGCCAGAGAGCCGAAAAGGACAGCCCATGCATCGCTACCGCAGCCACACCTGCGCCGAACTGACCCGCGCGCACGTCGGTCAGACCGTCCGCCTCGCCGGCTGGGTGCACCGCGTTCGCGACCACGGCGGGGTGCTGTTCATCGACCTGCGCGACCACTACGGCATCACCCAGATCCTCGCCGACGCCGACAGCCCCGTGTTCGGAGAGGTCGAGAAGGTGCGCGCCGAGTGGTGCATTCGCATCGACGGCGAGGTGAAGGCGCGCGACGACGAGCTCATCAACCCGAAAATTCCCACGGGCGAAATCGAGGTCTACATCCGCGACATCGAGGTGCTGGGGCCGGCAGCCGAGCTGCCGCTGCAGGTTTTCGGCGATCACGAATACCCGGAAGAGACGCGGCTTCGCTACCGCTACCTCGACTTGCGTCGCGAAGGGCTCAAGCGCAACATCCTGCTGCGCTCGAACGTCATCCGCGACCTGCGCGAGCGCATGTGGCAGGCGGGCTTCACCGAGTATCAGACCCCGATCATCACCGCCTCGAGCCCCGAAGGCGCACGCGACTTTCTGGTGCCCTCACGGCTGCACCGGGGCAAGTTCTACGCCCTGCCGCAGGCGCCCCAGCAGTTCAAGCAGCTGATCATGGTGGCAGGCTACGACCGCTACTTCCAGATCGCCCCCTGCTTCCGCGACGAGGACCCGCGCGCCGACCGCTCGCCAACCGACTTCTACCAGCTCGACATGGAGATGTCGTTTGTCACGCAAGAGGACGTCTTCGCCGCCATCCAGCCGGTGCTGCAAGCAAGCTTCGAGCGTTTCGGCGGTGGTCGCAAGGTCGACAGTGCCTGGCCGCGCATCCGCTACGCCGATGCGATGAAGTGGTACGGCACCGACAAGCCCGATCTGCGCTGCCCCATCAAGATGGCCGATGTTTCCGAGCATTTCCGCGGCTCGGGCTTTGCCATCTTCGCCCGGCTTCTCGAGCAGGAAGGCACCGAGATCCGCGCCATTCCCGCCCAGGGCGGCGGCAGCCGCGCCTTCTGCGACCGGATGAACGCCTTCGCCCAGAAGGAGGGCCTGCCGGGCATGGGCTACATCTTCTGGCGCGAGAAGGACGGCGAGCTCGAAGCCGCCGGGCCGATCGCACGCAACATCGGCCCCGAGCGCACCGAGGCGATCCGCCGCCAGCTGGGGCTCGGCAAGGGGGATGCGGCCTTCTTTCTCGGCGGCAAGCCCGAGGCCTTCGAGCGGGTGGCCGCCAAGGCGCGGGTCGAGATCGGCCGGGAGCTCGGCCATTTCGAGGAGGACCGCTTCGCCTTCGCCTGGATCGTCGACTTCCCGATGTACGAGAAGGATCCGGAAACCGGCAAGATCGACTTCTCGCACAACCCCTTCTCGATGCCCCAGGGCGGGCTCGAGGCGCTCGAGGGCGACCCTCTCGAGGTCATCGGCCAGCAATACGACCTTGCCTGCAACGGCTATGAGCTTGTCTCGGGCGCGATCCGCAACCATGACCGGGAGATCATGTTCCGCGCCTTCGAGATCGCCGGCTACACCCGCGAGGAGGTCGAGCGCCGCTTCCCCGGCCTCGCGGCTGCCTTCCGCTACGGCCCGCCGCCGCACGGCGGCTGCGCGGTGGGGATCGACCGGATGGTGATGCTGCTCGCCGACGAGATCAACATCCGCGAGGTCATCATGTTCCCGATGAACCAGCGGGCAGAGGATCTGATGATGGGGGCGCCTTCCGAGCCCACGAACGAGCAGCTGCGCGAGCTCGGGATCAGGATCATCCGCGAGGAGGACTGAGCCCAAGGCGGCAGCCTTCCGCCTCTCGGGGGCGCAAGTCGCGCGGCCATCTGTCAGATGTCACCCCTCGGCGTCTTCCGGCGGGAAGACCGAAAGGTTCGCTGGCCACCCCAGGCGCGCCGCGGGCATCACACCGCCGCGCGCCCCTGTAGCCGCTGTTGCAGAAGCCCTGCGAGCCGCGCCACTTCGGGCACCAGCGGCTCGCCAGCCTCGCGCCGCCGCGAGAGCCGCTCGGCGGCGCGCAGGAGCGCCCGGTCATGGGCGCCTTTCGCGACACCGGCCAGAAAGCAGGCGACATAGTCGAGCGCGGCCTCATCCTCTCCCTTCGCCAGCACCTCGCGGGCGCGCCCCAGATCCTCCATCAGCGCCATCGGGTCAGGCGCCACGGCCTCGGAAGGCAACGGCCTCGGCGCCCTCGGCCGGCGCTCGGGGGGCAGATGGGCGAGGATCGCCTGCTGAAACGCGCCGATGGACTCGAGCGGTTTGGCGAGCACCGCGTCGGCCCCCCCAGCGCGCGCCTCGGCAAGCGCGGCCTCGTCACCGGAGGTGGCAAGGATCACCGGAATGCGCGGCTCGGCGGCATCGAGCCGCTCGATGAGTCGCAGACCGTTGCCGTCAGGCAGGCCCAGATCGACGAGCAGGACCGACGGGCGGTAGACGCGCAAATGCCGCTCGGCCGCGGCGAGACTGTCGGCGCGCCTGAGCCGCGCGCCCGAGCGCAGGCACATCAGCCGCACCGCCTCGCAGGCAAAGCGGCTGTCGTCCACCACCAGAACCGTAAGCCCGCACAAGGGGCGCTCCGGCGTCGGCGTGGCAAGGGGCGGCAGCGGAGGGTCAGGGACTTCGGGCATGGCAGCACTCCTTCCTGATTCCCCTCCGATTAGGCCCCGGACATCGTGAACGCAGGGTTAAGGCGCGACCTTGCGGCGCTTGCGCAGGCCGGGCCATCTCGCCATAAGCCCCGCAAACGGAGGAAGCTGATGATCGGACGTCTGAACCATGTTGCCATCGCCGTGCCTGATCTGGAGGCCGCAGCCGCGCGTTACCGCGACGTGCTCGGCGCCAGGGTGGGCGCGCCCCAGCCTGAACCCGAGCATGGGGTGACGGTGGTGTTCATCGAGCTGCCCAACACGAAGCTCGAGCTTCTGCACCCGCTCGGCGAAGACAGCCCGATCAAGGGCTTTCTCGAGAAGAACCCCGCCGGCGGCATCCATCACATCTGCTTCGAGGTCGAGGATATCCTCGCCGCGCGCGACCGGCTGGTGGCACAGGGCGCGCGCGTGCTGGGCTCGGGCGAGCCGAAGATCGGCGCGCATGGCAAGCCGGTGCTGTTCCTGCACCCGAAGGATTTCAACGGCACGCTGATCGAGCTGGAGGAAGTCTGATGGCGATCACCTCGGCGCTCGTCCTTTATGCGGTGATCTGGTTCATGGTGATGTTCATCGCCCTGCCGATCGGCCTGCGCACCCAGGGCGATGAGGGCGAGGTTGTCGAGGGCACTCATGAGGGCGCCCCGCATGACTTCAAGGTCTGGCAGATGGTGCGGCGGGTGACGCTGATTTCCACCGTGCTCTGGGCGGTGATTGCGTCGATCATCCTGTGGGGCGGTATCACCGTGCGCGATCTCGACTTCTTCAACCGGATGGCGCCGCCCTCGCAAGCGAATGGAACAGATGGGTGAAGGCCGCCGCGCCAATCACCGGCGCGAGAAGATTCACAAGCGGCACGGCAAGCCCCAGCGCCACCACCACCCCGGCGGCCCAGAGGGTGGGCCATTCCGCACGGGCGAGCCGCGCAGCCTCGGCCGGTGACAGGCGCCTGAGCGCCACCGTCTCGAAATACTCCCGCGCGATCAGCCACCCGTTGGCGGCGAGGAACACCAAGGGCGAGAGCCAGCCCGCGGCGAGCGAGGCGAGGAAGGCGGCGACACTGACGAGAGCCGTCAACCAGAGAAGCCGCAATGAGACCATGATGGCCTCACCCATCCCCCGCCGGCGTGGCGCGGGAAGCGCAGGATAATGGCGCCGCTCGACTGCTTCGACAATTCGTTCGAGGAACAAACCCACGGTCGCCAGAACGAGCGGAGCCGTCACCCAGGCGAAGAAGCTCCAGCCCGCGCGCGAGGCGAGGCCCTCGGTGAAGGCACCGAGAAAGCTCATCCTTCCCACGCCGGGCAGGGCCACTTCAGCCGGTGTCAGCGACTCGATCAGCCAGGCGATCCCGACGAAGAGCCCCGCGACGGGCGCGGTAAGAAACACCACGACGAGAAAGGCGCCGAGGAGCGGGGCAATGAGCCGAGGGTCGCCGAGCTGGCGCAGAGCGCAGCCGAGTGCGCCGACGATCAGACGAGTCTTCACGGGCTCAGTCGCTCATCCAGGTGGTGATGGCGTCGATGTCGGGGCGGGGGCGGTCGGGCGGGGTCACCGTCTCGGTGCCGAGAAAGATGAAGCCGGCGACCCGCTCGTTCTCGGCGAGCCCCAAGCCTTCGCGCACGAACTCGCGGTCATGGGCAGCCCATGACGTGAGCCAGTTTGCCCCCCAACCCGACGCGAGAGCGGCATTCAGAAGCGCAAGACACACCGCGCCTGCGGAGTAGCTCTGCTCGATGGGCGGCACCTTTTGGGACGGTTTCTGCACCTCGATCACCGCCACGGCCACCACCCCGTCGGCGAATTGGCGGCGGGTCTTCTCGATCTGGTCGGGATCAAGCCCGAGCGCCTGACCGCGGCGCTCGGCGAGCGAGGCAAGGCGGTCGAGCGCGCCGCGCTGCAGCACGATGAAGCGCCAGGGCTCGAGCTTGCCGTGATCGGGGCTGCGGGCCGCGGCGGTAAGAAGCGTGCGGATTTCATCGCGGCCGGGTCCGGGCGCGCGCAGTGTCTTCGCCGGGCGCGAGCGACGCGTGAGCAGGAACTCCATCGCGGCGGGGTTCGGCTCTCCCATGTTACCTCCCTGCAATTCAGCATCACTCGGCGCGAGGCATGAATGAAAGGCCCGCAGGCACAGCGGGCACGAGCCGCGCGCAGAACCTCCCCATCGCTGTGCCCTTCAGCCCACGGGCGGCGCTCGCTCGATCGGCACGCGCCGCGTCGGGATCAGAGCTGGCGCTCGAGCATCAGCTTCTTGATTTCCGCGATCGCCTTGGCCGGGTTCAGACCCTTGGGGCAGGTCTTGGTGCAGTTCATGATGGTGTGGCAGCGGTAGAGCTTGAAAGGGTCTTCAAGATCGTCAAGCCGCTCGCCGGTTGCCTCGTCGCGGCTGTCAATGATCCACCGATAGGCGTGCAGTAGCGCGGCCGGGCCGAGGTAACGGTCGCCGTTCCACCAGTAGCTCGGGCAGGCGGTGGAGCAGGAGGCGCACATCACGCACTCATAGAGCCCGTCGAGCTTCTTGCGATCCTCGATGGACTGGCGCCACTCGCGCTCGGGGGCCGGCGTTTCCGTCTCGAGCCAGGGGCGGACAGAGGCATGCTGGGCGTAGAAGTGCGTCAGATCCGGCACCAGATCCTTGACGACGGGCATGTGCGGCAGCGGGTAGATCCTGATGTCGCCCTTCACCTCGTCCATTCCGTGGATGCAGGCGAGCGTGTTGATGCCGCCGATGTTCATCGCACAGGAGCCGCAGATACCCTCACGGCAGGAGCGGCGGAAGGTCAGCGACGGGTCGATGTTGTTCTTGATCCAGATGAGCCCGTCGAGGATCATCGGCCCGCAGTCGTCGAGATCGACGAAATAGGTGTCGAGGCGGGGGTTCTCGCCGGTATCGGGATCCCAGCGGTAGATGCGGAAGGTGCGCAGGCGCTTGGCGCCCTCGGGCTTGGGCCAGGTCTTGCCGATGCGCACCTTCGAGTTCTTCGGAAGCGTGAACTGGACCATCTGCCTGCCTCCTCAGTAGACCCGCGCCTTGGGCGCGATCTTTGCCGGATCGATGCCGCCCTTCTCGGGCGGGGTGAGCGGCTCGGTGTGGACCGGGCGGTAGTCGAGCCGCACGGTGCCGTCCTCCTCCACCCAGGCGAGGGTGTGCTTGCGCCAGTTCTTGTCGTCGCGCTCGGGGTAGTCCTCGCGCGAATGGGCGCCGCGGCTCTCCTTGCGCGCCTCGGCCGAGACGATGGTGGCCAGCGCATTGGCCATGAGGTTGTCGAGCTCGAGCGTCTCCATCAGGTCGGAGTTCCAGATCAGCGAGCGATCGGTCACCTTGAGGTCGGCGCGCTTGGCGGCGATCGCTTCCATCTTCCTCACGCCCTCGGCCAGCGTTTCCTCGGTGCGGAAGACGGCCGCATCCTCCTGCATGGTGCGCTGCATCTCGAGCCGCAGCTCTGCCGTCGGCACCGAGCCGTTGGCGTTGCGGAATCGGTCGAAACGGGCGAGCGCCTTGTCGATGGAGGCCTTGTTGGGCTCGGGGTTGGGTTCGCCGGGCTTCACCACCTCGCGGGCGCGGATCGCCGCGGCGCGGCCGAAAACCACAAGGTCGATGAGCGAGTTGGAGCCAAGCCTGTTGGCGCCGTGCACCGAGGCACAAGCCGCCTCGCCCACTGCCATCAGACCGGGCGCCACGCGGTCGGGATCTTCCTTCGTGGGGTTCAGCACCTCGCCCCAGTAGTTCGTCGGGATGCCGCCCATGTTGTAATGCACCGTGGGCAGCACCGGGATCGGCTCCTTGGTCACATCAACGCCGGCGAAGATGCGCGCCGATTCGGCGATGCCGGGGAGACGTTCCTCGATCACCTCGGGCGGCAGGTGCATGAGGTTGAGGTGGATGTGGTCCTTGTTCGGCCCCACTCCCCGGCCCTCGCGGATCTCGAGGATCATGCAGCGGGAGACGACGTCGCGGCTGGCGAGATCCTTGTAGGTGGGGGCGTAGCGCTCCATGAAGCGCTCGCCCTCGGAGTTGGTGAGATACCCCCCCTCGCCACGCACGCCCTCGGTGATGAGGCATCCGGCGCCGTAGATGCCGGTCGGGTGGAACTGGACGAATTCCATGTCCTGCAGGGGCAGGCCGGCGCGGGCGATCATGCCGTTGCCGTCACCGGTGCAGGTGTGCGCCGAGGTGCAGTTGAAATAGGCGCGCCCGTAGCCGCCCGTCGCGAGCACCGTCATCTTGGCGCTGAACAGGTGCAGCGTGCCGTCATCGAGCCTCCAGGCGAGCACACCCTGGCAGGCGCCGTCCTCTCCCATGATCAGGTCGATGGCGAAATACTCGATGAAGAACTCCGCTTTCTGCTTGAGGCTCTGGCCGTAGAGCGTGTGCAGGATGGCGTGACCGGTGCGGTCGGCGGCCGCGCAGGTGCGCTGCACCGGCGGCCCCTCGCCGAATTCGGTGGTATGGCCTCCGAAGGGGCGCTGGTAGATCTTGCCCTCCTCGGTGCGCGAGAAGGGCACGCCGTAATGCTCAAGCTCATAGACCGCGGCCGGCGCTTCGCGGGCGAGATACTCCATCGCATCCACGTCGCCGAGCCAGTCCGAGCCCTTGACGGTGTCGTACATGTGCCACTGCCAGTGGTCGGGGCCCATGTTGCCGAGGCTCGCGGCAATGCCGCCCTGCGCCGCGACGGTGTGGCTCCGGGTGGGGAACACCTTGGTGACGCAGGCCGTCCTCAGCCCCTGCTCGGCCATGCCCAGCGTGGCGCGGAGCCCCGCGCCGCCCGCGCCCACCACCACCACGTCGTAGTGATGGGTCTCGTATTCATACGCTGCCATTGTCCGCTCCGTTTCCTGTCACAGCGCCAGACTTCAAAGCGTGAGGCGCGCCAGCGCGAAAAGACCGACGGCAATCGCTGCCCATGACAGACAGGTCATGGCAACGATGAGCACCTCGCGCCAGAGGCCGCCGACGTAATCCTCGATCAGCACCCGCACTCCGTTCTTGAAGTGCAGGAAACCCACGACAAGGGTGAGCGCGGCAACGAGCGCCGGGAAGGGGCGCGCGTAGTGGGCCACGACCTCCTCGTAGGGCGCGCCGAGCACCGGGCCGAAGGTGAAGACGAAGAGCGGCACCAGCACGAGAAGGGCGACCGAGGAGACGATCATCGACCAGTGATGCTCCACCCCGCTATGGGCGGCCCCAAGGCCGCGCGCACGCTTGCGATCGGTCAGAAAGCGCATCTCCCCCTCCTTCAGATCACGACCACGGTGAGGAGCGTGAGCAGGACCGAACCCAGGATCATGCCCCAGCCCATCAGCTCCGCCTGCTTGAGCTCAAGCCCGTAGCCGGCGTCGAAAATGAGGTGCCGCAGGCCGCCCAGCGCGTGATACCACAGCGCCCAGAGCGAGCCGAACATCACGAGATCGCCGAACCAGCTTGTGATCACGGCGTTGACGAAGGTGAAGTGTTCCGGCCCGCTCGCCGCCGCGAGAAACCACCAGACCACGAGAAAGGCGCCGATCAGCAGCGCATTGCCGGTGATGCGGATGAAGATCGACGTCATCGAGGTCAGCTGTGGCCGATAATACGGCCCGATCATGAAAGGCGAAAGGGGACGGTTCGCCCGGTTTGCATCAGCCATGATCGCTGTCTCCTCTCCCTGCGGCTCCTCTCCTTGCGGCCTGCTCGAGGCGGAGCTGACCGAGTCTGCCGAGCAGCCGTGAACTCTGATCGCTTGATAGCAGCCTCGTTGACGTTGTCACGGGCCGAGGGCAAAAAAACCGCATTCGATGCCGGAATTTTCCCTGCCTCCCCGGAATCGTGATCACTTGACGGAAGCTTGTGATCACTTGCTTCCCGGCACGGATTGCGCATCACAGCGGCATCAGCGCCCAGTAGTCGAGATCAAGCAGAACCTCGGGAAGGTAGCGGCCGTCCGACCCCTTCAGAACGAAAGGCTCGCCGGTCGTCGCCACCGTGCGCAGACGGATCGCACCGACTCCTGGAGCCGGCGTCATGGCCTTGTCGAGCACCTCCGACCAGGCGCGCACGGTCATGCCGGCGAAACAGGGGTTGGCGTGGGTGCCTGCATTGAGGCCGATGACCATCTGGGCATTGGCAAGGCCGTTGAAGGAGAGCGCACGCGCAAGGCTGATCACATGTCCGCCATAGATGAGTCGCCGCCCGTCGGGCCGCTGGCTGGCATCGAAATGCACCTTGGCGGTGTTCTGCCAGAGCCGGGTTGCGAGCATGTGCTCGGCTTCCTCGATGGTGACACCATCGACATGGTCGATCCGCTCGCCGATCTCGTAGTCGGCCCAGCTGTGCGGCTCGCCGGCAAGAGTGAAATCATAGCCGGTGAAATCGAGCCCCTCGGGGATCACGAGATCCTCCGCGGCCACGGCCGCGGCAAGCTCTGGAATCACCGGCTCGGGCGCGGGCGCGGAAAGGTCGTGCTTGCGCACCATCACCCAGCGCACATAGCTCAGCACGGGCTCATCCCGCTGGTTCAAGCCTGTGGTGCGCACCCAGACGACACCCGACTGGCCGTTCGAGTTCTGCTTCAGCCCGATAACCTTGCTCACCGCGCGCAGCGTGTCGCCGGGCCAGACGGGCCTGAGCCAGCGCCCCTCGGCATAGCCGAGATTGGCCACGGCGTTGAGCGAGATGTCGGGCACGGTCTTGCCGAAGACCAGATGGAAGGCGGCGAGATCGTCGATGGGCGCGGCCTCCAGCCCGCATGCGCGCGCAAACTCGTCGGAAGAGTACAGCGCGTGGCGCGCGGGATAGAGCGCGTGATAGAGCGCCCGCTCGCCGCCCGACACGGTGCGTGGCACGGCGTGGATGATCTCCTCGCCAAGCCGGTAGTCCTCGAAGAAACGGCCGGCGTGGGTCTTGCCTGCCATGTTCAGAGATCCCCCAGCTTCAGCGCGGGGTCGTAGTCGCCCTCCACCTCCTTCACAACCGCCTGGGCGCAGCGCATCGTGCCGGTGGCCGGGTCGTGGGCGTAGGCGGGGCTGCCGTGAAGCTCCCAGCCGCGGGCAAGCGCCTCGGTGACCTTGTGGCAGAAGCTGGAATCGTCGGGGCCGGTCAGCAATCGGTAAGCACGCATGTCACGCTCCGGGAAAGGGGTTGTGCCCGAGCCACATGTGGACAGCCGCGATCGCCGCGTAGGCAACAAGGCTGATGACAACCAGCCTCAGCGTGCCGGTCGCCGAGCCGCCCTGTGGCGGCGTCCACTGCGGCTCTCGAGCATTGATGAGAAGGATTTCCACCACCGGCCAGGCCAGGAAGCTGCCGAAGAGAACGAGCGAGGCAAGATCGCCGTTGACCAGCAGATGCGCGGTGGCCCAGACGAAGACGCCGGTGAGCATGGGATGGCGGATGTGGCGGCGCAGCGGGCTTTTCGAATGGCCCAGCCCGACCAGAAAGACTGCCAGCAGCATCAGAAGGTTGTTGGCGTGAATGCCCCAGGCAGGCGGTGTCATCACGGGCTCGAACGGTGCCGCGCGGTAACCGATCACCATCAGAACCAGACCGGCGAGGATAACCGCCGCGGCGATCCCCCTGCCCCTGGCTCCGAGCGATGCGCGCAGGTCCGGGGCGACACGCTTGAAAAGATGCCCCGCCCACCACAGAGCAATGCCAAGAACAAGCCAACTCATCGCGCAAACTCCGTCTCGAGCGCGGCGATCGCATCGGCCTTGGACAGCGTCGCGCGCGCCGTTTCCACATGCAGGTTCTCGACGATGCGGCCATCGACAACGGCCACACCCTTTCCTTCCGCCTGCGCCGCCTCGAAGGCCGCGATCTGGCGGCGGGCGAGCTCGATTTCCTCGGCCGTCGGCGCGAAGACCTCATTGACCACGTCGATCTGGGCAGGGTGGATCAGCGTCTTGCCGTCCATGCCGAGAGCGCGGCCCTGTTCGGCCTCGGCGCGCAAACCCTCGGTGTCGCGGAAGGCGTTGTAGACACCGTCCACGCAGATGCGGCCATGCGCGCGCGCCGCCAGAAGGCAAAGCTCAAGGCTGGTGATCAGCGGCAGCCGATCGGGCCGGTGAAGGCAGCCCAGATCCTTGGCAAGATCATTGGTGCCAAGGACGAAACCCGCGAGCCGGGGATGCGCAGCAATGGCCGCGGCGTTCAGCACGCCGGCCGGCGTTTCCATCATCGCCCAGAGCGCGGCCTGAGGCACGAGTGCGGCCAGCGCATCGAGCTCGGCGGGACAGGAGACCTTGGGCAAAAGCACTGCCTCCGCACCCGCTTGCGCCATCGCCTCGGCATCGGCGCGGCCCCATTCGGTGTCCAGCCCGTTGATACGCACGATCAGCGTGCGCCCGCCGAACCCGCCTTCGGAAAGCACCGCGGAAACACGGGCGCGGGCGGCCGGCTTCTCGTCGGGGCTCACGGCATCCTCGAGATCAAGGATCAGCGCGTCCGCCTTCAGCCCCCGCGCCTTCTCGATAGCGCGCGCATTCGACCCGGGAATGTAGAGCACCGAGCGGTAGGGGCGATGCGTGGCAGTCATTGATTCCCTCATTCGGCAATTTTGTTGCGCAAGCGAGCACAACTGGGCACCATTCCGCAAGCGAAATCTCGCCGCAGCGCAGCGAGCCCCGGCCGACGCTCGCGCGCCGCGCGCACGCGCGATTAACCAATTTTCCAGCCTTGATCCGCACGCTTCCTCGCGTTCGTCACCGCCATCACGGCGTGGCGCGAGCGAAAGGACAGATCAATGACGCGCCTCATCTCGAGCCTTCTTCTTGGCACCCTTGGGCTTGCTACCGGCGCCGCGACTGCACGGGAGACGGCTGGAAACTGCGCAGAGCGCGCGAGGGTGCTCGAGCATCTTGCGCAACGATACGGCGAAACGCGCCAGTCGATCGGCCTGGCCTCGAACAATGCGGTCATCGAGGTCTTCGCCTCGCGGGAAACCGGCTCCTGGACCATCATCATGACGCTGCCCACCGGCGTCACCTGCCTGCTCGCTTCCGGTCAGGCCTATGAGCGGCTCGACGAGCCGCTGCCCGGCACGGGCCACGACGCCTGAGAGCCTGACTCCCGGGACCGTTGACGCAACCGCATCGTCGCGGCGCCCTCATGCCGCGCCGCAGCGGGGTTGCGCGAACGGGCGCGAATGGCTAGGCAACCGGCGAATTCAAGCTGACCGGAGACCAAGCCATGGCCAGACCGAAGATCGCGCTGATCGGTGCGGGGCAGATCGGGGGCACGCTCGCCCATCTCGCCGCGATGAAGGAACTCGGAGATGTCGTACTGTTCGACATCGCCGAGGGGATTCCGCAGGGCAAGGCGCTCGACATCGCCGAGTCAGGCCCGGTCGAGGGGTTCGACGCGGTACTCAAAGGCACAAACGATTATGCCGACATCGAAGGTGCGGATGTATGCATCGTCACCGCCGGCGTGCCGCGCAAGCCCGGCATGAGCCGCGACGACCTTCTGGGCATCAACCTCAAGGTGATGAAGGCGGTGGGCGAAGGCATCAAGACCCATGCGCCGAACGCCTTTGTCATCTGCATCACCAACCCGCTCGACGCGATGGTGTGGGCGCTGCGCGAATACTCGGGCCTGCCGCATGAGAAGGTCGTTGGCATGGCCGGGGTGCTCGACTCCGCGCGCTTCCGCCACTTCCTGAGCCTCGAATTCGGCGTTTCCATGCGCGATGTCACCGCCTTCGTCCTCGGCGGGCATGGCGACACCATGGTGCCGCTGGTGCGCTACTCCACCGTGGCCGGCATTCCGCTGCCAGATCTCGTGAAGATGGGCTGGACCACGCAGGAGAAGCTCGATGCCATCGTCCAGCGCACGCGGGACGGTGGAGCCGAGATCGTCGGCCTTCTCAAGACCGGATCGGCCTTTTATGCGCCCGCCGCGAGCGCCATCGAGATGGCGGAAGCCTATCTGAAGGATCAGAAACGCGTGCTGCCCTGCGCCGCCTGGGTGGACGGCGCCTTCGGTCTCAAGGGCATCTATGTGGGCGTTCCCACGGTGCTGGGGGCTGGCGGCGTCGAACGCATCGTCGAGATCGAACTGTCGAAGGAAGAGAAGGCAATGTTCGACAAGTCGGTCGAAGCGGTGCGGGGACTCGTGGCCGCCTGCAAGGGCATCGACGCCTCGCTGGGCGGCTGACACCGCTGGTCACATCGAGACGGGCCCAACCGTGGCCCGGCCGGCGCCGGCGCTTCCCGTCCGGCGCCGGTTGCATTTCGAATCACCTCCGCTCGCGAGGCCTCGGCACCCGGAAAGGCGCCGCGACACGCTTTTGCGGAGTTTTGTGATCACACGAATGAAAGTGTGATCACGCAAAACGGCCCATTTCGCCTTGTTTGCGCTCTCTCGCCGATTGCGGCTTTGAGCACGGCGCGGGAGCGTGCAAACACGCCGCGGAACGGACGCGAGACGGGACGGTTTCATGAACATCCACGAGTATCAGGCGAAGGCGCTCCTGCGCGAGTATGGGGCTCCGGTCTCCGACGGGCGCGTGGTGATGCGGGCCGAGGAAGCCAAGACGGCAGCGAGCGAGCTCGACGGCCCGATATGGGTCGTCAAGGCACAGATCCATGCCGGCGGCCGCGGCAAGGGCCATTTCAAGGAGTCCGATGCGGGCGACAAGGGTGGCGTGCGGGTCACCCGCTCGGTGGAGGAGGCGGCCGAGGAAGCGCGTCGCATGCTTGGCCGCACGCTGGTCACGCACCAGACCGGCCCCAAGGGCAAGACCGTCAACCGCGTCTATATCGAGGAAGGCGTGGACATTGACCGCGAGCTCTACCTGGCGCTCCTGGTGGATCGCTCGACGAGCCGCATCGCCTTTGTCGCCTCCACCGAAGGTGGCATGGACATCGAGGAGGTGGCGGCGAAATCGCCCGAGAAGATCCTCTCCTTCGCCGTTGATCCGGCCACGGGTTACCAGCCGTTTCATGGGCGCCGGATCGCGTTCTCGCTCGGCCTCGAGGGCAAGCAGGTCAAGCAGTGCGTGCAGCTGATGGGGGCGCTCTACCGGCTGTTCACCGAAAAGGATGCCGAGCTGCTCGAGATCAACCCCCTGGTCATCACGCGTGAAGGCAACCTGCATTGCCTCGACGCCAAGATGAGCTTCGATGACAACGCGCTCGGCCGCCACCCGGACATTGCCGAGCTGCGCGACACCTCGGAAGAAGATCCGAAGGAGCTCGAAGCCTCGAAATACGATCTCAACTACATCGCGCTCGACGGCGAGATCGGCTGCATGGTCAATGGCGCGGGCCTTGCCATGGCGACCATGGACATCATCAAGCTCTATGGCGGCGAGCCTGCGAACTTCCTTGACGTGGGCGGTGGCGCGACCCGCGAGAAGGTGACCGAGGCCTTCAAGATCATCACCTCGGACCCGAACGTCAAAGGCATCCTCGTCAACATCTTCGGCGGGATCATGCGCTGCGACATCATTGCCGAGGGCGTCGTGGAGGCGGTGAAGGAAGTGGGTCTGAACGTGCCGCTCGTGGTGCGGCTCGAGGGCACCAATGTAGAGGAGGGCAAGCGCATCCTCAACGAAAGCGGGCTCAACGTGATCGCGGCTGACGATCTGGCCGATGCGGCGAAGAAGATCGTCGAGGCGGTGAAAGCGGTGAAGGGATAAGCGGCATGTCCATCCTCGTTGACGAAAATACCAAGGTCATCTGCCAAGGCATCACCGGCAGCCAGGGTACCTTCCACACCGAACAGGCGATTGCCTACGGCACCAAGATGGTCGGCGGCGTCACCCCCGGAAAGGGTGGGCAGACGCATCTGGGCCTGCCGGTCTTCAACTCCTGCCACGAGGCGGTGGCGGCGACGGGCGCCGACGCCTCGGTCATCTATGTCCCGCCACCGTTTGCGGCCGATTCCATCCTCGAGGCGATCGACGCGAAGATCCCGCTGGTCGTGTGCATCACCGAGGGCATTCCGGTGCTCGACATGATGAAGGTCAAGCGGGTGCTGCAGGACAGCGAGACCATCCTCATCGGCCCCAACTGCCCGGGCGTGATCACGCCGGAGGCCTGCAAGATCGGCATCATGCCCGGCCACATCCATAAGCGCGGCTCGGTGGGCGTGGTGAGCCGGTCGGGCACGCTGACCTACGAGGCGGTGAAGCAGACTACCGATGTGGGGCTCGGCCAGTCCACCTGCGTGGGCATCGGCGGCGACCCCATCAAGGGGATGGAATTCATCGACGTTCTCGAGCGTTTCCTTGCCGATGACGAGACTCAGGCCATTATCATGATCGGCGAGATCGGCGGCTCGGCGGAAGAAGAGGCGGCGCAGTTTCTCAAGGATGAGGCGAAGCGTGGCCGCAAGAAACCGGTCGCCGGCTTCATCGCGGGGCGCACCGCGCCTCCGGGGCGGCGCATGGGCCATGCTGGCGCGATCGTGAGTGGCGGCAAGGGGGGTGCCGAGGAGAAGATCGAGGCCATGAAATCGGCTGGCATCGTCGTCGCCGACAGCCCCGCAAGCCTCGGGCAAGCGGTGCTGCAGGCCATCGGCAAATAGCCGCGGCGCGCAAGGGCGCTCGGCGGAGGGAGACCGCAGATGATAAGATCACACCTCGCGCGGCGCGCCCTGTGGCCGGCCTTGGCGGTTTGCCTCGCGCTCGCGCCGGGCGAAGGGGCAGAGGCTGCCGGCGAGGCGCGCGCCGCCGCGGAGGAGGCGCTGACGCTTTGCCTCCAGCTGCCTGCCGGGCGCGAAACGCTCGTGGCAAAGCTCGAGGAGAACGGATGGAAGCGCGGCGGCGAGGCCGAGCTTGTCACCTTCACCGTCGAGACCGCGCTTGCCTTCGTGTTCGACCCGGAGGCACCGGAGGAGACGGCTCAGGGCGCGCTTTTCGTGGCCACCATGCTCAACAAGGCCGCCAGCCCCGAGGGGCACATGGTGCTCACCCGCGCGGGTGTGACCGTAGCCCCGCTTGGCCTCGGCGACGATCCCTACTGCGCCCTCTCCGGCCCCGAGGTTCTGGCCGAGGCCGCGCGGTCGGCAGTGGCGATGTCGCCCCAGCCCGAACGCTCCAGCCCCGTCCTCGTGATGCGCGAAGGCTCACCGCGCATGACGCTTGCCGTGCTGCAAGCGGATGCGATGGCCGCGGCCATTTCCGGCCATGTTCCCGACGAGATCAGCGGCTCGAGCGCCTTCTCCTTCGAACCCGCCTACGTGCAAGTCCTGCCCAGCCGAGAGAACGGGTGACGCCATGACCAGACAGTCCCCCAACGAATTCTTCCACAATTCCTCCTTCCTTCAGGGCCACAACGCCGAATACGTCGAGCAGCTCTACGCCCGCTACGCCGGCGACCCGAATGCGGTGGATGAGGCCTGGCGCGCGTTCTTCCGCCAGCTCGGCGACGACGCGGTTTCGGTGAAGAAGGAGGCGCAAGGGCCGAGCTGGGCGCGGCGCGACTGGCCGCCGCTGCCCGATGACGAGATCACCCATGCGCTCGACGGCATGTGGCCTGCGGGCGAGGAGCGCGAGGGGCTGCGCAAGGAGGCGCGCGCTGCCGAGCGGAAGATCCGCGAGAAGGCCGCAGAAGGTGGCGTGGCGATCACCGACGAGCAGGTGCGGCGCGCGGTGCTCGATTCGATTCGCGCGCTCATGCTTATCCGCGCCTACCGGATCCGGGGCCATCTCATTGCCGACCTCGACCCGCTGGGGATGCGCGAGAAGACCCCGCACCCCGAACTCGACCCCCGGTCCTACGGCTTCACCGAAGCCGACATGGACCGCCCGATCTTTCTCGACAACGTGCTCGGGCTCGAATTCGGCACGCTGCGGCAGATCCTCGACATCGTGCGGCGCACCTATTGCGGCACCTTCGCGCTGCAGTACATGCACATCTCCGACCCCGAGCAGGCGGCGTGGCTGAAGGAGCGCATCGAGGGCTACGGCAAGGAGATCAGCTTCACCCGCGAGGGGCGGCGGGCGATCCTCAACAAGCTTGTCGAGGCCGAGGGCTTCGAGAAGTTCTGCCACGTCAAGTTCATGGGCACCAAGCGCTTCGGGCTCGACGGGGCGGAGTCGCTGGTCCCGGCGATGGAACAGATCATCAAGCGCGGCGGCGCGCTCGGGGTGAAGGAAATCGTCATCGGCATGCCCCACCGCGGTCGGCTCAATGTGCTGGCCAACGTCATGGGCAAGCCCTATCGCGCCATCTTCAACGAGTTCCAGGGCGGCAGCTTCAAGCCCGAGGAGGTGGACGGCTCGGGCGACGTGAAATACCACCTCGGGGCCTCCTCGGACCGCGAGTTCGACGGCAACAAGGTGCACCTGAGCCTCACCGCCAACCCCAGCCATCTCGAGGCGGTCAACCCGGTGGTGCTCGGCAAGGCGCGCGCCAAGCAGGATCAGCACCATGACACCGAGCGCACACAGGTGCTGCCGCTGCTCCTGCATGGTGACGCGGCCTTCGCCGGTCAGGGCGTGGTGGCGGAGTGCTTCGGGCTTTCGGGGCTCCGCGGCCACCGCACCGGCGGCACCATCCATATCGTCATCAACAACCAGATCGGCTTCACCACGGCGCCGCACTTCTCGCGCTCATCGCCCTACCCCACCGACATCGCGCTGATGGTCGAGGCGCCCATCTTCCACGTCAACGGCGACGACCCCGAGGCGGTGGTCCACGCCGCGAAGGTGGCCACCGAATTCCGCCAGCTGTTCCACAAGGACGTGGTCATCGACATGTTCTGCTATCGCCGCTTCGGTCACAACGAGGGCGATGAACCGATGTTCACCAACCCGGTGATGTATCGGCGCATCAAGCGGCACAAGACCACGCTGCAGCTCTACACCGAGCGGCTGGTGGCCGACGGGCTCATTCCCGAAGGCGAGATCGAGGACATGAAGGCCGCCTTCCAGGCCAAGCTGAACGAGGAGTTCGAGGCGGCGAAGGACTATCGCCCCAACAAGGCCGACTGGCTCGACGGACGCTGGAAGCATCTCGATCCGCAAGGCACCAAGTATCAGCGCGGCAAGACCGGCATCAAGCCCGAGACCATGGCCGAGCTCGGCGCCGCGCTCACGCGCGTGCCCGACGGATTCAACCTGCACAAGACGGTGGCGCGTCTGCTCGAGACCAAGCGGCAGATGTTCGAGACCGGCCGCGGATTCGACTGGGCGACGGCCGAGGCGATGGCCTTCGGCTCGCTTCTCCTGGAGGGCTACCCGGTGCGCCTTTCGGGGCAGGACTCCACGCGCGGCACCTTCTCGCAGCGGCATGCGGCCTATGTCGATCAGGAGACCGAGGAGCGCTACTATCCGCTCAATCACATCCGTGAGGGGCAGGCGCGCTTCGAAGTCATCGATTCGATGCTTTCGGAATATGCCGTCTGCGGTTTCGAATACGGCTATTCCCTGGCCGAGCCCAATGCGCTTGTCGCCTGGGAAGCACAGTTTGGCGACTTCGCCAACGGCGCGCAGATCATGTTCGACCAGTTCATCTCGTCGGGCGAGCGCAAGTGGCTCAGGATGTCGGGCCTCGTCTGCCTGCTGCCGCATGGCTACGAGGGCCAGGGGCCGGAGCACTCCTCGGCCCGGCTCGAGCGCTTCCTTCAGCTCTGCGCCGAAGACAACTGGATCGTCGCCAACTGCACGACCCCGGCAAACTACTTCCACATCCTGCGCCGTCAGCTGCACCGCACCTTCCGCAAGCCGCTGATCCTGATGACGCCCAAATCGCTCCTGCGTCACCGGCTGTGCATTTCGGATGCCGAGGATTTCCTCACCGGCTCGAGCTTCCACCGCGTGTTGTGGGACGACGCCGAGAAGGGACATTCGGAACTCGAGCTTGCCCCCGACAAGGACATCCGCCGCGTCGTACTGTGCTCGGGCAAGGTCTATTACGACCTTCTTGAAAAGCGCGACGAGCTCGGCCTGTCGGACGTCTACCTGCTGCGCATCGAGCAGTACTACCCCTTTCCGGCGCTGAGCCTTGTCCGGGAGCTCGAGCGGTTCAAGCAGGCCGATGTGATCTGGTGCCAGGAAGAGCCCAAGAACCAGGGCGCGTGGACCTTCATCGAGCCCAACATCGAATGGGTGCTGAACCGCATCGGCGCGCGCGTGAAGCGCCCCGCCTATGCCGGCCGTCCGGCCACGGCATCGCCTGCCACGGGCCTCATGTCGCAGCACATTCAGCAGCAACAGGCGCTGGTCAATGCCGCGCTCGGGATCGAAGAGTAGGAAATCAGTCCAATGACCATCGAAGTCCGCGTACCGACGCTCGGCGAGAGCGTCACCGAGGCCACCGTTGCCACCTGGTTCAAGAAGCCCGGTGACACCGTGGCCGCCGACGAGATGCTCTGCGAGCTCGAGACCGACAAGGTGACGGTCGAGGTGCCCGCCCCCGCCGCCGGGCGACTGGCCGAGATTCTCGCCCCGGAGGGCGCGACCGTGGCCGTGGGCGCGCTTCTGGCGACGATCGAGGAAGGCGCGCAGGCCGCTGCCGGCTCGGCCGCGAAGAGCGGCGAGGCCGCCGGTGCCGGCGCGGCCAAAGGCTCCGCCGCCGACGCCGCGGGCGATCGCGTCGAGGTCAAGGTGCCCACGCTCGGCGAGAGCGTCACCGAGGCGACCGTGGCCACCTGGTTCAAGAAGGTTGGCGACAGCGTGGCCGCCGACGAGATGCTCTGCGAGCTCGAGACTGACAAGGTCTCGGTCGAGGTGCCCGCGCCCGCCGCCGGCACCCTGGCCGAAATTCTCGCGCCAGAAGGGGCGACGGTGTCGGTCGGTGCGCCCTTGGCCGTGATCGCTGCATCGGGGGGCGCCTCGGAGGCGGGTACCAGCGCCGCTCCCCGGCAGGCGCAGGCCGAGACGCCTGCGGCGGATGCCGGCGCGAAGCACGCCGACGTCGAACACGCGCCCTCGGCGCGCAAGGCGATGGCGGAGGCCGGGCTTTCACCCGAAGCTGTCGAAGGCACCGGTCGCGACGGGCGGATCATGAAGGAGGATGTGGCGCGCGCGGTGGCCGCCAGTGCCCAAGCGTCCGCTTCTGCGCCGTCGCCCGCGCCAGCCGCCTCCCCCGCCGCGGGCACACCGGCGGCGCAGGCGCCGCGCGCCCCGGTGCCGGCCGAGGATGCCGCTCGCGAGGAGCGGGTGCGCATGTCGCGTCTGCGCCAGACCATCGCGCGGCGACTCAAGGAGGCCCAGAACACCGCCGCCATCCTGACCACCTACAACGAGGTGGACATGTCGGCGGTGATGGACATCCGCAACCGCTACAAGGAGCTCTTCGAGAAGAAGCACGGGGTAAAACTCGGCTTCATGTCCTTCTTCGTGAAGGCCTGCTGCCATGCGCTCTTCGAGGTGCCCGAGGTCAACGCCGAGATCGACGGCACCGACATCGTCTACAAGCACTACGTTCACATGGGCGTGGCCGTGGGCACCGAACAGGGCCTTGTCGTGCCGGTGGTGCGCAATGCCCATGAAAAGAGCTTCGCCCAGATCGAGAAGGAGATTGCCGAGCTTGGCCGCCGCGCCCGCGAGGGCAAGCTCAGCATGGCCGAGCTTCAGGGCGGCACCTTCACCATCTCCAACGGCGGCGTCTATGGCTCGCTGATGTCCTCGCCCATCCTGAACCCGCCGCAGTCCGGCATTCTCGGGATGCACAAGATCCAGGAGCGGCCCGTCGTGGTGAACGGGGAGATCGTGATCCGCCCGATGATGTATCTGGCGCTGAGCTACGATCACCGCATCGTCGACGGCAAGGGTGCGGTGACCTTCCTCGTGCGGGTCAAGGAGGCGCTCGAGGATCCGCGCAGGCTGTTGATGGATCTCTGAGTCGGGGAGGCCGGGAGGCACCGGATGGTCACCGCCGAGCTCTCCATCCTCGCCATCTATGCGCTGATGGTTGCCCTGACCTGGGGCGTGCAGTCGCTGGCGGGGATGCGCGACGCCGGGCTTGGCTGGATGGTCTCGGCCCGCGACGAGCCGCGCGAATTCGGCCGGTTCCATGGGCGGGCGAAACGCGCGGCCGACAATTCGCTTGCCGCGCTTGCCTATTTCGCACCGGCCGTGCTGGCGCTTCAGGGCATGGACCGGACCGGCGGCGAGACTCTTCTCGCCGCCCAGGTCTTCCTTGCGGCGCGGGTCCTGTACCTTCCGCTTTACCTTGCGGGGGTGCCGTGGCTGCGCAGCATCGCCTGGCTCGTGGGCCTTCTGGCCTGCGGCTCGCTCTACCTCGCCGTTCTTGAATGAAATCCGGCGCCATCCGCTCCCCGCGGTCAGGCGGCGCAAAGACAGGGGAATGACATCATGGCAAGTTACGACGTGATCATCATCGGAGGCGGGCCGGGCGGCTATGTCTGCGCCATCCGCTGCGCGCAGCTGGGGTTGAAGACGGCCGTGGTCGAGGGGCGCGAGAGCCTCGGCGGCACCTGCCTGAATGTCGGCTGCATCCCCTCCAAGGCGCTTCTGCACGCCACCCACCAGCTGCATGAGGCGGAGGTGAACTTCGCCCGCATGGGACTTGTCGGCAAGGCGCCCTCGGTCAACTGGGAGAAGATGCAGGCCTTCAAGGCCGATGTGGTGGCGCAGAACACCCGCGGCATTGAGTTCCTGTTCAAGAAGAACAAGATCGACTGGCTCAAGGGCTGGGGCACGATTCCCGCGGCGGGCAAGGTGAAGGTGGGCGAGGAGGTGCACGAGGCGCGCGCCATCGTCATCGCCACGGGTTCGGAGCCTGCCACGATTCCCGGCGTCGAGATCGACGAGAAGACGGTGGTGAGCTCCACCGGCGCGCTGTCGCTGCCGAAGATACCGAAACGCATGGTGGTGATCGGCGCGGGCGTGATCGGGCTCGAGCTTGGCTCGGTCTATGCCCGCCTCGGCGCGGAGGTGACGGTGGTGGAATATCTCGACCACATCACGCCGGGCATGGATGGCGAGATCTCCAAGACCTTCCAGCGCACGCTGAAGAAGCAGGGGCTCAATTTCGTGCTCGGCGCGGCGGTGGAGGGCGTGGAGGCGCTCAAGACCAAGGCCAGAGTCAACTACACCCTGCGCAAGGACGGCACCAAGGCCACTGCCGAGGGCGACGTGGTGCTCGTGGCCACCGGCCGGCGCGCCTTTACCCGCGGGCTCGGCCTCGAGACCCTCGGCGTGAAGACCGACGCGCGCGGCGTGATCGAGGTGGACAGCCACTGGCGCACGAGCGTGCCCGGCATCTATGCGATCGGCGACTGCATTCCGGGTCCGATGCTCGCCCACAAGGCCGAGGATGAGGGCATGGCCGTGGCCGAGGTGATCGCGGGCCGGGCGGGGCATGTGAATTACGGCGTCATCCCCTCGGTCATCTACACCCACCCGGAGGTGGCCGCGGTGGGCAAGACCGAGGAAGAGCTCAAGGAGGAAGGGCGCGCCTACAAGGTCGGCAAGTTCTCCTTCATGGGCAACGGGCGGGCGAAGGCGGCGCTGGCGGCCGAAGGTTTCGTCAAGATCCTCGCCGATGCCGAGACCGACCGCATCCTTGGCGCGCATATCCTCGGCCCCTCGGCGGGCGAAATGATCCACGAGCTGTGTGTGGCGATGGAATTCGGCGCCGCGGCGGAGGATGTGGCGCTGACCTGCCATGCGCATCCCACCTTCTCGGAAGCGGTGCGCGAGGCGGCGCTTGCCTGCGGCGACGGGCCGATTCACGCCTGAGGAGAGGGCCTGCGTTGCAGCGCCCCGAAAAGCCGTTAGAAATGGCCGGGCAAGGCGCCGGGGGCTGACAGCGTGAACATGGCGAGCACATTTCTCAAGCCGATGCACCGCGAGGGCCGGCGCTTCGTCGCTGCCTTCGCGGCTGTCACCGTACTGTTGTTCCTCCTGTGGGAGCCGCTCGGCTGGCTCGGTGTCGGCCTCACCGTCTGGTGCTACTACTTCTTTCGCGACCCCGAGCGTGTGCCGCCCAGGCGCCCAGGCCTCGTGCTCAGCCCCGCCGATGGCGTCGTCTCCCAGATCGGCCCGGCCGCGCCGCCGCCCGAGCTGGACCTCGGGGAGGCGCCGCGCACGCGCATCAGCATCTTCATGAACGTCTTCAACTGCCACGTGAACCGCAGCCCGGTCACCGGCACGGTGAAGCGCATCGCCTACCATCCGGGGAGATTTTTCAACGCCTCTCTCGACAAGGCGAGCGTTCACAACGAGCGCAACGGCGTCGTCATCGAGCTCGACGACGGGCGCGAGGTGGCCGTCGTCCAGATCGCGGGGCTCGTTGCCAGGCGGATCGTCTGCTTTGTCAAGGAAGGGCAGCGGCTCGAGGCCGGTGAGCGCTTCGGTCTGATCCGCTTCGGCTCGCGGCTTGATGTCTACCTGCCCGAGGGGGTCGAACCCCTCGTCGAGCTCGGCCAGACCATGATCGCCGGCGAGACGGTGATTGCCGCGCTCGCGCCCTGGCCCGGGCAGGGGAGCGACTGAGACGATGAGCGCTTCGGGCCATCACCCGCGGCAGATGCGACAGATCGCGCTCGTGCAGCTCCTGCCCAGCCTGGCCACCATCGGGGCGCTCTGCGCAGGCCTGACCGCAGTGCGGATGGGAATGAGCGGCAACTATCTTCTTGCCGTGCAGCTTGTGCTGGCGGCTGCGGTGATCGATGCCGTCGATGGGGCGCTGGCGCGCCTTCTGAAGGCCGACAGCCCGATGGGCGCCCAGCTCGACTCGCTGGCCGACATAGTGAATTTCGGCGTCGCCCCTGCCGCGCTGATCTTCATCTGGGCCTTCGGGGAGTTCCAGAGCGAGGGCTGGATTGCGGTCCTGATCTACGTCTGCTGCTGCGCGGTGCGGCTGGCGCGGTTCAACGTCGAGGTGGGTGCAGGGCCGAAAGCCCCCCCACAGCCGCATTTCGTGGGCGTTCCGGCACCGGCCGGGGCGCTCCTGGCGATGCTGCCCATGTACCTGGCCTTCGCCACCGATGATGCGCTTCTGCTTCCCGCGCCGCTGATCGCCGGATATCTGGTGGTGATCGCTCTGCTCATGATCAGCCGAATTCCCACACTTTCGCTGAAGAATGCCCGGATCTACCGCGCGAACGTGAAGTTCGTTCTCGTCGGCGCCGTATTCCTGGGCGCGGCGCTCCTGACCTACGCCTGGACCACTCTTGTCGCCATCAGCCTTGGTTACGGCGCCAGCGTGCTCTGGGCGGTAGTCCGCGAGATCAGGCGCGGCAGGAACAGGCCGGCCAGGACCGACAAGGGAGGAAAGGAACTCGATGGACATTGAGGCGGTCGAGGCTTCGTATTCCCGCTGGGCGCCGATCTACGATCGGACATTCGGCGCCATCACCCAACGGGCGCGCCGCCGTGCAGTGGCCTGCGTCTGCCGGGAGGGGCGCGAGGTGCTGGAAGTGGGTGTAGGCACCGGGCTTGCCCTGCCTCTCTACAAGCCCGGAGTCTCGGTCACCGGCATCGATTTCAGCGAACCGATGCTCGAGAAGGCGCGGCGGCGGGTCGCCGAGCTTCGCCTCGGCCACGTCAAGGCGCTTCTGCGCATGGATGCCCGCGCGCTGGAATTTGCCGACGAGAGCTTCGATACCGTCGCGGCCATGCATGTGCTCTCGGTCGTCCCCGAACCCGAACGGGTGATGCGCGAGATCGCGCGCGTTCTGAAGCCGGGCGGCCGGCTCGTGATCCTGAACCATTTCGCGCGCGAACGCGGCCCCCTTGCGCGGGTTGAAAAGGCGGCGGCGCCACTTTCGGACCTGCTCGGCTGGCACTCCGATTTCCGCATCGAGACGGTCCTCGGCGAGCCCGCCCTGCGCGTCGAGCGCCGCACCTCGCTGCCACCCATGGGCATGATGACGCTTCTCGAGATGCGCAAGGTGGCCGGCTGAGGCGTTCCGCCCCGATCCTCAGCTCACAAGGAACTTGAGCCCCCGCGTCACATCGGTGCGGATCGCCAGGCGCAGCCCCGGCTCGTCGCCTGCGCGCAAGGCGGCCAGGATCATGCGATGGTGGCGCGGCACCTCGCCCCGCTCGCGCTGAGCATAGAGCCTGCGCATGGTGGGGCCAAGCTGCAGCCAGACCGTCTCGACCATGGCCAGCATCGCCGGCGCCTGCGCGCGCAGATAGAGCAGACGATGGAACTCGAGATTTGAACGGATGTAGGCAACCGCATCTCCCGACTGCACGGCCTCGGCGATATTGGCGTTGATGGCCTGCATCCGGTCGATGAGTGCCGTGTGCGCCCGCGGCAGGGCCCGGCTGGCAAGTTCGGGTTCCAGAAGGCCGCGCAAGGCCGCGAGTTCCTCGATGCGTTCGGGCGAAAGCTCGGGCGTGGCCACCCGCCCCGACGCGGACAGCGTGAGCGCCCCTTCGGCCACCAGCCGGCGCACGGCCTCGCGCGCGGGCGTCATCGACACCCCGAAGCGCGCGCCCACCCCGCGCAGCGTCAGCGCCGCGCCGGGCGGCAGCTCGCCATGCATGATCTGGGTGCGCAGGCTGCGATAGACCCGGTCATGGGCGGCGGTCTGTTCGGGATTGCGGGAAGTTCTGGCGGCGCTGGACATGGCGCAAAGGTGTCGGATCGAAAGTCCCCGGTCAATCCTCGCAGCCGCCGTCGAATCGATAGCGATGCAGCCCTGTCCCGTGCTCCCGGAGCCACCGTCGCGCGGCGCGATGCGCAGGGAACAGCTTCTCGACGAGCGCCCAGAATGCCGGCGAGTGGTTCATTTCGACCAGATGCGCCACCTCATGGGCGGCGACGTAATCGAGCACCTCGGGAGGCGCCATGATCAATCGCCAGGAGAACATCAGGTTCCCTTCCGCCGAGCAGGACCCCCAGCGAGAGCGCGTGTCCCGCAACGTCAGACGCCCGTAGCCACGGCCGAGCGCGGTGGCATGACGGTCGCAGGCGGTGGCAAGCGCATCGCGCGCGCGGCCCTTGAGCCAGCCGCGCACCACCGCTGCCGCCTGCCCTGCGCGATGCTCGGGGATCACGAGGCTGTCGCCACGCAAGCGCAGCGCGCGCACCGGCCCGGTGGCAATCGTGACCATGCCGCCGGCCAGTGGCAGGCGCACGCCGGGGCGCACGTGCACCGGCTCCGGCTGGCGCGCGAGATGTTCACGAATCCAGCCTGCCCGCGAGCGCGCGAAGGCCAGCGCTTCGCCCACTTCTGCGCGGCGCGGCAGGGTGAGGGTTACCCGGCCATCAAGCGCCGACACCCTGAGCGACAGGCGCCGCGCCCGCGCCGAGCGCCTGACAAGCACCTCTACCGGCGGATCCCCGTCCAGAAGGAAGCTCCTCTCCGCCTCCGCCTTGCCCATTGCCGCCCTTCCCTGCACTGCTGCCCGCTGATCTTGCAAAAACCCTTGTCAAGCCCATCTGCTTGTGGCACGCGGCGCGGATCGCGCCAAGATGAACATGCGAGGGAATGACATGCCGAAGGAAAAATGGGGGACCAAGCGGGTCTGCCCGACCACCGGCAAGCGCTTTTACGACCTCAACCGCGACCCGGTGATCAGCCCCTACACGGGCGAGGTGGTGGAGATTGACGCCGGCACCCGCAGCCGCATCGCCATTGCCGACAAGACCGAGGACGAGGAAGAGGATCTGGTGCTCGAGGACGACGAAGACGTTCTCGACGACGCCGATGCCGATGTCGACATCGACGACGACCTGCTCGAGGACGACGACGATGACAGCGTCCCGCTCGACGACATCGCCGACGTCGCCACGGACGATGACGAGAGCTGAGAAGCGCCTCGGAAAAATGGCTGGAAGCCGGCAATTTGGGTCTTGATCCCGGAAGCGGCTTTCACTAACTAACGCGGGCGGCCGGGAAGCCGGCCGGACCTCGGTGGGGCCATAGCTCAGTTGGGAGAGCGCTTGAATGGCATTCAAGAGGTCAGGGGTTCGACTCCCCTTGGCTCCACCAAAAAATCTCGCTCCAGAACTCTCCTCCGAAAAGATCAGTCTGAAGGCCCGGTGCCTACAGGCAATCGCACGGCGCGCTTGTCGAGGATTCGCGCGGAGGCGCTGCGCTTGCCGTCGTCTTTGCGGGTGAACAGGCTGCGCGTGCAAGGAAGTCGCGGTACTTTGTGGCACCGTCCGCCCGCATGCCGCTCGCGAGCCTCGGATGCGGCCGGCTCAATGACGAAGGCCCCGAGCGAGCCGGGGCCGTCATTCGTCACGATTGCGCGTCAGTGCACGTTGACAGGTGCCAGATCATTCTGGCGCGCAAGCACGAAGGCGAGGTTGCGGTCACGCACCAGCGCCAGCCGTTCTCCGTCTGCGCCGTGCACGGCATAGAGCTTCTCGAGCCCGCCGGCATGTGCACGCACTTCCGCCGGCAGATCCGAAACCTTCACCGGCCGGACATAGACGATCCGGCTTTCCTGGCCCTTCTCGAACTCGAACTTCTCATTCATTGGCGTCTTCCCCCTTTCTGCTTCCTGCCGCGCCGACGCGGTTGTTGATCGGGATCTTCCTGACGACCGGTTCGGGCTCCACCCGTTTCAGATCGATATGCAGAAGCCCGTTTTCCAGTCGCGCCCCGGTCACTTCCACGCCATCGGCCAGCACGAAACTGCGCTGGAACTGGCGCGCCGCGATCCCGCGATGCAGGAAATGCCGCTCCCTGCCGTCGTCGGACTGGCGCCCGCGGATCACCAGCTGGCGATCCTCGACGGTGATCGAGAGATCCTCCTCCGAAAACCCGGCGACGGCCAGAGTGATGCGGTAGGAGTTTCCGCTCGTCTGCTCGATGTTGAAGGGCGGATACCCGCTGCTGTCATTGCGCGCGGTGCGCTCCAACAGCCGTTCGAGCTGCTCGAACCCCAGAAGCTGGGGATGCGAGCCAAGGTTCAGTTTCGTCATCCACACGTCCTTTTCACAAGCGACAGTGCATTTCCGGCCCCGAAGCGGCAGCCTGCACAAGATATGGGAAGCGGCTCTCCAACCTGCAAGGCCCGTGGCGCCAAGCGGGTTGGAATCAGCCCCCGGACGCCTTATTTTGTTGCGCGAAACTGCGGCAAGATGAAGGGGGATTGCCCGCCGATGGAAGATGCCGCCCGCATGGAACATGACGAGGTGCTGCGCTACGAGCTCGAGGTTCTGCGCAGCGAGCACCGTGACCTTGATGCCGCCATTGCCGCGCTCGAGCAAAGCGGCCGCGGCGACCAGCTGCAGATCCGCCGCCTGAAGAAGAAGAAACTTCTTCTGAAAGACAGGATCGCCGCGATCGAGGACAGGCTCTTTCCCGACATCATTGCCTGACACGCTGCATTGCCCGGCACATCGCCCGATCGCCGCCATGCGGCGCGCTGGATTGTGCGAACCCTTGGCGCGAGTATAGTGCGCGCTCCGGCGCAGCTGCCGGGCTGGAACATGAAATGAAGGGGGCCGAGGTGGCAATCAGGGTCGGGATCGTCATGGGCAGCCAGTCGGATTGGGCGACAATGCGAGAGGCATGCGCCCCGCTCGATGAACTAGAGGTCGCATATGAGACTCGCATCGTCTCGGCACACCGTACGCCGGACCGCCTTTGGGAATACGGGCGCTCCGCCGTGGAGCGCGGACTGAAGGTGATCATCGCCGGCGCAGGCGGTGCGGCGCATCTTCCGGGCATGATGGCATCCAAGACCCGGCTGCCGGTCATCGGTGTGCCGGTGGAGACACGGGCGCTGAAGGGCGTGGACAGCCTCTATTCCATCGTGCAGATGCCGCGCGGCTTTCCAGTGGCGACCATGGCGATCGGGGCGTCGGGAGCCTACAATGCCGGGCTGATGGCGGTTCAGATCCTGGCGCTATCCGATGCCGCGCTCGCCGAGCGGCTGGAACGCTGGCGCGCTGCGCTCTCCGCCTCGATCCCCGAGGAGCCCTCTGATGCCTGAGGCGCTTCCCTACGGTGCGGTCATCGGCATTCTCGGCGGCGGGCAGCTGGCACGCATGCTCTCGGTCGCGGCTGCGCGCCTCGGCTACCGTTGCCACGTCTACGACCCGGCGCCGAACCCGCCGGCAGCCCACGTGGCCGCGCGGGCGACAACCGCCCCCTGGGACGACGCCGAGGCGCTGGAACGCTTCGCTGCCGAGGTCTCCGTCATCACCTACGAGTTCGAGAACATCCCGGTGGCGGCGCTGGATTTGCTCGAGGCGCAGCGTCCCATCCGCCCCAGCCGTCGCGCGCTTGCCGTCAGCCAGGACCGGCTGACGGAAAAGACCTTTCTCTCCGGCCTTGGCCTTGAAGTGGCGCCCTTTGCGCCTGTGGAGGATGCCGACAGCCTGGAAGCGGCGATCGAGACTGTGGGCCTGCCGGCAATCCTCAAGACGCGGCGGCTCGGTTATGACGGCAAGGGGCAGGTGCGCCTCACAGGCGCTGAGGACGCGCCCGCTGCCCTTCAGGCCATTGCCGGCGCGCCGGCGATCCTCGAGGGTTTCGTGAACTTCGAGCGCGAGGTCTCCGTGATCGCCGCGCGCGGTCTCGATGGGACGGTGGCCTGCTTCGACCCGGGCGAGAATGTGCACCGTGAGGGAATTCTGCGCACAACCACCGTGCCTGCCCGCCTCAGCGCCAGCCAGAGGGCGGACGCGGCACTTGTTGCCGGGCGCATCCTGAACGCGCTCGACTACGTGGGCGTGATGGGCGTTGAGATGTTCGTCACGCCCGGCGGGCTCATCGTCAACGAAATCGCCCCGCGCGTGCACAACTCCGGGCACTGGACGCAGCAGGGCTGCGCGGTGGATCAGTTCGAGCAGCACATCCGCGCCATTGCCGGCTGGCCGCTTGGCGACGGAAGCCGTTATGCCGATGTGACTATGGAGAACCTCATCGGTGAAGATGTGGCGCGCGTGCCGCAGATCGCGCGTGAGCGTAACGCGACCATCCATCTCTACGGCAAGGCCGAGGTGCGGCCGGGGCGCAAGATGGGCCATGTCAACCGCATCACCGGGCCGGCCGGCTGAAGGCACGGCGATGCCCTTCCCCCCGGTTCTCCGCCTCGCTGTGCGCGCGCTGGTCCTGCATGAGGGGCGGCTCCTTCTCGTCAACGCCTACCCCGGCGAGACGAGCGATCTGTGGGGCGCGCCCGGTGGCGGGGTCGAGCGAGGCACGTCGCTTGCGGAGAACCTGCGCCGGGAGGTGCGGGAGGAGACGGGGCTCGAGGTCGAGGTCGGCGCTCCGGCGCTCGTCAACGAGTTCTTCGAGCCCGAAAGCGGCTATCACCAGGTGGAGGTATTCTTTCGCTGCCGCATCACCGGCGGCGGGCTTGACCCCGCATGGCAGGATCCGGCCGGAATCGTCTCGCGCCGGCGCTTCTTCTCGCGCGAGGAGTTGAGCGCCATACGCTTCAAGCCGGACCGCCTGGCGCAAGCGGCATGGGGCACATGCGGCGCGATCTACGACCCGCTCGAACCGCTGGTCCGCTGACGCGCTTGACGCCGCTTCGCCCACCCCCTTCGATGCCGGCAGAAGCGGCAAGGGGACGGCAATGCAGGCAAGGGGCGCGATCGTCATGCTTGCCCTCGGCGAGACGCTCGTCTGGGCCGGCATCTTCTACATCTTCCCCGCCCTGATCCTGCGCTGGGAACAGGCGGAGCACTGGCCCAAGGAGGCGCTCACCGGCGCCTTCACCCTCGCCGTCCTGATCTCGGCCGCGGCCGCACCGCTGGCCGGCCGGCTCATCGACGCCGGCCGTGGCCCGGTGATGATGGGGCTCTCGGCGCTCCTTGGCGCGCTCGCCATCTTCGCCCTCAGCGGGGTCCGCGAGATCTGGCAGTTCTATCTTGTCTGGGCGGTGGCCGGGCTTGCCATGGCCGGCGCGCTCTATGAGCCTTGCTTCGCCCTTGTCACCCGCGCGCGGGGGGCCGAGGCGCGCGGGGCGATCACGCTGATCACGCTGGTGGCGGGATTTGCCAGCTCGCTGAGCTTTCCGGCGGCGCATCTGCTGGCGGAAGCGATGGGCTGGCGAGGCGCGGCGATGGTCTTCGCCGCCGTGGTCGCGGGCCTTGGCGCGCCGCTTCTCTGGGCCGGAGGTGCGGCGCTCGAGGCGCATCACCGCCCCGCGCCGCTCAGGCGCACCCCGCAGGAGGCCCGCACTGCGCGCCGGAAGCTTCTGTCAAGCCCGCTGTTCTGGATGCTCGCACTCGGTTTCGCCCTGGCCGGAATGGCTCACGGAGCGACCATCAACCATCTTCTGCCGATCCTTGCCGACCGGGGGGTGGCAGCGACGGCCACCGTGGTGGCGGCCTCCTTCATCGGGCCGATGCAGGTCGCCGGTCGTCTGGCCATGGCCGCAGTCGGCGCCCGAGTTTCGCCGCGTGCGCTGGCTCTCGGCGCCCTTCTGCTGATGACCATGGCGATCCTGAACCTCGCGGTGGCCGGACGGGCGGCGGCCTTCCTCATTGCCTTCGTGGTGCTCTTCGGCGGCGCCTACGGAACGATCTCGATCCTGCGGCCGATAATCGCGCGGGAGGTGCTGGGCGGCGAGGCGTTCGGGGCGAAATCAGGCGCGTTGGCGCTTGTCTACCTGCTCGGGGCGGCCTCTGCTCCCTGGCTGGCGTCGCTGGTGTGGAGCCTGGGGGGCTACGGGCTGGTGCTCGCCGCCCTTGTGGCGCTTCTCCTCGCCGGCTCGGCGCTTCTGGCGGTGTGCTTCTCGCTTGACCGCAGCGGGAACTGAAAAGGGGCGCCCGCAGGCGCCCCTTCCCGAACTCCGATCGCGTGGCGCGATCAGAAGTCCATGCCGCCCATTCCGGCACCCGCAGCCGCGGGCTCTTCCTTCTTGGGCTTGTCGGCGATCATCGCTTCGGTGGTGATCAGCAGACCAGCCACCGACGCGGCGTCCTCGAGCGCGGTGCGCACGACTTTCGCCGGGTCGATCACGCCGAACTTGAACATATCGCCATACTCTTCGGTCTGCGCGTTGAAGCCGAAGGTCGGATCGTCGGACTCGCGCACCTTGCCGGCGACAACGGCGCCGTCAACACCCGCGTTCTGAGCGATCTGACGCAGCGGCGCCTCAAGCGCACGGCGGATGATGGCGATACCCGCGTTCTGGTCGGAGTTGGCGCCCTTGAGGCCTTCGAGCTTCTTGGAGGCCTGCACCAGCGCCACGCCACCACCGACGACGATGCCTTCCTGCACCGCCGCGCGGGTCGCGTTGAGCGCGTCGTCGACACGGTCCTTGCGCTCCTTCACCTCGACCTCGGTCATGCCGCCAACGCGGATGACCGCCACGCCACCGGCGAGCTTGGCCACGCGCTCCTGCAGCTTCTCGCGGTCGTAGTCCGAGGTGGTTTCCTCGATCTGCTGACGGATCTGGGCGACGCGGGCCGCGATTTCCTTCTTGTCGCCGGCGCCGTCGATGATCGTGGTGTCGTCCTTCTTGACCACCACTTTCTTGGCACGGCCGAGCATGTCGATGGTGACGTTCTCGAGCTTCATGCCAAGCTCTTCGGACACGACCTGACCGCCGGTCAGGATGGCGATGTCCTGCAGCATGGCCTTGCGACGGTCACCAAAGCCCGGCGCCTTGACGGCAGCCACCTTCAGACCACCGCGCAGCTTGTTGACGACGAGCGTGGCCAGCGCCTCGCCCTCGACGTCCTCGGCGATGATGAGAAGCGGCTTCTGCGACTGGATGACCTGCTCGAGAAGCGGAATCATCGGCTGCAGCGAGGAGAGCTTCTTCTCGTGCAGCAGGATCAGCACGTCCTCAAGCTCGACGGCCATCTTGTCGGGGTTGGTGACGAAATAGGGCGAGAGATAGCCGCGGTCGAACTGCATGCCCTCGACCACTTCCACCTCGGTCTCGAGGCCCTTGTTCTCCTCGACGGTGATGACGCCGTCATTGCCGACCTTCTGCATCGCGTCGGCGATCATGCGGCCGATCTGCTCTTCCCCGTTCGCGGAGATCGTGCCCACCTGGGCCACCTCGTCGGAACCGGACACGGGCCGCGCCGCGGCCTTGATCGCTTCGACGACCTTGTCGACAGCGAGATCGATGCCGCGCTTCAGGTCCATCGGGTTCATGCCGGCGGCAACCGCCTTCATGCCCTCCTTCACGATGGCCTGGGCGAGAACGGTCGCGGTGGTGGTGCCGTCACCAGCCTCGTCGTTGGTGCGGCTGGCCACTTCCTTGACCATCTGCGCACCCATGTTCTCGAACTTGTCCTCAAGTTCGATCTCCTTGGCCACCGTTACGCCATCCTTGGTGATGCGCGGGGCGCCGAAGGACTTGTCGAGAACCACGTTGCGGCCCTTGGGGCCGAGCGTGACCTTCACCGCATCGGCCAGAATGTTCACGCCACGCAGGATTTTCGCGTGGGCGTCGGTGTGAAACTTCACGTCCTTGGCAGACATGTTGCGTGCTCCAGATTGACTGTTGGTTCCGGTGTCCCGGCTTGCGGATGATCAGACCTGATCAGTCCGTCAGAATGCCGAGGATGTCGCTTTCCTTCATGATGAGGAGCTCTTCGCCGTTGAGCACGATTTCCGTGCCCGACCACTTGCCGAAGAGCACCCTGTCACCGGCCTTGACGTCCATCGGGATGCGATCACCGTCTTCGTCCCGGGCGCCGGCCCCAACCGCGATCACTTCGCCCTCGGCGGGCTTTTCCTTCGCGGTGTCGGGGATGATAAGGCCGCCCTTGGTTTTCTCCTCGCTTTCGATGCGACGGACCAGAACACGGTCATGCAACGGGGTGAAAGCCATGTCAGACGCTCCTTGCGTTCCATTGTTTCTTGTTAGCACTCCCCGAAGGCGAGTGCTAACAGCCGGCGAGATAGGCAGCGCCCTCGTGGCTGTCAACAGGCTTCACGCGACAACCGGAAAAAAATCTGCCGCCCCTGGGGTAGCCGGGTTGCTCTTGCCGTCGTCAGGGCTTGATGAAAGTGCCCGCCTGCAGCTCCTCGATGGCCTGAATGAGTTCCTCGCGCGTGTTCATCACGATCGGCCCATGCCAGGCCACCGGTTCGCGGATCGGCCGGCCGGAGACGAGCAGAAAGCGCACGCCTTCAGGCCCCGCCGTCACCACGATCTCGTCGCCGGTATCGAAGCGCACGAGCGTGCGGTTGCCGCTCATGTCGCGGATGTTCAGTTCCCTGCCCTGATACTCCTTCTCCACCTTCACGCCGACGGGGTCGGACGCGTCGCGAAACCGCGCGGCGCCCTCGAAGACATAGGCGAAGGCGTTGGCGTAGGTGTCCACGGGAAGGCGCTTGGTGCGCTCGGGCGGCACCCAGACGTCGAGATAGAGCGGGTTGGCGGCGATGCCGTCAACCGGCCCGCGCGTGCCCCAGAACTCGCCGGTGATGACCCGCACCCGCGTGCCGTCGTCATCGACCACCTCGGGGATGTCGGCGCCGGCGATGTCCTGGTAGCGCGGCGCGCACATCTTCTCGGAAGAGGGCAGATTGGCCCAGAGCTGAAAGCCGTGCATGCGCCCCTGCGCGTCGCCCTTCGGCATCTCCTGGTGAAGAATGCCGCGGCCCGCGGTCATCCATTGCACCGAACCGGGGCCGAGGACGCCGCGGTTGCCGAGCGAATCGCCGTGCTCCACCTCGCCCGCCAGAACATAGGTGATCGTCTCGATGCCCCGGTGCGGATGCCACGGGAAGCCGCGCAGGTAATGCGCGGGGTCGTCGTTGCGGAAGTCGTCGAGCAGCAGGAAGGGGTCGGTCTCGGACGGATCCCCGAAGCCGAACACCCGGTGCAGATGCACGCCCGCGCCCTCGAGCGTTGGCCGGGCATGGCTGATCGAACGGACGGGACGGATGGACATGAACGCATCTCCTTTCGCTTCGGCACAGATATCGGCGTGCACGTCCCCATCTTCAACGCATGTGCCGCGCACAGGGACTGTGCGCCGAAGCGGATGCCACCAAGCCGGGGGAGCGGCGCGGCGCCCGGCGCGTTTCTGCGCTGCGGCGTCGCGCGTGACAACGCGGCCGACAGCGCCTATAGAGGCGCCGATCAACCCACCCATGATGGACAGTGACATGACGATCAAGGTTTTCGGGCATCGCTCGCCCGACACGGATTCCACCGGCTCGCCGATCATCTGGGCCTGGTATCTGAGCGAGGTGAAGGGCACCGCCGCCGAAGCGGTGCTTCTGGGCGAGCCCAACACCGAGGCGAAATTCGTGCTTGAGCGCTGGGGTCAGGCGCAGCCGGCGATCATAGAGGATGTCGAGGAAGGCGCGCCGGTGGTCATCGTCGACACCAACAATCCCGCCGAGCTGCCGGCGAACATCAACAAGGCCGACATCCGCGAGATCATCGACCATCACAAGCTCGCCGGCGGGCTGGAGACCTCGGCGCCGATCTCTGTGACGATCCGGCCGCTGGCCTGCACCGCGACGCTGATGCATCAGCTCATGGGCGAGGATGCGGCAAAGATGCCGCGCGAGATCAAGGGGCTGATGCTGTCGTGCATCCTGTCGGACACGCTGGAGTTCCGCTCGCCCACCACCACCGACACCGATCGCGCGCTGGCAGAGAAGCTTGCCGGCGAGCTTGGCATCTCCATCCCCGACTACGCCGCGGAGATGTTCGCCGCCAAGTCCGACGTCTCGGCCTTCTCCGATGCCGAGCTTCTGCGGATGGACTCGAAGGAATACGAGGTCGGCGGCGTGAAGTTTCGCGTCTCGGTGCTGGAGACGACCTCGCCCAAGGCGATCCTCGACCGCAAGGCGGGGCTCATGGAGGCGATGAAGCAGGTCGCCGAGGAGGATGGCGTCGATCAGGTGCTGCTCTTTGTCGTCGACATCCTCAACGAGGAAGCGACGCTGCTGGTGCCGAATGATCTCGTCAGGCAGGTGGCCGAGAAGAGCTTCGGCGCCAAGGTCGAGGGCGACACGGTGGTGCTGCCCGGCATCATGAGCCGCAAGAAGCAGATCATTCCGAGCCTCAAGGTCTGAGGCCGGCAATGCAAGGGGCTCGGCTCGCGGCCAATGAGCCCCTTGCAAATCGCCCGCGCCTTGTCTAATTGCGCGGGCACGGTCGGAGTGTAGCTCAGCCTGGTAGAGCACTGTCTTCGGGAGGCAGGGGCCGCGCGTTCGAATCGCGCCACTCCGACCATAGATCTTCCCGATCCGCCCGCGGTGGCGTTCACCTTTCCACAGTCATCGCCGTTGAAGCCGCGCCAAGAGCGTCGAGCCTTGCGCGGACGGAACACGTGGGCAACTGTCGGCCGACCGGCGCCGAAGCTTGGGCAAGGAGGGGCGAATGAGCACGACGGAAACGGGGGCGGAAGACCTTGCCGCCAAGGAGCGTGAACGGATCGAGGAGGTCAGCAAGCTTTCGCCGCGGATGATCTTCGAGGTCATCCGCCGCGATGGCGAGGAGGAGCTTCGGCGCCCGTTCTCGAGCCTGTTCTGGTCAGGCATCGCGGCAGGCATCATGATCAGCCTGTCGGTGCTTGGCGAGGCGGTTCTGCGCAGTGGCCTGCCCGATGCGCCGTGGCGGCATCTGGTCGAGAATTTCGGCTACTCGCTGGGATTTCTCGTCGTGATCCTCGGGCGGATGCAGCTTTTCACGGAGAACACGATCACCACCGTGATTCCAGCAATGGCCGACCCCCGGCGGGCCATGCTGCTTCGCCTCGTGCGGCTGTGGGCGGTCGTGCTTCTGGCCAATGTGATCGGCGCCCTCGCGGTGGGAGGGGTGCTGGCGAGAACCCCCGTGATTCCGGAAGCGCTGTTGCCGGTGCTGACCGAACTGTCTCATCACGCCACGGGGCTCGGGGCGGTCGACGGGTTCTTCCGCGCGATCCCGGCCGGGGTGCTGGTTGCCGCCATCGTCTGGATGCTGCCCGAATCGGAAGGCAACCAGGCCCTGATCGTCATCCTGTTCACCTGGCTGATCGCGGCGGGGGATTTCGCGCATGTGGTCGCGGGCTCGGTGGAGGCGGCAATTCTCATCTGGCAGGGTCTGCTGGGGCCATTGGAGGCCCTCGGCGCATTCTTCCTGCCGGTGCTGGCCGGCAACATCGTCGGCGGAACCGCCATCTTCGCGCTCATCACCTACGGGCAGGTGCACGACGAACTCCCCGACTGAGCGCCTCCCACCAGGCGCAAACGTCACCAGGCCGTCCGAGCCATGTCGGCGGGGAGAGGGGGCAGCCCGGGCCGCGACTGCGTGCCGCGGTCACCCTTGCCGGTCAAGGGCGCCGTTGGCTGGTCAGCCGTCTGTTCCGCTGCCTGCCTCGGCGGCGGGCGCGCGCTCCCTGAGCCGCTCTTCCTGGGCGAGGATGAGTATCTCCACCCGCTTGAGCTCACGCAGGATGCGCTCGGCATGGATGTGGGGGGCCATCGACAGCTTGATCTGCAGCCCCCCGAGCAGGAACACCGCCCCGGTGAACCCCCATTTCACCGCCGCCAGCACCTCGGCGGCCTGATAGAAGCGCACCGCCGCCCAGAGGCCGATGACGAGGAAGACGAGCTGCAGAATCCATGTGACCCAGAACAGCCATGCAAGCTTGCCGGTGCGCATCGCCCGGGTGATGCCCAACCAGCCGTGCGGCTGGGAGGCGCGCAGAAGATGCGCGTCACGCTCGCTCATCAGTTCCTGAATCCGCCTGTCGAGATAGTCCATCGCTCTGTTCTCCACACCTGCTGCCGCCACCTGCTGGCCGAAACCCACGGGAAGCCTCGCGCTGCACACGGCGGGGTGTCAAGCATGGCGACGGGGGCATGGGCGGGGTGTTTTCCACGCGCCTTGGGGGTGGAGCGGAAACCACAGGACAAAACGAAGCCCCCGGCGCTGCTGCGGCCGGGGGCTTCAGTGGCCCTTCGGCGGGCCGAATGCCTTGGCGCGGTTCGCTCCTCAGAGCAGCCCTTCGCGCTGGGCCTTCTTGCGCGCGAGCTTGCGGGCGCGGCGGATCGCCTCGGCCCTCTCGCGGGCGCGCTTCTCCGACGGCTTCTCGTAGTGCTGACGGAGCTTCATTTCGCGGAACACGCCCTCGCGCTGGAGCTTCTTCTTCAGAGCGCGCAGCGCCTGATCGACGTTGTTGTCGCGAACGGTTACCTGCATGCGGTTTTCACCACCTTTCCGGGTTAGAGTTGCACTGAAGATGCAGGAAGCGTTCGTTTAGCAGGCCCGGCCGCGTCTGTCCACCGCCTTGCGCCGGCGCCTGCGCCGGCTAGGATCGGGCCGAGGAGCAAACCGATGACCCAGCCGCACGCCGCCGCCGAAGACCCCGCGCTCGCGCGCCTCGTGGACGCCGCCTTGCCCCATGTCGCCTTCGACGGCTGGTCGGAAGTGACGCTGCGGGCAGCCGCTCGGGATGCGGGGCTTTCCCCCGACGAGGCACGCCGGCTTCTTCCGCGCGGTGCCGTGGATCTCGCCGCCGCCTTCCACCGCCGCGGCGACCGCGAGATGATCGCGCGTTTGGCCGCGGCCGATCTCTCGTCCTTGCGCTTTCGGGACCGTGTGGCCAGCGCCGTGCGCTACCGTCTCGAGGCTGCGGGCGACCGCGAGGCGGTGCGCCGTGCCGCCGCGCTCTTCGCCCTGCCCCACAACGCGCCCCTCGGCGCGCAACTCATCTGGGGCACGGCCGATGCGATCTGGACGGCGCTCGGCGATACCTCGCAGGATATCAACTGGTATTCCAAGCGCGCCACCCTGTCGGCGGTCTATTCGGCCACCGTTCTCTATTGGCTCGGGGACGAAAGCCCCGATCACGCTGCCACATGGGACTTTCTTGACCGCCGCATCGAAGACGTCATGCGCATCGAGAAACTCAAGGCACAGATCAGCGAAAGCCCGGCCCTCAAGGGCCTCGCCGCCCTGCCCGCACGCCTTTTCGCACGCGTCCGCGCGCCCGCCGCGCCGCGCGACGACCTGCCCGGCCGCTGGCCATCCCCTCCGAGGGAAGGAAAGGAAAGCCCATGAGCCTGCCCCAGACCATGCGCGTGGTGGAGATCACCGCCCCAGGCGGGCCGGAAGTGCTGAAACCGGCCATGCGCCCGGTCCCGCGGCCGGGGTATGGGCAGATCCTGATCCGCATTGCCTATGCCGGCGTCAACCGCCCCGATGCGCTCCAGCGCGCCGGCGCCTATGCGCCACCCCCCGGCGCCTCCGACCTGCCCGGCCTCGAGGCGGCCGGCACCGTCGCCGCCGTCGGCCCCGGCGTGACCGAATGGAAGGAGGGCGACGAGGTCTGCGCGCTCCTGCCCGGCGGCGGCTATGCCGAATATGCGGTCACGCCCGCGGCGCATGCCCTGCGCGTGCCGAAAGGCATGAGCCTTGATCGCGCTGCCTGCCTGCCCGAAACCTTCTTCACCGTCTGGACCAATGTCTTCGACCGCGGCGGGCTGCGGGCGGGCGAGCGCTTTCTCGTCCACGGCGGAAGCTCCGGCATCGGCACCACCGCGATCCAGCTTGCCCATGCCTTCGGCGCGCGCGTCTTCACCACCGCGGGCAGCGCCCGGAAGTGCAGTATCTGCGAAGAGCTTGGCGCCGAGCGCGCCATCAACTACCGCGAGGAGGACTTCGTGGAGGTGCTGCGCGCGGCCGGCGGCGCCAACCTCATCCTCGACATGGTCGGCGGCGGCTACATCCCCCGCAACATCGCCGCCCTTGCCGATGACGGGCGGCTCGTGCAGATCGCCTTTCTTTCCGGCCCGAAGGTGGAGCTCAACTTCGCCCAGATCATGACCCGCCGGCTCACCGTCACCGGCTCCACCCTGCGCCCGCAATCGGACCTCGCCAAGGCCCGCATCGCCGAGGCACTCGCCGCCCATGTCTGGCCGCTGCTCGACGCCGGGCGCATCGGCCCGGTGATGGACAGCGAATTCCCCCTCGATGAGGCCGCTGCCGCCCATGCCCGGATGGAAAGCTCCGAGCATGTCGGCAAGATCGTGCTGAAAGTCGCCTGACCCCTGCCGAGGGAGCGGGGTTGAACGCACGTCCGACCCTTCTCATCTGCAAGGAGCGGGCAGGAGCAATGCAAGCGAAACGCCGGAGGAGGACTAGCGATGAGCAAGGCCGACAAGGGATATTTCGAGGTTCTCGAGGGCTTTCCGGCCGATGTTGTCGCCGTGGCGGCGCATGGGGTCATCGACAGCGACGACTACGAGAACACGCTGATGCCACTCGTCGACGAGCGCATCGAGAAGGAGGGCAAGGTTCACCTCTACTTCGAATGCGGCGAGGATTTCGAGGGCTTCACCGCCGGCGCCGCATGGGATGACGCGAAGATGGGGCTCAAGCACCTTGGCGAGTTCGCCCGCGTGGCGGTGGTCACCGACAAGGAGTGGCTCAGGCTCGCCGCCAAGTTCTTTGCTCCCCTCATCGGCGCTGAGCTGCGGGTGTACCATCTCGCCGAGCGCGACAAGGCCAAGGCATGGCTTGCATCCTATCATCCCATCAATGTCTGAACATTGGCGGGAAGCGCGCAGTCTTGACATGAGAGCGGAGGCAGCGTAGGCGGGCGCCGCTCCGGAAGACGTGATGTCCTTCCGGTCCCCGGGTCGTGGCCGGGGATCGCCACCCGTCAGCGAGGGTTCGCCCGCGGGTGCCGTTGGCATTTGGCAGCGCGCTCCCCATCTGGGGGCATGAGATCAACCGGCGAAAGGGGCCGAATACATGTTCGAATCTCTCTCGGAACGCCTCTCGGGTGTCTTCGAGCGGCTGACGAGCCGGGGCGCGCTGACCGAGGACGACGTGCGCACCGCGCTGCGCGAAGTGCGCGTGGCGCTTCTCGAGGCCGACGTCTCGCTGCCCGTTGCCCGCGACTTCGTACGCCGGGTCCAGGAAAAGGCCACCGGCCAGGCGGTGACGAAATCGGTCACGCCCGGCCAGCAGGTGGTCAAGATCGTCCATGACGAGCTTGTCGCGGTCCTCGCCGGCGACGGCGCCGAGATCGGCCGGCTCAAGATCGACAACCCGCCCGCGCCGATCCTGATGGTGGGCCTGCAGGGCTCGGGCAAGACGACGACCACCGCGAAGCTCGCCAAGCGGCTCAAGGAGGTCGAGCACAAGCGCGTGCTGATGGCCTCGCTCGACACCAACCGCCCCGCGGCGATGGAACAGCTCGAGATCCTCGGCCGCCAGATCGGGGTGGACACGCTGCCGATCGTCAAGGGCGAAACCGCGCAAGCGATCGCCCGGCGCGCGAAGCAGCAGGCCTTGCTCGGCGGCTATGACGTCTACATGCTCGACACCGCCGGCCGGCTCCACATCGACGCCGAGCTGATCCAGCAGGCCGCCGAGGTGCGCGACATCGTCTCCCCGCGCGAAACGCTTCTGGTGGTCGACGGGCTCACCGGCCAGGTCGCCGTGGAGGTAGCCGAGGAGTTTGACGACAAGATCGGCATCACCGGCGTGGTGATGACGCGGATGGACGGCGACGGCCGCGGCGGCGCGGCGCTGTCGATGCGCGCGGTCACCGGCAAGCCGATCAAGTTCGTCGGCACCGGCGAGAAGATGGATGCGCTCGAGGAATTCCACCCCGAACGCATCGCCGGGCGCATCCTCGGCATGGGCGACATCGTCGCGCTCGTCGAGAAGGCACAGGCCACCATCGAGGCCGAAGAAGCCGAGCGCATGATGAAGCGGTTCCAGAAGGGCCGCTTCAACATGAACGACCTGAAGATGCAGCTCGAGCAGATGCTCAGGATGGGCGGCATGGAGGGCATCATGGGCCTCCTGCCCGGCATGGGGAAGATGCAGAAGCAGATCGCCGAGGCCGGCTTCGACGACAAGGTGATCCGCCACCAGATCGCGCTCATCAACTCGATGACGAAGAAGGAGCGCGCCAACCCGCAGATCCTGCAGGCCAGCCGCAAGAAGCGCATCGCCCGCGGCGCCGGTCTCGAGGTGCAGGATCTCAACCGGCTTCTGAAGATGCACCGGCAGATGTCGGACATGATGAAGAAGCTCGGCCGCATGGGAAAGGGCGGCGCCCTGAAACAGGCGATGCGCGGGCTCTTCGGCAAGGGTGGCCCCTCGCCGGCGGAGCTGCAGGCGCTGCAGAACCAGGCCGGCGGCGGCCTGCCGGGCGGCCTGCCCGGCCTCGGCGGCAACCAGGGGCTCGGCCTGCCGCCCGGGCTCTCCGGTCTGGGGAAGAAGCGCTGATGGTTTCATCATCCTGGTGCAAATACCCAGTTTCCGCCGCCCGTGCCGGGCGCGCGCTCGGTTGGAGGGCCAAGCGGTGATGTCCCTGCCCATCCCCACGCTGGAGACCGCGCGCCTGCGCCTCGTCGCCCCCGAGGAGCGTCACCTCGAGGTGGAAATCCCCTTCTGGGAAAGCGAGCGGTCGCGCTTCGTCGGCGGCCCGCTGCCGGGCTACCGCGTCTGGCGGCTCCTGGCCACGCAGCTCGGCCACTGGGCGCTCAGGGGCTATGGCTCCTGGATGGTGGAGGAGAAGGGTTCGGGCCGCGCCATCGGCATGGTTGGACTCTGGCACCCCGGCGAGTGGCCCGAGTCCGAGCTTGCCTATCACCTCTACGAGGGCAGCGAGGGCAAGGGCTACGCCACCGAAGCGGGCCGCGCGGTGATCGACCACGCCTATGGCACGCTGGGCTGGCGCACGCTCATCAGCCTGATCGACCCCGAGAACACCGCGAGCCAGTCCGTCGCCCGCCGCCTTGGCGCGGTCAATACGGGCGAGACCTTCGTCTCCAACCCCGCCGATCCCGCCTGCCGGCCGGTGGAGATCTGGCGCTATCCCGGCCCGGAGGCAATGACATGATCCCGCGCCACGAAATGCCGCCCGCCGGCAGTGCCGCAGCATTGGCCGAGACCATCGCCGCCGCCATACCGGTGCTCGAGACGGAGCGCACGCGCCTGCGCGCGCCGCGCATCGGGGATTTCGACCTTTACGCCAGCATTGTCTGCAGCCCGCGCGGGAGCCATCTTGGCGGCCCCTACACGCGCGCCGATGCATGGAGCGATTTTTCCCGCGCGGTGGCGGGCTGGCTGCTGCATGGCCACGGCCTGTGGTGCGTCGAGACCAGGGCTGATCGCCTTGCCATCGGCTTCGTGGTCATCGGCCTTGAACCGGGAGACGCAGAACCCGAGCTCGGCTTTCTCTTCGCGCGCGAGGTGGAGGGCAAGGGGTTTGCGCGCGAGGCCGCTGCGGCGGCGCGCGACTTTGCCTGGCACCGTCTGGGGCTCGAAAGCCTCGTCAGCTACATCGACGCCGAGAACACCCGCGCCATCGAGCTCGCCCTGAGGCTGGGCGCGCGCCGCGACGCGGCCGCCGAGGCGCGGCTTGCCGAGCCTGCCTGTGTCTACCGCCATCCCCGACCGGAGAAGCGCCCATGAGCGACGACGCCATTCGCGACGATGCGACCCGCGCCGCGGAGATCCTCGCCGAGCACCGCGCCTCCATCGACCGGCTTGACGCCATTCTCGTCTACACGCTGGCCGAACGCTTCAAGCACACCAAGGCTGTGGGCCAGCTGAAGGCCGAGCACAATCTGCCGCCCGCCGATCCCGATCGCGAGGCCAAGCAGATCGAGCGGCTCGAGTGGCTCGCCGCTGAGGCCGATCTCGACCCCGAATTCGCACGAAAGTTTCTTGCCTTCATCATCTCGGAGGTCATTCAGCACCACAAGCGGTTTCAGAAATGATCTGAGCCGAAACGCACACCCGTGAACGACGGGGCCTTCGCCCCTCAGGCCAACGACAAAGGAGTGACAGACCATGGCCATGAAAATCCGCCTTGCCCGCGGCGGCTCGAAGAAGCGCCCGCACTATTCGATCGTTGCCGCCGATTCGCGCATGCCGCGCGACGGCCGCTTCATCGAAAAGCTCGGCACCTACAACCCGCTCCTGCCCAAGGACAGCGAGGAACGCGTCAAGATGAACGTCGAGCGCGTCAAGCACTGGCTCTCGCTCGGCGCCAAGCCGACCGACCGGGTGGCGCGCTTCCTCGAGGCCGCAGGCATTCTCGAAAAGCGCGAGCGCCACAACCCCAAGAAAGGCGAGCCCGGCGCCAAGGCCAAGGAGCGCGCCGCCGAGAAGGCCGAGAAGGCCGCCGCCGCGCAGGCAGCCGATGGCGCGGGTGAGGAGGCCTCGACCGACGCATGAGCGTCGGGCAGGACAGCACGCCTCGAATGCCCGGCTTCTCCCCGGCTTTCCGGTCCGAGCTGGCCAGGCTGATGCGCTGGCGGCGTGACGTGCGTCGCTTCCGCGCCGATCCGGTGGACGAGGCAACCCTCGATGAGTGCCTCGCCGCCTTCGCCATGGCCCCCTCGGTGGGGCTGAGCGAGCCCTGGCGCCTCATACGCATCGAAAGTGCCGCCGCCCGCGCCGAAGCCCTGGCCAATTTCGAGGCCGCCAATGCCCGCGCGCTTGCCGGTTACGCCGGCGAGCGCGCCGCGCTCTACAGCCGGCTGAAACTCTCGGGGATGCGCGAAGCGCCGGTGCAGCTGGCGGTGTTCTGCGACGAGGCCACCGAGCAGGGCATGGGGCTGGGCGCAGCGACGATGCCCGAGACCCGCCGCTACTCGGTGGTCGCCGCCATCACGCAGATGTGGCTGGCCGCGAGGGCGCGCGGGCTCGGGCTCGGCTGGGTGTCGATTCTCGACGCCGAGGCGCTGGCGCGGGCACTCTCCGTGCCCGGCGACTGGAAACTTGTGGCCTACCTCTGCCTTGGCTGGCCCGCCGAGGAAAGCGACATACCCGAGCTTGAGCGCGCCGGCTGGGAAACCCGCCGCGGCCTGCCCGTCGTGGAGCTTCGCTGAAATGCCGCAGGACCGCACACGGCCCGCCCGCGTCTGCCTCGGTGCCATCGCCGGCGCCTTCGGCGTGCGCGGCGAGGTCAGGCTGAAATCCTTCTGTTCCGAGCCCGAGGCGATCGCCGCCTACGGCCCGCTCTGGAGCGAGGACGGAACGCGCTGCTTCGAGATCAGGCTCGAGCGCCCGATCAAGGGCGGCTTCGCGGCGCGTCTGTCCGGGGTTCAGACGCGGGAAGAGGCCGAGGCCCTGCGCGGCATGCGGCTCTATGCCGACCGTGACGCGCTTCCGCCCACGGGCGAGGAGGAATACTATCACGCCGATCTGATCGGCCTCGAGGTGCGCGACACGGGCGGGCAGCTTCTCGGGCGCGTGGCAGCGGTGCTCGATCACGGCGCGGGCGATCTTCTCGAGGTGCGCGGGCCGGGGCTTGGCGCGGGAGTGCTCGTGCCCTTCACGCGCGATGTGGTTCCGACCGTGGACCTGGAGGCGGGGCGCATCGTCGTCGATCCGCCAGCCGGGCTGTTCCCGGACTCCTCCGGCAGCGGTGAAGGCGGGAGCGGGGCGTGAGGCGGGCGCGCCGACGGCGAGATGTCCGCCAATGCCGCAGTTGCAGAGCGAGATGACCGGCAAGAGATGACTGGCAAGCCCCGATCCCATGGCAGGCTCTCGATCCGGCCCAGCGCCCGACCGCGTGATCTCATGGCCGAGCCCCCGGCGTGGAAAGATGCGTGGACGGCACGCGTCATCACGCTCCTGCCGGAGGCGTTTCCCGGCATTCTCGGGCTGTCGTTGACCGGACGCGCGCTGTCCGCCGGGTTGTGGAGGCTCGAGACGATTGCACTGCGCGACTTCGGTGTCGGGCGCCATCGCAACGTTGACGATACCCCGGCCGGCGGCGGTGCCGGCATGGTGCTGCGCCCCGATGTGGTGGGGCGCGCCCTCGACGCCGCCGCCGAAGGCGTCCCCGCCGACCGCTCCCGCTGGCCGGTGATCTACTTCACCCCGCGCGGCAGACGCATGGGGCAGGCCGATGCGATCCGGCTTTCGCGGGCGCAGGGTGCGACGCTTCTTTGCGGCCGTTTCGAGGGCCTCGACGAGCGCGTGATCGAGGAATACCAGCTTGAGGAGCTGTCGCTTGGCGACTTCGTGATGACCGGCGGCGAGATCGCGGCGATGGCGCTCATCGATGCAACGGTGCGACTTCTGCCGGGCGTTCTCGGCAACGAGAGTTCGACCGAGGAGGAAAGCTTTTCCGAGGGGCTTCTGGAGCATCCGCAATACACGCGGCCGGCGGAGTGGCGCGGGCGGGCCATTCCCGAGGTTCTCATGAGCGGGCACCATGGCCGCATCGCCCAGTGGCGCCACGAGATGGCGCAACAGGTCACCCGCGCGCGCCGGCCGGACCTGTGGGATGCTTGGCTGCGCCGGCACGGCAAAACGGATGACGGGAAATGAGCCGCGCCGGGCTTGCCTTTGCCGCCGCCATCGCCTAGAAGCCGCGCATTCCGGGCGGGCGACCGACTCGGACGCTTGTGCCTTTGCGTGACCGGCAACGGGTGGCGCTTTCTTCGGCATCACCGCGGACAGGCAGGCCGAGCGGCTTGGAACACGGCAAACGGCGACCTCACTCTCCGGCGGGCGCGCGCGGCGCGGACCCGGCAGAAGACCAGGAGCTCTGGGGCGGCATCAACTCTCCGGGCGAACCGGAGGCAAGAGAGGAGTGACAGGCATGGACCTGATCGCCCAGATCGAAGCCGAGCAGATCGCTCAGCTCGGCAAGACCATTCCCGATTTCAAGCCCGGCGACACGGTGCGCGTGGGCTACAAGGTGACCGAGGGCAACCGCACCCGGGTGCAGAACTACCAAGGCGTCTGCATCGCCCGCAAGAACGGCAAGGGCATTTCCGGCTCGTTCACGGTGCGCAAGATTTCCTTTGGCGAAGGGGTGGAGCGCGTCTTCCCGCTCTACTCGACCAACATCGAATACATCGAGGTGGTCCGTCGTGGCCGCGTGCGGCGCTCGAAGCTCTACTATCTGCGCTCGCGCCGCGGCAAGTCGGCCCGGATCGCCGAAGACAGCAACTACAAGCCCGTGTCGGGCGAAGCCGAAGCCTGAGGAGCGGCGCGATGAAGAAGGACATCCATCCCGATTACCACCTGATCGAGGTGAAGCTGACCGACGGCACGGTGGTTCAGATGCGCTCCACCTGGGGCAAGGAAGGCGACACGCTGGCACTGGAAATCGACCCCTCCTCGCATCCCGCGTGGACGGGCGGCGGCCAGCGACTGGTCGACACCGGCGGGCGCGTCTCCAAGTTCAAGAAGAAATACGAAGGCCTCGGTTTCTGACGGGCCTTCCCATGGGTCTTCCTGGCGCCGCCCTCCGGGGCGGCGTCTTCGTCTCGGCAAGCCGCCCGGCAAAATCCGCGCGACGCAATTCGCGAATGCTTCAATAACCGATTCGCGGACCCTATAGTCGCGCCGATCCCGCCGGCGGCGGTTCACAGGGCAAGGAACGGCAGACGTGGCGCATATTATCGTCGTGGGCAACGAAAAGGGTGGTGCCGGGAAATCCACCGTGGCAATGCATGTTGCCACGGCGCTGGCGCGGATGGGCCATGCCATCGGCGTGATCGATCTCGATCTGCGGCAGAAGACGCTCGGGCGCTACATGGAGAACCGCCTGAGCTTCATGCAGCGCCATTCCCTCAGCCTGCCTGTGCCGGAGTTCCAGGATCTGCCCGAAGTTGACCGCGCCAGTCTGGCAGAGGGCGAAAACATCTACGACAGGCGCCTCTCGATGGCCGTGGCCGCGCTTGAAGGACGGTGTGACTTCATCCTGCTCGACTGCCCCGGTTCCCACACGCGCCTCAGTCAGGTGGCCCACTCGCTCGCCGACACGCTCATCACGCCGCTCAACGACAGCTTTGTCGATTTCGATCTTCTCGCCCGTGTCGACCCCGAGACCAACCGGATTCTCGGCCCATCGATCTATTCCGAGATGGTCTGGAGCGCGCGGCAGCTGCGCGCCCGGGCGGGCTTGAAGCCCATCGACTGGGTGGTGGTGCGCAACCGTCTCGGCGCCCAGCAGATGCACAACAAGAAGAAGATGGGCGAGGCACTGGCCGAACTTTCCCGCCGCATCGGCTTTCGCGTGGCGCCGGGTTTCAGCGAACGGGTGATCTTCCGCGAGCTCTTTCCGCGCGGCCTCACGCTTCTCGACCTGAAGGACATCGGCGTGCAGCAGCTCAACATCTCCAATCTCGCTGCGCGCCAGGAGCTGCGCGACCTGATAAAGGAATTGCGCCTGCCGGGAGTCGACGCAAACTTCTGATACGGTGGGAAATTCGCCAGCATTTTTGACATTAGCCGGCTGTTAAGTCCGGCGGTTTAGAAATCGTCATCAGACAGCGCGGTGCAGCAGAAAGGCGCATCTGATGACGATTTCCTCCTCCCTCGCGGCCGGCGTCTCGGGCCTCAACGCCAACGCCACGCGCCTTGCGGCAATTTCCGACAACATCGCCAATTCCTCCACCTACGGCTACAAGCGCGTGCAGGCCGACTTCAATTCGATGGTCATCCAGACCCGCGGCGGCACGAGCTATTCGGCCGGCGGCGTACGCGCCTCTAGCCAGCGCCTCATCGACGAGCGCGGCCCGCTCATTTCCACATCCAACCCCACCGACATCGCCGTCTCCGGCGGAGGCATGCTGCCGGTGACGACACTCGTCGATGTCAACAATGACAATGGCGAGTATCCCCTCATGCTGATGACAACCGCCTCCTTCCGCCCCAATGACGAGGGTCTGCTGGTGTCGGAGGCGGGGCATGTCCTCATGGGCTGGCCGGCGGAAGTTGACGGAACGATCCCGAGCTTCCCGCGCGACACCGTGGCCGGGCTCGAGCCGGTCAGGGTGAACGGCAATCAGTTCGCCGGCGACCCCACCACCGCGATCTCACTCGGCGTCAATCTCCCGGCCACCGAGACCGTTGCCGGCGCCGCGGGGAATGCCCAGGATCTGTCCATCGAGTATTTCGGCAACCTCGGCACATCCGAGACGCTCGACATCAGCTTCACGCCCACGGTGCCGGCTTCGGGCGCCTCAAACGAGTGGACGATGACCATTCGCGACTCGGCCTCCGGCGGCGCGACCGTCGGCGAGTATGTGCTCACTTTCAGCGGCAACCGTGGCGATGGCGGCACGCTCCAGTCCGTCAGCGTCATCTCGGGCGGGGCCTACGATCCTGCCAGTGGCGAGATCGCGCTCAACCTCGCCGGCGGCCCCCTGTCGCTTGACATCGGCGTTCTGGGTGATCCGGCGGGCATGACCCAGCTCTCGGACAGCTTCGCGCCGGTCTCGATCTCGAAGAACGGCTCGCCTGTGGGCAATCTCGTATCGGTGGAGGTCGATCCCAACGGCTATCTGCACGCCATCTACGACACCGGCTTCACCCGCAAGATCTACCAGATCCCGCTTGTCGCCGTGCCCAATCCCAACGGTCTCGTGGCCCTGCCCAACCAGGCGTACCGAATCTCGCCCGAAAGCGGCCCCTTCTTCCTGTGGGATGCCGGCGATGGCCCCACCGGCGAGGTGATCGGCTTCGCCCGCGAAGAAAGCGCAACCGACGTCGCCGCCGAGCTCACCCAGCTCATCCAGACCCAACGCGCCTACTCCTCCAATGCCAAGGTCATCCAGACGGTCGACGAAATGCTGCAGGAGACAACCAACATCAAACGCTGAGGGCCGCCGCGCGCCCCGTGAGGTATTGCGCCCATGAGCATCTCCTCGGCCATGACCGCCGCCCTTTCGGGCCTCGGCGTTGCGTCGCGCAATGCCGAGGTGATTTCCGGCAACGTCTCGAATGCGCTGACCGAAGGTTACGCACGGCGGGAATTGCAGCGCGCCACCCAGGTGCTCGACGGGCAGGGCAATGGAGTGCGCGTTGCAGGTATCCTGCGGCACACCGACCTTCAGCTTCTGCAGGACCGCCGCACCGCCGAGGCCTCCCGGGCAGCAACCGCCCGCCTTGCAGAGTTTCACGCGAATGCCGAAAAGGCTCTTGGCACACCCGATCAGGCGGGTTCCCTCTCCGCCCGGCTTGCCGATCTCGACGCCGCGCTGATTTCGGCTGCGAGCCGCCCCGACAGTGGCGCGCGTCTCGAGGACATCGCCCGACGCGCCGAGGCCGTGGCCACCAAGCTCAACGAGGCCTCCGCGCTGGTGCAGCAGGAGCGCATGCGTGCCGATGCCGCCATTGGCGAGGCCGTGGCCACGATCAACACCACCCTCGAGCAGCTTGCCGAGGTCAACGGCCAGATCGCCCGGCTTTCCGCCGCCCGTCGGGACACTTCCGCGCTCGCGGACGAGCAGCAGCGGCTCGTGGATCGCATCGCAACGCTGGTGCCGGTGCGGATCGTGCCGCAGGACCATGGGCGCATCGCGCTCTACAGCCTCGACGGCGCGCCGCTGCTGGAGGGTCGCCCGGCCCGGCTCGAATTCACGCCTGTCGGGGTCATCACCCCGGAAATGACGCTGGCGGGGGGCGCCTTGTCCGGGCTTGCGCTCAATGGCCGCCCGGTCGCCACGTCCGGCGGAAGCGCCCGCCTTGGCGGAGGCGAGCTGGCCGCGCTCTTCGCCCTGCGCGATACCGAGGCGCCCGCGCTTCAGGCACGGCTTGATGCCGTCGCCCGCGACCTCGTCGAGCGCCTCTCCGATCCGGCCAGCGATCCGACACTTGCAGCGGGCGCGCCGGGGCTCTTCACCGACGCCGGCGCGGCGTTCTCGGGCGGTGACGAAACCGGGCTTGCGGCACGCATTTTCCTCAATCCCCTTGTCGACCCTGCGGCGGGCGAGCTCTGGCGTCTGCGCGACGGCCTCGCCGCCGCCGCTCCCGGCCCGCCGGGTGATGCCCGCATCCTGCAGGCCCGCCGCGAGGCCCTCCTTGCCCCGAGGGTGCCGGCCTCCGGGGACTTCGGCGGCGTCGCCCGCACCTCGGAGGGCCTCATCAGTGACCTCGTCTCCGGCGTTGCCGCTGAACGCCAGGCCAGCGAACGCGACGAGAGCTTTGCCGCCGCCCGCAGCGAAACCCTGCGACAGATGGAGCTCGAAGGTGGAGTCGACACGGACATGGAACTGCAGATCCTCATGCAGGTGGAGCAGGCCTTTGCCGCCAATGCCCGCGTTCTGACCACACTCGATGAGCTTCTGCAGGCAATCACGAGGATCTGAGCCATGAGCCTCAGCGCGATCGGCGATCTTGCCCTCGGTTTCCAGAACCGGCTGGCCAATCTGCGGCTCAAACGCGAGATACAGGCGCTGGCGGGCGAGCTGACCACCGGCAAGTTGCGCGATGTCTCTCAGGCACTCGGTCGCGATCTTGGAGCGCTGGCCGGAATCGAGGCGGGAATCTCGACCCTGGAAGCCTATCAGGTGAGCGCTTCCGAAGCCGCGCTCATCGGCAGCGCCGCCCAGGCCGCCCTGGCGACGCTCGAGAGCAGCGGCAATCACGCCGGAACCGCGCTCGTTCAGGCCGGAACCCATGGCGAGGCGACCCAGCTTCATGCCGCCGCCGTCGACACCCTCGCGAAATTCGAAACGGTGCTCGCCGCGTTGAACACCCGCGTTGCCGACCGCTCGATCTTTGCCGGCGTTGCCACGTCGGGTCCGGCGGTCGCCGATGCCGACACCATGCTCGACGCGCTGGAGGCGGAGATCGCCTCGGAGACCACGGCCGAGGGCGTCGCGGCACGCGTCGACGCCTGGTTCGACGCCACGGGTGGCGGCTACGGCAGTCTGGGCTATCTCGGCGCGGACACCCCGCTTGCGCCGATGCGAGTCGGGTCGGGAGTGGATGCCCGCTTCGAGATCACCGCGGGGGATGCCGAGATACGGCGCTTGCTCAAGGGTTATGCCATGGCAGGGCTGCTCGCGCGCGGTGCGCTCTCGGGGCGGCACGAGGAGCGAGCGGCGCTGGCCCGGGAGGCCGGCGAGCGCATCCTGACCGGAGCGGGCGAGCTGGCCGCCCTCTCGGCCGCAGTGGGCAGGGCCGAGGCGCGGATCGAGGAAGCGAAGGCGGCGAACGGGGCCGAGATCACCGCGCTTCAGCTCGCCCGCAGCGAGCTCGTGTCGGCCGATCCCTACGCCACCGCATCGGCACTTGAGCAGGTGCGCGGTCAGATCGAGGCGCTCTATGCCATGACCGGGCGGATGTCGCGCCTGACGTTGGTGGAGTATCTGCGATGACACTGCGACGCTTGCTGCTGACACTGTGCATTCTGGGCTGGCTTGCCCCTGCGTTTGCGAGCCCGGTGAGAATCAAGGATCTCGTCGATTTCGACGGGGTGCGCGGCAACGATCTGATCGGCTACGGCCTTGTCGTGGGCCTCAACGGCACCGGCGATGGGATCCGCAACGCGCCGTTCACCGAAGAGATCATGTCCAGTCTCCTCGAGAGGCTGGGTGTCAACGTCACCGGCGAGCAGTTCCGGCCGAAGAACGTCGCCGCCGTTTTCGTCACCGCCGAACTGCCGCCCTTCGCGCGCGCCGGATCGACGATCGACGTGACGGTTTCGGCCATCGGCGATGCCAAGAGCCTGCTTGGCGGCACGCTGGTGATGACCCCGCTCAATGCCGCTGACGGGCAGGTCTATGCGGTTGCGCAGGGCACCATCATCGCCGGCGGCGCATCGGCAGAGGGAGAAGGTGCGAGGGTGGTTCAGGGCGTCCCTACCTCCGGCGTGATTCCCTCCGGTGCGCGAATCGAGCGCGAGGTCGATTTCGATTTCAGCTCGCTTTCGGAGGTGCGGCTCGCGCTGCGAACGCCCGACTTCACCACCGCCGCGCGCATCGAGGCGGCCATAAACGAGGCCTATGGCCGACCCGTCGCGCGGATGCTGGACGCGGGCACGGTGCGCTTTGACGTCGCGCGCGCGGGCGATGCCTCTGCGGCGCACGCCATCGGCCGGATCGAGAATCTTCCCGTCGATCCTCAGCGCAGGGCCCGGGTGGTCGTGGACCAGCGCTCGGGTACCATCGTAATGGGAGAGGACGTGCGCATCTCGCGGGTGGCCGTGAGCCAAGGCAACCTGACGCTGCGGATCGAGGAGGCCCCCCTTGTCGTGCAGCCTGACCCGTTTGCCGCCGGAGAGACGGTGGTTGTTCCGCGATCGGAGGCCGGGATCGAGGAACAGCAGGGGATCGGTCTTGCCGAGGTGCCGGCCGGAACCTCGCTATCGGAGGTGATCGCGGGGCTCAACGCGTTGGGCGTCTCGCCGCGCGACATGATCGACATCCTCAAATCGATCAAGGCGGCGGGAGCACTTCATGCCGAATTCATCGTGCAATAGGCGCGCAAGACCGTCACGAGGATCCGGGGCGAACGGAGACAGGCAGGCCCTGCCGATCATGCCCGCGCATGCCGCGCGCACTCTCTCTGGCGATCCGGCGGGGCTCCCGGATCAGACGGAGCTCTCCCCCGCGCGCCGAACACCCGTACCGAAGGCGCTGGTTTCAGCGCCAACCGCAGCCGCGCCACGTGACGCCGCATCCAGCCGCCCGAGGCGGTTGGCGCAGCCGCGCAGTCAGGGCTTGGGCCCCGCCGGCCAACATGCGACCTGAGCCGAGGGTCTGGCGCTTAGCGCATGGCTAGCCTGTCGCCCGTTTCCCGAGGCTGTTGCAGCGTCTGGTGCGGGGCGCGCAGGAGAATCACTTGCCAGCGCGCCTCGGGACCGAAACGGTCGTAATGGCTGAGAAACGCAAAGCGGCGATCAAGTTCGTCGAGCGCGGCCGGCGGACAGGCTTGCATCGCGGTCCCGCAAAACGGAAGCCGCGCGTGCTGATAGGCAATATCCGTCGCCGACCAGGGCGCTTCGTTGAGCGGGTTGTAGCGCACGGCTTCATGCGCGCTTGCACTTCCAAGGGTCGCGGATGCGGCCACCAGCCTGCGCGAGCAGCCGTCGGCGAAACCCGTGACGAACATGTCGCGAGGCTCGGTGCTTCCCGGTGACGGGTCATGCAATGCAAAGCCTGCAGGCGTGGTATCGACTTGCGGGCCGAGCTCGGCTTCTGCAATCTCGCAGTCCGGCACAAGCACCGTCCCGGCAGGCACGGCCTCGACATGTTCCGCCGCTGCCGCCGCGAGTTCGGCACGCCGCGCCGGGCCGGGATCACCGGGCACACGCCGGAAGATCTGACCGAGAAGCCGCGGCCGGGTTGAGCGGACGAAAACCGTCTGCTCCTGCCCCGGCACGTCGCTGACGACGAGCTCCGCGTCGCGCCGGTTCGCCGGTTCGAGACTGCTGCCGAACAGTCCGCAGCCGCCAAGGCCAAGGAGGCAGATCATCACCGCGAGTGCGTGCCGCGCGATCATTTCACACCTCCTCTGCCGCCACGACACCGGGCAACGATCGCAGCGCCGCCTTAACCGAAGGCGCAACGGGCAGGTTGTCGCCAAGGATCATCTCGACCTCGCCGGGCAGGTCCGGGGCCATCAGCGCCAGCCGCACCTCGCCGCGCGCGCCCCGGCCCGACTGCCTGCCCACACGCTCGAGAAGATCGGCCACCGCGCGCACCGCGGCCTCCTCGGCAACATGGACGCGCAGACAGCCGCCGGCACCACTCTCGGCGATGCTTTCCACCGGTGCCACCGCGCGGGCGCGGAGTTTGAGCTGGTCGGCCTCGGCCTCCGCCTCGACCGTCAGCACCACATTGGCGCCGGCTTCCAGATGGTCTCGGGCGCTCTCCAGCGTGTCGGCGAACACCGTCACCTCGAACAGCCCCGTCGGGTCGGACAGGCGCACGAAGGCAAAGCGGTTTCCACGTGCCGACTTGCGCTCCTGCCGGCCGGCGACGGTGCCCGCGATCTTCGCCACCAGGGGCCCCTGGAGCGCGCGCTCCTGAAGCTCGGCGAGCGTCAGCACGCCCTTGCGCCTGAGCGAGGCCATGTAATCGTCAAGCGGGTGGCCCGAGAGGTAGAAGCCGATCGCCTGATGCTCCTCGCGCAGCTGCTCGCCCGGCAGCCAGGGTTCGGACTGGGCGAGGCGCGGCTCGGGCAGCCCCTCCCCCGCCTCGCCGAAAAGCGAGACCTGAGCCGAGGCGCGCTCCTCGTGCACCGCCGCCGACCAGGCCATCAGCACATCGACCGAGGCGAGAACGCGGGCGCGGTTCGGCTCAAGCGCGTCAAAGGCGCCGGCCCGCGCCAGCATCTCCATCGCGCGCTTGCCGATGCGGCGCAAATCCACCCTGCGGGCGAAATCGAAGAGCGTCGTAAAGGGCCTGTGGCCGCGCGCCTCCTCAATGAGCCGCATCGCCTCCACACCAACATTCTTGAGCGCGCCCAGCGCATAAAGGATGCGCCCTTCCTCCACCCTGAACATGGCGCCGGAGCGATTGACGCAAGGCGGCACGATCTCGATCCCGAGCCCCCGCCGCGCCTCCTCGGCATAAATGGCGAGCTTGTCGGTAAGGTGGATGTCGCAGTTCATCACCCCGGCCATGAACTCGACGGGGTGATTGGCCTTGAGCCACGCGGTCTGGTAGCTGACCACGGCATAGGCGGCGGCGTGGGACTTGTTGAAGCCGTAATTGGCGAATTTCTCCAGAAGCGCGAAGACCTCTTCGGCCTTGGCCCTGTCGACCCCGTTCTTCACCGCGCCTTCGATGAATTTGGGCCGCTCCTTCGCCATCTCCTCGGCGATCTTCTTGCCCATCGCCCGGCGCAACAGGTCGGCGCCGCCCAGCGTGTAGCCCGCCATCTCCTGGGCGATCTGCATCACCTGCTCCTGATAGACGATGATGCCCTGCGTCTCCTCGAGGATGTGGTCGATCTTGGGGTGGATCGACTCGCGCTCGCGCAGCCCGTTCTTGACCTCGCAGTACTTGGGGATGTTTTCCATCGGCCCCGGCCGGTAGAGCGCCACGAGCGCCACGATGTCCTCGATGCAGGTGGGTTTCATGCGCCTGAGCGCATCCATCATGCCGGAGCTTTCCACCTGGAACACCGCCACGGTCCGCGCCTCCGAATAGAGCCGGTAGGTGGCCGGATCATCGAGCGGGATCTGGCCGATGTCGTATTCGTGCCCCGGCGGCGGGTCGTAAAGCACGCGTCCGTCTGCGGCTATGTTCAGCGCGCGCCCCTGCGCGCGGATCATGTCGACGGCGTGCTGGATGACGGTGAGCGTCTTCAGCCCCAGAAAGTCGAATTTCACGAGCCCCGCCGCCTCGACCCATTTCATGTTGAACTGGGTTGCCGGCATGTCCGAACGCGGGTCGCGGTAGAGCGGCACGAGTTCGTCAAGGGGGCGATCGCCGATCACCACGCCCGCGGCATGGGTGGAGGCGTTGCGCAGAAGCCCCTCGAGCTTCTGGCCGTAGGTCAGGAGCCTGTCCACCACCTCCTCGGCGCGGGCGGCCTCGCGCAGCCGCGGCTCCTCGGCAAGCGCGCGCTCGATCGAGACGGGCTTTACCCCCTCCACGGGGATCATCTTCGACAGCCGATCCACCTGCCCGTAGGGCATCTGCAGAACGCGGCCGACGTCGCGCACCGCCGCCTTCGAGAGAAGCGCGCCGAAGGTGATGATCTGCGCCACCTTCTCGCGGCCGTATTTCTCCTGCACGTAGGCGATCACCTCCTCGCGGCGGTCCATGCAGAAGTCGATGTCGAAGTCGGGCATCGACACGCGCTCGGGGTTGAGGAAGCGCTCGAAGAGGAGCGAGTAGCGCAGCGGGTCGAGATCGGTGATGGTCAACGCATAGGCCACGAGGCTGCCAGCGCCCGAGCCCCGGCCCGGCCCGACGGGAATGCCCTGCGCCTTGGCCCATTTGATGAAGTCGGCAACGATCAGGAAGTAGCCCGGAAAGCCCATCTGCTCGATGATGCCGAGCTCGAATTCGAGACGGGCGCGATACTCCTCCTCCGGCGCGGCGGGTTCGATCACCTTCAGCCGCGCCTCGAGTCCCTCGCGCGCCTGTCGGCGCAGCTCCTCCACCTCGTTCTCGGCAAAGCGCGGCAGGATCGGCTTGCGCTTTTCCGGCCAGAAGGCGCAGCGCCGCGCGATCTCGACGGTGTTCTCGATCGCCTCGGGCAGATCGGCGAAGAGCGCGGCCATCTCCTCGGGCGACTTGAAATAGTGCTGCGGGGTCAGCCGGCGGCGCGGCTCCTGCTGGTCGACATAGGCGCCCTCGCGGATGCAGATGAGCGCGTCATGCGCCTCGAACATCTCGGCGTCGAGGAAATAGACGTCATTCGTGGCCACAAGCGGCAGGTCGCGGGCATAGGCGATCTCGACAAGCCCGCGCTCTGTGAGCCGCTCGGCCTCGGGCAACGCGCCGCCTTCGCCCGGATGCCGCTGCAGCTCGATGTAGAGCCTGTCGCCGAAGATCTCGGCAAGGCGGACCACCAGCGCCTCGGCCTTCTGCCGCTGACCGGCCTGAAGGAGGCGGCCCACCGGCCCGTCCGGCCCGCCGGTGAGGCAGATGAGCCCCTTGCCGTGGCGGTCGAGCGCTTCAAGCCCCACGGCCGGAGCCTCGCGCGCGGGGTCGAGGTAGAGCGCGCTCTGCAGCTTCATCAGGTTGAGATAGCCGGTCTCGTCCTTGGCCAGGAGCACGATGGGCGCGGGCGGGCGCGACCGCTCGCCGGGGGCGGGAGTGTCGTAGTCGAGATCGATCTGGGAGCCGATGATGGGCTGGATCCCAGCCGCAGAGGCCGTCACCGCAAACTCCAGCGCGGCGAACATGGCATTGGTGTCGGTCACCGCCACCGCCGGCATGCCCATTTGCGCACAAAGCTTGGGCAGCGTCTTCAGCCGCACCGCTCCTTCGAGCAGCGAGTATTCGGTGTGAACGCGCAGATGGATGAATCGCGGTGCCTGGCCCATGGGCACACAGTAGCGCCCCGCCGCAGCGAAGTGAATCACGATTCGCTATCAGTTGTGGTCATGCATGGGCCTCGACACTTCTGCTTGCGGCGTGGCGCGCGAGGCACACTGCCCCGGAAGGATCAGTTTCGCCCTGTCCATTATGATCGCCCCCGATCTTTCGGCATTATTGGAAGGTGCTTGCTGACGCCCCGCCGAAGCCCGCAAGGCCCGTCCCTCTTGCCAGCCGCGGCTGATCCGTTGTCACATCGGACTCCGCGGAAGCCACCGGCGGACTGCCCCGGCACCACGGCAGTTTGCCGGGGGGCACCGGAAACGTGACATGACTGGCACCGCCGCCCGTGAAGGGGGAAACATGCGGATCACCTTTCTGCTGAACGGCACCGCAGTAAGCATCGAGGTCGAGGAGCCGACGCGCACCCTGCTCGACTGGCTGCGGGAGGAGCGCGGGCTCAAGGGCACCAAGGAGGGCTGCAACGAAGGCGACTGCGGCGCCTGCACGGTGATGGTCCGCGCCCCGGGCGAGGCGCGCTGGCGCACGGTCAACGCCTGCATCCTGTTCCTTCCGCAGCTCGACGGGCTTGCCGTGCGCACCATCGAGGGCATCGCCGCGCCCGACGGCCGGCTGCACCCCGTCCAGCAGGCGATGATCGACCATCACGCCAGCCAGTGCGGCTTCTGCACACCCGGCATCGTCGTCTCCCTCGCCGCCGCCCATGCCAATGGCGAGCGTGACTTCGACAACCGGCTGGCCGGCAACCTGTGCCGCTGCACCGGCTATGCGCCGATCATCCGCGCCGCCCGCGCCGCCGCCGAGGCGCCGGTGCCCGACTGGCTTGCCGAGGATTTCGGGGCTCTGCCTCGCGGCGCGCAGGAAGCGGACGAGATGGCGTTCATACCCGAAAGCGCCGAAGCGCTCGCCGAATGGTATCTCGCCCACCCCGACGCGATGCTCGTTGCCGGCGCAACCGATGTGGGGCTGTGGGTGACGAAGAAGCTGCGCACCCTCGCGCCCGTTGCCTTCATCGCCCGCATCCCCGAGCTGCGCGGCATCGAGATCGGCGAGCATGAGGTGCGCATCGGGGCGGCGGTGACGGTGGCCGAGTTTCACGCCGCCATGGCCGATCTGCACCCCGGCCTTGCCGAGATGCTGCGCCGCTACGGCTCGGTGCAGGTGCGCAACGCCGCCACGGTGGGCGGCAACATCGCCAACGGCTCGCCCATCGGCGACAGCCCGCCGGCGCTGATCGCGCTTGGTGCCCGCCTGCACCTGCGGCGGGGGGAGGAGCGGCGCGAGATGCCGCTCGAGGAGTTCTTCGTCGCCTATGGCCGGCAGGACCGGCGGCCGGGCGAGTTCGTGGAAGCGGTGAGCTTTCCCCGCCAGCCCGACCGGCTGCGCGTCTACAAGCTCTCCAAGCGCTTCGATCAGGACATCTCGGCCGTCTGCGGCGCCTTCAACATCACCGTCGAGAATGGCCGCGTGAGCGTGGCGCGCATCGCCTTCGGCGGCATGGCCGAGATACCGAAACGCGCCCGCGCGGTGGAGGCGGCGCTCACCGGCGAGCCCTGGACGGAAGAGACCGTTGAAGCCGCCCTGCCCGCCTTCGCGGAGGATTTCACCCCGATCTCGGACATGCGCGCCTCGGCCGGCTACCGGCTTGCGGCGGCGCGGAACATGCTGCGCCGCTGCCTGCTCGAGGATCTTGGCGCGCCAGTGAATGTGCTGGACGTGAATGTGCTGGAGGTCACCCCGTGAGCGTGCACCGCCCCCTGCCCCATGACGCCGCGCGCGGCCATGTCACCGGCACCGCGCGCTATGTCGATGACATTCCGACGCCCGCCGGAACCCTCTCGCTGGCCTTCGGGCTCTCGGAAATCGCCCGCGGGCGCATCGCCAGCCTCGACCTGACCGAGGTGCGCGCCGCGCCCGGCGTCGTCGATGTCTTCACCGCCGCCGACCTTCCCCGGCGGGTGAATGTCTCGCCCTCGGCGCATGACGAGCCGCTCCTGGCCGAGGGCGAGGTGTTCTATGCCGGCCAGCCGATCTTCTGCGTCGTGGCCACGAGCCACCTTGCCGCCCGGCGGGCGGCGCGCAAGGCGGCCGTGCTCTACGAGCCCGAGGAGCCGATCCTGACCATCGAGGAGGCGCTGGCGGCGAACTCCCGCTTCGAGGACGGCCCGCGCATCTGGAGCCGCGGCGATGTCGAGGCCCGGCTTGCCGCCGCGCCGCGCCATGTGGAGGGGCGGATCGAGATCGGCGGGCAGGAGCATTTCTATCTCGAGGGGCAGGCGGCGCTGGCGCTGCCGCAGGAGGCGGGGGAGATGGTGATTCACGCCTCCTCCCAGCATCCCACCGAGATCCAGCACCATGTGGCCCATGCGCTGGGCGTGCCGATGCACATGGTGCGCGTCGAGGTGCGCCGCATGGGCGGCGGCTTCGGCGGCAAGGAAAGCCAGAACGCCCATCTCGCCGTGGCCTGCGCCCTCGCCGCCCAGCGCACCGGCCGGCCCTGCAAGATGCGCTATGACCGCGACGACGACTTTCTCATCACCGGCAAGCGGCACGACTTCCGCATCGACTACCGCGCCGGTTTCGACGACGAGGGGCGCCTGCTCGCGGTGGACTTCACCCATTACGCCCGCTGCGGCTGGAGCCAGGATCTCTCGCTGCCGGTGTGCGACCGGGCGATGCTGCATGCCGACAACGCCTATTTCCTGCCGGCCGTGCGCATCACCTCGCACCGGCTGAAGACCAACACCCAGTCGGCCACCGCCTTTCGCGGCTTCGGCGGGCCGCAGGGGATGCTCGGCATCGAGCGGGTGATCGACCACGTGGCCCACACGCTGGGGCACGACCCGCTCGAAGTGCGGCGGGCAAACTTCTATGCGCCGATGGGCGCGCCCGCGCTGCAGACCACCCATTACGGGCAGACGGTGGAGGATTTCGTCCTTCACGAGCTCGTCGAAGAGCTTGCCGAGCGCGCGGACTATGCCGCAAGGCGGCGGGCGATCGCGGCGTGGAACGCCGAGAGCCCCGTGCTCAAGCGCGGCATTGCGCTCACGCCGGTGAAGTTCGGCATCTCGTTCACGCTCACCCATCTCAACCAGGCCGGCGCGCTCGTGCATGTCTATCAGGACGGCTCGATTGCCATGAACCACGGCGGCACCGAGATGGGTCAGGGCCTCTTCCAGAAGGTGGCGCAAGTGGCGGCGGCGAGCTTCGGCGTACCGCTCGAGGCGGTGCGCATCACCGCCACGGACACCGCCAAGGTGCCCAACACCTCCGCCACGGCGGCCTCCTCGGGCTCCGACCTCAACGGCATGGCGGTGCGCGAGGCGTGCGAGACGATCAAGGCGCGCATGGCCCGGCATCTGGCCGCCGCGCGCCAGGCCGACCCGGAAAGCGTGGTGTTCGAGAACGGTGAAGTGCGCGTCGGCGCCGACCGGCTGAGCTTTGCCGAGGCCGCGCGCGAGTGCTACGAGGGGCGGGTGAGCCTTTCGGCCACCGGCTTCTATGCCACGCCGAAGATCAGCTGGGACCGCATCCGCGGCCAGGGCCGCCCCTTCTACTACTTCGCCTATGGCGCGGCGGTCTCGGAGGTGGTGATCGACACGCTCACCGGCGAGAACCGGCTTTTGCGGGTGGACATCCTGCATGACGCGGGCCGCTCGCTGAACCCCGCGATCGACCTCGGCCAGGTCGAGGGCGGCTTCGTGCAGGGCGCGGGCTGGCTGATGACCGAAGAGCTCGTGTGGGACGACGAGGGGCGGCTCAGAACCCACGCGCCTTCGACCTACAAGATCCCTGCCTGTTCCGATCGGCCGGCGGTGTTCGAGGCGCGGCTGTGGGAGAAGGGGCGCAACCGGGAGGAGACGATCTTCCGCTCCAAGGCCGTGGGCGAGCCGCCCTTCATGCTGGCAATCTCGGCCTTCATGGCGCTGTCGGATGCCATCGCCGCCTGCGGCGCCGCCTACCCCGCGCTCGACGCGCCGGCCACGCCCGAGCGGGTGCTGGCGGCGGTGGAGAGGGTGCGCGCGAGATGAGCTTCGACCGCGCCGCGCTTGAGAGGGCCATTGCCCGGCATGGGCCGGTGGCGCGGGTGCTGGTGGCCGACGTCGCCGGCTCCGCCCCGCGCGAGGCGGGCGCGGCGATGCTTGTCTGGGAAGGCGGTCAGGAAGGCACGATCGGGGGCGGCGCACTCGAGTTCGAGGCGGTGGCGGCGGCGCGCGCGGCACTCGCGGCGGGGCGCGCGGCCTTCGTCAGCCGCGTGCCGCTCGGGCCTGCGCTCGGCCAGTGCTGCGGGGGCGCGGTGACGCTGGTGACCGAGGTCTGGGACGAGGCGCGTCTCGCTGCGCTCGGCGCGGGAGCGGCCCTGCGCCGGGTCGAGGGCGCGAGCGCCGAGCCGCCGCTTGCGCTCGCGCGCCTTGCCGCGCGGGCGCGCAGCGAGGGCGCGGCGGCGCCGACACGGCTTGAGGGTGGCTGGCTCATCGAGCCCCTCGCAGCGCCGGTCCGCCAGCTCTGGGTCTGGGGCGCGGGCCATGTGGGACGGGCGATCGTGCAGGTCATGGCGCCCTTGCCCGACGTGGCGATCACCTGGATCGACACAGCACAGGAACGCTTTCCCGAAACCATCCCCGAGGGCGTGACCATGCTCGTTGCCGCCACCCCCGCCCCGGCCGTGGCCGCGGCGCCGCGGCAGGCGGAGCATCTCATCCTCACCTATTCCCACGCCCTCGATCTGGAGATATGCCACCTCCTGCTCGGCCACGGCTTTGCCGCGGCGGGGCTCATCGGCTCGGCCAGCAAATGGGCGCGGTTCCGGGCGCGGCTTGCCTCCCTCGGCCACGGGCCGGAGGCGATCGCGCGAATCCGCTGCCCGATCGGCCGGCCCGAGCTCGGCAAGCATCCGCAGGCCATCGCCGTGGGGGTGGCGGCGGAATTCCTGGCCGCCCCGCCGGCGGCCGCGGCACGGGAGGGGGCGGCGTGAGCGACGTGCTTCTCAGCATCGAGGGGCTGACCAAGGCCTATCCGGGCGTGCTGGCCAATGACGCCGTTTCCTTCGACATCCGCAAGGGCGAGATTCACGCGCTTCTGGGCGAGAACGGCGCCGGCAAGTCGACGCTGGTGAAGATGATCTACGGGCTCGTGCGCCCCGATGCCGGGCGCATGACGCTCGACGGACGCCCCTACGCCCCGGCAAGCCCGCATGAGGCGCGCGCGGCCGGCGTGGCGATGGTCTTTCAGCATTTCTCGCTCTTCGAGGCGCTGAGCGTGGCCGAGAACGTCGCGCTTGGCATGGAGAACCCGCCGCCCATGCGCGCGCTTGCCCACCGCATCCGCGAGGTGAGCGAGACCTACGGGCTGCCGCTCGACCCCGCGCGCGTGGTCGGCGATCTCTCCGCCGGCGAGCGGCAGCGGGTGGAGATCATCCGCTGCCTTCTGCAGGAGCCGCGGCTTCTGATCATGGACGAGCCGACCTCGGTGCTGACCCCGCAGGAGGTCGAGATCCTCTTTGCCACGCTGCGCCGGCTGGCGGGCGAGGGCACGTCGATTCTCTACATTTCGCACAAGCTCGAGGAGATCCGCGCGCTGTGCGACCGGGCGACGATCCTGCGGCTCGGGCGCGTGGTGGGCCGCGCGGACCCGCAGGCGTTATCGGCGCGGGAACTGGCCGAGATGATGGTGGGGCAGGAGTTGATGACGCCCTCGCGCCCGCCCGCGCCACGCGGAGAGGTGGTGCTTGACGTGGCGGCGCTGTCGCTGGCCTCGCCGAGCCCCTTCGGCACCTCTCTCAAGTCGGTGACCATGCAGGTGCATGCGGGGGAGATTCTCGGCATCGGCGGGGTGGCCGGCAACGGGCAGGACGAGCTTCTGGCCGCGCTCTCGGGCGAGATGCTGGCGCCGGCCGACGCGATCCGGCTCTGCGGCATCGAGGTGGGTCAGCTCGGCCCCACCGCGCGGCGGCGGCTGGGGCTTCTCGCGGCGCCCGAGGAGCGGCTTGGCCATGCGGCGGCGCCCGACATGACGCTGACCGAGAACGCGCTGATGACCGGGGCGGTGCGCCAGCGGCTTCTCAACCGGGGCTTCGTGCGCTGGGGCGCGGCGCGGGAGTTTGCCTGCCGCATCATCGAGCGCTTCGACGTGCGCACCCCCGGCCCCGAGCATGCGGCGCGCTCGCTTTCGGGGGGCAATCTGCAGAAATTCGTCATCGGCCGGGAGATTCTGCAGCGCCCGCTGGCGCTTGTGGTCAATCAGCCGACATGGGGGGTGGACGCGGCCGCGGCGGCGGCGATCCGGCAGGCGCTGATGGATCTCGCCGCCGAGGGCGCGGCGGTGGTTGTGATCAGCCAGGATCTCGACGAGCTGATGGAGATTTCCGACCGTTTCGCCGCGCTCAACGAGGGGCGGCTCAGTGCGCCGCGCCCGACGGCGGAGCTGACGGTGGACGAAATCGGGCTGATGATGGGCGGCGCGCATGACATGGAGGTGGCGCATGTGGCGGGCTGAGGGCCAAGACTTTCAAGCCTCCGGCGGGGGTATTTGCACCAGGATGATGGGGCGCCGGGCATGATCCGGCTCGAGCGGCGGCCTGAGCCCTCGCGGGCATGGACGGCGGCAACCCCGATTCTGGCGGTGGCGCTCACCATGCTGGCGGGCGGCGCGCTCTTCGCCGCGCTCGGCAAGGATCCGGTGGCGGCGATCCGCACCATCTTCTGGGATCCGCTGTTCAACGAGCAGTTCGCGGCCTACTCGCGGCCGCAGCTTCTGGTGAAGGCGGGCCCGCTCATCCTGATCGCGATCGGCCTTTCGCTGGGATTTCGCGCCGGCGTGTGGAACATCGGCGCCGAGGGGCAGTACATCATCGGCGCGATCTGCGGGGCGGGGGTGGCGCTGGCGCTCTATCCGGCAGAGTCCGCGCTCATCTTTCCGGCGATGGTTCTGGCCGGGGCGCTTGGCGGGTTTCTCTGGGCGATGATCCCCGCGATCCTGAAGACACGCTTCAACACCAACGAGATTCTCGTCTCGCTTCTACTGGTCTACGTGGCCGAGCAGCTCCTGGCCTCGATGGCATTGGGAGCGATGCGCAACCCCGAGGGCGGGGGCTTTCCGGGCAGCCGCAACCTTCAGCAGTACCCCTCCGCCCACAATCCCGAGCTTCTGGCGAACACGGGGATGCATTGGGGCGTGGTGGCGGCGTTTCTGGCCGTGATCGGCGCCTATGTGCTGCTCAACCGCCACATCACCGGCTTTCACATCCGGCTGGCGGGCGAGGCGCCGAAGGCGGCGCGTTTTGCCGGGGTACGGCCGAATGCGCTGGTGGTTTTCTGCTTCGGCGTCTCGGGCGCGCTCGCGGGGCTCGCCGGGCTCTTCGAGGTTTCCGGGCCTTCGGGGCAGATCTCGATCGATTTCAACGTGGGGTATGGCTTCACGGCGATCATCGTCGCGTTTCTCGGCCGGTTGCATCCGTTGGGCATTCTGCTTGCGGGGCTTCTGATGGCGCTCACCTACATCGGCGGCGAGCTCGCGCAGTTCATGCTGGGCCTGCCGGCAGCGGCCATTCAGGCGTTTCAGGGCATGCTGCTGTTCTTCCTGCTCGCGGTGGACGTGCTGACGAACTACCGCGTCCGGCTCGGGCGCGGGGAGGTGGCGCGGTGAATCTGAGCGGAATTTCCCCCGAGGTTCTGATCGCGGCCCTGATGGTCGCCTCCACGCCGATCCTGCTGGCGGCCATCGGCGAGCTCGTCGTGGAGAAGGCGGGCGTGCTGAACCTCGGGGTCGAGGGAATGATGATCTTTGGCGCCATCTGCGGCTTTGCCGTGGCGGTGGAGACAGGCAGCCCCGCGCTCGGCTTTCTCGGCGCGGCGGCGGGCGCGGCGGCACTGTCGATGCTGTTCGGGGTGCTCACGCAGTTTCTCCTGTCCAACCAGGTGGCGACGGGGCTTGCGCTCACGCTGTTCGGGCTGGGGCTCTCGGCGCTTGTAGGGCAGGGCTACGTGGGGGTGACGCCCCCGGCGATGGCCAAGCTCGATCTCGGCCCGCTCGGCGATATCCCCTTCTTCGGGCGCGTGCTCTTCGGACATGACGCGATGGTTTATCTCTCGCTCGCCCTCGTCGCCGCTGTCTGGATGTTTCTGAACCGAAGCCGCGCGGGGCTGATCCTGCGCGCGGTGGGCGAGAGCCATGACGCGGCGCACGCGCTGGGCTACCGGGTGGTGGCGATCCGCCTTGGCGCCATCGCCTTTGGCGGGGCCTGTGCGGGCCTCGGCGGGGCTTATCTCAGCCTCATCCGCGTGCCGCAGTGGACGGAAGGGATGACGGCCGGCGCGGGCTGGATCGCGCTTGCCATCGTCGTCTTCGCCTCGTGGCGGCCGTGGCGCGTGCTTCTCGGCGCCTATCTCTTCGGCGGGGTCACCGTGCTGCAGCTCAATCTGCAGGCAGCAGGGCTCGCCGTGCCGGTCGAGTACCTGTCGATGAGCCCCTATGTGGTGACGATTCTCGTGCTCGTCGTCATGTCATCGGGGCGGGGCCGGGCGGCGCTGAACGCGCCGGCCTCGCTCGGCCGGGTCTTTCATGCCACCACATAGCGGCGTAAACGTGGAAAGGACGGGCAATCCCGCCCGAAACCAGCAGGGGGAAAGGATGATGGAGATGAAGAGACGGACGGTTCTGGGCGGCATGGCGGCCGCGGCTGCGGGCACTCTGGCCACGCCGCTGAGGGCGGCAGGCGATCCCTTGAAGGTGGGATTCGTCTATGTCGGGCCGATCGGTGACCTGGGCTGGACCCATGAGCATGATCAGGGTCGGCTCGCCGTCGAGGCCCATTACGGCGACAAGGTGGAGACCTTCTATCAGGAAAACGTGCCCGAGGGCGCCGATGCCGAGCGGGTGCTGACGCAGATGTGCCTTTCGGGCGCGGGGCTGATCTTCACCACTTCCTTCGGCTACATGGATGCGACGCTGAACGTGGCCAGGAAGTTTCCGAACGTGAAGTTCGAGCATGCCACGGGCTACAAGACCGCGCCCAATGTCGCCACCTACTCGGCGCGCTTCTACGAGGGCCGCGCGGTGATCGGCACCATCGCCGGCCGCATGACCAAGACGAACAAGGTGGGCTATATCGCCTCCTATCCCATCCCGGAGGTGATCCGGGGGATCAACTCGGCCTACATCCATGCGCGCAAGGTCAACCCGGATGTCGAGTTCGTGGTGGTCTGGGTCTACACCTGGTTCGACCCGGCCAAGGAAGGGGACGCGGCCCAGGCGCTGATCGATCAGGGCTGCGACGTGGTCATGCAGCACACCGACTCCACCGCGCCGCAGGCGGTGGCGAAGGAGGCGGGCAATGTGATGACCTTCGGGCAGGCCTCGGACATGTCGGCCTATGCCCCCTGGCCGCGGGTGACCTCGATCATCGACAACTGGGCGCCCTACTACATCCGCCGCGTGGGCGAGGTGATGGACGGCACCTGGCAACCGGCCCAGACCTGGGAAGGCATCGCCGAGGGCATGGTCAAGATCGGCCCGATGTCCGAGCGGCTGCCGGCCGAGGTGCGCGCCGAGGCCGAGGCGCTGATCGAGGCGATGCGGAAGAAGGAATATCACCCCTTCACGGGGCCCCTCAACAAGCAGGACGGCTCGCCCTGGCTCGCCGAGGGCGAGGTGGCCGACGATGGCACGCTTCTTGGCATGAACTTCTATGTCGAGGGGCTGAAGGGTTCGATCCCGAGCTGATTGCGACGCAGGTGGCCACGGCCGCGCGCCGTGGTCACCGCTTGGCGGCACCCGCCGGAATGGCGCGGCGGAACTCCGAGAGGAGCTCGGCGCGCGAGCGCCCGATGGCTGCCTCGAGAGGAAGGCCGCGGGCGAGGAAAACGGCGATGCCGCTCGCGAGCCTGCAACCGGTTCCGCGCAGGCTGCCGGCAAGTCGTGGCCCCTCGAAGAGTTGGGGCGGCCTGTCCGGCGCGGTATAGAGCGCGTCCGTGCAAACGGCCGCGGGCGCGCCATGCCCGCCCTTGACCAGCACCGCGCCGCAGCCCTGCGCAAGAAGCGCCCCGGTGCAGGCGTGCACCGGCGCATCCGGTGCCAGCCCCAGATGCCGGGCAAGACGGGAAAGCTCGGGCAGGTTTGGGGTGAGGAGGGCCGCGCGCGGCAGGAGCAGGGCAAGAAGCGCCTCCACGCCTTCCGCATCGATCAGGGCGTGACCGGAACTCGCCGCCAGCACCGGATCGATCACCAACGGCGCGTCGGGCAGGCTCCGGGCAACAGCTTCGACGATGGCGGCATTGGCCAGCATGCCGGACTTGACGGCGGCGACCGGACCCGCCGCGCTGATCTGCGCGGCGACATGGGCGGGCGGCAGATGATGCGCGGCGGCGACCGCTTCATCGGACTGCGCCGTGACCGATGTCACCGCCACCGCCGGTTCGGCACCAAGCCGCGCGGCAGTCGTGATGTCGCGCGCAAGCCCGGCCCCGCCGCTCGAGTCGGTGCCTCCGATGAAGAGAACGCGCGCGCTCACGGGCCTGCCCCGGCGGCGGCAATGGCCACGCGGTCATGGCCCGAGGCGATGAGCGCGCGCGCCGCGCGCCAGGCGCGCAGCCCGGTTGCGCAGAGAAACACGACGCGGCGGCCCCGGGGCGCTTCGGCCGTTGCGTCCTCGCCCCGCCGCAGGTCGATCACCACGTCTCCCGCTGCGATCTGGCCCGGCGCGACCACCTCCGGCAGCGGGCGGGTGGGCTCGGGCGCGCCCTCGAAGCGGAAGTGGGAGATCTGCCAGCTGGCAAGATCGGTGCTGACCATCAGACCGAGCGGCGAGGGTTCGTGACCGAGCAGCACCGCAAGCGCCATCTGCGCCTGCAGCGCGCCGAGAAGCGCCACCGCCGGCCCCATCACCCCCGCACTCGCGCAGCTCTGTGCGCCGGGGTCCGGGTCGGGGAAGACGGCGCGCAGGCTTGGCGCCACACCGCCGCAGAAGCCGCCTGCATAGCCCCGCCGCCCCTGCACCGAGGCGGTAATGAAGGGGGTGGCCGAGGCGTGGCAATGGTCGGAAAGCGCATAGCTCGCCGCCAGCATGTCGGCGGCGTCGATCACCGCATCCGCACCGGCAAGGCTCCGCGCCTCGAGGTCGGGCCAGAGCGGGCGCGCGGCTGCCTCGACGGCGATTTCGGGGTTGAGGGCGGCGAGGTGCCGCGCCGCGGCCTCGGCCTTGGGGCGACCGATGTCATCCATCCGGTAGAGCGTCTGGCGGTGGAGGTTGTGCTCCTCCACGCGGTCGGGGTCATAGAGGGTGATGCGCCCCACGCCTGCGCCTGCCAGAAGCGGCAGGAGCGTCGCGCCAAGCCCGCCCGCACCTGCCACCACTACATGCGACCGGGCAAGGCGGGCGTGACCGGCGGGCCCGACTTCGGGCAGGATTTCCTGGCGGCTGTAGCGGCTCATGGCGCCGCCTTTCGGGTGACGGAAAGCCATTCGCGGCAACGCGCCTCGGGGTCGGGCGCGGTGGCGATGTCGGTGACGACGGCGGCGCTGTCGGCCCCGGCATCAAGCACCAGGGGCGCGCGCTCGGGCGTGATGCCTCCGATCGCCACCAGCGGCAGCGCACCGATGCGGCGCTTCCACTCGCTCACGCGCCCAAGGCCCTGAGGCGCCCATTTCATCTGCTTCAGAAGCGTCGGCCAGACCGGCCCGAGCGCCACATAGGCGGGGTCCAGGGCAAGCGCGCGATCAAGCTCGGCCTCATCATGGGTGGAGAGCCCGAAGCGCACCCCCGCGCGCCGCAGGGCGGTGATGTCGGCGCTGTCCAGGTCCTCCTGCCCCAGATGCACCCAGCCGATGCCGAGATCGAGCGCAAGCTGCCAATGATCGTTCAGGATCAGCGTCGCGCCGTGGCACCCGCAGATGTCGCGCGCGCGCAGCGCCTCGGCCCGGAGTGCTTCGGGGGCAAGGCCCTTGGCGCGCAGTTGCACCGTGCGCACGCCCAAAGGCACAAGCCGTTCGATCAGCGCCGCATCGCCGCAGATGAGATAGAAACGGTCGAGCATCAGCCGAGCTCCGCCATACCGAAGACCGGGGTCGACGGCTGGGCCATGTCGCGGCGCGGCATCAGCCCGGCCTTGAACCCCAGCCGCCCGGCCTCGACCGCGCGGGCGAAGGCGCGCGCCATGGTGACAGGGTCGCCCGCCCGCGCCACGGCGGTGTTGAGAAGCACCGCGTCAAACCCCATCTCCATCGCGCGCGCGGCGTCCGACGGTGTGCCGATCCCGGCGTCGATCACGAGCGGCGTGTCGGGGAAATGCGCCCGCATCGCGCGCAACCCCTCGACATTGCGCAACCCCTGCCCCGAGCCGATCGGCGCGCCCCAGGGCATCAGCACCCGGCAACCCGCCTCGACCAGCTTCTCGCCCAGCACCAGATCCTCGGTGGTGTAGGGGAAAACCTCGAAGCCCTCGGCGCAGAGGATGCGCGCGGCCTCCACCAGCGCGAAGGGATCGGGCTGCAGAGTGTCGGCGTGACCGATCACCTCGAGCTTGATCCAGTTCGTGCCGAACAGCTCGCGCGCCATCTGCGCGGTGGTGACGGCCTCGCGGGCGCTGTGGCAGCCGGCGGTGTTGGGCAGGATGCGGCAGCCGGCCTCGGCGATGATCTCGCGAAACCGCGCGCCCTCCGCCCCCTCGCGGCGCAGGCTGACGGTGATGACCTGCGTGCCCGAGGCCGCGATCGCCGCCCGCAGCACGGCGGGCGAGGGGTATTGCGCGGTGCCCAGCATCAGCCGCGAGGTCAATTCGACGCCATAGAACATTTCAGCCCCCCTGCATGGGCGAGAGAACCTCGACCCTGTCGCCTTCGCTGAGCGGCGTTGCCCCGCGGCGCTCGCGCGGCACGAAGGCGCCGTTGAGCGCAGTGGCGACGGTTTCAGGCGTGAGCCCGCGCTCGGCGAGAAGCGCGGCGAGATCGGGGGCCTCGGTTTCGAGCGGTTGTCCGTTCAGTTCGATGCGCATGGGGCAAGCTCCTCGACCAGTTCGCCCGCAAGGGCCTCGGCCAGATGCGGCGCGCACAGAAAGCCGTGGCGATACATCCCATTGACGTGGATGCGCTCGCCCGCGCGCCGGATCGCGGGAATGTTGTCGGGAAAGGCGGGGCGCAGGCCCGCGCCGGTGGCGGTGACCTCGGCCTCGGCGAAGGCGGGGTGCACGGTCCATGCGGCGGACAGCAGCTCCATCACCGCCCGCGCGGTGACGGGGCCGGGGCGCGCGCTTTCCACCATGGTCGCGCCGATCATGTACTGCCCGTCCCCGCGCGGGACGATGTAGCAGGGAAAGCGCGGATGCAGGAGCCGCACGGTGCGCGAGAGCGTCACCTCCGGCGCGCGGAGCATCAACATCTCGCCGCGCACCGGGCGCAGGTCGGGCAGATGCGCCGCCGCCGCCCAGCCGGTGCAATCGACGATCCGCCCGCGCGCCGGTCCGGCATGGAAGCGCACCCCGCGCGCCGCCAGCTGCCTGCGCAGTGCGGCAAGCGCGGCGCAAGGGTCCATGTGCGCCTCGACCCGGAAGAAGAGGCCACGCGCGAATCGGCCCGCAAGGTCGGGCTCCAGCGCGCCGGGATCGACCCATTCATGGCCCCGCGTGAGCCGCGCAAAGCGGTCAAGCTCGGCCGCGTCGCGCGCGGGCGCGACGACCAGCGTGCCGCGCCGGTGCACCTTGGCGCCATGCGCTTCCCACCAGTCGGCGGCCGAGAGCCCCATTTGCACCACCTGAGCCGGCGCCGCCTCGCCCTCGCAGAAGGGCGCGAGCATCCCGCCGGCGAGCAGCGAGACTGGCGCGGGCGCCTCCTCGGACTCGATGACCTCCACCGCCAGCCCCCGCTCGGCCAGGGCGGTGGCGGCGCAGAGCCCCGCCACTCCCCCACCAAGGACCGAGATCATCACCCCTCCTCCGCCTCGGCGGGCACGTAGAGCGCGCCCTTCTCGCGGAATTTCCCGGCCATCTCCTGCATGCCCTTCTGGCGTTCGGCCTCGGCGCGGATGTCGTGGCTGATCTTCATCGAGCAGAACTTCGGCCCGCACATGGAGCAGAAATGCGCCAGCTTGTGCGCCTCGGCGGGCAGGGTCTCGTCATGCATGGCGCGGGCGGTGTCGGGGTCGAGCCCAAGGTTGAACTGATCTTCCCAGCGGAACTCGAAGCGCGCCCGGCTCAGCGCGTCGTCGCGTGCCCGCGCGCCGGGGTGGCCCTTGGCCAGATCGGCGGCATGGGCGGCCAGTTTGTAGGTGATGACGCCGGTCTTCACGTCATCGCGGTCGGGCAGGCCCAGATGCTCCTTCGGCGTGACGTAGCAGAGCATCGCGGTGCCGAACCAGCCGATCATCGCAGCACCGATGGCGCTGGTGATGTGGTCGTATCCCGGCGCGATGTCGGTGGTGAGCGGCCCCAGCGTGTAGAAGGGCGCCTCGTGGCAGTGCTTGAGCTGCTCCTCCATGTTCTCGCGGATCTTGTGCATGGGCACATGGCCGGGGCCCTCGATCATCACCTGGCAGTCCTTCTCCCTGGCGATCTTCGTCAGCTCCCCAAGCGTGCGCAGCTCGGCGAACTGCGCCTCGTCATTGGCGTCGGCAATCGAGCCGGGCCGCAGCCCGTCGCCGAGGCTGAAGCTCACGTCATAGGCGCGCGCGATGTCGCAGATCTCCTCGAAATGCTCGTAGAGGAAGGACTCGCGGTGATGGTGCAGACACCACTTGGCGATGATCGAGCCGCCCCGGCTGACGATGCCGGTTACCCGTTTGGCGGTCATCGGGATCATGTGCAGGCGCAGCCCGGCGTGGATGGTGAAGTAGTCCACCCCCTGTTCGGCCTGTTCGATCAGCGTATCGCGAAAGATCTCCCAGGTCAGATCCTCGGCCACGCCGCCCACCTTCTCGAGCGCCTGATAGATCGGCACCGTGCCAATGGGCACGGGGCTGTTGCGGATGATCCATTCGCGGATGTTGTGGATGTTCCGCCCCGTCGAGAGGTCCATCACCGTGTCCGCGCCCCAGCGGATGGCCCAGACCATCTTTTCCACCTCTTCCTCCATGCCCGAGGTGACGGCGGAATTGCCGATATTGGCGTTGACCTTCACCTTGAAGTTGCGGCCGATGATCATCGGCTCGAGCTCGGGGTGGTTGATGTTGGCGGGGATGATGGCGCGGCCGGCGGCGATTTCCTGGCGCACGAATTCCGGCGTCACGAGGTCGGGGATGTCGGCGCCGAAGGGCTCGCCATCGCGCGCATGGGCGGCGGTGCGGCGCTCGTTCTCGCGGATGGCGACATATTCCATCTCGGGCGTGATGATGCCGGCGCGGGCATAGGCCAGCTGCGTCACCGCGCGCCCTTCCCGCGCGCGCAGCGGGCGGTGACGCACGGGGAATTCCGGCGCAAGCCGCGCGCCCTTGGCAAAGCCGTTGTCGGCGGCGGTGACGGGGCGCGGGTCCCATTCCTCCACGTCGCCGCGCGCGCGCAGCCACGCACCGCGCCAACGCGGCAGGCCGCGGGCGATGTCGATCCGCGCCTCGGGGTCGGTATAGGGGCCGGAGCTGTCATACACGGTGAGCGGCGGCTCGCCGCTCAGCGCGATCTCGCGCATCGGCACCCGGATGTCGTGCAACTGCCCCGCGACATGGATCTTGCGCGAGGCCGGCAGCGGGCCGGTGGTGACGGTGGGGGTGGCGGTGTCCTTCATCTCGGTCTCCTCTTGCGACGAGACCCAGAAGACGACTTTTGCAGAAAGGGGACAGAGGCGGCCCGCATTGCTGTGCGCCTGCACGAATGGGCCGCTCCGGCCCGAAAGGACCGCCGCGTGATCGCTTGTGGCGGAAATCCTCCCGGTCTTCCTACGCCAGTATCAACTGGGTCAGGTTCAAAGGGTCGCTTCGCCGGGTTCCCTTCGGGAAACCCCGTCAGCCTCTCAGTCCCCTTGGCGGGACTCCCCTGACTGAGCCCGACCCTAACCGGCGGCGACGGCCTGTCAAGCCCATCGCCCGGTGGCCATGCAAGCCGTTTGCGCTAACCTGCCGTTTCATGGCATGGGGCGGCATCATTCGCGCGAGGCGGAGGGCGCATGCGCACCGACATTCTCACCATCACGCTCAACCCGGCGGTGGACTTTGCCACCACCGCACCGAGAATCATTCCCGACGTGAAGCTGCGCTGCTCGGAGCCGCATGTGGACCCAGGCGGCGGCGGCATCAACGTGGCCCGCGCCATCCGCATGCTTGGCGGGCAGGCGACGGCGCTCATCGCCATCGGCGGGGCGAACGGGGCGCGGCTGTTGCAGCTTCTGGCGCTCGAAGGTGTTCCGACCGTCGCCTTTCAGGGGCCCGGCGAGACGCGGATGAGCTTTTCGGTCACCGATGCCGCCAGCGGCGAGCAGTACCGATTCGTGATGCCCGGCCCCGCATGGCAGGAGGAGGATGTCGCGCGTGGCCTTGTCTCCATCGATCAGGCCACTGGCGACGGCACGCTGGTGGTGCTCTCCGGCTCGCAGCCGCCGGGGGTGGCCAAGGAGTTTCCCTCGATCCTTGCGGAGCACGTGCGCGGGCGCGGCGCGCGGCTGATCGTCGATACCTCCGGCCCGGCGCTCGTGCATCTTGCCGGCCAGCCGCATGAGACGGTGTTCTGCCTGCGCATGGATGACGCCGAGGCCGAGGCGCTTGCCGGCCGCAAGCTGCCCAGCCGCACCGACAGCGCGGATTTCGCCAGCGAGCTCGTCGCGCGCGGCGTGGCGAGAAACGTCATCGTGGCACGTGGCGCCGATGGCTCGGTGCTCGCCAACGCCGAAGGGCGCTGGCATGCGGTCGCGCCGCGCGTGCCGGTCGTCTCGAAGGTGGGCGCGGGCGACAGCTTCGTTGGCGCCTTCGCGCTTTGGTTCGCGCGCGGCGAACCGGTGGCGGAAGCGCTGAAGGCGGGCGTGGCCGCGGCGGCGGCGGCGGTCGCCTCGGAGGCCACGCGGCTGTGCGACCGAAAGCTTACCGAGACCTTGCTCGCCCAGTGCGAACTCACGCAGCTCTGAGCGCGGCTCAGAGCGGCTCGCCGGGGTCGCGCCAGCGGTTGACGATGGGGTAACGGCGGTCGAGCCAGAAGGCGCGGCTGGTCAGGCGCGCACCGGGCGCGGCCTGGAAGCGCTTGTACTCGGAGATGTAGATGAGCCGCTCCACCTTGCGCACCGTCGCCTCGTCAAACCCGTCGGCCACAAGTTCGGCCACCGAGGCCTCGCGATCCACGAGCCCCTCGAGGATCGCATCAAGCACGGGATAGGGCGGAAGGCTGTCCTCGTCCCTCTGATCGGGACGCAGTTCGGCCGAGGGCGGTTTGTCGATGACCCTCTGAGGGATGACCTCGCCGGCCGGCCCTTTCATCCACGGCCGATGCGTCTCGTTGCGCCAGCGGCAGGTTTCAAAGACGCGGGTCTTGTAGAGATCCTTCAGCGGATTGTAGCCGCCGCACATGTCGCCGTAGATCGTGGCATAGCCCACCGCCACCTCCGACTTGTTGCCGGTGGTCAGGAGCATCTCGCCGAACTTGTTCGAAAGCGCCATCAGAAGAAGCCCGCGCAGGCGCGACTGGATGTTCTCCTCGGTCACGTCCGGCTCGAGCCCCTCGAAGAAGGGGGCGAGCGCCTCGGTCACCGCCGCGCGCGGCCCCGAGATGGGCAGGGTGTCGAGACGGCAGCCCAGCGCCTTGGCCACGGCGGCGGCATCCTCCAGCGAGCTTTGCGACGTGTACTCGGAGGGCAGCATCACGCAGCGCACGTTTTCGGGGCCGAGTGCATCGACGGCGATGGTCGCGGTCAGCGCGCTGTCCACGCCCCCCGAGAGCCCCAGCAGCACCTTGGAGAAGCCGGTCTTGCGCAGGTAGTCGCGCAGGGCCTCGACCATCACGCGATAGTCCTGCTCCCACTCGTCGGGAAAGCGCGCGCGCTCGCCTGGCAGCGCCACCCAGCCTTCTTCGCGGCGCTCGAAGTCCACATGGGTCACGGCCTCTTCGAACAGCGGCATCTGCACCGCGAGCGCGCCGCGGCGGTTCAAGACGAAGCTGCCGCCGTCGAAGACCTGGTCGTCCTGCCCCCCGACCATGTTGAGATAGACGAGCGGCAGGCCGGTCTCGACATTGCGGGCAACCATGTGCGCCATGCGCCTGTCGAACTTGCCGCGGTAATAGGGCGAACCGTTCGGCACGAGCAGGATTTCCGCCCCGGTCTCGGCCAGCGCCTCGGGCACTTCCGCGTGCCAGGCATCCTCGCAAATCGGCGTGCCGATGCGGATGGGGCCGATGCGGTAGGGCCCCGAAATCGGGCCGGGGTCGAACAGGCGCACCTCGTCGAAGACGCCCTCGTTGGGCAGGCGGTGCTTGAGCACACGGGCGCGCACCGTGCCCCCGTCCAGAACGTGCCAGGCATTGTAGAGCCGCCCTTGCGCGGCAAACGGCCCGCCGATGCCGATGGCCGGACCATCGGCGCAGTCCGCCGCCAGCGCCTCGATGGCGCGCATGGCGTGCGCGGTGAAGGCGGGCTTCATCACCAGATCCTGCGTCTGGTAGCCGGTGACGAACATCTCGGGAAAGGCGACCATGTCCGCGCCGGCCTCTCTTGCCTCGGCCCATACCTCTCGCGCGCGGCACGCATTCTCGTCGATCGCGCCCACGGTCGGGTTGAGCTGGGCCAGGGTGATGCGGAACGTTTCTGCCATCTCGCGCCTTTCCTCGTCGCTGCCGCCTTGTCTTACCAGATCGCGCGCGGGGGGAAAGCAGCCGCAGGCCGAGGACGTTGCCAGATGCGGGCTGCTGGCCTAGTTTGACGAAAGCGAGTTGGGGGCTTTCGGGCAGTATGATGAAGATGCGGGATCGAAAGACGTGGGCCGGGATGAGCGTGCGCGCCTTCACTGCGGCGATGGTGGCCTCCTTGGTGATCGGCATGGCGCCCGGAGGGCTTCTTGCCCAGTCCGGCACCGAGGAAGGCGTCAAGCAGTTCGATGACGGGGGTGTCTACGAGGGCACCTTCAAGGACGGCAAGATGCACGGCTTCGGCACCTACACCTTGCCGAACGGCTATCAGTACACCGGCGAATGGGTCGAGGGCGAGATCAAGGGCCAGGGCACGGCGCGCTTTCCCAACGGCTCGGTCTACGAGGGCCGCTTCGAGAAGGGCAAGCCGCACGGCTACGGCAAGATCACCTTTGCCGACGGCGGCACCTATGAGGGTGACTGGGTCGAGGGCAAGATCACCGGCGAGGGCGTGGCCGTCTATGCCAATGGCGTGCGCTATGAGGGCGGTTTTCTCAACGCCATGCATCACGGCAAGGGCCGGATGGAAAGCCCCTCGGGCTATGTCTACGAGGGTGACTGGGTCAATGGCGTCAAGCAGGGCAAGGGGCGCATCACCTACCCTGACGGCGCCGTCTATGAGGGCGATCTCGTTGCCGGGCTGCGCGAAGGCTTCGGCACGCTGACCCTGCCCGACGGCACCGTCTACTCGGGGGAATGGAAGGGCGGCGAGATCAACGGGCGTGGCACGCTCACCCAGCCCAACGGCGATGTCTACGAGGGCGAGTTCGTCAATGGCCGCCGGCAGGGGCGCGGGAAGGTCATCTACGCCAATGGCGACACCTATGAAGGCGAGTTCCTGAACGACAAGCGTCACGGCCGCGGCGTCTTCACCGCCACCGACGGCTATGTCTATGACGGCGAATGGGTTGACGGGCACATCGAGGGCGTGGGCCGCGTGACCTACCCCGACGGTTCGGTCTACGAGGGCGAGTTCCGCAACGATCTGGCCGATGGAACGGGCAAGATCACCTATCCCGACGGCTCCTCCTACGAGGGCGCGTGGCGCGCCGGCGTGATCGAGGGCACGGGCGTGGCGCGCTATGCCAACGGGCTCGTCTACGAGGGCGAGTTCCTCGGCGGGCGCATCCACGGCAAGGGCAAGATGACCTACCCCGACGGCTACGTCTACGAGGGCGACTGGGTGGATGGCAAACGCCACGGCACCGGCCGCGCCGTCTATCCCGACGGCACCGTCTACGAGGGCGAATTCCGCGACGGCCAGCGCCACGGTCAGGGCACCATCACCATGCCCGACGGGTTCACCTACACTGGCGAATGGAAGAACGGCGAGATCAGCGGCCGCGGCGTGGCCCGCTATCCCGACGGCTCGGTCTATGAAGGCGAATTCGTCAACGGCAAGCGGCAGGGGCAGGGCACCATCCGCTATGCCGGCGGCGAGGAGGCCTCGGGCATGTGGGAAAACGGCGCGCTGGTGGAGCCGGCGGGGGCGGATGCCGGCGCAGGAACCGTGAGCGAATAGAAGGTTGCTCTTGCGCGGGATGGAACGCCGCCGATAGTGTCGGCGAATGGTGCCTCGCATCTACCACATTCCCGTCTGCCCCTTTTCCCAGCGCGTGGAGATCCTGCTTGCGCTCAAAGGCATTTCCGATGCCATCCGCTTCGAGGTCGTCGACATCACCCGGCCGCGCGACGCCAATCTTCTGGCACTCTCGCGCGGCACGACCGCGCTGCCGATCATGGATCTCGGCAACGGAAGGGTGATCAAGGAAAGCCTCGTGATCCTGCAATACGTCGAGGAAGCCTTCGACGCCCGGCCAGTGGCCCGGCGCGACCCGTGGGAACGCTCGGTGGAACGCTTCCTGATCTCGCGCGAGGGGCCTTTCACCATGTCGGGCTACCTGTTCGTGATGAACCGCGACCGCGCCCGCACCGACGCCTTGCGCGAGGCGCACCTGGCGCACTGGCGCTGGCTCAACGCCGAGCTCGGGCACTTCAATCCCGGCGGTACTTTCCTGTTCGACGACTTCGGCCTCGTCGAGGCAGTCTATACGCCGATGTTCATGCGTTTTTGGTTTCTGGACTACTACGAGGGCTTCGACCTGCCCGAGGGGGAGGACTACGACCGCGCCCGGCGCTGGCGCGACGCATGCCTCGCGCATCCCGCCGTGCAACAGGTGAGCCGCGAGGAAATCATCAAGCTCTACTATGACTATGCCGTGGGTGTGGGCAACGGAGCCCTGCCCGAAGGGCGGCAGAAGTCGAGCTTTGCCTTTTCACCCCACTGGCGCGAGCGCCCTTGGCCGCCGCGTGACAAGTACGACCGCATCGCCGACGACGCCGAACTCGGCCTGATGGCCTGAGAGGCGATTCCGCGGTTGCCTCGCGCGCCGTTCGGCCTATGATGCGCGCCATGATGGGCTGCGTTCATATCCCGGTTCCGTGCGCCGCGCGCGCGCCGCATCCGCTTGCCCCGACCCTGCTTCTCCTTAGCCGCCTCTGAGCGTGCCCTTCGGCGCGAACGCTCAGAGGTATCCGCCCGCGCCGGCAGACACACTGGCCTAAGGAACTCGAACGGATCACGACCATGACCGATACCGCCACCACCACCGAGCAGGACCGCGTCCTGATCTTCGACACGACGCTGCGCGACGGCGAGCAGAGCCCCGGCGCCACCATGACCCATGAGGAGAAGCTGGAGATCGCCGAGCTTCTCGACGAGATGGGCGTGGACATCATCGAGGCAGGCTTCCCCATCGCCTCGGAAGGTGATTTTCTCGCGGTCTCCGAGATCGCCAAGCGCACGAAGAACGCGGTCGTCTGCGGGCTCGCGCGCGCCAATTTCAAGGACATCGACCGCTGCTGGGAAGCGGTGCGCCACGCGCGCCAGCCGCGCATTCACACCTTCATCGGCACCTCGCCCCAGCACCGCGCCATCCCCAACCTGACCAAGGAGGAGATGATCGAGCGCATCCACGACACGGTGACGCACGCGCGCAATCTGTGCGACAACGTGCAGTGGTCGCCGATGGATGCCACCCGCACCGAGTGGGACTACCTCAAGCGCGTGGTCGAGGTGGCCATCAAGGCGGGTGCAACCACCATCAACATTCCCGACACGGTCGGCTACACCGTGCCCTTCGAATCGGCCCGCCTCATCCGCCGGCTGATCGAAGAGGTGCCGGGGGCCGATGAGGTGATCTTCTCCACCCACTGCCACAATGACCTCGGGATGGCCACGGCCAATGCGCTGGCTGCCGTGGAAGGCGGCGCGCGGCAGATCGAGTGCACCATCAACGGGCTCGGCGAGCGCGCCGGCAACACCGCGCTCGAGGAGGTGGTGATGGCAATGCGGGTGCGCAACGACATCCTGCCCTACCGCACCCGGATCGACACCACCAAGATCATGAACATCTCGCGCCGCGTCTCGGCCGTGTCGGGCTTTCCGGTGCAATACAACAAGGCGATCGTCGGCAAGAACGCCTTCGCCCACGAGTCCGGCATCCATCAGGACGGGATGCTGAAGAGCGCCGACACCTTCGAGATCATGCGGCCCGAGGATGTGGGGCTGAAATCCACCAGCCTCGTGATGGGCAAGCACTCGGGCCGGGCGGCACTGCGCGCCAAGCTCAAGGAACTCGGCTTCGAGGTCGCCGACAACCAGCTCAACGACATCTTCGTGCGTTTCAAGGCGCTTGCAGACCGCAAGAAGGAGGTGTTCGACGACGACCTGATCGCGCTCGTGCAGGATCAGGCCGCCGATCACGCCACCGATCATCTGCAGCTGAAGTTCCTGCGGGTGATCTGCGGCACCGAGGCGCCGCAATCGGCCGACATGATCCTGAGCGTGGACGGCAAGGACCATCAGGTGACCGCCACGGGCGACGGGCCGGTGGATGCCGCCTTCAACGCGGTGAAGAAGATCTACCCGCACGACGCCCGGCTCGAACTCTATCAGGTGCATGCCGTCACCGAGGGAACGGATGCGCAGGCCACCGTCTCGGTGCGGATGGAGGAGGAGGGGCGCATCGCCACCGGGCAGGCCTCCGACACCGACACGGTGGTGGCCTCGGCCAAGGCCTATATCATGGCGCTCAACCGCCTGATCATGCGCCGCCAGAAGCTGGGCAGCGACCGCAAGGAAATCTCCTACAAGGACGCGGGCTGAGCGCCCGCAGCCGCCGCGGGACCGCGGCGGAAATGTGCCGGTGCGCCGGGTCGGGGCCTTTCCCTCGGCCCGGCGACTACCTATAACCCGCAGCGACGGACGGGGGCGCCGGGCGGCCGTTGGGCCGGGCCGGTATCGGCCCCTTCGGGCAATGGGACATCACACGACATGCTTTCTCTCGCCGGCCTGTTCTCTTCCGACATGGCGATCGACCTCGGCACCGCCAATACGCTCGTCTACGTCAAGGGCCGCGGGATCATCCTCAACGAGCCCTCGGTGGTTGCCTACCACGTCAAGGACGGGCGCAAGCAGGTGCTCGCGGTGGGTGAGGACGCCAAGCTGATGCTGGGGCGCACGCCCGGCTCGATCGAGGCGATCCGGCCGATGCGCGAGGGCGTGATCGCCGACTTCGACACCGCGGAGGAGATGATCAAGCACTTCATCCGCAAGGTGCACAAGCGCACGACCTTCTCCAAGCCGAAGATCATCGTCTGCGTGCCCCATGGCGCGACGCCGGTGGAAAAGCGGGCGATTCGCCAGTCGGTGCTGTCGGCGGGCGCGCGGCGCGCGGGGCTCATCGCCGAGCCGATCGCCGCGGCCATCGGCGCGGGCATGCCGATCACCGACCCGACTGGCTCGATGGTCGTGGACATTGGCGGCGGCACCACCGAGGTGGCGGTTCTCAGCCTTGGCGACATCGTCTATGCGCGCTCGATCCGGGTGGGCGGCGACCGCATGGACGAGGCGATCATCAGCTACCTGCGACGTCAGCAGAACCTGCTCATCGGCGAGTCCACCGCCGAGCGGATCAAGACCTCCATCGGCACCGCGCGCATGCCCGACGACGGGCGCGGCGCAAGCATGCAGATCCGCGGGCGCGATCTCCTGAACGGGGTGCCGAAGGAAATCGAGATCAACCAGGCGCAGGTGGCCGAGGCGCTGGCCGAGCCGGTGCAGCAGATCTGCGAGGCGGTGATGACCGCGCTCGAGGCCACGCCGCCCGATCTTGCCGCCGACATCGTCGACCGCGGCGTGATGCTCACCGGCGGCGGCGCGCTTCTGGGGGATCTCGATCTGGCGCTCAGGGAGCAGACCGGGCTTGCGATTTCGGTGGCAGACGAGCCGTTGAATTGTGTGGCGCTCGGAACCGGCAAGGCCCTAGAATACGAAAAACAGCTCCGCCACGTGATAGACTACGAGAGCTGAGACCCGAGACCGTGCCCGGAAGCCGGGCGCGGTTTGCGGGCGGGGGACGGATCGACCGAAGCCTGGGCGAGGGGCGACCGTGGCAAGAGACCGGGGCAATGGCGAGACGTACGTCCGCCCGATCAGGCGCATTCTGATCGGAACGCTGGTGGTGTTCCTTCTGGCGTTGTTCCTGCTCTGGCGCATCGACAGCCCGCGGGTCGAGCGCCTTCGGGCGCAGATCATCGACCGGGTGCTGCCCTCCTTCGACTGGGCGCTGATTCCCGTGGCGCGAATGGCCGACATGATCTCGGAGTTCCAGAGCTATGCCCGGATCTACGAGCAGAACCAGGAACTCAGGCGCGAGCTGCAGCAGATGAAGGCCTGGAAGGAGGCCGCGCTGCAGCTCGAACAGAAGAACGCCAAGCTTCTCGATCTCAACAAGGTGCGCCTTGACCCCAAGCTCACCTGGGTGACGGGAGTGGTGCTGGCCGACGCCGGTTCGCCCTTCCGCCAGTCGGTGCTGATCAATGTCGGGCACCGTGACGGCATCGTCGATGGCTGGGCCACCACCGACGGGCTCGGGCTCGTGGGCCGCATCTCGGGGGTGGGCGAGCGGACCTCGCGCGTGCTGCTGCTGACGGATTCCAACTCCCGCGTTCCGGTGACGATCCAGCCCTCGGGCCAGACCGGGCTTCTTTCGGGCGACAACTCCAACCTGCCGCCGATCGAGTTCATCGAGAAGCCAGAACTTGTCCGCCCGGGCGACAGGGTGGTGACCTCGGGCGACGGGGGGGTATTCCCCGCCGGCATTCTCGTGGGTCAGGTGGTGCAGGATCCTGAAGGGCGCTTTCGCGTGCGCCTCGCCGCCGACTACGAGCGACTCGATTTTCTGCGCGTGCTGCGCTCGTACCCGGTCGAGAGAATCGAGGATCCCGGCGCGCTTGTCGTTCCCGACGAAGCACCGCCCGTCTTGAGTCCCGCCGGGCAGGCTGGCGCGGAGGTGGGCGATGGTTGATCCCAAGGCCTTGCGGCGCTGGACGAACCGTGCGCTCTATGTGGCGTTGTGCGCGCTTCTCATCTTTCTTGACATCCTCCCGATCAGCGTCGAGGCCGGGCGCTATCCCGGCCCTGATGTGATGCTTGCCCTGACCTTCGCCATCGTCATGCGCCGCCCGCGCCATCTGCCCGCTCCGCTCATCGCGGCGGTGTTTCTGGCAACCGACCTTCTCTACATGCGGCCACCGGGACTGTGGACGGCCATGGTCGTGCTCGGCACCGAATACCTGCGCGTCCACCAGTCCGTGAACGAGGAAACCCCCTTCGTCACCGAATGGCTCACCGTGGCAGGCACGCTTCTGGCCATGCTTCTCGCCTACCGCACTGTCCTTTGGCTGACCATGGTGCCGCAGCCCCCGCTTACGATGGCCGCAGCCGGCGCGGCGGCAACGCTTCTGGCCTATCCGCTCACGGTGCTTGTCGTGCGCCAGGTTCTGCGCATACGGCGCGCCGCGCCCGGCGAGGTTGATCCGCTGGAGGGCCGGGTATGAAGCGCACACCCCGCGATCAGGCCGAGAGCGAGCGCCGGATCACCCGGCGCGGGCTGATCCTGGCCGGCGCCCAGCTCGGAGTCGTCGGGATCCTCGTTGCGCGCATGCGCCACCTGCAGCTTGAACAGTCGAGCGAATTCCGCCTGCTCGCCGAGGAAAACCGCATCAACGTCCGCCTGCTGCCGCCACCTAGGGGGCGCATCTTCGACCGCAATGGCGAGGTGCTGGCCGACAACGAACAGCTCTACCGCATCGTCATCGTGCGCGAGGACGCGGGCGATGTGGATGAGGTGCTTGCGCGGCTGGCGCGGCTCCTGCCGCTCGAGACGGAAGACATCGAGCGGGTGCGCGCCGAGATCTACCGCCGCAGCCCCTTCGTCCCCGTCACCGTGGCCGAGCGGCTGCACTGGGAAGACGTCGCAGAGGTGGCCGTGAACACCCCTGCCCTGCCCGGCGTCAACCCGGAGGTGGGGCTGTCGCGCGTCTATCCGCTGGGCGAGGACTTTGCCCATGTGGTGGGCTATGTGGGGCCGGTCAGCGACTATGACCTGTCGCGCATCGAGAATCCTGATCCGCTCTTGCAGATCCCGCGCTACCAGATCGGCAAGACGGGGGTCGAGGCCAAGCTCGAGGACGCCCTGCGGGGGCGGGCCGGCACGCGGCGCATCGAGGTCAACGCCGTCGGCCGCGTCATGCGCGAGCTTGACCGGCAGCCCGGTCAGCCGGGGGCGGATGTGGAGCTGACCATCGACGCGGGGCTGCAGAACTTCGTGCAGGCGCGGCTGGGCCGCGAAAGCGCGTCGGCCGTGGTACTCGACACCGAAACCGGCGATATCCTTGCCCTTGCCTCCTCGCCGTCCTTCGATCCGAACAAGTTCGTCCGCGGCATCTCGGTGGCGGACTACCGCGCACTCACCGACACGCCGCTCAGGCCGCTGGCCAACAAGGCCGTTCAGGGCACCTACCCGCCGGGTTCCACCTTCAAGATGGTGGTGGCGCTGGCCGCGCTCGAGGAGGGCGTGATCAAGCCTGAAGAAACCGTGTGGTGCCCCGGCTACAAGGAGCTGGGGCGCCGGCGCTTCCATTGCTGGAAGCGGGGCGGGCACGGGCATGTGAACCTGATCGACAGCCTCGAGCAATCCTGCGACGTCTATTACTACGAGGTCGCCGAGAAGGTCGGCATCGAGAAGATCGCCGCCATGGCGCGACGACTGGGGCTTGGCGCGCAGTTCAACCTGCCGCTGTCGGCCGTGGCGCGCGGGCTCACCCCGGACAAGGACTGGAAGCGGCGCAACCGCGGCGCCGACTGGCTGATCGGCGACACGCTCAACGCGGGGATCGGTCAGGGTTATGTGCTCGCCTCGCCCCTGCAGCTTGCCGTGATGACGGCGCGGCTGGCGAGCGGACGCGCGCTTGAGCCGCGCCTCGTGCGCCGGCTCGGAGAAGCCGAGCAGCCCCCTGCCCCGGCCCGGGATCTGGGAATCGATCCGGGCCACCTTCGTCTCGTCCGGCGCGGCATGCTCGCCGTCACCAACAACCGCCGCGGCACGGCCTGGAGCTCGCGAGTCGAGCTTGCCGAGATGAAGATTGCCGGCAAGACCGGCACAAGCCAGGTGCGCAACATCTCCGCCGCCGAACGCGAGAGCGGCGTGCTCGACAATGACGAGGTTCCCTGGGAGCAGCGCGACCACGCGCTCTTCGTGGCCTTCGCCCCCTATGACGCACCGCGCCTCGCCTGCTCGGTGGTGGTCGAGCATGGCGGCGGCGGTTCGACGGCTGCAGCCCCCATCGCCCGTGACATCATGCTGGCCGCGCTCAGCGGCGGGATGCCGCCGCTCGAGGCCTATCCCGCCGCCCAGCGCCGCGAGATCGGGGACCGGCTGCGGGCGCTCAACCTGCGCCAGTATCGCAACGGCGAGGACGGCCGGGGCAGGAGTCGGGCATGAGCTATCTCGAATACACCGTCCAGCGCATTCCGACCGGGCCGCGCAAGATCCTCTACATGAACTGGCCGCTGGTGCTGCTCACCCTCGCGGTCGCGGCGGTGGGCTTCGTGATGCTCTACTCGGTGTCGGGGGGGGCATTCTCGACCTGGGCCGAGCCGCAGATGAAGCGCTTTGCGCTCGGTCTCGGGGTGATGTTCGGGGTCGCCATGGTGCCGATCTGGTTCTGGCGCAACGTCGCCGGCCTCGCCTTTGCGCTGAGCCTTGTCCTCCTCCTGTTCGTGGAGTTCTTCGGCGTCACCGGCATGGGCGCCCAGCGCTGGATCGCTCTCGGCCCGATCCGGCTTCAGCCCTCGGAGCTGACCAAGATCACCCTCGTCATGGTGCTGGCCGCCTATTACGACTGGCTCGACGTGCGCAAGGTGTCACATCCGCTGTGGGTTGCGGTGCCGCTCGTGCTCATCCTCATACCCACGGCGCTGGTGCTCAAGCAGCCGGACCTTGGCACCGCGCTGCTGCTTCTGGCCGGCGGGGCGGTCGTGATGTTCCTCGCCGGGGTTCACTGGGCCTATTTCGCCGCCGTCGCCGGGGCTGCGGGCGGGCTTGTCGGCGCCGTCTTTGCCAGCCGCGGCACCTCATGGCAGCTTCTGAAGGACTATCAGTACCGCCGCATCGACACCTTTCTCGACCCCTCCAGCGACCCGCTCGGCGCCGGCTATCACATCACCCAGGCCAAGATCGCGCTGGGCTCGGGCGGCTGGGCGGGGCGCGGCTACATGCAGGGCACGCAGACGCGTCTGAACTTCCTGCCCGAAAAGCACACCGACTTCATCTTCACCACGCTCGCCGAGGAGTTCGGTTTCGTCGGCAGCTTCTCGCTGCTGCTGCTCTACGTCCTCATTGTCGGCTTCTGCATCCACTCGGCGCTGACCAACCGCGACCGTTTCGGCGCGCTGCTGACGCTGGGGATAGCCGCGACCTTCTTCCTTTACTTCGCGGTCAACATGTCGATGGTGATGGGGCTCGCGCCGGTGGTCGGCGTGCCCTTGCCGCTGGTCAGCTACGGCGGCTCGGCGATGATGGTTCTCATGGGCGCCTTCGGGCTCGTTCAGAGCGCCCATGTGCACAGGCCAAGGAGCCGCGGATGAGACCGTTGCGTGTTCTGTTCTCGGCACCGACGGAACGCTGGGCGGAGTGGGAGACGCCCTTGCGCGAGGCGTTCCAGGCGCAAGGCTTGCAGGTGGAGCTGGCAACCGCCTTCGATGACCCGGCGTCGGTCGACTACATCGTTGCCGCCCCCAACGGCCCGGTGCGGGACTTCTCGCCTTACAGCCGGGCACGGGCGGTTCTGAGCACCTGGGCCGGGGTGGAGAGCTTCCTTGCCAACCCCACCCTCACCCAGCCGCTGACGCGGATGGTTGATCCGGGCCTTGTGGAAGGCATGGTCGAATATGTCGTCGGCCACGTGCTGCGCCACCACCTCGGCATGGATGCGCATATCGTGAACCCGGAGCACCGCTGGGAGCCGACGCCGCCGCCCCTCGCACGCGACCGGCGCGTTGCGGTGCTCGGCCTTGGCGCGCTTGGCGGCGCGGCCGCCGAGGCGCTGGCGCGGCTCAACTTCGCCGTGAGCGGCTGGAGCCGCAGCCCCAGGGACATGCCGGGTGTCATCTGCCATCATGGCGAGGCAGGGCTGAGGGCGGTGCTCGCGCAGGCGGAAATCGTGGTGCTTCTCCTGCCGCTGACCCCGCACACCGACGGGCTCATGAACGCCGAACGGCTCGGTTGGCTGCCGCGCGGCGCCGTGCTCATCAACCCCGGCCGGGGGGCGCTCATCGACGACGAGGCGCTGCTCGCGGCGCTCGATTCGGGACATCTCGCCCATGCCACGCTCGATGTCTTCCGCACCGAGCCCCTCCCTGCGGGGCATCCGTTCTGGACCCATCCCAGGGTGACGGTGACGCCGCACATCGCGTCGGAGACGCGCCCCTCAAGCGCGGCGCGGATGATTGCCGAGAACATCGCCCGCGCCGAGAAGGGCGAGCCGCTCCTGCATCTGGTCGATCGCGAACGCGGCTATTGAGGCGGCATTCCCCGCGCCTTCAGCGCAGCTTCGGCGGACTTCCCGGATCGGTACCGGGCGCGGCAGGCGTCAATACGGTTTCGGTCGGCGCCTCGGGAATGTCGAAGCGCAGGGCCACGCGCGAAAGACGCTCGATCGCCGGGCTGCCCGGCTCAAGGAAGGTGACATCGAGCGCGCCCGCGTCGATGCCCGAGAGCGAGAGCGCCTCGCCACAGGCCCGCGCCAGTGCCTCTTGGGCACCGGGCAGCGCGCCCTCGAAGGCGAGGAGCTGGGCTGGCGCCCCACTCTCGTAGCGCACCTCGGCCAGCCATGCGGCCTGCGCCAGACCCGCCGCCGCCGCGAGCTTCTCGGCGAGCGCCTCGAGAAGCGCTTCGGGAACACCCGCGGGTGGGCGGGCTTCAACGATCCGCCCTTGGCTGCGGCGCGGCTCGGGCGGGAGCGCGGCCGCAAGCCAAGCCACGGCCTCGGGCGGCAGCACGGTTTCGGACGCGCGCACGCCGAGATTGAGCCCAAGCCCTGCCCCCTGCCCGGCCAGAAGCCGGGCAAGCGTGCGACCCGAAAGTGCCACATGGGGCACCGGGCGGGCGGCGAAGTCGGCCAGCCGCTCCTCGGTGTCGAAGGCAAGCACATGGGGCGCGCCCTCCACCTCGAACACCTCGGGCTCGATCTCCTCGCCGCGCGGCTCCTCCCGCAGCATCAGGAAGAGCTCCGCATCGGCAAGGCGGCGGTAGAAGGCGAGCCGGGCGGCCTCGTTCTCGGGCGCGGCGGCCATGGCGGCGTGGGCGCGGTCGAGCGGGGTGGGCGCGGTCATGTGGCCAGAGCCTCCTTCACGCGCCGGCGCAGCTCGGGGATGAGCTCCTCGGCAAACCAGGGGTTGCGGTTGAGCCAGGCCGTGTTGCGCCAGGACGGGTGCGGCAAGGGCAGGACATCAGGCGCGCAGGCACGCCAGTTTGCCACGGTGCGCGTGACGCCGGCCCGTGCGGCCTCCCGTCCGAGGTGCCAGCGCTGGGCATGGCCGCCGATGAGCAGCGTCAGACGCGGGCGCGGCAATGCCTCCATCACGCGCTGGCGCCATTTTCGCGCGCAATCGGGCGGCGGGGGCAGATCGGCACCGCGCCCGTCATAGCCTGGAAAGCAGAAGGCCATCGGCACGATGGCGATGCGGGAGATGTCATAGAAGGTGGCCTCATCCACCCCCATCCATTCGCGCAGCCGGTCGCCGGAAGGGTCGCGGAAGGGCACGCCCGCCTCATGCACGCGCATTCCCGGCGCCTGACCGACAATGAGAATGCGCGCCGTCGCGCCGAACCACACCACCGGCCGCGGCTCATGGGCCGTCGCCGTGGCGGCAAAGCGCGCGGCGCAGTGGCGGCAGCGCCTGATCTCGGCCTTAAGCGTGTCAAGCCATTCGGCGGCGGTGGCAGGTTGCATGAAGCCCGTGTAGCCGATCGCCGGAAAAGTGCAAATCGACCCGCGCCGCCGCACCCGCTGCCGCGCTTGCCGGTCTGTGGCGATTCCACTATCCGAAGCGGCGATCAGCAACAGGGAATTCGCATGTACAAGGTCTGGAACTTCCTCTCCGAGTATTCGCTTCTGCTGATCGGAGGGGCACTCGTCGCGCTGGTGTGGGCCAACCTGGACCCGCACGGATACCATGATTTCGTCGAGTACGTGCTGATCGACGACTTCATCATCGGCCATGCCCATTACGACGAAGCCGGAGAAGTGCACAGGACGCTGACCCTCCACTACCTCGTCAACGACGTGGGGATGGCCTTCTTCTTCTTCATCGCCGGCAAGGAGGTGTGGGAAGCCATCATCCTCGAGAACGGCTCGCTGCGCGGCCGGAAGGCCGCGACGCCGCTGATCGCCACGATTGGCGGCATGGCGGGCCCGGTCGCCGTCTATCTCGGCCTTGCCGCCTTCCTCGGCTCGGATGTCTACGATGCAGTTGCGCGCGGCTGGGCCATACCGACGGCCACCGACATCGCGTTCTCCTATCTCGTGGGACGGATGGTCTTCGGCGCCGGTCACCCTGCAGTGCGCTTCCTGCTGCTGCTTGCCATCGCCGATGACGCCGCGGGGCTCATCATTCTGGCCGTCTTCTACCCTTCCGGCGAACTCGCGCCACAGTGGCTTCTGCTTTCGGCGGGAGCGGCCCTGGCCGCCTTCGTCCTCTTCAACTGGCTGCCGCGCCGGCTCGACCGCGGCAATCAGGCCCGCCCCAACTCCACATGGGTGCGAAAGCGGCTGTCATTCTGGCCCTATGCGATTGCCGGCGCGCTGAGCTGGTACGGCTTTCAGGAGGCGGGGCTGCACCCGGCCCTCGGCCTGCTGCCGGTCATTCCGGCGATTCCGCACGCCGACCGGGCATTCGGCATCTTTGCGGACGCGGAAAGGTTCCTTCACGATCTGCTCAACGACATCGAGCACATGCTCAAGCAGCCCGTGGAGGTGATTCTGTTCTTCTTCGGGCTGGCCAACGCCGGCGTCGAGTTCGCCGCCATCGGTACGCCGACCTGGCTGGTCCTGGCCGGGCTGCTCGTCGGCAAACCCGTGGGCATCTTCCTGTTCGGCTGGCTCGCCTCCGGGCCGCTGAAGCTCGGCCTGCCGGTCGGCATGCGCATGGCGGATCTGTTTGTGCTTGGCTGCGTGGCCGCCATCGGCTTCACGGTCGCCCTGTTCGTGGCCTCGGTCGCGTTCGAGGCCGGCCCGGTGCAGGACGCGGCCAAGATGGGCGCATTGTTCAGCTTCGGGGCGGCTGCCATGTCGGTCATCGCCGGCATTCTCTTCCGGGTGCAGAAGCAGCACGGCTGAACCGCCGCGAGGAATGCCACTCGAAAGGGGCCGCGCGGCAAGTGTGCGGCCCCTGTCACTTCACGGACACCGTTGCGTCAACTGTTGAGTTCCGAAAAACAGTCTGGACATAATCTTGACCAAAATCCGCGCTATCTGACCGCGATGGCACGAGCGGCGGCAAGCCGCGGCAGAAGAGGCCACACGTCAGGCAGGCAGGACAGGGCGGCGGAACGGTGTTTGCGGAGCGACTGCTCGAATTCGAGAACGTGTCGAAGTCCTTCTGGACCGGCAAGCGTCGCAAGGTCATCCTTGACCGCGCCTCCTTTGTCGTGGAACGCGGCAATTCGCTCGGGATTCTCGCGCCGAACGGCACCGGCAAGACCACGCTCGTCAACATGATGGCCGGCCTGGAGAAGCCCGATGAAGGCAGGATCCGCCGCTATGGCCGCGTCTCCTTTCCGCTCGGGTTCATGGGCGGGCTGGTGCCGCGGCACACCGGCCGGGAAAATGTGCGCTACATCGCCCGGCTCTACGGGCTCGACCCCGATTACGTGGAGGCCTTCTGCCGCTGGGTATGCGGGCTTGAGGAATATTTCGACATGCCGATCGGAACCTATTCCTCGGGCATGCGCTCGCGGCTGAACTTCGCGCTGCTTCTGGTGCTCGATTTCGACCTTTACCTGATCGATGAGGGCATGCCCTCATCCACGGACGTGGAATTCAACCGCAAGGCTGGCGACATCCTGCGCGAGCGGCTTCGCGACCGCACGGTTGTGGTCGTCTCGCATCAGCCGAAGACACTTGAAAAGCTCTGCCGCTCGGCCGCTGTCCTTCGCGACGGGCAGCTCTACATGTTCGATACGCTCGAGGAAGCGAGGGCCCTCTATGACTACCAAGCCCAAGGCTAGGAAATTCCGCATCCGCAGAAGCGGTCCGGCCGCCGAGGCACCTGCCGCCGACGCGCAGCCGCGCCCCGAAGCCGGGCAGCGCGCCTCGGGTGAGAATCCGCTCGACACCGAAGTCGAGGACGGGCTGGGCAGCCGCGCCTATCCCACCGCGCGGGCCGGAGCCGAGGTGTCATCGGCCGCCGAAGTGAGGGCCGAGGCCGAAATCGACGCCATCCGCCGCGAAGGGCTCACCGGCCGCCAGCTTCGCATGGCGCGGCGCGTGGCCCAGAGGCATGGGCTCTCGCCCACGTCCGATTTCGATGCCGTGCGCTTGCTGCGCCAGCGGGGAATCGACCCCTTCGAGCGCGCCAACATGCTTGAGCTCGTGGTCCCCAACCGCGGCGGCGGCGAGGAGACCGAGCCGAAGCTCCCGCAAACGGTGAAGGCAGCGCCTGTCCCCTCGACCCAGGTTCTCGCCGAAGATCAGCGTGCGGCCCAGATCATGCGCATGCAGCGCGACATCGTCCGCCGCCGCCGGCGCAAGATGGCGCAGCTCGTGGTCCGGCTGTTCTTTTTCGTGGTGCTGCCGACAATCATCACGAGCTATTACTACTTCGCGATCGCCACACCGATGTACGAGACGAACACCGAGTTCGTCATCCAGAAGGCGGACGCCCCTTCCACCTCTCAGCTCGGCGGGCTGTTTTCGGGAACCGGCTTCGCCACATCGCAGGACTCGATCACCGTTCAGGGCTATCTGCAGTCGCGCGATGCGATGCTGCGCCTCGACGCGGACTTGGGCTTTCGCAAGCACTTCAGCGCCCCCACGATCGACCCGCTTCAAAGGCTGGATCCCAACGCCTCCATGGAGGACGCCTACAAGCTTTATCGGCGGGTGGTGAAGGTCGGCTACGATCCGACGGAAGGCGTGGTAAAGATGCGTGTGATCGCGCCCGACCCCCAACTGAGCGTCGCCTTCTCGAGAAAGCTGATCGAATATGCCGAAGAGCAGGTCGATCAGCTCACCCATCGCCTGCGTGAAGATCAGATGAAGGGCGCGCGCGAAGCCTTCGAGGAGGCGGAAGCCAGGCTCATCGAGGCCCAGCGCCGGGTGCAGGAGCTGCAGGAGCGGCTGGGCGTTTTCGACCCCGCCGCCGAAAGCGGCGCGCTGCTCGGACAGATCACCACCTTCGAAACTCAACTGCTCCAGAAACGGCTGGAACTGCAGCAGCTCCTCGACAACCCCCGCCCCAACAGGGCGCGCGTGGAGGGCGTGAGGGGCGATATTGAACGCCTCGAGGCGCTCATCGCCGAGTTGCGCGCACAGATGACCCAGAGCGGCACCAACTCCGCCTCGCTCGCGCAGATCACCGGGCAGCTCCGGCTGGCCGAGACCGAGCTGCAGACACGGCAGTTGATGATGACCCAGGCGCTGCAGCAGCTCGAGGCAGCGCGAATCGAGGCCAATCGCCAGACCCGCTTCCTGTCGATGGGCGTGAGCCCGGTGGCCCCCGATGAGGCGACCTATCCGCGCGCCTTCGAGAATTCCGTGCTGGCGCTCGTCATCTTCTCGGGCATCTACCTGATGATCTCGCTCACCGCCTCGGTGTTGCGCGAGCAGGTTTCGGGATGAGCGCGCGGTGAGACACGTCAGCGTCGGGGGGGTCGAACTCGGCAATGACCTGCCGCTCGCGTTGATTGCCGGTCCCTGCCAGATCGAGAGCGAGGCGCATGCGCGCATGATGGCCGGCCGTCTTGCGGGCATCGCCGAGGCGGCAGGTGTGCCTCTCATCTTCAAGTCCAGCTTCGACAAGGCCAATCGCACCTCGGCCGACGCGCCGCGCGGCGTGGGGATGGAAGAGGGGCTCGCCATTCTCGCACGGATCAAGCGCGACTTCGGCCTTCCGGTCACAACTGACGTGCATTTGCCGGGCCAGTGCGCCGCGGCCGCAGAGGCGGTGGATCTCTTGCAGATTCCGGCGTTCCTGTGCCGTCAGACCGATCTTCTCATCGCGGCCGGAGCCACCGGCAAGCCGGTGAACATCAAGAAGGGGCAGTTTCTCGCCCCCGCGGACATGACTCATGCCGCGGCGAAGGTTGCGGCAGGCGGTGGCGAGGCGGTGGTTCTTACCGAGCGCGGCACCTTTTTCGGCTATCACGCACTGGTTGCCGACATGACCGGCCTTGAGGTCATGAGGGCATCGGGCCATCCGGTGGTGATGGATGCGACTCACGCCGTGCAGTCCCCCGGCGGGGCCTCGGGGCGATCGGGCGGCAACCGGCGCATGGCGCCGGTTCTCGCCCGGGCGGCGGTGGCTGTCGGCGTTGCGGCCGTGTTTCTCGAAACCCACGATGACCCCGACCGCGCGCCGTCGGACGGGCCCAACATGCTGCCCCTCTCGTGGCTGCCCGATCTGCTGGCCGAACTGGTGGCTCTCGACCGCGTTGCCAAGGCGCGCCGAACGGGCTTCTGAACCCTTCCGTCGCCGGAAAATTTCACCACGCGGCTCTTGCAGTGGGCGCCGTGGTTGAGTAACTAGCTGCCCACCGCTGGGGTGTAGCCAAGTGGTAAGGCAGCGGTTTTTGGTACCGTGTACCGTAGGTTCGAATCCTACCACCCCAGCCAGTCTTCCGTCGCCAGCGAATGACTCCGAAAGGACCCTGCATCCTGTCCGCTTGACCGAAATGGTCGAGATTTCGCCACAATTACAACCCACACTCGAATCAAACATGAATCGAGCCATCCCGCAGCGTGAAAGGCTCCGCGGGAAGAGGGAAAGGCAGGAGCAGATGATACGGATCCTCGCGGTCGATGACGACGCCATCATCCTCGAGCTGCTGCGCGAGATCCTGGCCAGCGCCGGATACGCCGACATTGAAGTTGCCGATTCGGGCGCCAGGGCGCTCGAGATCCTGAACACCGCGCGCCAACCCTTCGACTGCTTTCTGCTCGACATCCAGATGCCGCAGATGGACGGCATCGAGCTGTGCCGGCGCATCAGACAGTTTCCGCAATATGCGCGGGCGCCGATCCTGATGCTCACGGCAATGGCCGAAAAGTCCTATATCGACCGCGCCTTCGCCGCCGGTGCCTCGGACTACATCACCAAGCCCTTCGAGGTGATCGAGCTCATCACCCGGCTGCGCAACGCCGAGACCATCATCGAGGAGCGCCGCCGCGCCCTTGAACACCAGGTCGCACTGATGTCGGCGCGCAAGGAAAGCGAGATCAAGGACCGCGCGCTGCTCACCGAGCCGGTGAGCATCCCCGACATCGACGGGATGATCGAATACCTCGCCTTCGAGAATTACCTCCTGCAACTGAGCCGCGGCCGTCAGTTCATGTCGTCGATCCTGGCGGCGAAAGTGGCCAACATCGCCGAGATCTTCGAGCGCTGCTCGGCGCGAAGCTTCCGCTTTTTCCTCACCGACATCGCCGAGGCTCTGGCCGAAAGCATGCGCGGCCACGCCTATCTGATGGCCTACCGCGGCTCGGGGCTTTTCACCATCGCCTGCGACCGCCGCGATGCCGACGCGCTGTGCGCCGACCTCAAGGCAAACCTGCAGGTGCGGCTCGACGAGATCATGCCGGTCTATGACGACACGACACCGATTCCGGTTGCGGCCGTCATCGGCGAACCCGCGGCGCACCGTCTCTTCCGCGCAGGCGGCGCGCTGGCGCCGCTGCACGAGGCGATCGAGGCGGTCGAGAAAAAGGCCTTGCGCGTTGTCGCCGGAAAGCGAGCTGGCGCGGCCATTTTGCCCACCGTCACGGGCGGCGCGCCGCGGCAAAGGGAGTTGACGCACGTCTACTGGTAGGCGGGTGGTGCTGCGCGGGCGGCCATTCGACCGTTTGCTAGGGGAGGCCATGCCGGATGCCGATGGAAGACGCCATCGCCAGGATCCGCAAACGCTACGCCGAGCAGCTTCGCGAGCATGGCGCGCGGCTGCGCCCGCTTCTTGATCAACTCGTGTCCGGCCGGGCAACGCAGGACATCCTGGAAGAGGTGCAATTTCGCGCTCACAAGATACACGGCACGGCCGCAACACTCGGGTTCGCCGAACTCGGCACGCGCGCCGCGGAGTGCGAGCACGAAACCCAGGCGCAGCTCGCCGCGGGCAATGTCGCTCCCGCCGCTCTGGCGCGCGTGGCGGCGCGGCTTGAGCTGCTCATCCGCGAAATAGAGCGCGCCGAACGCGCCAGCTGACCCGGCCGAACGCGCAAACGTCCGCCGACACGAACCGGGACGCGGCGTCAGGAATGGCGCCTGCCCGGCACCTCACGAGCCCCGAAATGGCCGATCCTGGCGAACGCGAGGGCCGCGCCTGTCAGGCACGCGGCCCGCAGCGCCACTCTTCCGGGCGTGGCCCGGTCCGGCCTCCCAAGGCGACAAGCCGGCGCCGGCAGCGCCGACGCCGGTCTCTCCGAACCGGCACGAGCGGGCTGGCGCCGGGGAAGCTCAGGCTTCGGCCGCCGCGGCGGATGCGTGGCGTGCCCACTCCGCGCGGATCTGATCACCGAGTGTCATCGGATCGAAGGGCTTTGTCAGCACCGCGATGGCGCCTGCTGCAAGAAATGCCTCGATCTCCGAGGCCTGCACCTTGGCGGTCATGAATATGGCCGGCGTCCGCTCCATGCCGGGCAGGCGCCGCAGCTCCGTGAGCAGCTCGGGGCCGGTCTTGCCGGGCATCATCACGTCAAGAAGCAAGAGATCGGGCTTGAACTCCACACATTTCTCGAGCGCGTCTCGCCATTCCAGGCAGGAACAGACGGCAAAGCCGTGCAGCCCCTCGAGCGCCATGCGCGTGATCTCCGAAATATCGGGGTCATCCTCAACATGAAGAATTTTCTTCAATTCTCGCATTTCTCTTCCCTCGGACCTTTCCCTGTCATCCCTTGATCGCTTCCGCGCCATTCCTTGCGGCGGGCGCTGCCTTGGCCGTGTCCGGCCCGTCGCGGCCCGCGCTGCGCTTGCGCTTCCCCTCCGGGCGTGCAGACGCTGAGAACGCGTGGCCGGCGCTGTTCCCTCCGGGGCCCTGGTTGCCGCCGCTGCGACGCCCGGCGAAGACCATCACAGATACGCGCGGCCATGCCCCGCCGATGAAGGCTTCAAGCGCCTTTTCCCATTCGAACACCGCTTCCGAGGGATCCAGCGCGACCACGTCGTAAAGGGCCCCTTCCAGCCGGCGGCCTGCCTGTGAAAGCGCACCGACGCGGATAACCTCCGCCCCGGAGCGTGCGAGCGAGTTGACAAGCTCGGGGTCGGCGTGGCGATCGCCGATGGCCAGTGCCCGGCGCCGTTTGCCGCCCGGCGTCGCGCCCGCAGCTGCAGCCTGCGCGGCAACGTTGCCTGCGCCCCCGTGCTGCAGGCGGGCGACCGTGGTCGCGACAATCGTGTCGAGCCGCTCGTCACGATCCGCCCCGCCGTCGGCCGGGGTGTAGAGGATGACATCGCAGCCTTTGGTCGCGGAGTCGCGCCGCACCCTGCGCAACAGCGCCGCGCTCCGCCCTCCGGCGAGGGCGGCATTGATGACGACCGCCTCGAACGTATCGGCGGCCATGGCTTCGAGCGCCGCCGGCGCGGAGGTCACGACACGGGCGCGGCACCCGGCCTGCTCAAGGCGCAGCCACAGATCCATCGCCATTTCGGTGCCGCTCTCGATGACAAGCACCCGCGGCCCGTCCTCTTCAGCCGTGAGCTTGCCGGCATCCTTCTCGGGGCTGTCGCCTGCCTCGGCCGGAATCGATAGCGGCAGGTCGAAGTAGAACACCGTGCCGACGCCCTCGGTGCTCTCGAAATCCATGGTGCCGCCGTGCGCCTCGACGATGGCGCGGCTGATGCTGAGACCAAGACCCGTTCCGCCTGCCTTGCGCACGTCGGAGGAGTCGGCCTGTGTGAAGCGATCGAAGATCGTTGCCTTGGCCGCCTCGGGAATGCCGATGCCGTGGTCGCGAACACGCACCACCGCCTCGGTGCCGCTCGGCGCCAGCTCGAGAATCACCTCAACCTCGTCGCTGTCGCCGGAGAACTTGGCCGCATTCGACAGCAGATTGGCCAGCACCTGGGCGATCCGGTCACGGTCGAGCCGGCACATCACCGGATGCCTGGGCGCATCGAGCCGGAACCGAACGCCATGCTGGCGGCCGTAGGCCTCGTTGTGGGTCACCGCATCGCGCAGAACTTCAACGAGGTCACATTCCTCCATGTGGTAGGTCATCTTGCCGGCCTCGATCTTCTCCCAGTCGAGAATGTCGTCAACCAGCCGGTGCAGGCGATCGGCGTTGGCGTAGGCGATGTCGATCATTGAGGCGACGCGCGCCGGGTCGGCCGAGCCAAGCCCGGCCTTGAGCAGCCCCAGCGAGCCCTTGATCGAGGTCAGGGGCGTGCGCAGCTCGTGGCTTACGGTGGAAAGGAACTGACTCTTGGCCTTTTCCGCCTGCTTGCGTTCGGATATGTCGCGATAGACGGAGATGAAGCGCGGCGGTTCACCCTCGGGCTCGATCAGGTGCAGATAGATCTCGAGCGGCGTTCCGTGACGATCACGGTATTCGAACACCATCGAGCGCTCGGGGCCCTCGATGAGCTTGCGGCAGCGCTCTTCCAGAAGCGCCTGTTGCTGCTCGGTGATGTTGTCGTAGGTGTGCTTGCCGTGCCACTCGGTCTCGCGCCAGCCGATGCGCCTCAGCGCCTTCTTGTTGAGATAGGTGAACTCGTAGCTCTCCGGCCAGAACATGTAGATCTCGGTATCGATGAGATCGAGCGTGCTCTTGAGCTGGCGCACCTCTCTTTCGGCGCGCGCGCGCGCGGTGACGTCGCGCAGAACGGCCACGAAACGGGGGCGGCGGCCTTCAGGGCGAACATACTTCACGTCATATTCGATGGTGCGAAGCCGCCCGTCCTTCATGCGCAGCTCACGGCAGAAGACGGCCTGGTGGCGCCTGCCCTCGATCATCGGGCGAAGAAGCCGGTCGCATTCCTCCTCGCTCAAGCCACCCTCGAGATCGGCCGGGGTCAGCCGGAAGATCTCCTCCTCCGGCAGCCCGACCCATTCGCGCGCGGCGCGATTGACGTAGAAGAAGCGGCGGTTCTCGGGCCAGAACATGTATATCTGTTCCTGGAACTCGTCGAGCGTCGCCGAAAGCTGCTCGACCTGATCGCGGGCGTGGCTGAGACCCGAGATGTCGTGAAGCGTCGCCAGAAAGCACGGCGCGCCCCCTTCGGGCATGAGCAGGTGGATATGAAAGCGCGTCGGCACGCGCCGGCCATCGGGCATGCGGCGCTCGCATTCGAACTCCACCGTCTGGCCACGCTCAAGAGGCATGTCCTCGAGAAGCTGACGCAGGCGATGCGCGTCGCATGGCGACAGGAACTCGTACAGCGTGCGGCCCTTGATCTCGCCTTCGCTGAGGCCGGTCGCCTTGAGCGCCAGGCTGTTGGCAAAGAAGATGCGATGATCCTCGGCCCAGAACTTGTAGCTCTCGCCCGGAACGCAGTCGAGAAACTCGCGCAGGTTCATCTCCCGCTGCGAGGCCTTGAGTGCGGTCACGTCGGTGCGGATCGAGGCATAACCGATGATGCGCCCGGTCGGGTCCATCTTCGGGATGATCGAGGTCTGCACCCACCACAGCGAGCCGTCCTTGCGGCGGTTGCAGATTTCCCCGGTCCAGGTCTCGCCCCGGCGGACCGTGCGGCGGATCTCCTCGTAGAATTCCGGCGGATGCAGCCCCGAGCGCAGGAAGTCGTGGCGCCGCCCGATCACTTCCTCGCGGCTGTAGCCGGAAATCTCCAGGAACCGGTCACTGGCATAGACGATGCAGTCGTCGGCATCGGTGATGGTGACGATCGCGTGCGACTGGAGCACATGGCGATAGAACTCGATCTCCGTGCCGCGCAGCCCGGCAAGCTCGGCATTGGCGCGCGCGAGTCGCCGCTCATGGCGCGCCAGCATCACGAGTGCGAAGATCAGGCCGATGACGGATGCGGCGATGCCGACGAGCCAGTAGCGGTTTTCCCACAGCGCATCGGCAAGCGTGGCCTCGCCATAGTCCGTGTAGGGGCCGGCCTTGAGCTCCTGGAAGAGAACATGCACCGGCCAGTAGTCGAGCGGCAGCGTCCAGCCGACATAGCCGCCCTCGCGCGCGGCGCGGCTGTCCGGCGGGAGGGCGCGCAGGGCATCGATCACGGCAGCCCTGTACGCTTCCGGCGCCGCCGGGCTCGCAGCGAGAACCCATTCCGGGTAGAGATCGGTTGACAGCAGGAACGGAAAGCCCGGGACGCGGCGCGGCGCGACGACGTGGAAGGCCGACAGGTCGATCCGCCCCTCCGCCGCCATCTGCTCGAGAGTACCGGTGCGCACGACGCCCGCGTCAACCCACCCTTCCTGAACCGCACGCACGACATTCCGCTGGTTACCGCCGGCAAACAAGATGCTCTTGAGATGCTTTTCCGGCGTGTATCCCTTTTCGTGAAACTCTTCCTTCGCCACGAGCCAGCCGCCAAAGGCATCAGGGGCAACCGCCATCAGCGTGCGCCCGCGCAGATCACCGAGCGAGACGATGTGCGAGTCGCTCCTCCGGGTGAAGATGACCGAGCCGAATTGCCGCACCGGCCGCCCCTGCCAGGACACCACCAGCGACAGGAGGCTCTTGACCCCGTGCTCGACCTCCATTGTCACGAAGCTGCCCGGGTCGGTGATCACGAAATCGAACTCGCCCATGGCGGCCCCATCGATCACCGACTCGGGAGTGGGATAGGTCTTGAGGATAAAGCGCGCGCCGGCGATCTTTTCGTTCAGGTAATCGATCGTGGGCTGCCAGCGCCGGATGGCGTCATGCACACCAAGATGCGCGCGCACGCCCACGACCATGGTGGCATCGTGTTCCGGCATGGCGGCGGCGGGCCGGGGGCTGCCGCCCAGAAGCATCAGGCAGGCTGAAAGAAGGATGAACGCCAGCCTTCCAGCAACGTGACCCCAGATGGAAATGAACCCATGTCCCGCACGCGCGGGCTGCCACTGATGTTTCATGTCTGCCCCTGCCCGTCGTTTCGCATCGGCGTCAAGCCGCGGTCTGATGCCGCTTTTCTGCCCGTCAGGCGCGCGGATCATGCCCCGCGCAGCCCCCAGTGTGGCCGCGGAAATGGGCAGGATTGGGGCAGGAGCGTGCCCTGTTGACGCAACGTTAGCGCCGTTCGGCGAGGAGCCTCAGGCGTTGGCTGCGCGAATCGCCTCACAAACGGCTTCGGTGACCTCGCGCGTGGTGGCGCTGCCGCCGACATCGGGCGTAAGGATGCCCGCCGCGCAGACCTTTTCCACCGCCCGCATCAGCCGGCCGGCCGATGCCGCCTCGCCCAGGTGCTCGAGCATCATGGCCGCGGTCCAGAAACTGGCCACCGGGTTGGCGATGCCCTTGCCGGTGATGTCGAAACCAGATCCGTGAATCGGCTCGAACATCGAGGGGTTGCGGCGCGTCGGGTCGAGATTGGCGGTTGGCGCCACGCCGAGGCTGCCGGCAAGCGCGCCGGCAAGATCGGAGAGGATGTCGGCGTGAAGGTTGGTCGCCACGATGGTGTCGAGAGAGCGCGGATTCTTCACCATGCGCACCGTCATCGCGTCGACGAGCATCTTGTCCCACGTCACGTCGGGAAACTCGGCCGAGACCTCCTCGGCGATCTCGTCCCACATCACCATGCCGTGCCGCTGGGCGTTGGATTTCGTGACCACGGTCAGAAGCTTGCGCGGGCGCGATCGCGCCGTCTCGAAGGCAAAGCGCATGATCCGCTCCACGCCCGCACGGGTGAAGATGGCCACTTCGGTGCCCACCTCGAGCGGCAGCCCGCGATGCGCGCGCCCGCCGTGGCCGGAATACTCGCCCTCGGAGTTCTCGCGCACGATCACCCAGTCGAGATCACCCGCACCGATGCCGGCAAGCGGCGAGGCGATACCTGGCAGGATGCGCGTAGGACGGACGTTGGCATACTGGTCGAGCCCCTGACAGATCGGCAGGCGCAGCCCCCAGAGCGTGACGTGATCGGGCACATCGGGTGCTCCGACCGCGCCGAAGAGGATGGCGTCGAAGCGCTTCAGCTGCTCCACCCCGTCCTTCGGCATGAGCGCGCCGGTGCGGCGATAGCGCTCGGACCCCCAGTCGAAACCGGTCACGTCAAGCCCGAAACCGCCGTCGCGCGTCGCCAGCACACCCAGCACCTCGAGCGTGGCCTCGATCACTTCGGGCCCGATCCCGTCGCCGGGTATGGACGCGATCCTGTAGCTTTTCACCGCCGCCTCCGCTCGCCAATGCGCGTGGCGCAGTTGTTCCAGACCTGACGCCGCCGCGCAATCGCATGCGACATGCTGGGCGCGGTTTCAGCTTTTCGGAAGAGGAAAGAAGTGGCGCGCTGGGGAGGATTCGAACCCCCGACCTCTTGATTCGTAGTCAAGCACTCTATCCAACTGAGCTACCAGCGCGTGCGGCGTTCACCTAATCGCACCGGCCGCGATTGACAAGGGGGGAGTTGGCCAAAATCCCGCTCATTCCGCCGCAGCCTCGAGAGCGACAATGCTCTTGGGCAGGCGGATGACGAAGGTGGTTCCTCCCGGACCCGTCTCGGCAAGCTCGAGGCGCCCCCCGTGCCCGCGGACCAGCTCCATCGCGATGGCAAGCCCTAGACCGGTGCCATCCTTTCGCGTGCCGCCTTCAAACGGCGTGAAGAGCTTGTCGCGCGCGCGCTCCGGCAGGCCGGGGCCGGTGTCGCTGACGCTGATTATCCATTCTCGCTCGTCCTCGCGGGCCGAGATGCGCACCTCGCCGGGCACCCCCGCTGCCTCGATGGCCTGCCGGGCATTGCGCACCAGATTGTCAAGAACACGGTAAAGCTGCTCCGGGTCGGCGCGGATCTGCATGCCTGCGGGCACATCATCGATGAAGGAGACGCGCGCGCCATCGCTCATGGCAAGCGCCTCGCTGTCGATCACCTCGCTCACCAGCTGGGCCAGCGACAGACGCTGCAGCGATGGTGGCGGCTCCTCGGCCCGGCCGAAGGCGAGGGTCGACTCGCACAGCGATACCGCGCGGCTGATCGACCCCACGAGCTTCGGAGCGGCGCGCGCCACCGAAGGGTCGGCGCTGCGCTCGATACGATCGGCCAGAAGCTGGGCGGTGGTGAGCATGTTGCGCAGGTCATGACTCACCTTCGCCACCGCTTCGCCAAGCTGGGCAAGCCGCCGCTTCTGCCGAAGCGCGGCGGTCAGCTGCGTCTGCAGCGCCCGCAGAGCCTCTTCTGCCTGCCGGAGCTCGACCACCGACGCGGAGGGTTCGATGATCCGCCGCGCGTCTTCGGGCGCCTCCGCGTAGCGGGTCATGGCCTCCACCACCCGCGCGATGGGCCTGACGAGCACGCGGCGCACCGCCAGGAACAGGAAGAATGCGGTAATGATCGAGATCACGGCGGAGAGCACCAGGATGCGCAGCCCGTATTCGATCATCGCCGCGCGCAACGGTGCCGCGGGCATGGTCACCTCGATCAGCTGCCCCGCATGGCGGACCGGCGCACCGATGACCCGAATCACCTTGTCGCCCGGCGACATCAGGCAGGCGAAAGCATCCACGATCAGCTCCAACGGCCCCGGGTCGCGCATGTCGTAGGTTGCATCAACCGGGCTCGGGATCGGTGAGCTCAGCATCAGCTGACGCGACTGGTCGCGCACCAGCACCACATTGTAGACCCCTGCGGTGCTGAGAAGCTCCCTTTCGAGGGTCTCGTCGATCATGTCGTCGGCAAGCACCGCCAGCGCCGCGATCTGGGCGCGTTCGAGCCGCGCGACGAGGTAATCCTGACGAAACCGCGCCACGGACGGCACGAAGATCAGCACCTCGGCCAGCATGACGAACACGACCGTCAGGATCAGGAAGCGGCCCGAGAGGGTGTTGAGAAACATGACCCTACCCCGTCATGGGCGCCTCAGGGGATCAGCCGCTGCACCAGCCTTACCGCGCGCCTCACGACAGAACTATCAAAAAGACGCGGCGAGAAATAGGCACCCGCCGCCCGCTTTCCAAGCTCCATGGTCGTCGGATAGGGCGCGACCATGCCCGCGACATGGCTCATCCTGAGCCGCGCGGCGATGGCGAGCGCCCAGAGACTGGCAAGCTCGCCGGCCTGAGCGCCGGCGATGCTCACGCCCACGGGCCGCCCGCGGTGGACGACCACCTTGATGAGCCCTTCCGTCCGGCCCTCGGCCATTGCCCGGTCGTTCTGGGCATAGGAGACGCGCACCACCTCGATGCGATCGCCGTGGCGCGCGCGGGCCTGCGCTTCCGCAAGCCCGACCTGTGCAAGCTCGGGGTCGGTGTAGATTGCCCAGGGCAGATGCTCCTGCCTTGCCCGCGAGGGCAGCGCGAAGAGCATGGATCGGATGACGACGCTGGCGTGGTAGCCCGCGACATGGGTGAACATCGGCCCGCCGGCCACATCGCCAATCGCATAGATGCGCCGGTTGGTGGTGCGCAGCCCGCGGTCAACGCGGATCACCCCGTCGTGGGCGACTCCGGCGCGCTCAAGGTCGAGCCCCTCGATATTGGCCTTGCGACCCACCGCCACCAGCAGGTGCGAACCGGCGAACCGCCTGCCGTCGGCGCCGATCACCTCTACCCCGCCGTCCTCCGTCAGGCGGACCGCCTCGGCCGGGATGTGCTCGGCGATCTCCACCCCCTCGCGGCGCAATCGGTCGAGCACGATCGCGCCGCATTCGGGATCCTCGCGGCCGAGCGCCTTCATCCCCTCGATCACCGTTACCGCAGCGCCCAGCCGGCGATGGGCCTGTGCCATCTCCAGCCCGATCGGCCCGCCGCCGATGACGATGAGATGCCGGGGCCGCTCGCGCAGGTCGAAGAGCGTTTCGTTGGTCAGGTAGGGCACGCCATCAAGCCCCGGGATCGGCGGTATCAGCGGCGAGGATCCGGTGGCGATGACGAAGCGGCGCGCGCGAATCACATGTGGGCCGGCCTGAAGCTCGCGCGGCGACAGAAAACGCCCCCACTCGCGGATCACCTTCACGCCGAGCCCTTCAAAGCGCTCCTGGCTGTCATGGGGGGCAATTGCCGCAATGGTGCGCGCGACGTGCTCCATCGCCGCGGCATAATCGACCTCGGGCTCCACCGGGGTGATGCCGAACCGCGCGCCCTCGCGCATGGCCTGCGCATGCTTCGCCGCCGCCAGCAGCGCCTTTGACGGCACGCAGCCGTAATTGAGGCAGTCCCCGCCCATCCGCCCGCCTTCGACGAGCACCACGCGCGCGCCCATCTGGGCGGCGCCCGCGGCCACCGACAGCCCCCCGGCTCCGGCACCGATCACGCAGACATCCGTGTTGATCCGCGCCATGGGTCAAGCCCTTCGCGCGTGGCGGCGAAGCTTGAGCAGCATCGGCAGCGCCGCCAACGCCGCGAGGCCGATGAGCGGGATCAGCACCGGCGGGGTGAAGATCACCCCAAAGTCGGGTGCATCTCCGGCGTCGAAGACCGCGCCAAGCCCCGCGCCGGCAGAGGTGTAGACGAAAGCGCCGGGCATGATGCCGAGCCAGGTGGATATCACGAAGCGCCGCAGCGGCACGCCCAGCATGGCCGGGACGAGATTGGCCACGAAGAAGGGTATCAGGGGCACAAGCCGAATCAGGAAAAGGGCCGACCACTGATTTTCGTCGATCCCCTGCTTGATGCGGTGGATGGCGCCTTGGCTCTCGTCCATCCGCGCGGCAAGGCGCTCGCCGAACCCCCAGCGCGCGGCCAGGAAGATCACCGTTGCGCCGAGAGTGGCGGCGGTGACGTTGACGAACACGCCCGGAAAGGTGCCGAACAGAAAGCCACCGGTCAGCGTGGCAAGCGTCGCGCCGGGCAGCGAGAAGGCGACGATGATCACATAGGCTGCCATGAAGAGACCGACCGCAGCCAGATAATTCGCGTCGCGCAGGGCGATAAGCGCCTCGCGGTTGGCGGCGAGGATCTCGAAGGTCAGCCAATCGCGCAGGGTGAGGGCACCGACCACGGCGACGCCGAGAATTGCCATCAGCGGCAGCACATGGAGCGCGCCCCGCCGGCGCGCCGGTTCGCTCATCTCGCTCATCCCTTCGTCCTTCACGACTGGCACAATCCGTCGCAACAACATGATAGGCGCCGCAACCGGGTGGAAGTCCGCTCACGCCGCCTTGATGTGACGTGAGCCCGGAAGTCGCATCCCGCACCGCGCGATTGACACCGCCCCGGCCTGCCGCTAACAGGCGGGCTTCGAGGATTTCCCGGCCCCGAGAGGCCCGGCAAGCGGTTCAGCAAGAGGGTCGTCCGCCGCTGCAGCAAGCGCGGTTCGGGCGACGAGACGGAGACGGACATGAAACGCACTTTCCAGCCCTCCAACCTCGTGCGCAAGCGTCGTCACGGCTTTCGCGCGCGCATGGCCACCAAGGCGGGGCGCAAGATCATCAACGCCCGCCGCGCGCGCGGGCGCAAGCGGCTGAGCGCCTGAGGGCGTCAGCGCCGGATCAGACCATGCACGGGCCGTCGGGCACGCGCGAGCCAGTCGAAAGGCCGGCCGCGCCCTGCCCGGCGGCTTCGATTCGTGTCGAGCGGCTCAAGCGCCGCGCGGACTTCCTGCGTGCCGCCCGGGCCCAGCGCCGGGCCACACCCGGCTTCATCCTTCAGGCCCGCCGCCGCGGCGAGAACGAGCCCGACGAGGGGCGCATCCGCGTCGGGTTCACCGCTTCGAAGAAGGTTGGCGGCGCCGTGCAGCGCAACCGAGCCAAGCGGCGGCTGCGCGAGATCGCCCGGCTCGAACTGCCGGCCCATGGGCGGCCCGGATGGGATTATGTGCTTGTCGGGCGCAGGGAGGTGACGGCGAGCCGCGACTTTGCCACCATGCGCGAGGAGCTGCGCCGCGCGCTCGAGGCTCTGCATCGCAACACCAGGGAAGGGAAATGAGCCCGCTCGCCCATCTCGTCGCCCTGCCCGTGCGCGCCTACCGGCTGCTGCTTTCGCCATGGGTCGGACATTCATGCCGCTTTGAGCCCACATGTTCGGCATATGCCCTTGAAGCGCTCGAAAGGCACGGTGCGCTGAAGGGCAGCTGGCTCGCCGCCCGCCGCATCGCCCGCTGCCACCCCTGGGGCGGTTCGGGCGTGGACAACGTGCCCGATTAGGCCTTGCTTTTGGGGGCCGGGTGCCGCATCCCCTGGCGCCCGCGGACATTGACGCTCTCGCCGCTGCTCGGATAAGGCAGGCCAGCCGGCCTTGAGGATCCCAATGCTCGACGACACCGACGAGATCCATCCGCTGTTTCACGGCGCGCCCTCGACGACCGAGTTCCGCAAGCTGCGCAAGCGGATCGTCCGGCAGACGCGGGAAGCGATCGAGCAATACGGCATGGTCGAGCGCGGCGCACGCTGGCTCGTCTGCCTCTCGGGCGGAAAGGACAGCTACACGCTTCTGGCCATCCTGCATGAGCTGAAATGGCGCGGGCTTCTGCCGGTCGAGCTTCTGGCCTGCAATCTCGATCAGGGCCAGCCGGGCTTTCCGGCAACGGTGCTGCCGGAGTTTCTCGAGCGCATGGGCGTGCCGCACCGCATCGAGTATCAGGACACCTATTCCATCGTCACCGACAAGGTGCCGCAAGGGCGTACCTATTGCGCTCTCTGCTCGCGCCTCCGCCGCGGCCACCTCTACCGCATTGCCCGCGAGGAAGGCTGCTCGGCGGTGGTGCTCGGCCACCATCGCGACGACATCCTCGAGACATTCTTTCTCAACCTCTTCCACGGCTCTCGCCTGGCCACGATGCCGCCCAAGCTCCTCAACGAGGAGGGCGATCTTTTCGTGCTGCGTCCGCTTGCACATGTGGCCGAGGCCGACTGCGAGCGCTTCGCCCGTGCGATGGGCTACCCGATCATCCCGTGCAATCTGTGCGGCAGCCAGGACGGGTTGCAGCGCATGGCCGTCAAGGCGATGCTCGACCAATGGGAAAAGGCGCATCCGGGGCGCCGGCAGAAGATGTTCCGCGCGCTGATGAACGCGCGCCCGTCGCACCTGCTCGATCCTGCCCTCTTCGACTTCGCCGGGCTGCAACGGAAGGAAACGGCGGGTGATCGGGAAAATCCTTCGCAACTTGACGACGAGGATTAACCGCCCCTTCGCGAACGGCTTCCTAGCATCGAGCCCGCGAGCCCGGATCACTCCGGGCACTCCCCTGGCCTCTCGGAGAGGGATCGATGCTTCACCGACTGATACAGATCACCACTGCGGGCCTTGCCGCGCTGCGCACCCTTCTGATGGGTCCGCAGCTCCTGGCTTTCGTCCCCGCACTCACTCTGGCCGGCTACTGGTATGGCGGTGAAGCGATGCTGCTCGTCTCGGCGATGTTCCTGCCGGCGGCGACAGGTCTTCTGCATCTCTTCGGCGGCAACAGGCGAAATCAGTTCGACGGCGGACGGGACGCGGACACCGGTCTTGCCCTTCCGCTGGCCGTCGAGGCGGCACTTGACATGGCGTATGCCGAGGCGGAGGAAACCGGTCGCAGAAGCGCCTGTCTGGCCCTGTCGATCGATGACTGGGAAACGCTGCGGCCGCGGCTCGGCGAGCCCGCCTGGGCCGCAGCGATGCGGGAATGGGGCTGGCGGCTACAGGGCGCCCTGCGCGCCGGAGATGTCGTTGCCCGGGACGGAGAAGGCGGGTTCTCCGTTGCCCTGGCGCCGGTTCAGAACCTTGATCTTGAAGCCCTGATCGAGTTGGCCGCACGCCTGCAGAAGGCGCTTGCCACCCCCCTTGCGATTGGCGGGCAGCGGCTCCACGCGACCGCGTCCGTGGGCTTCTGCCTGCCGTGGCACGCACCCGAAGCCTGCGGGGCGGCGTGCCGCAGCGCCGCCCACGAGGCACTGCGCGCCGCGCGACTGAACGGGCCCGGCTCGATCCGTGCCCATGTACCGGGAGCGTCGGCGGCGCGCCGGGCGAAGGCGACCGGCGGCATCGAGGCCGAGATTGCCACGGCACTCGAGGAGGGCCAGATCGTGGCCTGGTTTCAGCCGCAGGTATCGACCGAGACGGGCGCGGTGAGCGGCATGGAAGCGCTTGCCCGATGGGTGCATCGAGAGCGGGGCGTGATTGCGCCTGCGGCATTCCTGCCGGTGATCGAGTCCGCAGGGCTGCAACGCAAGCTCACCGACCGCATGATCGGCGAGGCCGCCCGGGCCATTCAGGGCTGGGACGAGGCCGGGTTTGACGTGCCGCGGGTTGCCGTCAACTTCTCCCACGAGGATCTTGCCGACCCGCTACTCCCGCAACGCATCCTCTGGGCCCGTGATTCTGCCGGAATCGCCCCAGGCCGTCTGGTCGTCGAAGTGCTGGAGTCGGCCATCTCGGAAATGGGCGCGGACGTCATCATCCGCAACGTGACACAGCTTGCCGAGCTTGGCTGCAACATCGACCTTGACGACTTCGGCACCGGTCACGCGGCAATTGCCAATATCCGCCGGTTCCGGGTGGGACGCATCAAGATTGACCGCTCGCTCGTCACCCGGGTGGACAGCGACGAGGAACAGCGCCGCATGGTGTCGGCCATCCTCGAACTCGCGGCACGCCTTGGGGTGGACACTCTGGCCGAAGGGGTTGAAAGCCTTGGCGAGCACGCAATCCTCGCACAGCTCGGTTGCGGTCATGTGCAAGGCTACGGCATTGCCCGGCCGATGCCGTTCGCCGACAGCCTGCGCTGGCTGGCCGAACGGCGACGAAAGGCCATTCCCGCGGCGGTGCACCGTCGCGCCGCCGGCTGAGCGGCGGGCCGCCCGCGTGCCGCGTGGCCCACCTCGGCACACGTCTGCGGGTCTGCACCCGGCCGTGCGCCGGGTGCGTTGCGCGCCCCTCCCGGCGGACCGGTTGCAGGCGAGACAGCGAGAATCAGCCCTCAATTCCGCTTGACCTTTGCCGAGACGGGCTGTTGAACCGGCCCCACCTGAAAACGCGAGTGGTGGCCGAAAATGGATGATCAGAACAAGAACCTGATCCTGGCGACGGCGCTGAGCTTCCTGGTGATCCTGGTCTGGTTCGTGCTCTTCCCGCCGGAGGAGCCGTCGCCAAACGCCCAGCCACCGGAACTGCCGGTCAGCAGCGCTCCGATTGCCGGCTCGTCCACCCCGGCGCCAGCCACCGCCACCACGGCGCCCTCGGCCCCCGGCGCCACGGCGGCGGACGCCTCCATCGAGGACATGGGACGGATCGCCATCGACACGCCCCGCCTTGACGGTGCCATCGCCCTTGCCGGCGGGCGGATCGATACGCTGAGGCTCAAGGACTACCGCCAGACGATCGAGCCCGACAGCCCGGAGGTTTCGCTTCTGCGGCCGACGGGAGAGGAGCATGCCTACTACGCGCTTTTCGGGTGGGCCCCCGGCGGCAGCCTCGGATTCGACGCGGTGCCCGGCGCGCGCACGCCATGGCGGGTCGAAGAGGGCGAGACCCTGGCGCCGGGCTCACCGGTCACGCTGGTGTGGGACAACGGCGCGGGGCTCGTCTTCCGCCGCACCATCGCGGTGGACGAGGACTACATGTTCACCGTCACCCAGAGCGTCACGAACACTTCGGGCGCGACCGTCCGCCTCGCCCCCTACGGGCTCGTGGCCCGGCACGGCCTGCCACCGGATCTGAAGAACTTCTTCATCCTGCACGAAGGCCTCATCCAGATGGCCGACGGCACGCTGACCGAGGCCGATTACGACGACATCGCCGATTACCCCTATGACGAGACGCTGGGCGCGCGGGCCGAGGTCACGCCCGTCGAACGCTCCGGCTGGATCGGCTTCACCGACCACTACTGGATGACCACGCTGATCCCCGATCAGCAGAGCGCCTTCCGCGCCGTGGCCAAGTACGACGCACGCCGGGACATCTATCAGGCCGAGGCGATCATGCCTGCCCGCGACCTGGCGAACGGTGAAACCGCCTCCTCGACCATCCGCTTCTTCGCTGGCGCCAAGGAGTGGGAGACGATCCGGCGCTACCAGAACGAGGAAGGGGTGGAGCGCTTTGTCGACTCCATCGACTGGGGCTGGTTCTTCTTCCTCACCAAGCCGATCTTCATGGCGCTGCACTGGCTCAACAAGCTGATCGGGAACATGGGCTGGGCGATCATCGGCCTCACGGTGATCATCAAGGCGATCCTCTTTCCCCTCGCCTACAAGTCCTACGTGTCGATGGCGAAGATGAAAGAGCTCCAGCCGGAGATGGAGAAGATCAAGGAACGCGCCGGCGACGACCGCCAGAAGCTCCAGCAGGAGATGATGGCGCTCTATCGCAAGGAGAAGGTGAACCCGGCCTCGGGCTGCCTTCCGATACTGCTGCAGATCCCGATCTTCTTCTCGCTCTACAAGGTTATCTTCGTCACCCTCGAGCTGCGCCACGCGCCGTGGATTCTCTGGATCCGCGATCTTTCCGCGCCCGATCCGACCAGCTGGATGAACCTCTTCGGCCTGTTGCCGTGGGACGCGCCGGGACCTGATTCCATCCTGTACCTTTTCTCGATCGGTGCCCTGCCCATCGTGCTCGGCATCACCATGTGGCTGCAGCAGAAACTGAACCCGGCTCCCGCAGACCCCACACAGGCGATGATATTTGCCTGGATGCCGTGGATCTTCATGTTCATGCTGGGCCACTTCGCCTCGGGGCTGATCCTGTACTGGATCGCCAACAACACGCTGACCTTCATCCAGCAGTACACGATCATGCGCATGCACGGCTACAAGCCCGATGTGTTCGGCAACATCCTCGCGAGCTTCCGCCGCAACAGGAAGGCGAACGAAGACAAGCCGGCCGGTGGCAGGACGAAGGGAAGCGGAGCGAAGAAATGACCGCCTTGGTCGCCGGCATCTGGCGCTATCCCGTGAAGGGACACGGGCGGGAGGCGCTGGAGGCGGTGACGCTTGCAGCCGGTGCCACCCTGCCGTGGGATCGCCGCTGGGCCGTGGCACACGAGGCCGCGCGCCTGCCCGAGGATGGCGGATGGGCCCCGTGCGTGAATTTCACGAGAGGCGCGAAAGCGCCGGCGCTGATGGCGATGGAGGCGCGTCTTGAGGAGGCTTCAGGGCGGTTGACGCTGCATCATCCCGAGATCGGGTCGCTCTCCTTCGACCCCGAATGCGAGCAGGCGGCCTTTCTGGACTGGGTTCGTCCGCTGATGCCCGAGGGGCGCGCCGCCCCCGTGGCACTGGTGCGGGCGGGCAGGCAAAGGGGATGGACAGATACCGACTATCCCTCGGTGAGCATCACCAATCTGTCCTCGCACCGCGCCGTTGAGCAGCGCCTTGGCCGGCCGCTTTCTCCCAAACGCTGGCGGGGCAACTTCTGGCTGGAGGGGCTCGCCCCATGGCAGGAGTTCGAATGGATCGGCCGCGAGCTTCGACTTGGCCAGGCGCGCCTGAAGGTGCGTGAGCGCATCGCGCGTTGCCTTGCCACGACGGCAAACCCCGATACCGGCCGACGCGATGCCGATACGCTCGGCGTGTTGGAAGAGGGCTGGGGCCATCGCGACTTCGGTATTTACGCGGAAGTCGTGGCGGGGGGGCGCGTTGCCGTTGGCGATCCGGTTGAGCCGCTTTGACATGAAGGGCGGCGTGAGATGACGAGCCTTTCCTTTCCGCTTGCCGGTGAACCGGAGGCCGAGGCCGCAGAGGCCGGGCGCCGGCTCTTCGCCGGGCCGGTATCGTTTCTCAAGGGCGTGGTGAGCATGGAGGGGCTGCCGCCTGGAGACCGGGTGGAGGTCTGCTTTGCCGGCCGCTCCAATGTTGGCAAGTCAAGCCTCATCAATGCGCTGACCGGACGCAAGGGGCTGGCCCGCGCCTCCAACACGCCGGGGCGCACTCGGGAGGTAAACTTCTTCGCCCTCGGCGAGACGCACTATCTGGTTGACCTGCCCGGCTATGGCTTCGCCAACGCGCCAGTCAGGACCGTCGAGCGCTGGCAGAAGCTGATGAAATCCTACCTCGCAGGCAGGCCCAACCTGCGCCGCGCCTTCCTTCTCATCGACGCGCGCCACGGGGTGAAACCGGTCGATGAAGAGATCATGGACCTTCTCGACCGCTCGGCGGTGACCTTTCAGCTGGTGCTGACCAAGACCGACAAAATCAAGGCAGGCGGCCGCAAAAGGGTGCTGGATCAGGTGCGCGAGCGGCTCGCGCGCCATGCCGCCGCCTATCCGGAGATCCTGATGACCTCCTCGCAGACGGGGGAGGGCATGGCCACCCTGCGGGCCATCATCGCCGGCATCGACTCGCAGGCTTGAGCCGCCGCCACCCTCGGGCTACCACATTGCCCACCGCCGCCGGAGCCACAGCCGATGAGACGACAGCCGATGAACCGAGACTGGATCGCAACCGCGCGCACCCTGTCGGCCGCGCTGCCCTATCTTCAGCGTTACGACGGCGCCACCGTCGTCATCAAGCTCGGCGGCCACGCCATGGGAGATGACGCGGCGCTCGACTCTTTTGCCCGCGATGTGGTGCTGATGCGCCAGGTCGGCGTGAATCCGGTGATCGTTCACGGTGGCGGGCCGATGATAAATGCCATGCTCAAGAAGCTTGGCATCGTCTCCGAGTTCGTCGGCGGCAAGCGGGTGACCGATGAGGCCACCGTCGAAGTCGTCGAGATGGTGCTTTCGGGGCGGGTGAACAAGCGGATCGTGCAGGCGATCAACGCCCAGGGCGGGCAGGCGATCGGGCTTTCGGGCAAGGATGCCAACCTGATGGTGTGCGAGCCGGCCGACCCTGCGCTTGGCTTTGTCGGGACGCCGAAGGACATGAACGCCGGCTTCCTGCGGCGGCTCGCACAAGCCGAGATGATTCCGGTGATCGCGCCCATCGGGACGGGACGGCACGGCGAGACGTTCAACGTCAACGGTGACACGGCTGCCGGCGCCATTGCCGCGGCCCTCGCAGCCGACCGGCTGCTGCTGCTCACCGATGTCGAGGGCGTGAAGGACGCCGAAGGCAACGTGCTGACCCAGCTCACCGCCGCCGAGATCCGCCGCCTGACCGCCGAGGGCGTGATTTCGGGCGGCATGATCCCGAAGACCGAAACCGCGCTGGCCGCCATCTCTGGCGGCGTGCGCGCGGTGGTGATCCTCGATGGCCGCGCACCCAACGCCTGCCTTCTGGAGCTTTACACCGATCACGGTGCCGGCACGCTCATTCGTGCCGGCTGATCCAGTTGGCCAACGCGTTTGCCAATATCGAAGCCGCGGCCGCCGCCCACGGCCTTGCGGTGCTGGGCGGTTTCCACCCCACCGCCGGCGATGCACTGCCTGCCACCGCCGCCACTCTCCTGCTCGTCGGCCCCGGACCGGCGGGCGCGATGTGGAAACGCTTCACCGACAGCCCAGAATCGCGCGACGGGCTGCCAGACCCGCTCGACCGATGGTCGAAGAGGGTCATCGGTGCGATCGCGCGCTCCTTCGGTGCGAGGGCCATCTTCCCCTCTGACGGGCCGCCCTACCCGCCCTTTCTCGCCTGGGCGCGTCGCAGCGGGAGGGCTTGGCCTTCGCCCACAGGCATGCTCGTGCACGACCGCGCCGGCCTCATGGTTTCCTACCGCGGCGCACTGATCTTCAGCCGCCGCATCGCGTTGCCGGAAACGGCGTCCACCCGGCCCTGCGACAGCTGCGCCACCCGTCCCTGCCTCTGCGCCTGCCCGGTTGGAGCCATCGGGCCGGACGGGTATGATGTCCGCGCCTGCCGAACCTGGCTGCGCGGCGAGGAAGGGCAGAGCTGCATGCGACGCGGCTGCGCCGTACGTTGCGCCTGTCCGCTTTCGCGAGACCATCTCCAGAAGGAGGCACAAGCGTCATTCCACATGAAGGCCTTTCTGACATGAGCCTGCGCCTCATTCTCACCAGACACGCCAAATCAAGCTGGGACGACCCCACTCTGACCGATCACGCCCGTCCGCTGAATGCGCGCGGGCGCAGCGCGGCCCGCGCCATCGGGGCATGGTTGCGGGAACGGGGCGATGTGCCCGAGCTGGTTCTCTCGTCGGACTCGCGGCGCACCCGCGAGACCTGGGAAGAGATGGAAGCAGCGTTGCAAAGTGGCGCCGAGGTGCGATGGCTTCCGGAACTTTATCATGCCCCGCCCCACGACATCCTTGCGGCGCTGCGGCGCGCGGGCGCGGCAAGCCCGGTGCTTCTCGTCGCCCACAATCCAGGCGTCGGCCTCGCCGCGCGGGCTCTCGTCTCGGAGCCCCCGCGCCATGCCCGTTTCGAACGCTACCCCACGGCGGCCACAACCGTCATTGACATGCCGGTCAACGACTGGAGCGAAACAGAGTGGGGCATGGGCGAGGTCGCCGCCTTCACCGTGCCCCGCGACCTCGGCTGAGACCGGGCGCCCCGCTTCCCGCGAAAGCGCCCGGCTCACCGATCACCCTGATGGAACCACCCGATCCACGGCGCGCTTGACGGCGGGCCGCCGGCGGCATCAGTGACCGAGGATCTGGCTCAGGAACAGCTTCGTGCGGTCCGAGCGTGGATTGTTGAAGAACTCCTCGGGTTCGTTCTGTTCCACGATCTGGCCCTGATCCATGAAAATGACACGGTTCGCCACCTGGCGGGCAAAACCCATCTCGTGGGTAACGCAGAGCATGGTCATGCCCTCTTCCGCCAGCTCGATCATTGTGTCCAGCACTTCCTTGATCATCTCCGGATCAAGCGCCGAGGTAGGCTCGTCGAACAGCATGATCCTCGGGCGCATGCAGAGCGCGCGGGCAATCGCCACGCGCTGCTGCTGGCCACCGGAAAGCTGGCCGGGATACTTGTTTGCCTGCTCGGGGATCTTGACCTTGGTGAGGAAATGCATGGCGATTTCCTCGGCCTCCTTGCGCGGCATCTTGCGCACCCAGATCGGCGCGAGCGTGCAGTTTTCCATGATGGTCAGGTGGGGAAACAGATTGAAGTGCTGAAACACCATCCCCACTTCGGAGCGGATCTTGTCGATGTTCTTCAGGTCCGAGGAAAGTTCCGTGCCGTCGACGACGATGCGTCCTTTCTGATGCTCCTCAAGCCGGTTGATGCAACGGATGAGCGTCGACTTTCCCGAGCCCGACGGCCCGCAGATGACGATACGTTCGCCGCGATAGACGGTGAGGTTGATGTCGCGCAGAACATGGAACGAGCCGTACCACTTGTTCATGTTCTCGATCTGAATCGCGACCTCATCCGAAACCTTCATCTGGCTCCGGTTGATCTCGCGCTCGGCAATGGAGACGGTTGCCACATCGGCCATGCTCTAGGCCCTCCCTGTCAGTGCCCGGTGTGGAGCTTCTTCTCGAGATAGATCGAGTAGCGCCCCATGCCGAAGCAGAAGATGAAGAACAGCGCGCCAATGAAGACGAACAGCTCCCAGTAGATGCCGTTCCATGCACTGTCGGCGCGCACGGTGTTGGTCAGCCCGATCGGGTCCAGAAGCCCGATGAACACCACGAGCGTGGTATCCTTGAACAGGCCGATGAAGGTGTTGACGATCCCCGGGATCGAGATCTTAAGCGCCTGCGGCAGGATGACGAGCCGCATCGACTTCCAGTAATCGAGCCCGAGCGCCGCCGCGGCCTCATACTGACCGCGCGGCAATGCCGCGAGGCCGCCGCGCACCACCTCGGCGATGTAGGCCGCGGCGAAAAGGGTCACCATGATGATCACCCTCAACATGAGGTCGAAATTGGTGCCCGGCGGCAGAAAGTAGTTGAGCAACAGCGAGGCGGTGAAAAGCCACACGATCAGCGGCACGCCCCGGATCGTTTCGATGAAGGCCACCGACGACTTGTTTATGATCAGGAGCTCGGATTGCCGCCCGAGCGCCAGCAGGATACCCAGCGGCAGCGACAGCACGATTCCGGCGATGCCGATGATAAGCGCCAGCATGAAGCCGCCGATTTCCCGGCTGGTAACGGGCTTGAGCCCGGTGAGCGCAACCGCGGCGTAGGTGTGCTGAATGCTCTGCTCGGCTGTCGTCACAGCGTCAGCCGCAGCGCGCCACGCCTTGAGCGCCTCGGCGGCCTCGGCCGGCAGGTCAGGCGGAATCGGCACGAGACGGCCCAGCGCCGCCGCCTCGGGCGGCAGGGCGTCACGCAGCTCCCTTTCCTTGCGCTTGAGCTCCGGTAGAGCCGCGAGACGCTCCGGCAGCGAGCGAATTGAGCTGAGCAGGCCCGAGGTCTCCGACAGCTCGGCAGAAAGGCGGCCAATGCGCTGGCTCAGCTCCTGCCGTTCAAGGCGCAGGTCGGTAAGAAGCCTCATCTGTGCCAGAAGCTCGGTGCGCAGGGTGTCGAGCGCGTCGACACGACCGTTCGCGCGTGCCTCGACGATTTGCGCGATCAGCTCCGCCTTGCGCTCCTCCGCCTCGCGGATACGAATGTCGAGCGCATCGCGAGTCTCTTCGAGCGCGCTGATGCGCTGGGGAAGTGTCTCCACCGCCTCCGCCAGTCGCGCTTCGGTTGCTTCCATCTTCAAGCCGCCGACGAGCCGATTAATTCCGTCATCGAGAAGCGGGGTGAGCACCCCCCACCACACGACGGCTGCGGCAATGGCTGCCAGCGTCCCGACGATTGCCCCCCAGCGAGAAGAGGTCAGTCTCCAAGCAAGCCACGCGGCCACGAAACCGAGGGCGATCAGCCCCGGAAACCAGAACGACCCGCCCCAGATCAGCCAGGGGCCGACGAAGGGGTAGACGACCGTGACAACCAGCAATTGGCCCGGCACCTTTTCCGAAAAAAGCACCGGGGCGAGCGCGACGAAGAACAGCACCAGGGCCAGAACCGGACGCCAGTAGAGCTCGGCCGGATAGAAGCCGAAGAGAAACTGGTTCCAACGCTCGTGAATCACGGCGAAACAGGCCGAGGGCACGTCAGGCCCCCACAGGGCATCGCGCACCTCGCGACATTCGTTGAGCGAACCCGCATTCCACACCGTGTGCCACAGCCATGGGATGATATGGCTCAACAGGAACCAGATCACGAAGATCGACGCCGCCGTCAGGATGACGTTGAGCCATGACGAGAGCAGATTTTCGCGAATCCACTTGATTGCGCCGGTCTCGGTGAGCGGCGGCTCGAGCGGCGGGAGCATCGTCTCCCGCACATAGGCAAGCCCGGCTTCTGCGTGGGTCTCGCTCATCTCACCGCTCCTTCAGCTTGATGGAGGCATTGTAGAAGTTCATCACCGCCGAGATGATGAGGCTCGCCGCAAGGTAGAAACCGCCCAGCAGCAGCATGCCCTCGAGCTCGCGCCCCGTCTGGTTGATGGTGATCCCCCCAAGCGTCGAGCGCACATCCATGTAACCGACCGCGATCGCCAGCGAGGAGTTCTTGGTGAGATTGAGGAACTGAGAGATCAGCGGCGGCACGATCACCCTGAGCGCCTGCGGCAGGATAACAAGCCGCATGGTCCGCCCGGGCCTGAGCCCCAGCGCATAGGCGGCCTCGGTCTGCCCCTTGCTGACCGACAGGATGCCGGCGCGCACGATCTCGGCGATGAACGCCCCGGTATAAACCGAAAGCGCCAGCCACAGCGCAATCAGCGAGTTGCGCAGATGCAGCCCGCCCTTGAAGTTGAAGCCGCCAAGCTCCGGGTAGTCGAGAGTGATCGGGCGGCCGAGCAGGAAATAGGCGACAAGGTTTGGCAAGACGAGAATGGCGAGCGAGATCCAGCCGACCGGCAGGATCCTGCCGGTTTCGTCCTGGAGGCGGCGCGCATAACGGCGAAACGCCCAGATACCCGCGAGCGAGGCGAGAAGGACAGTGATGAGCACCCCCGCACCGTCATGCAGGACCGGCGCGGGAATGTAGACGCCCCTGTTGGTCACCGCCACGGTGTCGAACAGCGCCATCTCCGCCTCACCCGTCCTGAAGGCGCGGGGAGCCGGCATCGCTTCGGTCATGATGGCGAAGAACGCGATGATCCACAAAAGCAGCGGAACGTTGCGGAACCCCTCGACGTAAACCGCCATCAGCCGCGAGACGAGCCAGTTCTTCGAGAGGCGCAGCACGCCGGCGAATATTCCAAGGACGGTGGCCGTCACGCAGCCGAGAAACGCCACCAGAAGCGTGTTGAGTATTCCGACGAGCGCGGCCCGCCCGTGGGTGGAGTTCGAATCATATTCGATGAGTCGCTGGTTGATGTCATAACCGGCGCGCTCGAAAAGAAACCCGAAGTCGAAGTCCTTGCCCAGCGCCTGCAGGTTCTGGACGGTGTTGCTGACCAGCCAGCTGAGCATCAGCACGATCAACGCCATTGCCACGGCCTGAATGGTCAGCGACCGATAGCGCGTGTCGTAGATGAGCTGGCTGAGACGAAACGACTCGCTGCGCGGGTCGGTCACGGTTGTCATCGCGGGCGCTCCCCCATGCTCCCTTTCCGCAGCGCCGCCGCGGGTCTCCCGTCCCGCCCGGCGCGGTCAGGTCCGGCCTTGCTTGCCGATTCCCGGGTATGCGGAAGGGGCGCGATCAGCCGACCGCGCCCCCCACTGCAGTCTCCGATATCAGCGGAAGGGCGGCGAATAAAGCAGCCCGCCGTCTTTCCACTGGGCATTCAGGCCACGGGCGAGCCCGATGGGGGTGTTCTCGCCGATGTACTTGGCGAAGATCTCGCCATAGTTGCCGTTGGCCTTGATCGCGTTGATCGCCCAGTCCTTGGACAGGCCGAGCATCTCGCCAAGATTGCCCTCGACGCCGAGAATGCGGTTGATCTCGGGGTTGCTGGTGCCCTTGGCCAGTTCGTCGATGTTTGCCGAGGTGATGCCCAGCTCTTCCGCCGCGATCAGCGCGTTGAGCACCCAGCGCACCAGATCGCCCCATTCGTTGTCCCCATGACGCACGAGCGGGCCGAGAGGCTCCTTCGAGATGATTTCCGGCAGAATCACGTAGTCCTGCGGGTTCTCGAAGGTCGCGCGCGTCGCGGCAAGGCCGGAGGCGTCGGTGGTGTAGACGTCACAGGCGCCAGCGAGGAACTGCTGCTGCGCTTCGGCGTTGGTCTCGATCGGCACCGGCTCGTAAGCCATGTTGTTGGCGCGGAAGAAGTCCGCGAGATTGAGCTCGGTGGTGGTGCCGGTCTGGATGCACACGGTGGCGCCATCAAGCTCCTTGGCGGAGCTGACGCCGAGCGACTTGGGCACCATGAAACCCTGACCGTCGTAATAGTTGATGCCGACGAAGTCGAACTTCAGGTCGACATCGCGGGTGAAGGTCCAGGTGGTGTTGCGCGCCAGCATGTCCACCTCGCCGGAAGCGAGAGCGGTGAAGCGGGTCTGTCCCGTCGTCGGCGTGAATTCCACCGCCATCGGATCGCCGAAGATCGCCGCGGCAACAGCGCGGCAGACAGCCACGTCAAAACCTTCCCACACCCCGTTGGCATTCGGCGCGGCAAACCCGGCCAGGCCGGTGGTCACGCCACAGTTTAGATGCCCGCGGGCCTTGACGTCATCGAGCGTTGCCGCCGCGGCGGCGCCGGCCGAAAGACCGGCCACGGTCAGAGCCCCAAGCAAAGCGGTTGTCTTCATTTTTACCTCTTCCTGATTGTCCGCCTTTCAAAGCGGTTTGGATGGCCGGTCGCAACCGGCCAAAACGTGCGAAGGCAGTGGTCCCCCCTCTGCGTGAGGCAGTGTGTGCGGATTTTGCACCACAGGTCAAGGCCAAGTGCCGCGACGTCCGAGCCTCACGTTCCAGATTTTTCTCTCTGCTTGCCCGCAAGTTGCATCGTGCAATCGCAGGCACGTGACGGTGCAGGCCGTACACGGGCAGGACATCCGCGAGGCTTCGTGCGACGCGCGCCGTTCAGTTCGAGAGGTAGCCGCGCACGAGCGCCTCGGAAACCAGCGTCCAGCCGTCGGCAACCACGAAGAAGGCAAGCTTGAATGGCAGGGAAACGACCGCCGGAGGCACCATCATCATGCCCATCGACATCAGCACCGCCGCCACCACGAGATCGATGATGAGAAACGGCAGAAAGATCACGAACCCCACCTGGAAGGCACGGGCGATTTCGCTGAGCAGGAACGCCGGCACCAGAATCGAGAGAGGCGCTCCCGGGGAACCCGGCGGCTGCGGCCGCAGCGCGGCAAGGCGGCTCAGGGTCTCGGGCTCCACACGGGCAAGCATGAAGGCTCGAAACGGCTCGATGGCCGCCGAAAAGGCCTCCTCGAGTTCCATCTCGCCATCGGCAAACGGCTTGCCCCCGGCATCCCACGCCTGTGTAAAGACCGGCTCCATGACGAAATAGGTCAGAAACAGCGCCAGAGTGACGATGAGCATGTTGGGGGGCGCCTGTTGCAGCCCGATCGCCTGGCGCAGGATCGACAGCACGGTGACGATGAACGGGAAACACGTGATCATCATCGCGAGCCCCGGCGCGAGGCTGAGCACGGTGACCAGCAGCAAGAGCTGGATCGTCCTCGCCGCGAGGCTCCCGCCCTCGCCGAGATCAATCGTCAGCTCCTGTGCCTGAAGCTCCTGTGCCCAAGTCCCCGCACAGAGCAGCAGCGCCACGGCGATAGCGGCCCGAACGCCCCGCCACGCGCCTGGTTTGCCGCAAGCCCGGTCCGCGGAACGCCGGTCGCGGACCGCAGGATCACGCATTTCGGCCACCTTCCATATCGCCTCACTCCCTGGCCGATGAGCGCGCCAGCTCGGTGAGCTTCACCGCGAGCAGGCCTGCCCGATCGCCGTCGAGCTCCTGGAGCTCTCCCCGCGCAATCAGCTGGTCACCCACATAAAGCTCAACCGGATCCTCGACCCGCCGATCTAGGGGCAGGACCGCCTCGGGACCAAGTGCCAGAAGCTCGCCGATCCGTGGCCGCGCGTGCCCCACGCAGACCCGCACCTCGATCGGAACCTCCCAGAAGGGGCGGCCGGAACCATCGCCCGGCGGCGCGGCGGGCTGCGGCTTGTTCTCAGGCATTGGCAGCTTTCTCCTCTCTCTGCTGTTCGAAAAACGCTTCCACCGCCGTCCGGACCGCTTTGATCGCCGCGTTCACGTCAATCAGCCGCTCCCTGCGCGCGGCGCGCAGATACGCCTGCCCCTCCGCGAGACTCGCCGCCTCCACAATCGTCACCGAAGGTGGGAGCCTTTCTGCAAACCTCTCCGCAATGGCTGGCCACGCCCCGGGTGCGACGACAAGCTCGAGCCCGGGCGAGGCTTCGAGGAGGAGCTCGTCGATCTGCTCGGACAGGGCAAGGGCAAGCGCATCGGCCACGACGGCCGGAAACACCGCTTCGACCATCTGCCGAAGCAGCGGCTGAAGCGCGGCGCTCACCTCCGCGCGCGCCTCGAAGAAGGTAAAGCTGATCTCCTGAAGGCTGCGGGCCAATTCCGCCCCGATCCGTTGCCGCGACTCAGCCTCCGCCCGCACCGCGTCGTCCCAGCCCGCCTGGTAACCCTGCTCCCATGTGCGCGAGGCACACGCTTCCTGCACGGACGTAGGCTGCAACGACTGCGCTGCGGAAGGACTGCCGCCGGCCGGCGGCTCCGCGTCCGAGCCCGGCCGGCCCGGCTCCTGCGCGAACTCCTCGAGAAGAACCGCCGCGCACATCAGCCCGCCTCCTCGTGATCATCCATCCAGCTGCGCAGGATGCGCACGGTTTCTTCGCGCCGCGCCTCGATCAGGGTCCGCAGACGCTCGACGGGATCCTCCGATGTGCGCGGCCCCTCCGCGGCGCCCTCGGGTCGCCCCTCACCGGCCTCGAAGGGCAACACCGCAATCGCCTGCGCCGGTTCCGTGGCGGGCAGGCCTGTCGGCTCCCGCGGCATGCCTGCACCGCCCGCGCCGCTGACGAGCGCCGGCGCCGCCCGTTCCCGGGGCGTGAGCGCCAACGGCTCCGGCCGGCCCCTTGCCGCCAGAATCGGCCTTACAACCCCAAGGCCGAGGACAAGCGCGACAAGGGCCAGAACGGCAAGCGGAACAAGCCGCGCGAGGTCCAACTCGGCCAACGCGAAGGGTGTAGGCGCCGCTTCGGTTCCGACCGGCTCGAGCGGGGGAAACTCCATCGACTTCAATGTGATCGTATCACCGCGGTCGGCATCGAAGCCCACGGCCGAGGCGACAAGCTCCCGCAGAGCCGCCAGTTCCTCTTCGCTTCTCGGGCGCCAGCCGATCTCGCCGGTTGCCGGATCCGTCTCGCGGATGCCATCGACGAGCACCGCGACCGAGATGCGCCGCACACTCCCCGGCGCTCGCACCACCTCGCGCCTGATCTCGGAGACTTCGTAGTTGACGATCTCGCGCGTTTCGCTGTCTTCGGCCTGGCTCGCCTCGTCCCCGCCTGCGTCTCCGTCGGGCAGGTTGCTGGCCACCGTGACCGCGGCACCGCCCCTTTCCTGAGACGTGCTGGTGCGCTCTCGCGTGTCGGAGCTGATGGCCACCCGTCCCTCCGGGTCGAAACGTCGCTCGGTAATCGCCTCGCGCGCGCGCTCGGTTTCGACGCTCACCTCCACCACGGCGCGCCCTGGACCCACTCGCGCCTCGAGGATCCGCTCGATGTTGCGCCGCAGCCGTTCCGCCCGATCGGTTGCCGAGGCGGCCTCGTCCGCGTCGTCTCCCGTCACGACCACTCCCGCCGCCGCATCGATGACCGATACGTCCTCGGGCGTGAGACCGGCCACCGCGGAGGCGATCAGGTACCGGATGGCGCGCGCTTGCGCCGGGCTCAGGCGCGACTGCGCGACCACGCTGGCCGAGGCCGTGGGCCGCACATCGCGCCTGAAAGGGTTGGTCGACGGGCTGGAGATGTGCACGCGCGCGCTTCGCATGCCCGGCGACGCGAGAATGGTTCTCGCAAGCTCGCCTTCCTTGGCCCGCCAATAGGCCGCATCGAACATTTGCGATGTTGTGCCAAAACCCGTGAGCGAATCGAGCAGCTCGTAGCCCTTGGGCGAATTGGCCGGCAGCCCTTCGGCGGCAAGCGCCATGCGGAGCGCGTCACGCTCGGCGACGGGAACGAAGATCGCCTCTCCGCGAACCTCGAATGCGACGCCCCGCTGCTCGAGAGCCGCGATGACCTCGCCGGCAGCGCCCGGCTCTAGGCCGGCGTACAACAGCGCCCTTTCCGGGATCGCCGCAATGCGCAGTATCCCCAGAAACGCCGCGAGCATGGCTAGAGCCGCGACCGCGAGGACCACCCGCCGCCGCATGTCCAGCGCCGCAAGCCGCGAGAGAATCTCCTGCACGACACCTCCTTCTGGAAGTCACTTGCCGGCCGCCCCGGCGCGCGAACGCCAAATTCGCTGCAACGCATCCTTGTTCGACCGGACTTAACAATCGGTTAGTTGCTCCGGGGTTATGACGAGCCGCGGCAGAGGCGATCGATGGAGGGTCTGCTTGACAGGGGCACCGGAAACCGAGGCAGCGGCCGAAGCGGAAAGGAAGCGGTCGAAACTGCCGTTCCTGATCGGGGTTGTCGGCTTCCTGCTCATGGGAGCCGGCGGCTTCGCAGCGAGCTACCTCGGTCTGCTTCCCATCGGTGAAGGCGCCGGAAAGGCCGAGCACGACGGTGCAACGCGCGCGCACAACGGCGTCGAGGGCGCGACCGAAACAAGTGACAGCCCGTTGAACAACATCGCCTTTGTTCCCGTCGAGCCAGTGGTGATCAACCTTGGCCGGGCGGGTCGGAACCGACATCTGAAATTCCGCTCCGAGCTCGAAGTCCGCGCCGGAAGCGAAACCGAGGTCGCCGCGCTGATGCCGCGCGTGGTTGACGTCATCAACGGCTATCTTCGCGCCGTCGAGCCCTCCGAGCTCGAGGCGCCCTCTGCGCTGATTCGCCTGCGGGCGCAGCTGCTCCGACGGATCCAGCTCGTCGCGGGGGAGGAGCGCGTGCGCGACCTGCTCATCATGGAATTCGTCCTGAACTGAAAAGCGAGCCGTCCATGCCAGTGCTTGAGCAGATCGCCGACATCTTGCTGATCGGGGGAGCAGCCGGGGCGGCGTTTTATTGTTTCATCCTGTCGCGCCGCCTGAGCCGCTTCACCGATCTTGAGAAGGGCGTCGGTGGCGCAATCGCCGTTCTTTCTGCCCAGGTCGACGACATGACCAGAGCGCTTCAGAGCGCACAGGACACGGCCGGAAGCGCCACGCGGGACCTGGCCGAGCTGACCGGAAGAGCCGACGCCGTTGCCCGCAAACTGGAGCTGCTTGTCGCGTCCATGCACGACATTCCCGGCGCTTCCGACACTTCGAGGACTGAGAAGCAGAGCGCGCGAGATGGCGGAGCCAGCGATGGCGCTTCCACGATCATGCGCACGGGCACGCAACGCCAGGAAGGCGAAGCCGCTGTAAAACAAGCACTTGCAAAGGAAGAGCGCGTCGGGACGCTGTTCAGAAGCCGACGGCCCAATCCGCGGGAGGCCGCCGAATGAAGCGAGCGATCAACCCTGCCAACACCCGGTCGAGGCGGATTGCGCGGGGAGGAGGCGTGCTGATGCTGATCGCCGCGCTCCTTGTCTCCTCTGCGGTGGTGCGCGCCGCGGCCGGTTACGGCGGAGGGCACGCCTTGACCTCGCGGGACGCCGCGACGCTCGGGATCGAGGTGCACCCGTCTCCCGCGGAGCCAGCGACAGGAACCAGGACGGTGACCAGCTGTCCCTCGGATGACGAGATCGGCGCATTGGTCACGGAGCTGAGCACGCGCCTCAAAAAGGTGGAAGAACGTGAGGCAGCGATCGCCGCTCAAGAGGCCAGATTGGCGGCGACCAGGAAGGAAATACTCCAGAAGCTCGAGGCACTCGAAGACGCCGAGGCGCGCCTGTCAGGCACGATCAGCCGTGTCGAGACCGGCGCCGAGGATGACATCTCCCGCCTGACGGCTGTTTACGAGAACATGAAACCGAAGGAGGCGGCCGAACTCTTCAGCCAGATGGCTCCGGATTTTGCGGCCGGTTTCCTGGCCCGGATGCGCCCCGACGCGGCCGCCGCAATCATGGCGGGCCTGACACCTCGGGCAGCCTATGCGATCAGCGTCGTGCTCGCCGGGCGCAACGCCGGAGCGCCCAGGGAATAGTGCGCGCCTCAGCGCAGAAGAATCCCACAGCGCAAAGCCTCCCTTAACCGGTCTCGACGATCCTTGTCGACGCGAGGGACGGGAACAGGCCCATGATCGGTGTCGTCGGTATCATCGTAATCTTCGTCATGGTCTTCGGCGGCTATCTCGCTGCCGGCGGCAAGATGTCCATCATAGTCAAGTCCCTGCCCTATGAGCTGACGATGATCGGCGGGGCTGCGGTCGGGGCTTTCGTGCTGTCAAACGATCTGGCAGCAATAAAAAGCACGATCAGGGACCTCGGAAAGGTCTTCAAGGGCACGCGCTGGAAAGCTCCCGACTACCGCGACCTGCTGTGCCTGCTTTTCGAGCTTATCCGGCTTGCGCGCGAAAACGCTGTTGCCCTCGAGGAGCATATCGAAGCGCCCGGAAACTCGCCGATTTTCCAGAAGTACCCGAGAATCCTGCAGGACCACGAGGCGATCGAACTGATCTGCGACACGCTCCGCTCCGCGTCGATGAACTATGACGATCCCCACCAGGTCGAGGAGGTGCTCGAAAAGCGCATGGAGGCATCCCTTCATCACGCGCTTCACTCCAGCCACGCCCTGCAGACCATGGCCGATGGTCTGCCTGCCCTGGGGATCGTTGCCGCAGTGCTCGGCGTGATCAAGACCATGGGCTCGATCGACCAACCTCCCGAAATCCTTGGAAAGCTGATCGGCGGCGCGCTCGTCGGTACGTTTCTTGGAGTATTCCTCGCCTACGGGATCGTGGGCCCCTTCGCCGCGCGATTGAAGGCCGTGGTGGAGGAGGACGCGCAATTTTACCAGCTCATCCGCGAGGTCTTGGTCGCAAATCTTCATAATCACGCAACAAATATCTGTATCGAGGTCGGCCGGCAGAACACGCCCCACAATGTTCGTCCCAGCTATGGCGAACTCGAGGATGCGCTTCGAAAAGTGAAGCAGGAGGCAGCATGAGGCGCCGAACATGCCGCCGCGCCTTGTCCGACCGCGCGGGACGCGACGCCCTGCGATGCGCCTCCGCGTGCCAGCCGGACCGTTCACCGGCAAGGTTTTCGATAAGTGCACCGGGCCGCCACAGCGGAGCGACGACTGTCAGAGGCCCCTTCCTCAAGGCCATCCCGGCGGCCCGATGCACCGCCACCCGAGCGATTCCACGACTTGCAATCATTCTCATCACCCTGATCCTGAGCTTCGCGGAACCTTCCTGGGGGGCGACGATACGCGTTCGCTCAGGCGATCACCCCGACTTCTCGCGACTCGTATTCCTGATTTCGCCGATGCCCGATTGGAGCGTGGACACGGACGAACGGCGAGTGTCAGTCTGGATCGAAGGAGAGCATCGCTTTGTGACGCAGGATGTTTTCCGCTTCATCACGCGTCACCGGATCGAACGGATATCTCGCACCGGCCCCGACAGCATCGAGATCGGGCTGGCTTGCGACTGTCGCATACGCAGTTTTCTCGTCGACGCGGGCCTCGTCGTCGATGTCATGGATGCCCCCGCCGCCACCCCCGACCGCGCTCCCACAGGCAAACCATCTTCCTCGACGTTCAACGCCTTCCACGGAGACACTCTCGCGATCTGGCGGGTCATCGCCGACGGCCGGAAGCCACATGCCGAAACGCAATCTCGGCCGACGCAGAGCAAGCCGGGAGACAATCAGCCGGGCACTGTCCAGACGATCACCCCGATGGTGCTCCCCAAGGCATCCTCCATGCATGCGACCGATGGGCGGCGAGGGGATCTACTCCATGCGCTTCTGCAAGACCTCGCGCGCGGCGCCAGCCAGGGCCTCGTCGCCATCGCCACTGGCTTGCCCACTCCCGAGGCTGGCGACAGCGCGAGTTCTCGCCAGAGTGCCGCCATGCATAACCGCAAGCCTTCACCAGAGGCCGGGGAGCGCGGCGCCCCCTCGAGCCGCACAAGCACGGACCGCATTGGCGAACCGGGGGAAAGGGAAAGCTCCAATATTCAGGTGGAAAGCGTCATAGACGAATGGTTCGGAAGTGGCGCGGAAGAGCCCCCCGTGACCGATCAAGGCATTCCGTGTTTGCCCGACGAGCTTCTCGACGTCCCGTCCTGGAGCGATGAGTTGCCCTTTCCGGACCTGTCCCGACACCGCGCCCAGCTGCTCGACGACCGCGACAGGCCCGTGCCGGAGATGGTGCTTTCGAGGGCCCGGCACCTGTTGTTCTGGGGATTCGGCGCGGAAGCCATCGCCGTGCTTGAGGCATTCGGGGCTCAAGCGCCCTCGGACAGCGCCAGCCTGAAGGCGATCGCGCGCATTATCGATGGACACCTGGGAGACGCGGCAGACATCTTCAGTGGTCAACATTCCTGTTCCGGGCGGGCTGCGCTCTGGGCTTATCTCTCCCAACCCGAGATGGATCGGCCGCATGACATCAATGCCCAGGCGATTGTCAACGCGTTCGCTGAGCTTCCATCCCACTTGCGACGCCTTCTCGGTCCGCCTTTGGTGGCTCGCCTCACCGCCGACAACCTGCCCCAGCCCGCATTCGCGATCAGGTCGAGCTACGAAAGGGCGCCGGGCCCGGTGACCGCGGCGATGCGGCTCGCCTCGGCACTGTCGACCGGCGAGAACGCGGAAGCAGAGGCCCGTGCGGCGCTCATGACATTGCGGCGCGGAACCGGCGAGGAAGCGGCGCGGGCCCTGCTCGCCCTTGCAAAGCGCGAACTGGCGGCAGGTCGAACTGCCGGGCGCGCAATGATCGAGGAACTCTCGGCGCGCTCGGTGGAATTCAGAGGCACTCCCCTCGGCGATGCGCTCAAGCAGCAGCATATCGAGGCCCTCATGGCCTCCGGTCGGTGGCAAGATGCAATCGAGGAATTGATCAGGTCACTGGACGCCCGACCAGCCCCCAATGACACTCTGGCGATTCTGTCGGCCGAAACCATCGAGCGGACAGTTCAATCAACACAGTTCCCGCGCTTGTTGCCTCTCTGTTTGCGTCTCGGCCGGCGTATCCCGACAGGCCCCGCAAAGCAAAGAGCAAGGCTCGCGTTGGCTACCGGGCTCGCGCGGCACGGTCTTCCCGATCTCGCGGGACGAATGATCGAAGGTCTTGACAACGAAAGCGAACCGGTCCGCACGCTGCGCACCCGGATCCTGCGCGCACAGCAAAGAGCCTACGGAGCCTCCATGCTCCTGCAACATGCGGGGTCGCCTGAGCATGAACCGCCGGCAGCCACGACCCAGCGAATTTCCAGAGGCCATGGCAATGCACTGCAAGAGCCCGGGGCGCCGGGAGAGAAGGGCGACAGTTCCCCGACTTCCAGCTTGTCCCACAGCCAAGGCACCTCCGCCCTTCCTCCCGCGACCGGCAGCAGTGTTACATCCGCACCGACACTGGCCTCGAGCCGACGACTTCTCTCCGAGAGCGCCATGTTGCGCGGGCAAGTTGCCGCACTGCTCAGTCGCGCCGCCAAGGAGCCTGTCGACGACAATGAGTTGGTAAGGCCTTCTCGCTAGTCTTCTCCAACGAGGTTCAACGTTTGCCATTCGGGGTCTGTCTTCATGACGCGCACTGAAAGATGGAGATTGATCCCTCCGCTCATTGCGTTCTCGATGGCGCTGCTTACCGTACTTGTTTCTGCGCCAAATCCGGCTAGCGCATGGGCGGCGACTTGCGAGCGGGCCGCCCGACGTGCCGCGGCGGCATACGGTGTGCCCGACCGCGTTCTTCAGGCCATCGCCTTGGCCGAATCCGGGCGGCCTCTCGGTCAGCGGTTCGGGCCCTGGCCTTGGACGGTCAACGCTGCCGGAGAAGGCCACTGGTTTGAATCGAGACGCGAAGCGCTCGACTTTGCCAGAGCCCTCCACGCAAGAGGTGAGCGAAATCTTGACCTCGGATGTTTTCAGATCAATTACCGCTGGCACGGCTCCGCATTTTCGTCGATGGCGGAGATGTTCGACCCCGTCGCCAGCGCTATGTACGCTGCCCGCTTCCTGAAGCAGCTGCACCGCGAGACCGGCGATTGGGTGACTGCGGCGGGTGCCTATCACTCTCGGAAAGAGGTTCATGCCAGCCGTTATCGGAACCGGTTTCGCGCAATACTCGCGCGTTTCGAAGTGCCAGCATCAACCCAAGGCGATCCTCCCGCAGGATCGACGGACAGGACGCTACAGGGTAACGCCACCGGTCCGCTGTTGTCCTCTGCGCGCGCACACGAGCCTCGGCTCGGCTCGCTGGTACCGCTTGTGCAGCAAGGCCCAATGCCGCTTGTCCAAGGTCTCAAGCCATGAAGACACTGCGCTCGGCGCTGTTCCAGCCCACGATCGTGCTGGCGCTCGCCTTGATGGCGGTGATCACCATGATGATCTTGCCCATGCCCGCATGGGTGCTCGACGTGGGGTTGGCCGCTTCCTTCGGGCTCGCCATTTTGATCTTCACCATCACGCTGTTCATCGAAAAGCCGCTCGATTTCTCTTCCTTTCCGACGGTCCTGCTCGCGTCTCTCATGCTGCGGCTGGCGCTCAACGTCTCATCGACAAAACTGATCATCGGCAACGGCCATACGGGGACTGATGCGGCAGGCGAGGTGATCGAGGGCTTCGCCATGTTCGTCATGGGCGGCAGCATCTTTCTTGGCCTGGTCGTCTTTGGCGTCCTTCTCATCGTCAATTTCGTCGTCATCACCAAAGGCGCCGCACGCATGGCAGAAGTGGGAGCGCGCTTCGCCCTTGACGGCATGCCGGGCAAGCAGCTGGCGATTGACAGCGACATGTCCGCTGGTGCCATCGACCACGCCGAGGCCAAGGCACGCCGCGAAAAGGAACAGCTGGAGACAACCTTTTTCGGATCGCTCGACGGTGCATCGAAATTCGTCAAAGGTGACGCTGTTGCAGGCCTGCTGATCACATTGCTCAACCTGGTCATGGGGCTTTCCATCGGCGTTCTCGCCCATGGCATGCCGCTTGCGCGCGCTTTTGAGACCTATGCAATTCTCACGGTTGGGGACGGGCTCGTGAGCCAGATCCCGGCGGTGATCATATCCGTTGCTTCTGCACTTCTCCTCGCTCGCGGTGGAGCGACCGGGTCAACCGATGTAGCGCTCATCTCGCAATTCGGCCGGTATCCCGCCGCGCTGATAACGGTAGGGCTGCTGCTGGCCCTTTTCGCCCTGGTGCCGGGCCTTCCGATGGTCCCCTTTATGGCTGGCGCCATTGCCCTCGCCGGGACCGGCTTCCACATTCAGCGCCGCGCCACCGCCCACGACGTAAAGGAGACGGAAGCCGCTCAAGGCGAGGCGCGCCCCGCCGCTCCCTCGCTTGGCGACACGCTCGACCTTGACGAAATTCACCTGGAATTTGCGCCGGACCTTGTTGCAACCGTTCTCGAACCGGCAACGGGACTTGACGCACGCATTGCGAGCATGCGCAGCCACATTGCCACAACCTACGGCCTGATCCTTCCCGAGATCCGCCTGACCGACGAGCCGTCACTCCCATCCGGGGGGTACCGCATCCGGATACAAGGGGTCATTCAGGCCGAGGACAGGCTGCGTGTGGAACGCGTCCTGGCCATTCCTGGTGATGAAACGGCGTCCTTGCCTGCCGGAGAGGACGTTCGCGAGCCGGTCTACGGCGCCCCCGCCCGCTGGATAAGCCCGGCCGATCAGGAAAGTGCGGCGCTCGCCGGGGCGACAATCGTTACCCCCAATGAGGTATTGGCCACCCATATGCTCGAAGTCGTCAAGTCGAATTTCCCGCGCCTTTTGAGCTTGCGAGGCCTGAGGCGCCTGCTCGACGCCTTCACTTCTGTCTCGGACCCGGAGCGAGCTCAGGCCAACCGCCGCCTCCTCGACGAACTCATTCCTGACAAGGTGCCGACCGATCTGCTGCTCACCGTTCTGCGGCTCCTGCTCGAAGAGCGCGTCTCGATCCGCAATCTGCCACTGATCCTCGAGGCCATAGCCGAAGCGCGCAATCTGCACTCCACGGCCGAGGGCATCGCGGATCATGTGCGCCAGAGGCTGGGCTTTCAGATAGTCGCCCAGATCCGTCGGGCGGACGGAACCCTTCCGCTCATACAGCTAGACCCAGTCTGGGAACAGCTTTTCCAGACCCACGAACTGGAACGCCCGACAGGGCTTTGCGATGTCGCACTGCCACCAGAGCATTTTCAGAAGCTGACGAAAGGCATCACGGACTGTCTCGCGCACGCCGCCGAGGGCGGGAATTTCCCCGGACTCGTCACCTCCGCCCGCCGGCGGCGGTACCTGGCAGCCATTGTTCGGGCGAGAGGGCTTACGAATCCGGTGCTCTCATTCGAGGAAATCGGGACGGAGAGCCGCCCCACACTGGTTGGGACGGTCGCGGCATGAGTCCGTCAACGGGCACGTTTTCCGATGTCCTTCATCTGCCGCTACTTGCGCCCTTGCAAAGTATGGCGTTGCTCTGGAGCGTCGTGTTCTTCCGCGTCGGCGCTGCAATGGCTCTGTTGCCCGGTTTCGGCTCGCTTCAGCTTTCAGTCCGGGTGCGGCTTGTTCTTGCCCTCGCCTTCACCGCGGTCGTCGCGCCGGCCATAGCTCCGACCGCAGGAGCGGATCTTGCCGTTTCCCGACCGATGCAGCTTTTTCGTTTTGTCGCCACCGAAACCGCCGCGGGGTTGGCGCTTGGGGCTGCTCTGCGGCTCATGGTGCAGGCGCTGCAGATGGCAGGAGCGATCATCGCTCAGTCAACTTCGCTGTCGCAATTGCTCGGTTCCAGCGGACCCGAGCCGCAGCCGGCAATCGCTCAAGTGATGTATGTAAGCGGTCTCGCCCTGGCCATGACCACAGGGTTGCACCTGCAAATCGCCGAAGCGATCATCATGTCCTATGGCCCGCTGCCGGCCGGCCGATTGCCCGATGCTGCTGCTGTCTCGGAGTGGGGGATCGGGACTGTGGCGCGCGCCTTTGCCATGGCCTTCAGCCTCGCGGCTCCCTTCGCGATCGGCGCGCTGCTCTACAATGTCGCGCTCGGAGTCATCAACCGCGCCATGCCCCAGCTCATGGTCGCCTTTGTCGGGGCTCCGGCGATCACCGCCGGTGGCCTCGTGATGCTTCTGCTCGCACTTCCGGCGCTGTTGTCAGTTTGGAACGCCTGGCTGATGGCCACGCTCGCGAACCCTTACGCGCCTTGAGCACGATGAGTGACGAAGACGAGCGCAGTGGCGACAAGCCGCATGAGGCCACCGAAAAGAAGCTGGCCGACGCGCGCAAGCGCGGCGAGATTGCCCGGTCGCAAGATCTCAACACGGCTGCGGCCTATGGAGGGTTTGTCCTGGCGGCGCTTGCCTTCGGAAGCACGAGCCTCGGAAGCATGGGACACTCATTCGCCGGGCTCGTATCGCATGCCCCCGATCTTGCCGCCGAACTGTTCTCCGAGCCGGCCCAATCACGAGCGGGAAGAATAATCGTCACGGCGGTCGGCCACGCAATTCCGTGGCTCGGCGTCCCGGCTGCCGTGGTTCTCTGTTCCCTCCTGCTCCAACGCGCTTTGGTCATTGCTCCACAGAAGCTGCAGCCGCGCCTCACTCGCATATCTCCATTTTCGAACGCGGCACAAAAATTCGGCCGCGCCGGACTCTTCGAGTTCGGGAAGAGCTTCCTCAAGCTCTGTGTCTTCGGAGTTCTACTGTTTACTTTCATCAGCCTGCGTCTCGAGCAGATTCTTTCGGCGCTTTTCGAATCTCCGCGCCAGGCGACGGCACTGCTGTTTGGCCTGACACTGCAGTTCCTCGCGATTGTGGTCTGCATCTCCGCAGTCATCGGGGTGATTGATGCCCTTTTCCAGCGTGCCGAACACCTCAGGCGCATGCGCATGTCGCGCAGAGAACTCATGGATGAGGCCAAGCAAACAGAGGGTGATCCGCATTTGCGGCAGGCAAGACGGCAGCGCGCCTACGAGATCGCAACGAATGCGATGCTCTCGGAGGTGTCGCGCGCCGACGTCGTCATCGTCAACCCGGAGCATTATGCGGTTGCACTGCAGTGGAGCCGCGCGCCCGGCTCCGCCCCGGTCTGCGTGGCCAAGGGCGTGGATAGAATTGCCCTGCGCATCCGAGAGGCGGCACAAGAAGCCGGCGTGCCGATCCGCCGCGATCCACCAACCGCGCGCGCGCTGCATGCCACGGTGGAGATCGGAGAGGAGATCCGCCCCGAGCACTACCGTGCCGTCGCCGCGGCCATACGCTTTGCCGACCGCATGCGGGAGAAAGCCCAACGGAGCTGGCGATGACCTCGGAACAGAAGCGGGAACTTCGGAAACTCGCGCAGCTCGCCCATGCCCTGGCGGAACGGAGCATGGCCACGCTTGCACAGGCCGAAGCCCGGCACCGCGCCCTGGCCGAGGAAATCGCCCAACTTCGGGACCAGGCCCGACCCGGACGCGCCCCCGGATCTCGCGAGGCACCGATTTCAGGCCGCTGGGCGGAAGAGGCGCTCGCTGCCGAACGCCACCGGCGCTGGTGTGCTTGCAGGATCGCATCTCTCACCGCCGAACTCGAGACAACGACGAACGCACTGGCGAAAGCGAGGGCGGAAGCGGCGCACGCCCACGGACGTGCGGAGGTGCTGAAAATGCTGGTGAAGGGCGGTCAGCCGGGAACCGGCAGGTGAAGGACCTCAGGCATCCTGACGCACGATATCCGTGACGAGAACGTCGTAGAGTGCCGGCCCGAGAACCTTGGCGGTGGCCTCTCTGAGGGCGCGGCGCAGCACTGCCATGCGCGTACCGTCGGTGAAGCTTCCGGAGAACCCGCCCGTGTTGGCATGGTCGAACAGTACCTGCAGCATGGCATCGCGGATCCGGGGCTCCCGCGCATACACGAGCTCGGTGCGCCCCGGCGCGACCTCGAGCGTGATCGACAGGACGATCAGGGACCGCACCCTGCCCTCAGCCACCACCGGCACGACAAACTGGTTGTTGAGCTTCACATATTCCACCTCGCCGCTCTTCTCCGGCGGCGCGACCGCGGCGATATCGGCGGCCGCTGCCGCAGGCAGACATGTCGTGACGTCGCTCTCGTCCGTGGGGTTGGCGTGCGCTGGCGGCCTGAGCGCGAGCCCCGCGCCCACGCCCGCACCCAGCCCCGTGAGGGCCAGCATCAGCGGCAGAAGTCTGGCAAGCATCGGCCCCCTCAGAATGGCAGGATGATGTCGGCTATCTGTTGGCCATAGCGCGGCTGTTGCACGTCGGTGATCTGCCCGCGACCGCCGTAGCTGATGCGCGCCGAGGCGATCTTGTCGTAGGTGATCTCGTTCTTGCGCGAGATGTCCTCGGGGCGGACAAAACCCGTGACCAGAAGCTCGCGCATCTCGAAATTCACCCTCACTTCCTGGCTTCCGGCAATCTCGAGCACGCCGTTTGGCAGTTGTCGGACGACCGTTGCAGCGATGCGAAGCGTGAGCTTCTCCTTGCGCCGCACGGATCCGTCGCCGGATGAAGATGAACTTGAGTCAGTCTTGACGGCGGGGTCGAGACCCGCACCTTCCGGCAGTATCCTGCCGGCGCGCTCGGGCAGCCCGAACAACGCCCCGATGTCGAGACTTTCCGATCCGCTCCGGCTGCGCTTGGTGCTGTTTGAAATCTCGGCGCGATCGTCGATCTCGATCACGACGGTGAGAATGTCGCCGGGCTCACGCGCCCGGCGGTCACCAAGCAGAGAGCGCGGCTCGCGCGTCCACAACGAAGCAGCCTTGGGCGCGCCGTCATCGGCGAAGGGCAGATATCCCGAAGCCGACTCCATTACCTGGACTTCCAGGCTCTGGCCCGGCGGCGTGAAGTCCGGCGCCTTGCCCACCTCGGCAAGCCGGCCGCATCCGGCAAGGATGCAGATTATCATCAGAAGGGGAGTTGCTCTCATCGGCTAGCCCTCCTTTCCGGCTGTACCGCCCGCGCCTCTCCGACGAGCACGGAGCCGTCCTCGCGCACCCGCCCCACCACCGTGTTGCGGGACGCGAGGTTCATGACGCGCAGCACGTCTCCGACTCCTGCTCGGCCCAGCGCCCGCGCCTCGGCGGTGATGGTCAGACGGCCCTTCCGGTAGACGAGAGTGACGATGGCATTGCGCTCGATGACGGCTGGGGGTCCGAGATCCTCTGGACGGATCGGGCGGCCCGCGTAGAGCGCCACCCGCGCCTCCAGCCCGATCGCCTCTTCGGGAGAAGAGAGCGCCCCCGGGATCGCTGCCGGCGTGACGCTCAGATCCGCCGCAGTGATGACCTCCTGCGCGCGGATCGTGCGTGCCGCGACCAGAGCCTCGGCAAGGGCCGGGCCGGCCAGACAGATCAGGACCATGCAGACGATGCGCGCCATCAGCGCACTTGCGAGGTTGCCGCGAGCATCTGATCTGCCGCCGATATCACCTTGGAATTGAGCTCGTAGCCGCGCTGCGCCTCGATCAGCTCGGTGATCTCGCGCACCGCATCGACGGAGCTGTCCTCCAGATACCCCTGGCGGAAGGTTCCAAGGCCGTTCTCGCCGGCCGTGCCGACGAGCGGCGGACCCGAGGCGGCGGACTCCAGAAACAGGTTGCCGCCGATCGCCTCAAGCCCCTTGGGGTTGGCAAACCCCGTCAGGCCGATCTGCCCAAGCAGCTCCGGTTCAACGCGGTCGGCGAAATAGGCGTAGATTTCGCCCTCGGCATTGATCGAGATCGACCGGGCATCTTCGGGAATGGTGATGTCGGGAACCACCGGGTAACCTTCGGAGGTCACAATGAGCCCGTCGGCCGAGCGTTTGAGCGCGCCGTCCCTGGTGTAGGCGGATATTCCCGACGGCAAGGTAACCTCTATGTAGCCCTGCCCCTCGATGGCCAGGTCGAGATCGCCCCCGGTATTGCTGAGCGAGCCCTGGGCAAGCTGCACCGTGACGGAGGCCGGGCGCACCCCAAGGCCCAGCTGGACCCCGGTGGGCACGATCGTGCCATCGGCCGCGGCAATCGTGCCCGCCCGCATGACCTGCTGGTAGTGCAGGTCGGCAAACTCGACACGGCGGGCGTTGTAGCCGGTGGTCGACATGTTCGCGAGATTGTTCGAGATGACCTCGACACGCATCTGCTGGGCGCTCATTCCGGTGGCGGCAATTCTGAGGGCACGCATCGTGAGCCTCCCTATTTTCCAAGCGTGCGCAGAACATCGCGAATGCGCTCGTCCTCGCGTTCGAGAAGGTTTCTGCCCGCCTCATAGGCGTGCTGGACTTCGATCATGCGGGCGATCTCGGTGACCGGCTGAACGTTCGCACCCTCCAGAAACCCCTGGAGAATCACCCCGCCTGCAACTGGTTCGACGCCCCCTTCGGCTGCAAAGCGCGCGCCGGGAAGACGGCTCATCCGCTCCGGCTGCGAAGCGGCATAGAGCCCGACCTGGGCGATCGGCTGGCCGTCCGCCGTCAGCGTACCATCGGTGGCAAGCGCGATGTTGCGCGCGTCAGGCGGCACGAAGATCGGCGCGCCGCCCGCGTCGAGAAGCCGCGCGCCGTCGGGCGCCACCAGTTCGCCTTCGGGACTCGGCGTGAAGCTGCCAGCACGGGTCAGCGCCGGGCCATCGGGCGTCTCCAGCAGGAAGAAGCCCTCTCCCTCGATGGCGAAGTCGAAGCGACCGCCAGTCTGCTGCAAACCGCCTTGCGCCATGTCGAAGACGCGCGCGCGCCCCGCCGCCATGGACAGCGCCCCCCCCGCGTTTCCGCCACGAGCGATGAATTCGGAGAAGATGACCCCTTCGCGCCGGTATCCGGTGGTCGACATGTTGGCGACGTTCTGCGCAATTGCGTCGAACTCGCGCTTCAGGCCCGAAAGGCGGGTCAGGGTGACATAGCCGACATTGGCCATCGCTCAGCCTCCCGCGATCAGCGGCACGAGGCCAGCGGTGAAGAATTCAACCAGCGCTTCGGTCATGAAGCTCATGCTCACCCAAAAGACGGCGAGCATCGCCCCGAGCTTGGGCACGAAGGTCAGCGTCATTTCCTGCACGGAGGTCAGCGCCTGGAACAGGCCGATGACCACGCCTGTCACCAGCGCGACCGAAAGCATCGGGGCGGAAATGACCACCGCGATCCACAGCCCCTGCCGCAGCGTGTCGTAAAGCACGAGTTCAGACATCACACCGGCATCCTCAGGATTTCCTGATACGCCTCGACGACCTTGTCGCGCACGGTCACCGCCGTCTCCACCGCCAGCTCGGTCTGCGCCAGCGCCTCCACGAGTGCCTGCGGGTCGGCTCCGCCGGTCATCGCCGCGCGGGCTGTTTCCTCTCCACGCTGAAGCGTTTCGGCAAAGTCACGCGCCAGCTTGCCAAGAGCCTCTCCCGGCTGCGCTTCGGCGTTGCGTGACGGTGCGGCATGCTGACGGCCTGCCGCATAGGCCAGCGCCGCATAACCCTGACGGATATCCATTGCCTGCCCTCCTACCTGCGCAAGAGCTCGAGGAGACCGGCCGACATTTGCCGCGCCTGGTCGAACATGCGCAGATTCGCTTCATAGCTGCGCTGTGCCTCGCGGGCGTCGGCCAGCTCGATCATCAGATTCACGTTGGAGCCGAAATAACTCCCGTCCGGCCCGGCGAGCGGGTGGCCCGGATCGTGAATTTTCCTCAGTGGACTGCCGTCCAGCCTGACACGTCCTGCCCGCACTAGGGGCAACGCGCCCTTCTCGGTTCCATGGGTCTCGAACGACAGGGTCTTGCGGCGGTAGCCGGGCGTGTCGGCATTGGCCACGTTCTCGCTGACGACCTGCAGTCGCGTCGTTTGCGCGCGCATGCCGCTTGCCGCCTGCCGAAGGCTTTCGAGAAGGCCGCCAAGCATGCCCATGACCTATCTCCCCCGCCCGAGCGCGCTGCGCAGCACACCAAGTGCCGAGCGATAGACCGACAGCGCCAGATCGTGCTGCTGGCGCACCTCGGCGGAGCGCATCATTTCGGTATCAAGCGAGACGCTGTTGCCGTTTGGGGCGGCAGGGCTCGCAACATCGACGCGGATGAGATGCGCGCTCTCTTCCGCACGTTCTCCGTCCATCGCAAAATGCCCTGCCCGGGTCGCCTTCCACGGGTGCGGAGGCTGCTCGGCGAGAACTTCCGAGAAGGGAACGAGGTCGCGTGCCCGGTAACCTGGAGTGTCGGCATTGGCGATGTTCGTTGCAACCACCGCCTGGCGGGCTCCGGCATGGCGGGCCAGGCCGGAGGCCAGCCGGAAAATCTCCAATCCATCGTGCATCGGGGCTTCTCCCACGAGCCGTTTCAACACTGGCTTAACCGCGATTCGTTTAGAAACGGTTGTCGTGCACGCGAGCATGAAGGAGCACAGATGCCGGGGCTTGAGCTTCTGGGTGGCGAGCTGTCGGCCATCCGCCGCGCCTTCAGCGTCGGACGGATCGAGGCGATAGAGGCCGGACTTCTGCGGCTGCGCGGTCTCGAAAAGGAGGCGTGCCTCGGTGATCTCGTGCATATCGGCGCGCCCCCGCCCGAAGGTGCGCTTGGCGAGGTCGTCGCGATCACTCCTGAGAGCGTCACGGTCCTTGCCGCCGGGACGGGCCACCGGGCACTGGCCGTCGGCGAGCGGGTGTTTCTGGTGGGAGCCGCACGGCTTTCGCCCCATGACGGCTGGCTCGGCCGCGTCATCGACCCTCTGGGGCGTCCTCTCGACGGACGAGAGCTGTTGCGCGGCTCCACGGCGCGCGACACGGCAGGCCCACCTCCTCCCGCCGCGCAGCGGCGCACGCTTGGCGCCCGTCTGGAGACGGGCATGAGGGTGTTCAACACCCTGCTGCCAATCGTGAGAGGTCAACGCATCGGCCTGTTTGCCGGCTCGGGCGTCGGCAAGTCGACTCTCCTCGCGCGGCTGGCTGTCGGACTCGCGGCGGATGTCGTGGTCATCGCGCTGGTCGGTGAGCGAAGCCGGGAGCTGCGCGAGTTCACCGACCGCGTTCTTGGCCCGACCGCCATGCGCCGGGCCGTGGTCGTGGCGGCAACCTCCGATCAGCCGCCGATGCTGCGACGCCGCTGCGCCCCAGCCGCGATGACCATTGCGGAATGGTTCCGCGACCAGGGTCGTCAGGTTCTGTTCCTGTGCGATTCAGTGACGCGCCTTGCGGAGGCGCACCGGGAGGTCGCACTGGCCGCGGGCGAGACAGCGAGTCTTGGAGGCTACCCTCCATCCATTGCCCCGCTCATCACCCAACTGTGCGAGCGCGCGGGCCCCGGCGCGGGCGCGAGCGGCGACATCACCGCCGTCTTCAGCGTGCTCGTTCCCGGCTCCGATATGGAGGAGCCGGTTGCAGACATCCTGCGGGGCGTGCTTGACAGCCACGTCGTGCTTGACCGGCAGATCGCCGAGCGGGGCAGGTTCCCGGCGATCGACCTGCTGCGCTCGGTGTCGCGGTCGCTGCCGGAGGCTGCCAGCGCGGAGGAGAACGCGCTCATCAACCGTGCCCGGCGGCTCCTCGGCGCCTATGCCCAATCAGAGCTGATGATACGGGCAGGCCTCCACAGCCCCGGCTCCGATCCGGAGCTTGATGCCGCCATCCGCGCCTGGCCAGCGCTTGATGCCTTCATCGCAGAGCGCGAGCCGCAGGGTATTGCCGAAAGCTTTTCCGCGCTGGCGCGTTGTCTGTCACTGGCTGACGAGGCCGAGGCGACCGATGTGCACCGCGAAGAGATTCGCCGCTGAACTTCCCTTCAGGAGATCAGCCACGGACAAGGCAGCCAAGCCGATCACGCTCGCATGGCGACGGCAGGCACTCCGGCGCTATTTCGTGCCGTACATCCTGTCACCGGCATCGCCGAGGCCGGGCACGATATAGCCTTGCTCGTTGAGCCTCTCGTCCAGCGCGGCGGTGACGATGGGCACATCGGGGTGTTCGGCTTTCATGCACGCCACACCTTCCGGCGCGGCGAGCAGGCACAGGAAGCGGATGTTGTCTGCACCCGCCTCCTTCAGGAGCGAAACCGCCTTTGCCGCCGAATGGCCGGTGGCCAGCATCGGGTCAAGGCAGATCACCAGTCGCTCGCCAAGCTCGGTGGGCACCTTGAAGTAGTACTGCACCGGCTGAAGCGTCTTTTCGTCGCGATAGAGGCCGATGAAGCCCACCCGCGCCGAAGGGATAAGCTCAAGCACCCCGTCGAGAAGCCCGTTGCCCGCGCGCAGGATCGACACCAGCGCCATCTTCTTGCCGGCAAGCACCGGGGCGTCCATCTCCGCCAGCGGCGTCTCGATATGGCGCGTGGTCATGTCGAGCTCGCGCGTCACCTCGTAGGCCAGAAGCTGGCTGATCTCGCGCAGAAGCTGGCGGAACACCGCCGTTGGCGTGGTCTTGTCGCGCATCAGGGTGAGCTTGTGCTGCACCAGCGGGTGGCGGACGATGTTGAGGTGATCCTTCATGGCGCGGCCTCCAGACGTTTGACGATCGCATCGCGGATGGCCTCATCGCAGAAGGCCGCCTGCGCCGCAACGCGATTGATCTCGGCGAAATCCTCCGCCCCCCAGCCGAAAGCCCGCGCGAGGTCATCGTATTCTTGCGTCATGGTGGTGCGGAAGAAGGGCGGATCGTCCGTCGAGACGGTCACTTTCACCCCCGCCTCGCGCAACCGCGCGATGGGGTGATCCTCAAGCCGCGGGTAAAGGCCAAGCGCGACGTTTGAGCCGGGGCAGACCTCGAGCACCACGCCATCGCGCGCGAGCCGCTCCACAAGCCCGGGGTCCTCGATGGCGCGCACGCCGTGGCCGATGCGCTCCACCCGCAAATCGTCAAGCGCGGCGCGCACCGAGTCCGGCCCCTCCCATTCGCCGGCATGGGCCGTGAGCCTCAGCCCCGCCTCGCGGGCGCAGTCGAAGGCCCAGGCGAAGTCGCGGGGCTTGCCCGCCCGCTCGTCCCCGCCGATGCCGAAGCCGGTGATGAAATCGCCCGCCGTCTCGGCCGCGCACAGCGCGGTTTCCTTCGCCTTGTCGGGGCCGAAGTGGCGAATGGGCGTGACGATGCCGCGCATGATGATGCCATGTTCGCGCTCGGCCTGGGCCGCGCCCTCCCCGATGGCGGCGAGATACTCGCGCCAGGCGGCCAGATCGCGCCCGCCGCAGAAATCGGGCGAGAGGAACATCTCCGTGTAGATCACGCCATGACCGGCGCTTTCGGCGAGCACGGCGCGGGTGAGGCGCAGGTAATCCTCGGGCGTCCGCAACACCGAGGTCGCGGCCTCATAGACCTGAAGGAAATGACCGAAGTCGCGAAAGGCGTAAGCGCCGTCCTCGGCAAAGACGCCTTCAAGGCTCACCCCCTTCTCGCTGGCAAGCTGGCGGATGAACTCGGGCGGCGCGCCGCCCTCGATATGGAGGTGCAGCTCGATCTTCGGGAATTCCTGCCATTCGCTCACAGAAAGCTCCTCCCCGGTCCTTGCGCGGCGACGCCCAGATGCGCCGCAACGGAGGTGCCGACATCGACGAAACCGACGAGCCCGGCCGAACCCGTTCCGCGGCCGTGGATCAGCACCGGCACCCGCTCGCGGGTGTGGTCGGTACCACGAAAGGTCGGGTCATTGCCGTGGTCGGCGGTGATGACCAGAAGATCACCGTCGCGCAGACGCTCAAGAAGGCGCGGAAGCTCGGCGTCGAACCATTCGAGCGCGCGCGCATAGCCCGACACGTCGCGGCGGTGGCCGTATTTCGAGTCGAACTCGACGAGATTGGCGAAGGTCAGCGAGCCTTCTTCGGCGCGACCTGCCAGATCGACGATGTGCTCGAAAAGCTCGGCGTCGGTGCCCTTCACCTCGTCGCTGATGCCGCGATGCGAGAAGATGTCGCCGATCTTGCCCACCGCATGCACCGGCCGGCCAGCATCATGCACCCAGTCGCACAGCGTGGGCGAAGGCGCCGGAATGGCGAAGTCGCGGCGGTTCCTCGTGCGCACGAAGCCGTGCTCGGGATCGCCGATGAAGGGGCGGGCGATGACCCGGCCCACGCGCATGGCGTGCAGGGTAGGCGCAAGATCGGCACACAGTTTCAGGAGCCGCTCGAGGCCGAAGGTCTCCTCATGCGCGGCAATCTGAAAGACGCTGTCCACCGATGTGTAGCAGATCGGCCAACCGGTGCGCATGTGCTCGGCTCCGAGTTCCTCAATGATCAGCGTTCCCGAGGCGTGGCGGTTGCCGAGAATGCCTGTCGTTCCTGCGAACCGGCAGACCTCGGCGACGAGTTCGGGCGGAAAGCAGGGCTCGGTGTCGGGAAAGTAGTGCCACTGCCAGGGGACAGGCACGCCGGCAAGCTCCCAGTGGCCCGAGGGCGTATCCTTGCCGGGGCTGACCTCGGTCGCCGCGGCCCAGAATCCCAATGGTTCGGCCTCAAGACCGGGCGTTGCCTCTCCCGAGGCAAGCCGCACCGCGGCGCCGAGGCCGAGACGGTCCATGTTCGGCACACGCAACGGCCCTGAGCGGCCCTCCTCGGCGCGGCCCGCGGCGCAGGCTTGTGCGATATGGGCAAGGGTGTTGGCGCCTTCGTCGCCGAAATCGGCAGCGTCCGGCGCGCCACCGCAGCCAACCGAGTCGAGCACGATCAGGAAAGCGCGCGGCATCAGGCGATCCTTTCATGGACGAGCGGCGGCAGCGCGGGCGGCGTCTCGGCAAGCCCGTATGCGGTGGCCACGGCCTCGGCGGCACGCGCGGCGGCTTCTTCGCTTGCAGCATGGACGCAGGCCAGCGGCTCTCCCTCTGCCCGGTGCTCCCCCAAAAGCGCAAGGTCGGACAGCCCGACAGCAGGGTCGATCTTCTGGCCCGCAACAAGCCGCCCGCCGCCCAGCCGCACCACGGCATTGCCAAGCGCCCGCCCGTCGATGGCAGCGACATAGCCCGCACGCGGCGCAGGCACCTCGCGGACCACCGGGGCTGCGGGAAGCTGCGTGCGCCAATTCTGAAGAAAGTCCGTCGGCCCGCCCAGCGCCGTGACCATCTGGCCAAAGCGCTCGGCCGCGGCGCCGGAGGCGATGGCGTCGGCCGCGCGCGCCGCGCCCTCCTCGGGCGAGGCGACTAGACCGGCAAGCGCAAGAAGCTCGCCCGAAAGCCGCTCGCTCAACTCCCTGAGCCGCCCCTCTGCCCCTTCGGTCAGCACAGCCATGACCTCGGCCACCTCCAAAGCGTTGCCGGTGGCGCGGGCGAGCGGCTGATCCATGTCGGTGATAAGCGCGCGGGTCGGGCAGCCCGCCCCGTTCGCCGCCCTGACCAGCGATTGCGCCAGCGCCCGCGCCTCCTCCATCGTGGCCATGAAGGCGCCCGAGCCCACCTTGACGTCGAGCACCAGCGCCTCGAGCCCCGCGGCGAGCTTCTTCGAGAGGATCGAGGCGGTGATGAGGTCGATGCTCTCGACCGTCGAGGTGATGTCGCGGATCGCGTAGAGCCGCCGGTCGGCCGGGGCGAGCTCGGCGGTGGCGGCGACGATCGCGGCGCCGCAGCGCGCCACGATTTCGCGAAAACGCTCCTCATCCACCTCGGTGGACAGCCCCGGAATCGCCTCGAGCTTGTCGAGCGTGCCCCCGGTGTGGCCAAGCCCCCGCCCCGAGATCATCGGCACATAGGCGCCGCAGGCGGCAAGCGCGGGGGCAAGGATCAGCGACACCGCATCCCCGATCCCGCCGGTGGAGTGCTTGTCGATGGCCGGCCCCGGCAGGCTCCACGCCATGACATGACCGGAGTCGCGCATGGCCAATGTGAGCCCCACCCTTTCAGCCTCGGAGAGGCCCTTGAGGCACACAGCCATGGCAAAGGCTCCGGCCTGCGCGTCGCCGACACTTCCGTCAGCCAGCCCACGGGCAAACCACGCAAGCTCCTCGTCTGACAGGGGCTGACCGGTGCGCAGACGATAGAGGATCGCAGGAGCGTCCATAGGCTCAGTCCTTCGGCAGATGCACCTTGCGGAACGCTCCGGGCAGCAGTTCGCCCACCGTCGCGGTGCGCGTCCGGCCGTGAACCGTCGCCATGATCACCGGAACCTCGGGGCCGGCGAATTCCGCCAGTCGCTGGCGGCAGCCGCCGCAGGGCGGCACCGGCTCGGGTGCGTCGGCGATCACCGCCACCTCGGCAATCTCCCGCTCGCCTGCCGCGACCATGGCCGCGATGGCCCCCGCCTCGGCGCAGGTGCCCTCCGGGTATGCGGCGTTCTCAACATTGCATCCAGCGTAGACCCGCCCTGATGCCGTGCGAATGGCGGCGCCGACCTTGAACTGCGAATAGGGCGCATGGGCGTTGTCACGCACCGCGCGCGCGGCATCGATCAGGGACATCCCTCACCTCTCCGAACCATCATCCCGCCCCAGAGTGGATCGGGTCCCCCGCGTTGGCAAGCGCACGGCGCGCATACCGCGTCTTGATGCGCGCCCGCGGCGATGGTTTAACGTTAAACAACCCTCTTGAAGGAGTCGTGCCGTGGCGAAGACGAAGAAGGCAAGGGAAAAGCGCCAGGAGGCATTCCGCGAAGCGGCGCTGCGCTATCACGCCGAACCGAGGCCCGGAAAGCTCGAGATTCGGGCGACCAAGCCACTCGCCAACGGCCGGGACCTGTCGCTGGCCTACTCGCCGGGGGTCGCGGAGGCCAGCATTGCCATCAAGGCCGACCCCGCCGAGGCCAGCCGCCTCACTGCACGGGGAAATCTCGTGGGCGTGGTCAGCAATGGCTCGGCGGTGCTCGGGCTCGGCAACATCGGGGCACTGGCCTCCAAGCCGGTGATGGAGGGCAAGGCCGTCCTGTTCAAGAAGTTCGCCAACATCGATTGCTTCGACATCGAGCTCAACGAGTCCGACCCCGAGAGACTGGCGGAGATGATCTGCGCGCTCGAGCCGACCTTCGGCGCGATCAACCTCGAGGACATCAAGGCGCCCGACTGCTTCGTTGTCGAGCGAATCTGCCGCGAGCGCATGAACATTCCGGTCTTTCACGATGACCAGCATGGAACGGCGATCGTGGTCGGAGCCGCCGCCACCAACGCTCTTGCCGTCGCCGGCAAGCGTTTCGAGGACATCAAGGTCGTCTCCACCGGCGGTGGGGCGGCGGGGATTGCCTGCCTCAACATGCTGCTGAAGCTCGGGGTGAAGCGTGAGAACATATGGCTCGTCGATCTCCATGGGCTCGTGCACGAGGGCCGCACCGAGGACATGACCCCGCAAAAGGCCGAATTCGCCCAGCCTGGGGGGCCGCGCAGCCTTGCGGAGGTGATCGAGGGCGCCGACTTCTTTCTCGGCCTTTCAGGGCCGGGAGTGCTGACCCGCGACATGGTGGCAAGGATGGCCAGAAGGCCGATCATCTTCGCGCTCGCCAACCCGGTGCCCGAGATCATGCCGGAGGAAGCGCGCAAGGCGGCGCCGGATGCGATCATTGCCACCGGCCGCTCCGACTATCCCAATCAGGTCAACAACGTCCTGTGTTTTCCCTTCATCTTCCGCGGCGCGCTCGATGTCGGCGCCACGGAGATCAACGACGCGATGGAGCTTGCCTGCGTCGAGGCGATCGCGGCGCTTGCGCGCACGACAACTTCGGCCGAGGCCGCGGCCGCCTACCGCGGAGAGACGCTGACCTTCGGCCCCGACTACCTCATCCCCAAGCCCTTTGATCCGCGGCTCATCAGCGCCGTCGCGCCCGCCGTGGCCAAGGCGGCGATGGAGTCGGGCGTGGCCGCGCGTCCGCTGCCCGATCTGGAAGCCTACCGCCGCCAGCTCGAGGGCTCGGTGTTCCGCTCGGCACTGATCATGCGGCCGGTGTTTGAAGCCGCCGCCACCGCGGTTCGGCGCATCGTCTTTGCCGAGGGTGAAGACGAGCGGGTACTGCGCGCGGCAAACGCCATGATCGAGGAGACGACCGACAAGCCGATCCTGATCGGCCGGCCGGAGGTCGTTGAGTCGCGTGCCGAGCGCGCCGGTCTGCCCATTCGGCCCGGGCGCGACTTCGAGCTTGTGAACCCGGAAAATGACCCGCGCTATCGCGACTACTGGACAACCTATCACCAGCTGATGGAACGGCGCGGCGTCACACCCGACATCGCGCGGGCGGTGATGCGCACCAATACCACCGCAATCGCCGCGGTCATGGTGCACCGCGGCGAGGCCGACAGCATGATCTGCGGCACCTTTGGCCAGTATCTCTGGCATCTGCGTTACGTTGCCCAGGTGCTTGCCCGCGACGGGCTGCACCCGGTGGGCGCGCTCAGCCTCATGATCCTCGAGGGAGGCCCCCTGTTCATCGCCGATACCCAGATTCACGACCAGCCCACTCCCGAGCAGATAGCCGAAACTGTCATTGCCACCGCACGCCACATGCGCAGGTTCGGGATGCGGCCGAAGATTGCGCTCTGTTCGCACTCGCAGTTCGGCAACCTCGACATCGACAGCGGGCGGCGGATGCGCGCGGCTCTGGAAATCCTCGACTCCGAGCCCCGCGATTTCGTCTATGAAGGCGAAATGCATGTGGACACCGCGCTTGACCCCGAGCTGCGCGCGCGCCTGTTTCCGCGCTCGCGTATCGAGGGCCGGGCGAATGCGCTGATCTTTGCCTCGGTCGATGCCGCGTCCGGCGTGCGCAACATCCTGAAGTTGCGCGCGGGAGGGCTGGAGGTGGGGCCGATCCTCATGGGCATGGGCAACCGCGCCCATATCGTCACCCCGTCGATCACGCCGCGCGGACTTCTCAACATCGCCGCGCTCGCCGGCACGCCGGTGGCGCATTACGGGTGAGCGCCGGCCCCGGTTCAGCAGCCGGCGTTTTCCACCCGGCCGTCCGGCATGATCGTGTGGCAAAGGCGTGCGCCGTCGAGGGTTGCAGTGCCAAGCTCCGCGCCCTGAAGGGTGGCGCCGGTCAGATCCGCGCCTGAAAACGCCGCGCCGGACAGCCGCGCGCCGCGAAGTGACGCGCCCAGAAGCCGCGCTCCGACCAGGGATGCATCCGACAGATCGGCGCCGTCGAGCGTCGCAGCGCTGAGGTCGGCGCTTGCGAGATTGGCTCCGACAAGGAGGGCGTCGGCCATCTGAGTGGCCACGAGAGTCGCTTCGGCAAGAACCGCATGCGAGAGATCGGCGCCCCGCAGATCGGCGCCGGCAAATAGAGCCCCTGCAAGGTTTGCGCGCGCGAGCACCGCACGGGTCAGCCGTGCGGCGGAAAGATCGACACCGGCGAGGTCACGCCCGGCAAGGTCAATCTGCGCGAAGTCACAACCGATGCACAGCGCACCGGGTTCGAGCCCATCGGCCGAGGCCGCGGCGCCCAAGCCTTCGATTGCCACCGCAAGACAGGCACTCGCCAAAGCCAGCCGTGTCATCTTCACTTTTCTTCCTTCGGCGCCGCGCCCTTTTCCGATGAAGCCCTTTCGAGCTTCGCACACATGCCCGCCGCGCCGCTTTAGCGTCAACAGTGACGGCCGGTCGCAGGGCGCTTGCTTGTCGCATGGGCAACACCGCGTTAACAGGATCGCGATCGGGGGAGGAGCTACTATCATGAGATACGCCGAGGTCTACAAATCCTGGCAGGAGGATCCTGAAGGCTTTTGGATGAAGGCCGCCGAGGCCATCGACTGGGTCCGCCCGCCGTCAAGGGCGCTCTTTGACGAGAAGGCGCCGATCTACGAGTGGTTCTCGGATGCGCTGTGCAACACCTGCTGGAACGCCGTGGACCGCCATGTTGAAGCGGGGCGCGGCGAGCAGCCGGCGATCATCTACGACAGCCCGGTCACCAACACCAAGGCCAGCATCACTTTCGCCGAGCTGAAAGACAGGGTGGCGCGTCTCGCTGGCGCGCTCGCCGCGCGGGGTGTGGAGAAGGGTGACCGCGTGGTCATCTACATGCCGATGGTGCCCGAGGCGGTGATCGCCATGCTCGCCTGCGGGCGGATCGGGGCGATTCACTCCGTCGTCTTCGGCGGCTTCGCCGCCAACGAGCTTGCCGTGCGCATCGATGACGCCACGCCGAAGGCGATCATCGCCGGCTCCTGCGGCATCGAGCCGGGGCGCATCGTGCCTTACAAGCCGCTTCTTGATGGTGCCATCGAGATGGCATCCCACAAGCCCGAGTTCTGCGTCATCCTCCAGCGCGAGCAGCAGCGCGCCGAGCTTGTCGAGGGCCGCGACATCGACTGGCAGGACTTCGTTGCCGATGCCGAGCCGGTGGACTGCGTGCCGGTGGCGGGCAACCACCCCAGCTACATCCTGTACACCTCCGGCACCACCGGCCAGCCCAAGGGCGTGGTGCGCCACACCGCCGGCCAGCTCGTGGCGCTCAACTGGACGATGAAGAACATCTACGGCGTGGAGCCCGGCGAGGTGTTCTGGGCGGCCTCCGACGTGGGCTGGGTGGTGGGCCACAGCTACATCGTCTACGGGCCCCTCATTCACGGCAACACGACGATCGTTTTCGAAGGCAAGCCGGTGGGCACGCCCGATGCCGGCACCTTCTGGCGGGTGATCGACGAGCACAAGGTGCGCTCCTTTTTCACCGCGCCGACTGCCTTTCGCGCCATCAAGCGCGACGACCCCGAAGGCAAGCTCATAGAGAACTACGACATCTCGCATCTGCGGGCGCTGTTTCTCGCAGGCGAGCGCGCCGATCCCGACACCATCCAGTGGGCCGAGCGGGTAATGAAGGTGCCGGTGATCGACCACTGGTGGCAGACCGAGACCGGCTGGGCCATCGCCGCCAACCCCCTCGGCATCGAGCTTCTGCCGATCAAGTACGGCTCTCCCTCCGTGCCGATGCCGGGCTATGACGTGCGCATTCTCGATCAGGAGGGAAAGGAGCTGCCAGCGGGCGAGCTTGGCGCCATCGTCATCCGCCTGCCCCTGCCCCCTGGCACCCTGCCCACACTCTGGAACGCCGAGGAGCGCTTCATCAAGTCCTACCTGTCCCGCTTCCCCGGCTTTTATGAGACGGGCGACGCGGGCTACAAGGACGAGGACGGCTACCTCTTCATCATGGCCCGCACCGATGACGTCATCAACGTCGCCGGCCACCGGCTTTCGACCGGCGCGATGGAAGAGGTGTTGGCGAGCCACCCGGATGTGGCCGAATGCGCGGTCATCGGGGTTGCCGACGAGCTCAAGGGGCAGCTTCCGGTGGGATTTCTGTGCCTGAACGCTGGTTGCAACCGCCCGCATGAGGAAATCGTGGCCGAAGTCGTGAGCCTCGTGCGCGAGCGGATCGGCCCGGTGGCCGCCTTCAAGCAGGCGGTGGTGGTCGAGCGGCTGCCGAAGACGCGCTCGGGCAAGATCCTGCGCGGCACGATGGTGAAGATCGCCAATGGCGAGCCGTTCAAGACACCGGCCACCATCGACGACCCGGCCATTCTCGACGAGATCGCCGAGGCGCTGAAGACGCTCGGATATCCGAAGGGCTGACCGCTCGCCAAACGAGGCTCAGGGCGCCTGCGCACGATCGCGGGCGCCCTTTGTGACGCGCGAATCGCCCCGCCAGTCTGCGCCGTTACGCGCGGTGCGCTAAGGGGCGGTAAACGTCTCGCGGAAAACCTTCACGCGATCGAAAACATTTCTGTCGACGCTTGCAGTCGTCCCGTTGCGGCGACCGTCGAGCGAAATCATGCCCGGGCCCGGCTGCACGTGGCCCGTCTGCGGCACGGCCCCGGCGCGCCGTTGCATACGGAACGCGAAACTCAAGCGGCCGGAGTACCCGCCATGACCTTCATTGACAACGCCACCTCGTCCATGGGCTGGCCCATGAGCCCGACGCGCCACAGGAGCTTTCGGGGCGGTGTCATGTTCCGCCTGTCGCTGTTCAACCTCGGGGCACTCGCCGCGCTCGGCGCGGCCTTCGGCGAGGGCTGGGCGCAGGCCGTCTTCTCCGCCGACACGACGGGGCTGACTTCGGTGATTACCGCACTTTTCGCCGTGGGGCTCCTCTTGAGTTTCCTGCGGGCGCATCGCCTTGGAGCCGAAAACCGCGCCCGCGAGGGCCTGGCGCCTTCCGGAAGCTGGGTGGCCGAACATCGCGCCGCGACACAGGCACGCAGCGCGCCCGCCCGCGCCATAGCCGCAAACGCGCTGCGGGCGCGCGTGGCCGGCAGCCTCCAGCCCATACGCCAGATCGCCGGCAGCCTCGTGCTGCTCGGCCTCATCGGCACCGTGCTCGGCTTCATCATGGCGCTTTCGGGTGTCAGCGCCGGCATGGCCACCGATGCGGGGCAGGTTGGCGAGATGGTCACCCGGCTCATCGAGGGCATGTCGGTTGCGCTCTACACCACGCTCGAGGGCTCGGTGCTGAGCCTGTGGCTGACCGTGAACCACCAGATCCTGTCGTCCGCGGCTTCGGCGCTGGTGCTCGCTCTTGTCGAGGAGGGGGAGGCCCATGCTCGAGACTGACGGGTTTGACGAGAGCGAAGGCACCGTCTTCCGCGATCTGATCATGCTGACGCTGGCGGGCTTCGTGACCATGGTGATCCTGATGATACCGCATCTCAACCCGCCTGCCGCCGAGGGCGAGACGCCTGCTGCGGGCAATGTGGTGGTGGAGGCGCGCTGGGCCGACGGGCTGCCGGCTGATGTGGACCTCTGGGTGCAGGGGCCGGGCGACCAGCCGGTGGGGTATTCGCGCAAGTCGGGGCGGGTCTTCGACCTCTTGCGCGACGATCTCGGCATCGAGCGTGACGAGACCGAGCTCAATTACGAGTTCGCCTTTTCCCGGGGGGCGCCCGCTGGCGAGTATACGGTGAACCTGCATCTCTTCAACGCGCGCCGCTCGCCGTTGCCGCTCGCGGTGACGGTGACGATTTCCCTCCGCCACCCCGAAAGCGCCCGCGTCACGCGGATCACCAGCCGCAAGGTGGTGCTTCGCCGCGAGAACGAAGAGATCACGGTGGCGCGCTTCCGCCTGGACGCGCGCGGAAGGCTGGAACCCGGCAGCCTGCACGATCTGCCCAAACCGCTGCGCACGGCGGGCTGAGGGAGAGACCCGATGAGCCTTTCGATCCTGTTCTTCGCCTTCCTCGCCATCGCCCTGCCGATCCTGGCCCTTGCAGGTGTTGCGGGCGCAACCGCTTCGCGCCCCTGGCGGGCCGCCGCGCTCGGGCTCGCAGCGACGGGGCTTGCCGCCGGCTACATCGCCGGAGCCGAATTGATGGGGCGCCCGAAGCCGGTGCGGCTCGAGCTGATCGAGGCGGGAAGCGAGGAGGCGCGGCTCATTGCCTCGCATTACATGGAAGGCAAGGCGATCTGGCTCTGGCTGCTGCTGCCGGGCGAGGAAGCCCCGCGCGCCTATGCGCTGCCATGGTCACGGGAGGTGGCGCAGGCGCTGCGCCGCGCCGAGGCCGAGGCGGAGGAAAACGGCACAGGGGTGCGCATGCGTCGCCCGTTCCAGAGCGAGCGGGATGACAGCGCGCCCATGTTTCACGCCCCGCCGCGCCCACCGATGCCGGAAAAGAGCACTGGCTAGGCTGCCCGGGGCTACACGAACTGCTCGCGGATCAGCCGCTCCTCGAGCCCGTGGCCGGGGTCAAAAAGGAGCCGATGGCGGATCGTGTCCTTGCTCTGGATCTCCACCCACAGCACGCGGCGCACCGAGCGGCTGTCGGCATCGGCCATCACCGGGCGCTTCTCGGGCTCGAGCACGTCGAAGCGCACATGCGCCGATTTCGGCAAGAGCGCGCCGCGCCAGCGGCGCGGGCGGAAGGCGGCAATCGCCGTTAGCGCCAGCACATCCGAGCCGATCGGCAGTATCGGCCCGTGGGCGGAATAGTTGTAGGCGGTCGAGCCCGCCGGCGTGGCGACAAGGGCGCCATCGCACATCAGCTCCTCCATCCGCACCCGCCCGTCGATGGAGATGCGCAGCTTGGCCGCCTGCGGACCCGCGCGCAGAAGCGAGACCTCGTTGATCGCGAGCGCCCGGTGCTCGCCCCCCTCGGGGTCAACCGCCAGCATCTCGAGCGGGTTGATCACCGTCTCCTCGGCCGCCGCGAGCCGCTCGATGAGATTGTCCTCGGAATAGGCGTTCATCAGGAAGCCCACGGTGCCTCGGTTCATGCCATAGACCGGCGTCTCGAGGTCCATGGTGCGATGCAGCGTGTGCAGCATGAACCCGTCGCCGCCGAGAGCCACGATCACATCGGCCTCTTCCACCGGCACGTCGCCGTAGCGTGCGGCAAGCACGCGCCGCGCCTCCTGCGCAAGCGCAATGTCACTGGCAAGAAAGGCTATTCTCGGCGGCTTTGGCATGCAGGCTCCCCGGCGCATCGCCAACACGATTGCCGCGCGCAAGACGAAACACAAGCCTTTCGCATGGCGGGCGGGAATGTCGCGCCAATCGCCGCAGATGCCGCGCCGGGCCTTTTGCGCCCGCCCCCCTTGCGCTATGGAGCCGCGAGCCTCGACAATTGCGGAGACTGCGCCACATGAACGTCACCCACCGCGACAGCGGCTTCTTCACCGAACCGCTCGAGAGCCGCGACCCCGAGCTTTACGCCGCCATCATGGGTGAGCTCGGCCGTCAGCGAAACGAGATCGAACTCATCGCCTCGGAAAACATCGTCTCCCGCGCGGTGCTCGAAGCGCAGGGCTCGGTGCTCACCAACAAATACGCCGAGGGCTATCCGGGCCGGCGCTACTACAGCGGGTGCGAATGGGTGGACGTGGCCGAGGAGCTGGCCATCGAACGCGCCAAACGGCTCTTCGGCTGCGCCTTCGCCAATGTCCAGCCGCATTCGGGAAGCCAGGCCAATCAGGGCGTGTACACGGCGCTTCTGAAGCCGGGCGACACCATTCTTGGCATGAGCCTTGATGCCGGCGGGCATCTCACCCACGGCGCGCGGCCCAACCAGTCGGGCAAGTGGTTCAACGCCGTGCAATATGGCGTGCGCCGGCAGGACATGCGGCTTGACTACGATCAGGTCGCCGCACTCGCACACGAGCACAAGCCGAAGCTCATCATCGCCGGCGGCTCGGCCATTCCACGCCAGATCGACTTTGCCCGCATGCGCGCCATCGCCGACGAGGTGGGGGCGTATCTTCTCGTGGACATGGCCCATTTCGCCGGGCTCGTGGCGGCGGGCGTGCATCCCTCACCCTTCCCCCACGCGCATGTCGCCACCACCACCACCCACAAGACACTGCGCGGGCCCCGCGGCGGCATGATCCTGACCAATGACGAGGAGATCGCGAAGAAGGTCAATTCGGCGATCTTCCCCGGCATCCAGGGCGGCCCGCTCATGCATGTGATCGCCGCCAAGGCCGTGGCCTTCGGCGAGGCGCTTCGGCCCGAGTTCAAGGCCTATGCGCGGCAGGTCATCGCCAATGCCCAGGCGCTCGGCGATCAGCTCGTCAAGGGCGGGCTCGAGCTGGTGACAGGCGGCACCGACACGCATGTGCTTCTGGTCGATCTGCGGCCGAAGGGCGTGAAGGGCAACACCACCGAAAAGGCCCTTGGTCGCGCGCACATCACCTGCAACAAGAACGGCATTCCCTTCGACACCGAGAAGCCGACCGTGACGTCGGGCATCCGCCTCGGCTCGCCGGCCGGCACCACGCGCGGCTTCGGCGAGGCCGAATTCCGCCAGATCGGCGACTGGATCGTCGAGGTCATCGACGGGCTGGCCGCGAACGGCCCCGAGGGCAATGCCGATGTCGAGGCGGCGGTGAAGGCGAAGGTTGCCGAACTCTGCGCACAGTTCCCGATCTATCCGGGGATGTGAGGGGCGCGGTCCACCGCCACTGACGGGGCACTTGAAAGGACGCCCGAGCGCCCGGTCTGACGGCCGGGCGCTCGCCGTTTCGACAACCGCCCTCACCCCCCTTCGTGGAAGAAGCCGTAGATCGTCTCGGCAAGCGCGTCCGATATCCCGTCAACCGCCTTGAGGTCGGCAAGGCCCGCCCGGCTGACCGCCTTGGCACTGCCGAAATGCGCCAATAGCGCCCGCTTGCGCGCAGGCCCCACGCCGGGAATTTCGTCAAGCGGTGTCGCGCCCACGGCCTTGGCGCGCTTTGCCCGGTGCGCGCCGATGGCGAAGCGATGCGCCTCGTCCCTGAGCCGCTGCACGAAATAGAGCACCGGATCACCGCGCTTGAGTGCGAAGGGCGGCTTGCCGGGGCGGTGGAATTCCTCCTTGCCGGCGTCCCGGTCAATCCCCTTGGCAACCCCGATCACCGGCACATCCCCCACCCCCAGATCCTCGAGAATGCCCACCACGGCGCTCACCTGCCCCGCGCCGCCGTCGATCAGCAGAAGGTCGGGCCAGCCCGCGCCCTGCCGCTCCGGGTCCTCCTTCAGAAGCCGCTTGAAGCGCCGGGTCAGCACCTCGCGCATCATGCCGAAGTCGTCGCCGGGGGTCAGCTCCTCGCCGCGGATGTTGAACTTGCGGTACTGCCCCTTCTCGAAACCCTCCGGCCCGGCCACGATCATCGCGCCCACGGCATTCGCGCCCTGAATGTGCGAGTTGTCGTAAACCTCGATCCGCCGCGGTGGCGCATCGAGCCCGAAGGCCTCCGCCAGCCCCTCCAGAAGCCGGGCCTGGGTGGCCGACTCCGACATCTTGCGCGCAAGGCTCTCACGCGCGTTGCGCAGGGCGTTCGCGACAAGCTCGGCCTTCTCACCCCGCTGCGGCACGAAGATGCGCACGCGCCGGCCCGCGCGCTCGGAGAGAACCTCCTCCAGAAGCTCGCGGTCTTCCACGTCATGGGAAAGGATGAGTTGCGCCGGCGGTGTCTTGTTGTCGTAGAACTGGCCGAGGAAGCCGCGCATCACCTCCTCCGGCCCCGCACCGGAGCCGGTGCGCGGGTAGAAGTCGCGGTTGCCCCAGCTCTGGTTCGCGCGGATGAAGAAGACCTGCACACAGGCCTGCCCGCCCTCCATGTGCAGCGCGATCACATCCGCCTCGGACACCCCGCGCGGGTTGATGCCTTGCACCGCCTGCACCTCGGTGAGCGCGCGGATGCGGTCACGCAGCGCCGCGGCGCGCTCGAACTCCAGCGCCTCGGAGGCCGCCTGCATCTCGGCCGCCAGCTCCTCCTGAACCTTCGTCGAGCGCCCCTGGAGGAAGCGTTCCGCATCGGCGACCAGCGCCGCGTAGTCCTCTTCCGAGATCCGCCCCACGCAGGGCGCGCTGCAGCGCTTGATCTGGTAGAGAAGACAGGGCCGCGTGCGGCTCTCGAACACCGAGTCCGAGCAGTTGCGCAGCAGGAACGCCTTCTGCAGCTGATTGAGCGTGCGGTTCACCGCGCCCGCCGAGGCGAAGGGGCCGTAATAGCTGCCCTTCTCCCTGCGCGCGCCGCGGTGCTTGCGGATCTGCGGGAACGGATGATCCTTCGCCACCAATATGTGGGGGAACGACTTGTCGTCGCGCAGAAGCACGTTGTAGCGCGGCTTGAGCTGCTTGATGAGGTTCTGCTCCAGAAGCAGCGCCTCGGTCTCGGTGCGTGTGGTCAGGAACATCATCGAGGCGGTTTCGCGGATCATGCGCTGTATCCGCGGCGAATGCCCCGAAAGCTTCGCATAATTCGAGACACGCTTCTTCAGATTGCGCGCCTTTCCCACGTAAAGAACCGCGCCCTTCGCATCGAGCATGCGGTAGACGCCGGGCGAGCCGTCAAGCTGGCGCAGGTAGCCTCGGATCACTTCCACACCAGCGCGGACCGGGCCTGCCTGCTGCTCCTGCCGGGGAGTTTCCTCGTCCATTTGCTCGATCATCTGATTCCGTATCTCGCTGCAATATCTGGGGCGCGGAAGGCAAGAGGAAAGCTTTCCACGATTCCTGTGGACAACTCTGGTGAAAACTCTGCGCCGGCGCCGGATTTTCGTTGAATCCCCCGCCTTCGCTCGGTTTGCCTAAATTTTAGGCAAATCCGCAAGGTATTGATTTCATGATACAAAAAAACTGACGCCTTACAAAACCATGAAAAACAAGGAGAATTGTGACGGCCCTGTAACGCGCCGGCGAGCCGGTGCACAAATGCCGCCTGCCATCCCTGGGCCGCGCAACGTTGCGCCCTATTCGGGGCCGAGGATATCGGGCGTCTGCCACGCCAGATGCTGGCCGCCATCGACGCACAGAAGCTGCCCAGTGACCGCCGGCGCATCGAGGAAATAGCCGAGCGCCGCCGTAACATCATCGGGGCTAGCACCGCGCTGCAGAATCGTCGCCGCGCGCTGGCGGGCGAAGTGCTCCTCGCTCTGACGGTGACCGCGCAGGGTCGGCCCGGGTCCGATGGCATTGACCCGCACCCGGGGCGCCAGCGCCTGAGCGGCAGTGCGGGTGAAGGCCCAGAGCCCCATCTTGGCCACCGTGTAGGACATGAACTCGGGCGTCAGCCGCCGCACGCGCTGATCGATCATGTTGACCACGAGCGCCCGCGCCACCGGCTCACCCATCGGGTCGATTTCCGGCTCCGGCGCCTGCCCGGCAAAGCGCTGGGTCAGCAGGACCGGCGCGCGCAGGTTCGACTCGATGTGCCGGTCCCAGCTCTCGCGGGTCATGGTAGTGATGTTGTCGTATTCGAAGATCGAGGCATTGTTCACAAGCACGCCGAGCGGCCCGCCGAGCGCTTCCGCGGCCTGAGGCACCAGCGCCTCCGTCTCCTCCTCCCGCAGCAGATCGGCAGGCAGCGCCACCGCCCGCCGCCCCATCTTGCGGATCGCTGCGGCGACTTCCTCCGCGGCTTCGCGTGAGCTTGCGTAATGCACCGCGACGTCAAAGCCGCGCCCGGCAAGGTAAAGCGCCATCGCCCGGCCAAGTCGCCTTCCTGCCCCGGTCACCAGTGCACGCCGATCCGACATCGTCACCCGCCAACTGCTCCGTTCCGAAGATAGCAACCCCGCGCCGCCTGCAAAGTCCTCAGGATCTGCCGCAATCGCATGGCCCCTTGCCGATGCGATAGCGCCCGCACCTGTCGCATTTGCGCGAGGCGATGCGCCCCACGCCGGGCACCCGCAGCTTGCCGAAAATCGCCAGCACGGCGATGAAGACAAGGAAAAGCGAAACGGCCTTGATCAGCATGTCAGAGACCGAGGCGCGCGTAGGCCGCGCGCTCCTCTGCAAGGGAAAGCGCGGCCTCCGCCGCCTGCGCGCCGAGCCGGCCCAGAAACGGCCGCCGCGGGCCGTAGCGCAGGAAACGGGTCTTGTCGCCCAAGATCTCCTTCATCTTCGGCACCAGATGCCCCAGCCCGTCGGCAAGCCCGAGATCGACCGCCGCGCGCCCCGTCCACACCTCGCCTTCGAAGAGGCGCGGATCGTCGGAAAGGCGGCTTCCCCGGCGGCTCTTCACCTGCTCGATGAAGGCCGCGTGGATGGAATCCTGCAGCTCGCGAAGCCGGGCCACATCCTCCGGTTTCTCCGGCAGGAAGGGATCAAGCCGCGCCTTCGACTTGCCGGCGGTGTAGAGCCGCCGCTCGATCCCGTGCCGGGTGATGAAATCGTGAAAGCCGAAGCCGGCCGAGATCACCCCGATCGAGCCGACGATTGAGCTTTCATCCACCCAGATCTCGTCAGCCGCGCAGGCAAGCCAGTATCCACCGGAGGCGGCGACGTCCTCGACAAAGGCGTAGACCTTCACCCCGCGCTCCCCGGCGAGCCGGCGGATGCGCGCAGCGATGAGCGCGCTCTGCACGGGCGAGCCGCCCGGCGAGTTGAGCTCAAGCGCCACGGCGTCAGGCTTGCCACGGCGGAAGGCGCGCTCGATGACCGGAGCGAGCGCCTGATCGTTGAGGGCGCCGACACGGTTGCCGGCGGCGATCAGCCCCGAGAGACGGATGACCGCGACCAGCGGCGGCGATTTGACGAAGGGGATCCAGCGACGCATGGGCACCGATGTAGAGGGCGGCGGGGCGCGGCACAAGGTGGCGCGGCACTCAGCCCTCCATGCGTTCGCCAAAGATGGCCGAGCCCACCCGCACATGGGTGGCACCAAACGCCACCGCCTTTTCGAAATCGGCGCTCATGCCCATCGAGAGCCCCGTGATGCCGTTGCGCGCGGCGATCTTGGCGAGAAGCGCGAAATGCAGGCTCGGCTCCTCATCCACCGGCGGGATGCACATGAGCCCCTCGATCACGAGCCCCAGATCTCGGCACTCGGCGATGAAGGCATCCGCCTCCTGCGGCAGCACGCCGGCCTTCTGCGGCTCCGCCCCGGTGTTGACCTGCACGAAGAGCCGCGGGCAACGGCCCTCCTCCTCGGCGATGCGGGCGATGGTGCGGGCGAGTTTGGGGCGATCGACCGTCTGGATGGCGTCGAAGAGGCGGAAGGCCTGCCGCACCTTGTTGGTCTGCAACGGGCCGATCAGGTGCAGCTCGATGTCTTCGTAACGCTCGCGGAAGGCGGGCCACTTGCCGGCCGCCTCCTGCACCCGGTTCTCGCCGAAGACGCGGTGGCCTTCCTCAAGCACCGCCTCGATCCGCTCGAGCGGCTGCTTCTTTGACACCGCGATGAGCGTCACCGAGCCTTCGGGCCGCCCAGCCCGGCGCTCGGCCGCGCGCAGCCGCTCGAGAATCGCCTTGAGCCCCGTCTCACTGCCCATGCGCTGCCTCCTCCGCCTCGATCTCCTCGATCGCCTCCAGAAGCGGCGCGATCTCGTCCGCGTAACGCTCCCAAGCCTTCATGGAGCTTCGATAGATCGGCTGGCGCACCTGGTGAAGGCTCAGCGTGTCCACCCGGCGCTTGGTCTTGTGGAAGTCAAGGCAGGCGTCCTCCCACTCAAGCCCGCAGGCGGCGATCAGCGCGCGGGCCTGCGCCTCCGGGTCGGCAACGAGATCCTCGTAGCGGACGACGTGATAGCCGCCCGGCATGCGCTCGCGCCAGAAGCGCATGATGCGGCGGTATTCGCGCCAGTAAAAGGCCAGGTCGTCAAGGTCATAGGCGTAGCGGTGCCGGCCGAACGCGAAGAGGTTGCGATACATCGACAGAAGCGAATCGCGCGGGTCGCGCTCGACCACCACCAGCGCGGCACGCGGCAGCATCAGCCGGATCAGGCCGAGAAAATTGTGCGTCTGCACCGACTTGTCGGTGAGCCGCAGCGCCGCGGGGAAGCGCGCGCGCATCGCCGCCTCGGCCTCGCGGCCGGCGGCGGCAATGGCGGCCTCGGTCAGAGGCGCGGTCGCCTTGCCCCCGGTGCCGAAGACGAGCCGCGCCGCCGCTCCCCGCCCAAGCCCCAGCTCGCCCCCCGCCGTCACGGCGCTGTGCGCGGCGAGAATCGATTCGACCAGCGTCGTGCCCGAACGGGGCAGACCGGCCACGAAGATCGGCGCATAGTCGCTCGCACCCTCGATCTCGCGCGGCGAGAAATCGAGCGCCGCGCAGGCCTCCATGATCGCGTCAAGATCGCGCCTCAGCGCCTCGCGGTCGAAGGGGTAGCGCGCGCGGATGATCGCGTTTGCCGGGCGCAGATAGGTGAAAACCTTGTCGTGGGCGCCGATGTCCTCCATCGCCTTGGCAAGCGCGAAGCCGAATTCGGCGCGGTTCATGCCGGTGATCGCCGGGTCTTCCCAGCGCCGTTCCATCTCGGCGATCAGCGGATCGTCCGCCGTGGCGCGGTGGCTGGCCATGAAGATGCGAAAGGCCCGCCCGTCCTCGGGCGCCTTGGCGATGGCGGCACGGAAGAGCGCCTCGGCCTCGTCGAAGCGGCCGAGCCGCTGCATGAGCCGCGCCTTCTCGGCAAGCGGGGCGGGGCTGTCGGGCGCCGCCCCGATGGCCGCGTCACAGGCGGCGATCGCCTCATCCGTGCGGTCGAGAAGGGCGAGAGCCTCGGCCCGCAGAAGAAGCGCCTCGAGCGGCGGCGCCTTTGCGCTCAGAAGCGGCGCAAGGGTCTTGAGCGCGGGTTCGGGCTCAGCCTGCGCCATCTGGCACCGGGCGAGAACAAGCCGCGTCTCCGCCCCGTCCGCCCCGAGGGCCAGCGCGCGCTTCGCGGCCTCGGCGGCGGCGTCGGTCTTGCCCATGCGCTCCAGCGCGAGCGCGAGGTGACCCCAGGCAAGGCCAAGGCGGGGGCTCAGGCGAATCGCCTCGCGCAACTCGGCGATCCCCTCCTCGAGCCGTCCGCGCTCCACGAGAAAGCGGCCGAAATTCGCGCGCCCTTCGGCATAGTCGGGCGCCAGCGCAATGGCCTTGCGATGCGCCGCCTCGGCGGCCTCCAAGCGCCCAAGCCCGCCTTCCGCTGCCGCCAGCATGGCATGAGCGGGCGCAGAGCTGGGATATCGGGCGAGAAGGGCGCGCGCCTTCGCCGCCGCCTCGGCAAAGCGGTCCTTCTCGAGCGCCGCGACAATCGCCTTCAGCGCCTCGGGCGGGGCGCCACCGGTGGAGGGGCGAGGGCGCGCCGGGGGGGCAAGGGCGGCTTCCACCTGGCGCATGAGCGGCTCGGGCAGGCGCGCCTTGCGCGCCGCGCGCAGGAGTTCGGCCGAGGCCGCCGCCCCGCCCTTCGCCGCGGCCTCGGCCCATGACCGCCAGATCGCCGCCTCGTCCGGCTTCAGCGCCGCGGCGCGGGCGAAGGCGGCGCAGGCCTCGTCCGGCTTGCCTTCGGCCAGCGCCACGCGGCCCAGCTGAAACTGCGCCTCGGCGAACCTGGGGTTCACCGCGAGGATCCGCTCGAGAAGCGCCCGTGCCTCGGCCCTGCGGCCGGCGGCGAGGTGATTCACAGCTTCCCTGTAAAGCGCGGGGATGCGCGCGGGGTTGAGCGGCAGCATGGGCCTTCCTTCGCGGGTAAGCGCTGCCCCGCGGCTTAGCGCAGCACGGGGCAAACGAAAAGAGCGGGCGCAGGGCCCGCTCTTCCCGTGGTCCGTTGATCCGGCCGGATCAGAAGGACATCGACAGACCGAAGGAGTAGGTGTCGTAGCTGGTGCCAACTTCCGGGCTGGTGTTGCCGTAGCCGGCCTGGATGACCGCGCCGCCGCCGAGGTCGTAGTTCACGACAACGCCGAAACCTTCGGCATCAGCACCGACGAGCACCCGGTCGTAGGTGCCGTAGTTCGCGGCAAAGGTCCACGCGTCCATCTCGTAGGCAACGCCGACTCCCCAGTGGGTATAATCGAGCGGACTCGTGGGCGTCGAAGACAGATCGGAGTAGTTCACCGCCGCTTGGAAGCCATTGCCGAAATCCGCGTTAACGCTAGCGCCGATGATGCTCGTGTCGCCGCCCGGATAAGATACCGTCTGATAACCGATGCCGAAGCCAACGGTCATGTCGCCCATCGAGGCCGAGTACTTGGCGCCGACACCGAAAATCGGATCGTAAGAGACGCCGGTGTCATCCAGTTCGACCGACAGAGCAAAGGCAAAGTCCCCGAAGGCGTAGTCGTAACGCGCGATCTGACCGTCGCCCAAGCCCAACAAGCCGTCGAGGCCCGCGTTGCCGTTAAAACCGCCGTGCTCGGTCTCGTCGTCCATGAGCGAACCGCCGGCGAGGTTGACCTCGGTCAGCGCGAAGTCGTAGGCGCCGTCGGTGTCGCCCATGGTCAGGGTGCCGAAGGCGCCCTTCACATAGAGGTATTCGCCGCCCTGCGTCTCCGGATCAAATGCGCTGTTCTCGTCAAGATCGACCACCGCACCGAACTCGATGCCGCCGTCGGTCTGGCCGGACATCTTGAAGGTCACGTCCACATCGGTGTGGAACTGCAGGTTGCCGGTGTACGGCGCGCCGGCCAAAGCATCACCGCCGAACACACCGATCTCACCGGAGCCCGACAGCGCGATCTCGGCGGAGGCGAAGCCGGCGGAAGCCACCAGCGCCGTCGTCGCAAAGAGAACCTTTTTCATGGTTTTCCCTCATCTCGTTAAAAGAAGCACCTCAACCCGGTGGTTCCGACTTGAGTATGTGCGGTATGTCGCGCCAGCCGCCGGGGAATGCAAGAACGCCCCCGCCCTCGGCCCGAGATGCCCGCGCGATTGATGCAGCCATGCCACAGTGGGGCGGCAGCGGGGCGGCATTTCGGCGGAAAGCCGCCATAGATAACGCCTTGTTTGCCCCCCGCGCGCGGGTTACACCCTGAAAGACCGGAGGCCGGAACAGGCTGTTGGGGGGCGCCCGTGGAGACTCGATCCTCGATACACCATCTCTTCATGCCGCTTATGCTGGCCGCCGCGCTCGGGCTTGCCGGCTGCTCCGGGCAGGGCCGCGGCGACTTCTTCAAGCTGCGCGTGGGCGGCGACGCCACCGCCACCGGCGAGGAGCAGGACCGCGAGACGATCTGGGATCTCTTCACCGACCAGGACGACCCCAACACCACCGTCGAGGTCAACCGCTACATCTGGAACGCCGCGCTCGACGTGCTCTCCTTCCTGCCGATCGAGGCGGTGGACCCGTTCTCGGGCGTGATCGTCACCGGCTACGGCACGCCGCCGGGCGGCGGGCGGCCGTACCGCGCCATCATCTACGTGCGCGACCCGGCGCTTGACGCCCGCTCGCTGCAGGTTTCGCTGATGACCCGCTCGGGCCCCGTGAGCCCCGATACGGTGCGCGCGGTGGAGGACGCCATCCTCACCCGCGCCCGCCAGCTTCGCGTGGCCGACAGCAAGCTCTGAATCTCCCGCGCCGCTGGACGCGCCCGCGCGGCCACAGTATCACGCCGCCCGGCGTTGTCATGTCCGGAGGAAGGCGCAGATGTCGCGTTACGATCCCGCCGCGATCGAACCGAAGTGGCAAAAGGCCTGGGAAGAGGCCGAAACCTTCATTGCCCGGCGCGACGAGAGCCGGCCCAAGTATTACGTGCTCGAGATGTTCCCCTACCCCTCGGGGCGCATCCACATGGGCCATGTGCGCAACTACACCATGGGCGACGTGGTGGCGCGCTACAAGAAGGCCACCGGCTTCAACGTGCTGCACCCCATGGGCTGGGACGCCTTCGGCATGCCCGCCGAGAACGCGGCGATGGAGCGTGGCGGCCACCCCAAGGACTGGACCTATTCCAACATCGCCACCATGCGCGGGCAGATGAAGCCTTTGGGCCTTTCCATCGACTGGACGCGCGAATTCGCCACCTGCGATCCCGACTATTACGGCCAGCAGCAGGCGATGTTCATCGACTTCATGGAAAAGGGGCTCGTCTACCGCAAGGCGGCAGTGGTCAACTGGGACCCGGTCGACATGACCGTGCTTGCCAACGAGCAGGTGATCGACGGCAAGGGCTGGCGCTCGGGCGCGCCCGTGGAGCGGCGGGAGCTCACGCAGTGGTTCTTCCGCATCTCCGACTTCGCCGAGGAGCTTCTCGAGGCGCTCGATTCGCTCGACAACTGGCCCGAGAAGGTCAAGACGATGCAGCGAAACTGGATCGGCAAGAGCCGCGGGCTGCAATTTGCCTTCTCGCTCGTGAACGGCCCGCACGGCCATGACCGCATCGAGGTTTACACCACCCGGCCCGACACGCTGATGGGCGCAAGCTTCGTGGCCATCTCGCCTGACCATCCGCTGGCAAAGGTGCTCGAGCGCGAGAACCCCGAGATCGCCACCTTCAACGCCGAGGCTCGCCGCCTCGGCACCTCGGAAGAGGAGATCGAGCGCGCCGAGAAGAAGGGCATCGACACGGGGCTGCGCGTCCGCCATCCCTTCGACGAGAACTGGGAGCTGCCCGTCTGGATCGCCAATTTCGTGCTGATGGACTATGGCACCGGCGCCATCTTCGGCTGCCCCGCCCATGACCAGCGCGACCTCGACTTCGCCCGCAAATACGGCCTGCCGGTGATCGACACGTTCGTTGCCCTCGAGGGGGGCGAGCCGGTGAAGGATGCCGCCTTCGTCCCGCCCAAGACGGAAAAGGTGCGCTGGCTCAAGAACTTCGCCTGGCCCGAGATCGCCACCGGCGAGGAGGCGATCGAGGCCGCCATCCGCTTCTGCGAGAAGCACGGCATTGGTCAGGGCGTGACCAAGTACCGCCTGCGCGACTGGGGGATCAGCCGCCAGCGCTACTGGGGCTGCCCGATCCCGGTGGTGCATTGCGAGGCCTGCGGCACCGTGCCGGAGAAGAAGGAGAACCTGCCGGTTCTGCTGCCCGATGACGTGACCTTCGACCGCCCCGGCAACCCGCTCGACCGTCACCCGACATGGCGCGACGTGCCCTGCCCCCGATGCGGCGCGCCGGCAAAGCGCGAGACCGACACGATGGATACCTTTGTTGACTCCTCGTGGTATTACGCGCGCTTCACCAACCCCTGGGCGAAGACGCCGACGGTGCCCGAGGATGTCGATTACTGGATGAACGTTGACCAGTACATCGGCGGCATCGAACACGCGATCCTGCACCTTCTCTATTCGCGCTTCTTCGCCCGCGCCATGCACATTTGCGGCCATCTGCCGGCGAAGTCGAAGGAGCCCTTCGAGGCGCTCTTCACGCAAGGCATGGTCACGCATGAGATCTACATGACGCGCGACGAGCGCGGCCGGCCCGTGTACCACCTGCCCGAGGAGGTGGAGAAGACCGAGGCCGGCGCGCGGCTGAAGGCCACCGGCGAGCCGGTGGAGGTGATCCCTTCGGCCAAGATGTCGAAATCGAAGAAGAACGTCGTCGACCCCGAGGCGATCATCGCGCAATACGGCGCCGACACCGCGCGCTGGTTCGTCCTCTCCGACAGCCCTCCCGAGCGCGACGTGGAATGGACGGCCGCAGGTGCGGAGGCCGCGCACAAGCATCTGGCGCGGGTGCACCGGCTGGCGGCGGAGATCGCCGCCTCATCCGAGGCGGGCTCGCCAGAGGCCGACGAGGAGCTGCGCCGCGCCATGCACCGCACCATCCATGACGTGACCATGGGGGTGGAAAGCTTCGGCTTCAACGCCGCCATCGCCCGGCTCTACGCCTTCACCAACACGCTTGCGCGTTCGAAGGCGGGGGCGGAGGCCAAGCGCGAGGCGATGCGCACGCTGGCCCAGCTCATGGCGCCGATGACCCCGCATCTGGCCGAGGAGGTCTGGCAGATGCTGGGCGGTGAGGGGCTGATCGCCGAGGCGCCCTGGCCCAAGGCCGACCCGGCCATGCTGGTCGAGGACACGGTGACGCTGCCCATCCAGATCAACGGCAAGCGGCGCTCGGAAATCGTCGTGCCCAAGGATTTGCCTCGCGAGGAGGTTGAAAAGCGCGTGCTTCAAGACGAGGCTGTGCAGAGGGCGCTTCAGGGTGGAGCGCCGAAGAAGCTGATCGTGGTTCCGGGACGGATCGTGAATGTCGTGGTTTGATCGCCGCCGCGCCCTTGCCGGGCTCGCCGCGCTGGCGCTTGCCGCCGGCTGCGGCTTCCGTCCTGCCTACGCACCGGGGGGCAAGGGCACGGCGCTCGAAGGCCAGGTCAAGGCGGATGACCCGACCAACCGCGACGGTTTCCTCCTTGTCGAGGCACTGGAGCGGCGCCTGGGCGTGCCGCGCAACCCGCGCTACCGGCTCAGCTACAGCCTGTCGATTTCCTCAAGCGGCCTTGGCATCAACAGCTCCGCCAGCACCACGCGCTATCATCTGGTGGGCAAGCTCAGCTACACGCTGCGCGACGCCGCGACGGGCGAGACGCTCGACAGCGGCGAGGTGGAGAGTTTCACCGCCTACTCCACGACCGCCGCCGCCATCGCCGATGATGCGGCCGCTACGGGTGCGCGCGAGCGGCTGATCACCATTCTGGCCGACAAGCTGGTGGCGCGCCTTCTGACCGCGCCACTGTGATGCGACGATGAAGCTCACCGGCCGCGACGCGCAGGCCTTTTTCGCCAAACCCTCCCGGGAGGCCGCGGGCGTGCTTCTCTACGGCGCCGATGCGATGCGGGTGGCGCTGCGTCGGGAGCAGGTGATTGCGGCGCTCATCGGCCCCGAGGGCGAGGCGGAGATGCGGCTTGAGCGCATCGAGGGCGCCGACCTGCGGCGTGACCCGGCGGCGCTTGCCGACGCGATGAAGGCACAAGGCTTCTTCGCTGGCCCGCGCGTGGTGCATGTGGAAGGCGCGGGCGATGCCGCCGCTCCGGCCATCGCCGCTGCGCTCGAGGCCTGGCAGCCGGGAGATGCCCAGCTCGTGGTCACCGCTGGCCAGCTCGCGCCGCGCTCGCCCCTGCGCAAGCTCTTCGAGGGCGCGCGCCACGCCTTCGCCATCGGCATCTATGACGATCCGCCCTCGCGCGCCGAGATCGAGGCCGCGCTTGCCGCGGCGGGCGTTGGCGAGGTCACGGCGGAGGCGATGGAAGCCCTCGTGCACCTCTCGCGTGCACTCGACCCCGGCGACTTCCGCCAGACGGTCGAAAAGCTCGCCCTCTACAAGCTCGACCCTCCGGGGCCGGTCACGGTTGAAGATGTGGAGGCGGTCGCGCCGCTGACCGTCGAGGCGCATCTCGACGCGCTCATCACCGCCGTCGCGGAGGGGCGGGCCGCCGATGTCGGGCTCATGATGCAGCGCCTCGCCGGGCAGGGTGTGGCCCCGGCAACGGTGCTCATCGGGGCCACGCGCCACTTCCGCAGCCTGCTTGCGGTGGCCAGCCACCCCGACGGCGCGGCCGAGGGCGTGGGGCGGTTGCGCCCGCCCGTCTACGGGCCGCGGCGCGACAGGCTGTTGCGGCAGGCCCAGGGCTGGGGAGCGGAGCGCGCGGCGCGGGCGTTGCAACTGCTCATCGACACCGACCTTGAGCTGCGCTCGGCCGGCCAGCACGCCCCGCAGATGGCGCTTGTGGAGCGGGCCCTGATTCGGCTGGCGATGATGAACCGCCGGCGATGAGGCGCGGGCGCTGGTCATTCATGCCCCCATGCGCTCATATCGCCATGGGATGCGGGAGGGGACGCCAATGTACACCGTGATCGGAAACCGCCGCAGCCGCACGCTGCGGGTTCTGTGGATGCTCGAGGAGCTGGGTGCGCCTTACGAGCACATGCCCGCCGCCCCGCAGTCCGAAGAGGTGCGCGCCCATTATCCGGCGGGCAAGGTGCCGGTGATGCTGGTCGAGGGCGAGGCGCTGACCGATTCGACGGCAATCATGCAGTATCTCGCCGACCGGCACGGCGCGCTCACCTTTCCCGCCGGCACGCTCCAGCGCGCCCGTCAGGACGGGCATACCCATTTTCTCCTCGACGAGTTCGACGCGCTTCTGTGGACGGCCGCGCGCCACAGCTTCGTGCTGCCGGAGGACTGGCGCGTGCCCGAGGTCAAGGACAGCCTGAAATGGGAGTTCGAGACCAGCGTGGAACGATTCGTCGAGCGGCTGGGCGAGGGGCCGTTTCTCATGGGCGAGAAGATGACCGTGCCCGACATCATCGCGGCCCATTGCGGCAGCTGGGCAAAGGCGGCGAAGTTTCCTGTCGACAATGCTGCCTTCGAGGCGTATCTGGCGCGCATGTTCTCCCGCCCCGCCTACCGCCGGGCGCTTGGCCAATAGGCGGCAGGTCACGGTCATGGGACTGATGGTCAAGGGCGTTTGGCACCCGGAGGATCCGGGCCCCGGCACCGACGAGCACGGCCGCTTCCTGCGCGCGCGCTCCACCATCCGCCACTGGATCACGCCTGACGGCCCCTTCACCCCCGAGCCGGGGCGCTATCATCTTTACGTCGCCATCAACTGCCCCTGGGCGCATCGGGCGCTTCTGGCCCGCGTGATCCTCGGGCTCGAGGAGGCCATCGGGGTTTCCTACGCGCGCGTCCGCCGCACCGAGGAGGGCTGGGTGTTCGACGATGTCGGCCCCCATGCCGACCCCTGCCTGCATGTGCGCGCGCTCCATGAGGTCTATGCCCGCCAGCGCCCGCCCTACACCGGCCGCGTCACCGTGCCGGTGCTTTGGGACAGGCAGACAGAACAGATCGTCTCCAACGAATCGGCCGACATCGTGCGCATGTTCGGCAGCTTCGGGCGCGGACCGGACCTCACCCCGCCGGGGCTCGCGCCCGAAATCGAGGAGTGGAACGCGCTCATCTACCGCACCGTCAACAACGGCGTCTATCGCGCGGGCTTTGCGCGCACCCAAGCCGCCTATGACGAGGCGGTGACGGCGCTCTTCGACACGCTCGACCGCATCGAGGCGCATCTCGAGGGCCGCGACTGGCTCGTCGGCGAGCGCTTCACCGAGGCCGACCTGCGGCTCTTTCCCACCCTCGCGCGCTTCGATGTCGCCTATCACTACGCCTTCAAGTGCAATATCCGCCGGCTCGTCGACTACCCCCGCCTCTGGGCCTATGCGCGGCGCATCTATCACATGCCCGGCGTCGCGGGGACGGTGGATTTCGAGGCCTATAAGCAGGGCTATTTCGCGCCCTCGCCCCTGCGCAATCCGCTCGGGATCGTGCCCAGGGGGCCGCTCATCGACTGGAGCCTGTGAGCCTCTGCGCCGCCGCCCGCCCCGCCCAGCGCCTGGTGGCCAGACAGGCGGTGAGCAGATAACCGCCCGTCGGCGCATCCCAGTCCAGCATTTCGCCCGCCGCGAAGACCCCGGGCATGGCGAGAAGCTCGAGCCCCTCGCTCAGCCCCTCCCAGCGGATGCCGCCGGCCGAGGAAATCGCCCGCTCAAGCCCGGCAAGCCCCAGGTGCGGCACCGGCAGCGCCTTGATGAGTCGGGCAAGCGCGCCCGGCTCCTCGGGCAACGGCCGGGCGAATTCGTTGAGGAGCGCGAGTTTGGCGCCCTCAAGCCGCGCGGTCTTGCGCAAATGGCTGGCGCGCGAGCGCTTGCCGCGCGGGGCGGCGAGCCGGCCGGCAAGCCTCTCCAGAGGCACATCGGGCGCAAGGTCGAGGACGAGCGGCGCCCCTTCCCGCAGCGCCGCCGACAGGGCGTAGATGCCCCCGCCCTCAAGCCCTTGCGCCGAGATCACGAACTCGCCGCGGCTTCTCTGCCCGCCCGCCTCCAGCGCGACACCCTTCACCGGCGCGCCGAAATGGCGGGCCATGTGGCGCGACCACTCCACCCGCAAAGCGGCATTCGAAGGCACGAACGGGGTGAGCGGAACGCCCGCGTCACCGAGCCACGCGGCCCACGCGCCATCGGAGCCGAGCCGCGGCCAGCTTGCCCCGCCAAGCGCAAGCACGGTGACGCGCGCCCGCACCCGCACCTCGCCCTCGGGCGTGGCAAAGCGCCATGCCTTCCCCGCGCGCCCGAGACAGCGCCAGCGGGTGGCCAGCGTGACACCGCCCGCCTCGAGCCGGCCGAGCCAGCGCCGAAGGAGCGGCGAGGCCTTCATCGCACGCGGGAACACGCGGCCCGTCGAGCCGATGAAGAGCGCCTCGCCAAGATCCTCCGCCCAGCGCTGCACCTCCTCCGGCCCGAAGGCCGAGAGCATCGGCCGGAGCCGCGCCGCTGCCCCGCCGTAAGCCGCCAGGAACTGCGCGAAGGGCTCATCCTTTGTCAGGTTGAGCCCCGATTTTCCGGCCATCAGGAACTTGCGCGCCACGCTCGGCTTGGCCTCGGCGACCAGAACCGGCACGCCCGCCTCGGCCAGCACCTCCGCCGCCGCAAGCCCCGCCGGCCCGCCGCCAATGACCAGCGCCGCCGCCTCGCGTTCCGTCGCCGTCATCGCCAAATCCCTTGCACCGCCGCGCGCTGCGGCACAACCATGCGGCCATGAGCGAGGAGCATCCGATCTGCCCGCTGTGCGACCGCCCGATTCCACCGCAGGCACGCGCCAGCCTGCATCACCTCGTCCCGCGCTCGAAGGGCGGCAAGGGCGGGCCGGTGGTGCTGTTGCATCAGATCTGTCATGCCGAAATCCACGCCACGCTCACCGAAGCGGAACTCGCCCGCGCCTACAACACCATCGAGGCGCTGCGCGCCCATCCCCGCCTTGCCCGCTTCATCGCCTGGGTGAAGCGCCGCCCGCCCGCCTTTCACTCCCGCACGCCCGGCCCGCGCCGTCTCCGGCGCTGAAAGGGGCGCCGGTCATCCCTTGTCACCAAGCCCAAGCCGCGCCCTCAGCGCCGGATCGCGCAGCGACAGCTCCTCGCCGAGGTGGGCGTCGGCCTCGGGCGTTGCCATCCAGACAAGCGCCCGCGCCGGCCATTCGGGCGGGATGTGCTCCGACCAGTCGAGCCGGCTGACGGGGTTGATGCCGCTCTCGCGGATCGCGCGCTGCATGTCGGTGGCCACCGTACCCGGCGACAGCCCCATCGCGCGAATGCCGCGGGCGCGATACTCGAGATCGAGAGAGCGCGTCAGCATCGCCGCCCCGGCCTTGGCGGCGCAGTACTGGCTCCAGCCCTCAAGCGGCCGGTGCGCCGCCCCCGAGGAGACGTTCAGCACCGTCCCGCCGCCGGCCGCAAGCATGACCGGCAGCGCGGCGCGGATGCCGTGAAAGACGCCCTTGAGATTGATGTCGAGCGAATGGCTCCAGGCCTCGGGATCGACCTCGCCAAGATGGCCGATGGGCTCGATGACCCCCGCGTTGTTGACCAGAACGTCAAGACCGCCGAATTCCTTCACCGCCGCATCCACCGCGGCCTGCACCTCCCACAGACGGCTGACATCGCAAGGCACCGCCAGTGAACGCTCGCCAAGCTTGCCGGAGAGTTCGGCAATCGCGTTCTCCGAGCGTGCCACGAGCACCACATTGGCGCCCTCGGCATGAAACGCCTCCGCGGCTGCCCGGCCGATGCCGCGGCTGGCCCCGGTCACAAGCACGGTCTTGCCCGCAAGTCTCATGGAAGATCCCCCGTCTGTCTGCACGGTTCCGCCGGGTTTTGCTAGCCTGTCCGCGCGGTCGACGCCAGACGGCCGGTGCACGCGCCTGCCCGAACTTGCGGAATCGCGCACACCGCGGCACGACAGGCTCTGGCTGTCATTGAGATTTCACCCCTGCAATGCTATTTCTTCACCATGCCCGGCGCCGGGGCGTGATCGGCGTGCAGCAAGGAGGGTGCGACCCTGTCTCACACTGCCCAGACGGTCCGTCATGCGACCGTAGGGGAGGCGGCGCTGCTCGCCGCCGAACCCGAGAATCCCTCAAGCGAAGTGCTGCTTGAAAGGGTTCTTTCCTCACTCGAAGACGACAAGGCCGAAAGCATCGTCTCGATCGATCTGCGCGGCAAGTCGGATGTGGCAGACTACATGGTTGTCTGTTCCGGCCGCTCCAGCCGGCAGGTCGTCTCAATCGCGGACAAGCTGGTCGAAAGGCTCAAGCTGGCGTTCCGCCTGTCCAGCAAGGTGGAGGGCAAGGAAGCCGGCGACTGGGTGCTGATCGATGCCGGCGATGTCGTCGTTCATGTCTTCCGGCCGGAAGTGCGTGAGTTCTACCAACTCGAGAAGATGTGGATGAGCCCGGCCGAGCGGGCGCGCGCGGGCGCCTGAGGCGCGCGTGCGGGTTGCCATCTGTGCCGTCGGGCGCCTTCGCGGCGGGCCCGAGAGGGAGCTTGTCGACTCATATGTGGCCCGCTTCGAGCGCACGGGACGCGCCATCGGCCTCGGTCCGCTCCGGCTGACGGAGGTCGAGGATCGCAAGGGCGGCGGCCCGGCCGCCGAAGCCCGTCTACTGCGCAATGCCCTGCCGCGTGGCGCCGTGGTGGTGGCGCTCGACGAGCGCGGGCAGCAGCTTTCCTCGCCCGACTTTGCCGCAAGGCTGGCCGGCTGGCGCGATGCCGGCCGCGCCGGAGTCGCCTTCATGATCGGCGGCGCCGACGGTCTTTCGCCGGATCTTGTCGCCGAGGCCGACTTCACCCTGTCGTTCGGGCGCATGGTATGGCCGCACATGCTCGCGCGGGTGATGCTGGCCGAGCAGCTCTACCGCGCCGCCTCGATCCTTGCCGGGGCGCCCTATCACCGCGCGTGAGGCTTGCGCGTCGAGGAAGTGCCCCCGCGCCTCAATGGTCGCGCAGATGCCACTCGGGCGGCGGCTCCTTGATACGGTTGCCCTGCGCGCCGCACCGCCCTAGAACCGCGCCAGCGAGACGGAGCCCTCCATGACCACACCAAGACCCGTAGTCCTCTGCATTCTCGACGGCTGGGGCCTGAGCGAGCAGCGCGAGGGCAATGCGCCGCTTCTGGCCGACACGCCGAACTTCGACCGCATCTGGGCAAGCTGCCCGCGCGCCACGCTCGTCACCCACGGCCCCGACGTGGGCCTGCCCACCGGCCAGATGGGCAATTCCGAAGTGGGCCACATGAACATCGGCGCCGGGCGCGTGGTGGCGCTGGGGCTTGGCCGCATCGATCTGGCGATCGAGGATGGCTCCTTCTTCCAGAACCCCGCCTTGCGCGACTTCATCGACCGGCTGAAAGCCTCGGGCGGCACCGCGCAGGTGATCGGGCTCGCCTCGCCGGGCGGCGTGCACAGCCATCAGGCGCACATGCTGGCCGCGGTCAGGGCAATGACCGAGGCGGGCATTCCGGTGCAGATCCACGCCATCACCGACGGGCGCGACGTGCCGCCGCAATCGGCTGCCGAGCAGCTCGCCGAGATCATGGCCGCGCTGCCCGAGGGCGCGCGCATCGGCACGGTCATCGGCCGCTACTACGCGATGGACCGCGACAAGCGCTGGGAGCGGGTGGCCGAGGCCGCCGCGCTCGTGCTGCGCGGCGAGGGGCGCGAGGCGCCCGATGCGGTGAGCGCCGTGAAGGCCGCCTACGAGGCCGGCGAGACCGACGAGTTCATTCGCGCGACCCGCATCAAAGGCTACGAGCCGCCCCGGGACGGCGACGGCCTCTTCTTCGTCAATTTCCGCGCCGACCGCGCGCGTGAGATCCTCTCCGCCCTCGTCGACCCCGAGTTTGACGCCTTCGACCCCGGCCCGCGCCCGCGCTGGGCGGCGCTTTGCGGCATGGCCTCCTACGGCGAGCGGCTCGACGAGCTGATGGGGGTGATGTTCCCCCCCGTGGTGGTGAAGAACACGCTCGCGCACTGGATCGCGACGAAGGGGCTCACCCAGTTCCACATCGCGGAGACGGAGAAATACCCCCACGTCACCTATTTCTTCAACGGCGGGGTGGAGGAGCCGGAGCCGGGCGAAGACCGCTACATGGCCCCCTCGCCCAAGGTGCCGACCTATGACCTCAAGCCCGAGATGTCGGCACCCGAGGTCACCGAACATCTCGTGAAGGCGATCCGCAAGCGCTACGATTTCATCGTGGTCAACTACGCCAACCCCGACATGGTCGGCCACACCGGCAGCCTAGAGGCGGCGATCAGGGCCTGCGAGGCGGTGGACCGCGGGCTAGGCGCCGCGCTCGAGGCGGTGGAGGAGACGGGCGGCGCAATCATCGTCACCGCCGACCACGGCAACTGCGAGATGATGATCGACCCCGAGACAGGCGGCCCGCACACCGCCCACACCATGAACCCCGTGCCGGTGGTGCTGGTGGGCGGGCCTCAGGGCGTGTCGCTTGCCTCCGGCCGGCTGGCCGATCTCGCGCCCACGGTGCTTGAGCTCATGGGCCTTGACCAGCCCCCCGAGATGACCGGCAAGAGCCTCATCCGGCGATGAGATGGCGGCGGCTCGCGGCAGCTGTTCTCCTGGGCCTTGCCCTCACCCGGCCGCTGCCCGCCGCCCCGACCGACCCTGCCCAGCTCGCCCTGCGCGCCGCGCACGCCCTTGAGCAGGCACAGATCGCGCTCGAGCGCGCAGAAGGGGCGCACGACCGCGTGGCGGCGCTCACCAAGGTGATCCGCGCCTATGAGGAGGGGCTCATGGCGCTTCGCGAGGGGCTCAGGCGCGCCGCCATCCGCGAGGCAGAGCTGACCCGCCGCTTCGAGGCCGAGGGCGAGAAGCTCTCGCGGCTGCTCGGCGCGTTGATGAGCATCGGCGGGGCGGAGGTGCCGGAGCTTCTGCTTCACCCCGCCGGCCCGCTGGCGACCGCGCGGGCGGGGATGATCCTTGGCGACGTCACGCCGGCGCTCAAGGAACAGGCCGAGGCGCTGCGCCGCGAGCTTGAGGAACTCGCCATTCTCCGCGAGCTTCAGTCCAGGGCGGCCGACCAGCTCGAGCAGGCGCTTGTCGGCGTGCAGGAGGCACGCGCGCGGCTCAGCGAAGCGATCTCGAACCGCGAGGAGCTACCCCGTCGCTTTCTCGCCGACCCGCAGGCGGTGGCCTCGCTCATCGCCTCGAGCGAGACGCTCGCCGCCTTCGCCAGCGGTCTGGCGGAGATCGGCGGCCGCGCCCCGGAGGAGGGCCCGGTCATGCCCGCCTTCGAGCGGATGCGGGGGCGCACGCCCCTGCCGGTGACAGGGCGCATCCTGCGCCGCTTCGGCGAGGCGGATGCCGCCGGCATCCGCCGCCCCGGCCTCGTCATCGCCACCCCGCCGCGGGCTCTCGTCACCAGCCCCTGGCCCGCGACCATCCGCTACCGCGGCCCGCTGCTCGACTACGGAAACGTGATCATACTTGAGCCCGCGAGCGGCTATCTGCTTGTGTTGGCGGGGCTCGATGAAGTCTATGGGGAGATCGGGGAGGTTCTCGAGGCCGGCGCGCCCGTGGGCCTGATGGGTGGGGAAGCGCCCGAGGCGCGGGAGCTTCTGTCGCAGGCGCCGCGCGGGGGTGGCGGAGAGCTGTCGGAAACGCTCTATATGGAGCTGAGGAAGGACAACGAGCCGGTGGACCCCGAACCCTGGTTCACCGCCGGATGAAAGGTAAGGACGCGATGAAGAGATTCCTGATCGCCGCCCTGTCGGGCATCGTCATCGGCGGCCTCGTGGCCACCCAGGTCGCCGGCCCGCTCATTGCGCAGGAAAAGGCCGACCGGGCGACGGTCTACGAGCAGCTTGACCTCTTTGGCGACATCTTCGAGCGCATCCGCGCCCAGTATGTCGAGCCCGTGGACCCAGGGGAGCTGATCGAGGCCGCCATCGACGGCATGCTGACATCGCTCGACCCGCATTCGAGCTATCTTTCGCCGGAGGATGCCGCCGAGATGCGCATCCAGACCCGTGGCGAGTTCGGCGGCCTCGGCATCGAGGTGACGATGGAGAATGGCGTGGTCAAGGTCGTCTCCCCCATCGACGGCACGCCCGCAGCCGAGGCCGGCATTCAGGCTGGCGACTACATCACCCATGTCGACGGCCAGTCGATCTTCGGCATGACGCTTGACGAGGCGGTGGACCTGATGCGCGGGCCGGTCGGCTCGGAGATCACCATCACCGTGGTGCGCGAAGGGGTCGACGAGCCCTTTGACGTGAAGATCATCCGCGACACCATCAAGCTGACCGCCGTGCGCACCCGCACCGAGGGCCGGACGGTGGTGCTGCGCATCACCACCTTCAACGAGCAGACCTTCCCCAATCTCGAGGAAGGGCTGAAGAAGGCGGTGGAGGAGCTTGGCGGCATCGACAATGTCGACGGCTTCGTGATCGACCTGCGCAACAACCCCGGCGGGCTCCTGCCAGCGGCGATCGACGTTGCCGATGCCTTCCTCGATGCGGGCGAGATCGTCTCCACCCGCGGCCGCAACCCCGAGGACACCGAGCGCTACAACGCCACGCCCGGCGACATGGCGGAAGGAAAGCCCATCGTCGTGCTGATCAATGACGGCTCGGCCTCGGCCTCCGAGATCGTCGCGGGTGCCCTGCAGGACCATGCCCGCGCCATCGTGGTCGGGACCAAGAGCTTCGGCAAGGGCTCGGTGCAAACGGTGATGCCGCTCAGGAATGGTGGCGCCATGCGTCTGACCACGGCGCGCTACTACACCCCCTCGGGCCGCTCCATCCAGGCGCTCGGCATCGCCCCCGACATCGTCGTGCACCAGCTGCCGCCGCGGGAGAGCGGCGAAGACGAAGACGAAAGCGCCGCCCGGCGCACGCGCTCGGAGGCCGACCTGCGCGGCCGGCTCGAAAATGACAGCCTTACGCCCGAGGAGCGCGAGCAGATCGAGCAGGAGCTGAAGGCCGCCGAGGAGGCCGCGAAGCTGCGCGACGAGGACTTCCAGCTTGCCTATGTGGTGGACCTGCTGCGCGGCCTGCGCGCGCTCGAGGCGGCGGCGCGGCGCTGAACGCGAAGGGGCGCCGGGCTCATGGCCAGGCGCCCCTCCCTCAAGACGGAAGAGCTTCGCATGGGATCAGGGAACGCGGCAGAGCAGGATCTGCCCTACCGCCGCAACGTCGGCGTGATGCTCGTCAACCGCGACGGGATGGTCTTTGCCGGCCAGCGCCGTGACAGTGAAACGCCCGCCTGGCAGATGCCGCAGGGGGGCATCGACGAGGGGGAAAGCCCCCTTGAGGCGGCGCTGCGCGAACTCGAGGAGGAAACCGGCGTACCGCGCGAGCTGGTACGGATCGAGGCCGAAACCCCCGGCTGGCTGCGCTACGATCTTCCGCCGGAAATCCGCTCCAGGGTCTGGAAGGGCCGCTACCGGGGGCAGGAACAGAAGTGGTTCCTGATGCGGTTTCTTGGCGACGACAGCCAGATCAACATCGCCACGGCACACCCGGAGTTCTCCGAATGGGCCTGGCTGAGCCCCCGCGATCTGGTCGAACGAATCGTGCCGTTCAAGCGCGAGGTGTATGCCCGCGTGATGGAAGCCTTCGCCGACCGCCTCACGCCACGCGACTGAGCGTGGCCGCGCGATACCCGGACGGCCGCGCCGCGTTGCAAGGCGCGGCGCCCCGGCACGCGGCAGCCGCCCAACCCGGAGCACACCGGCGCACAAAGGCGCGCGGCTGATGCGGGTGGAAAGGGCGCGCGCCCTGCCCTGGCTGTCCGCCGGACCGCCGCGCCTGTCATCCCCGCGCCTGTCATCCCACTGTCGGCGCCCCGTCATGGCCACCCCGCATCCCGTTGCAGGGCGGACACCGCCAGCCCGGAGCCAGCAGCGCGCCGAGGTTTTCCTCGATCGAGGCAGCCTCGCCCGCCTTCATGCTTGCCGCGCGCCTGCGCGCAGCCTGCCACCGGGCCAGCAGCCCGGCCGGTATCGCCAGCCACAGCCAGTTCGTGTAGATGCCACGGTAGCCCACGACGATCGCCGCGCTCATCAGGCTGCCCGCGGCGACAAGTGCCAGGGCCACATCCTCCGGCTCCCGCGCCCGACGTAGCGCGCTCATGAGCATTAAGCCCGCGACGGCAAAACCCAGCGTCGCCGGCCAGCCCTCCTCGAAGATGCGGCCGACGAGCTGGGCGTTCACGCCCTCGGGCAAGGCGCCAAAGCTCAACCCGAGCATGCGCGCCACCTCGAAGGCCCGGTGCGCCACCAGATCGTTGCGACCGACCCCGACACCAAAGATCTCCTCCCCCCACAGCACCGACAGCCCGCCGATGAGCGAGGCAAGGCGCATCGCCGCCGAACGCTCGGCCGAAGCGCTCTCCAACCGCTCGACGTAGAAGGATTGCATGAACAGCACCACCAGGAGCCCAACGCCGCTCATCACGATGGCGGTGAGCAGCAAGGCGTTGAAGCTCGCGCGCGTCGTCTTGGCCAGCGCGAGAGCCGTGAGCGGCGGCATCAGCACGAGCAGACTCGTCGATCGGGTGAAGAGCAACCCGATGACGAGGACCAAGGCGAGAAGCCGGGCCATGTGCCGCACCGCGTGCCGCACCGCCCCCTGCGCGCCGGCAAGCGCGAAGGGCACCAGTGCCGCAAGCGCGATGATCCCGTGAACGGCGAATGTGGAGACCTCGGGCATGAGGGCAAAGCCGCGCCCGTATTGCGGCGGCAGGCGGAATGCGTGGTTGTTGCGGAAGTCGAGCGCCTCGGCCCCGACCAGCAGTTGCAGCGCGAACAACGCCAGCGAACCCCCGGCGCCAGCAAGGAAACCGCGGAGAAAGCCGCGGCAGGCCCCCTTCTCCGCCACCGCGAGCCCGACAAGAAGCACGAATGGCACCGCGAAGGCGAGCGTCCAGGCAAGCACGATCGCCTCGCCTCCCGAAACCAGCCAGGAGAGCCCGAGCGACAGCAGTGTCGCCAAAAGCACCGCCATCAGCCCCGCCGGCAGCCGCAGCACATGCGCCGCGATGAGTGGCCAGCCCGCGGGCACGATCAGATCAAGCGGCTGAAACGGCAGGCCGGCAACCGGCACCATGAGCGCCGGCATCCAGAGCGCCACCCCTGCCGCAAGCGCCCAGACCCTGAGCGCGAGGACCTCGATCGGCACCTTCATCCGGCCTTATCCAGAAACCGGGCGAGAACGGGTTCAAGCCGATCCTCGAAGTTCAGCGCCGCGCGCAGCGCCTCGCCCTGCCGCAGGCGGCGGGAGAGGTCTTCAAGCTCGGCCGCGGGCCGCATCATCAGCGCAAAGAGCCGCGCGGCCGCTTCCTGCGCATTGGCAAAGCGCAATTCGGGTTCGGTGACGAGTTCGCAAACCCCTCCGCCGTCGAAGACCACCGGAACGAGACCGGCACAGATCATCTCCGCCACGGCAATGCCGAAGTGTTCGTTGCGATAGCAGTGCAGGCCGAAGCGTGCCTGCGCAAGCAATGTCGCCACGGTTGCCGGCGACGCATCAGGATGGAACCGCAGCCATTCCCGGCCGGCGTGTCGGCGCAGCAGGCGCCGGGCATGGGCCGTCGCGGCACGACCGGCCACGTCGAGCTCGGCCGGCAACCCCTCGGCCCTCAACCGCTCGACAATCGCAATGCCCTCCTCGATGCGCTTGTTGCGCTCCATCCGGCCGAGCATGAGGATGCGGTGGCGCAAGCGACGCTGCGGCCCCACGCGTGGTGGGACCACGCGCGGATACACGAGCGTGGCGGGCCGTGCGGAGCGAGGAAGGCGCGCTGCCGTCCATCGTGAGTTGGTCACGGTCATCGAGGCCGGCCCCGGCGTTTTCGGGCCGGCAAGCCACCGCATGGCAAGGGCATAGGCCTGACGCGTGCGCAGGTACAGCGCCCCGCGACCGGCGGCGCCGAGAGCCTCGAGATCGCTCCGCCGCGCCGAGAACAGCGCCGGTGCGTGGCGCAGGACCAGTGTCGGCACCTCAAGCGGCGGCCCTTCGCCATAGCTCAGGATGACACCGTCGTAGCCTCTGGCCACGCGCGGCAGCAGCCGGCAGACGAGTGCATATTTCAGCAGGTGGAATCTGCGCAGCACCGGCATGCGCCCAAGGCGGAGCAGGATGCGATCCACCCGCGCCGCGTCACAGCGCCTGAGGCCGTGGATGTCGAGAACGTCCGGAGCATGGCCGATTCGAGCGAGCGATGCGATGATGGCCTCCGCGTAGGCCTCGGCCCCTCCGGCGGCCGCGAGATCCCCATGCGCCAGCAACAACCTCATGCTGCGCACCCTTCCATCTCGCCGGCCAGCGCCGCTTCGAGCAGGGCAATCTCCTCGCGGCTCGGAAGCGGCGGCGGGAAGTCGCGGAAATAGATCCGGCCGAGTGCGCGCTTGGCGCGCGGGGGCAGCGCCCGCCGCAGCGCCGTCTTGAGACCGGTTGCCTGCGCCCATGCGTTGAGGGCGGGCCAGCGCGGCGCCCGGCTGGCGTTGCGCCCCTCCCGCGAGAGGTCGAATCCGGCCGGATCGACATCGAGGAAGGCGGCCACCCGCGCGAGCGTCGCGGCAGGATCGCGGGTCATCTCCTCGAAGGTCAGGGCAAGGTGCCTTTCCGGCCCGAAAACGGCCGCCACGCGCGTCACTCCCTTGGCCTGGCGCGACGGACGCAGCACGAAGCGCTCGGGCAGCGGGCAGAGCGGCGACAGCTCCCGCTCGATCGCCGCGCGAAGGGAACCGCGCCAGCGCCCCGTGCGAAGCGCCAGGCGATAGTGGGAAATCGCGCGTGCCACCGGATCGCGGGTGAGCGTGATGGCACGTGCGCCCGGACCGCAGGCGCTGAGGATCGCTGCCGGCGCCTCCGGGCAGGCGAGATATGTGGTGGAGGCATCGCACCGCCAGCGCGCGGTGAGGGGGGCGAAGAGGGCGCGATAGTGCCCGGCATCGCGGAAGATGGCGAACTGCGCCGGTCGGCGGCGGAGCGAACGCACGTAGCGCGCCGGATTGACATCATCGAGGTGGTGACGCGCGACATAGTCACAGGGAAATTCGTGGGCCGAGAAATGGTTGGGTTCCTTGATCGGCGCGAGCGCGATGTCGGGGTGGCTGTCGAGCCAGCGCGCGAGCTGCGTGGAGCCGGCCCTTGGCGCGGCGATCAGAAACAGGTTCGGCCAGCTCATGCGACCCTCCCGCGCGCCATGAGGCCGCGGCGCCCGCTTCCGGCGTGATGGACCGTCCGCGCAGATCGCGATGCCGCTGCGGCCATCGCCGCCCCGAGCATCCCGACGGCGTAGGCGGTGTGGGAAAGTACCGCGAGCAGGAAGACCCGGCGAGCATGGCCGATACCGGCCGCGGCGAGGGATAGCGCAAGGACAAGTCCAAGATAGCCTGCCGCCGGCAACGCCAGGGCCGGGTGCACGAACAGGCCCGCCAACAGCGAGGCCGCGGCCCCGCCCGTCGCGGCAAGCGGAAGCAGCTGGCGGGCGCGGAGGGGTTGGCCCCGGGCACGCGCCACGGTGAGGCGCCAATGGCCATTGCGGCGCATCTGCCTCCACAGCGCCCCCGGCGAGGAGCGCGGGCGATAGGAGACCGGCCAGCGATCCTCCATCCAGATGCGCCCCGCGCAGGCGCACAGGCGCATGTCGAATTCCACATCTTCGCAGGCAGGCAGATCGGCATCATATCCGCCGAGGCGCAGGAAGGTTTCGAGTCTGAATGCCGCGTGGTGCCCATGCTCGACCCAGCCGCGCCGCCCGCCGCGCCGGTGGGCGGCGCCGCCATGCCCGAGCCAGCTGCGCTGCAACGCCGCCGCGGCGGCCTGCCAGCCGGGCGCCCCGGCGGCGATCAGCGGCACCACGACACTGTCGGCCCCGGATTGTCGGAGAGCGGCCAACACGCCGGGGATGAAACCCTTCGGATAGCGGGCATGCGCGTCGAGGCGCAGCAATATGCGCGCGCCCATGTCGCGCGCCACCAGCGCCCCGAGATTGACGCCAGCCGCCTGCAACCGCCGCGGGTTGCGGAGGAGATAAAGGTTGCTGTCCCACCCCATGCGCCTGCGGACGATGGCGGGCGTCGCATCGCGGCTGCCGCCATCGACGACGAGCACCGGCACCGCCGCGTCATCGGCGCGGATGCCGTCGAGGACTGCCGAGATGTGCTGCTCCTCGTCGAGGGTGGGAATGACAACCACGGCCTCCGGCGCGCGGCAAGGGGCCGCCGCGCCCCGGGCATCGCCGGACCATGTCTCATGCTGCCCGCGGCAGGAGCTCATCGGGGCGTTCCTCCGGGTAGAAGGTCTGCAGATCCCACGCGTAGCGGCGTGCGATCAGGGCCCGCGTCATCTCGCCGTACCAGCTGCGCCAATCCACCCGGGGCCTCGCATTGATCATCGGCAGTTGCGCCGGCACGGCAAGCCCGAGATCGGCGAGAAGCGGAAGCAGGTCCGTGGCGAGCCGCTCCAGCCGCAGGACGTCGGTCACGAGCGGGCGGCCCTTGGCATCATGCAGCCAGGCCCGCGCCGACCACGTGCCGAAGCGCCGCCAGCGCTGATGCGCCCGGCCGCCCCCGCCCCGCCCGTCAGGGCGTGTCGACACAAGCCATCTTTCGAAGTCCGGAACCCCGAGGCCGAGGCGCCGGCGCAGGCGCCACAGCCCGTCAGCCTCGAGGATCATCCGGTAGAGCGACACCAGCCGTGGATAGGGATTGCGCACGACCGTGATGCGCCGATAGGCCGAGAAGTCCCAGCCGCGGGCGCGGAACACAGCCTCGGCCTCGCGCGGCGGCATGTGCGGATAGAACGGGTAAAGCCGGCTGCGGGAGTGATAGGGGAGCACGGGCTCCTCCCCTATCGGTGCCAGCAGACTGCGCAGTGTCTCCGACCCGGTCTTGGGGAAGGAGAAGAAGACGATGCGCCGGGAGTGCGAAACGATCATGCCCCGACGCTAGCGCCAACCAGTTAACAGCCGGTTGGCTCGCTTTGGCTTACCCGTTCTTGCGCCTTCCGCCCTTGCGGCCAAGGCCGATCGACTTGGCGGTCTTCGCGCGGCTGCGGCTGTAGGCGGGGGCGACGAGAGGATAATCCTTCGACAGGTGCCAGCGCTCGCGATAGGCAGCCGGGTCAAGGCCGTGTTCGCTCGAGAGATGTCGCTTGAGGGTCTTGAAGGACTTGCCGCACTCAAGGCAGGTGATGGCGTCGTCGCGCACCGAGGCGTTGACCGGCACGGCCGGCGCGCGCGCTGGCTCGGGCTCCGCCTGCTGCGCGGCGGCTTGCTGATCCGCACCTTCCCTGTCTCCGCTCAGCCCCGAGAGTGCCTCGTGCACATCCCTGACCAACCCGGGAAGCTCGCCTGCCGAAAGCTGATTATTGCTGACATAGGCCGAAACGATTTCGGCCGTCAGTTCGACAAGCGCGCGATCATCCGCTTCGCTCATGTTTTTCTCCTGGAGGTTCGATACCGCTGTATTCGAGATGGCCCCTGTTATTACTCATCGGTATCGAAATCAATGAATCATTGTCTTCCCATTCGCGAATTTCCGCTGCGATACACGAGGCAGACGCAATCACATCGCTTCTTGAAGGCAACAAATCATGAACGGAATTTATCTCTCCTCAACCCTGAAGTATAAATCCTGCACGCAAGCAGACTCTCGAAAGACTCCGCATGGTTGAACCTCGGCAGGATTATGCCGATGGCCCTGCGCGCATGCCCTCGTCCCGACGGGATGTCTGCGCTGAACTGAACGGCCGTTCGACCGCGCATCGCGATGCATCGGTCAGAGAAACTCCTCCTCGAGCGCGCTCACGTCGTAGCCGAGCTTCTCCATCCCCTCCTCGAGGTAGTCGGCCAGAAGCGGGATGCCCAGAAGGTAGCTCTCCGTCGGAGATGTCGCCTCGGCCTTCGCCGTCTCGATCGCCTCTTCGAGTTCTTCGGGCTCGAAGCTGCCACGGCCGATCCACATCACCGCGACGAGACCTGCCTTCTCGTCCTCGTTGAGGGCGCGGATGAAGGCGCTCAATTCGCGCTCGGTGGCATCGCCGCGGCGCATCTCGAGGATGGTCTCGATATCCTCGCTGTCGCCGGGGCTGTCCCAGCGGCCCACCTTGGCGTCGAGCTCGCGGGCGCGGACAATGACGTGGACAACCCGCCTTGGCCTGATCTGCAGCATCCCCTGCACCTCCTTGCACATGTCGCACTCAGATTGCGGCGTGGCGTCGGGAAGCTCCTTGATCTCGATCAGCCCAAGCTCTTCAGCCCTCGCCGCCCGTCCGGCGCGGAAGTGCGGCCACGGGCGCTCCATCGGCCTCCGGTGCCAGTTCCTCGAAATCGAAGCTGTCGAGCCGGCGAGCCCGGCGGCTGGCCTTCTCGGCAGAGATCTTGATCTCGTCGATGTCCTTGGCCGCCTGCCCGAAATGGCGGTCGAGATTCGCCACCCGCGTGCCGAGGCGTTCGACATCGGCGTGCAGAAGCGCCAGTTCCTTGCGAATGGCACCGGCCTGCTCGCGCATGCGCGCGTCCTTCAGGATCGCGCGCATCGTGTTCAGCGTCGCCATGCACGTGGTGGGCGAGACCGTCCAGACCCTCAGCGCGAAGCCCTCGCGCACGAGATCGGCGAAATTCGCGTGCAGCTCGGCATAAACGGCCTCGGAGGGCAGAAACATCAGCGCGCCATCGGCCGTCTCGCCCTCGATGATGTAGCGCTCGGCGATGGCGCGGATATGGGTGCGCACGGCCGTGCGGAAGAGCCGCGCCGCCTCCTGCGCCTCGCGCTTGTCGCCGGCGGCGCGCAGGCGCTCATAGGCCTCGAGCGGAAACTTGGCGTCGATGACGATGGGGCCGGGCGGATTGGGCAGGTGAATGAGGCAGTCGGCGCGGCGGCCGTTCGACAGCGTCGCCTGCAGCGTGAAGCTGTCAGGTGGAAGCGCCTTGCTGACGATGTCGTTGAGCTGGATTTCGCCGAACGCCCCGCGCGTCTGCTTGTTCGACAGGATGTCCTGCAGGCTCAGCACATCGCCCGAAAGCTTCTCGATCTTGGCCTGGGCGCGGTCGATGGCCTCGAGCCGCTCCTGAAGCTCACCCAGACTGCGCGCGGTGCGGGTGGCCGAGCCCTGAAGCGTCTCGCCCATCTGGCGGGAGACCTCGGCAAGCCGCGCCTCCATCAGCTGCAGCATGCTGGCCTGGCTCGCGGCCTGCGCCTCGGCGACATGGGTGAGCCCGCCGGCCAGCTGCTGCTGGCCTGCGCTGAGCGTCTGCACCGTCTCGCCAAGCCGGCCGAGCTCGCGCGCCAGCGGCTCGGCCAGGCGCGAGGCGCGGCCGGCATTGCGCACGGCGAGGATCAGAAGCGCGAGCACGACGAGCACCAGCGCGCCGCCGGCGAGCGCGGCAATCACTAGCGGGTCGTCAAGGGCGTAGCTCTGGCCGGCAATCTCGATCATCTGCGTCCGAAAAGCTTCTCTATGTCGGCCAGTTTCAGCTCCACATAGGTCGGCCGGCCGTGATTGCACTGGCCCGAGAGCGGCGTCTCCTCCATCTGCCGCAGAAGCGCGTTCATTTCGTCCACGCGCATCTCGCGCCCTGCCCTGACCGAGCCGTGACAGGCCATGCGCGAGAGGATCGCCTCGATCCGCGCCGAGACGGCCAGCGCCTCGCCGGTCTCGTCAAGCGCATCGAGGATATCGCGGACGAGCGCTGCGGCATCGACGGGGCCGAGAATGGCCGGGGTCTCGCGCACCGCCACCGCGCCGCCGCCGAAGGGCTCGATGACAAGCCCGAGGCGCGCGAGCGTTTCCGCCTCGGCCAGAAGCCGCTCGGCGTCGGCCTCGGAGAGTTCGACGATTTCTGGGATGAGCAGCGCCTGGCTCGCGGCACCCGTCTCTGCCATCTGCGCCTTGAGCCGCTCATAGACGAGGCGCTCATGGGCGGCGTGCTGATCGACGATGACCATGCCGTCGGCCGTCTGGGCGACGATGTAGGTGCGATGAAGCTGGGCGCGCGCCGCCCCGAGCGGGCGGGAAAGCGCCTCCTCGCCCGGCTCTGCGGGCGCCTCGGCAGGGCGCGCGGCCGGCGGCGCGGCTTCGGCAAAGCCGGGTGCGGGGGCCTGCGCGGCGTAGCCTGCCGCGCGTGCTGCCGGTGAGGGGCGGTCCATCTGGTAGACGCGCGGCCCCACGGGCTCCGGCCGGAAGGCGCCAAGGGTGGCGGCGCTCACGGTGGTCGCGGCGCGGTGCCCGGCTTCGGCCAGCGCGTGGCGCAGCGCCGAGACGATGAGCCCGCGCACAAGCCCCGGCTCGCGGAAGCGAACCTCGGCCTTGGCGGGGTGGACGTTGACATCCACCCGGGCGGGAGCGAGCTCGATGAACAGCGCGGCCACGGGGTGACGGTCGCGCGCGAGCACATCCGCATAGGCCGCGCGCAGGGCGCCGTGCAGAAGCTTGTCGCGCACCGGCCGGCCGTTGACGAAGAGATACTGCGCATTCGCCGCCCCGCGCGAGAAGGTGGGCAGGCCGGCAAAACCCGTCAGGCGGATGCCCTCGCGCTCGGCCTCGATGGGCAGCGCATTGTCGCGGAACTCCGCGCCCAGAAGCCGCGCCAGCCGCGCGCCGAGCGCATCGAAAAGGTCACCCGTCTCCGCCTCGGCGCGGAACACCACCCGGGGCGCGCCGCCGGTGCGGTCGGTGAGCGTGAAGGCGGTGTCGGGCGCGGCCATCGCCAGACGGCGCACCACATCGGCGATCGCCTGCGCCTCGGCGCGGTCGGACTTGAGGAACTTCAGCCGCGCCGGTGTGGCGAAGAAGATGTCGCGCAGCTCCACCACCGTGCCGAAGGGCGTGGCCACCGGGCGCACCGGCCCCATGCGCCCGCCTTCCACGGTGATCTCCGCCCCTTCCGCGCCTGCGGGGCGGCTGGCGATGCGCAGCCGGCCCACCGCGCCGAGCGAGGGCAGCGCCTCGCCGCGAAAGCCGAAGCTGGCGATGTTCGTGAGGTCCGAGCCGTCGATCTTCGAGGTGGCGTGGCGGGCAAGCGCGAGCGGCAGCGCATCGGCGGCGATGCCGTGGCCGTCGTCGCGCACCGCGATCAGCGTCTTGCCGCCGTTGGCGTAGTCGACCTCGATGCGCCGCGCGCCGGCGTCAAGCGCGTTCTCCACGAGCTCCTTGACGGCCGAGGCCGGCCGCTCCACCACTTCGCCCGCGGCAATACGGTTGATCGCCGCCTCGTCCAGCTGGCGGATCTGCGGCAGCGCGTGGCTTATCTTGGTGTCTGCAAGGCCCATGCCACAAGCACTAGCATGAGCCTTCGCGATTCGGCCAGTATGCTCAGTTGCTCGCCTCAAGCCCCGCGGGCTGACCGACCACGACGAAGTGAAGCGTGCCGGGGTCGAGGAGCCGCTTGGCCACCCGCGCGACATCCTCGAGCGTGACCGCCTCGATCCTGGCGTTGCGGGTCTTCACATAGTCGATGGGCAGACCCACCATTTGCATGCCGACGAGGATGGAGGCGATGCGGCCGTTGCCGTCAAACCGCAGCGGGTAGGCACCGGTAAGGTAGGTCTTGGCGTCGGCGAGCTCCTCTTCGGTCACGCCTTCCTCGTGAATGCGCCGCCATTCGTCCTTCACCACCTCGATCGCCGCGGCGATCCGGTCATTGGCGGAGGCGAACTGCCCCATGACGAGATCGGCGTGATCCTTGTCGGCAAGCCAGGTGTAGATGCCGTAGGTGAGCCCGCGCTTCTCGCGCACCTCAGTCATCAGCCGCGAGGAGAAGCCGCCACCGCCAAGGATGTGGTTGAGCACATAGGCGGCGAAGAAGTCCGGGTCGAAACGCTCGATCCCCGGCTGGCCGAAGACGGCCACCGATTGCGGCGTCTCGAAGGGCACCACGGTGAGCCCGCCTTTCAGAAGCCAGGGCGCGGGTCCGGGCATGGGCGCGCCGGTCTCGGGCAGATCGCCAAGGAGCCGGTCCATGATCGCGGCAAGCTCCTCGGCGGTGATGTCGCCGACGGCCGCGACATGGACCCTGTCTTTCGCGATCACCCGCCGCCAGGCATCGATGATGTCATCGCGCGTGAGCGCCGCGACGCTCTCCTCGGTGCCATTGGGGTTCGAGCCGTAGGGGTGATCGCCGAAGGCCAGCCGCGCGAAGGTGTCATGGGCGATGGCTTCGGGATCCTTCGCGTCTGAGCGGATGATGGAAATGACCTGCGCGCGCACCCGCTCGATGGCGTCCTCGTCAAAGCGCGGCTCGACCAGCGAGGCACGCAGAAGCTCCACCCCTTGCGCGCGGTTCTCGGTGAGAAACCGCGCCGAGATCGCCAGCGCGTCATCGCCCACGTCATAGCTGATGCGGGCGGCAAGCGCCTCGCGGGCGGCGGCGAAGGCCTGCGAGTCCATCTCTCCCGCGCCTTCCTCCAGCAGCCCCGTCATCAGGTTGATCGCCCCGCGCTTGCCCGGCGCATCAAGCGAGGCGCCGCCGCGAAAGCGCAGCTCGATGGCCACGAAGGGGATGGAATGTTCCTCCACCAGCCAGGCCTTGAAGCCGCCGGGCGAGGTGACCTCCTGAATCTCGATGGCCGCCTGCGCGGGCGCGGTCACGACAAGCGCGACAACCGCCATGAGCGCGGAAAGAACGGCGCGGATCATTGGCTCACCTCCTGCATCTGCGCCGCCCCATCCTCGGGGCGCATGAGCCAGCCCGTGACGGAGCGCTCCTCCACCAGCACCGCGCGGGCACCGGCGATGATTTCCTCGGCCGTCACCGACTGCACGATCTCGGGCCACGCCTCGATGTCGGCGAGCGTGAGGCCGGAGGCGAGCGCCGCCCCGTAGCGGCGAGCGAGCCCCTGCAGGCTGTCCTGCCCGTAGATCTCCTGCGCATGGAGCTGCATCTTGATGCGGGCGAGATGGGCTTCGTCCACCCCATCCTCCAAGAACTCGGCCACCGCGCGGTCAAGCGCGGCTTCGGCCTCGGCGAGGCTCACCCCCGGTGCGGGCACGATGGCGAGGCCGAAGGTGGAAGGGTCATAAGCCACGGCGTCATAGAAGGCGGAGGTGTAAAGCGCCACCTTCTCTTCAAACTGCAGCTTGCGCGCCAGAACCGAGGTCTGCGGGTCGCCGCCCAGAAGCTCGGCGAACAGCATCAGCGCCGCGGCCTGCCGCTGGTCGCCCGGCTCGCGCACAGGCGCAAGATAGCTGCGCGTCACATAGGGCTGGCCCACGCGCGCATCGCGGAAGGTGAGCCGGCGCGCCGCCGTCTGCGGCGGCTCCTGCGGGCGGATGCGGGGGCCGAGGCCGGGGGTGGGCTCAAGCGGGCCATAGTGCTTTTCGGCCAGTGCCTGCACCTCGTCGGGCTCGACATCGCCGGCGACGATGACGATGGCGTTGTTGGGGGCGTAGAAGCGGCGATAGAAGGCAAGCGCGTCCTCGAGCGTGAGCGCCTCGGCCTCGTGCTTCCACCCGATCACGGGCCGCCCGTAGGGGTGGTTGAGAAACTGCGCCGCCGCCTTCTGCTCCTGAAACAGCCGGCCGGGGTCGTTCTCGACGCGCTGGTTGCGCTCCTCGATGATGACATCGCGCTCGGTGGCGATGTCCTCGGGGCGTAGGCGGAGATCGCGCATCCGGTCGGCCTCCATCTTCATCATCAGCTCCAGCCGATCGGAGGCCACGCGCTGGAAATAGGCGGTGTAGTCCCACGAGGTGAAGGCGTTGTCGGAGCCCCCCTGACGCGCCACGATCTGCGAGAACTCGCCGGGCGCCAGCTCGTCGGTGCCCTTGAACAGCAGGTGCTCAAGAAAATGGGCGATGCCCGAGCGGCCCGGCGGCTCGTCGGCGGCGCCGGCGCGATACCAGACCATGTGCACCACCACCGGCGCGCGGTGATCCTCGAGAACCACCAGCTCAAGCCCATTGTCGAGGGTGAAGCTCGACATCTCCGCCGCAGGCGCGGCAATCGCCACGGCCAGCCATGCAAGCGCTGAGATCAGGATGTGACGCATGGTGCCTCCCCGATGGTCCGCGACCGATGGATCGGGTCCCGCACCTCCGCCGTCAACCCCGGCCACGCGAATGTGAGCGCAATGCTACTTGCGCTCCGGCGGGGCGGCAGGGGTCCAGACACCGGCGGCGCGGAAACGCTCGAGCTCGGCATGCTGGTCAAGCGCCATCCTGCGGTAGGCGCGGTAGTAGGTGGTCACGCTGAACAGCCGCTCCAGAAGCCGTGGGCTCTTCCGGCGTCGCCATTCGAGATCCTCCGCGGCAAGGCGCGTGCGAATCGCTCCGTCCACTCCGTAGCGGGAAGCATGGGAGACGAGCCCCGCATCCGCTGCCGGAACGCCCCGCGCCACTGTTGGCCGGCCGCCCAGCGCCGCAATCGCATCGGCCTTCGGCGTGGGATCGACCAGATTGCCGGCCCCCGGCGTGGGCTCGGGAAGCGAGGCGTAATCCTGCGGTTGCTGCAGCGGCTTGTAGGGAACCACGGCAAACTCGTCAGGCCCGGCACCCGTCTTCTTCAGATTGAGCAGCTTCGGCTCATCGCTTGCGCAGGCCGAGAGAACGGCCACGACCAGAAGCGCCGGCAGTAGTCTCGCCGTTCCCCTCGTCATTGCATTACCCCCATTTGCCGGATCCTGCGCCGCTCGCACCATGGTTTAGACCATCGCCGCAGCGCCGTCACCTGCTGTTGTGCCCGCGATGCGTAAAGACGAGCCCGGCCGCGCCGATGAAGATGGCAATGTCAGCCACGTTGAATGCGAAGGGGTTGTCGATGCCGCAGCAGGTGACATTGAGAAAATCGGCGACCGCGCCATAGAGGATGCGGTCAACGACATTGCCAAGCGCCCCGCCCACCAGCATGCCCGCGAAGAGCCGCACCGCGCGTCCCTGATCGTGGCGCACCCACCACAGCACCCAGGCCGAGACGGCCAGCGCCAGCGCCACCAACACCCAGCGGGTTGCGGGGGAGTGGTCGGCGAAGAGGCCGAAATTCACCCCGTAGTTCCACGCCATGCGGAAGGTGATCCATGGCGGCAGCACCTCGATGGTGCCGAGATGGCGCAGGTTCATCCAGTGGACGACGGCGATCTTCGTCCACTGGTCGAGCGCGAAAACGGCGAGCGCTGCGAGGATCGTGAGCCGCATCGCGGGCGCGCGCTCAGTGCCGGAAGTGGCGCATGCCGGTGAAGACCATGGCGAGCCCCGCTTCGTCCGCCGCCGCGATCACCTCCTCGTCGCGCATCGCGCCGCCGGGCTGGATCACCGCCGTCGCCCCGGCCTCGGCGGCGGCAAGGAGACCGTCCGCGAAGGGGAAGAAGGCATCCGACGCCACCACCGAGCCGCGGGTGGGCGGCTCGGCAAGCCCCAGCGCCTCGGCCATGTCCTGCGCCTTGCGCGCGGCGATGCGGGTGGAATCGACCCGGCTCATCTGCCCCGCGCCAATGCCCACGGTGGCGCGGTTCTTGGCATAGACGATGGCGTTCGACTTCACATGCTTTGCCACCGTCCAGGCAAACAGCAGGTCGGCCATCTCACGCTCGCTCGGGGCGCGCTTCGTCACCACCTTGAGCGCATGGGTCGCAAGCTGGCCCACGTCCTTGTCCTGCACCAGAAAGCCGCCCGAGACCTGCCGGAAGGAAAGCGCGGGTTCCCCGGGGTCGGGCAGGCGCCCGCCGGTGGTCAGGAGCCGCAGGTTCTTCTTCGCAGCGAAGACGGCGCGCGCCTCCTCGTCGGCCTCGGGGGCGATGACGACCTCGGTGAAGATCTCGGTGATGGCGCGGGCGGTGTCGCCATCGAGCGTGGTGTTGAGCGCGACGATGCCGCCGAAGGCCGAGACGCGGTCACAGTCATAGGCGGCGCGGTAGGCGTCAAGGGCGGTCTCACCGCGCGCCACGCCGCAGGGGTTGGCATGCTTGACGATCACGCAGGCCGGTCCCTCGGCCGGGTCGAACTCGGCAACGAGCTCGAAAGCGGCATCGGTGTCGTTGATGTTGTTGTAGGAAAGCTCCTTGCCCTGATGCTGGGTCGCGGTGGCCACACCCGGCCGGTTGGAGCCGTCAACGTAGAAGGCGGCGCGCTGGTGGGGGTTCTCGCCATAGCGCAGCTTCTGCGCCAGACGCCCCGCAAAGGCGCGCCGGCGCGGGGCCTCCTCGCCCAGCGCCGCGGCAAGCCAGCCCGAGACGGTGGCGTCATAGGCGGCCGTGCGCGCATAGGCGGTGAGCGCCAGCCGCTGGCGGAAGGCAAGGCTTGTCGCCCCATCGTGGGCGTCGAGCTCGGCAAGGAGCGCGCCGTAGTCCTCCACATCCACCACCACGGCCACATGGGCGTGGTTCTTCGCCGCTGCGCGGATCATCGCCGGCCCGCCGATGTCGATGTTCTCGATGCAGTCCTCGTAGTCGGCACCGGCGGCCACGGTGGCCTCGAAGGGGTAGAGGTTGACCACGAGAAGGTCGATCGGGCGGATGCCATGCGCCTCGCAGGCGGCGACATGCTCGGGGTTGTCGCGCAGCGCCAGAAGCCCGCCATGCACCATCGGGTGCAGGGTCTTCACCCGCCCGTCGAGCATCTCGGGAAAGCCGGTGATCTCGGCCACGTCCGTCACCTCGAGCCCGGCCGCGCGCAGCGCCCGCGCGGTGCCACCGGTGGAGACCAGCTCGACCCCGCGCGCGGCAAGAGCGCGGGCGAGCTCTTCGAGACCTGTCTTGTCGGATACGGAAATCAGCGCGCGGCGCACGGGGGAAAGATCGGTCATGGCAGCAGGGTCCGGTTCTCGGATGTCTGTTCGTCAGGTGGCGAGGTCGAGATCGTCGCGCGCGAGGTCGCGCACGGCGCTTGGGGTATCGGTGGCCTTGGCCAATGTCCAGCGTATCCGTGTCGCCGGCTCGAGCGCGCGCGCGGAGAGCACGATCTGCAGCGACGGCCGGGGCCGCAACCGCCCCTTTTCGAGGTAGACGGAAGGCTCCAGCGTGAGCCTGGCCCTGCCGTCGTGCCGGAACACCCAGATCTCGCCCGACTTCAGCTCCAGCGACACGGCTGCGCCGTTCATGTTCACTTCGGCATCCACGTCCGGGTGCAGGTGGAAGCGGATCCGAAAAGGGATGCCGGCGAGCTTCACCCTGTCCATCGCCGCGTCGAAGAGCCTGCGGTGTTCGGGCCGGACGCAGCCGAGCGTGTCTTCGCCGGCAAGCGCGCGGCCCGAGGTGGCAAGCTCGAGCGCGCGCGCATGTGTCAGGCCGTGCGTGGGCACATAGCCGTCGTGCCCGGCGATGACCGAGCTGCCGCCGGAATCTTCGCCCGCGCGAAAGCGCACGTCGCGGGGGATGTCCTCCAGGAATTCGCGCTCGATCCCTCCGATCAGCCGCCGCCCGCCGAGACGCGACGACGAATAACCGTCGATCGACAGGGTCGAGTGCGAGGGCGTGGCGCGCCCCGCCGCCCGCCATTGCTCGCCGAAGGGAGCGCCCGAGCCACAGTTGACGATCAAAGGCCGCCGCCCGGAGGTGAGCTCGAAGGCAAGCGTCGAGGCATGGGCGTTGTGGCTCGCGGGCCCGGAGGGTGGCGCCGCGGCATCCATGATGACGGTGGTGCGTCCATGCGAGAGCCGCGCAAACCCCATGGCACGGCGGCCAGGCTGGGGCTGCGTTCTCACGCCGGAGGCTGCAAGGGCGGCATCGAGCCGGCCCTCCACCCCACGCCCCCCGCCATGGAACCGCGCCAGCCCTCCATCGGCATGGCGAAGGGCGCGCAGGGTCGGCGCAATGCGCTCGATCGCGGCGATGTGCGCGGCATCGGCGAGTTGCCCGGCCTCCGACAATGCCGACGCCGCCCAGGTGAGCAGGGTGAAGACTTCGAGAAGCTCCTCGGGGTTGCGGGTGGGGATGCCGCCGCCCGCATCGATCTGGCTTTCGCACTCGCGTGAAAGCGCAACAACGGCCGGGCCGACGAGCCGCTCCATCCCGATCAGCGAAAGCCCGGCATAGATGAGTCCGGTCAACGCCTCGAAGCGAGGCAGGCCCGGAGAGGCCGCATGCCAGCGGCGGCTGAGAAACACCGTCTGCTGGGCCAGCGAACGGTAGTAGCTTTCGGAGAATTCCCGCGACTGGCCGTTGAGCAGGAACAGCGCGTGGTTGATCCAGCGAATGAGCCGCCGGCCGGTGAGGTCAGGCGTCCAGCCGGGCCCCCGCCCGCGGCCGTAACGCTCGATCCAGCCGGCCGTCCAGCTCTGGGCGCAGGCGCGGGCCTTTCCGTCGCCGAAGGCGGCGAGATCGTCGAGCCAGGCAAAGCCCTGCCGCTCGAGTTCATAGGCAAGGTCGGGGGCGGGAACCTCCCACAGCATGGCGCCGGGCGCCTCGACCATGTGGCCCGCGAACTGCAGGTTGCCGGCGACAAGCTGACGGCCGCGGGCGTAGCGGCCGATGCTCTTCGGCTCGGGCTGCGAGACAAAGCCGGTGGCTGGGCGCGCGAAGGCGGCCCGGCGCGCATGCAACCGGTTCATCCAGCGCGTCCGCCGCGCCGCCCAGCCTTCGGAACGGGACACGTCCTGCCTTGCCTCGATCTTGTTCTTGCCGGAGCCGTTTTCGTGCGATCATACGCGCTGGGCGGGCGTCTGTCATCGCCCAAGCCCGCCGGTCAGGCGGATTTGCGCAAGGCGGCAATGAAAAAGCCGTCCATTCCGCCGATCTCGCCCCAGTAGTCGGGGCGCGTCCTGAGCCCTTCGGCACCAATCCATCCGGGCTCGACGCCGGGCAGATCGAGGGCGACACTGTCAAGCTGCAGCGCGGGGTTGCGGGCGAGCGCGGTCGCGATGTGATCCTCGCCCTCCGCAGGCAGGAGCGAGCAGGTGCAGAAGACGATGCGCCCACCCGGCCGCGTGAGCGCGGCCGCGCGGTCGAGCAGGCGCGCCTGCAGCGCGGTGAGCTCGCCCAGACGGCGCGCGTCGCGGATATGCGGCAATTCGGGATGGCGGCGGATCGTACCCGTCGCCGAACAGGGCGCATCGACGAGAACGGCATCGAAGAGCGCCCCGCCGGGCGGCTCCCAAACGAGCGCATCGGCCGCGACAAGCTCGGACTGCAAGCCGGTGCGGGCGAGGTTCTCGGCCACCCGCTCGAGCCGTTCGGGCGAAAGATCAAGCGCCGTCACCTGCGCCCCGGCGGCTGCGAGCTGCATCGTCTTGCCACCGGGGGCGGCGCAAAGGTCGAGCACGCGCTCCCCCGGTTTCGCAGCCAGCACCCGCGCGGGAAGGGCGGCGGCGGCATCCTGCACCCACCACGCGCCTTCAGCATAGCCCGGAAGGGCCGAGAGCTGCGGGCTGTCCTGAAGGCGCACGCTGCCCGTGGGCAGCGCCATGGCGCCCAGCCGCTCCGCCAGCGCCTGCGCATCGCCGTCGCGCGGGGTGAGGTCGAGGGGCGCGGGGCGCAGATGCGCCGCCTCGATGGCCTCCACCACCTCCCGCCCCCAGCGCTTCAGAAGAGGCGCCCGCAGCCATTTGGGCAGACGCGGGAGGGCCAACGCCTCCCATCGCTCCGGCCCCTCTGCCGTCGCGCGCCGCAGCACCGCGTTGACGAGCCCCGCCATCGCCTTGCCGCGCGGCCCGCGGCGCGCGAGGCTCACCGCCGCGTCCACGGCGGCGTGCGGCGGGGCTTGGGCCACGAAGATCTCCACCAGAGCGAGCCGCAGCACATTGCGCACCCGCAGGGGCGGCGGGCGCGAGAGGAAGGGCTTCAGCATGCGGTCGGCGCGGTCGAGCCAGCGCAGCGTCTCGCCGGCCAGCCGCGCGGCACGGGCGCGCTCGGCGGGCTCGAGCCCGGCGACGGCGGGCGGGACCGCCTCCGACAGCGGCAGGCGGCGCTCCAGAACCGTGACGAGAATGTCGAGCGCGGCGGCACGCGCCGCCAGTCCCTTGCTCATGAGCGGCACGCCTTTGGCTTGTGGAACAGGTCCGGGGGGATATAACACTGCCCGATCACCTCGCAACCGGGGAGACAGGCAATGCCCGAGAACAGACAACAGGGCGAACGCCCCGATCTGCCGCCAGCCGCCCGCCGCGCGCTGGCCGAGGCCGAGGCGCGGCGCCGCGCCGCCGAGGCTGCTGCCCGGCCGATGCCGAAGGAAATCGGTGGGCGCGAAGGCCCCGAGCCCACGCGCTATGGCGACTGGGAGCGCAAAGGCATCGCGGTGGATTTCTGATACCTCGCCGTCAGGCGGCTTCAGCGCAGCGGATAGACGGCCAGCGGCTCATGCACGGCGCCGTCCGGGCGCAGGTGCGAGCGGTAAAGGCCAAAGCTCAAGGCCCGCGCCTCGGGAAGACTCACCGCCCCGTGGCTCTGCAGGAACTGCCCGAGCCGCCGCAACTCGCCGGGGCCCGGATGGCGGAAGCGCGCAAGCGTCACATGCGGGCGAAAGCGCTCGCGCTTGAGCCGCAGGCCCGCCCGCTCGGCCGCCCGCCGCACCGCCGCCTGCAGCCGCTCGAGCTCGGGCGTAGGCTCCACACGCGCCCAGAGCACGAAGGGCTCGGGCTCGCCGAATGTCCCGAGGCCGGCCGCCTTGAGCGTGAGCGGTTCGGTGCGGATGGCCGCAAGCTCCTCGTCGAGCTCGGCCAGCACGGGCTCGGGCACGTCGCCGAGAAATGCCAGCGTCAGGTGAAGTGTCTCGGGGTCCATGATGCGGCCCACCGGGATCTCCCGCTGCAGCGCCATGAGCGCCTCGCGCAGCTCCTCCGGCAGATCGACGGCAATGAAGGACCGCATCGCGACTTCCGCTATTCGGCCGCCTCGGAATAGGCCTCCATTGGCGGGCATGTGCACACCAGATGGCGATCGCCATAGACATTGTCCACCCTGTTGACCGGCGGCCAGTACTTGTCGATGCGGAAGGCGCCGGGCGGGAAGCAGCCCTGTTCGCGCGTATAGGGCCGGTTCCACTCGCCGACGAGGTCCTCCACCGTGTGGGGGGCGTTCTTCAGGGGGTTGTTCTCGGCGTCCATCCGGCCCTCCTCGATCGCGCGGATCTCCTCGCGGATGGCCAGCATCGCCGTGCAGAAGCGGTCGAGCTCACCCTTGGTCTCACTCTCGGTCGGCTCGATCATCAGCGTGCCCTGCACCGGCCAGCTCATCGTCGGCGCATGGAAGCCGTTGTCGATGAGCCGCTTGGCGATGTCCTCCACCGTGACATGGGCGCTGTCGGCAAAGGGGCGCGTGTCGAGAATGCACTCATGCGCCACGCGCCCGCCCTTGCCCTTGAAAAGCACGTCATAGGCGCCCTCGAGCCGCTTGGCGATGTAGTTGGCCGAAAGGATCGCCACCTTCGAGGCCTGCGTCAGCCCCGCCCCGCCCATCATCAGGATGTAGGCCCAGCTGATGGTGAGGATCGAGGCCGAACCGAAGGGCGCGGCCGCCACCGCGCCGGGGCGGCCGTCGGTCATCGGGTGGCCCGGCAGGAAGGGGGCGAGATGCGCCTTCACCCCGATCGGCCCCATGCCCGGGCCGCCGCCGCCGTGAGGAATGGCGAAGGTCTTGTGAAGGTTCAGGTGGCTCACGTCGCCGCCGATCTCGCCGGGCTTCACCAGCCCGACCATGGCGTTGAGGTTGGCGCCGTCGATGTAGACCTGCCCGCCGAACTCATGGGTGATGTCGCAGATCTCGCGCACCGTCTCCTCGAACACCCCGTGGGTCGAGGGGTAGGTGATCATGCAGGCGGCGAGATTGTCACCCGCCTCCTCGGCCTTCCTGCGGAAATCCTCCACGTCGATGTCGCCATTCGGCGCCGACTTGACCGCCACCACCTTCATCCCGGCCATCTGCGCCGAGGCCGGGTTGGTGCCATGCGCCGAGACGGGGATGAGGCAGATGTTGCGATGCCCCTCGCCGCGGGAGCGGTGCCAGGCCCTGATGGTCAGAAGCCCCGCGTATTCGCCCGTCGCGCCGGAATTGGGCTGCATCGACATGGCGTCATAGCCGGTGATCTGGCAGAGCTTCTCGGCCAGATCCTCGATGAGCTCGGTGTAGCCGGCCACCTGATCGGCGGGCGCGAAGGGGTGGATCTGGCTGAACTCCGGCCAGGAGAGCGGCATCATCTCGGTCGCCGCGTTGAGCTTCATGGTGCAGGAGCCCAAGGGGATCATCGCCCGGTCGAGTGCAAGGTCGCGGTCGGCGAGCCGGCGCATGTAGCGCATCATCTCGGTCTCGGCCCGGTTCATGTGGAAGACCGGGTGGGTGAGATACTCCGAGGTACGCTGCAGCGCGTCGGGGATGCGGTATTCGGGGGTGAAATCGTCATCGCGGCGGTGGATGCCGAAGGCGGACCACAGCCGCTCGATGGTCGCCGGCCGCGTGGTCTCGTCAAGCGAGATACCGAGCTTCGTGCGGCCCACCTTGCGCAGGTTGATGCGCTGGCGTGCGGCCTCGTCGAAGATCACGCCCTGAAGCGGGCCGACCTCCACCGTGATGGTGTCGAAGAAGGCCTCGGGTTCGACCGTGAAGCCTGCCTGCTCGAGCGCGCGCGCCACGCGGACCGTCTTGCGGTGAATGCGCTGGGCGATCGCCTTGAGCCCTTCCGGCCCGTGGAAAACCGCATAGAACGAGGCCATCACCGCCAGAAGCGCCTGCGCGGTGCAGACGTTGGAGGTGGCCTTTTCGCGGCGGATGTGCTGCTCGCGCGCCTGCAGGGCAAGGCGCAGGGCACGATGGCCATGGCTGTCGACGGAAACGCCCACAAGCCGCCCCGGCATCGCCCGCTTCATCGAGTCCCGACACGCCATGTAAGCGGCATGCGGGCCGCCATAGCCCATCGGCACGCCGAAGCGCTGGGTCGAGCCCACGGCAATGTCGGCCCCCATCGCGCCCGGCTCCTTCAGGATGGTCAGCGCCAACGGATCGGCGATGACGATACCGAGCGCGCCCACCTCATGCAGCGCGGCGATCTGCGCGGTGAAGTCGCGGATGTGCCCGTAGGTGCCCGGATACTGGAAGATGGCGCCGAAATAGCGGCTCGCGTCCATCGCTTCGGGATCGCCCACCTCGATCTCGATGCCGAGGGGCTCGGCATGGGTCTCGATCACCGCGATGTTCTGGGGGTGGCAGTTTTCGTCAACGAAGAAGGCATTGGCCTTCGACTTCGACAGACGCCGCGCCATGGTCATGGCTTCCGCCGCCGCGCTCGCCTCGTCGAGAAGCGAGGCGTTGGCGATCTCGAGGCCGGTGAGGTCCGCCACCATCGTCTGGTAGTTCAGCAGCGCCTCCAGCCGGCCCTGGCTGATCTCCGGCTGATAGGGGGTGTAGGCGGTGTACCAGGCGGGGTTCTCGAGAATGTTGCGCTGGATGACGGAGGGCGTGACAGTGCCGTAGAAGCCCTGCCCTATCATCGAGGTGAAGACCTGGTTCTTCTTGGCCACCTGGCGCATGTGCCACAGGAGCTCCCGCTCCGACTTGGGCTTGCCGAAGTCGAGCGGCTCCTTCTGGCGGATCGCGGCGGGGATCGTCTCGTCAATGAGCTGATCGAGGCTCTCTACCCCCACCACCTTCAGCATCTCCTCCATCTCCGACGGCGAAGGGCCGATGTGGCGGCGGTTGGCGAAGTCGTAGGGTTTGTAGTCGGTGGGGGTGAAGGTCATCGCCCGGCACTCCTCAGGAAATCATTTCCTTGTAGGCGTCCTCGTCCATGTACTCGTCGAGCTGGCTCATGTCGGAAGGCTTGATCTTGAAGAACCAGCCGTCGCCGAGCGGGTCCTCGTTGACGAGGCCGGGGTTGTCGGCGAGCGCCTCGTTGACCTCGACGATCTCGCCATCGACGGGGGCGACGATGTCGGAGGCGGCCTTGACGCTTTCGATCACCACGATCTCGTCACCCTTGGTGACGGTTGTGCCTTCCTCGGGCAGCTCGACATAGACGATGTCGCCAAGCTGCTCGGCGGCGTATTCGGTGATCCCGACGACCACCACCCCGTCATCCTCGGGGCGCAGCCATTCATGTTCCTCGGTATATTTCGTCTCGCTCACGGCCATGTCCCGTTCTCCGTTCTCGCACGTGTTGAGTCATCGCTTGTAACGGTGAGGGAAGAAGGGCAGCCGCGCAACACGCGCCGGCAGCCGCCTGCCCCGCACTTCACCGAAAATCGCCGTGCCTTCCCGGTCGTTGCCGGTCGTGACATATCCCATCGCCACGGGCCGCTCGACCGAGGGGCCAAAGGCACCGGATGTGACTTCGCCGATCGCATCGCCGCCCTCTTCGGATGCGAACAGGGGCGTGTGCGCCCGCATCGGCGCGCGCCCCTCCGGCAGGAGCCCGACGAGCCGACGCGCGGGGCCTTCCTCGAGCTCGCGCAGGATGCGCGCGGCACCGGGAAAGCCCCCCTCGCGCGCCCCGCCGCGGCGGCGCACCTTCGGGATCGCCCAGACGAGTCCCGCCTCCACCGGGCTTGTCGCCTCGTCGATCTCGTTGCCGTAGAGGCACAGTCCCGCCTCAAGGCGCAGCGAGTCGCGCGCGCCGAGCCCGATGGGCTCGACCTCCTCCATCTCGAGCAGTCTGCGCGCGAAACTCACCGCCTCGGCCTCGGGCACCGAGATTTCGAATCCGTCCTCGCCGGTGTAGCCCGAGCGCGAGATCCAAAGATCGGCGCCGGGGATGTGAAAAACGCCCGCATCCATGAAACGCATGGCGCTCACCTGCGGTACGATCCGCGTCAGCGCGGCCTCCGCCGCCGGGCCCTGGAGCGCGAGAAGCGCGCGGTTTGGCACCTCCTCCACCGTGCAGCGGTCCTCAAGCGCGCCCTTCAGGAGCGCAAGATCGACCTCCCGCCGCGCGGCGTTGACCACCAGCAGGAAGTGATCGGCGCGGCGGGCGAACATCAGATCGTCGATGATGCCGCCGTCGTCATTCGTGAAGAAGCCGTAGCGCTGACGCCCTTCGGCAAGACCGAGGACATCGACCGGCATCAGCGCCTCGAGCGCGGCCGCCGCCTCGGCCATGTAGCCTGAGCGAGGCCGCAGGATCACCTGCCCCATGTGGCTGACATCGAAGAGCCCGGCGGCGGCGCGGGTGTGCAGATGCTCCTTCATCACGCCAAGGCGGAATTGCACCGGCATCTCCCAGCCGGCGAAGGGGACCATGCGCGCGCAAAGCTCCAGATGAAGATCGTAAAGCGCGGTGCGTCTCAGTTCGGCCATGCCGCCCCTCCTGCCATTGCGGCCGGGGCGGATCACGCGCGCCCGGCACCCTCGCGAGCGTCCCCCGCCCGCTTTGGTGCCCCCTCTGTCCTTTCGCCTGAGATCGTTATCCCTTCGGCGGACGCTTTCGCGCCTCTCTCCAGAGTGTCTTCGCCCGCAAAGGTCCTGGGGCCTGAGAGTTTACCGGGGCGGTTGCTCCTTCGGCACCGGCGCGAAGCCGGATTCTCCCTCTGCGGACGCGTCTCACGGTATGCCATCGTGCACGGGCGGGCAAGCCCTTGCGCGCGGCCCGGACGATGACGATGTTGCGGGCCATGGCAGACCCCTTCTTCTTTGGCTACGGCAGCCTCGTGAACCGCGCCACCCATGGCTACGTCGATGCCTACCCTGCGCGGGTGAAGGGCTGGCGGCGGGTGTGGCGGCACACGGCGCTGCGGCCGGTGGCCTTTCTCACCGCCGAGCCGGCGCCGGACGTCGAGATCGAGGGGCTGATGGCCGCAGTGCCGGGTGGCGACTGGCGGGCGCTGGATGAACGCGAGCGGGCCTATGAGCGGCGGCCGGTGACGGAGGCCGCCGATCACCCCGTGGGCCGGCCGGTGGCGGTGCACATCTATACCATCCCGGAGGGTCGGCATGGCCGCCCGGACGAGGCGCATCCGGTGCTTCTGAGCTATCTCGACACGGTGGTGCAGGGCTATCTGCGCGAGTTCGGCGAAGAGGGGGTGGCGCGGTTCTTTCTCACCACCGCGGGTTGGGATGCGCCGATCCTGAACGACCGCGACGGCCCGCGCTATCCGCGCGCCCGGTCGCTGCGGCCCGAAGAGCGCGTGCTCGTGGATGACTGGCTGCGCGACATCGAGGCCCGCGTCATTCAGGCGACCTGAGCCCCCGGCACCGATGACGGGAGCGAGGGGCGCTGCCCCTCGCGCTCCCCGGGGTATTTTTCGCAGGGTGATGAAAGGGAGGAGGCATCAAAGGCGCGGGGGCTCTTGCAGAAGCTCCATCACCCCGGCCATGTCCGGCCCGCGCTCTTCGCCGGTGAGGGCAAGGCGCAGCGGCATGAACAATGCCCGCCCCTTGCGGCCTGTCGCCTGTTTCACCCGCCCGGTCCATTCCGCCCAGCTGTCGGGGCCGTACGGGAAGGGGGGCAGCAGCTTCAGCGCCTCTTCGACAAACGCGCGGTCCTCTTCGGCGATCGGCCGCGTTTCGGGGCCGTCGCGGAAGATGCGCCACCAGCGGGCGATATCGGCGCGGGTCTCGACATTCTCGTGCACCACCTCCCAGAAGCGGCGGGCCAGATGCTCGGGCACGCCGGCGGCGGCGATGTCCTCGGCCACCGCCTCATAGGGCAGCGACTGCAGGTAGCGCGCGGTCAGCGGGAAGAGGTCGTTCACATCGAACTTCGTCGGCGCCGCACCGAAGTGGCTGAGCTCGAAGCCCTCGGCGAGCTCGTCGATCGAGTGACGCAGCTCCACCGGGTCGGAGGAGCCGAGGCGGGCGAGAAGGCTCAGAAGCGCCATCGGCTCCACCCCGCGCTTGCGCAGGTCGCGCAGGGCGAGCGTGCCCAGCCGCTTGGACAGCGCCTCGCCCTTGGGGCCGGTCAGCAGCGAATGGTGGGCAAAACGCGGCGGCGTGCCGCCGAGAGCGCGCATGATCTGGATCTGGGTGGCGGTGTTGGTCACATGGTCGGCGCCGCGCACCACGTCGGTCACGCCCATCTCGAGGTCGTCCACCACCGAGGCAAGCGTGTAGAGCACCTGCCCGTCGCCGCGGATGAGCACTGGATCTGAGATCGAGGCCGCATCGATGGACTGATGGCCGAGGATGCCGTCTTCCCACTCGATGCGCTCGTGATCGAGCTTGAACCGCCAGTGGGCGGGGCGCTCGGCGCGGAGCTTCGCCTTCTCCTCCTCGCTGAGCTTCAGCGCCGCCCGGTCGTAGACCGGCGGGCGGCCCATGGCGAGCTGCTTCTTGCGCTTGAGCTCAAGCTCGGTGGGCGTCTCGAAACACTCGTAGAGCCGGCCCGCCGCGCGCAGCCGGTCGGCAGCCTCGGCATAACGGTCGAGCCGCGCCGACTGGCGTTCTTCACGGTCCCACGTAAGGCCGAGCCAGGTCAGATCCTCGCGGATGGCCTCGACATATTCCTCCTTCGAGCGCTCCGGGTCGGTGTCGTCGAGACGCAGGATGAAGGTGCCCTTCGCCTTGCGCGCGATGAGGAAGTTGAACAGCGCGGTGCGCAGGTTGCCCACATGCAGATAGCCCGTGGGCGAGGGGGCGAAGCGGGTTGTGGTCATCTGGCTCACTCCTGTCGCCGCGCTCTTTTCACAGCGGGGCAAACTTGTCCATATGGGCGCCGTGACGGGAGAGGCGTCGATGCTCGAAGACGCGATGATCGCGGGAACTTCGCTCGCCGTTCTCGTCGCGCTGCTGCGACCGCGGCTGTGGATGCGCGAGGTCTGGCGCGCAATCGTGACGCCGCTCGTCTCGATCATCGGGAACGGCTTTCTCATCCCGGGGCCAATACTCTTCGACTCCTACGGTTGTGCCGCGCCGCTGGCCATGGGGCTATTGTGTGCGCTCGCCTGGGCCTTCGGTACCGCGATCCGCCACAATATCGCCCGGCTTGACCGTCATGGCGCCAGGGCCTCGCCGGCTCAGCGGGGACTCGGGGCGGCATGCGACTGGCGCTTGCCTTCACCGATGTCGTTTCGGAGGCCCATTGCCTTCACTTCTTCGGTACACTTGCGGCCGGCGCCCGCACATGAGGGGCCGGGACCGCCGCCGCCGCGGCTCAGCGGCTGGGAGTCCCTCTCGCTGCTTCTTCGCCTCATCACCGCGGTTCAGGAATTCGGAACCTCGTGCCACCTCGGCGGGGGCCATTCGGCGCCGTGGTGCACCCGCTCGACGCGACAGGCACAGGTATTCTCGAGCCTCATCCAATTGGCTTTTCTGGTGCTGATCTCATGGCTGTTGCCGCCTGGCCAGGTGCCGCTCACCGAAAGCGGCGTCATCGCCTTCAGGCGGTTCGTCGCGCCGCTCCTCCTGCCGCTCCTCATCTCGGCGGCGCTCTTCGCTTCATCCGTCGAAAAAGACACTATCCCAGCCGGCAGCCGTCGGCCACGCGGCCTGTCGCAGCCTTGCACCGATTCAGCCGCGCGAAAAGTCACGCGGCATGACGCGGACGCGAGGCGCCCCAAGAACTGCCGCAACTGTCGGTCCCCTGCCTGTCTGATGGGCCCTATCGCGCGACCAGGAGGTCGCAGGGCGCGAAATCGGCGAGATCGCGAGCAGTGGAGCCCAGAAGCAGTTCGGCCAGGCGCCCGCGCGCATGGGCGCCGACGGCGATCAGATCCGCCTCCTCGTATTCGGCGAGGCAGGAGAGCAGCGCCGCCGGCCCGCCCTCGGCGATGATGCGCCGGGCGCCGCGCAGCCTTTCGGGCATGTCCGCAAGAAAATCGTCCATCTGCGATCCGATCTCCCGCTCAAGGCGTCTCTTCTCGGCCTCCAGGGCGGGGTCCTCCCCCGGATCGTGACCGCGTGCGATGATACCCCTGAAGAGGACGTGATAGGCCGAAACCAGAATGATCTCTGCCCCGGGGGCCAGTTCGGCCGCCGAAAGCAGCGCGCGGCGGGACGCGGGAGAGAAATCGATACCCACCAGAACGCGGCCATGGTCGTCCACCGCCGGCAGGCGGGCCAGGAGGACGTCTCTTTGTGCCGCGCGAAGGATCCTTTCGGCAAAACTCCCCGCGAAAAGCTCGCCGAGCCCGCGCCATCGGTGGGGACCGATGACCAGAAGGCGGCAATCAGGGGCATTCGCCGCCTCGACAACCATCCTCCACGGTGACCCGTGGAGCAGCAACGCGTCTACCCGCCCTTCGCCGAGTTCGGCGCGAAGCGGGGCGGCCAGCCTCTCGAGTTCGTCGCGGGCGAGCGAGGACACCGTTTCGGACAGACGGGCGGGAAGGCCGTCATCCACGGCGTGGACGATCACCAGCCGCGCGCCGAGCGTTCGGGCCAGCCGGGCGCCCCTTTGCAGGGCATCGGTCGAACGCCCGGTGAGATCATGGGCCACGATGATCCGCTGGTCTCCGGGCACGATCGTGCTCCCCCTCCCCCGGCTCGGCTCTCAAGGCCAACCTCGCCATAAACGGCGCCGGCGGCAATACCTTGCCGCAGCAATGAGCCTTGCGCCTTCCTGGGAAAGGCAGCATGGACCCGCCTGAATCAACCGGTGAACAGGTCGCGATATTTCTCGCGCAGCACGTTCTTCTGGACCTTGCCCATGGTGTTGCGCGGCAGCTCATCCAGAAAGATGTATTCGCGCGGATGCTTAAACCTGGCGAGATTTTCGCGGACGGCCGCCTCGAGCGCGGCGCGTTCGGGCCGTCCTTCCTTCTCGGGCACGATCACCGCCAGCACCGTTTCGCCGAAATCGGGGTGCGGCACGCCCACGACGGCGCTTTCCTTCACGCCGGGCTGGGCGTCGAGCACCATCTCGATCTCCTTGGGGTAGATGTTGTAGCCGCCCGAGATGATCAGATCCTTGTTGCGGCCGACGATGTGCACGTAACCGTCCTCGTCGATCAGCCCCAGATCGCCTGTGATGAAGAAGCCGTTCTCGCGCAGCTCCTCCTTCGTCTTCTCCGGCATGTTCCAGTAGCCCATGAACACGTTGGGCCCGCGCACCTCGATCTGGCCGATCTCGCCGCGCGGCAGTTCCTCGCCTGTCTCCGGGTCGGTGATCTTCAGCTCCACCCCCGGCAGCGGAAAGCCCACCGTGCCGGCCCGCCGCTCGCCATCATAGGGGTTGGAGGTGTTCATGTTGGTCTCGGTCATGCCGTAGCGCTCGAGAATGCGATGGCCGGTGCGCTCCTCGAAGGCGCGGTGGGTTTCGGCCAGAAGCGGCGCCGAGCCGGAGACGAAGAGCCGCATGTGCGCGACGAGCTCGCGCGTGAGGCGCGGGTCGTCCAGAAGGCGGGTGTAGAAGGTGGGCACGCCCATCATCGCCGTGGCGCGCGGCAAATTGGCGATGATCTGGTCGATGTCGAACTTCGGCAGGAAGATCATGCTGCCGCCAACGGCGAGAATGACGTTGGTCGCCACGAACAGGCCATGCGTGTGAAAGATCGGCAGCGCGTGCAGAAGCACGTCATCCTCGGTGAAGCGCCAGGCCTCGACCAGCGTCAGCGCGTTCGACAGAAGGTTGCGCTGGGTCAGCATCGCACCCTTCGAGCGGCCGGTGGTGCCGGAGGTGTACAGGAGCGCGGCAAGGTCATCCTCCCCCCGATCGACCGTCTCGAAGCGGGTCGGCATCCGGCGCGCGCGCTCCATCAGCGAGCCACCGCCGTCGGCCGACAGCGTCTCGAGCCCGGCGCCGAGACGGGCGGCGACCGGGGCGAGCAGCTCGCGCCGCGCGGGGTCGCAGACGACCAGCCCGGCGCCGCTGTCCTCGATGAAATAGCTCAGCTCCTCGACCGTGTAGGCGGTGTTGAGCGGCAGGAACACCACACCCGAGCGCACCGCCGCGGCATAAAGGGCGAGCGCCTCGGGCGACTTCTCCACCTGCACCGCAACGCGATCGCCGGGCTTCAGGCCGGCATCGCGCAGCGTGTTGGCAAGCCGCGCGGCGGTGTCGAGATACGCCGTATAGCTGACCTCTCCCCCATCGGGCAGAAGCAGGAAAGGCTTGGTCTTGCCTTCATGCGGCGCGAAGAGCGTGTCGTAGAGCGGATTGGCCATGTCGTCAGCGTTCCTTGCCTGTCTCGAGCGGCGCGCGTTCGGCCAGCGCCCGCAGCTCGGGGCTGGCGACAACCTCGCGCCTGGTGACGAAGAGCTCATGGTTCTGGGCGACCCGGTCGAGCTTGTAGAGGTAGTTCACCATCGTGCCGCCCGACTGGGCGAGACCCTTCGCCGAAATGTCGGCATTGGCGTGCACCTCATGCAGTATCGCGCCATTGCCGAGGTGAAACCGCGCCACCGGATCAAGCGGAAGCCCGTCGGCGGCCTTGGCGTGCAGAAGGTAATGCGCGGCGAGCGCCCGCATCGCCTCGCCGTCCTGTACGTCATGGGCGATGCCCTGATCCTTCAGCCAGCCGATGAGACCCGGTATCGGCGAGAGCGTCACGAAGGTCTTGAGTCCCGGCAGATCGGCCGCGAGGTCGTGCGCGACCTGCTTGATGAGCGAATTGCCGAAGGAGATGCCCCTGAGCCCCTTCTGACAGTTGGAGATGGAATAGAACACGGCCGTGTCGGCCTCCTCCGCCGCCATCGGCGCGCGATCCTCGGCCAGGAGCTTCTGGATGGAGCCGGGGATGCCGCGCGTGAGCGCCACCTCGACGAAGATCAGCGGCTCATCGGGCATGGCGGGGTGGAAGAAGGCGAAACAGCGCCTGTCGTCCGGTTGCAGCCGGCGGCGCAGGTCATCCCAGCTGTCGATGGCATGCACCGCCTCATAGGCGATGATCTTCTCGAGGATATGCGCGGGACTCTCCCAGCTGATGCGTCGCAGCACCAGAAAGCCGCGATTGAACCAGGAGGCGAAGAGATGGCGGAAGTCGAGATCTAGCGCCTCGAGCGGCGCCTCCCCCTGCCCCAGCCGCAACAGATCGGCCCGCATGCGCACAAGCCGTGCCGTCGCGCCCGGCACCTGGTTAAGCCGCCGGATGAGCTCCTGCCGCGCCGGTTCGGCAGCGGCGGAAAAGGCGCGGTAAGTGGCGCGCGAGGGCCGGGCCTCATAGGCGGCGAGCGCACGCCGCACCGCCTCGGGGTCAATGTCCATCTCGGCGGCGATCTGCCGGAGGAAGGCGAGCTTGCCTTCGTCGGTAAGCGCCTCATAGCGGGTCAGGATGGCATCGGCCAGCGCCAGCCCCGAGGCCTCCCCCGCCGAGCCGAGAAGCTCGCGGGCAAGCTCCACGAGCGGGCGGTCGTCGACGCGCCCGCGCGAGAGCCGCCGCGGCCGTCGCTCGAAGACCGTGGCGAGAAGGTCGGCAAGCCGCGTCACAAGCTGGGCCCCATCACCAGATCGGGCAGCCAGGTGGCGAGCCCGGGGAAGATGCACAGGAGGATGATCGCCAGCACCATGCAGGCCACATAGGGCAGGGAGCCCACGAGAATGGTGCGCAGCGAGATGTCGGGCGCGATGCCGTTGATGACATAGAGGTTGAGCCCCACCGGCGGCGAGATCAGCCCGATTTCCATGTTGATGGTCAGCACCACCGCAAACCAGATCGGGTCGAAACCCGCGCTGGTGATGATCGGCAACAGGATCGGCGCGGCCATCAGGATCACCGCCACCGGCGGCAGGAAGAACCCCGCGACCAGCAGAAAGATGTTGATCGCCCCCATCAGCACCCAGCGGTTGACTTCGAGCGTGCCGATCCAGGCGGCAATGGACTGAGTGATGAAGAGCGAGCTCAGCATGTAGGAGAACACCCCGGCCGCAGCGATGATGAACAGGATCATCACGCTCTCGCGGGTGCTGTCGCGCAAGACGGCCCATAGCGCGCGCGGATCCCACAGCCGATAGATCACCATGGCGATCAGAAGGCACAGAAGCGCGCCCACCGCGGCGGTCTCCGAAGGCGTGGCAACCCCGCCATACATGGCATAGAGCACGCCGAGGATGATTACGAGAAAGGGCAGCACTCGCGGCAGGATCTCGAAGCGCTGGCGCCAGCTGTAGCGCCCGGGCGAGAGGGTCGCGGCGTTGCCCGAGGCCCAGGTGGAGTAGAGCGACCAGGCCATGAACAGCCCAACCAGCATCAGCCCCGGGATGACGCCCGCGAGAAACAGCCGGCCAATCGAGGTTTCGGTGGCAATGCCGTAGACGATCATCGTCACCGAGGGCGGAATCAGAATGCCGAGCGTGCCGCCCGCGGCGATGGAACCCGCCGCCACCCCGTCGGGATAGCCGCGCTTGCGCATCTCGGGGATGCCCATCTTGCCGATCGCGGCACAGGTGGCCGGGCTTGAGCCCGACATGGCCGCAAAAAGCGCGCACGCGCCCAAGTTGGAGACCACAAGCCCGCCCGGCACGCGGGTCAGCCAGCGCTCCAGCGCCTCATAGAGATCGGCGCCTGCCCGTGTCGAGGAGATCGCCGCCCCCATGATGATGAACATCGGGATCGACAGGAGCGCGAAGCTGTCGAGCTTGCCAAAGAAGATCTCCGGCATCAGCTCCAGCGACCGCACGCCATCGAACACCAGAAGGAAACCGCCCGAGACGATCAGCAGGCCAATCGCCACCGAGACTCCCGAAAACAGAACCAGAATTGTGGCCACCGCCACCAGAGCGCCGAGAAGGAGCGGGTCCATCAGGCTTCCTCCAGACCGAAGGGCTCTTCAACCCCCGTCAGCACCGCGACAAGGTCAGCGACGAGCTGAAGAAGCAGCAACCCGAAGCCCACCGGAATCGAAAGATAGGGGATCCAGAGGCGCACGCCCCAGACGGTGTCCGACCGCCAGCCGCGCTCCCAGGCGATGTGCCAGAACTCGAAGCCGTAGAACAGCATCACCGAGACAACGGCGATCGAGGCCGACAGGGTAAGAACGGCCAGAGCGTGGCGCCATCGCCGCGGCAGCGACATCGGCAGCAGGTCCACGTTCACATGCCCGCGCAGACGCTGGACATAGGGAAGTCCGATCAGCGTCGCCGCAACCATGAGATAAACCACCGCTTCCGTCTGCCAGATGGTCGACCCGTTGAGCACGAAGCGGATGACGATCATCTGGCAGGTGATGAGGACCGCGGCGAGGATCATGCCGGCCGAGCACCAGCCGGCCAGGGTGGACAGCACCCCAACGGCACGCAGAAAGGGGTTGTTCCCGCTACGGGCGACGACGGTGCGCGTCATTCCAACCATGGCGGCGTTTTCCTCCGCGATGCAGATCAGGAGCAAGACGAGGAGGCGGAGCGGCCCGAGAGCCACTCCGCCACCGTGTCACTCCACGGAAAGCGCAAGATCAAGAAGCTTCTGCCCATCCGGCACGTCCTCGAGAAACGCCTTGTAGGACGTCTGCCTGGCGATCTCCCGCCATGCCTCGAAATCCTCCGGAGTCATCTGGGCAATCTGAACGCCCGCCTTGCGGAACACCTCAACCGACTCGGCGTCCTGTTTCTTGGCCTCCTCCAGATAGAAGGCCTCCGCCTTCGCCGCCGCATCGCGCAGGGCTTTCTGCTGCTCCGGCGTCAGGCTCTCGAAGGTGCTCTTGTTCATCAGCAGAGGCTGATACATGAACCACAGCGCCACATCGCCCGCGGGCGTGTAGCAGTTCACCACCTCGTAGATCCGGTAGCTCACGAAAGACGACGACGAGGTGTTGGCCGCATCGAGCACGCCGGTCTGGAAGGCGTTGTAGATCTCGGAAGACGCCATCGAGGCGATGGAGGCGCCGGCACCCGCCAGCATCTGCTCGAAGGCCTTGCCGGCGGCGCGCATCTGCAGCCCCTTCACGTCCTCCGGCTTGGTGATGCACTTGTCCTTGCCGGCAAAACCGCCCGCAAGGTAGCCGTGGACGAGCACCATCACGTCGTCCTCGGCCATCTTCTCCTCAAGCGCCTTCATGAACGGCGAATGCGAAAGCCGCGCAGCATGGTCGTGGTTCTTCACCAGCCCGGGCATCAGCGTCAGGTTGTAGGCCGGCTGCTGGCCGGCGGCATAGGCAAGCGGCAGAACAGTCATGTCGAGCTGGCCGCGCGAGAGCGGCTTGTACTGCTCGCGCGCCTTGAACAGCGACTGGGATCCGAAAATCCTGATCTCGAGCCCCACATTCGCCTTCGCGACCTCGTCGGCGACAATCTGCGCCACCTGGTGGCGCACGTCCTGGTTCGACCACTGGTGAGACAGGCGCAGCTCGCGCGCTTCGGCGATGCCACCCAGCGCGAAAATCGCCACCGCTGCCGCGGTCTTGAGCATGGTATTCATGTCTTCCTCCCGTCAGGTTCCGGCCGCGGGCCGGAAAGTGACGCAACGATAGGCACGTTCTGTTTTGGCGGTCAACCATCTTGTATACAAGATCGTCGTGATTGTGTTCTGAGTCACGTGCTGATAGGCTGCCGTCATGGAATTGCGCCGCGCCGACATCATCGCCAAGGAGATCGAGGAGCGTATCTTCGACGGCAGTTACGCCGATGGCGAGCGCCTCGATGAGGTGCGGCTTGCGCGCCACTTCGGGGTTTCACGCACGCCCCTGCGCGAGGCGCTTCAGCGGCTGGCGCTGTCCGGGCTGGTCGAACTGGTTCCGCGCCGCGGTGCCTTCGTGCGCCAGCCAGGGCCGGTCGAACTCGTCGAGATGTTCGAGGTGATGGCCGAGCTTGAAGTCGTTTGCGGGCGCCTGGCGGCCAGGCGCATCTCCGAGGCAGCCCTGGCGGAACTGCGCGACGCAAACGCCAGATGCCAGGCAGCCGTCGATGCCTGTGACCCGGACAGCTATTACAGCGCCAACGCCCGGTTTCACCAGATCATCTACCGCGAGTCGGGCAACAGCTTTCTGGAAGCCGAGACGCGCGCGCTGCACAGACGGCTGGAACCGTTCCGGCGTCGCCAGCTCCGCCTGCGCGGGCGCATGGCCCAGTCGATGAGCGAGCACGAGGCCATCGTAGAGGCGCTGGAGCGCGGCGATGCCGAAGAGGCGGCCGAGGCTCTGCGCCGGCACGTGGCGGTGCAGGGCGAGAAGTTTCTCAACCTGATGCTGTCGCTGCGGCGCGCGGCCGAATAGCGTTGCGGAAATTCCTCGCGCCACAAGGCTCCGACGAGGGCGCCGGGCTATTCCTTGCCGGGTGAAAACGTCGCCCCGTTGAGCCGCCCCACATACTCCACGAGATGCGGCACATAGTCCTTGGGCCCGTCGCCTCCGGCGGAAACTGCGAGAGCAAAGTTGTTCTTGGCGGCATTGCCCACGGGGTTGGCCACACCGGCGGCATTGGCCATCGATTCCAGATAGCGCAGATCCTTGTAGGCGTTGGCCAGTGTGAACTTGTGGGACTCGCGGTTGCCCTCGATGATGTAGCCCATGAAGGTCTGATAGAAGCCGCAGTCCATGCGGCTGCCGCGCAGCACACTGTCCACCTTCTTCGGCCCCAGCCCCACCTTGGCAGCAAGCGTCAACGCCTCCGCATAGATCGCGGCGTAACCGAGCGAGAGGAAGTTGTTGATGAGCTTCATGCGATGCCCATCGCCGGGGCCGCCGATATGCACGATCCGCTCGGCCCATGTGGCAATGACCGGCTCGATGCGGGAAAACACCTCATCGGTCGCACCCACCATGGTATGAAGCCGCCCCTCCTCGGCCTGCACGGGCGTGCCGCCGAGCGGGGCGTCGGCAAATCCCACACCGCGGGCCGCCAGCCGCTCGGCCAACCGCGCGGACGAGGCCGGATCGGAGGTGGAACAGTCAACAACCACCGCCCCCTCCCGCAGCCCTTCCCAAAGCCCCTCGACAATGGCCTCGACCTGCGGTGAGCCGGGTGCGCAGATGAAGATCACATGGCTTCCAGCGGCAAGCTCCTCGAGACTTTGCGCCTCGCGCGCGCCCCGCGCGACCAGATCCTCCACCGGCGCGCGGTTGCGGTGGGCGATCACGGTCAGGGGATGCCCCGCGGCAAGAATGTTCCTGGCCATGCCATGTCCCATCAGCCCCACGCCCACAAATCCCACCGCCAGCTTGCTCTCGGCCATTTCCGCGCCCCCGCTGATTGGGAAGACCCCAAGTGCCCATCATCCTGGCGAAAGTACCCTGGGGGGTCCGGGGGGCAAGCCCCCCGGCGCGGTTGACGCCCGGCCGCCGCTCGGCTTCTGTTCTTCCACCGCGCCAAGGAGGGAGGAGACCGGCCGATGGAACTCAGCGAAGAAATCCGCATCAACGCGCCACGGGACCGCGTTTATGCCGCGCTCAACGACCCCGAGATCCTGCGCCAGTGCATCCCTGGATGCGAGGAACTCGTCAAGCACTCCGACACCGATCTCGAGGCGAAGGTCGCGCTCAAGGTCGGCCCCGTGAAGGCCCGTTTTTCGGGCAGGGTCACGCTCGACCCTTCAAACGCCCCAGAAAGCTTTAGCCTCTCGGGCGAGGGCAAGGGCGGGCCGGCGGGCTTTGCCAAGGGCAGCGCCAATGTCACCCTCACCGAAGATGGCGATGCCACGATTCTTGCCTACACCGCCCGCGCCGAGATCGGGGGCAAGCTTGCCCAGCTCGGCAGCCGGCTGATCCAGGGCACGGCGAAGAAGCTCTCCGCCCAGTTCTTTTCGAAGTTCAAGGAAGTGGTCGAGGCGGCCGAGGGCTGAGCCGCCTCACGGGTCCGGCGACCAGGCAAGCACCTTGGCGCGGTTGACCTCAATGCCGAGCCCCGCACCCTCCGGCACGGCGGCGATACCGCGCTGATGCTCGATGGGCCGGGCGAGAATGTCCATCCGCCACGGGTTCGGCGTGCGGTCGAACTCCAGCATCACCGGCGCGGCCGCGTGGCGCTTGGGAATAGGCGGCAGGGCGGCAATGGCCTGCAGCGCCGCGGCCACCGCCACCCCCGAGCCCCACACATGCGGCACCACCCTGAGCCCGGCCGTCTCGGCCATCGCCACGATCTTGCGGAACTCGGTGAAGCCGCCGCAGCCGCACAGGTCGGGCTGGAGGATCTCCACCACCCGCTCGGCAATCGGCCGGGCAAATTCATGCCGGCCGGACCATGTCTCGCCGGCGGCAAGCGCCAGCGGCTGGGCGCGCTTGAGCTCAGCATAGGCGCCCAGCGCCTCGGGCACCACCGGCTCCTCGAACCAGTGAATGTCGCAGTCGGCCACCGCGCGGCCGAGCCAGGCTGCCTCCACGGCATCGTAGCCGTGATTGGCGTCGATCATCAGCCGCACGCCGGGGCCGATGCGCGCCCGCACCGCGCGGATCAGCTCGGCATCCTCGCGCGCGTCATAGCCGATCTTGATCTTCACCGCCGAAAAGCCCTGCCGGACATAGCCTGCGACCTCCTCGAGCACGCGGGCGTGATGCTCTCCGGTCACGGGGCGGAAGCCGCCGGTGGCATAGGCCTGAACCTCGCGCCGCCACGCGCCCCCCAGAAGGCGGTGCACCGGCTGGCCATAGGCCTTGCCGCAGATGTCCCACAGCGCGATGTCGATGCCCGAGAGCGCCGAGAACTGCGGCCCCGACCGCCCCTGATCGCGGATGGCCGCGTAAACCTCGCCCCACAGCCGCTCGACCTCGCGCGGATCGCGGCCGATCAGAAGCGGCGCGATTTCCTCCACCGCCGCGGCGATGGTCCGCGAGGGGCCGAGGCACTCGCCCCAGCCGATGGTGCCGTCCTCGCAGGTGATCTCGACGAGGCAGGCCCAGCGGTCGGTGAAGGTGGAGAAGGAAGACTGGAACTGCTCCTCCGTCTCGAGCCGGTGACGCAGAAGGTGGGGCGTGATGGCGGCAATCTTCATGGGCAGCTCCTCGATAGGCGGGATCACGGGCGGGGTTGCAGGCGGCGCGCCTGCCCGCGACAGTGAAGGCCAAAGCCCGCCGGGCGGCAAGGGCAGGAGAAAGGGACACTGATGGAAAGATTGCTGATCACCGGAGCGGCCGGGGGCCTTGGCTCGATGCTGCGTGAGCGGATGCGCGGGCGCGCGCGGGTGGTGCGCCTTGCCGACATCGCCCCCATTCCCGACCCGCAGCCGGGCGAAGAGATCGTGCAGTGCGACCTCGCCGATGCGGCGGCCGTCGATGCCATGGTCGAGGGCTGCGACGCGATCCTGCACATGGGCGGGATCTCCACCGAACAGCCATGGGAGCCCATCCTTCAGGCCAACATCATCGGGCTCTTCAACCTCTACGAGGCGGCCCGCGCGCACGGGCAGCCGCGCATCCTCTTCGCCTCCTCCAACCACGCGATCGGCTTTCACCCGGTCACCGAGCGGCTCGACGCCGATTCGCCCATCCGCCCCGATTCGCTTTACGGCGTCTCGAAATGCTTCGGCGAGGCGCTGGCGCGGATGTATTTCGACAAGTTCGGGCAGGAGACACTGATCCTGCGCATCGGCTCCTGTTTTCCCGAGCCGAAGGATTACCGGATGCTCTCCACCTGGCTTTCGGCCGATGACATGGTGGCGCTCATCGAGCGGATGTTCGAGGTGCCGGTGCTGGGCTGCCCGATCGTCTATGGCGCCTCCGACAACGAGGCGGGCTGGTGGGACAACTCCAAGACCGCCTGGCTTGGCTGGCGGCCGAGGGACTCAAGCGAGAAGTGGCGCGCAAGGATCATCGAGCGTGACGGCCCGCCCCGCCCCGACGACCCCGTGCACCGCTATCAGGGCGGAATGTTCTGCTTCGAGCCGGTGCGGCGGGTAAAGGAGTGAGCGCGCGATGAGCGTTGCAATCGCGGTGGCCGGCGGCGGGCTCATGGGCCGCCAGCACATCAAGGCAATCGCCGAAAGCGGTGCCGTGCGGCTTCACGCGGTCATCGACCCCGATCCCGCAGCGCAGGCGGTGGCCGAGGGCGCAGGCGGAGCGTGGTTTCCCGACCTCGCTGCCGCCCTTGAGGTAAGCCCTGCGCCCCAAGGCGTGATCCTTGCCACGCCGAACCGGCTGCATGTCGAACAGGCCCTTGCCTGCGTTGCCGCGGGCGTGCCCGTGCTGGTGGAGAAGCCACTCGCCACCTCGACGGCGGAGGCAGCGCGGCTGGTGGAGGCAGCCGAGGCCGCGGCCGTGCCGGTGCTCGTCGGCCATCACCGCCGTCACAGCCCCTTCGCCGCGGCCACGAAGCGGCTGATCGAGACCGGGGCGCTCGGCGAGCTTGTCGCCGCCGACGGCATCTGCTGGCTCTACAAGCCCGAGGACTACTTCGCGCCGGAGTGGCGGCGCCAGCCGGGCGGCGGGCCGATCCTGATCAACCTCGTCCATGACATCGACCTGATGCGCCATTTCATGGGCGAGGTGGCGGGCGTGCAGGCCACGGCCTCCAGCGCCCGGCGCGGCTTCGCGGTAGAGGACACCGCCGCGGTGATCCTCGAGTTCGCCTCCGGCGCGGTGGCTACGCTCAGCGTCTCCGACACCGCCGTTGCCCCCTGGAGCTGGGAGCTGACGGCGGCCGAGAACCCCGCCTATCCGGTCACCGGCCAGTCCTGCTACCGCATCGCCGGCACTCGTGCCGCGCTTTCGGTCCCTGACATGCGGCTGTGGCGCAACCCCGGCGCACGCGGCTGGTGGGAGCCGATCGCCCCGGAAACGGTGGCGGTGACGCGCGAGGATCCCCTCTTGCGCCAGATCCGCCACTTCGCTGCCGTGATCGAGGGGCGGGAGGCGCCGCTCGTGCCCGCGCGCGAGGGGCTTGCGACGCTCAAGGTGGTGGAGGCGATCCGGCAGGCGCTCGTCACGGGCTGCCAGGTAGCACCGGGCGAGATGTGAGAGAGGGCAGATTGGCAGACGATCTCTTCTCCCCCGCTTACGCGCCGCGCAGCCACTGGCGCGACATCCCCGAGCTGGGCGACAGGGGCGAGGCGCGCCTGCCCGCGCGCGCCGATGTGCTTGTCATCGGATCGGGTTACACCGGGCTCAACGCGGCGATCGAAACGGCACGGGCGGGCCGGCACACGGTGGTCATCGACGCGGGCGCGCCCGGCGAAGGCTGCTCGAGCCGCAACGGCGGGCAGATCGGCACCTCGGTCAAACCCTCGCTCGAGGAGTTGTCGCGCCGCTTTGGCTTGGAGCGGGCGCGGGCGATCCGCGAGGCGGGCAAGGAGCAGCTCGAATGGATCGAGGCGCGCATCGCCGAGCTTGGGATTTCCTGCGACTTCCGCCGCGCGGGCCGCTTTCACGCCGCCCATACCCCGCAGGCCTACGAGACGCTCGCGCGCGAGGCCGAGCGTTTGCACCGCGAGGAGGGGATCGAGGCGCATGTGGTGCCGCGAAGCGAGCAGGCGCGCGAGCTCGGCAGCGCGCTCTATCACGGCGGCGTGGTCTATCCGCGCCATGCGCGGGTGCATCCGGGCAAGCTGCTTGCCGGCTATCTCGCCGCGGCGAAGGCGACCGGCGCCACGGTCGTCGGCCACTGCCCCGCACGCGCCATCGCGCGCGACGGCGCGGGCTTTGCCGTGAAGACCACGCGCGGCATGATCGCGGCGCGCGAGCTGGTGGTGGCGACGAACGGCTATTCGGGCCCGCTCCTGCCCTGGCTGAGACGGCGGATCATTCCCATCGGCAGCCATGTCATTGCGACCGAGCCGGTGCCCCGCGCGCTGATGGACAGGCTCTTTCCCACCGACCGGGTGATCTCCGACAGCCGGCGGGTGGTCTATTACTACTCGGCCTCTCCCGACCGCTCCCGCGTCATCTTCGGCGGTCGGGTGGCGGCGGGCGATGTGGGGCCGGAGGTGTCGGGGCCGCGGCTCAGGGCCGAGCTCGCCCGGCTCTTCCCCGAGCTTTCGCAAACGCGCATCGAGCGCAGCTGGTCGGGGCTTGTCGGCTACACCTTCGACACGCTCATGCACATTGGCCGGCACGAGGGCATCTGGTTTGCCGCCGGTTACTGCGGCTCGGGCGTGGGGATGGCGAGCTGGCTTGGCTGGAAGCTCGGGCTGAAGATCCTCGGCCGCGCGGAGGGCGCGACAGCCTTTGACGACCTGCCCTTCCCCACCCGGCCCTTCTACACCGGCCGGCCCTGGTTCCTGCCCGCTGTGGTGGCGTGGTACCGCTGGCGCGACGCGCGCGACATCGCGCGGGCTTGACCTTGGCCCTCCGGGGCCGCTAGCGGGCAGGACACCCTTTGGAGCGCACCGATGAAACCCTTCCTGATCCTGCAATTGCGGCCCGAGAGCGACGCGGCCGAAGAGGAATTCGAGGCGCTCCTCGACAAGGGCGGGCTGCCTCGCGCCCGCGCCCACCGCATCCGGCTCGATCAGGAGCCCTTGCCGCAAGGTCTCAGCGCGCGCGATTTCGCCGGGGTGATCGTGGGAGGGGGCCCTGGCTGCGTTTCCGACCCGCCGGAGAAGAAGACACCTGCGGAGGCGCAGTGCGAGGCGGCGGTCATGCGGCTCATGCCCGAGATCGTGGGCGAGGATGTACCCTTTCTCGGCTGCTGCTACGGCATCGGCATCCTGGGGCATTTCCTCGGCGCGCCGGTGAGCAAGGCGCGCTGGTCGGAGCCGGTGGGCACCTCGGCCTGCCGGCTGACCGAGGAGGGCCGGCGCGATCCGCTTCTGGAAGGTTGCCCGGACGAATTCGTGGCGTTCGTCGGCCACAAGGAGGCGCTGCAGGCGCTGCCCGAGGGCGCGGCGCATCTCGTCGCTTCCGAGACCTGCCCGTTTCAGATGATCCGCGCAGGCCGCAACGTCTATGCCACGCAGTTTCACCCCGAGGCCGACGGCGCGGTGTTCGAGACCCGCATCCGCACCTATCGAAACCACGGCTATTTCCCGCCCGAGGATGCCGACAGGCTCATCGAGATGTGCCACGCCGCGCCGGTGGAGGCACCGCCCCTGATCCTGCGCAATTTCGTGCGCCGCTACGGCTGAGGGGCGCTCAGAACCGCGCGAAAAAATCCCCCGCCGCAAGCGCCACCACCGCCAGCATGGCAAGGCTCATGCCGATGTTGATCGCCCTGTGTGCGGCGGGGCTGAGATCAAGCTCATGGAGGCGGATGCCAGCCCAGAGCCAGAGAAGGTGGATGGGCAGCCAGATCGCATTGACGATCGCGAACTTGGCCAGAACCTCGCCCAGATACGAGGTGCCAAGGAAGGGAAAGCCGGTGAACAGCGCGGTGTTCACTGCATATGCCTTGGGGTTGATGAATTGCAGGATCACCCCGTTCACGAGCCCCGGCGCGCGGGCGTGGCGGATGAAGGCGAGCCGCGCGCCGGCCGTGGCAATGCAAAAGGCGAGATAGAGAAGATAGGCGGTCGAGGCGGCAAAGAGTGCCCAGCGAATGCGCGGGTCGGCGAGGATCACCGCGGCAAGCCCCGTGACCACGGCGAGCGCGACGAGATTGGTGCCGATGCAGAGCCCCGCCACGTAGCGCAGCCCGGCGCGGCCGCCGAAACCGGCCCCCACACCGGCCGTTGAAAGAACGCCCGGACCGGGGGTGATGATGAGAAAGAACACCGCGGCGGCAAAGGTCAGCATGCCGCGCTCAGCCCGTTTCCTCGCGCGGCAATATGGCGCCGCGCGCGCCCACCACCCGAGCTGCAAGCGCGTGACCCGCGGCAAGACACTCCGCTTCGGAAAGCCCCCGAAGCCTGGCCGCCAGGTAGGCGGCGTTGAAGCTGTCGCCGGCGGCGGTGCTGTCGATCACGCGCGTTGCAGGTGCAAAGGGGCCGGCCGGCGTTCCGTCAAGCGCCAGCGGCCCCGCGGCACCGCGCTTGAGCGCTCCCGAACGCACGCCGAATTCCCGAAGCCGGGCGAGCACCTCGCCCTCCTGCCGTTCACCGAAGATCGCCAGCTCATCATCGAGGCTTGGCAGGGCGATGTCGGTCTGCCGCCAGGCGGCCTCGATGATGGCCCTCGCGGTGGGGCGATCGGGCCAGAGCGCCGGGCGCCAGTTGGAATCGAAAGCCAAGCGCCCGCCGCCGGCACGATATGCCGGCAGCCATTCGAGCAACGCCGCGCGCGCTTCCGCCGACATGATGGCGAGGCTGATGGCCGACAGGAAGACAAGATCGAATCCGGCCAGATCCTCGAGGGCCGGCGGTTCGACCTCGAAAAGCTGACGAGCCGCCGAACGGTCCCGCCAGTAGGTGAAGGAGCGCTCGCCGGCCCTGTCGGTGGTGATCGCATAAAGGCCGGGAACGCGCTCATGGCTGCGTCCGACGAGATCGGTCGCGAGGCCCTCGGCCTGCATGAAGGAGATCATGCGCTCCGAGAAACGGTCCGTTCCGAGCCGGGTGACGTAGGCGACATGCGCCTCGGGCAGGGCGCGCTTGAGGTAGACGGCGGTATTGAGGGTGTCGCCCGCGAAGCCCACCCGCGCGACGTCAGGCGCAACGTCGTCGAGGGCGAGTTCGACCATCGCCTCGCCGATACAGGCGACCCTGGGTGGTGCGTTGGACGGTGCCTCCATCCTTCTCGTCTCGCGCTCCGTCATCCCAAGAGCCGGCGCTGTGCGGCCGGTTGGCTCATGGCGCCGCCTCCGCCGGCCTGAGTTCTGCGAGCCGTTCAAGCGCGGCCTGCTCCTCGACACGGATGCCCGAGAAGCGCTCGAACGAGGCAATCGCCATGTGCCGGAACAGCTCGAAGCCGGTGATCGTGCGCAGCCCCGCCGCGGCAGCGCGCTGCAGAAAGACGGTGTCGGTGGGCGTGTAGACGGCGTCAAAGGCCCATTCAGCCCCCGAAAGGCTCATTCCGGCAAAGGCGTCGCCCGGATGATGATGCATGCCGAGCGGTGTGCAGTTCACAAGCCCCTGCGCAGCGGCGACCGCCTGCCCGGCCTGCGCGAGAGCGACCGCGCGCGCCGGCGCGCCAATGGCCCGCGCGAGCGACTCCGCGGCATCGGCGGAGAGATCCCAGATGGCGATCTCCTCGGCGCCGAGCCGCTTGAGCGCATGGCCGACCGCCGCCGCCACGCCTCCCGCCCCGGCCATTGCGACGCGGCCTGGGCTGCGGTCAGCCATTTGCGCCCGCCATGCGCCGAGGAAGCCAAGGTAGTCCGTGTTGTCGCCGATCGCCCCGTCAGGACTGAACAGAACGGTATTGATCGCCCCCACGCGGGCGACCTCCGGGGCGAGCCGCATCCCCGCGCAGCCGGCCGCGGCCCGCTTGTGGGGGTGGGTCACTGCGGTGCCCGTCCGCCCCTCGGCGGCCAGGGCGGCGAGCGTTGCACAGAGGTCGAAGTTCTCCTGTCCGGCGGTGTCGATGCTGCGGAACTCGAGCTCCAGCCCGTTGTCCCGGGCCAGAAGCTCGAGTGCCGCAGCAAAGCGCGAGGCGCCGATGTGCGCACCGATCAGGCCGGTGCGCACGGTTTTGGCCCCGGTCATCGGCGCCACCACGCTCACGGCAGCAGCAGCGACACGATCGGCGGCCAGATCAGCAACACCGACAGCGCGAGGATCTGGATCACGATGAAGGGCAGGAAGCCCCTGAAGATGTCGGTGAGCGAGATGTGCGGCGGTGCCACCGATTTGAGGTAGAAGGCCGCCGGCCCGAAGGGCGGTGACAGGAAGCTGACCTGCATGTTCATGCAGAACACCACCCCGAACCAGATCGCCACATGCCGCGGGTCGAGCTGACCGAAGACGCCGATTTCCTCGACCGGCAGGCGCAGCACGATCGGCAGGAAGACCGGGATGATGAGCAGCACGATGCCCACCCAATCCATGAAGGCGCCCATGAACAGGAAGATCACCATCATCACAAGGATGATGCCCATGGTCGGCATGTCGGCGCCGACGATGAGGTTGGCCACATAGGTCGGCCCGCCGGCAATGGTGTAGGCGCCGGCCAGCGCGGTCGCCCCGATCGTCACCCAGATGATGGTGCCGGTGGATTTCAGGGTGCGCATCAGGCTTTCCCACACGATCACCGGCATGTCCTCGAGGCGCATGACGAGGCTCACGATGCCGATGCCGACAAGCACCACCAGCGCCTCCTGAAAGCCGATCCTGCCGGTCAGGCTCAGCGCCCATGCAAGCACGACGGCGCCTGCAAGGCCGGCCAGGAGCCAGACCCATGTCTCACACAGGCGCTGACGCCATTCGGGCCAGGACTTGTGCAGGATCGCGGTGATGAAGAACACCGCCACCGCCCCCATGCCGGCGGCCTCGGTGATGCCGGTGATGCCCATGTAGATCGAGCCCAGCACCACCCCGATGATGACCAGCGGCGCGACGAGCCCCTTGCCCATCTGCCATGCACGGATGGCACGCTGCGTGCCGAAGACGAAGAAGATCAACGCCAGCGACACGATGAAAATCAGGGCCGTCTTCCAGATGTAGTCGGGCGTGCCGAAGATGATCGGATCGACGTTTTCGATCGCCACGTTCTGGCCGGTGACGGTGAAGAAGACCGCCCGCACAAATCCGAGCGCCGAAACGCCGGCCGTGATGATCGACAGGAAGGTGAGGAACAGCACCGTCTTTTCGCCGCTCGGCGGATCGTCGGGACCGGGCTCGGGCAGCGGCGCCTGCGCAGGATCGAGCTGGGTGCGGATGATGATGTAGATGATGATGAAGGAAGCGAGCATGAAGCCCGGCAGGAAGGCCGCGGTGAAGAGCGCCTTGATCGAGGTTTCGGTGATCAGGCCGTAGATGATCAGCACGATCGAGGGCGGGATCATCGTGCCGAGACTGCCCGAGGCGCAGATCGTGCCGATGGCAAGGTTCTGATTGTAGCCAAGGCGCAGCATCTGCGGCAGCGCGATCAGCCCCAGAAGCACCACCTCGCCGCCGATGATCCCCGACATCGCCGCCATGATGACGGCCATGATCGAGGTGACGATAGCAATGCCGCCCCGTGTCCGGCTCAGCCAGACGTTGAGCGAGTTGTACATCTCCTTGGCGATGCCCGAGCGCTCCAGCAGCGCCGCCATGAATATGAACAGCGGCACCGATATGAGCACGTAATCCGTCATCAGGTCGTAGATGCGCTTAGAGAGGATCGCGAGCGGTCCCGAGCCGAACTGACGGAACAGAAGGTCGGGCCCGAAGCGCATCACCAGCACGGCGACGGCGAGGAAGGCGGAGGCAAAACCCAGCGGCATGCCGATGGCCAGCAGGAACAGCATGCCGAAAAGCAGGATCAGCGAAATGGTGCCGATATCGAGCATCAGTCGTCTCTCCCCAGCGCGCGTTTGATCGCGGCGATCTCTTCGGGGTCGACCTCGTCAACCGCCGAGTGATGTTCCGGCTCCCGGTTCCAGTCACGAATGAGATTGGACACCGCCTGAATCGACACCAGCGTGACCACGATCAGGATCATCGGCGAAAGCGTTGCCGGAATCGGCGGGTCGAACGCGGTGCCGAAAGTCTCCCAGCGGAGGAACTGCGCCTTGGCCTCCCCCCAGCCCCCCCAGATCAGCGCGGCATTGAAGAGCAGGATGAAAATGACTGTCAGGACATTCGCCAGGCGCTGCGCCCAGCGCGGCATCAAGTCATAGCCGAGATAGATGGCGATGTGGCTGCGCTGCTGCATCGCGTAGAGGCCAGCAAACAGAAACAGGAACCCGGCGATCCACAGCGTCAGCTCGTTGGCCCAGAGGGTTGGGCGTTCGAAGACGTAGCGCAGCACGACCTCGAATATCATCACCGAGACCATGAGCACGACGAGCAGCATCGTCACCCGCCCGATGAAGACGGAAACGCGGTCGAAGACGCCCCACTCGGCATATTCCAGGTGGCTGCGCTGCACGGTCAGCACGCCATGGATGAAGACGACCGGCAGCAGCGCCAGGATCACCCAATCGAGCCATGTCGCGGTGCGGTAGGTCTCCTGCATGTTGGCGTTGCCGCCGATGGTCACCAGCATGTAGGAGGGCATGTTCCAGATCACCCATGCCGCCAGCGCCACCACCCCCACCGCGGGCAACCATTCGCGCAACTGGCCGTTGCTGGTCTCGGGCAAGACGCCCTTGGAAGCCGCCTCGGATGTCACTTCTCCACTCCGTATCGACAGGCGGCCAAGGCCGCCTTCCAGCCTTTCGGAAAGCAGGCCCCCCGCTTGCGGGAGGCCTGCCGGTTGCCTTTGGCCTGCAGGCCGGATGTCGGATCAGTCGACGAGTCCGAGCTTCTTCATCCAGGCGCGGTGGCTGGCCACGAGCGCCTTCGCCTCGGGCGTGGTGGCGAACTCGTCCCAGGTCTCCTGCGCCACGGTGCGGAACTTCTTCAGGTCCTCCTCGGACCAGCTCCACAGCGTCACGCCCTTCTCGCGCAGCATCACCGCGGCTTCGTTGTTCTTCACCTCGGTGGAGATGGCGGTGTGCAGCGCCAGCGACTCCATGGCCACCAGCATGATGCGCTGCAGATGCGGGTCGAGCGAATCCCACAGATCCTTGCGGCAGGCGAGGTGGTCGGACGGCATCGAGTGGAAGCCGGGGAAGGTGGCGTGCTTCACGAGGTCATAGAGGCCAAGGCCGACGTTGTTGGCGAGCCCCGAGGCATCCGCCCCGTCGATGATGCCGGTCTCGAGCGCGGTGAAGATCTCGGTGAAGTCCATCACGATGGGCTTGGCGCCCAGCTTCTCGAAAATGCGCGTCTCCATCCCCGGCGGCGAGCGGAACTTCCAGTCCTTCAGCGCCTCGATGCCCGGCAGGGGCTTCGAGGAGGAAAGCGACTCCTGCCCGTACACCCACCAGCCGATCAGCTGCATGTTGTACTTGTTGTACAGTTCCTGGGCCGCGTCCCAGCCGCCGCCGTAGTAGAGCCAGCTGAGCTGCTGGTAGGGCGTGGCATAACCCCCCATGATGTCGCCCACGAACTGGAAGGCGGGGTTCTTGCCGACCTGATAGCCGCCGCCGGTCATGTCGCAGTCGAGAATGCCGGTGGCCGCGGCGTCAAAGGTCTCGGGGGATTTCACCACCGACGAGGAATAGAACACCTCGAACTTGATCTCGCCGTTCGACATCGTCTCGACGTTGTCGACATATTTGGCCACGAGCTGGCCCGAGGGGTGCTCCGGCGAATAGTGCGTCTGCAGGCGAATCACCGTCTCGGCGCTGGCCGCACCGGCGGCGAAGAGAGCGGCAAGGCCGACGGCCGTCGCAGCGGATCTCAAAAGGGTCATGATGTCCTCCTCCCAGATGGTCGAGTTGCGGGACCGCACGGCGCGACACCGCGCGCGTCCACCAAGGGCAGCCTAACGTATGGTCCGACCAATGCAACAACAACTTGATATACCACACATATCGTAGCATGTCAGAGGCGCAGACCTTCGCACGCGCAGCATTGCCCGGACGCGCATTGCGCTGCGGGGCGCGATGGCAACGGCTGATCTGAGCGCTTCAGCCGGCCTCGGCCTGGCGCTCGAGAAGCTCCAGAAACAGTGCCGAATGGTCCATCTCACGCCCGCCAAGCCGGTTTACGAGACGGTCGAACCGGTCACGCATTTCCCTTGTGAGCGGAAGAGTTGCGCCAACGGCCGCGGCTTCCGCGAGCACGTTGTCGAGATCCTTGAGCTGCAGGTGCGCCGGCCCGCCCGGCGCGAAGTCGCGGTCGGTCATCCGCGCGCCGTGCTGCTGCAGTATGATTGAATCGGCGAAGCCTCCCTTGAGCGCCTGCCGCACCGCAGCAGGATCGGCACCGCCCCGCTCGAGCAGCAACATCGCCTCGGCGACCGCGCCGATGGTGATTCCGACGATTGCCTGGTTGGCGAGCTTGGCCAGCTCCCCTGCCCCGGAGGGGCCGACAAGAACCGGATTGCCCATCGCCTCCAGCACCGCCCGGACGCGCTCGAAGTCTTCGGCGCGCCCGCCAACCATGATGGCCAGGGTTCCCGCTTCCGCCCCCTTCGTGCCACCCGAAACCGGCGCGTCGAGATGGGCCACCCCCAGCGTGGCGAGATCGGTGGCCTGATTGCGCGCCTCCTCGGGCTTCACCGAGGCCATCTCGATCCAGATCGCGCCGCGTTTCAGCGCCGCCCGCAGCGCCGGGTCGGCCTGCACCGATGCAGTGGCGCTCCCGTCCGCAAGCATCGAGATGATCACATCCGCCCCTTGCACCGCCTCCGCGGGGGTTGCGCAGACCGTCGCACCATCGGCGGCCAGTGGCGCGGCCTTCGCCGCAGTACGGTTCCACGCCCTCACGGGAAAGCCAGCGGCCAGCAGATTGCGCGCCATGGGCATGCCCATCAGTCCGGTGCCGAGAAAGGCAATGGTCGGATTGTCGGTCATGTGCTTCGCTCTCCCCCTCAGACGGTGGCGGTAATGCCGCCGTCGACATAGATCACCTGACCGTTGACAAAGGAAGAGGCATCGCTCGAAAGGAACACCGCCGCGCCCACAAGCTCGTGCGGTTCGCCCCAGCGGCCGGCAGGGGTACGCGACTCGAGCCAGGCGCAAAACGCCTCGTCCTCGATCAGAGCGGCATTCAGCGGGGTGCGGAAATAGCCCGGCGCGATGGCGTTGACCTGCAGCCCATGCCGCGCCCAGTCCGCGGCCATTCCCCGGGTGAGATTGCGGATGGCGCCCTTCGTCGCGGTGTAGGGCGCCACCCCCGGGCGGGCGAGCTCAGACATCACCGAGGCAATGTTCACGATCTTGCCCCGTCCACGACGGATCATCGCGCGCGCCACTTCCCGCGCCACCAGAAAGACGCCGCGTACGTTCGTATCGAAGAGCTCCTGCCACTTTTCCTCCGGAAACTCCTCCAGCGGGGCACGGTGCTGGATACCGGCGTTGTTGATCAGAATGTCGATGGCGCCGCGAGATTCGATATCGGCCACCGCCTCGGCCACCTCCGCCGGATTGGTGACGTCGAAGGCCGCGGCGCTTGCCGACAGCCGGTCCGCCCTCAGCGACTCGGTGGCGGCCGCGAGACGCTCGGCGTTGCGCGCATTCAGCACCACATGTGCCCCATGCTCGGCCAGTCCGCGCGCAATGGCCAGCCCCAGCCCCGAGCTCGCCCCCGTCACCAGCGCGCGCCGGCCCGTCAGATCGAAAAGCCTGCTCATCGGCTCCTCCCTTGCCTCCGTCACAAACCCCTCTTCCCACACTAGGATTCCACCCACGCTTCGGCTAGGGCATGGAACAGGCAGACGGGAGGGAGAAACGCGCATGGCAGGCGAGAGGAAGCCCGGGCTTCTGGTGATCGGCAACGTCACCGAGCGGATGATGGAGCGGTTCAAGGCGGAGTTCACCGTGCATGAGCTGTTCAGACAGCCTGACCGTGACGCCTTCATCGCCGCCCATGCCCCCGAGATCGAAGCCGTGGCGACCGACGGGCACTGGGGAGTCCCCCCGGAGCTGATGGCGGCGCTGCCGAACCTGCGCATCATCTCAAGCTTCGGCGTCGGCTACGACGCCATCGACGCAAAGGCGGCCGCAGCGCGGGGCATTGTCGTGACCCACACCCCTGACGTGCTCAATGACGAGGTTGCCAATACCGCCATCATGCTCTGGCTCGCGGTGGCCCGGCGCCTGGTGGTGATGGACAACTGGGCGCGTTCGGGCCGCTGGGAGCGAGAGGGCGCGCCTGCGCTCACCCACTCGGTGCAGGGCCGGCGGGTGGGCATCCTGGGTCTCGGCCGGATCGGAGAGACGATCGCACGCCGGGCGGAGGCATTCGACGCCAGGGTGAGCTACCACAGCCGCGCACCCAAGGATGTGCCCTGGAGCTACGCCGCCACGCCGGTCGAGCTTGCACGCGGGACCGAGGTGCTGTTCGTGATCACCCCTGGCGGGGCGGAGACGCGGCATCTTGTCAATGCCGATGTCATCGAGGCGCTGGGGCCTGAGGGAATCCTCGTGAATGTCTCGCGCGGCTCGGTGGTGGACGAGGCGGCGCTGATCGACGCCCTCCAGCGCGGGGCTCTCGGAGGCGCGGGTCTCGACGTGTTCGAGAAGGAGCCGCACATCCCCGATGCGCTGAAGGCCATGGAGAACGTCGTGCTCACGCCGCACATCGGCTCGGCGACGGTGGAGACGCGACAGGCGATGGGTGATCTCACCTGCGACAACCTCTCGAGCTTCTTCCGCGACGGCACGGTTCTCACGCCGGTTCCCGAATGCCGCGGCATCGCCCGGATCGCCGCGCGCACGCTGGCCTAGGAGGTGCCGGGCGGGGCATGGATTTTGCTTGACGAGCGCGGCGGACTCGCTTACCTCCCTGCCGCGCTGGCGGAGTAGCTCAGTTGGTTAGAGCAGCGGAATCATAATCCGCGTGTCGGGGGTTCGAGTCCCTCCTCCGCTACCAGGCTTACCCTCTGATTTTCCTGCCTGATTCCGCTTCGCCTGCCTTCTTGCCGCTGCCGGCCCGAAGGCGGTTTTCAAAACGGTTTTCAACTTTCCCGTTCCGTTCCTGTTCTGTCCTGACCCGGAATCCCGTTCATCTCAGGTTAGACCTTGTTCGGTCATTGTTCCCATGCCAATGTGGGAAAAACTGACCCAGGGCAGGAACCATGAGCGACTTCTCCAGACTGCGCAGAGCCGCAGCCGTGTCAGTTCCCGAAGCCGCAGCGAGGCTGGGTGTCTCAAAGAGCTCCGCCTACCGCTGGGAGAACGGCGAGGCCCGCGCGCCCGCGCACGTCCTGAGAGCGCTCGAGAAGATCGCCGGTATGCCCGCCCCGCGCCCCGAGCGTTTCCGGTTCATCGACCTGTTCGCCGGCATCGGTGGCCTGCGCCTCGGCTTCGAGGCGATCGGCGGTCGCTGCGTGTTCACCTCGGAGTGGGACAGGCATGCGCAGGCGACCTACCGGGCAAACTTCCGCGACGGTCCCGACCATGTGTTCGCCGGCGACATCCGGGCGGTCGGGGCTGAGGAAATCCCTGCGCATGACGTCCTTCTCGCCGGTTTTCCGTGCCAGCCCTTCTCCATAGCGGGCGTCAGCAAGAAGAATGCGCTCGGCCGCGCTCACGGCTTTGCCTGCGACACGCAGGGCACGCTGTTCTTCGACGTCGCCCGCATCATCGCCCACCACCGGCCGGCCGCGTTCCTTCTCGAGAACGTCAAGAACCTGACGAGCCACGACCGCGGCCGCACGTTCAGCGTGATCATGCGGACCCTCGAGCGCGAGCTCGGTTACGACGTCTCTTGGCGGGTGATAGACGCCAAGGGGTTCGTGCCGCAGCACCGCGAGCGCATCTTCATCGCCGGCGTCCGGCGCGATCTGGCGGCGCCTGTGGACCTTTCGCAAATGGCGGTTCCGGATCCGGCAGCGGGACCGAAGCTCCGCACGATCCTGCATGCCGAGGATGGCACCGAGCCCCGTGACCCCGCCTACCTGGATGACGCCGGCCGCGTGCTCCCGAAATACACTCTCTCGGACAAGCTGTGGCGCTACCTGCAGGACTATGCTGAGAAGCACCGGCGCCGTGGGAACGGCTTCGGTTTCGGCCTCGCAGGGCCCGATGACGTGGCCCGAACCCTTTCGGCCCGCTACTACAAGGACGGCTCGGAGATCCTCGTGCCGCAGGGCCACGGCCGAAATCCGCGGCGTCTGACGCCGCGCGAATGCGCCCGGCTGATGGGTTTCGAGCGGCCCGGCCGCGCGGACTTCGTCATTCCCGTCTCCGACACCCAAGCCTACCGGCAGTTCGGAAACGCGGTTGTCGTTCCGGTCGTCGAGGCCGTTGCCCGGCACATGGAGCCGACCATCGCATCCCTCGCCGGAGCGGTCAGCCGTCACCCGGCGGGCGTCGCTGCGGAATAGAGGGCGGGGCGTGCGGAGGGAGCGCCTTTCCCGTCTGTTCACGGGCGTCGCGGTCAAGCGGCTTGCCGCGGTGGAGGCGGAGCCGGCTGCCTCGAATCAGCATGAGTTCAATGGCACGCTGGCGCTGCGGCGCTTGCTCGGCACGGAGCGGCGTGAACGCATGCCCGCGAAATTCATCTGGCTGGGAGGCGAGAACGAAGGCCTCTCGGCCGACGGCTTTTTGACATGGTACGACGCGCGCGAACGGCATCCCACGCGCTCGGAATGGCGACTGTACTTCCCGTCCAACGAGGTCATGGAGCTGGCGTCGGAAGGCGACCTTCTGCTCATCGCCAGGCGACCGGACGGCGAGCTTCTCGTTGTCGTCGTCCCGGCCGGCTCGCAGCTCGAGCCGGGCATCCTTTGGCTGTTCGACGTCGGGGACGAGGTCGGGAGCGGCTTCCTGTTCCAGGATATCGCGCACAGCGACCGTGAGCTCGACTTCGCCGCACGGTTCATTCTCGACGAGCTCGGGATCGATGCCGGCAGCCCGGAGGAGGGACGGCTGGACGAGCTGGCCGAAAACCTGCTTCGGGCCTCCGGCGGCAGCTTCCCCTCCACAAGCGTGGTTTCCGGTCTGGCGCGCGCGGAAGCGGAGGCGCCTGATCCGCGGGAGGATCCGGACGGCGCGCTGATGGCATGGCTGGACTTCGAGGAAGCGCTCTTCCGGCGTCTCGAGCGCAGCTGGTTCGTCATGCACCTGCCGGAACACTGGAGCGCCGGCGGCGATCCGGATGTCGAAGGACTACTGAAGATGGCGCTTTCCTTCCTCAACCGGCGCAAGTCGCGGATGGGCCTTTCGCTCGAGCACCACGTCGAGGAGGCAATCCGCGCGTGGCGCCTGCGCTACGACCGCGGCGCGTCCACCGAGGGCAGGTCGCGTCCGGACTTTCTGTTTCCGGGCGCGCGCGAGTACCACGATCGGGCCTTCGATGCGCGGCTGCTGACGATGCTCGGCGTGAAGTCGACGCTGAAGGATCGCTGGCGGCAGGTGCTGGCCGAGGCGGAGCGGATACCGGAGAAGCACCTCCTGACCCTGCAGGCCGGCGTCTCCGTCCACCAGATGGACGAGATGCGGCGCAACAGCCTGCGCCTCGTGGTTCCGCAAAGTCTGCACGCGGCCTACGACCGCACCGCGGAGGGCTGGCTCATGCGGTTCCACGATTTTCTCGGGCTGGTGCGCGAACGGCAGGCGCGGGCAGACGCTCCCGGATGACGCGCTCGAGCGTCTCGGGGTTCCCGGTCTCGCACTCCCATATCACCACGACCTTCCATCCTGCACGTTCGAGCTCCGCCCGCGCCTTGGCGTCTCTCGCCACGTTGGCCTCGAATTTCCGGCGCCAGAATTCCGCGCGGGTCTTGGGCTCCGCGGCGTTGGGGCAGCCCGAATGACGGTGCCAGAAACATCCGTGGACGAACACCACGGTGCGATGCTTCGGCAGGACGATGTCCGGCCGACCTGGCAGATCGCGGCGGTGCAATCGGAAGCGGAAGCCCATTGCATGAAGTGCCTTCCGGACGCGCAGCTCCGGTTTCGTATCACGGCTCCGGATCCGCGACATGTTTTCGGAGCGGGCGGCGGGGGTCAGGCGGTCCATGCTGAACCGTTAACCGCCCATTGGAGGAGTCGGCAAGCTCGCCGGAGAAGGGTTGGATCCTCGGCTCATCCTTCACTTTCGGGACGGCGTGCGGATGCCGGGCGAATTTCCGGATAATGTCTCGCGGGACGATTGTCGCGACATCATCGTGCAATTAGAGTGGCGAAGCCTTGAGGCAGCAAGCGGTGGCGCGCAGGATGCATGCTTCCAACGACGACAGGTTCCAGTTTCGCGTTCAGCTATCGATCTTCGATCATCTGTCTGACGGGCTCTACAGCAACGTGGCTGCCGTGCTCACAGAGGCCGTGGCCAACGCGTGGGACGCGGACGCGAGCCAAGTGTCCATCTACATTTGCGGCGAGAACGGACTTGCAGATAACTTCCGCGATGCGCAGAAGCTGGTCATAGAGGACGACGGCCACGGCATGGATCGCGAAGCCGTCCAGGACCGGTTCCTCACGATCGGATACCAGCGCCGGAACGAAGGCGACCGTACGCCCGGCGGCAGGAAGGTGATGGGGCGCAAGGGCCTCGGCAAGCTCTCTCTCATGAGCATCGCCGATCAGATCCGGATCGCGACGAGAAGGGAGGGGTCCGCACCGGTCGGCTTCCTCATGAACGTGGCCGAAATCCGTAGAACCGCGCGGAAGGGCGCGGAGGTGCCGGAATTCGAACTGCCTGCCGAACCGGCAGAAGACGCGCCAACCCCGCATGGCACGAGGCTGATTCTGCAAGGCCTACGGGCGCACAGGGTGCGGGCGACCGGAATCGACAACATTCGCCGCGCGCTCGCCCGCCGTTTTGCCGTCCTCTTTGGGAGCGACTTCTCGGTTTTGGTGAACGGACAAAAGATCGATCAGTCGGATCGGAAGGATCTCGAAGACATCGAATTCCTGTGGAAGACTGAAGGCGTGGAGGTGCCTCTCCCGGCCGCGGCTGCCTCTTTGGAAACCTTCGCGTTCCCCGGCAGGGAGGAGGACTGGCCGAATGACTGGAAGGTCGAGGGCTGGATCGCGACCACCAGGCGCCCGATCGGCGGGGAGGCCAATGCGCTGCCAATCTTCGCCAGGGGGCGGATCGCCGCCGAGAATGTCCTTCCGAAGGTGAAGGGTAAGCAGCACTTTTACTCTTACGTCACCGGCCAGATCGCGGCCGACTTCCTCGACCTCGACGACAAGCCCGACATCATCCTTTCGGACCGTCAACGGCTTCTGGAGGACGATGAGCGCGTCGCGAAGCTGCAGGAATTCCTTCGAAAGCAGCTGGGACGGATGGAGGCGGAATGGAAGAGACTCCGGTCGGCGAACAAGCACGAGGACCGGCTGCGGCGCTATCCTAAGCTGAGGGAGTGGCTGGATGGCCTGCCGGAGGGATGGCGCGACAAGGCAGCGAACCTGCTTCGCACCATTGCCGAACTCGAAGCGGAGGACGCGCTCCCGGTCAAAGACGAGAAGCCCCTTCTTCGTGCGGCCGTCATGGGCTTCGAGCGGATCAGACTGAACGGACGCGAAGACGAGCTTCGCGAGGCGGCAGAGCGGTCAGACCCGGAGGCGGTCATTAGGATCCTGACCAACTACGACGAACTGGAAGTCGCCGCATATCGGGACATCGTTCGCGGCCGGATCCAAGCGGTCAAGGACCTTCAGAAGCTCCTTGAGGACCACAGCACCCTCGAAAAGGTGTTTCAGAAGCATCTCTTCGACCACCTGTGGCTGCTCGACCCGTCGTGGGACCACGCTACGGACGACGAGGTAATGGAGAGGCAGCTTTGGACTCTAGGGGGCGACGCCTTCGCAGACGACGAGGCGACCAAGGACAAATTCAAGAGGGTGGATATCCGTCTGCGACGGGCGGGAGGAGGATATGTTCTTGTCGAACTCAAGCGCCACACCGCAAGGCCAAAGGCCACCGAGCTCTATGAGCAGTGCGAATCCTACAAGGAATATCTGGACGCCGCCACCCGCGAAAGACACACGATCGTCGTAGTGGTCGGCCAAGGTATGCCAGAAAAGGATCGTGAGAAGGCCGAGAAGCTCATGCGAACCGTCGAGCCTTCCGCCGTCGTCGTGACGTACGAGCACCTCTTGGACAAGGCCAACCGCGCGTACTCCGAATTCATGGAGAAGACCAACAAGCTCGCCACATTGGATCGCCTCTTTGACGAAGAGATCGAGATTGGCGAGACCCACGCGGAGGATGGGACCATCGATGCCTGACGGCGGCACCGACCCTTCCCGTAGCCACATCATGGCCGCGGTTCGAGGGAAGAACACGACGCCGGAGCTGCGAGTCCGGAAGTGCCTGCATGCGATGGGCTACAGGTTCCGCCTTCACAGACGCGATCTTGCCGGCACGCCGGATATCGTGCTTCCGAGGTATCGCACCTGCATATTTGTAAACGGCTGCTTCTGGCACCGGCATCCGGGTTGCAAGAGGGCGACGTCACCGAAACGCAACGCGGAGTTCTGGGAGGCGAAGTTCGCTCGAAACGTCGCTCGCGACGAGGCGAATGGGCACGCGTTGACGGCCGAGGGCTGGAATGTCGTCACCATCTGGGAATGCGAAACGGTGGGCTGCGAAGGGCTCACGAAATTGCTGCGGTCGGTGCTTCCTCGACGCTCCTGAGGATGGCCCTGCCTATCGCCTCCCCTAGCTTGGGTGGCACGGCGTTGCCGATCGCCGTGCCGCCGGCCTTCAATATGGGCCGAGTTCCCTGCGGGAATAGCTGCCAGTCGGGGGGAAAGGACTGCAGCAGAGCCGCCTCACGCAGCGATATCGCCCTGTCCTGTTCGGGGTGGCCGAAGCGCCCGCTGCCGAACCCATAGCATTGAGTTGTGATCGTCGGGGCAGGTTCGTCCCACCTCATTCTTCCGTACACGGAGGGATAGGTGCGCCCAGTGCCACGCCGGTGGCAAGCTGCGCGCAGGTCCTCGGGCCAGTCGCGCCACGTTCCGCCGGGCTGCGAGGCTCGGATCCTCGCCATATTGAGGGGCGAAAGTCGGGACGCGACGTGCAGAGGATCGCGGGGGTCAGTTTCGCCGGCCCGCAGTGGCGACAGATGGCCGATCGCGTCGCGCACGGTGCTCGGGGCTTCGCTTGACGTCGAGCGAGGCAGCGCGGCGCGTCCCTGCAGCACGCCGACGAGCACCAGCCGTCGTCGATGCTGGGGCACTCCGAAGTTCGCACAGTCAACCACGTCATGGCCGACGCCATAGCCGTTGTCGTGGAGCGAGGAGACGAATCGATCGAACACTTCATGATCCCGCAGCCCGGGCACGTTCTCCATGGTCACTACATCCGGGCGCAGCTCCGACACGATTCTCGCGAATGACTTCAGCAGCGCCCAGCGATCGTCCGGCGCGGATCTCGTTCTGCCGTATGTGGAGAATGGCTGGCATGGCGCGCAGCCCGCGAGGACGCGAACGCGCGCTCTGGCGTAGAATGGCTTGAGATCCTCCGCAGACAATCGGGCTACGTTTGCGTGCAGAAAGGACGACCTTGAGTTCTTCTCGTAGGCCCAGCGGAATCGGTCGTCGAGATCCACTCCGGCAGCTACCTTGACACCCGCTCGCTCGAGACCAAGCGTCAGCCCCCCGGCGCCGCAGAACAAGTCTATCGCAACGATGCCCTCCGCCAAACGTTTGCCCCCTTTGTCACTTCCTGCGCGGTACTTGCCTCTATGGGTACCCGACGGAAAACTCTAGGTCACCGGCCGTCTTCTTCGCGCTCGCCGCGCCCCGCACGCTCAGGACCAAAATCAACGAAGCCAGCTCGTTTCAATCGAATCCTTCGGAGGTCAGCGCGCGCCGAAAGGATTCCGTGAAAGGCTATGAGAGAAGCGGTCATGCGCCGCCCTTCCGCCCAGAGCGGCGCGCCTGCGCGGCCCGCGCTCGGGCCTCCTGCCGGCTCGGCCCGGCATACTTCGCGACCATCGCCAGAGCCTTGTGGCCCGTGATCGCCTGAATCTCATCGTCGGAACAACCCGCTGCGGCGAGCTCGGCGGCGGCGGTGTAGCGCCATCCATGGATCGTGTAGTCGAGCGCGCCGATGCGGTCTCTGATGCGACGGATTTCGGCTGCGGCGTAGTGGTAGGTGACAGGCCGGCCGTCGCGACCGCAGACGATCGTCATCCCGCGGCGGGGCAGACGCGCGAGGTAGGCGGCGAGGCGTGGCGTGAAGGGGATCCACAGGCGGCTGCCGGTCTTGCCCTGCCGGACTTCGATGCCGCCGTCGCGGATATCGGACCAGCGCATTTTCAGGACGTCGCCGATCCGCTGGCCGGTGCCGATGCAGAGCTCCATGGCCGTGCGTGCGATTGTGTCTGGCTCAGCGGCGGCGGCGAAGGCCTCGAGCTTGTCTTGTGGCCACGGGCGGTGCGGTCCGTCGCCCTTCTTCTTGAGCATCGGGATCCCGCGCGCGGGGTTGTGGGTCATCCAGCCCTGGTCGATGGCCTGCTCGAACAGAACGCTCAGAACCTGCACGATGTAATTCGCAAAGCGCATGCGGTCGCGGTTTTCGTCGCGGGCGCGGAGCACGTGGCGGCGCTCCATCTTCGCGGGGTCGAGCTCGCCGATCCTGTCGATGGCCCACAGAAGCACGCGCTCGTAGTCGCGGCGTGTGCGCGGCGCGAGCTTCGCCCAGCGCGCTGAGGCGCGGTAGTCCTCGATCAGTCGGCGGAAGGTGCGCCGGTTCGGCGCGGGCTTCAGCGGCGTGCCGCGTCTGGCGAGTGCGTATTTCTCGGGGAAATCGGGGTGATCGGGCGGCGGCATGGGGACGCGGACGCCTCCGCGCTCATAGTACCAGTAGGTGCGGCCCTTGGCGGTGCGGCGGTAGACGTATGGCGGTGCGTGGCGCTTCATTTCAGGCGGGGTCTATTGCCGGGCCCGGAAGTCGACGAAATCGAAGGACGGCGGTCCGGCCAGATCCTCGTCAGGGGCGCCGTCTATCTCAATGCGGCCGGCGCGGTAGTCAACGACGACGCGGACGCGGCTGAGCCCGGCGCGCATTGCCGCCCGCACGGCGGCTTCGATCTGGCTTGCGCGGAGAATCGTCCGTTCACTCATCATGGTCTCCGAACAGGTTCGGCGCCTCCGGCTCGGCATAGTCGGCTGCAATGGATTTCATGATCGCAATCCGGTATTCGGCTTCGGTCTCGGTGATCCGGCCGTGTGCGATCCAGCGCCGGTAGACGCGCTGGCGCATTCGTGCTTCGTCGAGAGCGGCGGCTCGGCGCGGCTGAATTCACGATCCGCCATTGGCTGCCTCGCCATCCAGCGTCTGTGCCGCGCGCTGGGCGGTGAGCGTCTCCTCGTCGAGCCGCACTATCGCGACACCAGGGACAAGGGTTCCGTCGCCGGTCTCGATGTCGTAGGTCGGTCGCGGGCCCAAGGTACGGCCGACCACGCGCCCCCTTTCCTCGGGCGCTGCGGGACCGCGCCGGAAGAAGACGGGATCTCCGCACCAGAAGGTGCAATTCGGGGCACTGAGGGTATTCTGCCTGATCCGGTCGATCGGTTGCATTGTGCCTCCTGAACAGAGGCCGGCCGGGATCCGTGAGTGGTGTGGGAAACTGGGCTCCCGGCCGGCAGGTGGGGCGGCGGTTGAGAGCGCCGCCCGGTCGCTGCGGTTCATGCCGCAGGCAGGGAGGATTCGGGACTGCCGCATGCGTGTGCCACGCGCGGTCAGGAGCGCGGCCCAGGCAAGGACGATCAGCTCGGGCCGGTCCCTGTAGCGCTGTGGGTTGGCGATGATGTGGACAGGCTCGGCGGGTAGGGTGTGCTGCGGGTACATGGCTGCGCCTGTGATCTGATCTGAACGCAGCGTAATGACCAAATCGGTCATCGTCAATGCAATAAATGACCTATTTGGTCACTCTGCTCCGGCCTGTTGATCGCGCGGATACGCACCTCCACACTCAATGCGGGAAACGTGCAAGAGGGAGTCTCGTATGCGGTTCTGGTCATCGAATCCGCGGTTGCTGCTGCTGGCGCTTTTGGCGGAGACTACGGGCGAGAGCCTGGATCAGCTGTTCTTCGGCAGTGAGGAGGCTTGGTCGGAGCGCTCGATTTCACGCATCCGCTCAGCGAGGTCGAGTGGGAGTTTATCCCACCGACCGAGGATGATGAAATCGAGTGTAACACCGAATTTTTCGACAAGAAGTGCCGCCACGGTGTCTGATATCGCCCGTTTGCCACCCTCGAAGCGCGACCAGTAGGTGCGCGGAATACCGAGAAGGTCCGCCATTTCCGATGGCCGCAACCCCAGTGCGCGGCGCAGCAGCGCGAGCCGGCGCCCGATCTGCTCGGGGCTCATCTGATGTCTCGTATGGTCACTAAGGCGCGCGTTGTCTGTCTTGAGCATGTGCTTACCGTGCTCCGGCTGTGGCCTTGAGGCAATTTCCGCTTTGGCATGTTGACAGGTGACCGATTCGGTCATTTTGTTGGAGCATGTCGAAGAGCCGGGTGATCGGAATTTTGCGGCTGTGGCCGGACCGCGCATCGGTCTGGGAGGACGCTCGCGTTGCGGATGAGACCCTTTCGATCGTGGCCGTCCACAGGTGGTTTCAACGCGGGTCGGTGCCGGCTCGTTACTGGAAAGCGTTGCTGGCGGGAGCCAAGCGGAGAGGCTTGGCGGTCACCGCTGACGATCTCGTCGCGGCCCATGCGGTGAGAAGGGAAGCCGCTGGATGATCGATTGGCAGGCATGGGAGACCACGGTGCGCGTGCCGCGTGGGCAGGTCCATCGCCTTGTCCGTAAACACAGCGTTTCCAGTGCTGGCGGTTCGACGGGGGAGCGAGATGCCGGAGCCTGATGGGGGCATGCCGCGCGGCGGCAGCGCGGTGATGGCGCACCGCGGGCCGGACGTGGCCGGTTTGGACGATTTCCCGACGCCGCCTTGGGCCGGCCGGGCGCTCTGCGAGTGGCTTCTGCGGCAGGGGCATGATCTCGCGCAGCAGCGGTGCCGGGAGCCGGCGGCCGGGCGCGGGGATCTGGCGCGGGCGCTCGGGGAGTACTTCGGCACGGTCGAGCAGATCGACGTGCACGACTACGGCGCGGGCAATCTCGACGCGGTCGAGGATTACCTGTCGCAGTGGCATTTGCGCTGGGTTGACTGGACGGTGACAAATCCGCCGTTCCGGCTCGCCGAGAGCTTCATCTGGATCGCGTTGTCGACATCGCGTCGCGGTGTCGCGATGCTTGTGCGGACGCAGTTCCTCGAGGGCGTCGGGCGGTGGGAGCGGCTGTACTCTGTGCATCCGCCCAGCGCCGTGCTGCAGTTTGCTGAGCGGGTTCCGATGCTGCGGGGCCGGCTTGATCGGCGGGGTTCGACGGCCACGGCCTACTGTTGGCTGGTGTGGGATTTCGAGGCTCAGGTGCGGGCAGGCGGGACGCGGCTGTGCTGGCTGCCGCCGTGCCGGGAAGCGCTGGATCGGGCGGGAGACTGGCCATGAGCGTGGAGGTGGCGAGCCTGATCCGGCGCAGTCGGCTGGGCCTCGGGGCCACGGCAAAGGCCGTGGCCATGTATCTGGCGGATCTGGCGTGCGACGACGGCGGCGGCATCTGGGCTGCGAAGGGGCGGATCGCGGCCGACTTGGAGCTCAGCAAGCGCGCGGTCCAGACGGCGATGAAGGCGCTTGTCGATGCGGGGTTCCTGGTCGAGGTCGGGACCCGTCCGTGCCGGAACGGCGCGACGATCGAGTACCGGCTGGCCATCGAGGTCATCGCTGGGCTGCCGTCGACGCGTGAGGAGGCGCGGCGGACGGACACTACATCTTGGGGTGAAGCAGATTCACGGGTGAAGGAGATTCACCCCTCGGGCCAGGAAGGGGTGAAGGAGATTCACCCCAGGGGTGAAGGAGATTCACCCCATGGGGTGAAGGAGATTCACCCTAACCATCCTAGAACCATCCTTGAACAAGGGGGGGGTGGGGAGGCGCGCGCGTGCGCGAGTAATCCGCCGGACACAACATCTGGTGGCCTCGATCAGCTGTTTGATCGCGTGCTGTTCGCAGCCGGGCATCGCTCCGGGCATCTGCCGGCGCGGTGGATGCCGCCTGCCGCGCTGCTGCACGTGGCTGGGTGGCGATCGCTCGGTCTTTCGGACGATGAGATCGTGCGGGCGGTCACGGAGACGCAGGCGAATTACCGGGAGCCGTCTCGGGGGCCGGAGGCCTTCGATTTCGCGATGAAGCGGTTCGCGGAGGAGAAGGCGCGCGCGGCGGCTGGCGTGGCGGCGCCTGTGGCGGGTGGTGAGCCGGCGCGCCGTCGGGTGCGGGCGCGTCTGCCCGAGGAGATCGAGGGGGGCGGTGGCGATGCAGGCGGCTGAAAAGCGCATGGTTGCGGACCGGCTGAACGCGTGGCTCGAGCGGTATCAGCCGCCGCGGTATCTGACGACGGACGAGGCGCTGCAGGAGGAGGCGGACACGCTGCTGCGAGTGCTCCTGCGGACGGCTCCGCCCCACGGGGTCGATCTGTGGATCGGCCGGGTGCTGGATCTGCTCGATGAGCGGGCGCGGACGCGGGCGTGGCCGATGGCAAGCGAGGTCAAGCGCGCGGGTCTTGATGCCCGTTCGCAGGTGCCTGTGCCGGAGGGGTCGGGCTGCGACGGGGACGTGGGGTCATGGGGCTGGTCGCTCAAGGTTCGGGCGCGCCGGGTGAACGAGGGCGCCGGATTCGGCGAGGGCGATCTGTGGGGACGGGATGCGTTGGAGATGTTGCGGACCGGCGCGGTGTCGCAGGACGTCATCGCCCAGCGCCGGCGGGAACTGGTTGCGCGGTGGATCGAGGTGTACGGCGAGGAGGCGGCGCGGCGGCGCCTCGAGGAGTTCGAGCGTCTGCACGACGGGGCGGTGCGGGTCATGGAGGCGCGCGAGGGTCCGGGGCGCGCGGGGCTTGATCGCGGCGCGCTGCAGGAGGCGGTGGCGCGGGTGCTGGACGCGGTGGCTGCGGCGCGCGGGACGGAGGGCGGCGTCTGATGGCACGGGCGCGGGAGGCGGCGATCCAGCGGGCCATCGTACGGGCTCTGCGGCTTGCGCTGCCGGGCACGGCGATCATCCATCACTCTCCGAACGAGCGGCGTGCCGGCGGAAAGGCCGCGCGGCGGGCGCAGGCGATCCTGGTCGGGATGGGCGTCTGTCCGGGCTGGCCTGATCTTGTGGTGCTGGCCGGCGGGCGCGTGGTGTTTCTCGAGGTCAAGGCGCCGGGAGGGCGGGTGAGCGCGGCGCAGCGTGCGTTCCGCGACGCGGTCGAGGATCAGGGGCATCATTGGGCGCTCGTGCGTTCGATTGACGACGCGCTCGGGGCGCTGTCGGAGGCCGGCGTGCGGGTCCGGGCGCGGTGTGTGCGATCTGTTCCGGGGGAGGCGGTGAAGGGAGGCGGGGCATGACCCGGCATGCGCGGGCGGCGGCGGTGTCGCGACGGGAGCGGCTTTGGCGGTGGGCGGTGCAGCATGATCTCGCTGCGCGCTATGCCCATGGGAATTCGAAGCTCGACGATCGGGCGGTGATGTGGGGCATGCTCTGCCACGCGATCCGTGTCTCCGCGCGCGCGGACGCTCCGCCTCCGAGGTCGGGGTATCCGTCGGCGTCGCCGGGGGCTTGGCTCGCGCCGGACGAGGTGACCTGGTGGCAGCGGGTGGCTGCGGCGCTGCGGGGCGAGACGGAGGAGGTCGAGCCGCCGGCGGCGCGGGCTCCGCATCCGGACGCCACGGAAATCGCCTTGCGCGACGAGGTGCTCGAGGTCTGGCACGGGCACGCGCTGCGCGGTCTCGGTGACTGGCGGCGCATCCGCCGCGCGGTTTATGCGCTCGCTGCGGGAGTGCCTGGACGGAAGGTTCAGGCGGAGAGCGGACTGAGCCGCGACCGGCTGAAGCATGCGCGCGCTCGCGGGATCGAGGATCTTCTGGCGGCTTGGCGGGATGGGCGTTGAAGCAGTCGCGGGATGGGGGTGAGAAATCGGTGCAAGCCTGCTGGAGCACGGCTATCGCCGCGGTTGAAAAAAATCCTTGCCCATTCGCCCATTTTTCGGGATGATTCCCGGCAAGATCGGAGGGGCGCGCGCCGCATGGCTCGCGCCTTTTTTCTGGCTTTCCCTTTCGCTTCAGGGGCCGGGGGGCCCGCCTCGGGTCCTTCCCGGCGCGGAAACGTATGCGGGCGGGCGGGGCCCCGTGCTTCGCTAGCGTCAGGCATTTCGTTTGGGTTCCGTGTTTGGGTTTCGGGTTTGGGTTTCGGGTTTGGGTTTCGGGTTTGGGTTAACGGCGCTGGGCAGAGTGGCGGGGGTTGACCATGCCTGCGCGGATGATGCGCGCGGCCGAGCTCGTTGCGAAGTTCGCGCCGGAGGCGCCTGCGGATGCGGTGGAGCTGGCAGAGCGGGAGCTCCTTTCCGGCACCGCGCGGGGAGCGGTGGTGATCTCGGAGGACGGCCGGGTTGTCGCGGGCGCGGCGCGGGTGCTGGCAGCGGAGCGGCTCGGGCTCGATCTGTTGCCGGTGCGCATGCTCGGGCAGTCGGGCGCCGAGGCGCGTCCGTTGCGGCGGCGGCGTGAGCGCGGGGTCGACAGCCGGAGCGGGTGCGAGGGGATCGTCGGTCAGACGGTCTGGCGGCCGGCGGTGTTCTCGCGCCACGATGTGTCCTGGATCGCCTGCCGGGCCTGGCGGTGCCGGACGCGCAAGCGGGACGTGGCGGCGTTTCGGGAGGCGAAGCGCTCGGCTCCGGAGCCGCTCCTGCGCTCGGCATCGGAGGAGCTTGCGGTGGTGATCCGGCGACTGTTCGGTGGCCTCGAGGGCTGGCGCGTGACGAACATCGCCTGCGGGAACAGCGGCACGGAGGAGTGCTTCGGCAAGCGGCTTGCGCGGGCGGTCGCGAGCGAGCTCGGGCTCGACCATGTGCAGCTGTTCGGCGACCGGGTTGTCGAGGGCGGATCGTCGCATCCTCGCCGGGCGGGCCGGATCGAGCCGCTCGAGCTGATCGGGGAAGCGCGCGGGCCGGTGCTGGTTGTCGACGATGTGGCCACAAGCGGATGGCACGTCGAGGAGGCGCTCGGGCTCTTGCGCTGGCGCGGAGTGTCGCCTTCGGCGGCGGCGGTGTGGATTTCGGGGGACGTGGCGTGAGCAGATCTGGCAAGCTCAGGGTCGAATACCGGCCGGTGAGCGCTCTGGCGCCTTACGCGCGCAACGCGCGGACGCATCCGGAGTGGCAGATCGCGCAGATCGCGGCCTCGATCCGCGAGTTCGGCTTCGCGAATCCGATCCTGGTTGACGCCGAGGGGGTGATCATCGCGGGCCACGGACGCCTGCTTGCCGCCCAGCGCATCGGGCTCGAGTCGGTGCCGGTGATAGAGCTCGGGCATCTGACGGAGGAGCAGCGCCGGGCGCTCGTCATCGCCGACAACAAGATCGCGGAGAATGCCGGCTGGGATGAGGAGATTCTCGCGGCGGAGCTGCAGGCGCTGTTCGAGAGCGGCTTCGATCTCGACGTGCTCGGCTTTGCGGACGACGAGCTCGATGCGCTCCTTGCCGGCGATCTGGAGGGGGACGTGCCCGCGCCGGCGCTGGGCGATGAGGACCATGTGCCGGAGGACGAGCCGGAGGCGGCTCCGGTGTCGAGGCCGGGGGATCTCTGGATCCTCGGGGAGCACCGGGTCATCTGCGGTGACGCGCTCGATCGCGAGGTGGTGGGCCGGCTGCTCGATGGGCATCTGGCGGACATGGTGTGGACGGATCCGCCCTATAACGTGGCCTATGAGTCGAAGGCCGGGCGGATCGCCAACGACGACATGGACGATGGTGCTTTCCGGCGCTTCCTGGTCTCTGCCTTGTCGGTTGCCGCGGATCATCTTCGGGCCGGGGGGCCGGTGTATGTGGCGCATGCGGACACGGAGGGCCTCGCCTTCCGGCGCGCCTTCCGCGATGCCGGGCTGAAGCTCAGCGGGTGCCTCATATGGGTGAAGCAGTCGCTGGTTCTCGGGCGGTCGGACTACCAATGGAGGCACGAGCCGATCCTCTACGGCTGGAAGCCGGGCGCGGCTCATCCCTGGTATGGGGGCCGGGCGCGGACGACGGTGATGGAGCGGCCGGGTGCGCCGGTGCAGATCCTGCCCGACGGGCGCGTGCAGGTGGAGATCGCGGGCCAGTGCCTCATCATCTCGGGGTCGGGCCTCGAGATCGAGGCGGTGGAGGGCTCGGTGCTGCGCCACGACAAGCCCAGCCGCTCATCTGATCATCCGACCATGAAGCCGGTGGCGCTGATCGCGGAGATGCTCGAGAATTCAAGCCAGGCTGGGGACGTGGTGCTGGATCCCTTCGGCGGGTCGGGGTCGACGCTGATCGCCTGCCACAAGCTCGGGCGGCGGGCGCGGCTTGTGGAGCTCGAGCCGCGTTTCGTGGACGTGATCGTTCGGCGCTGGGAGGGGTATTCGGGCCTTGAGGCGGTGGACGAGGACGGCCGGTCTTTTGAGGCGGTTGCGAGGACGCGCCGTCGCGAGGCGGCGTGAGTTGGCTTGGCGGTCATGGGAGGAGCAGGAGGAGCAGCGGCGCGAGCGCTGCCCCCCATCCGAGGACGAGCAGGGCAGCGTCTGTCAAGAGATCGAGGCATTCGGCCAGACGGCGGAGGGCCGGGTGCATCCGGCGGCGGCGGCTCTCCTGCAGTCGGTTCCATGCGGGGCCTGTGTTGGTGATGCCGTAGGCCTCCTTGTCGGAGGCCTGCCGGTGAAGTTCGCGTGCCTGGTTCGGGTGCATCAGATCAGGCCGAGGGCTTCCGCGGCGTCATGGTCGATGTCGTTGACGTCGCCGGTGGCGATCCGTTCGCGCAGTTCCGCGAGGGCGATGGCGCGCCACCAGTTGCTGCGGCCGGTGGCGAGGTCAATGAGGGCGGGACCGCTCAGGAGCTTGGCCTTTTCGGCGGTGGTCATGGCCGGGATGGCGGAGCGGCGGCGGTTGGCGATCATGGCGGTGTCTCCCTGCGGGGTCAGTTGCGGTAATCGATGCCGGTGCGGCGCTCGAGCTCGGCGCAGGCGTTTTCGAAGGCCTCGGCCAGGATGGGGTCGTGGCCGCGCCCGCGCATCGAGACGATCATGTCTTCGATGCTGTCGATGAGTTCGCGGAGTTCGGGGTTCTGGAGGGCCTCCATCAGGTTCATGGGGCGGGTCTTGGGGGTCATGGCGGGTCTCCTTTCCATGTCTCCACCATGGCAGAAAACACTCGATTCGCCAAGCTAACACGCTGAAAAACAACGATAAAAATCGGTCTAACGTGAAAACGGGGTGCTGGCATGAGCCGCAGGCGGAAGGAGCCGGCGCTGCCCGCTCGGCTGCGGCGCCCGCGCGCGCTGCGCTATGTTGGCGCGTCGGTGCAGAAGGTGATCAGCCGCGTGGATACGGCGGCGGAGTGCATCGGCCCGCTTGAGCCGGGCGTGCACATCACCGGCGCCACGGCGGGGCAGTTCTCGGCCATCGACGCGGTCGAGCACATGGTCGAGCAGCTGCATCCGTGCTCGGTGCGGGTCTCGACCTGGACGACGGGGATCTATGACGTGGAGCGGCTGCAGGAGCTGAAGTTCCTCGGTCTCGCCACGGACGTGCGCTTCCTGCTGGACCGGGCAACCTTCGAGAAGAGCCCGCAGTTCGCGGGCCCGATGATCGAGCGTTTCGGGGTGGATACGTTCCGCTGCTGCGCGGTGCATGCGAAGGTCATCGTGGTGGACGGCGGGCCGGGACGGCGGGCGGCGTGGCGGTCCTCGATGAACCTGAACAAGAACCTGCGGACGGAGAACTTCGACATCTCGGTGGACGACGGGATCGCCGAGTTCTGGGGGCAGTGGTTCGACGGGCTGTGGGATTGGTCGGGGAGGTCGCGGGACAATCGCGCCATCATCCAGGCGGTCTATGATCGCTGGCTGTCGCAGGGGTCCGGGGGAGCTGCATCGGATCCGCATGAGGGCGCGGGCGGCGGGTCGGGCCTGATCACGGCCGAGGAGTTCGCTGCCTGGTTCGGGGATTGAGGCGGTCGCGATGGGGGTGACGAAGGCCGAGTTCGCGGCGCTTCGGGGCGTGAGCCGCGCGGCGGTCAACAAGGCCATCGCCTCGGGCCGGATCTCGCTCGAACCGGACGGGTCGATCGATCCCGAGCGCGCGATGCGCGAGTGGGATGCGAACACGGATCCGGCGAAACAGCGGGGGGTTCACGCGGGGAAGGCGCTTTCGCCGGAGGAGAAAGAGCGGCGGCGCCGGGAAGCGGAGCAGCGCCGTCTGGAGCGTGTGGCGCGCCGGGCGGAGAATTTCACGGAGGAGCAGCGGCAGGCGGTTCGGGAGTTCGACGAGGCTGCGGATGCGCGCGAGCGGGCGGGCGCCAGGCCGGGCGTGGCGCCGGGTGCCGGGATCGAGGGCGCGGGCGGCATCGACATCAACAAGGCGCGGACGGCCAAGACCTTCTACGAGGCGCAGCTCATGCGCCAGAAGTTCCGGCAGCAGGAGGGCGAGCTTGTTCCGCGCGAGGCGGCGGAGAAGATGGTGACGGCGCTGGCGCGGCGGGTCCGCGACGCGCTGCTGGCGTGGCCGACGCGTGTGTCGGCGGAGATGGCGGCGGAGCTTGGGGTTGAGGCGCGGGAGCTCGAGCAGGTGCTCGAGCGGGCGTTGTGGGATTTTCTGGCCGAGCAGTCGGAGGTGAAGGTGAAGCTGGGGGGCGATGGTCGGAATGCCGCAGGCTGAGGCGTTCCAGGGCGAGGCGGCGCTCCGGGCGGCCTGGCTCTCGGGCCTCGCGCCGGATCCGCGCCAGACGGTTTCGGAGTGGGCTGACAGGCACCGCATCCTGCCGCAGCGGGCGGCGGCGGAGCCGGGGCCGTACCGGACCGCGCGGACGCCGTATCTGCGGGAGGTCATGGACGAGCTGTCGCCCATGTCGCCGGCCCGCAAGGTGGTGTTCATGAAGGGCGCGCAGATCGGCGCGACGGAGGTGGGCAACAACTGGATAGGCTACATCATGCACCGCGCGGCGGCGCCGGTGCTGGCGGTGCAGCCGACGACGGAGCTCGCGAAGCGTCTGTCGCAGCAGCGGATCGATCCGCTGATCTCGGAGAGCCCGGCGTTGCGGGAATTGGTGGCGCCGGCGCGCTCACGCGACTCGGGCAACACGACGTTCTCGAAGTCGTTCCGCGGCGGGCAGTTCATCCTGACCGGCGCCAATTCGGCGGCGGGGCTGCGCTCGATGCCGGCGCGGTTCGTGTTCCTCGATGAGGTCGACGCCTATCCCGGCGACGTCGACGGCGAGGGCGATCCGGTGGCGCTGGCGGAGGCGCGCACCGCGACGTACGGGCATCGCGCGAAGGTGTTCGTGGTGTCGACGCCGACGATCCGGGGCGTGAGCCGGGTCGAGCGGGAGTTTCTGGCGTCCGATCAGCGGCGCTACCACGTTCCCTGCCCGCATTGCGGCGGGCTACAGTGGCTGAAGTTCGAGCGCCTGCGCTGGCCGAAGGGGCTGCCGGAGCAGGTCGCCTACGTCTGCGAGCATTGCGAGGAGCCCTTCGAGGAGCGGCACAAGGCGCGCATCCTTCGGGAGGAGCACGGGGCGTGCTGGATCCCGACGGCGCCGCCCGAGCAGGTGGAGGAGGCGCGGCGGGCCGGGGTGGTGGGCTTCCATCTCTCGGCGCTCTACTCGCCGCTCGGCTGGCAGAGCTGGGAGGCGATCGCGCGGGCCTGGGAGGCGGCGCAGGGCAACGACGCGGCGCTGAAGGTGGTGAAGAACACCATGCTCGGGGAGACCTGGGCGGAGCGGGGCGAGGCGCCCGACTGGGAGCGGCTCTATGAGCGGCGCGGTCCGCACCAGCTCGGGGAGCTGCCCGAGGGCGCGGTCCTGCTGACGGCCGGGGCCGACGTGCAGCGCGACCGGGTCGAGGTCGACGTGTGGGGCTGGGGTCGCAATCTGCGGTCGTGGCTGATCGAGCATGTGGTGATCGAGGGCGAGATGGGCGCGCCGCGGGTGATCGGGGCGCTCGACGAGCTCTTGCGCCGGACCTGGCGGCATCCGGGCGGCTCGGAGATGCCGATCCAGCGGCTGGCCATCGACTCCGGCGACGGGGTCACGACGGAGGCGGTCTACGCCTGGGTGCGCGGGCAGTCGCGCGATCGGGTCATGGCGATCAAGGGCGTGCATCACGCGGCCTCGGGCAGTCCGGTGGACGGGCCGCGCTGGGTGGAGGTCACGCGGCGCGGGCGGAAGGTCAGGCGCGGGGTGCAGCTGTGGACGATCCAGGTGGGCTTCTTCAAGTCCGAGACCTACCGCTATCTTCGGCTGAACGCGCCGACAGATGAGGAGCTGGCGGAGGGCAAGGGGTGGCCGGCGGGCTACATCCACATTCCGCGCGGGATCACGTCGGAGTGGGTGCGGCAGCTGACGGCGGAGCAGCTGGTTACGGTCAATCTCCGGGGCGGCCGGACCAGGCTGGAGTGGCAGCAGGTCCGTGAGCGCAACGAGGCGCTGGACTGCCGGGTCTACGCGCGCGCCGCAGCCTGGCTTGTCGGGATCGATCGGTGGGATGAAGGGGTCTGGATCCAGCGCGAGCTTGAGCTCGATCCGCCTCAGCCGGTCGGAGGCGCGGCGGAGGCGCGGCGGGTGGTGAGCGAGCCCGGCGCGGGGCCGGATCCCGCGCAGCTGCCGAAGCGGCGGCAGAGCTGGCTCGGGCCGAGAGGAGGCAGGGGATGAGCGGATTTTCGGAGGAGGAGCTCGAGGCGCTGCGGCGGGCCTATGCGTCGGGGACGCTGACGGTGAAAACCGGCGAGCATCAGGTGACCTACGGCTCGGCGGCCGATCTGCTGGCGCGGATCCGTTACATTGAGCAGCGTCTGGCGTCGGCCTCGGGCCCGGCCGCGGTCGCAGGATTCGCTTCCTTCAGGAGGCCGCGATGAGGCGCCGGCGGTCCATGCTCGGGCGCATACTCGGGGCGCTGGGCGGTGGACGCGCCGCGCCGGAGCGGCGCGAGTACGAGGCGGCGCGGCGCGGGCGCGGCACCGAGGGCTGGATCGCGGCCGGGACCAGCGCGGACGCGGAGATCGCGGCGGCGGGCCCGGCCCTGCGGGAGCGGATGCGCGATCTCGTACGCAACGACGCGCTCGCGGCAAACGCGGTGCAGGTGCTTGTCTCGAACATCGTTGGCGCCGGGATCCGGGCGCGGGCGGCCGGGCCGGATGCGGAGGAGAACAGGCGGGCGGACGAGGTGTGGCGGCGCTGGGCGGCGCGCGCCGATGCCGACGGGCATACGGATTTTCACGGGCTGACCGCGCTGGCGGTGCGCGAGATGATCGAGGGCGGCGAGGTGATCGCGCGGCGCATCCGGCGCCGGACGTCCGATGGCCTGCCGGTGCCGCTGCAGGTGCAGATCCTCGAGGCGGATCATCTGGACGACGGCAAGAACGAGGAGCTGCCCGATGGCGGGCGCATCGTGTCGGGGATCGAGTACGACGCGCAGGGGCGGCGCCGGGCCTACTGGCTCTATCGCGATCATCCCGGCGACCGGACGGCCTGGGTCGGGCGGAGCATGGAGTCGCAGCGGGTGCCGGCCGAGGACGTGGCGCATCTGTTCGAGCGGCAGCGGGTGCAGAACCGGGGCGTGCCCTGGGGCGTGCCGGCCATCACGGGCCTGCGCGAGCTCGGGGACTGGCGGACGGCGGAGCTCACGCGGAAGAAGATCGAGGCCTCGACGGTCGCCTTCGTCTTTGCCGACGAGGAGGGCGAGTCCATCGCGCCGGTGGTGATCGACAGCGACGGGAACCGGGTCGAGCAGTTTGAGCCGGGGCTCATCTCCTACGTCCGGCACGGCAAGGACGTGAAGTTCAACAATCCGGCGTCGACGTCGGGGATCTACGAGTGGAATCGGGTGCAGCAGCACACCATCGCGGCGGGCTTCCGGGTGCCGTATGCGCTGCTGACGGGCGATCTCTCCCAGGTCAACTTCTCGAGCTCGCGGGTCGGGCTCAACGAGTTCCGGCGGATGGTCGAGGCGGTGCAGTGGCACACGGTCATCCCGATGTTCTGCGAGCGGATCTGGGGCTGGGTGATGGACGCGGCATTCACGGCGGGGCTCGTGCCGCGGCCGGACATCCCGGCCGAGTGGGGACCGCCGCGCTTCGAGAGCGTGAATCCGCTGCAGGACGTGCAGGCGGACATCCTCGAGGTGCGTGCGGGCTTCGCCACGCCGCAGCAGATGATCGCGAAGCGCGGCTATGATCCGGACGCGGTGTTGGGGGAATGGGCGCAGGCGGCGGAGATGATGGACGCGGCGGGGCTCGTTTTCGACAGCGATCCGCGGCGGACGACGAAGGGCGGCTCGGAGCAGCCGTCGGAGACTGCGGCGGCATCCGGCCCGTCGGAGTCGGGCGATCAGTAACAGGAGCATGGTCATGCCGAGGGATACGGTGATGCTGCCCGTCGAACGGCGGGCGGCGGAGGTGAGGCGCGTCCAGGGTTCGGGCGGGGCGAAGGAGGGTGACGTCATCGAGGTGGTCTGGACCACGGGCGCGCGGGTGCAGCGCCGGCGGTTCGAGGGTTGGGATTCGGTGACGGAGTACGACGAGGAGCTCGTGGTGGAGCCCGGCGCCGTGCGGCTCGAGCGGCTCGATGCCGGGGCGCCGTTCCTGGACACGCATTGGGCCGGTCAGGTGCATTCGATCCTGGGCTCGGTGGTGCCCGGCTCGGTGCGGCTCGAGGGCGGCATCGGGGTGGCGCAGGTGCGGCTCACGCAGGCCGAAGATGCGAGGCCGGTGGTGCGGCGCATCCTCGAGGGCCATGTGGCGGTCTCGGTCGGCTACCGGGTGCACCGCTACGAGATCGAGAAGCGCGACGGCGAGCGTGAGCTGTGGCGGGCGGTGGACTGGGAGCCGCTGGAGATTTCGGCGGTGGCCATTCCGGCGGACGCGGGGGCGCGGGTGCGCTCCGATGAGGGCGAGCGCGCGGAGTGCGTGCTCGAGTGGAGAGGTGCCGCGGGCGGGGCGGCGAAATCGAAAGGGACGACCATGAAACGGACGGAGAAGGGCGCGGTCGCGGCGGCGGCCGTGGAGGAGCCGCAGGCGGTGGATGCCGGGACTGCGGAGAAGCGCAGTGAGGCGCAGGCCGAAAAGCGAAGCGAGCCGGCGGAGAAGCCCGCGGCGGGCGCGGATGCGGCGGCGCAGGCGCGTCGGACGGCGGCGGAGATCCTGCGGCTTTGCGAGCGGCACGGTCTGGCGCAGTCCTTCGGGGCCGATCTGATCGAGCGTGGCGTGGCGCTGGATGAGGCGCGCGCGGCGATCCTCGATCATCTGGCGGAGGCGCAGGCGGAGGCGCCGCGCCGCGGCGAGCCGGCGCCTGCCCAGGCGCGGCGCGACGACGGCGGCTATCGCGAGGCGATGGCGGCGGCGTTGCTGCACCGGCACAGCCCGACCGAGTTCGAGCTGCCTTCCGGCTCGCGGGAGTTCATCGGGCGCTCGCTTCTGGAGCTGGCGCGCCACGCGCTCGAGCGCGGCGGGGTGTCGACGCGCGGCATGGGCCGGATGGAGCTTGCGGGCGCCGCGCTTCTCGGGCGGGCCGGCATGCATTCGACGAGCGATTTCCCGCTGATCCTGGCGAATGTGGCGAACAAGACGCTGCGCCAGGCCTACACGCGGGCAGCGCGGACCTTCACGCGCTGGGCGCGGCGCCGGACGATCTCCGACTTCAAGCAGGTCTCGGTGACGCAGCTCTCCGGCGCGCCGAGCCTTGTGTATGTGCCGGAGTCGGGCGAGTTCCGCTATGGCACGATCTCGGAGAGCCGGGAGGTCTATGCGCTGCTGACCTACGGGCGGATCATCGGGATCACGCGGCAGGTGCTGATCAACGACGATCTCGACGCCTTCACGCGGATCCCGGCGGCGTTCGGCGCGGCGGCGGCGGATCTGGAGTCGGACATCGTCTACTCGATCCTGTCGACGAACCCGCAGATGGGCGACGGCAATCCTCTGTTCGATGCCGCTCACGGCAACGAGGGCACGGCCGCGGCCATCACGGAGGACTCGCTGGCGGAGGCCTACCGGAAGTTCGCCGCGCAGACGGGCCTTGACGGGCGCAAGATCTCGGTGCTGCCGCGGTGGCTGATCGTGCCTCCGGGCTCGCGGGCGGTCGAGGCGCGCAAGCACGTGACGGCGACCACGCCGGCCTCGGCTTCGGACGTCAATGCCTTCGCGGGCCAGCTCGAGGTGGTGGAAGAGCCGCGGCTGCTGCCCGACTCGGGGACCGATCCGTGGTTCCTGGCGGCGGATGCGGCGCGCATCGACACGGTGGAGTACGCCTATCTGGAGGGTCAGGAGGGCGTCTACACGGAGGTGCGTCAGGGCTTCGAGGTCGATGGCGTCGAGATCAAGGCGCGCCACGATTTTGCGGCGAAGGCCATCGACTGGCGGGGTCTGTTCCGCAACGCCGGCGCCTGATCCTGAGTGAGGTTGCGCGCCGTTGCTCTCCTTGGCGGCGCGCCTTGGCCGCGCGTTTGAGGGTCTGCGCGGCCTTCCCGGCCGGGGTTTCGGCGGTCGCCCCGGCCGGGAACCGAACATGCGTCCGGCGGGGTCCGGGCGTGTCCATTCCTGCCGTCAATCCTCCCGGCGGCGGGGGATGCGCCGGGGCGGCGCTGCCGCTCCCGCGCGCGAGTGAAATCGAAAGGGAAAACTCATGCGGAATTTCGTCTATCCGGGCGACCGGATGCAGATCACGGCCGGCTCCGCGATCGCGAGCGGCCAGGGCGTGCTTGTGGGCTCGATCTTCGGGGTGGCCGAGGGCGACATCGCCTCGGGCGCCTCGGGCGTCATCGTGCTGACCGGGGTCTATGACTTGCCCAAGGCCGGGGCGCAGGCCTGGAGCGCGGGCGACAAGGTCTATTGGGACGTGGGGGCCGGTCAGTGCACCACGTCTGACGGCGCCGGGGCGAACACGCTTATCGGGGTCGCCTGGCAGGCGGCGGGCTCGGCCGACACCACGGGGCGGGTGCGGCTCAACGGCGCGGCCGTATGAGCGCTCTGGAGACTGCGATCCGCGCGCTGTTCGCGGATCGCAACATGGCCGACGATGCGACGTGGCTGCCGGGTGGCGCCGGGCCCGGCATCCCGGTGCGCATCATTCGCGCGCGGCCGGAGGAGCTTGTCGACTGGCAGGGCACGGTGGCGGTCGGGGACGGCTATGTGGTGCGGGTGCCGGTCGGGAGCGTGCCGGATCTGGCCATCGGGGATCGCTTCGAGATCGGCGGTGAGACGGTCGAGGTGGTCGGTGAGCCGCGGCGTGACGAGCGTCGGCTTGTCTGGACGGCGGAGGTGAGGCCGGTCTGATGCGGCTGGAGCTGCGTGAGGTTGCCGGCGCGGCGGCGGCGATGCGCGAGGTCGTGCGCGACGGCGAGCGGGCGGTGACGCGCGGCGTGCATGGCGCGGGCGCGGAGCTCAAGGCGGCGTGGCGCGCGCAGATCCAGCGGGCGGGCCTCGGTCGGCGGCTCGCGAATTCGATCCGCTCGCAGGGCTATCCGCGTGAGGGCGAGAGCATCCGTGCGGCGGCGCTGGTATGGTCGCGGGCTTCGCATATCGTGGGCACGTTCGACGACGGCGCGGTGGTGCGGGCGCGCGGGGGCCGGTTTCTGGCCATCCCGCTGCCGGCGGCGGGGCGCGGACGCGGCGGCAGGCGGCCGAGCCCGAGGGAATTCGAGGCGCGGACGGGCATCAGGCTGCGCTTCATCCGCCGCCGGTCGGGCGGCGGCATCCTGGTGGCCGAGGGCAGGCTGAACAAGCGCGGCCGCGCCATGCGCTCGCGCTCGAAGACCGGCCGGGGTCTGGCCTCGATTCCGGTTTTCGTCCTTGTGCCGCAGGTGCGGCTCGAGAAGCGGCTCGATCTCGATCGGGACACGCGGCGGATCGAGGCGGAAATTCCGGGGCGGATCGTGGCGGCGTGGAGGGACTGATGCGGCAGAGGTTGCCTGAGCGCCGTCCGTCGGAGACGCGGGTGATATCATGGCGCGGGGGCGAGATCGCGGTCACGATCGGGCTCGATCCGGCGACCGGCGCGCCGCGCGAGGTGTTTGCTTCCGGCTTCCGCTACGGTTCCGACGTGGCGGCGGCGCTGGATGATGCCTGCGTGGTGATCTCGCTGGCGCTGCAATGGGGCGCGCGGGCAGAGGATCTGCAGAGATCGCTCGGGCGTGTCGAGGTCGCGACCTTCTCGGGTCTGGAGGTGGAGGCGGCGAGCGTGATCGGCGCCGTGGTGGATTGCCTGGTCGAGCGGGAGCGCTCGGGGCCGGTCGCGTAGGGCATGCCCGTTTTTTCGACCAACCAGTAGGTGCCAAAAACGGGCACGGGCGCTGCGGCGCTGGAGGGGTGAATGCGGAAATCCGAGCAGGTGCTGCAGGCCTTGGCGGCGGTGATCGAGGCGGGCCTGCCGGCGGGCGCGGCGTTCCGGCGCGGGGGCTCGCTGCCGGCGAGGGTGCCGGCCGGGGGGCTTGTGATCCTTCGGGACGGGGATCCCGGCGAGCCGGAGGTGCTGCTGTCGCCTCCGACATACGTCTATCAGCATCGCGCGCAGCTCGAGGTGCTGGCGGACGGGTCCAATCGCGAGGCGGTGTTCGACTCGCTCTGCGCGGCGATAGGGGTGGCCCTGGCGGGGGACCGGACGCTTGGCGGGGTCTGCGATTGGGCGGAGCCCGAGGCGCCGGCGCCCGAGGAGCTCTCCGAGGACGGCGGCGAGGGAATGAAGGCGGCGGTGGTGCCGGTGGTGCTGCACTACGCGACCGGCGATCCGCTTGAGTGATCTGATCATCGGAAGGAGCAGGAAATGGCGCGGGCACAGGGCGCGCGGGCGCAGATGGCGCTGGCGTGGGAGTCGAGCTACGGGGTGGCGCCCGTCTCGGGATATACGAAGATGCCGTTCGTCTCGAGCTCGCTCGGGGCGGAGCAGCCGCTTCTGGAATCGGACCTGCTGGGCTACGGCCGCGACCCGCTGGCGCCCTTGAAGGACGCGGTCACGGCGGATGGCGACATCACCGTGCCGCTCGACGCCGAGGCCTTCGGCTTCTGGCTCAAGGCGGCGTTCGGGGATCCGACGACGACGGGCGCGGGGCCCTATACGCATGAGTTTCGCTCGGGCTCCTGGTCGCTGCCGAGCATGTCGGTCGAGATCGGCATGCCGGAGGTGCCGCGCTTCGCGATGTATTCGGGCTGCGTTCTCGACCGGCTGGGCTGGCGGATGGAGCGGTCGGGGCTTTTGACGGCGACGGCGCAGCTCGTTGCGCAGGGCGAGGCGGTCGCCTCGAGCTCGGGGGCCGGCACGCCGGCGGAGGTCACGATCGAGCGCTTCGGGCATTTCAACGGCGAGATCCGGCGCGAGGGTGTTGCCCTGGGCAATGTGGTGTCTGCCGAGGTGAGCTACGCGAACAATCTGGACCGGATCGAGACCATCCGCGATGACGGCAAGATCGACGGCGCCGATCCCTCCATCGCGGCGCTCACCGGCTCGATCGACGTGCGCTTCGCGGACTCGACGCTTGTGGACCAGGCCATTGCCGGCACGGCCTGCGAGCTTGTGTTCGAATACACGCGCGCCTCGGGTGAGCGGCTGACCTTCACGGCGCATGAGGTCTATCTGCCGGTGCCGCGCATCTCCATCGACGGGCCGCGCGGCGTGCAGGCCTCCTTCGACTGGCAGGCGGCGGTGGACGGCGCGCTCGGCCGGATGTGCACCGTCGAGCTGGTAAACGACGTGGCGGCCTACTGATGCTGAGGCTCGATCTGTCCAATGAGCCGCGCTGGTATGAGCTGGCGCCGGGCGTACGGGTGCAGCTGCGCCCGCTGACCACGGCGCTGATGGTTGGGGCGCGCGGGGATCCTGCGGTGGAGGCGGTGCCGGCGGAGGCCTCGGATGAGGAGCGGGCGCTGGCCTTCGCAAAGGCGCTGGCGCGGCGGGCGGTGCTGGCCTGGGAGGGCGTCGGAGACGGGGAGGGCAACGCGCTTGAGCCGTCGCCGGAGGCGATCGATGCGTTTCTGGATCTGTGGCCGGTCTTCGAGGCCTTCCAGGCTGTTTATGTCTCGAAGGGCCTGTTGCTGGAGCAGGAAAAAAACGCCTCTGCGCTCTCGCCGAGTGGGTCTTCGGCGGGGGCGCCGACTACTGTGGAGCCTGCGTTCAGGAGTGCCCGGACTGCCCGATGAGGGAGCACGCCGCGCGGACGCTGGAGGGCGCGCAGGTATGGGATGTGGTGCAGCGCGCGGGCGGGCAGCTGCGTGCCGTGCCGGGGGCCGTGCTCGGCTATGACATGACGGCGGTGCTGGCGCTGGCAGCCGCGCTGGGCGTGCCTCCGGCGGCGGTGGCGGAGCTCGTGCCGCCCATCGAGGCGGTGCTTGTGCGCGCGCTGAATGCGAGGATCGGGGAGCGCGATGGCTGAAAAGCGGGTGAGCGTCCGGCTCGTTGCGGTCGGGGGCCGGCAGCTCAAGGCGGAGCTCGAGGACGCGGGCCGGGCGGGCGAGCGCGGCTTCCGGCGTCTGTCTGCGGAGGTGCAGGCGGCGAATGCGCGGCTTGCCGGGATCGCGCGGCAGGCGAAGCTGGCGGCGGCGGCGATGGCCGCGGCGGTTGCCGCGGCGGGCGTCGCCATGGTGCGCTCGGGTCTCGAGACGGTCGATGCGCAGGCGAAACTGGCGCAGTCGCTGCAGACCACGGTCAAGTCGGTGCAGGTGCTGGCGCGCGCGGCCGATCTTTCGGGGGTTGCCTTCAAGGGCCTGCAGGAGGGTGCATCGCGGCTCACGCGGCGCCTGTCGCTGTTCGCGGAGAATGGCGGCGGGCCGGGCGCGAAGGCCATCGAGCGGCTGAAGCTCAATGCGGAGGAGCTGCTGGCGCTGCCGCTCGATGAGCGGATCGCGCGCGTGACGGAGGCGATCCGCGAGCAGGGATCGGAGGCGGAGCAGGCGGCGCTGTTCTCGCAGCTGTTCGGCGATACGGCCTATGTGGCGCTCAGCCGGGTGGATACGGCCACGCTCCGGCAGGCGGCGGCGGATGTCGAGGCCTTCGGGGTGGCGGTGTCGGAGGCGGATGCCGACCAGATCGAGCGCACCAATGACGCAATTTCGCGGCTCGGGCTGATCTGGCGGGGGCTCTCTAACCAGCTGGCGGTCGCGGCCGCGCCGGCGCTCGAGGCGGTGGCGGATGCGCTGGCGGCGGTGGCGCAGCGGTCGGGGCTGCTCGGGCAGGCGATCACGCTTGTCTTCGATAATCTGGCGCGTCTCGGCACCTACGCCACGACCTTCGCCGCCTTCATGGCCGGTCGATGGGTTGTGGGCTTGGCGGGGGCGGCGCTGTCGGTGCAGGGCCTCGCCACGGCGCTCGTTGTCCTGCGCGGGGCGCTCATCCGGACCGGCATCGGCGCGCTGATCGTCGGTGCGGGCGAGCTCATCTACCAGTTCTCGAGGCTTGTGCAGGGCGCGGGCGGCTTCGGTGAGGCCTTGAAGCTCCTGGGGGATGTGGCGGTCGAGGTGTGGGGCCGGATCCGCGAGGGTGCCTGGACCATCGCGCTTCGGGTGGAGGCTGTCGGCTGGCGGATGAGGGCGGCCTGGGTCGACGCGCTCGCCTTCATGCAGGACAAATGGGCGCGGTTCCTGAAGCTCCTGTCGGAGGGGCTGTTCAAGATTCCCGGCATGAAGGATCTCGCGCTCGACGTCGGACTCGACGCGGCCTTCGCGGGGCAGGCGGTGGATGAGCTGCGCAAGACAGCCGAGGAGTATCGGTATTACGCCGGCAATCTTGGCGATCAGGCGGATATCCTGGCGGACCGGATCATGAGGCCGCTCGAGTCGCTTGAGCCTCTGCGGGAGGCGATGCGGGCGGCGGGCCAGGAGGGCGCGCAGGCTCTCGAGGAGGCGCAGGAGGTGGCGGAGGAGCTCGCGCGGAGCATCGAGCAGGCTGGCGCGGCGGCGGGCGGAGCCGGGGGAGGCGGCGGTGAGGCGCAGGCGCAGGGCCTGGCGGCTGTGGTGAAGAGCCTTTCGGAGTACGCCGCTCAGGCGCGCAGCATTGCGGGCGATATCGGGGAGAGCCTCGTCAATGCCTTCCGCAGTGCCGAGGACGCGGTGGCGGAGTTCGTCAGGACGGGGCAGCTCAAGGTGGGGGAGCTTGTGACGTCGATCATCGCCGATCTGGCGCGGCTGGCTGCTCGGAAGTACATCGTCGGGCCGCTGGCGTCAGGGTTGTCGAGCGTGCTCGGCAGCATAGGCGCGAGCATTTTCCATGGTGGTGGCGAGGTCGGAGGACCGGCGCCATCGCGCATGGTGCCGGCGCTCGCCTTCGCGGGCGCGCCGCGCATGCATTCCGGCGGGTGGGCCGGGCTTCGCGCGGACGAGGTTCCGGCGATCCTGCAGCGTGGCGAGCGGGTGCTGAGCCGGCGGGAGGCGCAGGCCTTCGCCGGGGGCGGCGGGGTGAATGTGACCATCGTCGCGCGCGACGTGGAGAGCTTCCGGCAGTCGCGCACGCAGGTTGCGGCGGATATCGCGCGGGCGGTCGCGCTGGGCCGGCGGGGGCTGTGAGCCATGGCGTTTCACGATGTGCGGTTTCCCGACGACATCAGCCGGCGCGCTCGCGGCGGGCCGGAGCGGCGGACGCAGATCGTGGAGCTTGCCTCGGGACTCGAGGAGCGCAACGCGAGCTGGGCCGACTCGCGGCGGCGCTATGACGTCGCCTACGGCATCCGGCGCGCCGATGATCTCGCTGCCGTCGTCGCCTTCTTCGAGGCGCGCAACGGGCGCCTTTACGGCTTCCGGTTCAAGGACTGGGCCGACTACAAGTCCTGCCTGCCATCGCAGACGCCTTCGGCGACCGATCAGGTGATCGGCACCGGGGACGGCGCGACGACGGCTTTTCAGCTGGCGAAGGCCTACGCCTCGGGCGCACAGAGCTGGACGCGGGCGATCCGCAAGCCGGTTGCGGGGACGGTGCGGGTGGCGCTCGACGGCTTCGAGCAGGCGGACGGCTGGACGGTCGATACCGGCACGGGCGTGGTGACCTTCGACGTGCCTCCGGGGGCGGGGGTCACCATCTCGGCCGGCTTCGAGTTCGACGTGCCGGTGCGGTTCGAGAGCGATGCGCTGGACGTGACGCTCGATGTCGAGCGGCTCGGCTCGATCGCCTCGATTCCCCTTGTCGAGGTGCGCGAATAGCTTGATCGGTCTATATGTGGTGCAGGTGATGAGCGAGCCGGGTGGCGGATGGATCGCGGCGGTCATGAGGGAGGTGCTCGCCTCGAGCACGGTGATCCTGGCTCTGTGGGGGGCGCTGGGCGGCGCGACGAGCGCGCTGACCACGCGCATGCGTCTGCGCGACGCATTGCGGCACATCGTCATCGGCGCGTTCATCGCGGCTGGCATGGGGAGTCTGTCGATGGTGGTGATCGCGGCATGGCTGAGACTTCCGGAGGCGGCGATCCCGGCGGGTGGAGCGGCGGGGTCGGCGGCGTATCTCGTCGGGGTGTTCGGGGCGGCCTTCGTGGAGATGGTTCACGCTCGGCTGCGGGCGGCGCAGCGGGACGTGTCGGATCAGGAGGACAAATGAGCGGGCTTGTGCGGCGCGTTCAGGCGGCGCGTGAGCGCTCACTCGATCCCGTCGAGCTGTTCTGGCGGCGGGTCCGGATCGGGGTGATTGGAGCGGTGGTGATCCTGGTGATCTCCGCGCTCGTCTGACGACGGCAATCTGCGAGGGCTGAATGAGGACAAGCGCGCGGGGCATGATGGCCCTGGCGCGGCACGAGGGAATCGTGCCTGCGCCGTATCGTGACTCCGGGGGAACGTGGACGTTCGGAATCGGTCACACGGCTGCGGCCGGGCCTCCGGATCCGGCTGGCATGCCGCGCGGGATGCCGGAGGATCTGGACGCGGCCTTGGCCCAGGCCTTAGAGCTGTTCCGCGGCGATCTGCGGCGGGTCGAGCGGGAAGTGCTCGAGGCGGTGCGGGTGCCGCTCGCCCAGCATGAGTTCGACGCGCTCGTTTCCTTCCATTTCAACACCGGCGGGATCGGCCGCGCGGCGCTGACGCGGCATCTGAATTCCGGTGATCGGGAGGCGGCGGCGCGGGCCTTCATGGGCTGGCGGCGGCCGGAGGCGATCATTCCGCGCCGCGAGGCGGAGCAGGAGCTGTTCCGGACCGGGCGGTATGTGATCGGGTCGGTGCCGGTCTGGCGCGCCGACGAGAGGGGCCAGGTTGATTTCTCCGCGCCGGTGCGACTGCTGCAGCCGGCGGCGATTCTGGCATGGCTTGATGCGGGCGCGGCGGATGCATCCGGGGATGCGGGGTGGCCGGGGCGGCTCATTTCGGCGCTCTGGCGGCTGTTGGGGAGGAGGCGTTGATGGGCCTGCGCTACATCCGACCGAAATCCTTGACCTGGTGGGCGGGGGTTCTCTCGGTTGCGACGGGCGTCGCGTCGGTGGTGTTGCCTCCAAGCGGTTCGCTGTCGGAGCTGGCGCGCCTGATCTCGCTGCTTGCCGGTTCGGGTGACGCCTCGCCCGCCGGGCTCATCTTCCTCGGTCTCGGCCTGATCGGCCTGCGAGACCGGATCGAGCGGGGGTTCCGGGGTGATCGGTGATCTCGGACAGCTTCTGGCCTGGGCGCTGGGCGCGGCCGGGCTGTTGGGGGGGCTTCTGGCCGGCCGGCTGCTCGGCCGGGCGCAGGGGCGGCGCGAGGGACGGCGGGAGGCGGAGCGCGATGCGCTGGAGGACACTCTTGAGCGGATGGAGCGGGGCCGCGCGGCGGTGGCGGAGGGCCGCGCCGGCGGCGATGATCCTGCTGAGCGGCTGCGCCGCAACGACGGCGCCTGGTGATGCGGGCTGCGCGGCCTATGCCGAGGCACGTCTGGCGCGCCCGCCAGCTGCGTCGGTGGCTGAGGTGCCGCGCCCGTGGGCGGCGTGGATCGCCGATCTCGATGACCGCATGACGGGGGCGTGCCGATGAAGGCGCTCGATCCCGCACTTCAGGCCCATCTCGACGAGGGCACGACAACGCTCGCCTGGTGCTGGCGGATCACGCGCGCGGATGCCCAGGTGTTCGGCTTCACCGACCACGACCGGACGCTCAACTTCGACGGCACGAGCTTTGAGCCCGACAGCGGTTTCGCGGCCTCGGAGATTCGCGCGGGCTCCGATCTGGCGGTCGATGCGCAGGACGCGGAGGGCGTGCTGCGCTCGGATGCGATCACCGAGACGGACATCCTCGACGGGCGCTGGGACAACGCCACGGTCGAGGTCTGGCGCGTCAACTGGCAGGACGTCTCGCAGCGGGTGCTGATGCGGCTGGGCTCGATCGGCCAGATCCGGCGCGGGCGCGTCGCCTTCACCGCCGAGGTCCGCAGCCTTGCGCATGTTCTGAACCAGACGGTCGGGCGGACCTACCAGCTCTCCTGCGACGCGGAGCTCGGGGACGCGCGCTGCGGGGTGAACCTCGAGGATCCCGCCTTCAAGGGAGCGGGCAGCGTGGTGGAGGTGCTGCGTGACCGGGCCTTCTCCGCCTCCGGCCTCTCGGGCTTCGCGGCGGGGTGGTTCTCTTTCGGCACGGTGAGCTGGACGTCCGGCGCCAATGCCGGCCGGCGCGCGGAGGTCTCGATGCATTCGGTGACGAGCTCGGGCGTGACCATCTCGCTTCTCGAGAAGCCCGTGCGCGGCATCGCGCCGGGAGATGCGTTCGAGATCCGGGCTGGCTGCGACAAGGCGCTCGGCACATGCGCGGCGAAGTTTGCAAATGCGCTCAACTTCCGGGGCTTTCCGCACATTCCGGGTGACGACGCGGTGCTGCGCTATGCCCGCAAGGGCGGCGCGAATTCGGGAGAGGTGCTGTGAGCGTGGGCTTCATCCGGCGCCCGGCCGCGCGCGGTAAGGTGATCGCGGCCGCGCGCGGCTGGCTCGGCACGCCATACCACGACCAGGCCAGCCTGCGCGGCGCGGGCTGCGACTGTCTCGGGCTTGCGCGCGGCGTCTGGCGCGAGGTGGTGGGGCCGGAGCCCTTCCCGATCCCGCCCTATTCCCGCGACTGGGGCGAGACCGGGCCGCGCGAGGTGCTCGCCGAGGGCGCGCGGTCCTGCATGATCGAGGTTGTTCCGGCGGAGGCGCCTGCCGGCACGCTCCTGATGTTCCGCATGCGCGAGCGGGCCATCGCCAAGCATCTCGGCATCCTCACCGACGTCGGAACCCTCATCCACGCGCGTGAGCGGCTCGGCGTGATCGAGGAACCCTTTACCCGCTTCTGGCGGCGGCGCCAGGCCTTCGCCTTCCTCTATCCGCAAGCCCGGAGGCGCTGATGGCGACGCTCATTCTCGGTGCGGTCGGCTCGGCCATCGGCGGCGCCATCGGAGGCTCGATCCTCGGGGTGTCTGCCGCCACCATCGGCGGGTTTCTCGGGTCGACCTTGGGCTCGGTCGTCGACAGCTGGATCATCGGCTCGCTGCAGCCCGACCAGCGGTATGAGGGCGCGCGGCTCGAGTCCCTTCGCGTCACGTCCTCGACGGAGGGCGCGGTGCTGCCGCGCGCCTTCGGGCGCATGCGGATCGGCGGCAACGTCATTTGGGCGACCGATTTCACCGAGCACGTGACCACCACAACGCAGGGCGGGGGCAAGGGCGGCGGGCCGACGGTCACCACCACGGAGTATTCCTATTCGGCCTCCTTCGCGATCGCGCTCTGCGAGGGTCCGATCACCGGCATCGGCCGGATATGGGCGGATGCGGAGCTTCTCGACCTGACCGGCGTGACCTGGCGCTGGTATCCCGGTGATGAGGCGCAGCTGCCCGATCCCTTCATCGAGGCGAAGATGGGCGCCGGGCAGACGCCTGCCTATCGCGGCACGGCCTATGCGGTGTTCGAGGAGCTCGATCTCACGCCCTTCGGGAATCGCATCCCGCAGCTGACCTTCGAGGTGTTCCGGCCCTTGGCCGATCCGGACACGGCGGAGGGCCTCTGCCGGGCGGTCACCATGATCCCGGCCTCGGGCGATTTCGCCTATGCGACGGAGCCCATCCGCAAGGTGCTTGGCGAGGGCGAGGAGGAGGCGGAGAACCAGAACGCCTCGAGCGTCAACGCCGACATCGTGGAATCGCTCGACCGGCTCGAGGCGCTGGCGCCGGCGGTCGAGAGCGTGTCGCTGGTGGTCGCCTGGTTCGGCACGGATCTGCGTGCCGGGGATTGCGAGATCCGGCCGGGGGTGGAGCTTGCCGCGAAGACCACGACGCCGCAGGAGTGGTCGGTCAACGGCGTTTCCCGCGAGCAGGCGCATCTGGTGTCCACGGACGGCGAGGGCCGGCCTGTCTATGGCGGCACGCCGGCGGACTTCGCAGTGGTGCAGGCGATCCGCGAGCTCAAGGCGCGTGGGCTTAGAGTGACCTTCTATCCCTTCATCCTCATGGACGTGCCGCCCGGCAACGCGCTGCCCGATCCCTGGTCGGATAATGCCAGCGCGGTGGGCCAGCCGGCCTATCCCTGGCGCGGGCGGATCACCTGCTCGCCGGCGGCGGGTTACGCGGGCACGGTCGACAAGACAGCGACTGCTGCGGCGCAGGTCTCTGCCTTCTTCGGTGAGGCGACGCCGGCGGACTTCGCGGTCTCGGGCGAGTCGGTCAGCTATACCGGCCCGTCAGGCGACTGGGGCCTGCGGCGGATGATCCTGCACTACGCGCATCTCTGCGCGGCGGCGGGCGGGGTCGATGCTTTCCTGATCGGCTCGGAGCTTCGGGGGCTGATGACCATCCGCGACAGTGCCACCAGCTATCCGGCGGTGGCGGAGCTGCAGATGCTTGCTGCGGATGTGCGCTCCATCCTCGGGCCATCCACGAAGATCAGCTATGCGGCCGACTGGTCGGAATACTTCGGCCACCAGCCGAAGGACGGCAGCGGTGACGTGTTCTTCCATCTCGATCCCTTGTGGGCGGATGCCAACATCGATTTCGTCGGCATCGACAACTACATGCCGATCTCCGACTGGCGCGACGGCTTCGAGCACGCGGACGCGGTCGCGGGCGCGCCGGCGGTGTATGACCGTGCCTACCTGCAATCGAACATCGCCGGGGGCGAGGGCTTCGACTGGTTCTATGCCAGCGCGGCGGACCGCGAGGCCCAGCTGCGCAGCCCGATCTCGGATGGCGATTACGGCGAGGACTGGATCTGGCGCTTCAAGGATCTGGCGAGCTGGTGGCGGGAGCCGCATCACGACCGGCCGGCCGGCATGCGGCTTGGCATCGTGAGCCAGGGCGCGGCGCCGCTCGGCTGGAATCCCGTCGGTTCGGGTGTCACGCTCACGTCCGGCGCCGGCAGCCATCGCGGCTTCACCGCGCCGGCGCTGATCGGGAGCGGCGGGGCGACGTGGCACGGGGCGACGCCTGGCTTCTTCACATTCACGCCGGGCGACCGGGTCGCGATCTCGGCCTATGTCTCGGCGGGAAGCTCGGGCAAGGCCATGCTCGATTTCGCGGCCTCGGGCGCGGGCGACACGGGGGTGGTGATCAATTTCAGCTCCGGCGCCATCGAGAGCTGGTTCGAGGGCCCCAACCCGATGGTCTCGAAGGCGCTTGTCGATCTCGGCGCCGGCGTCTGGCGCATCGACATGGTGGTGGACGTCACCATTGCCGCCACCAACTACCAGCTGCGCCTCGGGCCGCGTTCGGCCACGGCCGGCGAGGATGTGCTCGCCTTCGGGATGGAGGCGGTGATCGAGGGGCGCTCGAGCACGGATTGGGTGGTGGAGTCGAAGCCCATCCGCTTCACGGAGCTCGGCTGCCCGGCGGTGGATCGCGGCACCAATCAGCCGAACGTGTTCGTCGATCCGAAATCCTCGGAGAGCGCGCTGCCATACTTCTCCCGCGGCTGGCGGGACGACGCCATCCAGCGGGCCTGTCTCGAGGCGAGCTGGCTCTATTGGGGTGATCCGTCGAACAATCCCGCCTCGGGCGTCTACCGCGCGCCCATGGTGGAGGTGGCGGAGTGCGCCGCCTGGACATGGGACGCGCGGCCGTATCCCTTCTTCCCGGCGCTGACGGATGTCTGGACGGACGGGGACAACTGGCGGCTCGGGCATTGGCTCACGGGCCGGCTCGGGGCGGTCTCGCTCGCGGCTCTTGTGCGGCATCTCTGCCTTCGCGCGGGGCTGGCGGAGGAGCGCATCGACGTCTCGGGGCTGTGGGGCGCGGTGGAGGGCTATGTCATCACGGCGCTCGAGTCGCCGCGGACGTCGATCTCCATGCTGGCGCGGCATTTCGGCTTCGATGCCGTCGAGAGCGAGGGCGTGATCCGCTTCCGCATGCGGACGCAGGCGCCGGTGGCCACGCTGTCAGAGGACGATCTCGTTGCCGCGCGCGAGGGCGAGGCCTTCGAGATCGTGCGGGCGCAGGAGACGGAGCTGCCGCAGGCGCTCAAGTGGCGCGTCGCGCGGGCCGACGGCGACTATGACGCCGCGCTCGTGGAGGCGCGGCGCATCACAGTGGATTCCGCCCGCATCGGCTCGGAAAGCTTCCCGCTGGCGGTCGCGCCCGAGGAGGCGGAGCGGCGCTGCCGTCGGGCGCTGATGGAGGCATGGACGGGGCGCGACGGGGTCAGCTTCCGCCTGCCACCTTCGCGGCTCGCGCTCGAGCCTGCCGATCTCCTTGCCTTCACGGCCGGGGGGCATGCGCGGGATCTGCGCATCGTCTCGACGGCGGATGCGGAGGCGCGCGGGATCGAGGCGGTGGCGGTGGACCGCGAGGCCTATGACCTGCCTCCGGGGCCGGCACGGCAAAGCGCGGTCGCCACGCCGGCGGTGTTCGGCGCGCCCGCGATGCGCATCCTCGATCTGCCGCAGCTGCGCGAGGACATCCCGGCGCATCGGCCTTGGATGGTGGCGGATGCCTCGCCCTGGCCGGGCGAGATGGCGGTGTTCCGCAGCCACACGCTCGACGGCTGGACGCTGAACCGGACGGTGACGCGGCGGGCGCGGCTCGGCCGGCTTGCCTTCGATCTCCATGCAGGGCCCACATCGCGCTTCGATCTCGGCAACGAGCTCATCCTCGATCTGGCCTATGGGAGCCTTGCCAGCGTGAGCGATCTCGAGCTCTTCGCGGGCGCCAATGCCTTCGCGGTCGAGAGCGCGGCGGGGCTGTGGGAGATCCTGCAGGCCGGCACGGCCGAGCTGCAGGCGCCGGGGCGGTATCGGCTCACGCGGCTCCTGCGCGGCCAGCGCGGCACGGAATGGGCCATGGGCGATCCGGCGCCGACCGGGGCGCGGGTGGTGGTGCTCGATCAGGCGCTGTTCCCGCTCGAGGTCTCGGAAGCGGAGATCGGCACGGCCTTCAACTGGCGGATCGGCCCGTCGGTGCGACCGGTCGATGATGCCTCCTACACGGCGCTGTCGTTCACGCCGGCGGGCGTGGGGCTCCGGCCCTTCGCGCCGGCGCATGTCGAGCAGCCCTGGCGGCGCGGTCGCGTGCCGGGCGACTACACCATCCGCTGGGTGCGGCGCTCACGGGCGCTCTCGGCCGACAGCTGGGAAAGCCTCGAGGTGCCGTTCCTGGAGGAGGCGGAGGCCTGGGAGGTCGAGATCCTTGATGGTGCCACGGTCAGGCGGGTGCTCAGCTCGACCACCACCAGCGTGCTCTACTCCGAGGCCGATCAGGTCGCGGATTGGGGCGCGCCGCTCGGGCCCGGCGACAGCCTTTCGATCCGCATCTTCCAGCTCTCGCAGGCGGTCGGGCGCGGGACGCCGGCCGCAGTCACTCTCAGGTTCTGAGGTATCGTCATGGCCACCAGCACGCATCTCCTTCTGCCCTTCCTCGAGGCTGCCCAGGCGCAAAAGCACGTCACCCATAACGAGGCGCTGCGGCTGCTCGATGGGCTTGTGCAGCTCTCGGTCAAGGACCGGGATCTCGCCGCACCGCCTTCCTCGCCGGCCGAGGGCGATCGTTACCTGGTAGCCTCCGGCGGCAGCGCGGAATGGTCGGGCTGGGATCTGAACGTCGCGCTCTGGACTGACGGCGCGTGGATGCGCCTGCCGCCCCGCGCGGGATGGCGCCTGTGGGTCGAGGACGAGGGCGCGCTCCTGGTCTACGATGGCGCGATCTGGCAGCCGCTTGGGGCGGCGCTGGGCCTGCTGTCGGTCGGGGAGTCCGTCGAGGTGGCGCGCGGCGCGCTGGGCGGGTCTACGGGCGTCGCGGTGACGGAGGAGGAGCTGTCGGGGCTGTCGGGCGCCTCGGTCACGTCGGGGATCGTGATTCCGAACCGCGCGATCTGTCTCGGGGTGTCGACGCGGACGAGCACGGAGATCACGGGCGCCACCAGCTACGACTGCGGGATCGCCGGGGAGCCCGCGAAGTTCGGCGGCTCATTGGGCGTAGCGGCCGGGAGCTCGAATGCGGGGGTGATCGGTCCGACGGCGTTCTATGCCGACACGCCGGTGGTGCTGACGGCCAATGGCGGCAGCTTCACGGGCGGCGCGGTGCGGCTCGCGATCCACTATTTGACGGTCGGCGTGCCGACCTGATCCGGCGCGAGCGGCGGCATCACGGGCGATTCGCCGGGCGTGAGCCGGTTTTCAACTTTCGCTCTACGTTCCCGCTATGTCCGGCCCCGGTTTTCAATCGCGATTGTTGAAGTCATTGATTTTTGGTCCGGAATCATAATCCGCGTGTCGGGGGTTCGAGTCCCTCCTCCGCTACCAAGCATCAGCACGGCGCCCAGCTCTGCAAGTTCGAGGAAGGTTTCCCTCGAGACATGGGCGACCATGATGCGCGTTCGTTACTTTGCCGCACGCACCATTGACGCTGACCGTGGCGCCTGCAGCCTGGCCCGGCGGGCAGGCGCAACATGGCAGATGCCGCCCGCCGGAGCAGCGGGCGGCTCTTGACGCGGTATTCGGCTGAAGCGGCGGAACCGGCTTGAGCCAGGCGGGGGAAGGCTTGTGGCCGTCCGCGGCGCCCGCTGACGGGGCCGGTCGGGCGACGCTCAGCGCGCCAAGGCGTAGCTGGCCGGCGCCACCTGCCGCTGTGGCTGATGTTCCCGGCCTCGCGCCATCTCACGCCACAGGATCCGGGCCTCCCTGCCACGAAGCGCGACCCGCGCGAGGCTTTCGAAACCACCGGGCGTGCGCCCGTCCCGCAGTGCAGGAAGCCGCTCATACAGCGCTTGGCGCATGGGCTCGGGCAGCTCGGCCACCACGTCCGGGGCGGGATAGAGCGACTCGGTCGGCGCGCCGTTTGCGAAGATGATTTCGTGCTGGTCGAAAAGCAGGTGATAGTAGCTCACCACGCCGCCACTGACACGATCGACCCGTTCACCATCCACCAGATGGCGAGCGGCAACCAGCACCTCGTGCTCGCCGAAAAGCAGTTCGGCCAGAGGCGAGCGGATCAGCATACGGTGCTGCGGCGAGACGAACAGGTCCTCGCTGTTGCCGAACACGCCGGCGCGGATACGGATCGGCGCGGTACGCTCGCAAGTGCGCAGCCTGGTGGACCCCACCCAGCGCAGCGGCTTGAAGCCGTTGTCAAGCGTGAGCACCTCATCACCCGGCTGGAGCCGCTCAACCGTCACCTCGCCATGGCGCGTGATGATTCGCGTCCCGGCGGCGAAACACACCAACGTGACCAGGTTGTCGCCATCGACCAATGCCGCCGCAGTGTTGGAGGGCGCAGCGTTGATCGAATTCACCTGTATGGCGTTGATCCGCTCGAAGTCGCCATCCGGGTCGTCGGGAATGATCAGCGTGAGGCTGGGGCCCGTTCCCGACACCACAGGGTTCATCCGCAACGCGGTGAAGTTCATCCCCTTGGGGGTGGTACCGGGGCCCGGGGTATCCAGGATAGCCGTGCCCTTGCCGTCGGCGACATTGTAGACCACGTAGTCCACTCCGTCGATCGTCGCGATGTCGCCCTCGCTCAGCTTGCCATGCGTCGCAAGCTGGAAGGTGATTGGCTCCACCACCGATTCGAGTTCTCCGTCGGCCACCCTGAGCGGGCTCTGTGCCTGCAAGCCGCTGATTGGAATCGACGTGCGGATCGCGTCGTAGGTGACGAGTTCGGGCTCGTAGGGCACGTTCTCGAGGTGGATGACCCCGTCGACCGCCCCGTCAACAGCGTCGAGGTTGTAAAGGTCCGTCGAGCCGATCACGTAGCTCTTGCCGGTGGAAGTGCCGATCGCAAAGTCGGTCCGGCCGTCACCGTCCATGTCGCCGAGATCGGCAAAACTCGAGCCCGCACCGTCGCCGGTAATGACCGAACCGTCGCCGAACACGTCAATCGAGGTTCCGACGAATTTGTAGGAGCCACCGACGCCAGCGACATTGCCGAGGTAGATCAGCTGATCGATACTGTCGAGGCTATCGAGATCCTCGAGCGCGCCGCCCGAGATCAGATAGGCCTTGCCGGGCTCGGTGTTGCCGCGCGGCGCGCCGATCAGAAGGTCGGCCACCCCATCGCCGGTAACGTCGCCGAGCATCTTGACCGCCATGCCGGCCTGATCGTGCGCTTCCTCGCCGAGGAACTTGTAGCTGTATCGGGTGTTCAGCGACGGATACGGATCGCCCGGCTGATTGCGGTCGACGACATCTTGCAGCTTGATGTAATGGTCGTCGTTGCCGTCAATGATGGACAGCTCGCTCGACGCGACTAGATAGGCGGCGCCCACATTCTCCAGATCGGCGTCCGCGGGCACATGCAGGGTCCGGCCGGGCTTCCAGTCGTAGAAACGCGCGCCCATCAGCATGTCGGCCCGGCCATCGCCGTCGAGATCGGCACCGGCGTCAAGGCTGTTGGGCCCGCTGGCCAGCTCGTCGTAGCCTTTCTCGCCAGAGATCGTGTACCAGTTCTGGTTGGTCCCCCCGACCCAGTCGTCGTTGAGATTGACGATCTTCTGGCCATCGGGCGCCGTGGTCGAGTGATCCTCTATCGCGCCGGGTGCAGCAAGCCAGACCGCGCCGGAAAACGGACCCTGCATGCTGCTCTCGCCGGCACCCACGAGGATATCCTCCCGGCTGTCGCCGAGCACATCCCCGGTGGCTACCGAAGAGCCCATGCCGGCCCAGACGATCGGCTCGCCAAACGGGTTGTTCCCCCCACCCCATCCACCGACGATCTTGTAGGTCTGGCCGTACTTGGCGACGTCCTCGAGGTCGATCTGGCGATCATGGCTGCCGCTTCCGTCGGCATCGGCAGCTGCCAGGGAAGACGAATCGATCACATAAAGCGCGCCCGCGCTGGCGCCGGGGTAACCGCGCTGGCGCCGGGACAATAATTGCCGACATAGAGGTCCGAGCTTGTGGGGCGCTGCCAGCGGGGATCGCCGATCAGTATCTCGTCCTTGCCGTCACCCCACAGGTCGTCAACCGTGCCCACCGACGCGCCGGCCTGCCCACCGATGACCGCGCTGAGATGGAGATCGGGATTTGTCGCCTCGCCCCGGAACTCGTAGCTGTAACATCCGGCGAGGCGGGTGTTGCCGAGGTCGATCTGATGATCCGTGGCGCCGTCCTGGGCATCGAGCGCCGCCATATCCTCGGGGGCGATCATGTAGACCTTGCCCACGTTCACGCCGCCCCAGCCGGGCACGTTCCGGGTGGCGTCGGGGTGGGCGATGAGGATCTCGGGTCGGCTGTCGCCGATCACGTCGCCGGACGCGAGCGTGGTCCCGGCACCGTTGGACGCAAGGTTGTTGAACTGTCCGGCAAGAAAGCGGTAGCTCGAACTGCCGGCGAAGCTGTGCAGGTTCTCGGCCTGAATGATGCCATCAACCGTCCCATCGGCGGCATCGGCCGCGGCGAGGTCGGCCCCCCGAAACCAACCACGCGGTCCCTTCCCAGTCCCCCCACGACGTCCAGTTGGGCGCACCAATGGCGAAATCTACGATACCGTCACCATCGATATCGCCTACCGCCGTCAGAGCGGCGCCAAAATCGTTGGATCCGACGATGCGGTAATTCGTGTAAACCGTCATGGTACGCCCCCTTTCCCCATTCGCACCCGCCAGCAGCTCATCTTTTGTCCACCGCGCTGTTCAGCAATCTGCCCTGGAGGCGCTCAGCCGGATGCGCAAACCCACACAGGCCACGGATTCAGCCGGCGCGCCCAGATGCTCTGCCGCCTTTCGCCCTGGCAGCGCCCGCTTCTGCTTCCTGCAGTTGCGAACTCTGCTCGTCCGGCAGCCGCAGCCGGAACTCGCGGCCGTCCTCGGCGCGCCGGGCAAGCAGTTCAACCCCCGCGGCGCGAAGCTGCCCCAGATGCAGGTAGGTGAGGACCGCATCGCGCACAAAGAGTCCGAGCGCCTAAGGGTCCGACACCTCGACAGAACTACGCATCAGATCGCTGAGCGCCTCGTCGAAAGTGAAGGTCAAACCAGCCGCGGGACGGGATCCGAAGGATTGCGAGCCCTGCTCGGGGCGCCCAGCATCAACCTTCTCGGTCATATCTTTCGCTCCTCTCTGATCCCGCCCGCCTGACGGCGCTGCCACGAAGTCCTTGCCTCGGACGGGCAACCCTGCCCACGCGAACCAGCGCGATGCTGCAATCGCACCGGTCACACAATCAAGATTCGTTATTTTAGAGAAAAACGATCCAGCCCAAAGAAGGTAAACGAATCGTTTCGCAGCCAAGGATAGCGCGGCAACCGGATCGTTCCCTCTTCCGAAACCCCGCCTGCCCTGCTTCGCGGGCACGGAGCGGGCCGTGTGCCTCGTCAGACGGGTTGTCAGCGTCGCGCCTGCACGTGCTGGAAGCGCTGTCGCGCAACCGCCTCGTTGGCTTCCGCTTTCCGGTGATCGCGCAGTGAGGCCTCGATGTAGTCGAGGTGGGCCTCCACCGCCGCGCGCGCGCCTTCGGGGTCGCGGGCCTGCAGGGCGTTATTGATTGCCCGATGCTGGTCGAGGAGGCTGATGCGCCGGGTGCGCTGCTCGAACATGATCCGGCGGTTGTAGAACACGCCCTGCCGCAGCAGGTCGTACATCGAGCGCATCATGTGCAACATGACGATGTTGTGTGAAGCCTCGATGATGGAGAGGTGGAACTCCGCATCAAGCCGCGCCTCCTCCTCCGGGTTGCGGCGCTGATGCGCGGCCTCCATCCTGGCGAATATCGCCGCCACCACCTTCAGATCGGTCTCGCTGGCGAGCCGCGCCGCCCGCTCCGCGGCAAGTCCCTCCATGTCGCGGCGGAAAGAGATGTAGTCGAACACCGCCTCGTCATGGGCGCCCATCAGGCGGATCAGGGCCGGCGAAAAGGCCGAGCCGAGAACATCGGCCACATACACACCCGAGCCAGGCCGGGTGACCAGAAGCCCGCGCTCCTGGAGCTCGGCCAGCGCCTCGCGCAGGCTTGGGCGCGAAACCGACAGCTTCTGCGCCAGCTCCCGCTCCGAAGGCAATCTCTCCCCCGGTCGCAGGATGCCCCGCAGGATCAGAAGCTCGATCTGCCGGATCACCGCCTGCGCCAGCTTCTCGGGCTCGATCTTCTGGAACGGCATGGCCTCATCACTCCCCCTCCCCGTCGATTATCGCCCGGAAAGGGGGCAAGGCAAGCGCTCGAGGCCGCCCTGCCGCCCCGCCCTGCGGCTAGCGTGCGGGCCGGATGTAGATCTCCACCCGACGGCGCAGCGGGTTGTTCTCCGGAATGGCGGACACCCCCGGCGGCAGGACGTTTTCTCCCATGCCGACGGCGATGACACGGCTCGGCTCGACACCGGCGCCAACGAGGATGGCGCGCACATTGTCGGCGCGCTCCTTGCTCAGGCGCAGGTTGTAGGCCGCGGAGCCGACGCCATCGGTGTGCCCCTGAACCTCCACGATGGTGCCGGGGTAGCGCTTGAGGCTGGCGGCGAGCTCGCGCAGGTCGGGCACCAGCTCGGGTGCCACCTCGGCGCTGTCGAACTCGAAGAGGATGTCGTTCGGCATCACGACGACAAGCTCGTCGCCCTGCCGCACGATGCGCACCCGCCCATCAAGCCGTTGCCGCAGTTCGGCAGCCTGTTTGTCGAGCGCGTCGCCGATCGCGGCGCCGGTGAGCGCCCCCGCGACGCCACCGATGATGATACCCTCGGTGTTGTTGCCGTCCTTCGAGTCGATCTGGCTGCCGATCAACGCGCCCGTCAGCCCGCCGAGGAGCGCACCGGTCTTCGTGCGCGCGCGCGGATCGGTTTCGGGATCGGCGCAGGCGGCCAGAAGCGCCGCAGCCGCAACAAGCGATACAACCGTTCGCAGGATCATCGGTTACCCCTTCCCGTGACATGTCCGGCAATTGCCGGGAAACTCAGTATCTGTCTGCAACCGCAACGCCGGTGCCGGCACCAAGTATTCCACCCAGCAGCGCCCCCAGCGTACGGTTTCCGCCCCCGGCGACATGGGCTCCCGCCACCGCGCCGCCGACGGCGCCGACCGTCGCGGCAGTTGTCGTCTGTTCCTGTTCGCTCATGCGATCCCAGATCGAGCAGCCGGAAACGGCGAGCGCTGCGACGATTGCGGTGACGGTCTTCAAGCGTGCTCGTGCCATGGCATGCCTCATGCGGTTATTTTAGTTGCCCCTTACATAACACCTGATCCCTGCAAGGGAAACGCACCTGCATCGCCGTGCCTGCAGAAGCCCCGGCATGGGCCATACTTCGCCGATCGGATCACGCCTTCGCCGCACCCTCGGCACGTGCCGACTCGAAGGCGAGCATCGCGCGCTTCACCGGCAACCCCCAGTGGTAACCGCCCAGACCGCCTGTCTTGCGGAGCGCGCGGTGACAGGGAATGAGCCAACTGACCGGATTGCGGCCCACCGCGGTGCCCACGGCGCGCACCGCACGCGGCTGGCCGATGGCGCCGGCGATTGCGGAATAGGTCGTCACGTGCCCCGAGGGAATGGCCAGAAGGGCCTCCCACACCTTGATCTGGAAGGGCGCGCCGATGAGATGCAATCGCGCCTCGCCCGAAAGGCCGAAGGCCGCCTCCACCCACGGTGCGATGGCCGCGGCGTCCTCGACGAAGCGCGCCTCCGGCCAGCGGCTTGTCATGTCCTCCATCGCCGCCGCGCGCCCGGTCTCGGCGGCGAAGGCCAGCCCGCAAAGGCCGCGCTCGGTGCCCATGGCGAGCGCCTCGCCAAAGGGACTGTCGAACCAGCCCCAGCGGATGGTCAGCCCCGCCCCGCGCCGGGCGTAGTCGCCGGGGCTCATCGCCTCCCAGCGCAGGAACAGGTCGTGCAGCCGCCCGCTGCCCGAAAGTCCCACCGCCTGCGCCGTCTCAAGCGTGGTGAAACGCTCGCGCAGCAGCGCACGGGCGTGATCGAGCGCGAGATACTGCTGGTAGCGCTTGGGCGAGACGCCCACCCAGCGGCTGAAGACGCGCTGAAAGTGCGCGGGGCTCATCTTCATCTCGGCCGCGAGCCGCTCGAGCGACACCGGCTCGGGCCAGGCGGCGTCGATGATCTCGATGGCGCGGCGGATTACCGCGTAGTGATAGGCGCGCTCGGGGTTCCCGTCGGTCACGTTCACGCTCCGCGAAATGGCTTGCATGCCGCACGGTATAGCGCGCATGCCGCTTCCGCTTCGACCCGGAACTTGCGCGAAGGACTTCTGGCCGGTCTTGTGCACACGCGCGCCGCACGGCATGAGGGGGCGATGGCACAGCAGCTCGACTATCACCAGCTGAGGGCGATCTTCACCCGGTTCAGGGACGCCAATCCCGAACCGAGGAGCGAGCTCGAGTACGTCAATGCCTACACGCTTCTGGTTGCCGTCGTGCTCAGCGCCCAGGCAACCGATGCGGGCGTGAACCGCGCGACGCGCCCGCTCTTCGCCCGCGTCACCACCCCCGCGCAGATGCTCGAGCTCGGCGAGGAAGGGCTGATCGAATACATCAAGACGATCGGGCTCTTCCGCAACAAGGCAAAGAACGTGATCGCCCTCTCTCGCATCCTCGTCGAGCAGTACGGCGGCGAGGTTCCGGACTCCCGCGCGGCGCTGCAGGCGCTTCCGGGCGTCGGGCGAAAGACGGCCAACGTCGTTCTCAATGTGGCCTTCGGCTATCCCGCGCAGGCGGTGGACACGCACATCTTCCGCGTCGGCAACCGGACCGGAATCGCGGTGGGCAAGGATGTTCTGGCCGTCGAGCGCGCCATCGAGGACAACGTGCCGGTCGAGTTCCAGCGCCATGCGCATCACTGGCTGATCCTGCACGGCCGCTATATCTGCAAGGCGCGCAAGCCGCGCTGCCCTGACTGCCTGATCCGCGATCTGTGTCCCTACGAGGAGAAGACCGAGTGACCAAGCGCTTCCACGTCGTCGGCATCGGCAACGCCATGGTGGACATCCTCACCCACTGCGACGACGCCTTTCTCGAAGAGAACGGCATCCAGAAGGGGATCATGCAACTCGTCGACCGGCGGCGGGGACTGGAGCTCTATGACCGGATCGGCCCGGCCGAGGAGATGTCGGGCGGCTCGGCGGCCAACACCATCGCCGGCATCGCCGCGCTTGGCGGGCGAACGGCATATGTCGGCAAGGTCAAGGACGACCAGCTTGGCGCCATCTTCGCCCATGACCTGCGTGCGCAGGGCGCGGTCTACGAAACCCCTTTCGCGCCGGCGGATCACCCCGCCGAGACGGGGCGCTGCATCGTGCTTGTCACCCCCGACGGCGAGCGCACGATGAACACCTATCTTGGCGTGACGGAATTCCTCTCGCCCTCCGACATCGACGTGAACCAGATCGCGGAAGCGGAGTGGATCTTTCTCGAAGGCTACCGCTTTGACGGGCCGGAAAGCCATGAGGCCTTTGCCCGCGCCATCCGCGCGGCGCGCGAGTCCGGAGGGCGGGTATCCATCACATTGTCGGACCCGTTCTGCATCGAGCGTCACCGCGAGGCCTTCGCACGGATGCTGCGCGAGGATGTGGACCTGCTTTTCGCGAACCGGGCCGAGATCCTCTCGATGTATGAGACGGACGATTTCGAGCTGGCGCTTGCCCGCGCTGCCGCGGAGATCGACACGGTCGTCTGCACCGACAGCGAGAACGGCGCGCATATCCTCTCGGAGGGGCGCCGTTGGCACGTGCCCGCCCTGCCGACGCAGGTGGTGGACGCAACCGGCGCGGGCGATCTGTTTGCCGCAGGCTTTCTCTGGGGTCTCACGCACGGCTACGACCTAGAGAGCTGCGGGCGCATGGGCAACTCCGCCGCGGCAGAGGTGATCTCCCACCTCGGCGCCCGCCCTCAGGAAGACCTCCGAAAGCGGTTTCTAGCGCAAGGACTGCTCTGAAATCGGGGCGGCAGGGCAGCTTCGGCTTTCAGTGCCGGCGGATCGGTCCGCCCCGGGCCGGTGCCGGGGCTCCCGCCTCGCGAAGAACCTCGCCGAGCGCCTCGAACAGCTCGGCATGGAAGCGCTCGTCCCCTTCATGACGGCTGACGCTGGTCACGAACACCTGCCCGGTCAACCGGGCGATGAAGATTTCCTCCCTTTCCTCATCATACCATACGGTCACCGGAAAGGAGATGCGCCTCCTTCGACTGTCACCCTTCATGTCTTCCCGTCCCCGGCTTGCCCCGAAGACACCCCCGGCGCACAGGCTAGCCAAACGCCCCGAGGCGAACACCTCGCTTGATCTGGGGAAGTCGCTGCGTGCTAACCGCCTCTTGCAGCGGCGGCACCAGGCTTGGGGAGGTGAAATCCAGCCTCTTCCATCAGCCTGTCGGAGGCGCTCTCGATGACCTCCTCGAGTTCGGCGAGGAAGGCGCGGCCCGGCTTGCCGGGCGGAATCGGCGGCAGGAACTCCACCACCGCAAGCCCCGGCCTGCGCATCACTGCGCGCTTCGGCCAGAACAGGCCGACATTCGTGGCCGCCGGCACGCAAGGGACGCCGAGCGTCTCGTAGAGCACGGCGGTGCCCACCTTGTAGGGCCGTTTCTCTCCGGGCGGCACGCGCGTGCCCTGTGGGTAGATGATGAGCTGCTGCGGCTCGCCCCGCGCCTTCGCCGCCGCCGCCACCATCTGCGCGATCGCCGCGCCGCGCTTGCCGCGATCGACCGGAATGCAGCCGATGCGGAGCGCATACCAGCCGAGGATCGGCGCCCATTTGAGCTCCTTCTTCATTATGAACTTCGGGCGCGGCGTGACCGAGACAATGATGATGATGTCGAGAAACGACTGATGCTTCGCGGCGATCAGCACCTCGCCGGTGGGCACCTTCCCGCGCACCTCGGTGCGGATGCCGACCATCCAGCGCGCCGTCCACCGCACCCAGCGGCAATAGGTGTGCACGCCATGGAAGGCCCAGGCGCGCGAGACCATCGCAAGCGGGGTGAAGAACAGCGCCATCAGCGCCATCATCACATACATCTGGGTGTTGAAGGCAAGCGACCGCAGCCACTGCCAGGACCAGGCAAGCGCGTTCATGTCAGCCCTTTCAACGTTCGGAAGGCGGCGAAGCGGGTGGCGGCAAAGGCCACCGCACCCGCAAGAGCGGGGATGGCGAGCGGCGCAAGCCAGCCCGCTCCGACAAAGCCGAGGCCGGTCAGAAAGCTTGCCTCCGGCCCCGGCTCGGGCAGAAGCGCCACCGCGGCCATGCCGGCGAGCGTGCCCGCCCCGGCCCCGGCCATGCTGCGCAGGGTGAAGCGGCGCACGAAGGCGCGGGCAATGTAGACATCCCGCGCGCCCACGAGCCTCAGCACCCGGATCACCCGCGCATTGGCCGCGAGCGCCGCACTCGCGGCCAGCACGATCATCGCCGCGGTCGCGCCCCCGATCAGCGCCAGCGACATCAGCCCAAGCGCCTCGAGCCGCCCGGCCGCAGCGACCAGCGGGCGACGCCAGCGGGTGTGATCGTCCAGCACCGCGCCCGGCGCCTCCGCTGCAAGGCGCAGGCGCAGCCCCTCGGCGTCAAACCCTTCGGCCGTCTCGACCACGTCGATCAGCTGCGGCACCGGCAGCGCCGAGAGGTCAAGGTCAGGCCCGAACCACGGCTCCAGCAGCGCGCGCTGTTCCGCCGCGCTCAGCGCGCGCGCCGAGGCCACGCCGGGGGTGGTCGCGAGAATGCGCAGCACCGCCTGCGTCTGCACCTCCACCTGCCCCGGCGGGGCGGAGATGCGAATGGTGGAGGAGCGCGCGAGCTCCTCGCTCCAGCGTTCCGCAAGCCGCCCCGTGGCCAGCGACAGTGCCAGCGCGAAGACGGCCAGAAACGCCATTGCAGCGGAAGCGAACACCGTCAGTCGCGCGGTAAAGCCGGTGGGCGGCACCACGCGGTCGGCGCGCCGGTCACCGGCGAGAAGCGCGAGAAGATCGCCGAGCACGCTCAAAGCTCCGCCCCCGCGGGCTCGACCCGGCGGTTCCTGATTCTCAGCACGCGGGCGGAGGCCTGCGCGGCCCGCGCGGCGCGGATGAGGTTGAGGTCATGGGTGGCGATTAGCACCGTCTTTCCGAGCCGGTTGAGCTCGATGAGCAGCTTCAGAAGCTTCAGCGACATCTCCCAGTCGATGTTGCCGGTGGGCTCGTCGGCGATGATGAGTTCGGGCGAGGTGATCACCGCCCGCGCCAGTGCCGCGCGCTGCCGCTCGCCACCCGAGAGCTCCGGCGGCAGGGCATGGCGCCGCTCGCGCAGGCCCACCCACGCGAGAAGCTCGTCAAGGTCATTGCCGATCTGCGCTTCCCGGCCCGAAACGGTGAGGGGAAGGGCGATATTCTCATCCACCGGCAGGTGGTCGAGAAACTCGCAATCCTGATGCACGACACCCACACGCTGGCGCAACCGGGCGATGGCATCGCGGCTCATGCTGCGGGTGTCCTGACCGAAGATCTCGATGGTGCCCGCGGTGGCGATCAGCTCGGCGTAGCAGAGCTTCAGAAAAGTCGTCTTGCCCACGCCCGAGGGGCCGGTGAGAAAGTGAAACGACCCCGGCGCCAGCGACAGGGTGATGCCGGTCAGAAGCTCGCCCCCGCCGTAGCTGTAGGCCACATCCCGAAACTCGATCACCGCCTGCCTCGCGCGCCTGGTTGTGCCCGTTGTGCCGCAAGACGCCGGGCCTTGCAATTGCGCCCGCCTCGGCAGGCTTTTAAAGGGGGCGGCATGCCTGCTACAACTCGGCCAACGCGCGGCACGGCGCGAAGGCGTGGGGCCGGCACCAGACGACTGAGCCGGGCGGGGAGTTCGGATGCGCATCATTTGTCCCAACTGCGGCGCCCAGTATGAGGTGGATGACGCCGTGATCCCGGAATCGGGGCGCGATGTGCAGTGCTCGAACTGCGGGCACACCTGGTTTCAGCGTCCCGCCCATCTCGACCGGGAGCTTGCCGAGGAGCTGGGAGAGGCATTCCCCGAAGAGGAAGCTGCTCCCGAGAACCACGCGAGCGGGGCAGAGCCCCCGCAGACGAGGCGGCCGGTGGCGGAGGAAAAGCCCGCGCCCCGGCGCCGGCTTGACCCGGCGGTGGCGGAACTGCTGCGCGAAGAGGCCGAGCGCGAGGCCCGCGCCCGTCGCGGCGAGGCGGTTGAATCCCAGCCCGAGCTGGGCCTCGAGACCCCCTCCCGCCGCCCCTCCGCTGCCGACGCTCATGATGCCCTCGACGCGCCGGAGGAGGTCGAGAGCGAAGCCGAGGCGCCGCCTGCGCCGCAGGGCCGGCGCCACGCCCTGCCGGAGGTGGAGGAGATCAGCTCCACCCTCCGCCCGGCCGCCGCACCGGAGCGGGCTGAGGAAGAAGCCCCTGCCGCGACGACACCGGCGCCGGCCTCGCTCCGCCGACGCCGCGGTTTCCGAATGGGATTTTCGCTGGCCGTCCTCACCGTCTCGCTCGGCGCGATCGTCTACCTGCTCGCGCCCGAGATCGGACGCAGCCTGCCCGCGGCGAAGCCCTGGGTCGAGAATTACGCGGCCTGGGTGGAGGCCCTTCGCGCGAAGAGCAACGCGCTGATCTCCGACGGGGCGGAGCGGCTCCAGTCCCTGATCGAGCGCCTCACCTCTGGCGGGGCGGAAGCCTCCTGACCGGCGCCCCCGCAGCCCCGCGGGAGCGGAGCGCCGGCCTGGAGGCCCCCACGACGGGTGACGCAAGCTCAGGCGCCGCGCGGGCGAATCAGCGTGTCCCCCGGCTCGAGCCGGGGTTCGAGCTCGATACGCACGCCATGCGCACGCTCGACCACGATGCGCGCCGCCTCGCGGCCGATCTCTGCGCGGCAGGCGTCCATCGTGGCGAGCTTCTTCGGCAACCCGTCAAGAAGCCGCAGGCCGTTGAAGCCGGCCAGCCCCACCTGCCCGGGCACGTCGATGCCCTGCTCGAGGCACCACAAGAGCCCACCCGCCCCGATCAGGTCGTTGGAGTAGTAGAGAAAGTCGAGATCGGGCGTGCGCCTGAGCACCGTCTCGGTCATCTCGCGGCCTTTCACCAGCCCCGAGCCGCCCTCGTAGAACTCGCGGTCGGCAACCTCGATGCCGGCCTTGGCCAGTGCCTCCGTGAAGCCCTCGAAACGCTTCCGCGCGCGGTGATCGAGCGGCATCTTGGAGCCGAGAAAGGCGATGCGTCGATAGCCGTTCTCCACGATCGCCTCGCCCATCATCCGCCCCGCCCGGCGATGCGAGATGCCCACGACCGAATCCACGCCCTCGCCGTCGCTGTCCATGATCTCGACGATGGGCATGTCGGCCGCCTTGAGCATGGCGCGCGCCGCCTCGGTGTGCTCGAGCCCCGCCACGATCACCCCCGAGGGGCGCCATGACAGCATCTCGTAGAGCACCCGCTCCTCGCGCTCGGGCTGATACTGGGTGACGCCGATCACCGGCTGCAGCGGCGTCTCGTCGAGCACCTCCGAAATCCCCGCGAGCACCTCGGGAAAGACGAGGTTCGACAGCGACGGCACGATCACGGCAACGAGGTTGACGGTTTGCGAGGCCAGCGCACCGGCGATCTTGTTGGGCACGTAGCCAAGTCGCCGCGCGGCTTCCAGAACCTTCTGGCGCGTGGCTTCGCTGACATCGCCGCGGTTGCGCAACACGCGGCTCACGGTCATCTCGCTCACGCCCGCCGCCTCGGAGACGTCCCGCAGGGTAAGCGGACGTCGCCGCTTGTCGGTGCTGTCGCTCAAGGGCGTTCTCCCGCTGGTGAAGCTTGCCTCCTGTTATCGCGAATCTGCGCCCCTGTCCAAGCGGATGCCATGCGCTGCCCGCTTGCGGGCGGAACGCGAATTGCCTAGTGGCGAAGGCGAAGAAGAAGGGAGGCGGCGCCGTGGCCAATCATCTGCACAGGGGCGATCTGCCCGAGGGTCTCGATCTCGGCCCGGTCGTGGCCATCGACTGCGAGACCATGGGCCTCAATCCGCACCGCGACCGGCTGTGTCTGGTGCAGCTCTCGGCCGGCGACGGGGACGCGCACATGGTGCAGATCGCCCCCGGCCAGCGCGAGGCGCCAAACCTCACCCGTCTCCTCGCCGACCCCGAGCGGCTCAAGCTCTTTCACTTCGGCCGCTTCGACATCGCCGCGCTCGCGCACGCCTTCGGGGTCGTCGCCCGCCCCGTCTACTGCACCAAGATCGCCTCGAAGCTCTGCCGCACCTTCACCGACCGGCACGGGCTGAAGAACCTCACCCAGGAGCTTCTGGGCATCGACATCTCCAAGCAGCAGCAGATGAGCGACTGGGGCGCGCCCGAGCTCACCGCCGCCCAGCTCGACTATGCCGCCTCCGACGTGCTCTACCTGCACCGGCTGCGCGAGGTGCTCGACAGCCTGCTCGAGCGCGAAGGGCGCACCGCGCTCGCGCAGGCCTGCTTCGACTTCCTGCCCGACCGCGCCCTGCTCGACCTCGCCGGCTGGTCCGAGATCGACATCTTCGCCCATTAGCCGGAAACGGCCGTGCACGGGGCCGGGCAATCCGGGGCAAGCCTTGCTCCCTGACGCGGTTCGAGGGTAATCAGTCATTGCCTGACGCAGAGCGGAAAGGATTTCGCGTGAGACGCCTGTGCTTGCTCATGATGCTTGGCACCGCAATGGCCGCCACGCTTTTCCTGCCGCCTGCGAGCCCGGCGCTTGCCCAGGGCGATGGCACGATCACCGCCGATCCTCCGGCGCAGGGAGGCGCGGCAATGGACCTCGGCCGTCAGGATTCCGGCCTGCCGATCGAGATCACTTCAGAGAAGCTGCGCCTCGACCGCGAGGCGAACACGGCTCTCTTCGAAGTCAACGTCATCGCGCGTCAGGGCTCCATGACGCTCAAGGCAGACAGACTGCTCGTCGAGTACACGACGAACGAGGAAGGTGGCTATACCGAGGTGCGCCGCCTCACGGCCGATGGCAATGTGGTGCTGATCCAGGCAAAGCCCGACCAGCCCGGCGCCAAGCCCGACATCGCGGAGGGCGACCATGCCGTGTACGAACTGGCAACCGAGACCATCGTGATGACCGGCAACGTGCTCGTGGCCCAGAACGATACGGTGGTGACGGGTGACAGGCTCACCTACCGTCTCGACACCGGACAGGGGCTGATGGAAGGCAACGTCAACACCCTGCTCGTGCCAAAGCAGTCTCAGTGACCGCGCGCGACGACAGCATGAGCCCCGGCGCGTCCGGTATCGAGCCCGCAGGCGGGCTGATCGTGCGCGACCTGATGAAGGGTTATCGCGGCCGCGTGGTGATCCGCGGCGTCAGCCTCGATCTGCGCCGTGGCGAGGTGGTTGCCCTTCTCGGGCCAAACGGCTCGGGCAAGACAACCACCTTCTATGCCATCGCCGGGCTCATCACGCCCGAAGCGGGTGAGGTGCGGATCGATGGGCAGGAGGCGACGTTCCTGCCCATGTACCGGCGGGCAAGACTCGGCATCGGCTATCTGCCGCAGGAGATGTCCGTTTTCCGCGGCATGAATGTCGAGGACAACATCCGCGCCATTCTCGAGCTGCGCATCCGCAACCGTGACGAGCGGCGGGAACGGCTGGAACGGCTGCTCGAGGAATTCTCCCTCACCCATCTGCGCCGGTCATCGGCGCTGTCGCTCTCGGGCGGCGAGCGCAGGCGCGTGGAAATCGCCCGCGCGCTTGCATCCGAGCCTCGGTACCTGCTCCTCGACGAGCCGTTCGCCGGGGTCGACCCCATCGCGGTTGGCGACATCCGTGCGCTGGTGGCAGACCTGAAGAACCGTGGCATCGGCGTGCTCATCACCGATCACAACGTCCGTGAGACGCTCGAGATCGTGGACAGAGCGTACATCCTTCACGATGGCCAGGTGCTGATGAGCGGAACCACCGAGGAGGTCGTTGCCGACGCCGCCGTGCGCCGGGTCTATCTCGGCGAAGAGTTCACCATTCGCTGACCGTCGCGTCAACGGCCAGGCTCCCTTGACACGCGCGGGGCGCAATGGTTGACAGCCCGCCGCGCCGGACGTCCAAATGAGGGGGCGGAGCATTCCCGCACCGCCATTGGCGTTCAATTTCACGAGCCGGAGGAAAGATGCGCTACCAGATCAGCGGCAAGGGCATGGAAATAGGCACCGCCCTGCAGACCCACGTGCAGGACGAGCCTTCACGATGGCCAGGTGCTGATGAGCGGAACCACCGAGGAGGTCGTTGCCGACGCCGCCGTGCGCCGGGTCTATCTCGGCGAAGAGTTCACCATTCGCTGACCGTCGCGTCAACGGCCAGGCTCCCTTGACACGCGCGGGGCGCAATGGTTGACAGCCCGCCGCGCCGGACGTCCAAATGAGGGGGCGGAGCATTCCCGCACCGCCATTGGCGTTCAATTTCACGAGCCGGAGGAAAGATGCGCTACCAGATCAGCGGCAAGGGCATGGAAATAGGCACCGCCCTGCAGACCCACGTGCAGGACGAGATTGCCGACATGGTGGACAAATACGCCCTGCGTGCCACTGACGCCCATGTCGTCTTCTCGCCCGAGGCGCATGCGATCGCCTGCGAGGCCGTGGTGCACCTGTCCACCGGGCTCTTGGCGCGCTGTCATGCCACGGGCGGCGACGCCTATGCTGCCTTCGACAGCGCCGTCGAGAAAATGGACAAACAGTTGCGCCGCCACAAGCGCAAGCTTCGCGACCATCATCACAAGCGCGCCGAGCCCGTTGAAGTGACGGGCGGGGCGACGTATATCCTCGCGCCATCGGAAGGGGATGACGGCGCGGAAGAAGCCGAGCCGCTGCAGCCGGTGATCATCGCCGAGACGCAGACCGTGATCCCTTCCGTTTCGGTCGGTGAGGCCGTCATGCAGATGGAGCTGGCGAGTGCCGCTATTCTGGTCTTCCGCAACGAGCGAAACGGTGAGATCAACGTGGTCTACCGTCGCGAAGATGGCAACATTGGCTGGATCGACCCAAGCGCAGGGGCCGCGGGCTGAGCCCCGCCGCACCCCGGACCCCGGCCGGCCAAGAGCAGGTAACATGGAAATTTCAGAGATTCTGACTCCGAAGGCGGTGCGGGTTGTCGCCAACCCGACCAGCAAGAAGCGCCTGTTTCAGGAACTGGCCGAGATAGCCGCCTCGGTTTACGGCGTGAATGCGCGCGAGGCGCTCGATGCCCTGCAGGAGCGTGAGTCGCTTGGCCCGACGGGCGTGGGCGAAGGGGTGGCGCTGCCGCACGCGCGGCTGAGCGGCCTCGATCACGTGGTCGGCGCTTTCCTGCGGCTGGAAAAGCCGGTGGAATTCGACGCGGTGGATCGCAAGCCCGTCGATCTGGTCTTCGCACTCTTCGCGCCCGAAAACGCGGGGGTCGAGCACCTCAAGGCCCTGGCCCTGATCTCGCGCATGATGCGTGACCCGGATCTTCGCGCGAAGCTGCGCGCCAATGACGATCCGGCGATCCTCCACGCGATTCTCACCGAACGCGCCGCGACAAAGGCCGCCTGAGCCGGGCGCCCCCCTTCATCCGCGCGGCGTCCAGTCGGCAAAGCCGAAGGCAAGATAGTCGCGCCGGTAGATGGCGCGCGTTGCCGCCTCGATCTCGCCGTCGTAGATTTCGGCAAGGGGCGGCACGCCCGACGGCTCGGCCGCAGGCTGCCAGGCGGGGCATTCCACCCCGAGCTGGGCACAGAGCTGGGCCAGGCCCTGCTCGATTGTCTCTTCGCGCAGGATCATGTCGGGAGAGGCGAAGCGCGCGAAGCCCTGCAACACCATGTCCTGAGAAGCCCAGTGCGGATCGACCCGGATCGAGGTCTGGCCGCCCAGATTGCCCCTGACGAAGCGGGCAAAGCCCAGAAAGCCCGCGCGCGCCTCCTCCCTGCCGATTCCCTCGGGGGGAAGGCTCTTCGGGATCGGCACGTTGTAAACGGTTCTCAGCGTCTCGCGTATCTCGGCAAATTGCGGCACATCCTCGGGAAGGATCAGCGCGGCGAACGCCCACCAGAGCCGCTCCACCGGGTGGCGCAGGACGGTGAACCCGCGATGTGCCCCGACGCGGCGCCACCACTGGCGCAGGGTCTTCTGCGTGAAATTGCGCTGCAGTCCCGCAACATCCTCCCCGTCGAGCGCGGCAAGCCAGCGCTCCACCGCCGCTTCCACTCCCGAGCGAACGGGCATATAGATGACCGGCGTACGGGCCGCCGCCACCCAGCCGGGGACGGCCGGACCGCGGCGCGGCTCGAAATTCGGGGTGCGCGAGAGGTCGAAACGGTCGATGCGCGCCAGTACCGCCTGCATCTCGCCGAAATTCGTCACCTTCTCTTCGAAGCCACCAGGATTCTGCACCTTGGTGATGTGAGCGATCTGCCGCCTCTCGCCCTCGCTGCCAAGAAAACGCGCGAGCCCGTTGAGCACCTCCACATCCTGCAGATCGTCATAGCCGATGTAGAAGGCCGTCTGCCCGGTCACCTGCAGGGCGCGCTGCACCCGCAGCTGAAATTCCTGCAGCCGGTTCAGATGCGCCTCGAATTCCGCGCCATCGAAGCGCACTTTCGCGGACTTGGCGAATTTCATGTCGTTGAGCCGCCATTGCCCGGTCTGGCTGGCGATCTTCAGCGAAATGTAGCTGTCGAGGGGATTGCGGGTGAGCACGACCTTGGCACAACGCGGGTCATTCAGGCAGTGATCGAGGATGCGGGGGTCATGGTCATGAAAGAAGCGAAACCCCGGAACGCCGCCGGTTTTCTCGCGAATGCGCGCCAGAAGCGCCAGCGGATCGCGCTCCCGCGAGGCAAGGTCGACGCCCAGCAGCTCCGTCTGCCGGGCGTGGCCGATGAAATGCGGATTGAAAAGCTCGCCGTAGCAATGCAGCCCCGGATAGGTGTTGATGTTCTCCTCCAGAAAATTCGAGCCGGTGCGCATTTCGGCGAGGAGAATGAAGTAGTCGAAACGTCCTGACATCTCAGCGCATCCCGGCGGCATTGGGGCGCGGCGACGGCGTGCGGGAACCCGCCCCAGCGCCGTCTCCGACCGGGAAATCCCCCATGAGATGCGGCTTCATGCCGGCATTCTTGAGCCTCTGCAGGAAGCTGCCGAAACCGGTGAGATCGACCATGCGCGGCACCTCCGTCAGACGCTTCGCGCCGCGGGCACCGATCTCGTCAACGATCGCCTGCAAAGGCTCCATCGGCGCCTCGACGAAATCGGCCATCGTCCAGATACGCACCCTTGCCTTGCGGTGAGGCGAGCGCAGCACATCAAGATGCGCCGCCTCGATCTTCTGCAGCCGTGCCGCTTCCTTGCGGAGCTCGGCGAAATCGCGGCGCGAGCGAAAGAGCGGCACCGCCCAGGCCCCCGTGATGACCCAGACCTGGGCATTCGAATCCGTGGCGAAGAACTCGCCAATCGTCTGGTTGTCGCGGGGACCGAACTGAAACGCCTGATGTTCACCGCGCGTGTTCCAGATCAGGCTGGTCAGAAACGCCTGCGGGTTGTAGTCGCGCAGTTTCGCGTTGTCACTGAGCCCGCCAGTATAGATCGGCTGCCGGCCCGTGAACTCGGCACGCTCGGGCGCGTAGAGATGCCCGTGAACGCGCGCGCCGGTAAGCCGCGCGAGCCACTCCTCGAAATCCTCGAAAAGCTCGGCGAAGCCTTCGAACACGGAGTAGGGCGCGCAGGTCTTGCCGTTTTCCCAGCCGGGGTTGGGAAAACGGCTCTGCATGTAGAGCCCCGGACGGCCGCGCGTGCGCCGCTCCACTGCCTTGGCGAACACGCGGTCGATCTTGCCGGGGTTCGGCTCGGCGCCGGTCATGATCGCGTTCGAGGGGTCGAGAAAGGCGTCGTAGAGCCGGTGCGCATGTGGCCAGATCTTGCGGGCCACGAAACAGTCCGAGCGGCGCAGGAGCTGCAGATGATCGTCGTAAAAGATGTGCGGCTTGCCCTGGAAATCGAACTTCGAAAGCGTCAGCGAACGGCTTTCGATCTGCCGGGAGTGCAGCCGCGCCAAAGTCTGGTAATAGCCTTCGTCCGGAATCCAGACCTTGGCGAAGTAACGGTCGAATTCGGACCGCCGCGGATCGGTGAGTATGGCCGTCAGCGTTTCGCGGGTGAGGCACCACCACTGGCTGCCCAGATGCGGGGTGAGCCCCTCGGGTATGCGGCGGCGCAGTCCGAGGCGGCGCTGAAGCCTCACATAGCCATCAAAGAGCCGTCGGTGACGCTTCCACGAGAAGGGAAAGCGCAACGTGAACCGCTCCTGATCCAGGCCGCCGACCGTCCACGGCACGTCTTCGGTGGTCACCGACTCGATGAAATCAATGCCGGGGTGCGCGGCGAGATACGCTTCGAGATCACTGAGCGGGCGCAGCGGCAGGCACGAGCCGCTGGCAAGATACACGTGGGTGACCTCGGGAAAGGTCTCGAGCATCAGTTCCGAGCCGGCCTGGCTCGCCTGCACCAGCGACCAGGTGCCCCATTCGCAGCGGAACCGGCGGGCGAAGCGCACCTGCTCGAGGTCGGACAGGGCATCCTTGAGGCGCTGGAAGTCCGCTGCGGCAACGCGGCGATCGACATGGATCACCACCGGCGCGCCCTGGCGCGCCCAGTGCCGCGCGACCTGCTGGGCGCGGTCGAGCGCCTCGTGCACGAGCATCACGAAGCCCACCTTCATGCCCAGTTCCCCCGCGACATCAGGCCCAGTATCTCCAGCTGCCGCCAGTTGATGTATTTCTCCGACCAGCGGTTCCAGAAATCTGGATTGTCGCTCAGCCGCTGGCGGTAGACGCGGTATTCGAAGCTGTTGGCATAGTGCTGGCGGCGCTCCAACTCTTCCTCGGCCTTCTCCTTGAGCATGCCGAGAAACTTCGCATGCAACAGGCAGCCCGAGGCCTTTTCGCCGCCCCACTCGTCATAGACGAGATTGAGCCCGCGCGGCAGCAGCGTGTGGGTCGAACTGACATAGGCATAACTGCGGTGCCATTTGACCAGCGGCACCTTGTTGAGAGCCGGGGCGCGCTCGGGTCGCTCTGTAAAGAACATCCGCGCCCTGGGCCCGCCCTGGATCCACAGATTGCCGTATTTCGCGTTGCGCTGAATGGTGTAGTTGCCGGAGTCGAACCAGCAGGCCACCTCGAACGGATCCTGCCCCGCCGTATAGGCGGCCTCGTTGACCGGTCCCTTGGGATACATGTCGAGGATCATGGCGCTGAAGGAGCGGATCGACGAAGCGTCCAGCCAGTCGGTCAGCGCGCGCAGGGGCCGGGTGTCGCAGAAGGGATAGACGAGGAACTCGTCAACATCCACCGTCACCGCCCAGTGCCCATGCGCATGACGGCGCATGAGCCAGGTGAGCCAGTCCATCCCGAAGCGCGCGCGCTTGTAGCTGTGAGCGGTATGCCAGAGCGAGACATCGGGTTGGCTGGCGAGATACTCGGCCGAGCCGTCGTCGGAGGCGTTGTCGACCATCAGGAAATGGTTGACCCCGAGCCCGCGGTAGTAGTCGAGAAAATAGTCAAGCCGAACCCGCTCGTTGCGCAGGGTCGAGAACAGCAGAATGTCGCCCTCGCGGATCTGCGCGGTGCGGTCGGCGACGCGGTCAAGTTCCCGGCGCTTGCGGAAGGCGCGCCACAGCCGGCGCTTGCGCTCGAGCCGCAGGCGGTATGACCGCAACACTCCCACTTGCCATCCTCTCGCCGGCCGTTCGGCGACAGCGCGACACGGCGGGCATCATATCGCACTCAAGACGCATCTGAAGTGCTCCGACCAGCGCGGCGGGCGGAATGCCCCGGCTCTGCGGTCTGCCCGTATGTCTGCCGCCCAACGTCCTGTTGTTTGCAGCCAGAAATACATGTCGTCGGGCTTTGCGTAAACCGGGTAATCGTCTAGAAACTCCCGGTAGACGGGAAGATCGGCACAAAGGACACGTGCGCCCAGCGCCGCGGCCTCGGCCGGCGGCAGGCCGAAACCCTCGGCCCGGCTCGGAAACAGCAGCCCTGCCGAACCGGCGATCAGCGCCGACAAGGCCGCGTCGGCAAGGCCGGGCAACTCGCGCACCGATCCGCCACGCGCGGCGATGACGTCAAGGCGGGCGAAGACGTCGCGGTTCTCCCATCCACGGCTGCCGGCAAGAATGAGCGGCGGCGTGTGGCGGGCTCCGAGATCGCGCTCGAGCGCCTCCCACACATCGAGGAGAAGTGCGTGGTTCTTGCGCGGCTCGATGGTGCCGACGCAGACGAAGTACGTGCCCGCCGCCCGAACGCTTTCCGGCAGCAGCGAGGCATCGGGCGGCGCAGGTTCCACACCCAGATGCGCGACGAGGCTCCTCGGGGAGGCGCCGGGGGCGAGGCGCGCGAGCCAGTGGCGCAGGCGCGTCTCGGTGAAGGCGGAATTGCAGATGATGAGCTCGGTCCGCCGGGCGACACGCGCCAGCATCGCGGCGAACCGGTCCGAGGTGCCGGGGCGCTGGAATTCGGGGTGGTCAAGCGGAATGGTATCATGGATCAGAACGGCGATGCGCGCCCCGGGCAATCCCTGCCACGCGGCGAGCACCTCCTCGGTCAGGTTGGCATGACCCACGTTGAAATAGACGCTGCCGGGCGGCAGGTGGCGCGCAAGCATGCGACCAAGCCGCCCCCGCCGGGCACGCGCCACGGCGAGCCGGCGCAGCGTCGCCTCGGCCCGCCGCCGCGGCTCGGGCAGGCGGCGGAAAAGGGTGGCGAGAAGATCGGGGCGCTCCCAGCTTTCCCGCTCCCCTGCGAGAAGCGCCCGCAGCGTCTCCGCGCCGTGCCTGTCGAGCAGGACATGGCCGAGCGCGGTGCGGCTGAGCAGAAACAGCGGCTCGGGCCTTTCGAGCAGATGGGTGAGATAGGCGAACTCGACCCGGTCGACGCCGGTCATCGGCCCGCGGCCCACGCGGCTGATCAGGCGCGAGACGTCAAGACAGCGCGCCGGCGGCACCTCAGCGCGCAAAGCCGGGGCCGCGGTGCCAGCGCCAGGCATCGGCGATCATCGTCTCGAGAGTGGAGCGATGCGGCACCCAGCCAAGCTCGGCCGCGGCGCGCGCGCTGCCCGAGACAAGGCGCGTGCAGTCACCGGGCCGGCGGGGGCCTTCGACCACGGGCACGGGAAGGTTCGTCACCCGCCGGGCCGCCTCCACCACCTCGCGCACCGAAAACCCCTTGCCCGTGCCAAGGTTGAACACCCGGCTGCCGCGCCCGGCCAGCAGCCACTCGAGCCCGGCCACATGCGCCTCCACCAGATCCATCACATGCACATAGTCGCGGATGCAGGTGCCGTCGGGCGTGTCGTAATCGGTCCCATGAATGGTCAGCGCCGGGCGCCGGCCTTCGATCGCCTCGAGCATGACCGGGATAAGATGCGTCTCGGGGCGGTGCTGTTCGCCAATCTCGCCTTCGGGGTCGGCGCCGGCGACGTTGAAATAGCGGAAGATCACCGAGTTGAGGCCATGGCTCGCCTCGAAATTCGTGAGAACATCCTCCACCGCGCGCTTCGAGGCGCCATAGGCGTTGATCGGCTGCTGCGGTGTGCTCTCGTCAAGGAGCACGTTGTCGTGCTCGCCATAGGTGGCACATGTGGAGGAAAAGACGAAGTTGCGGCAGCCCGCCGCCACCGCCGCCTCGATCAGGGTGAGCGAGCCGCACAGGTTGTTGCGCCAGTAGCGACCCGGGTCGGCCATGCTCTCGCCAACGAGGCTGAGCGCTGCGAAATGCATCACCGCCGCCGGCCGGTACTTGCGCAACACCCCGTCGAGCCGGGCCCGGTCGGCAATGTCGCCCTTCTCGAAGGGACCGAACTTCACCGCCTCCTCCCAGCCCGTGACGAGGCTGTCATAGGTGACGGGCACATGCCCCGCAGCCGCAAGCGCCTTGCAGGCATGAGCCCCGATGTAGCCTGCCCCGCCGGTGACCAGAACGACTTCACCCATCGACCGCGCCCTACTGGGCAGCCTTTTGCAGCGCCATGACCTCGTGCAGATAGGCGATGAAATCGTCCCTCAGATCCTCGCGCGCCATGCCGAAGGCCACGGTCGCCTGCAGAAAACCCGCCTTCGAGCCGCAGTCGAAGCGCTGCCCGCGGAATCGGAAGCCCCACACATCCCGCCCCTCGGCGATCTCGCGGGCAATGGCATCGGTCAGCTGGATCTCGCCCCCCGCGCCACTCTTGATACGGCTGAGATTCTGCAGAACCTTGGGCGAGAGAATGTAGCGCCCGATCACGGCGAGGTTCGAGGGCGCGTCGCCGGGTGCAGGCTTCTCGACCATTCCCTTGACCGAGACGAGCGCACCCATGTTCTCGCGCACATCGAGAACCCCGTAGGCAGAGGCCTTCTCGGGCGGCACTTCCATTGCCGCGACCATGCTGCCGCCCGTGTTCTCATACGCTTCGACCATCTGCCGCAGACAGGGCTTTTCCGCCGCGATCACGTCATCGGGAAGGATGACGGCGAAGGGCTCGTTCGGCGCGATCAGCCGCCGCGCGCACCAGACCGCATGGCCGAGGCCGAGCGGCTTGTGCTGGCGGATGTAGGCGATGGCGCCCGAGTCCATGTTGGTGCTCTTCAGCACCGCCAGAAGCTCCTTCTTGCCGCTCCGGCGCAGCGTGGCCTCAAGCTCCGGCGCATGGTCGAAATAGTCCTCAAGCGCGCTCTTGCCGCGCGAGGTCACGAAGATGAACTCCCTGATCCCGGCGGCGCGCGCCTCGTCGATGGCGTACTGGATCAGCGGCCGGTCAACCAAGGTCATGATTTCCTTCGGGATCGACTTGGTCGCCGGAAGAAAGCGGGTGCCGAGGCCCGCAACGGGAAAGATCGCCTTGGTGACCTTGCGTGGCATGTTTTATTTTCTCACCTTCAATGCGCTGCCTCAAGCGTTGCCGGATTGTTAACGCCCCGTGCGGTCAATGGTGAGACCAAACAATGGCAAAATCGTGAATAGGTGCCGTTTTCGCAACATTATTTCCCTTCCGAGACGACAGTCGCGCGCACCAGGCGGGTTCTTGCGCACTCCCTTTCCACCCGGGCGCGAAAACGCCAGAAGCGGAACGGCGGATCGCCGCGGTCCGACGCCCCGTAAAGACCTCCGCTCTGTTCCCATACGCCGTCGGCGGTGAAGCGCAGGCGATGACGGCGGGGCGTGTGATCGAAAAGATAAAGGCTTGTGCGCCGCCCCTCACGAACGGCGCGCGCCGCTTCGCGGCGCAGGCGGCCCGCGGCCAGGAGCGACCCTGCGAGCACGAGATCGGCGCCGAAGGGCCGCTCGGGGCGGAACCGCAGGAAGGCCGGCGGCGAGGCCCGCGCCAGCCACGGGCCGCCTTCAAGCGGCGCGCGGAGGCCTTCCGCCCAGCCGCGTTCGAGCGTGGCAAGAAGGCGGCCGAGGGCCTCGGGCGGGCAGTTGCCGGCCTGTACATGCCGCGCGATCCGCGCCTCTTGCTCCGCCCGCAGCTCGGCAAACCGCCGTCCGGCGTCGGCCCATGGCGCGTGACGACGCATCACGCGGGCTGAGGACCGGCCGATGTCGGCGAGATCGAGCGGGAGCCTGTCGGCGCGGCGGCGCGGCGAGGGCGCGAAGGCGTGATGAACCTCGGCCAGCGGCGCCACCGCCACCCGACCGCCCGCGGCGGCAAGGCGCAAGTCGAGATCGGTCTCGTCCATGAAGAACGTGATGGCCGGGTCAAAACCGCCAAGAGCGAGCAGCACGTCGCGACGAAAGGCGCAGTTCGTGCCCACGGTCTTGACTGCCGCCCCCGCCGGAACCTGGGGCACGACCGGCGCATCTCCATCGAACTCAAGCGGCAGATCCCGGCCGAGCGGGTCCACCGCCACCGCCCGGCTCTGGAAGCTGATCCCGTTGCGCCCGCGCACGTAGCCGGCCGCCGCCTCCGCGCCCGTGGTCTCGATCGCGCCCGCGAGGTGTCGCAGCCAGGCCGGCTCGGGCACGGCGTCGTCATCGAGAAAGGCGATCAGCTCGCCCGCCGCCGCGGCAATGCCCGCATTGCGCGCAGCCGAGATGCCGGGCGCATCGAAAGGCACCGTCTTGATCCTGCCCGCAAGGCCTGAGCGCGCCACCGCCGCGAGCCCTTCCGGGTCCGCCACCACGATCACCTCGAAGGCGGGGTGATCGAGCTGCGAGACGGCGAGAAGACAGCGGGAGAGCTCTGCGCCCCTGCCCCTGCTGACGATGACAACGCTCGTGGGCAGGGCCGTCATGGCCCCGCCGGCGCCGGCCGCGCGGCGGCCTCTGCTGCGAGGATCGCCTCGATGCGGGCGACATCCTCGGGATTGTTGAGCTCCCAGAAGCGCCGCCCGCGTGCCTCGACCTCGACACAGAGAACCCTCGCCCCGTTTTCGAGAAACCGCAGCTGTTCAAGCCCCTCCAGCGCCTCGAGCCGCCCCACGGGCCAGCGGCGATATGCCTCGAGCGCATCGGGTCGGAAAGCGTAAAGCCCCACGTGATGATAAACCGGCGTCACCTCGTCGTCGGCGTAGATATGCGAGGCGTGAGGGATCACCTCCTTGGAGAAGTAGAGCGCCCGGCCCGCGGCATCGAAGACGGCGGTGGTCGCCCCCGGCCGGCCGGCGGCGCGATCCTCCAGCATGTGACGCAGCGCCCGCCCGTCGCAACGCAGTACCGGCGTGGCCATCTCCGCTTGCGGGTCTGCCGCCAGTGCTTCAATCACCGCCGTCACGAACCAGGGCGGGGTCAACGGGGCGTCACCCTGCAGGTTGACGACAAGCTCGTAACCGCCCCCGAGCCGCTCGACGGCCTCGGCCACACGCTCGGTGCCGTTGCGGCAGTCGGGGGAGGTCATCACGGCCTCGGCACCGATGCGCCGTGCCTCGGCGGCAATGCGCTCGTCATCGGTGGCGACAACGGCGCGCGCCACACCGGGGACGGCCTGCGCGGCGGCCCATGTGAGTTCAAGAAGCGTTCGTGTTACCCCGTCCGGCCCCGTCAGCCGCGCAAGCGGCTTGCCCGGATAGCGCGTGGAGGCATGGCGCGCGGGAATGACGAGAAGAACGCTCATGTGCCCGCGATCAGCTCCACCCCCGGCGCGTAGGCTATGAAGAACGGGTTCTCGAAGCCCGGCTTGCCGTAGGTCAGGGGGCTGAGATCGTCGAAGCGCACCACCCTCCCGCCGGCGGCCGCGAGCACGGCATGACCGGCCGCGGTGTCCCATTCCATGGTTCGTCCGAGACGCGGGTAGAGGTCAGCCTCGCCGCTGGCGACCAGACAGAACTTGAGGGAGGAGCCCGCGCTCTTCAGCTCGGCGACGCGGTAGCGCGCGATGTAGGCATCGGTCGCGGCGTCGCGGTGCGACTTCGATGCGACCACCCGAAGTGCGGAATTGTCCGGCGCGGCAACGCGCAACGGCCGGGTCTGTCCGGTGCGCGCGGAATCGTGGGCGCCGGTCTCCTCCACCGCTCCGCCTTCGGCAAGCGTGTAGAAGAGACGCCCCTTGGCCGGGGCGTAGACCACACCGTGCCGTGGCATGCCGTTCTCGACATAGGCGATGTTGACGGTGAACTCGCCGCGGCGCTTGACGAATTCCTTCGTGCCATCGAGCGGATCGACGATGAGAAAGGTCTTCGCTTCCTGAGCGTGCGAGTCGGGCTGCTCCTCCGTCACCAGCGGCAGGTCAGGGAACGCCTCGCGAAGCCCCCGCGCGATCAGCTCGTCGGCAGCCTCGTCGGCGGCAGTGACCGGGCTCTCGTCGCCTTTGGCCCGCACTTCGAGATCCTCGCCGCCATAAATCTCCATGATGGCCGCGCCCGCCTCGATCGCCAGCCGGCGCATGACCGCCACCAGTTCCTTCTTGTCCACACTGCTCTCCTCTCGTGGGCGGCCCTGGCCGACCGTCCGTTTGATCATGTTTCAGAATGCCATATTTCGGGCCATATCATGACGTAAAGCCTCCGAGACGGAAAATCACCGACAATCGGCGGCATGGAAAGCCGCCGGACGGCGGCCAAGGAGCGGAAAGGCGGGAAAAGCGGCGATGTTCCAGACCAGAGCGGCAACGCCGACGACGACCTTCGGTGCGATCATCCGCACGCTGGAGGTCATCTATCACGCCACGGTGCGCAATGTGCGCAAGAGCCACGGCAACGCCATACTTGGGCTTTTCTACGCGATACTGCAGTCGCTCATCCTCGTCGCGGTCTTCTATCTGATGTTCGCGCTGCTCGGCATGCGCGGCAATGCCATAAGGGGCGACTTCGTCCTCTTTCTCATGAGCGGCATCTTCATCTTCATCACCCACAACCAGGCGGTCGGGGCGGTCATGGGGGCCGAGGGGCCGACCTCGCCGATGATGCTGCATGCGCCGATGACCACCGCCGTCTCGATCACCTCGGCCGCGCTCGCCTCGCTCTATATCCAGCTTCTGGGCATGATGGTGGTGCTCTTCGTCTATCACGTGGGTTTCAACCCCATCACCATCGAGCAGCCCGTCTATGCGCTCGGCATGGTCGTGCTGGGCTGGTTCTCGGGCGTCGCGGTGGGCCTGATCTTTCTGGCGCTGAAGCCCTGGATGCCGCGCTTCACCAACATCGTCTCGCAAATCTACCGGCGGCTCAACATGATCGCCTCGGGAAAGATGTTCGTGGCCAATGCCCTGCCGCACTCGAAGGTGGTGCTGTTCTCCTGGAATCCGCTGTTTCACTGCATCGATCAAGCGCGGGGCTTCACCTTCATCAACTACACGCCGCACTACACCTCGATCGCCTATCCGGTCTTCTTCTCGCTCGCCCTCGTGATGATCGGGCTGTTGGGCGAGTTCTATACCCGGCGCGCGGCGTCCGCGAGCTGGCTCGCGGGCAAGTGACGGGTGGCGCTCACTTCACGACCCTGAGCGTCAGATTGATCCGCCCACCGCCCTCGATCAGCGTCGATGAGCTTGGGCGGATGCGGTCGATGCCGTGATGCACGAGCCGCGCCGGACCGCCCATCACCAGCACATCGCCGGAATGCAGCCACAGCGATTCCGTCGACCCGCCACGCTCGATGTTGCCGACCCGGAAGAGCGCGGAATCGCCCAGCGAAATCGACACCACCGGATAGGTGAAATCGGCCTCGTCACGATCCTGGTGCAGCCCCATCCGGGCCCTCGCGTCATAGAAGTTCACAAGGCAGCAATCGGGCTGCCGCGCAAGCCCCGTGACCTGCTCCCACACCGCGAGCACGCTCGGCGGGATCGGCGGAAACGGCTCGCCTGTCTCGGGGTGGGTTCCGACATACCGGTAGCCGCGCCGATCGGAGAACCAGCCCCAGCGCCCTGCCGAGGTCATCCTGGTCGACATTGGCCGCCCCCAGCGTGTGACCGGCCGGAAGAGCGGCGCGGCGGCGATGACCGCGCGTATCTCGTCAAGCATGGCGCCCTGGTCGTCCAGAGGCAGAAACTCACGAAATACGGCAACGCCGCGCAGCATCAGCGAAGGTGCGGCGCGGCCCCGAGCGGCCCCGCTGGCCGAGCCCGAAACTGCCGCGGTTTTTTTGCACTTTTCGTCCATGGGGCACGGTTGCAGGGTCAGAACCCGCTTCTTATATACGCCGGGAAGCCGGGGCCGGGAGGGCCAGCCGGCCAAATCCAAGGGATCGGAGGGCGGTGCCTCTGAGGGCCGCGCCTCCACGACATCGCCGAAAAGAAAGGATAGACGGAACATGGCCAAAGTCATCGGTATCGACCTCGGGACGACCAACTCCTGCGTGGCGGTCATGGAGGGCTCCCAGCCCCGGGTGATCGAGAACTCCGAGGGCGCCCGCACCACGCCGTCGGTCGTCGCCTTCACGGACAGTGGAGAGATTCTCGTGGGCCAGCCCGCCAAGCGGCAGGCGGTCACCAACCCCGAGCGCACCATCTTCGCGGTCAAGCGCCTGATCGGGCGCCGCTATGACGACCCGGAGGTGGAGAAGGACAAGAAGATCGTCCCCTACAAGATCGTCGAGGGGCCGAACGGCGACGCCTGGGTCGAGGTTGACGGCAAGAAATACTCGCCGGCGCAGATTTCGGCCTTCATCCTGAAGAAGATGAAGGAAACCGCCGAAAACTTCCTCGGCGAGGAGGTCAAGCAGGCGGTCATCACCGTTCCCGCCTACTTCAACGACGCCCAGCGTCAGGCCACCAAGGACGCCGGCAAGATCGCCGGGCTCGAGGTGCTGCGCATCATCAACGAGCCCACCGCGGCGGCGCTGGCCTACGGCCTCGACAAGAAGAACTCCGAGACCATCGCGGTCTACGACCTCGGCGGCGGTACCTTCGACATCACCATCCTGGAGATCGACGAGGGCCTCTTCGAGGTGAAGTCGACGAACGGCGACACCTTCCTCGGCGGTGAGGACTTCGACATGCGGATCGTCCGCTACCTCGCCGACGAGTTCAAGAAGGAGCATGGCGTCGACCTCACCAAGGACCGGATGGCGCTGCAGCGTCTGAAGGAATCCGCGGAGAAGGCGAAGATCGAGCTGAGCTCGGCCACCCAGACCGAGATCAACCTGCCGTTCATCACCATGGATCCGAACGGCGGCGCGCCGCTGCACCTGGTGATGAAGCTGACGCGGGCGAAGCTCGAGTCGCTGGTCTCCGACCTCATCAAGAAGACGCTCAAGCCCTGCAAGGACGCGCTCAAGGATGCCGGGCTGTCGGCGAGCGACATCGACGAGGTGATCCTCGTCGGCGGTCAGACCCGGATGCCCAAGGTCGTCGAGGAGGTGACCAACTTCTTCGGCAAGGAGCCCCACAAGGGCGTGAACCCCGACGAGGTGGTGGCGATGGGTGCCGCGATCCAGGCCGGCGTACTGCAGGGCGACGTCAAGGATGTGGTGCTGCTCGACGTCACGCCGCTCTCGCTCGGCATCGAGACGCTGGGTGGCGTGTTCACCCGGCTCATTGACCGCAACACCACCATCCCCACGAAGAAGAGCCAGATCTTCTCCACCGCCGAGGACAACCAGTCCGCGGTGACGATCCGGGTCTTCCAGGGTGAGCGGGAGATGGCCGCGGACAACAAGCTGCTCGGCCAGTTCAACCTCGAGGGCATCCCGCCCGCGCCGCGCGGCGTGCCGCAGATCGAGGTGACCTTCGACATCGACGCCAACGGCATCGTGCACGTCTCGGCCAAGGACAAGGCCACCGGCAAGGAGCAGAAGATCACCATCCAGGCTTCCGGCGGTCTGACCGAGGAGGAGATCGAGCGGATGGTGAAGGAGGCCGAGGCGCACGCCGAGGAAGACCGCAAGCGGCGTGAACTGGTCGAAACCAAGAACCAGGCCGAGGCGCTCATCCACACCACGAAGAAGCAGATCGAGGAGCACGGCGACAAGGTCGACCCGGCCACCGTCGAGGCGATCGAGCTGGCGCTCAAGAACCTCGAGGAGACCATGGCGGGCGACGATGCCGGCAAGATCAAGGCCGGTATCCAGAACGTCACCGAGGCCGCGATGAAGCTGGGCGAGGCGATCTACAAGGCTCAGCAGGAAAAGGCCGGCGAGTCCGAGGGATCGGATGAGCCCAGCGGTGTTGACGAAGACATCGTTGACGCCGACTTCGAGGACCTCGACGACGACAAGCGCTCGCGCTGAGCGGCTTGACCAGGACGCCTGAGCACCGGGGCCGGCCTGTACATCACGGGCCGGTCCTCGCTTTCCCGAGGGGAATGATCTGACGATGGCAAAGCGCGACTACTACGAGATCCTCGGCATTTCGCGCACGGCGAGCGCGGAGGAAATCAAGAAGGCCTATCGCCGCAAGGCCAAGGAACTGCACCCTGACCGCAACGGCAACAATCCCGAGGCGGAGGCGCAGTTCAAGGAAGTCAACGAGGCCTATGAGGCGCTGAAGGATCCGCAGAAGCGCGCCGCCTATGACCGCTTTGGTCACGCCGCCTTCGAGGGCGGCATGGGAGGTGGCGGGTCGCGCGGTGGCGGTGGCTTCGGGCATGCCGATTTCGCCTCCGCCTTCTCGGACGTCTTCGATGATCTTTTCGGGGATTTCATGGGCAGCCGCGGTGGCGGCCGCCAGCGCGCAAGCCGGGGCTCGGACCTGCGCCACAATCTGACCATCACCCTCGAGGAAGCCTATTCGGGCCTGCAGAAGACGATCAAGGTGCGCAGCGCCGTCACCTGCACGGCCTGTCAGGGGACCGGCGCGGCCAGCGGCGCCGAGCCCCAGCACTGCCCGACCTGTTCGGGCATGGGGCGTGTGCGCGCCCAGCAGGGCTTCTTCACCGTCGAGCGGACCTGCCCGACCTGCGCCGGGCTCGGGCAGATCGTCAACGACCCCTGCCGGGAGTGCGGTGGCGCCGGCCGGGTGGAAAAGGAGCGCGCGCTCAGCGTGAACATACCCGCCGGCGTGGAATCGGGGACCCGCATCCGGCTTTCGGGCGAAGGCGAGGCCGGGCTCAGGGGCGGACCGCCGGGCGATCTCTACATCTTCCTTGATGTCGCCCGCCATCCGCTTTTCGAGCGCGACGGCATCAACCTCTTCTGTCGCGTGCCGGTGAAGATGACCACCGCCGCCCTCGGCGGCGACATCGAGGTGCCCACCATCGATGGTGGCCGTTCGCGGGTGAAGATTCCGGCCGGCAGCCAGTCTGGCCGGCAGATGCGCCTGCGCGGCAAGGGCATGCCGGCGCTCCGCGGCGGGGCGGTGGGAGACATGTTCATCGAACTGGCGGTGGAAACGCCCGTAAACCTGACCCCGCGCCAGAAGGAGCTTTTGCGTGAATTCGAGCGCGAGAGCGAAAGTCAGGACAACAGCCCCGAAAGCGCAAGCTTCTTCACCAAGGTCAAGCAGTTCTGGGAGAGCATGAAGGGCTGAGCCGCCGTTAACCCGGCATTCACCCCCATTCCTGCAGGCTCGGGCCCATGAGCGCCCGCGCCCGAAAACGGACCGCCCCCGCCCCGTCGCTGCCGCTGTTCGAGGCGGAGGCCGCAGCAGCCCACGATCTGAACGGGGGCTTGAGCGACACCTCGGCCGGCGCGATCGCTCCGCCGTCGCCTGCGGGCGAACTCCCCTACGTCCGGGGTCACCGCGATCGGCTGCGCGCGCGCTTCGACGAGGGCGGCCCGGCGGCGCTTGCCGACTACGAGCTTCTCGAAATGATCCTCTTCCGTGCCATGCCGCGCGGCGACGTCAAGCCGCTCGCCTGGGCGCTCATGAAGGCCTTCGGCGATCTGGCGGGCGTGATCAGCGCCTCCCCGCCCCGGCTGGCAAGAGTCGCCGGGGCGGGGCCCGCGGTGATCCGCGAGCTCAAGCTGATGGAGGCGGTGGCGCGACGCATGGCACGGGCGCGCGTGCTAGGCCGTCCGGTCATCTCGGGGTGGGATGCGCTCCTTGACTACTGCCACACGGCCATGGCGCACCGCGAGACCGAGCAGTTCCGCGTCTTCTACCTCGACCGCAAGAACGCGCTGATCGCCGACGAGGCACAGGCTCAGGGCACCGTTGACCACGTGCCTGTCTATCCGCGCGAGATCGTCAGGCGCGCGCTCGAACTCAACGCCTCGGCGCTCATCCTCGTGCACAACCACCCCTCGGGTGACCCCTCGCCCTCGGAGGCTGACATCTCCATGACCCGCCAGATCGAGGCGGCGGCCGAGGCCCTCGGGCTTGTGGTCCACGACCACATCATCATCGGCCGCTCACGGGAGCTGAGCTTCCGCGCCGCGGGCTACCTGTGAGCCACCCATACCTCCACCCGCCGGTTCACCGCGCGCCCCCATTCGCTGTCGTCGCAGGCAAGCGGCATCGCCTCGCCAAAGGCGTCAACCGTCGTCAGGATGCGCCGGCGATCCGCCAGCGGCGCGGCGCGCAGCACCGCGTCGCGCACCGTTTCGGCCCGTCGCCGAGCAAGCGCGAGATTGGCTGCGGCCGGGCCCTCGCCATCGGAAAAGCCGACGAATACCAGGCGGTGATCGTCGAATTCCCCGGCTTCGAGCCGATCGGCCAGAAGCTCGATGTTGGAGCGGGACTGGGCATCGAGTTCGGCAGTGCCGTTGCGGAAGCGGAAGGCGAGGGTGAGCCGCTCGACACCCCGCATCAGCCAAACCAGCCGCTGCAGTTCGGAAAGCGGCGTCTCCTCGCCGGCGGCCGAGATCGCGTTGGCAAGCCGCACCCCCTGACGCTCCAGCCCGATCCTGCCGAGCCCGAGGTCGACGAAGCCCGCGCGTCGGATCACGGCCTGGGCGGCCGGACTGCGCGCGAAGCGCAGGAACTCGCGCATCACCAGCGGCAGGCGCCGCGGCGGCAGGTAGACAAAGAGTGGCATCGTCAGCGGGTAGTCCTCCGTCTTGACCGATACCGGATCGGGCGCCGTGAAGATGCCGCAGCCGCCCGCCAGCGCCATGGGGCGGGCATTGCCAAGCTCGGAGGCGGTGGCGATGCCGATGGCAAACACGTCGCGGGCAACGGCGTCGGCCAGTTCCTCGGCGCTGGCGTGGCGTTCGACGGCGGGAGAGAGCCTGCGCCCATGGCGCGCCATTACCCGAGCCTCGAAAAGCTCAGCACTGCCCGCCCCCACCGCGCCGAGATGCAAGGCGATCGGGCCTTCGGGCCAGCCAAGCTCCTTCCAGTCGGTGACTTCGCCGGCGAAGACGCGCGCGAGATCCTCCATCGAGATACGCCGTACCGGATTGCCCGGCGCAACGATGGGAACGAGCGCGTCAAGACCGATGATCACGCTGCGGTGATGTCCATCGAGTTCACCCAGCCCCGCCGCGCGGTGCGCCGCGATCTCCTCGAGCGTGGGCTCGCGCAGGGCGAGGGCGAGATCGGCCTCATCGGCGAGCAGGCGGGCCAGCCCTTCGCGCGTGGTCGAAAGATCGAAATGCAGGTGCGCCGCCGGCCGGCCCGTGGCCTTTTCGATCAGGGAGTAGGTAAAGGCGGTGTCAGAGACGATCTCGAGCGCGGCGCGATATCCCTGCCGGGCGGCGAAACTCTCGATGAGCGCCGGCATCAGCACTGCGCCCATGCGGCGCGCGCCGGCGATCCTCAGCTCGGGCACATAGGCGGCGACGTCCGGGCACCCCGGCCCCGAACAGCTGACGGCGGTGCCGTCCACCGTCAGCTCGCCATAGATCGTGTCGAGCCGGTAGAATTCGCCGTCAAAGCCGAGGACGGTGCCGCTGATCTCCAGCGAACCGTCGCGCGCCATCAGCGTGACATCTTCCGCCGCCACGCCCCAAGCCCAACCGACAAGGAAAGGCGCGGCGAGAACCGCCGCACGCCACATCTTCATTGACCAGGAGCCCCGCGGCTCAGTTGCGTGCCTCAGTTGGTGGCGAGTCTCAGGTCTCGGAGCAGGTTTTTCAACACCAGAAATTGCCCCAGCGCATCGCATTCGGGCATCGCGAAGGTGATGTGCCTGGTCTCAAGCCCGCCGCCAAGCGTCGGCTGCACGGTCTCGCCGCGCACGTCCCGCCCGCAATTGCGCGCGGTCACCTCGGCCTCGATGCTCAGGCGCACGACCCCATCCCGCCGGGCCATGCCGGAAGGAAAGGTGTAGACCTCCGCAAAGCGCGCCTGGTCGCCCTCGGCGTTGCCAAGCCGGGTGAGAAACCCGCCGCGTCCGGCAAGCGCGCGCTCGGGTCCGCGCGGCGCGCCCGCCCAGACATGACCGGGCCCGCCGTAATCGGCCCCGTGCTCAAGGGCGTGAACCTGCAGACCTGCGCCCTCGCCACTCCACAAGAGCGCGACCCGCTCGAAGCGGGTGGCGTCCGGTGCCTCGACCTCGGCGGTCAACACCGTGTCATCGGCGAAACGCGCCGTGACCGGCGTGATCACCAAGAGCGCGGGCACATCGAGCCGAAGCGTACCGAGCGCATCGATGCGGGCATCGAACACGAGCGGACCGGCGGCAATCTCCACCCGCTGCCCCCCACGGCACGGCGCGGACAGAGTAAGGGAAATCATCGCCGCCGGCGCGGCGGAAGCCGACAGCATCGGCCCGCAGGGGATGCCGTAGGCATTGCGGGCAAGCTCCGTCTGCCGCGTCGCCACGGCGCCTGTGCCGGGCTGAATGCCCATGGCGGGCGCGTCTCGGGGTTCGTCTCGCGTCTCCCGGGCCGTCTCGGGCGTCCCGCGCTCTGCCTCCGCGCCCGCAGGGTTGGATGCCTCCATCCGCGTTGACGCCGGCTCGGGCGCGTCCGGAGCACGCGGGGCTGCCGCGGGCAGCAGAACGTCAAGCGCCTCGACCCGCGCCTTGAGCGCCTGAGCGTGAGGCCTCTCCTCCAGCCCGACAATCGTCACCGCGGGATCACGAGGAAGCGCCGGGGCACCGCCGGCCGCGGGAATTGGCGCGGCGCTGGCGGCAACGGTCGGCGCCGTTTCCTTCTGCGCGCCGTCGCTCCGAGCGCGCCCGGCGATCGCGGCGGTGGCCGCGTCTGTGCTCGCGCGCGGGGGCGCGGCGCCGCGGTACTCGCGCGCAGCCATCAGCACGACCGTGGCCGATGCCATCGCAACCGTGGCCACGGCGGTGAAGAGTCTTCTCCTGCCCGTCAACATCTGCCCGACTCCTCTCGGATTGTTGCGCAGTATGGGCGCTGATCCGGGCATGTTTGTGGCAACAACCGGGAGATGACGCGTCAGGAGACCGCGCTGGCGCGCGGTGCCTTCGGCGAGGGTATTTTGCCCAGGATGATGACGCTCTGGGGAGCGCGCCCGTCCGGCCTCAGGCCACCCTTCCGTGGCAGTGCTTGAACTTCCGGCCCGAGCCGCATGGGCAAGGCTCGTTGCGGCCCGGATTGCCCCATGTGGAGCGGTCGGACTCGACAAACCCCGGCCGCGCCTGCCCCTCGGCGGCGCCAGCCCCTGCACCGGCGGTGGCCATTGCGGGGGCGCCCTCCTCCTGCTGCGCCGGCGCCTTCGGTGCCTGGGCGGCCTGCTGCGCCGCCATCATCTGGCGCAGCATCTCGGCGCGCTCCTCCTCGGTGAGCGGGCGGATCTGGGCAAGCGTCCGCGTCACGTCCTCGCGCAGCGAGTCGAGCATCGATTGGAAGAGCTGGAAGGCCTCGGTCTTGTACTCGTTGAGGGGGTCACGCTGGGCGTAGCCGCGGAAGCCGATGACCGAGCGCAAGTGTTCGAGCCGCAGGAGATGCTCGCGCCACTTGGAGTCGATCGTCTGCAGGAGCACCTGCTTTTCGATCGAGCGCATGTTCTCGGGACCGAACTGCACCGCCTTGGCGGCCATCATCTCGTCAGCGGCGTGGCGCAGGCGCTCGGCGATCTCTTCCTGGTCGACTCCTTCCTCCTCGGCCCATTGGGCGATCGGGGGGTCGATGTTGAGCTTCTCGCGCACCGCCCGTGCAAGCCCCTCGACATCCCACTGGTCGGCGTAGGTCTTGGGCGGCATGAACGCGTCCACGAGGTCATCGATGACCTGGTGGCGCATGTCCTGCACGACATCCGACAGGTCGTCGGCCTCCATGATCTCCCGGCGCTGGGCGAAGATTACCTTGCGCTGGTCGTTCATCACGTCGTCGAACTTGAGAAGCTGCCGGCGGATGTCGAAGTTGCGCGCCTCGACCTTGGCCTGCGCCTTCTCGAGCGACTTGTTCACCCAGGGGTGGATGATCGCCTCGCCTTCCTTCATGCCGAGCGTGCGCAGCATCTTGTCGAGCCGCTCGGAGCCGAAGATGCGCATCAGGTCGTCCTCGAGGCTGAGGAAGAACACCGAGCGGCCGGGATCGCCCTGCCGGCCCGAGCGGCCGCGCAGCTGGTTGTCGATGCGCCGGCTCTCGTGCCGCTCGGTGGCGAGCACGTAGAGACCGCCCGCCTCGATCACCTTGCGGCGTTCCTCGGCGTGCTCGGCCTCGATGCGCGCGCGCACCTCCTCGGGGTCGGCCTCAGGGTTGGCGGCGAGCTCCTCGAGCACCTTCATCTCGACATTGCCGCCAAGCTGGATGTCGGTGCCGCGCCCGGCCATGTTGGTGGCGATGGTCACCGCACCCAGCCGGCCCGCCTCGGCGACGATCTTCGCCTCCTGCTCGTGGTGGCGGGCGTTCAGCACGTTGTGCGGGATGCCCTCCTTCTTCAGAAGACCCGACAGGAATTCCGACTTGTCGATGGAGGTGGTGCCGACCAGCACCGGCTGGCCCTTGGCATGGGCCTTCTTGATCTCCTCGACGATGGCGGCGTATTTCTCCTTCGCGGTGCGGTAGACCTGATCGTGCTCGTCCACCCGGGCCACCGGCAGGTTGGTGGGTATCTCCACCACGCCAAGGCCGTAGATCTCCATGAACTCCTCGGCCTCGGTCGCCGCGGTGCCGGTCATGCCGGCAAGCTTCTCGTAAAGGCGGAAGTAGTTCTGGAACGTCACCGAGGCGAGCGTGACGTTTTCTGGCTGGATCGGCACGCCCTCCTTTGCCTCGATCGCCTGATGCAGACCGTCGGAAAGCCGCCGGCCGGGCATCATGCGGCCGGTGAACTCGTCGATCAGGATCACCTCGCCATTGCGGACGATGTACTCCTTTTCGCGATGGAAGAGCTTGTGCGCCCGGAGCCCCTGATTGAGGTGATGCACGATGGTGGTGGATTCGGGGTCATAGAGGCTCTGCCCTTCCGGCAGGATGCCGAGCTCGTGCAGACGTCGTTCGAGAAACTCGTTGCCCTCGTCGGTGAAGGTGACGCTGCGGCTCTTCTCGTCGATCGTGTAATGCTCTTCGGTGAGCTCGGGAATGAGCTTGTCGATGGTGATGTAGAGCTCGGAGCGGTCCTGCGCGGGGCCGGAGATGATGAGCGGCGTGCGTGCCTCGTCGATCAGGATCGAGTCCACCTCGTCGACGATGGCGTAGTAGTGGTCGCGCTGCACCATCTCCTCGAGCGAGGATTTCATGTTGTCGCGCAGGTAGTCGAAGCCCAGCTCGTTGTTGGTGGCATAGGTGACATCGGCGGCATAGGCGGCCTTCTTCTCGGCCTCGGGCTGCATCGGATAGACGACACCCGTCGTCAGCCCGAGCGCCGAATAGACCTTGCCCATCCACTCGGCATCGCGCTTGGCGAGATAGTCGTTGACGGTGACGATGTGCACGCCCCGCCCCGTCAGCGCGTTGAGATAGGCCGGGAAGGTGGCGACGAGCGTCTTGCCCTCGCCCGTCTTCATCTCGGCGATGTTGCCCTGGTGCAGGAAGATGCCGCCCATCAGCTGCACGTCGAAGGCCCTGAGCCCCAGCGCGCGCTTGGCGGCCTCCCGGCAGTTTGCAAACGCCTCGGGCAGAAGATCGTCAAGGCTCTCGCCCTTCTCGAGCCGCGCCTTGAACTCGGCGGTCTTTTCCTTCAGCCCCTCGTCGGAAAGCTTCTCGAACTCGGGCTCCAGTGCGTTGATCTTTTCGACGATGGGGCGGGCCGCCTTGAGCTTGCGGTCATTCGGTGTGCCGAAGACCTTCTTGGCGAGTGTTCCGAAACCCAGCATGTGTTCTCCGCCTGACAGTGCGAATTTGCGGGCCGGATGCGTGGCGGAGCGCTTGCTTGCAGCCTCGCAGGCCCTATAGGTATGGCGGGAAAGATGGTTCTTGCCGCTTGGCTGCGATGTAAGCGCCGTCCGATATGCTGTCAACGTCGCGGCCGTTTTCCTCCGCGCCTTTCAGGAAAGAAGAGACACGATGCTCCACAAGATCCTTCCTGCCCTTGCCATGAGCCTCGGCCTCGCGCTCGGTGCACCCGCCCTGTCCGAAGAGGTGAACGCCGACACCGTCATGGCCACGGTGAATGGCAGGCCGATCACGCTCGGTCACATGATCGTGCTGAAGACACAACTGCCGCCCGAGTATCAGCAGCTGCCGGACGAAGTTCTCTTCAATGGGCTTCTCGAGCAGCTCATCCGTCAGGAGGTGCTGGCCCAGAAGGTGGATACCATCTCCAAGCGGCTGCGCCTGCAGCTCGAGAACGAGCGCCGCGCGGTTCTGGCATCCACCGTGCTCGAGAAGGCCGCGCAGGATGCGGTGACGGAAGAGGCGATCCGCAAGGCCTACGAGGCGGCGGTGGCGGCGATGGAGCCGGTGACCGAATACAACGCCTCGCACATTCTCGTCGGCACCAGGGAGGAAGCCGAGGAGATCATCCGCGAACTCGAGGCCGGCGCCGACTTCGCCACGCTGGCGAAGGAGAAGTCCACCGGCCCCTCCGGCCCCAATGGTGGCAATCTCGGCTGGTTCACCGAGGGGCAGATGGTCAAGCCGTTCGAGGAGGCGGTGACGGCACTCGAGCCTGGCGAGATCTCCGAACCGATCCAGACGCAGTTCGGCTGGCATGTGGCCAAGCTGAACGACCGGCGCGAACGCCCGGTGCCGACGCTCGAAGAGATGCGCGAGGAGCTCATCGCCCAGCTCCGGCAGGAGGTCATCGAGGCCGCGATCGAGGAGCTGGTGGCCAAGGCCGATGTCAAACGCAACGAGATCGAGGGCATCGACCCCTCGGTTCTGAGCGATCTGTCGCTTGTCGAAGACTGAGCCGGGGGCCGGGGATGGGCAAGAAGGCCGACAAGATCGAGAAGCTCAAGCGCAAGCTGAAGAAGACCGAGAAGAAGCTTGCCGCCGCGCTTGAAGCCGCACGGAAGGCACTGAAGGAGGAGCCGGCGGAGGGCCCGGCCATCTCACCGCTGGCGCCTCCGGGCGGGTTTCCCTCGATTCCGCCCATTGCCGGGCTGCGCCTTGCCGCCGTCGAGGCCGGGGTGCGCTACAAGGGCCGGCCGGACGTGATGCTTGCGGAACTTGCCCCCGGCAGCGTGATTGCCGGGGCCTTCACGCGCTCCTCCACCCGCTCGGCGCCGGTGCTCGACTGCGAGGCCAAGATCGGCCGCGAGGGCGGAGAGGCGGGGGCCGCGATCCTCGTCAACGCCGGCAACGCCAACGCCTTTACCGGCCGCGCCGGGGTGGAGGCGGTTGCGGCGCTGACACAGGCTGTCGCCGAGCGCCTCGGCGTGCCGGCCGAGCGTGTCTTCACCTCTTCGACGGGCGTGATCGGCGAGCCGCTGCCGCACGAGCGCATCACCGCGAAACTCGATGAGCTCGCCGCCGCGCTGAGCCCCACGGGCATTGCCGCCGCCGCCCGCGCGATCATGACCACCGACACCTTTCCCAAGGGCGCCGTGGAGGCGGTCGAGACGCCCGAAGGCCCCGTCACCCTCGCCGGAATTGCCAAGGGCTCGGGCATGATCGCCCCCGACATGGCGACGATGCTGGTCTACATCTTCACCGATGCGCGCATTCCCCGGGCAAAGCTCCAGCGCCTCGTTGACCGCTTCGTGCCCGGCACCTTCAACTCCATCACGGTCGACAGCGACACCTCCACCTCCGACACGCTGCTTGTCGCGGCCACATGCCAGGGCCCCGATGTCGGCGATGGCCGTTCGGCGCATGGGCGGGCCTTCGCCGCGGCGCTCGAGCGGGTGATGCTCGATCTTGCGCAGCAGGTGGTGCGCGACGGCGAGGGGGCGACGAAATTCGTCACCGTCTCGGTCACCGGCGCGGCGTCGGATGCCGACGCGAAGCGCGTGGCCATGGCCATCGCCAATTCGCCGCTGGTGAAAACCGCCATCGCCGGCGAGGATCCGAACTGGGGCCGCGTGGTGATGGCGGTGGGCAAGTCCGGCGCGAAGGCTGACCGCGACCGCCTTGCGATCCGCTTCGGCGAGATCGAAGTGGCGCGCGACGGCTGGGTCTCGCCGACCTATGAAGAGGCGCGGGCCGCAGCCTACATGAAGAATCCCGAGATCGAGATCGGCGTCGATCTCGGGCTCGGTGCGGGCCGCGCCACAGTGTGGACCTGCGACCTCACCCATCGCTACATCGACATCAACGCCGATTACCGCTCATGAAACCTGTCGTCCTCGTCTCGGCCGTCGCGCTTGTCGATCGCGACGGCCGGGTTCTCCTTGCCCAACGCCCCGAGGGCCGGTCGATGGCCGGGCTGTGGGAGTTCCCGGGCGGCAAGGTGGAGCCGGGCGAGACACCCGAGGCCGCGCTGATCCGCGAATTGCACGAAGAGCTCGGCATCGACACATGGGCAAGCTGCCTCGCGCCGCTCACCTTCGCCAGCCACGGCTATGACGACTTCCACCTGCTGATGCCGCTCTTCGTCTGCCGCAAGTGGCAGGGCATCCCGACCCCGCGCGAGGGCCAGAAGCTGGCCTGGGTCGCGCCGGCGCGGCTGGCCGACTACCCCATGCCACCGGCCGACCTGCCGCTCATCCCGGCGCTGCGCGAGTTGCTGTGAACCCCCGGCGTCGGCTCGGATTGTGGCGCGATTGTGGCAGATGGGGCAAAATTTCGGCGAATTGATGAAAAATCCTCGTGATTCCGCCGATTTTTCACGCTATACGTGAGCCAGGTTTGGCTCAGGGTTGAATCATGCTTCGAACCATCATGGTCGGAAAATACATCTCGGTTCAGGGCGAGTTCGTGCGCGAGCTCGCCAACGGGCTGATCGAGGTGCGCGTGGGCAGCCGCACCTACACCGGCCGCCCGGTGCCAAGAGAATGGCCACGCGCGGCCTGACGGGCCCGGGCCTGCGCGCGAACCCTCGAGCTGATCCGTCGTCCGTCTTGGTCATTTGCGCGCCTGCGCACTCTTGCGGCGTGCATCAACCGCCCCACCCCGCGCTCTGCATCTCGCGCAGCCGCGAGGCGGTGCGGGCGAATTCGAAGCTCCCTTCGCCCTCCACATAGAGCCGTTCGGGCACATCGGCGGCACTGACAATGAGGTGCACACGGGCCTCATAAAGCGTGTCGATCAGAGTCACGAAACGGCGTGCCTCGTTGTAATTGGCCGCCGAAAGCCGCGGCACCTCCTCGAGGATCAGAACGCGCACCGCCTCCGCCAGCGCCAGATAGTCGGCAGGCCCCAGCGGCTGGCCGCACAGCTCCCAGAAGCTCGCCCGCGCCACGCCATTGCCGAAGGCCGGGATCACCACCTCGCGCCCCTTCACCTTGAGCACGAGAGGCGCGGACGCCCCGCCGGTGAGATCCTCCCACAGCGCATCGATCCGCGCCCGCGCCGCGGCATCGGCAGGGGTGAACCACGTATCCTCCGCCGCCAGCCGGTGCTGACGGTAGTCGGTGGGCGAGTCGAGCTTCACGACCTCCATGCGCTCACGCAGAAGCGCGATGAAAGGCAGGAAGAGCTGGCGGTTGAGCCCGTTCTTGTAGAGGTCCTCGGGCGGGCGGTTGGAGGTCGTCACCACCGCCACACCCTGATCGAACAATCGCTCGAAGAAGCGCCCGACGATCATCGCATCGGCGATATCGGTGATCTGCATCTCGTCGAGGCAGAGAAGCCTGAGCTCGCGCGCCACGCGGTCGGCCACCGGGCGCACGGCATCGGCCTCGCCCCGGGCGCGCGCGGCGTTGATGCCCTCGTGCACCTCCTGCATGAAGGCATGAAAATGCACCCGCCGCTTCTCGGCGATGCCGACGCGCTCCATGAACAGGTCCATCAGCATCGACTTGCCGCGCCCGACATCGCCCCAGAGATAGATGCCCTTCGGCGCGGGTTCGGGGCGCGCGCGGCGAAAGAGCCCGCCGAGCCGCCCCCTGCCCTGCGCCGGCGCGGCTTCAAGCCGCTCGGCAAGCGCCTCGAACAGCGGCAGCACGGCATGCTGCGCCGGATCGGGCCTGATCCGCCCCTCCGCCACCAGCGCGTCGTAGGCCTCTTGCATGCGTCCTGCCATCGCGCTTCCCTCTAGCGGCAAGCGCCGAAAGGCGAAAGCCCTTCCAGCCCTTGACGATGCACGCCCGCAGGGCCAAGGCTGACGGGCCGTCAAGCGAGGCTCGACCATGACCGAAACCCGCGCGCCGCTTCTCACCCCGGTCCTGATCGGGGGTTGCATCGTGATCCTCGTCAGCTTCGCCATCCGGGCAAGCTTCGGGGTCTTCCAGATTCCGATTGCCAGCGAGTTCAACTGGCCGCGGGCGGAATTCTCGCTTGCCATCGCCGTACAGAACCTCGCCTGGGGCGTGGGCCAGCCGATCTTCTCGGCCATCGCCGAGCGCTTTGGTGACCGGAGGGCGATCTTTCTGGGCGCGCTGACCTATGCCGCAGGTCTTACGCTTTCGGCCTTCGCAGTGGCGCCGGGGCAGCACCAGCTTCTGGAAATCCTCGTGGGCTTCGGCATTGCCGGCACCGGCTTTGGCGTGATCCTCGCCGTGGTCGGCCGCGCCACCGCGCCTGAACGCCGCTCGATGGCGCTCGGCATCGCCACCGCCGCGGGCAGCGGGGGACAGGTGGTGGGCGCGCCGCTCGCCGAGTTCCTACTGCGGCACATGAGCTGGCAGGAGGTCTTCCTCGTCTTTGCCGCGCTGATCCTCCTTGCCATGCTGGCGCTGGGGCTGATGCGCGCACCCGCCCGTGCGCCCGAGCGCGACGCCTCGACCGACCAGTCGCTCGCCGAAAGCCTCGGGGTTGCCTTTCGCGACCCGTCCTACGCGCTCATCTTCATCGGATTCTTCTCCTGCGGCTATCAGCTTGCCTTCATCACCGCCCATTTCCCGGCCATGGTCACCGAATACTGCGGGGCGATCGTGCCGGGCGGGATGCTCGATGCGATCGGCATTTCCACCACCTCGGCCCTCGGCGCGGTCGCCATCGCGCTCATCGGCCTTGCAAATATCGCCGGCACCGTCACCGCCGGCTGGCTCGGCGGGCGGTTCTCGAAGAAATACCTGCTTGCGGGCATCTACCTTGGCCGCACCCTCGTTGCCGCGGCCTTCATCCTCACCCCCATCACCCCGGCAACGGTGATCCTGTTCTCGCTGGCCATGGGGGCGCTGTGGCTTGCGACGGTGCCGCTCACCAGCGGGCTCATCGCCCATATCTACGGGCTGAGATACATGGGCACGCTCTATGGCATCGTCTTCTTCAGCCACCAGCTCGGCGGCTTCATGGGCGTGTGGCTCGGTGGCAAGCTCTACGACATCTACGGCAACTATGATCTCGTCTGGTGGATCGGTGTCGGCGTCGGCGCTCTCTCGGCCATCGTGCACCTGCCCGTGCGCGAGCGCCCGCTCGGGGCGGCTCTGGCCTGAGCCTCAGCGCCCGCGCCAGGCGTCGAGAATGTGGCGCGCCACCATCAGGTCGAGATGCGCGCCGCCGCCGTTCTTGAACAGCGTGATCTCCTCATCCGTCTCCCGCGCGAAACGCCCGGCGGGCAGGTCATAGAAATCCGCCACCACGTCCTCGGCGCGGATCACGCCCTTCTCGAGCGGGATCTTCAGCTCCCCGATGTGCTCGAGCGTCGTCTCCCGGCTGTCAACGAAGATGCGCGCGCGCCTGAGCGCCGCGTCGTCGGCCTCGCGCATGTCCGGGCGGTAGGCGCCGATGAGGTCGATGTGCTGGCCGGGCCTGAGCCATTCGCCGCGAATGACCGGCTCGGTGGCCATTGTGGCGCAGGTGACGATGTCCGCCCAGTTCACCGCCTCGGCAAGATCATCCGCCCGCCGCGTTGCCGGAAAGCGCGCGGTGAGAAGTTCGGCCTTGGCCGGGGTGCGGTTCCAGATCGCGAATTCCGCCTCGGGAAAGGCCGCGCCATAGGCCTCGCGCAGCGAATGGGCCACGGTGCCCGCGCCCACGATCAGGATGCGCCGGCTGTCGGGGCGGGCGAGCTTCATCGCCGCGAGCAGGCTGTCGGCGGCCGTTTTCCACTTGGTGACGAGGTGGAAGTCGATGATCGCCTCGAGCGTGCCGTCGGCATCGGAATAGACGTTCACCGCGCCGTTGATCGCCGGCTTGTCGCGCGCGGGGTTGGCGGGAAAGATCGTGGCCGTCTTCACCGCAATGCCGAGCCCGTCGATCCAGGCCGAGCGGGTGAGCATGGTGTCGGGGTCGCGGTAAAGGAAGGTGTCGCCGATCTGCGCCCGCGGCAGGGAATGGCCCGCCTCGATCGCCCGCGCGACCGACAGCCAGTCAAGGCAGGCCTCACCCTCGCCAAAGGGGATCATCTCCACGTTCATTGCACATCCTCCATGCCTGCAAGCCCCGCCTCCCGCAGCCGCCGCGCCACGCCTTCGGAGCCGGTGAAGAGGTGGCCCTGCCAGCCCCGCGCCTCGGCCGCGGCGATGTTCTCGGGCCGGTCGTCGATGAAGAGAAGGCGCGAAGGCGCGTGCCCCGTCTCCTGCTCGAGCATCTCGTAGATCGCCGCGTCGGGCTTCATCACCCCGAGCCGGCCGGAGATGAAGCGCCGGTCAAACTCCCTGAGGAACGGATATGCCGCCTCGGCCATCTCGAAGGTCTCGGGACCGAAGTTCGAAAGCGCATACACGGGCACGCCCGCCGCGCGCAGGGCGCGCAGGAGCGCCACGGAGCCCTCGATGACGGGGGCGAACATCTCCATCCAGCACTCGCGCCAGAGGCGGATCGCATCGGCCCGTTCGGGGTGGCGCGCGGCCAGCGCCTCGACGCTTTCGGCGAAAGGCGCGCCAAGATCGACGGCGCGGTTCATTCCCTCAAGATCGACCTCGGCGAAGAGCCGCCGGCGCTCCGCCTCGCCCAGCACCCGGTCGAAGGGCCGCTCGGGGTGCCATTCGACAAGAACGTTGCCGATGTCGAACACCACCGCCTCGATCTCGCTCATGCTTCAATCTCCTGCTCTGGCGTGGAACCAAACCGCCTCTCGCCTGCACGCAAGGCCATCCCGAAGGGCAGCGCCCGGTCCGGGGCGGGTGCTGGAAGCGCCCGCCCTAGGGGGCGGGGCGGGCGCTGCCCGGCCTGACGGCCAGGCCACAGCCTCGTCATGCGCCGCGCGACACCACCCCAACGCCCCTCATTTCCGCCCGCGCCGCACCGCACGCTCAAGCGCGTCGAGAAAGCGCGCCCGGTCGGCGCGGCTGAAGGGCCGCCCGCCGCCCTGCCTGAAGGGATCGGCCGCCCGCAGATCGGCGGCGAGATCACGCATCGCCAGCGCCTCGCGCACATTCGCCTGCGTGAGCTCGCTGCCGTCGGGCCTGAGCACCGCCGCGCCCGCCTCCACGCATTTCGCGGCAAGCGGCATGTCGGCTGTCACCACGATGTCCCCGGGCCCCGCCGCCTCGGCGATCCACCGGTCGGCCTCGTCGGGGCCTTCGGCCACGTAGACCACCTCGATGAGCGGATTGGCCGAGGGCCTGAGCCCGCCATTCGTGACCATCTTCACCGGCAGCCGATGGCGCGTGGCGACCTTCTCGATCTCGCCACGCACCGGGCAGGCATCGGCATCGACGAGGATCACGCCAGAAGCGCCTCGGCGTGAAAGGCGATGTGATCTTCCATGAAGCTCGCCACGAAGAAGTAGCTGTGATCGTAGCCGGGCTGCATGCGGAACACCGCCTGCTGGCGGGTGGAAGCGATGGCCTCGGCCAGCGCCTCGGGCATCAGCTTGTCGATGTATTCGTCTTCGCTGCCGTAGTCGATGAGCATAGGCCCCGGAAAGCCCACGTCGCGCAGCATCAGAACAGCGTCATGCTGGGCCCAGAGCCGCTCATCATCGCCCAGATAGGCGGCAAGCTGCTTGCGCCCCCAGTCGCTTGCCGTGGGATGCGCGATGGGCGCGAAGGCGGAGACGGAGCGGTAGCGTCCCTTGACCCCCATCGCCATGGTCAGCGCGCCGTGCCCGCCCATGGAATGCCCGGTGATTGACTGCCGCTCCATGTCGAGCGGGAATTCGCGCGCCAGAAGCGTGGGCAGGTCGTCGGTGACATAGTCCCACATCCGGTAGTGCGGCGCCCAGGGCTCCTCGGTCGCGTTGAGGTAGAAGCCCGCGCCCTGCCCGAGGTCATAGTCGTCATGGTCGGCCACCTCCTCGCCGCGCGGCGAGGTGTCGGGGAACACGACGGCAATGCCCGCCTCGGCGGCCCAGCCCTGCGCGCCGGCCTTGATCATGGCGTTCTCGTGGGTGCAGGTGAGACCCGAGAGATACCACAGCACCGGCACCTTCTGCCCCCGCTTCGCCTCGGGCGGCAGGAAAAGGCCGAATGTCATCTCGGTGCCTGTCGCCTCGGAGTCATGGGCATAGACGCCTTGGATACCGCCGAAACAGGCCTGCTCGGATATCGTGCGCATGGGGCCCTCCTTTTGCCTCAACCGATCCCGGCATAGCCCGAGACCCAGGCGATCACCAGAGACACCGTGGCAATCGAAGCGGCGGTGGAGACGAGAATCGTCGCCGACACCCGCTGCGGCGCGACGCCATAGTGCTGGGCGATGATGAAGATATTGCCCGCCGTCGGCAGCGCGGCCGAGGCGATCATCACCGCCGCGGCGTAAGGCTCCACCGGCCAGATGACGAGCGCGGCAAGCGCGATCGCCGCGGGGTGCAGCACGAGCTTGCCGAAGCTCAGCCACACCGCAACCGAGAGCCTCTCCGCCGATTTCGAGGCGAGGGAAGCGCCGATGGCAAAGAGCGCGCCGGGCGTGGCCGCCGCGCCGAGAAGGGCGAGAAACTCGTTGACCGGCCCCGGAATGGGCCAGTCAAGCGCCGACCACGAAAAGCCCAGAAAGATCGCCACCAGCATCGGGTTGGTCACCAGCCCCCGCCCCACGGTGCGGAAGATGCGCCACGAGATGCGCCCCTCCCGGCTGCCGGTGATGAGGATGACGATGAGCGAGCCGAAGACCAGAAGATCGACGGCGAGCATCATCATGATGTAGCCCACCGCCCGCTCGCCCAGGAGAAGCCCCAGCATGGGGATGCCGAGAAAGCCGATGTTGCCGATCACGGCGCATTGCGCCTCCACCGCGGCCTCCTCGATGGGTACGCCCCGCCACATCGAGATGCCGCTGACGATGAGATACACAAGCCCCGTGGCCCAGAGATAGACGCCCATGAAATGGGGGTCGAAGACCTCCGAAAAGCTCAGATTGGCCGAGAACCGCAGAAGCATCGCCGAAAGCGCGAAGTAGAAGACGAAGCGGGTGACCGCGGCCGAGGCTTCCTCGGAGAAGAACTTCGTCGCGGCGGCGCCGTAGCCCACCCCGATGAGCATGAAAAAGGGCAGCGTCTTGAGGAAGATCTCCAGCATCGCCTTCGTCTAGCATTTCAGCGGGGAAAGAAAAGTGTCGCGCCGCTGCGACTCACCCCGCCTCCCTCAGCATGGCCTCGGTCAGCGGGCACGGCTCGCCGTGGAAAAATGTCTCGAGAATGCGCCGGAACGGCGCGGGGTCGGGCGCGGCATGGGCAAAGAGCGTGGCCGAGGAACGCAGCTTCATCGCATCGATGGGGCCGAAGATCTCCTCCGCCGTCCTCTCCGGGTGGCTGAGCACCAGCCGGGCGGCCTCCACAAGCCGCGGGCCCAGCACCGGGTGGCGTGCATAGGCGCGCGCCTCGGCAAGATCGGCAATGCCGTAATACTGCGCCGTGGCCGAGCGCCCGAGCCCCCTGAGCTGGGGGAAGACGAACCACATCCAGTGGCTGCGCTTCTCACCTTCGGCGAGCTCGCGGCGCACCTGCTCCCAGACCGGGTCCTGCGCCTTCACGAAACGCTCAAGATCGCTCATATGGCGTAGTTCGAGCCTTCTTCGTCGAGGATGGCCTTGAGCTCGGCCAGGTGCCGCTCTGCCTGGCCGGGGTAGGCGTCGATCTCGGCGGCGGTCTTCTCGGCGATCTCGTCAGAGAGCACGCGCAGGGGCCGGCCCGTCTGCAGGGCGCGGATGTAGGTCTCGGCCGCGCGCTCGAAGTAGTAGAGGCGGTTGAAGGTGTCTGCCACGCTGTCGCCGATCACCATCACGCCATGATTGCCCATGATCATCACCTTCACCTTCGGGTCGGTGAAGAGCGCCGCGCAGCGCTCGCCCTCCTCCTCGAAGGCAAGCCCGCCGTAATTCTCGTCGATCACATGGCGGTTGAAGAACATCGCAGTGTTCTGGTCGATCGGCGGCAGGCGCGAATCGGCAAGGCTCGCCAGCACCGTGGCGTGGATCGAATGCACATGCATCGCGCAGCGCGCGTGTCTCACGCGCCGGTGCAGCGCCCCGTGCAGCCCCCAGGCGGTCGGGTCCGGCGCATCGGGGCCTTCGAGGGCGGCAGGGTCATTGGCATCGAGCAGCAGAAGATCGGAGGCGCGGATGCGCGAGAAATGCACTTGGTTCGGGTTCATGAGAAACCTCGTGCCGTCCTCGTTTACCGAGAGCGAGAAGTGATTGGCCACACCCTCATGCAGGTTCAGCCGCGCCGCCCAGCGGAAGGCGGCGGCCAGATCGACCCGTTCGGCCCAATGCTCCATGTTGCGGCGCGGGTGCAGTTGCGTGGCTTCCATCGGCGGCTCCTCCTCTGCCCTGTCGCAGACTGAACCGGCACCTGCCGCGCGTCCAGCCCCCTTGCAGCCCCCTTGCGCGCGGCGCCGCGCTCGTGTCAGCTTCGGCCATGACTGACCGGATGATCAAATCCTGGCCCGAGGCGGCGCCGCGCCTTGTCGCCGTTGCCGCGGGCCGCGCGCCGGCCGATACCGTCATCACCGGCGGGCGCGTCGTGAACGTGCACAGCCGCGAGCTGCTCGACGGCTGGCAAGTCGCCATCGCCGAGGGGCGCTTTGCCTATGTCGGCCCCGATGCGGGGCACTGCATCGGGCCGCAGACGCAGGTGATCGACGCGGGCGGCCGCTTCCTCGTCCCCGGCCTGTGCGACGGGCACATGCACATCGAATCGGGTATGCTGACGCCCGCGGAATTCGCCCGCGCCGTCATCCCCCACGGCACCACGACGATGTTCGTTGACCCCCACGAGATCGCCAATGTGCTGGGCCTGAGGGGCGTGCGGCTCATGCATGACGAGGCGCTGATGCAGCCCGTCAACATCTTCACCCAGATGCCCTCCTGCGCGCCCTCGGCGCCGGGGCTCGAGACCACCGGCCACGAGATCACCCCCGAGGACGTGGCCGAGGCGATGGCCTGGCCCGGCATCGTGGGGCTTGGCGAGATGATGAACTTTCCGGGCGTCATCGCGGGTGATGCCAAGATGCTGGCCGAGATCGCCGCCACCCAGCGCGCCGGCAAGACCGTGGGCGGTCACTACGCCAGCCCCGATCTCGGCCCCGCCTTTCACGCCTATGTCGCCGGCGGGCCGGCCGACGACCATGAGGGCACGCGCGAGGAGGATGCGATCGCGCGGGTGCGGCAGGGGATGCGGGCGATGCTGCGGCTCGGCTCGGCATGGTATGACGTGAAGGCCCAGATCACCGCCGTCACCGAAAAGGGGCTCGATCCGCGCGGCTTCATCCTCTGCACCGACGACTGTCACTCCGGCACGCTGGTGCATGACGGGCACATGAACCGGGTGGTGCGCCACGCCATCGACTGCGGCTGCGATCCGCTGGTCGCGCTGCAGATGGCCACGATCAACACCGCCACCCATTTCGGGCTGGAGCGCGAGCTTGGCTCCATCGCGCCGGGGCGGCGGGCCGATCTGATCCTCACCTCCGATCTGCGCGCGCTGCCCATCGAAGAGGTCTTCGCCCGCGGGCGGCTGGTGGCGCGTCAGGGCGAATGCCTTGTCGACTGCCCCCATCTCGACTGGCCGGCCGACACCCGCGCCACGGTGCATCTCGGCCGCCGGCTCGCGGCGGAGGATTTTCGCGCCGAGGCCCCCGCGGGCGCGAACCGCGTGAAGGTAAAGGTGATCGGCGTGGTCGAGAACCAGGCGCCGACACGCGCGCTCACCGCCGAGCTCAAGGTGCGCGACGGCGCGGTGGAGCGCGACGAGGCGCAGGACGTCTGCCACATCGCGCTGGTCGAGCGCCACCGCGGCACCGGCAAGGTGGTGAACGGTTTCGTCTCGGGCTTCGGCTACCGCGGGCCGATGGCCGTGGCCTCGACCGTGGCCCATGACAGCCATCACATGATCGTCGTCGGCACCTCGCGCGCCGACATGGCCGCGGCCGCCAACCGGCTGGCGGAGGTGGGCGGCGGCGTCACCGTCTGGCGCGAGGGGCGGGAGATCGCGCTCGTCGAGCTGCCGATTGCGGGGCTGATGTCGGATGCCCCGGCACGGGAGGTCGCGGCGAAGGCGCAGAGCGTGGTCGAGGCGATGGCCGCCTGCGGCTGCACCCTCAACAACGCCTACATGCAGCATTCGCTGCTCGCGCTCGTGGTGATTCCCGAACTCAGGATCTCGGACCTCGGACTCGTCGATGTCACCCGTTTCGAGATCACCGACCTCTTTGCGGAGAAGACATGAACACAACCGCCCCAGAACTGCCGGTGCGCACACCCGAGCGGCGCCCGCACGAAAGCTTCACCGACCCGGTGGCCGCCGTGGCGCGGCTTGAGGAGCTCTACGAGGAGGCCACCGCCTTTCTTCGGGAAGCATTCACCCGCGCCCTCTCGAAAGGACCCCTCAGTGAACGCCACCGCGCCTTCTACCCCGAGATCCGCTTCATCACCACGAGCTTCGGACACGCCGACAGCCGGCTGAGCTTCGGCCATGTCGCCGAGCCCGGCACCTACGCCACCACCGTCACCCGGCCCGATCTGTTCTCGGGCTATCTCACCCAGCAGATCGGGCTTCTGTTGCGCAATCACGGCGTACCGGTGCTCATCGGCCCGTCCGAGACGCCGATACCGATCCATTTCGCCGTCGGCGAAGGCATGACGGTGCCCCACGACGGCGCGCTCGATTTTCAGCTGCGCGACCTCTTCGACGTGCCGGACCTTGCGACCATGCATGACGACATCGTCAATGGCCTCGGCTTCCGCTACCCCGACGGGGCGCGCCCGCTTGCGCCCTTCACCGCCCAGCGCATCGACTATTCGCTGGCACGGCTCACCCATTACACCGCCACCGCGCCCGAGCACTTCCAGAACCACGTGCTCTTCACCAACTACCAGTTCTACGTCGAGGAGTTCGAGGCCTTCGCCCGCAGCGCGCTCGCCGATCCGGAAAGCGGCTATGAGGCCCTCGTGGGGCCGGGAAACATGATCATCACCAGTCCCGGAGCACCCTTGCCGCCGCTGGAGAAGATGCCGCAGATGCCGGCCTACCACCTCACCCGGCCGGACAATTCCGGCATCACGCTCGTCAACATCGGCGTCGGCCCCTCCAACGCCAAGACCGCGACCGACCACATCGCCGTGCTGCGCCCGCACGCCTGGCTCATGGTCGGGCATTGCGCGGGGCTGAGAAACTCGCAGCGGCTGGGCGATTTCGTTCTCGCGCACGGTTATCTGCGCGAGGACCACGTGCTTGACGACGACCTGCCGGTGTGGGTGCCGATCCCGCCGCTCGCCGAGGTGCAGGTGGCGCTCGAGCGCGCCGTGGCGGAGGTGACGCAGCTTGAGGGCTACGAACTCAAGCGCATCATGCGCACCGGCACCGTGGCCACCATCGACAACCGCAACTGGGAGCTGCGCGAGGTCTCGGGGCCGGTGAAGAGGCTTTCCCAGTCCCGCGCCATCGCGCTTGACATGGAATCGGCCACCATCGCCGCCAATGGCTTTCGCTTCCGCGTGCCCTATGGCACGCTGCTGTGCGTCTCCGACAAGCCCCTGCACGGGGAGCTCAAGCTGCCCGGCATGGCCTCGGAATTCTACCGCACGCAGGTCTCGCGTCATCTGCAGATCGGCGTGCGCGCGATGGAGATCATCCGCGAGATGCCGCTTGAGCGCATCCATTCGCGCAAGCTCAGAAGTTTCGAGGAGACCGCATTCCTGTAATGTGGCGGCCGGAAATCATCGCTTTCCACAGCAAAATCGCGCCGCAGCGGTGCGCAATTCATTGTCAGGCGCATCAATGATCCGCTAGAAGCATGCAGCAGTCCGGAAGGGACAGGGACCGTGAGGAGAAAAATCACATGGCAAAGCCTCTGACCAAGACCCAGCTCGTCGCCGCGATCGCCGAGGAAATGGGCGCCGACAAGAAGACCGCGGCGGCGGCGCTCGAGGCGCTGACCACCGTCATCACCCGCGAAGTTGCCGCCGGCGGGGCGGTGACGCTGCCCGGCGTGGGCAAGATCTACTGCCGCGAGCGGCCCGAGCGCATGGTGCGCAACCCCGCCACCGGCGAGCAGATCAAGAAGCCCGCCGACAAGGTGGTGAAGATGACCATCGCCAAGGCACTGAAGGACAGCGTCAACGGCTGAGCCTGTCCGAAGCGCGAGAAGAGGGGGGCTGCTCGCGAGGCGGCCCCTTTTCATTTGGTCTGGCTGCTTGCACCCGCCGCGCCCTTGCCGCACAGAAAGCGGAAGAAGCGGCAAGGAGGCAGGGCTCATGGACATGCGCGCAATCGCCATGGGGGTGGCCTTTGCCATCATGTGGGCCTCGGCCTTCACCTCCGCGCGCATGATCGTCGCCGACGCCCCGCCGCTCACGGCGCTGTCCCTGCGCTTTCTGATCTCGGGGTTCATCGCCGTGGGCCTCGCGCTGGCCTCGGGGCAGAACTGGCGGCTGACGCGGCCGCAGTGGATCGCCACCATCGTCTTCGGCCTGTGCCAGAACGGGCTCTATCTCGGGCTCAACTTCGTGGCCATGCAGTGGGTGGAGGCCTCTCTTGCGGCCATTATCGCCTCCTCGATGCCGCTCATGGTGGCCTTCGCGAGCTGGGCGGCGCTCGGCGAGCGGCTGCCGCCGCTCGGTATCGCGGGGCTTGCGGCCGGCTTCGCGGGGGTGGCCCTGATCATGGGCACGCGGCTGACGGGCGGCGGCGCCGACGCCTTCGGGGTCACGCTCTGCGTGATCGCGGCCGTGGCGCTGACGGTGGCGACCCTTGCCGTGCGCGGCGCGACCTCGGGCGGGAACTTCCTGATGATCGTGGGGCTGCAGATGCTGATCGGCTCGGCGTCCCTCGCTGTCTTCGCCATTCCCCTCGAAGAGTGGTCGGTGAACTGGACCTGGCGGCTTGCCGCCGCTTTCACCTACACCACGCTGGTGCCGGGCCTCGCCGCCACATGGGTGTGGTTCCGCCTTGTCAACCGCATCGGCGCGGTGCGGGCGGCAACCTTCCACTTCCTCACCCCCTTCTTCGGCGTCGCCGTGGCCTGGGCGTTCCTGGGCGAGGCGATGGGGCTGTGGGACGTGATCGGCGTTGCCGTGGTGACGGCCGGCATACTCGCCGTGCAGCTCTCGCGCCAGCGCGCCGCCTGACGCGCTCGTGATCGGCCGTGGGTGGCCCGGCGGGTGACACGCGCGCCTCCGGGCGGCATCACTGGGGCCATGGAATATCTCTTCGGATACGGCGCAGGGCTCTTGACCCTCATCAACCCTTGCGTTCTGCCGATCCTGCCGATCGTGCTGGCAACGGCGCTGCAGGCAGGCCGGTCGGGACCGATCCTGCTTGCCGCCGGCATGAGCCTTTCCTTCGTCGTGCTCGGCCTTGGCGTCTCGGCCTTCGGCTACGCCTTGGGGCTGACGCCGGAGACCATCGCCGACATCGGCGCGGTGCTGATGATCGGCTTCGGCCTTGTTCTGCTGCTCCCCCGCCTCTCTGCACGCTTCGCCTCTGCCACGGCCGGGCTCTCGGCGCTCGCTGACGCGCGGATGGAGGAGCTTGACCGCGCAAGCCTGCGCGGCCAGTTCGCCGCCGGGCTGCTGCTCGGCGCGGTATGGACGCCCTGCGTCGGCCCCACGCTCGGCGGGGCGATCTCGCTTGCCAGCCAAGGCCAGGCGCTTGGCCACGCCGCCGCGATCATGGCCGCCTTCGCCCTGGGCGTCTCGACGGTGATCATGGCGCTTGCCTATGGCGCGCGCGCCGCCATCCGCCGCCGCCAGTCGTGGATGCGCGCGCTTGCCACCCGCGCCCGGCCGGTCATGGGCGTGGTCTTCATCGCCGTGGGCGCCGGGCTCCTCTTCCGGCTTCATCACTGGCTCGAATACCAGGCGCTGCAGATCCTACCCGCCTGGCTCGTCGACCTGTCCGTTTCGCTTTGACACGAAGGAGAATCCGCATGCATCGTCGTCTGTTCCTGGCCGGAACCGCCGCGCTCGCCCTCGCCACACCCGCGCTGGCCGCGGAGAACTACACGCCCGGCCTCGTGAAAAAGGCGCTGGCGGAGGGAAAGGTCGTGTTTCTCGACTTCAAGGCGAGCTGGTGCACCACCTGCGCCGCGCAGGAGCGGGTGATCGAGGCACTCAAGGCCGAGAACCCCGCCTATGAGCAGGCGATCACCTTCATCAACGTGGACTGGGACACCTACCGCGGCGCCGAGATCACCCGGGCGCTGAAGATCCCGCGCCGCTCCACCCTCGTCGTGCTCAAGGGCGACAGGGAGCTCGGCCGCATCGTCGCCGGCACCTCGCGCGCCGAGATCAAGGCGCTGATGGATACCGCACTGGCAGCGGCAGGCGCGAGCTGAGGCTCAGAGCAGCCACCACAGAAGCCCCGAGAGGGTGAAGAAGGAAAGCGCGGTCGTCGCCAGCATCGCCAGCGACGCCGCCCCGCCCTGCCCGTATTCCTGCGCAAGCACCGGGAAGATCGAGAACATCGGCAAGGCGGCGGTCAGGATGAGCGCCGCGACCATCCGCTCCTCGGGCAGGGGCAGGACAAGGGCGGCGGCGGTGGCAAGCGTCGCAATGGCGATGGCCGGAAAGACAACGAGCTTGCCGAAGGCGATCTGGGCGGCAAGCACCACGTTCCCCTTCCGCGGCAGGCCCACGAGCGAGCCGCCGATGACGATGAGCGAGACCGCCCCCGCCGCCTGCGCGAGCAGCGCAAGCGCCCGCTCCGCCGGGGCCGGCATGGCGAGATCCGCCGCCGAGGCGGCAACGCCGGCGAGGAGTGCCAGCATCATCGGCCTGCGGAACAGGCCCGCGAAGGAGCGCCAGAGAGCGGCGAGCGGCGAGGCGGGGCCCTCCTGCCGCGCCGCCTCCAGGAGCATCAGCGACAGCGGGATCATCACCACCATCTCGACAAGAAAGTTGAGCGCGAGAATGCGGCCGGCGAGATCGGGAAAGACAAGAAGGAACATCGGGTAGCCGACGAAACCCGAGTTCGGGCAGGCCACGCCAAGTGCGGCCACCGCCCGCCGCCGGGGGCCGACGCCCAGAAGCCGCAGCGCCGCGGTGACGAGCACCAGCGTCACCACCCCCGCAATGGCGTAAAGCCCCATGTAGGCGGGATCGATCACCGCCCCGAGCGGCCGCGAGGCCACCGCCGAGAACAGAAGCGCCGGCAGCGCAAGGTTGAGCACGAAGCGGCCCAGCACCTCCATCTCGGCCGGGCGGAAGAGGCCCGCGCGCACCACGCCGTAGCCAAGCGCGATGACGGCAAAGATCGGAAAGGTGATGGAAAGGATCGCGCCCAAGGCCGCGCGCCTCAGCCGATGCGCCCGCCGCCGCCCTCGCCCAGCTGCGCGCGATGCATCAGGAACTGGTCGAGAATGACGCAGGCCATCATCGCCTCGCCCACCGGCACCGCGCGGATGCCGACGCAGGGGTCATGCCGGCCCTTGGTGACGATCTCCGTCTCCTCGCCCGATTTCGTGATCGTCCGGCGCGGGGTGAGGATGGATGAGGTGGGCTTCACCGCAAAGCGCGCCACGATGTCCTGCCCGGTGGAGATGCCGCCAAGGATGCCGCCCGCGTGGTTGGAGGAGAACTCGGGGCCGGTCTCGCCCATGAAGATCTCGTCGGCGTTCTCCGAGCCCCTGAGCGCCGCCGCGGCCATGCCCTCGCCGATCTCCACCCCCTTTACCGCGTTGATCGACATGAGCGCGGCGGCAATCTCGGTGTCGAGCTTGGCATAGACGGGCGCACCCAGCCCCGCCGGCACGCCGCGCGCCACCACCTCCACCACGGCACCGACGGAATCGCCCGCCTTGCGCAGCGCGTTGAGCTCCTCGGCCCAGGCGGCGGCGGTCTCGGCATCGGGGCACCAGAACGGGTTGCGCTCGATCTCCTGCCAGTCGAAGCGGGCGCGGTCGATCGCATGCGCGCCCATCTGCACCATGTAGCCGGTGATCTGCACCTGCGGCAGAAGCTCGGCCAGCACCGCCCGCGCCACGCCCCCCGCGGCCACGCGTGCCGCCGTCTCCCGCGCCGAGGAACGCCCGCCGCCGCGCGGGTCGCGGATGCCGTATTTCTGCCAGTAGGTGATGTCGGCGTGGCCGGGGCGGAACTTCTCGGCGATCTCGCCGTAGTCCTTCGAGCGCTGGTCGGTGTTCTCGATCATCAGGCTGATCGGCGTGCCGGTGGTGCGCCCCTCGAAGACGCCCGAGAGGATGCGCACGGCGTCAGGCTCGCGCCGCTGGGTGGTGTAGCGGCTCTGGCCGGGCCGGCGCCGGTCAAGCCAGCGCTGGATCGCCGCCTCCTCGAGCGGGATGTTCGGCGGGCAGCCGTCAACGACGCAGCCCAGGGCCGGCCCGTGGCTTTCGCCCCAGGTGGTGACGCGGAAAAGGTGGCCGAAGGTGTTGTAGCTCATGGCACGCGCAATAGCCGCTTCGCCGCGCCGAGGAAAGGGTGCGCGCTTGCCCGCGCCCCGGACGGGGAGTATGTCTTGTTGACACCTCGGGGTGCCCCGCTGCGGGGCTGAGATGGGGGCCGCGCCCCCGAACCCGTTGAACCTGAACCGGCTAGCACCGGCGGAGGGAAGGTTCCTGGATGCCTCCAGACCCGGCCCGACCGTCGCAATGGAGGAGACCCCCATGCGATATGCCATCACTCTTGCCACGGCCCTTGGCCTCGCCCTGCCCGTGGCGGCGGAAGAGAAACCCGTTCTGACTGTCTACACCTACGACAGCTTCGTCTCCGACTGGGGGCCGGGGCCACAGATCGAGAAGGATTTCGAGGCGGTCTGCAACTGCGACCTCAACCTCGTCGGCACCGGCGACGGCGCGGCAATGCTGGGGCGGCTGAAGCTCGAGGGCACGCGCACCCGTGCCGATGTGGTGCTGGGGCTCGACACCAACCTCACCGCCGCCGCGGCCGAGACCGGGCTCTTTGCAAAGCACGGCATCGAGGATGTCGAGCTCGCCCTGCCCGTGGAATGGGATGACGAAATCTTCCTGCTCTATGACTGGGGCTGGTTCGCCTTCGTCTATGACCGCAGCAAGGTCACGAATGTGCCGAAGAACTTCCGCGAGCTTGCCGCGAGCGATCTGAAGATCGTGATCCAGGATCCGCGCTCCTCCACCCCCGGCCTTGGGCTTCTTCTGTGGGTGCAGGCTGCCTATGGCGACGAGGCGCGCGCCATCTGGGAGGGGCTTGCGGACAACATCGTCACCGTCACCAAGGGCTGGTCCGAGGCCTATGGCATGTTCCTCGACGGCGAGGCCGACATGGTGCTGAGCTACACCACCTCGCCGGCCTATCACCTCATCGCCGAGGGCGACGATACAAAGGCCGCCGCCCCCTTCGAGGAAGGCCATTACATGCAGATCGAGGTGATGGGCCGCATCGCCTCATCCGATCAGCCGGAACTTGCCCAGTCCTTCCTGCGCTTCATGCTTTCGGACATGGCGCAGAGCGTGCTGCCCACCACCAACTGGATGTATCCCGCCCTGATGCCCGAGATGGGCCTGCCCAAGGGCTTCGAGACGCTGATCACACCCGAGCGGTCGCTTCTCTACCCGCCGGCGGAGGCCGCCAAGGTGCGTGACGCGGCGCTCGAGGTCTGGCGCGAGGCGCTCAGCCAGTGATCCGCCACTGGCCCGGGGCGCTCGCGGCCGCGCTTGTCGTTGCGCTGGCGCTCGGCACGCTCGCGGCAGTGGCGCTCCGGGCCGAGGGGTGGACCGCGTTGCAGTCGGCCGATTGGGCAGCGGTGCGCTTCACCCTCCTGCAGGCCACGCTTTCGGCGCTCTTCAGCGTGGGGCTTGCCCTGCCGGTGGCCCGCGCCCTGGCCCGGCGGCAGTTTCCCGGCCGGCGCGCGCTCGTCACGCTGATGGGCGCCCCCTTCATCCTGCCGGTGATCGTCGCGGTGCTGGGGCTTCTGGCGGTGTTTGGCCGCAATGGGCTCATCTCCCATATCCTCGGCGTCTTCGGCCTGCCTCCCATCCACATCTACGGCCTGCATGGCGTGGTGCTGGCGCATGTGTTCTTCAACCTGCCGCTGGCCACGCGGCTCATCCTGCACGGCTGGCTTTCGATTCCCGGCGAACGCTTCCGCCTCGCGGCCTCTCTGGGCTTCGGCCCGCGCGAGACCTTCCGGCTTCTGGAATTGCCGATGCTGCGCGCGGTGCTGCCCGGTGCTGCTCTGGTGATCTTCCTCATCTGCACCACGAGCTTTGCCGTGGCGCTTGCGCTGGGGGGCGGGCCGCGCGCAACGACGGTGGAGCTTGCCATCTACCAGGCCTTCCGCTTCGAGTTCGACCTCGGCCACGCGGCTCTCTTGGGTCTCGTGCAGGTGGCAATCTGCGCCACCGCCGCGGCGCTTGCGCGCGGAGCAAGCCTGCCTGCGGAAATGGGCGGCGGCCTTGACCGCGCCGTGCAGCGCTGGGACGCAGGCGCAACGCAGCTCAAACTCATCGACGCCATCGCCACCTGCCTCGCCGCGGCCTTCCTGCTCACGCCCCTTGGCGCGGTGGTGGCCGACGGGCTCGCCGGGATCACGCGCCTGCCGGGGGCGGTGCTCTGGGCAGCGGGGCGTTCGCTTGCCGTGGCGCTCGCGGCGGCGGCGCTGACGCTTGCCCTCGCGCTGCCGCTCGCGGTCTTCATCCATAACGCCGGCCGCGCAGGCTCAGCGCTGGCCGAGACGGTGGCCTACCTGCCGGTGGCCACCTCGCCGCTGGTCATCGGCGTGGGGCTCTTCATCGTCATCTTCCCCTTCGCAGACCCCGTTTCACTTGCACTTCCCGTCACCGCGCTGGTGAATGCGGTGATGAGCCTGCCCTTCGTGATGCGCGCGATCCTTCCGGCGCTGACCGAGGCCGAGGCAGCCTATGGCCGGCTGGCCGACTCGCTCGGAATGAAGGGGCTGACGCGGCTGCGCATCTTCCTCCTCCCGCGCCTCGCGCGCCCCTTGGGCTTTGCCACCGGTCTTGCCGCCGCGCTCTCGGCGGGCGACCTCGGGGTGGTGGCGCTTTTCGTCGATCCCGCAGAGGCGACGCTGCCGCTCTATCTCTACCAGCTCATGGCCAGCTACCGCATGGAAGAGGCGGCCGGCGCGGCGCTCGTGCTCCTGGCCCTGAGCCTCGGCCTCTTCGTGGCCTTCGACCGGGGAGGGCGACTTGGCGCTCAGGCTTGAACAACTGCACCTCCGGCTCGGCGACTTCACGCTCGACGCCGACTTCGAGGTGCCGGCCCGCGCCCGCGTGGCGGTCATCGGGCCATCCGGTGCCGGCAAGTCGACACTCCTTGCCGCAATTGCCGGGTTTCTGAAACCCGAGTCGGGCCGGATCCTGTGGGAGGGGCGCGACATCACCGCGCTGCCACCCGGCAAACGGCCGCTTTCGATCCTGTTTCAGGACAACAACCTGTTTCCGCACCTGACCGCCCGCCAGAATGCCGCGCTGGGCATCCGCCCTTCGCTGAGGCTCTCGGACGAGGAATGGGCAAGGGTGGATACGGCTCTCGCCCGGGTGGGGCTCGCCGGGCTCGGCGACAGGCGGCCGGCGGCGCTGTCGGGCGGCCAGCAGGGGCGCGTGGCGTTGGCGCGGATGCTGCTGCGCCGCCGCTCGCTGATGCTGCTCGACGAGCCCTTCGCCGCCCTCGGGCCAGCACTGAAGGCCGACATGCTCGACCTCGTCGCCGAGATCGTCGAGGCCGAGGGGATGACCGCGCTTCTGGTGAGCCACGACCCCGAGGATGCCCGCCGCTTTGCCCCGCTCACCGTTGTCGTGGCCGAGGGCCGCGCGGCACCCCCCGCGCCCACCGAAGCGCTTCTGGGCAATCCGCCGCCGGCGCTCGCCGCGTATCTCGGAAACGGCGCGTGAAACGGAAAAGGGGCGCGCCCTTCAGGAGCGCGCCCCGTTCCGGTTCAACTGCGCGCGATTCAGGCGGACTTGCGCGCCGCCGCCCGCTTCACCGGCGCCCAGATCTGCTTGTTGGTCAGATAGAGAAGCACCGTCAGCACGATCAGGAAGGTGACGCCGACGAAGCCCGCGCGCTTGCGCGCGTTCATCTTCGGCTCGGCGGCCCACATCAGGAAGGCCGCGACATCCTCCGCCTCGTTCTCGAGCGTGTTCGGGTGGCCGTCGTCAAACTCGACGTCCTCGCCGTAGAGCGGCGGGGCCATTGCGATCCAGCCGCCCGGAAAGGCGGTGTTCTCATAGAACACGGTACCTGCCACCTCCTTCTCCTCGCCGGTGTATCCGGTGAGAAGCGAGTAGATGTATTCCGGCCCACCCATGCCCTTGAAGAGCTGGTTCAGCCCGAGACCCATGGGCCCATGAAAGCCCGCGCGCGCCTTGGCCATGAGGCTCAGGTCGGGCGCCTGCTCGTTGGCCGATTCCGGGAAATGGTCGTTGGGCGTGGCCGTACGGTAGTCCCGAAGCTCCTCGTCCCACACCTCGAAATTCTGGGCATAGGCGCGCACCTGCTCCTCGGGCAGCGCCGGGCCGCCTTCGTCCGACAGCGTGCGGATCGGCACATACTTGAGGCCGTGGCAGGAAGAGCAGACCTCGGTGTAGACCTTCAGTCCGCGCTGGAGCTGGATCTGGTCATAGACACCGAAGGGCCCTTCGAAGGAGAAATCGACATCCTCGACATGCCCCTCGCCGCCGGCCGCCCAGGCGCCGCCGCTGGCGAGCGCGAGAACGGTCAGCGTGGTTGCGGTAATCTTGCGCATCATCGCCTTGTCCTTTCTCACTCGGCCGGCTTGGCGGAGGTCGCGCCGCCATCGGCATGCCCGTAATGGGCGATGAAGTCTTCCTCGATCGTCGCCGGCTGCGGCAGCGGCTTCTCGATCACACCGAGCACCGGCAGCAGGATGAGGAAGTAGAAGAACCAGTAGCTCGTGCCGATCAGCGAGAGCGCCGGAACCAGCCCCTCGGGCGGCTGGCTGCCGCACCACATCAGCACCAGGAAGTCGAGCGCCAGGAGCCAGAACCACCACTTGAACATCGGCCGGTAACGGCCCGAGCGCACCATGGAGGTGTCAAGCCAGGGCGCCAGCGCCATCACCAGGATCGAGCCGAACATGGCCAGAACCCCGAAGAACTTGGCATCGATAATGCCGCCGGTGATGAAGTTGGCCAGCTGCACCACCCACACATCGGCGGTGAAGGCGCGCAGGATCGCGTAGAAGGGCAGGAAGTACCATTCGGGCACGATGTGGGCCGGCGTGGCCAGCGGGTTCGCCTCGACGTAGTTGTCGGGGTGGCCGAGATAGTTCGGCATGAAGGCCACGATGGCGAAGAACACCACCAGCACGAAGGACAGCGCGAAGAAGTCCTTGATCACGAAGTAGGGCCAGAACGGCACGGTATCCTTCGCCGCCTCCTCCTTCGAGGTGCGGCGCACCTCCACCCCGGTGGGGTTGTTGTTGCCGGTGGTGTGGAAGGCCCAGATGTGCACGATCACCAGCGCCGCGATGATGAACGGCAGCAGGTAGTGCAGCGAGAAGAAGCGGTTGAGCGTGGGGTTGTCCACCGCCGGCCCGCCCAGAAGCCAGGTCTGGATGGCATCGCCCACGAAGGGGATGGCCCCGAAGAGGCCGGTGATCACCGTCGCCCCCCAGAACGACATCTGCCCCCACGGCAGCACATAGCCCATGAAGGCGGTCGCCATCATCGCGAGGTAGATGAGAATGCCGATGATCCAGGTCACCTCGCGCGGCGACTTGTAGGAGCCGTAGTAGAGCCCGCGGAAGATGTGCAGATACACGGCGACGAAGAAGAGCGAGGCGCCGTTGGCGTGGAAGTAGCGCAGCATGTGGCCGTAGTTCACGTCGCGCATGATGTGCTCGACGCTGGCGAAGGCCAGATCGACATGCGGCGTGTAATGCATCGCCAGCACGATGCCGGTGACGATCTGCAACGCAAGGCAGAAGGTCAGCACGATGCCCCAGACCCACATCCAGTTGAGGTTCTTGGGGGTGGGGATCATCAGCGTGTCATACATCAGCGCGACGATCGGCAGGCGCTGATGCAGCCACTTCTCGAACCGGGTCTTCGGTTCGTAGTGGTCGTGGGGAATTCCGGACATCGTCGCCTCCCTCAGCCGAGAACGATGGTGGTCTCGCCGTCGAAACGGGCCACCGGAACGTCAAGATTGCGTGGCGCGGGCCCTTTGCGGATGCGGCCCGAGGTATCGTAGTGCGACCCGTGGCAGGGGCAGAACCAGCCGTTGTACTCGCCCGCGCCGTCACCGATCGGCACGCAGCCCAGATGCGTGCACACCCCGATCTCGATCAGCCACTCGGGCCGCTCGGGGTCGATCAGGCGGTTTTCGTCGGTCGCCGGCGCATCCTCGGGCAGGTTCGCGTTGCGCGCGAAGGGATCGATGAGCTCGTCGAGCGAAACGTTGCGCGCCTCCTCGATCTCGGCCTGCGTGCGGTGGCGGATGAACACCGGCTTGCCGCGCCACTTCACGGTCAGCTGCGTGCCCTCCTCGACTCCGTCGATGTCAACCCGGATCGAGCTGAGCGCCAGAACGTCGGCGGAAGGATTCATCTGGTCGATCAGCGGCCAGATCGCGGCGCCGGCGACGACCGTGGCGGCACCCGCCGTCGCGTAGTAGATGAAATCGCGCCGATCGGGATCGTGAACTTCTGTCTGGGTCACGAGTGCGTCTCCATTTTCCGGCCCACCGGGCCAGTCTCACGGGTGCAAGGCTCCAGCGCCGCTGGAAGCGGCCCGGCCGATACCTCGCGGCTTTTAGCTTCGCGCCATGGGCTCGTCCAGCGGTGTTTACGTCGCAGCCGGCCGGTTTCGCGGGGGCGTTGCCCGGGTGCCGACACAACCGCGCACACGGCCACGGCAGCACAGGGACCGATATGGCCCGGCGGCCGCTGCGCAGCCGGGGCGGTGCCGCTTCAGCCGGTGGGGATCGTGGCCTGCATGGCCGGCCGCGGCGAGAACTCCGCAAACCAGTCCGAAAGGCGCGCCCTGCCCTCGCGCCAGTTCCGCCCGCCATGGCGGAAATCGAGATACCCCAGTGCGCAGCCCAGCGCGATCTGGCCAATGTCGAGCGGGCGGTGGAGATGATCCATCCGGCGCCCCTCCAGCGCATCGAGCGTGCGCGCGATCTTCTCCCACTGCGCTTCGACCCAGGGCGCATAGCGCATCTCCCCGGGCCGGCAGCGCGCCTCGTAGACCATCAGCACGGCGGCATCCATGATCCCGTCGGCGGTCGCCTCGAGCGTCAGCACCTCCCAGATGCGGTCGGCAGGGTAGAGCCCCGCGCCGAAGCGCTCGTCGAGATAGCGGCAGATCACCCGGCTGTCATAAAGCGCCGGTCCCTCCTCGCGCACCAGGCAGGGAATCTTGCCCAGGGGGTTTTCCTCGACCGGCATCCGTTCGGGCGCCAGCGGATGGCCCACCGAAAAGGCAAGCTCCACCTCATCTGCTCGTCCGGCCTCGTGCAGAAGCACACGCACCTTTCGGCAGAACGGCGAGGCCGGGTTGTCGTAAAGCTTGAGCACGTCACGCTCCTCCCGTCATGATCGGCACGAGAGGCTATGCCGGGGGCTGCGCGCTGTCCATGGGTCGTGCACGCATGTCGGACGGGCAACATGACGGGATCGCGCTGACCCATGCCTCCCGGTCGAACAGCCCGTCACCCGCGCCGCCTTCGCCTGGCAGCGACCGAACGGCCCCGGTTGTCCGCATGGCATTTCGGGAGCCGCGCGAGGCGTTAGGGCGCGCGGCAGGATGCGAAGCCCAACAAGCCCCAGCCAGCGGGCGAGGAGGCGCAGGTTGAGGCGGACGGGGTGGCAGAAGGCACTGATCGCATCGCCGTACAGGCGGGCGAGGCGTTTATCGCAGGCCTAAGACCATGGCGCTTCGCGATCTGATTGAGCGACCCGGTCATGCACGGAAGAGTTCGGCGTTCTCGGCACGAGCACGGGCATGGGCTTGGCGGGGCGCATGGGCCCAGCCCGTCACGGGGGCGGTCTGAGGAGAGTTCACCACGACGGCATCGCGGGGGAACCCCGCGCAGATGCGCACGGGGAATAGCAAGGTTTTGTGCGTCTTGTGCGGCAAGGCAGCGGAACCTCGCGAGCATGATATTTGGGATCCGGAAAATGCATTTTGGCATCAGCCGTTCAGGAGGAAATCGAGTGTGACCAGCCACACGAAAGTTGAAAAGTTCACCGCCTAGTGCAATAATAAGAAAGGTGTCCGCGATGCTCGCCGCCAAGAGAGCGAGCAGCACCGGATATGAACAAGCGGTGGACACCAGTTCCTAGACCACATCCCGCAGCATTTCCGTCGAGCCGGCACGAAACGAGGTCGCCAAAATCCCATGTTGCCTTTGCAGGATTGGATTGTACGCTACCGGCTGGGCTCGGATGCACTGGTCATCGAATGTGACCCTTTGTCGGTGGCGGGCAACATCCGCGATCTGCGGCGCTACCGGCTCTGGCGCGCCCCTTCCATGGCCCGCCCGCTTCCAAGACCGGCCCGCTTGGCCATCAACCGGCTGGCACGCGAGGCGAGACGGTTCGACATTGACGGGCGCCGCTGGCAGCGAGGAAGAATTGAGGACGGGAAGACCTTCCGCCGCATGCTCGACGTCTGGGAGAACCGGGGGAAACTGGAAGCCAGCGAGACATGGCGTCACATCGCCCAAGCGCTCCGGACTGTCGGGCTGTGGAAACACAAGGGGCTGACAATTACCGACCCCGACCGGATTGAGGACCTCATCCGCGCCTGCTTTTTGAATCTTCTCGAGAGCATGTCTCGCGAGGGCTACGTTGCCGGTCGGGTCACGCCGGGCACCACAGGCGGCATAGCCAAGGCGGTTGTGTGGGCTGACGGCACGCTTTGGCACGAGAACGGCGCAACCCATCGCTTGGCCGCCGCCCGCATTGTCGGCCTCAGACGGGGTTTCCCGGTTCGTGTGGTGGCTGTTCATCGGGACTGGCTTTGCGCAAATGGCATCCACGGCCTTTGCACGCTCGAACGCCTGCCCAAGGCACTTCAGTGCGTGATCGGCGCCACGGGCAGCCCCTCCGCCCGGCGAGACAACCGTGAAGGCCGCATCGGCGCGACAACCGACCGCGCGAAAGGAGGCGGCCGGTCACCTTGATTAACCAGGCCTCCACCGACCTTTCGCCGGCGCGGTGTACCATTTTGCCCGCCTGGAACATGGAACGAACGCCTCCAAGACGCGTCTGAACCCGCGCCACGCCGCCCGCACGGCGTTCGGGCGACACTCTCCGTAACGCCTCCGCCGTCCTCACCCCGCTATCCTGCTCCCACAGGATTGCGATGATCCGCCGCGCCTTCTCCAGAAGGCGTTCGCCCATCTCGGGGTCGGCCGGGACGTGCTGGATTTGCGGTCACGTCCGTCAAGGTGGTGTGATTTTTCGGGTCGTCTGAGGTCATGATCAGGCGGCTTTGGTTGTGATGCTGAGAATGGGGTCGACCTCTTCGTGGTCGATTTGGGCGAAGGCCTCGACCATCATGTATCGACTGGCGGTTTGCCATTCGTCATTCTGTTCGAAGAGCACGGCGCCGATCAGGCGCATGATGGAAGCCTCGTTCGGGAAAATCCCGACGACATCGGCGCGGCGTTTCACTTCCTTGTTGAGGCGCTCGATCGGGTTGGTCGAATGCAGCTTGGTGCGGTGCTGGCGCGGGAAGGCCATGTAGGCCAGGACGTCGTGTTCGCTGTCGTCCATCAACTCGGCCAGCTTGGGCCAGCGCGGGCGGAGTTGATCGGCCACACGCCGCCAGCTCTCGCCGGCTGATGCGCGGTCGGGTTGGATGAAGGCCTGGCGGATCGCGGCGGCGACGACGGTGTGCTGGCCACGTGAGACATGGGCCGGGGCGTTGCGCATCCAGTGGACGCGGCAACGCTGCCACGTGGCCTCGAACACGCGCTCGATGGCCGCCCTGAGGCCGTTGTGCGCGTCGCTGATCACCAACTTTGGTGCCGTCGAGGCCACGGGCCTTGAGCCCCCTGAGGAAGTCCATCCAGAAGGTTTCAGCCTCCGACGGGCCAAGTCCCAGGCCGTTGATCTCGTGGCGTCCGTCGGTGTTGGCCGCCACAGCGATTATGGCGGCCACAGAGACGATCCGCCCGCCCTGGCGCACCTTGAGATAGATCGCGTCCAGCCAGACGTAAGGCCCTTCCCCGGGGGCTTGCGGAAATGGATCATCGACCGCAGACCAGCCGCGTTGATGCGCTTCTCGTTCTTCTGCGAGCGATAGGCGGTGTCGGCCCACACCCCCAGCGCGATGTTCTCCCGGTCAAGAAGCCGGCCGAGCTCACGACCGTCATGAGGTGAGGGGTCGGCCGCCACCGGTTCCAGGACGGCCCCGAACGCGTCGGTGACCGACCACTTGCGGATCAGCACGAAGCGGCGGTCGACGTTGATATGTGTTCGCGGGTTCACTCGAACCATGGCGTTCTCCCGCTCACTGTAGCCGAACACCGGCGTGGCGATCTCGGCCATCAGGCTGCCGTCCGGGCGGCGCTTGCGCCGGCCGCGCTTGAGCGTCCAGCGCGCGTCGTTCGCCCATGGCGCTCGAACCCGTGGCGCGCTCATGGGCTCACCCTTCTGCGCAAGCTTCGCGGGCTTCTCCTTCCACCCCTCCGGAGTGCCGCCGCCCTTCACGATCGCCCGCTCCTCCTCGCTCATCCGCTGGCGCGGGGCGGCGACGATCGAGGCATCGACAATCTGCCCGCTCATCGCCAGACACCCCGCCGCGCGCAGATACGCATCGAACCGCGCGAACAGCCGCTCGATTGCGTTCGCCTGCACCAGAGCCTCGCGAAAGCACCAGATCGTGGTCTCGTCGGGAACCCTGTCGCCGTCGTCGATCCCGAGGAACCGCCCGAAGCTGCGCCGGTCGAGGATCTGGAACTCCGCCTGCGCGTCCGACAGGTTGTAGAGCGCCTGAAGGACGAGCACCTTGAACCGTGAGGCCCCGGACGCCATCGGTCGGAGTGAGGGGCCGAACACCGCGTCCATCGGCGGCCGCCCTTCTTCCGGTCAGACCGCTTCAGCACCGCGTCGAGCTCGGGCCGGAACAGCTCGAAATCCACCACCGCTGCCAGCCGCTCCAGCGGATCGCCGGCCCTCGACAGCGCCGCATACCGCTCGTCCAGATCGAGGAACCCACGCTGATCCGTAAGCGGTGCGTTGGCCCCACCTTTCCTGTGAGCGTGTGATCTGCGAGTCCCGGCGTTGTGTCGATTTGTAGGGACTTTCTCCATGGAGCACTCAGCGGAGTTTCTCAGTGAGGTGATTGTCGGACCTCGCGGTCGGAGGCGGTGGCCGGATGATGTGAAAGCGCGGATCGTGGCTGAGACGTTGGAGCCGGGGACGACGGTGAATGAGGTTGCCCGGCGATATAACATGCGGCCCAATCATCTGTCGGAATGGCGGCGGATGGCGCGGGAGGGGAAGCTGGTGCTGCCGGCACTGCCGGAACCGGAGCCTGAGTTCGCGCCGATGGTTATCGAAGAGCTGACCGACTGTACGGTGGGAGCCGGGGACGCAACGGTTGAGATTGTCTGCGGCGATGTGGTGATCCGGCTGGACGAGGCGACCCCGGCGGTACGGATTGCAGAGATTGTGCGGGCACTCGGGGCATGATTTTTCCGTCGAACCGGGTACGGATCGTTGTGTCGACGAAGCCGGTGGACTTCCGGAAAGGCCATGACGGGCTGGCGGCCCTGGTGAAGAACGAGTTGCGCAAAGAGCCGTTCACCGGGACGGTGTTCGTGTTCCGCGCCAAGCGGGCCGACCGGCTGAAGCTGCTCTATTGGGACGGCACCGGGCTGGTGATGATCTACAAGCGGCTGGAGGAGACGACCTTCACCTGGCCAGCGATCCGCGACGGCCTGATGTCATTGAACCATGCCCAGTTCGAAGCGCTGTTTGCCGGATTGGACTGGCGGAAAGTGAAGGCTCTGGCGGCGCGTCCGCCGACTGCGGCAGAGTGAATCATGGGGATGTTTTGGCGGGTGCTTCCCGCGCGATTTTGATAGATCACCCCCATGAACGCGGCGGCAAATCTTCCCGATGACATCGAGGCCCTGAAGGCCATCATCCTGGCCCAGCAGGAGCAGAACGCACGTCTGGAAGCCTTGGTCGCGGCCTTCAAACAAGCGCTGTTCGGGCGCAAGTCCGAGAAGATCGATCCGGATCAGTTCGAGCTGGCGCTGGAGGATATCGAGACCGCGATTGCCCAGGTCGAGACCGAAGGTGAGGTCAATCCGCTGGTCACGCCGATGCGAACCTCGACGCCGCGCAAGACCAACCGGGGATCGCTGCCGAAACACCTGCCGCGCATCGAAGACGTGATCGAACCCGAGAGCACGGTCTGCGACTGCGGCCACGAGCGGCATGTCATTGGCGAGGATGTCAGCGAACGGCTGGATATCGTGCCGGCACAGTTCCGGGTGATCGTCACCCGCCGTCCAAAGTATGCCTGCCGGTCCTGCGAGGGCGGGATCGTCCAGGCTCCGGCACCCGCGCACCTGATCCCCGGCGGCATGCCGACCGAGGCCACGGTGGCGCATGTGATCGTAGCCAAATACGCCGACCACCTTCCCCTGTACCGGCAGGCCCAGATTTACAGCCGCCAAGGCATCGATCTCGACCGCTCCACGCTGGCAGCCTGGGTCGGACGCGCGGCGTTTGAACTCAAACCCGTCTATGACGCGCTGCTGGCGAACCTGAAGCGATCCACCAAGCTGTTCATGGATGAGACCACGGCGCCGGTGCTGGACCCAGGTCGCCGCAAAACCAAGACGGGATACTTCTGGGTCTTGGCCCGCGATGACCGCCCCTGGGGCGGCGGTGCCCCGCCGGGCGTGGCCTTCACTTACGCACCGGGCCGATCCGGCCAATACGCCGAGGGCATCCTCAAAGGCTTCACAGGAACCCTGCAAGTGGACGGCTATGCGGGCTACAACCGGCTGCTCAAACGGCCAACCCAGGATATCCAGCTGGCGTATTGTTGGGCGCACGCCCGGCGCAAGCTCCATGAAGTCGCCCAGACCGGCACAACGCCGATTGCCGATGAGGGGCTGAAACAGATTGCCGCCCTCTATCGGATCGAGAAGGACATCCGCGGTCAGAAGCCCCAGGCCCGCCTGTCCGAAAGACAAGCACGCTCAAAGCCGATCATCGACGCATTCGAGGCTTGGCTCACCACCCACCGTGCCCGCGTCTCCGCCAAGTCCCCGCTCGGTGAAGCCCTCAAATACATCGCCAAATACCGGGGCGGCTTGACCCTGTTCCTGACCGACGGCCGCATCGAGATCGACAACAATGCCGTCGAACGCAGCATCCGCCCCATCGCGCTCAACCGAAAGAACGCCCTCTTCGCAGGCCATGACGCCGGCGCACAGAACTGGGCGATGCTGGCCTCGCTGATCGAAACCTGCAAGCTCAACGCCGTCGATCCCCACGCCTGGATAACGGCGACGCTCCGGGCCATCATCAATGGCCACAAGCAATCCGATATCGACGCCCTGCTGCCTTGGAATTACGCCCAGCCAGTGTGATCGGCGCACCGCTTAC
>NZ_FNFV01000003.1 GCF_900102905.1 Meinhardsimonia xiamenensis | reverse complement strand
CTCGGTGATCGGAACCGGCGCAAGGAAGCGCGCCCAAAGCGTCTTGCCCGAGGGCGAGGTCCACTGCACCGCGCCGTCCACGTCGCTCATCTTGCCGCCCTTGGCGAGCGCCACGGCGATCTCGCCCGCGGCCTTGCCGAGCTCGCGGGCATCCTTCCAGACGCTCACCGTCTGCGTGCCCTTGGCCACGCGGTTCAGCGCGGCATGGTCGCCGTCCTGACCGGAGACGGGAATGCCCTCCATCCCCTGCGCAGCCAGCGCCGCCACCACGCCGCCCGCGGTGCCGTCGTTGGAGGCCACCACCGCATCGACCTTGTTGCCGGTCGCGGTCAGAATCTGCTCCATGTTGCGCTGGGCGTTGGCCGGAAGCCAGCCGTCCGTATAGGCCTCGCCCACGATGGTGATGTAGCCGGCCTCGATCGGCCCCATCAGCACCTCGCCCTGGCCTTCGCGCAGGAAGTCGGCGTTCGGATCCTGCGGCGAGCCCTTGATCATCACGTAGTTGCCCGAGGGCGCCACGCGCAGAACCATCGCCGCCTGGATGCGGCCGACCTGCTTGTTGTCGAAGGTGAGATAGAAGGCGCGCGGGTCGTCGATGAGCCGGTCATAGCCGATCACCGGAATGCCCTCGTCGGCCGCCTGCTGCACCGCCGGACCGATGGCCGAGGCGTCCTGGGCGAGGATGATGAGCGCATCCACCCCCTGGGCGATGAGGCTTTCCACGTCGGAAAGCTGCTTGGCCGAGGACGACTGGGCGTCGGTGGAGATGTACTCCGCCCCCGCCGCCTCGAGCGCGGCCTTGATCGCCGCCTCGTCGGTCTTCCACCGCTCTTCCTGGAAATTCGACCAGCTGACCCCGACGGTCAGGGCCTGGGCCATGGCCGCCACCGAAACGGTGGACGCCAGCACGGCCGCAAAGGTAAGCGCCTTGCGCATGTCCTGTTCCTCCCAAAGTTCTCGCGCGCCCCGGCGCGCGGCCCGGCAAACCGCCGCGACGCCACCGACTATGCCAGAATAAATTTACTTGTCAAAAAAATTTTCAGTGCCACCATGCCAACATCACCGCGCGCCGTCGCGCTGCAGCGCGGAAACCGTAATGCGCGTGCAGCATCGGATGAATTTTCGGCCGCTACGCGAGGAGAATAGTTCAATGACTGAAAAAACTCTCCTCTCCGAACCGGCAGCCGCAGGCTCCGGCGTCCCGGATTCGGCCGAGGAACACGGGAGCACGCGCGCCGCCGAGGGCTTCGGGCCATTGATCAGCGCCGAGGAGACGCCGCTGCGCCCCTTGCGCCAGCAGATCTACGAGCGCATCCGCGCCTCGGGGCGAATCGCCCGTATCGATCTGGCGCGCGACCTTGGCGTCAGCCCCGCCTCTGTCACCGCCACCGCCGCCGAACTGCTCGCCGCCGGCCTCATCGATGAGGTGGCCAGCCCCCGCCGCGAGGGCGAGTCGGGCCGCGGACGCCCGCCGGTGGCGCTCGCCGTGCGCCCCGAAGCAGGCGTCGTCGCCGGGATCAAGTTCTCGGACAGAAGCCACGCGGCCATCATCGTCGATTTCTCCGGGCGCGTCCTGGGTGAGGCGCGCATCTCCCGTCGCGCCTCGGTGCAGGAGGCTTCCGCCGTGGTCGAGGACGCCGCCCGCCTCATCGCCGAGGCCTGCGCGCGAGCCGGAATAAGCCCCCAGGCGCTCGACGCCATCGGCGCCGGCATGCCGGGCGTGGTCGAGCATCACACCGGCACGGTGCTGTGGTCGCCGATCCTGCGCGAGCGCAACGCGGCGCTCGGTGCGATGCTCGCGGCGCGTCTCGCCCGCCCCGTCAGGATCGACAACGACGCCAATCTCGTCACCCTGGCCGAGCTCTGGTTCGGCGCCGGCCGCGGCCTGCCCGATTTCGCCGTGGTCACCATCGAGCACGGAGTCGGGATGGGGCTCGTGCTCGGCCACCGCCTCTGGCGCGGCGCGCAGGGACTCGGGATGGAGCTCGGCCACACCAAGGTGCAGCTCGACGGCGCGCTCTGCCGCTGCGGCAAGCGCGGCTGCCTGGAGGCCTATGTCGCCGACTATGCGCTGGTGCGCGAGGCCACCACGGCGCTTGGCTGGGGCGACCGGGCGGTGCAGTCGCCGACCATCCTGCTCGAGAGCCTCTATGACCACGCCAAGGCCGGCAACGAGGCGGCGCGGGCGATCTTCAAGCGCGCCGGGCGTTACCTCGCGCTGGGGCTGGCCAATGTCGTCAACCTCTTCGACCCGCCGCTCATCTTCCTCTCCGGCGAGCGGCTGCGCTACGATTACCTCTATGCCGAGGAGGTGCTGCGCGCGATGGCCGCGATGAAGCTGGAGACGGGCCGGCCGGCCCCGCAGGTGGAGATCCGCGCCTGGGGCGACCAGCTCTGGGCGCGCGGTGCCGCGGCGCTGGCGCTCGATGCGGCCACGGCGGCAAAACTCGGCGCGGAGGCCGCGTGATGCGCGCGCTCGCCCTGCCCCTCGCCCTGATGGCAAGCGCCGCGCTCGCCGGAACCCCGCGCTTCGAGGAACAGCCCGCCGCACTCCCCGCCCCGCACATCTATGCCGGCGGCTGGGAGCATTTCGTCGGCGGCGGGCTCGCCGTTCTCGACTGCAACGGCGATGGCCGGCTCGACCTCTTCGCCGCAGGCGGCGAGAACCCCGCCGCGCTCTTCATCAACGAAACCCTCGCCCCCGGCGCGCCGCTCGCCTTCAACCGGGGGGCGCTGCCTGAGCTCACGGGCGTCACCGGCGCCTATCCGCTCGATGTCGACTCCGACGGCCGGCTCGACCTCTTCGTGCTGCGGGTGGGGCCGAACATGCTGCTCAAGGGCGGCCCCGACTGCCGCTTCACCGACGCCGCCGCCGCCCTCGGCATCGATCCCGGAGACGACTGGACAACCGCCTTTTCCGCGACCTGGGAGCCCGGCGCGCGCCTGCCAACGCTTGCCATCGGCAACTACGTCAACCGCGACGACCCCGAGGGCCCCTTCGGCGCCTGCGCCGACAACCTGCTGATCCGCCCCGAGGGAGGGCGCTACGCCGCGCCGATCCCGCTCTCACCCGGCTTCTGCGCGCTGTCGATGCTCTTCTCCGACGCCGCCCGGCGCGGGCGCGCCGATCTGCGCATCTCCAACGACCGGCACTACTACCTCAAGGGCGGCTCCGAGCAGATCTGGCAGATGCCCGATCTGCGCCTTCTCGGCCCCGAGGACGGGTTCGAGCCGATCTCCATCTGGGGCATGGGCATCGCCAGCGCCGATCTCACCGGCGACGGGCTGCCCGAGATCGCGCTGACCTCGATGGGCGACCAGATCCTGCAGATCGCCACCGGCCCCTACCGCTGGGAAAACGCCCCCTATGAGACAGGCGCCACCGCGCACCGCCCCTACACCGGCGATGACGGCCGCCCCTCCACCGGCTGGCACGCGCAATTCGCCGATGTCGACAATGACGGGCGCGATGACCTCTTCATTGCCAAGGGCAATGTCGACCAGATGCCGGGGCTGGCCATGCACGACCCCAACAACCTGCTGATGCAGAGCGCCCCCTTGCGCTTCGAGGAGGCCGGTGCAGAGGCCGGCATCGCCTCGCTGGCCCGCTCGCGCGGCGCCGCGCTCGCCGATCTTGACGGCGACGGCCGGCTCGATCTCGCCGTCGTCAACCGCCGCGCGCCGATGCAGATCTGGCGAAACGTCACCGCCGATGCGGGCCACTTCCTCAGCCTCACGCCGCGACAGGACGGCACCAACACCCATGCCGTGGGCGCCTTCGTCGAGCTGCGCCTGCCGGACGGCGAAATCCGCAGCCGCGAGATCACCGTGGGCGGCGGACATGCCGGCGGCATCGCGGGGCCTGCTCATTTCGGCCTCGGCCGCGCCGAATGGGCAGAGCTGCGGGTGATCTGGCCCGATGGTGCCGCCTCCGACTGGCTGCGCCTGCCCGCCGGCACCCGCGCCGAGCTGTGGCGCGAGGGTCAGGGCCTCGCCCTGCGCTGATTTCTCTCGCGATCCTGTTCCTCACCCTGGGTGCAAATACCCAATGGCGCACCGATCGCGCAGGCGTCACCTCCAAGACTGAGAAAGGCGGCTCGGATGAGCCCCTCGCCGGCCGCCTCCCGCGCCCGCCGCGCCCCGCAGGCGAGCGCGCGCGCCCGCTCCTCCCCCGTCAGCGCCCCCACCGCCACCGTCACCGGCAGCGCGCCGAGATCGCTGTCGGGCGCGATCTCGCAGGCCGGACGGCGGCGCACGGAGGGATGGCCGGGCAGATCGACCGCGTTGGCAATCATGGTGGCGGCGGCATCGGCAGCGGCGGCGCTCGCGGCGAGCACCGTCACCGCATCGGCGATGCCGAGCGAATGGCTCCGCCCGCGCCAGCCGGAAGTGGCCACCCCGCCGATCCCGTCCCGCGCCGAAAGCTCCAGCCGCGCCGGCGCACCCCCGGCCACGGCCGCCACCGTTCTCTGGCCCGGCGCGAGCCACAGCGCCACGTCGCCGCCATTGTTGACGATGGCCTTGGCAAGCGGCGCGGCGGCGCGCATGGCGGCAAGGATCTCGTCGGCCACCGCGCCTGCGACCGCGGCCATCGGCGTGATGAATCCCACCCGCGCCCAGGGCCGGACCGCCGCGACCATGCGCCGGGCGATGACGCCCGCCACCGCAGGCGGCGCGTCGGCGTCAACGGGCGCGCGGAGGAGCGGCAGCTCGGCCACGAGCTCGTCGAGAACCGTCTCGAACCGCGCCGCGGCGGCGGCAAGGGCGGTTCCGGCATCCGCGCCGGGCCGGGCGCCGCCCTCCACGGTTGCGCCAGCCGGATCCCGCCCCGCGGCCTCGGCACTCACGATCAGGTCGATCGGCCCGTGATGAAGATGCAGCCGCCCGTCGGGCAGCCATGCCGCCTGCGCGCGCCCGCTCATCCGGCCCTTCGGGGCGGGATGGCGCGGAATTCCCCGCCATACTCCCCGCCCTTCTCGAGGATCTCGGCCACGCTCTTCACCGCCTCGTCATGGCCGCCCAGTGCGCGATAGTCCTCGCGCGGCAGGGTGAATTCGAGTGGTGCCACCAGCGCCGGCGTCGGCACATGACCGAAGGCGCGCTCGGGCATCTCCAGCACATCGACCATGAAGGTGATGCCGCCCCCCGGCCACACCCATGCCGGCGCCCCGCCGCAGGTGACACGCACCCGCCCCTCATGCACCGCGCGTGTCAGTCGCACCGGATTCTTCGTGACGCCCGCGCGCAGGCTGCCGCCCGCACCGGCGGTGAAGAGCACCGATGTGAGCGCCGGCTCGCAGTTCTCGGCGATGAGCTCCACCGTTGCCCGCAAGCTGTCGGGCAGCTCGGCGGGCTGCGGGCGCAACTCCTCGTCAAGCACGTAATAGCCCCACTCCTCGCCGGTGGTGGAGACCATCAGAAGCGTCAGCCCCGGCCGCGCGCCCTTCTTCGGGTTCCACTCCCCGAGGATGGTGAGCGGATCGGTGATGTCCGTCCCGCCCCAGCCGCGCCCCGGTTCGGCCACCCGGAAGTAGCGCCCCGGCGTCGAGCGGTGCCCCTTGATGCGGATGCCGGTATCGGGCCAGCCCAGCACCTTGCCCGCCTGATGCTCGCTGACCACCCCGGTGATGTGGTCGTCCACCACCACCACCTCGTCGACCAGCCCCTTCCATTGGCTCGCGAACATCCCGATCGTGGCCGAGCCACAGCCCACCCGCATGCGCTCCTCGCGCACCCCGTCGATGACCGGCGGCGCGCCCGCCTGCACGGTGAGCGTGGAGCCCCCCTCCACCTCGAGCTCCACCGCCTCGCGGTTGCACAGCTTCAGAAGCGTCTCGCAGGTCGCCCGCCCCTCGGCCTTGGAGCCGCCGGTGAGATGCTCCACGCCGCCGAGCGAGAGCATGCGCGAGCCGTATTCGGAGGTGGTGACATGGCCCACCACCTCGCCCTTCGCCCGCACCGCAGCGGCCTCCGCGCCGATGTGCCGGTCGGTGTCGATCTTCACCTTGACCCCGCAGTAGGAATAGATCGCCTCGGTCACCACGGTGACGAAATCCACCCCCTCGATCTCGCGGCTCACGATGAAGGGGGCAGGCTTGTAGTCGGGATAGGTCGTGCCCGCCCCGATCCCGGAGATGAACACCTCGTCGCCGGAGACCTCGCGCCCGTCCCAATGCGCCTTGAGAAAGGGGCGGATCTCGCCGCCCGCCTCGAGCCGGCGGTCGAGGATGGTCACCGGATCGCAGCGAACGATGCGCCCGCCCTCATTCGCGTAGCGGTCGCAGGCGCCGACGCGGCCTTCGGCGATGTAGCACATGACCGGGCAGGCGTCGCAGCGGATCTTCTCCTCGCGCTGGCGCCGCTTTTCACTCACCGCCCCGCCTCCCCCGCGCGCATCGCGGCGAGAACCCGGTGCGGCAGCGCCGGCAGGCGGGTGAGCACCGCCCCCGAGGCATGGCGGATGGCATTGAGGATCGCGGGTGCGGTCGGGATCAGCGCGTGCTCCCCGAGCCCCTTGGCACCGAACGGCCCTTCGGGGTCGGCCACCTCGATCAGGATCGTGTCGATCTCGGGCATGTCGCCGGTGGTGGGAATGAGATAGTCGTGCAGGTTCTCGGTGCGGGCGGGGATGTATTCCTCCATCAGCGCCAGCCCCAGCCCCTGCGCGATGCCGCCCTCGATCTGGCCGCGGGCGAGGAGCGGGTTGATGGCCCGACCCACGTCATGGGCGGCGGTGATACGGCGCACGCGCACCGTGCCAAGCTCCATGTCCACCTCCACCTCGGCCATCTGCGCGCCCCAGCCGTAGACGGCGTAGGGCGCGCCCTGCCCGTTCTCGTCGAGCGGGGTGGTCGGCGGGTCGTAGCTTTCCTCCGCCGAGAGCACATAGCCCTGCGCATCCTCCGCCAGATCGGCAAGGCGGATCTCGCGCCTGACCGCGCCCTCGCTGACAAGGATGCGGCCGGGCTCGATGGCGATGCGCGCCTCCGCGCCGGCGTTCGAGAGCGCAAGGATGCGCGCGCGCAGCGCCCGCCCCGCCCTGAGCGCGGCGTTGCCGGTGATGAAGGTCTGGCGCGAGCCGGAGGTCTTGCCGCAGTCGGGCGTAAGCGCGGTGTCATAGCCCACCCGCTCGATCGCCTCGAGGGGCAGCCCCAGCGCATCCGCCGCGATCTGGGTGATGACCGTATCGGCCCCTTGCCCGATGTCGGCCGCGCCCTGATGCAGACGCACCCGCCCCTCGCGGGTGATACCGATGCGGATGGTGGCGGGGTTGGCAATGGCGGTGTTGCCGCAGCCATACCAGCAGGAGGCCACGCCCACGCCGCGCCGGATCGCGCCGCCGCTTGCGTTCCACGCCTCGGCCTCGGCGAGACCCGCGCGCCAGCGGGGAGCGAGCGCCTCGAGACAGGCAGCAATGCCCACACCGCCCGGCCGCTGGCCGCAGACGGTCGCATCACCCTCGCGCAGCGCGTTTCGCAGCCGGAACTCGAGCCGGTCGATGCCCGCCGCATCCGCCAGCCGGTCGAAGAGCGTCTCCTGCAATATCGCCGCCTGCGGCACGCCGAAGCCGCGGAAGGCACCCGAGACCGGATTGTTGGTATGTACCCCGCGCCCGGTGGCGTGATAGTTGGGGATGCGATAGGGCCCCGAGGCATGCACCGGCACGCGCACCGCCACCGTCGGCCCCCAGCTCGCGTAGGCGCCGGTATCGAAGACACCGTCGAATTCCATGCCCACGAGCCGCCCCTCGCCGTCGCAGCCGACGCGTGCGCGCATGCGCGCCGGATGGCGCTTGGTCGAGGCGGCCATGGACTCGGGCCTTGTCCAGACCATGCGCGCAGGCCGCCCCGTCTTCAGCGCCACGAGCCCGATCAGCGGCTGCACCGAAAGGTCGAGCTTGGCGCCGAAGCCGCCGCCCGTGGCGCAGGGCACCACCCGCACGCGCTCGGGTGCAAGACCCAGCACGCGCGCGGTGTCGTCTCGGTCCATCACCGGCGACTGGGTGGAGGCGCGAATGACGAGCGTTTCACCCTCCATCCACGCAACGCCCGCCTCGGGCTCGATATAGGCGTGCTCGACGAAGGCGGTCTCGACCGCCCCCTCGACGACATGCGCCGCCTGCGCAAGCGCCACCTCGGCGTCTCCGCAGCACACGCGCCCGGCGGCGACGATGTTGCCCGCCCGGCCCGGATGCAGGAGCGGCGCGCCCACCGCCTCGGCCTCGTCCGGCGACAGAAGCGCCGCCTCCGGCTCCCAGGCGACGGGGAAGGCGGCAAGATCGGCCGCCTCGATCGCCTCGGCGGGGCCGGCGACAAGTGCCACCGCCTCGCCGCGAAAGCGCACGCGGCCCTCGGCAAGCGCGGGCTGGTCGGCATAGGCGGGGATGGTGCCGAAGCGGTTCTCGCCGGGGATGTCGGCGGCGGTGAAGACCATCAGCCCCTCGCGCTGGGCCTTCAGCCATGCGCCGATGTCGCCGAGAGCGAAGCGCGCGGCCGCGTGCGGCGAGCGGATCGCGCGAACCTCTAGCGTGCCCTCGGGCAGGTGATCGGCGCCATAGCACTCGGTGCCGAGCACCTTGGGCGCGCCGTCAAGCCGCGGCAGGGGCCGGCCCACAACGCCGCCGCGGCCGAGATCGGGGGCGCGTGCGGCCGGCCCGTTTCCGACGGCATCAAGAACGGCGTCGATGATCGCGGCATAGCCCGTGCAGCGGCAGAGAACGCCCGAGAGCGCCTCCTCCACCGCCGCGCGGTCGGGGCGGTGGTTCTGCCGCAAAAGCGCCGCCGCGGCCATCAGCATCCCCGGCGTGCAGATGCCGCATTGTGCTGCGCCATGGGCGAGAAAGGCCTCCTGCAGCCGGCTCATCTCCCCGCCCGCGGCGAGCCCCTCCACCGTCTCGACGGCCCGGCCCGCCACATGGGCAACCGGGGTGAGGCAGGCGCAGACGGGCGCGCCGTCGACGAGCACGGTACAGGCGCCGCAGTCGCCCGCGTCGCAGCCGACCTTGGTGCCGGTGAGCCCAAGCGCCCGGCGCAGCACCTCCGACAGCCGGCGCGCAGGCGCCGTCGGCACCTCGACCGCCTGCCCGTTGACCGAGAAGCCGATGGCGGGGGCGGGCCGGTTCATGCCGCGCACTCCCCGGCATGGGTGACAAGCTCCGAAACCGCGCGCCGCACCAGCACGGCCGCCGCCTCGAGGCGATAACCGGCGTCAGCGCGCACGTCGTCGATGGGCGAGAGCGCCGCGGCAACATCCGCCGCGCGCACCCGCGCGGCAAGGGCGGGCGTGGCCTCGGCGCCGACAAGCGCGGCTTCCACCGCCTCGAGCCGCCGCGCCACCGGCGAACAGGCGCCCACCGCGACCGCGGCGGAGGCGACGCGCCCCTCCTCCACCACGAGCCGCACCGCGACCATGGCGATGGAGATCACGAGATACCGACGCGCCCCGAGCTTGAGAAACCGGCTTGCCCCGCGCGCCGCCTCGCCCGGCACATGCACCGCCACCAGAAGCTCGCCCGGCCCGAGCGCCGTCTGCCGCGGGCCGGTGATGAACTTGCCAAGCGGCAGCATCCGCCGCCCCTCGGCCGAGGCAAGCTCCACCTGCGCATCGAGCGCCAGAAGGCAGGGTACCCCGTCGGCCGCCGGGGAGGCATTGCACAGATTGCCGCCGATGGTGCCGGCATTCTGGATCTGGGGCGAGCCCACCTCGCGCGCGGCCTCCTTGAGCATCTCGAAGGCGGGCGGCAGATCGGCTTCGATCGCCTCGCGCCAGGTCGTCGCGGCGCCCACGCGGAAGCCCTCGGGCGTGCGGGAGATGCCCGAGAGTTCCTCCAGGGCCGTGAGGTCGATGTGCGCGCCTTGCAGTGCCGGTGCCGCCGTGGCGGGGAACAGATCGGTGCAGCCCGCGGCCGGCCGAACCTCGCTGCGCGCGGCAAGTATCGCGAGCGCTTCGCTCAGATCGCGGGGCCGGAACAGCTCCTGCACGGCCTGCCTCCCTGTGGCATGCGGCGATGGTGCTCCCCACTCCCGCCCGCTGTCAACCGGCGAAGGGCGGACGGCGCAGACGGCGGCGCGGGATCGGGCCCGCACGGTCGCGGCCGCCTGTCTCAGCGGAGCGGCTTGAGGTAGCCAAGCTCCTCCAGCCGGACGAGCGCGCGCACTTCATCGATCCGCCGCATGGCCCGGCGCTTCGAGGCCATCAGATGCGCGGCAATCTCCTCCGCCGCGGCATCGATCCGCCCGTCGATGACCGCGCGCAGGATCGACAGGTGCTCGGTGAGGAAAGGCTCGACCTCGAAGAGGCGCGCCGTCCAGCGGTAGAAGAAGCGGTGGGCGAGCAACAATGCCTGGTGCTGGCTTACCGCGCGGCGGAGCATGCGGTTCGGGCAGGACAACAGGAATTCCACATGCAGCTCGCCCTCGAGCCGGTCGAGCTCCTCGCCCGAGGGCTCGCCTGCCAGCGCCGCCTCGAGATTGGCGCACATCTCGCCGAGGCGGGCGGTGGAGAAGGCCGGCGCCGCCTCGCGCAACGCGGCGGATTCGAGAATGGCGCGCATGTCGTAGAGCTCGGCCACCCGGCGCTCGGTCAGCTGTGGCGCGGTCCAGCGCTTGCCCTCGACCGTCACGAGACCCTGCGCCTGCAGACGCGCCAGAACCTCGCGCGCGACGGTGCGCGAGACGCCGTAGTGCTGGCCAAGGGCGGTTTCGTTTATCCACCAGGAGGAAAAGACGATGCGGCTGGCGATGGCGTCCACCACCTCGCCATAGATGCGCTCCCAGGCCGGACGGCTTGAAAGCGGAACCTCGGGCAGACTCGACACCGGCGCGGGCGGCCGCTCGCCCGGCCCCGGCGGCGCGCCGGCAATGACCACATAGCCGCGCGCGCGCGCGCCCGCCGCACGAACCAGCCCCTTGCGCGCCAAGAGTTCCAGCGCCTGCCGCGCGGGCGTGCGCGAGATGGAAAAGCGCGCGGCCACGCGGCTTTCATAGAGCCGCGTGCCCCCGGCGATCCTGCCCTGAGCAATCTCCTCCGCCAGCAGCCCGGCCACGCGCCGATAGAGGTGTCCGCCCTCAGGCTCCGCCGCGGCCGGTGTCGGTGCGCTCTGGTTCATTGCCACACGATAACAGCTCGCCCAAGGCACCGGAAGCGGCCCCCAGGCAGTGCGGCCGCGGCAGCGGGTCTTGCGACTCGGCGCCTTTAAGGTATACGGTATACAAAGTTCAAAAATGCGTGGAGACGAGGACGGCCCATGGCGGGACGGCTGCAGGACAGGACGGCGCTCATCACCGGCGCGGGACAGGGGATCGGCCGCGAAATCGCGCTGGCTTTCGCGGCGGAGGGAGCGCGGGTGATCGCCGCCAGCCGCACGGCCGAGAAGATGGCCGACCTGCCGGAGCGCAACCCGGCCATCCGCCCGGTTGCGCTTGACGTAGGCGATGCCGCCTCGGTGGACGCGCTCGGCGACAGCCTCGGTCAGGAGCAGGTGGACATTCTTGTCAACTGCGCCGGATGGGTCGCCAACGGCGCGCTCCTCGAGAGCAGCGAGGAGGACTGGGCGCGGAGCTGGGCGATCAACGTGATGGGGCCGGTGCGGCTGATCCGCCTGGTGCTGCCGGGCATGATCGCGCGGCGGCGGGGCAACATCATCAACGTCGCCTCCGTCGCCTCCAGCATCAGCGGCGTGCCGGGGCGCTGCGCCTACGGCACCACCAAGGCGGCGCTGATCGGGCTGACCAAGTCGGTCGCGCGCGACTACATCGCTTCCGGCGTGCGGTGCAACGCGCTCTGTCCCGGCACCACCGCCTCGCCCTCGCTCGAGGAACGCATCCGCGCGAGCGAAGACCCCGAGGCGACGCGCCGCGCCTTCATCGCGCGCCAGCCGATGGGCCGGCTCGGCACGCCGCAGGAGATGGCGGCGACGGCCGTGTGGATGGCCTCCGACGAGTCGGCCTTCATGACCGGATCGGTCATCGTGGTCGACGGAGGGCAGACGCTGTGAGCGCGGCCCGCTTCCCCGCCGAGGCGCTCAGCGCCTTCTCCGAGGCCGCATTGCGCGCGGCCGGAGCCGATGCCCCCAGCGCCCGGGATGCCACGCGGGCGATGCTGCACGCCAGCCTGCACGGGATCGACAGTCACGGCTTCAGGCTGCTCCCGCACTATTGCCGCGCCATCGGGGAGGGCCGCGTCAATGGCCGCCCCTCGCCCCGGTTCCGCAGCACCCGCGCGGGCAGCGGCATCGTCGATGCCGATGACGGTCACGGCGCGCGCGGTACCTATCTTGCCGCCGCCCACGCGGTGGAGCTTGCCCGCGCAAGCGGCGTGGCCGCGGTGGCGGTGGTGCGCAGCTCGCATTTCGGCGCCGCGGGCGCCTACGCGCTCGAGATCGCGCGCGAGGGGCTGTTCGGCATGGTGGTGTGCAATTCCGACGCCTTCGTGCGGCTGCACGAGGGAGCCGAAAGGTTTCACGGAACCAACCCGATCGCCGCTGCCGCACCCACCCCCGGCCGGCCGTGGCTTCTGGACATGGCCACAAGCGCCATTCCGTTCAACCGGGTCAAGCTGGCCCAGTCGCTCGGACTGTCGCTGCCCGAGGGCACCGCATCCGACGAGAACGGCCGCGACACCACCGACCCCGCCCGCGTGGCGATGCTGGCACCGCTCGGGCGCGAGCAGGGCTACAAGGGCGCCGGGCTCGCGGGCCTCGCCGAGGTGCTCTCGGCGGTCATGACCGGCATGCGGCTCAGCCCCGAGATCCTGCCCATGCTGGGCCCGGACTGGTCGACGCCCCGGCGCATGGGCGCCTTCGTGCTGGCCATCGACCCGGCCGCCTTTGCCGGCGCCGAGGCGTTTCTCGAGGGAATGGGACGCTATCTGTCGCTGCTGCGCGGCAGCCGCCCGGCCGAAGGCGGCCGCGTGCTCGCGCCCGGCGACCGGGAGTGGGAGGAAGCCGCGCGTCGAGAGCGCGAGGGCGTGCCGATCGATCCCGACACGCTCGCGTCCATGCAGGAAATCGCCGCCGCGGCATCGATCGAGATGCCGGCCGCGATGACGGGCACCCCGTGACAGGAAGACCACCAAAGGGAGGAAAGGCAATGACAGCCATGAAAACCACCATCGCCGCACTGGCCGTGAGCGCGGCCACGGCGCTGGCCGCGCAGGCCCAGGAGAGCTGGACCCTGCGCTTCAACCACGTGCTCGGGCCCAACGAGCCCTTCCACAAGGGCTTTCTGGCCTGGGCGGATCGCGTCGCCGAACGCACCGGCGGCAGGCTGAAGATCGACGTGTACCACTCCTCGCAACTCGGCGTGGAGGAGGACATCATCGAGCAGATCCGGCAGGGGGCAAACGTCGGCCAGAACACCGACGCCGCCCGGCTTGGCAACTATGTGCCGGGAATCGCGGTGGTCAACGGGCCCTACATGGTCGCGAACAAGGAGGAGGCCTTCGCGCTGGCCGACTCGCCCACCATGCAGGGCTGGATCGAGGAGCTGGCCGAAGATCATGGCATCCGCGTGGTCTGTTTCGACTGGGTGCAGGGCCAGCGCCACTTCTTCACCAACCGACCGGTGCGCGCACCCGAGGATCTGGACGGGCTGCGCATCCGCACGCCCCCCGCGCCGATCTGGCAGGAGTCGATCCGCGCCCTCGGCGCCACTCCGGTGGCGATGAACTTCGGCGACATCTACACCGGCCTGCAGAGCCGCGCGGTGGACGGCGCCGAGCTTGTCTACACCAACATCACGGCCGCCAACCTCAACGAGGTGCTCAGCCACGCCAACGAAACCGGTCACATCCTGCTGGTGAACTTCCAGATCGTCAGCGAGGAATGGTTCGACGGTCTGCCCGAGGACGTGCAGGCGGCGCTGACCGAGGAATGCCGCGCCGCAGGCCAGGAGACATCGGCGGTGATCGCCGACGCGCTGGAAGCGGCGAAGGCCGAGCTTGTGCGCCGCGGCATGACCATCGTGGAGGACGTGGACCTCGAGGCATTCCGCAAGGCCGGCGAGAAGGCATATGAGGTGCTCGGCCTCACCGAGGCGCGGGCCAAGGTTCTGGCCGACATGGGGCGCTGAACGGGGCCCTGAACGGGGCGCTGAACGGGGCGCCGAGCAACCGGACGCGGCCCCGGGGGCGTGCGCGGCGGCCGAAGGCGCCGCGCGCGCCCGGCCGCGCGCCCGGGAAACGCCCGGGGAATTCGGGAAACAGACGGCACGGGCACGCCGCACCAGGGGCGTGACGCCATGGCCAGGGGAGCGGAGGAGATGCAGGGCAGCGGGAGGCTCGCACGGCTGATCGGCTGGCTCCAGCGGGCCGAGGTGTTTCTGGCCGGCTTCTTTCTGGTCGGAATGGTGGCGATGATCTTCACCGGCGGCGTGGCGCGCATGGTCGGCCGGCCGCTCAACATGACGATCGACCTTGCCACCTGCTTCTTTGCCTGGGCCACCTTCCTCGCCGCCGACATCGCCTGGCGTCAGGACCGCCTCATCGCCTTCGACCTCTTCTCGAGTCTCCTGCCCGACCGGGCGCGACGCGTTCTGACGCTGGTCAACCTCGCGATCATCGCCGCGATCCTCGCCTATGGCGTCGTTGCCGGATGCTGGCTGGCCTGGGTGAGCCGGGCGCGCAGTTTTCAGGGCATTCCCGGAGTGTCTTACTCATGGGTGACGATGGCGCTGCCGGTGGGTTCGGCGCTGATGCTCGTCACCACCCTCGGGCGCATCCGGCGACTTCTGCGCGGCGGGGAGGACGGCGCATGACCCTTGTCGCCATCGTCTTCGCACTGCTTCTCGTCATGGGCCTGCCGGTGGCCTTCGCCATCGCCGGGGCGGGGGCGGTGTTCTTCCTGCAGCATCCCGAATTGCCCTTCACGCAGCCCGCGCAGCAGGCCATCTCGCAGACGCAGAACTTCTCGCTCCTGGCGATTCCGCTGTTCATCCTCGCCGGCAACCTGATGAACCGCTGCGGCATAACCGGGCGGCTGCTCGATCTGGCCACGCTGCTGACCGGCCGCCTGCGCGGCGGGCTGGCTCAGGCCTCGCTGGTGCTCTCGGGGCTGATGGGCGGCGTGTCGGGCTCGGCCATCGCCGATGCGGCGATGCAGGCGCGCATGATCGGCGGCGAAATGATCGCGCGCGGCATGTCCCGTGGATTTGTCGCCGGAATTCTCTCGTTCGGCGCGGTGCTGACGCCGATCATCCCGCCGGGGATCGGGATGATCCTCTATGGCTCGATCGGCAATGTCTCGATCGGGCGGCTGTTTGCCGCCGGCATCCTGCCTGCGCTGTGCCTGTGGCTGGCTCTGGCGCTGACCACCGCGTTCATTGCCCGCCGTGGCGGCTGGCCGCCCGAGCGCACGCGCCGCGCCCGCCCGGCGGAGGCTTTCTCGGCGCTCGGCGCGGGTTTCTGGGCAATGCTGTTTCCGGTCATGCTGCTCATCGGCCTGCGCTCGGGGCTGTTCACGCCCTCCGAAATCGGCGCCTTTGCCGTTTTCTATGCCCTGGTGATCGGCATCGCCGTGTATCGTGAGCTCAGCCGCAAGGGACTCGGCCAGGCCATCGAAACCTCGCTTGGCGATATCGGCGGGGTGATGCTGCTGATCGCGCTGAGCGCGCCCTTCTCCTACGGCATCATCCTCGAGCGCGTGCCCGAGGACATCGCCCGCGCCATGCTCGGACTGACCGAAAGCCGCGAGGCACTGATGGTGCTGATCGTGCTGGCGGTGCTGGCGGCGGGTTTCGTCATCGATGCCACCATCCTCATCATCATGCTCACGCCCATCGTGCCGCCGATCGTGCGCGGCATGGGCGCGGACCCCGTGCATTTCGGCATGGTCTTCATCATCGCCGCCACTCTGGGCAATTTCACCCCGCCGGTGGGCGCGGCAATGTATGCCGTGTGCGCGATCCTGGGGGTTCCCGTCGGCGAATACACGCGCGCCTCGGTGCCGCTGTTCCTGGCCCTTGCGCTCGTGGTGGTTGCGCTGGTGTTCCTGCCCGGGCTGGTGCTGTTCCTGCCCAACCTGATCTACTGACCGCGCCGGCGGCGGACCCGCGCGGTGCCCTCGCCGAGGGCCGCCGCCGCGGCGGTGAGGCATGGCTCCGCTCTCACGGCGGGGGGCACATGCGGCCCCCGCGCCCCGGCGCGGCGCAGGCCACGCTGCCCAACCGTTTCGCGGGCATGTGTCTCGGGCGAGGAGGAGGAAGCCTTCCCGGGCCTTGCCCGGAGAATGCGCGAATGACGCGCCCCGCGCCGGTGCCAGTGCCAGTGCCGGTGCCGTGCCGGTGCCGGTGATGGCGGTGGTCGGTGCGCTCGGTGCGGTCAATTTCCGATCAAAAGACTCGGGTTGACATATCCGACAAAATCACTAGGAATTTGGTCACGCTCCAAGCCACTCCGCGATCAGGCCGGAGGAGCCAGGACCACCCACGGGAATCTTGCGGATGGACGAGCGACATGACCAGCCTGCCGCCCCATGGAATCTCCGGTCTGGCCGGACCCTCGGAAGGGACGAGATCTGGAACCTGCTGTGCAGCGGAGAAGCAGGAAGGTTCGGCGGCATCGAATGGCTCCTCGACTGGCTCGACCGGATCGAGCGGCCCCATAGCGCGACGGGCCAGCGTGAGCGGGGATGAGGGTGACGCGCCCGCCGCACCCCGCGCCACGCCGCCGCGCCACAGGGCCGAAGAGCTCACCGCGGGCGGCAGGCTGGCGCTCATCGAGCACCGTGGGCAGCTCTACAGCCTGCGCATCACGCGCGCGGGCAAGCTCATCCTGACAAAGTAGGGAGCGGCCGGTGACGCAACACGCCAATATCCGCGGCGCCATGCCGGTGGGCCGGATCGAGGATCTCGAGCCGCTGGAAGGGCTCGCGGTGCTCTACCTGCGGCTCTGGTGCGAGGGCCCATGCGGTCAGTCGCAGGTGTGGAACGATCTTGCCACGGGGCTCGGCGCCTCGGCCGGGCGCGCCGCGCTGGCCGCGCTCGAGGAGGGCTGCACGATTCTGGCGCTGCATGGGCGTCGCAAGCTGATGCGCCATCAGCCGGGGTGCAGCTGTCTGGGCGCCGACGAAGCCTGTTTCGCCGCGCTCGTCGCGGGAGCGGCCACCGGCGAGCGGGAGGATGCGATGCTCCTTGCCACGCTGCTGGTGCGCCCCGACATGGCGCCCCATCTCGTCGCCGCGCTGCGGGATTTCGGCCTTGCGGTCAAGCGCATGCTGCTGCGCGGCACGCCCGCGGCCGCGGCTGCTCCCAAAACCGCCCGCCAACTTCACTGAGAGAGGAAAGATCGGAGATGAAGCACACCCTCATTGGCCTCGGCGCCCTCGCGCTGGCAGCCACGGCCCCCGGACCCTCGGCCGCGCACGAGGCCGCCGAGGTGCTCGACACATATGCCGACATCGCAGAGGCGGGCTATCTGGACAGCCTCGCCGCCGCCCGCGATCTGCGCCGCGCCGTCGAGGCGCTGATCGAGGCGCCATCGGCCGAGACGATGCAGGCTGCCCGCGCGGCGTGGATCCGCGCCCGGGTGCCCTACCAGCAGACCGAGGTGTTTCGCTTCGGAAACCCGATCGTCGACGACTGGGAAGGCCGCGTGAACGCCTGGCCGCTCGACGAGGGGCTGATCGACTATGTCGAGGGGGACGCGGGGCCAAGCGACGAGAACCCCCTCGGCGGGCTCAACGTGATCGCGCACCCGCGCTTCACGTTGTCGGGCCGGGAGATCGACGCCAGCCGCATCACGCCCGAGCTTCTGCGCGAGGTTCTCCACGAGGCCGACGGGATCGAGGCAAATGTGGCCACCGGCTACCACGCGATCGAGTTCCTGCTCTGGGGACAGGATCTGAACGGCCATGCCCCGGGCGCCGGCAACCGGCCCTGGACCGACTACGCGCGCGGCGAGGCCTGCACCCACGGCAATTGCGACCGGCGCGCGGAATATCTCAGGGTCGCCACCGATCTTCTGGTCGAGGACCTCGAATGGATGGCGGCGCAATGGGCCGAGGGGGGCGCGGCGCGCGCCGCCGTTCAGGCCGACGCCACCGCCGGGCTGCGGGCCATGGTCACCGGAATGGGGTCGCTTTCCTACGGCGAGCTTGCCGGCGAGCGCATGCGGCTCGGCCTGATGCTCAACGACCCCGAGGAGGAACACGACTGCTTCTCCGACAACACCCACAACAGCCACTTCTACGACGGGCTCGGCATCCGCAACGTGTACCTCGGCGAATATGTCGGCATTGACGGGCGGCGCGTCGCGGGCCCGTCGCTAGCCGATCTCGTGGCCGAAGCCGACCCTGCTCTCGATGCCGAGATGCGCGCCCGCCTCGATGCCTCGGTGCTGGCGCTCCTGAAGATCAAGACCGTCGCCGAGGCGGGCCACGCCTATGACCAGATGCTCGCGCGCGGCAACGCGAACGGCGAGCGGCTGATCATGGAGGCCGTCGAGGCGCTGATCGATCAGACCCGTTCCATCGAGCGGGTGGTCGATGCCCTCGCCCTCGGGGGCGTCACGATCGAGGGTTCGGACAGCCTCGACAACCCCTCGGCCGTCTTCCAGTAGCCCGCGGCGGGGCGGGGTGCAGGCGTGACCCGCCTCCCCCACCCGCCCCGAACCGCAATCCAACCCGCTCCCGCAGGCCGTGCCCATGATCATCTGCCACTGCAACAGCATCACCGACGACGACATCAACCGCGCCATCGACTGGATGCGCGCCGCCGACCCGGAGGCGATCATCACCCCCCGCAAGATCTACCGTGCCCTCGGAAAGGCCGCCGATTGTGGCGGTTGCATCTCGCTTTTCGTGGAAACCATGCGTAGAAACGAGAACCTCGCAGTACCCATGCAACTGCGCGGAAATTCCCGCGCGGCAACACAGGAGAAGGCAGATGAAAGGCGATCCGAAGGTCATCGACTATCTCAACCGCGCGCTCAGAAGTGAACTCACCGCGATCAGCCAGTACTGGCTGCACTACAAGCTGCAGCAGGACTGGGGCCTCGGCCACATGGCCAAAAAGAGCCGCGCCGAATCGATCGAGGAGATGCATCACGCCGACAAGATCATGGAGCGGATCATCTTTCTCGAAGGTCATCCCAACCTTCAGAAACTCGACCCCATCCGCACCGGCCAGACCCCGCGCGAGACGCTCGAGTGCGATCTTGCCGCCGAGCACGAGGCGCGGGCGCTCTACAAGGAGGCGCGCGAATACTGCGCCTCGGTCGGCGACTGGGTGACGAAGGAACTCTTCGAGGAGCTGCTCGCCGATGAGGAAGGCCACATCGACTTTCTCGAAACCCAGCTGGCGCTGCACGACAGGATCGGCGCCGAACGCTACGCCCAGCTCAACGCCTCGACGATGGACGAGGCCGAATAGGCGCGATGACCACCCGGCGCCGGCGGCGGCAGCCGCCGGCGCGCTCCTCGCGCTCATGGCCACCCTTGGCGCGCTCGCCGGCCCGGCCGCGACCGAGCCTGCCCATTCCACCGAGCCTGCCCCTCTGCAGCCTGTCTCCGCGACCTGGGCGGCGCTCAGCGACGTTCACCTCGACATCATCCCCCGCACCGAGGAGGAGCGCGCGCGCGTCCAGGCGGTGACCGCGCCGCCCACGGATTTCTCCGCGCCCTGGCCCTTCGAGGCCAACCCGGCCGGCGCGCAGACCGTGCGCGCGCGCCCCACCGCCGACGCCTTCTCGCAGCCCGCCGCGAACCTCAGCTTCGCTCAGGAGCTCGACTTCCGCGTCGGCAACGGGCTGTTCCGCCGCGTGTGGGTCTCGGCGCCCTCCTCCACCATCGCCTCCGACGGGCTCGGGCCGCTGTTCAACGCCCGCTCCTGCCAGCGCTGCCATCTGAAGGACGGGCGCGGCCACCCGCCCGAAGGCCCCGGTGACAGCGCCGTGTCGATGTTCCTGCGCGTGTCGATCCCGGCAACCGACACCGAGGCCGCGGCCGACGAGATCGCGGCCTATATCGAGGGCACGCACCCCACCGCGCCCGACCCGGTGTATGGCGGGCAGCTGCAGGATTTCAGCCTGCCCGGCATCCCCGCCGAATACCGCCTCGAGGTCAGCTACGAGGAAATCGAGGTGCCGCTTTCGGGCGGCGAGGTCGCGCATCTGCGCGCGCCCAGCTATACCGCCGCCGACCTCGGCTATGGCCCGCTGCATCCCCAGGCGATGCTGAGCCCGCGCGTGGCGCCGCAGATGATCGGGATGGGGCTTCTCGAGGCGATCCCCACCGAGGACATCCTCGCGCTGGCCGACCCCGATGACGCCGACGGCGACGGCATCTCCGGCCGCCCGCAGGTGGTCTGGTCGCACGCGCATGGCCGGCCCATGCTCGGCCGCTTCGGCTGGAAGGCGGGCCAGCCCACGGTGCTCGACCAGACGGCGGCGGCATTCTCCGGTGACATCGGCATCTCGAACCCGCTCTATCCCGAGCCGTGGGGCGAGTGCACCGAGGCGCAGGTGGCCTGCCGCCAAGCGATCCATGGCGATGACGCCGAACAGGGCGGATTCGAGATCGACGAGCAGAGCCTCGCCCTCGTCGCCTTCTACAGCCGCACCCTCGCCGTGCCGGCGCGGCGCGACGTGGACGATCCGCAGGTGCTGCGCGGCCGGCAGGTCTTCTACGAGACCGGCTGTCCGGCCTGCCACAGGCCGAAATTCGTCACCCACCGGCTGGCCGACGACAATCCGGCGAGCTTCCAGCTGATCTGGCCCTATACCGACCTCTTGCTGCATGACATGGGGCCGGGGCTGGCCGACAACCGCCCCGAGGGCCGGGCGGATGGGCGCGAATGGCGCACGCCGCCCCTGTGGGGCATCGGGCTCACGCCCACCGTTTCGGGCCACAGCTATTTCCTGCACGACGGACGGGCGCGCTCGCTGCTCGAGGCCATCCTCTGGCATGGGGGCGAGGCGCAGGAGGCGCGCGACCGCGTGGTGACCATGCCGCCCGAGGACCGGGCGGCGCTGATCAAGTTCCTGGAGAGCCTGTGAGACATCTGACCGCCGTCTTCCTTCTCGTCCTTGCCGCCCTGCCTGACCGCGCGGGCGTCGACCGGGCGCTTGATGCGCACATCCTGCCCGGCTTCGCGCGCTTCGCCGTGGCGGCGGGCGCGCTTGGCGAGGCCGCCCGCGCCGATTGCAGGGCTTCGACGCTGCACGCGCCCTTTCACGCCGCCTTCGATGCCTGGATGGCAGTGGGAGACATCCGACTTGGCCCGTCCGAGACCGGTGCCTTGTCGGTCGCCTTCTGGCCCGATCCGCGCGGCTTCACCCGCCGCGCCCTGGCCGGGCTGATCGCCGCCCGCGACCCGGTGGCGCGCGACCCGGCCACCTTCGCGACCGTCTCCATCGCCGCGCGCGGGCTGTTTGCCCTCGAGATGCTCATCCACGACCCCGAATTCGCGCGCTACGATCAGGGCGATTATTCCTGCACGCTGGCGCGCGCCATCACCGCCGATCTCGCCGCCCAGGCGCAGGCGCTCGAGCGCGGCTGGCGCGAGGAGTTCGCGCCGCTCCTGCGCAATGCCGGCAGCCCCGGCAACGCGACCTTTCTCACCCCGGCCGAGGCCATGCGCGCGCTCTACACCCAGGTGATCGCGAGCCTCGAGTTCACCGCCGGGCAGCGCCTCGGCCGCCCGCTCGGCAGCTTCGAGCGCCCCCGCCCCCGTCTGGCGGAGGCGTGGCGCTCGGGCCGCTCGCTGCGCAATGCGCTTCTGGCAAGCGAATCCGCGCACGCTCTTGCCACCGCCCTCGCCGACACCCCCCTGCCCCGGTCGGACGCGGCACTCGCGCGGGTGCGGGAGGCCGCCGCAGCGATCACCGACCCTGCCTTTCAGGACATCACCGATCCGGTGGCGCGGTTGCGGCTGGAGATCCTTCAGCAGGCGGTCCGCGCCCTCAAATCCGCCATCGAGGCCGAGATCGGCAGCCGCCTCGGGCTCACTGCCGGCTTCAACGCCCAGGATGGAGACTGAGACATGACCACGCGCCGCGCATTCCTCGCCTCGCTGGCCGCCATCGGCGCCGCAGCCGCGCCGCCGCTTTCCTGGGCTGCGGCGGGCAGCCCCACGCATCTGGCCGCCGCGCGCGACATCGACGGCCGCTTCGCCCTCTATGGCATTGAGGCCGGCGGCGCCGTCACCTTCCGCGTCGATCTGCCCGCGCGCGGCCATGCCGGCGCCGCCCATCCCGACCGCGCCGAGGCGATCGTCTTCGCGCGCCGGCCCGGCCGGTTCGCGCTGGTGCTCGACTGCGCGCGGGGCCGGGTTCTGCAGCGCCTCGCGCCACCGCCCGGGCGGCACTTCAACGGCCATGGCACCTTTGCCGCCGACGGGGCGCTGCTGTTCACCAGCGAGCAGGTCTCGGAGACGAGCGAAGGCCGCGTCGGCGTCTGGGACGTGGCAGCAGGCTACCGGCGCGCCGGCGAGTTTTCCACCCACGGCATCGGCCCGCATGAGCTGTGCCTGATGCCTGACGGCGCGACTCTGGTGGTCGCCAATGGCGGCATCGCCACCGATCCGGCCGACCGGCGCAAGCTGAACATCGACAGCATGCGCCCGAACCTCGCCTATCTCGGCCTTACCGGCAGGCTCGAGGAGCGCGTCGAGCTCGACGATGCGCTGCACAGGAACTCCATCCGCCATCTCGCCGTGCGCGGTGACGGGCTGGTGGCCTTCGCCATGCAGTGGCAGGGGGCGCCCGAGGAGGCACCGCCGCTTCTGGGGCTGCACCGCCGCGGGGCGCCGCCGCTCTTGGCCGAGCCGCCCTTGCCCGAGCTCCTGGCGATGCGCGGCTACGCCGGCAGCGTCGCCTTCGCGGCCGGTGGCGAGGAGGTCGCCATCACCTCCCCGCGCGGCGGCAGGCTGCAGCGCTTCGCGCCGGACGGCACGTTCCTGGGCGCGCTGGCGCGGGCCGACATCTGCGGGCTCGCCGCCGGCGCCTCGGGGCTTCTGGCCACCGACGGGCTCGGCGGCGTCATCGCGATTGCCGGCGGCAAGGCCCGGCCGCTCGCGCGCCACGGCGCGGCATGGGACAATCACCTCGTGCCGTTGCCCGCATGTCGGCCCCCGCGCGCCTGACAGCAGGGACACCCAGGGGCGGGCCAGGCCGGGCCGTGTTGCCAACGCGGACCATCGCAGGCTAGGTTCAGCGCGGCGACATCTGGCAGCGGGGCCACCGCGGGAGCCTCGGGCTTCCTCGACACCGGCGGCGAAAGGGACGGATGCAGGGCGAAACCGATCGGGCCACACAACGTGCCGTCATGCGCTGTGCGCTGCTCTCGTCGCTTGACGAAGCCCTGCGCCGCAGGCTTCTGGCGCGAAGCCGGGTTCTTCAGTTCGAACGCGGGCAGACGATGTTCCTGCAGGGTGCACCGGCCAGCGCCTTCTATCTCGTGATCGACGGCTGGGTGAAGCTTTACCGGACCGCCGCCAACGGATCGGAGGCGGTGGTGGCAACGATGACGGCCGGAGCGTCCTTCGCCGTGCCGGTGGCACTGCGGGGCGACAGCTACCCCGTCTCTGCCGAAGCGGCGACCGACTGCCGCGTGCTCGAGGTTCCGGCTGCCGCCTTCCGCCAGCTCCTCGTTCGCGAACCCGAAGCGGCCATCGCGGTCGTGTCGGAGGTATTCCAGCATCTGCACGAGCTCGTGCGGCAGGTGGAAACGCTGAAGGCGCGCACCGGACCCGAGCGGGTGGCGGAACTTCTGCTCGACCTCGCGCCGAGCGAGGGGCGCGAAGCCATCGTCATCCTGCCCTACGACAAGAGCCTCATCGCCGCCCGTCTGGGCATGACACCCGAGAGCCTCTCGCGCGCCTTCGCGCGACTGCGCGCCCTCGGCGTCAATGTCGAGCGCAACCGCGCCCGCATCAGCGATCTGCGCGCGCTGCGTGCCTGGCTCGACGAAGAGCCCCTGCCCCAGGGCCGCGCCGCACGGTGATCCGCCCAGCGGCTCCGTAGGCATTGACCAAAGTCAAGTACCCCTTCGTCGCTTTCAGCTAGCGTGTCGGACGACGTTGTCCGTCCGTGCCGCGTCCCTGCGGCGGCGGGCAGCGCGAATCGGCTGTGCAGCGGCGGTGCCGGCGCAACGGGCGCCGCAATGTCGCTAGCACAAGGGACAGGAGATCGACAATGGCAGAAACCCCCCAAAAGGCGCCAGCGGGCGAGGCGCGTGAAAAGGTGCCCATGATGCAGCAGGTGCTCGACAACCCGTTCCTGCTTCTCTTCCTCGGCGTGACCGTTCCGGCCGTCCTCTACCTGATCTGGGGGATCATGGAGGTCGCCTCGGTCCCCGTCGGCCAGTAGCCCGTCAGCGACAGGAGTCCGATCATGGCCATCACACCTCCGGCAAATCGCCTCTGGTGGAAGGAGCCGATCCACGGCGTCGAACTGGGCTGGATCGTCATCGCCTTCCTCTGGGGGTTGTTCATGTTCTTCTTCATGATCGCCTGGCACTTCATCGGCGATCAGAACCTTTCCACCGAAACCTACCGGGTCAAGCCCGCGGCCTATGAGGAGAAAGTCGCCGCCTGGGCGGAGCAGTACCAGAAGATCGGCGCCGATGGCGAGCCGGTCGAGGTCGAGGGCACGCCCGTCGTCGCGCCGCCCGAGGGGGGCGACGTCTACATCCTCGCCCGGCTGTGGGAGTTCTGGCCGGTGGTGGAGCTGAAGAAGGGCGTGAAATACCGCATCCACATCTCGTCGGTGGACTGGCAGCACGGCTTCTCGCTCCAGCCCGTGAACATGAACATCTCGGTGCATCCGGGCTATGAGCACGTGATCAATCTCACGCCCACCGAGACCGGCGAGTTCGGGATCGTCTGCAACGAATACTGCGGGATCGGCCATCACACGATGACCGGGCTGATCCGCGTCGTCGAATAGAGGGGGCAAACCCATGGCAAGCATCGACGCAACGGCGGCCGGCAGCGGCGTGGTCAACGCGCCCTACCGCATGTGCCGCTTCACCGGGCTCAAGGTGGATCAGGCCGCCGAGACGCTGATCAAGGTGCACGCGGTCACGGCGGTGATCTTCCTCGCGCTCGGCGGGCTGATGGGGCTTGGCGTGGCGCTCACGCGCTGGCCGGCCGTGCAGATCCTGCCGCCCGAGTGGTTCTACCTCGTGCTCACCGGGCACGGGGCGAACGTGCTTCTGTTCTGGATCATCTTCTTCGAGATGGCGGTGCTCTTCTTCGCTTCGGCGATCCTTCTGGGCTCGCGGCTGGCGGCACCCAAGGTCGCGTGGCTGGGCTACATCCTGATGCTCGTGGGCGCGCTGATGGCCAACTACGCCGTGCTGCGCGGCGACAGCACGGTGATGTTCACGAGCTACGTGCCCATGCAGGCCTCGCACTGGTTCTATCTCTCGCTCATCGTCTTTGCGGTGGGCGCGCTGATCTCGGTGATGGTCTTCTTCGCCACGCTGGTCGTGGCCAAGAACGAGAACACCTATGACGGCTCGGTGCCGCTCGTCACCTTCGGCGCCATCACCGCGGCCATTATCGCCGTGTTCACGCTGGCCTCGGGCGCGATCATCCTCATCCCGACCTGGCTCTGGTCGCTCGGGCTCATAACCGAGATCGACTCGCTGATGTACAAGGTCGTCTGGTGGGGGATGGGCCACTCCTCCCAGCAGATCAACGTCTCTGCCCATGTGGCGATCTGGTACGCCATCGCGGCGATGGTGCTGGGTGCAAAGCCGCTCTCGGAGAAGGTCAGCCGGATGGCCTTCCTGATGTACATCCTGTTTTTGCAGCTCGCCTCGGCCCACCACCTGCTGGCCGAGCCGGGGATGAGCGCGAGCTGGAAGATCGTCAACACCAGCTACATGATGTATCTTGCCGTGCTGGGCTCGATGATCCACGGCCTCACCGTGCCCGGCGCGATCGAGGCGGCGCAGCGGCGCAACGGCTTCACCCGCGGCGCCTTCGAGTGGCTGACCAAGGCGCCCTGGGGCAACCCGGCGTTCTCGGGGATGTTCCTGAGCCTGGTGATGTTCGGCTTCATCGGCGGCATCTCCGGCGTGATCCTCGGCACCGAGCAGCTCAACGTGCTGATGCACAACACGCTCTACGTGCCGGGCCACTTCCACGGCACCGTGGTTGCCGGCACGACGCTGGCCTTCATGGCGATGACCTGGCTCGTGGTGCCGCTCATCTTCCGGCGCGACATCATCTGGCCGACGCTGGCGAAGTGGCAACCCTACCTCTTCGGCATCGGCGCGGGTGGCATCTCGCTGTTCATGATGGGGGCGGGGACGCTCGGCGTGCCGCGCCGGCACTGGGACATCTCGCTGGCCGATGCCGCGCATCGGGCGGTGGAGTTCCCGGCCGCGGCCTATCTGATGATGGGGCTCAACGGGCTCTTCGCCATCCTCGCCGCCCTCGGCGGGCTCGTCTTCATCGTCACCGTGGTGGCCTCGATCCTCGCCGGGCCGAAGCTCGACGGGCCGGACGCGAAGATGGTCTTCCCCCTGCATGACGCGAGCCGTCAGGTCTCGGAGTATGGCAGCGAGGGCACGCTGAAGCTGCCGGGCACGATCATCCTCGTCGGCATCTTCTTCGCCGCCTTCGTGCTCTACTACTTCGTCAACTGGAAGTACCTCTCCGAGCTCTGGCTGTTCAACTGACACTCACGGAAAGGTCCGGCCCATGACCCTGCAGGCGACACCAACCCCGATGATGGCCAGCGACAAGCTGCGCGCGGCCGCCGCGATGACCGCCTCGCTGATGAAACTGTCCATCGGCTCCTTCGTGGCGCTCGCCGCCCTGATGGGGATCGTCTCCGCCTCCGGGGGCATGGGCTGGGCCGACGCCATGCTCTTTGCCCTCGCCGTGCTCGGCGCGTCCGGTGCGGCGGGGGCCTACAACCACTACCACGAACGGGACACCGACCGGCTGATGGCCCGCACCGCCGGGCGTCCTTTCGCCACGGGGCGGCTGAAGCCGGGAGCGGTATGGCCGCTTTCCTTCCTGGCGCTGCTCGCGGGCGCGCTGTTTCTGGCCCTTGCGGTCGGCGGCGGGCTCGCGAGCCTTTTCGTGCTTCTCGGCGCGCTCACCTATGCCGTGATCTACACCGTCTGGCTCAAGCGCCGCTCGGTGTGGAACGTGGTCATCGGCGGCGCCTCGGGCAGTTTCGCGCTTCTGGCCGGTGCGGCCGCCGCCGCGCCCGAATTCGGGCTGGTGGTGGAGCCCGTGCCGCTGATCCTTTCCGCGTGGCTGTTTCTCTGGACGCCGCCGCATTTCTGGGCGCTGGCCGCGGCCAAGGGGGCCGACTACCGCCGCGCCGGCATCCCGATGCTGCCCGTGGTCCAGCCGCATGCGGTGTGGGGGCCGGTGATCTTCATCCATGTCGTGTTTCTGGTGGCGCTCTCGCTCGGCCCGCTCCTTTACGGCTACGGGGCGCTCTACGCGGCCGGGGCGATCGTCGGCGGCGCGATCTTTCTCAAGGCCGCTTGGCGGCTGATGCGCGATCCCGCCCGCCAGAACGCGATGGCCTGCTTCCGCGCCTCGCTCATCCAGTTCGCCGCCCTTGCGCTGGGGCTCTTTGCCGACAGGGGGCTGCAATGGGCACTCTGAGGGCGGGGCTTCTCGCTGCGCTCCTCGCGCTCTGCGCAGGCGCGGCAACGGCCGATGACCCCGCACGGAAGGCCTATGAGAAAAGCCAGGCCGCCATCGGCAATGGCGTGGGCGACCATCGCCTGACCGACATGAACGGCGCGGCGCTGCGGCTTGGCGCGCTCACCGACCGCCCGCTCGTGATCTCGCTCGTCTACACCTCCTGCGGGACCGTCTGCCCGGTGGTCAGCGACCATCTGCGCGAGGTGGTGCTCGATGCGCGGCGCGCCCTCGGCGCCGACAGCTTCAACGTGCTCACCTTCGGCTTCGATGCCCGCGGAGACAGCCCCGAGAAGCTGCGCGGCTTTGCCGTGAGCCACCGGATCGAGAACATGCCCCGCTGGTGGGTCGCGTCGGCCGATCCGGCGACAACGCAGGTGCTCCTGCGTGAACTCGGCTTTTCCTACGAGGACATCGCCGGAGGCTTCCGCCATGTGACCCAGACCACGGTGCTGGCGCCGGGCGGAGAGGTGTTCCGGCAGGTCTATGGCGATGACTTCCCGCCGCCGATGCTGGTCGAGCCGCTCAAGGAGCTGGTGCTCGGGGGCGCGGCGCTGTCGCCGCAGCCTGCCGATCTGTGGAAGCGCATCGCCTTCCTGTGCACCACCTATGACCCGGCCACCGGCGCCTACCGCTTCGACTACGCGATCTTCTTCGGTGTCTTCTTCGGTGCGCTGTCGCTTCTGCTGACCGCTCTGGTGATCCTGCGGCTGTGGCGAGAGCGGCGCCGGGCGATGCAGGCGGGCGGCACCTGAAAGGGCGAGGCAGTGTCATGAGCAAGGGCAGACCGGGGCCGCTCGCGCGCGGCTTCGACCGGATCGAGAGGGGGCTCGACCGCGCCTTCGGGCCGGAGTGGAACCCGCTGGCGCAGCTCGGGCCGCTGGGGTGGTTCCTGTTCTGGATCGTCACCGTCACCGGGGCCTATCTCTTCGCCTTCTTCGACACAGGGCTCACGGAGACCTACGCCTCGATCGAGTGGATGAGCCGCGCGGGGTGGTGGCATGCGGGGCTTGCGCGCAGCCTGCACCGCTACGCCTCGGACCTGATGGTGGTGGTGATGTTCACCCACCTCCTGCGGGAATGGGCGCTCGGGCGGTTTCGCGGGGCGCGGTGGTTTTCATGGTTCACCGGCGTGCCGATCATCTGGTTCGTCTACATGTCCGGCATCACCGGATTCTGGCTCGTCTGGGACCGGCTGGCGCAATATGTGGCGATCACCACCGCGGAGTTTCTCGACACCCTCGGCATCTTCGGCGAGCCGATCGCGCGCAATTTCCTCTCGCCCGCGCATCTGTCGGACCGCTTCTTCACGCTGATGGTGTTTCTCCACATCGCCATCCCGCTGATCCTGCTTCTCTTGATGTGGATCCACATCCAGCGCATCTCCGCAGCCCGCACCCGCCCGCCGCGCGGCCTCGCGGCCATCACGCTCGGGGCGCTCGTTGTCGCCGCGCTGATCGCTCCCGCCCCGCTCAACGGCCCGGCCGATCTCTCGACCGTTCCGCAGGCGGTGGGGCTCGACTGGTTCTTCCTCTCCGCCTACCCCGTCCTCGAGCGCGCCGCGGCGCCGCTTGTCTGGATCGGCGCGGTCGTGGGCACGGTGGCGGTCGCCGCCCTGCCCTGGGCGCCGCCGCGCCCGCCCCGCGAGAAGCCCGCGGAAGTGTTTCTCGACCACTGCAACGGCTGCGAGCGCTGCGTGGCCGACTGCCCCTACAACGCCATCCGCATGGTGCCCCGCAGCGACGGCGCGCCTTTCGCCTTCGAGGCGCAGGTCCTGCCCGACCGCTGCGTTGCCTGCGGCATCTGCATGGGCGCCTGCCCCTCGTCCTCTCCCTTCCGGCGCTCGGGCGGGCTGGTGACGGGCATCGACCTGCCCGACCTCAGCCTTGCCGAGCTGCGCGCGCAGGTGATCGCGGCAGCCGAGGCGCTGCCCGCCAAGGCCGGCGCGCCGCGGGTGCTGACGCTTTCCTGCGCGCATGGCGCGGGGCATGAGGAGGCGCCGGGCCGCGTGGTCATGCCCTGCGTGGCGATGGCGCCGCCCTCGATGTTCGACTTCATCCTTTCGCGCGGGCTGGCGGATGGGGTGGTCATCGCCGGCTGTGCCGCCCGCGAGTGCCACAACCGCTTCGGCCGCGCCTGGACCGAGGCGCGCGTTGCCCGCGCGCGGGACCCGATGCTGCGCGAGCGTGTCCCGCGCGAGCGGCTTCTCACCGTCTGGGCAGGGCCTACCGAGGCCGCAAGGCTCGCGCGCGAGACCAGCGATTTCGGTGCGCGGCTCGCCGGTCTCGGCCCGCTGCAGCGCGTGCGCCCGCTGAGCGAGGAGGAGCGCGCCGAGGCGTTGGCGCTCGGGCGACAGACGATCAGGAGGGCGGCGGAATGACGGGGCGGGTTGTGCATCTTCTGACCGGCGGGGCCGTTTCGCTGGCGCTGTTTCTTGCGGTGGCGGCGGTCTCGCAATGGCCGAGCTGGCAGAGCGTGCCGGACGAGGCGGCGGTGATCAGGCTGAGCCTGCGCCATGGCGGTGTGCGCGCGTGCCGCCCCGCCAGCGAGGAGGAACTGGCCCGCCTGCCGCCCAACATGCGCCTGCGCGAGATCTGTGACCGCCGCCGCGCCCCGGTGCATGTGCGCCTCGTGCTCGACGGGCAGGCGCTTATCGACCGCGCCGTGCCGCCCTCGGGGTTGTGGGGGACGGGGCCCTCGCGGCTCTATGCACGCTTCGCCGTGCCTGCGGGTCCGCATCAGATCGCGCTGTGGCTGGCCGAAAACCCCGAGGGTGATGGGGCGCGGTGGGAGCTTGCCCGTCAGGTGACGCTCACGCCAGGCGAGAACCTTGCCATTGACTTCGATACCGAGGCGGGGGGATTCGTTTTTCACGAAGGGAGGCGAGAGGATGGCTGAACTTGTCTGGCGCGAGTCGTTTTCGGTGGGCGATCCGGCTGTCGATCACGAGCACCGGGAACTCATCGAACTGGTCAACGCCGCGGCGCGCCGCATCAGGGCCGGTGCACCGGCCGAGGAGATCGACGCGGCCTTCGGCGATCTTCTGGCCGCCGTTTCGGGCCATTTCGCCCATGAGGAGCGGCAGATGCAGCGGGCCGGCTACCCCGCCTACCCCGAGCACAAGGCCGATCACGAGCGGCTCATCGACCGGCTGCGCGAGCTGATGGACGAGGCCCATGAGGCGCCCGAAGCCGCGGCCGAGGCGACCGTCGAGGCGCTGGCCGAATGGTTTGAGGGCCACTTCGCCACCCATGACGCGCGCCTGCACGGGGCGCTCGGCCCGCACGAGCACTGAAGCTCAGGCCGGCAGCCGCGCCTCGATCCGCGCGGCCGGAAAATGGCGGAGCGCGCGCGCCTGCGCCTCCTCGTCGAGCAGACAGAGCGCGGTGGAAAGCCCATCGGCGACGGCCGCATCGGGGGCGGAGACGGCGAGCTTGCGCCAGCGGGGGAGAACGGCGCCCTGGCGCGGATCGAGAATGTGGCCGATGCGCCCTGCGCGATCGAGCACCGTGCCGAGCGGCTCGGAGGTGGCCAGCGCGCGGTCGGCAAGCTGCAGCGTCCTGCCCTGAAGCTGCACCGGCCAGCCCGCCCCGCGCCCCGCGCCACCGCCTAGCGCGCGCAGCTCGCCGGTATCGATCATCACCTCGTCAAAGCCGCGCGCGGCGAGCGCCTCGGCCACGCGATCGGCGGCCCAGCCCTGGGCGATGCCGTTGAGCGTGAGCGCCATGCCCCGGCCAAGCCGCACTTCACGGCCGGTGAGGCTCACCCGCTGCCAGCCGACGCGCCCGAGAGCGCGGGCCGCGTCGCCACCGCCCGCAAGGGCGGTGAAGAGCGGCTGAACGCTCGGGTCGAAGGCGCCTTCCGTGGCCGCATGCAGCGCATCGCACAGGGCGAGGAGCCCCGAAAGGGTCGTGGAGGGATTGACGATCACGCCCGTGCGGTTGAGGCGCACGAGTTCGGAGTCGCGGCGGTAGAGGCTGGCCGCGCGCTCCACGCGCGCGATCTCGCCAAGGGCGGCGCGAATGGCGCTCCGGGCGCGCTCGGGCGCTTCGCTGCGCAGGCGGATCGAGGCCTCGGCCCCGAACACCCGCCCGCGCCAGATGACCTCCGGCGCAGGCGCGGCGTACCCGAAGGCAGCGGCGAGCCCCGCGAGCGAGGCCGTGACGAGAAAGCGGCGTCGGGTGAGGGTCATGGCCGTATCCCCTGCGGTGGGGGCGCGGCGCCCGCATCGGCGCGCGGCCCCGAGATCGCCGGCCAGAGCGCGGCAAGCGTTGCCGCGAATGCCGCGACCCACAGGAGCGCGGCGCCGACGAGGAGCGCGAGGTAGAGCCCGGCACCGGCCCATTCCGCACCGGCGCGCGTCAGGGCGGCGAGCGGCAGGAGCGCGTAGGCCAAGGCCACCGGCCCCGGCGCCACCAGCCCCCGGCCCGTGTGGCCCAGGATCGCCCGGCTCATCACCGCGAGCGTCATGCCGCCCACAGCACCGATGCCGAGAACATGTACCGCCGCGCCCTCGGGCATGAGCCCGAAACCGGACAGCCCGAGCGCGAGGAGCCCCAGCCCGAGCGCCGCCATGCCCAGATGCAGCGACCAGAGGATCGGTTGGCCCAAGGCAAAGCCCAGCCGCCAGCGCATCAGGCGCAGAAGCTGCGCCAGCCCGGCAAGGCAAAGGAGGCCAGCCGTGAGCGCGCCTTCGCTGCCAAGAAGCGTCAGCAAGGCGGCCGCGGTCGTGGCGAAGATGGCCGCCAGATCGGCGGCCCTGAGCGAGACGGGCCAGCGCGCCTCCGCCTCTCCGGCCCGCTTCATGGCGTTGCGTGTGAAGGCAGGCGTCACGCGCCCCCCGATCACCGCGATCATTGCTCCCAGTGTCAGGAGCCCGGCCAGAAGCCCGGCATGTGCGTCTTCTCCCTGCATCCAGGCGATCTGCACGCGCAGATCGGCCAGCCAGGCCAGCACGAGGAAGAAAAGGAAGGCCACGTTCTGCGGCTTCGGCCGGCGGCGCAGCTGATCGGCCACCCGCGCCATCACCACCGGCAGGAAGGCGAGCGCGGCAAGGGCCACGGCCGGAGGCGGCAGGAGCGGCGCGAGCCATACGGCGAGACGTCCGCCAAGCCACAGCGCCGCGGCGAATCCGATGAAGCCCATGCGTGCGGCCGGGGTTCCCGTCCATGAGGGAACGGCGGTGAGAAGAAAGCCGCCCAGCGCCGCCGAGCCGTAGCCGAAGACCATTTCATGTGCGTGCCACAGCACCGGCTCTTCGCCAAAGGGAAGAAACGGTGCTGTCTCGCCGAGCACTGGGGCCGCGAGCCACAAGAGCCAGGCCAGCATCGAGACGACGGCAAAGGCGAGCGCGGCGAAAAAGAACGCCCGGAAGCCTTCCGACAGCAGGCGCCGGGCCACGGTCATGTCGTCGCCGCGGCGCGGGCGCGCCGCTTGAGCACCACGCAGGTTTCCGGGTCGTGGTAGATCATCTGGCATCGCAGGCATAGCAGGCACTCATTGGGGTTGATGCGTCCGATCGGGTCGATGGCGCCGGCGGTGCAGCGCTGTTCGCACAGCCGGCACTCCCGCCCGCACTGGGGGCGGCGGTCGAGCCAGTCGAAGATCCGCAGCCGCGCCGGAATCGCCAGCCCCGCGCCAAGCGGGCAGAGGTAGCGGCAGTAGAACCGCTCGATGAAAAGCCCCGCCGCGAGCAGCGCCACGACAAACAGGACGAAGGGCCAGGCGCGCATCATTCGCAGCGTGATGGCGGTCTTGAAGGGCTCAATCTCCGCGAGCAGGAGCGCCTTTTCCATCGAGTGGAAGCTCACCGCGATGATGGCGACGAAGGCGGTGTATTTGATCAGCCAGAGCCGCTCATGCACCGCATGCGGCACGGCGATCTGGCGGATGCCGAGCCGGCGCGCGGCGATGTTGGCAAGCTCCTGCGCCGCCCCAAAGGGGCAGAGCCAGCCGCAATAGACCCCCCGGCCCCAGAACAGAAGGCCCAGCGCCACGAAGGACCAGAGAGTGAAGATCACCGGCTCGATCAGGAAGGTCTCCCAGCGAAAGCCCGACAGAAGCGCATGCAGGAAGGCCGCCACCTGCACCACCGAAAGCTGTCCACCCACCCACAGGCCAAGCCACAGGAAGGTGACGGCGAGAAAACCCGCCCGAAGCCCCAGCCACAGCCGCTTGTGGCGGACAAGAACCGTCTGGAAGAGAAGGATGAGAAACAGCACGCCGAGCTGCACCCCCACCCCGACGACGACCGGCCAGCGCGCCGCCCAGGCCTCTTCCCAGCTTGCCGGGGGCGGCGCCGTGGGCGCGCTGCGAAACTCGGCCGGCACTGCATAATTCACGGCCAGCCGCGCCTCGGCCGTGCCGCCTCCGCGCGCCGGGCGGGCGATGGTCAGCTCCACCGTGAAAGGCTGTGCAGGGTCGAAGCCCTCGGCGGGCAGGCGGAAGAGGCTCATCTGTTCGAGCGGCGGCGCATCCGCGGCGGCAAGCTTGTCGACAGCGATGAAGCCCTCCGCCGAGGGGTGAAAGCGCGTCTCCCCCTGACGGATTGTCAGCGTCTCGAACACACCCTTGCGCCGCCAGCGCGTGCCGCGGTGGCCGACAAGTCCCGAAGAGCCGACGAAGAGCACGGACTGACCGGGCAGAAGCTCGGCCATGGCGCGAGCGTAGAGGTGTTCGCCGAGAAGGTTGCGCCCGATGGTAGGCGGGTCGATGAGAGCGACATGAAGGCGGACATAGTCGCCCTCCCCTTCCGGTGGCGGGACAGTGGCACTGGCCATCTGCGCGCGGGCCTCCTGCAAGGACAGGGACGCCGTGGCAATCGCGCCGATCCCGGAAAGCTCGGCCCAGCCGGCGGGGCGGAATGCCGTCCGGTCGATTCCGCCGCCCGAGATCGCACCCGTGGCCTCCGCCAGAAGCCGCGCGGTGCGAAGCACGGCATCACGCATCACTCCGCTGGTGACGGTGGCACGGGCGATGGCGGGCGGCGGGCGGTTCTCCTCTTCCAGCGGACGGCTCAGGTCGATTCCCGAAAAGCCCTCGGCGAAGCGGGCGAAATCTTCATCCGAGAGCCCCAGTGTGAGCACCGGCTCCGCGTGCGAGGCAAGCCGCACGCCGAGGATCTTCCCCCGGCCCGGCCCGGAAACCCCCACGGCCACCACCAGGTCGAGCGGCCGGCCAGAGTAACCCGTGGAGGCGACGAGTTCCCGACTCGAGCCGATGGCGGCGAGAACGCCCTTCCCCGGCGCAACAAGGCGCCAGTGCGGCACCGGCGCAGCGTGATGTTCGAGCCTTGCACCCGCTGCCGGGGCAAGGCTTTGGGCCAGAACATCCGCAAGCTCGCCCGCCACGCGCTCGGCCTTTTCCTCCGGTGTCTCGGCGCTGGCCGGCGCAGCAGAGATGACTGCCGCAAGCGCGAGGAGCCCAAGCGCGCGGGCAAGCCCGGCGGTGAGGCAGGCAAGGCAGGGCGCAAGGGAGACGCTTCTGAACATGCGCGGACAGTGCCACCGGCTTTCCGCGTTCTCCTTGACCGAAGTCAAGGCGGCAAGACGGGCACTCATCTAGCAGGGGTGGCGGGCTTCTCCCCGAAGTTCCGGCGAAAAGGAGACGGACATGACTGCGATACCGACCAGACGGGTGTTGCGCAGCGCTGCCGCTGTCGCGCTCGTTGTCGGCCTCGGCGCCGCCGGCGCCTGGGCCCAGAACGCCCCGAAGGGCCACGAGACAAAGCCGGGGGGGCAATACGTTCCCAGCATGAACACCCTCTCGCAGATCGGCGTCGAGATCCCCGGCCGCAAGCCGGGTGACCCGGTGATGACGCCGGCCGAATACAGCCGCGCCAACACCATCTACTTCGAGCGCTGCGCGGGCTGCCACGGCGTGCTGCGCAAGGGGGCGACCGGCAAGGCGCTGACGCCCGACATCACCCGCGAACTCGGCTACGAGTACCTTCACGACTTCATCAACTATGGCTCGCCCGCCGGCATGCCCAACTGGGGCACCTCCGGCGAGCTGACCGAGGAAGAAGTCGACATGATGGCCCGTTACCTGCTTCTCGATCCGGCGCAGCCGCCCGAGTGGGGCATGCCGGAGATGCGGGCGAGCTGGAAGGTGATCCTGCCGCCCGAGGAGCGGCCCACCGAGAAGATGAACGACATCGACATCGACAACCTCTTCTCAGTGACGCTGCGCGATGCCGGCCAGGTGGCGCTGATCGACGGGAACACCTACGAGATCCGCGCGGTCATCGACACCGGCTATGCGGTTCACATCAGCCGGCTTTCGGCCTCGGGGCGCTATCTCTTCACCATCGGCCGTGACGCCAAGGTCACGATGATCGACCTGTGGATGGACCCGCCCGCCACCGTCGCCGAGATCAAGATCGGCACCGAGGCGCGCTCCGTGGAGACCTCCAAGATGGAGGGCTGGGAGGACAAGTATGCCATCGCCGGCGCCTACTGGCCGCCGCAATGGGTGATCATGGACGGCGAGACGCTCGAGCCGCTCAAGATCAAGTCCACCCGCGGCATGATCTATGACGAGCAGACCTATCACCCCGAGCCACGCGTGGCCTCCATCGTCGCCTCGCACTACCGGCCGGAGTTCATCGTCAACGTCAAGGAAACCGGCAAGACGTTGATGATCGACTACACCGATCTCAAGAATCTCAAGATCACCGAGATCGAGACCGAACGCTTCCTGCATGACGGCGGCTTCGATTCGAGCGGGCGCTACTTCCTCGTTGCCGCCAACGCCCGCGGCAAGATCGCGGTGATCGACACCAAGGAGGACAAGCTCGTCACCCTGGTCGAGACCGGCGGGCAGACGCCGCACCCCGGCCGCGGGGCGAACTTCGTGCACCCGGTCTACGGGCCGGTCTGGGCGACCTCGCACCTTGGTGACGAGACGGTGGCGCTGATCGGGACCGATCCCGAAGGCCACCCCGAGAACGTTTGGAAGGTGGTGCAGACGCTCTATGCGATGGGCGGCGGCTCGCTCTTCGTGAAGACGCACCCGGAATCGCATCACCTCTATGTGGACGCGCCCCTCAACCCCGACCCGGAGATTTCGGGCTCGGTTGCGGCCTTCCGCATCGAGGACATGACGCAGGAAGAGCCCGAATACACGGTGCTGCCGATTGCCGAATGGGCCGGCATCGCCGAGGGCCAGCCGCGCGTGGTGCAGGGTGAGTTCAACCGCGAGGGAACCGAGATCTGGTTCTCGGTCTGGAACTCCTCGGACAAGGAGTCGGCCATCGTCGTGGTTGACGACAAGACGCTGGAGCTCAAGCACGTGATCAAGGATCCGCGCCTGATCACGCCGACGGGCAAGTTCAACGTCTACAACACCCGCAACGACGTCTACTGAGGACGTCCATCAGCCGGGGGCCGGACATCTTCCGGCCCCCGGAACCCTAGTAATTCACCCCGAAGGGGAGGCCGAAGGCGATGGCTGAGCGCGAAGCGGCAAAAGGCCGGGTGCATCTTGTCGGGGCAGGCCCCGGCGACCCCGAACTTCTGACGCTCAAGGCCGTGCGGCTTCTCGAGCGCGCCGATGCGGTGGTGCATGACCGGCTGGTTTCGGCCGAGATCCTTGCCATGGCGCCGGCGCGCGCGCGGATGATCCCCGTCGGCAAGGCGGCGGGCTTTCACAGCGTGCCGCAGGAGCGGATCAACGAGATTCTCGCCGAGTTGGCCCGCGAGGGGCTCGAGGTGGTCCGACTGAAGGGGGGTGACCCGTTCATCTTTGGCCGCGGCTCGGAGGAGGCGGCGTATCTGCGCGCCCGCGGCATCGCGGTTGACATCTGCCCCGGCATCACCTCGGCGCAGGGCGCGGCGGCCGGAACCGGCGTGCCGCTCACCCATCGCGGCCTTGCCTCGGGCGTGCGCTATGTCACCGGCCACCGCCAGGGCAGCGCGCCGCTCGATCTCGACTGGCAGGGCCTTTCCGACCCCGCAACCACGCTCGTCATCTACATGGGCGCGACCAATATCGCCGAGATCGCCTTCCACCTGATGGCGGCGGGCCGGCCGGGCGCGACGCCGGTGATGGCGGTGAGCGGCGCCACCACCGCGGCCGAGCAGCGTCACGTCTCGCGGCTCGACCGGATCGGGCTTGAGATGCGCCTCTCGCCCCTGCCCTCGCCGGTGCTCTTCATCGTGGGCGACGTGGTGCGGCTGGCCGATGCGGGCGGGGGCGAGCGCCTCACCCTTTCCGCGGCCGCGATCGGGGCCGGAGCGGCCAATCGCATAGCGGCGGCGCTGAAGGGGATCTGACCCATGCCCTGGCTGGCAAGCCTCCTCATGCTGACGCTCCTCATGCTCACGGGGGCGACGGCTCAAGCCGAAGAGGCCCGCGACGTGGAGCGGCTCGTGCGCCAGGATTGCGGCTCCTGTCACGGGCTCACCCTCAAGGGCGGGCTTGGCCCGGCGATCACCCCCGAGGCGGTGGCGAAATACGACGACGAGACGCTTGCCGAGATCATCCTTGACGGCGTGCCGGACACGCCGATGCCGCCGTGGCGGGCGCTCCTCGGGCCGGGCGAGCTCGAGGCGATCATCGCCTACCTCAGAAAGGGAGAGTCACAATGAGACGCAGGGAGTTTCTCGCCGCAGCGGCGCTTGGCGCCGCGCCTCTCGCGGCCCGCGGGGGCGGCCCCGAGGGATGCACCGCGCGCGCCACCGGCGGGCTCGGGATCGTCATCGAGCGCGCCAGCGGCTCGGTGCTGATCGTGGACCGCATCGCGCGGGCGGCCGTTGCGCGAGTGGAGGGCTTGGGCGATCTCTCCCACGCCTCGGCCGTCTATTCGCCCGACGAGCGCTTTGCCTTCATCTTCGGCCGCGACGGCGGGCTGACCAGGCTCGACATGATCGAGGCCCGCATCGCCGGGCGCGTGATGCAGGCGGGCAACTCCATCGGCGGGGCGATCTCCGACGACGGCCAGCTCGTCGCGGTGTCGAACTACGAGCCCGGCGGCGTGCGCGTCTTCGATGCCGAGACGCTCGAGATGGTCGCCGACATTCCCGCCGACTCGAAGACGGTGGGGCTCGTCGATGCGCCCGGCCGCCGTTTCGTCTTCTCGCTGTGGGACAGGGGCGAGACATGGATCGCCGACTTCGAAGGCGCGGGCGCCCCCCTCATCACCCGGATCGCGGGGGTGGGAGACCGGCCCTATGACGGGCTCGTCACCGGCAACGGGCGCTTCTACATCGCCGGGCTTTTCGGCGAGGATCATCTGAGCCTCATCGACCTCTGGGCCGAGCGCCCCGCCCCCCGCCCGATCCTGCCCGGCTATGCCGCCCATGACGAGAAGCTGCCCGTCTACAAGATGCCGCATCTCGAAGGCTGGGCCTACACCGGCGAGGCCTTCGTGCTGCCCGCGGTGGGGCTGCATGAGGTGCTGTGGGTGGACGGGCGCAGCTTCGAGCCCATGGGCGTCACCCCGACCCACGGCCAGCCGGTCTTTGCCATGGCCCGCCCGGACGGCCGGCAGGTGTGGGTGAACTTCGCCCATCCGCTCAACGACGTGGTGCAGGTGATCGACACGCAAAGCCGGCAGGTCATCCACACGCTGAACACCGGCCCGGCGACGCTGCACATGGAATTCGCCCCGCGCGGGCGGGAGGTGTGGATCTCGGTGCGCGACGAGAACCGGGTGAAGATCTTCGACACGCAGAGCCTCGAGCAGCTCGCCGAGATCGAGGCGACAAGCCCCTCGGGCATCTTCTTCACCGCCCGAGCCCACAGGATCGGACTCTGAACCATGCCCGAGCGACTGGACCCCACCGACATTCGCCTGATCGACGCCAACCAGCGCGGCTTTCCCGTCTGCGATCGCCCCTTTGCCGAGATCGGCCGGGCGCTCGGCCTTTCGGAGGCGGAGGTGCTCGACCGGCTCGCGCGGCTCGCCGCCGAGGGCCGCATCAGCCGTGTGGGGGCGACAGTGGCGCCCAACACGATCTCGGCCAGCACCCTCGTGGCGATGCGCGTTCCCGACGGGCGCATCGATGGTGTCGCCGCCCTCGTTGCCGGCGAGCCGGGTGTCAACCACGCCTATCTGCGCGAGCATGACTGGAACTTCTGGTTCGTTCTCACCGGACCCGATTCGGCCTATGTCGAGAGCCGGCTGGAGCGGCTCCGGCGCGACACGGGTCTTGCCGCCCTCGATCTGCGGCTGAGGCGCGCCTTCAACGTCGATCTGGGCTTTTCGCTGTCGAAGACGAACGCGCTGCCGCCCGCGCCCCGCGCGCCCCGGCGCGAGCTCCTCGAGCCCGGCGACCGGCCTATCCTGCAGGGGCTCACCGAAGGGCTCGAGCTCTGCCCCGACCCCTGGGGAGCACTTGCCGCGCGCCTGGGCCGGGCACGTGCGGAGGTGATGGGCCGGGTTCGGGAGCTTGGCGAGGCCGGCATCATCTCGCGCCTCGGCATCATCGTACGCCATCGCAGCCTCGGCTGGACGGCAAACGCGATGGTGGTGTGGGACATGACCCCCGAGGAGATCGATTCCGCCGGCCCCGCGCTCGCGGCAACGCCCGGTATCACCCTGTGCTATGAGCGCCGCCCGGCGCCGGGTTGGCCCTACCGGCTTTACACGATGATCCACGCCAAGAGCCGTGCCGAGGCGCTGGCCACGCTCGAGCGCGCGGCCGAGGCCCACGGCCTTGCCAGCGTGCGGCGCGAGGTCCTGTTCTCGGTGCGCTGCTTCAAGCAAAGCGGCGCGCTCATCGACGCCGCGCCTCACTGGCGCGCGGGGGTTGCCCGATGAGGCGGGAGGTGAGGGCAGAGCTCGACGCGTTCGACCGCGCCATTCTCAACCGGCTGCAGGACGACCTGCCGCTTGTCTCGCGTCCCTTTGCGGTGGTGGCCGAGGAGCTGGGCATCGGCGAGCGCGACCTTCTCGAAAGGCTCGAGCGGCTGCGCGCGGAGGGCATCATCACCCGCTTCGGCCCCTTCTTCGACGCCGAGGCGATGGGCGGTGCCTTCTGCCTCTGCGCCATGGCGGTGCCGCCGGAGCGATTCGACGAAGTGATGATCCAGGTCAATGCGCAGCCGGAGGTCGCGCACAATTATGAGCGCGATCACAGGCTGAACATGTGGTTTGTTCTGGCCACCGAGACGCGCGAGGAGATCGACACCGTGGCAGACAGGATCGAGGCGCAGACGGGGCTGAGGGTGTTCCGCTTTCCAAAGGAGCGGGAGTTCTTCATCGGCTTCCGGGTGGCGGCATGAAGCTTGATGCGACCGACCGCGCGCTGATCGCCGAGACGCAGGCCGGGCTGCCGCTCGTGCCCGAGCCCTTTGCCGAGATCGGCGCGCGGCTCGGCCTGCCCGAGGGCGAGGTCATCGACCGGCTTGCCGCCATGCGTGCGGCCGGCATCATCCGCCGCATCGCCGCCGCACCCAACCACTACGCGCTGGGGCTCACCTTCAACGGCATGACGGTGTGGGACGTGGACGACGGCCGGGCCGAGGCGCTCGGGGCGCAGGTGGGCGCGCTCGATTTCGTCTCGCACTGCTACCTGCGCCCGCCCGCGCTGCCCGACTGGCCCTACAATCTTTTCGCCATGGTCCACGGCACAAGCCGCGAGGAGGTGGAGGAGAAGCGCGCCAAGATCCGGGCGATGCTGGGGGAGGCCTGCCGCGCCGACGACATGCTGCTCTCGCGCCGCATCCTCAAGAAAACGGGCCTTCGGCTCAAGCGCAAGGAGTGAGGGGATGTTCCGCCTCAGCGACTACATGCGCCAGATCACCAACCCGACCCCGGTGCGCACCCGCCCGCCCGGCCGGCCCGTCAAGCCGGTGGTGATCTGGAACCTCACCCGCCGCTGCAACCTGCGCTGCCGGCACTGCTACACCGTCTCGGCCGATGTCCACTTCCCCGGCGAGCTCAGCCACGAACAGGCGATGGGCGTGGTCGAGGACATCGGCGCCTTCGGCGTGCCGGCGCTGATCCTCTCGGGAGGCGAGCCGCTCGACCGCTTCGACTTCTTCGACATCGCCCAAGCGGCGCGCAGGCAGGTGCGCTATCTGGCGCTGTCCACCAACGGCACGAAGATTGCCGGTGAGACGGCCGACCGCATCGCCGAGATCGGCTTCGACTATGTCGGCATCTCCATCGACGGCATCGGCGCCACCAACGACTGGTTCCGTGGCGTGGACGGCGCCTATGAGGCGGCGGTGCGCGGCGTGCGGGAGTGCAAGGCGCGCGGCATCAAGGTGGGCCTGCGCTTCACCATCACCCGCGACAATGCCGATCAGCTCGACGACATCCTCGCCCTCTGCCGCGCCGAGGGGGTGGACAAGTTCTATCTCAGCCATCTCGTCTATGCCGGGCGCGGCGACAAGCACCGGGCCGAGGATGCAGACCGCGCCCGCGCCCGCGCCGCCATCGCCCGGCTGATCGAGGTGGCATGGCAGGCGGTTGAAGCGGGCGAACGCTTCGACATCGTCACCGGCAACAACGACGCCGATGCGGTGGCCTTCCTCAAATGGGCCGAGTCGCGCTTCGATGACGCCACCTGCGCCCATCTGCGCGCCCATCTTGCCGCCTGGGGCGGCAATTCCTCCGGCGTGGGCGTGGCCAATATCGACCATCAGGGCCGCGTGCACCCCGACACCTACTGGTCCGACTACACCGTCGGCAGCGTGAAGGAGACGCCCTTCTCGGCGCTCTGGACGGGCGATGATCCGATGCTGGCCGAGCTGCGCCGCCGCCCCCGCCCGCTCAAGGGCCGCTGCGGCGCCTGCGCCTTCAAGGATGTGTGCGGCGGCAACACCCGCATTCGCGCCCTGCAGCTCACCGGCGATCCCTGGGCCGAAGACCCGGCGTGCTATCTCGATGACGCCGAGATCGGCGTCGAGACCGGCGGCCCGCGCGTGGAAGTCACCCCCTTCCGAGGCAAGTCACATGATCCGGCTCATCGCTTCTTCTGACCGCGCTTCGCTCCTTGCACTCGCCCTTGCCGCGCTCGCCCCTGTCGGCGCTGCGGCTCAGGATGCCGCCGCCCTCTACGCCGAGCATTGCGCCGCCTGCCACGGCGAGGGGCGGCTCGGCGGGCAGGGTCCGGTGCTCATCCCCGAAACGCTCGGCCGGCTCAAGGGGGAGCGGCTTGAGGCAGTGATCCGCGACGGCCGCCCGGCCACGCAGATGCCGGCCTTCGGCGAGGTGCTGGGCGAGACAGAGATCGCCGCGCTCGCCGCCTGGCTGCATGAGCCGGTGGAGCCGCTCCCCGTCTGGGGCATGGCCGAGATCGCCGCGAGCCGCGAGATGTCCGGGGACTACACCCCCGCGGCCGCGCCCGTCTTCGAGCCCGACCCGATGAACATCACGCTGGTGGTGGAGAAGGGCGACCATCACGTCAGCGTGCTCGATGGCGACAGCTTCGCCATCCTCGACCGCTTTCCCACGCCCTATGCCGTGCATGGCGGGGTCAAGTTCAGCCCCGACGGCCGCTTTGCCTACATCATGTCGCGCGACGGCTGGGTGCAGAAGTATGACATCTGGTCGCTTGCCGAGGTGGGGCGCGTGCGCGCGGGCATCAATGCGCGCAACATTGCGCTCAGCCATGACGGCAGGTGGCTTGCGGTGGCCAACTACCTGCCGCGCTCGCTCTCCATCCTCGATGCCGGCACGCTCGAGCCCGTGCGCGTGATCGACGTGATCGCCCGCGACGGCACGCCCTCGCGCGTATCCGCCGTCTATCAGGCGCCCCAGCGCAAGAGCTTCATCCTCGCGCTGAAGGATGCTCCCGAAATCTGGGAGATCGCCACGGACCCTGATGCCGGCCCCTTCTACGAGGGCTTCGTGCACTCCCGCGAGGCCGGCATGGTCGAGGCTGTGGGCGCCGAAGAGGGGCTCTTCGCCCGCCGCCGCATCCTGCTCGAGGAGCCGATCGACGATTTCTTCTTCACCACCGACTACCGCCACCTCATCGGTGCCTCGCGCGATGGCAGCCGCGGGGTGGTGGTCAATCTCAATGTCGGGCGGGTGGTTGCCGAGCTGCCCCTGCCCGGCATGCCGCATCTGGGCTCGGGCATCTCGTGGACGATGGCCGACGGGCGGCGCGTGATGGCCACGCCGCATCTGAAGGAGGGCAAGCTCACGGTGATCGACACCGAAACCTTCGAGGTGGTGAAGGTGATCGAGACGCTCGGCCCCGGCTTCTTCCTGCGCAGCCACGAGAACACGCCCTATCTCTGGGCGGATGTGTTCTTCGGCCCCAACCGCGACGTGATGCATGTCATCGACAAGCAGAGCCTCGAGATCGTGCGCACGCTGCGCCCCGTGCCCGGAGCGACCGTGGCGCATGTGGAGTTCGACCGCGACGGCAGCCATGCCTTTGTCAGCGTCTGGGAAGATGAGGGCGCCCTCATCGTCTATGACGCCGCCACGCTCGAGGAGGTCACGCGCCTGCCCATGCGGAAGCCCTCGGGCAAGTACAACGTGTGGAACAAGATCCGCTTCTCGGAAGGCACGAGCCACTGAGCCATGCCCTGCTGCGGGAGCCGCCCGCTGCCACTGGCGCGATGCCGCCCGCTCCCGGGCCTGCTCAGCCTTGCCGTTCGGCAAGCCAGCGGGCCATCGCCCGCAACCGAGCCTCGCTTTCCGGGCAGTAACCCATGGCACGAAGGTAGCCGTGAATGAGCCCCTCGCCGGGATCGAGCACCACCGGCACGCCCGCGGCCCGCAGCGCCTCGGCATAGGCCACGCCGCTGTCGCGCAACGGGTCGTGTTCTGCCACTGCGATATAGGCCGGCGGCAGGCCCGCATGGCTCTCCGCCAGAAGCGGCGCGGCACGCGGGTTGTGCAGATCGGCCGGATCGGGGCAGTACATGGCGTTGACCCGATCCATGTCCGCCACCCGCACGATCGGCCCTTCGGGGTTTTCAAGATAGGACGGGCGTGAGTTGTCGAAGTCGCAGACCGGGTAGATCAGCAGCTGCGCCCGAAGCGGGATCTCTCCCCGCAGATCGAGCGCCGCCGCGGCGGCCAGGTTGCCGCCGGCGCTGTCGCCACCGAGCGAGATGCGCTCGGGATCGATGCCGAGCGCGTCAGCGCCGGCATGGGCCCAGCGCACCACGGCATCCACCTGCTCGAGCGCGGCCGGAAAGGGGTGCTCGGGCGTCTTTGCGTAATCGACCGAGATCACCGTCTGCCGGTTCCAGGCGGCGATGCGCGCGGTGATGTCCCAATGCGTCTCCGGGCTGCCCTGCATGAACGCGCCGCCGTGCATGTAGATCAGCGCCGGCTGGCGCGGCCCGCCCCCCGCGTGGCGGAAGAAGCGCACCCGCACGCGGCCCGCCGGGCTTTCGACCCATTCCTCGCGGTCCGTTTTCACGTCTTCGGGCGTGGGCAGGCGCATGTGGCGGGCGATCACCTCGAAATGCGCGCGCCGCTCTGCCGGTCCGGCGCCGGGCGGCAGGCTCGCCCATTCCGCCTGCCAGCGTTCGAGAAAGGGTTCCAGGTCAGGCCTGATCGTCATCGCCTGGCTCCTCCTGCCTCACAAGGGCGAGAATCATTTCCACCGCATGCGCGCGCAGCCGTGCCTGCGCCTCCTCCGAGAACAGCTCATCTCCGAAAAGCGCCGAGAAGGTGGGGCGGTTGGAGACGTTGAAGAAGCTCAGCGCCGAGATGTGCCAGTGCAGTTCGAGCGGGTCGACGCCGGGGCGGAACACGCCCTCCGCCTCTCCGCGCCGCAGAATTTCGGTGAGCCGGGCCACGGCCGCGCGGTTGCGCTCCGCGGCCACGCGCGAGGCGCGCAGATGCGCCGCGCGGTGGATGTTCTCGATCATCACCATGCGGATGAAGGCCGGGTGGCGGCGGTGGTGGTCGAAGGTGAAGGCGACAAGCCGCGCCAGCGCCTCGGCGGGCGGCAGCCCGCCCAGGTCGAGCGCCTCCTCTCCGCGCCGCACCTCGTCATAGGCGGCCTCGAGGCAGGCGCGGTAAAGCCCCTCCTTGTCGCCGAAATAATAATAGATCATCCGCTTCGACGTGCGGGTGCGCGCGGCGATCTCGTCGATCCTTGCCCCCGAAAGCCCCCTCTCGGCAAAAACCTCGCCGGCCGCGGCCAGAATGTCGCGCCGCACGCCTTCGGGGTCGCGCCGGGCCGGCGCTCCGTCCGCCCCGCCCTCGGCTGGCTCCACCTCTTTCTCTTTCGGCCCTGTCGTCGTGTCCATTCCTGCCCTCCCCGCCAGAAGCTAGCCGAGAAGTGTTTTAACTGTCCAGTACAAAACTCTTGACGTAATGTACGAACCAGTACAAACATTCCCCTCGCCAGCATTGGCCGGGCTGCCGGACGGGCATCCAACAGACGGAGGGAGGAAGCCGTGCAGGAAATCACGGGCAAGGACCGCACAGGCCGGACGATGCCTGATGCCGGCAATGCGCCCACCGATGCCGCGGGCACGATCCGCGCGGCGCTGATCGGGGCCGGTATCGGCGCCTCGCGCACCCCGGCGATGCACATGGCCGAAGGCCGTGCACAGGGCCTTGCCTATCACTACGACCTGATCGACACGGCCGGCCGACCCGGTGCCGACATCGGCGCACTCCTGGCCGAGGCGGAGGCGGTCGGCTGCCGGGGGGTGAACGTCACCCATCCGTTCAAGCAGGCCGCGCTCGCCCATCTCGACAGCCTTTCGCCTGCCGCCGAAGCGGTGGGGGCGGTCAACACCGTGGTGTTCGAGGACGGGCGCCGCCATGGGCACAACACCGATTGCTGGGGCTTTGCCGAGGCCTTCGCCCGCGAACTGGCCGAGGCACCCCGCGAGGTAGTGCTTCTCCTCGGGGCTGGCGGCGCGGGCGGGGCGGTCGCCGAAGCGCTGATGGCGCAGGGCGTGGGCCTGCTGCTCATCCGCGACTCGCGCCAGGAGGCTGCCGAGACCCTGGCGCAGCGCCTTGCCGCGCGCCACGGCGCGGCGCGCGTCGAGGCGGTGAGCCCCGGCACGGAAGCGCTCGCCGCGGCAGCGCAGCGCGCATGCGGGCTCGTCAACGCGACGCCCATCGGCATGGCCAGCCATCCCGGCCTGCCCCTGCCCGCCGCGCTCATCAGGCCCCGCCACTGGGTCGCCGACATCGTCTATTTCCCGCTCGAAACGGAGCTTCTCGCCACCGCTCGCGCCCGCGGCTGCCGGGTGATGAGCGGGGCGGGCATGGCCGTGTTCCAGGCCGTGCGGGCCTTCGAGCTGTTCACCGGCTGCAAGGCCGACCCCGACCGGATGCGCGCGGCCTTCGAGGCTGCGGGCAGCCGCCAGACCGCCGGGACGTCCGGCACCCTCAGCGCACCAAGGGAGGACCGATAATGCGCAACATCCTGACCGGCGGCATCGCCGCCATGCTGCTCAGCGCCACCGCCGCAATGGCCGACAAGGTGGAGCTGATCTACTCCGACACCGTGGCCGAGAACGACATCCGCTCGCAGATCCTGCGCAAGGAATTCGGCGAATGCCTCGGCGACGACTTCGACTTCAAGTCCTACCACGGCGCGACGCTGTTCAAGCAGGGCACCGAGCTGACGGCGATGCAGCGCGGCAACCTCGACATGGGCAACCTCGCCATCTTCGACTTCTACAACCAGGTGCCGCACACCAAGGTGCTCGGCGCGCCCTTCCTGTTCCGTGACTACGAGCACATGCGAGCGGTCTACAATTCCGACCTCCTTGACGAGCTGTGGAAGGAGATCGAGGAAAAGGCGCAGGTGAAGATCCTCGCCACGCCCTACAACGGCACGCGCCACCTCGGCTACAAGGGCGACAAGCGGGTGATGACCCCCGACGACCTGAAGGGCATGAAGCTGCGCATGCCGCCGGGCGAGGGCTGGCAGCTCGTGGGCCGCGCCATGGGCGCAACCACCGTGCCGGTACCCTTCACCGAGGTCTACACCGCGCTGCAGACCGGGGCGATCGACGGTCAGGACAACGGCTTTCCGGCCACCCGCTCCATGAAGTTCGACGAGGTCATCAACCACATCGGCAAGACCGCGCACCTCGTCGGCCACAACCTCTTCACCATCTCGCTGGCGAAGTGGAACTCCCTCACCCCCGAGCAGCAGGCCAGGGTGCAGGAGTGCGCGAAGAACTTCGAGCGCGCACTCGACGAGGCCACGCTGAAGCTCGAGCAGGAGCTCGAGGCCGACATGAAGGCGAAGGGGATCGACATCTACACCCCCGACCTCGACGCCTTCGTGGCGAACGTCAAGAAGGTCTATGCCGCCGAGGGGCAGGACAAGGACTGGCCCGAGGGCCTCTACGACCGGATCAACGGCTACACCGCCAACTGATCCTTGCGGGAGCCGGCGGCGGGCGGTGATGATCGCCCGCCGCCTTGCACTGAAGGGAGGGCCTGCCAATGGACCGACTGCGCCGGATCGCCGGGCGCCTCGCCGTGCTGGTCAATCACCTGACGGCGGGGCTTCTGTTGTCGATGTTCGTCGTCTTCCTTCTGCAGATCCTGTTCCGCTACGTCCTCGGCTGGCCGGTGCTGTGGACCGTGGAATGGGTCACCATCGCCTGGCTGTGGGGCATCCTGCTGGCCTTCGCCTTCGTGCTCACCCCCGGCGAGATGATCCGCCTCGACATCTTATACAATGCCGCGCCGCGTGGCGCGCGCCGGGCGATGGATGTCTTCGTGGGGCTGGTGACGGCGGCGATCTTCGCCTGGACCCTGCCCCATGCCTGGGACTACGTGACCTTCATGAAGATCGAGCGCACCGCCGCCTTCCAGTGGCGCTTCGACCTTGTCTTCGCGGTCTACATCCCCTTCCACATCGCCGTGATCGTCAGGATGCTGGCGCTGGTCTGGGCCGGCATCGCCGGAGACCGGCCGCGCGCCGAGCTGGAACCCCGGCCGGAGACCCACGACTATGACTGATCCGTTCACGCTGTCGATGCTGCTCATCGTGGCGCTGGCGCTTTCGGGGCTCAGCGTCGGGATCGCGATGATGTGCGGCTCCTTCCTTTACCTGATCCTGATGGACATGCGCTTCCCGCGTGGCTTCGACCCCTCGATCACCACCGAGCAGCTGCTTCAGGGGCTCTACAACGGCTACACGCTGCTTGCGATCCCGCTGTTCATCCTTGCCGCCGACATCATGAACGTGGGCAGCCTCGCCGACCGGCTGCTGCGCTTCTGTCAGGCGCTGGTGGGCCGGTTCCGGGGCGGGCTCGGGCATGTCAACGTCGTCTCCTCGGTGATCTTCTCGGGCATGTCAGGCTCTGCGGTGGCCGATGCGGTGGGCATGGGCAAGATCGTCATCAACCTGATGACCCGCGACGGGCGGTACACCCCGGCCTATGCCGCGGCGATCACCGCCGCGACCGCGACCGTGGGGCCGATCATCCCGCCCTCGATCCCGATGGTGCTCTACGCCCTCGTCTCCGACCAGTCGATCGGCTATCTCTTTGCCGCGGGGCTCCTGCCGGGGCTGCTGATGGCGGCGATGATGGCGCTGACCAACTTCCTGATCGCCCGCCGGCGGGGCTTTCCGGTCGACGAGGCGGTGCCGCTGCGAGAGCTGCCGCGCGCCACCTTCGAGGCATTCCCGGCGCTGATGCTGCCGGTGATCCTGCTGGGCGGCATCTACGGCGGGGTGATGACGCCGACAGAGGCAGCCGCCGTTGCCGCCGCCTATGCGCTGACGATCTCGGTGGTGTTCTACCGCTCGGTCTCCTTCGACGCCTTCTGGGCGGCACTGAAGGCGGGATCACGCTCCACCGGCGCCATTGGCGTGCTGATCGCGGGTTCCATCACCTTCAACTACGTGATCACGCGTGAGGACATCCCCAACGCGCTCGCCGGCTTTCTTGCCGGTTTCGATCTGGGGCCGACGGGCTTTCTGATCCCGGTGAACCTCCTGCTTCTCGCGCTCGGATGCGTGCTCGAGGGCGGGGCGATCATCCTGATCGTGCTGCCGATCCTGCTGCCCACCGCGCAGGCGCTGGGCGTCGACCTTGTCCATTTCGGGGTGATCACCGTCGTCAACGCCATGATCGGGCTGGTCACCCCGCCATATGGGCTGTTGCTGTTCATCACCGCCAACATCACCAATCAGCCGGTTGGCCGGATCATCGCCGAGATCTGGCCGTTCATCCTGGCGCTGTTCGCCGCGCTCGCCGCCATCACCTTCCTGCCCGATTTCGTGCTATGGCTGCCACGACTGCTGGGTTACACGGGATGACGCCATGAAGACCTCGATCGCCACGGTTTCGATCTCCGGCAGTTTCCGCGAAAAGCTCGAGGCCATCGCGCGCGTGGGCTTTCAGGGCATCGAGATCTTCGAGCAGGACTTCATCGCCGAGGAAGGCAGCCCGCGCGAGATCGGCCGGATGATCCGCGACCACGGGCTCGAGATCGCGCTTTTCCAGCCCTTCCGGGACTTCGAGGGACTCACCGGCGAACTGCGCCGGCGCGCCTTCGACCGGGCGCGCGCGAAGTTCGACACCATGGCAGAGCTCGGCGCGAGCCGCATCCTCGTCTGCTCCTCGGTGCATCCCGAGGCGCTCGGCGGCATCGACCGCGCGGCGGAGGACTTCCGCGAGCTCGGGGAAATCGCCAGGGAATACGGCATCACCGTCGGCTACGAGGCGCTGGCCTGGGGCCGGCACGTGAACGATCACCGCGACGCCTGGGAGATCGTGCGCCGCGCCGATCACCCCAACGTCGGCCTCATCCTCGACAGCTTTCACACGCTCGCACGGCGCATCGACCCCGACACCATCCGCCGCATCCCCGCCGATCGCATCGTCTTTGTCCAGCTGGCCGACGCGCCGCTCATCGAGATGGACCTGCTCTACTGGTCGCGGCATTTCCGCTGCATGCCGGGAGAAGGCGACCTGCCCGTCACCGACTTCATGCGCGCGGTCGCCGCGACCGGCTATGACGACTGGGTAAGCCTCGAGATCTTCAACGACCAGTTCCGCGGCGGCCGGCCCGAGGGGCTTGCGCGCGACGGTCTGCGCTCGATCGTGGCGCTTCTCGACGATGTGCGCCGGGCCGAGCCCGACATCCGCGCACGCCTGCCGGAAATTCCGCCCCGCGTGCCGGTGCGCGGGGTGGAGTTCGTCGAATTCACCACCCGCGGCGCCGAGGCGGAGGCGCTTTCGGCCATGCTGGCGAGCATGGGCTTTCGCCATGTCGCCGATCACGTCTCGAAACGGGTCGAGCTGTGGCAGCAGGGCGCGGTGCGCATCGTGCTGAACGCGGAAGAGACGGGCTTTGCCGCCTCAGCATGGGCGATGCACGGCAGCTCGGTATGCGACATCGGGCTGCGGGTGGACAGCGCGGCCGACACCGTCGCGCGGGCCACCGCCCTGAAGGCCGAACCCTTTCACCAGCCGGTGGGGCCCGGCGAGCTCGAGATTCCGGCGGTGCGCGGGGTGGGCGGCAGCGTGCTGCACTTTCTCGACGAGGCAAGCGGGCTGGCGCGGGTGTGGGAGGTGGAGTTCCGCCCGCGCGAGGGTGCGGCGCCGGAGGCGCCAGGCGGCGCGGGGCTCACGCGCATCGACCACATCGCCGAGACGATGAGCTATGACGAGATGCTGAGCTGGGCGCTCTTCTACACCTCGATCTTCGAGATGACGAAGACCCCGATGGTTGACGTGATCGACCCCGACGGCCTTGTGCGCAGCCAAGCGGTGGCGAGCCGTGACGGGGCGGTGCGCATCACCCTGAACGGCGCCGAAACTCACCGCACGCTGGCCGGCAGCTTCCTTGCCGAGAGCTTCGGCGGCGCGGTCCAGCACCTTGCCTTCGCCACGGACGACATCTTCGCCACCGCCGGCGCCCTCGAGGCCGCGGGTTTCGAGGCGCTGCCGATGACCGAGAACTACTACCGCGACCTCAAGGCACGTTTCGGGCTGACGGCGGAGGAGGTCGAAAGGCTCGCGCGCCATCACATCCTCTATGACGAGGACGAGAAGGGCGCCTATTTCCAGCTCTACTCGCGGCCCTTCGACAATGGCTTCTTCTTCGAGATTGTCGAGCGGCGCGGCGCCTATTCAGGCTATGGCGCCCCGAACGCGCCCTTCCGCATCGCCGCCCAGAAACGGCTGATGCGCCCCAAGGGGATGCCCCGGCGCTGAACTCCCGCGGGAGCGGGCCGGAGCAACCGCCCTGCCCTCGCCGACCGTCTTGCCACCGGCCCGGACATGGCATATCTGGAGGGCCGTGGCGCGTTGGCGGAATGGTTACGCACACGATTGCAAATCGTGCTCATGCCGGTTCGAATCCGGCACGCGCCTCCACCCGTTCCGGTCCGTTCTCCATTGTCTTCCGCGGCGCCCGGCTCACGGCATCGGCACGTCGCCCACATCCTTCGGCACCTTGTAGCCGCGCTGCACCGCGGGCCGCGCGGCAATGCGCAGATACCAGTCGCGCACATTGGGATAGTCGGCAAGGTCGATCCGCTGCCACTCGAAGCGCGAGATCCACGGCCACGCGGCCATGTCGGCGATGCTGTATTCGCCCCGCCCCACGCCGGCGATGAAGTCGCGCCCGGCAAGGCGCCGGTCCAGCACGCCGTAGAGCCGATGCGCTTCCCTTGTGTAGCGCTCCTCGGCATAGGGGCAGACGCCGGGATTGAATTTCACGAAGTGATGCACCTGCCCGAGCATCGGTCCGAGCCCGCCCATCTGCCACATGAGCCACTCGAGCATGCGCCAGTACTCGTCGCCCTTGCAGATGAAGCGGTCGAACTTTGTCGCGAGGTAGAGCATGATCGCACCGGACTCCATCAGCGCCATGCCCGTTTCCCGGTCAACGATGGCCGGGATGCGGTTGTTGGGCGCGATCTTGAGGAACCCGGGGTCGAACTGCTCGCCTTTTGAGATGTCGACCGGGTGCACCTCGTACTCCGCGCCTAGCTCCTCGAGAAGGATGGAAACCTTGCGCCCGTTCGGCGTCGTCCAGGTGTAAAGATCGATCATCGCGGTCCCTTTCCGGTCACGCGGCCGGCGCGCCGGGCGCCCGCCACATTTGGTGGCCGGGCAACGGGCCCGGCCGCTTGCTGGTTGCGCCTTTCCCTCGCCCCGGTCAACACGTAAGCGTGGAGGAGGTACGTCGCCGCGCCCGAGCAAGAGGAGGCAGACCATGACCAGGGCCCGCCACGGTATCTACGCCGCCGCCATCACGCCGTTTGACGACAACTTCGCCGTCGATGTCGCGAGGTTCCTGGACCACTGCGGGTATCTGCTGAGCGAGGCCGGCGGTTGTGACGGAATCGCCCCCACCGGCACCACGGGCGAGGGCACCTCGATTTCCATGCGCGAGCGCCTTGCGCTGCCCGCCGCCCTTGCCGAAGCCGGCATCGAACCGGAGCGGGTGATCTTCGGCACCGGCGCGCCCTCCGCAAGCGATGCGGTGGAACTCGCCCGCGCCGCGGTGGATGCTGGCTACACGAATGTGCTGGTGCTGCCACCCTACTACTACAAGAACCCCTCCGAAGACGGGCTCTTCGCCTACTATGCCGCGCTTGTGGAAAAGATCGGCCGCGACGACCTGCGCGTCTATCTCTATCATTTCCCGCAGATGTCGGCGGTTCCGATTTCCACCGCCCTGGTGACGCGGCTTCGCGCGGCCTTCGGGCCGGTGATTGCCGGTCTGAAGGATTCGAGCGGCGACTTCGCGCAGACCCGAGCCTTCGTCGAGGCGACCGGCGGCGTGGAAGCCGGGTTTGACGTGTTTCCCTCCTCGGAGGCCTTGCTGTGGGATGGGCTCGCCATCGGCACCGCCGGGGTGATTTCCGGCTCGACGAACGCCTTCGGCGCGCTGGCACAGGCGGCGCTGCGGGCACCCGAAGGCCCCGCCCGCACCGCGGCCATGGCGAGGGTCAAGGCCGCGCGTGCCCTGGCGGCGAAGTTCCCGCTCGTGGCGGCGATGAAACAGATCGCGGCCTGGCGCAGCGGCGAGGAAAGCTGGACGCGGATGGCCCCGCCACTCACGCCACTCGATGCCGCGCAGCGCGCGGCGCTGGCAGCCGAACTTGCCGCGCTCGAGGGAGCAGCGCCGAGCGTCGCCGGCCCTGCGTAAGGCGGCGCCTGGCACCTGCCCGAAGAGAGACGGACACCAGCCGGAGCCGCCCCGACCTCTCACGTGGTTTCGAACCGGGAACTGCCTGCCAGCCCTGCAGGCGTTGCGCGCGCGGAGCCAGGCAATGGCGCACCCGAGAGGATTCGAACCTCTGGCCTCTGCCTTCGGAGGGCAGCGCTCTATCCAGCTGAGCTACGGGTGCCTCGCGCGGGCGACGGATACCCCATCGCCCGCGCCTAGACAATCGCGAATTTCGCCCGCCGACCGCGCTCAGCCGAGCGGGCGGCCATCTTCGCGCCAGATGGCGATGATCGATGAGCGGGGCAGCCTGCCGGCTCCATCGGGGAACGGCGCGTCGGGATGCTGGATTCCGACGAACATCGTCCGCCGGTCCGCCGACCAGGTCAGCCCGGTGACCTCACAACCCCTCGGGCCGGTCAGGAAGCGCCGGATCTCGCCCGTCACCGGGTCTCCGGCGAGCATCTGGTTGTTCCCCTGCCCGGCGAACTCGCCTTCGTTCGAATCATCGCCGTCGGTCTGGATCCAGAGCAGACCCGTGGTGTCGAACATCATGCAGTCGGGGGAGTTGAACATGTTGCCGACGGTGATGTTCGCCGTTCCCCTGTACGGCCCCTCCGAGACGGCGGGATTCCCGCACATCACGTAGAGATCCCAGGCGAAGCTTTCGGCAGCGTGATCGTCGCCCGCGGGCCGCCAGCGCACGATCTGGCCGAAGTTGTTGATCTTGCGCGGGTTCGGCCCGCCCACCCGTTGCCAGTCGCCCCCGGCGTTGGTCCTGACACCGCGGTTGCGGTTGTTGGTGAGCGCGCAATACGCTTCTACGGCCGCGGGATTGACGGCCACCCATTCGGGGCGGTCCATCGTCGTCGCGCCCACGCGGGAGGCGGCCATGCGGGTGAAGATGGCAATCTGCGCCGGGCTCATGCCCGTTGCCTCGGGGGTCAACGCAAGCCAGCGACCGGTGCCGTCATCCTCGAAGCGCGCCGCATAGAGCTGCCCTTCGTCAAGCAGCGTCGAGGTGTCGACGCCGGGTCCATAGGCGCCGCTCGAGACGAACTTGTAGAGAAACTCGCCGCGCTCGTCGTCGCCCATGTACACGACGACCCGCCCGTCGGGTGCCAGAACAACCGCCGCATTTTCATGCTTGAAGCGGCCAAGCGCGGTGCGCTTGACGGGGGTCGATTGCGGATCGGCCGGGTCGATCTCCACGACCCAGCCGGCGCGGTGCGGTTCGTTGGGCTCCTGCGTCACGTCGAAGCGCGCATCCCACTTGTGATAGTCATATCCCCAGCCCTCGGGGGCGATGCCGTACCGCCGGTACCCTTCGGCGGCGAGTCCGTCGACGGCGAAGTCCCCGCTGGCCCCGAAATAGCCGTTGAAGTTCTCCTCGCAGGTGAGGAACGTCCCCCACGGCGTGCGGCCCGATCCGCAGTTGTTGAAGGTGCCAAGACAGACGGTTCCGGTGGGATCGGCCGCGGTCCGCATCAGCTCGTCACCCGCCGCAGGGCCCGAAATGCGCATGGGCGTGAGATGCGTGATGCGCCGGTTGAGAGGGCTGTCGAGCACCACTTCCCAGCCGTCGGACCCTTGCCGGATCTCGAATATCGACACGCCCTGCAACTTCTGCAGCTTGGCCACATCATCGGCGCCGCGCGGACGTCCTTCCGCGGCCTGCGGCAGGTTGACCCGCCGGTTGGCGTATTCGTGGTTGACGGCGATCACCTCGCGCCCGTCGATCACGAAATGCTCCATGCCGTCGGTGTTCTCCCCGAAGACACGGTCGGCCTTGTCGGCACTGCCGCCAGTGGCATCGTCAAAGTCTCCCACCGCATCGCCGAACAGCGGATCACCCCAGCGCACCAGAACCTTCCACGCGTAGCCTTCGGGTACGTGCACGGTGGCGTCGGTGGCGGCCGGGATGCCCTCGAAGGCAAAACGGCCCGCCCCGGCCAGCGCCGTCGAGCCCTTCAGCACCCCAAGGCCGAGGGCCGATGCCCCCGAACCGAAGGCGATGATGCCGCCGAGAAACCCGCGGCGCGACAGCGCCCGTTCAACCACACGGTCGAACTCCTGCTCCTCGGGGCGGGGAAAGTTCAGCTCGTCCCAGTCATCCGCCGACAGGGAGTGCGGCTCGATATCCTTCATGGCGCTCGTCTCCTTCTTGCTCGTCCGGCGACGGCCGGTCACGGAGACGCTCTAGGCCCGCTGCGTTACGGCATCACGACACGGCAATGACAGACGCGCGACACGCAGCCGCCGTCAGCCGAGAAGCTCGTGCGCAAGCTCCAGCGCCTCGACCAGCGCATCGACCTCCGCCTCGGTGTTGTAGAGCGCGAAGGAGGCCCGGCAGGTGGCGCTGAGCCCGAGCCTGTCCATCAGCGGGCCGGCGCAGTGGTGGCCGGCGCGCACCGCCACGCCGCGCTTGTCGAGGATGGTCGAGATGTCATGGGCATGGGCCGGGCCCGAGAGGGTGAAGGAAAAGATCGCCGCCTTGTCGGGCGCCGTGCCCTGCAGGTTGAGCCAGTTGAGCCCCGAAAGCCGCGCCATCGCGTAGTCCCTCAGCCGCGCCTCATGGGCGGCGATGGCTTCCATCCCGATTTCCATCATGTATTCGAGCGCCACGCCAAGCCCGATCTGCTGGACGATGCCGGGCGTGCCCGCCTCGAACTTCAGCGGCGGGTCGGCGTAGATCACCCGATCCTGATGCACCTCGCGGATCATGTCGCCCCCGCCCTTGAAGGGGCGCATCTCGGCCTGGCGCTCGCGCCTGATGTAGATGGCTCCCGAGGCGGAGGGGCCATAGAGCTTGTGGCCGGTGATGGCGTAGAAGTCGCAGCCGATCTCGGAGACATTCACCGGCAGATGCACCGCGCCCTGGCTGCCGTCGACGAGCACCGGCACGCCGCGCGCGCGCGCCTCGCGGCAAATGGTGGCAACGTCGACGACCGTGCCAAGGACGTTCGAGACATGCGTGAGCGCGATGAGCTTGGTGCGCGGGGTGATCGCGTCGATCACCGCCTGCGGGTCGAGCCGGCCTGCGTCGTCAATGTCCACCCAGACAAGCTTCACCCCCTGCCGCTCGCGCAGGAAGTGCCACGGCACGATGTTGGCGTGATGCTCCATCACCGAAAGGATGATCTCGTCGCCCGGCTCCATGCGCGGCGCCGCCCAGCCGTAGGAGACAAGGTTGATGCCCTCGGTCGAGCCCGTGGTCATCACGATCTCGTCCTCATGCGCGGCGCCAAGGAAACGGGCAACGATGCCGCGCACCGCCTCGTATTTCTCGGTGGCGATGGTCGAGAGCGTGTGCAGGCCCCGGTGGACGTTGGCGTATTCCTCCGCGTAGGCGCGGGTGACCGCGTCGATCACCGCGCGGGGCTTCTGCGCCGAGGCGCCGTTGTCGAGATAGACGAGCGGGCGGCCGTTGATCTCGCGCGAGAGAATGGGAAAGTCGGCGCGGATCTTCTCCACGTCGTAGCCGGCGGTCATCGTTGCTCCCTCCATCTCCCCTGCCCTCGCTCTCAGAAGCCCCGCGGCGCCACGCCGATCATGGCAAGGATCAAGGACAGCCCCAGCGCGATGCCGAAGCTCGCCGCAACGATCCCGAGAAACACCTTCGCCAGCGACGAGAACCCGTGCAGCGCGGCGACAAAGCCGGTCATCAGCCACGGCCAGAGCACCATGCCGAAGAGGGTGATGAGGCTCACCAGCGGCGGCACGAGCAGGAGCGCAAGCGACTGGATCAGCTGCACCCCGAGCAGGATCGCCTGAAGCCAGGCGACGAGGAGGAGCGCGTCCTCAAGGCTGCCTTGCCCGCCGGCGGCGCGTCCGATCCAGTAGACGGCCTGCACGGTCAGCGCCATCAGCCCGAACTGCAGAAGCGTCATGGCAAGCGGGCTCAGCCCCAGCGGCATCAGGAGCGAAGCCCCCTGCGGCAGGATCAGGATCGTCAGCTCGGTCAGGATGGCGCTCAGAAGCACGACGAGCGCCAGAAGCTCCCAGCGCTCGCGCCGCCCGAGACGGCCCGCGGCCATCCGCATGATCTGTTCGGCGCCCGCGCGCGGGTTGCGGATGCTGGCGATGGCCAGCGCGATGTAATCTCTGGCGGTAACGGTCATGGGCGTGCGCGCTCTCCGGAGCTGCCGGCATCGGTTTCGGCCTCGATGAGCCCCAGAAACCAGAAGGCGAGGAAAACGCCAAGGGCAATTGCGCCGATGAGCTGCGTCACCGGCCCGCTGCCGAGATAGCCGCGCGCGATCCCGTGCAGCAAGAACGCCGGGGCGGCGGCGAGCAGCGCCCAGAAGAGGGCCAGCCGCGCCCCGCGCCCGGTGCCCCTGCCGCCCAGCGCCCGGGCGGCCAGATGCGCAAGCCCCGCGATCAGGTAGAAGCCCAGAGGCGCGATGAAGAGCCAGGCCAGCAGTGCGCCGCCGATCAGAGCCTCGAAGGGCGGCGCGCCGGGCTCGGCCGCGACCCGCATGAGCCGCGGCCATTGCGCGAGAAAGACGAAGGCGCAGCCCAGCATCAGGAACATCAGAAGGCGATCCTCGCCTACGCCTGCCTCGAGGTGGCGGCGGATGACGCGCCTCGGCCCGCGCCAGGTGGCCGCGATATCCGCCGCCAGCCCCATCAGCCGGCCCTGCGGTGGCGGCGGATCCAGGCCTCAAGGCGCGCGGTGATGTCGGCCGCCAGGGCCTCGTCCTCGATCTCCTCGATGGCCTCGGCGAGGAAGGCGAGGATCAGGAGCCCCCGCGCTTCCTCGAGAGGAATGCCGCGCGCGCGCAGGTAGAACAGAAGCGTCTCGTCGATCGCCCCCGTCGTCGAGCCGTGCGAGCAGGCCACGTCGTCGGCGTAGATCTCAAGCTCGGGCTTGGCGCGGAACGCCGAGCCCTCGTCGAGCAGAAGCGCCTGGCTGATCTGGTAGCCGTCGGTCTTCTGCGCGCCGGGCTTGACGAGGATCTTGCCCTGAAACACCCCCATCGCGCCGCCGCGCAGCACCTTCTTGAACACCTGCCGGCTTTCGCAGCGCTCGGCGCCGTGGGTGATGAAGATGGTGTCATCGTGGTGGAAGTCGCCATCGCCCACCGCCGCGCCGGCGACATGGGCCACCGCGTCATCGCCGGTGAACTCGACCACGGTCTCGTTGCGGGTCAGCCGGCCATTGGCGGTCAGGGTGAAGGACTTGAAAGTGCTCTCCTGCCCCAGACGGGCGAAGATATGGGTGGCGGCGAGCCGCTCGTGGTCACGCCCCTGCGCGCGCACGTGGTGAAAGCGCGCGCCATCGGCCACGTCCACCTCCAGCACCTTGTTGAAGCGCGCCGCGGCCGGGCCGTTTTCCAGAAGCGTCAGCTCTGCGCCGGGCTCGAGACGGACGAGATGGTGCAGCATCGCATCCGAGCTTTCGTCGCGGTGCAGGTAGATGAGGCTCACCGGCTTCTCGGCCTTGCCGGTGACACGGATGACAACGCCATCGGGCGCCAGCGCGGTGTTGAGCGCGGCAAGCGGGCGCGGCACGGGCGACTGGCCGCGCGCCTCGAGCACCCCGAACAGATCCTTCGCCCAGTGAATGTCGGCCTGGGTGACTTCCGAAAGGCGGGCGATCTCCACCCCCGCAAGGCTCGGCTCGTCGGACGCGTCCGGGTCGAAGACGCCATCGACGAAGACGAGCTTCACGCGGTCGATCTCGCCAAAGACGGGCGCCTCGCCGCCGGCGTCGAACACCGCCGCGCGGGGCGCGGGAAGCTCATAGAGCGGCTCGGGCTTGGTGTAGCGCCAGTACTCATCGCGCCGTGCAGGCAGACCGGTGGCGCGCAGCCTCTCAAGCGCCGCCTCGCGCGCGGCACGTGCCCAGCCCGCGCCCTCGGGCAGCGTCGCCCCCTCAAGCCGCGCCTCGGTGGCGGCGATCTTCTGGGGCGTAAGCTTTGCCACCGCCACCATCACGCCACCTCCTTGAGGATGTCGGCATAGCCGTTCTTCTCCACCTCAAGCGCCAGCTCCGGCCCGCCCGTCTTCACGATGCGCCCGTCGGCCATGATGTGCACCACATCGGGCACGATGTGATCGAGAAGCCGCTGGTAGTGGGTGATGACGAGAAAGCCGCGATCAGGCGAGCGCAGGGCGTTCACCCCCTCGGCCACCAGCCGCATCGCGTCCACGTCAAGGCCCGAGTCGGTCTCGTCGAGAATGCAGAGCTTCGGCTCGAGCACGGCCATCTGCAGGATCTCGTTGCGCTTCTTCTCGCCGCCCGAGAAGCCCACATTCACCGGCCGCTTGAGCATGTCGGCGTCGATCTTCAGCGCGCGCGCCTTCTCGCGCACGAGCTTGAGGAAGTCGGCCGCGCTGATCTCGGGCTCGCCGCGCGCCTTGCGCTGGGCATTGAGCGCGGTGCGCAGGAAGGTCATGTTGCCCACGCCGGGGATTTCCACCGGATACTGGAAGGCAAGGAAGAGCCCCGCCGCGGCGCGCTCTTCGGGCTCCATCTCCAGAAGGTTCTGGCCGAGGAACAGCACCTCGCCTTCGGTCACCTCATAGCCCTCGCGCCCGGCGAGCACGTAGGAAAGGGTGGATTTGCCCGAGCCGTTCGGCCCCATGATCGCGTGCACGCGCCCCGCCTCGACGGTGAGGTCGACGCCCTTGAGGATTTCCTTGTCCTCTTCCTCGAGCTTGACGTGCAGATTCCTGATTTCCAGCATGTTTTCCTCTGTGTTCATCCGCTTTGGGGGCGCCTGCCGCCCCGCCTTTCATTTCTTTCCGTGCCGCGGGGCGAGCCGCGTGAGCAGCAAAAACAGGGCTGCCGCCAGCGCGCCGGCGAGCGTGGCAAAACCGAGCCCCGCCAGCGCCGCCGCAGCCGGCGCTGCCGCCAGCAGAAGCGCGGCAAAGACAGCTGCCGCCACCGCCGCGAAAATTACGCCACGCGCCATTCACCCGCTCCCGTCACCCGCGAAACACGAAGGCGGCCCCGAGCGCGATCAGCGCGAAACCGATGGCGGTGTTCCAGCTGAGGCTTTCCTTCAGATAGAAGGCCGAGAAGCCGGCAAAGACCGTCAGCGTGATCACCTCCTGAATGGTCTTCAGCTGCGCCGCCGAATAGACCTGATGCCCGATCCGGTTGGCCGGCACCGCCAGCCAATACTCGAAAAAGGCGATCCCCCAGCTTGCCAGCACCACCACCCACAGCGCGTGGCCGGTGAATTTCAGGTGCCCGTACCAGGCGAATGTCATGAAGACATTCGACAGCGACAGAAGCACGATCGGCAGCATCGCCTGCCAGGGCGCGGACAGCGTCATGTGCCTGCGAGCTCCTCACCGCTCAGCCCACCGAGCCTTCGAGGCTGATCGCCACCAGCTGCTGCGCCTCCATGGCAAACTCCATCGGCAGCGCCTGCAGCACCTCGCGGCAGAAGCCGTTGACGACGAGCGCCACCGCCTCCTCCTCGTTCATGCCGCGCTGCCGGCAGTAGAAGAGCTGGTCCTCGTCCACCTTCGAGGTGGTCGCCTCGTGCTCCACCCGGCTCGAGGTGTTGGACACCTCGATGTAGGGCACCGTGTGCGCACCGCACTTGTCGCCGATCAGCAGGCTGTCGCATTGGGTGTAGTTGCGGCTGTTCGCGGCCTTGGGATGGATTGAGACCAGCCCGCGATAGGTGTTCTGCGCGTGGCCGGCGCTGATCCCCTTGGAGACGATGCGCGAGCGCGTGTTGCGCCCCAGGTGGATCATCTTGGTACCGGTGTCGGCCTGCTGGTAATTGTTGGTGATGGCGATCGAGTAGAACTCGCCCACGCTGCCCTCGCCGCGCAGGATGCAGGAGGGGTATTTCCAGGTCACCGCCGAGCCCGTCTCGACCTGCGTCCACATCACCTTGGAGCGCGCGCCGCGGCAGTCGGCACGCTTGGTGACGAAGTTGTAGATGCCGCCCTTGCCTTCCTCGTCGCCGGGGTACCAGTTCTGCACCGTCGAATACTTGATCTCGGCATCCTCGAGCGCGATCAGCTCCACCACGGCGGCATGGAGCTGGTGGGTGTCTCGCCGGGGCGCGGTGCAGCCCTCGAGGTAGCTCACGTAAGAGCCCTTGTCGGCGATGATCAGGGTGCGCTCGAACTGGCCGGTGTTCTCGGCGTTGATGCGGAAATAGGTGGAAAGCTCCATCGGGCAGCGCACGCCAGGCGGCACATAGACGAAGGAGCCGTCGGAGAAGACCGCCGAGTTGAGCGTGGCGAAGAAGTTGTCGGTGGGCGGCACGACGCTGCCCAGATACTTGCGCACGAGCTCGGGATGCTCGCGCACCGCCTCGGAGATCGAGCAGAAGATGACGCCGGCCTTCTCGAGCTCCACCTTGAAGGTGGTGCCGACCGAGACCGAGTCGAACACCGCATCCACGGCCACGCGCCGGCCCTCGGCAGGGGCCGCCTCCGCCCCCTCGACACCGGCGAGGATCATCTGCTCGCGCAGCGGAATCCCGAGCTTCTCGTAGGTCTCGAGAAGCTTCGGATCCACCTCGTCGAGCGATTTCGGCCGCTTCGTCAGAGACTTGGGCTTGGCGTAGTAATACTGCTCCTGGTAGTCGATCTTCGGGTAATCGACCATCGCCCAGTCCGGCTCCTCCATCTGCACCCAGCGCCGGTAGGCATTCAGCCGCCACTCGGTGAGCCACTCGGGCTCCTCGTTCTTTTCCGAGATGAGGCGCACGATCTCCTCGTTCAGCCCCTTGGGGGCGAACTCCATCTCGATGTCCGTCTCCCAGCCGTACTTGTATTTCCCGGCCATGGAGCGAACCGTCTCGACCGTTTCCTTGTCGACGCCTTCGCGCACCTCAATCTTCTCGTCGAGCGTTGCCATTGGCTTCCTTTCCTTCGCCAGGCGCCCTGCCGCGTCAGGCGGCACGGGCACGGTGTTTTCTCAGATGCCGCTCCCAGGCGGCGACAAAGCCCATCACTGCCTCGCGCGGGGTGGCAGGGCCGATGGAAATGCGGATCGCCGAGCGCGCAAGCTCCGGCGCAAGTCCCAGCGCCCCCAGCACCCGGCTTTCGCGGACCTTCCCCGACGAGCAGGCCGAGCCCGCCGAGATGGCGAAGCCCGCGAGATCCATCTGCATCACCTGGGTCTCGCCCTTCCAGCCGGCCACGGCGATCGCGGTGGTGTTGGGCAGGCGCGGCGCGTCGCGGCCGATGATCACCGCCTCGGGCGCGGCGGCCATGAGTGCTGCCTCCATCTCGTCGCGCAGCGCGGCGACTTCTTCCCAGAGCCCTGCGGCCATGTCGGCGGCGGCCGCAGCGGCAGCGGCGCCGAAACCCGCAATGCCGGCGACGTTCTCCGTGCCCGAGCGGCGCCCGAGCTCCTGCCCGCCGCCCGGCGCGAGGCTGTCGATGTCGACGCCTTCGCGCAGGATCAGCGCGCCTACCCCACGCGGCCCGCCGAGCTTGTGGGCGGAGAGAATCGCGGCCTGCGCCCCGGAGCGGGCGAAGTCGAAGGGGATGCGCCCCACCGCCTGCACCGCATCGACGACGAGCCGCGGCGTGGAGCCCGCTTCCGTCTGCCAGAGCCCTTCCTCGTCGCGCGACGGCAGGCCGCGCAGAAGGCCCGTCTCGCCCTCTGCAAGCGGCATGGCGTAGACTCCCGGCGCACCGTCGCCGCCGCCGCGATGCGCCCACAGGCACTCATGCGCGAGCGGGTCAACCGCGACCCAGCCGCCCCGGGCAAGGCGGGGCAGAACCTGCGCGGCTTCAGTCGCACCGGAGGTGAACACGACCTCGGCGGGCGCGCAGCCGGCAAGCTCGGCCACCTGCGCCCGCGCCCGCTCCACGATGGCGCGCGCTGCCCGCCCTTCGGCGTGCACCGAAGAAGGATTGCCCGTCACCTCCAGCGCCGCGAGCATCGCCTCCCGCGCCTGCGGGCGCAGGGGTGCGGAGGCGTTCCAGTCGAGATAGGCGCGTGCCGTCATGTACCCGCCTCCACGCCGGCAGCCGCGCTTTCGGCCCGCGACGGGCCGGCAGCATCGTCAACCACCTGAAAGAGGCTCGGGACGGCCGGGCAGGGCGCGAGCGTGTTGGCAGCGACATCCGAAAGCCGCGTCTGGTGCAGATAGACATAGACATGCGCCGAAAGCGCCTCCCACAGCCGGTTGGTCAGCGACTGGGCGCGGGTGCCCGACGAGGCTCCCGAGGCGCCGGCCGTCTTCTCCATGGCGTTCACGGTCTCGTCCACGGCCTCGAGCACCTCGGCCACGCGAATCTCTGAAGGAGGGCGCGCAAGCCGGTAGCCGCCGCCGGGGCCGCGCACGCTCTCGACAAGACCGGCGCGGCGCAGACGCACGAACAGCTGCTCGAGATAGTTCAGCGAGATGTCCTGCCGCTCGGCAATCTCGGAAAGCGACGACAGCGCGCCAGCGGGCTGGCTGGCCAGATCGACGAGCGCCACCATCGCGTAACGGCCTTTCGTCGAAAGCTTCATGCGCGTTGCCTTCCTCTCCCTGCTGGCCGGTGCCTCATCGGTCCCAACTGACCGGATGGGTGTGCCAGTGCAAGCTCCACGTTGACGCGGCGGGCCCGCGTCACTACTTCCTCACAGGCCCGCGATGCTGCAGGCAAAGCAAGTTAGAACTGTTCTAAGGTGTCCGAGCAATTCCGTCAAGAATTGACGTGCACCTTCCGCGACGACACCCGCTTGAGAACACCATCAAGGACGAGACGACAGCGATGCCCGAGGTCATTTTCCCAGGTCCCGAAGGCCGGCTGGAGGGCCGCTACCACGCCCACAAGGTGAAGGACGCGCCCATTGCCATCGTGCTCCATCCTCACCCGCAATTTGGCGGCACGATGAACAACCGCGTGGTCTACAACCTCCATTATGCCTTCTACAACATGGGCTTCAACGTGCTGCGGTTCAACTTCCGTGGCGTGGGCCGCAGCCAGGGCGAATACGACCAGGGGGTTGGCGAGCTGTCCGATGCCGCCGCCGCGCTCGACTACCTGCAGTCGCTGAACCAGAACGCCAAGCACTGCTGGGTTGCCGGCTTCTCCTTCGGCGCCTGGATCGGCATGCAGCTTCTGATGCGCCGGCCCGAGATCACCGGCTTCGTGTCAGTGGCGCCGCCGGCAAACATGTATGACTTTTCCTTCCTTGCCCCCTGCCCCGCTTCCGGCCTCATCATCAACGGCACCGCCGACCGCGTCGCGCCTCCAAAGGACACGCGGGCGCTCGTGGAGAAGCTGAAGGAGCAGAAGGGAATCACCATCACCCATGTCGAGATCGACGGCGCGGGGCATTTCTTCGAGGATCCGCACATGGAGACGATGATCGGCCATGTCGACGAGTACGTTCGTCGCCGGCTGACCGAGAACACGCGCTGAGCAGGCGCCGGCCGCGCCTGGCCGCGCGGCCCGGAGCCATCGAAGGCGCGCCTCGTGGCGCGCCTGCCTCCGGCGGGGGTATTTTCACCAGGATGATGAAAGGCACGGCTGCGCCGCCCCGGCGGGCTGGTCAGTATACCTTTGCATACTTTCGCCCCGGCGCCGCATGCGCTATGAGACGCGCGAACGATTCCCGGACCAATGCCCAAAGCGAGGATCCCGCCCATGGAGAAGATCAAGGTCGAAAATCCCGTTGTCGAGCTCGACGGCGACGAGATGACCCGGATCATCTGGCACTTCATCAAGGAAAAGCTGATCCTGCCCTATCTGGACATCGACCTGAAATACTACGACCTGTCGATCCAGAACCGCGACGCTACCGATGACCAGGTGACGGTCGAGGCGGCTTATGCGATCAAGAAGTACGGGGTGGGCGTGAAATGCGCCACCATCACCCCCGACGAGGCCCGCGTGAAGGAGTTCGGCCTCAAGAAGATGTGGAAGAGCCCCAACGGCACCATCCGCAACATCCTGGGCGGCGTGGTGTTCCGCTCGCCGATCATCTGCCGCAACATCCCCCGCCTCGTGCCGGGCTGGACGAAGCCCATCGTGATCGGCCGGCATGCCTTCGGCGACCAGTACCGCGCCACGGACTTCCGCTTCCCCGGCCCGGGCAAGATCACCATGAAGTTCGAGGGCGCCGACGGGACGGTGCAGGAATACGAGGTGTTCGACGCGCCCTCGGCCGGCATCGCCATGGGCATGTACAACCTCGACCAGTCGATCATCGACTTTGCCCGCGCCTCGATGAACTACGCGCTCGACAAGGGCTGGCCGCTTTATCTCTCCACCAAGAACACGATCCTGAAGGTCTATGACGGCCGCTTCAAGGATCTGTTCCAGAAGGTCTTTGACGAGGAGTTCGCCGACAAGTTCGCCGAGAAGGGCATCACCTACGAACACCGGCTGATCGACGACATGGTCGCCTGTGCGTTGAAGTGGGAGGGCGGCTTCGTCTGGGCCTGCAAGAACTACGACGGCGACGTGCAGTCCGACACGGTGGCGCAGGGCTTCGGTTCGCTTGGGCTGATGACCTCGATCCTGATGACGCCCGATGGCAAGACGGTGGAAGCCGAGGCCGCCCATGGCACCGTCACCCGCCACTACCGCCAGCACCAGCAAGGCAAGGAGACCTCGACCAACTCCATCGCCTCGATCTTCGCCTGGACGGGCGGGCTCAAGCATCGCGCCAAGCTCGACGGCAACGAGCGGCTGATGAAGTTCGCCGAGACGCTCGAGCGCGTCACCGTGCAGTGCGTCGAGGACGGCTACATGACCAAGGATCTCGCCGTGCTGGTCGGCCCCGACCAGAAGTGGCTGACTACCATGCAGTTCCTCGAGAAGGTGGACGAGTATCTGAAGAAGGCGCTCGAGGAAGAGAAGGTCTGAGCGCTTTTGCCAGAGGCAGGAAGGGGCCGGCCCGCGTGCCGGCCCCTTTTCTTTCGGCCACGGCTTGCATAGGGCTCGGGCAGGACAGTGCCGGAGCAAGCGCGAGACCCATGCCCTATCTCTACCTGATCGCCGCGATCATTGCCGAGACCATCGGCACCACCGCCCTGCAGGCGAGCCAGCAGTTCACGCGGCTCTGGCCCTCGGTCACGGTGGTGCTCGCCTATGGCGTCTCCTTCTACCTGCTCGGCATGGCGCTGAAGTACATCCCCGTCGGCGTGGCCTATGCCATTTGGTCGGGGCTTGGCATCGTCTTCATCGCGCTCATCGGCCTTGTCATCTTCGGCCAGCGCCTCGACTGGCCGGCCATTCTGGGCATGGCGATGATCCTGGGCGGCATCCTCGTCATCCACCTTCTGTCGGATACCGCCCCGCACTGAGCGCGCGCCGCTGGCCTTTGCGGGGCGGGCGCGCTATGTGGCGCGGCGATTCCCCCTCAAGAGGCCCCGCAAATGGATCTGCGCAACATCGCCATCATTGCCCATGTCGACCACGGCAAGACCACGCTCGTGGACAACCTGCTCAAGCAGTCGGGGGCCTTTCGCGAGGGGCAGGAAGTCGCCGAGCGCGCGCTCGACTCGAACGATCTCGAGCGCGAGCGCGGCATAACAATTCTCGCCAAGTGCACCTCGGTGGAGTGGAAGGGCACGCGTATCAACATCGTCGACACGCCGGGCCACGCCGATTTCGGCGGCGAGGTGGAGCGCATTCTCGGCATGGTGGACGGCGTGGTGCTGCTCGTCGATGCCGCCGAAGGGCCGATGCCGCAGACCAAGTTCGTCACGCAAAAGGCGCTGGCGCTGGGGCTCAGGCCAATCGTCGTGCTCAACAAGGTCGACAAGCCCGATGCCGAGCCCGACCGCGCGCTCGACGAGGTTTTCGACCTCTTCGCCGCGCTTGATGCAAGCGAGGACCAGCTCGATTTTCCCGCGCTCTACGCCTCGGGGCGCGCGGGCTGGGCCGATGCCACGCTGGACGGGCCGCGGCGCGATCTCTCCGCACTCTTCGACCTCATCCTTGCGCACGTCCCGCCACCGGCGCAGGCCGCGCGCGCCGACGAGCCCTTCTCGATGCTTGCCACCACGCTCTCGGCCGACCCCTACCTCGGGCGCATCCTGACCGGCCGGGTCGAATCGGGGCGGGTGCGCGCGGGCCAGATGCTCAAGGCGCTCTCGCGCGAGGGCGAGCGGCTCGAGCAGTTCCGCGTGACCAAGGTGCTCGCCTTCCGCGGCCTCTCCCAGCAGCCCATCGAGGAGGCGGTGGCAGGCGACATCGTCACGCTTGCCGGCATGAGCCGCGCCACCGTGGCCGACACGCTCTGCGCCCCCGAGGTGGAGGCGCCGATCCCCGCGCGCCCGATCGACCCGCCGACCATCTCGGTGACCTTCTCGGTCAACGACAGCCCGCTAGCGGGGCGCGATGGCGACAAGGTGCAGAGCCGGGTGATCCGCGAGCGGCTGATGCGCGAGGCCGAGCAGAACGTGGCGATCCGCGTCAGCGACACGCCCGGCGGCGAGGCCTTCGAGGTGGCCGGCCGCGGCGAGTTGCAGATGGGCGTGCTGATCGAGACCATGCGGCGCGAGGGCTATGAGCTGTCGATCTCGCGCCCGCAGGTGATCTGCCGCGAGGAGGAGGGCCAGCTTCTGGAGCCGGTGGAGGAGGTGACCATCGACGTCGATGACGAGTTCGCCGGGGCGGTGATCGAGAAGATCACCGGTCCGCGCAAGGGCGAGCTTGTCGAGATGCGGCAGGCCGGGGCGGGCAAGACGCGGCTGGTGGCGCATGTGCCCTCGCGCGGGCTCATCGGCTATCACGGCGAGTTTCTCACCGACACGCGCGGCACCGGCGTGCTCAACCGGGTCTTTCACGGCTGGGCGCCCTGGAAGGGGCCGATCGCGGGGCGGCGCACCGGGGTGATGGTCTCGATCGGGCGCGGTCAGGCGGTGGCCTATGCGCTGTGGAACCTCGAGGAGCGCGGGCGGCTCTTCATCGGCCCGCAGGAAGAAGTCTACGAAGGAATGATCATCGGCGAGAATGCGCGCGCCGAGGATCTCGAGGTGAACCCGCTCAAGGGCAAGAAGCTCACCAACATCCGCGCCGCCGGCAAGGATGACGCGGTGGTGCTTACCCCGCCCCGGCGCCTCTCGCTCGAGGAGGCGATCGCCTATATCGACGACGACGAGCTTGTCGAGGTGACGCCGAAGGCGATCCGCCTGCGCAAGCGCTGGCTGGACGCGCATGAGCGCAAGCGCCGGGCACGGGCGGCGCAGGCCGGGTGAGCCCCGGCCGGCCTGGCCTCAGCTTTCGAACTCCTCCACGATCACCAGCTCGCGCTCGGCCGCGCCGCGCGCGTGGGAGAGCGCCTCCTGGTAGCGGGGGGAGTTGTAACAGGCGACGGCCGCCTCCACCGAAGGGAAGCGCGCCACCACGTTGCGCGGCCGGTCGGGGCCCTCGAGCTGCACATAGCGCCCGCCGCGGGCGAGGAAGACGCCGCCATGCTCGGCGATCGCCTCCGTGGCAAGGGCGGCATAGCGGGCATAGGCCTCCTCGTCGGTCACCTTCACATGGGCGATCCAGAGCGCGCTCATTTCCCCTCCTCCAGAAGCTTCTCCACTGCGGCGATGGCCGCATCCGCGCGCGAGGCATCGCGCCCGCCGCCCTGTGCAAGATCGGGCCGGCCGCCGCCGCCCTTGCCGCCCAGTTCGGCCACGGCAGTGCGCACCATCTCGACCGCCGAGATCCGATCGGTCAGGTCGGATGTGACGCCGGCAGCCACCGCCGCCTTCCCATCGGTGTCGGCGATGAGCAGGATCGCGCCAGAGCCGAGACGGGCCTTGTGCTCGTCAATGAGCGCCGGCAGTTCCTTGCCCGAGACGCCCTTCAGCACCTGCGCGAGAAACTTCACCCCGCCGATCTCGCGCGCCTCAGCGCCCGCGCCCTGCCCGGCGCCGCCGGCAAGGGCAAGCTCGCGCCGCAGCTGCGCCACCTCGTTGTTCAGCGCCTTGCGCTCCTCGATGAGCGCACGCACGCGGTCGACCACCTCCGCCTGCCCGCAGCGCAGAAGCTCGGTCAGCTCGGCCATGCGCGTCTGCATCTCGTTGATGTATTCGAAGGCCTTCTCGCCGGTGAGCGCCTCGATGCGGCGGACCCCTGCCGCCGAGGCACTCTCGCTGACCACGACGAAAACCCCGATCTCGCCGGTGCGCCGCACATGCGTGCCGCCGCAAAGTTCGATCGAATAGGTGTGCCCGTCGGGCCCCGCACCCTTCTCGGCCCAGCCCATGGAGACGACGCGCACCTCGTCGCCGTATTTCTCGCCGAATAGCGCCTGCGCTCCGATCGCTCGCGCTTCCTCGAGCGTCATGATGCGCGTCTCGACGGGCGCGTCCTGGCGGATGTAGGCGTTCACCTCGCGCTCGACGCGGTCAATCTCCTCGCGCGTCAGCGCCGCGGAATGACTGAAGTCGAAGCGCAGCCGGTCCGGCGCGTTGAGCGAGCCGCGCTGGGCCACGTGGGGCCCGAGCGCGCGCCTGAGCGCCTCGTGCAGCAGGTGAGTCGCCGAATGGTTGGCGCGGATGGCCGCGCGCCGGGCATGGTCCACCTCAAGCTTCGCGGCATCGCCGGGGCGGATGGTTCCCTCAACCACCTCGGCATGGTGGATGAACACCCCCGCCGACTTCTGCGTGTCGATGATCCGCGCGCGTCCCTTGTCGGTGACAAGCCAGCCGGTGTCCCCCACCTGACCGCCCGCCTCGGCGTAGAAGGGCGTCTGGTTGAGCACGATCTGCACGCTCTGCCCCTGCCCCGCCTCGTTCACCTTCTGCCCGTCGCGCACCACGGCCAGGATTTGCCCCTCGGCCGTTTCCGTGTCGTAGCCGAGGAATTCGGTCGGCCCGTGCGCCTCGGCAATCTCGAACCAGATGGCGGCATCCTTCTGCTCGCCCGACCCGGCCCACGCGGCGCGCGCGCGCTCCTTCTGTTCGGCCATGGCGCGCTCGAAACCCTCGACATCCACGCCACGCCCGCGCTCGCGCAGCGCGTCCTGGGTGAGGTCGAGCGGGAATCCGTAGGTGTCATAGAGCCGGAACGCCACCTCGCCCGGCAGCGGTGCGCCGTCGGGCAGCTTCGCCAGCTCCTCGTCGAGAATGCGCAGGCCGCGATCGAGTGTCTGGCGGAAGCGCGTTTCCTCGAGCTTCAGCGTCTCCTCGATCAGCGGCTGCGCCTGGCCGAGCTCGGGGTAGGCCTGGCCCATCTGGCGCACGAGTTCGGGCACCAGCCGGTACATCAAGGGCTCGTCCACCCCCAGCATATGCGCATGCCGCATCGCCCGGCGCATGATCCGGCGCAGCACATAGCCGCGCCCCTCGTTCGAGGGCATCACCCCATCGGCGATCAGAAATGACGTGGAGCGCAGGTGGTCCGCGATCACCCGGTGATGCAGGCGGCCCGGCCCGTAGGGCTCGGTGCGCGAGGCGTTGGCGGAGGCCTCGATCAGCGAGCGGAACAGGTCGGTGTCGTAGTTGTCATGCACGCCCTGCAGCACGGCGGCCATGCGCTCAAGCCCCATGCCGGTGTCGATGGACGGGCGCGGCAGATCCCTCTGCGTGCCGTCCTCGAACCGCTCGAACTGCATGAAGACGAGGTTCCAGATCTCGATGAAGCGGTCGCCGTCCTCGTCAGGGCTGCCCGGCGGCCCGCCCGGAATCTCGGGACCGTGATCGTAGAAGATCTCCGAACAGGGGCCGCACGGGCCGGTCGGGCCCATCATCCAGAAATTGTCATCGGTGGGAATGCGGATGATCCGCTCGTCGGGCAGACCCGCGTGCTTCTTCCAGATCGCCGCCGCCTCGTCGTCGGTGTGATAGACCGTCACCAGCAGCCGATCGGGGTCGAGGCCGAATTCCTTGGTGATCAGATCCCAGGCAAAGGGGATCGCCGCCTCCTTGAAATAGTCGCCGAAGGAGAAATTCCCCAGCATCTCGAAGAAGGTATGGTGACGCGCGGTGTAGCCGACATTGTCGAGATCGTTGTGCTTGCCGCCCGCGCGCACGCATTTCTGGGCGGTGGTGGCGCGCGTGTAGGGGCGGTGCTCGACGCCGGTGAAGACGTTCTTGAACTGCACCATTCCCGAGTTGGTGAACAGGAGCGTCGGGTCATTGCGCGGCACAAGCGGCGAGGAGGGCACGACCTCATGGCCGTTGCGCCTGAAGTAGTCGAGGAAGGTGGTGCGGATGTCGTTGAGACTGGTCATGGCGCAAGGGTCATCCGGGTGATGAGCAAGGATCGATCCCGTTTATCCCCCCGGCGCGGGGCTGTCCACAGCCCCGCCGCCGCAGGCGGAAGCGGCGTGCCGGAGACGACGATGCGCGGCCTCGGCCCGCGGGGTCCTGGGCCGGGCCGTCTCGTGCAGGGGGGCGGGGGCCGCGCCTCGCGAGAGCCCCTCAGCCCTCCATCACCGCGTCGTCATCATCGGTGACATGGAAGTCGAGGCCGTGCGCGGCGCGGATCTTGTCCTCGATCTCCGCAGCCATCTCGGGATGTTCCTTGAGGAACTGCTTGGCGTTCTCGCGCCCCTGCCCGATGCGCTCGTCGCCGTAGGAATACCAGGCGCCGGACTTCTCGACCACGCCGGCCTTCACCCCAAGGTCGAGCAGCTCGCCGGTCTTCGAGATGCCCTCGCCGTACATGATGTCGAACTCGACCTGCTTGAACGGCGGGGCGACCTTGTTCTTGACCACCTTGACCCGTGTGACGTTGCCCACGACCTCGTCACGGTCCTTGATCTGGCCGATCCGGCGGATGTCGAGCCGCACAGAGGCATAGAACTTCAGCGCATTGCCGCCGGTCGTGGTCTCGGGGCTGCCGAACATCACGCCGATCTTCATGCGGATCTGGTTGATGAAGATCACCATGCAGTTCGAGCGCGCGATCGAGGCCGTGAGCTTGCGCATCGCCTGGCTCATCAGCCGCGCATGCAGCCCGACGTTCGAGTCGCCCATGTCGCCCTCGAGCTCGCTCTTGGGTGTGAGAGCGGCCACCGAATCGACCACCACCATCGATACCGCACCCGAGCGCACCAGCGTATCGGTGATCTCCAACGCCTGCTCGCCGGTGTCGGGCTGGCTGATCAAGAGCTCGTCGAGGTTGACCCCCAGCTTCTTCGCATAGAGCGGGTCGAGCGCGTGCTCGGCGTCGACGAAGGCGCAGATGCCGCCCTTCTTCTGCTCCTCGGCGATGCAGTGCAGCGTCAGCGTCGTCTTGCCCGAGCTTTCCGGGCCGTAGATCTCTATGATCCGCCCCTTGGGCAAGCCGCCGATGCCAAGCGCGATGTCCAGCCCCAGCGAGCCCGTCGAGGTTGCCTCGATCTCGGTCACCGGGTTGTCGGCACCCAGCCTCATGATCGAGCCCTTGCCGAACTGCCGCTCAATCTGAGCCAGCGCCGAATCGAGCGCCTTCTGCCTGTCTGCCATGCGCTTGTCACTCATCGAGAGAAGATCTGCCGTTGCCATCAGCCCGGGTCCTTATTTCACAGCCTGCCGCGGCCGTCCATCGCCGCGTTCGTTCGCTTCTTGTTCCCATCATTCATGAGATCAAAAAGCGAACATTTCAACAGGAATTTTCGGCATCCCGACTTTCGGCGAATTCGCTTAATGGTTAGTTTACATCGCCGAGACGGATGGCGTTGCTCGGAGAGGTGCCCACAAGTGCTTGTTTTCTGGGAGGAAAGGCTCGTCTTCTTCGCTACGCCGAAGACCGGCTCGACGGCGCTGGAAATGGCCCTGCGGCCGGTGGCCGGCATTGCACTGACCGACCCTCCGGTCATCAAGCATACGCCCGCCTACCGGTTCCGGCGCTTTCTGGCCCCGTATTTCGCTGCCTGTGGAGCGGACGATTTCGAGACCGTCGCGGTGGTGCGCCACCCGGTGGACTGGCTGGGGAGCTGGTATCGCTACCGATCCCGCGCCGAGCTGGAGGGGCATCCGAATTCCACGCGGGGGATGAGCTTCAATGATTTCGTTCGCGCCTATCTCAAGCGCCGCCGTCCTCCCTTCGCCGAGGTGGGCAGCCAGGCCAAGTTCCTGACCGACAGCGACGGTCGCATAGCCGTGGACCACCTGTTCCGCTACGAGGCGCTGCCTGCGCTGCTGACCTTTCTCGAAAAACGCCTCAATCGGGAGATCCGCCTGAAGCGGCTCAACGAATCGCCGGCCGCCGAGCTCACTCTTCGGCCGCGGCTCATCGCGCGCTTGCAGGCCGAACGCGCGGAGGAATTCCAGGTCTGGGAGCAGGCGCGCTCCGGCTGATGGTCATTTCGGCGCGACCGTTGCCGGAAGCGGGATTGTGACGCCCGACAGGCCGTCAGCCGTCGGCCAGGTGGCCGGATCATGCCGGCGACGAGGCACCGTGCCGGGCAGGTGCCGCCTCCCAATTGCCCGTCTCCGTTACGCCCGCCTCCGTTACGTTCTCCTCCGTGGTACCCGCCTCCGCGGCGTGCATGGCAAGCTGCTCCTGAACCGCCGCCGTCAGCTCGGCGAGTGAGAATGGCTTCTGGAGAAACGCCGCGTTCGGGATGCGGCTGCGCTGGCGCGTCAGCGCGTCTTCCGAATAACCGGAGACGAAGATCACCCGGGCGGCGGGCCGCAGGGTCAACGCTTCGGCCACCCAGCTGGGGCCATCGCGGCCGGGCATGACGACATCGGTGACGAACACGTCCACGCGAAGGGAGGGGTCCTGCAGCATCTCCAGCGCGGCTTCGGCGCTGTCCGCTTCCAGAACGCTGTGCCCCCGCAGCCGCAGCGCGCGCGCGGCAAAGGCACGCACCGGCGCCTCGTCCTCGACGAGAAGTATCACCGCCGCTTCAGGCGTGGCGGGTGAAGGACCGCCGACCACCCCGCCCCCATGCGACGACGGCCGCGGCTCGCTCCCCCCGTCGGGCGCGGCTGCCGGGGCGCGGGACGGCGCCGATGCCTCGAGCGCAGGCGCCGGGCAGCTCGGAAAATACATGCTGAAGCATGTGCCCTCGCCAATCACGCTGTCGGCAAAGATGAAACCGCCGGATTGCTTGACGATCCCATAGGCCGTCGAAAGGCCAAGGCCAGTGCCCTCTCCGGTGCGCTTGGTGGTGAAGAACGGCTCGAAGATCTTCGAAATCTTCTCCGGCTCTATGCCGTGGCCCTGGTCGCGCACCTTGACGAGAACGTAATTCCCGGCGGGCACGGTGGCGCGGTCGCGCTTCAATGGCTCGGCGAGTCGGCACATCTCCGTTTCTATCGCGATCTCGCCGCCTTCCGGCATGGCGTCGCGCGCATTGACCACGAGGTTCATCACGACCTGCTCGAGCTGTCTGCGATCGGCCCTGATATGGCCAAGATCGGGGTCGTGGCGGACCGTCAGGCGGATCTTTTCGCCGACCAGGCGGTTGAGCAGATGCGTCATCTCCGCCAGCGTGTCGCGCAGATCGAGCGGCCTGAGCTCCAGCGTCTGCTTGCGGGAAAAAGCCAGAAGCTGGCTCACGAGGCTTGCGGCGCGATTGGCGTTCTGACTGATCTGCATCAGATCGCCATAGTCCGGGTCGCTCGAATCATGGCGCAGCAGCAACAGGTCGCAATGGCCGCTGATCGCGGTCAGGAGGTTGTTGAAATCATGAGCGACCCCGCCGGCAAGCTGACCGATCGCCTGCATCTTCTGGCTCTGCACGAACTGCGCCTCGAGGGTCTTGAGCTCGGTGGCGTCGGAAAGCACCGCCAGCAATGCCTGACCGCCGCCGTCCTGCATGGGGCGCACGGCGATCTGCAGATAGACCTCCTTCTCATGCCGTGTTGCGCGCACCACCTCCGGCCGCGTCACCCCGCGCCCCTCGGCGATGTCGAGAAGCCACTCCTCCACCGGCCGGCCAAGCCCTTCCACGAGGTCGGCGAGTTCGGCACCGATGACCCCCTCGAGGCCAAGCAGTCCCCGCGCGGGGCGATTGGCCACGAGGATCCTGCCTCGCGGCGTGAGCTTGAGGATCGGCACCGGCAACAGATCGAACTGCGTCCACGCCCCCGGCCCCGGCTCGCCCGGAACGAGATGATAGCGCGTTTCGCCCGTCGGCTGAGGCTGGGGCAGAAGCCGCATGGCCATCACGCCCTGGCGCGTGCGCAGCACATGCACTTCACCTGGCCTCAGCGGCGGGTCGACGAGAACCTGCTCCAGCCGCATGACCGGCTCGGCCAGCATTTCCCGAAACGCCGCGTTCGTCTCGAGGATCCGGCGGCCCTCGGCGTCGAGCAGGAAGGAAGGCAGGCTCGCCGCATCCTTGCCCGTGTCGATGAAGGCCCGCCCCTCCTCGAAGCGCCACAGAAAGCGATCGCCTACCGGCAGCGGGCGAACCGCCACCCGCAGCGGCCGGCGCATCCCCGCGATGTCCTGACAGGCCATCCCGTGAGTTGCCGCCGCCCGCCGCAATTGCCGCAGGAGCCCGCCGGCGCCGGCGAGGCGGCTTGACATGGCTTGCGCCATGGGCTGCCCCGGTTCGATATCGAAGTGCTCGCGCGCCACGCCATTGCAGCAAACCACGGCGCCATCGCCGTCGGTGATGACCGCGGCGGCAAAATCGGCCTCAACGAGCGCATCAAGGGCTTCCGTCAGGTGCCGTCTGCGCCAGGCGGCAAGGCAGGGGCGCAGCGCAAGCCAGGCGGGCGGCAGCGCAACGACCCCGGCGAGCACCGCGAGCAGAAATGCGGTGCGCTCGTCCCGAACGAGCAGCGAGGCGGCGAGAACCGAAACCGCGGCGGCGAGCGCCAGCAACATGCGCCGGCGCAGCGTCGCTTCCCTGTGTGCCGTGTCTCCGGCGGCAATTGCGGTTTCCGCCACTTTGCTTGCCCTCCCCGCCTGCCCGGACGGTTCTTGCCCAAGCCGGGTTAAATCGGGATTAAACGTGGCGCAAATGCCACCTTGGGTTGAGCTTCCCGCCTGGCGGGCCTTGCGTCAAGCCTTGCGCAGGACGGCGAGGTAAAAGCCGTCTCCCGGAGCGCCGGGCAGCCAGCGGCGCTCCTGTTCAAGCGTCCAGCCCGTCGACCGGGCGAGAAGGCGCGCGATCTGGTCGCGATTCTCCGAATCGAGGAGCGAGCAGGTGGCGTAAGCAAGCGCTCCGCCGGGCCGCACCAGAGCCGCGGCGCGCGCGAGGATGCCGCGCTGGGTTGCAACCAGCTGTTCGAACCCGTCCCGCGTCAGCCTCCACTTTCCCTCGGGGTTGCGCGCCCAGGCGCCGCTGCCCGAGCAGGGCACGTCGGCGAGCACGACGTCGTAGGGCGCGTGACGCTCCGGCGCCTTCGGCTCCGGGAGAATTCGCGGCGCAATTCCGGCCCGCGACGCCCGGCGCGGCAGATCGCGCATCCGCGCGGGATGCGCATCATGTGCAAACACGGCGATCTCGGCCCGCGCGGCCATTGCCAGCGTCTTGCCGCCGCCGCCCGCGCACAGGTCGAGCACGCGCATGCCGGGGACGAGCGGCAGCGCCTCCACCAGCGCCTGGCTCGCCGCATCCTGCAGCTCGATCAGCCCGTCGCGCCAGAGGTCGAGCCCCTTGAGGCCGCGCGCCTCGCCTTCGATCACGACCGCACCCGACACGCCGTGCACCGGCCGCGCGGCGAGCCCCGCCTCGGCGAGGCGGGCAAGCGCCTCTTCGCGGGACATCCGGGCGAGGTTGACCCTCACAGTGACGGGCGCGCGATGGCGCAGTGCCTCGAGCGCAGGCTCCAGCGCTTCGCCAAGGCTTGCCACCGCCGCTTCCCAGAGCCAATCGGGCCAGTCGAGCCGCACGGGAAGAGGCGCATCTGCGAGCGGGGCAGGCGACTCGCGCTCGATCCCGCTCAGTGGCGCAGGAGCATGAGCGGCGCCGGTAAAGAGCGAGTCGGGGGCGATGCCCTCGAGCCGACACAACCCCAGCACGAGCGCGCGGCCGCTCTCGCCGCCCCCCATCCAGCCGGCAGAGCGGCGCCGGCGCAGCACGTCGAAGACCAGATCGCGCACGGCGCGGCGGTCGGACGAGCCGGCATAGCGCGCGGCCCGCGCCCAGTTGGTCAGCAGCCTTTCCACCGGAGCGCCCTCGGCCCAGGCGTCGATGAGCTCGATGGCGGCAGCGGCACGGGCGGCGGGGGTCATGGCCCGCGGAGCGCCTCAGAAGGCCCGGTAGTTGGGGCTCTCGCGGGTGATCTGCACGTCGTGGACGTGGCTTTCCTTCAGCCCCGCACCGGTGATGCGCACGAAGCGGCAGTTTGTCCGCATCTCGTCGATGGTCCGGCAGCCGGTGTAGCCCATCGCCGCGCGCAGGCCCCCGACGAGCTGGTGGATCACCCCCGCCGCCGGCCCCTTGTAGGGCACTTGGCCCTCAACGCCTTCCGGCACCAGCTTGTCGGACGCGGCATCCTTCTGGAAGTAGCGGTCGGCCGAGCCGCGGGCCATGGCGCCGAGCGAGCCCATGCCGCGATAGGCCTTGAATGAGCGGCCCTGGTAGAGGATCACTTCGCCGGGGCTCTCATCGGTGCCGGCAAGCATCGACCCCACCATCGCGCAAGATGCCCCCGCCGCGATGGCCTTGGCGAAGTCGCCCGAATACTTGATGCCGCCATCGGCGATGACGGGAATGTCGCCCGCCTCCGCCGCGCAGTCCATGATCGCCGTCAGCTGCGGCACGCCCACGCCCGCGACCATCCGCGTGGTGCAGATCGAGCCCGGACCGATGCCGACCTTCACCGCGTCCGCTCCCGCGTCGATCAACGCCCGCGTGGCCTCGGCGGTGGCGACGTTGCCGGCCACCACCTGCACGTCGTTCGAGAGCCGCTTGATCCGCTCCACCGCCTCGGCCACCGCCGCCGAGTGGCCATGCGCCGTGTCGATGACAATGAGGTCGCACTCGGCCTCGATGAGCGCCTTGGAGCGCTCGAAGCCTGCATCGCCCACCGTCGTTGCCGCGGCCACGCGCAGCCGGCCGAGCTCGTCCTTGCAGGCCTGCGGGTTCAGCACCGCCTGCTCGGTGTCCTTCAGCGTCAGAAGCCCGGTGAGCTTGCCCGTGCCGTCGGTGACAAGGAGTTTCTCGATGCGGCGCGCGCGCATCAGGCTCTTCGCCTCGTCAAGATCCACCGGCTCGGTCATCACCGCGAGGTTTTCGGCGGTCATCATCACCCGCACCGGGGTGTTGTCGTCACTGGCAAAGCGCATGTCGCGGTTGGTGACGATGCCAACCACGCGACCCGCGTCATCGACAACCGGAAAGCCGGTGACGTTGTAACGCTCCATGAGCGCCTTCGCGTCGGCAAGCGTCTGATCGGGCTTGAGGGTGATCGGGTTGTAGACGATGCCCGAGACGAAGCGCTTGACGCGACGCACCTCGCGCGCCTGCTCCTCGATCGAAAGGTTGCGGTGGATCACCCCCATGCCGCCAGCCTGGGCCATGGCAATGGCCATGCGCGCCTCGGTAACCGTGTCCATCGCCGAGCTCAAGAGCGGGATGTTGAGCGCAATGCGGCGGGTGACGCGGGTGCGCACATCCGCCTCGGCCGGAAGCACGTTCGAGGCCTGGGGCACGAGAAGAACGTCATCGAAGGTAAGCGCCTCGCGAATCTCCATGGGGTCCTCCGGGAGCATCGTTTGGCGGCTCCCTATTTCACGGCTGAAGGCAGATGAAAAGGGGGTGAGGCGCCGGCCCGGCTTCTGCCCCGGCCCTCGCCTCTCGCCTCAATGCCGGCGGGGCACGGCATGCTCACCTGGCCCTGCCGGGCGGCGCCCGATCGTCCGGGAAAACATCGCCGGACCGGCCCGCTCCATCACATTCAAGAAACGGCATGGAAATTCGCCCTCGCCGCCGCTACGCTGCACCGCACCCCCGCGCCGCTCCCCAGCAAGGTTGCAACCGATGAAAGCCTCCCGACTGCGCCCCACGGTCTCCCGCACCATGCCACCCGCGCCTGCGCCGCTCTTCAGCCGCACGCCGCCGGCGATCTTTCCGGTCTTGTTCGGCCTCCTGGGGCTCGGCCTCGCCTGGCGGCGCGCCGCCGAGGCCCTCGGGGTTCCGGCGGCGGTGGGTGAGCTCGTTCTCGGCGCGGTCACCCTTCTGTGGACCTTCGCCGCCCTCGCCTACCTCGCGAAGGTCGCGCGACGCCCCGGGGTGCTGCTCGATGAGCTCAGGATTCTTCCCGGCCGCGCCGGGGTCGCGGCAATTACACAGGGCGCCATGCTCGTTGCCGCAGCGCTCGTTCCTCATGCGCCCGGCCTGGCAGGCGTGGTGCTCGGGGGCGCGGTGGCGTGCCACGCGCTCATCGCCGTGCTGTCGGCCTGGGCAATTGCCACCGGCCCGGCAGAACAGCGCCACGTCACGCCCGCATGGCACCTGACCTTCGTGGGCTTCATCCTCGCCCCGATCGCGGCGCTGCCGCTCGGGCTGGTCGCGCTGGCGCAGCTCTGCACCGTATTCGCGGCGATCATGGCCGGCATCGTCTACGCCGTCAGCATTGCCCAACTCGCGCGGCAGAGCCCGCCCGCGCCACTGCGCCCGCTGCTCGCCATCCACCTCGCGCCGCTTGCGCTGTTCGGCATGACGGCGGCGGGCTTCGGCAAGCCGATGATCGCGTTCGCCTTCGGTATCCTGGCGACTCTCGTGCTCGCTGCGCTTCTTGCCCGCATCCGCTTTCTCACCGAGGCCGGTTTCTCCCCCTTCTGGGGCGCCTTCACCTTTCCGCTGGCGGGCTTCGCCAGCCTCCTGCTCACCCTCGCGACACTGCCGGTGCCCGGCGCGCCGCTGTTCGGCACCATCGGCGCGCTGGCCCTCATCGGCGCGACGGTCGTGATCCCGCCCATCGCGGCAAAGGTGCTGCAGATGTGGGCGACGGGGATCCTTGCCGCCCGAACCAACGCCGCGCAGGCCTGAGCGACCCCTGTCATCATCCTGGTGAAAATACCCACTCGCGCCACGGCCGGCACGGGCCCCGCGCCGGACCGGCTAGCGGCCGCGCAACACCTCGACCAGCATGCGCGTCGAGCCGTCCCGCCCCTCCGGCTCGGCTTCTCCGGCCATCACCGGCGCAAGCGAGAGCGCGAGCTCCTTGCCAAGCTCCACGCCCCATTGATCGAAGGAGTTGATGCCAAGGATCACCCCCTCCACGAAGACCCGGTGTTCATAGAGCGCGATGATCTGGCCAAGCACCCGGGGCGTCAGCCTGGGATAGACAAGCGTCGTCGACGGCCGGTTGCCGGGAAAGACGCGATGCGCCGCCTGGCGCTCAAGCTCGGCGCCCTCGTACCGGCCCGCCAGCATCGCCCGCGCCTCCTCAAGGCTGCGTCCGCGCATCAGCGCCTCCGACTGGGCAAGACAGTTGGCCTGCAAGAGACGGTGCTGATGCGCCAGCTCGGGCTCATGCCCCTCGCAACCCACCATGAACTCGCAGGGAACCACCCGCGTGCCCTGATGGATGAGCTGAAAGAAGGCGTGCTGGCCGTTGGTTCCCGGTTCGCCCCACACCACCGGCCCCGAGTGCTCGGACAGCGGTCTGCCGTCCATCGTCACCCGCTTGCCGTTCGATTCCATCTCGAGCTGCTGCAGATAGGCCGGCAGCCGCGCCAGCCGCTCCTCATAGGGCAGCACCGCACGGGTGGCATGACCCGAGACCTGGTTGTGCCAGATACCGACAAGCCCCAGCATCAGCGGCATGTTGGCCTTGCCGTGGGCAGTGCGGAAATGGTTGTCCATCGCCCGCCCGCCCGCGAGGAATTCACCGAAGCGCTCCGGCCCGATCGCCAGCATCAGGCTCAGCCCGATCGGCCCCCAGACGGAATAGCGTCCCCCGACATAATCGCCGAAACCGAACACCCGCTCGGGCGCGATGCCGAACGCCCTCGCCTTCTCGACCGCCGAGGAGATCGCGGCGAAATGCCCCCCGGCTGCCGCCTGACCAACGCCCGCGGCCATCCAGTCGCGCGCCGCGCGCGCGTTCTCCATCGTCTCCAGCGTGGTGAAGGTCTTGGAGGCGACGATGACAAGCGTCGTCTCCGGCCGCAGCCCGGCCAGCGTGTCGGTCAGATGCGCCGGGTCGATGTTGGAGACGAAATGGCAGCGCGGCCCGTCATGGTAGGGCGCAAGCGCGCGCACGGCCATCGCCGGGCCAAGGTCTGAGCCGCCGATGCCGATGTTGACGACATCGGTGAAGGCCGCGCCGCCGGGCGCCCGTATGGCGCCGCTGCGCACCCCTTCGGCAAATGCGTTCATGCGCGCCAGCGTCTCGCGGATGAACGGCTTGACGTCCTCGCCATCGACGATCACCGGCGCGCCGTCGGGATCGCGCAGCGCCGTGTGGAGCACGGCCCGCCCCTCGGTTTCGTTGATCTTCTGGCCAGTGAACATCGCCTCCCGGCGCTCGGCAACACCGGCCGCCCCGGCCAGCGCCAGAAGCCCGGCCCTCGCCTCGACGTCGATGTCGGTCTTGGAGTAATCGAAAACCAGCCCCTCGGCGCGCACCGAGAAGCGCTGCGCACGGGACGGATCAGCGGCAAAAAGATCGAGAATGCGGGTTTCCCCGCGGCGGGCCCTGAGCGCCCGCAGCTCTTCAAGGGTCATGACCTCACTCCGCCCAGTGAACCGTTGCGTCGTCAAGGACCAGCGCGACCGGTGCGCGCATCGGGTCGCCGATGCGTTCGGCCTCCTCGATCGCGCGCCGCTTGGCCTCTCCGGTAATCACCACATGCACCGACATCGCCCCCGTCAGCACCGGCCCGGTCAGCGTCAGCCGCGGCTCGGGCTGGGACGGGGGATAGACGGCCAGCACCGGCGGCGCGTCCGGGTCGAGCGCTTCGGCAAGCCGCGGGTCGTCGGGAAAGAGCGAGGCGGTGTGCATGTCCTGCCCCATGCCGAGCAACACGATCGACAGCGGCAGTTCGGCCGCGACTTTCCGCCCCACCGGCTCGGCGGCCTCCTCGGGGCGGGGCGAGCCGTCGAAGAAGGAGATGAACTCGGCGCGCGCGGCGCGCTCCACAAGCAGATGATCGCGAATGAGCCGCGCGTTGGAGCGTGCGTCGTCCTCCGGCACCCAACGCTCGTCAGTGGGCATCACATGCACGCGCTCCCAGGGCAGGTCGGCCGCGCACAGAGCGTCGAAGATCGGCGCCGGCGTGGTGCCGCCGGGCACCGCGAAGCTCGCGGTCTCGCCCGTCATCAGCGCCTGATTGAGCTCACCGGCCAGAAGATTGGCCAGGTCGATCGCCAGCATCTCCCGGTCGGGATACTCAACGAGCTTCATTCCCTGATCTCCCTCCATCGCCGGCCCTCGCGATGCATCAGCATCGCCGATTCCTCGGGCCCCCAGCTTCCCGGCTCGTAGAGTATTGGCGGCTCGCCGCAGCTCTCGCAATCGGCAATCAGCGGATCGATCCAGGCCCAGGCGGCCTCGACCTCGTCGCCGCGCATGAACAGCGTCTGGTTTCCGCGGATGACATCCATGATCAGCCGCTCATAGGCCTCCGGCACCTCCGCCGCCGCCGGGCCCAGCGCCTCGGCGAAGGACATGTCGAGCGGCACCTCGACAAGGCGCATGCCGCCCGGTCCCGGCTCCTTGATCCGCACCCAAAGATTGATCCCCTCATTGGGCTGGAGGCGGATCACCAGCACATTGCCCTGCCCGTCGCGCGGCTGGCCGAAGATGGCGTGCGGCGGCTCCCTGAACACCACCGCGATCTCGGAGGCGCGCGCCTTCAGCCGCTTGCCGGTGCGGATGTAGAAGGGGGTTCCCTCCCAGCGCCAGTTCGACACCTCCACCTTCATGGCCACGAAGGTCTCGGTGAAACTGTCGGGATTGCCCACATCCTCCCGGTAGCTCGGAATGCCGGGGCCGGCGTCATACTGGCCACGCACGATGTCGCGGGCGGTGAGGGGCTTGAGCGCGCGGATCACCTTCAGCTTCTCGTCGCGCACCGCGTCAGGGTCGAAGCGGTAGGGCGGTTCCATGGCGATCAGGCACAGAAGCTGCATCATGTGATTCTGCACCATGTCGCGCAGCGCGCCGGCCTTGTCGTAATACTCGCCACGGCCGGCCACACCCACCGTCTCGGCCACGGTGATCTGGATGTGGTCGACGTATTGCGCGTTCCACAACGGCTCGAAGAGGATGTTGGAGAAGCGCACCGCCATCAGGTTCTGGACGGTCTCTTTCCCCAGGTAATGGTCGATGCGATAGATCTGGCTTTCGTCGAAGTGGCGGGCGAGCGTGCGATTGAGCTCGCGCGCGCTCTCGAGGTCGTGGCCGAAGGGCTTTTCGACCACGATCCGCGCCTTGCCATCGGCCAGCCGGTGGGCACGCAGCCGCTCGGCCAGATCGCCGAAAAGCGACGGCGCGACAGAGAAATAGAAGGCGTGAACCGTGCCTTCGCGGATGAGCGCGCAGAGCTCCTTCCAGCCTGCATCTCCCCGCGCGTCGACGGTCACGTAATGCACCGTCTCGAGGAAGGCGGCGAGGCTTTCCTCGTCGCGCTTTTCCGGCTCGAGATGCTCGCGCACCGCCTCGGCCACCAGCGCGCGGTAGCCTGCATCATCCAGTTCGGAGCGAGCGGCGCCGATGATCCGGGCATCGCGCGGCATCTGTCCGGCACGGAACCGCCGGTAGAGGCCCGGCAGGATCTTCCGCCGCGCCAGATCGCCCGTTCCGCCAAAAATCACGAGATCGAACACGTCCACAGGGATCACCCGCGATGCCATCTTCCTTGCCCCTTCCCGCCAGTCCTGCACCGGTCCGTGCGCCATCATACATCTCCCCGGTGCCCGGCCGGCGGACCGCCCCGCCGGCGCCTGTTGTGAGAAAACCCGTGCAAGCGCATGTTAGCGCTAACGGCAGATCCTCTAACCCAAGGGCGCCGCGAAGTCTAGCAGCAGAGACGGGCACCACAAGCAGGCTTCACGGTCCCGTCATGAATGTGCACACCGGCTTTTCCTGCTGCCCCCGGCAGGCTAGCAATCGGGAAGGAAGGCGCCCGCAGGCGAAGACAGACGCGACGGCAACAGGGAGGCAGGGAATGAAGGATCAGCACGCGCCGACCGTGGACAGGGCGAAATTCGCCGACCCCGACCGCACGGCCGATGGCGCTCCCCGTGCGAAGGTGCGCCTCGAGCGTCTGCGCACCCTGTGGATCAACACCGGCACGCTGTGCAACATCACCTGCGCGAACTGCTACATCGAAAGCTCGCCCGTCAACGACAGGCTGGCCTATATCCGTCTTGACGAGGTTGTCGCCTATCTCGACGAGATCGCCGGGGAAGGGCTTCCGGTGAAGGAGATCGGCTTCACCGGCGGAGAGCCTTTCATGAACCCCGAGATCATCGAAATGCTCGAGGAGGCGCTTGTGCGCGGATTCGAGGTTCTGGTGCTGACCAATGCCATGCGCCCGATGATGCGGCCGCGCCTTCAGGCCGGGCTGCGCATGCTCGGCACGCGCTTCGGGCCGCGGCTGACGCTGCGCGTCTCGCTCGATCACTACACTCCCGCCCTGCACGACGCCGAGCGCGGCGCGGGCAGCTTTGACCGGGCGCTTGAAGGCATGCACTGGCTGGCGCGGGAGGGGCTGCGGATGAGCGTCGCCGGCCGCAGCATCTGGGGCGAGAGCGAGGCGCAGGCACGCGCGGGCTATGCCGCGCTTTTCGAGGCCGAAGGCCTTGGCATCGACGCCTTCGACCCCGCTCAGCTGGTGATCTTCCCGGAGATGGACGCAAACGCCGATGTGCCCGAGATCACGGAGGCCTGCTGGGGAATCCTCGGCAAGTCGCCCGGGGAGGTGATGTGCGCGAGCGCGCGCATGGTGGTCAAGCGCAAGGGCGCGGAACACCCGGTGGTCGTGGCGTGCACGCTTCTGCCCTACGACCCGCGCTTCGAGATGGGCCGCACTCTGGCCGAGGCGGGCGGCGCGGTGGCGCTCAACCACCCCCATTGCGCCAAGTTCTGCGTCCTCGGCGGGGCAAGCTGCTCGGCCTGAGGGGCGCCGCTGACGCGGCGCGCCTTCGGCGAGGGTATTTGCACCAGGATGATGCCCCGGAGGGGATGTCCGACGAGCGCGGCGCTGCGGCAGGATCGGCGAGGCCCGGCAGAAGCGGGAGAGAGGGCGGCGGCGCGCTCACGCCTCGAGCTCGGCATCCCAGTACAGGAAGTCGAGCCAGGTGTCGTGCAGGTGGTTCGGCGGAAACTTGCGGCCGATGTTTCGGAGCTCCTCCGCGCTCGGCCGGCGCGGCGGGCGCATCAGGCTCATGCCGGCCTCCCGCAGGCTTCGCGCCCCTTTCCTGAGATTGCAGCGGCCGCAGGCGGCGACGACGTTTTCCCAGCTCGTGCGCCCCCCGCGCGAGCGCGGGACCACGTGGTCGAAGGTGAGATCGCCGCGCGCGCCGCAATACTGACAGCAGAATTCATCCCTCAGAAAAAGATTGAAGCGCGTGAAGGCCACGCGCTTCTGGGGCTGGATGTAATCCCTGAGAACCACCACCGAGGGAAGGCGTATCTCCATCGTTGGACTGTGCACCACCCGGTCGTATTCGGCGACAATATCGACACGGTCGAGAAAGACGGCCTTTACCGCTTCCTGCCATGGCCAAAGCGACAGGGGATAGTAGCTGAGCGGCCGGTAGTCGGCATTGAGCACAAGCGCGGGGCAGTGCTTGAGACTTGCCGGCTCGCGCACGAATTCGCGTCTGAAATCCCCGTCCATGGTCGGCCCCTCTTCCTCCCCTTTCGCCGTCTGGCCGCGGCGCTGGGGCCGGACGCGCCGCCCCATGCGTTGACCTTCACTATATATCGCGCTCTGCATCGGGCAAGCCCCGCAAGATCAAGCGTTTCCGCCGATCATCCTGAACGTCCGGCGCAACAGGAAGATGACAGGCCGGCGCAAGTGCGGTTAGGCTTGCCCCGATGAGACAGCTCTTGCCGCACGCCCCGCCCATCGCCGCCGTGCTCGAGGCGGCCCTGTATGCGCCCGATCTTGACGCTGCCGAGGCATTCTACGGCGGCGTTCTGGCGCTGGAGCGCGTGCTGCGGCAGGGCGACCGGCATGTCTTCTTCCGTGTCGGCCGGATGATCCTGCTCATCTTCAATCCCGCGCGCACCGAAGTAGAAGACCCTGGCGCGCGCATGCCGGTGCCGCGGCACGGGGCGCGCGGGCCGGGGCATCTGTGCTTTGCCGCCGAAGCGGAAGAGATCGAGGCATGGGCCGCACGCCTCACCGCCGCGGGCCATCCGATCGAGGCCGACTTCCGCTGGCCGAACGGGGCGCGTTCGATCTACTTCCGCGACCCGGCCGGCAATTCGCTGGAGATGGCGGAGCCCGCGCTGTGGGGTTTCTGAGTCAGCCCCGCTCGCCGCCGTCAAAGCCGAGCTTGTCGCGCATGAAGGCGAGCGCCACCGACAGCCCGTCGGGCGCGATGCCATGGCCGGTGCCGCGCATCACGTGGGCGTAGACCTCGAAGCCCGCCGCCTGCAGCGCCTCACCCGCCTCGTTGAGAGACTGTGGCGGGACCACCTCGTCGGCATCGCCGTGGATGAGGATGACCGGCGGCTTGGACAGCGCTTCGGTCGCCAGCCGCTCGGGCGCGAGCAGCCGGCCCGAGAAGGCAACGATGCCGGCCACCGGCTCGGGCCGGCGCGGGGCGACATGCAACGCCATCATCGTGCCCTGAGAGAAGCCGAAGAGGATCATGCGGTCGGGGCTGAGCCCCTCGCGGGCGAGCACCTGATCGAGAAAGGCGTCGAGATCGCGGGCCGAGGCGAGCATCGAGGCGGTCGCCTGCTCTTCCGACGAGCCGTCGATCCACGGAATCGGAAACCATTGCCGCCCGCCGGGGTTGACGGCGCAGGGCTCGGGCGCATCGGGGGCGTAGAAGGCGGTGCCCGGCAGATGCGGGGAGAGCGGCTCGGCCAGCCCCAGAAGATCGGCGCCGTCAGCGCCATAGCCGTGGAGAAACACCACCACCGCGCTTGCCTCGCCTTCCGGCGGGCCGCGGCGCTCGCTCTTGAGTTCTCTTGTCATCTGATCCCCTCGCGCTCCTTTGTCACGCGGTAGTAGGCCCATAGCGCGCGCGCCGCAACCGCGCGCCAGGGCGACCATGCTTCGGCCATGCCGCGCAGCGCGCGTTCGGTCGGCCGCTCCTCGAGGGCGAAGAGAAGCCGCGTGGCCTCCTGCAGGGCGAGGTCTCCGGCTGCGAAGACATCGGCGCGACCGAGCGAGAACATCGCGTATATCTCCGCCGTCCAGCGGCCGATGCCGGGGACTTCGACGAGACGGGAGATGACCTCACTTGCGGGCGCGGCGCGCAGGGCGGCGTAGTCGATCCGCGCCTCGGCAAGCGCGCGCACATAGCGCGCCTTCTGGCGCGAGAGCCCGCAGGCGCGCAGCTCCTCGTCGGCGGCGGCGCCGATGCGCTCGGGCGCGGTGAGCCCGGCGGCCTCGAGCCGTGCCCAGATCGCATCGGCCGCGGCCACCGAGACCTGCTGGGAGACGATCGCCGACAGGAGCGCCGCGAAGCCGTCGGCGCGCCGGCGCAAGGGCAGCGGGCCGGTGAGCGCGAGCGCGTGGGCAAAGCGCGGCTCGCACGCGGCGAGCCAGGCCGCGCCCTCGGCCACGCAGTCGGGCGTCTCGATGATGCGCTCGCCGTGGCCGGTCATCGTGCAAGCCTCCTCACCCAGTCGAGCGCCGCGCCGACGCTTGCCACGCGCGGAGCGGCGGGCTGGCGGGGCCGGCGCAGCATGGCCACCGTGACCCCGAGCCGCCGCGCGGCCTCGAGTTTCGTTGCCGCCGCGCGCCCGCCCGCGTTCTTGACCACGAGCCAGTCGATGCGCAGCCGGCGGAACAGCGCTTCCTCATCCTCGACCGAAAAGGGCGGGCGGCCGATCACCCAGTCGCCTTGGGGAAAGGGAAAGGGACGGCCGGGCGGGTCGATCTGGCGGAAGAAGACGGTGCATTTGTCAAGCCCCGCGAAATCCTCCAGCGTCTGGCGGCCGGTGACGACGAAGACGCGTGCGCCTGCAGGGATCGCCGCCACCGCTTCGGCGGCATCGCGCGCCATGAGCCAGTTGTCGTCTGGACGCGGCAGCCAGGGCGGGCGCAGAAGCTGCAGATAGGGGATGGCCGCCTCGGCAGAGATCGCCGCGCTGCGGTGCGAGATGCGCGCCGCGAAGGGGTGGGTGGCGTCGAGCACCGCGCCGATCCCCTCGCTCTCAAGGAAGGCGCGAAAGCCTTCGGCCCCGCCGAAGCCCCCGATGCGCGTGGGGATGGCGAGCCGCGCCGGCCCGCGCGTTGCGCCAGCAAGCGAGGCGACCGGCTCAAGCCCCGGCATCTCGGCAAGAGCCGAGGCAATCCGCCGCGCCTCCCCCGTGCCCGCCAGAAGCAGAAGCCGCATCACTCCGCCTCCGCCAGTATGCGCCCATCGCGCCCGACCACGATGACATCCACCGTAACGCCCGCCCCCTCGAGCACCCCCGCCGCCACGTCGCGCGCCCGCCCGGCGATGACCTCGGCGAGGGAAGGCCCCGCGATCTCCAGCGCCTCGAGCACGGTGTTGCAGCGGGCGATGCGCGGCTCGCCTGCCGCTTCGGCCAAGGCGGCGAAATCGACCTGCGAGCGCGCCGAGTGCAGATCCATCGCGCCCTGCCCGAGCTTGGTGAGCTTGCCCGGACCGCCGCCGATGGTGAGCCTCGGAACAGGGTGGCGGCGGAGGTATTTCAGAAGCCCGCCGGCGAAATCGCCCATGTCGAGCATGCCATGCTCGGGCAGGCCGTGGCGCGCGCGCACCGCGCGCTCGCTCGTCGCCCCCGTGCAGCCCGCAACATGGGTGAGCCCGGCGGCGCGCGCCACATCGATGCCGCGATGGATCGAAGCGATCCACGCCGCGCAGCTGAACGGGCGCACCACGCCCGTCGTGCCGAGAATCGACAGCCCGCCGACGATGCCAAGTCGCGGGTTCCATGTGCGCTTGGCGATCTCCTCGCCGCCGGGGATGGAGACGGTGATGACGACATCGCCTGCACGCCCGAAGCGGGCGGCCAGCTCTTCCACCACCTGCGCCATCATCTGGCGCGGCACGGGGTTGATCGCGGGCTCCCCCGGTGCGACCGGCAGGCCGGGCCGCGTGACCGTGCCCACGCCCTCGCCGGCGCGAAAGGTGACGCCCGAGCCCGGCGCGCCCTCGGCAACGCGCGCGATGACCAGCGCGCCGTGGGTGACATCGGGGTCGTCGCCGGCGTCCTTCACCACCCCCGCCTCGGCCCAGCCATCGCCGCGCGCAGTGTGGGCCAGCGCAAAGCTCGGCCGCTCACCGCGCGGCAGGGTGATGGTGACGCGCTCGGGAAACGCCCCGCCCCAGAGCGCCATCAGTGCCGCGCGCGTTGCCGCCGTGGCGCAGGCGCCCGTCGTCCAGCCACGGCGGAGCTTGGGGGTGTCGGCTTCCTTCATCGCCCGATCTTGTAGCGCGGCGGGCGCGCGCGTCCAATCGCTCCGCACTTTTCGCCAAGCGCGCTTGCCGCCATAAGGGCGCCATGCGCGACGTTGCACCGATCCTTTCATGACCGGCCGCGGCCTCATCATCGCCGCCCCCGCCTCGGGGAGCGGCAAGACCACGCTGACGCTGGGGCTTCTGCGGGCGCTGGCGCGGCGGGGAACCCCGGTGCGCGGGGCGAAATCGGGGCCGGACTACATCGACCCGCGCTTTCACGCCGCCGCCTGCGGGGTGGAATGCCTCAACCTCGACGCCTGGGCGATGAGCGCGGAGGAGATTCGCGCCCGCGCCGCGGGGCCGGGGCTGCTTCTCATCGAAGGGGCGATGGGCCTCTTCGACGGCGCCCCGCCCGATGGGCGCGGGGCGACGGCCGATCTCGCACGCATCCTGGGCCTGCCGGTGGTGCTGATCGTGGATGCCGCGCGCATGGCCCAGTCGGTGGCCCCGCTCGTCGCCGGCTTCGCGCGCTTCGATGCGCAGGTGGAAATCGCCGGGGTGATCCTCAACCGCGTGGGCAGCCCGCGCCACGCGCAGATGCTGCGCCGCGCCCTCGCGCCTTCGGGCCTGCCGGTTCTCGGCGCCCTGCCCCGCGAGCCGCGGCTTGCCCACCCCTCCCGCCATCTCGGGCTCGTGCAGGCCGGCGAGCGGGCCGATCTCGAGGCGTTTCTCGACAGCGCCGCCGAGGCGGTGGCGGCCGCCGTGGACCTCGAGGCGCTGGCAGCCCTCGCCCGACCGCTGCCCGAGCCCGGAGGCTGGCGCGCGCCGCTGCCCCCGGCCCAGCGCATCGCCGTGGCCCGCGATGCCGCCTTCGGCTTTGCCTATCCGCACTGGCTTGCCGACTGGCGCGCGGGCGGGGCCGAGATCGTCTTCTTCTCCCCGCTCGCCGACGAGCCGGTGCCACAAGCCGATCTCGTCTTCCTGCCCGGCGGCTACCCTGAGCTGCACGCAGGGCGCATCGCCGCCGCCCGGCGCTTTCTCGCAAGCCTCAGAGGTGCGGCGCAGACAGCCCAAATCTACGGCGAATGCGGCGGCTACATGGTGCTCGGCGAGGCCCTCATCGACGCGGAGGGAACGCCTCATGCCATGGCCGGGCTGCTGCCGCTACTGACAAGCTTTGCCGAGCGGCGCCTGACCCTTGGCTACCGGCGGCTCGCCGCCCTGGCGGGCCCCTTCCCCGGCCACCACTTGGGTCACGAGTTTCACTATGCCACGACCATGAAGGCCGAAGGCGCACCCCTCTTCGCCGCCGAAGACGCCGAAGGAAATGCCCTGCCGCCGATGGGGCTTGTCGCGGGCCGTGTCGCGGGCTCCTTCGCCCATATCATCCCCACGCCCGGCCCGGCGGATCGCGCCGGTCAGTCCTGACGGCGGAGATAGCCATCGCGCGTCTGGGGCGTGCGGATGCCGAGGATGGAGCCGGCGATCTGCGTGCGCAGGATCTGCGCCGTGCCGCCGCCGATGGTGAACATGCGCGCATCGCGCACCATGCGCTCGAGCGGCAGGTTGCGCGAATACCCCGCCGCACCGTGGATCTGCAGCGCGTCATTGGTCACCCGAATCGCCGTCTCCGAGGCCAGAAGCTTTGCCTGCGCCGCCGCACGCATGTCGGGAAAGCCCGAACCCGCCGCCGCCGCCGCGCCGTGAACGAGCGCCCGCGCCGCGGCAAGCCCCACCGACATGTCGGCCAGCATCCACTGCAGCCCCTGGAACTCGGCGATGGGTCGGCCGAACTGGCGGCGCGCCTTGGCATAGTCGAGCGCAAGCTCATAGGCGCCCTGCGCAATGCCAAGCGCCACCGCGCCTGCGCCCACGCGCTGGCCGTTGTAGGCGTTCATCAGCCCGGCAAAGCCGCGGCGCAGCCCCTCGGGCGGCGTGACGAGCCGGTCGGCGGGCAGAACCAGATCCTCGAGGATGATCTCGGTCTCGGGAATGCCCCTCAGCCCCATCGTCGGCTCGCGGCGGCCGATCTTGAGCCCCTCATCCTCGCCGCGGATGGCGATGAAGCCGCCGATGGCCTGCTCCTCGCCGTCCTCGATCACGCGGGCGAAGATGAGGTGCAGCCGCGAGACGCCGCCGCCGGTGATCCAGTGCTTGCGCCCGTTGAGCACATATGCCTCGCCACGCCTGACGGCGGTGGTGCGCATCTCGGTGGCGGCGGAGCCGGCCTCGGGCTCGGTGATGCAGATGGCAGGCTTGTCGCCGGAAAGCACGAGATCGGCGGCGCGGCGCTTCTGCTCGTCGCTGCCGTATCTCATGATCGCGCCGATGGCGCCCATGTTGGTCTCCACCACGATGCGCCCCGTCACGCCGCACACCCGCGCCATCTCCTCGATGACGAGCACCGCCTCGAGATAGCCAAGCCCCTGCCCGCCATAGGCACGCGGGATGGTCATGCCCAGAAACCCCGCCTCGCGCAGGCGCTCGACATTGTCCCAGGGGTACCCCTCGCTCCGGTCGATCTCAGCCGCGCGCGGGGCGATCGCCTCCTCCGCCACCCGCCGTGCCGCATCGCGCAGCGCCCTTTGCTCATCGGTAAGCGGAAACATCGCTGCCCTCCTCCTTGCCCGGCTGACCACGCGCTCGACAACGCGCGCGCAACGGCGTGACGCAACGATGGGAAAGCATGATGCGCCGGTGCGCAAGGGCGCGGGAAAGCCTCAAGCGGCGCGTGCAAGATCGGCACCACGCTGGAAAACGCTCGAAAAACTTGGAGAAGTGGCAGCCCGTAGGGGAATCGAACCCCTCTTTCCAGGTTGAAAACCTGGCGTCCTAACCGATAGACGAACGGGCCGCTCGGTCAGTGAGCGGGGGTTTAGAAAAATGCCCCGCCGAGGGCAAGAGGAAATTTCACCAAAATCGCGCACCCCGGCATCGGATGTCCTCTTCGGGTCACGACGCCGCCGGCGCCGCATCCTCAAGCCTCAACTCCACGCGCCGGCGCCCGCCCCAGTCGTTGATCTCGAGACGCCCGGCGAGGTGAAAGCGCGCCCCCGCATGCGCAGAGAGCGCCGCCCCGAGCGGCCCGGTGGCGGCATTGAAGGCGATGGCCTCGAGCCGGGGACCGGTTCCGTCGGAAAAGCCGATCTTGAGGTGATCGCTTCCCACCTGACGGGAGAAATGGATTCGGCAGTCGGCAAAGGCGAATCGGGGCGCGGGGGCGCCGGCGCCATAGGGGCCGGCCTGCTCCAGCATCTCGACGAGCTCAGGCGTCGCGGCGGCGGGCGCGAGCAGCCCCGACAGCCTCAGATCCGCCGCGCCAAGCCGGTCGGCGCCCTGTCGCGCGAGAAGCTCGGAGAGCCGCTCCATCGCCGACTCGAGCTTCTCGCGGGCCACCGTGAGCCCCGCCGCCATCGGGTGCCCCCCACCCTTCAGCAAGAGCCCTTCGGCGGCAAGCCGATGCACGGCCGCGCCAAGGTCGATGCCTGCGGCCGAGCGACCCGAGCCCTTGCCCTCGCCGCCATCGAGCCCGATCACCACCGCCGGGCGGTTCGCCGCCTCCTTGAGCCGCGAGGCGACGATGCCGACGACGCCGGGGTGCCAGCCCTCCCCCGCCGCCCAGACGAGCGGCGCATCCAGCCCGCGCGCCTCGGCCTGGGCGAGCGCTTCCTCGCGCACCGCCGACTCGATCGCCCGGCGCTCCTCGTTGAGCGCTTCCAGCCGCTCGGCAATGGCAGCGGCTTCGGAGGGGTCGGCGGTGGCGAGCAGGCGCGCGCCGAGATCGGCCGTGCCCACCCGCCCGCCGGCATTGATGCGCGGTCCGAGGACATAGCCCAGATGATAGGCTGTCGGGGCGCGGTCGAGGCGAGCGGTGTCACAGAGCGCCACCAGACCGGGGCGGGCGCGGCGGGCCATCACCGACAACCCTTGGCGCACGAAGGCGCGGTTCACGCCCACGAGCGGCGCGACATCGGCCACGGTCGCCAGCGCCACCAGGTCGAGCATACCCATCAGATCCGGCCCCGCACGGCCCGCGGCGCGCAGCTGGCGGCCCGCCTCGACAAGCACGAGAAACACCACGGCCGCCGCGCACAGATGCGAAAGCGCACCGTCCTCGTCCTGCCGGTTGGGGTTGACCACGGCAAGGGCGGGGGGAAGCGTCTCGCCGCCCAGGTGGTGGTCGAGCACGATCACATCCGCCCCCTGCGCCGCAGCTATCGCCTCATGAGACAGCGTGCCCGCATCCACGCAGACGATGAGATCATGGGTGCGTGCCAGCCCCGCCATGGCGGGAGCATTGGGGCCATAGCCCTCGTCAATCCTGTCGGGCACATACAGCGTCGCATCCAGGCCCATGGCGCGCAGCCAGTCGATGAGCAGGGCGGCCGACGCGGCGCCGTCAACGTCGTAGTCGGCAAAGATGGCGATGCGCTCGCCCCGCGTGACGGCGGCGATCAGCCGTTCGGCCGCCTGCTTCACATCGCGCAGCGATCGTGGATCCGGGAGCAATTCGCGCAGCCTTGGCGAGAGCCAGCCTTCCGCCAGGTGGGCAGACACGCCCCGCGATGCGAGAACACCACACACGGCAAGCGGCAGGCCGGTGGCCTGCGCGATCGCCTCGGCAAGCCGCATCGCCTCCTCTCCCGGCCCGAGCCAGCGGCGGCCGGTGAGCGAGCGCTCGACGCCGAGAAAGGGCTTCATGGCGTGATCGCCGCCGCCGATGTCACTCGGGCGAATTCGCCATGCAAGTGGTCAAGGGCGGCGCAATGCACCGAGTGGGCATCGCTCTCGGAGGCCACGCGCCACGAAGCATCGGCATTCGCGGCGAAGGCGGCGCAGGCGTCATGAGCCACGACGACATCGAAGCCGAGATTCGCGGCCATGCGCACGGTGGTCGACACGCAGTGAGGCGTTGTCAGGCCTGCAATGGCCAGGCTGGCAATCCCCGTCACCCGCAGCTGCACCTCAAGATCGGTGCCGATGAAGGCAGAGTTGACGTGCTTCTCGATCACCGTCTCGCCAGCGGCCTCGGCGAGCACAGGGATGGGCGCGGCTCCTGGCCCCGGCGCAAGCGGGCTCGAGCTGTCGCGCGAGAGATGGCGGATGTGGAAGACCGGCGCCCCGGCTGCACGCCAGCGCGCCAGAAGGCGCGCGGCAGCCGCCTCGGCGCCGGGGTTGTTGCGCGGCCCCCAGCGCGCATCGGCAAAGCCTCTCTGAAAATCGATGAGCACCAGCGCGCGCATGCTCCGCTCTCAGTCCGAGACCGGCTTGCGCGGGTTGCGGTAGATCATGCGCCTGACCGATCCGGTCTTCGAGCGCATCAGGATCGTCTCGGTGGTCAGATGCGTGGGCTCGCGCTTCATGCCCCGCAGGATCGACCCGTCGGTGACACCGGTGGCGGCAAAGATCACATCGGCGCGCACCATGTCGTCGCGCGAATAGATGCGGTCGAGATCGGTGATGCCCGCCCGCTCGGCACGGGCGCGCTCGTCGTCGTTGCGGAACAGGAGCCGCCCCCACATCTGCCCGCCCATGCATTTCAGCGCCGAGGCGGCAAGCACCCCCTCAGGCGCGCCGCCCGCACCCATATACATGTCGATGCCGGTGATCTCGGGCTCGGCGCAGTGGATCACCCCGGCCACGTCGCCGTCGGTGATCAGCCTGATCGCGGCGCCGGTCGAGCGGATCTCGGCAATCATTTCCTCATGGCGGGGGCGCTCGAGTACGCAGACCGTGATGTCGGCCGGGTCGCAGCCCTTGGCGGCGGCCAGCGCGCGCACACGCTCGGCAGGCGGCATCTCGAGGCTGACCACATCCTTGGGATAGCCCGGGCCGATTGCAAGCTTGTCCATGTAGACGTCGGGTGCGTGCAGGAGCGTGCCACGCGGGGCCATGGCGATGACCGTCAGCGCGTTGGGCATGTCCTTGGCGGTCAGCGTGGTGCCCTCGAGCGGGTCGAGCGCGATGTCGACCTCGGGTCCTTTGCCGGTGCCCACCTCCTCGCCGATGTAGAGCATAGGTGCTTCGTCGCGCTCGCCCTCACCGATGACGACAACCCCCTTGATGTCGAGAAGATTGAGCTGCTCGCGCATGGCGTTGACGGCGGCCTGATCGGCGGCCTTCTCGTCGCCCCGGCCGACCAGCCGTGCAGAGGCCATGGCCGCGGCCTCCGAAACACGGGCGAGCCCGAGGCTCAGCATACGGTCGTGAAACTCGATCTTCGAAGCGCCGGCGGTCATCGGTCTCCTCCTCGTGAAGCTCTGCCTGAAAGGTGGTTAGAGGAAAAGCGCGGCGGATTGAACCGCGATCGTGGCGCGGGGTGTCGGGGGAGAAGGCGCGCTGCGCGCGCCGCCTTCGGCAAGGGTATTTGCACCAGGGTGACAGACACTCGCGTTCCCGGCCGGTGAGATTGCTTTGCGAACGGCAAGAGGATTGAAAGAGGGAAGGCCGATGGCTCCCGATGTTGAGCCCGGGCGGGGCATGCGCGCCCGTACCGCGACCGCGCAAGGCGCGATTGCTTGCCCTCTGTCGTGTCGGCGACGTGTGGGTCCGCGCCGCAGGGTGCAGCGCCGTTAACCAATCTTCAACAGAGGATTGCTCATGGAAGCCATGGGCGATGCGGAGGCCCGAATCACTGCGAAGACATGGCGCAATGCCACAATTGCGCCACAATCAGAGGCGCTAGCTCGGAACGGATTTCACGACGAAGGATTGGACACAGCAAGAGGCAGGCAGAATGGGCATTGCAGCACCGGAGCACGGACCAGCGCGCCGCGTAGCGCGCCTTTTCTCGCGGCAAGGGAAAAAGACCACGCCGGTCACCGCGGCGGGCGCCCTGCCGCAGGCCCCTTGCGCGGCGGCGCCGGTTGCCGCGTTGCCTGACGTGGTTCGCATCCGGCAGGCCTTCGCGGCGCTGCCCCCCTCGGCAACGGAGCTGCGCGTGCTGCGCGCGCTGGCCGAGAATCCAGGGCGCGATTCGGTGTTTCTGAGCCGTGTCTGCGGCTGGCACGGGGCGATCTGGCACACGCATCTTGCCGCGATCTGTCATCGGCGGATGAAGTGGCTCTTCGCCGACGGCGCAGCGGGCGGCGGGGCGCATGACTTTCTCTACGGCAGCCTTGCACACTATGACCCGGCAGGCGCGGCTTTCACCATGCGCGAGGAGGCCGAAGCCGCGCTGCGCAGCCTTGGCATCATCGCGCCGCACTGATCGGGACGTCAGTCGCGCCAGAGCAGCGACTCGCCCCCGTGAAACAGGTGTACCCTGGCCGGGTCGGCGGCAAGGCGCACCCTGCGCCCGCGCAAGTCGGCATGCACGCCCGGAAGCTTGGCCAGAACCGCATCACGGCCGGGCTCGGGCCGGAAGTAGAGCACGGTGACCTCGCCCAGCGCCTCGACGAATTCGACCTCTCCGTCATAGACGTGATCTTCGGCCTCGGTGATCACGAAATCTTCCGGCCGGATGCCGACGTTGACCTTCAGCCCCTTGTCGGCGGCCCTCGTGGGTACGGCGGAGACGGCCAGACCCCCGCCCGCGATCCTGACAGTCGTCTTCTCGCCGGTGCCGATGATCTCGCCGGGCAGGAGGTTCATGGCCGGCGAACCGATGAAACGGGCGACGAACTCGTTTCTGGGCCGCTCGTAGAGCTCGAGCGGCGGACCGACCTGGGCTATGCCCTTGTCGGCCAGCACCACGATGCGCGAGGCAAGCGTCATCGCCTCCACCTGGTCGTGGGTGACGTAGATCATGGTGGAGTTCGGCATCGACTCCTTGAGCTGGGCGATCTCGATGCGGGTGGCCACGCGCAGGGCGGCATCGAGGTTCGAGAGCGGCTCGTCGAAGAGATAGACCTTGGGGTCGCGCACGATGGCGCGCCCGATGGCCACGCGCTGGCGCTGCCCGCCCGACAGCGCCTTGGGCAGCCGGTCGAGATAAGGCTCAAGCTGGAGCATCTTCGCCGCACGCATCACCGCCGCATCGATCTCGGCCTGCGGCTTGCGGGCGATCTTGAGCGCGAATGACATGTTCTCGCGCACCGTCATGTGCGGATAGAGCGCATAGGACTGGAACACCATCGCGATGCCGCGCTGGGCGGGGGGGACGTCGTTGACCACCATGCCGTCGATCTCGAGCGTGCCCGTAGTGATCTTCTCGAGCCCCGCGATCATGCGCAGAAGCGTGGACTTGCCGCAGCCCGAAGGCCCGACGAAGACGATGAGCTCGCCCGTGGCGATGTCGAGGTTGATGTCCTTGAGCACCTCGACAGTGCCGCCATAGGTCTTGCCGACGCCGGTGAGCTTCAGATCGGCCATGTCTCCTCCCTCCCCTTCTGCCTCACGCCCGTGACAACAGCGAAACGCCCCACGGCCCCAGCGAGATGCGCCCCCCCTCCGGCGCCTGCGCGCCGAGTTCTGCCCCAACCGGCACCCACGCGCCTTCGGGCGCCGCGATCTCGGCGGGCGCGTCCGACAGGTTGAAGGCACAGAAGAGCGTCTCGCCCTCGCCGACGCGCAGGAAACTCAGCACCGGGCCGTCATCGCGCATCGCTTCAAGCCGCCCCTTTCTGAGCACCGGATGGGCGGTGCGGAAGGCGATCGCCCGGCGGTAGTGGTGCAGAAGCGCGGCCGGGTCGGCCTCCTCGCGGTCGACGGCGCGCGCCAGATGCTCGCGCGGCACCGGAAGCCAGGGTTTCGCCTCCGAGAACCCGCCGTTCGGCGCCTCGGCCTCCCACGGCATCGGCGTGCGGCACCCGTCACGGCCCTTGAACTCGGGCCAGAAACGGATGCCGTAGGGGTCGTGCAGATCCTCGAAGGCGAGCTCGGCCTCGGTCAACCCCAGTTCCTCGCCCTGGTAGATGCAGACCGAACCCATGAGGCACATCTGCAGCGTGGCGTGCAGCCTCAGCGCCGGCTCGGACAGATGCCAGCGCGTGGCCGCGCGCACCACGTCGTGGTTTGAAAACGCCCAGCACGCCCAGCCCTCGCCGGCGACTTCGGCAAGTCGGTCGAAGACCTCGCGCACGCGCGCCGCCGTGAGCGGCTCCTGGGCAAGAAACTCGAAGGCGTAGCACATATGCACCCGCTCATCGCCGGCGGTGTACTGGCCGAGGATCTCGAGCCCGTGCTGCGCGTCGCCCACCTCGCCGAGCGCGGCGATGGCCGGGTACTCGTTCATCACCGCACGGAAGCGGCGCAGGAAGTCGAGGTTCTCGGGCTGGTTCTTCGAGTAGATGTGGTGCTGCCAGTTGTAGGGGTTGACCTTGGGCGCGATGGTGTCGTTGCGCAGCTCCGGCGGCAGCGCGGGATTGTCGCGCAGGAGCCTGTCGCAATAGTAGAAGTTGATCGTGTCGAGGCGGAAGCCGTCCACCCCCCGGTCGAGCCAGAAGCGCGCCACGTCGAAGAGCGCCTCGACCACCTCCTCGTTGTGAAAGTTGAGATCGGGCTGCTCGGGCAGGAAATTGTGGAGGTAATACTGGCAGCGGCGCGGGTCCCACTCCCAGGCCGAGCCGCCGAAGACCGACAGCCAGTTGTTGGGCGGCGTGCCGTCGGGCTTGGCGTCGGCCCAGACATACCAGTCGGATTTCGGGTTGTCCTTCGAGCGGCGGCTCTCGGCAAACCAGGGGTGCTGGTCGGAGGTGTGCGACAGCACGAGGTCGATCATCACCCTCAGCCCCAGCTCGTGGGCGCGGGCAACGAGCGCGTCGAAATCGGCAAGCGTGCCGAAGAGCGGGTCGACGTCGCAATAGTCGGAGACGTCGTAGCCGTAGTCCTTCATCGGCGAGCGGAAGAAGGGCGAGATCCAGATCGCGTCGACCCCGAGCGAGGCGACGTAAGGAAGCCGCTCGGTGATGCCCCTTAGGTCGCCCACCCCATCGCCGTCGCTGTCCTGAAAGCTGCGCGGGTAGATCTGGTAGATCACCGCGCCGCGCCACCAGTCAGGGTCGGGCGCGGGAAGGCCGCGGGGGGTGATGTCAGGCATGGCACTCATGTGGGTCTTGTCCTTGCAAGGGGGCCTATTTGACCGAACCGGCCAGAAGCCCGCGCACGAGATATTTCTGCATGGCGAAGAAGACGACCAGCGGCACCGCCATCGACACGAAGGCGGCGGTGGCGAGAATCTCCCAGTTGCCGCCGCGGGTGCCGAGAAGCTCGACGATGGCGTTGGTCATCACTGTCGTCTCGCCGGTGGCGTCGATCAGGAAGACCTTGGCCACAAGAAGATCGTTCCAGGTCCAGAGGAACTGGAAGATGGCGAAGCTCGCGAGCGCGGGGAACGAGAGCGGCAGCACGATGCGCGCGAAGATCTGGAAGTCGGTGGCGCCATCGACCTTGGCACACTCGATGATGTCGCGCGGCAGGCCGACCATGTAGTTGCGCAAGAGATAGATGGCGAGCGGCAGGCCGAAGCCGGTGTGCGCCAGCCACACGCCGAGGTAGCCCTTGCCGATGCCGATGGCGAGGTGGAGCTTGAGAAGCGGAATCAGCGCCAGCTGCAGCGGCACCACGAGCAGGCCGACGACGGCGGCGATCAGCAGCGCGCGGCCCGGAAATTCCATCCATGCCAGCGCATAGGCCGCAAAGGCGGCGATGGTGATGGGGATCACCGTGGCCGGGATCACCACCGTCAGCGTCGAGAAGAAGGCGCGCGACATGTTGTCGGTGGTCTGGGCGCCCTCCGCCTCGCCCTCCGAGAGGCCGAAGACGAGCGAGAGCGCGACGAGAAGCGCGAGCCCCGCGACGGTGGGCAGCGCGGCCACGAGCCAACCCTCGCGGTCGCGCAAGCTCCAGCGCACGGCAAAGGCGAAGATCAGCGCCGCGAGCGCATAGACGGCAAGGCGCTTGACCACGCCCTTGCCCAGCACCTTGTCATAATTCTCAAGCGTGAATTCGGGCGGGATTTCGGCAGTGACGAAAACGCGCTGGCCGCGCGAGCCCGTGAAGGGCTCGGCGCTCTCCATCCGGTAATCGCCATTGGCCTCGACCGTTATGGTGCCGCCGCGGCGCAGCTCCGCCGTCTCGCCCGGGCGATAGGCGTCGATGGCGCGGCTCGAGATGCCCCAGGCCGAAATCTCGGCCGGCTCGCGCCCGTCCTCGAGGAAGAGGTTGCCGGCGATCACGTAACGCCCGTTCTCCTCGCGCTGGGTCTCGGGGGGCGCGGTGCGCAGGGTCAGGTTCTGCTCCGCCGGCACCAGGGCCTTCCACCAGCCGGTGGTGGCGATCTGGTCGGCGGTGCGGAAGGAGGAGACGAAAAGCCCCACCGTGGGAAAGAGCCACAGAAGCACCAGCGCCAGCACCGAAAGGTTCACGGCCCAGCCGAGCGCAGAGCGGGTTCCGGCGATGTTGTCCATCTCCCCTGCCTCCTATTTCATCTCACGCCGGGCGTTGACGACGTTCCAGACCAGGATCGGCGTCACGAGCACCATGATGACCATCGCCGAGGCCGAGCCCACGCCCCAGTCATTGGCGCGGAAGAGCTTGTCGAACATGTAGTTGGCCAGCACCTGCGTGCCCCACTGCCCGTTGGTCATGGCGAAGACGATGTCGAAGATCTTGAGCACCACCAGCGTGATCGTCGTCCACACCACCACGATGGTGCCCCTGATCTGCGGCACCTTGATCTTGAAGAAGATCTGGAAGGGGTTGGCGCCATCGACGATCGCCGCCTCCACGGTCTCCTCGGGGATGCCGCGCAGCGCGGCCGACAGGATCACCATGGCGAAGCCGGTCTGGATCCAGATCAGCACCACCATCAGGAAGAAGTTGTTCCAGAACGGGATCTGCAGCCAGGTCTGCGGCTCGCCGCCCAGCGCCACGACGATGGCGTTCAAGACGCCGATCTGCTCCTGATCGATGGGGCGGTAGTCGTAGACCAGCTTCCAGATCACCGCCGCGCCGACGAAGCTGATCGCCATCGGCATGAAGATGAGCGACTTGGCGAGGTTGCCCCAGCGCAGCCGGTCGGTCAGCTGCGCGGCCAGAAGCCCGAAGGCGGTCGAGGCGGCGGGCACCACCAGCAGCCACAGGAAATTGTTGCGCAGCGCCTCGATGAACTTGGGCTCCGCCGCCATCCGGGCGTAGTTGGCGAACCAGACCCAGTGCTCCTCCACCCCGTCACGCTCGATCATCGAAAGCCGCAGCGTCTCGAACACCGGATAGGCGAGATAAAGCCCCAGCGCGGCCAGCGCGGGAAAGAGAAACAGCCACGGCCGGATCATGTTGGCGCGGTTGATGTTGCGCCCGGCATTCGGGCCGCGGGGCGGAAACAGCACCTTGTCGAGAACAAGGTTCGACAGCCAGAAATAGCCCACGCATCCGCCGACGCCGATGATGATGGTGATGAGCCCCTGAAGTGCCGGATGCATGACTGCCTCCTCCCCGGCCCTTTTGGGCCGTCTCGGTGGTCGTTTCCGCTGCGGCGCAGGCGCGGCCCCGGAAGGAGGCCGCGCCCCTGGCCTCAGCCGATCACTTGATCGCGTCCCATGCGGCCTGGATCTCGGCCGCGACCTCGGCGGCGGGCTTGCCGCCGGCATAGTCGACCATCCCGGTCCAGAACGCGCCTGCGCCGATCGCGCCCGGCATCAGGTCGGAGCCGTCGAAGCGGAAGGTGGTGGCCGCGAGCAGGATGTCGTTCATCTTGCGCAGCGTCGGGTCGGAGAACTTCGAGGGATCCACGCCCTTGTGCGGCGTCAGGAAGCCCTTCAGCCCCATCCAGATCTCATGCGCCTCGGGCTTCTGCAGCCACTTGATGAGGTCATGGGCGGCCTGGTTCTCGTTGGTGATGGCCCAGAGCGTGCCCGCGCCCAGCACCGGCTTGCCCAGATCCTTGCCCTCATAGGCGGGGAAGTAGAAGAAATCGGCATCCTCGCCCACAACCGTGCCCTCGGGGAAGAAGGCCGGGATGAAGGAGGCCTGGCGGTGCATGTAGCACTGCGGCGGCGAGGTGAAGAGGCCCTTGGGGCTGTCGCGGAAGTCGGTCGAGGCCACCGCCTTGCGCCCGCCGGCCACGAACTCGTCCCTGAGGAACCAGCCGAACTCGTCGATGGCCGCGATGACGCGCTCGTCGGTGAAGGGGATCTCGTTCTTCACCCAGGCGTCATAGACCTCGGGCGGCTGGGTGCGCAGCATCAGGTCTTCGACCCAGTCGGTCGCGGGCCAGCCCGTCGCCCCGCCAGAGCCGAGCCCGATGCACCAGGGCGTGCCGCCGTCGGCAACGATCTGCTCGGTCAGCGCCTTGAGCTCCTCCATCGTCTGCGGGATCTCGTAGCCCGCATCCTCGAAGTTCTCGGGAACGTACCAGACGAGCGATTTCACATCGACCTTGTAGAAGAAGCCATAAAGATGCGGCTGGCCGTCCGGCCCCTCATAGGTGCCGAGATCGACCCAGGACTGGCCGGCGGCGTAGTTGTCGCGGATCCACTCGGCCGTGCCCTCGGCGAGCGGCGTCAGGAAACCGCGCTTGGCCATGTCGGCGGCAAGGCCGGGCTGCGGGAAGACGGCGATGTTGGGGGCCGATCCGGCCTCGGCATCGACCACGATCTGCTGCTCGAAGCTGTCCGAGCCGACATAGCGCACGTCATGGCCCGTCTCGGCGGCGAATGCGGCAAGAACCTTCTCGACATTCTCCTGGTCCGGCCCCAGCCAGGGGCCGAACACCGTCAGCTGCTCGGCCCGAACGCTGCCGGCCGTCAGCGCCAGCGCCGCGGCGCCGGCAAGAAGCACGTGTTTCATTCCTGTCCTCCCAATTGGCGCCTCTGCGCCGGTGGTGATTCCATCCGAGCGCTGCGAATCGCATTCAAAGCGCTTTGGATGACTTCAAACTCGTTTATTCTCCCCGCCCTGTCAATCGTCGCAGCATGCCACCACGGCCGACCGGAAAACCACACGAAATATCGTCACTTGACTTCCGCAGGCCGGTGACCTTTGACGCTGCCGACCGGCAAAGCTAACCTCCAGAGACTGTCAAAGCGCTTTGAGTATGCCCGTGAACCTGAAGGAACTCGCCCGCACTTTGGGTCTTTCCCAGACGACGGTGAGCCGCGCGCTCAACGGCTACCCCGAGGTGGCCGAGGCCACGCGCGCGCGGGTTCTCGAGGCCGCGCGGCGCTACAACTACGTGCCGAACGCCCGCGCCCGAGGGCTGGCAACGGGCCGCTCTATGGCGATCGCCCATGTGCTGCCGATCTCCGACAGCCATGAACTCGTGAACCCCGTGTTCACCGACTTCATCGCCGGTGCCTCGGAGATCTACCTCCGCCACGGCTATGACATGGTGCTCAAGCTCGTGGCCGACGACGAGCAGGAGCGCACCTATCGCGAGATCGCCGCGCGCGGCACGGCCGACGGCATCATCGTGCATGCCCCGCACACGGGCGACCCGCGCATCGCCCTTCTGCACGAGCTGCGCCTGCCATTCGTCGTGCACGGCCGTGCCTCGCGCGGGCGCGATGACGACTACAGCTGGGTAGACATCAACAACCTGCGCGCCTTCGCCCATGCAACCGATTTCCTGCTCGACCTCGGCCACCGGCGCATCGGGCTGATCAACGGTCTGGTGTCGATGGACTTCGCCCGCCGACGCGAGGAGGGCTTCCGCCAGGCGCTGGGCGCACGCGGGATCGCGCCCGACGAAACCCTGATCACTTCGGGCGAGATGACCGAAAGCTATGGCTACCGGACTGCCCGCGCCTTTCTCGAGCGCGAACGCCCGGCCACGGCGATCCTGTGTTCATCGATGATCATTGCGATCGGCGTGCGGCGCGCGATTCACGAGCTCGGGCTCGAGATGGGGCGCGATGTCTCGGTGATCACCCATGACGACGAGCTGAGCTATCTGCGCAACGCCGGCGAGGTTCCGATGTTCACCGCCACGCGCTCCTCGGTGCGCATGGCCGGTCGGCTCTGCGCGGAAATGCTGATCGAGAGCATCGCCAACCCCGACGCCCCGCCACGCCACCGCCTGCTTGATGCCGCCCTTACCGTGGGCGCCTCCACCGGCCCCGCGCCTGCAGACTGAAAGGACCGCCCATGCTGCCCAGCCGTGCCGACTTCCCGGCCGATTTCCTCTTCGGCGCTGCCACCTCCGCCTATCAGATCGAGGGCCATGCCTATGGCGGCGCCGGCCGCACCCACTGGGACGACTTCGCCGCGACGCCGGGCAATGTGGTGCGCGGCGAGAACGGCGCGCGCGCCTGCGATCACTACCACCGCTTCGAGGAAGACCTCGACCTTGCCGCCGGCATGGGGCTTGACGCCTACCGCTTCTCGACAAGTTGGGCGCGGGTGATGCCCGAGGGCCGCGGCGCGGTGAACGCGCGCGGGCTCGACTTCTACGACCGGCTGGTGGATGCCTGCCTCAAGCGCAACCTCAAGCCCTTCGTCACGCTCTATCACTGGGAGCTGCCCTCCGCGCTCGCCGATCTCGGCGGCTGGCGCAACCGCGACATCGCCGACTGGTTCGCCGATTTCGCCACCACCGTCATGGGCCGGATCGGCGACCGCGTGCATGCCGTGGCCACCATCAACGAGCCGTGGTGCGTGGCCTGGCTGAGCCACTTTCTCGGGCTGCACGCGCCGGGGGTGCGCGACATCCGCGCCGCGGCGCGCGCGATGCACCATGTGCCGCTGGCGCATGGCAAGGCGGTGCAGGCGATGCGCGCGGCGGGGATCACGAACATCGGCATCGTCACCAACCACGAATATGTCGAGCCTGTCGACGACACGCCCGAGGCACACGCCGCCGCGCGCCTCTATGACGCGATCTACAACCGCTGGTTCCTCGGCGGGATGCGCCGCGGCCAGTATCCCGAGGAGGTGCTGGAGGGACTCGGCCCGCATCTGCCCCGCGGCTGGGAGCTTGACATGGAGACCGTCACCCAGCCCGTGGACTGGCTGGGGATCAACTACTACACCCGCAAGCTCATCGGGCCCGGCCCGAGCGGGCTCTGGGGCGATCTGGCCGAACATGCGGGCGATCTGCCGCAGACGACCATGGGCTGGGAGATCTACCCCGAAGGCCTGCATCACTTCCTTGTCCGCAACCACGCCGAATACGGCGGCGGGCTGCCGATCCATGTCACCGAGAACGGCATGTCGGAAAACGACGTGGTCGTGAACGGCGAGGTGGAGGATGCCGCGCGGCTTGCCTACATCGCCCGCCATCTCGCGGCGGTCGCGCGCGCCATCGCCGAGGGCGTGCCGGTGAAGGGCTATTTCATCTGGTCGCTTCTGGACAATTTCGAATGGGCACTCGGCTATGACAAGCGTTTCGGCCTCGTCCATGTCGATTTCGAAACGCTGGAACGAACGCCCAAGGCGTCCTATCACGCGCTTGCCCGCGCGCTGGCGCGCCAGTGAGAGTTGAAGATGCCCGCATTCCCGCCTGACCGATACTCGCTTGTCGCCGACATCGGCGGCACCAACACCCGCGTTGCGCTGGCCGAGGGCGAGCGGCTTCTGCCCGAGACCATCCGCCGCTACCGCAACGCCGAGTTTCCCGGCCTCGAGACGGTGCTCACCCGCTACATCGAGGAGGAAGGCGGCGTGGACTGCGCCGGTGCCTGCGTGGCGGTCGCGGGCCCCGTGCATGACGGGGTGGGGACGCTGACAAACCTCGACTGGACGATCGACGAGGCCACGCTTGCCCGGGCCACGCGGGCCGAGCAGGTGGCGCTGCTCAACGACCTGCAGGCACAGGGCTGGGCGCTTGACCATATCGCGGCAGAAAACATCCGCCCGGTGGTGCCGGGCCCTGCCCGACCGCTCGGACGTGACCGGCTGGTGATCGGGGTCGGCACCGGCTTCAACGCCGCCGCGGTGCACGAGACGCCCGCCGGCCGCCATGTTCCGCCCTCCGAGGCCGGCCACGCCAACCTGCCGATCCGCAACGAGGAGGAGCTTTCGCTCTGCCGCTTCGTGGAGACGGCGCATGGTTTTCCGGCGGTGGAGGATGTGCTCTCGGGCCGCGGGCTCGAGCGCGTCTACGCCTGGCTCGGCCACCGCGAGGGCGCGCCGCGCGAGGCGCGCGGGGCCGAGATCGTGGCCGCCGCCGAGGCCGGGGAGGCGCGCGCCGAGAGGGCGCTTTCGGTTTTCGTGTCGATGCTGGGGCGCGTGGCGGGCAATCTCGCCCTCATTCACCTGCCTTTCGGCGGCATCCATCTTGTCGGCGGCGTCTCGCGCGCCATCGCCCCGCATCTCGCCCGCCATGGCTTTGCCGAGGCCTTTCGCGACAAGGGCCGATTCGCCGGGTTCATGCAGAACTTCGCCGTCTCGGTGATCGAGGACGATTTCGCCGCGCTCGCCGGCTGCGCCGCGTATCTCGAAGCGCGCCGGAACCGAGGCGGTTCACGCGGGCTTAACCAAAACGGGTGATGCTGCGGCCCGGTCACTTCGAAAGGGCCGCCATGGCCTTGCGCAGCGAACTCCGCGTGCTGGTGGTCGACGACATGTCGGTGAGCCGCCAGGTTCTGCTCCAGCTTCTGGAGCGTTTCGGGGTGCGTCAGGTGCGCACCGCCTGCTCGGCCGAAGAGGCCTTGCAGCTGCTCGAGAGCGCCCCCATCGATGTGGTCATATGCGATCTTTGCATGCCGGGCATGGACGGGATGGCTCTGTTGAGGAGAATGCGCGGCGACAGCCGCCACCGGCGCAAGCGCTTCGTGCTGACCACCGGCCATGCCGCCGGCGTCAGCCTGGGCCACATCCCGGTCGAGCGGCCCGACGCGGTGTTGCCCAAGCCGTTCGAGGCCCGCGAACTGCTCGACTGCATGGAAAGAATAGCCGGGCGCATCTGAACCTCGCCCGGCCTGCCCCGCGCCGCTAACCGGCGCCTCGGGCCGGTCGGGAAGGCAGGCGTCAGACCACCCTCACCTTCATGGCGCCGAGACCGTCGATGGCCACCTCCATCACGTCGCCCCGCACCACCGGACCGACGCCCGCAGGTGTGCCCGACAGGATCACGTCGCCCGGCGCAAGCTCGAAATATTCCGACAGATAGGCAATCATCTCCGGCACCTTCCAGATCATCTGGTTGAGGTCGCCCTCCTGCCGGAGCTCGCCGTTGACCTTGAGCGTGATCGCGCCCTCGCTGAGGTGGCCCACCTCGGAGACCGGATGCACCGGCCCCACCGGGGCGGAGCGCTCGAAGGCCTTCCCGATCTCCCAGGGCCGGCCCATCTTCTTGGCCTGCCCCTGCAGATCGCGCCGGGTCATGTCGAGCGCCAGGGCGTAGCCGAAGACGCAGTCAAGCGCCTCATCGATCGGTATGTCGGTGCCCCCCGCCTTCAGCATCACCGCCATCTCCGCCTCGTGATGCACGTCCGTGCTTTTGGGCGGATAGGGAAACTCGCCCGACGGGTCGAGGTTGTCCGGGTTCTTCTGGAAGAAGAAGGGCGGTTCGCGGTCGGGATCATGCCCCATCTCCACCGCGTGCGCGGCGTAGTTGCGGCCGATGCAGTAAACCCTGCGCACCGGAAACAGGGCGTCGGTGCCGGCCACGGGAAGCGCCACCACCGAGGGCGCCGGAATCACGAACTGCGGAACCTTGCCTTCCATTCCCTTCTCTCCCTGTTCCGGCGCCGATTCGCGCCAAATGATCCCGATTGATCCAACCAATTGGCCATGATCGGCGATTTGATGTTGCTCGAATCCCTTTCTTACCCCTTAATGGGACCAAATCAACCAAATTGATCGATCAATTCGGAGGAGATGTGCTCACCAGACCGGCAGATGCGGAGCGCGAGCTGGCCATCGAGCGGCTGCAGGCCTTCATTGTCGATGGCGGCTATGGACCCGGCGACCGGCTGCCGCCGGAGCGCGACCTGATGGTCGAGCTGGGCATGAGCCGGACCACCCTGCGCAAGGCGCTGGAAAAGCTGGAGAACGACGGCGCGATCTGGCGCCATGTGGGCAAGGGCACATTCGTGGCCGCGAAATCCGTTCCGCGGCAACCGGGCTGGCTTGCGGAGATAAGCCAACAGCTCACGCCGGTGAAGATGATGCGCGCCCGGCTCTGCCTGGAACCGGCAATCGCGCGGGAAGCGGCCATGAATGCCTCGGCCGAGGCAGTTGCGGCGATCCGCCGGGCCGAGCGCGAGGCCGTCGAAGCCGCCGACTGGGCCGGTTACGAGGCCGCCGACGACCGTTTCCACCGCGCCGTGGCACGCGCGGCCGACAACATCCTGCTCGCCGCGCTCTACGACCAGCTCAATCAGGTGCAGCGGGCCGTCGCCTGGCGCAGCGTGGTGCGCGAGACCGAGCGGCCGCCGCGCGACCATCCGAGCTTTGCCGAACACGCCCGCATCGCGTCCGCGATCGAGGCGCGCGACCCCGGCGAGGCACAGGCAGCCATGCGCGCCCACATCGGCTCGGTCTCGGCGCGGCTTTTCGGGGAGGTCTGATCGGGCAGGACACGGGCGACCGGCAGCACAAGCCGGCGCCCCGACAGGGACGAGAAGATCACGGTATCTCAGGGAGGAAAGCCATGTTCAGTATCGTGAAGACGACAACGCGCCTTCTGGCGGCGGCGATCGTCGCCGGCGGGGCGATGCTCGGGGCGGCGCATGCCGAGAAGGTACGCATCGCGCTCGCCGAGACGCCCTCCGACGAGCTTGCGGCGTTTTTCGTGGCCCTCGACAGGGCGAGGAAGATGGGGCTCGACTACGAGTGGACGGCCTTCTCCGACGAGGAACTCGCCATTCAGGCGGTGCTTTCGGGGCAGATGGACATCGGCTTCGGCACGCCATACGCCGTGATGCAGCGCTCGAAGGCGCCCATCCGCATCATCTTCCAGATCTCGAAGCTGAAGTTCTTCCCGGTCACGACGAAGAAGTATTCAAGGCTTGAGGATCTCGACGGCGTGCCGATCCTTCTGCACTCGCGGGGTGGCGGCACCGACTCCATCGCCAACGTCATCGAGGAGCGCGTGGGCATCAAGTTCGGCAAGCGCTCCTATGTGCCGGGCTCGGCCAACCGTGTCGTGGCGCTCGTGGCCGGACAGGCGGAAGCGACGATCATCGATCTGGCCAACAAGAACAAGCTGATGCGCGAGCATGGCGACAAGTTCAACGTGCTGCCGATGTTCGATGTCGAGGCATCCGACGAGGCGCTGTTCGCCAACCTCAACTGGATCAGGGAAAACGAGGAGGCGGTGAACATCCTTGTCGAGGCGCTCCTGTCGGTGTGGCGGGACATGAACGAAGATCCCACCATCATCTCCCGGGAGACCGACCCGAACGGGCCGATCGGGCAGCTGCCCAAGGAGATCCTCGACAACCTCGACAACTTCTACCGCGAGGCGGTCGAGGGCGGGCTCTATGACCGCGACGGCGGCGGGCGCAAGGCGGCGATGGCCGACATGGAATGGTATTCCAAGGCCGGGCAGCTCGAGGGCGATCCCGCCACGCTCGACATCAACGACTTCTGGTACTTCGCGCCGCTCGACCGGGCCATCGAAAAGCTCGGCAAGTAGGAGCGCGCGCCTTGCACCGGCCCCATCTCCCCCTCTCCCTTGCGGGGGCCGGTGCGCCTTTCACCCATGCGGATGAGATGACATGCCCGAACGCTCCCTTGTCCTGAAACTGCTCTCGGCGGCGATCGTCTTCGGCGCCTGGGAGATCGCGGGACGCATCCCCGTCTCCTATGCCTTCCCCACATTTCTCGACTCGATGGCCGCGCTCTTCGCCATGCTGGCGGACGGCGCGCTCCTGACCGCATTTGCCGACACGCTGCGCCCGCTGGTCATCGGCGTGGCGATCTCGGCGGTGCTCGGCATCGCCATCGGGCTTGCCATCGGGCTCTCGGGCTGGTTCGACTGGCTGTTCTCGCCGATCTTCATCGTCATGCAGGCCGCGCCGCTCGCGGCGCTGATCCCGCTTCTGGTGATGGTCTACGGCATCGGCCTGACGTCGAAGGTCTTCGTCGTGTGCATCATGGCGATGCCGGTGATCGTGCTCAACACCGCCGGCGCGGTGCGCAACACGCCCGCCTCGCTCACCGAGATGGGGCGCGCCTTCCTCGGCACACGGCGCGACATCATTCTCAAGATCGTGCTGCCGGCCGCCTCGCCGCTGATCTTCTCGGGGCTGCGGCTCGGCACTTCGGCAGGCTTCATCGGCGCGATCCTTGCCGAGCTCAAGATCACCCCCACGGGCGTGGGCGACATCATCACCTACAGCCGTTCGATCGCCGACTACCCCAGCATGTATGCCGCCATCTTCTCCATCATCCTTCTGGCGGTGCTGTTTCTCAACGTGCTCGAGATGATCGAGCGCGCCCTGTTCGGAGGACGATTCCGTGGCCATGCCTCAGACTGATCTCTCCCTTGTCGAGACCGCCGGCGCAGCGCCGCAGATGGCGGTGCGCGTGCGCGGCGTGTCCAAGACCTACGGCTCGGTCGAGGCGCTCAGGAACCTCTCGCTCGATTTCCCCCGCGGGCAGCTCACATCGCTCCTCGGGCCCTCGGGCTGCGGCAAGACCACGCTCCTGAAGATCATCGCAGGGCTTCTGGAGCCCACCGCCGGCGAGGTCGAGGTCAACGGCCACCCCGTCACCGGCCCCGGACCCGACCGCGCCTTCGTGTTTCAGGATTTCGCCCTTCTGCCCTGGGCGACGGTGCTGCGAAACGTCGCCTTCGGGCTCGAGCTGAGAGGCGTTGCGCGCTCCGAGCGCGAGGCGATCGCGGAAAAATACATTGCCAAGGTGGGGCTTTCGGGCTTCGAGAAGAGCTACCCGCATGAGCTTTCGGGCGGCATGCGCCAGCGCGTGGGGCTTGCGCGCGCGCTCGCCGTCGATGCGGAGGTCCTGCTGATGGACGAGCCCTTCTCGGCGGTGGACGAACAGACCCGCCGCAAGTTTCAGGAGGATCTCCTCGAGCTGGTGGCGCAGGAGCGAAAGACCTTCATCTTCGTCACCCACTCCATCGAGGAGGCGGTCTATGTCTCCGACCAGATCGCGATTCTCCTGCCGCGGCCAAGCCGCGTGTCGGAAATCATCCGCCCCGAGGGGCTGAGAACCAAGGATGTCGCCAACATCCGCCGCGATTCCGAATACCTCGACATTGTTGACCGCATCTGGGCCTCGCTCAGGTCTTACGTGGAGTAGGTGATGAAGATCTTCGGCGTCCGCCTGCCGGGCATGTCCTCGCTCATCCTCTGGGGGCTTCTGTGGGAGCTCGTGGGGCGCACGGGTTTCAGCTTCTTCCTGCCGCCGCTGAGCGAAGTCATTGCCACGCTCTACGAGATCATCGGCACCGCCGCCTTCCAGAAGGCGCTGTTCGAGACGGCCTATGCGTTTCTCGCGGGCGTCTTCTTTGCCGTGGTGATCGGCATTCCGGTGGGCATCCTGATGGGCAAGAGCCGGCTCATCGACGAGCTTCTGCTGCCGTGGGTCAACATCTTCCTCTCCGCGCCCCTCACGGCGCTCGTGCCGGTACTGATGGTGCTGTTCGGCTTCGGGATGAAGGCGATCGTCATCACCACCACGCTTTTCGCCATCTGGATCATCATTCTCAATGCGCGCGCGGGCGTGCAGGGCATCAACCGCTCGCTCGTCGAGATGGCGCGCAGCTTCGGCGCCCGGCCGTGGGATGCCTTCACCAAGGTCTATTTCTGGGCCGCCCTGCCGGAGATCCTGGGCGGCGTGCGCATCGGGGTGATCCGCGCCGTGAAGGGCGTGATCATCGGCCAGCTCCTCATCTCCATCGTCGGCTTCGGCGCGCTGTTCGAGCTCTACTCGGCGAACTTCCTGATGGCGCATTTCTGGGCGGTGCTGATCGTGCTCTTTGCGCTCGCCTTCACGCTTGCGGAGTTTCTCGCCTGGCTCGAGCGCAAGGTCGCCTATTACGCCGCGGCGCGTTAGGGCAGATCGCCCACCGCCTGCGCCCGTCGCCGCCGTGCGGGCGTCGGGGCTTCTCGCCCTTGTCAGGGCCAGAGCGCTTGAACCTCGCCGCTCCCTGCCCCTATGTCGGGGCGGAACGAGACAAGGATCAGACCATGACAAAGCATTTCCGTCCCGTCTTCGACGCTGCCGAGAAGGGCGCGCAGGAGCTCGGCCAGCTGCCCGAGTGGGATCTGAGCGATCTTTACCCCGCCCCCGACGCGCCCGAGCTCAAGCGCGACATGGATTGGCTGAAGCAGGAATGCGCCGCCTTCGCCGCCGATTACGAGGGCAAGCTCGCCACGCTCGATGCCGCAGGGCTTCTCGAATGCGTGCGCCGCTACGAGCGCATCTCCACCGTCTCGGGCCGGATCATGAGCTATGCGGGCCTGCGCTATTATCAGGCCACGACCGACGCCGAGCGCGCCAAGTTCCTCTCCGACTGCCAGGACAGGATCACCGACTACACCACGCCGCTCGTCTTCTTCTCGCTGGAATTCAATCGCCTCGAGGATGACCACCTTGCCCGGCTTCTGGCCGAAAACGCCGATCTGGCCCGCTACAAGCCGGTCTTCGACCGCATGCGCAAGATGCGCCCGCACCAGCTTTCCGACGAGCTCGAGCGGTTCCTGCACGACCAGTCGGTGGTGGGCGCCAGCGCCTGGAACAAGCTCTTCGACGAGACCATCGCGGGGCTGACCTTCGAGGTCGATGGCGAGGAGCTCGGCATCGAGGCAACGCTGAACCTGCTGACCGAGCATGACCGGGCGAAACGCGAGGCGGCCGCGCGGGCGCTCGCCCGCGTCTTCACCGCCAACATCAAGCTCTTCGCCCGCGTCCACAACACGCTGGTCAAGGAAAAGGAGATCGAGGACCGCTGGCGCAAGATGCCCACGCCGCAATATTCTCGGCATCTGGCCAATGACGTGGAGCCGGAGGTGGTGGAGGCGCTGCGCAACGCCGTGGTCGCGGCCTACCCGAAACTCTCGCACCGCTACTACGAGCTGAAGCGCCGCTGGCTCGGGCTCGACAAGCTGCAGGTGTGGGACCGCAACGCGCCCCTGCCGATGGAGGAGCCGCGGCTGATCCCGTGGGAGGAAGCGGAGAAACTGGTGCTCGACGCCTACGCGGAATTCTCCCCGAAGATGGCCGAGATCGCGCGCCCCTTCTTCGAGAAGGGCTGGATCGATGCCGGCGTGAAGCCCGGCAAGGCGCCCGGCGCCTTCGCCCATCCCACGGTGACGGAGGTGCACCCCTATGTCCTGCTCAACTACCTCGGCAAGCCGCGCGACGTGATGACGCTCGCCCATGAGCTTGGCCACGGCGTGCATCAGGTGCTGGCCGCAGGACAGGGCGAGCTTCTGTCATCGACGCCGCTGACGCTGGCCGAGACCGCGAGCGTCTTCGGCGAGATGCTCACCTTCCGCAAGCTTCTGGCGAGCGCCAGGGATAACGCCACCCGCAAGGTGCTGCTCGCGGGCAAGGTGGAGGACCAGATCAACACCGTGGTGCGCCAGATCGCCTTCTACGACTTCGAGTGCAAGCTGCATGCGGCCCGTCGCGAGGAAGGGGAGCTCACGCCCGAGCACATCGGCGCGCTGTGGATGAGCGTGCAGGCCGAAAGCCTCGGCCCGGCCTTCGAGTTCATGGAGGGCTACGAGAGCTTCTGGAGCTACATTCCCCACTTCGTGCACTCGCCCTTCTACGTCTATGCCTATGCCTTCGGCGACGGGCTCGTGAATGCGCTCTATGCCGTCTACGAGGAAGGCGACCCGGCATTCCAGGAGAAATACCTCGAGATGCTGAAGGCCGGCGGCTCGAAGCATCACAGCGAGCTTCTGGCGCCCTTCGGGCTTGATGCGCGCGATCCGGCCTTCTGGGACAAGGGGCTGTCGATGATCTCGCGGATGATCGACGAGCTCGAGGCGATGGAGGGCTGAGGCGGCGTTCGGCCGGGGCCTTTCAAACTTCGCGCCCCGGCCGCATCCGGCTTGGAACCGGCAGCAGACCGGGCCATATCTGTGGCATGCTGAAGTTCACGCCGATCCTTCTGGCCGTTCTCTACGCGCTGGCGATGTACCGCTTCTCGGCCTGGCGCACCGCCCGCGAGCTTGACGCGCGCTCCACCGAGCTTGCCGACCCGCTGCTCAAGGTGCTGTGCGACCGGATGGCCGCTGCGCTCGATCTGCCGAAGATCCGCGTGCACATCTACGAGATCGCGCCGGTCAACGGGCTCGCGGCGCCCGACGGCCGGATCTTCATCACCCGCGGATTCTACGACCGCTACCGCGCCGGGGAGGTCAGCGCCGACGAGCTCGCTTCGGTCATCGCCCATGAGCTTGGCCATGTGGCGCTGGGCCATACCCGTCGGCGGATGATCGACTTCTCGGGCCAGAACGCGCTGAGGACCGCGCTCGCAATGGTGCTCTCGCGCTTCCTGCCCGGGCTCGGCGCAATGATCGCGAATTTCCTGACCATGCTGCTGGCCGCGCGCCTCTCGCGCAGCGACGAGTTCGAGGCCGATGCCTATGCCGCCGCCCTTCTGACCAAGGCCGGAATCGGCACCGCGCCGCAAAAATCCCTCTTCGCCAAGCTCGAGCGCCTCACCCAGGCCAGCCACGGGGCGGTTCCGGCATGGCTGATGAGCCACCCGAAAGTGGAGGAGCGCATCGCTGCGATCGAAAAGCTCGAGGAGCGCTGGCGCCAGATCGACGGAAGGACATAGAGCCGCCTGACGGCACGCCATCCAGCTGTGAAGATGTGAAGAGTGGTGCGGCCGAGAAGACTCGAACTTCCACGGGTGTTACCCCACAGCGACCTCAACGCTGCGCGTCTACCAATTCCGCCACGGCCGCATCCGTGACCAGTGGCGCGTCAGATAGACCACCCGGCGCGCGATGTGAAGACCCCCGACGACGCGCGGGCAAAGATTTTTCGCACTTCCCGCCAGGGCGCCCGCCAGCTCCGCCGCGGCCTTGTCTCGCGCCGCGCAGGCCCGCTATACCCGGCCCGTCGCCAGAGCGCCCGGGAGCCCGCCCATGGTGGAGTGGATCACCTCACGCTCACTCGTGCCCTACGAGGAAGCGGTTGCCTTCATGGAGGCGCGGGCCGAGGCGATTCGCTCCGGCCATGCCGACGAGGCGATCTGGCTTCTCGAGCACCCGCCTCTCTACACCGCCGGCACCTCCGCGCGGATCGAGGACCTCACCGATCCGGACCGGTTCCCCGTGCACTGGACGCGGCGGGGCGGGCAGTTCACCTACCACGGGCCCGGCCAACGCGTGGTGTACGTGATGCTTGACCTGTCGCGGCGCGGCCGGGACGTGCGCCGCTTCGTGCGCCAGCTGGAAGAGTGGGTGATTGCCACGCTCGCGGAGTTCAATGTGCGTGGCGAGACGCGCGACGGGCGGGTCGGCGTGTGGGTGACACGCCCCGAGAGGCCGCCCCTGCCCGACGGGAGCCCGCGCGAGGACAAGATTGCCGCGATCGGCGTGCGCATCCGCCGCTGGGTCAGCTTTCATGGCCTGTCCATCAACGTGGAGCCGGACCTGAGCCATTTCGACGGCATCGTGCCGTGCGGCATCCGTGGCCACGGGGTCACAAGCCTCGTGGATCTCGGGCTTCCCGTGACCATGGATGAGGTGGACGCGGCGCTGCGCCGGACCTTCGCCACCGCGTTCGGGGAGACGACCCCACCAAAAGCTGAGCCTGAGACGTGACAAACTGCCGCCGCGCGGCCCGATACGACGTGCTGCGCGTTGCTCTCGGGCACCGCGGACGCTAGAAGCAGAGCAACTCCGCAGCCGTGTTGCGACTGGCGTTGCGACTCGCGCCGGCGGGAGCAGCTCAAGAACGAGGAGGTACGGCATGGCCGACGCAGCCATCCATGACCACGACCACCATCCGGGTTTCTTCACCCGCTGGTTCATGTCGACGAACCACAAGGACATCGGCATTCTCTACCTGGTGACCTCGGCGATCGTCGGCTTCATCGCGGTGGCCTTCACCGTCTACATGCGCATGGAGCTGATGGAGCCCGGGGTGCAGTACATGTGCCTTGAGGGGGCGCGCTTCACCGCGGCCGCAGCCGGCGAATGCACACCCAACGGCCACCTCTGGAACGTTGTCGTCACCGCGCACGGCATCCTGATGATGTTCTTCGTGGTGATCCCCGCCCTCTTCGGCGGCTTCGGCAACTTCCTGATGCCGCTGCAGATCGGCGCGCCGGACATGGCGTTCCCGCGGATGAACAACCTCAGCTACTGGATGTATGTCGCCGGCACCTCGCTGGCCATCGCCTCGGTGCTGAGCCCCGGTGGCAACGGCCAGCTCGGGTCGGGCGTGGGCTGGGTGCTCTATCCGCCGCTCTCGACGCTTGAAGGCGGCTATTCGATGGATCTGGCGATTTTCGCCGTGCACGTCTCGGGCGCCTCGTCGATCCTCGGCGCGATCAACATGATCGTCACCTTCCTGAACATGCGCGCGCCGGGCATGACGCTGTTCAAGGTGCCGCTGTTCAGCTGGTCGATCTTCGTCACCGCGTGGCTGATCCTGCTGGCACTGCCGGTTCTGGCGGGCGCCATCACCATGCTGCTGACCGACCGCAACTTCGGCACCACCTTCTTCGACCCGGCGGGCGGCGGTGACCCGATCCTGTACCAGCACATCCTGTGGTTCTTCGGCCACCCCGAGGTCTACATCATCATCGTGCCGGGCTTCGGGATCATCTCGCACGTCGTCTCGACCTTCTCGAAGAAGCCGATCTTCGGCTACCTGCCGATGGTCTGGGCGATGATCGCCATTGGCGTGCTCGGCTTCGTCGTCTGGGCGCACCACATGTACACGGTGGGCATGTCGATCACCCAACAGGCCTACTTCATGCTGGCGACCATGGTCATCGCCGTGCCCACGGGCATCAAGGTGTTCTCCTGGATCGCCACCATGTGGGGCGGCTCCATCGAGTTCCGCACGCCGATGCTCTGGGCCTTCGGCTTCCTGTTCCTGTTCACCATCGGTGGCGTGACCGGCGTGGTGCTCAGCCAGGCGCCCGTCGACCGGGCCTATCACGACACCTACTACGTGGTCGCTCACTTCCACTACGTGATGAGCCTCGGCGCCGTGTTTGCCATCTTCGCCGGCATCTACTTCTACCTCGGCAAGATGAGCGGCCGGCAGTATCCCGAGTGGGCGGGCAAGCTGCACTTCTGGACGATGTTCATCGGCTCCAACCTGACCTTCTTCCCCCAGCACTTCCTGGGCCGTCAGGGCATGCCGCGGCGCTACATCGACTACCCGGAGGCCTTCGCCTACTGGAACTACATCTCGTCGATCGGCGCCTTCATCGCCTTCGCGAGCTTCCTGTTCTTCTTCGCGGTGATCATCTACACCCTCTTCGCCGGGCGCCGCGTGAGCGAGCCCAACTACTGGGGTCTGCCCACCGACACGCTCGAGTGGACGGTGCCCTCGCCGGCTCCTGCCCACACCTTCGAGACCCTGCCCAAGCGCGAAGACTGGGACCGGTCGCCCGCGCATTGAGATGCCGGCACGCTGGCACAAGGAAGACGAGGAGGCCCCGGCAAAGTCCGGGGCCTTTTCCCGTGAAGGCCGCGACAGGCCGCTTGCGCATCTGGTGCTCTGGCCGCACCGCTCGCTGCCGCGGCGTGGCTTCGCCGGCTTCATCCTCGCCACATTCGCGCTTCTCTGCCTGCCGCTGCTCGCGGTTCTGGGCAGCATCGTGCTGTGGGGACTCCTGCCCTTTTTGATGGGGACGCTGGCGCTTCTTTGGTATTTTCTCGAACGCAGCTACCGGGATGCGCAGCTGCGCGAGGATCTGCGGCTCTGGCACGACCGCATCGAACTCGTGCGCACCGACCCGCGCGGGCGGCGGCAGGAGTGGTCGGCCAACCCCTACTGGGTGGACGTCGAGCTGCACCGCGCGGGCGGCCCGGTGCCGAACTACATCACGCTGAGAGGCGGCGGTCGGCAGGTTGAGCTTGGCGCCTTTCTCAGCCCCGAAGAGCGCGAGACGCTCTATCGGGAACTTCTCGCAGAGCTGGCACGGGTGAAGCGCTGACCGTAGCCGGCGAGCGCCACAGAAGGCTCACGCGCCGCTTCGGCGCCGCTCAGGCGAGGCGCTCCTTCACCATGCCGCCGACGCGGCCGAAATCCATCTGCCCGGTGTAGCGCTTCTTCAACGCGCCCATCACCCGGCCCATGTCACGGATGGACTTGGCGTCGGTCTCGGTGATGGCCTCTTCCACCGCCCGGCGGATTTCCTCGTCCGAAAGCTGCCGGGGCAGGAATTCCTCGATCACCGCGATCTCGTCGCGCTCGCGCTCGGCCAGATCGAGCCGTCCGCCCTCCTCGTAGGCGCGCGCGCTCTCCTGCCGTTGCTTGACCATCTTGGCCAGAATGGCGCGTACCTCCTCGTCGGTGAGGCCCGCGCCTCCTTCTTCACCCGCGCCCCTCAGCGCGATCTCGCGGTCCTTGAGCGCGGCGTTGATGAGGCGAAGCGTGGCGAGCCGCGTTTCCTCCCGGTTCTTCATCGCCGCCTTAAGTTCGGCGGCGATCCTGTCTCGCAGTTGCATCGGCGTCCCATCTTCCGTTTTTCGTCGCAAGCCACGAACATAGCGTGCCGCGGCACCAGCCGCAACCACGGCCACCGCGAGCAAGCCATTGAAAACATTGAGATACCGTTTTTCCGCCCGCCCTTGACCCGCTGAGGGGGCGGGCATAGGTTCCCCGCCAGCCATTCCGGGGAAGAAACATGCCGACTGCTCGCCGTTCCGATCACACCGCCTGCCTCGCCCTTGCCGACGGGACGCTCTTCTGGGGCCGCGGCTTTGGCGCCACTGGCCAGACCACTGCCGAGCTTTGCTTCAACACCGCCATGACCGGCTACCAGGAGATCATGACCGATCCCTCCTATGCCGGGCAGGTGGTGACCTTCACCTTTCCCCACATCGGCAACGTCGGCGTCAACCCCGAGGACGACGAGGCCGACCGCCCCGTGGCCGAGGGGCTGGTGGTGAAATGGGATCCGACCGAACCCTCGAACTGGCGCGCCGCAGAGCGGCTCGACGCCTGGCTCGCCCGTCACGGGCGCATCGGCATCGGCGGCGTGGACACGCGCAGGCTCACCCGCGCCATCCGCCAGCAGGGCGCGCCCCATGTCGCCCTGGCGCACGACCCCGAGGGCAATATCGACATCGAGGCGCTGGTGGCTTCGGCGCGCGCCTTTCCCGGCCTCGTCGGGCTTGATCTCGCAAGGGAGGTCACCTGCCGCCAGTCCTACCGCTGGAACGAGACCCGCTGGGCCTGGCCCGGCGGCTACGGGCGGCGCGAAGGGCCCGGGCACCGCGTGGTGGCGATCGATTACGGTGCCAAGCGCAACATCCTGCGCTGTCTGGCCTCCGCGGGCTGCGACGTGATCGTTCTGCCGGCCACCGCGAGCGCGGAAGAGGTGCTTGCCCATCAGCCCGAGGGGCTGTTTCTCTCGAACGGGCCGGGCGATCCGGCAGCGACAGGCGAATACGCCGTGCCGATGATCCGCGAAGTGATGGAGAAGACCGAGATACCGATCTTCGGCATCTGCCTCGGTCATCAGATGCTCGCCCTCGCACTCGGCGCGCGCACGGTGAAGATGAACCACGGTCATCACGGCGCCAATCATCCGGTGAAGGATCTCGAGACCGGCAAGGTGGAGATCACCTCCATGAATCATGGCTTCACGGTCGACAGCCAGACCCTGCCCGACGGCGTGATCGAGACCCACGTTTCACTCTTCGACGGGTCCAACTGCGGCATCCGGATGACCGACCGCCCGGTCTTCTCGGTGCAGTATCACCCGGAGGCGAGCCCCGGTCCGCAGGACAGCTACTATCTTTTCGAGCGTTTCGCAGCCGCCATTGCCGCTCGCAAACAGACCACCGCCTGAAGCCGCGGCGCCGCCCCACCCGATAACGCGCTTAACCGGCCATTAAGGAGCGGCGGCGCACCCTGTCGGCCCGTGCTGACAGGGTGGTGTCGTGGAGAGTGTTCCGAGCCCTCGCAGGATCGCCGAGGAAGCGAACGGCGCCGCCGGCGTGTCTGCGAGCCCGCGAGGGGTGCCGGAAGCCGCGCCCCGCCCTGCCAACAGCTCAACGCCGCCACGCCGGCTGGCACGGGCCGATCTCCTGGCGCAACCGCCCGAGCCCCGGCTGGTCGAGGCGCTGGGCCCCGCGCTTTGCCTGCGCCTCGGGATGTTGCCCTTGCGCCGCGCCGGCCGCGAGACGCTCGTGGCGACCGCCGATCCCGAACGGCTCGCCGCCCGGCGCCGCATGATCGAGACGGCGCTTGGCCCGGTGCGGCCGATCCTCGCAGCTCCCCGCGACATCGAGGAGGCGCTTCGCCATCATTTCGGCGCGACGCTGGCGCGCGCGGCCGAAGCGCATGTGCCCGAGCCGGTCAGTTGCCGCGCGCTCGCGGGCGCGGTGAGGCCCCTGGAGGCTCTGGCCTGGCTTCAGCTCTTCGGCGCCGTGACCCTCGTCGCGCCAAAGACGGTGCTCGCCGCGCTGACCGCGCTGGCCGTCACCGCGATGCTGCTGGCAACCGCGCTCAAGCTCGCCGCCGCGCTGGCCGCCCTCGCCCCGCCGCGCCCGCGCCCCGGCGAGGAGCGCGGCCCCCTCGTTCTCATGCCAGAGCGGCCGATGGTTTCGGTCATCGTGCCGCTCTTTCGCGAGGCCTCGATTGCCGGCGCATTGATCGAGCGTCTTTGCCGGGTGCGCTACCCGCGCAACCGCCTCGAAATCTGCTTCGCGGTTGAAGAGGATGACGACATCACCCGCGCCGCCCTCGAACGCGCCGACCTGCCGGCGTGGATGCGCGCGGTGATCGTTCCCGGCGGAAGCGTCCGCACCAAACCGCGGGCGCTGAACTTCGTTCTCGACTTCTGCCGAGGCGAAATCATCGGTGTCTGGGATGCCGAGGACGCGCCCGCCCCCGACCAGATCGAGAAGGTTGTCAGCCATCTGCACCGCGCACCTGCCGAGGTGGCCGGGGTGCAGGGCGTGCTGGACTTCTACAACAGCGGCCAGAACTGGCTCACACGCTGCTTCACGATCGAATATGCCACATGGTTCCGCCTTGTCCTGCCGGGGCTGGCGCGGCTTGGCCTCGTCGTCCCTCTCGGGGGGACGACACTCTTCTTCCGCCGTCCCGCGCTTGAGGAAATGGGGCGCTGGGATGCGCACAACGTCACCGAGGACGCAGACCTCGGCGTGCGCCTCGCGCGTTTCGGCTACCGCGTCGAGCTCCTTGACACCGTCACGACCGAGGAGGCCGCATCCAGCCCCTCGGCCTGGATCAGGCAGCGCTCGCGCTGGCTGAAGGGCTACGCCGTCACCTGGGGTGTGCACATGCGCGCCCCGCGCCGCCTGCTGCGCGAGCTTGGCTGGTGGCGCTTTATGGGCTTTCAGGTCCTGTTTCTTGGAACGGTGATCCAGTTCGCGTTGCAGCCGTTCCTGTGGAGTTTCTGGCTGATTCTCTTCGGCCTGCCGCATCCCCTCGATCCGATGCTGTCAGCCCCGTTGGGCCACGCGCTGTGGGCAGGCTTTCTGACCTGCGAGGCGATCAACCTCTCCGCCTCGGCCGCGGCGCTCTGGCGCGCGGGGCGGCAGCGGCGTGCGCTTGTGCCGTGGGCGCCGCTTCTGCATGTCTATTACCTGATGGCCAGCGTCGCCGTGGCCAAGGGCCTCTGGGAGGTGATCCACCGCCCCTTTTTCTGGGACAAGACCGAACACGGCCGGGTTAGCCCGCGCCGTCGCCGGGGGCGCGACGTCACTCGGCTGCGGCCGCGCTCGCGTCGAGCTTGAGACGCGTTTCGAAAGCCTTCGAGATATGCTCCTTCAGCGCCGCCTCGGCCGCAGCGGCATCTCCCGCGGCGATCGCCTCGACGATGCGGGCGTGCTCGTTCAGCCCTTCGGCGTCACGGCCCTCGACCGCAAAGGACGTGGTCGCCAGCAACGCCATCGAGCGATGCACCATCTCGAGCTGCTGCATGAGGAAACGGTTGTGCGAAGCGAGGTGGATCTGGCGGTGGAAGCGGCGGTTGGCGCGGGCCAGCGCGCGCGGATCGCCCATTAGCTTGCGATCCTCTTCGACGAATTCGCGCAACACGCGCACCTCCTCCCGCGTGGCGTGACGCGCAGCGAGCGCGGCGGCAAGCCCCTCGAGCTCGGCGCGGACGACGTAAAGCTCTGCCAGCGCGTTGTGATCGAGTGACGAGACGATCAGGCTCCGCCCGTCCCGTGTCAGAAGCCCCTGCGTCTCGAGCCGCTGCAACGCCTCGCGCACCGGTGTGCGGGAAACCCCGAAACGCTCGGCGAGCTCGCTTTCCACCAGCCGGTCGCCGGGGTTGTAGATGCCACTGTCGATGGCTTCGAGGATCAGCGCGTAGGCGTCCTTCTGGGCAGGGCGAGGTTCCTTCACGGTTCACTTCCTCGGCTTTGCGGCATTCCCTCTGGACAGGCCGGTGGGAACGGCACACATCCGTTGCGGCCAGAATATGCAGAAGATAGTCTCCGCGCCATGCCCGCCAACCAGCTCTTCACCGCATTTTCCCACGTCCGGCTGTGGATCTTCGACCTCGACAACACGCTGTACCCGCCCGAGGCACGGCTGTTCGATCAGATCGAGGCGCGGATGACCGAGTGGGTGAGCAAGGCGCTGGGGCTCGCCCACGCCGATGCCGACCGGCTGCGCCGCGACTACTGGGCGCGCTACGGCACCACGCTGGCGGGTCTGATGGCCGAACACGGGGTGGAACCGCACGCCTATCTCGATGAGGTGCACGCCATCTCGCTCGAGCATCTGGAGCCCGACCCGTCGCTGAGGCGGGCCATCGCGGACCTGCCGGGGCGGCGCATTGTGCACACCAACGGCTCGGCGCGGCACGCCGAGCGGGTGCTCGAGGCGCGCGGGCTGTCGGGCATCTTCGACGCCGTTTATGGCGTGGAGCACGCCGGCTTCCGCCCCAAGCCAGAGCCCGCCGCCTTTGCCGAGGTGCTCGCGCGCGACGGCGGGCGAGCGGAGGAAGCGGCGATCTTCGAGGATGACGCGCGCAATCTCGCCGCTCCCCATGCGATGGGCATGCGCACGGTACACGTCGCGCCCCTGCCCCAGCCGGCGCCGCACATTCACCACCATACCGACGACCTGCCCGGCTTTCTGGCGTCGCTGACCCCGGCGCGCGCAGAAAGCGCTTCGGAAGGAGCCCGTCCATGAGCCGCGAGGAGCGCGATGTCGTCATCGCCGGCGGCGGGCTCGCCGGGCTCATCGCCGCGGCGGCCTTCGCGGCGGAGGGCTTTTCGGTGCTCCTCGCCGATCCCGCCCCGCAAGGTGCCGTGCCCGAGGGCGCGCGGGGACCTGACCTGCGCTCGACGGCCTTCCTGCGTCCCGCGCAGGCGCTTCTGGAACGCTCCGGCCTGTGGGAGCGCCTCGCCCCGTTTGCGACGCCGCTCGAGGCGCTCGAGGCGGTTGACAGCACCGGTTGGCCGCCACGCATCCGCGCCCGCCGGCTGTTCCGTTCCGATGAAACCGGCGCGACCCCCTTCGGGTGGAACCTGATGAATGCCGCGACGCGCGCGGCGCTCATCGCGCATCTGCGTGCCGAGACCCGTGTCGAGCTTGCGCTGGGCACAGGCTTCCGCGACATGCTGGCGCGCGACGACCTCATCATCGTCCGGCTCCTCGACGGCCGGCGCATCGCCGCGCGCCTTCTCGTCGGCGCCGACGGCCGCGAGTCCGCCGTACGCGACGCCGCCGGCATCGAGGCGGATACCACCCGCTACGGGCAGAAGGCGCTGACCTTCACCGTCAGCCACAGCGAGCCGCATCACAACGTCTCCACCGAGATCTACAACGAGGGCGGCGCCTTCACTCTGGTGCCGCTCGGCAATCAGGAGGGGCGCCCCGCCTCTGCGGTGGTGTGGATGAATGACGGGCGCGAGGCTCTGCGGCTGATGGAGCTTGAGCGCGCGGCGTTCGAACGCACAGCGACCGAGCGCAGCTGCGCGCTCTACGGGCCGCTGCGCCTGTTGAGCGCGCGGGCTATGTTCCCGGTCCTCACCCGTCGGGCCCGGCGCCTGACCGCGGGGCGGGTTGCGCTTGTCGCCGAAGCCGCACACACCCTGCCCCCGATCGGCGCCCAGGGGCTCAACACCTCGCTCGTCGATGTGGCCGCACTCGTGGAGGCGGCGCGCGCTCATGGAGACGGCGACCCCGGCGCGGAGCCGGTGCTTGCCGCCTACGCCCGCGCCCGCTCCCGCGACATCGCCGCGCGCGCCGCCGCCATCGACCTGTTCAACCGGGTCTGCCGGTCCGGTGCGCCACCGGTCCAGGCGCTGCGCGCGCTGGGGCTGAGGCTCGTGCATGACATCGCGCCATTGCGCCGCCAGGTGATGCTTGCGGGGCTTGGCGGCCATCGTGCATCCTCCCGGCCATGAGTGGGAAGGAGGCGGGCTGGACGGAGCGTTTTGCGGGGCTGCGCCGGCTCAGCCCGCAGCTGCGGCGAAAGCTCGAGAATGCGGCGCGCATCCGGCGTTTCCGCGCCGGTGACCGCATCTTCGGTCCGGGCCACACGCCCTCGGGCATGCTGTTTCTGCTCGAGGGCACGGTGCGGGTCGCGCAGCAATCCGACAGCGGGCGCGAGATTGTGCTCTACCGTGTCAGCGCCGGCGAGAGCTGCGTGATGACCAGCGCCTGCCTGTTCACCCAGCACAACTACTTCGCCGAAGGCATCGCCGAAAGCGATGTGGTCGCCGCCGAGGTGCCGAAATCGACCTTCGAGGAGCTTCTGGCCGACGCGCCCGAGTTCCGGGACTTCGTGTTTTCGGCCTATGCCAACCGCATCGTCGACCTTTTCCGCGTCATCGACGATGTCGTGTTCGGGCGGATGGATCTGCGCATCGCCGAGCGGCTCGTGCAGCTGGCAAACGCGGACGGCGAGGTGCGACTGACCCAAGCCGAACTTGCCGCCGAACTGGGCACCGCGCGCGAGGTGGTCTCGCGCCAGCTGGGCGAATTCCAGCGCCGTGGCTGGGTCGAGCTTGGGCGCGGGCGGACCAGGCTCATCGACCCCGATGCCCTGGCACGTTTTGCCGCCTCCGGGTGAAACGGCGCCCTCCGTGACAAGGTCACAGACAGCGCCGGCGCGTGATATCATATATGCTTTGACAACGCTTATCGGAGGGCATTCGTGATGTCGAAGAACATGGGCACGGTTGACCGCGTGGTGCGGGCCGTCATCGGTCTGGCACTGCTCTACTGGGCCTTCCTCTCGGGGGCGGCTTCGGCAAACGGCTTGCTGCTGTGGCTGGGGGTGATCGTGGCAGTGATCATGCTGATCACGGCGGCCGTCGGCAACTGCCCGCTCTACCGGGTGTTCGGCATCCGCACCTGCAAGGCCGAGTAAACGCCAGAGCCGCTGCCGCGGCGCACGGGCGCCGAAGGCGTTGCAGTGATGACCGGCGCATGGGCGCGCTCCGGTCCACGACCGGGGCAATGGTGCCCTGTGTGCCAGGAACAGGGAAAGGGCATGGAAATGAAGGACGAACAAGCGCGCCAGCAGGCGCAGATGGACGCACACAACGACAGGATGGCCGAGGCCATTGCCACGCCCATCGCAAACTATCCCGTCGACATGAGCATCAAGCCCGAGGTTCAGGGCTTCTATGACGAAGCCACGGCGACGATCAGCTACATTGTCAAGGACCCGACCTCGAACGCGGCCGCTATCATCGACAGCGTGATGGACATCGACTACGCGGCGGGCCGGATCACCTTCGATCACGCCGACATGCTGATCGACGAGATCAGGAAACAGGGCCTCAAGCTCGAGTGGATCATCGAGACCCACGCCCATGCCGACCACCTCTCCGCCGCCCCCTACATCCAGGAGAAGCTCGGCGGCAAGATCGGCATCGGCGAGAACATCAAGATCGTGCAGGAGGTCTTCGGCAAGATCTTCAACGAGGGCACCGAGTTCCAGCGTGACGGCTCGCAGTTCGACGCGCTGTTCACCGATGGCATGACCTACAAGATCGGCAACATGACCGCCTTTGCGATGCACACGCCGGGCCACACGCCGGCCTGCATGACCCATGTCATCGGCGACGCGGCCTTCGTCGGCGACACGCTGTTCATGCCCGATGGCGGCACGGCGCGGGCGGACTTCCCCGGCGGCGATGCAGGCACGCTCTATGACTCGATCATGAAGGTGCTGAGCCTGCCCGACGAGATGCGGCTGTTCATGTGCCACGACTACTGCCCCGGCGGGCGGGAGCCGAAGTGGGAGACGACCGTGGCCGAGGAGAAGGCGAACAACATCCACATCGCCGGCAAGACGCGCGAGGAGTTCATCCGCGTGCGCACCGAGCGAGACAAGACGTTGAAGATGCCCACGCTGATCATTCCCTCGATCCAGGTGAACATCCGCGCCGGCCACATCCCCGAGGACAAGGACGGCAACCAGATGCTCAAGGTGCCGGTCAACAAGCTCTGAGGAGTGGGCGGCATGGACATCCGCAAGCTCGACGACCGCCTGTCGGTCGCCCCGCAGATCACGCCCGCCGAGGTCACCGAGGCCGCTGCGCTGGGCTTCCGGGCGATCATCTGCAACCGCCCCGACGGGGAAGCACCCGGCCAGCCCACCTTCGAGGAAATCGAGCGGGCCGCGAAAGCGGCCGGCCTCGAGGCGCGGCTCATCCCGGTGGCCTCGGGCGGGCTTCCGCCCACGCAGGCGGTCGCCGAGATGGCGCGCGCGCTCGACGAGCTGCCGGGGCCGGTGCTGGCCTTCTGCCGCTCGGGCACGCGCTCGACCATCCTCTGGGCGCTCGCCCAGGCCGGGCGTCGGCCGGCGGCGCAGATTGTCGCGGCGGCGCGGGAGGCGGGCTATGACATTGCCCCCCTCGCCCCGCTTCTGGAGACCGCGGCCTGAAAGCCTGGCCGGGCGACTCCGATCATCATCACCATCGAGAACGGCGCGCGGGCGTTTCTGCGCGCCGAGGGGCTTCGATCATGCTTCGCAGGCTTTCCCGCTACCTTCCGATCCTCGAATGGGGCCGGCACTACAATCGCGACACATTCTCGAACGACATGGTGGCAGCGATCATCGTCACCATCATGCTCATTCCCCAGTCGCTGGCCTATGCGCTGCTCGCGGGCCTGCCGCCCGAGGCGGGCATCTACGCCTCGATCGCCCCGATCGTGCTTTACGCGATCTTCGGCACCTCGCGCGCGCTTGCGGTCGGGCCGGTGGCGGTTGTCTCGCTCCTGACCGCCTCGGCGGTCGGACAGGTGGCCGAGCAGGGCACCGCCGGCTATGCGGTGGCCGCGCTGACGCTCGCGTTCCTGTCAGGCGCCTTTCTCGTCACGCTCGGGCTTCTGCGGCTCGGGTGGCTTGCCAATTTCCTCAGCCATCCGGTGATTGCGGGCTTCATCACCGCCTCGGGCATCCTGATTGCCACGAGCCAGATGAAGCACATCCTCGGCGTCGAGGCCCAAGGCCACAACCTTCTCGAGATGGCGGGCTCGCTGATTGCGCATCTGCCGCAGACAAACCCCGTCACCTTCGTCATCGGCGCCTCGGCGGTTGCCTTCCTGTTCTGGGTGCGCAAGGGGCTGAAGCCCTTGCTCATTCGGGCGGGGCTCAAGCCGCGACTCGCCGACATGCTCGCCAAGGCCGGGCCTGTGGCGGCGGTGGCAGTGACGACGCTCGTCACGGGGGCGCTCGGGCTTGATGCGCTTGGAGTGAAGATCGTGGGCGAGGTGCCGCAGGGGCTGCCGCCGCTGACCATGCCGGGGCTTGCGCCCGAGCTCGTGGGCCAGCTTCTGGTGCCGGCGATCCTCATCTCGATCATCGGCTTTGTGGAGTCGATCTCGGTCGCCGAGACCCTCGCGGCGAAGAAGCGTCAGCGCATCGACCCCGATCAGGAGCTGATCGGCCTTGGCGCGGCCAATCTGGGCGCGGCCTTCACCGGTGGCTATCCGGTCACGGGGGGCTTTGCCCGCTCGGTGGTCAATTTCGACGCCGGCGCCGAAACGCCTGCGGCCGGGGCCTTCACCGCCATGGGGCTGCTTCTGGCCTCGCTGTTTCTCACCCCGCTCATCTTCTACCTGCCGAAGGCGACGCTCGCGGCGACCATCATCGTGGCCGTCCTGAGCCTCGTGGACTTCTCGATCCTGAAGAAGACCTGGGGCTACCGGCGCGCCGACTTCGCCGCTGTTGCCGCGACCATTCTGGTGACGCTCGGGGCGGGCGTCGAGGCGGGCGTGGCGTCAGGCGTGATCCTGTCGATCCTTCTGCATCTCTACAACACCGCGCGCCCGCATGTGGCCGAAGTGGGCCTCGTGCCGGGCACCCAGCACTTTCGCAACATCCGCCGCCACGACGTGATCACCGACCCCGAGCTGCTGACGCTGCGGGTGGACGAGAGCCTTTATTTTGTCAACGCCCGTTTCCTCGAGGAGATGGTGCTCGAGCGGCTCGCCGAGTCGCCCCGGATCAGGAATGTGGTGCTGATGATGTCGGCGGTGAACGACATCGACTATTCCGCGCTCGAGGCGCTCGAGGAGATCAACCGCCGGCTTGCGGAGATGGGCGTGCGGCTGCACCTGTCGGAAGTGAAGGGTCCGGTGATGGACCGGCTGAAGCGCAGCCACTTCCTCGATGAGCTGAGCGGGAAGGTGTTCCTGTCGCAATGGGCTGCATGGCAGGCGCTGAGCCGCCACGCCCGCCCCCCGCTCAGGGCCGCGGGCTGAAGGTAGGCAGGGCGGCGGCTGCCTGCCGCCGCCGTCCTATTGCTTCAGATACGCCTCGAGCGTTGCCCGCACCCCTTTCTGCCACAGCATCCCGAGCCAGAGGCCGAAGGCCTCGGCGAAGGGCCGCGCGGCGGCGAGATCGCCGTAGATGCTGCGCTGTTCGAGCCAGGCGGAAGGGTCCGCGCGCGCGGCAAGCGCGGCGGCATTGAGCGCTTGCCATTGCGGATCATTGGGCGCGATCTCGCTGCCATCCTCCCGCGTGCCCGCGCACATCCGCGCCCAGAGCGCCTCGACCAGCGCAAGCCCGCGCACGTCGCCCCCGGCGGCGAGCCGGTCGCGCAGGATGGGCAGGACGAATCCGCGGTGGCGCGAGGAGCCATCGAAGGCCACGCGCCGGGTGGTGTCGCGGATGGCGGGGTTGGAGAAGCGGCGGATGATGAGGCCGAGATAGTCCTCGGGCGTCATGCCCTCGACGGGGCGCACATGGGGGACGATCTCCTCGCGCTCCACCCGACCGAAGAAGGCCGAAAGCGTGCTGTCGGCCATGCAGTCGGCGATGGTCGGGATCGAGAGAAGCTCACCGGCATTGGCAAGCACCTGATGACCCGCATTCAGAATGCGGATCTTCATCGTCTCCCAGCCGTGCACGTCGGCCGAGATGGTCACGCCCGCCCTCTCCCATTCCGGCCGACCGGCGCAGAAGGCCTCTTCCATCACCCACTGGCGGTAGTTCTCGTGGGTGACGGGCGCGGCGTCGTCGATGCCGAAGGCGCGGGCGAGCGCGATCTCTTCGGGCCCGGTGGCCGGCACGATGCAATCGACCATGGCGTTGGGGAAGGTCACGTTGGCCTCGATCCAGCCGGCAAGCACGGGGTCGGACAGTTGCGCAAGGCCCGTGACCGTGGCCCGCGTCACGGCGCCGTTGCCGCGCAGGTTGTCGCAGCTCATCACCGTGAAGGGCCCATGGCCCGCGGCGCGGCGGCGGGCGAGGGCGGCGACGATCGCCCCGAAGGCCGTGCGGGGCGTGTCGGGGCTGGCCGCGTCGTGGCGGATGTCCGGGTGCCCAGCATCGAAGCCGCCGGCGGCATCGGTGAAATAGCCGCCCTCGGTGACGGTGAGCGAGACGATGCGGATGGCCGGATCGGCCATCGCCGCGATCAGCGCCGCATTGTCGGACTGGACGGGGAGAAAGCCGCTCATCGCACCGATCACCTCGGCCGAACGGTGGTCGGGGGCGAGCTCGATCAGCGTGGTCAGGCAGTCCTGCGCCAGAAGTTTCTCGCGCATCGCCGCGTCCGCCGCGCGCACGCCGGCGCCCAGAATGGCCCAGTCGAGCGCCGCGCCCTCCTGCATCAGCCGGTGCAGATACCACGCCTGATGGGCGCGGTGGAAATTGCCCACCCCGATGTGCACGATGCCGGGGCGGAGGCGAGCGCGGTCATAGCGGGGCCGCTCGATGCCGGCGGGCAACTCGGCGAGGGTGGCATTGCAGAGCTTCACCGGACGGGGGGCAGGCGCGGCTTGGGTCATCAGCTCATCCAGTTTCCGCCATCGACATTGTAGGTCTGGGCGACGATGTAATCGGCCTCGGCCGTGGCGAGGAAAATCGCCATGCCGGTCAGATCCTCCGCCGTTCCCATGCGCCCGTAGGGCACCGCCGCGCCCACCTCGCGCTTCTTCTGGCCGGGCGCCTTGCCCTCGTAGCGCGCGAAGAAGGCATCCACCCCGTCCCAGTGCTCTCCGTCCACGACACCGGGGGCGATGGCGTTCACGTTGATTCCGTGGCGGATGAGATTGAGCCCGGCCGACTGCGTGATCGAGATCACCGCCGCCTTCGAGGCGCAATAGACGGCCACGAGCGGCTCGCCGCGCCTTCCGGCCTGGCTCGCCATGTTGATGATCTTGCCGCGGATGCCGCGCTCGATCATGTGCCGCGCGACCGCCTGCAGGGTGAAGAGCGTGCCGGCAACATTGATCGCGAACACCCGCTCGTAGTCGGCGCGCTCGATCTCGACGATGGGGGCGGCGGTGAAGACGGCGGCGTTGTTGATCAGCACATCGATCTGCCCGAGCCGCGCGATGGCCTCGGCCACGCCCGCCTCGATGCTGTCCTGACGGCTCACGTCCATCTCGATGGCATGAGCCGCGGGGCCGATCTCGCGCGCGGCGGCCTCGGCGCGGGCGATGTCGATGTCGGCGATCGCCACCTCGGCACCCTCGCGCACATAGGCCTCGGCAAAGGCGCGCCCGATACCGCGCGCCGCGCCGGTGATGAGCGCGCGCTTGCCTTCAAGACGTCTCATGCGAGCCTCACGCCGTTGGCGTCAAAGCGGTGCAGATGCTCAAGCCGCGGCGACAGATGGATCGTGTCTCCGGCCCGGAAGGCAACCTCGCCCGGCGCGCGCACCGTGATGGTCTCGGCCAGCCCCGTGTCGTGGACGTGAAAGAAGGTGTCCGAGCCCAGATGCTCGGCCACGCCCACGCGCCCCCGCCACGGGCCGCCCTCGCCCACGACCTCGATATGCTCGGGGCGGATGCCGATGGTGTGGGCGTTGTGCTTTGCCGCCTCCGCGCCCTCGATGAAGTTCATCTTCGGCGAGCCGATGAAGCCCGCCACGAAGAGGTTGCGCGGGGCGCGGTAGAGCTCGAGCGGGCTGCCCACCTGCTCGATGCGGCCCGCGTTGAGCACCACGATCTTGTCGGCCATGGTCATCGCCTCCACCTGATCGTGGGTGACGTAGATCATCGTGGTCTTGAGCCGGTTGTGCAGCTCGGAGATCTCGAGGCGCATGCCCACCCTCAACGCCGCGTCGAGGTTGGAGAGCGGCTCGTCGAACAGAAAGGCTCTCGGCTCGCGCACGATCGCCCGCCCGATCGCCACCCGCTGGCGCTGCCCGCCCGAAAGCTGGCCCGGCCGGCGGTCGAGATAGGCGGTGAGGTTCAGCACCTCGGCGGCATGGGCGACGCGCCGCTCGATCTCCTCGCGGTCGAGCCCGGCCATGCGCAGGGGAAAGGCGATGTTCCGGCGCACCGTCATGTGCGGGTAGAGCGCGTAGGACTGGAACACCATCGCCAGCCCGCGCTTTGCCGGCGGCACCTCGGTGACATCCTCGCCGTCGATCTCGATCCGGCCCGAGGACACGTCCTCGAGCCCGGCAATGAGGCGCAGCAGCGTGGACTTGCCGCAGCCCGAGGGGCCGACGAAGACGCAGAACTCGCCGTCTTCGATCTCGAGATCGAGGGGCGGGATCACCTCCACCTCGCCGAAGGTCTTGTTCACCTTGTCAAGAACGATGCGTCCCATCGGTCAGTTCCTCACTTGACGGCGCCGAAGGTCAGGCCGCGCACGAGCTGGCGCTGGCTGAACCAGCCGAGGATCAGGATCGGCGCGATGGCCATGGTCGATGCCGCGCTGAGCTTGGCGTAGAAAAGCCCCTCGGGGCTCGAATAGCTGGCGATGAAGGCGGTGAGCGGGCCGGCGTTGGCCGCGGTCAGGTTGAGCGTCCAGAACGCCTCGTTCCAGGCGAGGATGACGTTCAGCAGGAGCGTCGAGGCGATGCCCGGCACGGCCATCGGCGTGAGCACGTAGAGGATCTCTTCTCGCAGCCCCGCCCCGTCCATGCGCGCGGCCTCGAGGATCTCGCCGGGGATCTCGCGGAAATAGGTGTAGAGCATCCAGACGATGATCGGCAGGTTGATGAGCATCAGCACGATCACGAGCCCCGTGCGCGTGTCGAGCAGCCCAAGCTTGATGAAGATGAGATAGATCGGATAGAGCACGCCCACCGCCGGCAGCATCTTCGTGGAGAGCATCCACATCAGGATGTCCTTGGTGCGGCGCGAGGGGACGAAGGCCATCGACCAGGCCGCGGGCACCGCGACGAGAAGGCCAAGGACGGTAGAGCCCAGCGCGATGATGACCGAGTTCGAGAAGTGCTTGACGTAGTTCGAGCGCTCCTGAACGACGCCGTAGCTTTCCACCGTCCAGGCCGCATCGAAGAGCACCTCGAGCGGCGGGCGGATGGCGTCGCCCTCGGTCTTGAAGGAGAGCACCACGATCCACAGGATCGGGAAGAAGATCACAAGACCCACGGCCCAGGCGAGGGCGGTGTTGAAAGCCTTGCGGCGGGGGGTGGTTGCGCGTGCCATTGTCACTCCCTCCTCAGCGGTCGAGGTTCCGGCCGACGATGCGCATCAGGAAGATGGCAACGATGTTGGCGAGGATGATGGCGTAGACGCCGCCCGCCGAGCCGAGCCCCACATTCTGGCTCTCCAGCACCCGCTGGTAGATGAGGTAGGTCAGCGTCTTGGTGCCGAAGGCGCCGCCGGTGGTGACGAAGATCTCGGCGAAGATCGACAGAAGGAAGATCGTCTGGATCAGGATCACCACGGTGATCGCACGGGCCAGGTGCGGCACCATGATGTAGAAGAAGCGCGCGATCGGGCCGGCCCCGTCCATCTCGGCGGCCTCGAGCTGCTCGCGGTCGAGCGACTGCAGCGCGGTGAGAAGGATCAGCGTCGAGAAGGGCAGCCACTCCCAGGAAACGATGGTGATGATCGAGCCCATCGAAGCCTGGCTCAGCCAGTCCACCGGCTGGGCACCGAAGGCGCGCCACAGATGCCCGAAGAAGCCGTTGATCGGGTCGAGCATGATGTTCTTCCACACCAGCGCCGAGACGGTGGGCATCACGAAGAAGGGCGCGATCACGAGAATGCGCACCACCCCCTGCCCCCACATCGGCTGGTCGAGCAGAAGCGCAAGCAGGATGCCGAGGACAACGGTGATGACGAGCACGCCGACAACCAGCGTCAGCGTCACCTGGATCGAAGGCCAGAAGGCCGAGGACTTCACGAAGCGGACGTAGTTCTCGAAGCCCACGAAGCCCAGATCGCCGCCGCGCATCGGCAGATACTTGCGGAAGGAGAACCACAGCGTCATTGTTAGCGGCACCAGCATCCAGCCCAGAAGCAGGATCACCGCAGGTGCCATCATCAGACGGGCGGCGGAACGGGCGTGACGGGTGGCCATGGTCAAATCCCTCCTCGTTCGGCCCTCGCGGGCCGGTGGTCGTCAGGGAATACTGTGGCGGGGGGAAAGGGCGGAGGGCAACGGCGCGGTCGTGAAGCTGGCCGCTGCCCTCCGCAGTCGGGAGGATCCGATCAGCGGTAGCCGGCGGCTTCCATCGCGTCCTCGGTCAGCGCCTGGGCCTTGGCCAGCGCCTCGTCGATGGACTGCTGCCCGGCATAGACGGCGGAAAACTCCTGGCTCACCTCCGTCGCGATGCCCGCGAACTCGGGGATCGCCACGAACTGGATGCCGACATAGGGCACGGGCTTGACGCAGCAGTTCTTCGGATCAGCCGCGAGGATGGACTTCAGCGTCATCTGCGCAAAGTCGATCTTGGCATATTCCGGGTTCTCGTAGAGCGACTTGCGGGTGCCCGGCGGAACGTTTGCCCAGCCTTCCTTGGAAGCGACGAGCTCGAGATACTCCTTGGAGGTCGCCCACTCGATGAACTTCTTGGCGGCCTCTTCCTTCTGCGTGCCGGCCGGGATCGCCAGCGCCCAGGCCCACAGCCAGTTGGCCTTCTTCGAGACGCCCTCCTTGTTCGGCGCCATCGCAAAGCCGACCTTGTCGTGAACGGTCGATTCCTTCGGGTTGGTCACGAAGGAGGCGGCCACGGTGGCATCCATCCACATGCCGCACTTGCCCTGCTGGAAGAGCGAGAGGTTCTCGTTGAAGCCGTTGGTGGCATAGCCCTCGGGGCCGTAGTCATTCATCAGGTTGACGTAGAAGGTCAGCGCCTCCTTCCACTCCGGGGTGTCGAACTGCGGGCGCCAGTCCATGTCGAACCAGCGGGCGCCGAAGGAGTTGGCGACCACGGTGATCAGCGCCCCGCCCTCGCCCCAGCCGGCCTTGCCGCGCAGGCAGATGCCGTTGACACCGTTCTCGGGGTCATCCATGGCCGCCGCGGCCTCGCGGATGAACTCCCAGGTCGGCTCCTCGGGCATGGTGAGCCCGGCCTTCTCCATCAGGTCCTTGCGATACATCAGCATCGAGGACTCGCCATAGAACGGCGCGGCATAGAGCGTGCCGTCGGCGCTCAGGCCATCGCGCATCGCCGGAAGAATGTCATCGACGTCATACTCGGCCGACAGATCGTCTAGCGGCACCAGCCAGCCGTTGCGCCCCCAGATCGGCGCCTCGTACATGCCGATGGTCATGATGTCGAACTGACCACCCTTGGTGGTGATGTCGGTGGTCACCCGCTGGCGCAGCACGTTTTCCTCGAGCGTCACCCACTCGACCTCGATGCCGGTCTTCGAGGTGAAGTCGTCGGTCAGGCCCTGCATGCGGATCATGTCACCGTTGTTCACGGTGGCGATGGTGATGGTCTCGGCCTGCGCCGCGGCGGCCGCAGCGACAACCCCGAGCGCGGTGGCCGCGCGGAGTGCGGTCATGAAAGTCATCCGTTCCTCCCTTCGCTAGGATGATGACGCACGCTAGGCAAAGGGATGACGCGGTGTCAATAAATTTTTTACGCGCGACAAGTTTGCGCTTGGCTCATGCCGTGTCCCGCATCACGAGCTTGCCCTCGATCCGCGTGCTTTTCCAAGGGCCTGGCCCCTCGCGCAGGGCCTCGAACAGGGTCGTGGCGGCCTTCTGGGCGACGTTCTCGTAGTCGTGCGCAACCGTGGTCAGGGGCGGGCAGGTGAAGCGTGACAGCGGGTGTCCATCCATGCCCGCCACCCGAATCGCGCAGTCCGCCGTGCGGCCGACGCGCAAGCCCCGTTCGTAGCAGGCCGTCATCAGGCCGATCGCCAGCCGGTCGTTGCTGCACAGGATCGTGTCACCGGTGATCTGCCCCGCCTCGAAGGCTTCGTGCGCGCCGCGGCGGGCGATCTCCTCGAAGGCCCAACCCTCGCCGGGAACCGAGACAACGTGTGGCTCATGGCCGAATTGCTCCATCGCCTGGATGTAGGCCTGACGGCGCCGGTGCGCGTTGGGGTTCGCGGGCGTCTTCATCTCGAAGAACACCGGCGGCGAGCCGGTGCGGCACAGGTAATCGGTAATGACGCGGGTGAACTGGAAGTTGTCCGAACCGACGAAGGCGATGCCGAATTCCTCGACGCTCGAGTCGAAGATCAGCGTCGGGACGTGGCGGCAGAAGTTTTCAAGCGCCTTGCGGTCGGTGGCCCGCCCGAGGGGGGCCAGCAGCACACCCGCCGGTTTCATCGAGCGCAGGGTGTCGAGGATCTCGCATTCAAGCTCGGTGCTGCCATGCGAGCTGAACAGCGTGGGCCGGTAGCCCGCCTCGATGCAGCGCGTCTCGAGGATCCGCGCGATCTCGGCAAAGAAGGGGTCGGCCAGATAGGGAACCACGATGCCGACGTTCTTCGTCAGCTTGCGGTTCTGGTTCATGGCAAAGATGTTGGGCCGGTAGTCGTATTTCTCCAGTGCCGCCTCGATGCGCGCGCGGGTCGTGGGGCGGACGCTTTCGGGGTCGTGGAAGTATTTCGAGACCGTGGGGCGCGAGATGCCGACCGCGGCGGCAAATTCCTCCATGTTGCGGATCTTCGCGCCCATTGCCTGCCTCTCCGGTTGTCGCCTTTACGGAATTTAACATCATTTATCGCGCGCAAAAAATCAACGCGCCCGCGACAATCGGCGCGGGCGCGACGCAGGATCATGCGCTGTCGGACTGGCGCCGCCGGTTCAGGCGCGGCGCACCTCGTCCATGAATCGCTGGCGGATCACCACCGGGTTCATGGTGATGACCGGCACATCGACATTGCCCGCCTCGCATTTGGCGACGATCACGCTGGTGCCCTCGCGCGCCAGCGCAGCCTCGACCTCGCCCGCGGTCGCCTCGGCGCTGCATTCCACCACATCCGCGCAGCCGCACGCGCGCGCCACCTCTGCGAGCGACGTGCGCTTTCCGGCATAGGTCGGCTGATCGCCCGTGGAGCCGTAGCTTCCGTTGTCCACGATCAGGAGCACGAAGTTGCGGGCGGGATTGTTGGCGATGGTGGCGAGCGTGCCGAGATTGGTCAGCACCGAGCCGTCGCCATCGATGGCGAGAACGGGCCTGGGCTGGGCCAGCGCAAGGCCAAGCCCGATCGAGGAGGCAAGCCCCATGGTGCCGAGCATGTAGAAGTTGCCCGGCCGGTCGGCGAGCTGGAAGAGCTCCTGGCTGGGGGCGCCGATGTTGCAGACAACAAGCGTGTCGCCCAGCACCGGAACGATCGACTTGAGCAGTTCGTAGCGGTTCATTTCGCGGCACTCCAGAAGCTGGCGTCGGTGAGGATGGCAACGGGCTTGGAGCTCACCCAGGCGTGGTTGAGGATGCCCGGAAGCTCCGCCTCGTCGCCGGGACGGTGGAAGTGGTAGGTGGGAATGTGCAGCTGATTGAGGATCGGCTTGGTGTGCAGCGCCATTTCCACCTGGCAGGCCACCTTCTCGCCCACCTCGCCGCGGTAGGAGATGAGCATGGGCAGCGGGATCTGGTAGAACTGGATGAGCGTCGCCAGCGCATTGACCACCACGCCGAGCGCGGTGTTCTGCATCACGATGCAGGGCATGCGCCCGCCCATGTAGGCGCCGGCGCAAAGCCCCATGCCCTCATCCTCGCGGTTGCAGGGCACGTGCATGATCTCCGGCGTCTCGTCGAGCACCTCGATCACGCCCGCAAGCTGCTTGCAGGGCACCGAGGTGACAAAGCCTATCCCCGCTGCCTTCATGTCGGCGACGATGCGCCGGTCAACATCCTTGGCCATTCTCTCTCCCCTGTCGCGTCTGGTTCTGCGTCCTATGCTCCGGCCAGCCTTGCGGCGACCCGCTCGGCGATGAGTGCGCTCACGCGCGCGTTCGACTCCTCCGTCACCCCGGCGATGTGCGGGGTGAGGATGATATTCGGCAGGCCGCGGAACTTCGCCGCCGCCTCGGCCGTGAGCGGCTCGGTCTCGAAGACATCGAGCGCGGCTCCGGCAAGCCGGCCCTCGGCCAGGGCCTCGGCGAGCGCCGCCTCGTCCACCACGCCCCCACGGGCGGCGTTGACGAGAACCGCGCGCGGTTTCATCGCCGCGATCTCCTGCGCGCCGATGAGATGCCGCGTGGCCTCGGTGAGCGGCACGTGCAGGCTCACCACATCCGCCGCCTCAAGGAGCGCGCCAAGCGTCTCGGCGCGCCCGGCCCTGGCCCATGCCGGGTCATCGGCCGGCACGAAGGGGTCGTGGGCGATCACGGTCATGCCCAGCGCACGCGCCTTCTCGGCCGTCAGCCGGGCGATGGAGCCGAAACCCACGAGCCCCAGGGTCTTGCCGGCAAGCTCGCGGCCCGCCGAGGACTGCCGCGGCCACGCGCCGGCGAGCATCGCCTCGTTGACCGCGTAGGCCGTGCGCAGAAGCGCCATCGCGGTGCCGAGGACATATTCGGCAACGCTGAGGTCGTTGGCCCCGGTGGCGGGGTAGACGTCGATCCCGCGCGCGGCGCAGGCCTCGAGGTCGATGTTGTCGAGCCCCACCCCGAGACGACCCACGCAGACGAGATCGGGAGCCGCATCGAGCAGCGCCGCCGTCACGCGGGTGCGGTTGCGCACGATGAGCGCGCGGATGCCGGGAAGGAGCGGCGCGATCTCCTCCTGCCGATCGGCGAGATCGGGACGGTAGAGCGCGCCAAAGGCGGCATCAAGCCGCGCCACGGCGGGCTCGTCCATGAATTCGGTGATGAGAATCTGCGGTTTCGTCATTGGCGCGGGTCCAATCTGCAGGCTGCCTCAAAGCTCCAGCACCGGCAACTCCAGCGCGGCGGCGACGGCGCGCAGCGTCTCGGCGTGATCGCCGTAGGCAAGCGCCACGTGATGTTCGAGGCCTGCGCCGATGATCCGCCCAAGCACCTCCCCCGCCGGCCGGTCGAAACGCATCACCCCGGCCGTGCCCGAGAAGGCAAGCGGGCGGGAGAGCATCTCGCCGGTGGCAATCACCATCTTCTGCCGCCCGCGCGCCTGGCTGATCCGCGCCAGCGTCACCCGCCCCGGCTTCAGCGGAAACTCGTAAAGGAGCGGCAGACGGCGGTTGGAGTGGATGGTGGCTACGGCCGGCACAGCCGGGTCGCGCATCGAGGCCGGCGCCTGCCCGCAATGCCACAGAACCGCGCTGTCATCGGCGGCATCCACATCGACCACATCGGCGAGAAAGACCGGGGCCTGAGCCACCTCCTGCAGCACGATCTGGGTGAGCGCGCCGAAGACATCCGCCTCGCAGGCGCAGGGCGCGCGCGCCTCCCCCAGCATCGCGGCCGGCCCGCAGACGGCGCCGCCCCACTCGGTGAACATCTCCGGCCAGCAGCGGATGGCGAAGGCATCGGCCTGCCCTGCCCCGCGCATGGCCTTGAGCGCCGCCGCGAGCCTGAGCGAGCGCTCAAGCGCCGCCTCGTCAACCGCCTCGAGCCCCTCGAGCACGGCGCCCGCCTCGGCGCGCACCGCGTCCACCGCCTCGGGTGCCGCCGCGCGCGCCGTCTCGAACAGCCGCTCGAGCGGCCACTCCTCGAGCGCCACGCCCGCGAGCGCTTCGGTTGCGCCCGGCGCGGCAAGGCAGGTGTCAAACCCCTCGGGCGGCGCGCCGATGCGCGCGATGCGCCGCCCGGCGATGCGCGCGGCGATCTCGCGGCCCGTGGCGAGTGCATCGTCTGCAACCGTCATCGGCGCACCCTCGAGGGGCTCGACATCGCGTGCGCCCGCCAGCAACGCGGCAAGCTCCTCGCCCGCCGTCTCGGGGCTTGCATAGAGCCAGCCGTGGCCGATCCCGCGCCGGCCGAGCGCGTGAGCGGCAAGGTTGAGCCCACAGAAGGCGTTGAGCCTGAGCCGCCCGCCCGCCCGCGGCTCGGGCACTGCCCAGATGGCCAGCGGCGCGCCGATCCGCGCCGCCGCTGCCACGGTGGCGGCGGCATCGGTGAAGGTGACCTGAAGGATCAGCAGCCGGTCAATGCTTTGCCCGGTGAGCGCGTCGATGGCGACCGCGGTCTCCTCGGCGCCGGTGAGCAAATGGCGCGGGCCGACAAGCTCGGCGCCGGTTGCCTCGAGCGCCGCGAGCATCGCCGCCAGCCGCTCCTCGGCATAGGCGACATCGAAGGTGGCGCGGCCGAGGGGCAGGATGCCAACACGCATCGTCTCAGAACTCCCCGTAGACATGGCGGAAGGAGGCGTCCGCCGGGGTGAAGCGCGCCCCGCCTTCGCCGTAGCAGGGATGGCGCGACCAAGGGAGGGCCTTTTCGGCGGCCATGGCCGAGATGCGGGCGAGATAATCGCGCGCCTCACCCTCGAGGCCGGCGCGGATCACCTCCCAGTCGGGATAGGCGGCGAAGGCATCGGCCCAGATCGCGCGGCCGGCCAGAAAGCCCGAGGCGCCGGCGCGGAAGGCGTGATCGAGCACGCGGGCGAACTCCTCCTTTCCGGCCCCGGCCGAGAGCATCACCCAGGGCCGGCCGGCAAGCCGCCCCATCTCGTCGAAGAGCGCCTGCACCTCGGCCGAGCCGTCGGCCGCGGCTGCGGGCACCGGGCTTTCGAGCTTGAAGATGTCGACCCCGTAATCGGGCTTCGCGAACTCCTCGACCGAGGCAAGCACCTGATCGGCGCGCTTGGCACCCATCTCGACATAGTCGGTGGTATGGCCCGCATCCGAGGGCAGCGGATAGACCAGGAGCTCAAGCAGGAAGGGAATGTCGAGCCGGGCGCACTCGGCGCCAATGCGGGCGACGAAATCCTTCTGGTGGGCCACGACCTCGGGCGCAGCGTCGGGGCGATACCAGGCCAGCACCTTCACCGCGTCGCCGCCCATGCGCTTGATCTTGGCCACCGACCAGTCGTCGATTTCGGCCGAGAGCCGCCCGCCCGGCGTCTCCTCGAAGAGCGAGTCCTCGAGCGTCACCACAAGCCCGAGCGCCGGGCGCATCAGGTCGATCGCCCGCGGGATGGCGTAATGCGGGTCCAGAAGCAGCGCCGTTGCGCCCTCCTGCAGCGTCTCGACAAGCAGCGCCTTGAAGCGCGCGACCTCCTCCCACGGCGCCTCCTCGACCCCGAGCGCGCGGGCGATCGGCCCCTTGATCGGCGGGCGCTGATCGACCGCGACCATGCGGAAGATGCCGCGCGCGTCCGCAAGCCGCCGCAGCCCCCAGAGCTTGCCCGGTGTCAGTTCCATTGCCCTCTCTCCCTCAGGAATTCCTCGGTTTCCGACCGGCCCGGGGCGCCGAGGCCGCCTCCGAAACGGGTGCACTTGAGCGCGGCGGCGGCATTGGCGAAACGCACCGCCTCACGTTCGCCGGCCCCTTCGGCCAGCCGCAGCACGAAGGCGCCATGCCAGACGTCGCCGGCGCCGAGCGTGTCGCGCGCCTCCACCGCGAAGGCCGGCAGATGCTCCACCTCGCCCCCGGAAAGGACGTAAACGCCCGCCGCCCCGTCGGTGACGCAGGCCCAGGCGGCGCGCCCGGCCATCGCCTCGGCCAGAGCCTCGGCAGGATCCGACCGCGCCGAAAGCGCGGCAAGCCCCGCCCGCGAGAAGGCGACATGGCTGGCAAGATCGAGAAGCTCTGGCGCGATCGGCGGCTCGGCATCGAGCACGCCGGCAATGCCGCGCGCCTGCGCAAGCCGGAGCGCCTCGGCGGCGCCTTCGGTCCAGCGCGTGTCCGCCAGCACCGCGCGGACGGCAGGCACATGCCCGCTCCAGCCCGCACAGGCGTCAAGCCCCGTACCGCGGAAGTTCACGATCTGCCGCTCGCCCGCAGCATCCACCAGAACCGAGGAGAAGGACGAGCGCGCGCCCGGCTGCCTGTGCACAAGCGCCGTTTCGACCCCCTCTTCGGCCAGCGCCTTCACGACCAGATCACCCACGAGATCATCGCCCAGGCGGCTGGCAAGCCACGCTCGCCCCCCAAGCCGCGCCACCGCGATCGCGGCATTGGCGGCGCAGCCTCCCGGCGCAAGCGCGCCCTGATCGGCGCGATACTTGGCCGCCGCGCCCGGCAGCTCGGGAAGGGCAAGAATGACGTCGAGCGCGGAGATCCCGGCCACCAGCACTGCCGCCCCGGTCTCCGCGCCTGTCCCGCTCATCTCACGCGCCCTCCCGCAGCCGTGGCCCATGCTTTTTTCGTATCGATCACGATTCGAAAATTCATGTCAACATTCGAAATCACGTGCGGCCCGCAACGATCAGCTCGACCCCTTCGGCCCGGCACAGCTCGGCGAGCGCGTCCGGGCAGCCCTCGTCGGTGACCAGCGTTTGCACATCACCAAGCCGCCCGAGCTCCACCGGCGCGCCGCGCCCGAACTTCGCCGAGTCGGCGCACAGGATCACCCGCCGTGCGCGGGCGATCATCGCGCGCACCATCGCGGCCTCCTCGAGATCGAAGTCGAGAAGCGCGCCGTCCGCAGAGATCGCGGCGGCCCCGATCAGCGCCAGATCGGGGCGGAAACGGCGCAGGAACTCCACCGCTTCGGCGCCGAGTATGGCCCCGTCGGCGGCGCGCACCCGCCCCGGCGGCACGATCAGCTCGACCATGGGCGCGCCACGCAGCTCATTGGCAAGAAAGACACTGTCGACAATCACCGTCAGGCGCATGCGGCTTCCCAGCTCGCGCGCGGCAAAGGCCGTTGTCGTGCCGGCGTTGAGAAACAAGGTGGAACGGTCGGGCACCAGCCGCGCGGCGGCGCGGGCAATGGCCTGCTTCTCGGGCGTGGCGATCTCCAGCCGGCGCTCGAAATCGAGATACTCGACCCCCGCCAAGAGCGCCGCGCCGCCATGAAAACGGGTCACCTCGCCCGCCTCGGCCAGCAGAGCAAGATCGCGCCGGATGGTCTGGGGCGTGGCGCCAAACAGCTCGGCAAGCTCGTTCACCCGCGCCCGGCCATGCGCGCCGATATGACGCAGGATCGCCGCCCGCCGCGCCTGACCCGCCCGATCTGAGGCCCTGTCCTCCGCCATGGCCGACGAATGCGGTTTTTCGTGTTTCAAGTCAAACGAAATTTCGAAATGATAATTCGCATATAGACAGCCCGAAGGGCGCACCCGGCGGGCACGACAGCCGCAAGGCCCTCTTGAAGCGCAAAAGCGGCCTACAAATATCTTCTCTGTGAACCGTCACAACGCATGAGAGGAGGGCACGATATGTTCAAGCACAATGTGGGCATGATCGATCGCGTCATCCGCGTCGTGATCGGTCTCGCGCTGATCGCCGGCTTCTGGATCTGGCCGGACACCGCCTGGCGGTGGGCGTTCTGGGTCGGCCTCATCCCGCTTGTGAGCGGGCTTGTGGGCTATTGCCCGGTCTACCACCTGCTGGGCTGGTCGACCTCGGACGAGAAGCACGGCGGCAATACCCGCACTGCCTGAGAAGGCAGGAACGCAGGGAGAAGGCGCCCGGGAGACCGGGCGCCCCTTTTTTGTCCGGGCGGGGCGCCTGTTTCGGGGGCTTGTGGCCCGACCCGCCCGGCCGTCGGCCGGGCAGCACCCGCTCTCGGGTCGGGCGCCGCCCCTCGCGCAACCGTGTTGACCGGCGCCCGTCTTCTTGTGGCGCCCTACTCCGCCGCCACCCGCCGTGCGTCGAGCAGCGGGCGCAGGTAGCGCCCCGTGTGGCTCTCTTCCACCGCCGCTACCTCCTCGGGTGTACCGGTCGCCACGATCCGTCCGCCGCCGTCGCCGCCCTCGGGGCCGATGTCGATGATCCAGTCGGCGGTCTTGATGACATCGAGGTTGTGCTCGATCACCACCACGGTGTTGCCCTGGTCGACAAGCTCGTGCAGCACCTCGAGAAGCTTCCGCACATCTTCGAAGTGCAGCCCCGTCGTCGGCTCGTCGAGGATGTAGAGGGTGCGTCCCGTGGCCCGGCGCGAGAGCTCCTTTGAAAGCTTCACCCGCTGCGCCTCGCCGCCCGAAAGCGTGGTCGCCTGCTGGCCGACCTTGATGTAGTCGAGCCCCACCCGGTGCAGCGCATCCATCTTCTCGCAGATCGCCGGGACGGCGGCGAAGAACTCGCGCGCCTCCTCCACCGTCATGTCGAGCACATCGGCAATCGACTTGCCCTTGAACTTGATCTCCAGCGTCTCGCGGTTGTAGCGCTTGCCCTTGCAGGTCTCGCAGGTGACGTAGACGTCGGGCAGGAAGTGCATCTCGATCTTGATGACGCCGTCACCCTGGCAGGCCTCGCAGCGCCCGCCCTTGACGTTGAAGCTGAAGCGGCCCGGCTTGTAGCCGCGCGCGCGGGCCTCGGGCAGCCCGGCAAACCAGTCACGAATCGGCGTGAAGGCGCCGGTGTAGGTGGCCGGGTTCGAGCGCGGGGTGCGGCCGATCGGACGCTGGTCGATGTCGATCACCTTGTCGAGATGCTCAAGCCCCTTGATCGTCTCGCAGGGCGCCGGCGTCTGCCGCGCGCCCATGAGCCGCATCGAGGCCGCCTTGTAGAGCGTCTCGATGGTGAGGGTGGACTTGCCGCCGCCTGACACCCCGGTGACGCAGACGAACTTGCCCAGCGGGAAATCCACCGTGACGTTCTTGAGGTTGTTGCCGGTGGCGCCGACCACCGTCACCGCCTTGCCGTTGCCCTTGCGTCGCTCGCTTGGCACGGGGATGCAGCGCGTGCCGGCCAGATACTGCCCGGTCAGCGAGGCTGGGTCGGCGGCGATCTCCTCGGGGGTGCCCTGGGCCACCACCCGCCCGCCATGCACACCCGCGCCGGGGCCGATGTCGAGCACATGGTCGGCGGTGCGGATCGCCTCCTCGTCATGCTCCACGACGATCACCGTGTTGCCCTGGTCGCGCAGGTTGCGCAGCGTGTCGAGAAGCCGGCCGTTGTCGCGCTGGTGCAGCCCGATGGAGGGCTCGTCGAGCACATAGAGCACCCCGGTCAGCCCCGAGCCGATCTGGCTCGCCAGCCGGATGCGCTGGCTCTCCCCGCCCGAGAGCGTGCCGGCCGAGCGCGACAGCGTGAGATACTCGAGCCCGACATTGTTGAGAAAGCCGAGCCGCTCGCGGATTTCCTTCAGGATCGCGCGGGCGATCTCGTTCTTCTGCGCGGTGAGATGCTCGGGCACCTCCCCGATCCACTCATGCGCCTGGCGGATCGACATCTCGGTGACCTGCCCGATGTGCAGGCCGGCAATCTTCACTGCCAGCGCCTCCGGTTTCAGGCGATAGCCGCCGCAGGCGCCGCAGGGGCGGTTGTTCTGGTAGCGCTCGAATTCCTCGCGGATCCAGGCCGAGTCCGTCTCCCGATAGCGCCGCTCCATGTTGGGGATCACCCCCTCGAAGGGGCGGCTGACCTGATAGACCCGCCCGCCCTCGTCATAGCGGAACAGGATCTCCTCATTGCCGGAGCCGTAGAGAAAGACCCGTTTCACCTTCTCGGGCAGATCGCGCCAGGGAAGCGACTTGTCGAAGCCGTAGTGGCGGGCAATCGACTCGATGGTCTGCAGGAAATAGGGCGACTTGCCCTTGCGCCACGGCGCAAGCGCGCCCTCGGCCAGCGTCAGCGACTGGTCGGGCACGACGAGGCGTTCGTCGAAATAGAGCTCCACCCCCAGCCCGTCGCATTTGGGACAGGCGCCATAGGGGGCGTTGAAGGAGAACAGCCGCGGCTCGATCTCGGGGATGGTGAAGCCCGAGACCGGGCAGGCGAAATTCTCCGAGAATGTGAGGCGCTCTGGCTCCTCGCCCTCCTCCCGTGGTACGGTTTCGAGAATGGCGATGCCGTCGGCCAGATCGAGCGCGGTGCGGAAGCTGTCGGCAAGGCGCGTCTCGATCCCCTCGCGCACCACGATGCGGTCGACCACCACGTCGATGTCGTGGCGGAATTTCTTGTCGAGAGCGGGCGGCTCGTCGAGGTCGTAGAACGTCCCGTCCACCTTCACCCGCTGAAAGCCCTGCTTGCGGAGCTCGAGAAATTCCTTGCGGTATTCGCCCTTGCGGTCGCGCACGATGGGGGCGAGCAGATAGGCGCGCGTGCCCTCCGGCAGCGCCATGACCCGGTCGACCATGTCCTGCACCTGCTGCGCCTCGATGGGCAGGCCGGTGGCGGGGCTGTAGGGCGTGCCGACGCGGGCGAAGAGAAGCCGCAGATAGTCGTAGATCTCGGTGACGGTGCCGACGGTGGAGCGCGGGTTCTTCGAGGTGGTCTTCTGCTCGATGGAGATCGCCGGCGACAGGCCCGAGATGTGGTCCATGTCCGGCTTCTGCATCATGTCGAGAAACTGGCGCGCATAGGCCGAGAGACTCTCGACATAGCGGCGCTGGCCCTCGGCATAGATGGTGTCAAAGGCAAGGCTCGACTTGCCCGAGCCCGACAGCCCGGTGATCACCACCAGCTTGTCGCGGGGGATGTCAACGTCGATGGACTTGAGATTGTGCTCGCGCGCGCCGCGCACCGAGATGAACTTCTGTTCGGCCATGACCCACCTTCACCGCCAGTGGCCAAGAGATAGGCGAAAGCGCGCGCGACTCCAACAGAAATCTGGAACATACAGCGAACACCCACAGGGAATTCGCCAAGAAAGGCGTTCTCCGGCCCGTGCGGGCCGGAGTGCCCCGATGCCGCTCAGATATGGATCACGCGGCCGAAGGCGTCGAGAACCGCCTCGTGCATCGCCTCTGAGATGGTCGGATGCGGGAACACGGTCTCGATCAGCTCGGCCTCGGTCGTCTCCAACGTCTTGCCGATGACATAGCCCTGGATCATCTCGGTGACCTCAGGCCCGACCATGTGCGCGCCCAGAAGCTCGCCGGTCTTCGCATCGAAGACCGTCTTGATCATGCCCTCGGCATCGCCCATGGCGATCGCCTTGCCGTTGCCGATGAAGGGGAAGCGGCCGACGCGCACCTCGTGGCCCGCCTCCTTCGCCTGCGCCTCGGTCAGACCCACGCTGGCGATCTGCGGATGACAGTAGGTGCAGCCGGGAATCGAGCCCGGCTTGATCGGGTGCACCTTCTGCCCCGCGATCATCTCGGCCACCATCACCCCCTCATGGCTGGCCTTGTGCGCCAGCCACGGCGGGCCGGCAATGTCGCCGATGGCATAGAGCCCCTCCACGCCCGTGCGGCAGAACTCGTCCACCACCACATGGGTGCGGTCGATCTTCACGCCCAGCGCCTCAAGCCCCAGCCCTTCCACATTTCCGACAATTCCGACGGCGGAAATCACTGTATCGACGGTAAGGGTTTCCGTTTTGCCACCTTTCTCGACATGAGCGGTCACCTGCCCCTTGCCGCGGTCGAGCTTCTTCACCGTGGCGCCTTCCAGAATGGTCATGCCCTGCTTGACGAAGCTCTTCTTCGCAAAGGCGGAGATCTCGGCATCCTCCACCGGCAGGATGCGCTCCATCACCTCGACCACCGTCACATCGGCGCCCAGCGTGTTGTAGAAGCTCGCGAATTCGATGCCGATCGCGCCCGATCCGATGACCAGGAGCTTCTTCGGCATCCGCGGCGGCTGCAGCGCATGCTTGTAGGTCCAGACGAGATCGCCGTCAGCCTCGAGCCCCGGCAGCTCGCGCGCCCGCGCGCCGGTGGCGAGGATGATGTGCGGGGCCGTCAGCTCCTCGCTGCCCTTGTCGGTCTTGACAGAGACGCGGCCCTTGCCGGCGAGCGTCGCCTCGCCCATCACCACCGTGACCTTGTTCTTCTTCATCAGATGGCCGACGCCGGCGTTGAGCTGCTTGGCGACCGCGCGCGAGCGCTTCACCACGGCGTCGAGATCAAAGCCGATGTTCTCGGCCTTCAGCCCGAATTCCTTCGCGCGATGCATGAGGTGAAACACCTCGGCCGAGCGCAACAGCGCCTTCGTCGGGATGCAGCCCCAGTTGAGGCAGATGCCGCCCATGTGCTCGCGCTCGACGATGGCCACCTTGAGCCCGAGCTGCGCGGCCCGGATCGCCGCGACATAGCCGCCGGGCCCGGCGCCGATCACCACCACATCGAAAGACTTCGCTGCCATCCCGCTTCCTCCGCCAGCCAACCGCGTCGCAAAAGTAGTTTGACGTTAAACTATCGCCCGAAGGCGCGCAATCGCCACACCCCTTGCGCGCTCTGCCGAAAGGGAATGCCCGCCCTGCCCCGGCGGAATGACGCATCCCCGGGCGGCGGTGTGCCGTGAGCCGGCAAGGCGTTCAGGTGCTGCCCGTTTCGGCTGCGGCTCCGTCGACCGCGTCGAGCGCGGCACGATAGCCGCCATGCGCCAGAAACTCGGCCTCGGGCGGCGTGTCACGGCGGTGCAGCGCCTCGTTGCGAGTGGGGAAACGACCGAAGCGACGGATCACCTCACGGTGGGCACGCGCATGGCGCAGGTTCTCCTCGCCACCCTCGCCCATCCGGGTCTTCATCAACCGCACGCAACGGTCCTGATCGCTGAGATTTTCCGAGTGCATCAGCGGCAGGTAGAAGAACTGCCGCGCCGGCGGGTCGATCTTCATGTCCCAGCCGCGGGCAATGGCCATCTTGGCCGCCGCCAACGCCCGGCGGTCGGAGGAGAAGGCCTTCGCGTCACCGCGGAACATGTTTCGCGGAAACTGGTCATTCAGGATGATGTAGGCCAGCGTTCCCGACGGGTAGGTGAGCCACAGTCCGAACCCGCCGCGCTGCGCCTCTTCCCAAGCATCAAGGAACCTTTCGCGGATCTCGCGGTCAAGCGCCTCGTCGCCGCGATACCAGCCCTCGGGCCCGACCTCGTCGAGCCAGAACGTCAGAACCTCCTCCGGAGTCGTCATCGCCACACCCCTCATGCTCTCGCGCCCCGCCAGGCACTTCCAGTCTGCGGCGTTTTCCACAGGCTGGCAACAGCCTGGGGATAATTCGGCAAGGCTGTGGCGATCACGCAATTTTCCGTTGACCGGCCTTGCAACGGAAGGCCGCCTCAGCCTGTGGGCGCGGCGCGGTCCGCGTCGGCGTTCTCCTCCTGAAGTTCGTGCTGCTCGTGCGCCCATTCCTGCGCCGCCTCCACAGCCACCTGGCTGGCAATGGGCGCAACGGCGACATAGGCCACTGTTTCCTCCACGGTCGGGGCCGGGCGCTGGGTCATGCGGTAGGCCGCGTAGGCCGCGAGCGAGAGCAGGAGCAAGGCGATGAACAGCCAGAACCCCCTTGCGGGGCCGGCCGTTTCCATCAGCCAGCCGGTGATGACCGGGCCGGTGATCGCCCCCATCCCGTTGACGAAAATCAGCCCGCCCGAGGCAGCGGCCATGTCATCGGGGTCGAGGTAGTCGTTGAGGTAGGCGATCAGCAGCGAATAGAGCGGGTTGGTCATGCCGCCCAGCACCAGGGCAGCAGTGACAAGCCCGGCGAACCGGTCCGCCGCAAGCCATCCGCCGATGGCCGCGAGACCTCCGACGAGCGACACCATCAGGATGAGAAGCCGGCGGTCCATACGGTCGGACACCCAGCCGAGCGGATACTGAAACACCAGCGCCCCCACGAAAAGGGCCGAGATGAAGGCCGAGATCTCGCCCACGCTCAGCCCGATCTGGGTGGCGAAGACGGACGCCATGCCGAACTGGGCGGCGAAGACGCCGCCAAGAATGGTCATACCCGCGAAAGCGAGTGGCGAGGCGCGAAACAGCGCGCCAAGGCGCAGCGGCTTTGTCGTCTCGAAGGCGGGTGTGGGCATGACCGAAAGCAGGATCGGCGCGAAGGAGATGGACACGAGCACGGAGGGGAGGATGAACAGCTCGTAGCCTGCCGGATCGCCGAGGCTCAGAAGCCCCTGCCCGGCGATGATGCCCAGCATCTGCACGATCATGTAGGCCGAAAGGGTCTGCCCGCGGGTCTCGTTCGTCGCGGCATTGTTGAGCCAGCTTTCCGACGTGACGTAGATGCCCGAGAAGCAGAAGCCCAGCACCACCCGCAGCGCCGTCCAGGCCCAGGGGTCGGTCAGCACCGGGAAGAGGATGAGCGCAGCGGACACGAAGGAGCCGAGCGCGGCGAACACGCGCACATGTCCCACGCGCCGGATGAGTTCCGGCGTCAGCCGCGAGCCGCCCAGGAAGCCGGCAAAATAGCCCGAGGTGATGATCGACAGCTCGGTCGTGCTGAAACCCTCGATGGCGCCCCGCACACCCATGAGTGTGGCCTGCATACCGTTGCCGATCATCAGCAGCCCGATGCCGATGAGCAGTGCCCAGGAATTTCCCAGAACTCGAAGCATCATGATCTCCGTCGCGGGGAGTTTCCCGCTTCTAGGCGCCCGGCGCTGGCCGACCAAGCCTGTTCGCGACAACCCGCGGGCCGGAGCGACACGCCCCGCCACCTCCCCCGCCCGCCGGCGCGCGTTGCTGCGCGACCTCAGCCTTGCGCGGGGCCGAAGACCCGGTCAAGCGCCGCCTCGAGGCGGGAGACGGTGCCATCGACATCCTTGAGCTTGTCGAGCCCGAAGAGCCCGATGCGGAAGCTGTGGTAGTCGGGGCCCTCGTCCACCATCAGCGGCACTCCCGCCGCGATCTGGTAGCCTGCTTGCGCGAACTTCGAGCCGTTCTGGACGGCGGGGTCGTCAGTGTAGCACACCACCACACCCGGCGCCTCGAAACCCTCGGCGGCGACCGAGCGCAAGCCACGCGCGGCAAGGGCAGCGCGCACCCGCCGTCCGAGCTCCCACTGCGCCTCGGCAAGACGGTCGAGCCCATAATCCCTCGCCTCCGCCGCATTGTCGCGGAAGGCGGCGAGCGCATCGGTGGGCATGGTGGCGTGATAGGCGTGCCCGCCCGCCTCATAGGCCTCCATGATCGACAGCCACTTGGCCAGATCCATGGCAAAGCTTGTCGAGGGGGTTTCCTTCACGCGGTCGCGCGCGGCCGCGTTCAGCATCACCACCCCCGCCGAAGGTGGCGAGGACCAGCCCTTCTGGGGCGCGGAGAGAAGGACGTCGACCCCGGTCTTCTCCATGTCCACCCAGACGCAGCCCGAGGCGATGCAGTCGAGCACGAAGAGCCCGCCCACGCCATGCACCGCCTCGGCCACCGCCTGCAGGTAGTCTTCGGGCAGGATCATGCCCGAGGACGTCTCGACATGCGGCGCGAACAGAAGATCGGGGCGCTCGGCGCGGATGCGCTCCACCACCTCCTCCACGGGCGGCGGCGCGAAGGGCGCCTGCGGCCCGTTGCCGGTGCGCCGTGCCTTCAGCACGGTCTCCTCGGCCGGGATCGCCCCCATCTCGAAGATCTGGCTCCAGCGGTAGGAGAAGAAGCCGTTGCGGATCACCATCACCTTTCGGCCGGTGGCCAGCTGGCGGGCGACCGATTCCATGCCGTAGGTGCCGCCGCCGGGCACCAGCGCCAGAGCGTCCGCCTTGTAGGTGCCGCGCAGGATTTCCGACAGATCGCGCATCACCTGCTGGAAGCGCTGGCTCATGTGATTGAGTGAACGGTCGGTGAAGACCACCGAGAATTCCATCAGGCCGTCAGGGTCGACGTCGGGGCGAAGTGCGCTCATGCCTCATGCTCCTGCGAAGCGTTCCGCCCTCTGCCTAGCGAGGTTGCGCCCGCTTGGCAAAGCGTATGGGACGAAGCGCGCGATACCGCATGCGGGGCGCCATTGCATCCCGGCAAAATGCCGCTAAACACGAGCGCCGAGATGGGCTGACGCCAGGGACAGTGAAGGAAGGGAGAGCGCGATGCGCGTCTACTACGATCGCGACTGCGATATCAATCTGATCAAGGACATGAAGGTGGCGATCCTGGGCTATGGATCCCAGGGGCATGCGCATGCGCTCAACCTACGGGATTCGGGGGCCAGGAACATCGCCATCGCCCTGCGCGAAGGCTCGCCCTCGGCAGCCAAGGCCGAAGCCGAAGGGCTGACGGTGATGGGCATTGCCGAGGCCGCGGCTTGGTGCGACCTGATCATGTTCACCATGCCCGACGAGCTTCAGGCCGAGACCTACAAGAAGTACGTCCACGACAACCTGCGCGACGGGGCGGCGATCGCCTTTGCACACGGGCTCAACGTGCATTTCGGGCTGATCGAGCCCAAGCCCGGCGTTGATGTCATCATGATGGCGCCCAAGGGCCCGGGCCACACGGTGCGCAGCGAATACGTGCGCGGTGGCGGTGTCCCCTGCCTCGTGGCGGTGCATCAGGACGCGAGCGGAAAGGCGATGGAGATTGCGCTTTCCTACTGCTCGGCCATCGGCGGCGGGCGCGCCGGCATCATCGAGACGAACTTCAAGGAAGAGTGCGAAACCGACCTCTTCGGCGAGCAGGCGGTGCTTTGCGGCGGCCTCGTCGAGCTCATCCGCATGGGCTTCGAGACGCTGGTGGAGGCGGGCTATGCCCCCGAGATGGCCTATTTCGAGTGCCTGCACGAGGTGAAGCTGATCGTGGACCTGATCTACGAAGGCGGCATCGCCAACATGAACTACTCGATCTCCAACACCGCTGAATACGGCGAGTATGTCTCCGGCCCGCGCGTGCTGCCGCGTGAGGAGACCAAGGCGCGCATGAAGGCCATCCTCGAGGACATCCAGACCGGCCGCTTCGTGCGCGACTGGATGACCGAATGCGCCGTGGGCCAGCCGAGCTTCAAGGCCATCCGCCGGCTCAACGACGCCCACCAGATCGAGCAGGTCGGCGAGAAACTGCGCGCGATGATGCCCTGGATCGCCGAGAAGCGCATGGTGGATCGCTCGAAGAACTGAACGAGCTTTCACGAATTGAAACGGGGCGCGTCTTCGGGCGCGTCCCGTTTCGTTTTCCGGGTTGCCAAAGGGGGCGGCATGGTCAAGGATGCAGCCGCTCAGGCAGGCAGGAAGGAGCGCACCCATGGAAGCCACGGGCTTTTCGATCTTCGACATCTTCTGGCTGATCTTCCTGATGTCGGCGCTGCAGCCGATCTTCCAGCGCAAGATGCTGGAGAACATGCGCGCGCGCCAGATCGCGAAGCTCGAGCGCGAGCGCGGCTCGCGGGTGGTGCTTCTGGTGCACCGGCAGGAGACGATGAGTTTCCTGGGCTTTCCCTTGATGCGCTACATCGACATCAATGACTCCGAGGAAATCCTGCGCGTCATCCACGCCACGCCCAAGGACAAGCCGCTCGACATCATCCTGCACACGCCGGGCGGCATGGTGATCGCCGCCACCCAGATCGCCCGCGCGGTGAAGGCACATGAGGGCAAAGTGACGGTCTTCGTGCCGCATTTCGCCATGTCGGGCGGCACGCTGATCGCGCTTGCCGCCGACGAGATCGTGATGAGCCCGCACGCCACGCTCGGACCCATCGACCCGCAGCTGGGGCAGATGCCTGCGGCGTCGCTGCAGGTGGTGCTGCAGAAGAAGGAGCCCAAGGACATCGACGACCAGACCATCGTGATGGCCGATCAGGGCGCCAAGGCCATCGCCCAGGTGCAGGCCACGGCCGAGGCGCTCCTGAAGGACAAGCTCGGAGCGGAGAAGGCGCGCGAGGTGTCGGTGATGCTGAGCGAGGGGCGCTGGACGCACGATTACCCGATCTTCGCCGAGCACGCCCGGGAGATCGGCCTTCCGGTCAGCACCGACATCCCCGAAGCGGTGCTGCAGATGATGACACTCTACCCCCAGCCGACGCAGCGCCAGCCGAGCGTCGAATACATCCCCCACAGCCAGCCGAGCCAAGGCGGGCGGCGCGCGCATTGAGCGCGGCCGCCATTCACGCCCTCAGCTCATCGCGGTCTCGCAGACCGCTTCCACCTCGGCGACGATCTCGGCGACGACCGCCTCCATCAGGTCGGCGTCCTCGCACTCGGCCATCACCCGGATCACCGGCTCGGTGCCCGACCGGCGGATGACGAGCCGGCCCGTCCCGGCCAGCCGCCTCTCACCCTCCTCGATGGCGCGGCGCACGCGCTCGGTGCGCAGGGGCTCCTGACCGCGCGTGTAGCGGACGTTGCGCAGAAGCTGCGGCACCGGCTCGAAATTGCGCGCAAGCTCGGACGCGCGGCGGCCTGTGGCGACCATCTCGGCGAGAAACTGCAACGCCGCGATGAGCCCGTCTCCGGTGGTGGCGTAATCGGTCATCACGATGTGGCCCGACTGCTCGCCGCCGAGGTTCCAGCCGCCCTGGCGCATGCGTTCGACAACATAACGGTCGCCCACCGGCGTGCGCTCGAGGTGGATGCCGAGACCCTTCAGATGCCGCTCGAGCCCGAGGTTCGACATGATCGTGGCCACGAGCGTGTTGCCCGCCAGCCGCGCGTCTGCCGCCCAGCGCGCCGCAAACAGGGCCATGATCTGGTCGCCGTCCGCCACGCCGCCGGTCTCGTCGATGAGGATCACCCGGTCGGCGTCGCCATCGAGGGCGATGCCGAGGTCGGCCCCCTGCTCCACCACGGTGCGCGCGGCAAGCGCGGTGTCGGTGGAGCCGCAGCCGGCGTTGATGTTCTTGCCGTCCGGCGAAACGCCGATCGGCACCACATCGGCCCCAAGCTCCCAGAGCACCTGCGGGGCGACGCGATAGGCCGCGCCGTTGGCGCAGTCGATCACCACCTTCAGCCCGTCGAGCCGGCCGCGGCCGGGAAAGGTTGTCTTGGCATATTCCACGTAGCGGCCCAAACCGTCGTCGATGCGGCGGGCGCGGCCGATGTGCTCGGGGCGGGCGGGAGTCACCTCGCCATGAACAAGCTCCTCGATCGCCGCCTCCGCCTCGTCCGAGAGCTTGAAGCCGTCGGGACCGAAGAACTTGATCCCGTTGTCGTAATGCGGGTTGTGGCTCGCGGAGATCATGATGCCGAAATCGGCGCGCATCGAGCGGGTGAGAAAACCCACCGCCGGCGTCGGCACGGGCCCGAGCAGAAGCACGTTCATCCCCGTCGAGGTCAGCCCGGCCGTCAGCGCGTTCTCGATCATGTAGCCCGAAAGCCGGGTGTCCTTGCCGATCACCACCCGGTGGCCGTTGCGACCGTCACGCCGGAAGTACCGCCCCGCGGCAGCGCCGAGCCGCAGCGCCATGTCCGCCGTCATCGGATAGCTGTTGGCGCGCCCACGCACGCCGTCGGTGCCGAAAAGCCTGTCTGTCATGCAATCCGTCTCTGTCCCTCTGTCGCCCGCCTCAGGCGTCGGGCGTCACCAGCGCCCGATCGAGGCGAAGCGCCTGAATGGTCTCGAGACTATCATGAACCCGCACGATCTGCACACCCTGCCGCACCGCCGAAAGCGCCACGGCGAGCGATCCCGGCAATCTTTCGCCGGTCTCGGGCGCCCGCCCGATCACGCCGATGAAACGCTTGCGCGAGGCGCCGAGCAAGACCGGGCAGCCCAGCGCATGGAAGAGCGAGATGCGGCGCAGGAGCGCGAGGTTGTGCTCGACGGTCTTGCCAAAGCCGATACCGGGGTCGACCATGATGCGCGCGCGCGGGATGCCCAGCGCCTCGGCCGCCGCAATGCGCGCCTCGAGAAAGTCGTAGACGTCGAGGAGCACGTCGTCATAACGCGGGTCGGCCTGCATGGTCTTCGGGTCGCCCTGCGCATGCATCAGGCAGACAGGCACGCCCGCCCGCGCCGCAAGCGGACCAAGCGCCGGATCAAAGCCGAGCGCTGCCACGTCGTTCAGAATCCCGGCACCGGCGGCAAAAGCCGCCTCGGCGACCGCCGCCTTGCGCGTGTCGATGGAGATGGGAGCGGCGATGCGCGGGGCCAGTTCGGAGATCACCGGCACGACGCGGGCAATCTCCTCCGCCGCCGGCACGGTGTCTGCGCCGGGGCGGGTCGACTCCCCTCCAACATCGATGATGTCGGCGCCGCCCTCGGCAAGGCGCAGCCCCTGAGCGACCGCCGCCTCGCGCGCGGCAAAACGCCCGCCATCCGAGAAGCTGTCGGGGGTGACGTTGAGAATGGCCATCACCCGCGGTCGGGAAAGATCAAGCCCGGCAAGGCTCGGCCGCGGCGCGGTGAGCCGTTCGAGCACCTCGGGTGGAGCTGCCTCGAGCGGCACGACCTCGGGCTCGGCGCCACGCGCAATGCGCTCCACGCGATCGAACCAGCACCAGCCTCCGGCAAGGGCGAGCGCGCCGGCGGGGCGCGCCGGGTCGGTCATGGGGATCGGGCGATAATAGACACGCATCGTTTTGCTTTCCTGACGTGATGGCGGCAGGCAGGCTCAGTCGCCCGCCCTCGCGGAGACGTCAAGCCGCGTCGAGGCGCCCGACCAGCCCGGCGGAGGCGGTGCGCCGATCAGCACGAGCTCGCCGACGCCAAGCCGGCCGGCCAGCCACACGGCCAGCGCTGGCGCGGAGACATCCTCCACCCGCTGCGCAGCGTCGCGCACCATCTTTGCCGGTGCCCAGACCGCAAGCCTCCCTTCGCCGATGGCCCAGTCAAGTTCGGTTCGTGCGGCCACGGCGATGAGGCGCGGATCGCGCCCCGCGAGCGCCCATGCCGCCTGATCGAGCGCGAGAAGCGCCACCTGCCGCGCGGCCTCCGGATCGCGCGTTTCGGGCAAGGGCAATGCCGCCGGCGCGACCACGAGAACGGCCGCGCCCTTTCCGGCAACCGCGTCAAGCCAGGAGGACAGCCGCGCATCCTCGGCGGCCGCGGCCGAAAGCAGCACCAGCTGCGGGGCGGGCCGGGGCGGCTCGCTCGGAACCTCCAGCGGCGCGGGCGCCTCGGGCTGGCGCGCGCGCACGATTTCAACGCCCAGCGCGCCGGGCCCTCGGTCGAGTTTCTCGATACGAACGAAAACCCTCAAGGCGCGCGGCTTGAGCAGTATGCGCGCGGCGATCCGTTCGGCCAGGGTCTCCAGCAGGTTCAGCCTCTCGGCGCCGAGTTCCGCCGAAATCGCATCGGTCAGATTGTCGTAGGAGAGGATGCGGTCAACATCGTCGCCGATCGGCGCGTCGGGCGGGGCGACCTCCACAACGACGTTGAAGCGCAGCCGCTGGCGACGGCCACGCTCCGTCTCGAAGGCGCCGATCTCCACCTCACGGATGTGATCACGCAAGCTGAGGCGGTCCCGCGGCTCCGGCGCCGTGGCGGCGGAACGCGCCTCGGGATGGTCGAAGGCTTGCGTGATCTCGTCAGTCATCGGCGCCTCGCTGCAACGGGCGGTTCCTGCGCCGCTGATACCGCAGCGCTCGCCCGCGCGCCATGCCCCCGCGCGACGCCCATTCCCGCCGTTGCGACCGGGCTCAGCGTTGCGCGACCCGTTCGGACATCCGGTAGAAACGATGCTCGCCGATGGTGGCGGTGTGGTCGAAGCGCCGCGCCCAGCGTGGCGAGACCGCCAGCGTGTGGTAATGGGTCGCACCCTTGGTCAGAACCCGGGGCGCCCCCGCGAGCATGACTGCCGCGATCTTGCGCATCCGCTCATAGGCCTCGGCCTCGCTGATGGTCTCCGGCCGTCCGTCGCAGGTGTAGGTGAACTGGCACTGATAGCGTTTGCCCGTGCCCTGATGCACAACACCACAGACGCTGTCGGGGAAATGGTCGCTGTCAACGCGGTTGAGAATGACCTCCGCCACCGCAAACTGACCTTTCACCGTCTCGCCGCGCGCCTCGAAGTAAAGCGCTTCGGCCAGACAGGACAGCTCGTCGCCACCGCGTTTCGGTGCGGGAAGCGCGTCGAGCCACTCCACGTCATAACGGATCTGGCCAACCTCAACCCGGCCGGCGCGCGGCTTCGGCGTGCCGGCAAGGCGCTCCATCCGGCCCTCGCCGAGGCGACCCAGTCCCTTGCGCTCGATCTCCATGAGACTGGTCATGTGCTCGCCGACAAGAAGACGCGGCGCGTTCGACTGGCTCATCGACACGTCCGCCAAGGCGGGAGCGACGGCGGCAACGCCGGCGCCCGCCAGCGCCACGAGCGCGGCCCAAAGCAGCTTTCGGGTCAGCATTTGCCCCTCCAGGGTTTTCTTCTTTGGCAGCAGCCCTGACCGGGGGGTGTTAACCCCAAACCGTCCCATGAGTCCAGCTTGTGATCGAATCGCGGCAGGCACGCCGCCGGATTCCGCCGGTTCCGCCTGCTCACGCACCGGGCGGTGCGCCGTGCGCCACCAAGCGTCGCTCCCGTCCGGTCTTCACCCCGCGGCGCCGGCTCCCGGGCCGCGCCGCGGGTCGCGCAGCGCAAGGTGCGCGGCCGCAAGCCGAGCCACCGGCACGCGGTAGGGCGAGCACGACACATAATCATAGCCCGCATCCCGGCAGAAGGCGATCGACTCCGGGTTGCCGCCATGCTCGCCGCAGATCGCCAGCGTCAGATCCGGCCTTGCCGCGCGCCCGCGCGCCGCGCCGATTGACAGAAGCTCCCCAACGCCTTCGGTGTCGAGCACGTGGAAGGGATCCTCCGGGAAGACGCCGAGCTTGACATAGGCCGACATGAACCTCCCGGCATCGTCGCGGCTGAGGCCGTAGGTCATCTGCGTGAGGTCATTGGTGCCGAAGCTGAGAAACGCCGCGTGATGGGCGATCTCGTCCGCCCTGAGGGCCGCGCGCGGGGTCTCGACCATCACGCCGAGGCGGTAGGTGAAGTCCTGCCCGCGCTCGTTGCGCACGGCGGCGGCAACCGCGTCGATGCGGGTCTTGACGAGCTCCACCTCGCGCCGCGCCGAGACCAGCGGGATCATGATTTCCGGCACCACATGGGCGCCCTCCGCCTTGGCCTCCACCGTGGCCTCGAAGATCGCGCGGGCCTGCATGTCGTAGATTTCGGGCACGGTGATGCCGAGCCTCACGCCGCGCATCCCCAGCATGGGGTTGAACTCGCTCAGCGCCTCGACACGCCGGGTGACTTCGGCGATCGGCATGTCGAGCGACTCGGCGAGCTCCCTCAGCCCCTCCCGGTCATGGGGCAGGAACTCGTGAAGCGGCGGATCGAACAGGCGGATGCAGACGGGCAGCCCTTCCATGATGCGGAAGAGCTTGAGAAAATCCTCCCGCTGCATGGGCAGGAGCATCTCCAGCACCGCCGCCCGGTCTTCCGGGGTCTCGGCAAAGATCATTTCGCGCATCACGCCGAGCCGGTCCTCCTCGAAGAACATGTGCTCGGTGCGGCAGAGCCCGATGCCGCGGGCGCCGAAATTGCGCGCGCGCTCGGCGTCGGCAGGCGTGTCGGCATTGGCGCGGATGTCGATGTCCGAGGCCGCCTCGGCCCAGTCCATGAGCTTGCGGAAGGCGCCGTCAAGCGCGGGCTCGAGAAGCGGCGCCGCGCCCGCGAGCACCTCGCCGGCGGTGCCATCGAGGGTGATCACCTCGCCTTCGCGCAACACACGGCCATCGGCACAGCGAATCAGACGCTCGCGCTGGTCGATCTCGATGTCGGCACCGACAACGCAGGGCACGCCAAGCCCGCGGGCGATCACCGCGGCGTGGCTGGTCATGCCCCCGCGCTCGGTCAGCACGCCGGCGGCGGCGTGCATCCCGCGCACATCCTCGGGCGTGGTCTCGCGCCGCACCAGAATCGCCTTCTCGTCGCGCGCCGCCGCCGCCTGAGCCGCGGTCGATGAAAACACCAGCCGCCCCACCGCCGCGCCGGGGCTTGCCGCAACGCCGCGGGCCAGCACATCGCGCTTGCCCCGCGGGTCCACCTGCGGGTGGAGAAGATCGGTCAGTGCTCGCGGCGGGATGCGCAGCAGGGCGTCGGCGCGGGAGATGATCCCATCTTCGGCAAGGTCGACGGCGATGCGCACCGCCGCACGCGAGCTGCGCGCCACCCGCACCGCGTCAAGCACATGGAGACGGCCGGCCGAGAGAGTGAACTCGATCTGCATCTCCTCGCGCAGGCGTTCGCGGCAGATGCGCCCGTATTCAACAAGCTCAGCGAAGCATTTCGGGCAAAGCTCCTCGAGCGACGGCCCGCGGGGGTCGCGCGTGAGGTAGATCGCACCCTTGGCGCCCGGCAAGAGCGCCTCCCGCCCCTGCGCCTGCGAGAGATACCTGCCCGTGATCTGGGGTTCGCCGGTCGCGGAGTTGACGAACTGGATCACACCCGCGCCCGACTCGGGCGGCCCGAGACCGAGCGCCATCTCCTGCACGACGAGCCCGAGCCCCGCATCTGGCGGCGCGCCGCGCGCCTGGCGCAAGAGCCGCGCCGTAGGCCCCTCCCATGCACGGGCCATGGAGCGGAGCACCTCGCCCAGCTGCACCTCGACGGACTGCGGGAAAGGCTCGTCGGTTTCCTCCTCATAGACGACGAGCGCGCGCTCGATGGCGCCCTGGTCAGGCTGCTCGGGGATGTCGAACAGCTCGGCATCGAGCCGCGCGACATGAACCGCATAGGCGTGTATGAACCGCAGATAGAGCGCATTGGCCGCGGCCTCGCCGATCTCGCCGGCGAGCCGGTCCCGCATCTCGCCGCTCATGCCGATGTTGAGAATCGCGCCCGGCCCGCCCCAGTCGGGGTCAGCCGAACTTGCCCGCACCGACAGAAGCGGCGCTTCGCCGAAGGCCGCGATGAGCGGCGCAAAATCGACGTAGTGACCAGCCGCGATCTCATGCACGGCGTCGAAGGAGAGCGCCACCGTGCGCGGCACCGGCAGGCCAAGGCGGATCAACCGCTGCAGGCACTTCGCCCGCCCGCCATGCGTGGCGGCGGCGATGGGGGCGGTCTCGGTGATGACCGTGAACGGCTCGCCCCTTTCCGCCAGCGCTCCCCTGGCTGCTATCGGCTGATGTTTCTGCACTGCGGCGCCCTTGCTGTGTTGCAGCATGATAACGCCGGACAGCCTTTGCGCAAGGGCTGCGGTCAATTCACCTGACCGGAACGCGCCGAGGTTCCCGTTTCAGCCCTCGATGCGGCGCAGGTCGGCCACCGAGAGGCAGAGCGTGCGGATGCGCGAGAGCAGGTTGAGCCTGTTGCGGCGGACGATCTCGTTGTCGGTGTTGACTTGCACCGCCTCGAAGAAGGCATCGATCGGCCCGCGCAGCGCCGCCATGGCCTGCATCGCTGCCTCGAAATCCTCCCGCTCCATGGCGGGGGCGATCTTCTCCTCCGCTTCATCGAGCGCCGAGAACAGCGCCTTTTCAGCGGGATGCTCGGCGAACTTCGGATCGGCACCGAAGCTGTATTCGACCCCGTCGCGCTCCTCGGCCTGGGTGAGGATGTTGTTGGCCCGCCGGAAGCCCTGCAGCAGGTTCTCGCCGTCCTCGGTGGCCAGCATGTCGGCAAGCGCCTGCGCCCGCTTCACGACAAGGGTCAGGTCGTCGTTGCCCGGCATGGCAAGGCAGGCGTCGATAATGTCGTGGCGGATGCCCTGCTCGCGCAGATGCACCTTGAGCCGGTCGTGGAAGAAGGCGAGGAGGTCGCCGGCATCGGCGCCGGGATAGCCATGCGCAAACAGCTCCTGAAGCCGAAGCCTCAGCCCGTTCTCCAGCACGATGCGAATGACGCCCAGCGCGGCGCGGCGCAGCGCGAAGGGGTCTTTCGAGCCCGTGGGCTTCTCGCCGATCGCCCAGAAGCCGGTGAGCGTGTCGATCTTGTCGGCAAGCGCCACGGCAATCGACACCGGCGCGCTCGGCACATCGTCCGAGGCGCCCAAGGGCTTGTAGTGCTCCTCGCAGGCCTCCGGCACGCCGTCATCATGGCCTGCACTTTTCGCGTAATAGCGGCCCATGATTCCCTGCAATTCGGGGAATTCATAGACCATTTCCGACACCAGATCGGCCTTGCAGATTTCCGCAGCCTCATCGGCGAGGTCGGGCTTGGCGCCGACCACTGGCGCGATCTCGCGCGCCAGCCGGCGGATGCGCTGGACCCGGTCCCACTGGCTGCCGAGCCTGGCGTGGAAGGTCACCGCCTTCAGCCCCTCGGCCATGCCGACCATGCCCTCCTCGCGCACACGCCTCAGGTCGTTTTCCCAGAAGAAGCGCGCATCAGACAGCCGGGCGGCGAGCACCTTGGCGTTTCCGGCAAGGATCGTGGCGCCCCCGTCGGCGGCCTCGATGTTGGCCACGGTCACGAAGCGCTCGATGCGGCCGGTCTTCGGGTTCCGCACCGAGAAAAATTTCTGATGCTCGCGCATTGAGGTTTGCAGCACTTCCGGGGGAAGGCCGAGGAATTCTTCGCCGATCGCGCCCATCAGCACCACGGGCCATTCCACAAGCCCGGCGACTTCGGCCAGAAGCCCCTTGTCATGCACGAGCTCAAGCCCTTGCGCAAAGGCCGCGCTCTCGGCTTCCTGCAGGATGATGTCGGCGCGCTCCACGGGGTCGAGAATGACCTTCGCGCGCTTGAGCTTCGCCACGTAGTCATCGAAGGACGTGACGGAAAAAGGCTCCGGTGCCATGAAGCGGTGACCGCGGGTGCTGTCGCCCGCGCGGATGCCCTCGATCTCGAAGGGGACCACCTGCGCACCGGCCTCGTCGTGCAGGATGGCAAGGATCGCGTGCAAAGGCCTCACCCAGCGCAGACTGCCCGAACCCCAGCGCATCGATTTCGGCCACGGGAAGCTGCGGATGACCTCGCCCAGCACCTCGGCCACGATCTCTGCGGCAGGACGGCCGGGCCGCTCGATCACCGCGAACCAGACCTTGTTGCCCTTCTTGTCCTCCCGCGCCTCTAGCTGGTCACGGGTGAGCCCGGTGGAACGCAGGAACCCCTCCAGCGCCTGCTCGGGCGCGTCCACGCGCGGGCCCTTGCGCTCCTCGCGGCGGGCGGGGCTTTCCTTGGGCAGCCCTTCGACGGCGAGCGCGAGCCGGCGGGGCGTGGCAAAGGCGCGCGCACCACGGCACACGAGCCCGGCCTCCCGCAGCCCGGAAACCATGAGCCGCTCGAGGTCGCCGGCCGCGCGGGCCTGCATGCGGGCGGGAATTTCCTCGGAGAAAAGCTCGATCAGAAGGTCGGGCATGGGCGCGTCCCTAATCCTTGTATTTCTCGTTCAGCTGCTGCCAGGCAAAGGCGCGGCCGTCCTCCATCACCGCGATCACCCGGTCCACCCCGTCGTGAATCTCGGGCGCAGAGAGAAAGGCGCGCGCGCGGCCTGCCTTGAGCGCCTCACCGATCTCACGCGCATCGAAACAGTCGAACCAGCCCGGCGCGTTGAGTGGCTCGGGCTTCGGATATGGTTCGAATGCCGCGGAAAGCGCCTCCGGCGCAATGTCGGCCCGGGCACAAGCGCGAAAGCGGATCGGCGACGAATCGGCGTCGATCGCGGCAATGACGGTGCCCGGGAAGGGCTCTGGCACGCCTGTTTCGCGGGAGATCAGCGTGAGCTCGACACTGGCCGGGTCGAGCTCCTCGTAGAAGGCATAGAGCTGCAGCCAGTACATGAGCGCGCCGGCGACCAGCGCCGGACCCACGAGAAGCATGGCAAGGATCCTGCCATTCACGGGCGCGCTCTCCGGCCGTTCACGCGGCTTCGGGCGCAGAAGGCGCGCCCCCCGCCGCCGCGCCCGCCGCCTCGGTGGTCACGAAGGCATCGGCACAGGCCTTCGCCAGCGCCCGCACCCGCCCGATATAGGCCTGACGCTCGGTCACCGAGATCACCCCGCGGGCATCGAGCAGGTTGAAGATGTGGCTGGCCTTGATGCACTGGTCATAGGCCGGGTGCGCCATGACGATGCGCTTGCCCGTGCGCGGGTCGATCTCGGGCTCGGCAAGGATGCGCCGGCACTCGGCCTCGGCGTCCTCGAAGTGGCGCAGGAGCATTTCGGTGTCGGCCACATCGAAGTTGTAGCGCGAATATTCCTCCTCGGCCTGGCGGAACACATCGCCGTAGGTCAGCGCGATCGGCGCCTCGGGGTCGTTGAAGGGCATCGCCATCACATGATCGATGCCGAGCACATACATCGCCAGCCGCTCGAGCCCGTAGGTGAGCTCGCCCGAGACCGGATGGCAGTCATGGCCGCCCACCTGCTGGAAATAGGTGAACTGGCTCACCTCCATCCCGTCGCACCAGACCTCCCAGCCAAGCCCCCATGCGCCGAGGGTCGGGCTTTCCCAGTCGTCCTCGACGAAGCGGATGTCGTGCAGCCGCGCATCGATGCCGATGGCCGCGAGCGAGCCCAGGTACAGCTCCTGCAGATCGGGCGGCGAGGGTTTTATGATGACCTGATACTGGTAGTAGTGCTGCAAGCGGTTGGGGTTCTCGCCGTAGCGGCCGTCGGTGGGCCGGCGCGAGGGCTGCACATAGGCCGCCGCCCAAGGCTTGCGGCCGAGCGCGCGCAGGGTGGTCGCGGGGTGGAACGTGCCTGCCCCGACCTCCATGTCATACGGCTGCAGGATCGCGCAGCCCTGCCGACCCCAGTAATCCTGCAGGCGCAGGATCACTTCCTGAAAACTCGCAGGCTTCGACGCCACCTCTGCCATCTCGACCCTCCGGGAAAAGCGCGTTCTCCATAGGCAAGCCACGGGCGGGGGTCAATCGCGCGAAGCGGTGCGAGCGGACCGCGCCGCGTCCAACTCTTTGGGGGTGCATCGCCAAACCGCTCTGCTAGGATTGGCGCCGATGGCGCAATATCCTTTCGCGCCGATGCAGTTGAGGACCGGACCGCCGCATGCGACACATCACCATTGCCCTTGCCACCAGCCTTTTTTTCGTCATTTCGCTCGCGCGCCCCGGCGTGGCTCAGGAAACGCCCGACTCCTGGATTCAGCTTTCCGCCCACCGCATTCTGAGCGAGGCGGAGGAGATCGCCCGCCGCCGCGCCGCCGATCTCGGCGCAGTTGCCGGATTTTCCATCAGCGGGGGGTGGTATGTGGTCGCCCTGGGGCCGTTTCTCGAGGCCGATGCCCGCGCCGCGCTGCGCCAGCTGCGCGCCGAGGGGCGCATTCCCCGCGACAGCTTTATCGTCCGCGCCGACGTGTTCGGGCAGCAGTTCTACCCGGTGGGCGCTGACGCCCGCGAGCGGCCGGCGCTCGCCGCCGCGCCGGAGAATCCCGCCCCGACCGCGACCGCGACGGACGTATCGGCCGAGGCTCCTGCCGCGCCCCTCGCGGCCGCGCAGACGCCCGAACCCCAGGACGAGACGCCAGCCGAAGCGCGCCGCTCGGAGGCGCGCCTCGGGCGCGATGAACGCGCCGAGCTGCAGCGCGCCCTTCAGTGGTTCGGCCACTACGAGGGGCGGATCGATGCTTCATTCGGGCCGGCCACGCGGCGGGCCATGGCCGCATGGCAGGTCGCCAGGGGCCATGAGCCCACCGGGATCCTCACCACACGTCAGCGCGCCGAACTTCTCGACGAATACCGCGGCGAGCTCGCCGCGATCGGGCTCGAGCTGGTCCGTGACGAGACCGCCGGCATCGAGATCGAACTTCCGATGGGGATGGTGCGCTTCGACCGATACGATCCGCCCTTCGCCCATTATCCCGAGCGGGACGGCTCCGGCGTCAGTGTCCTGCTGATCAGCCAGGCCGGCGATGAGGGCACGCTGCTTGGCCTTTACGACATCATGCAGACGCTCGAGATCGTGCCGCTTGAAGGCGCGCGCAGCCGGCGGGGGAGGGAATTCCTGCTCACGGGCGCCAATGAGCGGATCACTTCCCACACCTACGCGCGCGTGGCTGATGGAGCGGTGAAGGGCTTCACGCTGATCTGGCCGGCCGGCGAAGACCGCCGGCGCGAGTTCGTGCTTGAGCGCATGCGCGAGAGCTTCCGCCCGATCCGGGGTGCCAGCCTGCCCGACACGCTCGGCGAGGGGGCGCTGGAGCAAAGCGTGGATCTTCTCGCCGGGCTGAAGATCCGCCGCCCGGAGAAGGGGAGAAGCGGTTTCTTCGTCGATCCCCGCGGCGCGGTGCTCACCGTGCTCGAGGCCGTCGAGGGATGCGGTCGCGTGACGCTGGAGGAAACCCACGTCGTGGATGTCACCGCGACCGACCCCACCCTCGGAGTTGCGCTGCTCGAGCCACGCGAGGCGCTCGCGCCAAGGGGTCATGCCCGTTTCCGCCTCGATCCGCCGCGCCTGCAGTCGGAGGTTGCGGTGGCGGGCTACTCCTTCGAGGGCATCCTGTCCGCCCCAACCCTTACCTTCGGCAAGCTCGCCGACATGCGTGGTCTCCGTGGCGAAGAAGCGCTTGACAGGCTCGCCCTTCCCGCCGCCGAGGGCGACGCCGGTGGACCGGTGTTCGACCTTGCAGGCGCCGTGGCCGGCATGCTTCTACCGCGCGGACAGGAAGGCGCGCGGTTGCTGCCCGGGGACGTCTCCTTTGCCGTGGATGCGCCGGCTCTCGCTCAATTCCTGCGCGCGGCGGGCAAGTCCCCTGCCCGCGCCGAGAACAGCGACAGCCTCGCGCCCGAGGAGCTTGCCGAAATCGCGGCGGACGTCACCGTTCTGGTCAGCTGCTGGAAGGGGTGAGAGGGCCTGCGCCCTTTGTCACTTGTCAGGCGCTCCAGAAGCGGCGGGTGAAGAGAACCAGCACCGTCATCAGTTCGAGCCTTCCGGCGAGCATGGCAAGACTGAGCAGCCATTTTGCCGTGTCATTGAGGCCGGCGAAATTGCCCGCCGGCCCGATCTCGCGGCCGAGCCCCGGTCCGATGTTGGCAAGCGCGGTCGCCGCCCCCGAAAGCGCCGTCACGGTGTCAAGACCGGTCATCGCCAGGGCGACGGACAGCACGCCCAGAGTCACGATGAAGATGACGAAAAAGGTGATCACCGAAGAGATCACATCTTCCCCCACCTTTCGCCCCTCGTAGCGCGGCTCGAACACGCCATGGGGCGAATGCAGTCGCCGGATCTGCGCCCGGATCGCCGAGATCAGGAGCTGATAACGGAAAATCTTGATCGAACAGCAGGTCGAGCCCGCACAGCCGCCGATGAGGCCCAGGAAGAAGAACAGCACCACCGGGAAGCTGCCCCAGAGCTGGTAGTCGACGCTCGCATAGCCCGTGCCGGTCATGATCGAGGTTACGTTGAACAGCCCCTCGCGAATGGCATGCTCGAGATGGTCGTCATTGGCGAGCACGCGGTAAAGCGCGGTGACCCCGGTCAGCGCCAGCATCACCACCAGAAACGCGCGCACCTGGCTGTCCCGCCAGAGCGGCATTGCCGAGCCGCCCATCAGCTGAACGAAGCGCACGAAGGGAAGGCTTGCGAGCACCATGAAGACGGAGGCCACATATTCCGGTACGCCCTGAAAGGCGCCGAATGAGGCATCAGTCGTCGAGAAGCCGCCGGTGGAGACGGTCGTCAGCGCGTGGTTGACGGCGTCGAAGGCGTCCATTCCCACCGCCCGATAGGCGGCGATGCATGCCGCTGTCAGCACCAGATATACCACGCCGATCCGCGCCGCGATCTGGGCCGCACGCGGCAGGATCTTGCCGGCGGTGTCGAAAGCCTCGGTGCGGAAGATCTGCATGCCGCCCACGCGCAGCTCGGGCAGGAACACCATCGCCACCACGATGATCCCGACCCCGCCGAACCACTGCAGCATCGAACGCCAAAGAAGCACGCCCTCGGGCAGGCTGTCGAGCCCGACAAAGACGGTCGAGCCGGTGGTGGTGAGCCCCGACATCGCCTCGAAGAAGGCATCGACAAAGCGCGCCTCGGGCGGGCCGAGCATGAAGGGGATCGCGGCAAAGACGGGCAGAACCAGCCACGCCAGCGTGGCGATCAGGAAGGTCTGCCGCAGCGACAGGCGCGGCCCGACGCCGTTTGCCGAGGCCAGCGCGGCAAGCCCGCCCGTCAGCGCGGTGACGATTGCCGCCTCCAGAAAGATCGGCCAGTGGCCGTTGCCATAGGCGAAATCGACCGCCATCGGCACGAGCATCGAGGCGCCGAGCACCGCCACGAGCAGGCCGGTGACATAGGCAACGGGGCGGACGTCAAACATGGGCCGCAGGCATGTCGCCGGGCTTGGCCGCTGTCAAGCCGGGCCGGTCATCCGGCGTGGTGCAGCGTGTCGAACAGCCGCGGATCGAGGCTTTCGGCCGCAAGCGACGGCCCCCGCGTGAGAACGCTCACCGCGTCATGGCTGTGCAGGCTTTCCTGGTGGCTCGCCACGATGCGGAAGTCGCCTATGCGCGGATCCTGCGCCAGCTTCTCGCAAAACAGCCGCGCCGCGTCCTCCACGAAAATCGGATTGGCGGCGTTGAGCTCGGCGAATGCCTGCTCGTCCTCGCGCTTGACCATCACCTGCGTCTCGGTCGGAACCGCCGCCCGGCAAAGCTCGATGAGGTCCTCGAACCACAGGCACTTCGGCCCCTTCAGTTCCACCGAGATGCGCGCCACGGAGCGCTGCGAATGCGGCGTCGCCAGCCGCCCGCGCACCTCACGGGCATGTTCGGAAAGCTCCAGCGAGCAGGGGCAGGTGGAGGAATAGACATAGTCGAGATGCATGAACTTGCGCCGCACCCCGTCACGCTCCACGAGCTCGAGGGCGATGTCGTAGTATTGATATCCCCAGAGACCCGAGCGCAGGCTCTGCACCTTCATCGGGAAGGAGAAGCGCATCTGGATGCGCGCATCGAAGCTCTCCAGATCGCGCTTGTAGTCGTCAAGCGCCGCCTCGATCACGTCAAAACTGAACGTGCGTTCAGCATGGGCATAGAAACTGCGCATGATGCGCGACATGTTGATGCCTTTCTTCTCCGCCTCGAGGCTCACCGTGCCGGTCACGGAAGTCTCCAGCGTCAGATCGCCATTGTCGCGGGTGTGGTAGCGGATCGGCAGCCGGAAGTTGGAGATGCCCACATGCTGGATCAGCCCGCGCTCGCCGCGGATGAGGCTCGCCGGCCCGTTCTGCAGGTCGGGCAGGCTCGCGCGGTAGGCCTCGTCGGGGACGAAATCGCTGTCATAGTCGCGGGAAAGGCCGGCACGCGGCCCATCTGCGGCCGGCTCCGTCCCGTTTCGCATGAGAAGCCGCTCTAGCCCGGCGATCAGCGCGCGCCTCTCTTCGCCGACCGATTCGGCAAGCCTGCCCTCGATGGCCTGCAGAGCGCGCGCGATCTCGTCGCGTTGCGCCTTCTCGTCGTCACCCGCAAGCGGTGCCCGCGGCAGATGGACGTTCATCGAGCGATCTCCCTCGTGTCGCACCGGGTGAAGATATGAGACAGATGGACGAATTTCCATTCCTCATACGCAACCCGCTTCTCATACGGGCTGCGCCGCCGGGCGGATCACCCGACCGCGGCCAGTCCGCGCGCCAGATCGGCGGCGAGGTCGGCCGGGTCCTCGAGCCCGACCGAAATGCGCACCAGACCCGGCGTGATGCCAAGCGCCGCCCGCGTCTCTTCTGACAGGCGCTGATGGGTCGTGGTCGCGGGATGGGTCACGATGGATTTCGCATCGCCCAGATTGTTCGAGATCGTGAAGATCTCGAGCGCATTGATGAAGCGGAAGGCGCCTTCCTTGCCGCCCTTCACGTCGATCGAGAAGACGGTTCCCTGCCCCTCCGGCATCTGCCGGACCGCGAGCGCGTGCTGAGGGTGTGACGGCAGGCCCGGATAGATCACCCGCGCAAGCGCCGGATGCCCCTCGAGCCCGCGCGCAAGCTCCAGCGCCGCCTGCGCCTGCGCGCGCACGCGCAGATCGAGCGTTTCCAGCCCCTTGAGCATCACCCAGGCGTTGAACGGGCTCATGGCCCCGCCAGTGTGCTTGAGATAGGGCTCGAGCCGCTTGCGGATGAAGTCGCGGCTTCCCAGCACCACCCCGCCCAGACAGCGCCCCTGCCCGTCCACATGCTTGGTCGTGGAATACACGACCACGTCCGCCCCATGATCGAGCGCCCGGGAGAAGACGGGCGTGGCAAAGACATTATCGACGATCACGCAGGCGCCCGCATCATGGGCCAGCGCCGAGACGGCGGCGATGTCGATGATGTCGAGGGTGGGGTTGGCGACCGACTCGAGAAACACCGCCCGCGCGCCCGGCGCGAGCGCCGTCCGCCAGGCCTCGAGATCGGTGCCGTCCACAAGCACGACCTCCACTCCGAAACGCGGCAGGATGTCCTCGAGAATGTAGAGGCAGGAGCCGAACAGCGCACGGCTCGCCACCACCCGGTCACCGGCGGCCAGCTGACACATCAGCGCGCCGTTGACCGCCGCCATGCCCGAGGCCGTGGCAAACGCGTCCTCCGCGCCTTCGAGAGCGGCCATGCGCTCTTCGAACATGCGCACCGTGGGGTTGCCGTAGCGGGCGTAGATGAACTCGTCCGGTCCCGCCTCGATGAACCGCGCCTCGGCCTTCTCGGCGCTGTCGTAGACGAAGCCCTGAGTGAGAAAGATCGCCTCGGCCACCTCGCCATAGCCACTGCGCCGGATACCGGCATGGATGGCCCTGGTGCGCCTGGACTGCCCGCGTTCCGTCATGCTGCGCCTCCATTGCGCACAACAAAAGACCCCCACCGCGAAGAGCGTCGGGGGTCGATGTTGCCCAGACCTCTTTAGCGGCTTGTTTTACGTGGCCCGCAATCCGGTGAACAAATCGCCACGTGCGCTCCGCATAAGCCGGACACGCGCCAGCGTCAACAGCGCCTCTCGCCCGATCACCCTGGTGAAAATACCCGCGCCGCAGGCACGGCCGCCACAGGCGGCCGTTCCGGCCCGCCGCCTCACGCCTGGGCAGACGCCGCCGCCTCGCTGCGGCTCTTGCCTGCAACGTCCTTGGCAAGCGCCGCGGCCATGAACTGGTCGAGATCCCCGTCAAGCACACCTTGCGTGTCCGATGTCTCGACCCCGGTGCGCAGATCCTTCACCATCTGATAGGGCTGCAGAACATAGGAACGGATCTGGTTGCCCCAGGCCGCCTCGCCCTTGGCCTCATGGGCCTCGGCGATGGCCTGGTTGCGCTTGTCGAGTTCAAGCTGGTAGAGCCGCGACTTCAGCGCCTTCATGGCGATCTCGCGGTTCTGGTGCTGGGACTTCTCCGAACTCGTCACCACGATGCCGGTGGGAAGGTGGGTGATCCGCACCGCCGAATCGGTGGTGTTCACGTGCTGGCCACCGGCGCCCGAGGAGCGGAATGTGTCGATGCGAATGTCCGCGGGGTTGATCTCGATCTCGATGTTGTCATCGACGACCGGATAGACCCAGACGCTGGCAAAAGAGGTGTGCCGGCGCGCGGAACTGTCGAATGGCGAGATGCGCACCAGCCGGTGGACGCCGGATTCCGTCTTCAGCCACCCGTAGGCGTTGGGGCCGACAACCTTGTAGACCACCGACTTGATCCCGGCCTCCTCGCCCGGGTTCTCGGCGATCAGCTCGACGGAATAGCCGTGCTTTTCGGCCCAGCGCACATACATGCGCGCGAGCATCGCCGCCCAGTCGCAGCTTTCGGTGCCGCCGGCACCTGCGTTGATTTCCAGATAGCAGTCGTTGGCATCGGCCTCGCCGGACAGCAGCGCCTCGATCTCCTTCTCTTCCGCGCGCTTCCTGAGAGCCTTCAGCGCCTCCTCGGCCTCGGCCACGACCTCTTCGTCGCCCTCGGCCTCGCCAAGTTCGATCAGCTCGACGTTGTCGGAAAGCTCCTGCTCGATCGCCTTCACCGTCTCGACAGAGTCGACGAGCGCCTGGCGCTCGCGCATGAGTTTCTGGGCACGCGCGGGATCGTCCCAGAGCGTGGGATCCTCCACCATCGCGTTGAATTCCTCGAGCCGATGGGCCGCAGTTTCCCAGCCAATGCGCTGCTTGAGCAGCTCCAGCGACTTCCTGATCGCATCCACCGTATTCTGAGCTTCGGCGCGCATGTTCCTGTCTCTCGGCCGGTTCGGGAGGTGAAGCAGCAGATAACGCCCGCGCCCTTCGCCTTCAAGCGGGCGCGCGGCGAGCCGTCAGTACAGTCCGCCGGAGGAGAGCGTGCCGAAATCCGCCTTGGCCGGAACGCCTCCGCCTTCGCCGGAAGCCGGGGCGCCGCCTTCCTCGGGCAGATACAACGGCAGGTTCGAGCCCATCGCCCACCCCCCATCGATGACGCTGACAAAAGGCTCCTCGCCGTCGCGGAAATATTCGGCCACCACATTGGGCCCTTCCGCATCGTCGGGCAGGCGGGCGCCGGAGTAGCGGTCGATCTTGATGAAGTGCCCCCCCGGCGGCACCTTGAACGGCCCGCCACCGTATTTCGCCGTCGCAACCTCCATGAACTCGTCGAAGACCGGCCCGCACATGGTGCCGCCATAGGCGCTTCTTCCGAGCGAGCGAGGCTGATCGAAGCCCATGTAGCATCCGGCGGCGATATTCGAGGTGAAGCCCGTGAACCACACGTCGCGGGCGTCGTTCGTGGTGCCGGTCTTGCCGGCCACCGGCACATCAAGGGTGACGATCCCCGCAGCGGTGCCGCGCTTGACCACCCCCTCCATCATCGAGGTCAGCTGGTAGGCGGTGATTGCGTCGATCACGCGGCGCCGGGTTGTCTCGATCCGCGGGCCGCGCCCCGGCTCGAGGGCGGCAACCTGACAGTCGAGGCATTTGCGGGTGTCATGGCGATAGACCGTGCGCCCCCAGCGGTCCTGCACGCGGTCCACCAGCGTCGGCTCCACCCGCTGGCCGCCATTGGCAAACATCGCGTAGGCCGAGACGATCCGGTAAAGGGTGGTCTCCTGCGCGCCCAGCGCATTGGCCAGATAGGGCTGCATCTCGTCGTACACCCCGAAGCGCTCGGCGTAGGCGGCGACGGTCTCCATCCCCAGCTCCTGGGCAAGGCGCACCGTCATCAGGTTGCGCGACTGCTCGATTCCGGTCCTGAGCGGCGTCGGCCCGTAGAACTTTTCGGAGGCATTCTGCGGCCGCCAAACGCCTTCGCCGGTCTCCACCTCGATCGGCGCATCGATGACGATCGTCGCCGGAGAGAACCCCGAGTCCAGCGCCGCGGCATAGACGAACGGCTTGAAGTTGGAGCCCGGCTGCCGCATCGCCTGGGTGACCCGGTTGAACACCGAACTCTGGTAGGAAAAGCCGCCCTGCATGGCCAGCACGCGCCCGGTGTGCACGTCCATGGCCATGAACGCGCCCTGGATCTCGGGCACCTGGCGCAGTGTCCAGCCGGTGCGGGTGCCGTTCTCGCCCTTCACCTCCCGCACCAGCACCACATCGCCGACCTTGAGCAGATCGGACACCCGCCGCGCCTTTGGCCCCGGCTTGCCGTCTTCGCCCAACGGGCGAGCCCACTGAACATCATCGGCGCGGATCCAGTGCCCGTCGGCATCTTCCGCCACCCCCTCGATACCGATGCGCGCATCGTTGCGGCCCAGCTCCAGCACCACGGCCGGCCGCCACAGCCCGTCAAGCTCGATGTCGCGGGGCACGTCGACCTCGGCCAGGGCCGCGCGCCAGCGCGCTTCGTCTGCCAGGTCGTCGGCGGCGAGGCTCTTTCCCGTGCCGCGCCAGATGCCCTGCGCGCGGTCGTATTTCTCGAGGCCCCGGCGCAGCGCGATTGCCCCGGCGCGCTGCAGTTCGGGGTCAACCGTGGCCCGGATCGTCAGGCCACCAGTGAAGAAGGTTTCCGCCCCGAAGTCGCGCGAAAGCTGGCGGCGGATCTCGTCGGTGAAATAGTCGCGCGGCGGCAGGCTGTCGCGAAACGGCGGATAGTCGCCGTTCTGCACCGTCTTCAACGGCTCGGTGATGGCCTGCGCATATTCGGCCTGCGAGATGTAGCCGTTCTCGTACATCTCCTTCAGCACGAAATTGCGCCGGGCAATGGCACGTTCGCGCTGGCGCACCGGGTGGTAGGTTGACGGGGCCTTGGGCAGGACCGCCAGATAGGCCGCTTCCGCCGCGGTGAGCTCGGCCAGGGTCTTGTTGAAATAGGTCTGTGCCGCAGCGGCGACGCCGAAGGAGTTCTGCCCCAGAAAGATCTCGTTGAGGTACAGTTCCAGAATTTTGTCCTTCGACAGTGTCTCCTCGAGGCGGGTGGCGAGGATCAGCTCCTTGATCTTGCGCTCTGCCGAGCGGTCCGAGGAGAGCAGGAAATTCTTCATCACCTGCTGGGTGATGGTCGAGGCGCCACGCAACCGTTCTCCGCGCAACGCGTCAATCGCCGCGGCGATCATGCCGCGCGGATCGTAGCCCTTGTGGATGTAGAAGTTCTTGTCCTCGGCGGAGATGAAGGCGTGCTTGACCAGATCGGGAATCTCCTCGATCGGCACGAAAAGCCGGCGCTCGCGGGCGAATTCGTCGATGAGCCGGCCCTCGGAGTCGTAGATGCGGCTGATGGTGGGCGGGGCGTATTGCGCGAGCTGCTCGTGATTCGGCAGATCCCGTCCGTAGGCCCAGAACACGGCGCCGATCGACAGTGCTGCAAAAGCCGTGCCGATCGTTGCCGCGCTGAACAGCGCGCCCAGGACGGACAGGATGAAACGGAACATGACGACCCTCTCACCGACGGCGGCAATATAGGCGTGCGACCGGGCATGGTCAAAAGCGGCAGGACGACCGCGGCAGGTTGGCACCGAGCCGCCAGGCGCGGCCTACTTGCGCACCAGCGAGGCCTCGGCCGCATCGATCAGCGCCCATTCGGCAAGGGCCTCGCCGATCGCCTCGGCGGCTCGCCGGCGCCATGACGGATCCGCAAGGCGTTCCCGGTCGCGCGGGTCCGAAAGAAATCCGAGCTCGATCAGCACGGAGGGGATGTCCGGCGCCTTCAGCACCGAGAAATGCGCGTGCCCGCGGGGGCGCTTGTGCAGGTTGCCGATCGAGCGACCAAGCGCCGCCACGATGGCATCGGCAAGCCGCTCGGAGCGCGGCTGGGTCTCGAGGCGGGCGAGATCCATCAGCACATCGGCAACGACGTCGTCATGGTTGGAAAGGTCGAGCCCGGCAAGAAGATCGGCGCGGTCATGGCGCTCGGCCAGAAGCGCGGAGGCGGCATCGGAGGCGCTTTCCGACAGTGTGTACACGGTTGCGCCCCGCGCCCTGCCCTCGGCGAGCGCGTCGGCATGCAGCGAGATGAACACATCGGCCCCTGCGGCACGGGCGAGACTCTGACGCGCCTCGAGGGGCACGAACGCGTCGGCCTCGCGCGTCAGGTGCACCTCCATGCCCGACCGCCGGAGGACATCGGCGAGCTCCCGGGCGAAGGTGAGCATCAGATCGGCCTCGCGCAGCCCGGCGCGCTCGGCGCCGGGGTCGATGCCCCCGTGACCGGGGTCGAGCATCACCCGGAGCGGCCGGTCGCCCCTTTGGCGCGGCATGGCGGGCGGCAGATCGCGCACCGGCTCGGGCAGCGCAAACAGCGCCGAGGGCGGCGCGCCCGCGCGCGCGGCGAAGCTTTCGGGGTCGGTCGGGTCAAGGCGCAGCGTGACGACCGCCCCGCCATCGGTGGTGGTCATGGCCGCCGACGCGATCGCGAGGGGCGCGTCGAGGGCAACCACCATGCGCGACCATCCGGGGCGGAACCGGCCCATGGAAATTTCGCCAAGCCCCCGCGCCCGGATGGTTTCGGGCGAAAGCCCCGACCAGTCCAGCTCGGAAAAGTCGAGCACGAGCCGCGGTGGCGCATCGAGGGTGAAGACGCGCCAGGGCACCGGCCGGTCAAGGGCGAGCACAAGCTCCACCCCGCCGCCGGGAGTCGCCTTGGCGGTGGTGTCTGAGGGACGGACATGCGCGAGCGCGGTGAGCTCCTGCGCCACCCCCGGCGCGGCGAGACAGAAAAGCGCGGCAAGCGCCGCAAGACAGGCGTTTCGGATGCTGCTCATGCGCCTCGTTCGGGCCTCTGAAGGGGCCTTGTGCCCAACATAGCAGCCGGCGGCGCGGCCGCAAAGCCGCATCAGCCGGACTTGCGCTCCGCCATGAAGCTCTCGAGCCGGCGGAGCCCTTCCCGTATATCCTCGGTCGAGCGGGCATAGGAAAAACGCAACGTATGGGCGCCCCTGACGGGGTCGAAATCAAGCCCTGGCGTGACCGCCACCCCGGCCTCGTCGAGGATCTCCGCGGCAAAGGCGGCGCTGTTGTCGGTAAACTCCGAGACATCGGCGTAGATGTAGAAGGCACCATCTGGGGGCGCGATGCGGGTAAAGCCCGCGCGCGGCAGCCCCTCCAGCATCAGCCGGCGGTTCTCGGCATAGACGGCCACATTGGCCTCGAGCTCCTCGCGGCAGTCGATGGCGGCAAGGGCGGCGACCTGGCTTGCGTGCGGTGGGCAGATGAACAGGTTCTGCGCCAGCCGCTCGATGATGCGCACGTGATCCTCCGGCACCACCATCCAGCCCACGCGCCAGCCGGTCATGGAAAAATACTTGGAGAACGAATTGATGACATACACCTCATCGCTGATTTCCAGCGCGGTCACTGCCTTCTTCTCGTATTCGATGCCGTGATAGATCTCGTCCGAGATCAGCGCCGCCCCGCGCTCATGCGCCCAGCCGATGAGCGCGGCGAGTTCCTCGCGGCCCAGCATCGTGCCGGAGGGGTTGGCGGGCGAAGCGACCATGAGGCCCGCCAGATCGTCAGGCAGGTCGGCGGGAACGGGCTGATAACGGTTCTCCGGCGCGGTCTCGATGATGACGGGCGCGATATCGAGCGCACGCAGGATCTGGCGGTAGGAGGGATAGCCCGGCGCGCCGATGCCCACCTTCTCGCCGGTGTCGAAGAGCGCCGTGAAGGCCAGAAGGAACGCCCCCGAGGAGCCGGCGGTGACGATCACCCGCGCGGGGTCAAGCTCGACCCCGTACCATTCATCATAGAGACGGGCGATGCGCCTGCGCAGCTCGGGCAGGCCAAGGGCAACGGTGTAGCCCAGCGCGTTCTTATCCATCGCGCGCGCAAGCGCGGCACGCGCCCCTCGCGGGGCCGGCGTGCCCGGCTGGCCCACCTCCATGTGGATGATGTGCCGACCCGCCTCCTCTGCCCTGCGGGCGGCTTCCATCACATCCATCACGATGAAGGGATCGACCGCGCTGCGCCTTGAGTTTCGCATCCCGCCCTCTCTATGCTGCCGGGCGACAGGTGCACCCCCGATGGCGGAAGGTCAATGCCGGCATCCATCCGATCGCTTCCGAGCGCCGCGCGGCTTGTTGAGCTGACGCTTGCGCTCGCTCTCCTTCTCGCGATGACGCCGCGGGCAGAGGCTGGCGGACTCGTGCGCGACCCCGACATCGAACATGCCCTGTCGCGCCTCGCCCAGCCGGTGCTCTCGGCCGCCGGCCTGAACCCCAACCGCGTGCAGGTTCTTGTCTACGAGGACCCCAAGTTCAACGCCTTCGTCGCCTCGCCGAGCCTCATCGTCGTGCATTCGGGAATGATCCTGCGGCTCGAGCGGGCCGAACAGCTGCAGGCGGTTCTGGCCCATGAGGCCGCGCATATCGCCAACGGGCACATCGCACGACGGATGGCGAACATGCGCGCCATGCGCGGTGTCGCCGCGGTTGGCGCGATCTTGTCGGTGGCGGTTGCGGCCACCTCTGGAGTGCCCGAGGCGGGCGGCGGGCTTCTGATGGGCACGCAGTCGAGTGCTCAACGGCTGTTCTTTGCCCATACTCGCGCCGAAGAAGCTGCGGCTGATCAGTCGGGCGTGCGGTACATGATCGCCAAGGGCATCGATCCCGCCGCCGCGGCGGAAGTGCTGAAGATCTTCCGCGGCCAGGAGATGTTGACCGAGGCGCGGCAGGATCCCTACGTGCGGACCCATCCCCTCACCCGCGACCGGATCCGCGCCGTGGAAGGGCTGGCGGCCGCCTACGCCGAGCGCGCCCGCGATGACCCGGAGGCCGATTACTGGTTCGCCCGCGCCCGTGCCAAGCTCGCGGCCTTCACCCGCAATCCCGCGCGCCTGCTGCGCCAGACACCGGCGCGCGATGACAGCGACATTGCGCTGATGACGCGGGCCATCGCGCTGCACCGCTCCGCCGATGCCGAAGCCGCCATGCGGGAGATGGGCCGGCTCAGGGCTCGGCGGCCGCAGGATCCCTTCATAGCCGAACTCGAGGGACAGATTCTGCTTGAGTCACGCCGCTTCCCCGCCGCTGTGAACGCCTATCGCCGCGCGGTGCAGCTGGCTCCGGGCAATGCGCTGATCCTCGCCGGTTACGGACGCGCGCTGCTGGCGATGGGCGACAGCCAGAACATCCGGCGGGCGGCGCAGGTTCTCGAGAGCGCCCGCGCCCGCGACCCCTTCGACGCCCGGCTCCTGCGCGACCTTGCCGTTGCCCACGCCCGGCTGGGGCAGAACGGCCTTGCCTCGGCCGCCACGGCAGAGCGTTACGCCTTGCTCGGCGATTTCAAGACCGCGGTCATTCACGCGAAGCGCGCCCTGGATCAGCTGCCCAGAGGCAGCGGCGGATGGAACCGCGCCCAGAATGTGCTAGATGCGGCAAGAGCAGCCGCGCGCCGCAAGTGAACCGACGGAGATGACATGATCGCACGCACCCTCACCGCAGCCGCCGTTGCCGCCACGGCGATAGCGACACCGGCCACGGCCTTCGACATCTCCGCCATGAGCGATGCCGAGCGCAACGCCTTCCGCGCCGAGGTACGGGCCTACCTCCTCGAGAATCCCGAGGTGCTGCTCGAGGCGATCAACGTGCTCGAGGAGCGCCAGGCCGCCGGCAAGGCCGCGGACGACGCCGCCCTGATCGCCGCGAATGCCGACGCCCTGTTTGATGACGGCTGGTCCTGGGTGGGCGGGAACCCCGAGGGCGACGTGACGGTGGTCGAGTTCCTCGACTATCGCTGCGGCTACTGCAAGCGCGCCTTTCCCGACGTGAAAGAGCTGCTCCAGAGCGACGGGAACATCCGCTTCATCGTCAAGGAATTCCCGATTCTCGGCGAACAGTCGGTGCTGGCCTCGCGCTTTGCGATCGCCACCAAGAACGTCGCCGGCGACGCCGCCTACGGGCAGGTGCACGATGCGCTCATGGCCTTCCGCGGCGAGATCAGCGAGGATTCGCTGAAGGCGCTCGCGGCGCATCTCGGGCTCGATGCCGATGCCATATTTGCCGAGATGAGCAATCCCGAGATCGAGCGCATCATCGCCGAGAACCGGCGGCTTGCACAGCGCCTGCAGATCAACGGCACGCCAAGCTTCGTCTTCGGCGACCAGATGCTGCGCGGCTACGCCCCGCTCGAGCACATGCGGGCTCTTGTCGAGGAGCTGCGCGGCGAGGGTTGAGATGGCCCTCGGGAGGGCGGTCCTCCCGGCAGGCTATTCGGCGGCCTGCTTTGTCTCGGCCTCGATTTCGGCGGCGCGCTTCTCCACCAGCTCGACAATGTGGTCGATCATCTCGGCGTTGGACATCTTGTGGCTCTGTCTGCCCGCGAGATAGACCATGCCATGCCCGGCACCGCCCCCGGTGAAGCCGATGTCGGTCATCAATGCCTCGCCGGGGCCGTTGACGACGCAGCCGATGATCGACAGCGTCATCGGTGTCTTCACATGCGCAAGGCGCCTTTCCAGCTCGGCCACGGTGGCGATCACGTCGAAGCCCTGACGCGCGCAGGACGGGCAGGAGATGATGTTCACGCCGCGGTGCCTGAGCCCCAGCGCCTTGAGAATCTCGTAGCCCACCCGCACCTCCTCCACCGGATCGGCCGACAGCGAGACGCGGATCGTGTCGCCGATGCCGGCCCAGAGCAGGCTGCCAAGCCCGATCGCGGACTTCACCGTGCCCGAGAGAAGCCCGCCGGCCTCGGTGATGCCCAGATGCAGGGGCGCGTCCGTAGCCTCGGCCAGCGCCTGATAGGCGGCGGCGGCAAGGAACACGTCGGAGGCCTTGACGCTCACCTTGTAGTCGCGAAACCCGTGCTCCTCGAGGATGCGGATGTGTTCGAGCGCCGACTCCACCATCGCCTCGGGGCAGGGCTCGCCGTATTTCTCCAGCAGATGCTTCTCGAGACTGCCGGCATTCACCCCGATGCGGATGGCGCAACCGTGATCGCGGGCCGCGGCGATGACCTCGCGCACGCGTTCCTCGGAGCCGATGTTGCCCGGATTGATCCGCAGGCAGGCCGCGCCCGCCTCGGCCGCCTCGATGGCACGGCGGTAGTGAAAGTGGATGTCGGCGACGATCGGCACCGGACTCTCGCGCACGATCTCGCGCAGTGCCCGCGTCGAAGCCTCGTCGGGGGTGGAGACGCGCACGATGTCGGCGCCGGCCTCGGCACAGGCCTGCACCTGCGCCACCGTGGCGGCCACGTCACGCGTGTCCGTGTTGGTCATGGTCTGCACCGAGATCGGCGCGTCGCCACCGACGGGGACATTGCCCACGAAGATTTGCCGCGAACGCCGCCGTTCGATGTTGCGCCAGGGGCGAATGGGATTGTGGGTCATGGGCGCTGGCCTTGCTTGCGCGGGTGTGCGCCGCTCACATAGGTCAGAGGCCCGTCACGTGCAACGACACATGCCTTGACGGCTCTGCCGATCCGGGCGCCGCGGCGCCTCAGTTTCCGCCTGCGCCAAGCGACTCCGCCTCGGCAACCTCGACGTATTTCGCGAGATCCCGGTCACGCGCCAGATCGGCAACCGGATAGGCCTCGCGCAGGGCTTCGGGGGCAAGCGCGACGTTCTTGACCACGGAGGGCCCTTTTCCGGCCGGACCATAGGTCTTGCCGGCGATGGCGAAGTAGACCGATCCCGCGTTGCCTGCCCTCAGCAGGGGCGGCTCCTCGGTGGGCGGCAGCACATAGCGTTCGCCCGCATCGAGGATTTTCTCGAACAGCACCGTACCGTCAGGCGCGCTCACCCGCACCCATGACGGGCGAACCGCGAACATCACCACCTCGGGCGCCGCCTCTGCCATGACCTGGACGTCGTCCGTCTCCGCGGCCGCGAACCCGAGCGCGTCGGCAATGGCGCGCTCGACGGCGTCGTCCGGCGTCCTCTGCGCGCTGTCGCGGGCGGCATCGGCCTGCATCTGCGGCAGCTGCGGTCTTGCAACCACACCGGCAAGCGCCCCCGTCGAGGCGGGATCGACCGCGGCGATCGGGCCATCGCGCGGGGTCAGCACCGGCACCTCGAGCGCCGGCGGCCTGTAGAGGCGATTCAAGGCATCCGCCGAGGACGGAATGTCGAGCCCGCGATCAACCCCCTCCAGCGCGGCGACTCGCTCGAGGGACTCGGGCAACATGCCATCGATCTCCGTGGCGATGCCCGGGCTCGCCTCGACCGGCGCGAGGCGGACACGCTGGATCTCCTGCAGGATCCACCATCCGCCATAGCCGAGGCCAAGTGTCAGAACCACCAGAACCAGCATCGAGCCGATGGCGCCCGGCTCTAGCTGCGACCAGAACGGCTCCCGCCTGGGCGTGAACGGCGTGTTCGGTTCGGCCAACGGGTCGCGCGGCCGGGCCGCGCGCGCCCGGCGCGCCGCCGCCGCCTCGGCTCGCGCCCGGGCCGGGGTCCTCGAGGCCGCAGGTGACAGGCCGTGCGACGTCCGAAATCCCGATTCCTCGCAGAACTTGGCAAAGACATACTCGGGATCGAGGCCGAGATAGCGGGCATAGGAGCGCACATAGCCGGCAACGAATCCGGGGGTCTCGAAGACGCTCGGATCGGCATTCTCTATCGCGGCGATATAGGCGGCCTTGATGCGCAGCTCGCGCTGGACATCGAGCAGCGACTTGCCGAGCGTGGCGCGCTCGCCGCGCAGGATGTCGCCGATCCGCAACTCGAAGTCATCGAAGCCCTTGGGCCTCGGAACCTCGTGCTCTACGGGAGGTTCGGACCTGCGCCCGATCATGCCACCTGCCCCGCTGCTGGTGCCTCTTTTCTTCGGCGATTCTAACGCCGCCGTGAGCTATGACCAAGAGCCTATCACAGGTCCAGCGGGAAATCACCTATTGCCGGAATCAGGCGCTGAGCTGCTTGCGGTTCAACGCGCAATGCGACCACAGCGCGTCGAGCGCGCGAACCAGCTTGTCCATCTCCTCGGGGCCATGCACCGGCGACGGGGTGAAGCGCAGCCGCTCGGTTCCGCGCGGCACCGTGGGGAAATTGATCGGCTGCACGTAGATGCCGTAATCCTCAACCAGCATGTCGGAGATTTTCTTGGTGTGCACGGGATCGCCCACGATCACGGGCACGATGTGGCTGCCGTGATCGATGATTGGCAGGCCAAGCCCCTTCAGCCGCGCCTTGAGGATCCGCGCCTGCGCCTGGTGCCTGTCGCGCAGCTCCTGCGCCGTCTTCAGATAGCGCACGCTCGCCGCGGCACCTGCGGCAACGGCAGGTGGCAGCGACGTGGTGAAGATGAAGCCCGGCGCATAGGAGCGGATGGCGTCGCACATCTTGAACGACGCGGCGATGTAGCCGCCATGCACACCGAAGGCCTTGCCAAGCGTGCCGTTGATGATGTCGATGCGGTGCGCGAGCCCGTCCCGCTCGCTGACGCCGCCGCCCCGCGGCCCGTACATCCCCACCGCATGCACCTCGTCGAGATAGGTCAGCGCGCCGAACTCGTCTGCCAGGTCGCAGATCTGCTCGATGGGCCCGAAGTCGCCATCCATCGAGTAGACGGACTCGAAGGCGATCAACTTGGGCGCCTCGGGGTCATCGGCGGCCAGTAGCTCGCGCAGATGCGCCACATCGTTGTGACGGAAGATGCGCTTGGCGCCGCCATTGCGGCGGATGCCCTCGATCATCGAGGCGTGGTTGAGCTCGTCCGAATAGATGATCAGCCCCGGAAACAGTTTGGGCAGGGTCGAGAGCGTCGCGTCATTGGCGATGTAGGCCGAGGTGAACAGAAGCGCCGCTTCCTTCCCGTGCAGGTCGGCAAGCTCCGCCTCGAGGCGCTTGTGATAGATGGTGGTGCCGGAGATGTTGCGCGTGCCGCCCGAGCCCGCACCGGTGCGGTCGATCGCCTCGTGCATTGCCTCGAGCACCACGGGGTGCTGGCCCATTCCGAGATAGTCGTTGCCGCACCAAACGGTGATCGGCCGCTCGGTGCCGTCCGGGCGGGTCCATGTGGCATGCGGGTAGTGCCCCCGCCGGCGCTCGATGTCGATGAAGGTCCGATAGCGTCCTTCGTCATGCAGTCTCTGCAGCGCGGAATCGAGCTTGGCTTCGTAGTCCACCGTCGAACCTCCAGCGTTTTCCCTCGCCTGCCTCTAGCAGGCCGCGGCCTTGCGTGCACCAACGCATTCACAAACTGATACGTTTTGACGCTGCGAGTCCATGATCTGTGTCAAGTCGCACAGGGATTTTACCGCCCCGGCCCTTGCTGGACAGCACACAGCCCGGTGCTAGGCTTGTGGCGCCGCTTGCGGCTTCAGTTAGGTTCAGCATGCCGGAAGGTCCAGCCAGAATGAACGATGCCTCCCCTCTTTACCCGGTCCTGGAGCGAATCGACGCCAATCTCGATGCCGCGCTCGAGCGCCTCATGGATCTGCTGCGAATCCCTTCCATCTCCACCGATCCGGCCCATGCGGAGGATTGCCGGCGTGCTGCCGAGTGGCTCGTGGCCGATCTCGAGAGCTTCGGCGTGGCGGCATCGGCCCGCGCCACCCCCGGCCACCCGATGGTGGTCGGACACGGCGGCGAGGGGCCGCGCCGCCTGGTCTTCTACGGCCATTACGACGTGCAGCCGGTCGATCCGATCGAGCTGTGGCATCGTGACCCCTTTGATCCGGCCATAGAGGAGACGCCCGAGGGCAAGGTGATCCGCGCTCGTGGCGCTTCCGACGACAAGGGCCAGCTGATGACCTTTGTCGAAGCGGCCCGCGCGTGGGTTGAGGTGCATGGCGCGCTTCCCGCCGCAGTCACCTTTCACTTCGAAGGTGAAGAGGAGTCGGGCTCGCCCTCGCTCGTGCCCTTCCTCGAGGCGAATGCCGACGAGCTCAGGGGCGATCTGGCACTCATCTGCGACACGGGGCTGTTCGACAACGATACCCCCGCGATCACCACCATGCTCAGGGGGCTTCTGGGCGAGGAGGTGACCATCAGCGCGGCAGACCGGGACCTGCACTCGGGCATGTATGGCGGCATTGCCCGGAACCCGATCCACGTCCTGTCTCGCATCATCGCAGCGCTGCACGATGACGAGGGGCGCATCACCGTACCGGGCTTCTACGAGGGCGTTTCCGAGTTGCCCGCGGCGATTCGCGAACAATGGCAGGCGCTGGGATTCGATGCCCGAAAGTTTCTTGGCGCGGTCGGGCTTTCGGAGCCGGCCGGGGAGCGTGACCGCATGCCGCTCGAAATGATCTGGTCGCGCCCGAGCTGTGACGTCAACGGCATCTCGGGCGGCTACGAAGGCCCCGGCTTCAAGACGGTGTTGCCCGCACGCGCCTCGGCCAAGCTGAGCTTCCGGCTGGTGGGGGAGCAGGACCCGCACAAGATCCGCCGGAATTTCCGGGCCATGGTGCAAGGAATGTTGCCGGCCGACTGCACGGCCGAATTCGCCGACCACGGCGCTTCACCGGCCTGTCAGATGCCTGCAGACGACCCCGCCTTCGAAGCCGCCCGCAGGGCTCTCGGCGCCGAATGGCCCAAACCCGCCGCCTTCATCGGTTGCGGCGGCTCGATTCCGATCGCGGGGTATTTCCAGTCGATCCTCGGCATGAATTCCCTGCTGATCGGCTTCGGGCGCGACGACGACAACATCCACAGCCCGAACGAAAAGTATCACCTGTCGAGCTTTCACCGTGGCGCGCGGAGCTGGGCACGCGTTCTGCATGCCCTCAGCATGGAACCGCGCTGACCACGCGTGTCTCGCGGCGGATGAATACGCGCCCCGAATCGCTTCCCGCCCAATGCCCGGGCAGGACCGGCGACTTGGGGCGCATCTGCGCCCGTCTCAAGCGGTCGTCCCCGCTGCGGCAGCGCTGCCCGTGCACCGGAAGAAACCCGTTGGGGCATGAAGACAGCGCGACTTCATGGCATGCAAGCGGCCTGACGCCTGGCTGCCGGGACACACTCTTTACTTGCTGGGAGACGCAGCAGTGGCGCGGTTGACGGGACTCGAACCCGCGACCCCCGGCGTGACAGGCCGGTACTCTAACCGACTGAGCTACAACCGCCCGCTGCGTGGGCTGCCTTCTAGGCCCAAGTTTGGGCCTCGTCAAGCGGGGCGAGGGCGGTTTTTTCGCTTTTCCCCATCCGCGATGCCGACACCAGCCAGATCGGCCAGATCGTCCCAGTCCACGCGATGCACGGGGACTGTCAGTCCATGCATTTCGTCGGTGGTCAGGGGCCCCTCACGGCCACCCATCGCGGCGTAGAAGGCGCGGGCGCGCGCGTTTCCTTCCAGCACCGTCAGGTGCATCGAGCGCTGCCCCGATTCGAGGAGGCGCGCGGCCACATGCCGCAGCAGGATTCGCCCCACCCCGCCGCGCCGAAGGGCAGGCGCGACGTGCAGGTTGTCCAGATAGCTGTGCTCCGGCCCCTCGGCCTCGAGCCGCGCCGCCGCGAAACCGGCGATCTCGCCGCCAAGCTCCGCCAGCTCGACCCGCCAGCCCGCCCCCGGGAGCCGCGCCCAATGCGCACCCAGCCTCTCGTCAAGCGAAGGGCCGAGGAACTCCGCCGGAAGAAGCCCGGCGTAAGCATCGCGCCAGCTGGCCGCCTGAAGGCGTGCAATGGCCGTGAGATCCTGCGGCCGTGCGGAGCGCAGGACGAGATCATTCGATATGGCAACGGACATTGAGCGGCAGTCTCCTTTTCAGGGACATTTCACGCCAACGCGCGGCATGCCACCACGTGAGCGCAAGCATTGAAGATCGACTTCAGGCGACTGGCAACAACCGCCTCGGCCTGCTGCCCCCTTGAGGGTGTGCAAAGGATTGAGTGGTGGGTGATGACGGATTCGAACCGCCGACATCTTCGATGTGAACGAAGCGCTCTACCACTGAGCTAATCACCCATCCGCGCGTCGAGATAACGTCACTCGGCAGCCTGTGCAAGGGGGTCGGTGCCATCGGGAGAACCTTCGGGCCCGACCTCGAGATCGGCCCGCGCCCGGCGCAGCTTCACGATCAGCACTTCCGCCTTTGTCCCCTCGCGCACGCGGTTGACGCTGGCGCGCCCAAGGGGCCGCAGGTTGAGCTCTTCTCCGCGCGAAAGCGCGTTGCCCAGTTCGGCCAGAACGGCTTCGACGACCGGCCGCGCCACGCGGCGCTTGACGCCTGCCAACTCCGCCACCCGCGCGACAAGATCGCGCTTGGTCACCGCCGGCTTCTGTGCGGGCTGGACCGCGCCCTCCTCCGCGGGCGCCGCCGCGTCTTCGGTCGGCTCGATCGCGACTTCCGCGGCCTTTTCGGTGCCGCCGCGCGGCGCTTTCCGTCTCGTTGCCATGGCTTCTGCTCTCCCTCATGCCCCTTCGCCGGGTCGGTCGAATGCTACTGCGGAGACGCCATTTCGTCCACAGGCCTCGGGCAACGGCGACGAAAGTCGGGGGCCTGCCGGGCGCCGTTCCGCAGGCGGCGCTCGATGGCGATGCGAGACCTGGAGCAGGCAGCGTCCGCAGTGGCGGGAGCTTGCCTGTTGACGGATCACCAAAAGACGAAAAGGACCGGGTGCGGAAAATCGCATCCGGTCCTTCTCGTGACCCCCGCTTCGGGCCGACTGCCGGCCCGGTTGCGGCTCAGTGCGCGATCGTGGTGGTGCCCTCCTCGGCTGCCGCGGCCTTCGCCTTGGCGGCAGCCGCCTCGGCCTCGGCAGCCTCGTCCCATTCGATGGGCTCGGGCTGGCGCGTGAGCGCGATCTTCAGCGCCTCGGAGACATGGGAGATCGGAATGATCTCCAGCCCCTCCTTCACGTTGTCGGGGATCTCGGCGAGATCCTTCTCGTTCTCCTTGGGAATCAGCACCGTCTTGATGCCGCCCCGCAGAGCCGCGAGGAGCTTCTCCTTCAGCCCGCCGATCGCCAGCACGTTGCCCCTGAGCGTGATCTCGCCGGTCATGGCGACATCCTTGCGCACGGGGATTTGCGTCAGCACCGAGACGATGGCGGTGACCATCGCGATGCCGGCCGAAGGCCCGTCCTTGGGCGTCGCCCCCTCGGGCACGTGGACGTGGATGTCCCAGTGCTCGAACTGGGTCGGCTTGATCCCGATCTGCGGCGCAATGGCGCGCACGTAGCTCGAGGCAGCGTCGATCGACTCCTTCATCACCTCGCCGAGCTTGCCGGTGGCCTTGATCCGGCCCTTGCCCGGCAGCCGCAACGCCTCGATGGAGAGCAGATCGCCACCGACGCTCGTCCAGGCAAGCCCGGTGACCACGCCGATCTGGTCCTCCTTCTCGGCCAGGCCGTAGCGGTAGCGCGGCACGCCGAGATATTCCTCAAGGACATCCGGCGTGATCTCCACCTTGTCCACCTCGCCCTTGACGAGCTTGGTGACGGCCTTGCGGCAGAGCTTGGCGATCTCGCGCTCGAGGTTCCGCACCCCCGCCTCGCGGGTGTAGGTGCGGATGATCGCGACCAGCGCCTCGTCGGTGATGGAGAACTCCTTGGGCTTGAGCCCGTGGTTCTTCATCTGCTTGGGGATCAGATGGCGCTTGGCGATCTGGAGCTTCTCATCCTCGGTGTAGCCCGCGAGCGGAATGATCTCCATCCGGTCCAGAAGCGGCTCGGGGATGTTGTAGGAGTTGGCCGTCGCGATGAACATGACATCGGACAGGTCATACTCCACCTCCAGATAGTGATCGACGAAGCTCGAGTTCTGCTCGGGGTCGAGCACCTCCAAGAGCGCCGCCGCCGGGTCGCCCCGGAAGTCGCGGCCCATCTTGTCGATCTCGTCGAGCACGATCACCGGGTTGGTGGTCTTCGCCTTGCGAAGCGCCTGGATGATCTTGCCCGGCATCGAGCCGATGTAGGTGCGCCGGTGCCCGCGGATCTCGCTTTCATCGCGCACCCCGCCAAGGCTGATGCGGATGAACTCGCGCCCCGTGGCGCGCGCCACCGACTTGCCGAGGCTCGTCTTGCCCACGCCCGGCGGGCCGACGAGGCACATGATCGGCCCCTTCAGCTTCTTCGAGCGCTGCTGGACGGCGAGATACTCGATGATCCGCTCCTTGACCTTGTCGAGCCCGTAATGATCCTCGTCGAGGATCTTCCGCGCCCGCACGAGATCCTTCTTGACGCGGGACTTCTTGCCCCACGGCAGGGACAGCAGCCAGTCAAGGTAGTTGCGCACCACCGTGGCCTCGGCCGACATCGGCGACATCGACTTGAGCTTCTTCAGCTCCAGCTCGGCCTTCTCGCGCGCCTCCTTGGAGAGCTTGGTGTTCTTGATCTTCTCCTCGAGCTCGGCGATCTCGTTCTGGCCCTCGTCGCCTTCACCCAGCTCGCGCTGGATCGCCTTCATCTGCTCGTTGAGATAGTACTCGCGCTGGGTGCGCTCCATCTGGCTCTTGACGCGGCTCTTGATCTTCTTCTCCACTTGGAGAACGGAGATCTCGCCCTGCATCAGGCCATAGATCTTCTCCAGCCGCTCGGCGATGTTGAGCGTCTCCAGAAGCTCCTGCTTCTTCTCGACTTCGACGCCAAGATGCCCCGCCACCAGATCGGCCAGCCGGTCGGGCTCGCGCGTCTGGGCAACGGCGGCAAGCGCCTCCTCGGGGATGTTGCCCTTGATCTTGGCGTAACGCTCGAATTCCTCCGAGACTGACTTGACCAGCGCCTTCACGGCCGCCTCGTCGCCAAGCTCCTCCTGAAGCTCGACGGCAACCGCCTCGAAGAACTCGTCATTCGGCACGAATTCGGTGATCGCAACGCGCGTGCGGCCTTCGACCAGCACCTTCACGGTGCCGTCGGGCAGCTTGAGGAGCTGCAGGACATTGGCCAGAACGCCGGTGCGATAAATTCCGTCGGTGCCAGGATCGTCCTGCGCGGGATCGATCTGGCTCGCCAGCAGAATCTGCTTGTCGTCCTGCATCACCTCCTCGAGCGCGCGCACCGATTTCTCGCGCCCGACGAAGAGCGGCACGATCATGTGTGGAAACACCACGATGTCGCGCAGCGGCAGCACGGGATAGGTATGAGTGGGGTGATCGGACATGCTCTTTCCTCGATTGGCAGGAAGGTACGGGCCCCGTCATGCGGCAGCCTCCGGCCTTCCCCGGTGATGGCCTCTATCTGGGGGCGAGAGCCCCAATTTTCAACCGCTTCCGCAGTGCGTGGTTGCACCGATTGTGCCTCCCACCGTGATGACAGGCAAGAGCTTGTGGTGGCGCCGCATTCCGGCTCCAGCGCTCACACACCCAGATAGCGCTCCACAAGCGCGTGATCGCGCCTGAGCTGCTCGGCCGGCACCACCTCTCCGCCTCGGCCGTTCTCGATGAAGGCAACGCGGTCGGCAATCGCCAGCACCGCGTCGATGCGCTGCTCGACCAGAAGGATGCCCACGCCCTCGTCGCGCATGCGCGCCACCACCTGCCGGATCGCCTCGATCATCGAGGGCTGGAGGCCCTCGGTGGGCTCGTCCATCAGCAGAAGCCTCGGCCGGAGGCAGAGCGCCCGGGCGGTGGCCAGCATCTGCTGCTCGCCCCCCGACAGCGTGCGCGCCCGCTGGCCGAGACGCTCGCGCAAGCGGGGGAAGAGGCCAAGCACCCATTCGCGCGTCTCCTCTCCCTGCCCGCGCGCCATCAGCCCGATGGCGAGGTTCTGCGCCACGGTCAGATCGCCGAAAAGCCGGCGACCCTGCGGCACATATCCCACGCCCTGACGCGGCACCTCATGCGGCGGCAGCGCCGAGAGCTCGACGCCCTCCAGCCTGATCGCGCCGCCCATCAGCGGCAGATGCCCCATGATCGCGCGCATGAGCGTGGTCTTGCCCGCCCCATTGCGGCCCAGAAGGCACAGAACCTCCCCCGCAGCCACCTCAAGCGAGAAGCGCCGCAGCACCTGGGCCCGGCCATAGCCTGCATCGACGGCCTCGATCCTGAGCATCTCACCCGGTCCCCAGATAGGCCGCCTGCACGGCGCGGTTGGCGCGGATCTCGGCCGGCGTACCCTCGGCAAGGATGCGGCCCATGTCCATCACCGTCACCCGCTCGGCCAGCTCCATGACCACGCTCATGTTGTGCTCGATCAGCAGGATGGTGGTGGCCGGCGCCAGCTCGCGGATGAGCGCCTTGAACGCGGCGATCTCGCCTTCGCTCAGGCCTTGCGTCGGCTCATCGAGGATCAGAAGCCGCGGCGACTGGGCAAGCCCCATGGCGATCTCGAGGAGCCGCTGATGACCATAGGCCAGATCCCCCGCGGGCTGGTCGGCGCGCTCCCACAGCCCCACGCGCATGAGCGCCTCCTGCGTCGCCGCCTCCGCCGCGCGGCCCCGCCGCTTGCGACGCGCCGCAAGCGCGACGTTCTCGAACACCGGCAGCCCCGCATAGATCGAGCTGATCTGAAAGGTGTAGGCCATGCCGGCCATGATGCGGCGGTGCGCGGGCCAGCGGGTGATGTCGCGCCCATCGAAGTGGATCTCGCCCGCGCTCGGCGGAATGCGTCCGCAGATCATGCTTACAAGCGTGGTCTTGCCCGCGCCGTTCGACCCGATGAGCGCGCGGATCTCCCCGGCCTCCAGGGTGAAATCCACCCCCTCCACCGCATGGATGCCCGAGAAGTGCCGGGTAAGCCCGCTGGTGGTCAGAAGGCTCACGGCAGCCACCCCCACAGGCGCCGCCTCGCCTCCCCCAGAAGCCCACTGCGAGCAAAAAGCGTGATCATCACCAGCACGACACCGGCGATCATCATGTAGGCGGTGGTCAGCCCGCTGGCGATATCGATGAGGTAGAACATGAAGAGCGTGCCGAGGAAGGGCCCCAGCACCGTCCCCGCCCCGCCCACGAGCACCCACAGAAGCGGCAGGATCGAATATTGCACGGCCGCGAAACTCGCGCCCACATATCCGAAGAGCAGCGCGTAGGCGGCCCCGGCAGCGGCCGACATCGTGCCCGAGATTGCCACCGCCACGAGCTTGAGGCGGAAGGTGTCGTAGCCCAGCATCTCGGTGCGTTCCTCATTCTCGCGAATGGCAATCAACGCGCGCCCCAACGGCTGGCGCATCAGCCACAGGCAGAAGAGAAGGCAAAGGGCAAAGAGCGCGAGCGCCACGAAATAGCGCGTGGCCGCGTCGGCAAGGTCGAGCCACATGATCATGCGCGCTTCGCGGGGAATGACGAAGCCCTCGTCGCCACGCGTGAAGGCGCCGAAATAGAGGATCGCAAGATAACCTGCCTGCGCGAACATCAGCGTGACGATCATGAAGGCCACGCCACTGGTTCGCAGCGCCAGAGCGCCCACCGCAAGGCTAAGCAGAAGACCGGCGCCGAGCCCCGCGACAATCGCCGGCCCCGCGGCCCAGCCGCCAAGCTTGATCGCCAGCCCCAGCCCGTACATGCCGGCAGCGAAGAAAAGCGCATGACCGAGGCTCAGAAGCCCCGTGTAGCCGAAGAGGATATTGTACCCCACGGCGTAGCTCGCCAGCACCATGATGCGCGCGAGGTTGCCATGATGGTAGGCTGGCAGGACAAACTGCACGGCAAGGAGAAGCACCAGCACGGCGAGGTGGAGCGTCCAGGCACGCGCGCCGCCCCCCCTCATCGCGCAGTGCTCCCGAACAGCCCCTGCGGGCGGAACACCAGCACCATGGCCACGAGAAGCGTGGCAAGGATCTTGGCCAGCGTCGGCGAAAAGAACACCGAGACGATCCCGTCGGTGAGCCCGATCAGCACCGCCGCGAGCACGGTTCCGGGCAGGCTGCCCAGACCGCCGATGATGACGACGATGAAGGAGAGCAGCAGCGGATCGCCCCCCATCAGGTAATGCGCCTGCTGGATGGGCACGATCAGGACGGCCGCAAGCGCTGCGAGCCCTGCGCCGAGGCCGAAGACGCCGGCATAGACCCGCCCCACCGGAATGGCGAAGGCCAGCGCCATCTCCCTGTCCTCCCGCGTGGCCTGCATGACGAGCCCCGCCCGCGAGCGCGCCATTAGCGCCCAGACGCCCAGAAGCACCGCCGCCGCGGCCAAGATCACGAAAAGCTTGTAGCTGGTCGTCGCCAGACCCCACGGCCAGACAAGCCGGAGCCCCTCCTCGCCCCACTCGATCCAGGGCAGCGCAAGGCGGGTGTTGAAGGGCGGCTCGACGGGCCGCGCCTCGGGGCCGAAGCCCATGAGCGCGCCTTGCTGGATGATGTAGAGAAGCCCGATGGTGGCGACGATGGTGCGCTCGGGGTCATAGCCGATGCGCTTCAGCACCAGCCAGTCGGCAACCGCCGCGAGCCCCCCCACCGCGACCGGCGCCACGACAAGCGCCAGCGCAAAGCCCAGCGCCGGATGCCCTCCCAGCCAGTGCGCCACCGTCCATGCCACCACCGCTCCAAGCATGAAGAACTCGCCATGGGCGACATTGACCACCCGCATCACCCCGAAGACGAGGCTGAGGCCCACGGCAGTAAGTGCGAGCACGGCCGCACTCACCGCGCCCTCAAGCGTTGCCAGCATCAGATAAGGGCCAAACTCCATGACGGCCCAAGGCTTGCCCGCAAAGCGCCGCGCTGGCAAGCGCCCGCGCGCCTCTCTCCATCACCCAGGCAGAAATACCCATCTGGGGCGCAAGCAGCACAGGGCAGCCCCGATTGCGCCGCGCGCGCATCCGGCATAAACCGGCGCGGACTGCGCGAAGGAGGCATCACATGTCCCACAGGGTCGCCATTCTGGGGGCGAGCGGCTACACCGGCGCGGAGCTCGTGCGCCTCATCGCCACCCATCCCGAGATCGAGATCGCCGCGCTCTCGGCGCACGCCAAGGCCGGGCAGAGCATGGCCGAAGTGTTTCCGCACCTGCGGCACCTGGAACTGCCGAGGCTCCAACGCATCGAGGAGCTCGACTTCTCCGGCATCGATCTGGTATTCTGCGCCCTGCCCCACGCGACCTCGCAAAGCGTCATCAAGGCTTTGCCGCGCGCGCTGAAGATCATCGACCTCTCGGCCGACTTCCGCCTGCGCGACCCGAAGGCCTACGAGAAATGGTATGGAAAGCCCCATGAGGCACCGGAGCTGCAGGCCGAGGCCGTCTATGGGCTCACCGAATTCTACCGAGAGGAAATCCGCGCCGCGCGCCTTGTCGCCGGCACCGGCTGCAATGCCGCCACCGGCCAGTATGCGCTTCGCCCCCTGATCGCGGCGGGTGTCATCGACCTTGACGAGATCATCATCGACCTCAAGGCCGGCGTCTCCGGCGCCGGGCGCTCGCTGAAGGAAAACCTGCTGCATGCCGAGCTTTCCGAGGGCTACCAGGCCTATGCGGTGGGCGGCACCCATCGCCATCTGGGCGAGTTCGACCAGGAGTTCTCGCGCATCGCCGGCCGGCCCGTCGAGGTGCAGTTCACCCCGCATCTCATCCCGGCCAACCGCGGCATCCTCGCCACCGTCTATGTCCGCGGCGAGGCTGAGGAGATTCACGCCACCCTTGCGCAGGCCTACGCCGCCGAGCCCTTCATCAAGGTGCTGCCTTTTGGCGCACACCCCTCGACGCACCACGTGCGCGGCTCTAACTACGTCCACATCGGCGTGGTGGGCGACCGCAGGCCGGGCCGGGCGGTGGTGATCGCCGCTCTCGACAACCTCACCAAGGGTTCGTCGGGTCAGGCCCTGCAGAACGCCAACCTGATGCTGGGCATCGAGGAGACGACGGGGCTGACGCTCGCTCCCGTCTTCCCGTGAAGGAGGGCAGGACATGGCCGGGATGAAGGGGCTCAAGAAGCGCCGCCGAATCCAGATCATCATCGTGGCCTTCGTGGCGCTCGCCGGGGCGACGGCCCTTGTGGGCTACGCAATGCGTGATGGCATCAACTTCTTCCGCTCGCCTTCCCAGGTCGCCGAAGCCCCGCCGCCCCCCACGGAAGTCTTCCGCATCGGCGGCCTCGTCGAGGAAGGCAGCCTCGTGCGCGGCCAGGGCGAGACGGTGACCTTCCGCGTCACCGACGGCGGCGCCTCGATCCCCGTCTCCTTCACCGGCGTGCTGCCCGACCTCTTCGGCGAGGGTCAGGGCATGGTGGGCACCGGCCGCTATGTGAACGGCGTCTTCGAGGCCTCCGAGATCCTCGCCAAGCATGACGAAAACTACATGCCCAAGGAGGTGGTGGACGCGCTGAAGGAACAGGGCGTCTATGTCGAGCCCGACACCGAGCCCAACGGGTGAGCACCGCGCCCTCTCCTCCTTTCGCCAGTGTTCCATCATCCTGGGTGAAAATACCCCGGGGGTGAATGCCGCGTAGCGGCAGAGGGGGCAGCGCCCCCTTTTCCCGCCGTACGCTCGGCTTGAACGATCTTAACGCGCCCCGCCGAGCCTTGCGCGCATGTGCAATGGCCGCGGGAGGCGCGAAGGCATGAAATCGGTCGAACGCATCGCAGAGGAGATTCTCGCCCGCGAGGGCGGTTTCGTGAACGACCCCGACGACCCCGGTGGGGCAACCAATCACGGCATCACCATCGGAACGCTCCAGCGCCTCGGCCGTGACATCGACGGCGACGGCGATGTGGACGTCGCCGACGTGCGCGCGCTGAGCCGGGAGGAGGCACGCGAGATCCTGCTTGCCAGCTACTTCCACGACCCCGGCATCGACCGGTTGCCGGAGCCTCTGCAGCCTCCCGTTTTCGACATGTATGTCAACGCCGGGGCGAATGCGGTGAAGATCCTCCAGCGCCTGCTCAATGACATGGGCCAGCGCGTCGGCGTTGACGGCATCATCGGCCCGCAGACCATCGCCGCGGCCGAACTGGCGCTGGCGGCCGCGCCGCATCACCTGGTCGACGCCTACGGCATCGCCCGGCGCAACTGGTACTACGCGCTCGCCGACCGTCGCCCGGCGAGCCGCAAATACGCCCGCACGCGCGCAGGCGGCAAGGGCGGCTGGATTCGCCGCGCCGAGGAGTTCATCTCGCCCCGCTACCACCTCACCGATGAGGAGCACCGCCGGAGGACCGCGGCATGGGACTGATCGAGAGCCTTTTCACCGCGCTCTTCGGAAGCGGCCGCAATGTGGTGAAGGAAACCGTCGAGGTCTTCCGCGAGAACGCCGAGGCCGCAGGCCAGCGCGAGGCCGCAGCGCAGGCAGCAGCACTCGAGCAATTCGCGCGCGAATTCGGCACCGAGCAAAGAAGCGGCTTCGACCGTTTCATGGATGCCCTCAACCGCATCCCGCGGCCCGCGATGGCGCTCGGCACCCTGGGGCTCTTCATCGCCGCGATGGTCGATCCCGTGTGGTTCGCCGCGCGCATGCAGGGGATCGCGCTGGTGCCCGAGCCGCTGTGGTGGCTGCTCGGTGCGATCGTGGGGTTCTATTTCGGCGCGCGGGCCCAAACCAAGGGGCAGGAGTTCCAGCGCTCCATCGCCGCCACCCTCGCCGCCACCCCCGGCGTCATCCGCAACCTCTCTGCGCTTCAGGCGCTTGAGGCCGGTGCCGGGGAGCGTGCTGCAAACCCGCCAGCGGCGGAACCGGTGGCAGGCACGGGACCCAACGCCGCACTTGAGGACTGGAGGGCCGGTCGATGATCGAGGAATGGCGGCGGCAGATCGACAAGCGGCTGCAGAGCCTTGAGCTGCGCAACGCCGTTGAGGAGGTGCACCGCACCAATGTCGAGAATCGTCTGGGTGCGATCGAGGACGCGCTGAAATGGCTGGTGCGGCTGATGATCGGCGCGCTTCTCGGCGGCAGCCTCGCCTGGATCATGCGCGGGGGACTGATGACGGGATGAGGGCACGCATCCCTCACGGCGCTGTGATGTGACATTGCGGCGCCGAGCGCATCGGGACGATGGACAAGCGCGGGCCGACCACTATGGTTGCGCCATGCTCGTGGAACTCGGTCACTTATGGTTGCGCCATGCTCGTGGAACTCGGTCACTTCGCCCTCATCCTCGCACTCGGCGTCGCGCTGGTGCAGTCCACCATTCCGCTGATCGGCGCCGCCAGGGGCTGGCGGCCGTGGATGGATGTGGCCGCGCCCGCGGCCACCGCGCAGCTCCTGCTCATCGCCTTCTCATTCGGCGTTCTGACCTGGGCCTTCGTGGTCTCGGATTTCTCGCTGCGGCTTGTGGTGCTGAACTCGCACACCGACAAGCCGATGCTCTACAAGGTCACCGGCGTGTGGGGCAACCACGAGGGCTCGATGCTTCTGTGGGTGCTGATCCTCGCCCTCTTCGGCGCCTCGGCGGCCTGGTTCGGCGGCAACCTGCCGGCGCGGCTCAGGGCGCGGGTGCTGGCGGTGCAGGGCACGATAGGGGCGGCGTTTCTCGCCTTCATCCTCTTCACCTCAAACCCCTTCATCCGCCTCGCGCGCCCGCCACTGAATGGCGAGGATCTCAACCCGCTTCTGCAGGATCCGGGGCTCGCCTTTCACCCGCCCTTCCTCTACCTCGGCTATGTCGGGCTCTCGATGGCCTTCTCCTTCGCCGTCGCAGCGCTCATCGAAGGCCGCGTCGATGCCGCCTGGGCGCGCTGGGTGCGCCCCTGGACGCTGGCGGCCTGGATGTTTCTCACGGTGGGCATCGCGCTTGGCTCCTGGTGGGCCTATTACGAACTCGGCTGGGGCGGCTTCTGGTTCTGGGATCCGGTGGAGAACGCCTCCTTCATGCCCTGGCTCTTTGCCGTGGCCCTTCTGCACTCGGCCATCGTGGTGGAAAAGCGCGAGGCGCTGAAGAGCTGGACGATCCTTCTCGCCATCATCGCCTTCGGCTTTTCGCTCATTGGCACCTTCCTTGTGCGCTCGGGCGTGATCACCTCGGTGCATGCCTTCGCCAATGATCCCGAACGCGGGGTGTTCATACTCGCCATCCTCGCCGTCTTCGTCGGCGGCGCTCTGACGCTCTATGCCGCGCGGGCCAGCGCCATGGAGGCGAAGGGCGTCTTTTCGGTCGTCAGCCGCGAGAGCGCGCTGGTGCTCAACAACATCCTCTTGGCGGTCTCGGCCATGGTGGTGTTCGTCGGCACCGTCTGGCCGCTCGTGGCCGAGCTCGCATTCGGGCGCAAGCTGAGCGTGGGCGCGCCCTTCTTCAATGCCGCCTTCACCCCCTTCTTCGTCGCCCTCGCCGCGATTTTGCCCATAGGCGCCATCCTGCCCTGGAAGCGCGCGCGGCTGTCGCGCGCGATGCAGCCACTTTGGGGCGTTCTGGCGCTGTCGATCGCCTCGGGCGCGCTCGTTTGGGCTCTGCAGACGGGGGGCTCAGCCCTAGGCCCGGTGGGCGTGGTGCTTGCCGTGTGGCTTGTGGGCGGCGCCGCGGCGGACCTGTGGCAGCGCACCGGCCGGCAGGGCTGGCGGTCGCGGCTCGGCCGGCTTGCCCGCCTGCCACGCGCCGACTGGGGCCGCGCGCTCGCCCATGGCGGGCTTGGCATCACCATCTTCGGCATCGCCGGGCTGATGGCCTGGGAGGTAGAGGACATCCGCACCGCGCGCGTCGGCGAGAGCTTCGAGGTGGGCGGCTACACCATCACGCTTCAGGACGTGCGTGAGGTGCAGGGGCCGAACTACCTTTCCACCATGGCAACGATGGTGGTCGCCCGGGCGGGGCGCGAGGTTGCCCGGCTGCACCCGGAAAAGCGCGTCTATCCGGTGGCGGGCATGCCCACCACCGAGGCCGGGATCGACAGCGGGCTTCTGCGCGACGTCTATGTGGTCATCGGCGACGCGCAGGATGACGGCTCCTGGACGGTGCGCACCTACATCAAGCCGTTTGCAAACTGGATCTGGCTCGGCGCGATCATCATGGCGCTTGGGGGGCTCGCCAGCCTGACCGACCGGCGCTACCGCGTCGCAGCAGGGGCAAGGAGGGCGGCGCCGGCCGGCGCCGTGGCCGCCGAATGAGGCGGTGGCTCGCGGCATGTGCCGTTGTGCTCGCGCTGGCGCCGCTGCCCGGCAGGGCCGTGCAGCCTGACGAGATACTCGATGACCCGGCGCTCGAAGCGCGCGCCCGCGAGATCTCGAAGAACCTGCGTTGCCTTGTCTGCCGCAACGAATCGATCGACGAGTCGAACGCCGATCTGGCGCGCGATCTGCGCATCCTCGTGCGCGAGCGGCTCAAGGCGGGCGACAGCGACGAGGAAGTGATCGCCTATCTCGTCGATCGCTACGGCGAGTATGTGCTGCTGAAGCCCACGACGAGCGGCGCCAACATGCTGCTCTGGCTCGCGGGGCCCGCCCTTCTGGTGATCGCGCTTGCGACCGGCACGGTCTATGTCCGCCGCCGCGCGCGCGCCCGGGGCGAGCCCAGCGCCCCGCTTTCGCCCGAAGAGGAGGCGCGGCTGAAGGAAATTCTGGGCGACTGACGCAGGGTTTCCCTTTTCCTTACCGAGCGGTCGGTTATGCTGCCGCGCGATCCCCAAGGAGCGAGGGAAACCGATGGACTACGACACGATCCGGCTGAAGATCGCCGACAATCTCGCCGTCATCACGCTCAATCGGCCCGAGGTGATGAATGCGCTCAACAGCCAGATGCGGGCCGAGATCCTGAGCGCCGTAAGGGAAGCCGAAGGCGCCGCACGGGCGCTCGTCATCACCGGCGAGGGGCGCGCCTTCTGTTCGGGGCAGGATCTGGGCGACCGCGCCAATGTCGACGATCTCGACCTCGAACGCACCCTGCGCGACGAATACGAGCCGATGCTGCGGGCGATCTTCGACTGCAAGATTCCGACCATCGCCGCGGTCAATGGCGCGGCCGCCGGTGCGGGCGCCAATCTCGCGCTCGCCTGCGACGTGGTCATCGCGGCTGAGTCGGCCGTTTTCCTGCAGGCCTTTGCGCGCATCGGGCTCATCCCTGACGCCGGCGGCACCTATTGGCTGCCCCGCCAGGTGGGCTTCGCCCGCGCCATGGGGCTGGCGCTCTTTGCCGAACCGGTCAAGGCGGCGGAGGCGGCGGCGATGGGGATGATCTGGGAGGCGGTCCCGGACGATCGCTTTGCCGAACACTGGCATGCCCGGGCGGCGAAGCTCGCGAATGGCCCCACCGAGGCCTATCGGCGCATCAAGCGGGCGCTGCGCGAGAGCTGGTCCAACGATCTTGATGCCCAGCTCGAGCTCGAGGCGCACCTGCAGGGCGAATGCGGGCGCACGCGGGACTTCCGCGAAGGCGTGATGGCATTCCTGGAAAAGCGCCCGCCCATCTACGAGGGCAGGTGAGGGAACGCCGCTGGCGCGGCGTGCCTTCGGCAAGGGTATTTGGCCCAGGGTGATGGGGCTGAGGGGCGCCCGGAAAATCTCGGCGCCCCTCTTCTGTTTCAGCGGTTCTCGATGTCGACGTAGTCGCGGCGCGGGTGGCCCATGTAGAGCTGGCGCGGCCGGCCGATCTTGTGCTCGGGGTCGGAGAGCTGCTCCTTCCACTGCGAGATCCAGCCCACGGTGCGGGCGACCGCGAAGATCGGGGTGAACATCGAGGTGGGGAAGCCCATCGCGTCGAGGATGATGCCCGAGTAGAAATCGACGTTGGGAAAGAGCTTCTTTTCCTGGAAGTAGTCGTCCTGCAGCGCGATGCGCTCGAGCTCCTTGGCGACCTGCAGCGTGGGGTTGTTCTCGATGCCCAGAAGCTCCAGCACCTCGTCGGCCGACTGCTTCATCACCTTCGCCCGCGGGTCGTAGTTCTTGTAGACGCGGTGGCCGAAGCCCATCAGGCGGAAGGGGTCGTTCTTGTCCTTGGCCCGCTCGATGTACTCGGGGATGCGGTCGGGCGTGCCGATCTCGCGCAGCATCTCGAGGCAGGCCTGGTTGGCGCCGCCATGGGCCGGCCCCCACAGGCAGGCGATGCCGGCGGCAATGCAGGCGAAGGGGTTGGCGCCCGAGGAGGAGGCGAGCCGCACCGTGGAGGTGGAGGCGTTCTGCTCGTGGTCGGCATGGAGGGTGAAGATGCGATCCATCGCGCGGGCGAGGATCGGATTGACGACGTATTCCTCGGCCGGCACCGCAAAGCACATGTGCAGGAAGTTCGAGGCGTAGTCGAGGTCGTTGCGCGGATAGATGAACGGCTGGCCGATCGAGTATTTGTACGCCCAGGCGGCGATGGTGGGCATCTTCGCGATCATGCGGATCGAGGCCACCTCGCGGTGCCAGGGGTCGTTGATGTCGAGGCTGTCATGGTAGAAGGCCGACATCGCCCCGACGACGCCCACCATGATCGCCATGGGATGCGAGTCGCGCCGGAAGCCGCGATAGAAATACTGCATCTGTTCATGCAGCATCGTGTGCTTGGTGACACGGTTCTCGAAATCCTCGAGCTGCTCGGCGGTGGGCAGGTCACCATAAAGGAGAAGGTAGCACACCTCCAGGTAGTGCGACTTCTCGGCAAGCTGCTCAATGGGATAGCCGCGGTGCAGCAGAACGCCCTCGTCGCCGTCGATATAGGTGATCGTCGACTGGCAGGAGGCGGTGGAGGTGAAGCCGGGGTCGTAGGTGAAGACGTGGCCCTGGGCATAGAGCTTGCGCACGTCGATGGCCTCGGGGCCAAGCGTGGGCGTGAGGATCGGCAGCTCGAGCGTCTTGTCCTCGAAACTGAGGGTCGCGGTCTTGCCCGTTGCACCAGCGGTGTCGGCCATGCATTCCTCCTGTGTGGGCCCTCCCCGCAAACGCGGGCGGGTCATTCAGCTCTGCTCGCTCTCCCGCCCGTGGCGTGCCACGGCGTCTTCAAGCCGGGCGATGGTCTCCTCACGGCCGAGGACGAGCATCATGTCAAACACGCTGGGGGTCGCCGTCCGGCCGGCGAGAGCCGCTCGCAAGGGCGCGGCGATCTTGCCAAGCTTGGTGCCCAGCGACGCGGCTGTCTCGGCCACGATCGCCTCCAGCGTTTCGCGCTCCCAGCTAGCATTTCGCAGCTGCGGCGTCAATTGTTTCAGTATACCACGGGATACAGAGTCCAGCGCCTTCGCCGCGGCCTCATCGGGAACAACGGGACGCTCGGTCAGCACGAAATGACCGGCGTCGAGGAGGTCGGGATAAGTCTTGGCGCGCGGCTTCACGCAGTACATCGCGCGCGCAAGTCCCTCGCGCTGGCGCGCGGTGAGCGGCGGGCGGCCGGTGAAGGCCATCCAGTCCTCGAGCTCGGCGAGGAGGACGTCATCAGGCGTGGCCGCGATATGCAGCCCCGACAGATGCGTGAGCTTCTTGAAGTCGAAGCGCGCCGGCGAGCGGCCGATGCCGTCGAGGTCGAACCACGCGAGCGCCTGCTCATCGGTGAAGAACTCGTCGTCGCCGTGGCTCCATCCGAGCCGCGCGAGATAGTTGCGCATGGCCCGCGCCGGGTAGCCCATGGCGCGGTATTCCTCCACCCCGAGCGCCCCGTGGCGCTTGGAAAGCTTCTTGCCGTCGGGGCCGTGAATCAGCGGGATATGCGCCCAGACGGGCACCTCCCATCCCATCGCCTGATAGATCAGCGTCTGACGCGCGGCGTTGTTGAGGTGGTCGTCACCGCGGATCACATGCGTCACGCCCATGTCGTGGTCATCCACCACCACCGCCAGCATGTAGGTGGGTGTGCCATCGGAGCGTAACAGGATCATGTCGTCGAGCTCGGCATTGGCGAAGCGCACGGTGCCCTGAACGCGGTCCTCGACCACCGTCTCGCCCTCGCGCGGGGCCTTGAGCCGCACCGCATAGGGCGCATCGGGGTGGCTCGAAGGGTCGGCGTCGCGCCAGGGCGAGCGGAAGAGCGTGGAACGCCCCTCGGCACGCGCAGCCTCGCGGAAGGCGGCGATCTCCTCGGGCGTGGCAAAGCACTTGTAGGCCGCGCCACGGGCAAGAAGCTCCTCGGCGACCTCGCGGTGACGCTCGGCGCGGGCGAACTGGCTGATCGCCTCGCCGTCCCAGTCGAGGCCGAGCCAGGTGAGGCCGTCGAAGATCGCCTGTGTCGCCTCGGGCGTGGAACGGGCGCGGTCGGTGTCCTCGATGCGCAGCAGGAAGCGGCCGCGGCGCCCGCGCGCGTAGAGCCAGTTGAACAGCGCCGTGCGGGCGCCGCCGATGTGCAGATAGCCCGTGGGCGAGGGTGCGAAACGGGTGACGACCGGGGAGTGGGGAGCGGCGGACATGGCTTTTAACCTTCTCTAAACCTTGCAGGCAGAGGATCCGGGGCGGTCTAGTCAATCGCCTGCGGGGTGACAAGGGTGGCGCCCATCGCCGCGATCGTCGGCTTCCTGCTCGGCGCGGTGGACCGCCAGCGCGGCGCCCTGATGCCCTGGGCGCCGGTTGCCTTCGGCGCCGGGATCGCCTGCTACTTCGCGCTTGGCACGGAGCCGCCGCTGTGGCGTCTCGGGGCTTTCGCGGTCTCGGCGCTCATCTTGTGCGGCTGGCTGTGGTGGCGCGCGCCGCGGGCGCTGGCCCCGGCGCTGGGCCTCGCCCTCTTCGCCCTCGGCCTCGCCGATGCGGGCCTGCGGGCCCGGCACGTGGCGACCCCGGTGCTCGAGGGGCGCTATTACGGCCCCATTGAAGGGCGGGTCGTGGGCATCGACCGTTCCCGGTCCGACCGGCCGCGCCTGACCCTCGACGAGGTCTGGCTCGGTGACGTGCCGATCGGGAAGGTGCCGGCGCGGGTGCGAATCTCGCTGCACGGGCTGGTGCCGCAGCTGCCCGCGCCGGGGGCGCGGGTGATGACCACCGGCCATCTCGCCGCGCCCGGCGGGGCGGTGGAGCCGGGAGGCTTCGATTTCCGCCGCCACGCCTGGTTTCAGCGGATCGGGGCGGTTGGCTACACGCGCAACCCGCTGTTGCTGGTCGAGCCTGCCGCGCCGCAGGCCGGCGGCGCGCTGTGGCTCGCGCGGCTGCGCTTCCGCCTCGGCGACGCGGTGCGAGCGGTGCTGCCCGGCGAGCCCGGCGCCTTTGCCGCCGCCATCATGACCGGGGATCGCTCGGGCATCAGGCAGCAAACGCTCGAGGCGCTGCGCGACTCGAACCTGGCGCATCTGTTGGCCATCTCCGGGCTGCACATGGGGCTTCTGTCGGGTTTCGTCTTCGCCGCGCTGCGGCTTGCGATGGCCGCGGTGCCGTGGCTCGCCCTCAACTGGCCGATCAAGAAGATTGCCGCTGGCGGGGCGCTTGTTGCCGCGTCCGTCTATTACGCGCTTTCGGGCGGCAACGTGGCGACCGAGCGCGCCTTCGTGATGGTGGCGGTCGCGCTTGGCGCGGTGCTGCTTGACCGGCGCGCGCTCACGCTCCGCGCGGTGGCGGTGGCTGCGCTGATCGTGCTGGCCGTGAGACCCGAGACCCTGACCTCGCCAGGTTTTCAGATGTCCTTCGCCGCCACGGCGGCGCTCGTCGGCGTCTTTGCCGCGCTGCGCGACTGGGAGCGCTGGGCGCCCCGGCGCTGGGCGCGGGGCGTGCTGGCGGTGGTGATCTCTTCGGCCGTTGCGGGGCTTGCGACCGCGCCGGTGGCGGCGGCGCATTTCAACCGGATTTCCGACTACGGTCTCGTGGCCAATCTTCTCAGCGTGCCGCTGATGGGGCTCGTGGTGATACCCGGCGCGGTGCTCGCAGCCCTTCTCGCCCCCCTCGGGCTTGGCTGGCTCGGGCTTGAGCTGATGCGCCCGGCGATCGTCTGGATCCTCGCCGTCGCCGAGCGCGTCGCGGCGCTGCCGGGGGCGGTCACGCCGGTTCCAGCCCCGCCCGCCTGGGTGTTGCCGGTGATGGCCGCGGGCGGGCTTGTCGCGCTCATCTGGCGCGGGCGGGGCCGATGGGCGGGGCTGCCGCTCGCCGCCGCGGCCGTTGCCGGGTGGGCGCTTGCCGAGCGGCCGGCGCTTCTCGTCAGTGCCGACGGCGCGCTCCTCGGCCTGATGACCGAGCATGGCCGCGCGCTGTCAAAGCCGCGCGGGCAGGGATTTGTCGCCACGATCTGGCTCGAGAACGACGGAGACGGCGCCTCGCAAGCCGAAGCGGCGCTGCGCCCCGCCTTCACGCGCGAGGGAAATATCCTGCGCTTCACGCTCGGGGGGCGGCGGCTCGCGCAGCTGAGCGGGCGCGGAGCGCGCGAGCGGCTCTCCGAGGCCTGCGCCGGGGCCGATCTGGTGATCCTCGCCGCCGTGGCCGAGACGCTGCCCGAAGGCTGCACCGTGATCGACCGGGCCTCCCTTGCGCGGAGCGGCGCGCTGGCCATCATGCCGCGCCGCGGCAGCCTCGAGATCGTCACCGCCGCCGAACGGGCCGGCCGCAGGCTCTGGCATGGCGCGCCCTGAGGGGCTGCGCGCGGGAGCATCCGCCGCGTTCACGCCCGTCCCCCGGCAGGTCCCTTTCCCCTCAGTTCACCCGCACGAGCTTGCCGGGGTTCATGATGTTCTTGGGGTCGAGCGCCCGCTTGATCTCGGCCATGACGCCCCAAGCCGCCCCATGCTCGGCCTCCATGTAGGCCGTCTTCCCCACGCCCACGCCGTGCTCCCCGGTCGAGGTCCCGTCCATCGCAAGCGCCCGCTCCACCATGCGATGCGACAGCCGCAGCGCCTCTTCCCGCTCGGCCGGGTTGTCGGGGTCGATGAGCAGCACGGCGTGGAAGTTGCCGTCGCCGACATGGCCGAGGATCATGCCGGGAATGCTCGAGGCGGCAATGTCGGCGCGGGTCTCCTCCACCGCCTGCGCAAGGCGCGAGATCGGCACGCAGATGTCGGTGACAAGCTGGCGCGCGCCGGGGCGGGTCGCCAGACAGGCGTAGGCTGCGTTGTGGCGCATGGTCCAGAGCGCGCGCCGGTCCTCCTCGCGTGTGGCCCACTCGAAGGACACGGCCCCATGCTCGCGCGCGATCTCGCCAAAGCGCGTCGCATCCTCCTCCACCGCGCTGGGCGAGCCATGGAACTCCACCATCAGATGCGGCAGCTCGGGCAACTCCGCCCCGGCATAGAGGTTGAAGGCGGCGGCCGTGGCGGCATCGACGAATTCGATCCGCGCCATCGGAATGCCCATCTGGATGGTCTCCACCACCGCCGCCACCGCCGCGCCAAAGTCGGAAAAGGCGCAGACCGCGGCAGAGATCGCCTCGGGCTGGCCGTGGAGCCTGAGCGTCAGCTCGGTCACCAGCCCCAGCGTGCCCTCCGAGCCCACAAAGAGCGCGGTCAGGTCATAGCCCGCGGCCGACTTGCGCGCCCGGCTGCCGGTGCGGATCACCCGTCCGTCGGCCAGCACCACCTCGAGCGCCATCACATTGTCGCGCATGGTGCCATAGCGCACGGCGGTGGTGCCCGAGGCGCGGGTCATCGCCATGCCGCCGAGGCTCGCGTTGGCCCCCGGATCGACCGAGAAGAACAGCCCGCGGTGACGCAGCTCCATGTTCAGCGCCTCGCGCGTGACGCCGGGTTGCACCACCGCATCCATGTCGGCGTCATGCACCGCCAGCACCCGATTCATGCGCGAGAAATCCACGCAGACGCCGCCGGTGAAGGCGAGCGACTGACCCTCAAGCGAGGTGCCCGTGCCCCACGGCACCACGGGACAGCCATGCGCCGCGCAGATGGCCACGAGGCGGGCGACCTCCTCGGTGGACTCGGGAAAGGCCACGGCATCAGGCAGGGTCAGAGGGAAATAGGACTCCGAACGGCCGTGCAGCTCACGTTCCGCCTTGGCGCGGCTCAACCGATTGCCTAGAAGCGAGGACAATTCGGCGAGCGCGGTGTCGATGCTCATCTCGGCCCCCCGTGCATCAGCCTCGTGCAAGACCCGGATTGAAGACCCTAGGCGAGGGGGCTGGCCTCGGAAAGTGCCGGGGGCGGCAACTCACTGGCCCACGTGGAGAAACAATGGCCCGCCCGGAGGAGGGAACGCTCACGGCACTGCTCGCTCGACCCGCGCAGATGCTGCGCGAGGCATGGTCCGTGATGCGCGAGAAGGGACCGGGACAGGTGCAGTTCTGGTTCATCGCGCTTGTCATCGGAATCGCCTCCGGCGCTGCGGCGCTGCTGTTCCGCTTCGGCATCGAGGAGCTGCAGGCGCTGATCTATCGGGCCCCGGATGCAGCACATGTGCACAGCCATGCCGCCACCCTGCCCTGGTGGTGGCTCCTTGCCGTGCCGGTCGCCGGCGGGCTCGTCGTCGGCTGGCTGCTGACCACCTTCACCCCCGATGATCGCGTCCGCTCGGTGGCCGACGTGATCGAAGGGGCGGCGCTGCATGACGGGCGGGTCGAGCGGCGCGCCGGAATCGCCTCGGCGCTGGCCTCGCTCATCACGCTTTCCACCGGCGGCTCCTCGGGGCGCGAAGGGCCGGTGGTGCATATCGCCGGGCTCATCGCCACCTGGGTGTCGAACCGCATCCGGGCCGATGGCATCACCGGGCGCGATCTTCTGGGCTGCGCAGTGGCGGCAGCCGTCTCCGCCTCCTTCAACGCGCCGATCGCCGGAGCGCTCTTTGCGCTCGAGGTGATCCTGCGCCATTTCGCGCTGCACGCCTTCGCGCCAATCGCCGTGGCCGCCGTGGCCGGCACCGTCGTCAACCGGCTGCGCTACGGCAATGTCACCGAGTTTCACATCCCCGGCGAAGGCACGCTGGCGTTCTACGTAGAGCTGCCGGCCTTTCTCATTCTCGGCGCGGTCTGCGGGCTCGTGGCGGTGGCGCTGATGCGGGCGGTGTTCTGGGCCGACGATCTTGCCACCGCCATCCGCGAGCGCACCGGCCTGCCGCGCATTCTGCGCCCCGCCATCGCCGGGGCGCTCTTGGGCGCGCTGGCCATCACCTTCCCCCATGTCATCGGCGTGGGCTACGAGACCACCTCGCGTGCCCTGACCGGCCAGCTTCTCTTTCACGAAGCGGTTGTCTTCGCCATCATCAAGGTCATTGCCGTGGCCATCACCTTCGGCGGGCGCATGGGCGGGGGCATCTTCTCGCCCTCGCTGATGGTGGGGGCGCTCACCGGCCTTGCGTTTGGAATCGTCGCCACCGGATTCCTGCCCGATTTCTCCGGCTCGGCGACCATCTATGCAATCGCCGGCATGGGCGCGGTCGCCGCCGCCGTGCTCGGCGCGCCGATCTCGACCACGCTCATCGTCTTCGAGATGACCGGCGACTGGCAGATCGGCATCGCGGTGATGGTGGCGGTGTCGATCTCCACCGCGCTCGCCAGCCGGCTCGTTGACCGCTCCTTCTTCCTCACCCAGCTCGAGCGGCGCAACATCCACCTCGCCGCAGGGCCGCAGGCCTATCTTCTGGGGCTTTTTCGCGTCGGCCAGGTGATGCGGCCCGTGGATGACCCGGCCATGCCCGAAGAGGCGGCCGCCTGGGAGCTCATCGACAGGGGCGTCTATCTCGATGTGAACGCCACGCTGGAGAACGCCATGCCCATCTTCGATCAGGCCGGCGTGGCGTGGATCCCGGTCATCTCGCTTTCTGGCGAGGGCGAGGCGCCCGAACTCAGAGGGGCACTCTTCCAGATCGATGCGCTCAAGGCCTACAACCGCGCTCTGGCCGAGACGGCTGCCGAGGAGCACAGCTGAGCGCGCCTGCGTTGACCTTCGACGAAATCTCCTACATGAAGACCGGCGGCAGGCGCTCTCGGCGCCGCGGCGCGCAATGACGGTATCCCCCCAAAGAGGTTTTCACATGGCGGACGGCAGCCTCGACATCAACGCCAAACCCACCGAGGAGATCTCGGTGCGCGACGTGTTCGGCATCGACACCGACATGAAGGTCAAGGCCTTCGCCGAGCCGACCGACCGCGTGCCCGACCCCGATCCGACCTACAAGTTCGACCCCGAGACGACGCTCGCGATCCTCGCGGCCTTCCAGTACAACCGCCGGCTCATCATCCAGGGCTATCACGGCACCGGCAAGTCGACCCACATCGAGCAGGTGGCCAACCGGCTCAACTGGCCCTGCGTGCGGGTGAACCTTGATTCCCACATCAGCCGGATCGACCTGATCGGCAAGGACGCGATCAAGCTCAGAGACGGCAAGCAGGTGACCGAGTTTCAGGAGGGCATCCTGCCCTGGGCGCTGCGCCACCCCACGGCGATCGTCTTCGACGAATATGACGCCGGCCGGGCCGATGTGATGTTCGTCATCCAGCGGGTGCTCGAGCATGACGGCAAGCTGACGCTTCTCGACCAGAACGAGATCATCCGCCCGCACCCCTATTTCCGCCTCTTCGCCACGGCCAACACGGTGGGCCTCGGCGACACCACGGGGCTTTATCACGGCGTCCAGCAGATCAACCAGGCGCAGATGGACCGCTGGTCGATGGTGGCGACGCTCAACTATCTCAGCCATGACGCGGAGGTGGCGATTGTTCTGTCGAAGTGCCCCCACTACAACACCGACAAGGGGCGCCAGACGGTCAGCCGGATGGTGACGGTGGCGGACCTGACCCGCACCGCCTTCATGAATGGCGAGCTTTCAACGGTGATGAGCCCGCGGACGGTCATCAACTGGGCGCAGAACGCCGAGATCTTCCGCAATGTCGGCTACGCCTTCCGGCTCACCTTCCTCAACAAGTGCGACGAGCTCGAGCGGCCCACGGTGGCGGAGTTCTACCAGCGCTGCTTCGACGAGGAGCTTCCCGAGAGCGCGGCGGCGGTGAGCCTCGTATGAGCGAGGTGATCGGGCGGCGCGAGATTGTCGATGCGCTTGCCCGCATCCGCGACTTCGTGCGTCTGACGCCGGTGCTCGAACTCGAGCCCGGCACGCTCGGCGTTGACGTTCCGGTCACGCTGAAGCTCGAGCACAGCCAGGTGACCGGCTCGTTCAAGGCGCGTGGCGCCTTCAACAACCTGCTCTCGGTCGAACGCCTGCCCGAGGCGGGGGTGGTTGCCGCCTCCGGAGGCAACCATGGCGCCGCGGTGGCCTGGGCGGCCATGGCGCTCGGCGCGCGGGCAGTCATCTTCGTGCCAGAGGCAATCGCCAATCCGGTGAAGATCGCGCGGATGGAAAGCTTCGGCGCCGAGGTGCGCGTTGTGGGCGGCACGGTCGGCGAGGTGATGGCGGCCTACCAGGCTCATGCCGAAGAGAAGGGGGCGCTCGCCGTCCACCCGTATGACACCGCGCCGACGCTGGCCGGCCAGGGCACCGTCGCCGCCGAGCTCGAGGGGCAGGCGCCCGACATCGACACGCTTTTCGTTTCGGTTGGCGGCGGGGGACTGATCGGCGGGATCGCCGCCTGGTACGGCGAGCGGGTGAAGGTGGTCGCGGTCGAGACGGAGGGCACGGCGACCTATGCGCGCGCTCTGCGCGAAGGCCCCGGCGGCGACATGCGCGCCTCGGGCATTGCCGCCTCCGCGCTTGGTGCGCCGGCGATCGGCGCGATGCCCTGGGCGATTTTGAGCGCCCAGGAACGTCCCTCGGTGGTGGTGTCGGATGCCGATGTGATCGCAGCGCAGCGGCTTTTGTGGGAGACCACCCGCATCGTGGGCGAGCCCGGGGCCGCGGTGGCACTGGCGGCGCTGACGTCGGGCGCCTATGTGCCCGAACCGGGCGAACGCTGCGCGGTTCTGCTCTGTGGCGGCAATGCCGAACCAGGCTGGTTCCTGCGTTGATCGGGACGACCGGCCGGCAGCGCCGGGGGAGGTGGTGGACATGGGTATTTGCACCAGGATGATGGAACCGATGCGGGTTCCCGGCAGGCAGACAGACTTGAAAGGCGCACCGGCGGGTGCGATCTCTGCCCCATGAAGAAGCACTCCGACAATCCGGCCGATCCGTTCAAGAAGGCGCTGGCCGAGGCCACAAAGGTCATGGCCGACGATCCGGACCTGGGCGTGACCTTCTCGGTCGATCCGCCGGGGATGACCGCCGACTCGGTCCGCCTGCCGCAGGTCAGCCGGCGGATGACGCGGGAGGAGGTGATGCTTGCGCGCGGTACCGCCGATGCCTTTGCCTTGCGCCACCGCTACCACGACCCCAAGACCCATGCACGCTATGCGCCGGCGGGACAGATGGCGCGCGACATCTATGAGGCGATGGAGACGGCGCGGGTCGAGGCCGTCGGCGCGCGGGACATGCCCGGCACGCTCGGCAACATCGACGCCAAGATCGCGCATGAGGCCGCGAGGCGCGGCTATGGGCAGATTCGCGAGGCTTCGGAGGCGCCGCTGCCGGCGGCGGCGGGCTATCTCATCCGGCATCTGGCGACGGGGCGCGATCTGCCCCCCGATGCGGCCAATGTGATGAACCTGTGGCGCGCCTTCATCGAGGCGCAGGCCGCCGAGACGCTCGCGCAACTCAAGGACAAGCTCACCGACCAGGCGGCGTTCGCCAGATTCGCCCGGCAGCTGATTGCCGACCTCGGCTATGGCGACCAGCTCGGCGACGACCCGGATGCCGAGGACGACAGCGAGGAGGAGGCGAGCGAAGAGGAGGAAAGCCCCGAGTCGGCCGGTTCGGAAGAGGAGGAAGGCGGCGAGGACGCGGACGCGCGGCCGGAGCAGAGCCAGGAGCAGCAGCAGGATGCCCTGGAGGCGCAGGTCTCGGTGGAAGAACGCGACGACAGCGAGATGCGGGAGGAGGGCGAGGAGCAGGATGCCGACATGCCCTTCGAGCCGCCGCCGCCTGCGCCGATCTCGGAGGCCGACCCCGATTACCGCGCTTTCACCACCGAGTTTGACGAGGAGGTACGCGCCGAGGATCTCGCCGAGCCGGCCGAGCTCGAGCGGCTGCGCGCCTATCTCGACCAGCAGCTCGAGCCCCTGAAGGGCGCGGTGGGGCGGCTTGCGCACAAGCTGCAGCGTCGCCTGCAGGCACAGCAGAACCGCAGCTGGGAGTTCGACCGCGAGGAGGGGATTCTCGACGCCGGGCGGCTCGCGCGCGTGGTTGCCAACCCCACCACGCCGCTGTCGTTCAAGGTGGAGAAGGACACCGATTTCAAGGATACCGTCGTCAGCCTTCTGATCGACAACTCGGGCTCGATGCGCGGCCGGCCGATCTCCATTGCCGCGATATGTGCCGATGTGCTGGCGCGCACGCTCGAGCGCTGCGACGTGAAGGTGGAGATCCTGGGCTTCACCACCCGCGCCTGGAAGGGCGGGCAGAGCCGCGAGAAGTGGCTTGCCGAGGGGCGGCCGCAGAACCCCGGGCGGCTCAACGACCTGCGCCACATCATCTACAAGCCGGCCGACGCCCCCTGGCGGCGGGTGCGGGAGAACCTCGGGCTGATGATGAAGGAGGGGCTTTTGAAGGAGAACATCGACGGCGAGGCGCTCGAATGGGCGCACCGGCGGCTGATGTTCCGGCCCGAGGCGCGCAAGATCCTGATGGTGATCTCGGACGGGGCGCCGGTGGATGACTCCACGCTCAGCGTGAACCCGGCCAACTATCTCGAAAAGCACCTGCGCGACGTGATCGCCATGATCGAGCGCAAGAAGATCGTGGAGCTCATCGCCATCGGCATCGGCCATGATGTCACCCGCTACTACAAGCACGCGGTGACGATCACCGATGTCGAGCAGCTCGCCGGGGCGATGACCGAGCAGCTCGCTACCCTCTTTGACCGCGACCCGCGCGCGAAGGCGCGGGTCTTCGGCATCTACAAGGCGCTGAGACGCGCGGGCTGAAGCGCGCTCAGGCGGCCTGCTCGGATTGATTGGAGTCGGCTGCGCGGGCGGCCTTTGTTGCCCGGGCCCACCACGAAAGCTCGTCGAGCATGGCCTTGGCCGCGGGCTCGATGGCGTAGGCGATGCTCTCCATCGGGCCGTTTTCGCCGAGCGGGTGAACCTTCATGAACTCGCCGCCGCCGATATGCACGGCATTGCGCAGCGGCACCATCTGAAGCTCCACGGCAATGCCGCGCAGATGCTCGATGGCGCGCGCCGCTCCGGTGCCGCCATAGCCGACAAAGCCCATGGGCTTGCGCATCCACTCCTTGTAGGCCTGATCGAGCGCGTTCTTCAGCACCGCCGGAACCGAGTGGTTGTACTCGCCCGTCACCACCACGAAGCCGTCGAAGCCGGCCAGCGTCTCCTGCCAGCGGCGCGCCTTGGGATCTTCGCTCGGCACCCACAGGTTGGAAGCCACCTCGTCGAAGAAGGGAAGATCGAAATCACGCAGGTCCAGCAGCTCGAATTCCATGTCCTCGCGCTGGCGCGCAAGTTCCATGAACCATTGCGCGGGCTTGTCCGCGAAACGCGCCTTGCGCGTGGTGCCGATGATGACGCCGATGCGGGGTTTGTCGGTGCTGGTTGTCGTGGCCATGGCCTGATCTCCTGTTCCTGAACTGTTGTCGCTCACCATGTCTGCATCCCTCGCGCTTCTCTCAAGACCCTGAAATTCTGCATGATTTGACAACATGTGTGCGCATCTGCACATGTCGGCCAGCTCTTGCAGCCGTGCGCGCCAGCGGGTTCATTGTGGCTTGAAAGGGCAGCGGGAGAGGCAAGGAGCGCCGCGATGTTTCAGAGTTTCGAGGCCACCACCCGGCCCGAGCAGGGCCCGCCGCGGCTGGCCGCGCTCAGGCGCGAGATGGCCAGGGATGGCCTGCAGGGGTTTCTCGTTCCGCGGGCGGATGCCCATCAGGGCGAATACGTCGCTCCCTGCGACGAGCGGCTGGCATGGCTCACCGGCTTCACCGGCTCGGCCGGGCAGGCCGTGATCCTCGAACATGAGGCGGCAGTGTTCGTGGATGGCCGCTACACGCTGCAGGCCCGCGCGCAGATGGCCGAGGAGTTCGCCGTCGAGCAATGGCCGGCCTCCAAGCCCGGGCCGTGGATTGCCGGCCGGCTCGGGAAGGGCGCGCGCGTGGGCTTCGACCCCTGGCTCTTCACCGCAGCCCAGGTGGAGGAGCTGCGCAGCGCCGCGCCCGAGGTCGAATTCCTGGAGTGGGAGAACCTTGTCGATCGCATCTGGACCGATCGCCCGCCCCCACCCGACGGCGCGGTGGAGGACTATCCGGTGCGACTGGCCGGGCTGAGCTCGGCCGAAAAGCGCGCCATGGTGGGCGCGGCGCTCGCAGAGGCGGGGCAGAAGGCGGCGGTGCTCACCCTGCCCGACTCCATCTGCTGGCTTCTCAACATCCGCGGCTCGGACATCCCCCGCATTCCCATCGTGCAGGCCTTCGCGATTGTCGGCAGCGAGGGCGAGGTGGCGCTTTATGCCGACCCGGGCAAGTTCGCCACGGTCGAACTCGACCCTGAAGTGCAACTGTCCCCAAGAGAGACTTTCGCCACCGACCTTGCGCGCCTTGCAGGGCCGGTGCGCCTGGATCGCGATACCGCGCCCTGGGAGGTGTGGCGCATTCTTGAGAAGGCGGGCGTCAAGGCCGTCGCCGGTGCCGACCCCTGCCTTCTGCCCAAGGCGCGCAAGACGGCCGCCGAGATCGCGGCCACCACCCAGGCGCATCTGCGCGACGGGGCGGCAATGGCGGAGTTTCTCGCCTGGCTCGATGCCACCGCGCCCGGCGAGCTGACCGAGATTGACGTGGTGACGCGGCTCGAGGAAGCGCGCGCGGCCACGGGCGCGCTTCGCGACATCGCCTTCGACACCATCGCCGGCAGCGGGCCAAATGGCGCCATCGTGCATTACCGCGTGACGCGGGAGACGAACCGGCAGCTGAGGGCGGGCGAGACGCTCCTGATCGACTCGGGCGGTCAGTATCTCGACGGCACCACCGATGTGACGCGCACGGTCTGGATCGGCCGCACGCCGCCGCCCGAGGCGCTGAAGGCGGCCTTCACCCGCGTGCTCAAGGGCATGATCGCCATCTCGCGCGCCCGATGGCCGAAAGGGCTTGCCGGACGCGATCTCGACGCGCTGGCGCGGCAGGCGCTCTGGCAGGCGGGGATGGACTATGACCACGGCACCGGCCATGGCGTCGGCGTCTATCTCTCGGTGCACGAGGGGCCGCAGCGGCTGGCGCGCACCGGCACGGTGCCGCTCGAGCCGGGGATGATCCTCTCCAATGAGCCCGGCCATTACCGGGCGGGTGAATACGGCATCCGCATCGAGAACCTTGTGGTGGTGCGGGAGGCGCCGGCGGTGGCAGGCGGCGACGAAGGCCGGGAGATGCTCTGCTTCGACACACTCACATGGGTGCCGATCGACCGGCGGCTGATCGCGCCGGAGCTGCTGACCGGGGAGGAGCGCGCATGGCTTGACAGCTATCACGCCGAAGTGAGGCGCCGCATCGCGCCACTCTGCCCCGCCCCCGTCACCGACTGGCTGCGACAGGTCACCGCGCCCCTGTGACTTGGGCTGCGGCGGCCGGGAGTGATACTCTCGCGCCGAATCCGTGGGCAGCAGACAACAGCAGGGAGAACGGCCATGGCCGAGAGGATACGCATTCGCCGCGCGCCCGGCACCTGGGTGGTGCGTGCCGGAGGTGCGGTGATCGGCGAGACGCGCGAGGCGCTGGAACTCAGCGAAGGTGAGCTGCCCCCGGTGATCTATTTTCCACGCGAAGACGTCGCCATGGCGTTTCTCGAACGGAGCGCAACCGTTACCAATTGCCCGTGGAAGGGCGAGGCGGCGCATTACGCGTTGCACACCAAGAGCGGCATCATCGAGGACGCTGCCTGGAGCTATGAGGCGCCTCTCGAACCCGTCGCCGCAATCGCCGGGTACCTGGCCTTTTACCCGGAGAAGGCAACGGTCGAGGAACTGTAGCCCCCGGCCGGCCGATGCGTGCAAAGCTCAGGAAAATGCCGGACGCCGCCAGTCTCGCCTAACCCTTGCCGTTTGCCTTGCCTTTGCCGTTGTCTTTGGCCTTGCCCTTGGCCTTGCCTTTGCCGTTGTCTTTCGCCTTGCCCTTGGCCTTGCCTTTGCCGTTGTCTTTCGCCTTGCCTTTGCCCTTGGCCTTGCCTTTGCCGTTGCCCTCGGTCTTCTTATCATTGCCAGACGCGCCCGCAGCGCCGTCCTCTGCCGCGGCATCATCCGCCGCCTGAGCTGACGATGGGCCGGTGTCGTCGGAGCCGGATTCATCGCCGGCCTCACCCTGCGACTCTTCGGCGTTCTCCACGGCCTCCGCCGCGTCATCACCGTTGTCGTCTGCTACGCCCTCTTCGGCTTCCTGGCTGTCGTCGGCAGCCTGCTGAGACGGCTCCGCACCCCCTGCCAGAGCGCCGGCGTCACCGCCGCCCGCCTGCGCCTGAGCGCCGAGGGAGACGCCCGCCACGACCTCTGCCATATCATCACCGATGCGCGCGGAGCTGTCGATCACCTGACTGGCGATGGTGGGTATCACGGCGAGGGCGAGACCGGTCACCGCCGCGACAAGAACGACAAGGTCAACGCTCACGGCCCCGTTCTCGTCCCGCAGAAGCATTTCGCGCCATCGCGCGTCCGCCCTGACCGTGATGAATTCCCTCATCTGCAATCCGCCCGAATTGACTCGAACTTGATTCAACTCGTGACGGATCTTGCAGATGTTTTTGGCAACCTGAGGACAAGGCCCGAGTTGAATTTGGCAACCTCAGGGCAAAGCCCGAGCAGAATTCAGTCGCGGAAGTTGCGGCTGTCCTTGATCTGCTCCCAGGCCCAGACGACCTGTTGCAGCTGTTCCTCGTGGCTGCGGTCGCCGCCGTTCATGTCGGGATGCAGCACCTTGATGAGCGCCTTGTAGGCCTTGCGGATCTCGGCGCGGCTCCAGGTGTCCTTCGCATCGAGTATCTCCAGCGCGCGGCGCTCGGTGGGCGGCAGGCGGCGCGTGCCCGTGACCGCCTTGCCGGGGTTGCGCGTGGCCTTGTCGCCCAGCACCTGGTGCGGGTCGTCAATGCCGAGCCGCGACCAGGCGCGCGCTTCCTCGCCGGGCTTGCGCGAAAACGGTTTCGTCGGTCGGCCCCAGACGCGGTCACGCTCGAGCTGGGCCTCGAACTCCTCCTCGGTGGATCCCTCGAAGAAGTTCCATTTCAGGTTGTATTCCCGCACATGCTGCTTGCAGAACCAGTAATACTCGTCGAGATGCTCACGCGACTTGGGTGCGCGGTACTGGCCCTGCTCGGTGCAGCCGGGATGCTCGCATTGCTTGGTCGAAGTCTCGAAGGCCCCCGACATCCCCCTCCGGCCGCGGTTGCGCCGCTTCTTCTCGGTGGAGACGCGAAGGTCGAATCCAAAGGGGTCCGGTCCTGCCATGTCACCTGCCTTTTCGAGTCGGGGCCGAAAGTTTAGTCTATCGCGCGCGACTGAAAAGGGGGCGGCCGGAAAAAATGGCGACAAGCGACGAGATCGAGCAGAAGCTGCGTGCGGCCTTCGCGCCGGAACACATAGAGGTCATTGACGAAAGTGAGCTCCATCGCGGCCATGCCGGCTGGAGGGAAGGAGGCGGCACGCATTTTCGCGTGCGCATCCGCGCCAGCGCCTTCGCCGACATGAACCGTCTCGCCCGGCACCGCGCGATTCACGCCGCTCTGGGAACCGAGCTGATCGGACGGATTCACGCACTGGCGCTCGAAGTCGAGGCCTGAGCCTCAGCCCCGGCGCTCGCCTTCGAGCGGAAGACTGACAACAGGGCTTGCGGCGGCCGTTTCCGGCCCGCCTTCGGATGTCATCCTTGCCGGGCCGATCGGGGCCGCGGCGCCGCCCTCGCTCCGTGACCCGGCAAGCAGCGGCTCGCGTCGCGCTGCACGGTCGGAGGCCATCGACGCCGCTCCGGTCCCGCCCCCGGTGCCGGCGTCAACCTGCTCCGTCCCGGCATTCACGACACGGCGGAAGACCATCATGGTCTTGAAGGTCGTGACGCGCCCACGCAGCCCCTTGCGCTCCTCGCAGGGCAGGGAGTCGGTGCGCAGATACTCCCAGCCCTCGGCGCCGAGCTCGTTCATTGCCTCGGTGACCGCGGCGGCAAAGCGCGCGTCGGGATCCTTCAGGCCCTTGCGCTTGATGCCCCGGTTCGGCGCCGGAACGACCTTGTATTCATATCGCGTCGTCATGATATCGCTTCCCCCAATGCAGGGCTGACAGATTAGGGGTTCACGCCGCGCGCCGCCAGAGCGGCCACGCGGAGCCTACGGCGAGTGTTGCCATCAGGTCAAAAAAACGGAGCGGCGTCGGCCTTACCGGCCCTTCCAGACCGGATCGCGCTTCTCGGCAAAGGCGCGCGCGCCCTCAAGCTGATCCTCGGAGCGGTAGAGCCGCTCGACCGTCTCGAACTGGCTCTTGGTGATGCGGTTGAGCGCGTCCTGAAACTTCATGTCCTCGGCCTCGCGCACGATCTCCTTGATCGCGGCGAAGACAAGCGGCGGCCCGGACGCGAGCTCATCGGCAAGCGCGCGCGCCGCAGCCATCAGCTCGGCAGCCGGGAGCACCCGGTTGACAAGCCCCCAGCGCGCGGCCTCCTCGGCCTCCATCCAGCGCCCCGTCAAGAGCATCTCCATGGCGATGTGATAGGGGATGCGGCGCGGCAGCTTGATCGAGGCGGCATCGGCCACGGTGCCCGAGCGGATCTCGGGCAGCGCGAAACGGGCGTGCTCGGCGACGAGGATGATGTCGCCGCAGAGCGCGAACTCGAGCCCGCCGCCGCAGCAGATGCCGTTCACCGCCATGATCACCGGCTTGTTGAGCCCGCGCAGCTCCTGCAGACCCCCGAAGCCGCCGACGCCATAGTCGCCGTCCACCGCGTCGCCCGCCGCCGCGGCCTTCAGATCCCAGCCGGGGCAGAAGAACTTCTCGCCCGCCGCCGTCACCAGACCGACGCGAATCTCGGGGTCATCGCGGAACTCGGTGAAGATTTCGCCCATGATCCGGCTCGTGGCGAGGTCGATGGCGTTGGCGGGCGGGCGGTCCAGCGTGAATTCGGCCACATGGCCACGGCGGGTGACCCTTAGCGGCCCTTCGTCACGCACCTTCAATTCAGCCATCGGCGCCCTCCCCTTCGCTTTCGATCCTGACCACCAGCGCATCGGCCGCCACGGCGCGCTCGGGCGTGACGATGAGCGGGTTGATCTCGGCCTCCACCACGCGCCCTTCCGCGGCGATCACGAAATCCTGCAGCGCAAGGGCGGCATCCGCAACCGCTTCGATGTTGCCCGCCGGTGCCCCCCGCCAGCCCGCGAGCAGCCGCCAGATGCGCAGGCGCGACAGCGCGGCCAGGATTTCCGCCCGGCCTGCCGGGACGATCAGCGTCGCGGTGTCGGCCAAGAGCTCGGCAAGCTGCCCGCCCGCGCCGATGGTGAGCAGAAAGCCATGCGCCGGATCGCGGGTGATGCCCAGCACGAGTTCGGCCACCGCGCCCTCGACCATGCGCTCGACAAGGAAGCTGCCCGCGCCCATCGCGCGCGCCGCCGCCTCCACCTCCGCGCCCGAGGTGAGCCCGAGCCGCACCGCCCCGGCCTCGGTCTTGTGGGCAATCCCCTCTGCCTTGAGAACGACCGGAAAGCCCAGCGCCTCGGCCGCCTCGCGCGCCTGCGCCGCGCTCGCCGCCCGGCGCCCGGCCGGCACTGCGAGCCCATGGTCCGCGAGCGCGGCCTTCGCCTCGGCCTCGGACAATGTCACGCGGCCACCGGCAGGCTCTGGGGGCGCAAAGGCGGGAGCCGGTGCCTCGGGCGCTCCGCCCGCGCGCGCGAGGGCGGCGATAGCGTCGAGTGCCTCGGCGAGGCCTGCGAGCGGCACCAGCCCCCGCGCGAAGGCCTCGGCGGCAATCTCCTCGGGCATGTTCTCGGGCAGCGTGGCCAGCAGCGCAAGGGGACAGGCGGAAGCGGCGCGCGCCCGCGCGGCCGCCTCGATCACCGGCGCCCAGGCGGAGGCGTCGCAGCGGTCGGCCCGTGGATAGTCCACGATCAGGCAGCCAAGCGCGGCCGGGCCCGCGAGCATGGCAGCGAAGGTCTCCGCCATCGCCTCCGTGTCGCCCCAGATGTAGGTGTGGTAGTCGAGGGGGTTGGAAAGCGCGACCTTGGGCCCCAAGACCTCGCGCAGGCGGGCGCGCTGTCCTTCTGTCAGCGCCGGAAAGGCGATGCCGCGCGCCGCCGCCATGTCGGCCATCAGGCTCGCCTCGCCGCCCGAGCAGGACATCGACGCGAGGCTCGCGGCCGGGAGCCTGCCGAGCCCATGGGCAAGCTTCAGGGCCTCGAGAAAGGAGGCGAGGTCATGCACCTGCGCGACTCCGAGGCGGGCGAAAAGTGCCGCCGCCCCGGCCGCGCTTCCCACCAGAGACGCGGTATGCGAAAGCGTGGCCGTCTGCGCCTCGGCCGATGCGCCCACCTTGAGCGCAACAACGGGTTTGCCGACCGCCCGCGCCGCCCGCGCCAGCGCCTCGAAGGCTGAAGGATCGCCCAAGCCTTCGATGTGCAGGCCCAGCGCCGTGACCCTGTCGTCGGCAAGGAGCGCGCGGCCGATGGCGGCAAGCCCGAGCTGCGCCTGATTTCCCGCGGCGACGACGTGGGAGATGGGCAGCCCCCGCCGCTGCATCGTCAGGTTGATGAGCATGTTCGAGGACTGCCCGACAAGGGCAACGCCGCGCTCGACCGGCACGAGCCCGTGCTGATCGGGCCAGAGGGCGGCGCGGTCGAGCGCGTTGATGAAGCCGTAGCAGTTGGGGCCGAGGATCGGCATGCGGCCTGCCACGGCGAGCAGGCGCGCCTGAAGTGCCGCGCCGTCGCCGGTTTCGGCATCGGCCTCTGCAAAGCCGGATGCGAAACACACCGCGCCGCCTGCGCCCCTCCGGCCAAGCTCTTCGATGGCCTCGATGGCGGCGGCGCGGTTGACGGCGACGAAGGCCGCGTCGGGCGCGACGGGCAGATCGGCCACGCGGCGCACCGCCGGCACGCCGGCGATCTCGCCGCGGGTGGGATGGACGGCCATGAGCCTGCCGTCAAAACCCATCTTGCGGCAGGTGGCGATCACATTCGCACCCCACACACCTCCGCCGATCACGGCGATGGCGCGCGGACGGAAGAGGCGCGAGAGATCGGAAGTCATGGCCGGGAGAGGCGCCTTTGGGAAACGGCGAAGAGACGGTCCCCGGCCCGGCCGTCAGGCCGGGCATGCGCCCGCCCGCCCCCAGGCGGGCGCATTCTGCACCCGCCCGGTCGGGCGCATGCCCTGTGCCTTGCCGGGACGCCTGAAACCAGCCTCCTCACCTGTCGCATCTCACGCACCCAAGGGCCGCAACAACTCGCGCGAGATGATGTGGCGCTGGATCTCGGAGGTGCCGTCCCAGATCCGCTCCACCCGCGCGTCGCGCCAGAAGCGCTCGATGGGCAGATCGTCCATCAGCCCCATGCCGCCGTGAATCTGCACCGTGGCATCGGTCACCCGCGCCAGCATCTCGCTGGCGTAGAGCTTGGCCGAGGCAATCTCGCGGTTAGCGGGCAGGCCCCGGTCGAGCCGCCAGGCGGCCGAGAGCGTGAGCCAGTCGGCGGCATCGATCTCGGTGATCATGTCGGCGATCTGGAAGCCCACGCCCTGAAACCGGCCGATCGGCTGGCCGAACTGGCGCCGCTCCGCTGCCCATGACAGCGCGTGGTCGAAGACCCGCCGCGCGCGCCCCACGCAGAAGGCGGCAACGGTGAGCCGCGTGGCATAGAGCCACTCGTTCATCACCGCGAATCCGCCGTCAACCTCGCCCAGAATCTGGGAGTCGGGCAGGCGGCAGTCGTCGAACTCGAGGATGCAGTTGTGATAGCCGCGGTGCGAGACCGAGCGGTAGCCCTCGCGCACGGTGAAGCCGGGCGTGCCGCGATCGACGAGAAAGCAGGTGATGCGCTTCTTCGGCCCCTTGGGCGTGTCGTCCACGCCGGTGGCGACGAAGACGATGAAGAAGTCGGCGGTGTCGGCGCCCGAGATGAAGTGCTTGGTGCCGTTGATGACCCAGTCGCCGCCCTGCCGCACCGCCGTTGTGGCCATCGAGCGGATGTCGGAGCCCGCGCCGGGCTCGGTCATTGCCAGCGCGTCCATCTTCTCGCCGCGCACGGCGGGAAAGAGGTAGCGCTCGCGCTGCTCGCCCTCGCAGGCCATCAGGATGTTCTGCGGCCGGCCGAAGAAATGCGTGAGCGCCATCGATCCGCGCCCAAGCTCGCGTTCGACCAGCGTGAAGTCGAGATGGCTCAGCCCCGCGCCCCCCACCTCGGCGGGAAAGTTGCAGGCCCAGAAGCCCATCTCGATGACCTTGGCCCGGATCTCGGCGGCAAGCTCCGGTGGCACGCGGCCCAGACGCTCCACCTCCGCCTCATGCGGGTAGATCTCGCGCTCGACGAATTGCCGCACGGTGGCGACGATCAGCTCCTGCTCCTCGCTCAGCGCGAAATCCATCGGGCCTTGCCTCTCTCCTCCTGCGTCTGTGCAAGAGTAGAGGCGCGTTGTGGCGCCGGCCTTGCCCGATTTCACCGTCGCTTGTGCCAAATGCGACATTGCCGCGGCTGCGCCGCGGGTGGGTATTTGGACCAAGGTGATGGAGGAAGGGCGCGGCGCCCGGCCTCAGGCGGCGCGGAACTCGATGCGGCGGCGGAGAAACCGCGTGGCCCCGTCCGAGACGCGGCGCGGGTCGCCCGTGGTGAGGAAGAAGGACTCGGTGCCCTTCCCTGCCCGCTCGGGGTGGCGAGCGAGGTAGTCGGCAAGGCTTTCGGCCACGATTCGCGGCTGGCTGAACACCTTCACCTCGGGGCCGAGTGCGGCGCGGAACACGTCCTCGACCAGCGGGTAGTGGGTGCAGCCGAGAACCGCCGCCTCGGGGTTTGGCATCTTGCGCTTGAGCGCCTCGACATGGCTTCTGACCAGCGCCTCGGCGAGGATCATGTCGCCCTCCTCGATGGCATCGACGACGCCGGCGCAGCTCTGCGCCTCGACATCAACGCCGATGGCGCGGAAGGCAAGCTCGCGCTGAAAGGCGCGGCTGGCCACGGTGGCGGGTGTGGCGAAGAGCGCGACATGCTTCACCGACACCTCGCGCGGCGGCGAGTTGTCGCCCCACGGCCTTTCGGTGAGCGCCTCGATGAGCGGCACGAACACGCCCAGCACGCGCTTGTCGCGGGGCACCCATGTCTCCTGCATGCGGCGCAGGGCCGCGGCCGAGGCGGTGTTGCAGGCAAGAATGACGAGATCACAGCCGGCATCGAAGAGCCGCTGCACGCCGGCGGTGGTCAGGCGGAAGATGTCATCGGCATCGCGCACCCCATAGGGCGCATGGGCGTTGTCGCCATAGTAGATCAACGCCTGGTCGGGCAGGCGTTTCGTGATCGCGTCGAGCACGGTCAGTCCACCCAGCCCCGAATCGAAGATGCCGACGGCCATGTGTCTCGAGTCTCCCCTGTGATCGCGCACCGCAATTAGGCCGAACGCGCCGCGATTTCCACATCCGAATCTCCGCGCCGGCCAAACCCCGCGATCACCTATTCGGCGGCCTGCCGGAGCGGGGCGGGCCCCGCCTCGATGGCGGCCCAGAGCTCCTCTCGCCGCTTCGCCGCCTTCTCGGCATTTGCCGCCTTCACCGGGCCGAAGCCGCGGATCATGAGCGGCAGCTCGGCCAGCGCCACGGCCGCCTCCATGTTGCGCGCCGCCGCGCCGTCGAGAAGCCGGGCGACATCCGCCTCATACTGACGGATCAGCGCGCGCTCCATGCGCCGCTCCTGGGTGTATCCGAAGGGGTCGAAGGGCGTGCCGCGCAGGAACTTCAGTCGCGCAAGCAGCGGCAGGAAGCGGGCAAGCCAGGGGCCGAAGGCGCGCTTCTTCGGCCGCCCCTCGGGGCCCTTGCGGGCAAGGAGCGGCGGGGCGAGGTGGTAGGTGAGTTCGAGATCACCCTCGAACGCCTCCGCCGCCTTGGCCGCGGTGCGGGAGAGAAGCCGGGCGACCTCGTATTCGTCCTTGCAGGCAAGGAGCTTGTGATAGCCCTTGGCGATGGCCTCGCGCAGGCGCTCGTCCTCGACGGACTCGACAAGCTTGAGGTAGCGCCGGGCGAGCCGCTTCGACTGGTAGGCCTCAAGGTGCTCGGCGCGCAGGGCAATGCGCTCGGCAAGCGTCCTGGGCTTCTGCGCCACCCTCTCGCCGCCCAGCGCCGCCGCCGCCTCGGGGTTGAGCGCGGCCCAGCGGCCGAGCTCGAAGGCGCGCTTGTTGGGCTCGACGGCCGCGCCGTTGAGCTCGATCGCGCGCAGGATCGCCTCATGCGAGAGCGGCACCAGGCCCTGCTGCCATGCCGCGCCGAAGACGATCATGTTGGAGAAGATCGTGTCGCCCATCGCGAGCCGCGCGATCTCGGTCGCGTCGAGCAGGGTGAGCCGCGCGCCAAGGCGCGCCTCGAGAGACAGGCGCAGCCGCTCGGCGGGCAGGCGGAATTCGGGGTCCTGCGTGAACTGGCCGGTGATGATCTCGTGCGAATTGACCACCGCGCCGGTGCGCCCCGGCGCGGTGAGCGCCAGCGTCTTCGCGCCGGCCGACACGACGAGATCGCCGCCGATCAGCGCATCGGCCTCGCCGGTGGCCACGCGGATGGCGCTGATCGCCTCGGGGGTTTCGCCGATGCGGCAGTGGATCGCCACCGCGCCGCCCTTCTGGGCAAGACCCGCCATCTCCATCATGCCCGCACCCTTGCCGTCGAGATGGGCGGCCATGGCCATCACCGCGCCGATGGTGACAACGCCGGTGCCCCCCACGCCGGTGATGACCGTGTTCCAGGTTCCCGCGATCGGGGGCAGCTCTGGCTCGGGCAGATGGCCCACATCGACCTCCACCGTCGCGGCCTTGCGTATCTTCGCCCCCTTGACGGTGACGAAGGAGGGGCAGAAGCCGTCGAGGCAGGAGAAGTCCTTGTTGCAGGAGGACTGGTCGATGGCGCGCTTGCGGCCGAATTCGGTCTCGAGCGGGACGATCGAGACGCAGTTCGACTGCACGCCGCAGTCCCCGCAGCCCTCGCACACGTCGGGGTCGATGAAAACGCGCAGGTCGGGGTCGGGGAAGGCACCGCGCTTGCGGCGGCGGCGCTTCTCGGCCGCGCAGGTCTGGACGTAGACGATCGCCGTGACGCCCCTGATGTCCCGAAACTTCCTTTCCACCGCGAGAAGCTCGTCGCGGGTGTGCTTCTCGACTTCGGGCGGGAAGCTCGCCAAGTCGAGCTCTTCCTTGGGATCGTAGACGAGCGCGACCCTTTTCACGCCCATCGCCAGAAGCTCGCGCGCGATCTGCTGGGGTGTCAGACCGCCCTCGAGCGGCTGGCCGCCGGTCATGGCGACCGCGTCGTTGTAGAGGATCTTGTAGGTGATGTTGGTGTTGGTGGCGACGGCGAAGCGGATCGCCTGCACGCCCGAATGCTCATAGGTGCCGTCGCCGAGGTTCTGGAAGACATGGGCGCGCTTCGAAAACGGCGCCTCGCCCACCCAGTTCGCCCCCTCCCCGCCCATCTGGGTGAAGCCGATGGTCTCGCGGTCCATCCACTGCACCATGTAGTGACAGCCGATGCCGGCATAGGCGCGGCTGCCCTCGGGCAGCTTCGTGGAGGTGTTGTGCGGGCAGCCCGAGCAGAACCAGGGCAGGCGCTGGGCGATCTCGGGGGCATTGTCGGCGCGGCGGGCCTCCTCGATCCGCCGGAGCCCCGCCTTCACACCCTCGGTGCCGCGCCCCTCCTCGATGAGGATGGCGCCGATCTTCTCGGCGATCATCACCGGGTCGAGCGCATAGCGGGTGGGGAAGAGCTCCTCGCCGCGGTCGTTGCGCCAGCCGTAGACGCGCCGGCCGCGGCGGTCGTCGAAGATCGCCTCCTTGGCCTGCACCTCGATCAGCTTGCGCTTTTCCTCGACGATGACGATCAGCTCGAGCCCCTCGGCCCATTCGCGGAAGCTTTGCATGTCGAGCGGGAAGGTCTGGCCCACCTTGTAGGTGGTGATCCCGAGCCGCCGCGCCTCGGCCTCGTCCAGCCCCAGAAGCTCGAGCGCGTGGACAAGATCGAGCCAGTTCTTGCCCGCCGCGACAAAGCCGATCTTCGCGCCCGGCGCCCCCCAGACGCGCCGGTCGATGCTGTTGGCGCGGGCGAAGGCCTCGGCGGCGAAGCGCTTGTAGTCGATCATGCGCGCTTCCTGCGCCACCGGCGTGTCGATCAGCCTGATGTTGAGCCCGCCTTCGGGCATCGCGAAGTCTGGCGTGATGAGCTGCATCCGCTCCGGCCGGCCATCGACGACGGCGGTCGCCTCCACCGTGTCCTTCATCAGCTTCAGCCCGGCCCAGACGCCGGCGAAGCGCGACAGGGCAAAGCCGTAGATGCCGTAATCGAGAATTTCCTGCACGCCGGCGGGGCTCAGCACCGGCATGTAGGCGTCCACCATCGCCCAGTCGGACTGGTGCAGCGTGGTGGAGGATTCGCCGGTGTGATCGTCGCCCATCGCCATCAGCACGCCGCCATGGGGCGAGGTGCCCGCCATGTTCGCATGCCGCATCACGTCGCCCGAGCGGTCCACGCCGGGGCCCTTGCCGTACCACAGGCCGAACACGCCGTCGAAGCGCCCCTCGCCGCGCAGCTCCGCCTGCTGCGTGCCCCACAGCGCGGTAGCGGCGAGATCCTCGTTGAGGCCGGGGATGAAGCGGATGTCATTCGCCTCGAGATCGGCCTGCGCGCGCCACATCTGCTGATCGACGCCGCCCAAGGGCGAGCCGCGATAGCCGGTGACGAGGCCCGCGGTGTTCAGCCCCGCCGCGCGGTCGCGCGCCTTCTGCATCAGCATCAGCCGCACCAGCGCCTGGGTGCCGTTCAGCAGAACCGGCGACTTCTGCAGATCGAAACGGTCGTGAAGGCTCACATCGCGCAGGCTCATCGCTCACCCTCCTCCCTGGGCTCCTCCCGGGGCGTGCCCTGCGTCGGGTTATAGGTCAAAAATCCTGACCTACAAAGTCAAAATCCCGTCACCACATTGGAACAGGGTTGTGTTAAGCACTGCGGAAACCCAAATGCGCGATCGCCCCCGCCGGGCGCAATGAAGGCCACATGATGGACTGGGACAAGCTAAGGATCTTTCACGCCGTCGCCTCCGCCGGCAGCCTCACCCATGCGGGGGAGACGCTCCATCTTTCCCAATCGGCCGTCTCGCGACAGATTCGGGCGCTGGAAGAGAGCCTCGGCACCACCCTCTTTCACCGCCATGCGCGCGGACTGATTCTCACCGAACAGGGCGAGCTTCTGTTCGACGCCACCAAGGCCATGGCGCGGCGGCTCGAGGCGGCGGAGGCGCGCATCCGCGACAGCCGCGAGGAGGTCTTCGGCGAGCTCAGGGTGACCACAACCATTGCCTTCGGCACGCTGTGGCTGGCGCCAAGGCTGAAGGCGCTCTACGACCGTTACCCCGATCTCAACATCGACCTGATGCTTGAAGAGCGGGTGCTCGACCTGCCCATGCGCGAGGCCGATGTCGCCATCCGCATGAAGGAACCGAGCCAGGCGGACCTGATCCGCCGCAAGCTGATGGAGGTGCGCATGCGCCTCTACGCCACGCCCGCCTATCTCGAGGCGGCCGGAACGCCCGAGCGGATCGAGGACATCTCGTCGCATCGGCTGGTGTGCCAGAACACCTCGGCGCCGCAGGTCTCGGCCGGGGCGCGGCTGGTGCAGCTGCTGATGACCCATGACGTGCGTTCGCGGCTGACCGTGAACAACTATTTCGGCGTGCTGCAGGCCGTGCTCAACGATCTCGGCATAGGCGTTCTGCCCGATTATCTGACACAGGATTTTCCTCAGCTTGTCAGGGTCCTGCCGGAACTCGAGTCGGAAGAGGTGCCGGTCTATCTCGCCTATCCGGAAGAGCTGCGCCACTCCCGCCGCATCGCCGCCTTCCGCGACTTCGTCACCGAGGAGGTGATCGCCCACCGCCGCCGGATGCGCGAGGGAGAGGCCGCCTGATCGCGGTGCGCGCAGCGCAAGCCATGCACTCCACGCATGGCAGCTTTGCACCCCGGGGCGCCATCCGCGCTTGATTCCGTTGCATTTGCCAACTATCTGCGCTCCAGAAGCCGCGGCGACCTCTCGCACGGTCTTCTACCTCCCTGTTGGACTTGGGCCGAGCCTTGCCGCTCGGCCTCTTTTTTTGTCATCCACCGGCCCTTGTGCCTGTCGCGCCGCATCGCGGGCGCGGCCACCCTTCACCCTTGCCGCGGGTTCGCATATGAGGGCCCGGAGGCCGCCGAGGGCGCCACCCGGGGGAGCGCAATGCAGGAACCGAAGATCACCGAAGAGCTCATCATCGCGCACGGGCTGAAACCCGACGAGTACCAGCGGATACTCGACATCCTCGGCCGCGAGCCGACCTTCACCGAGCTCGGCATCTTCTCGGCGATGTGGAACGAGCACTGTTCCTACAAGTCGTCGAAGAAGTGGCTGCGCACCCTGCCCACCGAAGGCCCGCAGGTGATCTGCGGCCCCGGCGAGAACGCGGGCGTTGTCGACATCGGCGACGGGCTGGCCGTGGTCTTCAAGATGGAGAGCCACAACCACCCCTCCTACATCGAGCCCTATCAGGGCGCGGCGACCGGCGTCGGCGGCATCCTGCGCGACGTGTTCACCATGGGCGCGCGCCCCATCGCGGCGATGAATTCGCTCTCCTTCGGCGAGCTGAGCCACCCGCGCACCCGCCGGCTCGTGCACGGCGTGGTCGAGGGCATCGGCGGCTATGGCAACTGCTTCGGCGTGCCCACCGTGGGCGGCGAGGTGCGCTTTCACCGCGCCTATAACGGCAACTGCCTCGTCAACGCCTTTGCCGCCGGGATCGCGCAGGCCGACCGCATCTTCTACTCGGCGGCCTCGGGCGTGGGCATGCCGGTCGTCTATCTCGGCGCCAAGACCGGGCGCGACGGGGTTGGCGGGGCGACCATGGCCTCGGCGGAGTTCGACGAGTCGATCGAGGAGAAACGCCCGACGGTACAGGTGGGCGATCCCTTCACCGAGAAGTGCCTTCTCGAGGCCTGTCTCGAGCTCATGGCCGCCGATGCGGTGATCTCGATTCAGGACATGGGCGCGGCGGGGCTGACCTGCTCGGCGGTGGAGATGGGCGACAAGGGGGGCCTCGGCATCCGCCTCAACCTCGATGCCGTGCCGCAGCGCGAAGAGGGCATGACCGCCTACGAGATGATGCTCTCGGAAAGCCAGGAGCGCATGCTCATGGTGCTCAAGCCCGAGAAGGAGGAAGAGGCGCGCGCGATCTTCGCCAAGTGGGATCTCGACTTCGCCATCGTCGGCGAGACCATCGCCGAGGATCGCTTCCTCGTCTTCCACGGCAACGAGCTGAAGGCCGACCTGCCGCTCAGGGCGCTGTCGGGCGAGGCGCCGGAGTATGACCGCCCGTGGGTGACGCCGGCACCGCCGCCGCCTCTGGGCGAGGTGCCGCGGGTTGATCCGGTGGATGCGCTCAAGATCCTCATCGCAAGCCCCAATTACGCTTCCAAGGCCTGGGTCTATGAACAATACGACACCCAGGTGATGGGCGACACGGTGCAGGGGCCGGGCTTTGGCGCGGGGCTGGTGCGGGTGCACGGCACCGAAAAGATTCTCGCCTTCACCTCCGACGTGACCCCGCGCTATGTGCAGGCCGACCCGAAGGAAGGCGGCAAGCAGGCGGTGGCCGAGGCCTTCCGCAACCTCTGCGCGGTGGGCGCAAGGCCGCTTGCCGTGACCGACAACCTGAATTTCGGCAACCCCGAGAAGCCCGAGATCATGGGCCAGTTCGTGCTTGCCATCCAAGGTATCGGCGAGGCCTGCCGGGCCCTCGACATGCCCGTGGTCTCGGGCAACGTCTCGCTCTACAACGAAACCGACGGCCAGCCGATCCTGCCCACACCGACGATCGGCGCGGTGGGGCTGATCGAAAGCCCCGAAGAGCTCATAGGCGGCCGCGCGCGCGCCGGCCACGTCGCGGTGGTGCTCGGCGGAGCCGGCGCACATCTCGGGCAGTCCGCCCTTCTGGCCGAGGTCTTCCACCGCGAGGAGGGCCCGCCGCCCCCCGTGGATCTCGCCGCCGAGCGCGCGGCGGGCGAGTTCATCCGCGCCAACGCCCATCTCATCCGCGCCTGCACCGACATCTCCGACGGCGGGCTCGCGCTTGCCGCCTTCGAGATGGCGGCAGCTTCGGGGGTGGGCGTCACGCTCGACGAGGAAGACACCGCAGCGCTCTTCGGCGAGGATCAGGGCCGCTACCTCATCGCCTGCAACTTCGATGCCGCCGAGGCGCTGATGGTCGAGGCGGCAAGGGCCGTGCTGCCCATTGCCACGGTCGGCCGTTTCGGCGGCGAGACGGTGCGGATGGGCGGCTCTGAGGCACCGCTTGCCGAGCTTGTGGAGCTTTGGCGGTCAGCCTTCGGCCGGGCGATCGACGGGGGAATCTGAAACACCCGGAGGCGGCGTGCCGCCGCTGACGCCCGTGTGATCTGCGTGGCGTTGACAGATGCGCTCTGCTCCGTTCACCTGCCCGTCGAGCCAACCAGAGAACGAGGCAGGCGGCATGTCCCTCGGCAGGACATCGGTGCGAAGTGTGCGAGCACGGAGAGAGGCTTTTCGGCTCGCAACCGGCGTTCTGGCCCTTCTTCTGGCAGTGATCTTCGCTCCCGCGTCGCACGCCCGACTGCGCCTGCATGCGCTCGACAGCACCGCGGACGACTGCCAGAATCTCGCCGTCCAGGCCTTGGACCGGCACGATGATCGCAATGTCGACGTGCACCACCATCCAACGCCATGCCACGCCGATCACTTCGCCTCGCTGGAGACACCCCAGCCGCGGGAAGCCAGCTTTCGGCTGGCGGTTGTGCTCCGCCTCGGAGCCCTCGAGACATTTCACCAAAGTCTGATCTTGCCGGAGACACCGCCCCCCACTCCCACCGGCTCTGACCATTGCGGCTGCAACGAGCCAAACGACAACACATCTTTCAGAAAATGGGAGCATCAGGATGCGCCTGACCATATCCTGCGCGGTGGCGATTGCCGCGCTCACCGCCCTGCCCGCCCTTGCCGGAGGCAGCCACACCGGCGGCCACAGCCATGACGACGGTTTCGCCTTCGGCAGACCCGGCGAGGCCCCCCACGCCACGCGCACCATCCGTGTGGTGATGACCGACAACGCCTATGATCCGGGCGTGATCGAAGTCGCCGCCGGAGAGACGGTGCGCTTTGTCGCGGAGAACCGCGGCGACTTCGTGCACGAGTTCGGGCTCGGCACGCCCGCCATGCATGCCGAGCACCGCAAGGAGATGCTGGCGATGATGGAATCGGGCATGCTCGAGGCCGATCGCATCCATCACGGCATGGGTCATGACGACCCCAACTCGCTTCTGCTCGAGCCCGGCGAGAGCGGTGAGATCATCTGGACCTTCGCCGGGCCGATACGGATCGAATTCGCCTGCAACGTGCCGGGGCATTACGAATCGGGCATGGTCGGACCGCTCGTCGTCACCGGCACGGGCTCGTAGCCCTGCGGGCCGGGGCGGCATCCGTCGCCCCGGCCTTGCACCCCCGCCCCCGCCGCTCTACATCTTCGGCGAGGAACACGCGGCGACAGGACCAAGCCACATGGCAATGCAAGCCCACGAGATCGAGGCGCTGATCCGCGCGGCATTTCCGAATGCCAAGATCACCATCACCGATCTGGCCGGCGACGGGAACCACTACGCCGCCGAGGTGATCGACGAGAGCTTTCGCGGCATGAACCGCGTCCAGCAACAACGCGCCGTCTATGCCGCGCTCAAGGGCAAGATGGACGGCCCCAACGGCGAGCTGCACGCGCTGGCCCTGACCACCAAGGCGCCGGACTGACCGCGCCGGCCGCCTCCCCCCGAATTTCAGGAGAACGATGATGAGCGTTCACGACCGCATCCGCGAGATGGTCGAAAACAATGACGTGGTGCTGTTCATGAAAGGCACCAAGACCATGCCCCAGTGCGGCTTCTCGAGCCGCGTGGCCTCGGTGCTCAACTACATGGGCGTCGAGTATACCGACGTGAACGTGCTCGCCGACGAGGAAATCCGCCAGGGAATCAAGGAGTACTCGGACTGGCCGACGATCCCGCAGCTCTATGTGAAGGGCGAGTTCGTGGGCGGCTGCGACATCGTCACCGAGATGACGCTTTCGGGCGAGCTCGACGAGCTTTTCGACAAGAAGGGCGTCGCCTACGATAAGGACGCGGCCAACAAGATCCGCGAAGCCAACAGCTGAACGCGGCGGGGCGCCCTCAGCCGGCGCCCCGCCCCGAGGCCTCCTCGCGCGTCTTCTCCTCAAGCTCGGCCGCAAGCGCCTCGGCGCGTGCGGCGAGTTCGGCGAGCGTCTCCGTCACATCGTCGGGAATGACCGGAACCTCGATCTTTTCGGGTTCGGGTGGCGGCGCGCTCTTCAAAGCCTCGATCTCGGCCTGTGCGGCGGCGAGCTCGGCCTGCAGCGCCTTCTGCGCCTCCTCGAGGCTCTTCAGTTGCTCCTCCATGCCCGCGGCCTTGTCCGCCAGCATGAGCCCGGCCATCAGGAGCATCTTCGGCTCCGGCAGACGGCCGATCTGGGCCGTCAGGGCGCTTGCCTCGGCGTCGAGCAGCGCTGCGGCCGCGTGCAGATAATGCTCCTCGCCATCCTGACAGGCGACGGTGAAGCTGCGCCCGCCGATGGTGATCGAAACCTCAGGCATCGGCTGCCTCCTCAACCAGCGGCTTCAGCTCGGCAATGAGCGCATCGAGCTCATGACGGTCCGCCTCGCGCAGCGCGCGCAGGCTCTCGAGCTCGGCCAGCATCGCGCGGTTGATCTGCTCGGGCTCGGTCACGCCTTCCGACGCCGCTTCGCGCAGGCGGGCAAGCGCGGCGCGCACCTCCTCGAGCCTGCGCTTGAGATGGCGGTTGCGGGCATGGGTTGCCTCGAGCTGCTCGCGCAGGCCCTCGACCTCGCCCGAGAGCTCCTCGACCTTCTCCTCGAGCCGGCTTCGGATCGCGGCGAGCCGCTCCTCAAGCTGGGCATTGGCAAGCCGCTCGGCCTCGAGGGCCTCGCGTAGCGACGCGATTTCCTCGGCCGCTCCGCGCGCTTCGTCCGCCGCCGCCTCGGATGGCGCGGCGGGCAAGGGAGCGAGCGTCAGCCGCTCCACGCCCTCGCGGATCCGGTCAAGCGCCTCGCTCAGCCGTCGTTCCAGTTCAGAAAGCTCCGACATGCCCCTGACCCCGTTTTTCTTTTCGGGCTTCGCAACAGGATGCTAACGGCTCCACGCGCCTCAGGCCAGCCCGTTTTGCCGCGCGAACCCTGTTCCCGCCCGCCCCTGCCGCCTTGCACTTCCGCCGCCCGCTGCTATCAGGAGCGCGCATTTTGCCCCAACCGTGACGCAACCACTCAAGGAAGGACGCGCCCCGTGGAGATCGCCGAGCTGAAAGCCCGCCACCCCGACCACTGGATGAAGGCCTGTGCCATCCGCGTGCTGACGCTCGATGCCGTGGCCGCCGCCAATTCGGGCCATTCCGGCATGCCGATGGGCATGGCCGATGTCGCCACGGTGCTGTTCGAGAAGCACCTGAAGTTCGATGCCGCGCGCCCCGACTGGCCCGACCGCGACCGTTTCATCCTGTCGGCCGGTCACGGCTCGATGCTGATCTATGCGCTCGCCTACCTCACCGGCATGCCCGGCATGACCATCGAGGAGATCCGCAACTTCCGCCAGTGGGGCTCGAAGACGGCCGGCCACCCCGAGTATGGCCATGCGCCCGGCGTGGAGACGACAACCGGCCCCCTCGGCCAGGGGGTGGGCAATGCGGTGGGCTTTGCCATCGCCGAGGAGCACCTGCGCGCCACATGGGGGCGCAAGGTGATGGACCATTACACCTATGTCATCGCGGGCGATGGCTGCCTGATGGAGGGCATCAGCCAGGAGGCGATCACGCTTGCGGGGCGCCAGAAGCTCTCGCGCCTGATCCTTCTGTGGGACAACAACGGCATCACCATCGACGGCAAGGTCTCGCTCGCCGACGCCACCGACCAGAAGCTGCGCTTCGAAGCCGCCGGCTGGGAGGTGCTGGAGTGTGACGGCCACGACCCCGAGGCGATCGATGCCGCGCTGACGGCGGCGAAGAAATCCGACCGGCCGACCATGATCGCCTGCCGCACCCATATCGGGCTCGGCTCGGCGGCACAGGACACCGCCAAGGCTCATGGCGCGCTGACCGATCCCGAGCTCATCGCCGCGACCAAGGCCGCCTATGGCTGGACGGCCGCGCCCTTCGAGATCCCGGCCGAGATCAAGGCCGCGTGGGAGGCGATCGGCGCGCGCGGCCGGCCCGAGCGCGAGGCATGGGAGGCGCGGCTGGCGCAGCTGTCGGAAGCCAGGCAGGCCGAGTTCCGCCGCGTCTTCGCCCATGAGGCGCCGAAGCGGCTCGCCTCGGTCATCCGCAAGGTCAAGAAGGAGGCCGCCGAGGCGCAACCCAAGGTCGCCACGCGCGCGGCCTCGCAGACGGTGCTGAAGGCGATCAACCCGGTGATGAAGGAGACGCTGGGCGGCTCGGCCGACCTCACCGGCTCCAACAACACGCTGACGCCCGATCTTGGCGTCTTCGACGTGGACAACCGCAAGGGCCGCTACATCCACTACGGCATCCGCGAGCATGTCATGGCCGCGGCGATGAACGGCATGGCCCTGCATGGCGGCGTGCGCCCCTATGGCGGCACCTTCATGGTGTTCACCGACTACGCCCGACCGGCGATCCGGCTGTCGGCGCTGATGGGCGTGCCGGTCGTCTATGTGATGACTCATGACTCGATCGGCGTCGGCGAGGACGGGCCCACCCACCAGCCGGTGGAGCATCTGGCGATGCTGCGCGCCACGCCGAACCTGCGCCTGTTCCGCCCGGCCGACACGGTAGAGACGGCCGAGGCATGGGAGCTGGCGCTGAGCGAGACCCGCATCCCCTCCGTCCTCGCGCTCACCCGGCAGGGCGTGTCCACGGTGCGCACCCAGCACAAGGCCAGGAACCTCACGGCGCAGGGCGCCTACGTGCTGGCCGAGTCGGAAGGCAAGCGGCAGGTGATCCTGCTGGCCACCGGGAGCGAGGTGGAAATCGCGCTTGCCGCGCGCGAGCTTTTGCAGGCCGAGGGGATCGGCACGCGCGTTGTCTCCATGCCCTGCTGGGAGCTTTTCGCCGAGCAGGACGAGGCCTATCGCCGCCGCGTCCTGCCCGCGGGCCCCGTGCGTGTGGGCATCGAGGCCGGCGTGCGGCTTGGCTGGGACCGCTGGCTGTGCGGTGAGCGCGGGCGCGAGGCGAAGGCCGATTTCGTGGGCCTCTCGAGCTTCGGCGCCTCCGCGCCCGCCAAGGTGCTCTACGAGAAGTTCGGCCTCACCGCCGAGAACCTCGCCGCCCGCGCCAAGGCGCTACTCTGAGCGGGGTCAGGCCTCCACCCCGCCGAAGAGCGCGCGGATCTCCTTGGTGAAGGCCTGCTTCACCTCCTCCATCTCGCCGGCCGAGACATGCGCATCGAGCACGGCGAAGACGGCGGCAATCGCCTCCTTCGCATCACCGAGCGGGTCGGTCTGGAAACCGGCCTGCACGGCGGCGATGAACTCTTCGGGCTTGCGCATCTTCACCGGCGTCCTGGAGGGATCCCAGCCCTCGTAGTAGATGCCGCGGATCAGCGTTGGCAGCTGCGCACCGAGCTGCGCGGCCTCGTCCACGTTCAGGTGGTCGCGCACCACGTGCAGCACCTGCCGCAGCAGCCTGTAGGCGCGCTGCTTGTCGTCCCAGCCAACATGGGCGTTGACCTCGTTGATCCAGCGGTTGGCGTCCTGCACGGCGTTGTCGATGATCGGCAGTCCAAGTGCGCTCATCACATCCTCCAGTTCATGCTCGTATTCATGCTCGTCCTGTCCTCTGCGAATATGGGGAGCCGGCGGCCCCATTGCATTGACCTGTGTCAGGGCGGCGGGCGCTTGCATCGGAGGATGGTAACTGCGAAACGCCGCACCTAGCTGTGACGTGACAGAACCGGACAGAAGGGAGATACCCGCGCATGCAGACCGAACCGCAGATCGTCTTTCACGGCCTCGACAGCTCCGAGGCCATCCGCAAGCTCGTGCTCGAGGAACTGGCCAAGCTTGAGCGTCATTACGACCGGCTCGTGACCGCGCGCGTGGCCATCGAGAAGGATTCCGACCACGGCCCGAAGGGCGTGGCTCATCACGTCAAGATCGAGCTTGAGGTTCCCGGCCCGAACATCGTGGTCAAGAGCAAGGGCGATGACCCGGCAATGTGGGACGACTTGCCGCGGCTCATCCGCGAAACCTTCGCCTCGGCGCTCCGCGAGCTGGAGGAATTCAAGCGCAAGCGCTCCGACAGGGAGCGTGGCCGGTCACATTGACCCCTTCCCGACAGCCTCTCCCCTCCCTATCGTCACCTCGACGAGAGGGAGGGCCCGGTTCATGACCAACAGGCTGGCGATCGCCCTGGGCCTCGTGATCATCGCCCTCGTGACGGCGGACCATTTCTGGCTGCACTGGAACCTGCCGGTATTTGTCGGCAGAAGGCTTCTTGCCGCGATTGAGTATCTGGCCTTTTGGCGCTAAAGCCGCGGACGACCGCCGCCCACGCGGGCGGCACCAGCAACGAGGGAGACAAGGGACCATGGCAGTCAAGGTCGCCATCAACGGTTTCGGCCGGATCGGACGCAACGTGCTTCGCGCCATCGTCGAGTCGGCGCGCACCGACATCGAGGTGGTGGCCATCAACGACCTCGGCCCGGTCGAAACCAACGCGCATCTTCTGCGTTACGACAGCGTTCACGGCCGCTTCCCCGGCGAGGTGAAGACCGGCGATGACTGGATCGACGTCGGCTTCGGCCCGATCCAGGTGACCGCCATCCGCGACCCGCGCGAGCTGCCCTGGAAGCATGTCGACATCGTGATGGAATGCACCGGCATCTTCACCGACCGCGAGAAGGCCGCGGTGCATCTCGAGAACGGGGCCAGCCGGGTGCTGGTTTCGGCACCCTCGAAGGGGGCCGACAAGACCATCGTCTACGGCGTCAACCACACCACCTTGACCTCGAAGGATCTCGTGGTCTCCAACGCCTCCTGCACCACCAACTGCCTCGCGCCGGTGGCCAAGGTGCTCAACGAGGCGGTCGGCATCGAGCGCGGATTCATGACCACCATCCACTCCTACACCGGCGACCAGCCGACGCTCGACACCATGCACAAGGATCTCTACCGCGCCCGCGCCGCGGCGCTGAGCATGATCCCGACCTCCACCGGTGCCGCCAAGGCGGTGGGGCTGGTGCTGCCCGAGCTCAACGGCAAGCTCGACGGGGTGGCGATCCGCGTGCCCACGCCGAACGTCTCGGTGGTCGATCTCGTCTTCGAGGCCAAGCGCGAGACCACGGTGGAGGAGATCAACGACGCCATCCGCGTCGCCGCCGACAACTCGCTCAAGGGCATCCTCGGCTACACCGAGGAAAAGCTCGTCTCCTGCGACTTCAACCACAACCCGCACTCCTCGGTCTTCCACATGGACCAGACCAAGGTGATGGAGCGGCGCATGGTGCGCATCCTCAGCTGGTATGACAACGAGTGGGGCTTCTCCAACCGCATGGCCGACACCGCGGTGGAGATGGGCAAGCACCTCTGAGCCATCGGCACGCTCTGACGGGGGGCGCCTTCGCCGGCCGGCGGTGGCGCCCTTTCTCTTGGCTGCTCACGCCAATCCCTGAACGAATTCCCGCCCCCCTTCCCGCACCCCTTGCCCAGCCCGGCGCGGCCGATACTCTGCGCCCAGGCTCGCGTGAGGCAGGGAGGAGACCGAAGATGATCGAAAACGCGCATGCCCTTGTGACGGGAGGAGGCACCGGCATCGGGCTTGCCATTGCGCGGGCGCTCGCCGAACGCGGCGCGAAGGTGACCATCACCGGGCGCCGGCTTGAGGTGCTCGAGGCAGCGGCCGCGCAGGCGCCGGGGCTCTTCCCGCAGGTGATGGACGTGTCCAACGAGGACAGCGTGCGCGAGGGCTTCGCCCGCGCTGTAGAGGCGCGTGGGCCGGTGGCGATCCACGTCGCCAATGCAGGCCTTGCCGAGGGACGCTCGCTGCACAAGACCGACATGGCCTTCTGGCGCCAGATCATGGCCGTCAACCTCGACGGCGCCTTTCTCACCATCCGCGAGGCGCTGAAGACGATGCACGGGCTCGACTGGGGCCGGGTCATCGCCGTGGCCTCGGTGGCAGGGCTCAAGGGGCTCAAGGGCGCCACCGCCTATACCGCCTCGAAACACGGCATGGTCGGCCTCATCCGGGGGCTTGCGGCCGACCATCTTGGCAAGCCCATCACCTTCAACGCACTCTGCCCCGGCTATGTCGCCACCCCCATCATCGACCGCAACATCACCTCCATCGCCCGGCGCGCGGGCATCTCCGAGGCCGAGGCGCTGGCGCTGATGGTCGAGGCCAACCCCCACAAGCGCCTGATCGAGCCGGAGGAAGTGGCCGCCGCAGCGCTCTGGCTCTGCGGGCCAGCCTCGCAATCGGTCAACGGCCAGGCGATCGAGATTTCCGGGGGCCAGATCTGATGACCACCGATTTCGCTGCCACGCGCGCCGCCTTCCACCTGCCCGAAGGCATCACCTATCTCGACGGCAACTCGCTCGGCCCCCTGCCCCGCGCCGCCGCCGAGCGCATCGAGCGCTGCGTGCACAAGGAATGGGGCGAGATGCTGATCACCGCCTGGAACCGCGCCGGGTGGATGGAGATGCCGCTCAGGCTCGGCGACCGCATTGGCAGGCTGATCGGCGCTCCCGAAGGCACCACCGTGGTCGGCGACACGCTGTCGATCAAGGTCTATCAGGCGCTGGCGGCGGCTCTGGCCCTCAATCCCTCCCGCCGGGTGATCCTCTCCGATACCGGCAATTTCCCCAGTGATCTTTACATGGCCGAAGGGCTCATTGCCACGCTCGGGCAGGGTCACAGGCTGAAGCTCGTGGAACCCGAAGAGGTGGCCGGGCATCTGACCGAGGAGGTTGCGGTGCTGATGCTCACGGAGGTGGACTACCGCACCGGCCGACGTCACGACATGTGGGCGCTCACCGCCCGCGCGCATGAGGTGGGCGCGCTGACGATCTGGGATCTTGCGCATTCCGCCGGTGCGCTGGAAGTCGATGTCACCGCCGCCGGTGCCGATTTCGCGGTGGGCTGCACCTACAAGTTCCTCAACGGCGGGCCCGGCGCACCGGCCTTCATTCACGTCGCCCCGCGCCATGCCGAAGCGGCCTTGCCCGCCCTTTCGGGCTGGCTCGGGCATGACGCGCCCTTCGCCTTCGAGCCCGCCTATCGCCCCGCAGGCGGCATCGCCCGGATGCGCGTTGGCACGCCACCCGTCATCCAGATGGCCGCGCTCGATGCCGCGCTCGACATCTTCGACATGGTCGACATGGCCGATGTCCGCGCCCGCTCGCTTGCACTCTCCGAACTCTTCATCGCCGAGGTGGAGCGCCGCTGCCCCGAGCTCGTGCTCGCCTCGCCGCGCGCGCCCGAAGAGCGCGGCAGCCAGGTCTCCTTCCGCCATCCTGAAGGCTATGCGGTGATGCAGGCGCTGATCGCCCGCGGGGTGATCGGCGATTTCCGCGCCCCCGACATCATCCGCTTCGGCATCACGCCCCTCTACATCGGCGAGGAGGACATACTGCGCGCCGCCGCCGTCCTGGAGGAGGTGATGCGCAATCGGCTATGGGACGACCCGGCCTGCCGCCGCCGCGCCGCGGTAACCTGAGCCTCAGGCGCTCTTCAGCCGCCGCGGCCGCCGTCCCTCGGCCCAGTCCCGCACCGCCTGCCCGAAGGCCTCGAAGAGCTTGCGGCTCACCGGATCATTGGCGGCGTTGTATTCGGGGTGCCACTGCACCGACAGCGTGAAGCCCGGCGCATCGGCCACATAGAGCGCCTCGGGGGTGGAATCGTCCGCCCAGCCGTCGATCACGATCCGCCGCCCGGGCTCGAGTATGCCCTGCCCGTGCAGCGTGTTCGTCATCACCTGGCGTGCGCCCATCAGCCGGTGGAACACCCCGCCCTCCGCGAACGTCACCCGCTGGCGCAGCGCGAAGATTTCCTCGAGCGTGCCATCGGGCGGCATGCGGTGATTCATCCGTCCCGGCAGTTCGCGGATCTCCGGGTGCAGCGTGCCGCCGAAGGCGACATTGACCTCCTGAAAGCCGCGACAGATGCCGAGGTAGGGCTGCCCGCGCTCGGTCAGCGCCCGGATGAGCGGCAGCGCAACCCGGTCGCGATCACGGTCGAAGGCGCCATGCGCCTCGGTCGGCTCGTGGCCGTACTCCTCCGGGTGCACATTCGGCCGCCCGCCGGTGAAGAGAAACCCGTCATAATGCTCCATCAGCTCCTCGATGGAGACGAGCTCCGGCGCGCTCGGCACGATGGCGGGCACCGCCCCCGCCACATGCGCGATCGCCTCGGCGCAGAAATACCCCGCACCCAGAACCCGGTAGCGGTCCGAGATCATGTGGCTGTTGCCGATGATGCCGACGATCGGTCGCGCCATGCGCCACTGCCTCCTTCTCCCGACGGCCGGGATATAACAACGATGGCGCCGGGTTGCGAGGGCTCAGGCCTCGCCCGTGAGCCCCGCCGCCTCCACCCCGGCCATCCCCGCGATGGCGTCGTTCTCCGAGGTGTCTCCGGTCACCCCGACCGCGCCGATCACGTTGCCGCGGCCGTCGCGCACCAGTATCCCGCCGGGCACCGGTACCATCTTCCCATCCCACAGCCCGTTCAGGGCATTGACGAAATAGGCCTGCGCCTCGGCACGGTCGCGCAGCGCCGAACCCGGCATCCCGGTCATCACCGCGCCATAGGCCTTGCCGCGGGCGATGTCGAAGCGCCCCGGGCTTGCGCCATCCTCCCGCTCGAAGGCGATGACATGGCCGCCGGCGTCAAGGACGACCACCGAGAGGGGCTTGAGTTCCATCTCCCGCGCCTTCTCGAGCGCCTTGCGAATGATTGTCCGCGCCTTGCGCAACCCGATCGTGGCCATGCCCGTCTCCCTTGCTATCCCTGTTCTCTCACCCTGGGTGGAAATACCCCGGGGGTGAATGCCGCGAAGCGGCAGAGGGGGCGGCGCCCCCTACAGCCGCACCATGAGCCGTTCGAGCCCATGGAAATGATAGAGATCGGCATAACGCGGAGTCGCGGCGAGCGTAAGCCCTGGGCAACGGTCGAAGAGCACGGACAGCGCCACCTTGAGCTCGAGCCGGGCAAGCGGCGCACCGACACAGAAATGCCGGCCCGCGCCGAAGGCCAGATTGGCACGCGCCGGACGTGCCGGGTCAAATCGCCCCGGCGTCTCGAAGACCGCCGCGTCCCTGTTCGCCGCGGCGAGAAGACAGCCGATTCTGTCGCCCCGCTTCAGCTTTGCGCCGAAGAGCTCCACCTCCTTATACGCGAAACGCGTGAACAGATGCAGCGGCGGGTCGAAGCGCAGGATTTCCTCAACGGTGGCCTCGATCGTCCCGGGGGCAAGCCAGGCCGGATCCGCCCCCTCCTCCAGCAGCAGCTTCACCCCATTGCCAAGCGTGTGCACCGTCGCCTCGTGACCGGCGTTAAGAAGTAGTATGCAGGTGGCGACAAGCTCGTCGATGGTCAGCCGCTCGCCCTCCTCCTCCGCGGCGATGAGATGGGTGATCAGATCATCTGCCGGCCGCGCCCTCCGCTCCTCCACGTAGCTGCGCATGAACGCTGCGAAGGCGCCCGCGGCCCGCGCCGCTGCCTCCTCGACCGCCCGGTCGCGACGGGCCTGATACATGGCGACCATGTCATGCGACCAGGAGAGAAGCTGATCGGCCATCGAATCGGGAACCCCGAGCAACCGGCAGATGACGATCACGGGCACGCGGGTGGCGTAGCGCGGCAAGAGATCGAATTCGCCCTCGGGAAAGCCGTCGATCAGGGCGTGGCACAGCTCGGCGATCTCCGGGGCAAGCCCGGCGATCCGGCGCGATGTGAAGGCGCGCAGAACGAGACCGCGCAGCCGGGTATGGCGGGGCGGCTCGAGTTCGAGCATCGAGTGCGCCTCGATCTCGAAGAAGGGCGCCAGATGTTCGGGAACCGGCCCGCGCGCTTCGGCGGGCGGCTCGCGCCCCAGCCTCCGGTCACGCAGTATCATATCCACGGCCCGGTGGCTCAGGGCGACGGGCAGCTCATAGTCGCGCCAGTACACCACCTCCCCAAGGGCACGGGCGCGCTCGTAGAAGGGATAGGGGTTCTGAACGAATTCGGGGTCGGTGGGAGACTGGGAAATCTCGTGCATCACGCCTCGGACGATGGGATCTTCTGCGTCGACAGGCTGTCGCGCCGCGGGCTCAATGGCAAGCCGGCCACACATGCCACCGCGGGAACGCGCGGGCGTCCGGGGCGACTCAGGCGTTCAGGCTTGATCCTTCGGGCAGGTGCAAAGCCCCAAGCGCGAATAGAGGGGGCAGTAACCGACGAGTCCGGAGATCAGCGGGAAGAACCCCAGAAGCAGCCACCATCGCCAGGACGCCTCGGGAAAAATGAAGAACGAGATCAGAAGACCGGAGCCGAGCGTGACGCGCAGGGTGCGGTCAACGATTCCTTCATTTTTCTTCTTCATTCCAACGATCCCTTCGATTCGCCGGTCAGGCAGGAAGATATACCACCTGTGGCTGTATCTGTAACGCCGCTTTTCCCCAAATTCGTGCGAGCCCCTTACCACGCGAGGCATTTTGTCGCTCCGTGTGGCCGTTGCGGGGGCGTTTCACCCGCGCCGGCGGCGGCTCTCGAAGCGCGGCAGCATCGCCGAGAAGTCGCGCCCGCGCCCGCCTTCGCGCTCGACGAAGGCCTCGTAGAGTTCGGCCGCGCGCTGGCCCATGGGCGTGTCGGCATCCACCGCCTCGGCCGCCTGTTGCGACAGGCGCAGATCCTTCAGCATCAGCTCGGCGGCGAAACCGGGCTTGTAGTCGTTGTCGGCCGGCGAGGGCACACCGACGCCGGGGGCGGGCGTATAGGCATTCATCACCCAGCTGTAGCCCGACGAGGTGGAGACCACGTCATAGAGCTTCTGGCGGTCGAGGCCGAGCCTGTCGGCCAGCGCGAAGGCCTCGCAGGTGGCGATCATGGTCACGCCGAGGATCATGTTGTTGCAGATCTTCGCCGCCTGCCCGTTGCCCGATGGCCCGCAATGGACGGCCTTCTTGCCCATCACCTCGAAGAGGGGCTTCGCGATCTCGAAGGCTTCCTCCGAGCCGCCCACCATGAAGGTAAGCGTGCCCGCCTCCGCGCCGCCGACCCCGCCCGAGACGGGCGCATCGAGCGGCCTCAGCCCCGCCGCCTCGGCCTGCCGTGCCACTTCGCGCGCGCTTTCCACATCGACCGTCGAGCAGTCGAGGAACACCGCGCCCTTCTCCATGACCGGGATGATCTCGGCGGCGACCTGGCGCAGGATGTTGCCGTCGGGCAGCATGGTGATGACCACCTCCGCGCCCTTCGCCGCCTCCGCGGCCGAGCCCACGCATTCCACCCCCTCGGGGCAGGGCGCAGCGATGTCGAAGCCCTTCACCTCGTGGCCCGCCCTGGCGAGGTTGCGGGCCATCGGCGCGCCCATGTTGCCCAGCCCGATGAAACCGATCTTCATGATGTCGTCTTCTTCTCCTCGCGCGGCAGGGGCATCAGCATCCGCGTCACCTCGTAATCCTTGAGGGTGTCCAGCGTGTGACGCCAGCGCGGGTTGCGGTCCTTGTCGATGATGGCCGCGCGGATGCCTTCGAGAAAGTCGCCCTTCTCCATCGCCCGCGCGGTGAAGCGGTATTCGAGATCGAGCGCGCGCTCGATGGTGGCGCCAGGCCCGCGCAGGCGGTGGATGATCTGCACCGTACAGGCCATCGACAGGGGCGAGTTGCGCGCCATCACCTTCAGCGTCTCCTCGCAGAAGGCGGTGTTCTCGGGCTCGCCCGGCGTGGGGATGCGCAAGGAGCGCAGGATGTCGCCCAGCGTCTCGCCGCCGAAGTGGCGGTCAACGAGCCGCTGGCGCGCGGCAAGCGCGCTCTCGCCGGGCGCCTTTGCCGCCGCCGCCACCGCGCGCGCATCTCCCGAGGCGCAAAGCTCGGCCTTGAGCCCTTCCCAGTCCGCGGCGGGAACGAAATGGTCGGCAAAGCCCGCATGGATGGCATCGGCCGGCCCCATGCGCGTGCCGGTGGTGCCGAGATACTCGCCAAGTCGCCCCGGCGCCCGGGCGAGGATCAGCGAACCGCCCACGTCGGGCACCAGCCCGATGCCGCATTCGGGCATCGCGACCACGGAGCTTTCACAGACGATGCGATGCGAGCCATGGCACCCCACGCCGACGCCGCCGCCCATGACAAAGCCGTGCAGGAAGGTCACCACCGGCTTGGGGAAATGGAAGAGCTTGGCGTTCATGCGGTATTCGTCGCGCCAGAAGCGCCGGCCGTAGTCGTAGTCGCCCGCCCGCCCCGTGCGGTAGAGCTCGGCGATGTCGCCCCCGGCGCAGAAGGCGCGCTCGCCCGCCCCGTCGATCAGGACAAGCGCCACCTCCCCGTCATCCGCCCAGGCATCGAGCGCCTCCTCGATGGCCGTGACCATCGGCCAGGTCAGCGCATTCAGCGCCTTGGGGCGGTTGAGCGTAATCCGCCCTGCCCGGCCTTCCCTGCGGATGAGGATTTCCTCGCTCATGGCCGCTCGGCCAGAAGGCTGCGGGCCACGATGAGCCGCATGATCTCGTTGGTGCCTTCGAGAATCTGGTGCACGCGCAGATCGCGCACCACCTTCTCGATGCCGTAATCGGCGAGATAGCCGTAGCCGCCATGCAGCTGCAGGCACTGGTCGGCAACCTGACTGCCGACTTCGGTGACGAATTTCTTGGCCATGGCGCAGAACTTCGTGGCATCGGGCGCGCCCTGATCGAGCTTCCATGCCGCCTGGCGCAGGAAGGTGCGCGCCGCCTGCAGGTCGATCTCCATGTCGGCAAGGCGGAACTGCAACGCCTGGAACTGGTCGAGCGTCTGCCCGAAGGCCCGCCGCTCGGCCATGTAGGCGCGGGTCTTCTCGAAGGCGGCCTGGGCGGCGCCAAGCGAGCAGGCGGCGATGTTGAGCCGGCCGCCGTCAAGCCCGGCCATGGCGTATTTGAAGCCCTTGCCCTCTTCGCCCACGAGGTTCTCGGCCGGAACGGTGCAGTCATCGAACTGCACCTGCGCGGTGGGCTGGGAGCGCCAGCCCATCTTCTCCTCGAGCTTGCCAAAGGACAGGCCGGGCGTGCCCGCCTCGACCACGATCGCGGAGATGCCGCGCGGCGAGTCGTCGCCGGTACGGGCCATGACGAGGTAGAGGTCCGAATAACCGCCGCCGGAGATGAAGGCCTTGGTGCCGTTGAGCACATAGCCCTCGTTCGTGCGCTCGGCCCGGGTTCTGAGCGCGGCCGCGTCCGAGCCCGAACCGGGCTCGGTAAGACAATAGGCGACGACCGTTTCCATCGCCACGATGCCGGGCAGGAGCCGGGCCTTCATTTCCTCGCTGGCGAAGCGGTCGATCATCGCCGCGCACATGTTGTGGATGGAGAGAAATGCCGCGACCGACGCGCAGGAGCGGCTCAGCGCCTCGAAGATCAGCGTGCCGTCGAGCCGCGAGAGCCCCGCCCCGCCCGCCTCCTCCGAGACGAAGATGCCGCCCATGCCAAGCTCGGCGAGCTTGGGCCAGAGATCGCGGGGGATGGTGCCCGCCGCCTCCCACTCGCGGGCATGTGGCGCGACGTGCTCCTCGCCGAAAGCGCGGACCATGTCGTAGATCGCCGTCTGTTCCTCGCTGAGCGCGAAATCCATCGCTGCCTCCCCTCTCCGGCCGAACTGAACGCGCGTTTAATTAACGCCGCCGCGCCCCTCCTGGCAAGCGTCCGCGCCCGGCCATCTTCTCATAGATCGGCGCGATATTCCTCGATCAGGCTCAGGATCACGCCGCGGAAGGCCTCTTCCCGTGTCGCGCCCGCGGCGACTTCGTCGGCAAAGACGCGGCGCTGGCGTTCGGCAGAGCTGCCTTGGGCGAGAATGTCGCGCCCGCCCTCGATCTCGGCCACGCAGCCCAGCGCTTCGGCGTCCTCGGCAAAAAGCTCGAGCATCTCCTCCAGAAGCTCGGGGAAGGGCACAAGCTCTCCCCGCCCGAAATCGATCAGCCCCTCGCGCATGCCGTAGCGCTGGGCGCGCCAGCGGTTCTCGCCGATGAGGAAGGCGTCGTAGATGCGCCAGCGCTGGTTCTTGAGGCGCAGCCGGAACAGGTGGCGCAGGATGCACTGGGTGAAGGCGGCGAGCGTCAGCGTGTGCTCCAACCGCGGCGAGTTGTCGAAGATGCGCGCCTCGAGCGTCGGAAAGCGCACCGAAGGGCGCATGTCCCACCAGATCTTGGAGCCGTCCTCGATCGCGCCCGTGGCAACGATCGCCTCGATCGACCTTTGGTATTCCGACCAGTCCGACAGACGCGGCGGAAGGCCCGTGCGGGGCACATTGTCGAAAACCGTCAGGCGGTAGCTCATCAGCCCGGTATCGTGCCCCTTCCAGAAGGGTGACGAGCCGCTCATCGCCAGAAGATGCGGCAGGAAGTAGGTTGCCTGGTTCATCAGGTCGATGCGCAGGTTCTCGTCCTCGATGCCCACATGCACATGCATTCCGGAAATCAGCAGCCGCCGCGCCACGGCGGCAAGGTCATGCTCGATGACTTCGTAACGCTCCTTGTCGGTGCGCGGCTGATCCTCCCAGTCGGCGGTGGGATGGCAGGAGACGGCAAGCGGCACCAGATCGAACCGCGCGGCCTCTTCGGCCACGGCACGGCGGAGATTGCGCAGCTCTTCCCGGGCCTCTGCGATGTTTGCGCAGACGCGCGTCCCCACCTCGACCTGACAGCGCAGGAATTCGGGACTGACCTGATCACCGAGGCGCGCGCGCAGGGCCTCCATGAGTTTGGCCGGGGCCTCCGCGAGATCGAAGCCGTCGCGATCGACGAGGAGATACTCCTCCTCGATGCCAAGGGTGAAGCTCGGTTCGCTGATGGCCATGGTCGCCTCCCTGCGCTTTGGCCTGCGGCGGGACTATCCCGCCTGCGCCGTCAGTTCGGCAATTCCGGTCTCGGAAAGGCCGAGAAGTTCGAGTGCCTGCTTCTCGGTTTCGGCGACCAGCGCGACCACTTTCCCCAGCCCCTGCCAGGAACGCATGGCAAGATTCGCGATCCGCCGCGCCTCGGGCGTGGGCGCGAAATAGACCATCAGGGTTTCCTCCGCAGTGCCGAAGAGATCGGCCTTGCGTGCCTGCATCTCCATCAGCTGCGCAAAGTTCATCTCCACGCCGGTGACGGCAGAGAGATCGACCAGTTGTTTCTGGCCCGGGCGGCAATCGGGATGGGCTGCATATTCGGCGAAGGCCGCCATGGTGTCGGCAAGGCGCGCTTCGCCCTCGTAACGCACATAGACGAGCCCGCGTTCGGGGAAGATGGAAAATGTGACCGCCATCGAGTGCCGCCCCTTCTCGCGTCTTGCAATCGTTCCGTTCCTGCCAAGCGAGCATAGCCGGGCCCCACCCGCTGGCAACGCGAAAGACGCCCGATTCGCAGATGCGCAAGGCCGACTGCGGCCTCAGAGCCAGCCCTTGCTGCGGAAATAGCGCCATGTACCCCAGGAGGCCAACGCCATGAGCCCGAGGGCAAGCGGGTATCCGAGGGGCCAGCCGAGTTCGGGCATGAAGGCGAAGTTCATGCCGTAGATCGACGCGATCAACGTGGGTGGGAGAAACAGCGCCGTCACCACCGAGATGATCCTTATCGTGTTGTTCTGGTCGAGGTTGATCACCCCGAGGGTCACTTCGGAGGCCTGACCGAGCCGCGCCGATAGAAAATCCGCATGCACCGCCAGCGCAGCGATGTCGCGCTGCTCCAGCTGCAGAAAGCGCAAGACCTCGGTGGAGGATTCCACCCCTGCCCGGCTCGCCGCACAGTGCCCGAGCGCCCGTTCAAGCGTCACGAGCGCCTGGCGCAGTTGCGCAACAAGCTCGCCCTCTCGCCCGAGGCTGGCGAGCGCTCCTCGCAGAACGTTCACCCCAGGCCCTGTGCCAGGCGCATGGATCGAGGCCATCAGCGCATCAAGCGCGCGGCCCGATGCTTCGAGGAGATCGGCCATGCGCCCGACCACCGCGTCCATCAACCCGAGAAGGATGGCCTCAGGCGCTGGAGCTTCGTCGCGCGAAACGGGCACCTCTCCATTGGCGAGGAAGGTCTCGAAGGCGCGCAACGGGTGATGACGCACGGTCACCAGCCTGTCGGGCGCAAGGATGAAACTGACAGGCCGCACGCGTGGCAGCGGCACCTCGCGCGTGACCGGCAGGACGACTGTCATGTAATCGACCCCGTCGCGGCGAAACAGGCGGTTTGACGGCTCGATCTCTTCCATCTCGTCCGCGCTCGGGATGTCGAGCCCCAGCCGGGCGACGGCCGCGACCTCCTCGGGGCTCGGCGCGAGAAGGTCGATCCAGTCTGCCCGTTCAAGTGCCTGCGACGCATCGAGCGGCTCAAGGCGGTTTCCGCTCAGACGGAAGGCCGAGATCATGCAGCCCGCTCGGGGATGATCTGCTGAGCGATGCCGGCAAACAGCAGATAGAGGCTCGTCAGAAGAAGCCCCCAGTGCGCCCAACTTTCGGGATGGAAATCCACCCAGGCTGCCCAGCCCGCAAAGAACGTCCAGGCAAGCGCCACCGGCAGCGAAAGCGCGCGCCAGCGGCGGGTACGGATGGGATGGATGAATTTCAGCGGCGTGAACATCGCCGCCGCCAGAAGGACGACGATGGTGAGGATCGTCCAGAATTCCGGCTTCAGCGCGAACAGCACGATCACCACCATGTTCCAACAGCCGGGAAAGCCGGCAAAGCTCTTGTCCTTTGTCTTCATCCGTGTGTCGGCGAAATAGATCACCGAGGCGAAGGTGATGACGATGATCGCCGTCCATCCCGTCCACCCCGGGAGCAGGCCGGACTTGAAGAGGGCGAAGGCGGGGATGAAGACATAGGTGAGATAGTCAATGATGAGATCCATGAGCTCGCCGTTCCACTGCGGCGCATGGGTCTTGACGTGGTAGCGGCGGGCCAGCGGCCCATCGATGCCGTCAACGATGAAGGCCGCCACCAGCCACAGGAACATCATGCTCCAGTCGCCGTCGACAGCGGAGAGCATGGCGAGCATCGCCAGCACCGCACCCGTGGCGGTGAAGAGATGCACGAAAATGGCCTTGGCACGGGCAGTCATGCGCCTGTCATGAACGAAAACCGCCGCGCGTGCAAACCGCGCGAGGTCGCCTCAGCCCGACGCGCGCGGATGTGTGGCCTCGTAGACTTCCATCAGCCGCACCGCGTCGACCGCCGTGTAGGCCTGCGTCGTTGACAGCGAGGCATGTCCCAAGAGCTCCTGTATGGCGCGCAGATCGCCGCCGGCGGCAAGCAGGTGGGTGGCGAAGGAATGGCGCAGCGCATGCGGGGTCGCCGTGGCGGGCAGCCCGAGCTGCATGCGCGCGCGCTGCATTGCCTTCTGCACGATCGCGGGGCTCAAGGCCCCACCCCGGGCGCCCCGAAAGAGCGGCTCCTCGGGCGCAAGCGCGTAGGGGCAGACCGCCACATAGGCTGCCACCGCCTCCCGGGCGGCGGGAATGACCGGCACCAGCCGCTCCTTGCCGCCCTTGCCGACGATTCTCAGCATCTCGCCAAGCGGGGCATCCGCCCCCGTGAGCGCCAGGGCCTCGGAGATGCGCAGCCCGCAGCCGTAGAGAAGCGTGACCACCGCCACGTCACGCGCCCGCTGCCAGCCATCGCGGGCCTGTTCACCCACCGTCTCGATCACCCGCACCGCATCGGGCTCGGAGAGCGGGCGCGGAAGCTTCGCCTTGAAGCGGGGGCTGCGCGCCATCAGGATCGGCGTCGCGTCGAAACCCTCCCGTTCGGCGAGCCAGCGGGTAAAGGTCTTGACCGCCGACAGCGCCCGCGCCAGCGACCGGGGCGACAGCCCGCGCCCGCGCTCGTGCGCCATCCAGGCGCGCATGTCGCTCACCCCGATCGCCGCCAGCATGCCGATGCCCCCGCGCCCGCCGAGATGGCGCGCCATGAAGGCGAGAAAGCCGGTGACATCGGCGCCATAGGCTTCGATGGTGCGCTCCGAGGCGCCCTGAAGCGCGCGGAGCCCGGCGAGCCACTCAGCCATCGCCGCGCGCAAGGCGGGCGCGATGAGCTCGGGATCACGCAATGCCGGTTCGACGCGGCGGGCGCTCACGCCAGCCAGCGGCGCATCAGCCGCTCGAAGACGCCGGCAAAGAAGGCCAGCAGATCGGTGCCCTGCGAGGGCTTGAACTGATGCGGATCCTCCGCCCCGAGACACAGCATGCCGGGCAGGTTGCCGGGCCCGAAATCGAGCCTCAGGCAGGCCTCCGAGCGCACCCAGCCCACCGCCGCGCCATAGATCACCTCGCTGTCGGGCTGAAGCTGGCGCAGCGTCACCTGCCGGGCCGGCACGTTGCGCCCCTGGGTCAGATACCCCTCGATGAACCCCGGGTCGGCAACGGTCAGCACGTCGCCCAGTCGCCGCACCGCGGGATCGTCGGGCGACGCCTCGGTTTCCACCACCAGACGTATCGCCTGAACCCTGAGAAGCTCGGGCATCTCGCTTGACAGGCAGGCAAGGAAGTCCTCGAACTCCGTGGCCTCCATCAGCCGGAGCACCGCCCGGTGGACCCGGTTGGTTCCGGCGAGATTCTCGTAGGCCGCGGCGATGACCTGGGCATGCGTTTCCTCGAGCCGCTTGAGCCGGGCCTCGAGCCGCTCCATCGCCACGCCGCGCAGATCGACGATGTTGCCGCCCATGAGCCGCTCATTCGCGGCAACAAGGGCGGCCATCACCTCGGGGTCTTCGAGAATCACCTCCGGGTCGGAGAGGATGCGCGCGCGCAAATCGTCGCTGATCTCGGCCAGATTGCTGCCCGTCATGCCTGCCTCTTCGCTGCCAAGGTCGGCTCTTGCCCCATCCTATACCGGATGGGGCGGAATTTCCGCAACTTTCTGGCTTCTTGCCTTGTGGGCCTCAGCGCCCCCGCCGCGCGACTCCGTGAATCACAGGATTTTCTGACCGGTCTTCTCCCAGTCGGCGAGGAAGGCGGCGAGCCCCTTGTCGGTCAGCGGATGCTGGGCCATCTTCTTGATGACCTCCGGCGGCGCGGTGACGATGTCGGCCCCGATCAGCGCCGCCTGGCTGACATGGTTGGGCTGACGCACGGAGGCCGCGAGGATCTGGGTGGAGAAGTCGTAGTTGTCGTAGATCTTGCGGATATCGGCGATCAGATCCATGCCTTCGAGATTGATGTCGTCCAACCTTCCGATGAAGGGCGAGACGAAGGTTGCCCCGGCCTTGGCGGCAAGAATTGCCTGGTTGGCCGAGAAGCACAGCGTGACGTTCACCATGTAGCCTTCGCCGGTAAGCGCCCGGCAGGCCTTGAGCCCCTCCCAGGTGAGCGGCACCTTGATGGCGATGTTGTCGGCGATCTTGGCCAGTTCGCGGCCCTCGGCGATCATCCCTTCGGCGTCGAGCGCCACGGTTTCGGCGCTGACAGGGCCGTCGACGATCTCGCAGATCTCGGCGGTGACCTCCTTGATGTCGCGGCCCGACTTGGCGATCAGGGAGGGGTTGGTGGTAACGCCGTCGACCATGCCCAGAGCGGCAAGCTCGCGGATGGCGGCGACATCGGCGGTATCGACAAAAAATTTCATGGGGGGTCTCCCGTTGTCTCGCGCGAAAACTCGCGGCACTGATAGCCGATGACCGCGCCGCCCGAAAGCCCCGCAGCACCCCCCGGCCACTACGGGAGAGGTGCGCTCGTGGCGGTGCTGACGACCCAGCCGCTCGCCACCACGCTCGACTATCTGGCGCCGGAAGGCGGCTGCCACCTCGGCGCCTTCGTCGAGGTGCCGCTCGGGCCGCGGCAGGTGCTGGGCGTGGTCTGGGGGCCGGGCAAGGGCGGCTTCGACCTCGCGAAGGTCCGCCCCGTCACGCGCGTGCTGGACGTGCCGCCCATGCGCGCGGAGATGCAGGCCTTCCTGGCCCGCGCGGCCGACTACACGCTCACGCCGCTGCCGGCGATGCTGCGCCTTGCCACCCGCGCGCCCGGTCTTGCCGGCGGGGCGATGATGCGCAAGGTCTACCGCCGCGCCGGGCCCGAACCTGCACGCATGACCGAGGGGCGCGCGCGCGTGCTCGATGCGCTCGACGCCTTTGGCGGCGCGGCAGTGACGCTTTCGGAGCTTGCCGAGGCGGCTGGCGTCAGCCCCTCGGTCATCAAGGGGCTCGTCAAGGCCGGCACCATCGCCGGGGAGGACAGCCCGCGCGACACCCCCTACCCCCGGCTTGACCCGGACCGCCCCGGCGTGGCGCTGACCGAGGATCAGGAGCGCGCAGCCGAGGCGCTGCGGCAGGCCGCGCGGGCGGGCGGCTTTTCGGCGACACTTCTGAAGGGGGTGACGGGCTCGGGCAAGACCGAGGTCTATCTCGAGGCGGTGGCGGAGACCTTGCGGGCGGGGCGCCAGGCGCTGGTGCTCCTGCCCGAGATCGCGCTGACGGCCGAGTTCATTGCCCGGGTGGAGGCGCGCTTCGGCGCGCGGCCCGCCGAGTGGCACTCGGGCGTGACCATGACCGAGCGGCGGCGGCTGTGGCGCATGGTCGCCGAGGGCGGGGCGGAGCTTGTCGTGGGCGCGCGCTCGGCGCTGTTCCTGCCCTTTCGCGATCTGGGGCTCATCGTCGTCGACGAGGAGCACGACAGCTCCTACAAGCAGGAGGACGGGGTCATCTACAACGCCCGCGACATGGCGGTGCTGCGCGCCTCGCTTGCGGGTGCGGCGGTGGTGCTGGCCTCCGCGACACCCTCACTCGAGACGTGGGTGAATGCGCAGACGGGGAAATACGCGCGCCTTGACCTGACCACCCGCTATGGTGCGGCGGTGATGCCGGCGATCAGCGCCATCGACATGCGCAGCGAGGATATGCCGGCGGCCCACTGGATCTCGCCCAGCCTTGCGCAGGCGGTCGGCCGGCGGCTCGAGGCGGGGGAGCAGTCACTTCTGTTTCTCAACCGCCGCGGCTATGCGCCGGTGACGCTCTGCCGCGCCTGCGGGGCACAGATCGGCTGCGACCATTGCGATGCGCGCATGGTCGAGCACCGCTTTCTCAAGCGGCTCATGTGCCATCAGTGCGGGGCGACAAAGCCCGTGCCCTCGGCCTGTCCCTCCTGCGGCGCCGAAGGGCGGCTCGCCCCCGTGGGCCCCGGCGTGGAGCGGCTGGCCGAGGAGGCGGCCGCGCTCTGGCACGGTGCGCGCATCGCCATTCTCTCTTCCGACCGTTTCGCCTCGGCGCGGGCGTTGAAGGCGCAGATCGAGGCAATCGCGCAAGGCGCGGCCGACATCATCATCGGCACGCAGCTCGTGGCCAAGGGCCACAACTTCCCGCTTCTGACGCTCGTCGGCGTGATCGATGCCGATCTCGGCCTGCAGGGCTCGGACCTGCGCGCGGCCGAGCGCACCTTCCAGCTCATGCGGCAGGTGGCCGGGCGCGCGGGGCGCGCCGAGCGGCCGGGCGAGGCGCTGTTGCAGACCTTCCAGCCGGAGCACCCGGTGATCCGTGCGATCCTCTCGGGCGAGGAGGAACGCTTCTGGCAGGCAGAGGCGGAGGAGCGGCGCGCGGCCGGCGCCCCGCCTTTCGGCCGGCTTGCGGGGATCATCCTGTCGTCCACCGATCTTGCGCAGGTGAGCGATTTCGGCCGCGAGCTGGCCATGATGGACGCCCCGCTGCGCGCCATCGGCGCGCGCCTCTTCGGGCCCGCTCCCGCGCCGATCGCGCGCATCCGCGGGCGCCACCGGGTGCGGCTTCTGATCAAGGCTGAAAAGACCGCGCCTCTTCAAGCGGCCATCGCCCGCTGGCTTGGCCAGTTCCGCCCCCCATCGGGGGTGCGCGTGACCGTCGATATCGACCCGCAGAGTTTCTACTAGACGGGTTCTGCTACGCTGGCCGTGCCCGGCCGCGCAGAAGCTCAAGATGCCCTTGGTCGAGCAGCCAGTCGGTCGCCACGGCACCGACCCACATCGCCGTCAGCGCCACCCAGGCGGTGGCGGCAAACACCGATGTTCCCGTGACCCCGTTGCCGATGGCGCAGCCTCCCGCGAGCATGGCGCCAAAGCCCATCATCGCCGCGCCCGTCAGAGCCCGGCGCATCGGCTGGGCACCCTCGAAGCCCTGAAGCTTGAGTTCCCTCCCCATGGCGGCGGCAAGGAAGGCGCCAAGCGCCACACCAGGCACAAGCCCGATGTCGAACTCAAGCACCGAGGAGCGGTCGAGAAAGAACATCAGCGTATTGGCCGAAGGGCCGGAGAAGGTCAGGCTCTCCACCTGCACCGGCTCGAAGCTGACCTGCGCCAGACCAAAAGTGACGACCCATCCGACGGCAACGGCAAACCCCACACCGGAGCCGAAGAGGAGCACATGCCAGCCCACGCGGTTGCGCCAGGCAAGCCACAGCGCGATCACCGCAAAGATCACGCCAAGCGCTAGGCCCGTCCCCTCCGGCCAATAGGCGGTGAGTTGAACATTGCGCCCGCCCGGCGTCACCCAGAGCGCGGCCAGCCAGTCGCGCAAAGGCGCCAGCCAACCCGTCAGGCTCATCTGCGCGAAGACGGCAAAGACAAGCCCCGAGACCACCGAGCGCAGATTACCCGTGGCGGCGAGCACCAGAAGCCGCCCCGAGCAGCCCCGCGCCATCACCATGCCCGCACCGAATATCAGACCCCCGATGACGGCACCCGACCAGCTCCCCGGCACGGCAAGGATGCGGGCATCCTCGGCACGCATGAAGCCCAGAAGCTCCGCCCCCTGCACCCAGAACAGTGCGGTGGCGAAGCACAGGAGCCACACGGCCATGCGCGGGCCAAGCTTGCCGCGGGCAAATTCCACCGTCGCCGCACGCAGGCAGAAGCGCGAGCGCTGTGCCGCCACCCCGAAGATGACCCCAGTCATCAGGCCCATAAGCGCCGCCGCGGGCTGTTCTCCGATTCGCTCGACAAGTGACAGGATGTCCATCGCCGCCTCCGTTTGCCTTCGCATAGCCAAGAGGCGAGGCCGGCCCCTTGATCCATGTCATGCGAATTGCCGAATTCGTTTGCCCTTCATTGACCGTGTCAATTTGCTCTCGCCTTCGCCCGCGCCTCGGCGTATCTCGAAGCCATGCGGCGGAAGATGACCCTCGAAGAGGCCAAAGCGCTGCCCTTGTGGCGGCAGCCGGTGGCGTTGTTGCTGCTCATGGCCTTCGCCATGCCGGTCTCCTTTGCCACATGGTCGGCGCTGCTCAACAACTTCGTCATCGAGGCCGCGGGCTTCACAGGGGTAGAGATCGGCTGGCTGCACACGGTGCGCGAGATCCCCGGCTTCTTTGCCGTGGGCGTCATCGCGATCATCATCTTCGTGCGCGAGCAGACGCTGGCGCTGATCTCGCTGGCACTCCTCGGCATCGCAACGGCGGTGACGGCGTGGTTTCCCTCGCTGACGGGGCTTCTCGTCGTCACCTTCCTCTCCTCGCTCGGCTTTCACTACTACGAGACGGTGAACCAGTCGCTGCAGCTGCAGTGGCTCGACAAGAGGCGCGCCCCGCAGATCCTCGGCTGGGTGGTGGCGGCGGGCTCGGCCGCCTCGCTCATCGCCTATGCCACGCTGGTGCTCGGCTGGAAGACGCTCGGCCTTGACTACAACACCGTCTATCTCGCCGCGGGCGGCTTCACCGCGGCGGTGGCGCTGTTCGGTTTCCTCGCCTACCCGCAGTTCGAGGCACCGCACCCGCAGCTCAAGCGCATGGTGCTCAGGCGGCGCTACTGGCTTTACTACCTGTTGCAGTTCATGTCCGGCGCGCGGCGGCAGATCTTCGTCGTCTTTGCCGCCTTCATGATGGTCGAGCGCTTCGGCTTCGAGGTGCATGAGGTGACGGCGCTGTTTCTGATCAACTATGTCGCCAACATGATCTTCGGGCCGCTGATGGGCGCGCTCGTGGGCCGGTTCGGCGAGCGGCGCGCGCTCGTCTTTGAATATGTCGGGCTGATGGGTGTCTTCCTCGCCTATGGCGGCATCTACTATTTCGGCTGGGGCGCGGTGGTGGCGGCGGCGCTTTACGTGATCGATCACCTGTTCTTCTCGCTCGCCTTTGCCATGAAGACCTACTTCCAGAAGATCGCCGACCCCGGCGACATCGCCCCGACCGCCGCCGTGGCCTTCACCATCAACCACATCGCGGCCGTGTTCCTGCCGGCCGCACTCGGCTATCTCTGGGTGGCCTCGCCGGCCTCGGTGTTTGGCCTTGCCGCGGCGATGGCAGGCGTCTCTCTGCTTCTGGCATTGATGATCCCCCGCCACCCGGAGCCGGGCAACGAGACGATCTTCGCGCTGTGGCGGCGCCGGGCCTCGGCGGCGCGCGCCGCACAGTAGGCCCTTTAGCGCCAAGCGCTTGATTTCGCCACGCGCTCGCACGACATTCCGGCATATCCGAAAACAAGAGGAACAAACCGATGGTCGGCCTCAGCGCGAAGCCTCTCAAGCTCGTTTCCCCGCAGGAGGCGCTGCCCGGCCGGCCCGAGCCCATTCCGACCGCCGAGACGCACGCCGTGTTCGGCCGGCCGCTTAAGGCCGCCCCGCCCGAGGGCATGGAGCGCACGATGTTCGGCATGGGCTGCTTCTGGGGGGCTGAGCGGCTTTTCTGGCAGACCCCTGGCGTGTGGCTCACGCGGGTGGGCTATGCCGGCGGGCACACGCCGAACCCCACCTATGAAGAGGTCTGCACCGGGCTGACGGGCCATGCCGAGGTCGTCGATGTGATCTTCGACCCCGCCGCCCTGCCCTACACCGAGCTTCTGCGGCTGTTCTGGGAAAACCACGACCCCACCCAGGGCATGCGCCAGGGCAATGACATCGGCACCCAGTACCGCTCGGCCATCTATGCCTTCGGCTCCGAACAGGCCGAGGCGGCCGCGGCGAGCGCAGAGGCCTATGGCGAGAAGCTGCGCGCGGCAGGCTTCGGCCCGGTGACAACCGAAATCCGCGCAGCGCCCGAATTCTTCTACGCCGAGGCCTACCACCAGCAGTATCTGCACAAGAACCCGGGCGGCTACTGCGGGCTTGCCGGCACCGGCGTCTCCTGTCCCGTCGGTACCGGGGTGCGCTGAGCGCGCGGCGGGTCTTGTCGCGTGCCGGGCGCCTGCCTATAAGCGCGCCCATGACGTGGAGCTTCGCGATCATTGGCCGAATTACCGGCCCGGCGCTCTGACCGAAGAGCCGCCGGGACAAGGCGTATGACCTGCCGCGCCGCCCCTTCGCAGACACCGCCACCTTCAGCCTGAGGACGAGCCTCATGTGCGCCGACACGCCCAAGACCGACGACACCGAAGCGCCCGATTACCGCGAGACGCTGTTTCTGCCGCAAACCGACTTTCCCATGCGCGCGGGCCTGCCAAGCCGCGAGCCGGGATGGCTCGCGCATTGGGAAAAGATCGGCGTCTACCACCGGCTGCGCGAACGGGCCAGGGCAGAGGGGCGCAAGCCCTGGATCCTGCATGACGGCCCGCCCTATGCCAACGGGCATCTGCACATCGGCCACGCGCTCAACAAGATCCTCAAGGACATGGTGGTGCGCAGCCACCAGATGATGGGCTATGACGCGCGCTACGTGCCGGGCTGGGACTGCCACGGTCTGCCCATCGAATGGAAGATCGAGGAGCAGTACCGCGCCAAGGGCCGCAACAAGGACGAAGTGCCGGTCATCGACTTCCGCCAGGAGTGCCGGCGCTTCGCCGAGCACTGGATCGAGGTGCAGCGCGAGGAGTTCAAGCGCCTCGGCGTCACCGGCAACTGGGAAGACCCCTACCTGACCATGGACTTCCACGCCGAGCGGGTGATCGCCGAGGAGTTCATGAAGTTTCTCATGAACGGGCTCATTTACCAGGGCTCGAAGCCGGTGATGTGGTCGCCGGTGGAGCGCACCGCGCTCGCCGAGGCGGAGGTGGAGTATCACGACCGCGAAAGCCCCGCGATCTGGGTGCGCTTTGCCCTGCGCGAGACGGCGAAGGACGGCAGCGAGATCGCGCCCGACCTCAAGGGCGCCAAGGTGGTGATCTGGACGACGACGCCATGGACCATCCCGCAGAACCGCGCCATCGCCTACAACCCCGACATCTCCTACGGCCTCTATGAGATCACCGGCCGGCCCGAGGAGTGCTGGGCGCGCATCGGCGAGCGGCTTCTCATCGCCGACAGGCTGGCCGGGGAGGTGATGGCCCACGCGCGGCTCGACGCCTCCATGTATCGCCGCCTGCGCGACGTGACGGCGGAGGAGCTCGAGAAGCTCGTTGCCAGCCACCCCTTCGCCGGCGCCGAGGGCGCGCATGGCGAGTGGGACTACGAGGTGCCGCTCCTGCCGGGCGAACACGTCACCGACGACGCGGGCACGGGCTTTGTGCATACCGCGCCGAGCCACGGTGACGAGGACTATCAGCTCGGGCTCAAGTACGGGCTCAAGATGACCTGGAACGTGCTCGAGGACGGCTCCTTCCGCCCCGACCTGCCCTTCTTCGGCGGCGAGGTGATCGTCACCGAAAAGGGCAAGGAGGGCGGCGCCAACAAGGCCGTCATCGACAAGCTGCTGGACGTCGGCGCGCTTCTCGCACGCGGGCGCATCAAGCACTCCTACCCGCATTCCTGGCGGTCGAAGGCACCTGTCATCTACCGCAACACGCCGCAGTGGTTCGCCGCCATTGACCGCGAGGTGGGCGACGGCAAGGACGAGTTCGGCCGCACCATCCGCGAGCGCGCGCTGACCTCGATCGACAAGCTGGTGAAGTGGATCCCCATTTCGGGGCGCAACCGCATCCACGCCATGGTCGAGGCGCGGCCCGACTGGGTGCTCTCGCGCCAGCGCGCCTGGGGCGTGCCGCTGACCTGCTTCGTGAAGCGCGGTGCAAAACCGGATGATCCCGACTTCCTGCTGAAGGACCCGGCCGTGAACGCGCGCATCGCCGAGGCCTTCGAGGCCGAGGGGGCGGACGCGTGGTATGCCGAGGGCGCCAAGGAGCGCTTCCTTGGCCCCGACCACGACCCCGAGGAGTGGGAGCAGGTCTTCGATGTGCTCGACGTCTGGTTCGATTCGGGCTCGACCCACGCCTTCGTGCTGCGCGACCGGGAGGACGGCTCGCCCGACGGCATTGCCGATCTCTACCTCGAGGGCACCGACCAGCATCGCGGCTGGTTCCAGTCCTCGCTCCTGCAGGCCTGCGGCACCATCGGTCGCGCGCCCTACCGCTCGGTGCTGACGCATGGCTTCACGCTCGACGAGAAGGGCAACAAGATGTCCAAGTCGCTGGGCAACACCATTGCCCCGCAGGAGGTCGTCAAGCAGTACGGCGCCGACATCCTGCGGCTGTGGGTGGCCCAGACGGACTACACCGCCGACCAGCGCATCGGCCCGGAGATTCTCAAGGGTGTGGCCGACAGCTACCGCCGGCTCAGAAACACCATGCGCTTCATGCTCGGCAACCTCGCCGGCTGGGACGAGGCCGAGCGCGTGGCGCCCGAGGAGATGCCGGAGCTCGAGCGCTGGGTGCTCCACCGGCTGGCCGAACTCGACCATCGCGTGCGCAAGGGCTACATGGCGCATGACTTCCAGGGGGTGTTCCAGGCGCTCTTCACCTTCGCCACCTCCGATCTTTCGGCCTTCTACTTCGACATCCGCAAGGACGCGCTCTACTGCGACGCGGCCGACAGCTTGCGCCGGCGCGCCGCGCGCACCGTGCTCGACATCCTCTTCGAGCGGCTGACCACCTGGCTTGCCCCGATCCTCGCCTTCACCATGGAGGAGGTCTGGCTTGCCCGCCGCCCCGGTGAGGAGAGCTCGGTGCATCTGCAGGACTTCCCCGTTACCCCGGCCGACTGGCTTGACGAGCCGCTTGCGGCGAAGTGGGAGGGCATTCGCCGGGTGCGGCGGGTGGTCACGGCGGCGCTTGAGGTGAAGCGCCGCGAGAAGGAGATCGGCGCCTCGCTGGAAGCGGCACCGGTGGTGCATGTGGAGGATGCCGCCCTTCTCGACGCACTGCGCTCGGTCGATTTTGACGACATCTGCATCACCTCGGGCATCCAGCTTACCGCCGACCCTTCGCCCGCAGAGGCCTTCCGCCTGCCCGAGGTGCCGGGCGTGGGCGTGGTGGTGGAGCGGGCGGAGGGCGAGAAATGCGCCCGCTGCTGGAAGTTCCTGCCCGATGTCGGCACGCATGCCCACCCGGGCGTGTGTGGCCGTTGCGACGCGGCGCTCGCGGCGCGGGAGAGCACCGGCGGCGAGGCGGCCTGAGAGGGGCGGTGCCGGCGCCTGTTCCCGGCACGCTGCCCTTTCCCGACTGCCGGGCGGTCAGGCTCTCCGGCCCGGTGCCGCCTGGTCGGCGCGGGCGTTGTCCCCGGCATGCGTCGCACGCTCCTCGCCCGCGGCTTCGCGCGTCTGCGCCGCGTCCGGCCCGCCGAAGGCGAAGCGCGCCCGCCCCGCGTGCTTGCTGGCGTAAAGCGCCGCGTCCGCGTCCCTGAGCATGGCCTCGGGGTCGGGGTGCCCATATCCGGCCGTGGTGACAATCCCGATGCTGGCCGAAATGCGGCAGGTCGTCCGTTCAACCGCGATCGGCTTTTCAAGCCCCTCGATGATGCGCCCGGCGATGCGGGCGAGCCGCTCCCTGTCGGTCAGGCCGGGAAAGATCAGCACGAATTCGTCGCCGCCTGCGCGCACCACCGCATCCTGAGCGCGGGTGGCCGAGATGAGCGTGCGCGCCACGCTCTGCAGCACATGGTCCCCGGCGGCATGGCCGAAGCCGTCATTGACCTGCTTGAAGAAATCGAGATCGACCAGCATCAGGGCAAAATCGGCCTCCGCACCGGCGAGGCGGGTCAGGATATGCTCCATTGCCCGGCGGTTCTTCAGCCCGGTCAGCGTGTCGGTGAAGGCCTGCTCCTCGGCCGCGATCATCGCCCCCTGCAGGCGGCGGTTGAGGTTGCGCGATTCGGTGAGCACCGCGCGGTTGGCTTCTGCGAGATAGAGAAGCTCCACCGTCGCATCGGTGGGCGCGAAGTCGGAAGCGGTCAGGCGATAGTGCCCCACGGCGTCCACTGCGCTGATGCCGAAGCCGAGATTGACGAGGAGATCACCCCGCGCGCCGGGCCCGACCGGCACCGCAAGGCCCTTGAAGGTGGTGCCCGGCCTTTCCTTCAGGCGCAGACCGAGGGTGACACCGGCAAGCCTCCGCAGGTCACCCGTGCATCTAGCTTCACGGGGGCGGCGGATCTCGAACAGGTCGAAGATGCGTGTACGCGCGGGGTCGGGCGGGCCGAGGATGCGCCGGATCGTCGGCGCCATGTGGCGGATGCTCCCGCAAGGGGCCACCACAAGGTGCATGGGCATGAGCTGATCGAGCCGGGCCCGATCGATTTGCAGACAGTCGCTCGGCGGCATCATCGATCCTCACCGAGCCCGCGCGCAAAGCTCGAAGCGGCGTCCCTCGGCGAAGGCCGCATCGAGAAGTTCGATGCGCAGCCGCTCGCAACCGCCGGCTGCGCCGAGATGGTCGAGCATGACCAGCGCGCCGTAGTCGTCGGCCATGGCCCGCAGCATGCCCTGCAGGACAGGGCCGAAGCCGGGGCGTTCGAAACGGATGTCGAGCGTGTAGGCCATGCCGGCCGCCGGGTGCAGTTCAAGTTCGGGCAACTCCAGATCGGGCACGGCGAGGCGGGCGCGGTCGCGCAGCTCCTCCAGCGAGTGCAGGAAATCGACAAAGCTTTCCCCGCCGAAACGCAGAAGCCGGCGCACCGCCTGCATGCGCGGCTCGGAAACGAGATAGGTGCCGAGATCCTCGAGGATCTGCTCGCGCGACCGGTCCAGATGCGCAGCCGCCCCCGCAAGCAACCGCTCGGTGACCTCCGGCGGATACGTCAGCATGGGCTCGAAGCTTTCCACCCCGATACCGGCGCGTGCCACGATGGCGCGCCACGCCTCAAGGCCGTAGGTTTCGGCCAGAAAGGCCTCGATCGAGCGGTTTATGAGACCGTGCATTGCCTGTGCTCACGCTGCCGCCTTCGACTGTTGCCCAACGTCCGCAGTAATTTCCCCCTTGGGCCGGACACGGACTGAGCCCAGATTAGCGCGCCATCCGTTAACAAAGCCTCAATCAACGCGGCGTCCAGGCGCGCTCACCGTGCGGGCGGCAGCGCGACTGTTCAGCATGCGCAGGGATAGAACCACGCCCGGCCCGGCGAGAGCGGCGCGAGGGGGGCGCCGCCTGCGAGGGGGGCGGGCCGGGCGTGGTCAGGGGGCACGCTTGCGAGGGGTGTCGGTTGCGCGTGCCCCGGGGTGCTCGATCGGCCGACCGGGAGCGTCAGGCCACGTTCTCGAGCACCACTTCCGGAGTGACGCCAAGCGCGTGGCACACATCGCGCGTCAGCGCCGGCTTGTTGAGGGTGTAGAAGTGGAGCGCCTCCACCCCGCCCTCGATCAGATCGGTGCACAGCTCTGTGCAGACGGCCGTGGCAAGGAGGTGCTGTCGCCCGTCGCGGGTGGCAGTGGCAAACATCTCGTCGAGCCATGCCGGCACGCGCGCTCCGCAGCGGGCGGCAAAGCGCTTGACGCCCTCCCAGTTGTCGATCGGCAGGATGCCGGGGATGATCGGCGCATCGATGCCCGCCGCCGCCGCGGCGTCACGGAACCGGAAGAAGCTTTCGGCCTCGAAGAAGAACTGGGTGATTGCCGAGGACGCCCCGGCATCGAGCTTGCGCTTCAGCCACTCGACATTCTGTTTCATGTCGGCCGACTCGGGGTGCCCCTCGGGATAGGCGCCGACACGGATGGTGAACTTGCCGGTCCGCGCCAGTGCCTCCACGAGCTCGATCGAGCTGGCAAAGCCCTCGGGATGCGGCGTGAAGCGCCCCTGCCCCCTTGGCGGGTCACCGCGCAGCGCGACGATCTCGGTCACGCCGGCGCGCGCATAGCGCTCGGCGATTTCCAGCGTCTCGGCGCGGCTCGCGTTCACGCAGGTCAGATGCGCGGCCACGTTGAGCCCGTAGTGGCGATGAATCGTCTCCACCGCTTCATGGGTCAGATCGCGTGTGGTGCCCCCGGCCCCATAGGTGACCGAAACGAAATCCGGCCGCAGCGGGGCGAGCGTGCGTACCGTTTCCCACAGCCGGAAAGAAGCGTCCAGCGACTGCGGGGGGAAGAATTCGAATGAAATGCGCGGAGTTTTCATCTGCGACTCCCTTTGCGTTGGCGCTCTTGTCTCACGGGCCGCGACGTGAGACAAATTCATAATCCTCAAGAATGTCATGAGCAGAATCGAACATGCACATCGAGCTTCGCCATCTGCGCACGATCAAGGCGATCCACGAGGCCGGGGGGCTTGCGCGCGCGGCCGAGCAGCTGAACATCACCCAGTCAGCACTCTCGCATCAGGTGAAGGGGCTGGAGGATCAGGTGGGGGTGGAGCTGTTCGTGCGGCGCTCCAAGCCCTTGCGGCTTTCGGCGGCGGGCCAGCGGCTGTTGAAGCTCGCTGACAAGATCCTGCCCGAGATCGAGCAGCTCGAGGCGGATTTTCGTGCACTGAAATCGGGGCGGTCGGGGCGGCTCCACATCGCCATCGAGTGCCACGCCTGTTTCGAATGGCTGTTCCCGGTGCTCGAGGAGTTCCGCAAGGCCTGGCCCGAGGTGGATGTGGACATCCGCCCCGGGCTGGCCTTCGACGCCCTGCCCGCGCTCCTGCGCGAGGAGGTCGATCTCGTCGTCTCCTCCGACCCCGAGGATCTGCCCGGCGTCGATTTCAATCCGCTCTTCGACTACGAGCCGGTCTTCGTCGCCTCCTCCCAGCACCCGCTGGCGAAAAAGCCCTTCGTGGAGGCGGAGGATTTCCGCGACGAGGTGCTCATCACCTATCCGGTGGAGCGCTCCCGGCTTGACGTGTTCAGCCAGCTTCTGACCCCGGCCAAGGTGGAGCCGCGCGCGGTGCGGCAGGTGGAGCTGACGGCGGTGATCCTGCTCCTGGTGGCCTCGAACCGCGGCGTGGCGGTGCTGCCCGACTGGGTGGTGCGCGAGGTGCGCTATCACTCCGACTATGTCACGCGGCCGATCACCGAGAAGGGGCTCACGCGCCGGCTCTATGCCGCGACCCGCAGCGAGGACACCACCAAGCCCTTCATGGCGCATCTCCTGCGGCTGGGGCGCACAATTCCGGTGCGCCTCCAGCGCGAGGGGCACAAGCCGGTCAGTCGAGAACCGGCGCCTTCGCCGTAACTTCGATGGCCTCGAACCAGGCGGCGAGATCGGCGATGTCCTGATCGCTCAGCCCCGAAGCGATGATCGACATCTGGTGATGCGCCCGCCTGCCATCGCGGAAGGCGCGCAGCTGCTCGGCTATGTAGGCGGCGTTCTCGCCTGCGAGATTGGGCGCGTCCGGGGCCACGGCGATGCCGAGCGGCCCGTGGCAGGGCGTGCACATGCGCGCCTTGTCGCGCCCGGCGCGGATGTCCTGCGCCGCGGCGGGCAAAGCAAGGGCGAGCGCAAGCGCGCCCGCCCCCAGCCGCAAGGTCTCACTCGCCATAGCTGATCCGGTAGATCACGCCGGCGAAGTCGTCGGAGACGAGAAGCGAGCCGTCGGGCAGCTCCTCGATGTCCACCGGCCGACCCACCGCGGCGCCATCCTCGCCAAGCCAGCCGTCGGCGAAGACCTCCTTGCCCACCGCGTTGCCGTTCTCGTCAAAGCGGATGCGCATGATGCGGTAACCCACCGGCTCGGTCCGGTTCCACGAGCCGTGCTGGGCGACGAAGGCATCGTTCCTGTATTCGGCGGGGAACATGTCGCCCGTGTAGAAGTCGATGCCGAGATTGGCCGAATGCGCCTGGAACTCGATCTCGGGCGGGGTGACCTCGAAGGGTGGTTCCTTGTCCTCGTAGCCGGTGAGCTTCACCGACTTGCCGCCGTAATACGGAAATCCGAAGTGCTGGCCGATCTTCGTCACGCGGTTGAGCTCGTCGGGCGGGATGTCGTCACCCATGCCATCGGCGCCGTTGTCGGTGAACCACAGCTCGCCCGTCACCGGATGCCAGTCGAAGCCCACCGAGTTGCGCACGCCATCGGCCACCACCTCGACGTTGGAGCCGTCCGGGTCCATGCGGATGATCTTGCCGGTGTTCTCCTTCAGCTCACAGATGTTGCAGGGCGCACCGAGCGAGACGTAAAGCTTCCGGTCCGGCCCGAAGTCGATGTAGCGCCAGCCGTGCAGGAAGCCCTCGTCGATGCCGTCAAGGATGGTCACCAGCGGCTCGATCGGCAGGGCGGTGTCGAATTCCGCCGGCACCGGCCAATAGGCGATGCGGTCCTGCATGCCAACGTAGAGGATCGCATCCTGCATCGCCACGCCATTGGGCACGTTGAGCCCATCCACGCGTTTCTTCACCTCGTCGGCGACGCCATCGCGGTCATAATCCACCATCGAATAGATGTAGCCGTGACGCGAGCCGACATAGACCACGCCCAGGGGCTTGCCCACCTCGATGGAGCGCGCCTTGGGCATCTCCGCGAAGATCGAGATCTTGAAGCCCTCGGGCAGGCGGATCCGCTCGAGGATCTTGGAATAATCCGCGGCAGCGGCGGGCAGCGCCAGCGCGCCCAGCATCACCGCCGAAACCGTGGCTGAAAGCCTGTTCATTGGTCGCATCTCCTCCCCCGGTTGCGGCACATCCGGCTTGCAACCGCGTCGCGATGCTAGCGCAAGTGATGGGCGCCGCCAACCAGATTGCGGACCACGGGTGCCGGGCCAGGTGCTGCCTCTGCTGGCTGGCTCTCCCGGCTGGCCGTGCGGCTGCCCTTGGCAATCGCGCCCGCCTGGCCTATGAGGCCGGCCGGACCCTTCCCGGAGAACACCGATGCACGGCAGCGCCAACCTCAACGTGATGATCAAGGCCGCGCGCAAGGCGGGGCGCAGTCTGGTGAAGGACTTCCGCGAGGTGGAAAACCTTCAGGTCTCGATGAAGGGGGCGGGCGACTTTGTCTCCCGCGCCGACATTGCCGCCGAGCGCATCATCAAGGAGGAGCTGACCTCCGCCCGCCCCAACTACGGGTGGCTCGGCGAGGAAGGCGGCGGCGAAGATGGCAAGGACCCCACCCGCCGCTGGATCGTCGACCCGCTGGACGGCACCACGAACTTTCTTCATGGCCTGCCGCACTGGGCGGTGTCGATCGCGCTCGAACACAAGGGCGAGATCGTCTCGGCGGTCATCTTCGACCCGGCCAAGGACGAGCTTTTCTGGGCCGAGAAGGGCGCAGGCGCGTGGATGAACGAACGCCGCCTGCGCGTGTCGGGACGGCGGCGCATGATCGAGGCGCTTTTTGCCACCGGCCTGCCCTTCGGGGGGCGCTCGGACCTGCCCGAGACGCTGCAGGATCTCGCCCGCCTCCTGCCCGCCTGCTCCGGCGTGCGGCGCTGGGGGGCGGCGGCGCTTGATCTCGCATGGGTGGCCGCCGGCCGCTACGACGGCTTCTGGGAGCGTCGCCTCAACGCCTGGGACCTGGCCGCGGGCATCCTGATCGTGCGCGAGGCCGGCGGGCTCGTCGAGCCGATCGACCCCGGCGGGAACATCCTCGAGGATGGCGAGGTGATCTGCGCCAACCCGCAGATCTTCGACCAGTTCGCGCGGATCATCCGCAACCAGTGAACCGACTGACCCGCCGCCGCGCCCGGCCGCGCGATGCGGATGCGCTCGTCAGCGCCGGCGCCGCCGCACGATGGGAACGTCAGAATACCGGTAACGGCCCAGCACCGTTTCGGCATGCATCGGGTGACCATGGCTGATGCGCCAGAAGCGGGGCCCGCCACGCGCGAGCCATGCCGGCAGTGCGAACAGGACACCGAAGACGAAGCCCCCCGCATGCGCCCAGTAAGCGACGCCGCCCATGTTCGGGTCGGCAACCGCGCCATTGAGGAGCTGCAGGAGGAACCAGATGCCGAGCATGAACCACGCCGGCACGGCGACGATCTGGATGAAGATGAAGAAGATCAGCAGCACATCCACCCGCGCACGCGGGAAGAACAGCAGATACCCCCCCATGACGCCGGCGATCGCGCCCGACGCACCGACGGTGGGAATGGTCGAGCCCTGGGCAAACATGACATGCGTGAGCCCCGCCCCGACCCCGCAGGCGAGATAGAAGAGCAGAAAGCCCAGATGCCCCATCTGATCCTCGAGGTTGTCGCCGAAGATCCACAGGAAGAGCATGTTGCCGGCAATGTGCAGAAGGCCGCCGTGGAGGAACATCGAGGTCAGGAGCGTGTAGCCCCCGTCGCCCATCTCGATCCGGGCCGGTATCAGCGCCCAGTCGAGGAAGAAGCGCTGCTGCACCGCGGGCGGGCCGTAAAGCACCGGCACGGTGGCGATGAACACCCCCACATTGATGGCGATGAGCACAAGCGTCACATAGGGCGTGCGCCGCGAGGGATTGTGATCGCGGATCGGGAACATGCCTTCTCGTCGCCCAGCTTCCTCCCGCCGTCAAGCCCGAACCCTCGGCAAGGCCGGGGAACGCGCAGTCTCCGGCGAAGACATGGCGCCTCGCACACATGCGCCCGAGACTCACGTTGCATCGCGCGGCGTGCGCGAGGCCTGACGCGCGGGGCACAGACCGCCCCGACACCGGCGCCGGGGCGTCCCTCCCCCTGCCCTTCGCGAGGCGTCCCCGATCGGTGACCGGCTCTGGCACCTGCGGGGATTTCCTGCCAGAACAGGCCCGGAATCAGCGCGCCCGCGTGGTGGAATGGTAGACACAGGGGACTTAAAATCCCCGGGCTTCGGCCATGCCGGTTCGAGTCCGGCCGCGGGCACCATCGCCTTGACCCCGCGGCGCCCGCGCGCCACCTCTTTCGGGCACGCTTGCCAGGAAGGGTCCATGGACGATCGATTTTCCCGCCGTCTTGCCGTTGTCACCCTCGCCGCGCTGGTGCTCATCCTCGCCTGGCGCATCGGGCCCGACATCTACCGCGACCATTTCGCGCCGCCTGCCGAGCCGCGCCTCGTCACGCCGCGGGGCGACCTCGCCGAGGACGAGAAGGCGACCATCGCCGTCTTTCGCGCAGCGCGCGACAGCGTGGTTTTCATCACGACATCCGAGCGCGTCCGCGACTTCTGGACGCGCAATGTCTTCGAGATCCCGCGCGGCTCCGGGTCGGGCTTCGTCTGGGACCGGCGCGGCCACATCGTCACCAATGACCATGTGATCGAGGGCGCCTCCGCGGCGGTGGTGCAGCTTGCCGACGGGCGCAGCTATTCGGCGCGTCTTGTCGGGCGCGATCCCTCGCATGACCTCGCAGTTCTGCGCATCGACGCCGAGGCCCTGCCCCCGCCCCTGCCGGTGGGCGAAAGCGCCACGCTCGAGGTGGGGCAGACCGTGCTTGCGATCGGCAACCCCTTCGGGCTCGACTGGACGCTGACCAAGGGTATCGTCTCGGCGCTCGGGCGCGAGCTGCCCGCCTCGAATGGCCGGCCCATCACCGGGCTTGTCCAGACCGATGCGGCGATCAATCCGGGCAACTCGGGCGGCCCGCTTCTGGACAGCGCCGGCCGATTGATCGGCGTTAACACGGCCATCTACAGCCCCTCCGGCGCCTCCGCCGGCATCGGTTTCGCAGTGCCGGTCGACACCGTGAACCGGGTGGTCCCCGAACTCATAAATACCGGCCGGTACACGCCTCCCACGCTGGGCATTCGCTATGACCCGGAAGTCAACGCGCTGGCCGCACGGCAAGGTGTCAGAGGCGTGCTGGTTCTCGACGTCATCCCCGGCTCGCCCGCGGACGCGGCGGGCATGGTGCCCGCCCGCCTCACGCGTGACGGCCGACTCGTGCCCGGTGACGTGATCGTGGGGCTCGGCGGCATGCCCGTGGACGAAGTCGATGACCTGATCGCCGCCCTTGACCGCCACCGCCCCGGCGAGCGCGTGCGCGTGACTCTCGAGCGCGCCGGCGAGAGGCGGGAGGTGGAGGTGACACTCGCCGACGGCGTCTAGACTGCGCTCAACTGCGCCTGCCCGAGAAGCGCGCCTGCCACTCCTCGCGCTCCTCGTCGGCAATCTTGCGGAAGAGGTTGTCGGGCACGGCAAAGGCGTGGCCTGGCGGCAGCGCGCCCAGGGCCGTTCCCACCGCTTCCGGCCAGCCGGCCTCCTCGTCGCGCAGCGCGCGCAGGAGCGTCTGAGACGCGTCGGGGATGAAGGGCGCAGAGATCACCGCGTAGAGCCGGGCAAGGTTTAGCGCCAGCCGGATGATCGCCGCCGCGCGCGCGGGGTCTTCCTTGTAGGCGGCCCAGGGCGCGGCCTCCTGCAGGTATTCGTTGCCCGCAGCCCAAATCGCCCTGAGCTCGGTTGCCGCCTTGCGCACCTCCATCGCCTCCATGTGGCGCTCGTAGGCGGCAAGCCGCGTCTCGAGCTCGGCGATCAGCGCGGTCTCCCGCTCGCCCCAGTCGCCACCCTCGGGCACCGCCTCGCCAAAGCGCGAGCGGCAGAACTTGGTCACGCGGGAGACGAAGTTGCCGAGCACGTCGGCGAGATCCTTGTTCACCGAAAGCTGGAAGTTCTCCCAGGTGAACTCACTGTCGGAGGTCTCGGGCGCGTGGCTGAGAAGCCACCAGCGCCAGTAGTCCGCGGGCAGGATCTCGAGCGCCTGATCCTGGAACACCCCCCGCCCCTGCGAGGTGGAGAACTGTCCGCCCTCGTAGTTGAGGTAGTTGAAGGACTTGATGTAGTCGACCAGATGCCACGGCTCGCGCGAGCCGATGAGCGTGGCCGGAAAGCTCAGCGTGTGGAAAGGCACGTTGTCCTTGCCCATGAACTGGATGTAGCGCACATCCTCTGCCCCCTCGTCATTGCGCCACCAGCTTCGCCAGGCCGTATCGTCGAGCCCTTGGGCATCGGCCCATTCATGGGTGGCGGCGATGTATTCGATGGGAGCGTCGAACCAGACGTAGAAGACCTTGCCCTCCATCCCCTCCCACGGCGCGCCGGGGAACTGGGCGGGCACGCCCCAGCTGAGGTCGCGGGTGATGGCGCGGTCCTTCAGCCCCTCCTTCAGCCACTTCTTGGCGATGGAAACGGTGAGCTGAGGCCAGTCGGTGCGCGAGTCGATCCAGGCCTCGATCTCGCCAGCCAGTTTCGACTGCAGAAGGTAGAGATGCTTGGTCTCGCGCAGCTCGAGCTCGGTCGAGCCCGAGATGGCCGAGCGCGGCTCGATGAGCTCGGTGGGGTCAAGCTGCTTGGTGCAGTTCTCGCACTGGTCGCCGCGCGCCTTGTCATAGCCGCAGTTGGGACAGATGCCCTCGACATAACGGTCGGGCAGGAAGCGGTTGTCGGCGATGGAGAAGAACTGCCGCTCGGTGCGGGTCTCGATATAGCCGTTCTCGCCCAGCCGCTTTGCCAGATGCTGGGTCAGCGCGTGGTTCTGGGGGCTCGACGAGCGGCCGAAATGGGTGAAGGAGAGGCGAAAACCCTCGGCGAGCCGCGCCTGAACCTCATGCATCTCGGCGCAATACTCGGCCACCGGCTTGCCGGCCTTGGCGGCGGCGAGCTCGGCGGGCGTGCCATGCTCGTCGGTGGCGCAGATGAACATCACTTCATGGCCGCGGGCGCGCATGTAGCGCGCATAGAGGTCTGCGGGCAGCTGGCTGCCGACGAGATTGCCGAGGTGCTTGATCCCGTTGATGTAGGGAAGCGCCGAGGTGATGAGAATGCGTGCCATCTGGTTTTCCGTCCCGCTTGGCCGAACGCAGGCCCCATAGCGCATGGCGCACCGCTGCGCCAGAGCGGCGGCGCTCAGTCGCGGCGACGGGCCGCCTTCAGGAGCCGGCCGATGTTGAAGGAGGTGCGCGGCGCCCAGACATAGCGCGTTTTCGGCCGCGCCGGGCGGGCGGTCATGCGGATCGCGCCGAAGACCGCCAGCGCCAGATGCGCCAGCGCGATGAAGACGAACAGCGCCGGCGGGCCGAAGCTGCCGACAAGGCTTGCGGTGATCACCGGCGAGGCAATCGCACCCAGCGCATAGGCGAAGAGGAGCGAGGCCGAAAGCTCGACCCGTTCCTCGTCGTCGGCAAAGTCATGGGCGTGGGCGGCGGCAACCGAATAGATCGGGAAGGTGGCGAGGCCGAAGAACCCTGCCGCCAGCATCACCGTCAGTGTGCCGTTCCCGCTCGTGGCGACGGTGAGCAGGCAGGCCGCCACGGCGACGACGGAGAGCCAGATCAGCACCCAGCGGCGGTCGATCTTGTCCGCCAGCCAGCCGGTGGGCAACTGGGCGAGCGCCCCGCCAAGCACATAGGCGGCGAGGAACCAGGCGATCTCGCCGGGCTTGAGGCCGACGCCTTGCGCGTAGATCGGGCCGACCATGCGGAAGGCCGCTCCGGTGAGTCCGGCCACGATCACCCCGACACCGGCAAGCGGCGAGCGGATGAAGGCCAGCCCCGGTCGAAGCCGGGGAGCCTCGGTGGTGGCGGGCTGCACCGCGGTGGACAGCGCCAGCGGCAGCAGCGAGGCCGCGCACAGGATCGCAAGGATGTTGTACGACACGTAGCTCGCCGGCTCGAGGACGGCGATGAGCAGCTGGGCGCCGAGGGAGCCGCCCATGTCCACCAGCCGGTAGGCGCCCATGGCCCGGCCGCGAACCGCATTTGTCACCCGCGCCTGGAGCCAGCTTTCGATGACCGTGTAGCATCCGGCGATGGCAAGCCCCGTGGCCACGCGCATCACGGCCCAAGCGATGGGATCGACAACGATCATGTGGGCCAGAAGCCCGATTGCGCCGGTTGCGGTGAAGGCCGAGAAGGCGCGCGAGTGCCCCACCGCTCCCATCACCCGCGGCGCCCACCAGCAACCGGCCAGAAAGCCGGCGAAATGGGCCGATCCGAGCAGCCCCAGCTCGGCCGGCGAAAAGCCCAGCGCGATGCCTGACAGGGCGTCGAGCGGGGCCACCCCGCCGGAGGAGAGTTGCAGCAGCAGAACCGAGAGAAGGAGTGCGGCGAGCGAGATAATGAGGCGCAATCCACCCTCCGTTGCGGCGCTTGCATGGCTCGCCGCCCGGCCTGTCACGGCCCGAAGAGCCAGGCTTGTCCCTTTGCGACGTGCCCATGGCGCATTCGTGCCGGGCGCGATGTCCCCTCAATGCCTGCGGCGGGGGCGCGAGGGGTGTGTGGCCCTTCAGCAGTGCCCGGCCGCTTCGCTTCTGCGAATGTCAGGCGCGGCCGCTCCCCGCGCCATCCGTGTCAGGGCGAAGCCCCCGCCCCGCCCCACCATGCGCCAGCGTGCAGGCGGCGCGGCCCGGGCAAGGCGGCGCTCGATCGTCCAGCCCTCATCCCCGTCGCCCGGACCATGGGCAGGCGCGGCGTGCCAGCGGCTCTCCACCCCGCGCGCCCCGCCTGCGCCGGGCGTGAGGATCAGCCCCACAGGCGCCGCCTGCCCCTCGCCCGCCCCGGTCTCGGCGGCCAGATGCAGCCGCCTGACCGGGGTCAGGCCGGGCGGGGCGGGCAGCTCGGCCACCGCGAGCGCCACCGCGCCCGCGCGCAGGGCCTCCTCCATGCACCACAGCAGATCCTCCCCCCGCGCGGGCTCCACCAGCATGAGCCGGCCGGGGTCGAAGAAGCGCAGCAACGCTTCGGGGTTCAGCCGCTCCGGCGCCCAAGCCGGCACGATCCAGAGCACCGGGCCGGCCGTGCGTCCGGCCACCACCGCCGCCAGCGTCCGCCGCGCCGGGCCGCAGAACTCGTGCACCCTGCCTTTCGCAAGCGCAAGCTCCCCCGTCACCTCCAGCAGGGGGCGCGAACGCGAAAGGCCATGGGAGAGAGTCGGCACGGTCATGTTTCCCGACTACAATGTTCTCTGATTGTTCTCAAGCATCCCGCCATCTGCTCCCCGCAACGCGATTGTTCTTGGCGGCCCCGGCGCGGGGCGGCTAACATATTCAAGAATTCCAAGGTGGCGGGATGAACCAAGGGACTGGCACCGCCGCCGCAACCAAGGGGAGGAGACCCATGAAGACGGTCAGGACACTCACACTGGCGGTCATGCTTGCCACGGCGCCTGCGGCCGGCGTGCTCGCGGAGGGCAAGACGCATTACGTGGCCATCCATGTGGATCAGAACGATCCTCAGGTGATGAACATGGCGCTCAACAACGCCCGCAACGTCGACAGCTATTACAAGTCGATCGGCGACGAAGTGGTCATCGAACTTGTCGCCTACGGGCCGGGCCTCAACATGTTCATCCCCGGCAAGAGCCCGGTGGAGGATCGCATCTCGGCAATGGCATTGGAAATGGACAACATCTCCTTCGCCGCCTGCGAAAACACCAAGCGCGCGATGAGTGCCAAGGCAGGCCATGAGATCGAACTGATGGACGAGGCCGCCGTGGTGCCCTCGGGCGTGGTGCGGCTGATCGAGCTGCAGGAACAGGGCTACGCCTACGTGCGCCCCTGAGCGGGCGCATCCGGCTTTCGCGAACCGGATACCTGCGAACCGAGACTGGCCGCGCTCCGCGCGGCCGGTTTCCTGCCCAGCCGGGTTGGACCAGGCCCAGCGCAGCGCTATCCCTTCCCTGACCAACGGAAGGGACAGGCATGGACTACATCACGCTCGGCACCAGCGACCTGAAGGTTTCGCGGCTCTGCCTCGGCTCGATGAACTGGGGCAGCCGCAACACCGCCGAAGAGGCGCACCGGCAGATCGACCGCGCGCTTGCGGCCGGAATCAACTTCATCGACACCGCCGAAATCTACCCGACCTATCCGATCCGCAAGGAGACTGCCGGCCTGACCGAGGAGATCATCGGCGACTGGTTCGCGCGCACCGGCCGGCGGGGCGAGGTCATTCTCGCCACCAAGGCCGCCGGGAAGGGCGCGCAGGCGGTGCGCGACGGCGCGGGCTTCGACGGGAAGATCCTGCCCGAAGCGATCGACGGCTCACTGCGGCGGCTGAAGACGGATTTCATCGACCTCTACCAGCTGCACTGGCCGGCGCGCGGCGGCTATCACATGCGCCGCAACTGGAGCTACGACCCCTCCGGGCAGGACCGGGCAGAAACCGTGGCGCACATGGTCGAGGTGCTCGAGGCGATGGACCGGGCGATCACGGCCGGCAAGGTGCGCTGGTTCGGCCTGTCGAACGAAACCACATGGGGCACCGCGCTGTGGCTGCGGCTGGCGGAAGAGAACGGCCTGCCGCGCCCCATCACGGTGCAGAACGAGTATTCGCTCCTGTGCCGCTTTGCCGATCTCGACCTCGCCGAGCTCTGCGTCAACGAGAACGTGCATCTTCTGCCCTACTCGCCGCTTGCCATGGGGCTCATCTCGGGCAAGTACGGCCCCGACCGGACCCCGCCCAACACGCGCCGCGCCGTTGAGCCCACGCTGAACGGCCGCGTCTCGCCCCGCGTCTGGCCCGCCGTCGATGCCTACCGCGCCATCGCCGAGGCCCATGGCCTCGATGTCAACGCCATGGCGCTGGCCTGGACGCTCACGCGCCCCTTCGTCGGGGCCTCCATCTTCGGCGCCAGCACCGACGAGCAGCTGGAAACCGCGCTGTCGGCGGCCGAGCTTGAGCTTTCGGACGAGGTGCTCGCGGCGATCGCCGAGGCGCACAAGGCGCATCCGATGCCGTTCTGAGGCCGCGCCGGGATGCGCATTCGCGGCGCGGGCCGTCGCAAACGGCTGTTCGAGGCCTGTGCTCCCGCTCCATCATGGGCGCGGGGAATCAGGGAGGTCCGCCCATGCCGCTTGCCATGAACCGCGAGGTTTTCATCACCTGCGCCGTTACCGGATCGGGCTCGACACAGGAGCGCAGCCCGCATGTGCCGCGCTCGCCCCGGCAGATCGCGGAGAGCGCCATCGAGGCGGCAAAGGCGGGCGCGGCGATCGTCCACTGCCATGTGCGTGACCCTCAGACGGGCGCGCCGGCGCGCGATGTGGCGCTCTACCGCGAGGTGACCGAGCGCATCCGCGAGGCCGAGGTTGACGTGGTGCTGAACCTCACCGCCGGCATGGGCGGCGATCTCGTCACCGGCCCGCCCGAGGCACCGCTGCCGCTCGGGGCGGGCACCGACATGGTCTCGGCCGCCGAGCGGGTCGAGCACATCCGCCAGTGCCTGCCCGAGATCTGCACCCTCGACTGCGGCACCATGAACTTCGCCGAGGCCGACTATGTGATGGTCAACACGCCCGGCATGCTGCGGGCGATGGGCCGGATGATGACCGAGCTTGGCGTGAAGCCCGAGATCGAGGCCTTCGACACCGGCCATCTCTGGTATGCCAAGGAACTCGTGCGCGAGGGCATCCTCGAGGCGCCGGCGCTGGTGCAGCTGTGCATGGGTATCCCCTGGGGCGCGCCCGATGACCTCAACACCTTCATGGCGATGGTCAACAACGTCCCCGAGGGCTGGACCTTCTCGGCCTTTTCGCTGGGGCGCAATCAGATGCCATATGTCGCCGCCGCGGTGCTCGCAGGCGGCAATGTGCGGGTGGGGCTTGAGGACAATCTCTATCTCGAGAAGGGCGTTCTCGCCACCAACGCCCAGCTCGTGGAGCGCGCGGTGACGATCATCGAGAACATGGGCGCACGGGTCATCGGCCCCGAGGAGGTGCGCGCGCGCCTCGGTCTCGTCAAGCGCGCGCCCCTGCCGGCATGAGCGCGGCGGTGGAGCGCGGGCGGGCCGCCATCATCGGCGGCGGAGTGATCGGGGGTGGCTGGGCGGCGCGCTTTGCGCTGATGGGCTGGGAGGTGGCGCTTTTCGACCCCGACCCCGAAGCGCCGCGCAAGCTCGCGGAGGTGTTCGCCAACGCCCGCCTTGCCCTGCCGGGCCTCGCCGACGCGCCGCTGCCGCCCGAGGGGCGGGTCGAGATCGTGCCCACCATCTCGGAGGCGGTGCACGGGGCCGACTGGATTCAGGAAAGCGTGCCCGAGCGGCTCGAGCTCAAGCGCAAGGTCTACCAGCAGATCCAGGCCCATGCGCCGGAGGCAGCCGTGCTCGCCTCCTCGACCTCTGGCTTCAAGCCATCCGAGCTTCAGGGCTGCGCGACATGGCCCGGGCAGATCATCGTCGCCCACCCTTTCAACCCGGTCTATCTCCTGCCGCTTGTCGAGCTTGTCACCACCGACGCGAACGACCCCGCGCTCGTCGAGAAGGCCAAGGCGGTTCTCGCCTCGATCGGCATGCACCCCCTGCACCTGCGCCGCGAGATCGACGCCCATATCGCCGACCGGCTGCTCGAGGCGGTCTGGCGCGAGGCGCTGTGGCTCATCAAGGACGGGATCGCCACGACCGCGGAGATCGACGACGCCATCCGCATGGGCTTCGGGCTGAGATGGGCACAGATGGGGCTTTTCGAGACCTACCGCATCGCCGGCGGCGAGGCGGGGATGCGGCATTTCCTCGCCCAGTTCGGCCCGGCGCTGGAGTGGCCCTGGACGAAACTGATGGACGTACCCGAGCTTGACGAGGCGCTTGTGGAGGCAATCGCTTCCCAGTCCGACGCCCAGTCGGGCGCGCACTCGATCCGCGAGCTTGAGCGCATCCGCGATACCAACCTCGTCACCATCCTGCGCGGGCTCAAGGCGCGGGGCTGGGGTGCGGGAGAGGTGCTCGCCCGCCACGACGCCGCGCTGTCGGAGGCATCCTCCCTGCCCCGCCGCTTTGATGATCTGGTCGATCTTGCCCGCCCCATCCGCAGCCTCGAGCGGGTCGTGCCCGCCGACTGGGCTGAAGCAGACGGCCGCATGAGCGAGGAACGCTACTCGCACGTCCTCGGCGATGCCACCCGGCGGGTGCTGCAGATCATCGCTTCCGACTGCGAGCACACGCCGGGTGGCAGCTTCGTCACCGCAGAGATCCGCATCCGCCATCTTGGGCAGGCGCAGGCAGGCGACAGGCTGCATGTCGAAACGCTAGTCAACAGTGGTGAGGGGGCGCAGCTGCGGCTGTTTCATGCCCTCTTCGCCGGTGAACGGCTGATTGCCACGGCCGAACACGCGCTGAGCCACCTTGGAGGAGAGACCCCCGCGCCGACCCCGCCCCCCGAAACGCTTGCCGCCAGGATTGCCGCGCTTGTCGCCGCCCATGCCTCGCTGTTGCGCGGGGGCGCGGCCTCTCTGCCGGCGGAGACGACAGGCGAAGGCTGAAGATCGTCTGTTTGCCATCGCTCTGCCGCGCCGCTAGAGACGCGCCATGCCCCGCTATGCGCTGAAGATCGAATACCACGGCGGCCCCTTTTCGGGCTGGCAACGCCAGGCCGGCCAGCCTTCCGTGCAACAGGCGCTGGAGGAGGCACTGCGCCGGCTCGAGCCCAAGGTGCCGTCCGTCGCTGCGGCCGGGCGCACGGATGCAGGCGTTCACGCCACCGGTCAGGTGGCCCACTGCGACCTCGGGCGGAACTGGGAGCCCTTCCGCCTTTCGGAGGCGCTCAACTGGCATCTGAAGCCGCATCCGGTGGCCATTCTTGCCGCCGCGCGCGTGCCGGACGACTGGCACGCCCGCTTCTCCGCCATCGAGCGGCGCTATACCTACCGGCTGATCTCGCGCCGCGCGCCGCTCACGCTCGAGGCGGGGCTTGCATGGCGGATCAACCACCGCCTCGATGTGGAGGCGATGCGCGCCGGCGCGGCGCATCTGATCGGCCGACACGACTTCACCACCTTCCGCGCCGCGCTCTGCCAGGCGAAAAGCCCTGTCAAGACCCTCGATGCGATCGAGATCGAGAAGATCCCGCGCGATGACGGCGGGGCGGAATACCGCTTTCATCTGCGCGCGCGCAGCTTTCTGCACAATCAGGTGCGCTCCATCGTCGGCACGCTCGAGCGTGTCGGCGCCGGCGCATGGGCGCCCTCGCGCGTGGCCGAAGCGCTCGCCGCCCGCGACCGCGCTGCCTGCGGGCCGGTCGCGCCGCCGCAGGGGCTCTATCTCACCGGCGTGGGCTACCCCTCGGACCCCTTCGCGCCGCCCGAAGGGCCGGGTTGAGGGCCGCGCGCGCCAGGCGCGGGCAGGCGAACTTCCCGACCAATGCGGTGCAGCTTCGCCTCGTCGATGCCGAGAATGGTGGCGGCCTCGTCAAGCTCGCCGACCACGCGGCGCACGACGGGGGTCGCAAGCCCGCGCCAGGAGCGCAGCACGGTGGAGGTCGCCTTCATCGCCAGAGAACTCGGCGCGACGATCACCTGAAGGATCTCGTTGGGTGATCTCATGGCGTAGTCGGCAATCCGCGCTTGCAAGGCGATGACCAGCAGGTGGCGGAACTTCAGCGAGCGCATGTCGCGCAGGTCCACCAGCATCCGCTGGCCAAGCCGGAAATCGGGATGCTCGGGATAGGCGGCGACGACGGCGCGGTAGTCGGCGTCGGTCACATCGCCGTGGTAACGGACCCAGGCCAGATCGAGCTCGGGATATATGCGGATGTCCCACGCCATCTGCCGTCCGCCCTCGCCTCCTTCTCACAAGGTACAGGCACTGCGTGTTCTCAGAAAGGCCGAATGCGCGCGGTGGGAAAAGGAGGACCGAACGGCTCCGAGCAGGAATGCCCGGCCACCTGTGGCAGCCGGGCATCCATGCGGGCCGGTGTCTGGCTCGAACGGCTGTGGCGAGGCTCAGTCCATCGCCTTGAAGTGGAATTCGCCGCCTTCCTTCAGCCCCGACGGCCAGCGCGAGGTGACCGTCTTGGTGCGGGTGAAGAAACGGAAGGAATCGGGCCCGTGCTGGTTGAGATCGCCGAACATCGACTTCTTCCAGCCGCCGAAGGTGTGATAGGCGAGCGGCACCGGGATCGGCACGTTGATGCCCACCATCCCGACGTTGACCCGATGCGCGAAGTCGCGCGCCGTGTCGCCGTCGCGGGTGAAGATGGCCACGCCGTTGCCGTATTCGTGATCCATCGCCAGATGCAGCGCCTCCTCGTAGGAACCGGCGCGCACGGTGGAGAGCACGGGGCCGAAGATCTCGGTCTTGTAGATCTCCATCTCCGGCGTGACGTGGTCGAAGAGGTGCGGGCCGACAAAGAAGCCTTTCTCGTAACCCTGCAGCGTGAAGTCGCGGTTGTCGACGACGAGCTTGGCGCCCTCCTCGATGCCCTTCTCGATCAGCCCCAGCACGCGGTTCTTGGCCGCTTCGGTCACCAGCGGGCCGAAATCCACATCGTCGCCAGCAGTGTAGGGGCCGACCCGGAGCTTCTCGATGCGCGGGATGAGCTTCTCGATCAGCGCATCGGCGGTCTTCTCGCCTACCGGGACCGCCACCGAGATCGCCATGCAGCGCTCGCCGGCGGCACCATAGCCCGCGCCCACCAGCGCATCGGCGGCCTGATCCATGTCGGCATCGGGCATGACGATCATGTGGTTCTTCGCCCCGCCGAAGCACTGGGCGCGCTTGCCGGTCGCACAGGCGCGGGCGTAGATGTATTGCGCGACGGGCGTGGAGCCGACGAAAGAAACCGCCTGGATGATCGGATCATCAAGGATGGCATCGACCGCCTCCTTGTCGCCGTTGACCACCTGCAGGATGCCCTTGGGCAGGCCGGCCTCCTCCATCAGCTCCGCGAGCATCAGCGGCACGGAGGGGTCGCGCTCGGAGGGCTTCAGGATGAAGGCGTTGCCCGCGGCAATGGCGGGCGCAAACTGCCACATCGGGATCATGGCGGGGAAGTTGAAGGGCGTGATGCCCGCCACCACGCCCAGAGGTTGGCGCATCGAATACATGTCGATGCCGGGGCCGGCGCCATCGGTGAACTCGCCCTTCAGAAGATGCGGCGCGCCGATGCAGAACTCCACCACCTCGAGCCCGCGCTGGATGTCGCCCCTGGCGTCGGGCAGCGTCTTGCCGTGCTCGCGCGAAAGCGCCTCGGCAAGCTTGTCCATGTCGCGGTTAAGAAGCCGGACGAACTCCATCATCACCCGCGCACGGCGCTGGGGGTTGACCTCGGCCCAGCCGGGCTGGGCATCGCGGGCGATGTCCACCGCATAGGCGACTTCCTCGGCATTGGCGAGGGCGACGCGCGCCTGCACCTCCCCGGTCGCGGGGTTGTAGACATCGGCAAAGCGCCCCGACTGACCCTTCACGCGCGTGCCGTTGATGTAGTGACCAAGTTCCTGCATGGGAAATCCTCCCGACCTCGAGCGCCACGATCATGCGCCATCATGCGCCGGCGCTCCGTTTCCTGACATGGCCGAGATTACCCTTGCATGATTGTGGGGAAAAGAAGCAGTCTTTCAAAGGCATTTTGCACGAATGAGGGTGCGTCAGCCATGCATTGGGACGACCTTAGGGTGTTTCTGGCAGTTGCCAGGCACGAGTCGCTGTCCGGCGCGGGGCGGGTGCTGAAGCTCGACCCGGCAACCGTCGGCCGGCGCATGCAGCGGCTGGAGGAGGCGCTGGGCACGACGCTTTTCGTCAAGTCGCCGCAGGGCTACGCGCTGACGGTGGACGGCCAGCGGCTGCTTGCCCGCGCCGAGGAGGCCGAACAGGCGGTGATCGGCGCCGCCGACGAGCTTGCCGACAAGGCCGGGCGGCTCGGCGGGCAGGTGCGCATCGGCGCGCCGGACGGCTGCGCCAACTATCTCCTGCCGCAGATCTGCGCCCGCATCGGCGCCGAAAACCCCGATCTCGACATCCAGATCGTGGCACTGCCGCGCGTTTTCAACCTCTCCAAGCGCGAGGCGGACATGGCCATTGCGGTGAGCCCACCGTCGTCGGGCCGGCTGACCGTGCAGAAGATCACCGACTATCAGCTGCATCTGGCCGCCCACCGTGCCTATCTGCGCCGCAACCCGCCAATCCGCTCGCGGGCCGATCTGAAGGGTCACCGCATCGTCGGCTACATCCCGGACATGATCTTCGACCGCGAGCTTGACTATCTTGACGAGATCGGCGCCGAGCGGGTGCATCTGGCCTCCAATTCGGTGCCGGTGCAGCTGGCCGCGATCCGCGAGGGGGCCGGGCTCGGCATCGTGCATGACTTCGCCCTGCCCTTCGCCCCGCGGGTGGTAAGGGTATTGCCCGAGGAAATCGCCCTCACCCGCAGCTTCTATCTCGTCCGCCATGCCGACGACCGGCGCGTGGAACGGCTCAACCGTTTTGCCGCCGCATTGCTCGAGGCGCTTCCGGCCGAAGTGGCGCGGCTGCAGGACATGACAAAGGCTTGACAGACCGCTGCGGCCGACGCGACGCTGTCGGCAACTGACGGAGGAGGAAAACGACATGCTCGTCAAGCAGATCCTGAAAGCCAAGGGCGACCAGAGCGTGGCCACCATTCGGCCGGACGCGCCGGTGTCGGAGGCGGCGCGGATCCTCTCCGAGAAGCGCATCGGGGCGCTGGTCGTCTCCTCCGACGGCGAGCGGCCGGAGGGGATCATCTCCGAACGCGACATCGTGCGCGAGCTGGGCAGGTCGGGCGACGCCTGCCTGCGCACCACCGTCGACACAATCATGACCCGCGAGCCTGTCACCTGCACCGCAGACCAGAAGGCGGACGAGATCCTGTCGCGCATGACCGAGGGGCGCTTCCGGCACATGCCGGTTGTCGAGGGAGACCGCATGATCGGGCTGATCTCCATCGGAGATGTGGTCAAGGCGCGCCTCGACGAGCTTTCGATGGAGAAGGAAGCGCTCACCGGCATGATCATGGGCCACTGAGCCGGCCCGGTTCGCGGGCGGGGCCTTGCATCCGGGCGCGCGATGGCGTCTGTTGCCGGCGGACCGCCAATGGCGCAGGGGAGGCACATGCGCATCGCTCTCTATCCCGGCACCTTCGATCCGGTGACGCTGGGCCATCTCGACATCATCGAACGCGCGGCGCGGCTTTTCGACCGGCTGGTGATCGGCGTCGCCGTCAACCGCGACAAGGGGCCGATGTTCAGCCTCGAGGAGCGGGTGGCGATGATCGAGGAGGAATGCGGCACGCTCGCGCGGGCCACGGGCGCCGAAATCATTGCCCATCCCTTCGAGAACCTGCTGATCGACTGCGCCCATGACGTGGGGGCGAAGGTGATCGTGCGCGGGCTGCGCGCCGTGGCCGACTTCGAGTACGAATATCAGATGGTGGGGATGAACCGCGCGCTCGACAGCTCCATCGAGACGGTCTTCCTGATGGCCGAGGCCCGGCATCAGGCGATCGCCTCGCGTCTGGTCAAGGAGATCGCGCGGCTGGGCGGTGACGTGTCGAAGTTCGTCACACCCGGTGTGCGCAAGGCGCTCTACGAGAAACTCGGACGCGCGGAATAGCGCGGAAGCGAATGGACCGGGGGCCGCGCTGCAACCGCTGCGGCCCCGGTCGGTTCGGTGTCATTGACCGTAAACCGCCTCGCGCGCGATGCGCTCGGCCTCGCCGCGGTAGATGCCGAGATCGCGGGCAACGCTGTCGGGCATCGAGCGGATCTCGCGCACGGTGCGGCGGTAGAGGGCGCGCTTGCGGGCACGCTCGCGGAGCTGGTCGAAAAAGCCGTTCATCGTCTTGTCCCTTTCCTTGGTACATGGGCTCCTCACGGCTTCAATCTGGCGCTCGTCCGCGCCATGGACAAATGCCGGCTCGGCAGGGCCGGATTGCCGTTTCTGCAATGCAGCGTGATCGCTAACGGAGCAAATGGCGGGGCAAATGAAGGTGCCCCCGCCGAAGCGATGCGCTAGGCTCGGTGGCGAGGAGGATCAGACATGCGCAAGCTGCAGGTGCAGGGCGTGCACCACATCACGCTCACCGGTGCCGACCGGCAGAGCACCATAGATTTCTGGGAAGGGGTGCTCGGCATGCCCTTCGTGTTCGAGCAGCCCAATCTCGACGACCCGGAAGAGGGGCATCTCTATTTCGATCCCGGCGACGGGCGGCTGATCACGGTGTTCACGCATGAGCAGCGCCGGCCCGTGCACAGGCGCACGCCGACCGACCCCGGCTGCGTTCATCACCTCGCCTTCGCGGTCAGCCGCGCCACCTTCAATCAGGTCGCCGAACGGCTCGAGGAGCGGGGCGTCGGGCATTCCGGCCCGCGGGATCGCGGCTTCATGGACTCGATCTACTTCAAGGATCCTCTGGGCCTGCTGATCGAGCTCGCCTGCTACAAGTTCGAGCCGCCCGCGGGCGCGACGCACGCCGAGGTGCTGATGGAGGCTCACCGACTGCGGCTCGCCGCCGACGACGACCATATCGGCGAAGTGCATCTGGCCGATGCCATCGAGGCGCTGTCCAGGCGCCGCAGCCCGTCGCTGTCGGAGGAGCGGGAGCCGAAGAACCCCTGGCACCACGCCCGCTGAGCCGCACGGGGCGGAACGCCGCTGACGCGGCGTGCCTTCGGCAAGGGTATTTGGTCCAGGGTGATGAAACCGGCCGTTTCGCCCCGCCGCACGCTTGCTCCCCGGCGATGATCGTTGCATTCGCCGCGCAGCGCGGCATGATGCGCGCCGTTCGGGCAGCGGGGAGACAGCCATGGCGGAAACGGTGATCGGGGTCATCGGGGGCTCGGGAGTATATGAGATCGCAGGCCTCGAGGAGGCCGAGTGGCGACGCGTCGACACACCCTGGGGGGCTCCCTCGGACGAGATTCTCGTTGGCCGGCTCGAGGGGGTGACGATGGCATTTCTGCCCCGGCACGGACGGGGGCATGTGCATTCGCCGACCTCGGTGCCCTACCGCGCCAACATTGATGCCATGAAGCGGCTCGGCGTGACCGACATCGTCTCGGTCTCGGCCTGCGGGTCGTTCCGGGAAGAGATGGCGCCGGGGGATTTCGTGGTGGTCGACCAGTTCATCGACCGCACCTTTGCGCGCGAGAAGAGCTTTTTCGGCGAGGGCTTCGTGGCCCATGTCTCGGTGGCGCACCCCACCTGCGCGCGGCTGGGCGCCGCGGTGAAGGCCGCGGCCGAAGCGGAAGGGATCCGCGTGCACGATGGCGGCACCTATCTGGCGATGGAAGGGCCGCAGTTCTCCACCATCGCCGAGTCGCGGATGTATCGCGACGTGTGGGGGGCCGATGTGATCGGGATGACCAACATGCCCGAGGCCAAGCTCGCCCGCGAGGCGGAGATCTGCTACGTGACCGTGGCCATGGTCACGGACTACGACAGCTGGCACGAAGACCACGGCACGGTGGACATCACCGAAATCATCGCGACCCTCACCGGCAACGCCGACAAGGCGCGACGGCTGGTGCGCCGGCTTCCGGGCCTCCTGGGCGGCGCGCGGGAAGCCTGCGCGCACGGCTGCGACCGGGCGCTTGAGCACGCCGTTCTGACGGCCCCCGACAAGCGCGATCCAGCACTTGTGGCGAAGCTCGACGCCGTGGCTGGACGGATCCTGTGAGGGAAACGCCGGACATGACCGGGAAGGGACGAGGATGACGATGGGGGCAGGCAGCAAGACGGTGAAGGACTACATTCGCACCATCGTGGACTTTCCCCATGAGGGGATCATGTTTCGCGATGTCACCACGCTTTTCGCCGATCCGCGCGGGTTCCGGATGGCGGTCGACCAGATGCTGCACCCCTACGCGGGCAGCCGCATCGACAAGGTGGTGGGGCTCGAGGCGCGCGGTTTCATCATCGGCGGGGCCATCGCGCACCAGCTTTCCACCGGTTTCGTGCCGATCCGCAAGAAGGGCAAGCTGCCGGGGCCGACGATCAGCGAGGAATACCAGCTTGAATACGGCGAAGCGGTCATGGAGATCCATGACGACGCCATCGCGCCGGGCGAAAAGGTGTTGCTGGTGGATGACCTTCTGGCCACGGGCGGCACGGCGGAGGCGGGGATCAAGCTCGTGGAGCGCCTCGGCGGCGAGATCGTCGGCTGCGCCTTCATTGTCGATCTTCCCGATCTCGGCGGCCGGCGCCGGCTTGAGGCAATGGGGATGGACGTGCACGCCCTTTGCGCGTTTTCCGGTCATTGAGGCGACCGCCAGCAAGGCATTGTTAAGCTCGGCGCGCTATCGATGACGTGCCCGGCGAAAAACGGGCGCCTTGATTGAAACCAACCAGTGACACTTGCACTTCGATGCCCCGCTCTTCCCTCGGCGGGGCATCTTCCCCTGGCCGTTACCCGCTGACGCGGAAGTGAGCACCGGCCACTCTCGACAGGGCGGCGCCCTCTCTCTACGAAGAGGGGCGCCGGGCAACGCGAGAAGCGGGGAGAGTGCATGGTCATCGTGAGGGGGTTTCGTCTCGTTTCCGTGCTCCTGCTCGTTCTGGTCTTGGGGGGTTGTGCGACCCGCCCGGCTGGCCCGCCGCCCGAGGCAAGCCGCGATGACATCGCCGCGCTTGCAGCGGCTCTCAAGGGTCTCGGCCCTGCCGTCGACCCCGCCGAGGCGGAGCGGCTCGCCGAGATCGCCTATTCCCACACCCGCGAGCTCGCCATCGCCTACGAGATCGAGGACCCGCCGCTCATTCACAACATGAAGGTGAACATGGGGATCAAGCCGCGGGGGCTCTGCAAGGACTGGGCCGATGACATGGAGGCGCGGCTGCGGCAGGAGGGTTTCCAGAGCTTCACGCTGCACCGGGCCATCGCCAACCACGACAAGCCCTTCCGAATCGAACACTCGACGGTGATCGTCAGCGCGCGCGGGGCAGACATGTTCGATGGCATCGTCCTCGACCCATGGCGGCTTGGCGGCATTCTCTGGTGGGGCAAGACGCGGGAAGACCCCGAATACGAATGGGTGCCGCGCGAAGAGGTCTTCGCCTACAAGCGCCGGCTGCTGCGCCAGCAACAGATCACGGCGGCCCGGGAGCAGCGCTGAGCGCCTCAGCCGGGCACGATCACGGCGCCGGGGTTCATGATGCCGGCAGGGTCGAGCGCGGACTTGATCGCGCGCATGGCCTTGAGGCGCGCGGGGTCGCCATAGCGGACAAGGTCGTCGCGCTTCAGCCGGCCTATACCGTGCTCGGCGCTGATCGAGCCCTCCATCTCGACCACGAGGTCGTGCACCGTGCGCGTCACCTCTGCCTTGCGATCGGCGAATTCGGCGCGGCTGCGGCCCGCCGGAGGAAAGACGTTGTAGTGCAGGTTGCCGTCGCCCATGTGGCCAAAGGCGTTGATGCGCCACGCGCCCAGGCGGGCGAGCCGCCGGCCGGCATCCTCGATGAACGCAGGGATGGCCGAGAGCGGCAGCGAGATGTCATGCGAGGCGATGGCGCCCACGCGGCGATTGGCCAGCGGGATGTTCTCGCGCAGCGCCCAGAGAGCCGCTCGCTGTCCTTCAGAGGCCGCGATCACCCCGTCGCTGACAAGGCCCGCGGCGTGGCCTTCGGTGAAGATCGTCTCGAGCAGCTCCTGGGGATCCTGTTCGCGCATGCAGCCCAGATCGATCAGCGCAAGCCAGTCGGGCACCGGATCGAAGGGCTGGCGCAAGTCGAAGCCGGTTTCGATCTCGAAGCGCAGCCCCTGACCCGAGATGAGCTCGAAGGCTGTCAGCGCGGGGCCTGCACACTCCTGTGCAAGCGCGAGAAGCGCGAGTGCCGCGGCGGGGCCATCGACGACAAGAAGCGCGGTGCCGACCGCGGCCGGGCGGGGAAAGAGCCGCAGGCTCGCGGCGGTGATGACGCCAAGCGTGCCCTCCGCCCCGATCAGGAGATCGCGCAGGTCGTAGCCGGTGTTGTCCTTTCTGAGCCGCTTGAGCCCGTGCCAGATGGAGCCGTCGGGCAGCACGGCCTCGAGCCCCAGGCAGAGCTCACGGGCATTTCCATAGCGCAGCACGTTGACCCCGCCGGCATTGGTTGAGAGAAGCCCGCCGATCTGCGCCGTGCCTTCCGAGGCCAGCGAAAGCGGAAAGAGCCGCCCCGCCTCCTCCGCTGCCTCCTGCACGCGGGCAAGCACCGTGCCCGCTTCGGCGACCAGCACATTCTCGGAAGGATACACCGCGCGCACCGCCGCCATGCGCTCGAGGCTCAGCACAAGCGGCAGCGGCCCGTCGGCCATCACCTGCCCGCCCACAAGTCCGGTCCCGCCGCCAAAGGGCACCACGGGCACGCGCGCCTGCCCCGCCAGACGGATGATGGTGGCCACCTCCTCGACGCTTGCCGGGGTGGCGACGGCGCCGGCGCGACCCTGCCACTGGCCGCGCGGCTCCTCGAGATAGCGCGGCTCGGGCGGGCGGATGCGCCCCTCGGGCAGGGCGGCGGAAAGCCGGGCGACGAATCCGGCATCGCAGGGATTGAGGGTCATGTCGGCCTCGGGGTCTGGTGAACGCTCTACGAGTCGTCCCGCAGATATGCCGGTTCCAGCACGAAAACGACAGGTCTTGCGGGCAGCTCGCGCAGCGACACCTCGAGCGCGGAGCGGCCGGGCCGAACGATCTCGAACCCGTCGGCCATCCCGGCGAGGAAGGCGTTGAGGGTCGCCTCGCTGAACCAGTGCATCGGGATGACGATCGAGCTCCTGAGCCGCTTGAGGATGCGGATCATGGTCGGCAGATCTACGGTGAGACCGCCGTCGACGGCGGCCATCACCACGTCAAGCCTTCCGATGGCGGCGTACTGCGCGGGTGTCGGCTCATGGTGCAGATGGCCCAGATGGCCGATGCAGAGACCGGCAACCTCGAAGATGAAGATCGAATTGCCGTCGCGCTCCACTCCATCGCCGAATGGGGAGCGGATGTCGGTGGTGACGTTGCGCACCAGCACCTCGCCGAGATCGAGATGGTGCTGACGCTGCCAGCCCTCGAGCACATGGGGAATGGCGGGGTCGGGATAGGGCGTCCAGTGGCTGTCATGGGCGTGGTTCATCGTCACGACGTCGGGGATCAGCGCCGTATTGCCGATGAAGCCGGTGTAGTCCGTGACCATGTGACGCCCGCCGGCGGTGGAGATGAGAAACATCGCATGGGCAATGTACCGGATGCGCACGCTGTCCTGCGGCACGGGCGCGTGCCAGCCGGCGAGGTGAACGTATTCTATGCCCGGCGCGGCCTCGGCAAGGGCGATGCAGTGACTGGGCTTGCGCGTCTGGGCCGGAGCCGCGCCGTGCCACAGAAGGCTCAGAACAACGCTCAGGGAAAGCGTGACGCGCCTCATGGGTGCCTCCCTTGCTGGCACCGGCGCGCGCCGCTCAGCCTGCGCCGATCTCCGTGCGACCGCGCCGGTCGGGTCTCAGATTGGCATAGAGCACGTGATTTCGCCACCGGCCGTTGATCTGCAGGTAGCTCTGCGCCACGCCCTCGTATTTGAAGCCGCATTTCTCGAGCACCCCGCGCGAGGCGGCATTCTCGGGGAGGCAGGCAGCCTCGATGCGGCTGAGATCGAGCGTGGTGAAGGCGTGATGCACCACCGCCTCGATCGCCTCGCGCATGTAGCCCTGCCGCGCGTGCGGCGCGCCGATCCAGTAGCCGAGTGTTCCCGCCTGGGCCGGCCCGCGACGGATGTTGTCGAGCGTGATGGCGCCGAGCAGCACCTCGTCCTCCCGGCGGAACAGGAACAGCGGCAGTGCCGTTTCGGCGGCGATCGACCGGCTCGCCCAGTAGACGCGGTTGGTGAAGGCACGGCGCGAGAGATGGTCGGGTGCCCAGCTCGGCTCCCAGGGGGTGAGAAACGCCGCCGACGCCTGCCGGAGCGCCACCCAGGCGCGATAATCGCCATGCTGGGGCGGACGCAGGAACATCCGCTCGGTTTCGATCCTGACGCGCCGGCGGCGAGCGAACATCAGGCGGCGAGCCTTTCGCGCAGCGCTTCGAGGGGCGGCGCCGCGTCGGCCGGGCCGATGACGGCCATCGCCGCCGACGCCTCGGCCGTCCTTGCCGCGAAGGCGCGCACGGCGGCCACATCGACGGCATCTATTCGCTCGATGGTCTCGGAAATCGGCGGCACCCGGCCCCAAATCGCCAGCATCCGTGCTGCCCGCTCGGCCCGCGCCGAAGGGCTTTCGAGCCCCATCAGGAGCCCCGCCTTGAGCTGCGCGCGCGCCCGCGCCACCTCGGCCTCGGAAATGCCATCGGCCGCGCGGCGCAGCTCGTCGGCAGTGAGCGCCATGAGCTCGGCGATGTCGCTCGCGCTGGTGCCGGCGTAGATCGTCGTCATTCCCGTATCGGCATAGGCGCCGGTCTGGGCGAAGATCGAATAGCACAGCCCCCGCTTCTCCCGCGCCTCCTGAAACAGCCGCGATGACATGCCGCCGCCCATGGCAGTGGAATAGACCTGCGCCGCGTAGAAGTCATCGGCCCGATAGCCCGGCCCCTCGAAGGCAAGCGCCAGGTGCACCTGCTCAAGCCGCTTGATTTCGCGCCACTCGCCACATGCAAAGCGCGCCGGCGCCACTGCTTCGCGGCCATGGCGGGTGAGCGCGCCGAAAGAGGCCTCGGCCTGTCTTGCCAGCGCGGCGTGATCCACGGCGCCGGCGGCGGCGAGGATCATGCGCTCAGGCGCATAGTGGCGCGCAATGAACGACATCAGATCATCGCGCGAGAAGGCGCGCACCCGTTCGGCCGTGCCGAGGATCGGCCTTCCCAGCGCCTGCCCCGGATAGGCCACCTCCTGCAACTTGTCGAAGACCAGGTCGTCGGGCGTGTCGCTGACCTGCCCGATTTCCTGCAGGATCACCCCCCGCTCCACCTCGATCTCGGCCGGATCGAACACGGGGTTGAGCAGGATGTCGGCGATCACGTCGAGCGCCAGCGCGACATCGCCCTCGAGCACCCGCGCGTAATAGGCCGTCACCTCGCGGGAGGTGTAGGCGTTGAGATAGCCGCCGACATCCTCGATGGCTTCGGCGATCTCGAGCGCGCTTCGGGTCGTGGTGCCCTTGAAGGCCATGTGTTCGAGGAAATGGGCAATGCCGTTTTCCTCGGGCGCCTCATGGCGCCCGCCGGCCGTCACCCAGACGCCAAGCGCCGTCGAATGCAGCCCCGGCATCGCCTCGCTGACGATGCGGAAGCCGTTGGCAAGCGTGGTGAGTTCCACCGTCACCGCGCGCGACGCTCCTCGATCAGCTTCTCAATGGCGGCAAGATCGTTGGCAATGACCGTGACCCGCTCCGGCCGGTCATAAAGATCGGCCATGCGCTTGGGAAGAGGGGGGCGCAGGCCGGTGGCGCGTTCGACCGCATCGGGAAACTTCGCCGGGTGCGCGGTCGCGAGCGTCACCATGGGCGCGCGGCCCAAATGCTCCTCGGCCACCTTCACGCCCACGGCGGTGTGGGGGCAAATGACCTCGCCGGTCGTGCGGAAGACGCGCGCGATGGTGTCGAGCGTCTCCTCCTCCGAGGCGCGGCCGGAGGCGAAATGCGCCCGTAGCCACTCAAGCGCTCCCTGCGGCAGGGTGAAGCCGCCCTGCTCGGCAAGCTCGGCCATCAGCTGGGCCACCGCGCGCCCCTCGCCCCCCAACGCCTCGAACAGCGCGCGCTCGAAGTTGGACGACACCTGAATGTCCATGGACGGGCTGATCGAGGGGCGCACGCCCTCCTTCACATGCGCACCCGTCGCCAGCGTGCGGTGGAGAATGTCGTTCTGGTTGGTGGCGATCACGAGCCGTTCCACCTCAAGCCCCATGCGGCGGGCGATGTGCCCGGCGTAGATGTCGCCGAAATTGCCCGTGGGTACGGTGAAGCTGACCGGCCGGTGCGGGGCGCCCAGCGCGGTGGCCGAGGCGAAGTAATAGACCACCTGCGCCAGCACCCGCGCCCAGTTGATCGAATTGACCCCGGCAAGATGCACCCGGTCGCGAAAGGCGTGGTCATTGAACATCGCCTTCACCAGCGCCTGGCAGTCGTCGAAATCGCCCTTCACGGCGATGGCATGCACATTGCCATCATCGGGCGTGGTCATCTGCCGGCGCTGCACCTCGCTCACCCGGCCTTCGGGGAAGAGGATGAACACATCCACGGCATCGAGCCCGCGGAAGGCCTCGATGGCGGCCGAGCCGGTGTCGCCGGAGGTGGCGCCGACGATGGTCACGCGCTCGCCCCGCCGGCTCAGCGCCAGCTGGAAGAGCTGGCCGATGAGCTGCATGGCGAAATCCTTGAACGCCAGCGTCGGCCCGTGGAAGAGCTCAAGCAGGAAGTGGTTCGCCCCGATCTGCTTGACGGGTGCGCGCGCGGCATGGCCGAAGCCTGCATAGGCCCGCGCAATGGCGCCCTCGAGCTCGGCATCGGAAAACGCCTCGCCAATGAAGGGGCGCATCACGCGAAAGGCGATTTCCTCATAGGCGCGCCCGGCCAGCGCGGCGATCTCCTCCGCCGACAGTTGCGGCACCTCGGCCGGTACATAGAGCCCGCCGTCGCGCGCAAGCGCGGTCAGCATCGCCTCCTCGAAGCCAAGCTCCGGTGCCGCGCCGCGGGTGGAGATATATCGCATGTCGCCCTGCCCTTTTCAGCCTTCGCGCCGCCTGATACGCCACAGCCAAAGCCCTGTCATCCCCAGCCAGACAGCCGCGAGCAGGAACCAGGTGATCGCATAGCCCAGATGGTCATTCGGGATGGCCGAGGGATCGACCGGCATCGGCGTGAGGCGCGGGTCGGCAGGCTCCGCCCGCCGCGCCACCACGAGCAGCGGCTCGGTGCCAAGAAACTCGGCCATCGCGGTCACGTCGCGGGCAAAGAACAGCCCCTGCTCGATATCGGGCTCGGGCGTGAAGAAGTCGCTCTCGCGCGGCCAGTCGAGATTGCCGATCACCTCGGCCTCGCCCTGCGCAGGCGCAACATCAGCCGAAGCGGGCGCAAAGCCGCGGTCGATCATGATCCGCCGCCCGTCCGAGGTCACGAAAGCGGCCACATGCCGAAATCCCGGCCCTGCCCCGCGCATGGAGGTCAGCACATGCAGCTCCGCGCCGGTGAAACGCCCGCGCACGCGTACCGGACGAAACCGGTCACGCTCGGGATCCGGAGCCTCGGGCACGGCCGTCGGGGCGGCAGCGGCGCGGGCGGTCATCTCCGCGAGGAGCGCCTGCTTCCACTCAAGGCGCTGCAACTGCCAGAAACCGAGCGAGAGCAGCACCGCCGCCCCCGCAAGCCCGAAGATCGCCGGCAGAAACACGCGCCGCATGATGCATGAGCCCCCACGCAATGGGGCGCGGACCGCTCCGCGCCCCCCTTTTCATCATCCTGGCTGAAATACCCCCGCCGGAGGCATCAAGCCTCTGACCCCGGCGGTGGCTCAGCTGCCCCAGATGTAGATGGCCCCGAAGAGGAACAGCCACACCACATCGACGAAGTGCCAGTACCAGGCCGCGGCCTCGAAACCGACATGCTGTTCGGGCGTGAAGTCGCCCTTGAGCGCCCGGATCAGGCAGACGGTCAGGAAGATGGTGCCGATGATCACGTGCGCGCCGTGAAAGCCGGTGGCCATGAAGAAGGTGGCGCCATAGATGTTGCCGGCAAAGCCGAAGCCGGCGTGCGCATATTCATAGGCCTGGAGCACGGTGAACATGGCGCCAAGGAAGATGCCGAGCGCCAGACCGTTGATCAGCCCCTTGCGGTCATTCCCGTGCACCAGCGCGTGGTGCGCCCAGGTGACGGCCGCGCCCGAGCACAGCAGGATCAGCGTATTGATGAGCGGCAGGTGCCAGGGATCAAAAGTCTGGATGCCCTCGGGCGGCCACACGCCATCGACCTTCGGCGACAGCCCCTCGGGATGCATCGGGTAGAGGGCGTGCTTGAAGAAGGTCCAGAACCAGGCGGCGAAGAACATCACCTCGGAGACGATGAAAAGAAGGAAGCCCATCCGGAGCCCGAGGCGCACCACCGGGGTGTGATCGCCTTCGCGCGCCTCGCGGATGACGTCGGACCACCAGCCGTACATGACGTAGAGAACGCCAAGCGCGCCGACGGCAAAGACCCACGGGCCCATGCCGTGCATCCAGCGCACCGCGCCGAAAAGCATGATGAAGGCCGATACCGCGCCGAGAAACGGCCAGATCGACGGGTTCAGGATGTGATAGGGGTGGTTCTTCGCATGCGCCATGGTCTCGGATCCCTCGCTGGGTCGATTGTCGTTGTTCCTAGTTCAGCTCCGTTCCGCCCCCGTCCTCGGGGCTGAGCGCAGCCTGTTCGGCACTGCCGGGCAGGGTATATTCCTCCGGCAGATCGATTTCATGAAAGGTGTAGGACAGGGTGATGTGCCGCAGCCTGCGGGCGTCCGGGTCATTCACGATCTCCGGATCGACATAGAACGTCACCGGCATCTGCACGCGCTCGCCCGGCGCCAGCACCTGCTCGGTGAAGCAGAAACAGTCGATCTTGATGAAGTAGCCACCCGCCTCGTAGGGCGCGACATTGTAGCTGGCGCTACCGGCAACCGGCCGGTCCGTCGGATTGTAGGCCTCGTAGAAGGCAAGCCCGGTTTCGCCGATGCGCACCTCCATGCTCGTCTGCAACGGGCGGAACTCCCACGGCATGCCACGTTCCTTCGAGGCGTCGAAGCGGATCAACATCGTCCGGTCAAGCACCTGCTCCGACCCGGTCTCGGACACAAGCACGGTGCCACCAAAGCCGGTGACCCGACAGAACCAGTTGTAGAAAGGCACTGCGGCCCACGCCATCGCGCCCATGAAGACCACGACGGCAAGGGTGGCGACGAGCGTGCGGCGCGTTCCGTCCAGACGCTGCCAGAACCTTGTCAATTGCCCCTCCCCTGCGTGACGGGATCGAGCGACCTGCCACCCTCGGCGGCGGGCACGAGCGTGGGCTGAACCACATGGTCATATCCCTGCAGCGGGGCGAAGCCCACGCGCTGCACCTTGACCACCGTCAGCGCCAGCACCAGCACGACGAAACCGGCAAGCAACAGCGCCAGCCCCACATTGCGGCCGCGCCGGCGTCGGTGCAGCTCATGTTCGACCTTCAGAGCCATGTCGCCCCCCCTAGGCCGAGCATCCTCAGACCGGCTTCGGCAAGAAGCGCACCGAAGTGCAGAAAGAGGTAGGCAAGAGAGTCGCGGAAGAACAGCTTCTCGGCACGGTAGCCGTCGGCCTCGGCCTCCGTTTCCTCGCGCCGCCAGATGCGCCAGGCGCCGAGCACGAATCGCGCATTCAGCGCCAGCGACACCGCCAGGTAGATCGGCCCGCCGATCGAGGTCAGCCCCAGGCCGAGGGCCACCGGCACCAGCGCGAGCGTGTAGGCAAGGATGTGGGCCCGCGTCACGCTCCGCCCGTGCGTGACGGTGAGCATCGGCACGCCCGCCTCGGCATAGTCCGAGCGGGTGAACAGCGCGAGCGCCCAGAAATGCGGCGGCGTCCACATGAAGATGAGCGCGAACATCAGAACCGCTTCGAGCGAGATGCTCCCTGTCGCCGCAGCCCAGCCGATCATCGGCGGAAAGGCCCCCGCAGCCCCCCCGATGACGATGTTCTGAGGCGTCCAGCGCTTCAGCCACATGGTGTAGATGACGGCATAGAAGAAGATGGTGAATGCGAGAAGGGCGGCGGCAAGAAGGTTTGTCGCGAGCCCCAGCATCACCACCGCCAGGCCGGACAGCGCCACGCCAATGGCCAGCGCCTCGCCCGGTTCCACCACGCCGGCCGGGATCGGGCGCTTGGCGGTGCGGCGCATACGCGCGTCGATATCGGCGTCCCACCACATGTTGAGCGCACCCGAAGCACCGGCGCCGATGGCGATGAAGAGGATGGCGGCAAAGGCCTCGACTGGGTGAAGCCGCACGGGCGCCACCAGAAGACCCACCAGCGCGGTGAAGACCACAAGCGACATCACCCGCGGCTTCAGAAGCGCCACGTAGTCGCCGAAGCGGGCCTCGCCCTCGAATTGCCGTGCGCTGGTATCGGTCATGAGGTCAGCCATCCTCCCGGCCGCGGCCGGAGGCAACGCCCCCGGACCCCGGCCAATTTCAGTTCGACGCCACCTTGTAGGCCGGCGGCAGGGCCGCGAACTCCTCCTTCGCCTTTGCAAGCCAGGCCTCGTACTCGGCCTCGGTCACCGCCTTCACCACGATCGGCATGTAGGCGTGGTCCTTGCCGCAAAGCTCGGAGCACTGGCCGAAATAGACACCCTCATTGCCGGGATCGACCTCGAACCACAGCTCGGCGAGGCGCCCGGGCACCGCGTCCTGCTTCACGCCGAAGGCCGGAATCGTCCAGCTGTGAATCACGTCCGCGCCGGTGACCTGCATCACGATCTTCTTGCCGGTCGGCACCACGACCGCATTGGATGCAGCCAGGAGGTATTCGTCTTCCGAATAGCCGTAATCGGCAAGCTCGTCCTTCTGGAGCATGAAGGCATCGAAGGCGATCCCCTCCTCGGGATATTCATAGCCCCAGTACCACTGGTAGCCGGTGACCTTGATGACAATGTCGCCCTCGGGGATCTCCTGCTGCTCAAACAGAACCGGCAGCGAGAATGCGCCGATGAAGACGAGGATGCCGATCGGCACCACAGTCCAGGTCACCTCGAGCGGGGTGTTGTGGGTGAAGCGAGCGGGATTGGGGTTCATCCGCTTGTTGTAGCGAAGGATCACCAACGCAAGCAGCGTCAGCACCAGGATCACGATCGCGGTGATGATGACGAGAATCATCCCGTCGAGCCACTGCAGGTCGCGCGCGAGTTTCGTGGCCGCGGGCTGGAAGCCGGTTCCCGCGTCTTGAGGCTTGCCGATGGAGGCGAGCCCCTCGAACTGGTCCTGCGCCGCCGCAATACCCGCGGCGAGAAACGTGCTGCCCATGGCCGCGAGGCCGGAGAAAGCCCTCAGAGCGGTTGTCATTCGCATGTCCACTTCCTGTTCATTCGCGCGGCCGCTGCCGCCGTTCCCGAATTCAGCTTTCCGCGGCCGGGCCGATGCACGGGTTGCGCGCACGGCCGACGCCGCGTTGCAGGTTGGCCGCTTGAGACCATATTATGAGGCGAGGAACAAGCTTTTCGATTGCGGCATTCGGACGCTCGCAGCCGAGCGGGCCGCAACTCCCGGAGGACAAATGCCAGACACGACGCAAAGCCGAGAAGTCGCCGGCAAGGCGGCGGCCGAAGCCGGCATCGCCAACCCCTTCCGCCCGCTCGAGTCGCGGGTCGATCGCGAACGTGCGCTCGCGCTCTTGCGCGAGGCCGTCGCGGGTGCCGACGACGGCGAGCTCTTTTTCGAGCGGCGCCATTCGGAGATGATCCACCTCGACGATGGGCGGGTAAAAACGGCAAGTTTCGACGCCTCGGAGGGCTTCGGCCTGCGGGCCGTCGCCGGCGAGACGGCGGGATACGCGCACTCCACCGAGATCTCCGAGCCGGCCATCTCCCGCGCCGTGGCCACGGCACGCCTCGCCGTGGGCGTCGGCGGCGGAACCCTGGCCGAGCCGCCACGCGCCACAAATCGCCGCCTCTATGCCGAGATCGACCCGATGGCTGAGGCCGCATTTCCCGCCAAGATCGAGCTTCTGCGCGAGATCGATGCCTTCGCCCGCGGCCTCGACCCGCGGGTGGTGCAGGTGTCAGCCACCATCGCCGCCTCGCTTCAGGAGGTGGAGATTCTCCGCCCCGAGGGCATCTCCGTGCGTGACGTGCGCCCGATGGCGCGTCTCAACGTCTCGGTGATCGTCGAGCAGAACGGCCGGCGCGAGACCGGCTCGGCCGGCGGCGGCGGCCGCTTCGGGCTGGCGCGGCTGATGGCGCCCGAGCACTGGCAGGGCAAGGTGCGCGAGGCGCTCAGGATCGCGCTCGTCAACCTCGAATCGGTGCCCGCGCCCGCCGGCGTGATGGACGTGGTGCTCGGCCCTGGCTGGCCCGGCATCCTGCTGCACGAGGCAATCGGCCACGGGCTCGAGGGCGATTTCAACCGCAAGGGCTCCTCGGCCTTCGCCGGGTTGATGGGTCAGCAGGTGGCCGCGAGGGGCGTGACGGTGCTTGATGACGGCACCATCCCCGAGCGCCGCGGCTCGCTCACCGTCGATGACGAGGGCACGCCCTCGGGGCGCAATGTGCTCATCGAGGACGGCATCCTAGTGGGCTACATGCAGGACCGGCAGAACGCCCGGCTGATGGGAGTCGCGCCCACCGGCAACGGCCGGCGCCAGAGCTTTGCGCATCCGCCGATGCCGCGCATGACCAACACCTACATGCTGGGCGGCGAGGCCGATCCGGCCGACATCATCGCCGAGCTGAAGGATGGCATCTACGCCGTGGGCTTCGGCGGCGGGCAGGTGGACATCACCAACGGCAAGTTCGTCTTCTCCTGCACCGAGGCCTACCGGGTGCAGAACGGCAAGATCGGCGCGCCGGTGAAGGGCGCGACGCTGATCGGCGACGGCCCCACCGCGCTGCGCCACGTGCGCGCGATCGGCAACGACATGGCGCTCGATCCGGGCATGGGCAATTGCGGCAAGGCCGGGCAGTGGGTGCCGGTGGGCGTCGGCCAGCCGACCATCCTGATCGGCGGGCTCACGGTGGGCGGCAGCGCCACCTGAGCCCTCGCCGGGCCGCCGGGAAATTTCCGGTTGGGCGTTCACGGCCCGTTAACCGTCTGCGGTGCAATGTCGGCCCCGCAAGAGACGGAATCATCATGGCCGAGGACTTTGTCCCTTCCCCCCACCCCCTCACCCCACCCCGAAGCGACGAGGATTGGCTGTGGTGGCTCCGTCTCTTGCGCTCGCGGCGCGTCGGCGCCACCACCTTTCACCGGCTCATGGCCGAGCATGGCTCGGCGGATGCAGCGCTGGCCGCATTGCCGGAGGTGGCGCGCGCCGCCGGGGTCAAAGACTATTCCCCTTGCAGCCGCGAACAGGCTGAAGCCGAGCTTGAGGGGGGGCGCCGCGCCGGCGCCCGCCCGATTGCCTTCGGCGCTGCCGACTACCCCCCCCTTCTCGCGCTCATTCCCGATGCCCCACCGATTCTCTGGGTCATGGGGCGCGAGGAGCTTCTGCGTCGCCCGATGGTTGCTCTCGTGGGCGCGCGCAACGCCTCGAGTCTTGGCGCGCGCATGGCCCGACGCCTTGCCACCGGGCTTGGCGAGGTGGGCATCGTTGTTGTCTCGGGGCTTGCCCGCGGCATAGACGCCGCGGCCCATCTGGCGGCGCTCGAAGCCGGAACCGTGGCGGTGATGCCCGGCGGTGTCGATGTGATCTACCCGACGGAAAACGCCACGCTGGCGCAGGAGATTGCCGAGCGCGGGCTGCGCATTTCCGAGCGACCGCCCGGTGACCAGCCATTCGCCCGGCACTTTCCGGCGCGCAACCGCATCATATCGGGCCTCGCGCAGGCGGTGCTCGTGGTCGAGGCGGCAGCGCGATCGGGCAGCCTGATCACGGCGCGCGGGGCGCTCGATCAGGGGCGCGAGGTGCTGGCCGTGCCGGGCCATCCCTTTGATGCGCGCGCGGCCGGATGCAACATGCTGATCCGCGACGGCGCCACGCTGGTACGCGGCATCGACGACGTTCTCGAGGCGCTCGGCCTGCAGGCTCTCCCCTTGCCGGCCTCCGCAACGCCCGGAAGGCAGGCGCAGGTCGGGGAGCAGGAGAGCGCGGCACTTGCACGGTCGCGCGCGCGGCGCGTGGCGCGGACGCTGGCCATGCCGACAGGCCCCGAACCGACGGCTCGCTCAAAGGCGTCACTGAGCGGCACCGCGCCGCAGATGGCGCCTCGCTCCGCCGGCGCCGGCGGGGATGCCGGGACGGATGACCCGAAAGCGGGGCGCGGCGCGGCGGCCAACCTCGCCGAAACCGCCGCGCTCCACCGCGCCATCCTCGACCGGCTCGGCCCGAGCCCCCTTGCCGAGGATCAGCTCATACGCGACCTCGCCCTCCCCGCCGCGCGCGTCACGCCGGAGCTCGTCGCGCTCGAACTCGAGGGGCGCATCCAACGCCAGCCGGGCGGCCTTTTGAGCCGGGTGGACTGAACGCGGCCGGGGCCTTGCGCCGGCATCCGGCGGAGCGAGCGCGCGGCGATACCGAAGGCGCGGCTGCCTGTGCGGCGGCACAATAGCGCGGGCGGGTCGCCCGGGACCGCCCGTGGCAGCGGGGGAAAGAGCGTGCCGCCGGACAGACCCCGACCCGCATGGCGCCCGCCGCCGCGGAGCCCGCCGCCAACCGTTTCGGTGGCTCTTCGGCGCCCTGCCTCTGAGCACTGCTCATTGACATTGCCGGGCTGCCGCCCACATGGTGCGCGCCCAATCGCATCCAGCCCCGAGGCAAGGAGCCCCATGCCCATCGTCGTCGTCGAATCGCCCGCCAAGGCTAAGACCATCAACAAGTATCTTGGCAGCGGCTATCAGGTGCTCGCTTCCTACGGCCATGTGCGCGATCTGCCGGCGAAGGACGGCTCGGTCGACCCCGACCACGACTTCGCCATGAAGTGGGAGATCAACCCTGAGAGCCGCAAGCACGTGAAGGCGATTGCCGACGCGCTGAAGGAGGACAACGCGCTCATTCTCGCCACCGACCCCGACCGCGAGGGCGAGGCGATCAGCTGGCATCTCACGGAGGTTCTGCGCGCCCGCCGGGCGCTGAAGAAGGACACCGCCGTCTCGCGTGTGGTGTTCAACGCCATCACCGAGCGCGCGGTCACCGAGGCGATGAAGGCGCCGCGCGACATCGACATGCCTCTTGTCGAGGCCTATCTCGCCCGCCGCGCGCTCGACTATCTCGTGGGCTTCAAGCTCTCGCCGGTGCTCTGGCGCAAGCTGCCCGGCGCGCGTTCGGCGGGGCGGGTGCAGTCGGTGGCGCTCAGGCTCATCGTCGAGCGGGAGATGGAGATCGAGGCCTTCGTCCCGCGCGAATACTGGACGGTGAAGGCGGTTCTCGTCACTCCGCGCGGCCAGGAATTCGAGGCGCGGCTGACGCAGCTCGCCGGCCGCAAGCTCGACCGCTTCGACATCGCCGATGCCACCGCCGCCGAGCTTGCCGTGAAGGCCGTCGAAAGCCGGCCGCTCGCCGTGTCCGAGGTCGAGGCGAAGCCCGTCACCCGCAACCCCGCGCCCCCCTTCATGACGTCGACGCTCCAGCAGGAAGCGAGCCGCAAGTTCGGCATGGGCGCGCGGCAGACGATGAATGCCGCGCAAAGGCTCTATGAGGCCGGCCTCATCACCTACATGCGCACCGACGGCATCGACATGGCACCCGAGGCCGTCGCCGCGGCGCGCGAGGAGATCGGCGCGCGTTACGGCAAGGACTATCTGCCGGCAAAGCCCCGCATTTACCACAACAAGGCCAAGAACGCGCAGGAGGCGCATGAGTGCATCCGGCCCACCGACATGAGCCGCGATGTCTCGAAGCTGCGCATCGCCGACCCCGACCAGCGCAAGCTCTACGACCTGATCTGGAAGCGCACGCTGGCAAGCCAGATGGCCTCGGCCCGGCTCGAGCGCACCACCGCCGACATTGCCAGCCCCGACGGGCAGGTCGTTCTGCGCGCCACGGGCCAGGTGATGCTCTTTGACGGCTTTCTGAAGGTCTATGAGGAAGGCCGCGACGACGACGCGGTGGAGGAAGCCGACCGCAGCCTGCCCCAGCTCAACACCGGCGAGCCCGTGGAGAAGCGCACGGTGACCCCCGAGCAGCACTTCACCCAGCCGCCGCCGCGCTACACCGAGGCCACGCTCGTCAAGCGCATGGAGGAGCTCGGCATCGGCCGGCCCTCCACATACGCCTCGATCGTCTCCACGATTCAGGAGCGCGAGTATGTGCGCAAGGAGAAGGGCCGGCTGATCCCCGAGGACAAGGGCCGGCTGGTGACGGCCTTTCTCGTCACCTATTTCGCCAAGTTCGTCAGCTACGACTTCACCGCCGAGATGGAGGAGGAGCTTGACGAGATCTCGGCCGGGCTGCGGGACTGGCACGAGGTGCTGCGCGCCTTCTGGCGCGAGTTCAAGGCCCATCTCGACGAGACCGCCGATCTGCGCATCTCCGAGGTGCTCGAGAAGATCGACGAGGTGCTCGCGCCACATCTCTACCCCCCGCGGCCCGACGGCAAGGATCCGCGCCTGTGCCCGGCCTGCGGCGAGGGGCGGCTGTCGCTGAAGACCGCCCGCTCGGGCGGCGCCTTCATCGGCTGCTCGCGCTATCCCGAATGCCGCTACACGCGCCCCTTCGGTCCGCCGGGGCTGGAGGAGGAGAACGACCTTGGGCCGGAGGGCAGGCTTCTCGGCTATGACGGGGAGGATGCGATCTGGCTGAAGACGGGGCGCTTCGGGCCTTACGTGCAACGCGGCGAGGCGACGGAGGAGAACCCCAAGCCGCCGCGCGCCTCGCTGCCCAAGGGCTGGGATCCGGCCGACATGACGCTGGAAAAGGCGCTGAAGCTCCTCAGCCTGCCGCGCGTCATCGGCCCCCATCCCGAAGATGGAGAGCCGGTCGAGGCCGGCATCGGCCGCTATGGCCCTTACGTGCGGCACGGGCGCACCTATGCCAGTCTGGCGGATGTCGACGAGGTGTTCGAGATCGGCATGAACCGGGCGGTGGAGCTTCTCGCCCAGAAGGCCGCGCGTGGCGGGCGCGGGGCGGCGGCAAAGCCCATCAAGGAGCTCGGCGAGCATCCCGAGAAGGGCGGCGCGGTGAACGTGATGAGCGGCCGCTACGGGCCGTATGTGAAATGGGAGAAGGTCAACGCCACCCTGCCCAAGGGGGTGGAGCCCGAGGCCGTGACCATGGAAATGGCCGTGGAGCTCATCGCCGAGAAGGCGACGAAGGGAAAGAAACGCCCCGCACGCGCCGGCAAGAAGGCCTGAGCCGCCGCCCCTTCCTCCGGCCCCTGCCGCGGTGCGGCGAATTGACAGGCCCCTTCCCCTCGTCGCATGTAACGGGCGAGGAACAAGGAGGATCCCCTTCATGCAGAAGGTCTACCCATCCGCCGCCGCGGCCCTCGAGGGGCTGCTCTTTGACGGCATGTTCATCGCCGCCGGAGGCTTCGGCCTGTGCGGCATTCCCGAGAACCTGATCGCCGCGATCCGCGATTCGGGGGTGAAGAATCTCACCGTCGCGTCCAACAACGCCGGCGTTGACGATTTCGGCCTCGGGCTTCTCCTGCAGACGCGGCAGATCAAGAAGATGATCTCGTCCTATGTGGGCGAGAATGCCGAATTCATGCGCCAGTACCTCGCCGGCGAGCTGGAACTGGAATTCAACCCTCAGGGCACGCTTGCCGAGCGCATGCGCGCGGGCGGGGCGGGCATTCCCGCCTTCTACACGCCCACGGGCGTCGGCACGGTGATTGCCGAGGGCAAGGAGCACAAGGAGTTCGACGGGCGCACCTACATCCTCGAGCGCGCCATCGTCGCCGATCTTGCCATCGTCAAGGCCTGGAAGGCCGACACCACCGGCAACGCCATCTTCCGCAAGACCGCGCGCAACTTCAACGTGCCCGCGGCGACCTGCGGCAAGGTCTGCGTGATGGAGGTGGAGGAAATCGTCGAGCCCGGCGAGATCGACCCCGATCACGTGCACCTGCCCGGCATCTACGTGCACCGGCTGGTGCAGGGCACCTTCGAGAAGCGCATCGAACAGCGCACCGTGCGCGCGGCCTGAGAGGAGGAAACGTCATGCCCTGGACACGCGACCAGATGGCGGCCCGCGCCGCGCAGGAGCTCGAGGACGGAATGTATGTAAACCTCGGCATCGGCATCCCGACGCTGGTGGCCAACTACATTCCCGAGGGCATCCATGTGACGCTGCAGTCGGAAAACGGGATGCTGGGCATCGGCCCCTTCCCGACCGAGGACGAGGTCGACCCCGATCTCATCAACGCCGGCAAGCAGACCGTCACCGAGCTGCCGCATACCTGCTATTTCGACAGCGCCACGTCATTTGCCATGATTCGCGGCGGCAAGATCGCCATGGCGATTCTGGGCGCCATGGAGGTTTCCGAGAAGGGCGACCTCGCCAACTGGATGATCCCCGGCAAGCTCGTCAAGGGCATGGGGGGTGCGATGGACCTTGTCGCGGGCGTCCGCCGGGTGGTGGTGGTGATGGACCACACCAACAAGGCGGGCGAGCCGAAGATCCTCAAGGAATGCACCCTGCCGCTCACCGGCAAGGAGGTGGTGGACCGGATCATCACCGATCTCGGCGTCTTCGACATCGCCCATCACGGGCTGCAGATCGTCGAGCTTGCGCCCGGTGTCACCCGCGACGAGGTGGTGGCCAAGACCCGCGCGACGATCGTCTGAGCACGGCCGGGCAGCGCGCCGACATCGACACGGGCGGGGGCCGGGTGCCTCCGCCCGTGCCTGTCTGAAGGCCGGTTTTTGGGGCTGATTGCGGCGGCCTGCTTGGCGGCGGCGCGCAGCGTGTGCGTGCCAGAGAAAATTTTTCTCGTTTTGAATCAATGGACTATCAAGTTTTCACGGAATTTTCGGCAGAAACCAAAAAAGAACCGTTGACGCCAAATTCCTGCCCGAATCCGGGAGCCAAATGCACTCATCCGAAACGGGAACGAGGCCAGACGCCCGGAGCCGTTGAGGGACGTGAAGACTGAAGTGCAAACCAGAGGGACAGGAACATGTTCAACTTCATCAAGAACTTCAAGCGCGACGAGGATGGTGCGGTGACCGTTGACTTCGTGGTCGTGACGGCTGCGGTCGTGGGCCTCGGCATTGCGGTTCTGGCCACGCTGGCTGATGGGGTAATCGATACCGCCGTGAAAGTCGGAAACGAACTTGAGACCAAGACGACGGCGAACGAATATAAAGCCGTCACCGACAACTGATCCGCCGAAGGATTCTCCGGCGTCACCGGAAAGGGCCGCGCCACATGGGCGCGGCCTTACTCGGTTTTCGCAACATCGCAAACAAAGTTTCCGAAATTTGCCCTTGCTCTCCAGAAAACTGATCGTTCGGCGAGCCGTTCTTGCCACACGCTGTCCCCATTTGGGCACAGTTGATCCGGAGACTTCCGAGCGCGACCACGCAAGTCTGCGGCGACCACGAGCGCTTCCCCCGTGTTGCAGCGGGGATCGGCGCACCAAACAGCCCGAAGGGGAATTAGATGAGCAGTTTCCTTGAATTCATCGAAAGTGACGCTGCGGGCGTTTCCGCCGAATTCATCGTCGTCGCCGCCGGCACGGTGGCCCTGGGCCTCGCCGTCATGGCAACCCTTGCCGATGGCATGATCGACGCATCGGCGGCCGCCGGCGGTGAGCTGGAGTCCCGCGCCAGCATCTCCTACGGTTCCATCGTCGACTGAACAGTGCCACCGAACCGCTTTCTCTCGCCCATCATTTTGCCGCAATGCCCGGCAACACTCTGTTGCCAGGACGGCCGCACGAGACGGCCGCGCGGAACCTTCGAGGAGCATGCAGATGCGAGCGATATTCCTACTTGTCCTCCTGCTGGGCGTCGGGCTCGCCGGCGGCGCGGTCTACATGGCGAACGGCTACATCAGCCAGTATCAGGCGCAGCTCGAGCGCGAGCGCGCCGCCCGCGCCAAGATCGTCAAGACGGTTGACGTGTATGTCGCCAAGGAGAGCCTGCGCTACGGCGATCCGATCACGCCCGACAACGTGATCGCGGTGAAATGGCCCGAAAACGCCCTGCCCGAGGGCGTGTTCACCGACCTCGAGGCGCTGTTTCCCGAAGGCGCCGAACGCCCGCGCACCGCATTGCGCGCCATCGAGAAGTTCGAGCCGCTGCTGCCGGTGAAGATGACCGAGCCGGGCGAGGATGCCGGGGTTGCCTCGCGTCTCGGCGCCGGCAAGCGTGCCTTCGCGATTTCCGTCGATGTCGCAACGGGCGTCTCCGGCTTCCTGCGCCCCGGCGACAGGGTTGACGTCTACTGGACGGGCCGCCCGCCGCTCCGGAGCGGCGGCGAGCGTGGCGGCAGCATCACCAAGCTGATCGGCTCGAACATCAGGCTGATCGCGGTGGACCAGATCGCGGACAGCGATCGCGCAAGCCCCACCATTGCCCGCACCGTCACCGTGGAGGCCAGCCCCGAGGAGGTCGCCCGCCTCGCGCAAGCGCAGAGCACCGGCAAGCTGTCGCTGGCGCTGGTCGGGGTGCGGGACGAAACGGTTGTCTCCGGCGTCGAGATCGATCAGCGCGAGCTTCTCGGCATCGAGGACGCACCCGAACCGGTGGAGGAGGTGGACGTGGCAGAGACCGAACCCGAGGTCTGCACGATCCGCACGCGACGCGGGTCGGAAGTTGTCATCACCGAGATCCCGTGCACGAACTGATCGGGCAGTCGCGAATCGCCCCGCCCCGCTCCCGGTCGCACCGGGGGCGGGGCTTTGCCGTGCGGGACGGGGCTTTCTGTTGCCCGCGCTCCACATGAATTTTGTCCGTCAACCCGATGTTTCTTGCCCGATTCGCGGTTTTCCGGCATGATCCCCCGAAACCGGGCGCATCAGATCCGGCCAGGCAGGTGATCAGAGAGGCAGGGTCACATGAAAATCGCGAGCTTCCTTTGTGCGGGCCTTCTCGGCCTGTCCGTTCTCTTTTCCACCGCCCCGCCCGGCATGGCACAGTCCCTGCGCGTGCTGGCGGGAGATCGGGCGGCGCGGCTCAACGTGCCGATGAACCGCGCGGTCGTGGTTGAAAGCGAGCGCCCCTTCGCCGAGCTCAGCATCGCCAACCCCAACATCGCCGACATCTCCACCCTGTCGGACCGGACGATCTACGTTCTGGGCAAGTCCGCCGGGCGCACTACGCTCACCCTTCTCGGCGCCGATGGCGGGCTGATCGGCAATGTCGAGGTGCATGTCACTCCCGATATCGCCGAGTTCAAGGAGCGGCTGCAGCAGATCCTGCCCGGCGAGAAGATCGAGGTGCGCACCGCCAATGACGGCATCGTGCTTTCGGGCACGGTTTCCTCCATCGCCAAGCTCGACCGGGCGCTGGAGCTTGCCGAGCGCTACGCGCCCGACCGCGTGTCGAACCTGATGACGGTGGGCGGCACCCAGCAGGTGATGCTGAAGGTGCGTTTTGCCGAGATGCGCCGCTCGGTGACCAAGAGCCTCTCCTCCTCGCTCGCCGCGAACGGCACCGCCTTCGGCGGCGGGCTTTCGGTGCTTGGCGGCACCGGGCAATATTCATCGAACACCAATGTCAGCGCCGTGTTCGACGGTGATCCCGCGACGCTGCCGAGCTACTCGGGCGAGTCCACGGGGCGCTTCGGTTTCGGCTTCAACGTCGGTGGGCTGCAGTTCGAGATGCTTCTCGAGGCGCTCGAGAGCAAGGGCATGGTGCGCATGCTCGCCGAGCCCAACCTCACGGCGCTTTCCGGGCAGGAGGCAACCTTTCTCGCCGGCGGCGAATACCCGATTCCGGTGGTCAATTCGGACGGCGGCATATCCATCGAGTACAAGCCCTTCGGCGTGGAGCTTTCCTTCATCCCGAGGGTCGTCGATGGCGACGTGATCAATCTCGAGATCAAGGCCGCCGTCTCGGCCATCGACACGACCGTGACGGTGCAGAACGCGGGCTTCGCCGTGAACGGTTTCTCCAAGCGGGAGACATCGACCACGGTCGAGATGCGTGACGGCGAAAGCTTTGCCATCGCCGGGCTCCTGCAGGACGATTTCGCCAACCTCAAGGGCCAGGTGCCCTGGCTTGGCGACATCCCCGTTCTGGGCGCGCTGTTCCGCAGCGCCGAATATGCGCGCAATCAGAGCGAGCTCGTGATCCTCGTCACCCCGCATCTCGTCACGCCCGTTGCGGGCGAGGCGCTGGCGCTGCCCACCGACCGGGTCCGCCTGCCCACCGAGACCGAATTCTTCCTCTTCGGCGACATCGGCGGGCGCGCCACGCCCCGCAAGGGCGGCGCGGCCGAGGTGGCGCGCCAGGATTTCGAAGGCAGCTACGGCTATGTGATGGAGTGACGGGCATGAACAGAAATGCGATCCTCCGCCCCCTCCGCCTTGCCGCGTTGAGCCTGCTTGGCGCCACCACCCTCGCCCTTTCTGCGTGTGACCGCAGCCCGGACTGGGCGCGCGAACTCGGAGCGAGCGCCGATGAAGGCGGTTTCGGCGCCCCGACGCGCAACAATACCGAGATCATGTCGGGCGAGCGCGACTATGTTGTCGCCCTGGGCGAACGCTTTGCCCGCGAGGTTCCGACGACCATCACCTTCGAGTTCGACAGCGCCCGTCTCACGCCCGAGGCGATCGCGATCCTCCGCCAGCAGGCCGACTGGATAAAGCGCTTCCCCGAGGTGCGCTTCCGCGTCTACGGCCACACCGACAAGGTCGGCTCGGAGGCCTACAACCGCCAGCTCGGCAAACGGCGGGCTGAGGCCGTGGTGGACTTCTTCGCAAGGCAGGGCATCAGCCGCAGCCGGCTCGAGGCGCTCGTGAGCTACGGTGAAGATCGACCGCTGGTCTATACCGAGGGCCCCGAGGAGCGGAACCGGCGGACGGTGACCGAGGTCTCGGGCTTCGTCAAGCGGCACCCGACGGTGATGAACGGCAAGTACGCCGAGATCGTCTTTCGCGAATACGTTGCCTCGGCGACCGCAAAACCGACTGTCGAAGCACAGGAAATCGCCTCGGGCGGCTGATTGCGGAAAGCCTGACCGGCCCGCTGCGGCCCGCCATTCCGGCGGGCCGTTTCGCATTTTCGCGCCGTTCTGCAGGATCGAACATTTGGTGCGATTTGGCCCCAATGTTGCCCAGTTCTCCGGTGATTGTCGTCGATCGGAGAGGCAGCCCCGAGAATCTTCATCGGGAAGGCCCCACCGGGTCGGCCGCAGCACTCGCGGACCGCCCCGGCATGTGGAGTAGTGAGGTACGAGCATGAGCGTTGCTGCGTCCGACAACCGAGCGGCACCTGAGATCAAGGCCTGCACGATCTCGCGCGACGTTCAGAAATTCGATCTTCTGATCGAGGACATGGAGGCCGAACTCGGCGAGGCCTGGGGCGACATCACCATCGAGGAAGCCCGCGCCTTCCTCTCCCAGCCGGAGGCGAGAAGGCTCGAATTCGTGGCCATCGCCATCGACGATCAGGACGAGGAAAACCTCGCCATGGTCGCCGATGTCATCCTTGCTGCCGAGGAGGCGGGCGTTGACGTCATCCTGATTGCCGAGGAAGTCAGCCCGATCGCGCTCCATCAGCTGCTGCGGCTCGGGGCGAAGGAGTTCGTCCCCTACCCCCTGCCCGAGGGTGCGCTGCATGAGGCCATCGAACGGCTGCGCGCCCCGGCCCCGGCCGCGGTGGCTGCGTTTCCCGCGGCTCCGGCCGCCGCACGCGCCAACCGTGACGGCGTGGTGATCGCGGTGCACGGGATCGCCGGCGGCGTTGGCGCGACGACATTCGCTGTCAATCTCGCCTGGGAGCTGGCCTGTCTCGAGGGCACGCCACCGCCCAAGGTGTGTCTGATTGATCTCGATCTGCAGTTCGGCTCGGTTGCGACCTATCTCGACCTGCCCCGCCGCGAGGCGGTTTTCGAGCTTCTCTCCGACACCGCCGCGATGGATGCCGATGCCTTCAGCGCCGCGTTGACGGTGTTCCAGGACCGGCTGAGCGTGCTGACCACCCCGACCGATGTCGTCCCGCTCGACATCATCACCTCCGAAGATGTCGAACGGGTGATCGAGATGGCGCGCTCGCTGTTCGATTACGTCGTCATCGACATGCCGACGACCCTGGTGCAATGGACCGAGGCCGTCCTGTCCGGGGCACATGTCTATTTCACGCCGGTCGAACTTGACATGCGCTCGGCGCAGAACGTGCTGCGGCTCGTGCGGGCCCTGAAGCAGGAGGAACTGCCCTACGAGAAGCTGCGCTTCGTCCTCAACCGCGCACCGAAATTCACCGATCTGACCGGCAAGGGCCGGGTCAAGCGCATGGCCGAGAGTCTCGAGATCGCGCTTGAGGTGCAGCTCCCCGACGGCGGCAAGCCGGTGACGCAGAGCTGCGACCATGGCCTGCCGCTGGCCGAGACCGCGGCCAAGAATCCGCTGCGCAAGGAAATCCAGAAACTCGCGCGACAACTGCACGCACATCATATGGCCGAAACCGACAAGGCTGCATGAGGGGGCAGAGGATGTTCTCGCGTTACAGGAAGACCAGCTCCAAACCCGCAGTCACCGCCGGCGCCGCGCCGGCCGAGACCGCGGCTGTTCGAGCCGCCGCCGCGGCACCGGCCGCCGAGCCCGCGGCGCCGACAACTCCGAAGCAAGCCGCGGCACCGGCCGCGCCCCGCCCGAGCACCACGCGCGCCGGCACGCATCGCGCCCCGGCACAGCCGGTGCCGGAGGACAAGGAGCGCAAGCGCCGTCAGAGGCTTCTCGAAATCAAGACCGAGATGCACCGGAGGCTGCTCGACCAGCTCAACCTCGCCGCGCTCGAGCACGCCAAGGAAGCCGAGCTGCGCGCCGAGATCAACGCCATCACCGCCGAGTCGCTCGAGGAAATGGGCGTGGTGCTCAACCGGGAGGATCGCGCCCAGCTCATCCAGGATCTCATCGACGAGGTCATCGGCCTCGGCCCGCTCGAGCCGCTGCTGAAGGATGACACCGTCTCGGACATCCTCGTGAACGGGCCTTACCAGGTGTTCGTGGAGCGCAACGGCAAGCTCGAGCTTTCCGACGTCACCTTCAAGGACGAGCGCCACCTGATGCGGATCATCGACAAGATCGTCTCGGCGGTGGGCCGGCGCGTCGATGAATCCAACCCCTACGTGGACGCCCGCCTTGCAGACGGCTCGCGCTTCAACGCCATGGTCCCGCCGATCGCGGTGGATGGCTCGCTCGTGTCCATCCGCAAGTTCAAGAAGGAAAAGCTTTCGGTTCAGGATCTCATCCGCTTCGGCGCCTTCTCCGAGGACATGGCGATGTATCTCGAGGCGGCGGTGGCGACGCGGCTCAACATCATCGTCTCGGGCGGCACCGGCTCGGGAAAGACCACCACGCTCAACGCGCTTTCCTCCTTCATCGACCCCTCCGAGCGCATCCTGACCATCGAGGACACCGCCGAGCTTCAGCTTCAGCAGCCCCATGTCGGCCGGATGGAAAGCCGCCCACCGAACGTCGAGGGCAAGGGTGCGGTGACACAGCGCGACTGTCTGCGCAACGCGCTGCGCATGCGTCCTGACCGCATCATCGTCGGCGAGACGCGCGGCGAGGAGGTCATCGACATGCTGCAGGCCATGAACACCGGCCATGACGGCTCGATGACCACGATCCACGCCAACTCGGCCCGTGACGGCATCTCGCGGCTCGAGAACATGGTGGCCATGGCCGGCATCGAGATGCCGCTCAAGGCCGTGCGCAGCCAGATCGCGAGCGCGGTCAACCTCATCGTGCAGGCCAGCCGCCTGCAGGACGGCTCGCGGCGGATGGTCTCCATCACCGAGATCACCGGCATGGAAGGGGACGTGATCTCGATGCAGGAGATCTTCCGCTTCCAGCGCCTCGGCATCGAGCCGAACGGCAAGATCATCGGCCAGTTCACCGCGACGGGGATCCGGTCACATTACTCCAACCGGTTCAAGCAGTGGGGCTACGACCTGCCGCCCTCCATCTTCGAGCCCACAGTGACGATCTGAGCCATGACCCTGTCGATCGAACCTTTCATCTACGGCCTGATCTTTCTGGCGGTGCTGGCGCTCGTCGAGGGCATCTACCTGATGGCCTTCGGCAAGACGATCAGCCTCAACAGCCGGGTCAACCGCCGCCTGCGCATGCTCGAGAAGGGGGTGGGGCGCGAACAGGTGCTCGAGCAGCTGCGCAAGGAGATGAGCCAGCACCTGAAGTCGCAGTCCATCCCCATCTACTCCATCCTTGCGGCCAAGGCGCAGAAGGCAAATCTGGCCTTCTCGCCGGCCCAGCTCGTGATGATGATGTTCCTCGTCTCGGGCGTGGCCTTCGTCGGCCTGACGGTGGGCACCGGCGCCAGCCTGCCGGTAAGGCTGCTCGTCGCCGTCGGAATGGGCGTGGGCGGCATCTATCTGTGGGTGGCGAGCAAGGCCAAGAAGCGCATCAAGCTGATCGAGGATCAGCTGCCCGACGCCATCGAGCTGATGGTGCGCAGCCTGCGCGTGGGCCATCCCTTCTCGGCGGCGCTTGCCATCGTGGCGAAGGAGATTCCCGACCCGCTCGGCACCGAGATGGGGGTGATCTCCGACGAGGCGGCTTACGGGCGCGACGTGGGCGAGGCGCTCAAGGCGATGGCCGAGCGGCTCGACATGCAGGACTTGCGTTTCCTCGCCGTGGCCGTGTCGATCCAGCAGCAGTCGGGGGGCAACCTTGCCGAAATCCTGGCCGGCCTGTCGGACGTGATCCGCCAGCGCTTCAAGCTTTTCCGCAAGGTGGCGGCGATCACCGCGGAGGCGAAGTGGTCGGGCAAGTTTCTCTCGGGCTTTCCTCTCGTGGCGCTCGCGGGCATCAACGTCGCCCAGCCCAACTACTACGACAAGGTGATGGAAACGCCCGTGTTCATCCCGGCCTGTTTCGTGGTCGGCGGGTTCCTGATTGCCAACCTGGTGGTGATGCGCATGCTCACCAACATCAAGGTCTGACCGGAGGGCGTGCCGATGCTCACACCGCTTGTCACCCCGAAGGCTGCAGCAATGGCCAGCACGCTCGGCACCTTCGGGCCGATCATCCTCGCCGGGGTTCTGGGCATCCTGCTCATCGCCCTTGCCGTCCCGATCATGCTCAAGGAGCGCTCCGACCCGCTCAACAAGCTCAAGCAGGCGCGGGAAGGAACGGCGCGGGGCGAGGGGCCGCGCCTGCGCCACGCCGACAGGAAGGACAAGCTCGAGCGGTTCTCGCACTTCCTCGAGCCGCAGGACGAGGAGAAATACTCCGCCGTGCGCATGGCGCTCATTCGCGCCGGCTACCGCACCAAGTCGGCGGTGCGGATCTTCTATTTCGCCCAGCTGACCCTCGCGCTCGGCGCGCTTGTGGTCGGGCTCGTCTACATCCTGTTTCTCGCCGCCACCAGTGACGAGCCGATCGGGACGCCGCAGATCATGATGGCCGCCCTGCCCGCGCTCATCGGCTACATGGCGCCCAAGCGCTGGATCGCTTCCCGCGCGGAAAAGCGGCAGAAACAGATCATCGAAGGCTTTCCCGACTCGCTTGACCTGATGCTCGTCTGTGTCGAAGCCGGACAGTCCTTTGACCAGGCCGTGATGCGGGTGGCGCGCGAGATGCAGACGGCCTACCCTGCGCTCAGCGAGGAGTATCAGCTGATCAGCTACGAGATAAAGGCCGGCAAGGAGCGCGCGAGCGTTCTGCGCGACTTCGCAGAGCGCGTCGGCGTGCCGGACGTCTCCAGCTTCGTGACCGTGCTGATCCAGTCCCAGACCTTCGGCACCCCGATCTCGGAGTCGATCCGGGTGTTTTCGGCGGAGATGCGCGACAAGCGGCTGATGCGCGCCGAGGAGGCGGCAAACAAGCTGCCGACTAAGATGACGCTGATGACCATGGCGCTGACCGTGCCGCCGCTCATGGTTATCCTCGTCGGGCCATCGGTCTATGACATCTACCTGACTCTGAACTCGGGCGGTGTACCCGTGGGACGCTGAGCATGCAGGCGCTGTTTGCGGCCCGTCTCGCCCTGTGCGCGATCATCGTCGCGGCCCTCACGGGCTGCGACGATCCCGTTCAGCGCCTGATCGAGGAAAACGGCCCCTATGCACCGACCGGCACGCCGGCGCGCGGCGAAGCGGTCGATGCGCTCGTCGTCGGCCACCGGCTCATGGCCGCGGGAGAATACGAGCTGGCGCTTGATGCATACCATCGCGCCGCTCTCGAGCATGGGCTGACTGCCGAGGTGCTCACCGCAATCGGCTCGGCCGAGCTGAAGCTCGGGCGGCTCGGGCAGGCCGAGAGGCATCTGCGCCTGGCCACGCAACGCGACGAGGGGTTTGTCCCGGCCTGGAACAATCTCGGCGTCGTGCTGATGGAAAGGGGAAACCACGCCGAGGCCGTTCATGTCTTCCGCAAGGCATTCGCGCTCGATGCCGGCAGCACGCCACAGATCAGAGAAAATCTGGCCCTGGCACTCGCTAAACAGGAAAATCCGGGTTATGATGACCAAAACACAGGCAAACCGGCCCTCTTGCGCCGTGGCGAGGGAGACTACCTTCTTCTCGCCCCGGATTGAGGGCCGATCGGGCAGTAGGGACAGAAGGCTTATGCGGCAGGGCAGGCTTGTGGGGCTTCTTCTGTGCGGCACGCTCGCGCTTGCAGGCTGCACGCGAGGAACCGACGCGGACGTGGAACGCGCGATGGACGCGGTCAACGTCATCGACGAAAGCAATCTCGGCGACATCATGCTGACCGTGGCCGATCCCGAAGAAGCGGTGGCCTACTTCAGCCGTTCGCTGCGGGAGCACCCCGGCCGGATCGACCTCGAGCGCGGGCTTGCCAAGTCGCTTGTGCGCGCCCGCCGGCCCGAGGAGGCGGTGAAGGTATGGAAGCGGGTGATGGAGCACAAGGAGGTCACCGACGAGGATCGCGTCGACTATGCGGATGCGCTCATCCGCGTTGGAGACTGGGAGCGCGCCGAGGCCACGCTCAACTCCGTGCCCCCCACCTACGAGACCTACAAGCGCTACCGGCTCGAGGCAATGGTGGCCGACTCCAACCGCGACTGGAAGCGCGCCGACGCCTTCTACGAGACGGCCGCGGGTCTGACCACGAAGCCCGCCGCCGTTCTCAACAACTGGGGCTACTCCAAGCTCACCCGCGGCGACCATGCCGAGGCCGAGCGGCTGTTTCTAGAGGCGGTCAAGGAAGACCCCTCGGTCTTCACCGCCAAGAACAACCTCGTGCTGGCCCGCGCCGCGCAGCGCAAGTACACGCTGCCGCCGATCCCGATGACCCAGGTCGAGCGCGCCCAGCTTCTGCACACCATGGCGCTCGCGGCGATCAAGCAGGGCGACGTGAACACCGGCAGGACGCTTCTCGAGGAGGCGATCGAGACCCACCCGCAGCATTTCGAGGCGGCGGTTCGGGCGCTGCGCGCGCTCGAGTCGAATGCAAGCCTCTGAGCGGTCATGGCCCTGACCTTCTGGGAATCGGCGCTGTTTCTGCCCTTCGTGCTGCCCATCTGCCTTTGGGTGGCGATGAGCGACCTGAAGCACATGAAGATCCGCAACAAGGCGGTGCTCGCTCTTGCGGCCGTGTTCCTTGTTCTCGGTCTCTTCGCCGTGCCGCTGGCCGAATACCCATGGCGCGTGGCACAGATGCTGGGGGTTCTGGTGGCAGGCTTCATCGCCAACGCGCTCAGGCTCCTCGGGGCAGGCGACGCCAAGTTCGCCGCCGCCATGGCCCCTTTCGTGCCCGCGGCTGACGCGCGGCTCTTCTTGATCCTGCTGGCAGTGGTGATGCTGGCGGCCTTCTTCACCCACCGTGCCTTCCGCGCCATGCCGCGGTTTCGCGCGCTGACCGCTGACTGGGCCTCATGGAGCTCGCAGAAGTTTCCCATGGGCCTGGCGCTCGGCCCCTCGCTCGCCTTCTACCTCGGGCTCGGACTGATCTTCGGTGCCTGACCCTTTCGCTTTCACCGTCATTCCCCGAAGCGTTCCCGATTTTGCCACAGTGCAGCGACAGTTTCGGCACCGTGGTTCCGCCCGGGTCCGCCGCGTGATGTCGCGCGCAATGTTAAGGGAGAGCAACGGGATGAACATGCACAGCGGTACCGTCTTCGCGCCACCGCCGCCGAAGACGCTGGAGGAAACGGGCCTGAGCCCGGTGATGCTGCGCGACATGCTGCTCAAGACCATGTTCCGCCGCAGCCTCGACACCGCGGGCCAGCTCTCGCGCGCGCTCTGCCTGCCGCTCGTGCTCACCCAGGAGCTCATCGACACCACCCGCCGCCAAGGGCTCGTGGAGGCCACCGGCACGCTGCACGCCAATTCCGGCGGCGAGATGGGCTATCAGCTCACCGAAGCGGGCAAGGCGCGGGCCCAGGACGCACTTGCCCAGTCGGAATATTTCGGCCCCCTGCCCGTGCCGCTCGATGACTTCGCCCGACAGGTCAAGCGCCAGTCCATCCGCAACATCCGCATCACGCGCGAGCAGCTCACCCGCGCCATGGGCCACCTGGTCCTGCCGCCGGAGCTCATCGGCCAGCTTGGCCCCGCGGTCAGCTCCGGCCGCTCGATCCTGATGTATGGGCCACCGGGCAACGGCAAGTCGTCGATTTCCAACGGGATCCGAGACGCGCTGGGTGACCACATATACGTGCCCCACGCGGTGGAGTACGGCGGGCAGGTCATCACCGTCTATGACCCCATCGTGCACACCGCCGTGCCGGAAGATGAGCAGGATCCGAACGCGCTGCGCCTCCGCGGCACGCGCCATGACCGCCGCTACATCCTGTGCGAGCGGCCCACGGTCATCACCGGCGGCGAGCTCACGCTCGAAATGCTCGACCTCGTCTACAACCCCGTGGCCCGCACCTATCAGGCGCCGTTGCAGATGAAGTCCACCGGCGGTGTCTTCATCGTCGACGACCTCGGCCGGCAGAAGGAGCCGCCCCAGGCGCTCATCAACCGCTGGATCGTGCCGCTCGAGGAGGGCAAGGACATTCTCGCGCTGCAATCGGGCGAGAAGTTCGAGGTGCCCTTCGATACGCTGGTGATCTTCTCGACCAACTTCCACCCCAACGAGATCTTCGATCAGGCGGCGCTGAGGCGGATCTTCTTCAAGATCAAGATCGACGGGCCTTCGAAGCGCGACTTCCTGAAGATCTTCGCGCTGGTCGCGCGCAAGAAGGGGCTGCCGCTCGACGAGGAATCGCTGGTGCACCTTCTGGAGAACAAGTATCCCACCATCGGCAACGTCTATGCCAACTACCAGCCGGTGTTCCTCATCGACCAGATCATCTCGATCTGCGAGTTCGAGGGCATTCCCTACCAGATGACGCCGGAACTCGTTGACCGCGCCTGGGCGAACATGTTTGTGAAGGACGAGCATATCGTGAAGTAGCGCCCGGCAGCCCCGGCCCCGCCACCCCGGCTTCAACGATTGCGCAGGGCCGCGAAATCGGCCAGCCTTGGGCCGGTTTCAAACTCGGGCGGGTGTTCATGGGGGACGCGCTTTCGGGGATCGGTATAGCCGGCTGCGGGCGGATGGGCGCGCCGATGCTGCGCGCGCTGCGCACGGCGGGCTTCGATGCCCGCGGCTTCGACATCCGCCCGCCCGCCGACTACGGCCCCCTTGCCCCGGCGATGACGGACGATCCGGCAGCCTTCGCCCGCGGCCTGCGTATCCTCGTCACGGTGGTCCGCGACATCGCCCAGACCGAGGCGCTGCTCTTCGATGCCCAGCGCATGATCGAACGCGCCGACGAGCTCGAGGCTCTTGTCATCTCCTCCACCCTCAGCCCGCGCTGGCTCGCGCGCCTGCCTGCCCGCCTGCCTGCGCGCATCGCGCTTGTCGATGCGCCCATGTCGGGGGCGGCGGTTCGTGCCGAGCGGCGCGAGCTTAGCTTCATGCTGGGCGGCGATAAAGCCGTGATCGACCGGCTGATGCCGCTTTTCGAGGCGATGGGAAGCTCCTTTCACCGTATGGGGGCTTTCGGTGCCGGCATGCAGGCAAAGGTGCTGAACAACCTGCTCGCCGCCTCGCACACGGCGATGACGCGGCTGGTGCTCGAGTGGGCCGATGCTGCCGGGATTGACGAGGCCGCGATTCTTCGGCTCATCCACGCCTCCTCGGGCCAGAACTGGTTTGCCTCCGGTTTCGACGAGATCGAGTTTGCCCGCGACGGCATGGGCCATGACAACACCATCGGCATTCTGGTCAAGGACGTGGAAAGCGCGCTCGACGCCGCGCCAGAGGGCGCCGCGACCGATCTGCCGCGCGCGGTTCAGGCGGCGCTGGCCGCGCTCCGTCCCCGGCGGTGATTGCGATTCGCGCGCGGGCGCGCTAGGCGGCGGGTCATGGATGCGCACCGCTTCACCTGCCGGGTCTATTACGAGGACACCGACCTCGCCGGCATCGTCTATTACGCCAACTACCTGAAATTCATCGAGCGTGCGCGCTCCGAATGGGTCCGCGAGCTGGGGATCGACCAGCGCGCACTGAAGGAGCGTGAGGGCGCGGTCTTCGCCGTGCGGCGTGTGGAGGCCGACTATCTGAGCCCCGCCCGCTTCGATGACCTTCTGTGCGTGACCACGACGCTGCATCATGCAAGCCCCGCCCGGCTCGTGCTCGATCAGGAGATAACGCGCGAGGAGACGCCGCTGTTCCGCGCGCTGGTCACGCTGGTGATGCTCGATGCGGCGGGCCGGCCGCGCCGCCTGCCCGAAGCCCTGCGCAAGGCGCTCTCCGTTTGAGCGGTGGGTAACACGGCGCCGCGGGTGAGCTCGCTGCCCTTCCCATCGCGCGCTGGCCGGGCTATCTGCCTGCCATGACCACAGTTCTCGACCGCATCAAGGCCTACAAGCTCGAGGAGATCGCCGCCGCCAAGGCCGCCCGTCCCCTCGCCGAGATCGAGGCCGCCGCCCGCGCCGCGCCGCCGGTGCGCCCCTTCGCCGCCGCTCTCGAGGCCACCTGCGCCACCGGCTACGGGCTCATCGCCGAGATCAAGAAGGCCTCGCCATCCCGGGGCCTCATCCGCGCCGATTTCGACCCGCCCGCACTCGCCCGCGCCTATGAGGCGGGCGGGGCCACCTGCCTTTCGGTGCTCACCGACCGGCCGAGCTTTCAGGGCGCGCCCGAGTATCTGACCGCCGCGCGCGAGGCGGTGTCGCTGCCGGTGCTGCGCAAGGATTTCCTTTACGACCCCTATCAGGTGGCCGAGGCGCGCGCCTGGGGGGCCGACTGCATTCTCATCATCATGGCCAGCGTCTCCGACGCGCAGGCCGCCGAGCTTGAGGACGCCGCGCAAAGCTGGGGGATGGATGCGCTGATCGAGGTGCATGACGAGGCCGAGCTCGAGCGCGCGCTCGCGCTCTCCTCGCCGCTCATCGGCATCAACAACCGCAACCTTCACACCTTCGAAACGACGCTGGAGACCACGCGCCGCCTTGCGCCGATGGTGCCGAAGGAGCGCCGCGTGATCGCCGAATCGGGCCTCTTCACGCCTGAGGATCTGGCAGAGATGGCGCGGGTCGGCGCGCGCGCCTTTCTCATCGGCGAGAGCCTGATGCGCGCGGGCGATGTCGCGGCCGCAACCCGCGCCATTCTTGCCAACCCCCTGACGCCGGAGGAGGCCCCATGAGCGAGCTCACCCATTTCGACGCCGAGGGCCGCGCGCACATGGTGGATGTCTCGGAAAAGCCGGTGACCGATCGGGTCGCCGTGGCCTCGGGTCATCTGCGCATGAAGCCCGAGACGCTGGCGCTCATCGTCGAGGGACGCGCGAAGAAGGGCGACGTTCTGGGCGTGGCGCGGCTGGCGGGCATCATGGGCGCGAAGAAGACGGCCGATCTCATCCCGCTGTGCCACCCGCTGCCGATCACCAAGGTCGCGCTCGATCTGGAACCGGACGAGAGCCTGCCCGGCATCCGCATCACCGCCACGGTCAAGACCTCGGGCCAGACCGGCGTGGAGATGGAGGCGCTCACCGCCGTCTCGGTGGCCGCGCTCACCGTCTATGACATGGTCAAGGCGGTGGAGAAGGGCATGGTCATCGGCGAGATTCGCCTCGTGATGAAGGACGGCGGCAAGTCCGGCCGCTACGAGGCGGGGCGCGAGGGAGCGGGCGCGTGATCCCGGTATCGGACGCACTCGAGCGCATCTTTGCGCTGGTGCGACCGCTGCCGGTTGAGACCGTGCCCTTGCGCGAGGCCGCGGGGCGGGTGCTGCGCGGGCGCGTCGAGGCGCGGCGCGATCAGCCCCCCTTCGATGCCTCGGCAATGGACGGTTACGCCGCCCGCGCCGAGGATGTGCGCCCCGGCGCGCGGCTCAAGGTCATCGGCGAGGCACCCGCGGGGCGCGCCTTCGCCGGCCGCGTCGGCCCCGGAGAAGCGGTGCGCATCTTCACCGGCGCGCCCTTGCCCGAAGGCGCGAGCCGCGTCGTGATACAGGAGGATGTCACCCGCGAGGGCGACGAGATCGTCATCGGCGACAATCTCGACAAGGGCTTTCACATCCGCCCGCGCGGGGGCGACTTTGCCGCCGGCACGGCCGTGGAAGGCCCGCGCCGGCTGGCCGCGGCCGATATCGCCCTTCTGGCGGCGATGAACCTGCCCGAGCTCCCCGTGACCCGCCGGCCGGAGGTCGCCATCATCTCGACCGGGGACGAGCTGGTGATGCCCGGCGGGCAGCCCCGGCCCGACCAGATCATCGCCTCGAACGCCTTCGGTCTTGCCGCGCTTCTCGAGGCCGAGGGCGCGCGTGCGCGGCTCTTGCCGATCGTGCCCGACCGGGCAGAAGCGCTCGATCAGGCCTTCCGGCTGGCCGAGGGCGCCGATCTCATCGTCACCATCGGCGGGGCGTCGGTCGGCGACTATGACCTCGTCGGAGCCGCCGCCGCCGAGGCGGGGATGGAGCGCGCCTTCTACAAGGTCGCCATGCGCCCCGGAAAGCCGCTGATGGCCGGCCGGCTTGGTGAGGCGGTTCTGATCGGCCTGCCTGGCAACCCCGTCTCGTCGATGGTCTGCGGGCATGTGTTCCTGATCCCGGCGCTGCGCGCGATCCTCGGCTTCCCCCCTGCCCCGGCACCGAGGCTGAAGGCACCGCTTGCCGTCGATGTGCCCGCCAACGGCCCGCGCGAGCACTACATGCGCGCGCGGCTCACCGAGCGGGGCCTCTTGCCCTTCGACAATCAGGACAGCTCGCTTCTGAGCATCCTCGCCGCTGCGGACGCGCTTCTGATCCGCCCTGTGGCCGATTCGCCACGACGGGCGGGCGAGATAGTCGAATACCTGCCGCTTCAATCCGGCGCGCGTTGACACGTTATGTGAACGTCCGTAGAACATCGAGGGAACCTGTCGCCACGCTTGCGCGATTTGATGTCATCGCGCACAACCTGAAATGGCGAGACCAGCGGGAGGAACGCCTCGATGCTCACGCGCAAGCAGCTTGATCTTCTTACCTTCATCCACAAGCGCATGCAGAAGGACGGGGTGCCGCCCTCCTTCGACGAGATGAAGGACGCGCTGAACCTGCGCTCGAAATCCGGCGTCCACCGGCTCATCACCGCCCTTGAGGAGCGCGGCTTCATTCGCCGCCTGCCGCACCGCGCGCGGGCGCTCGAAATCCTGCGCCTGCCTGAATCGCTCGCCACGGAAGGCGAGGCGCGCACCGGGTTCTCGCCCCGCGTGATCGAGGGCGATCGCCCCGCGCGCCCGGCCACGGCGCTGCCTCTCGAGCCTGCGGAAGCGGTGGAGCTGCCGCTGATGGGGCGGATCGCCGCCGGCGTTCCGATCGAGGCGATATCGCACGCCTCAAGCGGTGTCGCGGTGCCCGGCAGCATGCTTTCCGGCAACGGCCGACACTATGCACTCGAGGTGAAGGGCGACTCGATGATCGAGGCGGGCATCAACGACGGCGACATCGTGGTGATCCGCGAGACCTCCACCGCCGACAATGGCGACATCGTCGTGGCCTTGGTGCAAGGGCATGAGGCAACGCTCAAGCGCTTCCGCCGCAAGGGCGGCATGATCGCGCTCGAGGCGGCAAACCCGGCCTATGAGACGCGGGTCTATCCCGACCATGAGGTCGAGGTGCAGGGCAAGCTCGTGGGGCTGATCCGCACCTATTGAGCGGAGCGCGGCCGAAGCCGCCCCCTAGTCCGCCAGAAGCGCCCGCGCCGCGCCGCGTGCCTCTTCCGTCACCGTGTCGCCGGCGAGCATCCGTGCAATCTCGTCGACCCGTTCCTTTGGGGACAACGCAACGACAGTCGAGCTCACGCCCCGTTCCGAGAGTCGCTTTTCGACGCGGAAGTGATGCGCCGCGCGCGCTGCCACCTGGGGCGAATGGGTAACGACAAGCACCTGCCCGCCCTGGGCGAGACGCGCAAGGCGCCGCCCCACAGCATCGGCCGTCGCCCCGCCGACGCCACGGTCAATCTCGTCGAAGATCATGGTGACGCCGGAGTCGTCGCCATGCAGGCAGAGCTTGAGCGCCAGCAGGAACCTTGACAGCTCGCCGCCCGAGGCAATGCGCGAAATTGGCCCCGGCGGCGCCCCCGGCGCGGTGGAGACGGTGAAGCTCACCGCCTCGCACCCTTCCGGGCCCGGCTCGGCCGGGGTGATCTCGGTGCGGAACATCGCCCGTTCGAGCTTGAGCGGGGGCAGCTCCGCCGCCATCGCCTCGTCGAGCCGCCTGGCCGCTGCGCGGCGTGTCGCGCCCAGCGCCTCGGCTGCCGCATCATAGGCCGCTTCGGCCTCGGCGACGGCATTGCGGAGAGCGGCAAGATCACGCGCGCCACCTTCAAGTGCTGAAAGCCGCGCGGCCAGCTCCTCGCCCAGGGCCGGAAGGTCGTCGGGCGCAACGGAATGCTTGCGCGCGAGCGACCGAATGGCAAACAGCCGCTCCTCCACCGCCTCGAGCCGGGCCGGGTCGAACTCGAGACTTTCCGCCGCCCGCGCCACCGCCTGCTCGGCGCGTCCCAGCTCGTCAAGCGCCCGTCCCAGAGCCTCGATCGCCTCGTCGAGCGCCCCCTCCGCCCGGTCGGCCACACCCTCCAGCCAGCGCAGGGCATCGGCCATCGGCCGCTCCGCGCCCTCATGGCCCAAGGCTGCATGGGCGCGGGCGATGTCTTCGCCGATGCGTCGCGCTGCCTGCAACTTCCGCCGCTCGGAATCAAGTTCGGCCTCCTCGCCGGGCTGCGGCGCCAGCTTTTCAAGCTCGTCCACGGCGTGGCGAAGAAATCCCTCCTCTTCCGCGAGCCGCGCGATATCGGCCTCGGCATCGGCGAGCCGCTGCCGCGCCTGCCCCAGCTGCCGCCACGCCTCGCGCACCGCCTCCCGCTCGCGGGCGTTACCGGCGAAGGCGTCGAGAAGGGCCCGGTGGCCCCGCGGGTTGAGAAGGCCGCGGTCGTCGTGCTGGCCGTGCAGCTCAACCAGCGTCTCGGCGATCCGCCGCAGCACGTCACCCGATGTGCGGCGGTCGTTGACGAAGGCGGTTCTCCGCCCTTCCCTGGAGATGATCCTGCGCAGGATCAGCTCATCGCCTTCCGGCAGACCGGCCTCGGCAAGCACCGCGCGCGCCGGATGGCCCGGCGCAAGATCGAACACCGCGGTGACCTCGCCGTGCGCGGCGCCGGGGCGAAGTACATCTGCCCGCCCCTTCCAGCCCAGCGCGAAACCGAGCGCGTCGAGAAGAATGGATTTTCCCGCCCCGGTCTCGCCGGTGAGCGCATTCAGGCCGGGCTGAAACTCCAGTTCCAGCCGCTCGATGATCAGCAGATCGCGGATGTCGAGCCCGCGCAGCATCGCCCTTCCCGTGCTCTCAGCCGCCTGCCGGAAGCGTCATCACCGCTAGAGCCACTCGCCGCGGATCATCTGCCGGTAGACGCTGCGCAGCCAGCTGTCTCCCGCCACCTCGGGGCGCAGGCCGCGGCCGGTGAGAAGCGCGTAGGCGTCCTGATACCACTCGCTGGCCCGGTAGTTGTGCCCGAGGATGGCGCCGGCCGTCTGCGCTTCGGCGTCAAGGCCGAGAGCAAGATAGGCCTCCACCAGCCGGTACAGCGCTTCGGGCGTGTGGGTGGTTGTCTGGAACCGTTCCACGACATTGCGGAAGCGGTTGATCGCCGCGGTGTAATTCTTGCGCTTCAGGTAGTAGCGGCCAACCTCCATCTCCTTGCCGGCGAGATGGTCGAAGGCAAGCTCGAACTTCAGCTTCGCCGAGCGCGCCCACTCGCTGTCGGGGTAGCGCTCGATCACCACCCTGAGCGCCTGCAACGCTTCCATTGTCAGCCCCTGGTCGCGGCCGACCTCGTCAATCTGGTCGTAGTAGCTGAGCGCCAGAAGATACTGCGCATAGGCAGCGTCCTCGTCGGCAGGATAGAAGTCGATGAACCGGCGCGCGGCCGAGCGCGCGTTCTCGTAATCCTTCGCCTGGTGGTAGCTGTACGCCTGCATGATGAGCGCGCGCTTGGCCAGCTCCGAATAGGGATAGAGACGCTCGACCTCACCGAAGATCCGCGCCGCATCCTCGGGGTTGTTGGCCTGCTCGAGCTCCCGCTCGGCGAGCGCGAAGATTTCCTGCGCCGTGTAGTTCTCGAAGTCGATCCGGCTCACGTCCTGGTCCGCGCAGGCGCCGAGAGCGACTGCCAGAAAGGAAAGCCAGGCGGCCGTACCAAGACCCCTTGCGCAACAAAAGGATGCTCGATCGCTCACGATACCCCCAATTCACTTTGCCACGCCGGCCGGACGGCAAGCCGTCCCTGTGGTCCTAGCACAGAAAAAATCGGGGCAAAACGGCAATTGGCGCGCGGCCGGCGATGCGGTGCGCCTTCACGCCGAACAGGAGACGGGAATATCGGCGTGGCTCATCTCCATGCCCGGAAGCCTGCGTGCCTGTTCGGGCGGGCATGTTTCAATGCGCGTGGCGGCGGGTTCGGCGAAGAGCCGGTGCAGAAGACGATTGGTCAGCGCATGGCCCGCCCGATGCCCCACATAGCGGGCCAGCAGCGGCGCGCCGGCGAGCGCGAGATCGCCGAGCGCGTCAAGCATCTTGTGGCGCACGGGCTCGTCGGCATGGCGCAGGCCGTCGGGATTGAGGATGCGGCCACCATCGACAACGATGGCATTGTCGAGGGATCCGCCAAGCCCGAGCCCGGCGGCGCGCAGGCGCTCGACATCGGCAAGACGGCCGAAGGTGCGGCTGTCGGAAAGCTCCCGCACGAAGGCGCCGTTGGCCATGTCTAGGGCCTTCTCCTGCCGGCCGATGGCACGATCGGGAAAGTCGATGGAAAACGCGATCTCGAAGCCCTCCGCGGGCTCGAGGCGTGCGAACGCCTCGCCGGAGCGCACCTCCACCGGCGCGCAGACCCGCAAGACGCGCACCGGCGCATCGAGCTCGCGCACTCCGCGGGCCATGAACGCGGTCACGAACGGCGCGGCGCTGCCGTCAAGTATCGGCAGTTCGGGGCCTTCGACCTCGATCACCGCGTTGTGGATGCCGCAGCCGGCCAGCGCCGCCATGACATGCTCGACCGTGGAGACGCTGACACCGTCGGCGTTCTTCAACCGGGTGCAGCGCTCCGAAGGGTCCACCGCGCTCCAATGGGCGGGGATCATCGGGTCAAGCCCCCTGGCAGCGTCCAGACGGCGGAACCAGATGCCGAATTCCGCCGCCGCCGGCCGCACCGTCGCGCGCACATGCGCGCCTGTGTGCAAGCCGACACCGTCAAAGCTCACCGAAGACTTGATCGTTCTCTGCAACACTTCACCCTTTCGAAAGCGGTATCGTACCGCTCCCGTTTCGCCCCCGTTTGTCCCTGCCGACCACTTAATGACGGCGCGCCTGCGGCAATGCAACGTTCGCGATCTGCCTTCCCGGGCATTGGCGAATCTTTGCCGACCAGCGCAAGAGAAGGGCAGTCCGGCTTGTTTTTCAAGAGATTCCCCCGCGCGACGCCGCGTCGCGGCGGTCTCGCGGCGGGGGAAAGACGCATTGACGCAACGTCAGTTCGCTTGACGACGGAGAAACGCGGGGATCTCGATGCGCTCCTGCTCGGGGTCGAGCGCCTCGTCATCCTCGAGCGGCGGCGGCGCGACCCGGCGCGCAGGCGCCTGTGCGCGCGGGTCGCTCCCCGTTGCCCCGGTCATCCGCCCGATGAGGGAGCCCAGCCCACCCCGGCGCGGCTTTTCCACCTCCCTTGGCTCGGCGCGCTCGTCGCTGCGCAGCGTGCGGGCCGCGCCCCCGGCGGCCGGACTGCGCTGCACCGCCGCGCGCAGGCGGGCGAGCGCCTCGGGCGAGGGCGCACCGGGCTTCGGCGCGACGAAAAGCTCTTCCACCGGCTCGGGTTCAGGCTCGACGCGGGGCTCCTGCCAGGCATAGTCGCGGGTCTCTTCATCGGCTGCCGCGTAGGGCGCCTCGCTGCCCGTCGCACCGGGACGGTAGGCCGGCGGGGGGAGATCATCCTGCGCGGCCTCCGGTTCGTCGAAGATGTGTTCGGCCTGCTCTTCGGCGGCCGCGGCCACCGGGTCGAGAGCGTCGAACAGGCCGGGGGCCGATTGAGCGGCCTCCTGATGGCGTTCCTGCGGCGGGTGGCCGGCAACGGCATCGGCGGCAGCGCGGGCAGCCTCCGGATGGCTCGCAGCCACCGTCTGCTCCACCTCCGAGGGCTTGTGCAGCGGCTCGGCCAGGCGGCGGCGCGGCACCGGCGTTTCCATGACCTCCTGGTTGGCATCGATGCCGGTGGCCACCACGCTCACCCGCATCATGCCTTCCATCGACTCGTCGAGCGTGGAGCCGACGATGATGTTGGCATCCGGGTCCACCTCCTCGCGGATGCGGTTCGCGGCTTCGTCGAGCTCGAAGAGCGTCAGGTCGTAGCCGCCGGTGATGTTGATCAGAACGCCCTTGGCGCCCTTCAGACTGATCTCGTCGAGAAGCGGGTTGGCGATGGCCTTTTCGGCGGCCTGGCGGGCGCGGTCCTCGCCGGAAGCCTCGCCGGTGCCCATCATCGCCTTGCCCATCTCGTCCATCACCGCGCGCACGTCGGCGAAATCGAGGTTGATGAGACCGGGCCGGACCATCAGGTCGGTGACCCCCTTCACCCCCTGATAGAGCACATCGTCCGCCATGGCGAAGGCCTCGGTGAAGGTCGTCTTCTCATTGGCGAGGCGGAAGAGGTTCTGGTTGGGAATGATGATGAGCGTGTCCACCACGCGCTGGAGCATCTCCACGCCCTGTTCGGCCTGGCGCATGCGCTTGGCGCCCTCGAACTGGAAGGGTTTGGTGACCACGCCCACGGTAAGCACGCCGAGCTCGCGCGCCGCCTGGGCGATGATCGGCGCGGCGCCGGTGCCGGTGCCGCCGCCCATGCCGGCGGTGATGAAGCACATGTGCGTTCCGGCGAGGTGGTCAACGATCTGCTCGATGGATTCCTCGGCCGCAGCCGCGCCAACCGAAGGCCGCGCTCCCGCGCCGAGCCCCTCGGTCACCTTGACGCCGATCTGGATGCGATTGGGCGCCTTCGACTGCGCAAGCGACTGGGCGTCGGTGTTGGCGACGACGAATTCGACGCCCTCCAGCTGCTTGGCGATCATGTTGTTGACCGCGTTGCACCCCGCGCCGCCCACACCGAAGACCGTGATCCGCGGCTTCAGCTCATGTTCTTCGGGCATCTTCAGGTTGAGTGTCATCGCTCCGTCCGCCTGCTGTTGTGACCGGCCCGTCTCGACCCGCGCCGCGACCGATCCTGCCTGTTTTGGGCGATCCTAGCGTCTCGCCCCCCGCTCGTCACCAGAAAAACACAATTCCGCCACAAAATGTAGCGCGGAAAACCTGCCTTCTCGGCGGGATTTCGCTCCACTTCGCCAGTCTTGTGACTCACCAGTTGTCCCGCAACCATTTCAGCGCCTGTCTGAGCGAGCGTGCCGGCAGCCTTTCGGCCGGCACCTCGAAGTCCCACCATTCGTCCTGCGGGCAGGCTGCGAACATGCACAGCCCCACGGCGGCGGCAAAGGCCGGCCCGGAGGCTGCCTGCGGCAGGCCCTGCACCCGCATCGGCCGACCGATCCTGACCTGCGGGCCGAGGATGCGGGGCGCCAGCGCCTCGAGGCCGGGGATCTGGCTGCCTCCTCCCGTCAGCACGATCTGCTGGCTCGGAAGATGCTCGAAGCCCGCCGCATCGAGGCGCTCGCGCACCTCCTCGAGGATTTCCTCGACCCGCGGCTGCATTATGCCGATGAGCTCGGCCCTGCTCACCACGCGCCGCTCGCCCACGGGACGGGCATTCTCGTCGGTGTCGAGTTCGATCATGTCGCGATCATCCATGCCCGTGGCAATGACGCCGCCGTGCAGCGTCTTGATGCGCTCGGCCACGGCGCAGGGAACCTGCAGGCCCTGCGCGATGTCGCGGGTGACATGCTCGCCGCCGAGCCTGACGCTGTCGGCGTAGATCATGTGCTTCTTGATGAAGATCGAGATGCCCGTTGTCCCACCGCCCATGTCGATGCAGGCCGCGCCAAGTTCCTGCTCGTCCTCCACCAGCGTCGAGAACCCCGCAACATAGGCCGCCGAGGCGATGCCGGCGAGCTCCAGATCGCAGCGCCGGATGCAGTGGATCAGGTTCTCGATGGCGCGGGCGTCCACCGTGAGCATGTGCATGTCGCAGGCCAGTCGATTGCCCGCCTGACCGCGCGGATCGAGCAGGCCCGAGCGGTGGTCGATGGCGAAATTCACCGGCTGGGCATGGAGCACCTCGCGGCCCGGCCCATAGTCGGGCACCTCGCAGGCGGCAAGAACGCGGGCGATGTCGGCCTCCCGCACCATGCCCTCGGGCAGGTCCACCTCCCCCGCGAGCCCGTAACTTCGCGGCCCGGCGCCCGCCAAACACGCGATGACATGATCGACCCGCACGCCGGCCATCTTCTGGGCGGCCTGCACGACGGTGCGGATGGCGCGCTCGGCCTCGGCCATGGCCTCGATCTCGCCGAAGGCCACGCCGCGGGAGCGGGTGGTCGCGGCACCGATGACCCGAAAGGTCGAATGCCCCGCCAGAGGGCGCACTCCATCGTCGCGGGAAAGCGCCCCCGGCCCGTCGAAACGCAGCACCAGGCAGGTGACGGCGCTGGTCCCCACGTCGAGAATTGCCACCACGCCGCGCTGGAGCGCTGCGCGGCGCATGTTCCGCATCGCCCTCTGGTTCCGGTAGAGATCGGTCATTGGCTCACCATCCTGGAATCAATCGCACGCAGCCGACGCAACTCCTCCATCGCCGCCGCCGTCAGGCGCAGCGTCGGTCGCGAAGGGTTGCGCATGTCGACAACCGCCACATCGCGGGCGAGAAGCTCGGTTGCTTCGTCCAGAGCAATCACCCGCTCGAGGGCGGGAACGGGATCGGCCTCGGGCAGGAGAATGCGCTGGTCGCGATCAAGAACCACATCCCATCGCCGCTCGCCGACGCGCACAAGGCCGCGCAACCGCCCCGTTATGGGCTCGGCGGCCGCAAGGATGGCGAGCGCCTCGGGCACCGCCCGGTCAGCGCCTGCCCCGGCGATCAGCGGCAGGTCGGGGCGGTCGAGGCGGGATGCGACCGAGGCCACGCGGTGCCCCTCCGCATCAAGCGCCTCGAGCGTGTGCTCGTCGCGCCAAAGCACGGCGGGCAGCCGTTCGGTGACATTGACCTGAAGCACGCCACCGCGGCGAATGCGCATGTCCACCTTGGCAACGGCGTCGAGATCGGCAACGGCACGGCGCATCTCCTTCAGATCAAGGTCAAAGGAGGAGGTGGGAAAGTCGATGGGCAGGATCTCGCGGATGTCCTGCGCCAGCTCGTCGGATGCGCCGTCGATGGCCATCATCCGCACCGCAAACTCGGGACGCGCGGCGATGGAGGCGCGCAATTCCTCAAGCCGTGCACGCATCGCCTCCACCGTGGCCGGATCGGACAGCCAGTTGCCAAGCGTGAAGGCCACGAGAAAGGCCGGCAGGCCGCTGACCACCAGCGCCCGGAAGCTCGGAGTGAGCCACAGCCGCTGCAGACGGTAGCTCAGACGCGACGGCGCCGGATCGCGTCGCCGCGCCGGAGCCACCTGCCGCGCCCCGCCGCGGCGCCAAGGTCTGCCGCTCAGCGGTCGCATGAGGCATCCTCCACGATCCAGCGGCACAGCGCGCCGAAGGAGATCCCGCACACCGCTGCCTGTTCGGGGCTGAGCGAGGTGGGCGTCATGCCCGGCTGGGTGTTGAGCTCGAGCACCACGAGCCCGGCAAGGCCCTTCGACTCGTCCCAGCGGAAGTCGGTGCGGGTGAGCCCGCGGCAGCCGAGCGCCCGGTGCGCGCGCAACGCGTGGTCGAGGCAGGCCTCGAAGACATCGCGGGGGATCTCGGCTGGCACCACATGGCGTGAGCCGCCGGGCGCGTATTTTGCGTGGTAGTCATACCAGCCGTCGGTGACGATGTCGGTGACGGTGAGCGCGCGCTCTCCCATCACCGTCACGGTCAGCTCACGACCCGGCGCATAGGCCTCGACCATCACCACAGGCGGCATCTCCGGGCCGAGCTTCGGCGGGGCGTTGGCCGCCTCATGCACGATGTAGACCCCCACCGAGGAGCCCTCGTTGTTGGGCTTGACCACATAGGGCGGCGGCATCACGTGGCGCGCCTCGACCTCCTCGCGCGGGGCAAGGATGCTTTCCACCACCGGCAGGCCGGCGGCGCGGAAGGCGGCCTTGGCGCGCTGCTTGTCCATCGCCAGCGCCGAGGCCAGAACGCCCGAATGGGTGTAGGGGATGCGCAACCACTCAAGCAGGCCCTGAACGCAGCCATCCTCGCCCCAGCGGCCGTGCAGCGCGTTGAAGGCGACGTCGGGCGCGATCTCGTCAAGGCGCTCGGCAAGGTCGCGGCCGGCATCGACCTCGACCACCTCGTATCCCTCGCCCCTGAGCGCGGCGGCGCATTCACGCCCCGAGGAAAGCGACACCTCACGCTCGGCAGAGGCACCGCCCATCAACACCGCGACACGGGGAGCATCTCTGCCCGATCTGCCCGCCACGTCTGCCTCGTCGAAAGGGTCTTCTGCGGACCCCTGTTCAGTTTTCCCGGGCCGGTCCTTGTTCGCCGACCCTTATGACCTCCCACTCTAGCCGAATCCCGCAGGATTGGAACACCCTTTCGCGCACTTCCTCGCCAAGCCCCTCGAGATCGGCGGCAGTGGCGTCGCCGGTGTTGATCAGGAAGTTGGGGTGCTTCTCGCTCATCATCGCGCCCCCCCGGCGCGCCCCGCGCATGCCGGCGGCATCGATCAGGCTCCAGGCCTTCAGCTCGTGGCTGTCGTCGGGCCGGCCGGTGGAGGAAAACCCCGCGGGATTGCGGAAGGTGGAGCCGGCGGTGCGCTCGCGCGTGGGCTGGGAGGCGTCGCGCCGGGCGATCTGCTCGGCCATCTTCGCCTCGAGCGCCTCCGGCGCGCCGCGCGGCGGCGTGAAGCGCGCCTCGGTCAGCACCCAGCCCTCGGGCAGGCGGCTCTGGCGGTAGGCGAAGGCGAGATCGTCGGGCCCCAGCGTGACGATGCGCCCCTCGCGGGTGACGGCACGGGCGGAACGGAAGACATCGGCGACATAGGTGCCGTAGCATCCGGCGTTCATCCGCACCGCGCCGCCGATGGCGCCGGGGATGGTGCGCAGGAAGGTCAGGTCAAGCCCTGCGGCCGCGGCGCGGCGGGCGACGTGGGCGTCAAGCGCGGCGGCACCGGCGGTGACCGTGCCGGCCTCGGCGTCGATCGAGATCGTGTTGAAGCCGCGGCCGAGCCGGATCACCACGCCGCGGATGCCTCCGTCACGCACGATGAGGTTGGAACCCACCCCGATCGGGAACACCGGGACCTCGGCGGGCAGGGCGGCGAGGAAGGCGGCGAGGTCGGCCTCGTCGGCGGGCTGAAACAGCCAGTCTGCCGGCCCGCCGACCCTGAGCCAGGTGAGATCGGCAAGCGGACGCAGGGGCGTCAGCGTGCCGCGGACGGGCGGCATTTGATCGGGCGGCGGGAAAGGCTCTGGCATGGACGGCGTTCCGTGTTTCCGGCGTGGTAGCCGCGCGGCAGCGCCGGTGCAAGGGAACGCGCGCGCTGCGCGCGTGCCTTCGGCGAGGGTATTTGGCCCAAGGTGAGAGAGAGGGGCTCAGTCCCGGCAGGCGAGCGCGGCGTGAAGCGTGGTGCGGCCGGGGTCGAGCGGGCCGAGCGGGCGGGCGACGAGCCGGCCGCCGTCAAGCCGCGTGGCCATTACACGGGTCCAGCCCGCATCGGCGGTGATGATCTCGGGACGGTCGCCGCAGTCGCGGATGCCGCCCGAGATGAAGGGCTCGCCGATGCGGTGCGCCGTCAGGCCGGGAAGTTGCGCGACTTCGACAAGGCGGCCGCCGCTGTAGCGCCAGACGCGTAGGGTCTTTGCCAGATGCGGCCGGTCGATCCAGGCGATCTCCACCGCGCCGTCGCCGTCGAGGTCGGCGGCGCCAAGCGGTGCCAGCCAGCGGAAGCGGCGGCCGATGAAGGGGGTGGCGGCGACAAGCCCGTTCTCGTCGAGGATGGCGAGCCGCGCCCCCCTTGCGCTGTCGCTTTCCACCGCGATGACCTCGGGCGCGCCGTCGCCGTCGATGTCGGAAAGGCGCGGGGTGATATCCTCGAAGACGCGGGTTTGCGGCAGGCGAATGTGGCGGGCGCTGCCGTCGGAGAGGGTGAGCGTGAGCGCGCCCCATTCGAGCGTGTCGCCGAGCACGCCGTGGGGGTAGCGGGTGGTGGGCTCGGTGTAGTGCGCGCTCGTGATCGTCTGGGCAGCGGCGGGAGCGGCAAACGTGGCGGCAATGAGGAGGGTTGCCGCGCGCAGCATCAGATCTGCCGTTCGGGCATCTGCACGACGAGGCCATCGAGCTCTTCGGTGACCTTGATCTGGCAGGTCAGGCGCGAGCGCTTCGGGTCGGGCTGCCAGGCGAAATCGAGCATGTCCTCTTCCATCGCCTCCTTGGGCGGGAGCTTCTCCACCCAGTCCTCGCGCACATAGACATGGCAGGTGGAACAGGCGCAGGCGCCGCCGCAATCGGCCTCGATGCCAGGGATGTTGTTGTCGCGCGCGCCTTCCATCACCGTCAGCCCCACGGGGACTTCGACGGTATGCTCGGTGCCGTTGTGCTCGATATAGGTGATCTTCGGCATGTGCTTCCTCTTCGCCTGCCGGGCTGCGGCGGCCCTGGTCTGCTTCCGGCCGTCAGATAGGGCAATCGCGGGGGATTTGCCACCCTTCGGACCGGGTTGCGGGAAATGGCACATGTTCTATTATTGTTCTCATGCCTGCACCCCCTGCCGCCACGCGGACTGCCCTGCCCTCTCTCTGGCCGCGCCCGCCGGCCGCCCTGCCCCATGGCCGGCTCGGCGAGGTGCCGGGCGGGGCGCGGGTGACGGTGGCGGGGCTGGTGCTCGTGCGCCAGCGACCCGGCACCGCCAAGGGGGTGATCTTCGTCACGCTGGAGGACGAGACCGGCGTGGCCAATGTCATCGTCTGGCGCCATGTCTATGAGCGCTTCCGCCGCGCGGTGATTGCCGGGCGGCTTCTGCGGGTCACGGGGCGTCTGCAGCGCGAGGGCGGCGTGAGCCATGTGCTGGCCGAGCATGTGGAGGATCTCTCATGGCTTCTGGACCGGCTGGCACAGCCGCCAGACTGACGCTGGCCCGGCCGCGGCATCGGCGCTAAGCTCCGCCGCAAGGCATGTAGGGAGCGCGGGCCTATGGGCAGGAGCAGGAGAAAGATGCGCAAGTGGCGCTCCTCTGGCACCGTCGCCGTGGCTCTCGTGCTGGCCGGCTGCTCCGGGGGAAGCGGGCCGCTCGCCTTCAGTGGCATCGCCGAGGTCGGGCGCACGGAACCGGCTACGCTCACCGAAACCGTCGACGGCCGCTGCTATGCGCGCGACGTGGCGCCTGCCGTCATAGAGACCGTGACCGAACAGACGCTGGTGCAGCCAGCCCAGCTTGGCTCGGATGGCAGCGTGCTCTATCCGGCCGTCTACCGCACCGAAAAGCGGCAGAAGATCGTGCGGCCGCGCAAGGAGCTGTGGTTCGAGATCCCCTGCGAGGAGGATCTGACCCCCGATTTCATCGCCTCCCTGCAGCGGGCTCTGGCCGCGCGCGGCTTCTACCATGGCGCCGTCACGGGCAAGATCGACGCCCGCACCCGGCGCGCAGTGCGGGCCTATCAGCGCCAGTTCGGGCTCGACAGCGCGGTGCTGTCGCTGGCCGCGGCGCGGCGGCTCGGGCTGGCGAAGGTCGGCCCCGAGGAAGCCCCGGCGGAATTCGACCCCGATCCGACGGACCTTCCCGGCTGACGACCGCCGTGGCACCGGGACAATGAAAAGGGGCGCCCGGAGGCGCCCCTCAAGCCCGAGCGGGACGATTTTCCGCCGCCGCTCTACTCGCTCACGGGAAGGGCGAGGAAGCGCGGCTCGCCCTGACGCCGCACCAGCAGCAGCACCGACTTGCGCCCTGCCTCGCGTGCCTCGGCGACACGCTCTTCGAGATCGCGCACGCTCTTCACCGGAGCCTGGCCCGCTTCGGAGATCACGTCGCCTGCGCGAAGCCCCTTCTCGTAGGCGGCCGAGGCCGGATCGACATCCTTCACCACCAGCCCCTCGGAACCCGGCTCGAGACCGAGCTGTTCGGCAAGCTCATCGGTCATGGGCGCAACCGTGACGCCAAGGATCTCCTTCTCGATCGGCTCGTTCGAGGGAGCGGATGCCGGCATGGCCCGCTCGGCCTCCTCGCGCCGGCCCAGCGTCACGGCAAGCGTCCGGGTCTTTCCATCGCGCCAGACGGTGACGCGCACGGTCTTGCCGACCTCGGAGTCGCCGACGAGGGTCACCAGCTCACGGGTGTTGTCGACTTCCTCGCCATCGAAGGCCACGATCACGTCACCCGGCTCGATGCCGGCCTGCTTGGCAGGCCCTTCCGGCACGTCGGTGACCAGCGCGCCGCGCGGCTCGTCAAGACCGAGGCCCTCTGCAAGGTCTGGGGTGACGTCCTGAATCCGCACGCCAAGCCAGCCCCGGCGCGTCTCGCCGTATTTCATCAGCTGGTCGACGACCTTGCTGACCACGTTCGACGCCATCGAGAAGCCGATGCCGATGGAACCGCCGGTGGGCGACAGGATCGCCGTGTTCACGCCGATCACTTCGCCATCCATGTTGAAGAGCGGGCCACCCGAGTTGCCGCGGTTGATGGCGGCATCGGTCTGGATGAAGTCGTCATAGGTGCCCGAGAGCGCCCGGCCGCGGGCCGAGACGATGCCAGCCGAGACAGAGAACCCCTGCCCGAGCGGGTTGCCCACCGCCAGCACCCAGTCGCCGACGCGTGCCTTGTCGCTGTCACCGAAGCGGACAAAGGGAAGCGGTCTGTCTGCCTCGACCTTGAGCAGAGCGATATCGGTCTTGGGGTCGGTGCCAACGATCTTGGCATCAAGGGTTTCGCCGCCAAGAAACTCCACGGTGATCTCGTCAGCGCCCTCGATCACGTGGTTGTTGGTGACGATGTAGCCATCCTCCGAAATCACGAAGCCCGAGCCGAGCGCCGCGGCGCGACGGGGACGGCGCGGACGATCGCCGTTCTGGTTGCGGTCGAGGAAGTCACGAAAGAACTCCTCGAAAGGCGAGCCCGGCGGCACCATCGGACCGGGTTCGGTGCTGGTGGCCACGGTCTGGCTCGTGGAGATGTTGACGACGGCGGGCTGGATCCGCTCGACGAGATCGGCAAAGCTCGGTGGCGCCGCCTGGGCCACGGCGCTGGCCGCCTGGGCCACGACCATTGCCAGCCCGAGGGTCAGCAACCAGAGCGCTCTGATGCCGCCTGCGAGGCGGCCGGGGGGGTGTGCGATCGGTTTCACTCCGTTCTCCTCACGATCTGGGCGCCGCGGCTTCGGCGCGGGCGCCGGTTCTTGCTCGTGCGCTGGCAGATAGGCGCAGCTGACCACGCGGCAATCTTTCGTGCAAGAGTTCAAGGGGATGTGAAATTCCGTGCGCGTCCGCCGCTCACCGCGCTCACGCCCCGAGACTGCGGGCAAGCGCCACCAGAACCACCCCGAGCGTCATGGCGCCAAGCCCGATCAGGCGCCGCGTCTCCAGCGGCAGCCGCGCCAGCATGGCAAGGATCTCCTCAAGGCGCGAAGGGGCCAGTGCGAACACCAGCCCCTCCACGATGAAGACAAGCCCGATGGCAAGAATGACCGTGGCCAGCATCGGCCCCGTTCACTCCGCCACGGCGGGCGCGGGGCGATCGGCGCCGCCACCCTCGGGGCTTTCGAGATAGTTGAAAAAGGCGCTGTCAGGGGTGATGACGAGCGTCGAGTTCTCGCCTTTCAGCGCCCGCGCATAAGCGGTGAGCGAGCGGTAGAACTCGAAGAACTCCCGATCCTTCCCATAGGCTTCGGCGAAGATGCGGTTGCGCTCGGCGTCGGCCTCACCGCGGATGATCTCCGCATCGCGCTGCGCCTTTGACGTGATCTCCACCACCGAGCGGTCGGCCTGGGCGCGCACGCGCTGCGCGGCCTCTTCGCCGCGGGCGACTTCGTCGGCGGCCTCGCGCTCGCGCTCGGCCCGCATCCGCGCGAAGGTTGCGGCGAGGTTCTGCTCGGGCAGAAAGGTCTGCTTGAGCCTGACATCGACGATCCTGAGCCCCAGCGCCGCGGCCTGCTCGCGCGCCGCGTCGCGGATGCGCTCCATGAGCACCGCGCGCGCCTCGGACAGGATGGTGTTCGAGGTCACGTCTTCCGAACCGAGCACCTCCCGCACCTTGGCGTTGAGGATGCCCGAGAGGCGGTCTTCGGCGGTCCGCAGTCCCCCGACGCCGACGGCCTGGCGGAACTGCCGCACATCGTCGATGCGGTAGAGCGCAAACGCGTCAACGATCAGACGGCGGTCGTCCGCCGGGGTTACCTCGATCTCGGGGGTGTCGAGCGACAGGATGCGGTCGTCGTATTTCACCACCTCCTGGATGAGCGGGATCTTGAAGCCGAGCCCCGGCTCCTCCTTGATCGCGCGGATCTGGCCGAACTGCAGGACCAGCGCCTTCTCGCGCTCGTCAACGATGAAGACGGAGCTGAGGCCCAGAAAGGCCAGCACGACGATTGCGGGGATGATGAGTCGCGTCTTGTTCATGGTCTCTTTCTCCCGCTCACTGACCGCGGCTCGCCGCGCCCGAGCGCAGCTCGTTGAGCGGCAGATAGGGCACCACGCCCTGCCCGGCGCCGGTGACATCGTTGTCGAGTATCACCTTGTCGACCTCGCCCAGCACCTGCTCGAGCGTCTCCAGATAGAGCCGCTTGCGCGTGACCTCGGGTGCGTTGCGATATTCCATCAACACCGCGAGAAAGCGGCTCGCCTCACCCTGCGCCTCGTTGATGACCCGCGCGCGATAGGCTTCGGCCTGTTCAAGGAGCGCGGCCGCTTCGCCCCGCGCGCCCGCCAGAACGCGGTTCGCATAGGCATCGGCCTGCCGCTCGAGCCGGTCACGTTCCTGCTCTGCGGCCTGCACTTCGCGGAACGCGTCGATCACCTCCGCCGGCGGGTCCGCCTTGTCGAGGTTGACGCGGATGATGCGGATGCCCGAGTCGTACTCGTCGAGCGTCTGCTGGATCAGCTCCTGCGCCCGCGAGGCGATGATGCCACGGTCGCGATTGAGGATCGGCGCCAGCTCCGAGGCGGCGATGATCTCGCGCATGCGGCTCTCGGAGACCGCGCGGATGGTGTCAACCGGATCGGCAAGATTGAAAAGGTAGCGCGCCGGGTCGGAGATGTTCCAGACCACCTGGAAGTCGAGATCGACGATGTTCTCGTCGGTGGTCAGCATCAGCCCCGAGTCGGCCCGACGTGTGCCGGAGACACCGATGTTCTCGGTCTGCTCGCGCGTCACCGGCACGATCTCGTAGGTGACCACCGGCCAGGGGGCGAAATTGAGGCCGGGGTTGCCGGTGGCCGAGTAGCGGCCGAGGAACAGCTCAACCGACTGCTCTTCGGGCTTCACCGTGTAGAGCGAAGCCCAGAGCCATGCGGCGATGAGCGCGAGAATGCCGAGCGTGACCGATCCGCGGGTCAGGCGAAAACCGTCGCCGCCGCCGCCTCCGGTCCCGCCGCCACGGCCGCCACCGCCGCGCCCGCCCATCAGCACGCGCAGCTGCTCCTGCCCCTTCTTCACGATCTCCTCGATTTCGGGAATCTGCGGGCCCTCGCCCGGCGGGCGGCGGCCGCCTCCGCGGTCACCTCCGTCGCGTCCGCCACCGCGGTTGCCGCCGCCCCAGGGTCCTCCGCCATTCGTGGCCATGGTCTGCCTTTCCGTGCTTGTCCTGTCCGTGTCGCGTCGTGTGAACCTGAAACCTGTGGGCAGGCGCCCCGATTTCAAGCCGTCCTGACCGGTGTTTTCATCAATACGATCTCTTCCGACATCGTCGGGTGTACCGCAACAGTGCGGTCGAAGTCTTCCTTTGTGGCGCCCATCTTCACCGCGATCCCGGCAAGCTGGATCAGCTCGCCCGCCCCCGGCGCGATGATGTGGCAGCCGAGAACGCGCCGGCTCCGGCGGCAGACGATGAGCTTGTAGAGCGCCCGCTCCTCCCGGCCGATGAAGCTGCCCTGCATCGGGCGGAAGGAGGCGCAATAGACCTCGATCGGCCCCGCCTCGCGCGCCTCCTCCTCGGTCATGCCGACCGCTCCGTATTCGGGTTGGGTGAAGATGGCCGAGGGAACGTTCTCGTGATCGGGCTTCGTCGGGTTGCCGCCAAAGACCGTCTCGACGAAGGCCGCGCCTTCGCGAATGGCCACGGGCGTGAGGTTGACCCGGTCGGTGACATCGCCCACCGCATAGATGGAAGGAACCGAAGTCTGCGAATAGTCATCGACGATCACCTGACCCCAGCGGCCGAGCTCAACGCCGACCTCCTCGAGCCCGAGCCCGGCGGTGTTGGGCTTGCGCCCGGTTGCATAGAGCACCTGGTCGAATACGGCCTCGCGCCCGTCGAAGGCGCGCGCGCGGATGCCGCCGCCCGGTTCGGGGCGCAACCATTCGACATCGGTTCCCACATGCAGGTCGATCCCCCGCGCGCGCATCAGCTCGGCCAGATGTCCGCGGCTTTCGTCATCGAAGCCGCGCAGGATCTGCGCGCCGCGGTAATACTGCGTCACATGGCTGCCAAGGCCGTTGAAGATGCAGGCAAACTCGCAGGCGATATAGCCGCCGCCAACGATCAGGATGCGCTCCGGCAGGGCCGCAAGCTGGAACACCTCGTTCGAGGTGATCGCAAGCTCGATGCCGGGCGTCTCGGCGGGCTTGAAGGGGGCGCCGCCCGTGGCGACCAGGATATGCGCGGCGGTGTGGCTCGAGCCATCAGCGAGCCGGACCGTATGCGGGTCGGCGAGCACCGCGCGCTGGTCGAAGATCGTGACGCCCGCCTTTTGCAGGTTGGCGCGGTAGATGCCTTCGAGCCGGTCGAGTTCGCGCGCCAGACGCTCCTGAAACCCCGGCCAGTCGAAGCCCCCTTTCTCGATCTGCCAGCCATAGCGCGCGGCATCCTCTGCCGCCTCGCCCAGCTCGGAGGCAAAGACCATGAGCTTCTTGGGCACGCAGCCGCGGATCACGCAGGTGCCGCCCATGCGGTATTCTTCCGCCAGCGCCACCCGCGCGCCGCGCTCGGCGGCCATGCGCGCGGCCCGCACCCCGCCCGAGCCCCCGCCGATGACGAACAGATCAAAGTCGAACGCGCTCACCCGCGCCTCCTCGCTGCAGCCTCACGCGGGGGGTATCGCACAGGCGCGCACAAAGGCCAACGCCCCGATGCCCACGGTCAGTCGTCGAGATCGGCGAAGATGTTCTCGCTCTCCACGACTTCGAGGCGCTCCTCCTCGCGCAGGCCAGTGTTGATGTCGTTGATCACCACCCTGCCGTCACCGTGGCCCGTCACCACGATGTCGCAGATGTCGATGAACAGCCCGTTCTCGACCACACCGGGGATCTGGTTCAGCACCAGCGATGTCTGACGGGCGTTGCCGATGCGCTTGAGGTGCAGGTCGAGAATGAAATTGCCCTCGTCGGTGACGTAGGGCGCCTCGCCGTTGAGCCTGAGCGTGGTGGAGTGGCCCAGCACATCGAGCCCCGAGAGCGTCTCCTCCACCAGCGCCTTGGTGGTCTGCCATCCGAAGGGGATGACCTCCACCGGCAGCGGAAACGCGCCGAGCGTCTCCACATGCTTGGAGGCGTCGGCGATCACGATCATCCGGTCGGAAGCGGTGGCGACGATCTTCTCCTGCAGAAGCGCGCCGCCGCCGCCCTTGATGAGGTTGAGCGCCGGGTCCACCTCGTCGGCGCCGTCGATGGTCAGGTCGAGCCACTTGGCCTCGTCGAGGCTGACCACCTTGATGCCGACCCGGCGCGCCAGCTCCGCCGTTCGGCTGGAGGTGGGAACACCGACGATCCTGAGACCCTCCTCGCGCACCAGCTCGCCCAGACAGCGCACCATCCATGCGGCGGTGGAGCCGGTGCCGAGACCGACCTTCATGCCATCCTCGACATATTCCACGGCCCGCCTCGCGGCGACAAACTTGGCGGTGTCGATGGGCGAAAGATTTGCAGACATGGGCGCGGTCCTCCTTCTCGCCCGCGCTTATAGGAAATGGAGCGCGGCTGGGCGAGGGGGATTCGCACGTGCAGGGCACCGTTCATCCTGAAAAGGGATGATCTTGAAGCCGGCGGTCGGAGCATGCAGATGACAGGCGAGGAGGCGCGAAACATGGGGCGCTTGATCTGGCTTTCGCTGGGATGGTTGGCCGTGGGACTCGGCGTATTGGGGATTGTCCTGCCGGGTCTGCCCACGACACCCTTCATGCTGCTCGCGGCCTTTCTCTTTGGCAAGGGCAGCCCGCGGGCGCGCGCCTGGCTCGTGGAACATGCCCATTTCGGCCCGCACATCCGCGCGTGGGAGGCCGAGCGTGCCGTCTCCCCCCGCGCCAAGCGGGCGGCGGTCGTGGCGATGCTCGCTGTCTTCGCGCTCTCGCTCCTTCTGGGGTTGCCGCTCTGGGCGCTCGCACTGCAGGGGCTGGCGATGGGCGGGGCCGCGGCCTTCATCTTGACACGGCCGGAGCCGGGCGACGGCTGAGCCTCAACCGTCCAGCGCCTGGCGGCTGTCCTCGGGGGCCTCGGCGCGGTCTTCCATCGTGTAGTCGCGCATGATCTGGGCCACGCGAATGCGGTAGCCCGCAAAGATGCCCTCCCGCCCCTTCGCCTGCGCCGCGCGATGCGCGGCGCGGTTGCGCCATTCCGCCACCGCCGCCTCGTCGCGGAAGATGCTGAGCGACAGGAGCTTGCCCGGATTGACGAGGCTCTGGAAGCGCTCCACCGAGATGAAGCCGTCGATTTCCTCGATGAGGGGGCGCATCTCGGCGGCAATGTCGAGATACTCCTGCTTGCGCCCCTCGGCCGGTTCCACCTCGAATATCACCGCAATCATGCTACTCTCCCTGCTGTGGCACCGGATTCGGCGCGCGCCATGTCGCAATCCATCCCTTTCCCGTGGCGCCGCTCTGGCAAAACCGCAGGAGACTGCTCAGGAATGGTTGCGGCTCATGTTCGTCTCCGTCTTCGACATGTTCAAGGTGGGTGTGGGGCCTTCCTCCTCCCACACCATGGGGCCGATGGTGGCCGCCGCACGCTTTCTCGAGGCGCTCGCCGCCTCCCCCTTCACCGCGCGCGGTCTGCGCGCCTCGCTGCACGGCTCGCTGGCCTTCACCGGCGTCGGCCACGCCACCGACCGGGCGGTGATCCTTGGCCTCGCCGGCTTCACGCCGGAGGGTTACGACCATGACCGGGCCGAGGCCACGCTGGCCGAGATCCGCGCCCGCCGCGAGGTGACGCCGCCGGGCTTTCCGCCGCTCGCCTTCGACCCCGCGCGCGATCTCGTCTTCGATTACGAGCGCACCCTGCCCGGCCACGCCAATGGCATGATCCTGTCGGCCACCGACGCCCAGGGGGACGTGATCTTCTCGGAGACCTACTATTCGATCGGCGGCGGCTTCGTGATGACCGAGGCGGAGCTGGCCGCGGGCCGGGACCGCGACGAGGGCACGCCCGTGCCCTACCCCTTCCGCAGCGCCGCCGAGATGCTCCAGATGGCGCGCGACTCGGGCCTGTCGATCGCGGCGATGAAGCGGGCCAACGAGCTGACGCGGCGCAGCGCGGGTGAGCTCGATCGCGGGCTTCAGCGCATCTGGGAGGTGATGCGGGCCTGCATGGAGCGGGGGCTTTCAGCCGAAGGCGAGTTGCCCGGCGGGCTGAAGGTGCAAAGGCGCGCGAGCGAGATCCACCGCCGCCTGATGGCCGAGCGCGGCATGAACCTCACGGCCCCCCACACCATCAACGACTGGATCGCCGTCTATGCGATGGCCGTCAACGAGGAGAACGCCGCCGGCGGGCAGGTGGTCACCGCGCCCACCAATGGCGCGGCGGGGGTGGTGCCGGCGGTGATCCGCTACTGGCTTGACCATGTGCCGGGGGCGAGCGCGGCGCGGGTGGGCGAGTTCCTGCTGACCGCGGCGGCGATCGGCGGGCTCATCAAGTACAACGCCTCGATCTCGGGCGCCGAATGCGGCTGTCAGGCCGAGGTGGGCTCGGCCGCGGCGATGGCGGCGGCGGGGCTTGCGGCGGTGATGGGCGGCACGCCGGAGCAGGTGGAGAACGCCGCGGAGATCGCGCTCGAACATCACCTCGGCATGACCTGCGACCCGGTGAAGGGGCTCGTGCAGGTGCCTTGCATCGAGCGCAACGGGCTTGGGGCGATCAAGGCCGTCTCGGCCGCCTCGCTTGCGCTTCGCGGCGACGGCACGCATCTGGTGCCGCTGGATGCCTGCATCGAGACCATGCGCCAGACCGGCCATGACATGAGCGAGAAATACAAGGAGACCTCGCTGGGCGGGCTCGCCGTCAACGTGCCCAACTGCTGAGGCTTCAGCTGGTCTCGACAGGCACCATCGTGCCCTGCATCAGCGCCACCTCGCGCCGCGCGCCGGCCTCGTCTTCGGCAAAGACGCTCGCACGCACCACGGTCAGCCGGCGCCCGGCCCGCACAACCTCGCCTTCCGCAACAACCCGCGCCCCGGCTGCCGGGGCGAGCAGATTGATCTTCATCTCCGCCGTCAGCACTTCCGCGCCCGGCGGCATCAGGCTCAGTGCCGCATAGCCGGCGGCGCTGTCGCCCAGCGCGAAGGTGAGCCCGGCATGGGCGAAGCCGTGCTGCTGGCCCACCGCCTCGCTGATGGGAGCGGCGATGACCACCCGCCCCGGCGCGATCGAGACGATCTCGGCGCCCAGGGTGGCCATGAGGCCCTGGCGCGCGAAACTCTCGCGGATGCGGGCAATGGTCTCGGGCTCGGCTTGCGGGCGCGCGTTCATGGCAGCGAGGCTAGGCTGCGGCGCGGGCGCATGCAATCGCCCATCATGCCCGACGGCGCGCCAGCGTCGGCCCGGAACGGGTATTTGCACCAGGGTGATGGGAACAGGGCAGCGCCTCAACGCCGTGGCATGGGGATGGGGTGCGGGCGCGGGCCGGTGAGGATGGCAAGGGCGCCCTTTTGCATAAGGCCCGTGAGCGCGGGGTCGCGACAGTCGAGACCGCCGGTGTAGGCGCCGAAGGCGGGCAGGATCACCCGCTTGCGGTCGACGAGAAAGCACGGGCGCGTAAGGCTCCGGCCTCCAAGCGCAAGCCGCGCCTTGGGGTGGTAATGGCCCGAGACCTCGCCCGAGGCGCCCCGGCGGGCGATGTGGCGGAAAGTCAGGGGCGGTGCGGGAAGTTCGGCAAGGTGGCTGCCGCCAAGCGCCGGCGGGCCGGGGTCGTGATTGCCGGCGATCCAGGTCCAGCTGCGGCCGGCCATGAGACGAGTGAGCCACAGCCGGGCCTTTTCGTCCAGGGCGTGACCCGCGGCATCGTCATCGAAGCTGTCACCGAGGCAGACCACGCTGCGCGGAGCGAGGGCTGCGATTTCGGCCTCGAGCCGGGCGAGCGTGGCGGCGCTCTCATAGGGCGGCAGCAGGGCGCCGCCCAGGCGCGCGACCCGCTCGGACCTGCCCAGGTGCAGGTCGGAGACCGCGAGAATTCCGCGCTCGGGCCACCAGAGCGCGCCCGAGCCCCGTGCCTCGAGCGCGGCACCGGCAAGGGTGAAGACGTGGCCGCTCATGAAGATCCCGCCCCGACGTCGGCAAGGCCGGCGGCCTGCATGAGCCTCTCGGCCTCGGCGGCGAGCAGCCGCTCGGCGCCCGCCCCATCGATCGGCACGCGGCCGGCCTCGAGCAGGAGCGGCGCGGCAAGCGGCGGCACGCGCTCGCAGGCCACATGCACGATGCGCCCGCCGGTGCGCATGAGCATCTCCTCGATCCGCACGAAATCGACGAGGCCCTTCATTGCCTCCTCCCGGGTGATCCGCATCAGCACATGGTCGGGATCGAAGCGGCGCAGCGTGTCATAGATGATGTCCGAGGAGAAGGCAGCCTGCCGTGCGCTGCGGCGCCCCGAAGGGGCGTTGCGCTCGATCAGCCCGGCGATGATGGCAGCGCAGCGGAAGGTGCGTTTCATCACCGCATTGCCCTGCAGCCAGTCCTCGAACTCGGCCCTCAGCCCGCTGGCATCAAAGAGCGGCGCCGGCTCGGTGACCGGATCGACCGACCAGATCATCACCGCGTAGTCGCTTGCCACGAAGCCGAGCGGGCCGAGCCCCGCCGTCTCCATCCGTCGGGTGAGGAGAAGCCCCAGCGTCTGCATCGCGCTGCGCCCGGCAAAGCCCCAGACGCAGGCATGCGGCCGGCCGTCGTGGGCAAAGGTCTCGACAAGGATCTCCCCGCGCGCCGGCATGCGGGAGACCTGCCGCTGCAGCGCCAGCCACTCGGCGGTGTGGCAGGGCAGCTCCGGCCAGCTCTCACGGGCCAGGAGGGCAAGGATGCGGTCCATGAGCTGGGTGGAGGTTGCGAATTTGGTGCCGGAATAGACCGCCACCTTCGGCCGCTGCGCCGCGGTGGGGCTCACCTCCACCGTCATCTCGCGCATCGCCTCGTGGCGCACCACGCGCCCGCCGATCAGAAAGGTGTCCCCCGGTGTCAGCGTGGCTGCAAAGGCCTCCTCCACCTCGCCAAGCGGCCGGCCGCGCCCGCGCAGGCGCACCTTGACCATGTCGCTGTCCTGTATGGTGCCGATGTTCATGCGGATGCGTGCGGCGGTGCGCGGGTCGCGCAGCTCCCACAGCCCGTCAGGCCGGCGCTTCAGGCGCTGCCAGCGGTCATAGGCACGCAGCGCATAGCCACCCGTGGCGACGAAATCGAGACATGCGTCGAAATCGGCGCGCGAAAGATCGCGGTAGCCGCCGGCGCCGCGCACCTCCTCGTAGAGGGCGTCGGCATCGAACGGACCCGCCGCGGCGGTGATGAGGATGTGCTGGCAGAGCACGTCGCGCGGGCCATTGCCCCGCGGCGCCCCGTCAAGCGCGCGGGCCCGCACCGCCTCGAGCGCGGCCACGCATTCGACCACCTCGAAGCGGTTCGCCGGCACCAGAAGCGCCTTCGAGGGCGCGTTGTAGCGATGGTTGGCGCGGCCGATCCGCTGCACCAGCCGCTTGACGTTCTTCGGCGCGCCCACCTGCACGACGAGATCGACATCGCCCCAGTCGATGCCGAGATCGAGCGTGCCGGTGCACACGACGGCGCGCAGCTTGCCTTCCACCATCGCCGCCTCCACGCGGGCCCGCGCCTCGCGCGCCATCGATCCGTGGTGGATGGCGATCGGCAGGTCATCGTCATTCGCCAGCCACAGATGGTGAAAGAAGATCTCCGCCTGCGCGCGGGTGTTGTGGAAGATCAGCGTCGTGCGATGACGGCGGATCGCGTCGAGGATCTCGGGGATCGCATGCCGCCCGCCGCCCCCGGCCCAGGGCGGGGGCAAGGCAGTCTCCAGCATGGCGATGTCGGGCGCGGGGCCGGGGTCGGCCTGGAGGACGGCGCAGGGAAGGCCCTCGGGGGCCAGCCATTGTGCCAGCGCCCGCGGGTCTTCCACCGTCGCCGATAGCGCCACGCGCCGCAGCCCCGGGGCGAGACGCTCGAGCCGGGCGAGAGCGAGCACGAGCTGGTCACCGCGTTTCGATTCGGCGAGCGCATGCGCCTCGTCCACGATCACCCGCGACAGCGTCCCGAAAAGCTGCGGCGCCTCCGGATAGCTCAGCAGCAGCGCAAGACTCTCGGGCGTGGTCAGAAGAATGTGCGGCGGGTCCACCCGTTGTGCGCGCTTGCGTCCGGCGGACGTGTCGCCGGTGCGGTCCTCGATCCGCACCGCAAGGCCCATTTCGGCAACCGGGACAGACAGGTTGCGCCGGATATCGGCGGCAAGCGCCTTGAGCGGCGAGACATAGAGCGTATGAAGCCCGTCACGCGCGCCCGCGGCAAGCTCGAGGAGGCTTGGCAGAAACCCCGCCAGCGTCTTGCCGCCGCCGGTCGGCGCGACGAGAAGCAACGCCTTGTCTTGCGCGCGCGCCAGCATCTGGCGCTGATGCGGATGCAGCTCCCAGCCGCGCCGCGCCAGCCAGCCGGAAAATGGCTCCGGCAGCATGCTCATCGCACCGCCCCTCTTCTCACCCTGGGCCAAATACCCCCGCCGGAGGCCGGGCGCGCGGGGGCTCGATGCCCCCGCGCGGCCGCTCCCGGCTCAAGCTCATTCCGAAAACAGATCTCCCTGCCCCGGCTCGCGGGGCGCCGCCAACCCCAGATGCGCCCAGGCACGGCGGCCGAGAACCCGCCCGCGCGGCGTGCGGCTCACCAGCCCCTGCTGCAACAGATAGGGCTCGATCACCTCCTCGATGGCATCGCGCGCCTCGCTCAGTGCCGCGGCCAGCGTCTCCACGCCGACCGGCCCGCCGCCGTAGTGCTCGGCGATGAGCCGCAGGTAGCGCCGGTCGGCGCCGTCAAGCCCGAGCTTGTCCACCCCGAGCCGGGTGAGCGCGCGATCGGCGATCTCGCGCGTGAGCCGGCCGTCGCCCTCGACGAGCGCGAAATCCACCACCCGGCGCAGGAGCCGCCCGGCGATGCGCGGCGTGCCGCGGGCACGGGCGGCGATCTCCCGCAACCCCGCCTCTTCGGCCGCGACGCCCAGAAGCCGCGCCCCGCGCGAGACGATCTCGTAAAGCTCCTCGTCGCTGTAGAACTGCAGCCGCACCGGAATGCCGAAACGGTCGCGCAGGGGGGTGGTCAGAAGCCCCAGCCGCGTGGTCGCGCCCACCAGCGTGAAGGGCTGCAGCTCGATGCGCACCGTGCGCGCCGCCGGGCCCTCCCCGATGACAAGGTCAAGCTCGAAATCCTCCATCGCCGGATAGAGCACCTCCTCCACCGCCGGGTTGAGCCGGTGGATCTCGTCGATGAAGAGCACGTCGCGCGCTTCGAGATTGGTCAGGATCGCGGCAAGATCGCCCGCCCGCGCCAGCACCGGCCCGGAGGTCATGCGAAAGTTCACCCCCAACTCGCGGGCGATGATCTGCGCCAGAGTCGTCTTGCCAAGGCCAGGGGGGCCGTGAAAGAGCGCGTGATCCATCGCCGCGCCACGCCGGCGGGCGCTCTCGATGAAGACGGCCAGATTGGCCCGCGCCTCGGCCTGGCCGATGAACTCGTCAAGGCTCTGGGGCCGCAACGCCCGGTCGGCATCCTCGGGGCGCGGCTCGGGGCGCAGGAGCGGGTCCGGTTCGGTCATGGGCGGCGCCTTGCTGTGTGGGTCGCGGCGCCACTCTCGCCGCTTGTCCGCGCGCGGTCAAATGCCGCGCCGCTCAGCTCCAGGGGCCGGTGAAGCGGCGCTGCCGCGCCTGCCACGGGCGCGGCGCGGGATCGGAGGCGCGCCCCATCTCGCGGGCAAGCGCGTGGAGCGCGGCCACGCGGTTCGCAGTGCTCGGATGGGTGGAGAAGAGATTGTCCATCCCCCGCCCCGTGAGCGGATTGACGATGAACAGATGCGCCTCGGCCGGATTCGCCTCGGCATAGGGGTTCGGCACGCGGCGGGCGAGCGCCTCGATGCGCTGGAGCGCGGAGGCAAGCCACAAGGGATGGCCGCAGATCTCGGCACCGGCGCGGTCGGCCGCATACTCGCGCGTCCGCGAGATCGCCATCTGCACCAGAGCGGCGGCAAGCGGGGCGAGGATCATCATCAGGATGGTGGCGAAAATCCCCGGCCCCTCGCGGTCGGAGGGGCGGAAGAAGAAGGCGAAGTTGGCGAGCATCGAGATCGCGCCGGCCAGCGTTGCCGCCACCGCCATGATCAGCGTGTCGCGGTTGCGGATATGGGCAAGCTCGTGGGCGATCACCCCCGCAAGCTCTTCGCGCGAGAGCGCCGCGAGAAGCCCGCGCGTGACCGCGACCGCGCCATGCGCCGGATCGCGGCCGGTGGCGAAGGCGTTGGGCTGGTCGGTCTCCACCAGATAGAGCTTCGGCATCGGCAGCCCGGCGCGCGCGGCAAGCTCGGCCACCATGTCGTGAAGCCAGGGCATCTCGGCGCGGCTGATGGGGCGCGCGGCGTTCATCGCCAGCACCATCCGGTCCGACCCCCACCAGGCGAAGAGGTTCATGCCGCCCGCAATCACGAGCGCGATGATCGCCCCGGTCTGCCCGCCAAGCATCCCGCCGATCACGGCAAAGAGGGCGGTCAGCGCCGCCAGGAGAATGAAGGTGCGAATGGTCGACATCATGCCGGGCCTCGAACGCTCTCGCGCCCTTACGGGCGCTCTCGCGAGGGATATGGAAGGGGGGCTTCACCCGTTCAAGCCTGCAGGCCATGCCGCTCATCCCTTCGGCGCGAGAAGCCGCAGCGCGGCACGGATGAGCGCGGCCGTGTCGGCCTCGGGCTCGGCAGCGGCCGCCTCGGCCACCGCGCGCGCGGCTTCCGACGGCCCATAGCCCAGATTGCCCAGCGCCGAGAGCGCCTCGGCCTGCGCCGTGGCGAAGGTGGGGGGTTGCGGGCGGGACTTCGGAAAAGACGGTTGCGAAGCGGGCTCGGGGGCCATCTCCTCTGGCGCGCCGGCAAGAGGCGCGGCCTCGCCCGCCCCCATCGCCATCACCGCCGGGGCGCGATCCTTCAGCTCGTTGACGACGCGTTGGGCAAGCTTCGGCCCCACGCCATGGGCGGCGCGAATCGCGTTCCAGTCGCCCAGCGCGATGGCCCGGCTCACTCCCTCGGCCCCGAGCGCGCCGATCACGGCGAGCGCCGATTTCGCGCCCACCCCCTGCACCGAGACCAGCAGCCGGAACCATTCCCTTTCCATCAGCGAGGCGAAACCGACGAGCGTGATCGCGTCCTCGCGCACGAGCATCTCCGTCCACAACGCCACCGCCTCGCCCGGGGCGGGGAGCGCGGCGAGCGTCGGCCCGGCGAGCTGGACGACATAACCCACGCCGCCCACATCGACGAGCGCGTGGTCCTCGCCCTTGTAGACCAGCCGGCCTGCAAGCCGCCCGATCATCGCGCGCCCGCCCTCGCCAGTGCCGCCGCCAGCCGGGCGCCTGCCTTGCCGTGGTGGGCATGGCACAGCGCCACCGCCAGCGCGTCGGCGGCATCGGGCCCGGCAATCTGCACGCCCGGAAGCTGCAGACGCACCATGTGGTCGATCTGCCGCTTGGCCGCATGGCCGGTGCCGACGATGGTTTTCTTCACCGTGTTGGGCGCGTATTCCCCCACCGGGAGCCTCGACTCGGCGGCCGCGAGCAGCGCCACCCCGCGCGCCTGCCCGAGCTTGAGCGAGCCGGCGCCGTCGCGGTTGACGAAAGTCTGTTCGATGGCGGCGCAGTCGGGCGCATGGGTCTCGATCACGACCCTCAGGCCCCGATAGAGCGCCAGCAGCCTTTCCGCGAGGGTTTCGCCCGCGCCGTGGCAGAGACCGTTGGCCAGATGGCCGATTCGCCCGCCATCTGCCTCGATCACACCCCAGCCGAGGGTGCGGAGTCCCGGATCAATGCCGAGTATGCGCATGTGCTCGCCTGCCCTGCCCGTGCCCCGTGCGGCCTGACTAGCACGAAACGCGAACATCCGCCAAGCCGCTTCGCGCATGTCCGCCCATGCGCCGCCGGCCACCGGAATGGCGGACGGGCCGCGTCATGCCGGGGCTGCATGGGTGCCATGCGAAAATCATCGTTGTCCGCACGCCGGGGCGCGGCTAGCTGCCCGCCGGTGACACGGCGCCTTGCCGTGCGCAATTCCACATGAAGGAACGCCCAGATGGCCACCTATGAGCAGACCCGCAACATGGCCGGCGGCCACCGGAGCGGTGGTCGCCTGACCAGCCTTTTCGCCACCCTCATTGCCGCGGTTACAGAGTGGAATGACGCGCGGATCACGCGCAAGGCCCTGTCGCGGCTGAGCGACCGCCAGCTCGACGACATCGGGCTCACGCGGGGCGATATCGACCGCATCGCACATTCGCGCCCGAACTGGTAACGGCGCAAGTCGACGCAGCTTGACCGGATCACGGCTCAGGCTGGGCCCGCACAACGGCCGGGTGCCGGGAAGGAGGCTTGCGCGAGGCTTCCGCTCCCGGCCCCGGATCTTCCCGCAAGACAGGCTGTCACCCACCCGCGCGAAAGCCCGCGGACTTGGTCGCCCGGCATCGACTGCCTGAACGCTCGGCGATCGTCCTTGGCATCGCGCCGCGACAGGCGCGCAAATCGCGCGCCATGCGCACCATATGCGCACCTGCAAACTCCGCAGAGGCAGCTACGTCACGATGTAAAAGGCTAGTTGGAGCGGGCGATGAGATTCGAACTCACGACCCTTACCTTGGCAAGGTAATGCTCTACCCCTGAGCTACGCCCGCCCCGTTGGGTGAGCCGGGATTTAGAAAGATTCGCCGCCGGCTTCAAGGGGGAAATTGCCGGGGAGAAAGAAAAATCCTCATCGCCGCCCTCCCCCGCCACCGCTTAGCGAGCGCTTAACCCTGCGCCCGTAGGTTGGGAGCGATTCACAGCTCCAGAAGGGAGGCGACGGGATGCACGCCCTCATCCTTGACGATGACTGCCGCCGGCAGCTTGCATGTTCAATGGCGCTCATGCGCAAGGGCTTCCAGGCAGGCTGCGCAGCCAGTTATCACGTCGCCGAGTCCTGCATTCGCCGGGGCAATGTCGACGTGCTGATCTTGCCCGAGCGCCTTCGCGGAAGGCTCACCCATTCCCTGGCGCTGCTGGCGGAATGGCGCAACCCAGCCGCCGCGACGATCATGCTGAGCGAACGGCAGGGACCGGAAGCGGAAGAGCTGCACCTGCTGCTGCCGAGCCTGCACGCGCTGATGCCCGGCAACATCCGCCCGGCCGAACTCGCCCATGCCGCCCTTGACGCCGTGACCGCCGCGGCAAGGCGCGCCGCCTCGGGCGGGCGGCTGGTGCTCGAGGAGCATCTGCGCATCGATCCCTGGCCGCACTGCCGCCGGGCGCAGCCCGTCCGCGAGGGGCGGGCGCCCCCGATATCGCCAGGAGCCGACCACGCCGCCCGGCCCGGTGGCGCGCCCGAAGCGGCTCAGGCGACGGCGCATGACCCGCAGGCCGAAGCGGGGCGGCTTCTCTTCACCTCCTGCCGGCGCGGTGCACGGGCGCCACTCGTGACCGCGGCCTGACCGGCGGGCCGATCAGTCGCGCCGGGCGGCGCGCGCGCGGGCCAGGCGGCGGTTGCGCGCACGCAGCAGGTTGAGCGCCTCGACGAAACCGGCAAAGACCATGGCGGCGTAAATGAAGCCGCGCTCGACGTGGAAGTGGAAACCGTCGGCCACCAGCGCCATGCCCACCATCACCAGGAAGGCAAGCGCCAGCATCTTTGTCGATGGATGACCTTCGACGAAACGCGCGATCGGCTCGGCCGCCACCATCATCACCAGGATCGCCACGACGACCGCCGCGATCATGACCTCGAGGTGATCGGCAATTCCCACCGCCGTGATCACACTGTCGAGCGAAAAGACGACATCGAGCACCACGATCTGCGCAATGACCGTGGCAAAGCCGGCACTGGCGGGGCGTTCGTCATGGCCGTCGCCTTCGACCTCGTCGAATATCTCGGTGGCAGCCTTCCAGATCAGGAACAGCCCGCCACCCAGCAGGATCATGTCCCGCCAGCTGAACGTGATCGAAAAGGCGGTGAAAAGCGGCTCGGTGAGGGTGATCAGCCAGGCGATCGAGAAGAGCAGGGCGATGCGCATGCCAAGCGCCAGGCCAAGTCCGATCATGCGCGCCGGACGGCGCTGATGCTCCGGCAATCGCGCGGCAGTGATCGAAAGAAAGATCACATTGTCGATGCCGAGAATGATCTCCAGCACCGTCAGGGTCAGGAAGCTCGCCCAGACGCTCGGATCGCTCAGCAGCTCCGTCATTGGCATTGTCATCCTCCTCCGACCGGCGCCCATCGTCTGCCGCTGGCCCGCGGCACGTCGGCAAGCCGGCGTTATTCGCCGATCTCGACCAGAAGATCCTTGGCGTCGATCTGGTCGCCAGGGCGCACATGCACCGCCTTCACCGTACCTTCGCGCTCGGCATGGATCGCCGTCTCCATCTTCATCGCCTCGATCGTCAGGATGAGATCACCCGGCTTCACCCGCGCCCCCTCGCCAACCGCGACCGAGGCCACCACGCCCGGCATCGGGGCGCCGAGATGAGCCGGATTTGCCGGATCGGCCTTGGGACGCACGGGCTTTGTCTCCTGCACAGCGCGGTTGGGGACACGCACCATGCGCGGCTGGCCGTTGAGCTCGAAGAAGACGCTGACATTGCCATCCTCGCGCGTCTCGCCCACCGCCTGCAGCCTGATCTCCAGAGTCTTGCCCGGATCGATCTCGGCGGAGATCTCCTCGCCCGGCTCCATGCCGTAGAAGAAGGTCTTTGTCGGCAGCGTGCGCACCGGCCCGTAGATCGCGTGCCGCTTCATGTAGTCGACGAAGACCTTCGGATACATCAGGTAGCCGTTGAGATCCTCGTCGTCGATGTTCTCGCCGCAGAGCTTCTCCGCCTCGGCCCGCGCCGCCTCGAGATCGGCCGGCGGCAGATGCTTGCCGGGCCGGTCGGTGAACGGCGTCTCGCCCTTCAGCGCCTTCTTCACCAGCACCTCGGGCCAGCCCCCCGGCGGCTGGCCGAGATTGCCGCGCAGCATGTCCACCACGCTGTCGGGAAAGGCGACCTCCACCTCCGGGTCCAGCACCTGTTCAGGGGTCAACCCCTGGGCCACCATCATCAGCGCCATGTCGCCCACAACCTTGGACGAAGGCGTGACCTTCACGATGTCGCCGAACATGCGGTTCACCGCGGCATACATCTCGGCCACCTCGTGCCAGCGCTCCTCGAGCCCCAGCGCACGCGCCTGCGCCTTGAGGTTGGTGAACTGCCCGCCCGGCATCTCGTGCAGATAGACCTCCGACGAGGGCGCCTGCAGCCCCGATTCGAAGGCGGCGTAATGGGCGCGCACCGCCTCCCAGTAGTTGGAGATCTCGCGGATCGCGCCGATGTCGAGCCCGGTGTCGCGGGCGGTGTGGCGCAGCGCCTCGACGACGGTGCCGAGCGTGGCCTGGCTGGTGTTGCCCGAAAGCGCGTCCATCGCGCAGTCCACCGCATCCACTCCCGCCTCGGCCGCGGCAAGGATCGTGCCGCAGGCGATACCCGCCGTGTCATGGGTGTGGAAGTGGATGGGCAGGCCCACCTCCTCCTTCAGCGCGGTGAAAAGCGCCGTGGCCGCCGCCGGTTTCAGGAGGCCCGCCATGTCCTTGATGCCGAGGATGTGGGCGCCGGCCGCCTCCAGCTCGCGGGCCATGTTGACGTAGTATTTCAGGTCGTATTTCGAACGCGCCGGATCGAGAAGATCGCCCGTGTAGCAGATCGTGCCCTCGCAGACCTTGCCGGTCTCGATCACCGCGTCCATGGCGACGCGCATGTTCTCGACCCAGTTGAGCGAATCGAAGACGCGGAAGATGTCCACCCCCGAGGCCGCCGCCTGGCGCACGAAGCTGACCACCACATTGTCGGGGTAGTTGGTGTAGCCGACGGCGTTCGAGGCGCGCAGGAGCATCTGGGTGAGAAGGTTCGGCATCGCCGCGCGCAGATCGCGCAGCCGCTGCCAGGGGCATTCCTGCAGGAAGCGGTAGGCCACGTCGAAGGTGGCACCGCCCCAGCACTCGACCGAAAACAGCGTGGGCAGGTTCGCCGCATAGGCAGGCGCCACGCGGATCATGTCGATCGAGCGCATGCGCGTGGCCAGAAGCGACTGGTGGCCGTCGCGCATGGTTGTGTCGGTGATCAGGAGCCGCTCCTGCGCCTTCATCCACTCGGCAAGCCCTTCGGGGCCGCGCTCCTCGAGGATCTGGCGCGTGCCCGGCGGCGGCGTCTCGGCCCTCAGTCGCGGCGGCTCGGGCGTCTTGAGCCCCTCGGGCGGGCGCGGGCGCGTCTTGGTCTCCGGGTGGCCGTTGACGGTGACGTCGGCGATGTAGGTGAGGATCTTCGTCGCCCGGTCCCGGCGCGGGGCGAAATCGAAGAGCTCCGGCGTCTCGTCGATGAACTTGGTGTGATACTCGTTGTTCAGGAAGGTCGGGTGCTTCAGCAGGTTCTCGACGAAGGCGATGTTCGTGGCCACGCCGCGGATGCGGAATTCGCGCAAGGCCCGATCCATCCGCGCAATCGCCGCCTCGGGCGTGGGCGCCCATGCGGTGACCTTTTCCAAAAGAGAGTCATAGTAGCGGGTGATGACCGCGCCCGAATAGGCGGTGCCGCCGTCAAGGCGGATGCCCATGCCCGTGGCGCCGCGATAGGCGGTTATGCGGCCATAGTCGGGGATGAAGTTGTTGAGCGGATCCTCGGTGGTGATCCGGCACTGGATGGCGTGGCCGTTGAGCTGCACGTCATGTTGAGCGGCAACGCCCGTGGCCTCGACGAGGCTCTTGCCCTCGGCGATGCGGATCTGGGCCTGGACGATGTCGATGCCGGTCACCTCCTCGGTGACCGTATGCTCGACCTGGATGCGGGGATTGACCTCGATGAAGTAGAATTCGCCCGTCTCCATGTCCATGAGGAACTCGACGGTGCCAGCGTTCTGGTAGCCGACCGCCTCGGCGATCCTCTTGCCGAGCGCGCAGAGCGTCTCGCGCTGGGCGGGGGAGAGGTAGGGCGCCGGCGCACGCTCGACGACCTTCTGATTGCGCCGCTGCACCGAGCAGTCGCGCTCCCACAGGTGGTAGATGTTGCCCTGGGAGTCGCCGAGGATCTGCACCTCGACATGGCGCGCGCGGGGGATCATCTTTTCAAGATACCCCTCGCCGTTGCCGAAGGCGGCCTCGGCCTCGCGCCGGCCCTCGAGGATCTTCGCCTCAAGCTCGTCCGGCCCGAAGATCGGGCGCATGCCGCGCCCGCCGCCGCCCCAACTGGCCTTGAGCATCAGAGGATAGCCGATCTTCTCGGCCGCGGCGCGGATCGCCTCCATGTCGTCGCCCAGCACATCGGTGGCCGGGATCACCGGCACCCCCGCCGCAATGGCCACCTTGCGGGCACTTGCCTTGTCGCCAAGCGCGCGCATGGTCTCCGCCTTCGGGCCGATGAAGGCGAGACCCGCCGCCTCGCAGGCCTCCACGAATTCGGGGTTCTCGCTGAGAAGCCCGTAGCCCGGATGCACCGCGTCCGCGCCGCTCTGGCGCGCCACGCGAATGATCTCGGGAATGGAGAGGTAGGCCGCCACCGGCCCGAGCCCGCCGCCGATCTTGTAGGCCTCATCGGCCTTGAAGCGGTGGAGACTCAGCTTGTCCTCCTCCGCGTAGACCGCCACCGTCTTCTTGCCCAGCTCATTGGCCGCGCGCATCACACGGATGGCGATCTCGCCGCGGTTGGCGACAAGGATCTTGCGGAATTCGGCCATGCCTGCCCTCCCCGATTTCGCAGTTGCAGCATCTCTAGGGGAAAGCGCGCCAGCGGTAAACATCCCAGCGCGCCCGAACGCGCCGCCGCTATGGCGCGCGCGCGACGGGGCCGATCAGCGGCACATGACGCGCCTCTTCGGGCCGGGCAATGCCGAGCTGGCCCATGTTGGCCTTCAGATCCTCGGTGAGAATGTGCACCACATGCGCGGCCCCTCGCCGGCCAAAGGCGGCAAGCCCGTAATGGAAGGCGCGGCCAAGCATGACGAAATCCGCCCCGAGCGCGAAGGCGCGCAGGATGTCGAGCCCGCTCTCGACGCCGGAGTCGAAGATGACGGGAAAGCCGGCCGGCACGGCGGCACGGATGGCCGCCAGCACCTCGATCGTCGACGGAGCGGCGTCAAACTGCCGTCCGGCGTGATTCGACACCCAGACGGCGTCCACCCCGGCCCCGACCAGCGCCGCCGCGTCGTCGGCGCGCAGCACCCCCTTGACCACCAGCGGCCCCTTCCAGGCATCGCGCAGACGCGCGAGATAGTCGCGGTCGGGCGACGTGCGCAGCAAATAACCGATGTGCTGAGTCGAGGGCAGCGGGCCGCGATGGCTCCTGTAGCTTTCCATGAACCGCAGCCGCGGCATGCCATGGCGAAGCGTTCCGAGCGCCCAGGCCGGGCGGATCGCCGTTTGTGCCATGATCCGCGGCGTCAGCCGCGGCGGGTGGGTCAAGCCGCCCTTGCGCTGACGCTCGCGGCGGCTGGCCACGGGCACATCGACGGTCAGCACCAGCGTGCGGAACCCTGCCGAACGCGCCCGCCGCAGCATGTCGGTCAGAATCTCACGGTCACGCGGCGGGTAGAGCTGGAACCAGCCCGCTTCTGCCACATGCGGGCCGACCTCCTCGGGCGTGCGCGTCGCCACCGTGGAAAGACAGTAGGGTATGTTCGTCGCGCCGGCCATTCCGGCGAGGATGCGCTCGGCATCGGGCCACATCAGCCCCGACATGCCCACCGGCGCGATCCCGAAAGGCCGGCTCCACTCCCGGCCGAGGAGCTGCGTGGAGAGATCCGGCGCGATCTCGCCGTGCAGTATGGAAGGCACAAGCCGCACCGAATCGAGCATCTCGCGATTGCGGCGCAGGGTCGATTCCGACCCGGTCGCGCTGTCGAGATAGTCCCACACAAAGCGCGGGATTCGCCGCCGCGCGCGTGCGGCGAGATCGCTGATGGCAGGATGGCTGTGGTCCAGATCCATGGCCAACCCATACGCGCCCGCGCCGCCCCCGACAATCCGGCAGGCGCGACCAATCCGGCGGACACGACCAGTCCTGCAGCCGCGGCGTGGCGGCGCGTGCTGCACACGGGCAGGTGCGGGCGCTCAGGCGCTCAACCGGGCACGTCGCGTTCGCCCGCCGATTGCGCACTCCCGCCACCAGCCCGCATGCGCGGGAGCCGCGCCAGCCTTTCTGCCGCGTTCCGCGAACCATCCGCGCCCGCCACGCCGGGCGCCGCGCCCACGCCTGCGCCGCCGCGCGTCGCGGTCACGCCCGCGCCAGCACAGGCGACAACGCGATTGCGCCCCTGGGCCTTGGCCGCGTAAAGCGCTCGGTCGGATGCAAGGATCAGCTCCTGCACCATCGCCGCATCGCGCGGAAACTCCGCAACCCCGACCGAAATGGTGATCCGCGGCAGCATTCTGTCGCCGTAACGCACCTCGATCGCCTCCACCGCCGCCCGCAGCGCCTCGGCGCGCGCAAGTGCAGCCTCGCCGCCCACACCGGGCAGCACGAGGGCGAATTCCTCACCTCCGGGCCGGCAGGCGATCTCCTCGCCGGAGACCGACTGATCGAGCACCGTGGCCACGGCCCTGAGCACCATGTCGCCCGCGTCATGGCCGTGGTTGTCGTTGAATTTCTTGAAATGATCGACGTCGATCGCCAGCAGCGCAACCGGCTCGCCACCGTTGCGCGCCCGCTCGGTGAGCGCGCGCAGCCGGTCCATCATGTGGCGGCGGTTGTAGAGCCCGGTCAGCGGGTCGCGCACGGACTGTTCCTGAAGCTGATCGCGTAGCCGCACATTGGCGATCGCCATCGAGATCTGCTCGGCACAGATCTGGGCGAGCTTGCGCGACTCGCGAAACTCCGCCGCGGTCTCCTCCGGAGCCGCGCGAAGGTGCATCAGCCCCACCGTCTCGCCATGCGCAAGGATCGGGAAGCAGAAGTAGGGCCTGCCGTCGTGGGGCTCCACATGCGCGCATGAGAAGCTGACCTCGGTCGTGCCATGCACGAAGGTGCGGCCGCGCCTGAGCGCCCAGCAGGAATCGGGGCGGATGTGATCCTCGACCTCCATGCCATTCCAGCCCACGCCACCGTCGAGCACATCGCGCGAATTGGAATAGACATAGATCGCCCCCTCGCTGAGCGGCATGATATGGCCCATGAAGCGCGAAATCATGCCAAACAGCTCGTCAAGCGTCGAAGCCGACTGCAGCCACTCGTTGAGGTCGCTGAGCAGCTGAACCTCGCGGGCGAGCTTCACCTGTTCGGCCATGATCTGCGCATCCCGCTCGGCCCGCTCGCGCAATTCGTTCAGCCGCCGCCGGCTGGCGCGGGTCGTCATGATCAGCCCGACGATCGTGACCGCAAGCCCAAGCGAGCCGAGCCCGCCGATGACGCTGCGCAGCAGCCGCACGACCGGGCGGCGGGTGTCGGTGATGTCGGAGTGGAACTCCATCGCGCCCACGAGCCGTCCATCCCTCTCAACGGTGCGATAGACGGTCGCCACCCAGCGCAACTCCTCCCGATCACCCGGGTTGGCGGCGTGGAGCCAGAGATTGTCCACCTCCCCTTCGTGCAGGGGGCGCAAGCTTGCGACGGTTTCACCGCGCAGCACGTCAGGCGGGAGGCTCTCGTCCATCACACCCTCGCCGCCGCCGCGGCTCGACCATATGAGCCGGCCCCCGGCGTCGAACAGGCGCAGGAGGAAGATGTCGGAGGCATGGGTGACGCGGGCGAGCGACTCGCGGTCGGCGCGCGAGAATTCGCCGCTCTCGAACACCGTCGAACCGCCAAGGAGCAGCCCAAGGATCTGGCGGCGCCAGAGCTCCGACTTTCGCACCACATCGCGCAACAGAAGCTGATCGGCCGCCGGCTCGGGCACCAGCACAACCACCGCGACCGTGACCGCGATGGCCGCAGGAACGAACATCGCCAGCCAGCGCAGGCCGCGATGACGCAAGAGCGCCCCGTAGCGGAGCAAACCCCGCCGAATCACTCGCGCGACGCCCTTCGGCGCCCGTGTCGCAGCTGCCAACATCTCGCACTCCGCCCAGACCGCGCCTGCGGCCGACTGGCCCCGTTGCGGCACACTGGGCGAGAAACCTTAAGGACCCGTTAGACGCCGCGCGGGAATTCGTGGCGCAAAGCGCACGGCGCAGCATTGCCGGCGCTTGCGAACATTTGCCGAACAGGCGCTTTTCAGGCCGCCTGCCATGGGCTATCTAGGAGCCATGACCATGCCCGAAGACGCTTCTGCCCCCGGCACCCTGTCGGCCCGCGCGCTCGCCGCCGGGCGCCCTGCGCCGTACCTGGAGGGTCTCAACCCCGCCCAGCGCGAAGCCGTCGAGGCGCTCGATGGCCCGGTGCTGATGCTTGCCGGGGCGGGCACGGGCAAGACGCGGGCGCTGACCGCGCGCATCGCGCATCTTCTGCACACCGGCACCGCGCGGCCCAACGAGATTCTGGCCGTGACCTTCACCAACAAGGCTGCGCGCGAGATGAAGGAGCGCGTCTCGCAACTGCTCGGCCAGACGGTGGAAGGCATGCCCTGGCTCGGAACCTTCCACGCCATCTGCGTGAAGCTCTTGCGTCGCCATGCCGAGCTTGTGGGGCTCAAGCCGAACTTCACCATTCTCGACACCGACGACCAGGTGCGGCTGCTGAAACAGCTGATCCTGGCCGCGAACATCGACGAGAAGCGCTGGCCGGCCCGCCAGCTTGCCGCGATCATCGACAACTGGAAGAACCGCGCCTGGACGCCCGACAAGGTGCCGGCAGGCGAAGCGAATGCCTTCAACCGGCAGGGCATTGCGCTTTACGCCCAGTATCAGGAACGGTTGCGCGAGCTCAACGCCGTCGACTTCGGCGACCTGCTCCTGCACGTGCTGGCGATCTTCCAGGGCCATGATGACATTCTCGAACAATACCGCCGCTGGTTTCGTTACATCCTCGTCGACGAGTATCAGGATACCAACATCGCCCAGTATCTTTGGCTGAGGCTTCTCGCCGGCGGGCATCGCAACATCTGCTGCGTGGGCGACGACGATCAGTCGATCTATGGCTGGCGCGGGGCGGAGGTGGGCAACATCCTGCGCTTCGAGAAGGACTTTCCCGGCGCCCGCGTGATCCGGCTCGAGCAGAACTACCGCTCGACGCCGCATATCCTTGCCACCGCCTCGAAGCTGATCGCGGCCAATGCCGGGCGGCTTGGCAAGACGCTCTGGACCGACCGCGCGGAGGGCGAGAAGGTCCGCCTCATCGGCCATTGGGACGGCGAGGAGGAGGCGCGCTGGATCGGCGATGAGATCGAGGCGATGCAGAAGGGCACGCGCGGCATGCGCGCCTTCGGCTTGGACGAAATCGCCATTCTGGTGCGCGCCTCGCATCAGATGCGCGCCTTCGAGGACAGATTCCTGACCATCGGCCTGCCCTACCGGGTGATCGGCGGGCCGCGCTTTTACGAGCGGCGCGAGATCCGCGATGCCATGGCCTATTTTCGCCTCGCCGTCTCGCCCGATGACGACCTCGCTTTCGAGCGCATTGCCAACACGCCCAAGCGCGGCATCGGCGACAAGGCGATGCAGGTGATCCAGCGCACGGCGCGCGAGGCGGGCGTGCCGCTGCTCGAGGGGGCCCGCAGGGCGGCCGAGAGCGGGGCGCTGACCGGCAAGGCGAAGGGCGAGATGCTGCGCCTTGCCGCCGCCTTCGCCCGCTGGCACGCGCTGGCGCTCGACCCGAAGGCCTCCCACATCGAGCTCGCCGAGCAGATCCTCGACGAGTCGGGCTACACGGAGATGTGGCAGAACGACAAGACACCCGAGGCGCCGGGGCGGCTCGAGAACCTCAAGGAACTCGTGAAGGCGCTTGAGGAATTTGAAAACCTTCAGGGCTTTCTCGAGCATGTCGCGCTGATCATGGACAACGACACCGAGGCGGAAGGTGCGAAAGTGTCAATCATGACGCTGCACGCCGCCAAGGGGCTCGAGTTTCCGGCGGTGTTCCTGCCGGGCTGGGAGGACGGGCTCTTTCCCTCGCAGCGCTCGATGGACGAGAACGGCCTCAAGGGCCTCGAGGAGGAGCGGCGGCTTGCCTATGTCGGCATCACCCGGGCAGAGGAGCTCTGCACCATCTCATTCGCCGCCAATCGCCGCGTCTATGGGCAGTGGCAGTCCGCCCTGCCCTCGCGCTTCATCGACGAGCTGCCCGAGGAGCATGTCGAGGTTCTCACCCCGCCGGGCCTCTACGGCGGGGGCTACGGCGCCGCCGCGACGGCGCACGGCAGCGGACTGGAGGCGCGCGCGGCACGGGCCGATGTCTACAACTCGCCCGGCTGGCGGCGGCTGCAGGAGCGCTCGGCCGAGCGCGGCATGAGCCAGCCGCGCGCCGCGCGCCATCAGGTGATCGACCTCGAGGCGGTTTCGGCCTTCACCGAGGGCGACCGGGTGTTTCACGACAAGTTCGGCTACGGCGTTGTCTGCGCGATCGAGGGCGACAAGCTGGAGATCGCCTTTGACAAAGCCGGCCGCAAGAAGGTGGTGGCAAGCTTCGTCGTTGCCGCCGACGCCGCCTCCGACGTGCCGTTCTGAGCGCCCTTCAGGCCTTGCGGACCCGCGCGCGCCCTGCGCGCATCGCCTTCACGCGCGCCGCCACAATGACATCACGTCGCCGCCGAGCGCGCGCGTCTCTTCCAGCGCGAAGCGCGGCGCTTCGGCAAGGCGCGCAAGACCCAGCGCGCCCACCGCGGGCAGCCCCTCTGCACCAAGCGCCATTCCGGCGGAAAAGACAATGAGCCGGTCGACAAGCCCCGCGCCCATCAGCGATGCCCCGAGCGCGCTGCCGCCCTCGCAGAACACCCGCGTGAGCCCCGCCGCGCCGAGCGCGACGAGCGCCGCCGTCACGTCAAGCTCCCCACCCGGTCCAAGCGGCACCTCGATGAGCCGCGCGCCATGCGCCTCCCAGCGCCCGCGCGCTTCCGCCGGAGCATCCGGCCCGTGCAGGAGCCACAGCGGCACCTCGCCCGCAGTGCGCGCCAGAACCCCATCCTCCGGCAACGCGAGACGCCGCGAGAGCACCACCCGGACCGGCTGATGCGCCACGCCCAGACCGCGCACGGTGAGGGCGGGGTCATCGGCCCGGGCGGTGCCGCCGCCGACCATCACCGCGTCATGGCGCGCGCGCAGGGCATGCACCTCGCGGCGCGCCTCGGCGCCGGTGATCCAGCGGCTCTCGCCGGTGGCCGTGGCGATCCGCCCGTCGAGGCTGGCGGCGAGCTTCAGCGTCACCATCGGCCGGCCCTCGCGCACGCGCCGCAGGAAGCCCTCCTGCAGTCGTTCGGCCTCGGCCGCGCATACGCCTTCGACCACCTCGATGCCGGCGGCCCGCAGCCGTGCAATCCCCTGCCCGTTCACCCGCGGGTCGGGATCGCTGAGCGCCACCACCACCCGCGCCACGCCGGCGGCCACCAGCGCGTCGGCGCAGGGCGGGGTCTGCCCGTAATGGGCGCAGGGCTCCAGCGTCACATGCGCCGTGGCGCCGCGCGCCGCCGCGCCCGCCTGTGCAAGCGCCACCGTCTCGGCATGGGGCCGGCCGCCCGGTTGCGTCCAGCCCCGGCCAAGGATGCGGCCCTCGCGCTCGATCACGCAGCCCACCGCCGGGTTCGGCCAGACGTGCCCGAGCCCGCGCGCGGCGAGCCGCAGGGCATGGGCCATGTGGCGGGGATCGGGGCCGCTCACCCCTCGGACGCGTCCTCTTTCGCCGGGCGCAGCTCGGCGACGAACTTGTCGAAATCGTCAGCGGCCTGGAAGTTCTTGTAGACGCTGGCAAAACGCACGTAGGCGACGGTGTCGATGCGCGCCAGCGTCTCCATGACGATCTCGCCGATGACCTTGGAGGGGATGTCCGTCTCGCCCATGCTCTCGAGCCGGCGCACGATGCCCGAGATCATCTGGTCGATGCGCTCGGGCTCGATCGGGCGCTTCTGCATGGCGATGCGGATCGAGCGCTCGAGCTTGTCACGGTCAAAGGGCTCGCGCCGACCGCTCGACTTGATGACCACGAGGTCGCGCAGCTGCACCCGTTCATAGGTGGTGAAACGCCCCCCGCAGGCGGGGCAGAAGCGGCGGCGGCGGATCGCGACGTGATCCTCCGCGGGCCGCGAGTCCTTCACCTGCGTGTCGATGTTGCCACAGAACGGGCAGCGCATGGCCTTTCCCTCGGTGTCAGTCCCCGGTTTTCCACAGGCACTATAGGCCGCCCTCTATGGCTTGGGTAGGCCAAAATCGCCGCCACGAGATGCGGCGCGTCGGTCCTCAGCGCGAGGGAATGTGCCAGTCGCGCCCGCGCGGCGTTTCCACATATTCGGGCCAGGCGAAGCCGATGGGTGGGGGATAATCGGCAAGCGGCGCAATCCATTCCGACCCGCCGGGCCCTCCGCCGGTGCGCGCCTCGAACTCGGCCCAAGCCGCAGCCCTCGCGTCAGCATCACGCAGGAGCCTGAGTGCGGCGCGTGCCAGCACCCGGCCCGCGCAGATCACCGTGGGGTCGATGGTGGCCGGTATCCCGCCGAGCGCGTTCATCGCCCAGGGCGGGTAAGGCCCGCCCACGAGCGCGGGGCGCGCGATGTAGAGCCGCGCGGTGGGCGCGTGCCAGCACATCTCGGTGTAGTCGTCGGAGGTGAAGTGCTCCTGCTCCGGAGGAAGCTGCCGGCGCAGCGCGGCTTCCGCCTCGCGCGGGTCGATGAGACGAGTGCATTCGGGGATGAGCGGCTCTTCGGCGGGCGCCGCGCCGCATTCGCGTTGCACCTGCCGCATGATCTCGCGCGCGCCCTCGTCCCACTCGGGCGGGCCAACCTGCCTGAGCGCCTCCCAGACCACTTCGGCCAGCGCATGATTGGGCAGGCCGGGGCGGGACTTCGACACCCAGTGCCTCTCCACCCGGCAGCCAGTGAGGGCGGCGGCCTGCTCGGCCACGCGGTCAAGTGCGGCCGCGAAACGTTCGGCCGAGGCGAGATCAGGCGTGCGGATGATGTACTGCAGATCGGCGCGATAACCCGGCAGGTTGTCGGCCGTTGCCTGCCCGGCCGAGATGATTGCCTCCGACACCGACCAGCCGCCGGCATGCGGCAGCATCGAGTCGCGCAGGGCGCGGGCGTTCTGATACATCAGCATCAGCGCGTCATTGGCCCCCGGCGCGCGCACGGCGGCATGGGATTGCGGGATCGGCGCGCCATCGCCCGCGCCCCACAGATGCGGCTCCTCGCAGCGGAAGGAGTAGATCATCGAGAAGGCGGCGCCGCAGTGCGTGTCCCAACGTACGGTGTTGCACAGCGGCAGCATGTAGAAGGGGTGGAAGGAGAGCATCGCCGCAAGCCCGTCATAATAGCCCGCAGCGGCGTGCAGAGGCTTGGAGCCGCGCACCTTCTCGGCCGGCTCGCCGGTGAACCGCAGCGTGCCGGGAATGTCATGCGCCTCCATCGCGGCCTTGGTGGCAAGAAGCCCTGCGAGCGCGCCCACGCCCAGCGCCGAATGCGGGTCGGTGTGGCCCGCGGCCTCGAAGCCGAGCCCTTCTCGCGGCGCGCGGCGCGGCGCGGGCGCCTGGCAGTTGGCGGGCACGGCGTCATACTCGGCATACATGCCGATCTCGGGGCCCGGCCCGTTCGACCAGCGGGCGGCGAAGGCGGTGGGCATGCCGGCCGAGCCTTCCTCCACCTCGAAGCCTTCGGCCCTGAGGCGCTCCACATACCACGCCGCCGAGCGGTACTCGCGCCAGGCCGGCTCGGCGAAGTCGAAGATGGTGGCGCACCAGTCGGAAAGAACGTGCTTGTGGGTCGAGATCCAGAGTTCGGCGGAGGCGATCACGGGGTCGGTCATGGCTTTCTCACGGGCTGTCCGGGGCAAAATGGGCGGCGACGTCGCGGCGGTGCGGCCGGTCGCGGTGTTCGACGAGGAAGATCCCCTGCCAGGTGCCCAGCATAGGGCGCCCTCCCTCCACCGGGATCGAGAGCGAAACCGGCAGGAGCGCGGCGCGGATGTGGGCGGGCATGTCGTCGGGGCCCTCGAGCGTGTGGCTGAGCCAGCGCATCGAGGGGTCGTCGCCGCGTGGCACGAGGCGGCGGAAGAACTCGGCCAGATCGCGCTGCACGTCCGGGTCTGCGTTCTCCTGGATGAGGAGCGAGCAGGAAGTGTGGCGCACGAAGAGTGTCACAAGCCCGTCACCCTGCCCGCGCAGCCAGCGGAGAACCTCGCCGGTGAACTCGTAGGCACCGGGGCCGCTGGTGGGAATGCGGAATGTGGTCAGCATGGGTGCGGAGGGTAACGCCGCCGCGATTGTTTTGACAGCCGCCCGGCAAGAGCCGCGACAAGCTGTTGCGCCACGGTTGCGGCAGCGCCGGCCGCTCAGCCGTCATGCCCGCATCGCGATTGCCCGGCGGATGGCGGTCTGGGTCTCCTCCCGCGCAGGCTCCGCCGCGGAGAGGATTTCGGCGGCGCGATAGAACTCCAGCGCCATGAAACGGCTGCAGGGCGGGCGGATGAGCACGTCCGGCGGGCGGCGCGAGAGCCGCACCTCCAGAAGCTCCTGCATCATGATGCGCAGCGCTCCCAGCGACAGCGCAAGCCCGTTCGGAATGTCGGTCGACTCGCTTGGCGGTTCGCTGGCAACATCGACGGCCACGGTCAGCGCGCCGTCTGGAAGCGCCTCGACAGGAAGGTTGTTGGTCACCCCACCGTCCACCATCACGCGGCCATCCAGCACCACCGGGCGCACCACCCCCGGAATGGCAATCGACGCGGCCAGCGCCGCGCGCAGGTTGCCGCGCGAGATGCGCCGCTCGGCGCGGCCGTGAAAATCGGTGGCAATGACCTTGAGCGGTATCTCCAGATCCTCGAAGCGCTCGGGAACGCCCGGCGGCAACGCGATGGAGACGACCGTTTCAGCCTCGAGCGACAAAAGCTTGCCGATCCCGTTCGAGCGGGCCTCCTCCCACAGCCTGCGCGCCGCCCGAGACGGCGAGGTCAGAAGCTCCAGCACATGAGCCCTGATCTGGGCGCCCGTCAGTCCGGCGGCATAGGCCGCCCCGATGAGCGCCCCGATGGAGGTGCCGGCGATGGCAACCGGCTTCATCCCGAGCGCATCGAGCCCCTCGAGTACCGGTATGTGCCCAAGCCCCGCGGCGCCACCGCCTGAAAGCGCAAGAGCAATGTCAGTCATGGCGAACGCTGCAATCTCGCCACCCCTGGGAGGCAAGCGGGTGCGCTCGCGCGGACAGAGCGACGTTAAACGTGGAATGGAGCGGGTGCGACAACCCGATGCGGCTACTGGTCATGCCCCTTGACTAGTCCATGGCGCGCCATTGCGCCAAGGGGCAAGTTCACGCCCTGTCGCGGCTCAACTTGCGCGAGCGATCCACCGGTAGCCCGCCTCGCCTTGCCAGAAGCCGTTCGAGAAAGGCACTCCCATCTCCAGAGCGTCAAGACGTGCGGCGGCTTCCTCGCCGGAAATCGTGCCTCGGGACACCTCGGAAAAGACACGCGCCACAGCGACCATGTTCTGTCTTTGAGGAATGAGGCGCAGCTCCTTGACCCCGAGCGAGCGGATATCAGGCACATGTGCAGCCAGATTGACATAGCTGCGCGACATGGTCTGGATGCCGTTGATCACCAGAAAGGGCTCGCCGGCCGTCGTATCGAGCGGCATCCCGTCGGGATCTTCCTCGCAGACGAAAAGGCAGTTGTCCTTCGTTCGGCCATGGGCGCGGGCGTGATAGCAGCGCGCCGAAACCGCGAGAGAGGCCCGGCCAAAGACCTGTACCTCGAGCGATACGCCGAGCCGATGCGCCGCCGAGGCCATCACCGCAACCGAGGCGCGCGGCAGTTCCGGCGGCAACGAGAAGTGGATCGCGCCACGCTCGGCGAGAAAGGCCATCGTCTCTTCATTGTATATGTTCAGCATTGGCCCAACCCGGTGCGGGCGGCCGGCGAGCGCGCGCAGCGCGGCGGCATTGTTGGCCTCCACGAGGCGCCCGTCAGCGGCAGCACAAAGATCCTCTGTTGCGCGGCGCTCGCGTTTCAGCACCACCTCGGACAGCGAGCACCAGATCACCCGCTTGCCGCCACGCTCCAGCCGCTCGGCGATCCGGGGGAGATCGGCTTCGAAGAAGGGCGCGCGCTTGGAGCAGATCAGCTCGCCGAGCACGACATTGTCTACCGGCGCTTCGTCGGCGATGCGGGCGTAGAAGTCGCGCCGCTCCTCGCGTTGCCAGTGGAAGGGAATCGGAGCGAGGGTCAGTTCCATCTGTATCACCGCCATTTCTTCGACGCCGCCGCGCCTTGGGTTTCCTTCTGCCCCTCCGTCAGCGCGACCAGGCTTGCCAACTCCGGCGAACGGCCCTCGCGGATCGCGTCGATCGCTACGCGAAAGGCCGAAACGACCTGGCTCACATAGGCGCGAGAACGCTGACGGCCCTCTATCTTGAAGGCATGCACACCTGCGGCCATAAGCTCCGGCAGGAGGGGCGCAAGATTAAGGCTTACCGGCTGCTCGAAGGCATAGTAGCCGCCCTCGCGGCAGGGCGCGCGGTATCGGCCCTTGCATATCGTCGGATAGCCGGCGGTCTCCCCGGGGCCGAAACGGTCTATCGTGAAGGCGCCGAGGCGCGTGGTCATGCCACCATCGGCCTCGCGAAGGTATTCGACATGTCCCGCGGGGCTGCAAACCCCGTCCATATTGGTCGACAGGCCGGTGACGTAGTTGGTCAGCGAACACCTCCCCTCGACCATCAGGCCATGATTGCCAAAGATGAATGTCTCTACCTCGCAGGGAATCTCGGCCATCAAAGCCTTGATTTCCGGGATCGTCAGAATGCGTGGCAGGACCACGCGCTTGATGCCGAAGTTTTCCACGTAATAGCAAATCGCCTCAGGACTCGAAGCGGCGGCCTGCACCGAGAGGTGAAGCCTCTGGTCGGGATGTGTCTCCCGCACGCGAGCAGCGACGCCGATGTCCGCCACTATGATCGCATCGACACCCATGCGCGCACCCATGGCGGCAGCCTCGAGCCAAAGGCCGAACTTGCCCGCGGGCGGAAACGTATTGAGCGCGAGCAGCACCTTGGCTCCGCGCGCATGGGCGTAGGCGATGCCTTCCTCCATCTCTTCGGGAGTGAAGTTCAGCCCCGGAAAGTTGCGCGCATTCGTTGCGTTCTGAAATCCGCAATAGACGGCATCGGCGCCGGCATCCACCGCTGCACGCAGTGCCGCCGGGGTGCCCGCTGGGCAGACGAGTTCTCCACAGGTCATTGTTTCCCGGCTCTCCTTTTCTTGGCCATGTGACGCAACACCTTCAGGGCGGCGCGGCCCGGCGGCCCATGCATCACGGCCACGCGTTCGGCGATCGAGCCGTCTATGTCGTCCAGGGCGTTCCGCAGCGAGACAACCGCCTCGGTATTGCCCGAAATCTCCAGCTCGCGAGAAAAGAAGAGGGCATCGCCATCACGGTCGGCGTCGATCAGTTCCAGCAGATCGAGAAACCGGCCCGCGACATAGGCCACATGCTCCGGCAGCGCCCGGCGCGAGACCGCGCGCAATACGGGGGCGGCCGGATCGGGACGCAAGTGCAGCGCGAAGGGCATGTCGACCGGATCAATGACAAAATCACTGCCCACCCAAGGGCCCAGTCGGTTGAACATGCGGGGGTTCTCAGTCGCGATCCGGCGCGCAACGCGCGCGAGGAGCGGATTGAGAAGGAAAAGCGGCAACGGCGGCGCCGGGAGCGGGCGCGGCCGAGGATGATGGGCAGACTCCGGCGTCGACATGCCGGGAGCCATAGCAAGCGCTTGCACGGCCCGAATTGACGAACGTCAATTGCCGGCAGAGACTCAACCGAAGATCCGCGGCCCCTGCTGGTCGATGAGTTGGCGCGCCTTCACGAGCGTCAGGCTTACGGCCGCCTCGTGGGTGGTGCAGATGTCGGCACGGATCATGCGGTGGCTCTTCGTCTCGCCGTCAATCTCGAGCTCGATGCGCGCGGCAACGCGAAACCCCTCCTTCTCGGCGATCGGTTCGGGGTAGATCGCATAGTCGCCATGCCGCTCTGGCTCGGGCGCGTCGGCAATGCCGCCGCCTCTCCGCCCGAACAGTCTTGAAAGGATTGACATCGGCTCTCCTCCGGTTGCCGCCGCGGCCGGGCACGCCCCCGGCCGCCGGCGGATCACTGGCACGCCCCGCCCCTACTGATCGAGGAAGCTTCTGAGCTTGCGCGAACGGCTCGGGTGCTTGAGCTTGCGAAGCGCCTTGGCCTCGATCTGGCGGATACGCTCGCGGGTGACGTTGAACTGCTGCCCGACCTCCTCCAGCGTGTGATCGGTGTTCATGCCGATGCCGAAGCGCATCCTGAGCACCCGCTCCTCGCGCGGCGTGAGCGAGGCCAGAACGCGGGTGGTGGTCTCCTTCAGGTTCTCCTGAATGGCCGAATCGAGCGGCAGGATGGCGTTCTTGTCCTCGATGAAATCGCCAAGCTGGCTGTCCTCCTCGTCGCCGATCGGCGTCTCGAGGGAGATCGGCTCCTTGGCGATCTTCATCACCTTGCGCACCTTCTCGAGCGGCATCTGCAGCTTCTCCGCGAGCTCCTCGGGCGTCGGCTCGCGGCCGATTTCGTGCAGCATCTGGCGGCTGGTGCGCACCAGCTTGTTGATCGTCTCGATCATGTGCACGGGGATGCGGATGGTGCGCGCCTGGTCGGCGATCGACCGGGTGATCGCCTGACGGATCCACCAGGTGGCATAGGTGGAGAACTTGTAGCCGCGGCGATACTCGAACTTGTCCACCGCCTTCATCAGCCCGATGTTGCCCTCCTGGATGAGGTCGAGGAACTGCAGGCCGCGGTTGGTGTATTTCTTGGCGATCGAGATGACGAGCCTGAGGTTCGCCTCGACCATTTCCTTCTTGGCCTGGCGCGCCTCCTTCTCGCCCTTCTGCACCTGGTTCACGATGCGGCGGAACTCGGAGATGTCCACGCCCACGTACTGGCCCACCTGCGCCATCTCGGCGCGCAGCTTCTCGATCTTGTCGCGCGAGCGCTCGATGAGCATCTGCCAGCCACGGCCGGGTTTCTTGGCCATGTCGTCAAGCCAAGTCGGATCAAGCTCGCGGCCGCGATATTCCTCGATGAATTCGCGGCGGTTGATGCGCGCCTGATCGGCGAGCTTCACCATCTGGCTGTCGATCGACATGATGCGCTTGTTGATGCCGTAGAGCTGGTCGATCAGCGCCTCGATGCGGTTGTTGTGAAGGTGCAGCTCGTTGACGAGCTTGACGATCTCGGAACGCAGCTTCTGATACTCGGCCTCCTCGCGAGCGGAGAAGGTGTTGTCCTCGTTGAGGGTGGCCGACATGCGCAGGTCCTGCATCTCCGACAGCCGCTGGTAGTCGCGGGCGATCCGGTCGAGGATGTCGAGAACCTTGGGCTTGAGCGCCGCCTCCATCGCGGCGAGGGACATGTTGGCCTGTTCTTCCTCGTCGTCATCGTCGTCGGATCGGATCGGGTTGCCGTCCGCGTCGAGCTCGGGTTCGGCCTTGCGCTTGGCCGCGCCACTGCCGCCCGCCGGTGCTGCCGCGCCGTTCAGGCCACCGACCACGGGCTCGTCGTCGTCATCGCCATCCATCGAGCTGCCGAAGGTGGCCTCGAGATCAATGACGTCGCGCAGCAGGATGTCCTCGTTGAGAAGCTCGTCGCGCCAGATGGTGATCGCCTGAAAGGTCAGAGGCGATTCACACAACCCGGCGATCATCGTGTTGCGGCCGGCCTCGATGCGCTTGGCAATCGCGATCTCGCCTTCGCGCGATAGAAGCTCCACCGAGCCCATCTCGCGCAGATACATGCGCACCGGGTCGTCTGTACGGTCGAGCTTTTCCGTCTCCGTGGTGGCGACGGTGACCTCGCGCGACGAGGAGACCTCGACCACATCGCCTCCCGAGCCGGCCTCCTCCTCCTCGGCCTCCTCGTCCTCGATGACGTTGATGCCCATCTCCGACAGGAGCGACATCACATCCTCGATCTGCTCGGAGGAAACCTGATCGGGTGGCAGCACCTGGTTGAGCTGGTCGTAGGTGATGTATCCCTTCTCGCGCGCCTCGGCGATCATCTTCTTGACCGCCGCCTGGCTCATGTCGAGAATCACTTCCGCTTCCTGCTCGTCGGGCTTGCGATCTTCGGTGTCCTTGGCGGCCATGCGGCACTCCTTCGCGTGGGGCATCGAGAGATTTCGAATCAGATAGCGCGAATCACTGATTCGCACACCCGTCTACCCCGTTTTCCTAACCTTTTCCCAATCGGCGCGGCATCTGCCTGCGCTTGTGTCTCAGCTGTTGTCCCGGCGCCGCTTGCGACGCCGGAAATCGACCGCCTCGAGGCGGGCACGTCGGGCCTCCCATTCGCGGCGGTCGATCAGAAGACCGTTCTCGGCACGGACGAACTCGGTTTCATCCTCGCTGACCCCCATCAGTGCCCGGTGCCGTTCCTCTCCGGCGCGGCCAAGCCGCCAGGTGACCATTTCGTCGGCAAGGCCCGCGATTTCCGCCGTTGCCTCCTCGACCTCTGCACGCCAGCCCCTCTCGGCGATGAGTCGGGTGAAGGCGTCCTCGATGGATTTTCGCGCCAGCTCGGGCCCATCGCCCGGTTTCAGCCCTGGCACGACGCGCAGATGGCTCAGTGACCGCAGCTTTTCAAGGGGCCCATCGCCAAGCCGCCGCCGAACTCCCTCGGGCACGGCCGCAAGCGCAGTCTCGCCACAGGCGTGCAGCTCGGCCAGGAGAGCGGCCCGGATCCGCTCGTGCTCCGGGTCGAGGCAGTCGAGCCGCTCGAGAGCCGAATCGAAATCGGGCAGGAGCACGGGATGGGCAAGGAGTGCGGCAAGGATCACCGCCTCGCGCAGACGCTCGGCCGCCGCCGGGTCGGCCGCGAGCGGGGAACGGCGCAGGGCGGGGCTCGGGCCGGCCGGGGCCCATTTGGAGCGTTTCCTGCCCGCTGCGGGGCCGCGCGAACTCGGCCCGGCAGGGCGGAACAGCGCTTGTCTGAGCGCCGCGATCTCCTCGCCGTAGTGGCGCCTCAGCCCGGCGTCGGGAATGCGCCTGATCGCCTCCCGCAGACGCTGGTCGAGCGCGGCCTTGCGCTCGGGGCTGTCAAAGACCTTGCCCTCGGTCTCGCGCCGCCACAACAGCCGCACCATCGGCTCGGCCCGGCCGAGAAGCGCGGCCATCGCCGCCGCCCCGCCGGCGCGGATCACGTCGTCGGGGTCCTGCCCCGCCGGCATGAGGCAAAAACGCAGCGAGCGTCCCGGCTGCAGCCGTGGCAGCGCCAGATCGACAAGGCGCATCGCCGCCCGAAGCCCCGCCGCATCGCCATCGAGCGCCACGATCGGCTCGGGCGCAAGCCGCCAGAGCATCTCCAGCTGTTCTTCGGTGATCGCCGTGCCAAGCGGGGCAACGGCGCCGGCAAAACCGGCTTCGGCGAGCGCGATCACATCCATGTAGCCTTCGGCCACGATCAGCGGCGCTCCCTTGCCCACCGCCTCGCGCGCACGCGCAAGGTTGAAGAGCGTGCGCCCCTTGTCGAAAAGCTCGGTCTCGGGCGAGTTGAGATATTTCGCGCGCGCGTTCGGGTCCATCGCCCTGCCGCCCAGCGCCACGGCGCGCCCGCGCCCGTCGCGGATGGGAAAGATGATGCGGCCGCGGAAGCGGTCGTAGGGCGCGCCGCCGCCCTCGGGCAGCGCGGCAAGCCCGGCGGCGATGACGTCCTCGGCCGGCACGCCCTTGCCTGTCAGGTGCTGGAAGAGCCCCTGCCGCGTATCGGGCGCAAAACCGATCTCCCAGCGCGCGCAGGCCTCGGTGTCAAGCCCGCGCCCGGCAAGGTAGTCGCGCGCCGGCCCCGCCGCGGCGGTGGCGAACATGAGCCGGTAATGGCGCACCGCCTGCTCCATGACCTCCGCAAGGCGCGCGCGCCGGTCGGCCTTTTCTGCCGCCTTGGGGTCACGCGCGGGCATCTCCATGCCGGCCTCGCGCGCCAGCGCCTCCACCGCTTCCATGAAGCCGAGGTTCTCGGTCTCGCGCAGGAAGCTGATCGCGTCGCCCTTCGCGTGGCAGCCGAAGCAGTAGTAGTAGCCCTTGCGGTCGTCGACGTGAAAGCTCGCGGTCTTTTCCTGATGGAAGGGGCAAGGCGCCCACCAGTCGCCCCGGCCCTGGTTTGACTTGCGCATGTCCCACGTGACCTTGCGCCCGACAATCTGCGCCAGGCTCACACGCGCGCGCAATTCGTCAAGAAATCCGGGGGGCAGACTCATGGATCGAATATTGGCGCGGAGCGCGGCGAAGTCCAGCGCGCCGCGCCATCGCGCGGACGGCTCGAATCGCCAATGTTAGCGGCCAGCCTCGGGCGGGAACGGCGTGCACTGTTTCCCCAACGCGAGAGATTCGGCGATCGCAAGGCCAGGTGTCGACCATTTCGAAACGATCACTTGCGGAACGCATGAAAAAAACCAGGCTCCGCTTCTTAAATGACTGCGCGATCCCCGGCCCAGTCAATCAACCACGGCTTGATATACAGCATCTCGGCACAGCGCGCCGGGAGACAATTCCCATGTCGGCTCCGGCATTTTTCACTACAGGGAGACATTCCGCCATCCGGTTCGGCACAGGGCGCGCGAAGGCAGGCCTTGCGGGCGGAAATCGGCCCGAGCGCGGCCACAAAGCCGCCAAACTCCGCGCGCATCCATTTGAGCCTGGATAAGTGCCGTGTCCCTGCAGAATGGCGGGGGCCTTCCATTGGAGGGAAAAAATGATGAGACGCCGACTGCGCATCCGGGCCGGACGCGCCCGGGCGACCGGATGGAACGGCGCGGCGAAAAAAGCGGCGACCGCGCTCAATGCCCGGCGCCTCGCCGCGCGCTTCGGGCGCGAGGAGGACGGCGCGCTTGTCGTCTTCTCCATGTTCCTGCTTCTGGCGATTCTTCTCGTCACCGGGCTCGGGCTTGACCTGATGCGCACCGAGACGATGCGCACCCGTCTTCAGGCCACGCTCGATCGGGCGGTGCTGGCCGCAGCTTCGGCAACCCAGCCGCGCGACCCCGAACAGGTGGTGCGCGACTACTTCGCGGCTGCCGGACTGTCCGACTACCTTCAGGACATCACGGTTGAGGAGCGCTTCGGCCTCCGGGCCGTGAGCGCCACGGCTTCCGCAGACATTCCGACGAGTTTCATCAAGCTTGTGGGCATCGACAAGTTCGAAGCCGCCTCCGCCGCCACCGCACGCGAATACATCGCCAAGCTCGAGATCTCTATGGTGCTCGACGTCTCCGGCTCCATGGGCTGGCGCAACAAGCTCGACCAGCTCAAGGAGGCAGGAAGCGAGTTCATCGAGACGGTGTTCAACGCCAGTGACGCAGGCGCCACCTCGGTTTCGATCGTGCCCTTCGCCAGTCAGGTGAATGCCGGCGCCGAGCTTCTCTCCTACCTCAACGTCACCGACGAGCACGACTATTCGAACTGCATCGACTTCGATGCCGCCGACTTCGAGAGCACCGCGCTCGACCCCGACGCCGAGCTGCAGCGCTCGGGTCATTTCGACCCCTGGTCCTCATACCAACACGGGACCAGTGCCAGGTATTTTGTGTGCCGCACCGAGCCGGGAACCGAAATCACGCCCTTCTCGGGTGACGCTCATGAGCTCATCGATGCGATCGAGGCACTGAGCGCCGACGGCAACACCTCGGCGGAGATCGGCATGAAGTGGGGCGTGGCGCTGCTTGATCCCTCGCTGCAGCCCGTGGTGCAGGAAATGATCGCCGACGGGCGGCTGGACGCCGCCTTCATGGAGCGCCCGGTGCCCTACGACGAGGGGCGGACCCTCAAGGTGGTGGTGCTGATGACCGACGGCGAAAACACCACCGAATATGTGCTCAAGGACGAGTATCGCGAAGGCCCGACGGATGTCTGGTATGACCCCGACAGCGGCCGCTTCTCGATCTGGGCCCAGCAACGGAAGAAGAAGGGCAACAACGGCTGGGGCAATGGCGACCAGTGCGCGCCGGGCAATTCCTCGGACCACAACAATGCCGAGAACCGCGGCGGCAACGATCCGTGCGAGGACTGGGCCTTCTTCTGGCCGCATAACCGAAAGTGGAAGGACCGCCCCTACGGCGGCGATGATGCCTACCAGCTGACCTATCCTGAACTCTGGGCTCGCGCCTCCGTCTCGGGGCACGCCTACATGCGCTACCTCGTTACCGGCAGGTCCAGCGATTATTATGACTGGCTGGATGTCTACGACTCGGTCCGTTCGAGCGAGAAGGACGACCGCCTCGATGCCATCTGCTCCGCCGCCAAGGAGCAGGGGATCGTGATCTACACCATCGGCTTCGAAGTCGACAACCGCACGGCGCGCATCCTCTCGGATTGCGCGACCACGCCGTCGCACTTCTTCCGGGTCGAAGGTCTCGACATCGCGGAGGCCTTCCGGTCCATCGCCTCCTCCATCAGCGTGCTGAGGTTGACGCAATGAGCAGGTGGCTCGCGTGTCTTGGGCGCAGGGGCCGATGTCTCCTGCGGGGCGAGGCGGGAACGGCGTCGATCGAGTTCGTGATCATGTTCCCGCTCGTCATCCTGCTTATGATGACAGGGTTCGAGGCGGGCCTCTACAGCACCCGCCAGGCGCTTCTCGATCACGCGGTGGATGAGTCCGTGCGCGTCCTTCGGCTCAACCCCCAGGATCCGCCGAGCTACAGCGAGATGATCGAGATCGTCTGCGAGGCGGCAGTGATGGTGCCCGATTGCGAAAACGCGCTGCATATCGAGCTGCGCGCGATCGACACGGAAAGCTGGGAATTCGACCCAGGCCCCGTCTACTGCCGTGACCGCGCCAATGACTACACGCCCGAAATCATCTTCGACGAGAGCGGCGGCGGCAACCGGCTGATGCTTCTGCGCCTGTGCGCTGTGTTCCGCCCGCTGTTTCCGACGGCGGGCCTTGGCGCGGAGCTTACTCGCGTGAGCGAGGACGACTACGCCATGGTGGCAGCACAGATCTTCGTCACGGAGCCAACGGAATGACCCGTCGAATGCGCCTTCCCGCGCCACTGCGGCGATTCGTCGAGGACGGCTCGGGGGTGATCTCCGTCGAGGCGGTGCTCGTCGTGCCCTTCATGATCTGGGCGATCTTCGGGGTGTTCACCATTGCCGACGGCTTCCGAACGATGCACGCCAACGTCAACGCCTCCTATGCCCTCGCCGACGCGCTCAGCCGGATGACCGACCCCGTCGATGCCGAGGACGTGGCCGGCCTGAACAGACTGCACCGCATTCTCACCCGCGCCAGCGAAGGAACCTCCCTTCGCGTGAGCGTGGTGCGCCAGGACGCGGACCGGCAAACCCCGACGCTGGTCGACTCCCTCGCGGCGGGCAACCGCGAACCTCTGACGAGCGCCGAGTTGCAGACCCTGCTCGACGAGATCCCGCCGATGGGGGTTGGCGAGACATTGATCCTGCTCGAGGCATGGAGCCGGTTCCAGCCACTGACGAGCTACATGCTCGAGCCGATGGAATTTCGCAGTTTCGTCGTCACCCGCCCGCGTTTCGCGCCGCAACTGGTGCTCGAGACGGGCTGATCGTGGCGCGCGTCACGCGCGGCTGCCACCATCGGGCCGGTTGTCACGCCGGGCCAGCCGATCGGCGATGAGTTCCGCCATGAACTTGGCGGGCGCGGCCGGGATCACCCCGCCGACGCCGACCCGCCTGCCGACGCGCCACCACAGCCCCGGTCGCCATGCCGCGCCTTGCGGATGCGGCCGCGCAAGGCGCAGCAGAAACCCGTTGGAGGGCTTGAAGGCAAAGGCCCCGCGCTCGACGGCGACGATATCGTCCATCGCGGCAATTTCGCATCCGTCGCTGTCAACGATCCCGGCCTCGGTGAGCAGGAGCTCGCGCCCCGTTGCCCGCCAGACCTGCCGCGCGAGAAGGAGCGCGCCGGCCGCGATCAGCACGAGGAGCAGTCGCAGCGCGAGCGAGGCGGGAGGAGTGTCGAGCGCGACCCAGCCGAGAAGCGCGGCCAGCGCCACCAGCATGCCGACCGCCAGCCATCGCCGCGGCGCGCTTGCCGACAGCCGCGCCTGCACCTCGCCCACCGATGCCGTCTCGCCCGTCATGTCCGTGCCTCGCCTGCACCGCTACGCGGCGGCCCTGCCTCACCCCTTAACCGCCCGGCGCACCATGTTCCAGTAGATGCGCTCGACCCGCTCGCGGCTCAGCCGACCGCCCTCCCGATACCAGGTGTTGACGCCCGTGAGCATCGCGATCAGTGCCATGGTGGCAAGCTTGGTGTCGGGCACGCGAAAGACCCCGGCGGCCGAACCCTCCTTCAGAATGCCCTCGAGAATGTCCTCGTAGCGCTTGCGCAGCGCTTCGATGCGGGCGAAGTTCTCCGGCTCGAGATTGCGCAGCTCCATGTACGAGATGAAGGTGGCATCGGGGCGAGCGAGGTGGAAGCGGATATGGAAACGGGCAAACGCCTCCAGCTGCTCCAGCGGCGTCTCACCCTTGGGCTCGGCCTCCCAGGCGGCAAGCAGCTCTTCCATGTGCCTGCGCATCAGGTCGAACAGAAGCGTCTGCTTGTCGGGAATGTAGAGATAGAGCGCCCCCGCCTGCACGCCGACCTCGCGCGCGATCTCCCGCATGGTGACCGCGGCAAAGCCCTTGCGGGCAATCAGCCTTTCCGCGGCCGCGAGAATGCGCGGGCCGGTGATCTCGCCGTGGGAGCCGGACTTGCGTGCCATGGCCCCGGGTTTAACTGAACATTCGTTCATATCAAGACCCAAGCCCCTTGTCCGACCGCGCTTGCCGCGGCGCGGCAGGCGCGCTAGGCTCGCGGCACCGGCACGGAGGCCGTCATGGGCAAACTTTCCCGCCACAGCGCGGTCATGATCATCGTTGCGGGCACTGCGGGGCTCGCCGCCTGCACGCCGTTTCCGGACGTGCCGGAGCGGGCAGCGCAGGACGCCGCGTCATCCTACCCCGCGCTCGTCGCGACTGATGCCTTTGTCGGTCTGATTCCGCCGGACGACCGGCTGAGCGATGATGCCGCAGGAGAACTTGAGGCACGCGGCGAGGCGGCGTGGCGCAAGGCTGCGCTTGCGCTTCCGCCACGCGCCACCGACCTTGCCGCGAAAGGCGCGCAACTGCGCCGCAACGCGCAATTGACGACACCGAGCGTTGCGCCCGACCTGGCCCGCCGCGGTGCCGCGTTGCGCGATGGCGCGGAGCTGGCCCGGAGGGAGGTTGTCGACGTCGCCACACGTGAGCGGCTGCGCGAAGGGCGCGAGGCGCTCGGTGCCGTGGCGCAGGCGCACCAGTCGCCTGCCCCAGGCTCCGACGTCAGGATAGGCGACGCGCGACGACTGCTTGATCTCGTCGAGACGGAGAAGTTCGCCGGCCTCGCTTCTCGCGGCGGATCGGATCCTGCACTCGAGGCACGACTGGCACGCCTGCACGAGGTCGCGGAGCGCGACGCCGACACGGCCAGTGCCGATCGGGCGCGGCGCCGGGCCGATCTGGCCCGCAGAGCGACCGAGGCGGGCGCTGAGGATCTTTCCGGTCTTTCGCCGGAAGAACGCCGCCGCCTTCTCCTCGAGCGCCTGCGGCTGAGCCGTGAAGGCGCAACAGGCGCCACCGACTGAGGCTCTCGCCCCCGCGTTGCACCAGCCCCGATCCGACGCTAACAGGGGGCCGAACACCGCTACCCTCACGGATCTCACGGAGAGCGCCCATGACCGACCCTCTGCGCCTCGGCATCGCCGGGCTTGGCACTGTTGGTGCCGGCGTGGTGAAGATCATCCAGCGCCGCGCCGAGCTGCTGGCCCGCCGCGGCGGCCGCCCGGTGGTGATCACCGCCGTCTCGGCCCGCAGTCGCGACAGGGATCGTGGCGTGAAGCTCGACGCGTATGACTGGGAGGACGATCCCGTCGCCCTTGCACGCCGGCCGGACGTGGATGTTCTGGTCGAGCTGATCGGAGGGTCGGACGGTCCGGCAAAGGCCGCCACCGAAGCGGCCATCGCCGCGGGAAAGGATGTGGTGACCGCCAACAAGGCAATGCTTGCGCACCATGGCCAGGCACTGGCCGAGGCTGCCGAATCCGCCGGTGTCGTGCTGCGCTTCGAGGCGGCGGTGGCCGGCGGCATTCCCGTGGTCAAGGCGCTCAGCGAAGGGCTTGCCGGCAATGAGGTCAGGCGTGTTCTCGGGGTGATGAACGGCACCTGCAACTACATCCTGACGCGGATGGAACACGGCGGGCTCAGCTACGACGCGGTGTTCGAGGAGGCGCGCCGGCTCGGCTATCTAGAGGCCGACCCCACGCTCGATGTGGGCGGGATCGATGCCGGTCACAAGCTCGCGCTTCTCGCCTCCATCGCCTATGGGACGCAGGTCGCCTTCGACGCGGTACAGATCGAGGGCATCGAGCGGATCTCGATCCGCGACATCGAGGCGGCCCGCGACATGGGTTTCCGCATCAAGCTTCTTGGCGTCGCGCAGATGACGGCCGCCGGGCTGGAGCAGCGCATGTCACCCTGCCTCGTGCCGGCGACGAGTCCGCTTGGCCAGCTCGAGGCGGCAACCAACATGGTGGTCCTCGAGGGTGACGCCGTGGGGCAGATCGTGCTGCAGGGCGCCGGCGCGGGCGAGGGGCCCACCGCCTCGGCCGTGTTGTCCGACATCCTCGATATCGCCCGCGGCACGCGGCTCTCGACATTCGGCCAGCCGGCGACAACGCTGGTGCCGCCCCGCCCGGCCCCGGCCACCGCCCCCGCGCCCTACTACCTGCGGATGGAGCTTCTCGACCGTCCCGGCTCCCTGGCACGGGTCGCCGCAGTGCTTGGCGAGGCGGGCATCTCCATCGACCGGATGCGACAGTATCGCCATTCCGAGCCGGTGGCGCCGGTGCTCATCGTCACCCATCCCACGCCTCGCAGCGCGCTCGACCGGGCGCTCGCGGCCATGCCGGAGACGGGCGTGGTCGAGGGTCAGCCGGTGGCGATCCGCATCGAGGACGTCTGAGCGCGCCTCAGGCCGCCGCGCCGCCCGCGCGCTTGCCGAGGGCGGCGGCCATCAGCTCCCTGGTGTAGGGATGGCGGGGGTTGTCGAAGATCTCTTCCGCCGTGCCCCACTCCACGATGTCGCCGCGGCGCATCACCATCACCCGGTGACTGAGCGCGCGCACCACCTTCAGGTCATGGCTGATGAAGAGGTAGGCGAGCCCGTGCTTCTCCTGCAGCCGGCGCAAGAGCTCCACGATCTGCACCTGCACGGTCATGTCGAGCGCGCTCGTCGGCTCGTCGAGCACCAGAAGGCGCGGCCGCAGGATCATCGCCCGGGCAATGGCAATGCGCTGACGCTGCCCGCCGGAGAACTCGTGCGGGTAGCGATACATCGTCGCGGGATCGAGTCCGACCTCCTCCATGATTTCGGCCACCATCTCGCGCCGGTCGCGTCCGGCGTCGACGCGATGCACGGTGAGCCCCTCGGCGATGATCTCCTCCACCGTCATGCGCGGTGACAGCGAACCGTAGGGATCCTGAAAGACGATCTGCATGTGCCGGCGCAGCGGGCGCATCTGGCGACTGGTGAAACGGTCGATCTCTTCGCCCTGAAAGATGATGCGCCCCTCCGAGGAGATGAGCCGCATGATCGCCAGTGCCAGCGTCGTCTTGCCCGAGCCGGACTCGCCCACGATCCCAAGCGTCTCGCCGGCACGCACCGAGATCGTGGCCTCGTTCACCGCCTTGATGTGGCCCACCACGCGCCTCAAGAGCCCGCGCTGGATCGGGAACCACACCCTGAGCTTTTCGGTCGCCACGACCTCCGCCGCGTCGGCCGGCACCGCTGCGGGGCTGCCGGTGGCCTCCGCGGCAAGAAGCATCTGGGTGTAGGGATGCTGCGGGTTGGCAAAGATCTCCGCTGTCGGCCCCTGTTCCACGATCTCGCCATCCTTCATCACGCAGACCCGGTCAGCGATACGCCGCACGATGCCAAGGTCATGGGTGATGAAGAGAAGGCTCATGTCCTCCTCCTGCTTGAGCTGATAGAGAAGCTCGAGGATCTGGGCCTGGATGGTGACATCGAGGGCGGTTGTCGGCTCGTCGGCGATCAGAAGATCGGGGCCGTTCGCCAGCGCCATGGCAATCATCACCCGCTGGCGCTGCCCGCCCGAAAGCTGGTGCGGATAGTCCTTGAGCCGCCGGCGCGGCTCGTCGATGCCGACCTTTTCGAGAAGCTCGACCACGCGCTCGCGGGCGGGCTCGCCGGTGAGCCCCTGGTGCAGCGCGAGGCTCTCCATGATCTGCTTCTCGATGGTGTGGAGCGGGTTGAGCGAGGTCATCGGCTCCTGAAAGACGAAGCTGATGTCATTTCCCCGCACCTCCATCAGCCGCTTCTCGGAGGCGCCGATGAGCTCCTCGCCCCGGTAGCGCACCGAGCCCTCGACACGCGCGCTGTCGGGCAGGAGCGAGACGGTGGAAAGCGCCGTCACCGACTTGCCCGAGCCCGACTCGCCGACAAGCGCAACCGTCTCTCCCTTCTCCACATGGAAGGAGACGCCGCGCACCGCCTCGGTCTCCCGCCCATCCTGGCGGAACCGCACCCACAGGTCGCGCACCTGAAGAAGCGGCTCCGCGGCGGCCCGTGCGTCTTGCCCGTTCTCGCTCATTGGAAAGTCTTTCTGGGGTCGAAGGCGTCGCGCACGCCCTCGAAGATGAAGACGAGCAGCGACAGCATGATCGCGAAGGTGAAGAAGGCGGTGAAGCCGAGCCATGGCGCCTGCAGGTTCTGTTTGGCCTGCAAGGTGAGCTCGCCCAGCGACGGCGCCGAGGAGGGCAGACCGAAGCCGAGGAAGTCGAGCGAGGCGAGCGTGCCGATGGTGCCCGTGACGATGAAGGGCATCAGCGTCAGCGTCGCCACCATCGCATTGGGCAGCATGTGGCGGAACATGATCACCCGGTTCGACACGCCCAGCGCCCGCGCCGCGCGCACATATTCGAAGTTGCGCGCCCGCAGGAACTCCGCCCGCACCACGCCGACGAGCGCCGGCCAGCCGAAGAGCACGGTGAGAAACACGAGAAGCCAGAAGCTGCGCCCGAGGATCGCGAACATGATGATGATGACATAGAGCGAGGGCGTGGAGACCCAGATCTCGATCAGCCGCTGGAAGACGAGATCGAGCCAGCCGCCGAAATAGCCCTGCACCGCGCCCGCGGCGATGCCCACCAGCGAGGAGATGGTGGTAACGATGATCGCGAACAGGATCGACAGCCTGAAGCCGTAGATGACGCGCGCGAGCACGTCGCGGGCGGTGTCATCGGTGCCGAGCCAGTGATCCTTGTCGGGCGGCGAAGGCGCGGTGCCGTCGATGTCGGCGATGGTGTTGTAGCTGTAGGGGATGGGCGGCCAGATCATCCAGCCCTTCTCGATCGGCTCGCCGTTCACGATGCCGTCCTCGGCATCGGCGATGATGCCCTCGGGGTCGTCGAAACACGCCTCGAGCCCGCCCGAGACGATGAGGCACTGCACCTCAATGTCGGAATAGACCGCCTCGGTCTGAAAATCGCCGCCGAAGGCCGTCTCGGGATAGAAGTTGAAGATCGGGGTGTAATACTGGCCGCGATACTGCACGAGAATCGGCCGGTCATTGGCCAGGAACTCGGCAAAGAGCGAGATGCCGAAGAGGATCGAGAAGATGATGAGCGACCAGTAGGCGCGGCGGTTGTTGCGAAAGTTGCGCCAGCGCCGCTGGTTGAGCGGCGAGAGGCGGAAGAAGCGGCTCAGCCCGCGCGGCGGCGCCTCCACGGGCAGGCGGGGCTTCGTGGCTGCCTCTTCGGGTGTAGCGATTTCCTTCTCGGCCAGTGCCATCTCAGGTCTCCCGGCTCTCGAAGTCGATCCGCGGATCGACGAAGACATACATCAGGTCCGACAGGATGCCGACGACAAGGCTGATCAGGCCAAAGACGAAGAGCGTGCCGAAGATCACCGGGTAATCCCGCGCCACCGCCGCCTCGAATCCGAGCCGCCCGAGCCCGTCGAGCGAAAAGATCGTCTCGATGATGATCGAGGAGCCAAAGAACACCGAGATGAAGAGGCCCGGAAAGCCCGCGATCACGATCAGCATGGCGTTGCGGAAGACGTGCCCGTAGAGCACCTGCCGCTCCGACAGCCCCTTTGCCTTGGCGGTGATCACATACTGCTTCTTGATCTCGTCGAGAAAGGAGTTCTTGGTCAGAAGCGTGAGCGTCGCAAAGCTCGAGATCGTGGAGGCGATCACCGGCAGGGTGATGTGCCACAGATAGTCGAGCACCTTCCCGATCAGGCTCAGCTCCTCCCAGTTCTCGCTCGTCAGCCCGCGCAGGGGGAATATCTTCCAGTAGCTGCCCCCGGCGAAGAGCACCAGAAGCAGGATGGCGAAGAGAAATCCGGGGATGGCATAGCCCACGATGATTGCCGATGAGGTCCAGGTGTCAAAGGGCGTGCCGTCGCGCACCGCCTTGCGGATGCCGAGGGGGATCGAGACCATGTAGGCGATCAGCGTTGACCAGAGCCCCAGCGTGATCGAGACCGGCATCTTTTCGATGACAAGGTCGATCACGGTTGCCGAGCGGAAGTAGCTCTCACCGAAATCGAAGCGGATGTAGTCCCACATCATCAGCGCGAAGCGCTGCCATGCTGGCTTGTCGAAGCCGAATTCGCGCTCGAGCTCGGCGATGAACTCGGGCGGCAGCCCGCGCGCGCCAAGGTAGCGCTCGTCACCCCCGCCGGCTTCCTGAAGCCCCGCATCCGAGCCGCCGGCGATGGTCTGGAAGACATCGCCTTCGCCCTCGAGGCTGGCGAGAATCTGCTCGATCGGCCCGCCGGGGACGAATTGCGTCAGCGTGAAGTTGACCACCATGATCCCGAACAGGGTGGGGATCACCAGCAGCAGCCGGCGCAGGATGTAGGCGCCCATCAGGAGCCCTCCGCTCGCTTGCCTCTCTTGCCCGCCTCAGAAGGCACCCGCGGCCTTCAGCTTCTCGGCCTTTTCGGCGTTGTACCACCAGAAGTCGAGGTTCCCCAGCGCATAGGGCGGCAGCGGGTCGGGATGCTCATACATGTCGTAATAGGCAACCGTGTGCACATCCTTGAACCACTGCGGCACCCAGAAGCGGATCGAGCGCAGCACGCGGTCGAGCGCGTGCACGCGATGCAGAAGCTCTTCCTGCGTTTCGGCGGCGATCACGAGGTCAATCAGCCGGTCCACCGCCGGATCCTTCAGCCCCATCAGGTTGAACACCGAGCTGTCAGCTGTCTCCGAGCCGAAATACTGTTTCAGCCCGGCGCCGGGGATGTAGCTCATGCGGAACTGGGTGGTGACCAGATCGAAGTCGTAGTTGCGCTCGCGGTTCGTCGCCTCGGCATTGTCCACCCGCTGGTGAACGGCATTCACCCCGAGCCGGCGCAAGTTCTCCACATAGGGGTTGATGACGCGGTCGAAGGTCTGGCTGTCGTTGAGGAATTCCACGGTCAGAAGCTCGCCCGCCGCGTTGCGACGCATGCCGTCGGAGCCGACGGTCCAACCTGCTTCATCGAGAAGCGCCGAGGCCTTGCGAAGATTGCCCCGGTCAAGCTGACGACTCGCCGATGAAACCGGCGCCATCACCGCCTCCTCGGTCAGGATCGAGGGCGGCAGCAGCCCTTCGTCAACCAGCGGCTTCAGGATCGCCACCTCCTCCGGGGCGGGCACGCCGGAGGCGGCAAGCTCGGTGTTCTCCCAGAAGGAATGGATGCGCTCGTAGAGCCCGTAGAAGAGCTTCTCGTTGGACCACTCGAAGTTGAACATCAGCCCAAGCGCCTCGCGCACCCGCACATCCTGCAGATGCGGCCGGCGCATGTTGATCGCCCAGGCCTGCCCCGGCGCGATGGTTCCATCGGGCAGCTCGCGCTTGACCACCCAGCCCTTCTGCACCGCCGGAAAGTCATAGCCGGTGGCCCAGATCTTGGAGGACGCCTCGTTGCGGAAGGTGTAGCTGCCGCCCTTGAAGCCCTCGAAGGCGGCGTTGTAGTCGGCGTAATATTCGATGCGGATCGTCTCGAAATTGTAGCGCCCCCGGTTAATCGGCAGATCCGCGCCCCACCAGTCGGGATCCTTGCGATAGACGATGGTCTGGCCCACCTCCATGCGGTCGAGCACATAGGGCCCCGAGCCCAGGAGCGGCTCGAGCGAGCTTTCCTCGAAATCACGGTTGTTGGCGAGGTAGTGCGCCTTGGAGAAGATGGGCAGCCCGCCCACCGTCTCGGGCAGATCGCGCGTCGGGATGCCGGGCGTGAAGGTGAACTTCACCCGGTGCGGGCCGAGCACCTCGGCGCTCTCGACCTGCGTTCTGAGCACCGCGCGGAAGCTCGGCAGCCCCTTGTCGCGAAAGAGCTCGTAGGAAAACACCACATCCTCGGCCGTCAGCGGCGTGCCGTCGGAGAAGCGCGCCTCGGGGCGGATGTTGAAGATCACCCACGAGCGGTCCTCGGGGTATTCCAGGCTTTCGGCGAGAAGTCCGTAGGAGGCGCCGATCTCGTCGGCGGTGCCTTCCAGCAGCGACTCGAAGAAGATGGTCGAGAGCGCCCCGGCCCGGCCCTTGGTGGTGTAGGGATGCATCGAGTCGAAGCCGCCGAAGGCCCAGATCGACATCTCGCCGCCCTTTGGCGCCTCGGGGTTGACGTAGTCGAGGTGCTCGAAGTCGGCGGGATATTTCAGCGTGCCGAAGGTGGAGATGCCATGCGCCTTGATGATCTCCTGCGCGCGCGCCGCCCCGCTCGAGAGCGCCAGCAGCGCCATGACGGCGAGCATCACGGCGACAGCGGCGACATGGCTTGCGATTTGGCGTTCGTAGGTGATCCCCGCGGCGGTCCTCTGCATCGATGCCTCCCCTGTATGAACCTTGCCCGTGGCGGCTTGCGCGAGAGTCTAGGGCAAGCTGCAGGATTTTCACAGATTATCAGAGAGGAAGGATCAGAAAATCGTGAGGCGTGGTGAGCAGGGCGCGCGCCGCCTTCACATATCGGCAATCAATAGAAGAGGGCCGCTCCGCAATGCGGAACGGCCCCGAATGCAGCGCCGATGTCGCTGCGGGCTTCACGCCCGCTCTCGGTTCAACCGCCGTGCTGGGCGAGGTAGGCGATGAGGTTGGCGCGGTCCTCGATCTTCTTGATGCCCTTGAAGTTCATCTTCGTACCGGGCGCGAAGCCCTTCGGATCGGCAAGGAACTTGTCGAGGTTCTCCGGCGTCCAGACATCGGCGACCTTTCGAAGCGCACCCGAATAGGCATAGCCCTCTACCGAATCGACCGCCCGGCCAACCACACCGTAAAGCGTGGGGCCCGTCGCGTTCGCGCCGGGCTCAAGCTTGTGGCACGCCTTGCAGGCGCGGAACACTGCTTCGCCCTTCGCCGGATCGGCACTGGCATAGACCTCGGCGAAGTCGGGGCCGGCCTCCTCCGCGACTTCAGTCTTGCCTCCTTCTTCCTCTCCGGTATCGATCACGTAGCCCTGCACGGCATGGCCCTCCTCGTAGCCGTGCCCGCTGCCGCGATGGTACAGCCCTTCGCTGGCCCAGTTGATCAGCAGAAACACCAGGAGCGAGCCGCAGAAGCCGCCCACGATCTTGGTTCCGGTCATCGTGTCGATCATGACGCCATCCGTCCCGTGAAGTTTTGCCGCATGTATCCGCTTCCAAGAGCAAAGCGCAAGGTATATGAGCCGCCGGGAGGCAATTGACCGCAGCAACCCGCGCCCGAAGTCCATGACCAGACGTATCGCCTTTCAGGGAGAGCCCGGTGCCTACTCGCACCAGGCATGCCGGGAAACCCACCCCGAGATGGAAGCCGTTCCCTGCGGCACCTTCGAGGACGTGATCGAGGCCGTGCGCAACGGCGACGCTGATCTGGCGATGCTGCCGGTGGAAAACTCCACCTACGGGCGCGTGGCGGACATTCATCACCTTCTGCCGGAGTCCGGGCTGCACATCGTCGAGGAAGCCTTCGTGCGCGTGCACATCAACCTCCTTGCGCTGCCCGGAACCAGGCTCGAGCAGGTCAAGCGGGCGATGAGCCACACGGTGCTGCTCGGCCAGTGCCGCGATTTCCTGAACCGTCACGGCATCGAGCGTGTCACCGGCGCCGATACCGCCGGTTCGGCGCGCCATGTGGCCGAGGCGGGCGATCCGTCGCTCGGCGCGCTGGCCTCCGAGCTGGCTGCCGAGATCTACGGGCTCGAAGTGCTGGCCCGCCACATCGAGGATCACGGCCACAACACCACGCGCTTTCTGGTCATGGCCCGCGAGCCCGATCTGAGCAGGCGGGCGGAGCGGATGATGACCACCTTCGTCTTTCAGGTGCGCAACATTCCCGCCGCGCTCTACAAGGCGCTGGGAGGCTTTGCCACCAACGGCGTGAACATGACGAAGCTCGAAAGCTACATGCTCGACGGCACCTTCACCGCCACCCAGTTCTATGCCGACATCGAGGGACATCCCGAGGATCGCAACGTGCGCCTCGCGCTGGAGGAGCTGGCCTATTTCTCCTCGCATGTGAACGTTCTGGGCGTCTATCCCGCCGGTCGCGGACGCCCGGTCCTGTGAACGGCGCCCGGCCCCCGTGCCGCGAGGGCAGGGCCGTTCAGCTCAGCGGGGTCCCGGTTTCCTCCAGACGGCGGGCGAACTGCTCAAGTCGCCCGTCAATGCGCGACTTCGCAGCGCCTTTCGCCAGTTTCAGCGAATGCAACAGCAACCGCCCCTTGAAGGTATTGGGCCGCAGCTCAAGCGCGAGGCGCAGTCTCGTGCGGCGCGCGGAGAGAGCAACCAGCTCGATCTCCAGCCGTCCCTCGATGCCGGCCGCGCGGATATCGAAGGCCATCGCTTCGGGCGGTTCGTAGCGCGACAGGGTAGCCTCCAGCTCGCGCGGCCGGCCTCGGAACCGGCCGCGGATGGTCCAGCGGCTGCCGAGCCCCGGCGAACCATCCGGATCCTCGCGCCGCACCTCGGCACCGCGCCGCAGTGCCTGCCGCTCGAATCCTTCGAAATCGGTCACCGCGGCAAAGACCACCTCGATCGGGGCCTCGATGTCGCGGCGTGTGGAAATCTTCATGCCCTGCCCGCCTCCTCAACGTCCCGCATGTCGCGGCTCGCCGGCCTTTTCTGGCCGATCCGTCTTGCCGTCAATCCAGCCGGTCCGCAAGCCAGTTCCAGAGCAGGAAGTTGGCGATCGAGCCGCGCCGGGCGGGCCGGATCGCGCTGCATTCGCCGCGAAAGGCCGCTGCCAGCGCCTCGCGCCCGACCCACACCGCCCCCTCAAGCTCGGCCCGATCGATCCTGATCGCGTCACTCACGGCCTCGCCCCGGCACCCGATCATCAGCGATGAGGGAAACGGCCAGGGCTGGCTCGCAAGATACGTGACACGGCCGACGCGCACGCCTGTCTCCTCGGCCACCTCCCGGCGCACCGCCCCCTCGATCGGCTCGCCGGGCTCCACAAAACCGGCCAGCAGGGAATGCATGCCCTCCGGCCAGCCATGAGACCGGCCAAGGAGCACCCGGTTGCCGCGGGTGACCAGCATGATCACCACCGGATCGGTACGCGGGAAGTGACGCGCCCCGCACCGGGGGCAGTCCCGCTGCCATCCCGCCTGCGCCGGAACGCTCGCCCCGCCGCAACGCGCGCAGAAGCGGTGCGCGGCGTGCCACCCGGTCAGAGCGCGCGCCATCGCGGCAAGCTCCGCATCCCGCGCGGACAGCAGCGCCATGACGCCCCGCAGCTCGACGAACGCCGCACCCTCCGGCATCTGCGGATGGCGCTGCTCGGATGGATCGAAGAAGGCGCCGAGCGTGTCGGGCATCTCCTCGGGCTGCCATGCCGAGACATCGACCGCGAAACGTGGTGCGCCCGCGTCGAGGCCCAGAAAGATCGGCGCCTCTTGCGCCTCGGCCAGAACCGGATGGCCCGGCGCGAGCCAGCACAGCCGGGCCGTGTCGCCTCTTTCCACCGCCGGCTTGCCGCGCCAGAGCGCCAGAACGCCCGCCTGGCGATCGGCCAGAAGGCGTGCCTGCGCCTGAGCGTCGCCGCGCAGATGCGCCGCGCGCTCGAGCCCGGAGCCACCAAAGGTAACGCTCTCGCCAATCCGCATGCCCCTCCTCCCCGCCAGTCGTTGACGGCTGTTGCGACGGAATCCGCTCGAGGGCAAGATCAGCTTGGGCATTCCGTCCCCTGCTCGGCCATTGACGCAACGAGAATACAACTCTAGCGTGCGTCTGCCGCTGGTGGTTTCGCCGACGCGGCATGCCGCGCCTGCATGCGCGTCAGTGGACATTGTGTTGCCGGCATGCGCTTCGCCGCGCTTGAGGCCGGGGGGAGTGGAAGACCATGTTCGAATCCGTCCAACCCACCGGCGCGACGGCACGAACCCGGCTACGGCTGCGGATATTGGCAACCACCGATCTCCACCTTCAGCTCTGCGCCTATGACTACTTCACCGGGGCACGCCGGCCGAACACCGGCCTCGCGGCCGCCGCAGCACTTGCCCAGAGATTGCGGCGTGAAGCTCCGAATACGCTGTTCTTCGACTGTGGCGATTTCCTTCAGGGCACCCCGATGGCAGATTTTCTGGCCCATTGGGGCGGATGGCAGAGCGGCGCACATCCGATGATCGCGGCAATGAATGCCGCCCGGTACGACGCCGCCACACTGGGCAACCACGACTTTGACTATGGACTGGGCTTCCTGCTCAGGGCAACGCGCGCGGCCCGCCACCCGATGGTGCTGGCCAATGTCGCCACCCGCCTCGGGCCGCGCCCTGAATGCGACGAGACGCTGTTTCCGCCCTACGTTCTCCTTCGCCGGGACGTCACCGATGACGCGGGCCGGCACCATGAGCTCTGCGTGGGCGTGATCGGCTTCGCGCCGCCGCAGCTGGCGGCCTGGAACCGAAGGCGGCTTGGCGGCAGACTCCACACCCGGGACATCGTCGAGGCGGCGCGGGCGTGGGTGCCGCGGATGCGCGAGGCCGGAGCTGAGCTGGTGGTTGCCCTGAGCCACTCCGGGATCGGCGAGAGTGCGCATGTTTGCGGCATGGAGAACGCGGCCGTGCCGCTCGCGGCGGTGGAGGGGGTCGATGTCGTCGTCGCCGGCCATCAACATGATCTTTTTCCCCGAAGCCCGACCGAAGGCACACCGGCAGTTGACGGAGAGGCGGGCACGCTGCACGGCAAACCGGCGGTGATGGCGGGTGCGCAGGGAACGCATCTGGGGCTCATCGACCTGATAATGGAACGGCATGGTCGCGCCTGGCGCATTGCAGGACATCAGAGCCGCGCCCTTCCCGTGGCCCCGCTTGCGGCAGGCGCGGCGGCAAGCGAGGTCATCGCCGCAACCGAGGCGGCCCACCGGGCGACTCTGGCGCACATCCATCGGCCGGCGGGGCGGAGCGCGGCCGCGCTGACCACTCACTTCGCGCTTCTCGGCCACGCGCCGACCGTGCGGCTTCTGAACGCGGCCCAGCGCTGGCATATGCGTCCGCGGCTCGCCGCCGCGGGCCTCGACGGCCTGCCTCTCCTGTCGGCGGCGGCGTCCGCGCGGGCGGGCGGGCGCGCGGGGCCGCAACATTACACCAACATTCCTCCCGGCGAGATCAGCCTGCGACATCTGGCCGAAATCTGCCCGTTCCCCAACACGCTCGCGGTGCTGCGGATCACCGGCGCCGACCTGCGCGGCTGGCTGGAGCGCGCCGCCAGCCTGTTCTGCCAGGTGACGCCGGGGCAGACAGGACAGGCGCTCGTCAAGGACGGAGCTCCGCCCTATGACTTCGACATCATTGACGGCATCAGCTACGAGATCGATCTCTCCCGGCCCGAAAGTGAAGGCCGGGTCGTCAACCTGCGCCGGCATGGTCAACCGGTGCGCGATGATGCGGCGTTTCTCATGGTCACGAACAGCTACCGCGCCGCCGGCGGCGGGCGTTTCCCGGGCACTGGCGGCGAGGCGATCCTGGAGAGCGAAGATACGAGCCTCGAGATTCTCACCCGCTTCGTCGAGGCGCATGGCACCATAGTGCCCGCCAGCTTCCCGGTGTGGCGTTTCCGCCCGCTCGGCGGAGCGGAGGTTTTCTTCGACACCGCGCCGGGCGCTGCCGATCATCTCGAGGCACTCGAGGGGTTCGACATCACCCCCGAGGGTCCGGCGCCGGGCGGTTTCATGCGCTTTCGCCTCCGTCTCTGACCGTGGGCGCACGCTGCGCCTTGTATTGCCCTTGTCGCTCGCATAGATCGGTGCGCGAGAGGCTGGCGCGGGCAGGCGCCTCGCCAACCCGGTCAGGTCCGGAAGGAAGCAGCCGTAACGAGTCCCGCCTGGGTCGCTGTCCAGCCTCTCACCCCCTCCCCTTCCCGGCAGCTCCGGCGGTGGACCTCGCCCGCCCTCTGGCCTAGTCTCTTCTCCTGTCGCCGTTCAGAGGAATGCCGCGCGAATGTCCGACGCTCCCGCCTATCGCGTTCTCGCCCGCAAGTACCGCCCGCAAACCTTTGCCGACCTCGTCGGGCAGGAGGCGATGGTGCGCACGCTCAGGAACGCCTTCGCCGCGGACCGCATCGCGCAGGCCTTCATCCTCACCGGCATCCGTGGCACCGGCAAGACCACGACGGCGCGGATCATCGCCAAGGGGCTCAACTGCACGGGCGGCGACGGCCGGCCCACCACCGAGCCCTGTGGCACCTGCGAAAGCTGCGTGGCGATCGCCGAAGGCCGGCACGTGGATGTGCTGGAGATGGACGCCGCCTCGCACACCGGGGTGGACGACATCCGCGAGATCATCGACAGCGTGCACTACCGCGCGGCCTCGGCGCGCTACAAGATCTACATCATCGACGAGGTGCACATGCTCAGCACCTCGGCCTTCAACGCGCTTCTCAAGACGCTCGAGGAGCCGCCGGCGCATGTGAAGTTCATCTTCGCCACCACCGAGATCCGCAAGGTGCCGGTCACGGTGCTCTCGCGCTGCCAGCGCTTCGATTTGCGGCGGATCGAGCCGGAGCAGATGATGGGGCTTCTGCGCCGCATTGCCGATGCCGAGGGCGGGCAGATCACCGACGAGGCGCTGGCGCTGATCACCCGGGCCGCCGAGGGCTCGGCGCGGGATGCGACCTCGCTGCTCGATCAGGCGCTGAGCCACGGGGCGGGCGAGGTCACCGCCGATCAGGTGCGCGCCATGCTGGGGCTTGCCGACCGGGGCCGGGTGCTTGACCTCTTCGATCTCGTCATGAAGGGCGATGCGGCCGGTGCGCTTGCCGAGCTCGCCGCGCAATACGCCGCCGGGGCCGACCCGATGGCGGTGCTGCGCGATCTCGCCGAAATCACCCACTGGCTCAGCGTCATCAAGATCACGCCCGAGGCGGCCGAAGACCCCACCGTCGGCCCCGACGAGCGCGCGCGCGGGCTCGACATGGCCTCCCGCCTGCCGATGCGCGTGCTCACCCGCACCTGGCAGATGCTGCTGAAGGCGCTCGACGAGGTCGCGCAGGCGCCCAACGCCATGATGGCTGCAGAGATGGCGGTGATCCGGCTGACGCATGTGGCCGATGTGCCCCCGCCCGAGGAGCTGATCCGCCGCCTGCCCGAGGCACCGGCCGGCGCACCCCCTGCCGCCGGGGGCACGGCACCCGCGACGCCTCGCGGGCCCGGCAGTGCGGCCGGCCGCTCCTCCCCGCCCCCGCGCGGGGGCGGCTCGGGTGGCGTGACCACCGCAACGGCGCTTGCCGAGGCCCCCGAGACGGCGCTTGCGCGCTATGGGCGCTTCGAGGATGTGCTCGAGCTTATCCGCGCCCGGCGCGACGTGAAGCTTCTTGTGGATGTTGAGACAGGCGTGCGGCTTGTCCGCTACGCCCCCGGCCGCATCGAGTTCGAGCCCGCCCCCGGCGCGCCGGGCGATCTCGCCGCGCGCCTCGGCCAGCGGCTGCAGGCATGGACGGGTGTGCGCTGGGGGGTCAGCGTGGTTGCGGAGGGAGGCGCGCCCACCATCGCCGAGGCCCGCGAGGCGGAGCGGCGCGCGCTTGAGGAACAGGCCTTGGCCCATCCGCTCGTACAGGCGGTGATGGAGGCTTTTCCGGCCGCCCGCATCGCCGCGATCCGCAAGCCCGAGGAGATCATCGCCGAGGCGGCGCAGGAGGCGCTGCCCGAAGCGGAAGAAGAGGCAGAGGAGGCGGGCGAGGAGTGGGACCCCTTCGAGGACGGCTGAAGGCCGCCGTCGCTTGCCGCCTGCCCGCCCCGCCGCTATGTCGTGAGTGAACTCAGCCACGGGAGAGAGGCATGCTGAAGGGGCTCGGGGCCATGGGCGACATGGCCAAGATGATGAAGGCCGCGAAGGAAATGCAGGCCAAGATGGGCGAGCTGCAGGAGCGGCTCGAGACCATCACCGTCACCGGCGAGGCCGGCGCGGGGCTGGTGCGCGTCACCGCCACGGCGAAGGGCGAGCTCAAGGCGCTCGAGATCGACCCTTCCCTCTTCAAGCCCGAGGAAAAGGAGGTGGTCGAGGATCTGATCCTTGCCGCCGTCAAGGACGCGCTCGCCCGTGCGCAGGCCAAGGGCGCCGAAGAGATGCAGGCGCTCGTTGGCGAGCTTGGCCTGCCTGCCGACTTCAAGCTGCCCTTCTGACGCGAATGGCCGACGCGCCGCAGGAGATCGAGGCGCTCATCGACATGATGGCGCGGCTGCCGGGGCTCGGCCCCCGCTCGGCGCGGCGCGCGGTTCTGCATCTCATCGCCCGGCGCGGCCAGCTTCTGGCACCGCTCGCCCAGGCGATGCAGGCGGTCGCCGAAACCGCGCGCGAATGCCTCAACTGCGGCAACATCGCCACCGCCGACATCTGCCCGATCTGCGCCTCGGAGGCGCGCGCCAATGGCGAGCTGTGCGTGGTCGAGGATGTGGCCGATCTCTGGGCGATGGAACGCGCGGGCGTCTTCCGCGGCCGCTATCATGTGCTCGGTGGCACCCTCTCGGCGCTCGACTCCATCGGCCCGGAAGAGCTGCGCATCCCGCGCCTTCTCGACCGGATCGAAGCGGAGAACATCACCGAGGTGATCCTCGCGCTCAACGCCACCGTCGATGGCCAGACCACGGCCCACTACATCGCCGATGCGCTCGAGGGCCGGGTGCGGGTGAGCTCGCTTGCCCAGGGCGTGCCGGTGGGCGGCGAGCTCGATTATCTCGACGACGGCACCATCACCGCCGCCCTCAGGGCGCGCAAGACACTCTGAGGAAGGCAATGCGGCTTCACACCGTCACCCATGGCGCCCCCGCCCCCGGCAAGCCGCCGCTCCTGATCGCGCATGGGCTTTTCGGCTCGGCGCGCAACTGGGGTGTGATCGCCAAGCGGCTTTCGGACGACCGCCAGGTGGTCGCGGTGGACATGCGCAACCACGGCCAAAGCCCCCGGGCCGAAAGCCAGAGCTACGAGGACATGGCCGGCGATCTTGCCGACACCATCGAGGCGCTCGGGGGGCCCATGGCGGTGCTTGGCCATTCGATGGGCGGGAAGGCGGCCATGGTGCTGGCGCTCACCCGCCCCGAGCTTGTCGAGCGGCTCATCGTCGCCGACATCGCGCCCGTGGCCTACGGCCACAGCCAGCGCCACCTGATCGAAGCCATGCGCGCCGTGCCGCTCGAGCGGATGGAGCGGCGCTCGGACGCCGATGCGGCGCTGCATGACCTCGTGGATGATCCCGGCCTGCGCGCCTTCCTTCTGCAGTCGCTCGACGTGCCCGCCCGGCGCTGGCGGCTCAATCTCGACGTGCTCGACCGGGAGATGGAGCGCATCACCGGCTGGCCCGACATCGACGGGCGCTATGATGGGCCGGTGCTGTTTCTGACCGGGGCGGAGAGCGATTATGTGCGCCGCGAGCACCGCGATGCGATCAAGCGGCTCTTTCCCCGCGCCCGCTTCGCGGCAATCCCGCGGGCCGGCCACTGGCTTCACGCCGATCGCCCGCGCGAGTTCGAGGCCGCGGTGCGCGCCTTTCTCGAGGCTGACACGCAATGAATATCGGTTCTGACCGGAATCGCTCGACGACGAAACACAGGGCATGCGCCCGCCCGGGTGGGCGCGAATGCGCCCGCCAAGGGGGCGGGCGGGCGCATGCCCGGGCCGCTCCGCGCCCCGGGCGGAAAGCCTGCGATCGCTCGGGCCGTTCTCCAGCTTCCTGACGCGAATGGCGCCATTCTTCCGTAGCGCCACGCCTCAGCAGTAGCGCTCCGGCCCCACCCACTGCGCCTCCGAGTAGCGGTCGCCATGCGCCCAGCCCACCGGAAGCGCCGCCTCGATCGCGGCGAGATCAGCATCGGAAAGCTCAAGCTCCGCCCCGCGCAAGAGCTCGCGGAAATGCGCCACCGAACGCGTGCCGGGAATGGCATGCACATGCTCGCCCCTGCTCAGCACCCAGGCGATGGCCAGCGCCGCCGTGGGCTCGCCCATCTCGCGCGCCAGCGCCCTGAGCCTGTCGGTCACGGCGATGTTGGCCGCGTAGTTCGGCTCCATGAAGCGCGGGTTCTGCTTCAGAAAGCCCAGCCCCTGCGCCACCTCGAGCGGCAGTGGATGATCGGTCAAGAGCGACCGGCCCACCGGCGCGAAGGCCACAAGTGCCACGCCAAGCTCGGCACAGGTCTGCACAAGCCCAAGCTCGGGCGCGCGGGTCGAGAGCGAATACTCCGACTGCACCGCCGCCACCGGAAATACCGCATGCGCCCGCCTGAGCGACGACGGCGCGATCTCCGAAAATCCCACGGCCTTTGCCTTGCCCGAGCGCACGATCTCGCCCAGCGTCCCGGCCACCTCTTCGATGGGGATGCTCTGATCGCGGCGGTGCACGTAGAAGAGATCGACCGCCTCGACCCCAAGCCGCCCGAGACTTCCCTCAAGCTCCGAAACCAGATGCTCGGGCGAGTTGTCGAAGCGGCGCTTCGGCCCCGGCACGATCCCGGCCTTGGTGGCAATGACAAACTGCTCGCGCGCCTGCGGCACCTCGCGCAGGAAGGCGCCGATCGCCTCTTCCGAACGCCCCATGCCATAGACGTTGGAGGTGTCGATGTGGCGGATGCCCGCCTCGAAGGCCGCGCGCAGCACGGCGTGCGAGTTCTCCTCGGTGGTGGGGCCATAGAAATCCGAGAAACTCATCGCCCCCACCCCAAGGGCGGGAACCTCCGGCCCCCCCTCCCCGAGTTTCCTTGCCTTCATTGCGCCTTCCCTTGCTTGCGCATCTCCGGCGGCAGCCGCTTTTCGACCTCGGCCACGGCGCGGGCGATGGCCTCGTCGATGGTCAGATGCGTCGTGTCGATGATGATGGCATCCTCCGCCGGCCGCAGCGGCGAATCGGTGCGCGTGGTGTCGCGCCGGTCGCGCTCGCGCAGCTCGGCCAGCACATCAGCCAGCGTCACATTGATCCCGCGTTCGCGCAGCTCCTTCCAGCGGCGCTCGGCGCGCACCTCGTCGGAGGCGATGATGAAGAGCTTCACCTCGGCATCAGGGCAGATCACCGTGCCGATGTCGCGCCCGTCGAGCACCGCGCCGCCCGCGCGCCGGGCAAAGGCGCGCTGAAAATCGCGCAGCGCCGCGCGCACTTCGGGAATGGTCGCCACCTTGCTCGCCGCATCCGCCGCCTCAGGCGTGCGCAGATCGGAGCGCTCGAGATCGGCGGGGGTGAGGCTGCGGGCGGCGTCCACCGGATCGGCCCCCTCGAGCACCTTGAGCCCCACGGCGCGGTAGAGCGCCCCGGTATCGAGATGGGCAAGCCCGAAATGCTCGGCCACGGCCCGCGCCACCGTGCCCTTGCCCGCCGCCGCCGGCCCGTCGACCGCCACCGTGAATGCCATCGCGCCACTCCCGCAGATTTCCCAAGCGGTAACGCAGGCCTGCGCGGGGCTCAAGTCTATCGCGGAAGGCCCGTCGGACCTCGCCACTCGGCGCACGCGGCCGGCTACGCGCCGCCCCGCTCGAGCCTCGCGCCAAGCCCGCGCATGAGCTCCTCGAACACCGGAAAGGAGGTTGCGATGGGGCTCGCGTCATCAACCGTGACCGGCGCCCGCGCCGCCAGCCCGAGAACGAGAAAGGACATGGCAATGCGGTGATCAAGGCGGCTTTCCACCGTGGCACCGCCCGGCACGCCCCCCGGCCCCAGACCGTGGACGATGAGCGTCTCCTCATCCTCTTCGACGCGTACACCACAGGCCTCGAGCCCGCGCGCCATCGCATCGATCCGGTCGCTCTCCTTCACCCGCAGCTCGCCAACCCCGCGCATCACCGTCGTGCCCTCGGCAAAGGCCGCCACGGCGGAAAGGATGGGGTATTCGTCGATCATCGTCGGCGCGCGCTCAGGCGGCACCTCGATGCCCCTGAGCGTAGAGAAGCGCACGCGCAGATCGGCCACCGGCTCGCCGCCCTCGTCGCGGGCATTCTCGAAGGACAGGTCAGCACCCATCTCCTGCAGCGTTGTGAAAAACCCCGCGCGCGTGGGGTTGAGCCCGATGCCCGGCACCAGCACCTCCGAGTCCTCGACGATGAGCGCCGCCGCCACCGGGAACGCCGCCGAGGACGGATCGCGCGGCACGGCGATGGTCTGTGGCTTCAGCTCGGGCTGACCGGTGAGGGTGATCACCCTGCCCTCCGGGCCGTCCTCCGTGACGATCTCCGCTCCGAAACCGGCAAGCATCCGCTCGGTGTGATCGCGTGTCGCCTCGCGTTCGATCACCACCGTCTGGCCCGGCGCGTTGAGGCCGGCCAGCAGCACCGCCGACTTCACCTGCGCAGACGGCACCGGCACCGCGTAGCGCACCGGCACCGGCGCGGGCGCGCCCACCACCGTCATCGGCAACCGCCCGCCCGCGCGCCCCACCGCCCGCGCCCCGAAGAGCGCCAAGGGCTCGGTCACCCGCCCCATCGGGCGCGACCGCAGGCTTGCATCGCCCGTGAAAGTGGCGGTGATCGGCGTCGTGGCCATCGCCCCCATGATGAGCCGCACGCCGGTGCCGGAGTTGCCGCAGTCGATCACGTCCGAAGGCTCCGAGAATCCGCCCACGCCCACGCCCCGGACGGACCAAAGGCCTTCCCCCTCGCGCTCCACCTGCGCGCCGAAGGCGCGCATGGCGCGGGCGGTGTCAAGCACATCCTGCCCCTCCAGAAGCCCGGTGATGCGCGTCTCGCCCACCGCCAGCGCGCCCAGGATCAGCGCACGGTGCGAGACCGACTTGTCGCCCGGCACCTCCGCCACGCCGGAGAGCGGGCCCGACGGCCGGGCGGTCATGGGAACGGGGTCGCCGTGGCTCGACATCGCATCACCCTCCTTGCTCGATCACGCCGCTGGCTAGCGCGAGCCGCGGTCAAGGTCCATGGCCAATCGCCTGCGCTCAGAGCCGCCGGAAGGTCAGGTAATGCGGCACCCGCCCCTCGCGCAGGGCCTTCTGCTCATAGCGGGTCGACAGCCAGTCATCCCAGGGACGCCGCCAGTCCTCCGGCCCTTCCGCCAGCCATTCGAAGCCGTGACGCGGCACCTCCTCGAGCGTCTGGCGCACGTAATCGGGGATGTCGGTGGCCACGCGAAACTCGCCGCCCGGCGCCATCACCCGCGCCAGCGGCTCAAGATGCTCGGGCGTCACGAAGCGCCGCCGATGGTGCCTCTTCTTCGGCCAGGGGTCGGGATAAAGCAGAAAGGCCTTCTCGATCGAAGCATCCGGCAACACGTCGAAGAGATCGCGCACATCACCGGGGTGGATGCGGATGTTCTCCACCCCCGCCTCGCGGATCTTGCCCAGAAGCATGGCCACACCGTTGATGAAGGGCTCGCAGCCGATCAGCCCCACGCCGGGGTTGAGCCTCGCCTGATGCACCATGTGCTCCCCGCCCCCGAAGCCGATCTCGAGCCACACCGGGCGCCCGCCGAAGAGCCGGTCAAGATCAAGCGGCCGGCGCTCGGGGTTCTCCTCCCAATTCACCGGTCCCGGAGAGAGCCGCCCGAGATCCTCGGCAAGATAGCTCCTCTGGCTGTCGCGCAACGCCTTGCCGTGGCGCCGGCCGTAGAAGTTGCGCCACGGCTTGGCCGGAGCCGCTTCCTTTCGCTGGTCAGTCATGCCGTCTCAGCTCGCAAGGGCCCTTCAGCCCGTCACGCCCCGGTTTCCATCATCCTGGCCGAAATACCCCCGCCGGAGGCACGCCGCAGAGCGGCGTTCGCGCCGCAGGCGCGGGATGGCTCAGAAGCGGCTCTTCAGCTCCTCGGCCAGATCGGTGCGTTCCCACGAGAACCCGCCATCGGGCTCGGGCGCGCGCCCGAAGTGACCGTAGGCGGCGGTGCGCTGATAGATCGGCCGGTTCAGCCCCAGATGTTCGCGGATCCCCCGCGGAGTGAGATCCATGATCCCGGCGACGACCTTCTCGATCTCCTCGTCGGGCACATGGCCCGTTCCCGCCGTGTCGACATAGACCGAAAGCGGCCTGGCCACGCCGATGGCGTAGGAAAGCTGGATGGTGCAGCGCTCCGCAAGCCCCGCGGCCACCACGTTCTTGGCCAGATAGCGGGCAGCATAGGCCGCCGAACGGTCCACCTTGGTGGGATCCTTGCCGGAGAAGGCCCCGCCCCCATGCGGCGCCGCGCCGCCATAGGTGTCGACGATGATCTTGCGTCCCGTGAGCCCCGCATCCCCGTCCGGCCCGCCGATGACGAACTTGCCGGTGGGGTTGACGTGCCACTCGGTGGCCTCGGTGAGCCAGCCCTCGGGCAGCACTTCGCGGATGTAGGGCTCGACGATGGCGCGCACGTCATCGGAGGTCAGCGTCTCGTCGAGATGCTGCGTGGAAAGCACCAGCGAGGTCACCTCGACCGGCCTGCCGTCCTCGTAGCGCAGGGTCAGCTGCGACTTGGCGTCCGGCCCGAGCTTGGGCTCCCTTCCCGACTTCCGCGCCTCGGCCAGGCGCCGCAGGATCGCATGGGCGTACTGGATCGGCGCCGGCATCAGCTCCGGCGTCTCGTTGACCGCATAGCCGAACATGATGCCCTGATCGCCCGCGCCCTCGCGGTCCACGCCCTGGGCGATGTCGGCGGACTGGGCGTGCAGGTAGCTTTCCACCTTCATGTTCGCCCAGTGAAAGCCGTCCTGCTCGTAGCCGATGTCGCGCACGCAGTCCCGCGCGATCTGCTCGACACGCTCGATCACCTCGCCCGGCCCGCGCACCTCGCCGCCGATGACCACGCGGTCGGTGGTGGCGAAGGTCTCGCAGGCAACCCGCGCATTGGGATCGGCGGCAAGGAAGGCATCAAGCACCGCGTCGGAAATTCGGTCGCAGACCTTGTCGGGATGGCCTTCGGAAACCGACTCCGAGGTGAAGAGGTAGTTCTTTCGCGACATCGGGGGAGTGCTCCATTGGGTTTAAGCCACGCCACGCCAGGAAGCCGTTGTGACGCGCTGACCGATTTGCGTTACCCGCGGATCGGTCCGAGTTCAACCGGGTTTTCGCCGGCCCGTCGCGGCAAGCGCCGCAAGCCCGACGGTCAGCAGAAGGATGACCGGCGCATCACCCGCTCGCGCATAGATGGTAGGTCTTTCCGGCGGCGGCAAGGCGAGGTCGAGATATCCGGCCTCGCCCAGGGGCAGCGAGCCGATCACCTGTCCCCGCGTGTCGATCACCGCCGAGATGCCGGTGTTGGCCACGCGCACCACCGGCAGCCCGGTCTCGACCGCCCTCAGCCGCGCCTGGGCCAGATGCTGCTGAGGCCCCGCCAGGGTGCCGAACCACGCGTCATTGGTGATCTGCAGGATGAAGTCCGCCCGACCGGGTGCGGCGAGAACTTCGTGCGGAAAGATTGCCTCGTAGCAGATGAGCGGCAGCGCCTGCCCCAGATCGCCACCAATCGCGAGCAATACGGGCCCCGGCCCGGGCGTGTAACCATAGCCGGCCTGTGCGGTGAAGGCGGAAAGGCCGAGACGCGCCATGAGCCCGGGAAAGGGCAGATACTCCCCGAATGGCACGAGATGATGCTTGTCATAGACCGCAGCGAGAGAGCCGTCCGCATCAAGCAGCGCCAGCGAGTTGTAAGCCCGCCCGCCTTCGGTGCGCTGGATGCCGAAGACAACCGGCACCCCATCGGCGGCCTCTGCAATCCGCTCGAGCGCGGCGCCCGCACGTTCGAGGAGCCAGGGCACGGCCGTCTCGGGCCAGACGACGAGATCGGGTCGCCGCCCGCCTTCCGCCGGCGCCGCGGTGAAGTCGATCTGACGCTGCCAGAAACGCAGCGCGTGTTCGGGATCCCACTTCAGATGCTGCGCGGCGTTGGGCTGGACGAGGCGCACAAGCGGCCGCGCCTGCGCGCTCGCCGCCGGCAAGACGGCCTGCGCTCCGGCACCTTCGGCGCTGCGCTCAGCGGCGAGGCCGGGCACGAAGAGCAAGGCCGCGCATGCGCCCAGGCCCGGCAGCAGACTCCAGCGACGCGAGAATGCGAGCGCCGCGGCGAGGGCCGCGGTGACAACGGTCAGCGCCGTCAGGCCGAGCGGCCCGACCCATGCGGAAAGCTGCATCGCCGGCCAGCCCACCCAGACATGGCCGATGAGCGCCCAGGGAAAACCGGTGAGAACATAGCTTCGAACGGCCTCCGCGCCCGCAAGGGCCGCTGCCCAGGCAAGTGCCGGAGCGGCGCCGGAGCCGGGCCTGAGCCAGGCCGCCAGCCAGCACGCCCCGGCCCAGAACAACGCAAGCCCCCCGGCAAGGCCCACGAGGGCGAACGGGGCCATCCAGCCGTGGCGTGCGGCGTCCACAAGAAACGGCTCGACGATCCAGAACAGCGCGGCCGCGAAATGGCCGGTTCCACCCGCCCAGCCGAGCCACGCTGCCTCGCGCGGGCCCCGGGCACCAAGCTGCAGCGCGCACAGCGCGGCAAGCGCCACCAGGGTCGCCCAGGCAAGACCCAGCGGCGCCTGTCCCGCGGCGGCGAGCGCGCCTGCCAGCGCGGCAAGCGCCATCCGCCCGCGCGGCCGGGCCGGCAGCAACCGCCATGTGGCGCCAGCACGGATGTCAGCCATCGCTCCGCGCTTGCCGCGCCGAAACGGCGCTCGCCTCGCCCGCTTTCGCCAGCGCCTGCGGCAGCCGCACCCGCAGCCGCTTGACGCGTCGGGGGTCGGCATCGACGACCTCGAATTCCGGGCCGGCCGGATGGCGGATCACCTCGCCGCGCGCGGGCACCCGCCCGACAAGCAGGAAGACCAACCCGCCGACGGTGTCCACGTCTTCCTCTTCCTCGCTCACGCGGAGTGGAATTCCGATTTCCTCCTCGAATTCGTCGAGCGGCGCACGGGCCTGAACAAGGTAGCAGCCAGGCTTTTCCTGAACCCAGTAGCTGTCGCCGTTCACATCGTGCTCGTCCTCGATCTCGCCGATCACCTGTTCGATGAGATCCTCGATGGTCACAAGCCCGTCCACCCCGCCATATTCGTCGATGACGAGTGCCATGTGGATGCGGTCGTTCTGCATCTTCTGCAACAGGACGCCGATCGGCATCGACGGCGGCACGAAGATCAGCGGCCTGAGGAGCTTGCGCAGGGAAAAGCGCTTGCCTTCCTTGCCGAAGCCATGTTCGAGGGCGACATCCTTGAGGTGCACGAGGCCCACGGGGTGGTCGAGCGTTCCGCGGTAGACCGGCAGGCGCGAGTAGCCGCTCTTGCGGAAGACCTCGAGCAGCTGGTCCCGGCTGATGTCGATGGGCACGGCGACAATCTCGGCCTTGGGCACGGCCACATCCGCCACGCGCAACCTGCCGAGGTTCGCAAGGCCGTGGGCGGAGGCACCATTGGCCCGTGACGCGCGGCCGGCATCGCGCGCCGCCGCGGGCGCCGAACCGCCCCCAAGCTTCCTGAACAGTCGGGCAATAATGCCGCCGGACGACTGAGGCTCCTCGTCAGTCTGCAGGGGGAGCCCCGACTTTCCTTGATCGCGGGTGATGCGCGCGCCCTGCGCCGCGCTAGACTGACCCGCTTCTGCGTTGGCCATCAATCCTTTCCATCCTGCGCGGATCGCTGTCCGTTCCCACCCTGTTCGGCGGGCCGATCCGCTTCTTCCTGCCACCTATATGGGTTCGCGATGCCAAGGCCTGCAAGTATCGCCACCTCCTGCATCTCCATGAGCGTTGCATCGGCGTCGCGCTCATGGTCATAACCCAATAGGTGCAGCAGCCCATGCACCAGCAGGTGCGTCACATGGTCCTGCAACGAAATCCCGGCCTCGCGCGCCTCCCTCGTGCAGGTCTCGTAGGCGAGCGCGATGTCGCCGAGCTCCTCCTCGCCCGCACCGGGCAGCGGTGGCGCCTGCCCCGGCACGGCGGGGCGCCGCTCGACCGAGGGCCAGCTCAAGACGTTTGTGGGGCGGTCCTTGCCCCGGAAATCGCGATTGAGCCGGGCGATGGCGGCATCGTCCGCGGCCAGGATGCTGACCAGAAAGCGCTCCGGCGCGAGACCGAGCTGCGCAAGTCCGGCCGAGATCGCGCGCTCGGCCAACCTTTCGATCTCGACCGCTTGCCATCGCCCGTCCTCGATGATGACCTCGGCGGGGCCGCCTTCCTGCCCGGCGGCGCGGGGGGCGTCATTCGCCTCGGTCATCGGCGTCATAGGCCTCGATGATCCGCGCAACCAGGGGGTGGCGCACCACATCCCGCGCGGTGAAATAGGAAAATCCCACCCCCTCCACCGATTTCAGCAGCCGCTCGGCGTCGCCGAGGCCGCTTGCAACGCCGCGCGGCAGGTCAACCTGGCTGCGGTCACCCGTGACGACCATCCGGCTCCCCTCGCCGAGGCGGGTGAGAAACATCTTCATCTGCATGGCGGTGGCGTTCTGGGCCTCGTCGAGAACGATGAAGGCGTTGGAAAGCGTCCGCCCCCGCATGAAGGCAAGCGGCGCGATCTCGATGCGCTTCTCTTCCATCAGCCGCGCAAGCTGCTTGCCGGGCAGAAAATCGCCCAGCGCGTCATAAAGCGGCTGCATGTAGGGGTCGACCTTCTCCTTCATGTCCCCCGGCAGGAAGCCAAGGCGCTCGCCCGCCTCGACCGCCGGCCGGGAGAGAATGATCTTGTCCACCTGCCCGGCGATGAACATGGTCACGCCGACGGCGACGGCGAGATAGGTCTTTCCGGTGCCTGCGGGGCCGATGCCGAAGTTGAGCTCGTGCTTGAAGAGATTGGCGACATAGGCGCGCTGCGCCTGGGTGCGCGGCTCCACGATCTTGCGGCGTGTGCGCAGCTCGACACGGCCGCCGCTGAAGAGCTCCATCTGCTCGCCAGGGAAGCGCGCCGCCCCTTCCTCGCCCGCGCCGATGCGGATGGCGCCGTCTATGGCGCCGGAGTCGATGCCGCGCCCCGCCTCGAGCCGCGCGTAGAGGGCCGTCAGGACCTCCGCCGCGCGGGCGCGGGCCGGCGCCTCCCCGTGCAGGGTCAGAAGATTGCCACGGCGCTGGATATGGACATCGAGGGCGTGCTCGATCTGGGCAAGGTTGCGGTCAAATTCGCCGCAAAGATCGATCAGGAGGCGGTTGTCGGAGAATTCGATCAGAGTGTCGCCATTGTCCTCGGCAATGGGTGACGGGGTCAGTGCGCTGACGCTCAAGCGTGGTTCCCTCTCAAGCAGGCGGGTTCATTCGCATGGTGCCAAGGCCTTGCGGCAAGAGCAAGGCCGCTTGCCGCCCCGGCCGGAATATTGCGCACGGCCCGCACCTCGAAAAGGCAGGCGCGCCGCACCCTTGCCGGGGCACGGCGCGATGTAATCTCCACGACATGCGCGGCAAGCCCGCGGCGCGAAAACTCAGATCGGGTCGGACACGTCCGAACCCGCCTTGTAGGGGCCGATGGCAGTGTTCGGGGGCGCGACGCCCGAGCACACCGGCTTGCCGTACTTGTCGAGCCGCTGCGAGAGGTACCCTTCGGCACCATCGTCGATGATCCAGTGATCACATCCGTTCGGGTCCACCCAGATGCCGGCACGCAGCTGGCTGAGGTGCTTCGAGTCGATGCCGCGATCGACGGTCTTGTCGGTCTTGTTGTCGACACACCCGGCGAGAAGCGCCGCTGCTGCGATCAGTGCGGCTGCTCTGAACATGCTCATTCCAATGCCCCCCGAAGCTCAGCGAATGCAGATGATCTCGACGCGGCGGTTGCGGGCCATGCCCTCGGCCGTGGCGTTCGAGGCAATGGGCATCCGCTCGCCATAACCGCGCACATCGGCAATCCGCGCGCCAACCGATTTGGCCACCCGCGCCACCTCGTTGGCGCGCCGCAGCGAAAGACGCAGGTTGTAGTCGTCGCTCGCGCGGCTGTCGGTATGACCGACGATGATGTAGGCGGTCGCGCCTGCGGTGCGGAAGAAATCCTCGAGGCGCGCCCTGGCGCCGCGGCTGAGCCTGTAGCTGTCGGTCGCGAAGAGCGTGTCGGAGTTCATGACCGCGCAAGTGTTGACGCGCCGGCATACAGGGATTCCCTCGCGGGTGACATGGGGCGTCATGTACCCCTCCCAGCCGTCATCCATCACCCAGTGCTCACAACCGTCGGGATCGATCCAGATGGTCGGGATGTATGACTCGCCGACAATGGCACGCCGCCCGCCCGTCTCGTCAGCCCAGGCTGACACCGCCGTGAACCCGGCCAGCGCAACCGCCGCCGCCAGCCCCCCTTTCCGTATCGCAATGATCTTGCCCATCGCCTTTTCGCCCTCTCCCTGCTGCCTTTCAGGCGCCGCGGGCATTACCGCATTTTGTCGCCTGTGCCGAAAACCTGCCCACAGGATATGGATGACTTTAACAAGTCTTGGTGCAAAGGGAAGAGGTTTTACAACATCTCGTCACATCGCAGCGGCACGCCGGCCAGGCTCGGGTCAAGGCCATGCCCCGCGCCTTGTCCGATGTGGACGATGAGAGACAGGGGTTTCGGGAGCTGCCCCGCCGGCGACGCGACGTCCCGGCTAGGCGAGCTCGCCGGCAAGCGAATGCGATGCGCTCGCTGTGATGCGCACCGGCCGAATGTCACCGACGGCAATGTCGCCGCCGCTGACATGGACGGCATGGAGATGCGGCGACTTGCCCACCATCTGGCCCGCCATGCGGCCGGGCTTCTCGAACAGCACCTCGAGCGTGCGGCCGACCATCTCCTGCTGGACCTCGCGCTGTTGCGCCTCGAGCAGCGCCTGCAGTCGCGTGAGCCTCTCGGAGGCGACCTCGGGCGCCACCTGTGCACGCTCGGCCGCGGGCGTGCCGGGCCGCGGCGAATAGCGGAAGGAGTAGCACTGCCCGTAGCGCACCTCGCGCACGAGCGCGAGCGTGGCCTCGAAATCCTCTTCCGTCTCGCCGGGGAAGCCGACGATGAAGTCGCCCGAGATCAGGATGTCGGGCCGCGCGGCGCGGATGCGTTCGATGAGGCGAATGTAGCTTTCGGCCGTGTGCTTGCGGTTCATCGCCTTGAGGATGCGGTCAGACCCCGACTGCACCGGCAGATGCAGATAGGGCATGAGCTTCTCGACCTCACCATGCGCGGCGATCAGGTCATCGGTCATGTCGTTCGGGTGGGAGGTGGTGTAGCGGATGCGGGCAAGGCCCTCGATCTCGGCCAACGCGCGAATGAGCCGCGCAAGGCTCCAGTCTTCTCCGTCGGGGCCGATCCCGTGATAGGCGTTCACGTTCTGGCCCAGAAGCGTGATCTCGCGCACCCCGCGCGCCACCAGATCGCGCGCCTCGGCCAAAACCCGCTCCACCGGGCGGCTGACCTCGGCACCGCGCGTGTAGGGCACCACGCAGAAGGCGCAGAACTTGTCGCAGCCCTCCTGCACGGTCAGAAAGGCCGTGGGGCCGCGGCTTGCCTTCGGCCGAGCGCCCAGGTGCTCGAACTTGTCCTCGGCGGGAAAATCGGTGTCCACCACCGCGCCGCCGGCGCGCGCACGCGCCTCGAGCTCGGGCAGGCGATGATAGCTTTGCGGCCCCACGACGAGATCGACAAGCGGTTGGCGGCGCAGGATCTCCTCGCCCTCGGCCTGCGCCACGCAGCCCGCCACGCCGATTTTCAGATCGGGGTTGGCGGACTTCAGCGGCTTGAGCCGGCCAAGCTCGGAATAGACCTTTTCGGCCGCCTTCTCGCGGATGTGACAGGTGTTGAGCAGGATCAGATCCGCCTCTTCGGGCGTATCGGTCAGCGCGTAGCCCGACGGCGCCAGCGCCTCGGCCATGCGCTCGCTGTCATAGACGTTCATCTGACAGCCATAGGTGCGGATGTAGAGCTTGCGTTCGCCGGTCATCGTCACAGGGCCTTGCCGATGGACGCCCTTCAGATGGGCGCCTTTGGAATGCGCGGGGCCTACATCACCCGCAGCCCCGCCGCAACGGTTGATAGGCTGGGGCGTTTCGTGGGAAATTCAACATGCGGGCAGTATCAAGAACCAGAACATGCGCTATCAGAGCCTGGAAGCCTTTCTCACCGACGGTCGCAGGGCACTGGCCAAGGGGCCGGTGGCGCTCGTCTTCGCCGAAGACCTCGTCGAGGTCGATTCCACGATTCGGCACCACCTCAACACGGGTTTCGCCGAGCTTGTGCTCTTTGCACCGATCGAGCTGCGGCTCTCGCGGCTTCTGGAGGAGCAGGTGCATCGGGTCGATCTGCACGTGACCACGACTGCGCTGCTTGTCGATACGGTCAACCGGGTGATCGCGGCCGCCCCGAACGTCTGGCTCTATTACTGCTACAATGCCGAATATCTCTTCTTCCCCTTCTGCGAGACGCGAAGCGTGGCCGAGATGCTCGCCTTCCATGCCGAAGAGCGGCGCGAGGCCATGTTGACCTACGTCATCGACCTTTACGCCGGCGACCTCGAGCGCCACCCCAACGCGGTGTCGCTCACCGATGCTTGCCTCGACCGCACCGGCTACTACGCGCTATCCCGCCACGGCGAAAACGGCCCCAAGGAGCGCCAGCTCGACTTCTATGGCGGTCTCAGATGGCGCTTCGAGGAACATGTGCCGAAGGACCGCCGCAAGATCGACCGCATCAGCCTTTTTCGCGCGAAAAAGGGGCTGCATCTGCGCACCGACCACACCTTCGACGAGGAAGAGTACAACACCTACGCCTGTCCGTGGCACAACAACCTCACCGCCGCCATCTGCTCGTTCCGCACCGCCAAGGCGCTGAAGACGAATGCCGGCTCGAGCTTCGACATCCGCACCTTCCGGTGGCACAACTCGGTGCCGTTCGAGTGGTCCTCGACGCAGCTGATGAATCTGGGGCTGATGGAACCGGGCCAGTGGTTCTGAGCGCCCCTGGCCCCGAGCACCATCAGCGCCGGCGCAGGCGGATCACCACATCGACGCGCGCAACCGCCGCACCTTCCGGCGGCGGGGGCAGGCGGGCGATGTCGAGTTCGTCGGCGGGCGCATCGACCAGCTGTCCGTCATCTTCCCAGTAGAAGTGCGGATGATCATCGGTGCGGGTGTCAAAGTAGCTGCCGCGCCCGTCAACCGTGACCTCGCGGATCAGCCCCGCCTCGCAGAAGGCGCGCAGCGTGTTGTAGACGGTGGCGAGCGAAACCGTGTCACCCGTTTCGGCGCAGGCGGCATGCAGGCTTTCGGCCGTGACATGCCGGTCACGGCCGTCGCCGATGAGAAGTGCTGCCAGAACCTGCCTCTGGCGCGTGGGCCTGAGCCCACCCGCCTCAAGCCATTTCCTGCCGCGTTCCTGCCATGCCTCGTCGAGCGCCATGCCGGCCCCTCCTTGAAACGCGAATATAGGCGGCGCAGCAGATGATTTTCAATCGCAAAGCCGCGCTGCCATGCCACGGGGCGCCGGGCCTGGCCGCTATTGCAGAGTTCGCGCCGCCGGTGATAGACGGAGGCCGGTTGAGCCGCAGGTTGATCCGGAGGGGGACGGCATGTCTGCATTTCCGAGCAGTTTCGACAAGGAAGGCCTTTTGGCCTGCGCCCGCGGCGAGCTCTTCGGACCGGGCAATCCGCAGCTGCCGATGCCGCCGATGCTCATGCTCGACCGCATCACCGAGATCTCGGATGACGGCGGCGCACATGGCCGCGGCCATGCCGTGGGCGAATTCGACATCCACCCGGATCTGTGGTTCTTCGAATGCCATTTCGTGGGCGACCCGGTGATGCCGGGCTGCCTTGGGCTTGACGGGCTCTGGCAGCTTACCGGTTTCTCGCTCGGCTGGCGCGGCATGACGGGGCGCGGTCGCGCGCTCGGCGTGGGCGAGGTGAAGTTCACCGGCATGATCACGCCCGTCAACAAGCTCCTGCGCTACGAGATCGAGTTCACCCGGGTCATCGACCGGAAGCTCAAGCTCGGCATTGCCAACGGCCGCATTCTGGCCGACGGTGAAGAGGTGTTCACCGCCGAGAACATGAAGGTCGGCCTGTTCACCGACTGACACCCCGACCATTCGCCGGGCCGCAAGGGATAGTTGCACATGCGCCGCGTCGCCGTCACCGGACTTGGGATCGTATCTTCGATCGGCAACAATGCCGATGAGGTCGCCGCCAGCCTCAAGGCCGGCCGCTCGGGAATCGTATTCGCGCCCGATTACGCCGAGCGCGGCTTCCGCTCCTGCGTGAAGGGGGCGATCGACATCGACCCCGCCGAGCACATCGACAAGCGGCTGCTGCGCTTCATGGGCCCGGGCGCGGCCTACGCCTACATCGCCATGCGCCAGGCCATCGAGGACTCCGGGCTCACCGAGGCGGAGGTGTCGAACCCGATGACCGGCCTCATCGCAGGCTCGGGCGGGCCGTCAACCTCGGCGATGTTCGCCGCCCACCAGACGGTAGTGGAGAAGGGCAGCCCCAAGCGCATCGGCCCTTTCGCCGTGCCCAAGTGCATGTCGTCCACCGTCTCCGCCAACCTCGCGACCGCCTTCGCGATCAAGGGCGTCAACTTCTCCATCACCTCCGCCTGCTCGACCTCGCTGCACTGCATCGGCATGGCCGCCCAGCAGATCGCGCTTGGCGCGCAGGACATCATGTTCGCCGGCGGCGGCGAGGAGCTTGACTGGACGCTGTCCTGCCTCTTCGACGCGATGGGCGCGATGAGCTCGAAATACAACGACACGCCCGAGCGCGCCTCCCGCGCCTTCGACGCCGACCGCGACGGCTTCGTGATCTCCGGGGGCGGCGGCATCGTGGTGCTCGAGGATCTCGAGCGCGCCCGTGCCCGCGGCGCGCGCATCTATGCCGAGGTCACGGGCTTCGGCGCCACCTCGGACGGTCATGACATGGTCGCCCCCTCCGGCGAGGGTGGCGAGCGGGCGATGCGGCTGGCGCTCAAGACCCTGCCCGAGGGGCGGCGGGTGAGCTACATCAACGCCCACGGCACCTCCACGCCGGTGGGCGACGTGGGCGAGGTGGAGGCGGTGCGCCGCGTCTTCGGCGAGGGCCAGACGCCGCCGATCAGCTCCACGAAGTCGATGACCGGCCACAGCCAGGGCGCGGCCGGCGCGCAGGAGGCGATCTACTGCCTTCTGATGCTGCGCGACGATTTCATTGCGCCCTCGATCAACATCGAGCATCTCGACCCAGCGATCCGCCCCGGAGAGATCGCCACCGAAACAATCGAAAACGCAGGGCTCGACACGGTGATGACCAACAGCTTCGGCTTCGGCGGCACCAACGGCTCGATGCTCCTTTCCAGATACGAGGGATGACGCAGCATGGCTGAGCTGATGCGGGGGAAGCGCGGGCTGATCATGGGCGTCGCAAACGACCGCTCCATCGCGTGGGGAATCGCCAAGGCGATGGCGGCGGAGGGGGCGGAGCTCGCCTTCACCTATCAGGGCGACGCCTTCGGCAAGCGTGTCAGGCCCTTGGCCGAAAGCCTCGGGTCCGAATTCCTGATGGAATGCGACGTGATGGATCCCGGCGAAATGGACGCCGCTTTCGCCCGGCTGCGCGAGGAGTGGGGCAGGCTCGATTTCGTCGTCCACGCCATCGCCTATTCCGACAAGGCCGAGCTGCACGGCCGGTTCATCGACACCACGCTCGAGAACTTCCGCAACTCGCTGTCGATCTCCTGCTATTCCCTGATCGACGTGGCCCGCCGCGCCCGGCCGCTGATGAGCGAGGGCGGCACCATCCTGACGCTGACCTATCAGGGATCAAACCGGGTGACGCCCTATTACAACGTCATGGGCGTGGCCAAGGCGGCGCTGGAATCGGCCGTGCGCTACCTCGCCAATGACCTCGGCCCGGAGAAGATCCGCGTCAACGCCATCTCGCCGGGGCCGATGAAGACGCTGGCAGGTGCGGCCATCGGCGGGGCGCGCAAGACCTTCCGCCACACCGAGATGAACGCGCCGCTCGGCAGCAACGCCACGCTCGAGGCGGTTGGTGGCACGGCGGTCTATCTCGCGTCGGACTATGGCGCCTGCACCACCGGCGAGATCATCCACGTGGACGGCGGCTATCACGTCCTCGGCATGCCTCAGGCGCAGAACCTCTGACCGCCCCGCGAACGGGCCTGAAAAAGGCCCGTTCCACGGCCCGCGCCCGACGCCGGCAGCCGGGGACCTCGTATTGAGGCTCAGAACGGCCAGAAGACGGGGATGAGCGCCGAGGCGATCAGCCCCACCGACAGGTTGAGCGGGATCCCCACCTTGAGAAAGTCGGTGAAGCGGTAGCCGCCGGGGCCGTAGACCAGCATGTTCGTCTGATAGCCGATGGGCGTGGCGAAGGATGCCGAGGCGGCAATCATCACCGCCACCACCAGCGGGCGCGGTTCGATCCCCATGGTGTTGGCAAGTGCTATCACCACCGGCGTCATCACCGCGGCAACGGCGGCGTTGGAGACGAGCTCGGTCAGCACCGAAGTCACCAGATACACCGCCCAGATCAGGAAGAACGGGTGCAACCCGACAAGTTGCGGGGCAAGCGCATCAACGATCATCTGCACCGCACCCGTATGCTCGAGGCCGGCACCGATGGCGAGCATGGCCAGGATCAGTGCCAGCAGCCTGCCATCAACCAGCGAGAAGGCCTCCTCGGCATCCACGCAGCGCGCCACCAGCACGAAGGCCATGGCGATGACCGCCAGGGCGAGGATCGGGGCGGTGCCGAGGGCTGCGAGAATGACGAGGCCGGCGAGTGCTGCCACCGCCAACGGCGCCTGCGCACGGCGATAGGCCCGCTCGCTGGGGCGCGAGACATCGAGCAGATCCATTTCCGCGGCGAGGCGCTGGATATCTTCCGGCGCTCCCTCGAGCAGCAGCGTGTCACCCACCCTGACCACGAGATCGTCAAGCTGACGGCCGATGTTCTCGTCGCGGCGGTGCACCGCAAGCGGATACACGCCATAGCGCCGACGCAGCCGCAGCGAGCCCAGCGTGCGCCCGACCATGCGGCAGCCGGGAGTGATCAGGACTTCAACCGTCGTGGTCTCGCGCGAGCCGAGCGGGTTCACCGGCTTCAACGCCTTCTCCTCGCGCAGGCTCAGAAGCTCGGCCATCTCGGTGCGCAGCACCACCCTGTCGCCCGCGCGCAGCTTCACCCCGTCGAGGTTGCGCCTGAGCGAGACATCTCCACGGATCACGTCGATGAGCCGCACGCCCTCGCGGCTGAACAGCTCCACCTCCCGCACCGGCTGGCCGATCAGCGGGCTGTCCTGCGGAATCACCACTTCGGTGAAGAACTTCATCCGTTGCCGCCCGCCGAGCAGGGTGGCCATGCTCGACCGCTCGGGCAGCAGGCGGCGGCCAAAGAGCCAGAGGTAGAGCATTCCCCAGGCAACCAGCACCGCCGCCAGCGGGGTGATCTCGAAGATGGAGAAGGGCCTCAATCCATGCGTCCGGGCCAGTCCGTCGACCAGAAGGTTCGTGGAGGTGCCGATCAGCGTGAGCGTGCCCCCCAGAACCGCCGCATATGAAAGCGGGATGAGCAGTTTCGAGGCGGCCACCCCCAGCCGGCGGGCCAGCTGCACGAAAACCGGAATCATCACCAGCACGACCGGCGTGTTGTTGACGAAGGCCGAGGTGAGAATGACGAGACCCATCAGACTGGCAATGGCAAGGCGCGGGTTCGAATCGGCGCGGGTCTCGGCCAGCCGGGTGAACCACGACAGCGCTCCGGTGCGCACCAGCGCCCCCATGACGACGAACATCGCCGCGATCGTCCAGGGGGCGGGGTTGGCCAGCACCTCGCGCCCGGCCTCGTAGGGCAGAAGCCCGAGGAACAACATCACCGCCACGCCGGCGATGGCGGTGACCTCCGGTGGAAACGTCTCGCGCAGGAACAGGACGAACATTCCGGCGACGATGCCGAGCGCGAGAACCGCCTGAAGGGAAGGGGCAAGGGGAAGATCAATCACCTTGGCAGGATTCCTCTGCTGGGGCTCGCGCGGCTGTCGGGGCTGTTGCGAAGCGGCACCATCTAGCCACGCGGCGCCCCCCGCGGCAAGCGCGCACGCCCGCTCACGTCAACCTCGGGCGCACCAGCGTCATTCCGGTCAGAATGAGCGCCATGGCCAGCCAGGCCGAGGCCGGGTAGCGCTCGCCGAGCAGAAGCATTGCCCACAGGACGCCGAAGCCAGTGACGAGATAGGCCACCTGCGCGGCGAAGACCGCGCCGGCCCGCCGCACGACCGCGAAATAGCCCGCATAGACGACGGCATGGATGACCGAAGACACCACCAGCGCCGCATCCCCCGCTGTCCAGTGCGGCGCCAGCTCGAACCAGGTTCCCGTGGCCAGCGTCAAGGGCAGCATGCCAGCCGCACCGACGATGCTCGCGCCGAAGAGAAGCTGCACCGGGTCGAGCCCCGCAGTTCCGAAACGGGCGATGAGGTTGCCTTCGAAGGCGTAGCAGAGCGGCGCCAGCGCGGCGAGCAGCACGAAGGCGCCCGCCGCCGCCCTCGGCAGGCCCGCGCCGGGCAGGACGAGCACGGCCACCCCGGCCAGCCCGAGCGCGAGACCGGCGGCGCGGACGCGCTCGAAGCGGTCGGCCCCCAACGCGATCGCGACCGGCCAGGCGAAGATCGGCACCATCGAGGTGACGATCGAGATGATCCCGGCAGGCAGATGGATCGCCGCCGTGTAGCCCGCCGAATTGGGCAGGATGGTGCCCAGAAGCGCAATCACCGCGAACCAGCCCATCCGCCCGGCCGAGAGGCCGGGCAGCCTGCCCCTCAGGGCGAGCACCGCGCCAAGGATGAGCGCCACGATCACCTGCTGCCAGAACACCATCCCGAGCGGATGCAGCCCCGCCGTCACCGCGATCTTGGCGAGCGGCTGTGTGAGCCCCCAGCCCGCACCGATGACGAGCAGCGCGGCCACGTGGATGGGCTGCGCCGCGGCGACTTGCCTGCCGGCGCGCATGTCTCAGGGCCCCGAGGCTTCCAGCCGCCCGCCTTGGCGCACCATGACCACGCGCGTGGCCGCGCCGGTCTGGTCATCGGTCTCGACATAGAGCCCGGCAAGCGTCGCCCGCCCCGTCGCCGGCGTGAAACGGCCCTGCCCCATGCCGGTGACAAACCGGCGGAGAGGCTCGTCCTTCTTCATGCCGATCACCGAATCATAGTCACCGCACATGCCCGCGTCGGTCTGATAGGCGGTGCCGCCGTCAAGGAGCATCGCATCGGCCGTCGGCACATGGGTATGGCTGCCCACCACCATCGAGGCGCGGCCGGCGCAGAAATGACCCATCGCCATCTTCTCCGACGTCGCCTCGGCATGGACATCGACGATCACCGCCTGCGCGAGCCCCCCGCGCGGATAGGCGGCAAGCACGGCATCGACCGCCGAGAAGGGGTCATCGAAGGGGCGCTTCATGAACACCTGCCCGAGCACCTGCGCGACCAGCACCTTGCGCCCGCCGGGAGCCTCGAAGAGGCGCGCGCCGTGACCGGGCGCGGCCTTGGCATAGTTGAGCGGGCGCAGGATGCGCGGCTCGTTCTCGATGAAGGAGAGCATCTCGCGGTGGTCGAAGGCATGGTCGCCAAGCGTCACGCAGTCCGCGCCGGCCTCGAGCAGCAGCTTGGCGTGATCGGGGTTGAGCCCCGCGCCGGAGGTGGCGTTCTCGCCGTTGACCACGACAAAGTCGAGCCGCCATTCCTTCCGCAGCGCCGGCAGGCGCTCGATCACCGCGCGCCGGCCCGCACGGCCGACCACATCGCCCAGATAAAGAAGTCGCATGGGCGCCCGCCTAAGCGTTCCGGCGCCGCGGTGCAAGCGCGATCACCTCGGCCTCGGTCACCACGAGGTCGAGAAGCTCGTCGGTGGGTTCGAGCGGAAGTGCCTCCGCCTCCTGCGCGGCGAAGGCGAAACCGATCGCCAGCGTTGCCGGATTGGCGGCGCGCAAAGCCGCGAGCGTGCGGTCGTAGAAGCCGCCTCCATAGCCCAGCCGCCCGCCGCGCCGGTCGAAGGCCAGAAGCGGAACGACCAGAACCTCGGGCACGATCCACTCCCCCTCGCGTGGGACTCTCGCACCGAAGGGCCCTTCGACCGTCTCCGCCTCCGGGCTCCAGGCGCGGAATCGAAGCGGGCGCCCCATGCCCTCGATGACAGGCATGGCCACGGGTCCATGACGGGCCATCTCCGCCATCGCCGGCAAGGGGTCGATCTCGGTGCGCATGGGCATGTAGCCGGCGAGCGCGCGGCCGCTGTGCGGCCGCAGGACCTCGAGCAGCCGCGCCGCCCCGGCGCCGCCGTCACCGGCGGCGAAGGCGGCTGCGCGCCGGGCAAGAGCGGCCTGCCGCGCCGCCGCCTTCTCCCTCTGCAGAGCGCTCACGGCACGATCCTCACAGCAGAATCCATGATGCAAGGCCCAGAAACGCGCCGAAACTCACCAGATCCGTCACGGTCGTTACGAAGGGGCCGGAGGCAAGCGCGGGGTCAACGCCGAGCCGGTCAAGCGCCAAGGGGATGAGAATACCGCCAAGCGCGGCCGAAACAAGGGTGAGCACCATCGCCGAAGCGACCACCACGGGCAGCATCGGCATGCCGAACCACACGCCCGCCACCACCGCCATGATCAACCCGAAGGCGGCACCGTTGAGCGCACCGACCGCCACCTCGCGCTGGATCACCCGCCAGGCATTGCTCATGGTCAGATCGCGCGTGGCAAGCGCACGAACCGCCACGGTCATCGACTGGGTGCCGGCATTGCCTCCCATCGAGGCCATGATAGGCATCAGCACGGCGAGCGCCACCGCCGCCTCGATCGCCTCCGAGAAATAGTCGATGACCAGCGAGGCGAGAATCGCGGTCAAAAGGTTGACGAACAGCCAGACGAAGCGCGCCTTTGCAATCTCGGAGATCCGGTCGGAAAGGCTCTCGTCGCCGACACCGGCCAGCCGAAGGATGTCCTCCTCGGCCTCCTCATCGAGGACGGCCATCGCGTCGTCGATGGTGACGACGCCGGTCAGCCTTCCGTCGTCATCCACGACCGGCGCGGAGATGAGGTGGTAATGGTTGAAGACATAGGCCACGTCCTCGACATCCTGCAGCACATGGATGGTGCGGAAGCTCTCGTCGCGCAGATCCTTCAGGGGCACGTCGCGCCGGTTGGCAAGAATCCTGCCCAGCGGCACATAGCCGGTGGGCCGCATGCGCGGATCGACGAGAATGACGTGGTAGAAATCTTCCGGCAGCTCCTCGGCCGCGCGCAGATAGTCGATGGCGTCACCCACCGTCCAGTGCTCGGGCACCGAGACGAACTCGCGCTGCATGAGGCGCCCGGCCGTCCCTTCCGGGTAGGCCAGCGACTGTTCGACCGCGGCCCGGTCATCGGCGGGCAGGGCGGCCAGGATTTCCTCGCGCTGCTCCTCCTCGAGATCCTCGACGAGATCGACCACGTCATCGGTCTCGAGTTCGCGCACCGCCTCGCCCAGCGCCTCGGGCGAGAGCGCCGCGATCACCTCCTCGCGCAGGCCCTCGTCCAGTTCGGAGAGAACCTCGCCCTCGAGTTCGCTGCCCCACATCCGCAACAGCTCGCGCCGGTCCTCGGGGTCGAGCTGCTCGAGAAGGTCGGCGATGTCGGCGGGATGCATGCCCTCGAGAAGTTGGGCCAGCGCAGGCGCGTCGCCCGCCTCGAGAGCCGCCGCAACCGCGCTCACCGCATCGCGCGCAAGGCCGAAATCCTCATCCTCCCGCCGGGTCTCGGGCGCTTCGTGTTCGCTCATGCGCAGTCCCCCCTGCAACCGCCTCCGGGCACGCGCGGAACCTAGTGCCGAAGCCCCGCAAACAAAACCGGAAATGCGGTGATTTACCGGCCCGCCGGCACGATTTATGCTGCCCCGCCGCTGACCGCACCGGAGTCATGGAATGCCCTCTCATCTGCTCATCGGCCAGACGCTCTCCTTCACGGCCGATCCCTTCGCGCTGCCCCCCGAGGAGGCCGCGCGCCACCAGAGCCGCGGCGCCGTGCTGATCGAGAACGGCCGGATAGCCGCAATCGGCGAGGCCGACGCCCTCGCCCGCGCCCACCCTGGGGCCGAGCGTGTGGACCACGGGGAGGCGCTGATTTCGGCCGGGTTCATCGACGCGCATGTGCACTATCCCCAGACCGCGATCATCGCGAGCTGGGGCAAGCGGCTCATCGACTGGCTCAACAGCTACACCTTTCCCGAGGAGATGCGCTTTGGCGACGCGGACTATGCGGCGGCAGTGGCATCGCGCTATTTCGATCTCGTGCTTGCCCACGGCACCACAAGCGTGTGCAGCTTCTGCACCATCCATCCCGAAAGCGTTGACGCCTTCTTTTCCGAGGCGCAGCGGCGCGGGCTCCGGGTCTGGGGCGGCAAGACCTGCATGGACCGCAACGCGCCCGACGCCCTGCGCGACACGGCGCACACGGCGCATGACCAGAGCCTCGCGCTCCTGAAGCGCTGGCATGGCGTGGACCGGCTTTCCTACGCCATCACCCCGCGCTTCTCGCCCACTTCCACGCCCGAACAGCTCGAGGCACTCGGCGCGCTGTGGGCGGCGCACCCTGACTGCGCGATGCAGACGCATCTCTCCGAGCAGCGCGAGGAGGTGGCCTGGGTGGCTGAGCTGTTTCCGCAGGCTCGGGACTACCTCGACACCTACGAGCGATTCGGCCTCGTCGGTCCCGGTGCGCTCTTCGGCCACGCCATTCACCTGACCGGGCGCGAGCGTGCGCGGCTGCGGGAGACGGGCTCGGCCCTGATCCACTGCCCCACATCGAACACCTTCATCGGCTCGGGCCTGTTCGACACCGCCGCGCGCAAGCGCGAGGGGCAGATCGTGGGCCTTGCCACCGACACCGGCGGCGGCTCCTCCTTCTCGATGCTCAGAACCATGGCCGCGGCCTACGAGATCGGCCAGCTCACCGGCACCGCGCTGCACCCCGCGCAGCTGTGGTGGCTGGCCACCCAGGGTTCGGCGCGCGCGCTCCGGGCCGATCACCTGATCGGCAACCTCGCCGTGGGCATGGAGGCCGATCTCGTGGTGATCGACCTCGCCTCCACCCCCGCCATCGCCCAGCGCGCGGCCCGGGCGGAAAACTTCTGGGAGGCGCTCTTTCCCACCATCATGATGGGCGACGACCGGGCAGTGCGCGAGGTGTGGGCTGGCGGAAAGCGGGTTGTGGCGAAGGCCGCCGGCCAATAGCTCAGCGCGGCGTCAGAACCTCGAGCGCCGCGGCGTGAATGTCACGATTGGCGGCGGCGACAATGCGCCCGCCTTCATGCGCCGGGCCGCCCTGCCAGTCGGTCACCACGCCGCCCGCGGCCTCGATCACCGCGATCGGCGCCTGAACGTCATAGGGGTGGAGACCAGCCTCCACCACCAGATCGACGAGGCCGAGCGCCACCAGCGCATAGGCGTAGCAGTCCATCCCGTAGCGGGTGAGGCGGCAGCGGGCGGACAGGCGCCTGAAGGCCGCTTCCTCCTCGGGGGTGCCGACCTCGGGGAAGGTGGTGAAGAGAATCGCCTCCTCGAGCCGGTCGTTGCGCCGGCACGCCAGCCGCCCGTGCCCTCGCGGGCCCCTGAACTCCGCCACGCCAAGGCCGCCCGCGAAGCGCTCGCCGATGTAGGGCTGATCGATCAGGCCAAAGAGCGGCCCACCCGCATCGCGCACCGAAACCAGCACGCCCCAGGTGGGCGTGCCGGAGAGGAACCCGCGCGTGCCGTCGATCGGGTCAAGCACCCACTCCAACCCGCTCGTGCCGGGCTTCCGGCCGAACTCCTCGCCGAGGATGGCGTCATCGGGGCGCGCTGCCTCGAGAACCGCGCGCATCGCCGCTTCAGCCGCCCGGTCGGCCTCCGTGACCGGGTCAAAGCCTTTTTTCGCCTTGTTCCGGGTGTCGAGGTCAATGTGCCGGAAATGCGGCAGGATCGCCTGGCCAGCGGCGTCCGCGGCCGCGTGAGCGGCCGCGATCAGCTCTTCCCGCAGAAGTGGCGAAAGCTGCGTCTTCACGCTCGACATCGGCCGCGCTCCTCACTGCCGTCGAGGGATGAGCCCCCGGCTCGCGCCTGCGCGGCCGGTCGGCCCTACATCTTGTCGCTCAGAACCCGCGCAAGTTCAAACAGCCGCCGCCGCTGGTTCTCGGGAATCGCATAATAGGAACGGACCAGTTCCAGAGCCTCCTTGTCGGCGAGAATGTCGCCCGGCACCTTCTCCCCTTCCGCGGGGCGGGTGGCGCCCTGCTCTTCCTCGAGACCCTCGAAGAAGAAGCTCACCGGAACCTGCAACGCCTCGGCAATGTCCCACAGACGCGAGGCCGAAATGCGGTTCATGCCGGTTTCGTACTTCTGGATCTGCTGAAACTTGATGCCGACCTTTTCGGCCAGCTGCTGCTGGGTCATGCCCACCATCCAGCGGCGATGGCGCACCCTCTTGCCAACGTGAACATCAACCGGGTGTTTCATCAGCCCTGATCTCCCTTCGATTTCGCTCCCCTACCCGCTGGGATAGTTGCGAAGCCACGGTCGCACAACCTGTCTTTTGGGACAGTTTCCCCCGGCACTCGTCAACCGCGAGCTGTCGCAGGCAGGGTTCCGCCACCGTTCGATGGTTGCGCGCCCTGCCCTTCGCCGACCACCCGGCGCCGCGCCACCGGCGTCACGGTTGGCAGCGGCGCGACCGACCGGTAGGACTGGCGGCGTGGACCACCGGAGACAGTCACAGATGCGCGCCTTTCAGATCACCGACTTCGATGCCCCGCCCCAGCTGCGCGACATCCCCGAGCCCGAGCCCGGCCCCGGCGAGGTCAAGGTGCGGATCGCCGCATGCGGGCTCAACTTCGCCGATCTCCTCATGGCCCGCGGCCAGTATCAGGAGCGCCCGCCGCTGCCTGCCACCCTGGGACTCGAGCTTGCCGGCACGGTGGAGGCCGTGGGCGAAGGGGTCTCCTCCCCCCGCCCCGGAACGCGCGTGGCAGTGTTTTCGGGGACCGGCGGGCTTGCCGAGGCGGGCGTCTTCCCAGCCGAACGCTGCACGCCGATTCCCGACGCGATGAGCTTTGCCGAGGCGGCCGCCTTCCAGGTCGCCTATGGCACCTCGCATGTAGCGCTCGAGCACCGCGCGCGGCTGAAGGAAGGCGAGACGCTGCTCGTGCTCGGCGCAGCAGGCGGCGTGGGGCTGACGGCGGTGGAGATCGGGAAGCTCATGGGCGCGCGGGTGATCGCCGCGGCGCGCGGCGCCGAGAAGCTTGCCGTTGCCAAGGCGGCCGGCGCCGACGAACTCATCGACACCGGAACGGAGGACCTGCGGGACCGGGTGCGCGCGCTTGGCGGTGCGGATGTGGTCTATGATCCGGTGGGTGGCGAGCTCTTCCGCGCGGCGATGCGCGCCTGCCGGCCCGAGGCGCGGATCATCGTCATCGGCTTTGCCTCCGGCGATGTGCCCCAGATTCCGGCCAATCACATTCTTGTGAAGAACCTGACCGTGATCGGCTTCTACTGGGGCGGCTACATCGCCTTCGCGCCCGAGGTTCTCACCGACAGCCTGCGCAGGCTGTTCAAGTGGTATGAGGAAAGGCGCCTCAAGCCGCATATCAGCCACCGTCTCCCGCTGGAGCGTGCCGGCGAGGGGCTTGAGCTTCTGCGCCGCCGCGCCTCGACCGGCAAGGTGGTGATCGAGATCGCTGGCGACTGAAGCGCGTCGAAAGCCCGATCAATGCCGGCGAATGTCTTGAAACGCATGCCCGCTCCGACGATATTACTATGTGCGACCGTCGCGTGCGCGGCGGTGAACCCGTGAGTTTCTTGGAGGCAGTCAATGGCTGACTATCAGACGGTCCGTGCGGCAGCCGGCGCCCGCGCCGCGCAGATCGACGAGGGCCTTCGCGCCCACATGAACAAGGTCTACGGCACCATGTCGGTGGGCCTTCTGGTCACCGCCGGCGTGGCCTGGGCGGTCGGCACGTCCGACGCGCTCCTGTCCATCTTCCGCGACCCAGTGACGCTGGCGCCGAACATTCTCGGCTGGATCGCGATGTTCCTGCCGCTGATCATGGTCTTTGCCTTCGGCGCCATGATCAACCGGCTGTCGGCGGCCGGCGCGCAGCTCTTCTTCTACACCTTCGCCGCGGCGATGGGCCTTTCGATCAGCTGGATCTTCGCCGCCTTCACCGGCATTTCCATCGCGCAGACCTTCCTTGTCACCTCGATCGCCTTCGCCGGCCTGTCGCTCTACGGCTACACCACCAAGCGCGACATCTCGGGCTGGGGCGCCTTCCTCATCATGGGCGTGATCGGGCTGATCGTGGCCTCGATCGTCAACATCTTCCTCGGCAGCCCGGCGATCCACTTCGCGATCTCGGTGCTCGGTGTGCTGATCTTCGCCGGTCTCACCGCCTATGACACCCAGCGCATCAAGGTCGAGTACATCCAGCACGCCCAGGCGATGGATGAAGAGTGGCTGGGCAAGTCGGCGATCATGGGGGCGCTGAGCCTTTATCTCGACTTCATCAACATGTTCATGTTCCTCCTGCAGTTCCTCGGCAATCGCGAGTGAGCGCGGCAGGAGCGCCATCAACGGCAAAGGCCGGCCCCTGTGGCCGGCCTTTTTCATTGCCCGTGACGCCGCGCGCATCTGCCATGCGCGAGCGCAAGAAAAAGGGCCGCGCACCCGGCGCGGCCCTGCAAAACTGCCCCAGAGGCTCAGATCACTTGATCTTGCCTTCCTTGTACTCGACGTGCTTGCGCGCGACGGGGTCGTATTTGCGCACCACCATCTTCTCGGTCATGGTGCGGGCGTTCTTCTTGGTCACATAGAAGTGGCCCGTGCCCGCCGTCGAGTTCAGGCGGATCTTGATGGTCGTCGGCTTCGCCATGGATCAACTCCGTGCCTCGAACGGCCCCCGGGCCGCCCGCGAATTCCTCGATCGCCGCCTTTTAACGCGCGCGCGGGCGCTGTCAACCGCCAAGCGCGGCACAAGGGTCAGGGCAAGGCGCGCGGCGGGCCTGTAAGCCGGATTCTGTTCCCCGCCCGAAGGCGGTTCGATGGCCATTCCTCTGGGCCTGCCGTTACCGGCAGGCTCTAGCTGCCAACCCGGACCTCTGGGAGGAAGCATCCCCGGGCCCGTGAAGGCCCTCTGAGGTCCCTATTCGGCATTGCTCCCGGCGGGGCTTGCCGTGCCGGTCCGGTTGCCCGTCCCGCGGTGGGCTCTTGCCCCACCGTTTCACCCTTGCTGCCGGCGACAGCCGACAGCGGTCTCTTCTCTGTGGCGCTTTCCCTCGGGTTTCCCCGGCCGGGCGTTACCCGGCGCCGTTGCTTCCTGGAGTCCGGACTTTCCTCCCCTGCCACAAGGGGCAGGAGCGGCCATCCGGCCCGCCGCGCACTCCCGATCTAGGAAGCCGGGGCGTCCCGGTCAACCGGGAAGCGCGCAGCGAGATCGGCGATGGCGGCCATGTCGGCCGGCGACAGCGGCCCGCGCGCGAAGGGCCGAAAGCGGGCGCGGAAGACCCTCAGGATCAGCCCCGCCGGATCATCGCAGCCCTCGGGCGCTCGATAGCCGAAGGCGCGCGCGGCCGCGAGGAATGCACCCTCATCGGCGGCGCGCGGCTCCCGCCCGGGCGCGGGCCAGACGGAAAGGCCCGCCCGCGCGAGCCTCAGCCAGTCGAAGCGCGGGCCCGGATCGGGCTTTCGCCCCGGCGCCATGTCGGCATGACCGATCACCCGCTCGGGGCGAATCGCCCAGCGCTGCATGATCTCGGCAAGCAGCGCCTCGAGCGTGGCCATTGCCGGCGCGGCAAAGGGGCTTTGCCCGTCATTGTCGATCTCGATGCCGATGGAGCGGGAGTTCACGTCCCTCACCTGCCCCCAGGCACCCGCACCCGCGTGCCATGCCCGCGCCTCCTCCGGCACCAGCCGGAACAGGCGGCCGTCCCGCGCGATGAGCCAGTGGGCGGAAACCTCCGCTTGCGTGTCGCAGAGCCGCTCGAGCGCAGCCTCGGCCGAGCCCATGGCCGTGTAGTGAAGCACCACCATGTCAGGCCGGGCGCCTCCGCGTCGGGGGCCGAAATTCGGCGAGGGCCGCTCGATGACGCGCACGGCCGGGCGTCTCAGCCCCCCGACCGTGCGGCGAGGCGCCGATAGGGGGCAGGATCCCAGTTGCAGGCGAAGCCGTCGCCGTCGGGGTCGAGGTTGAGCCTGTCGCGCTCCGGCCCTCCGGCGGCGAGGAAGGCCTCCTGCGCGGCATCGTCAGAGGGATATTCGGCGCAATTGCGCGCCGCCAGCGCCGGCAGGGCAAAGATGCTGCGGCGGTAGAGCTTCTGACCCACCGCGTTCGTCGTCGAGAGCGCATAGGAGACGACACCGGGCGTGGCCGGCGCCTGCTCGGAGGCGGTCGTGGCCGGGAGCGGCGCGTTGCCGTCGGGCGGAAGCGCCGATGTCTCCACCCCGGACTCGGCAGACGCGCGCGCGCCCGCGCCGTCGAACCCGCGATAGGCGGGTGTGGCTCCGAGCGGCGCATCGGCGGGCGCGCCGCTGTCGGGGACAGACGAAGAACAGGCGGAGAGCGCGGCCAGCGACAGGGCCGCGAGGATCACGCGCATGGGGAACCTCTGCTCGATGGTATTTTGCCCGAGCCTACCACCATTTCTCCGGCTTTGAAACGAAGCCGGCCGCACGCTCCAGCGTCTCGGCAAGGTTCAGAAGCTCGCCCTCCTCCCAGGGCCGGCCGATGAGCTGCAGCCCCAGCGGCAGCCCCTGGGAATCGAGCCCGGCCGGAACGGCGATGCCGGGCAGGCCGGCGAGATTGACCGTCACGGTGAAGACGTCGTTGAGATACATCTGCACGGGATCGGCCTCCGACATCTCGCCAAGCCCGAACGCGGCCGAAGGCGTGGCAGGGGTGAGAATGGCGTCGATACCATCGGCAAAGACCGTCTCGAAGTCGCGCTTGATGAGGCTGCGGACCTTGCGCGCGCGGTTGTAGTAGGCGTCATAGAAGCCGGCCGAGAGCACATAGGTGCCGATCATCACCCGCCGCTGCACCTCCGGCCCGAAGCCCTCGGCGCGGGTCTTCTCGTACATCTCCACGATGCCCTCGCCCTTGGCGAGCTTGGCGCGGTAGCCGTAGCGCACCCCATCATAGCGGGCGAGGTTCGAGGAGGCCTCGGCAGGGGCGATCACATAGTAGCAGGGCAGCGCGTATTTCGTGTGCGGCAGCGAGATGTCGACGATTTCCGCCCCCGCATCGCGCAGCATCTCGGCGCCCTGTTTCCACAGCGCCTCGATTTCGGCCGGCATGCCTTCCATGCGGTATTCGCGCGGGATGCCGATGCGCTTGCCGCGGATGTCGCCGGTGATCGCCGCCTCGAAATCGGGCAGCGGCAGATCCGCGGAAGTCGAGTCCTTCGGGTCGTGACCGGCCATCGCCTGCAGCATGATCGCCGCATCGCGCACCGTGCGCGTCATCGGCCCGGCCTGATCGAGCGAGGAGGCAAAGGCCACGATCCCCCAGCGCGAGCAGCGCCCGTAGGTGGGCTTGAGGCCGACGATGCCGGTGAAGGCGGCGGGCTGGCGGATCGAGCCGCCGGTGTCGGTGCCGGTGGCGCCGAGGCACAGCCGCGCGGCCACCGCCGCCGCCGAGCCGCCCGAGGAGCCGCCGGGCGTGAGCAGCCGCTCATCCACCCGCCAGGGGTTCACCGCCGGGCCATAGACGGAGTGCTCGTTGGACGAGCCCATGGCGAACTCGTCCATGTTGAGCTTGCCCAGCATCACCGCGCCGGCCGCCTTGAGCTGCGCGGTGACGGTCGATTCATACTCGGGGCGGAAATTCTCCAGAATCCGGCTCGCCGCCTGGCTGGGCACATGCTCGGTGCAGAACAGATCCTTGATGCCGACGGGGATGCCGCACATGCCCGGCGCCTCGTCGCCTTTCTCCTTGAGCATCGCATCGGCGGCGCGGGCGCGCTCCATCGCGATCTCGGGGGTCTTGTGGACGAAGGCATTGAGCGCGTCGGCCGCCTCGATCTCCCGAAGGCAGGCTTCGGTCAGCTCCACGGCCGTGACATCGCCCCGGCGCAGCGCGTCGCGCGCCTCGGCGATCGAGAGAGAGGAAAGCTCCGACATCACTCCACCACCTTCGGCACCACGAAGAAGCCCTCGCGGGCATCGGGGGCATTGGAGAGAATCTTCTCGGGGTAGCCGCCGTCGGTCACCTCGTCGGGCCGGCGCTTGAGGCGCATCGGCGTGACCGAGACCATGGGCTCGACGCCTTCAACATCCACCTCGTTGAGTTGCTCGATGAAGCCGAGGATGCGGTTGAACTCCTCGGCCAGCGCCGGCAGGCGCTCGGGCTCGACCCGGATGCGGGCCAGCCGCGCCACATGGGCGGCGGTTTCAAGATCGATCGACATGCGCAGAGCTCCCGATGGAGGGGCGTTTCCGGCCGAAGGCTTTACCGCCCCGCCCCGCCGCCCGCAACCATGTGACGGCGATAGACCTCGATCATCCAGCCGAGCATCACCGCGTTGAGGACGTGCCACAGGAAATGGGTGCCAATGGGCACCGCTGCGCAGAGAGGCCCGTCAAGCGAGCGGAAGGTGAGCGAGAGCGTGAGGATCACCGCGCCGATCCCGAGGCCGCGGGCGGTGGCCGGTGCCCGGCGGCGGAGCAGGAGCGCATAGGCCGCGATGAGGAGCACCACCGGCCAGTAGGGCGCCGAGATGCCGAGGAAGGGCAAGGGCGCAATCAGCCGCGCCGCCACTGCCGCCAGAGGGAGGAAGAGAAGTGCCGCCAAGGCGGCAAGCCACGGCGGCATGGCGAGAAAACGGAGGTTCACGGCAAGGAGATAGAGCAGAATGAAGGCCGCGATCGGCAGCACGTCGGCCAGCGCCGCCCATGGCGTGGCAAAGGTGTGAAAGAGGAAGCTTCCGGCGCCGATCACGGCGAGAACGGCGACCATCAGGCGCGCCAGCGGCAGTTCCGTCCCTCTGAGCCTGTGCCACATCACAAACGCCGCGACCACGAAGGCCGCATTCGTCACCGCATTCAGCGGCTCGGCCCAGAAACCCGGCCCCACCCTTTCGCAATAGGCGTCGATGAATTGCGCCCCATCCAAGGTGACAGCCCCGCCTGCGCTGCTATTGTCGAACGGAAAGCAGACAGCCACGATTTGCGGAGGAAGTCACCATGAAGATCACCTGGCTTGGCCATTCCGGCTTTCGCATCGAGATCGGCGGCACCACGCTTCTCGTCGACCCCTGGCTCACGGGCAACCCGATGTTTCCCCAGGAGCGCCGCGCCGAGGCAATCGACGGCGCCCAGTTCGTCCTTGTCAGCCACGGCCATGGCGACCACTCCGGCGATGCGGTGGGCATTGCACGCGAGCTCGGCATCCCTGCCGTCGGCATCTATGACCTCATGGCCTGGTGGGGGGCGCGCGAGGACATCGAGACCATCGGCTTCAACAAGGGCGGCACGGTGGAGCTTGGCGCGGCGCGAGTGACCATGGTGAATGCCACGCATTCCTCTTCCACCGATGGCGCAGAGGGGCCCGTCTATACCGGCACCGAATCGGGCTTCATGATCGCCGGCGAGGGGCACACCATCTATTTTTCCGGCGACACCGACGTGATGGCCGACATGGGAGTCTTTGCGGAGTTGCACAATCCCGACATCGGCCTTCTCTGCGCCGGCGGCTGGTTCACCATGGACATGGAGCGCGCCGCCTATGCGGCGAAGAAGTTCTTCGACTTCAAGACGGTGATCCCCTGCCACTACCGGACTTTCCCGATACTCGAGCAGTCGGCGGAGAAGCTCGTGGCGGCACTCCCCGGCGTGAACGTGATCGAGCCGCAGGTGCTCGAGCCGATCGAACTCTGAGGCGCCCCGAGGGCTGATTTGGGAAAAATCCACAGGCTGTGGTATGCTTTCGTTTTTCACAACAGAAATTTGGGGGGATTTTCCATGAAAAGGTATCTGATTACGACCGCAGCCTGCCTTGCTATCGCGCTGTCAGCCGGCACCTCCTTCGCGGGCATCGGCAACGGCAAGGGCGTCGACAAGGGTAACAAGAATGGCTGGGAAGATTCAGGCGGCGGCTACGAGGGGCTGGTGCCCAAGGGGCTGAACGTCTCGGGCGACAACGGCCGGACTGACAAGGGCAAGGGTAACGGCGGCGAGAACCTTGACGGCAACACGCCCAACAAGAATGGCGAATTCGCCGACGGGGATAACGACGACGATCCCCCGCACGGAAACTGATTTTTTCGTCGATCCTGAGGAGGCCGCGTTTGTGGCCTCCTTCCTGAACCGAAAGACGCGGGCTCAGTTTCCGCGCCGTTCGGCGAAGAAGGCCTTCAGAAGCGCCTCCGCCTCTTCGGTGGCAATGCCGTCCACCACCTCGGGCTTGTGATGTGCCTGCGGGTGGGTGAAAACGCGTGCCCCATGCGCCACCCCGCCCGATTTCGGATCGGCCGCCCCATAGACGAGGCGCGCGATACGCGCGGCGGAGATCGCTGCCGCGCACATCGCGCAAGGCTCGAGCGTGACGTAGAGCACATGGCCCGGCAGCCGCTCCGAGCCGGCCGCCGCGCAGGCCTGGCGCAGGGCGAGGATCTCGGCATGGGCCGTGGGGTCGGCGAGCTCGCGTGTGCGGTTGCCGGCGCGCGCCACGATCCGCCCCGCGGGGTCGGCAATCACGGCGCCCACGGGCACTTCGCCGCGCATGGCCGCCGCGCGGGCCTCCGCAAGGGCGGTGTCCATATGACTTGCAAAGCGTGTCATGGTTGTCAGATGGCCCGCGGCGGCGGCAATTTCCAGCCCGTTCGCGCGGCGCCTTGTGCCGCGCCTTCCGCAGGCTATCCTCGACCCGAAGGCAGCGGAGAAGGTTCATGAGCGCCGAAGCGAGCGAGGAGAGGGTTGCCATCGACGCCCGCGTCACCGGCCGTGTCCAGGGAGTCGGTTTCCGGTGGTGGACCTGCGACGAGGCCGAGGCGCTGGGCCTCGCGGGATGGGTCAGGAACGAGCCCGATGGCTCCGTACGCGCCCATCTCGAGGGGCCGAGGCGCGCGGTTGAGGCCATGGTTGCGGCGCTGCATCGCGGCCCGTCGGCAGCGCGCGTCGCCTCGGTCGAGGTCACGCCGGCATCGCCGTCACCCGAACCGGGCCATGGTGTGCGCATTCTGCGCTAGCAGACCACGGGGCCGCAAGATCTGGCGAATTGATCGAATCGCATCCTTTCGGCACTCTTGCCCCTGACCGGCCCGCCCCGGATCGTGAGCAGGCGATCAGGGCAGAACGGGCTGGCGAGACGAGGCAGAGGCATGAAGTCAATGACTTTCCGCATACCCTTGGCGATTCTTTCGGCAGCCGTGACCATGGCACTCGTCGCACCGTCAGCGTCCGCCGGCCCCATCGAACGCGCCTGCATACGCTCGGATCGGCCTGCGGCGAGCCGGGAGCTGTGCAGCTGCATTCAGCAGGTCGCCGACATCGTGCTCACGCGGAGCGACCAGCGCCTTGCGGCACGTTTCTTCCGCGATCCCGATCTTGCCCAGCGCATCCGCCAGTCCGACAGTCGCAACCACGAGAGCTTCTGGCAGCGTTACCGGAGCTTCGGAGAAGCGGCGCAAAGCTATTGCGGCTGAGTTGCGCAGCCACGCCGCAGGGCTTCGACGAGGCCGGCACAGCCCGCCTCGATGAGATCGAGCGCCGTCTCGTAATCGCCTGTGAAATAAGGGTCGGGCACTTCGCCGCCGCACGCCGCGCCGGCATAGTCGAGCAGAAGGCGCAGCCTCGCGCCGGAGCCCGCGGGGCGCAGCCGCTCAAGCGTGGCGAGATTGTCCCTGTCCATCGCGACGATGAGGTCGAAGCGCGAGAAGTCCCGCTCGGTGACCTGTCGCGCGCGCAGGGCGGACAGGTCATACCCGCGCGCGGCAGCGGCCCTGATCGCTGGCGGGTGGGGCGGCTTGTCCACATGCCAGCCGCCGGTGCCGGCGCTGTCCACCTGAAGCCGGAGGCCCGCGTCTGCCGCCATTCGCCGAAGCACCGCCTCGGCGGTGGGTGACCGGCAGATATTGCCAAGGCAGACCATCAACACGCTTTGCACCATGCGCGCACTCAACCCGTGGCCAGCAGCGCCGTCAACCTCCCGTGCCTGGGGAGGGCGCTGCCCGATGGGCGCGATTTTCCGGTTTTGCCGAAGGCTGCTGTCGCCGCTTGGGCTCTGGCACCGGGCGGGCAGCCACGCGATGCTGGTTCCCCGGGCCATGCGCCAGCCCGGATCTCGAGATGTCCCATGTCGGGAGGCTCCATGTCAGATCACCCCACCCCGCCGCGCTACCATCTTCCTGACGGCGGCCTGCCGCCGCAGACCCAGATTCTGACCGACAGAGCCGTCTTCACCAACGCCTATGCGGTCATCACCAAGGGCACGCTGCGCGACATCACCGCCTCCGCCCTGCCGTTCTGGCGCGACACCCGGCTGTGGGTGCTGGCCCGTCCCCTTTCGGGCTTTGCCGAAACCTTCTCCCATTACGTGATGCAGGTCGCGCCCGGCGGAGGATCGGACCGGCCGGAAACCGACCCATCCGCCGAGGCGGTCCTGTTCGTCACCGGCGGCGCCGGCCGGCTGACCATTGCCGGCAAAAACCACGAACTCGCCCCCGGCAGCTACGCCTATCTGCCCGCCGGGACGGATTGGCGCCTCGAGGCGACGGGAGAGAATGCGCTCAACTTTCACTGGATCCGCAAGGCCTACGAGGCGGTCGAGGGCATCGCACCGCCCGCCCCCTTCGTCACGCACGAGGACAGCCACGCGCCGATCCCGATGCCCGGCACCGAGGGGCGATGGGCGACGACCCGCTTCGTCGACCCGGCCGACATGGCCCATGACATGCATGTCAACATCGTCACCTTCGCCCCCGGCGCAGTGATCCCCTTCCCGGAGACGCATGTGATGGAGCACGGACTCTACGTGCTCGAGGGCAAGGCCGTCTACCGCCTCAATGCCGACTGGGTCGAGGTCGAGGCGGGCGATTTTCTGTGGCTGCGCGCGTTCTGCCCGCAGGCCTGCTACGCCGGCGGCCCGGGGCCGTTCCGCTACCTGCTCTACAAGGATGTCAACCGGCACGCGCGGCTCTTTCCGCCGCGCTGAGGCCAGGCGGCGGCGCGGAAGACTGACCCGCGCCGCCCCATGCGGTCAGTCCCTGCCGTGACCGGCCAGACCGCCCGAAACCTCCTCGGTGGCCTCCGGTGCAAGCTCCTGCGGCAGGATGAGGTTCAGCACGATGGCGATCACCGCCGCCGGCAGGAGCCCCGAGGTCATCAGCACCTTGACCGTCCCCGGCAGATGCTGCAGCGCGCCCGGCTCCAGCTGCAGGCCAAGCCCGAGCGACAGGGCGATGGCGAAGATCACCATGTTGCGGCGGTTCCAGTCCACATCCGACAGGATCGAGATGCCGGCAGCCACGACCATCCCGAACATCACGATCACGCCGCCGCCCAGCACCTCGATCGGCACGGTGGCGATGGCGGCGCCCACCTTCGGGAACAGCCCCGCCACGATCAGGAACAGCCCGCCGATGGTGACCACATGCCGGCTCATCACCCCGGTCATGGCCACAAGGCCGACGTTCTGACTGAACGAGGTGTTCGGCAGCGCACCGAAGAGCCCCGCAATCGCCGATCCGAAACCGTCGGCATAGGTGGCGCCTGCCAGTTCGCGTTCCGTCGCCTCGCGCCCCGCGCCGCCCTTGGCGATGGCCGAGACGTCGCCCACCGTCTCGATCGCCGAGACCACGCCCATGAAGCACATGCCGATGATCGCGGCGGCATGGAACTCGAGCCCGAAATGCAGCGGATCGGGCAGTGCGAAGACGGCGGCGGTGCCGATATTGCCGAAGCTGACCATGCCGAAGGGGATCGCGACGATGTAGCCGGCGATCAGCCCGATCAGAACTGCCGCCACCGACAGCATGCCGCGGGCGAAGAACTTCAGCGCCAGCGTCACGACGATCACCACGCCGGCCACGAACCAGTTCTGGAGGCTGCCGTATTCGGGCGTGCCGATGGCAGGCACCCCGCCCGCCGCGTACTGGATGCCGACCTTCACGAGCGAAAGCCCGATCATGAGCACGATCAGGCCCGTCACCAGCGGCGGCAGGGCGAAGCGCACCTTGTTGATGATCGTGCCGAGGAACCCCTGGAAGATGCCACCGACAAGGATGCCGCCCATGAGCCCGGCCATGGCCGAGACACCCTGGCCGGCCACGATCGGAATCATCACCGGCAGAAAGGCGAATGAAGTGCCCTGCACGATCGGCAGACGTGCCCCCACGGGCCCGATTCCGATGGTCTGCAAGAGCGTCGCCACCCCGGCGAAGACCATCGACATCTGGATCATGTAGATCATCTCGGGGAAGTCGGGCGAGTTCGAGCCGAAGCCGAAGCCCGCCGCCCCGGCAACAATGATCGCCGGCGTGATGTTCGACACGAACATCGCCAGCACATGCTGAATGCCGAGCGGGACCGCCTTGGCCAGCGGCGGCATGTAGTCGGGGTCCCGAAGCTGCTCGGGTGTTCCCAGCGCGGTGTCTGTCATCTTCGTCTCCCTGTTGCGCGCGGATGGGTCAAATCTTGTGATTTTTTCTGGTCAACCTACCACATACGGATGATGGAACCAATGTTCCTCGAGGTTCTCACCCGGCCCGATGCGGTCGATAACGGCAAAGAGGCCGGGGGGCGCGAGCGGTGCAAGCACGCCGTGCCACGTGCCGCGCAGGTAGTTCACCGCCTGCCCCGGCGCGGTGCGGAAGGCTTGCGGGCGCCCGGGCCTTCCGCCCTCGTCGGGCGCGACAATGACGAGAAAGGGATCGGCCGTCATCGGCACGAAGGCCTGGCTGCCGAGCGGGTGACGCTCGACCATCTCGAGGGTGAGCGGCAGGGTGCGGGGCTCGGCGCGGAAGAGGCTGATGCCGGCGCGGCCCTCGGGGCCGAAGTCGAGCCGTGCGCGGTCGTGCCAGCGCCCGCAGAGCCCGCGGTTGATGATGCGGTCGGGGGCGCCCGTGGCCTCGATCACATCGCCGAATGGGGCGAAGGCCTCGGCCGTCAGCGGCTCGATGGCGATGCGGCGGCTCATCGCCCGAGCTTGTCGATCAGCCTGAGCTCGGCGATGCGCTCCACCTGCCGGCAGGCCTCGGCGAATTCGGTGTCCCGATCGTTCTCGAGTCTGCGTCGGAAGGCGGCGAGAATGCCGGCCTTGTCGTGGTCGCGCACCGCGATGATGAAGGGAAAGCCGAAGCGCGCGGTGTAGGCCTCGTTGAGGCGGGTGAACTCGGCCCGCTCCTCGTCCGTCAGCGCATCGAGCCCGGCCGAGGCCTGCTCGGCGCTCGACTCGGGCGTGAGGCGCCGGGCCTGGGCAAGTTTGCCGGCAAGGTCGGGGTGCGCGCGCAGAACGCCAAGCCGCTCCTCCTCGCTCGCCGCGCGAAAGGCGCGGGCCAGCGCATTGGCAAGGCCGAGGGGGCGGTCATGGGCGGGGCCGAGTTCGAGCTCGAAGGCGCGTTCGGCCACCCAGGGCGAATGCTCGCAGATGCCGCCGAAGGCCGCGACGAAGGCGGCGCGGCCCATCTGCGAGGGGCGCAGCCGCGCCTCGGGTGGATGCTCGCGCGCCCAGTGCTCGGCGATCTGAAGGCGCGTGGCGAACCAGACCCCCTCATGCGCCTGCATGTGCTGAAGCGCCCGCCTGAGCCCCCCAATCCGCCCCGGCCGCCCGGCAAGCCGGCAGTGCAGCCCGATCGAAAGCATCTTCGGCGCGCCGGCCTCGCCCTCGGCATAGAGGGTGTCGAAGCTGTCGATGAGGTAACGGGCGAACTGCTCGCCCTCGGTGAAACCCGCGCGGATGGAAAAGCGCATGTCGTTGACATCGAGCGTGTAGGGCACGATGAGCTGATCGCGCTCGCCAAAGCGCATCCAGTAGGGCAGATCGTCGGCGTAAGAGTCGGCGACATAGGCGAACTGCCCGGTCTCGGCCGCAAGCCTCACCGTGTTCATCGAGCATCGCCCGGTATACCAGCCACGCGGCGGCTCCCCCACCACCTCTGTGTGCAGCCTGATCGCCTCGGCCATCTGCGCGCGCTCCTCGGCCTCGGCCATGTCGCGGTGCTCGATCCACTTCAGCCCGTGGCTGGCGATCTCCCAGCCCGCCGCCTTCATCGCCGCCACCTGTTCGGGGCTGCGGGCAAGGGCGGTGGCCACGCCATAGACCGTCACCGGCATGTCGTGGAGAAGCCGGTAGAGCCGCCAGAAACCCGCCCGCGCGCCATATTCATAGATCGATTCCATGTTCCAGTGGCGCATCCCCGGCCAGGCCTCGGCCGTGGTGATCTCCGAGAGGAAGGCTTCCGAGGCGGCATCGCCATGGAGGATGTTGTTCTCGCCACCTTCCTCGTAATTCAGCACGATCTGCACCGCGATCCTCGCCCCGCCCGGCCAGCGCGGGTCGGGCGTGTCGGGGCCATATCCGATCATGTCGCGGGGGTAACGTGGGGGCACGGCTTTCCTCCTGGGCGCGCAAAAGAACTCCGTGGAGCGGCGGCGCGTCTCCTTCCGCCACGGCACTTACAACTAGAGGAAAACCTCATCGGCAATTATCAAATTCCGCCGAAAGCTGCCTCACGGCACCGCGACTGGCGCGGCCGACGGTCCGGCGCCTATTTGCGCATCACAAGGAGGAAGGGATGCCCGGATTTCTGACGACCCATGTTCTCGACACCGCCCGCGGGCGGCCGGCCGAGGGACTCGCGATCTCTCTGTGGCGCATCGAGGGCGACCGCCGCGAGAAGATCGCCGAGGCGGTCACCAACGCCGACGGCCGCACCGACTCGCCGATCCTGCCCGCAGAGCGTTTCGCGACCGGCACTTATGAGCTTGTCTTCGCCGTCGGCGACTACCTGCGCGCCACCGGGCAGGCGGGCGCGGAGCCCTTGTTTCTCGACGAGGTGCCGATCCGCTTCGGCATGGCGGAGGAGGGGCATTACCATGTACCGCTCCTGCTCTCGCCCTACGGCTACGCAACCTACCGCGGAAGCTGAGCGAATCTGCACAGACGCTGTTCGCGCGTGCGCCTTTGCGCGTTGATCGCCGGCGCTCATATTCCTGCCGCAGGCAATGGAGGGTGACATGGGCGAACGGCTTCCGACATGGTTCATCTCCCACGGCGGGGGGCCCTGGCCGTGGATCCCGGAAATGCGGGCAATGTTCGCCAATCTCGAGGCGGCGCTGAAGGGCATTGCCGCCGCTGTGGGCAAGCCGCGCGCGGTGCTCTGCATCTCGGGCCACTGGGAGAATGAAGCCTTTGCCGTGATGCACGCGGCGCGCCCGCCGATGGTCTACGACTACTACGGCTTTCCGCCCCACACCTACGAGATCGTCTATCCCGCCCCGGGCGCGCCGGAGCTTGCCGAGCGCACCGCCGCGCTCATCGAGGGGGCCGGCCTCAGCGCCCGGCTCGATGATGAACAGGGTTTCGACCACGGCACCTTCGTGCCGCTTGCGGTCATGTATCCCGAGGCCGATGTGCCCGTCTTTCAGGTCTCGATCCGGCGCGATTACGACCCCGCCGCCCATGTCGCGCTGGGGCGCGCGCTTGCGCCGCTGCGCGAGGAGGGGGTGCTCATCCTCGGCTCGGGGCTGAGCTACCACAACCTGCGCCTCATGGGGCCGGAGGCGCGCGCGCCCTCCTCGGCCTTCGATGCCTGGCTCACGCAGGCGCTTGCGCTGCCGCCGGCCGAGCGACTCGAGGCGGTGCTGAACTGGGAGAAGGCGCCCGCCGCGCGCATCGCCCACCCGCGCGAGGATCATCTCGTGCCGCTCTTCGTGGCCCTCGGCGCGGCGGAACACGAGCCGGCCATCCGCGACTATCACGAGGAAGGCCTCTTTGGCGGTGTTACCGCTTCGAATTTCCGCTTCGGCTGAGTCGCCCGTCAGGCCGGCTCGGCCTCGGCGGAGCGCACCGCCCTGCCCAGCCGCTCGGCCATGAAGTCCATGAACAGGCGTGTCTTCGGATCCTGCCGGCGGCGGTGGGTGAAGAGCATCGCCATCTGCACCGGCTCGGGCGGCGTCTCCTCGGCCACCGGCACGAGCCGGCCCGCGGCCAGATGCTCGGCCACCTCGAAAACCGGCTTCATCACGATCCCCCGCCCCATCAGTGCCCAGGCGGTCAGCACGTCGCCATCGTCGCACTCCGCCCGGCCCGAGACACGGAAGCGCTGCGGACCGTCCTCCGTCATCAGCGTCCACTGGAACTCGGTGGCGCCCGGATAGCGCAGGTTCAGGCACTCATGGCCCCCCTTCACCAGCTCCCAGCCCGACCGCGGATGGCCGCGCGCGGCGATGTATTCGGGTGCGGCGCAGAGGATGCGCCGGCAGTCGGCGATGTTGCGCATGCGCAGGTTCGAATCCTCGGGCTTTCCGAGAAAGAAGGCGAGATCGAGCCCCTCGGCGGCGAGATCCACCCGCCGGTCGGAAAGCCTCAGCCGCACCGTCACCTCCGGGTAGCGGTCGAGGAACTCGGGCACGAGCGGCGCGATCAGCCGCCGGCCGAGCCCCAGGGGTGCGGCCACATGCAACGGCCCGCGCGGGTTTTCGGTGATCTCCACCACCTGCGCCTCGGCCGCGGCCACCGCCTCGAGAATCTCGCGGGCGCCCCGGTAGAAGACCCGCCCCTGCTCGGTTGGCGCCAGCCTGCGGGTGGTGCGCTGGAACAGCCGCACGCCAAGATGCTCCTCGAGCTGGGCAATGCGCGCCGAGGTCACCGCCGGCGAGATGCGCAGATCGCGCCCGGCGGCCGACATCGAGCCCAGCTCATAGACGCGGACGAAGGTGCGCACATTGTCGAGGTAGGACATTCTTCGCGAAAACCTGAAACTCCTTGGAATTCGCAACCAATACCGAAAAGCGACGAGCGGCAATAGGCTGCCCTTGTCAAGATCGGTCAGAATGGTTCGGGGGCAGGCAGATGTGGGATCCGGCGATCGTCTGGTCGTGGCTCGAATTTGCGGTGCGCTGGCTGCATGTCGTGGCCGCCATCGCCTGGATCGGTTCGTCCTTCTATTTCATCGCCCTCGACCTGGGCCTCAACCGAAACATCCCCGGCCCCGCCGACGGCGAGGAGTGGCAGGTGCATGGCGGCGGCTTCTATCACATCCAGAAATATCTCGTGGCGCCCGAACGGCTGCCCGAGCATCTGACCTGGTTCAAATGGGAAAGCTACACCACCTGGCTTTCGGGCGCGGCGCTTCTGGCCGTGGTCTACTGGGCCGGGGCGGAGCTCTACCTGATCGACCCGGCCAAGGCCGATCTGGCGCTTTGGCAGGGGGTGGCCATCTCGGCGGCCTCGCTCGCCGTGGGCTGGATCGTCTATGACGCGCTCTGCCGCTCGCGGCTGGGGGAGCGGCCCACGGCAATGATGCTGGCGCTGTTTGCGCTCATCCTCGCCATGAGCTGGGGATACAACCAGCTCTTCACCGGCCGCGCGGCGCTCCTGCACCTCGGCGCCTTCACGGCCACCATCATGACGGCGAATGTCTTCTTCATCATCATTCCCAACCAGAAGGTCGTGGTGGCCGACCTGAAGGCCGGGCGCACGCCTGACCCAAGGCTCGGGCGTGTCGCGAAGCTCCGCTCGACGCACAACAACTATCTCACCCTGCCGGTGATCTTCCTGATGCTGTCCAATCACTACCCGCTGGCCTTCGCCACGCGCTGGAACTGGCTCATCGCGGCGCTCGTGTTCCTGATGGGAGTGAGCATCCGGCATTTCTTCAACACCCGCCATGCCCGCGCCGGCAACCCGTGGTGGACCTGGGGCGCAACGGCGGTGATCTTTGCGGTGATCGTATGGCTTTCGGTTCTCGGGGCGCGAGACGCCGACGCGACGCAGGAGGCACGCGCTCTCACCCCCTTCGAGACCCGGTTTGCCTCGGCCGAAGGCTTCGACGATGCCGCAGATGTGGTGCTCACGCGCTGCTCGATGTGCCATGCGCGCGAGCCGCTGTGGGAGGGCATGGCCGCGCCTCCGAAGGGCGTGGTTCTGGAAACCGACGCCGACATCGCCCGCCACGCGCGCGAGATCTACCTTCAGGCCGGGCTGACGGCGGCCATGCCGCCGGCCAATGTCACCGCCATGGAGCCGCAGGAACGCCAAGCGATCATCGCCTGGTATCGCGCCGCGCGCTGATCAGCGCTCCTGTCGCTGGGCGTGGCGGATCAGCGCGGCGAGGCGGAAGACGGGGTGCACCATCTTCGACCAGGGTGCGGTGAGGAAGAAGGCCAGGACCGTGCCGAGGTGGAGCGCCAGAAGCGGTGCCTGCAGCATGCTGCCGCTGGCGGCATAGAGCGCAAGGCCGGTCAGCGCCGTGAGGCCGGTGAGCGCCGTGAAGGCCACATCGCCCGAGGCGGTGCGCGCATCGGAAAGACCTGCCTCGGCGCGGCTGCGCAGCCACAGGAGCGCCCCCGCCCCGAACGTCATGGCGATGCCGCCCGGAAGGCCGAGGAGTTTCGGCAGGCTCAGAAGCGGATACGGCGCAGGGGCGTTGAAGCCGTAATGCAGCACCGTGCCCGCGGCCGTGGCGCCGAAGCAGGCAAGAAAGCCCCAGGCCACCGCCTGATGCGCCCAGCGGCGGGCGTTGGAGTAGCGGTCGCCCTTCTCGAAGTTGCAGCCCTGCCCCTGCCCGCCGGAGAGGTTCTTCAGGCGCGCCGCGCTCGCCAGCGCCTGCGCCACGTGGCGGGGGTGCAGCGGCGCGCCGCCGATCTCGCGCCAGTAGCTGCGCGCGGTCATGGCAAGGCACAGCAGCGGAAACAGGAAGGCGGGGGTGAAGATTGCCACCATCGCCGCGTGCGACAGATGCGCATAGAAGCCCTCGCCCGCCCCGCCCAGCGCCGACAGCGCCCAGAAGAGCGCGCCCACGCCAAGGACGAGCGCCGCGGCCAGCGCGAGCCCGTGCCGCTGAAAGGCGCGGGCGAGCGGCGCGGGCCATGCGTGACGCTCCCAGCTTACGGTGCGCGCGGTGGCCAGAAGCCCCGGCAGGCTCACGGCAAACTCATGCGGGGGCGCGTATTGGCAGGCGTAGTGGCAGCCCCGGCAGTTGTGGCACAAACTCGCCAGCTCCGAGAGATCGGCCTCGGCGAAGGCGCGGCGGGCGAACATCTCGGGGAAGACGTCGCAATACCCCTCGCAGTAGCGGCAGGCGTTGCAGATGGTGAACTGGCGCTCGGCCTCGGCCAGAAGCGCCGGGCGGTCGTAGGACATGTCAAAGGACATGGGCGGCGGCCTCCCTTCCGGCGATGCGTCCGAAGACGGTGCCGATGGTCATTCCGAATCCGGCCAGATAGCCCTGGCCCAGGATCGAGCCGGCGATGATCTCCCCCGCCGCCCAGACATTCTCGAACGCCGCGCCCTCGCGCTGGACGCGCGCGGTGTCGTCCACCTTCAGGCCGAGGTAGGTGAAGGTCACGCCGGGCCGCAGCGGATAGCCAAGGAAGGGCGGCTCGACGATCGGCCGCGCCCAGTTCGTCTTCGGCGGGTCGAGGCCCTGCGTTGAGAGGCCGTCAAGCTCGGTGGGGTGAAAGCGGCCGGGCCGGCAGGCCGCGTTGAAGCGGGCGACCGTCTCGGCCGTCACCGCTGGCGGCAGGCCGAGCTTTTCGGCCAGCGCCTCGATGGTGGGTGCCTCCACGGGTGGAAAGACGGAAGGCATGAAGAGCTCGCGCGAGCGCGCCTCGATGATCGCATAGGCCACCTGCCCCGGCTGCGCGGCAACGAGCCGGCCCCAGATGGCGTAGCGCTTGGGCCAGACATCCTCGCCCTCGTCGAAAAAGCGCCTGCCCTCGCGGTTGACCACCACCGAGAAGGGCACGCAGTCGAGCCGGGTGGCAATCCCGCCGTCGAATTTCGGCGCGCGCCCGTCGATCGCCACGGCATGGCACTGGGTCGGATCGCCCACGCTCTGCGCCCCGGCATCGAGCATCAGCCGCAGCACCCGGCCGCGATTGTAGGGCGTGCCGCGGATGAGAAAGTTCTCCGCCGCCGGCCCCCATGCCTCCTTCAGCCACTCGAGATTGGCCTCGAAGCCGCCCGCGGCCAGCACCAGCGCCTTGCAGGGGACAGACACGGGCTCGCGCCCCTTCACGCTCACCTCCACCGCCCCCGCGCGCCCGCCGGAAATCTCGAGCCCCGTCACCTCGGCCTCGTAGAGGATCTGCACGCCCAGATCTTCGGCGGTGTTGGCATAGGCGTTGACCAGCGCCTTGCCGCCCCCGAGGAAGAAGGCGTTGGTGCGCGAGAGCGACAGCGTGCCCGAAAGCGAGGGCTGGAAATAGAGCCCCTGCGCGGCCATCCAGGGCATGCACGCCTCGGATTCGCGGATGACGAGCCGGGCAAGGTGCTCGTCGGTGCGCCCGCCCGTCACCTTCAGAAGGTCGTCGTAATACTCCGCCTCCTCATAGGCCCCGGTCAGGGGCGGCATCGGCCCGCGATGCATGCAGCGGAAGTTGCGGGTATGGCGCGAATTGCCCCCGCGCATGTGCCGCGGCGCCACCTCAAGCACCAGAACCCGCGCCCCCGCGCGCGCCGCCTCGATGGCCGCGCACAGCCCGGCATTGCCGGCGCCGGCCACGACCACATCCCAGGGCCTGTCGGCGATGATGTCGGCGCCAGCGGTCACTGCCCCTCTCCACCGCCGCTGCGCAGCTGGCGCAGACGCGCCCGGTGCGCGGCCTCGATGTGGGCGCGCATGGCCGCCTCGGCCGCCGCCTCGTCGCGCGCCTGAAGCGCCGCCAGCACCTCGGCGTGCTCGGCCGCGGCCGCCTCCACGCGCCCCTCCTCTTCCATCGTCGAGGGGCCGAGGATGAGGAAGGTCTTGCGAACCGCCTCCATGGCCCGGGTGAGAAAGCGATTGCGCGCGGCATGCATCAGCGCGGCGTGGAACTGGCGGTTGATCTCGGCCGCCTCGACCGGCGTAGCCGCCGTGGCAAAGGCCTCGTTGAGCGCGGAAAGCTCGGCAAGCTCCACAGGCGCGGCGGCGCGGGCGGCGAAACGCGCGGCGGTGGCCTCGAGCACGGCGCGCATCTCGTAAAGCTCGCTCACCTCCGCGGGCTCGAGCCGCCGCAGCGTCGCGCCCGCGCGGGGGACATGCGCGACGAGCCCGTCCGCCTCGAGCTGACGGATCGCCTCGCGCACCGGTGTGCGGCTCAGCCCGTAGCGGCGGGCAAGCTCCGTCTCGGTCAGCCGGTCGCCCGGAAGGATGCGCCCCTCGCGGATGTCGGCGAGGATCCGGGCGTAGGCATCATGCCCCTGCGTCTTCTCGGTGGGCGAGTCGGTCATGAGCGATTGCATACACCTGCATGCAAATGGATGCAACTATGCGTCACCAGGGGCGGCGGGGAGATGCATGCGAACGACAAAACCCGCCACCGGGCTCGGCACCTCAAGCCGCCCGCCATGCGCCCGCGCCACGGCCTCGGCGATGGACAGGCCAAGGCCCGCGCCTTTTCCGGGCGCGGCCTGCCCGAAACGGGCGAGGATGCGCGGCACCAGCTCCGGCGCCACGCTGCGCCCGTCATCTGCAACCTCGACGGTGATCTCCCCGCCGCGCCGCGCCACTGACAGGCGCACGTGGCGCATCTCCGGTCCGCCATGGATGAAAGCGTTGTCGATGAGATTGACGAACGCCTCACGCAGCATCACCTCGTCGCCGCCCACAACCGCCGGCGCGGACGGCGCGGCAAACGCCACCTCGACCCCCGCTGCCGCGTCACGCTGGCGCGCCTCCTCGGCCAGAGCCGCGATGAGAGCGACAAGATCGACCGGCCGCCTCTCGCCCCCGGCACCGAGACGCGCGCGCTCCAGCGTCAGCAGCCGCTCGGCAAGCGCGCCGGTCTCTGCCGCGGCGCGCGCCATCTCGGCGGCACGCGCCTGCGCGGTGGGCAGATCGCGCGCGGTCTGGATCGCCTCGGCCAGCGCCCTCAGCCCGGCCACCGGGTTGCGCAGCTGGTGGGCGGCATCCGAGACGAAGGCCGCCTGCGCCTCCAGCGCCTCGCGCAGACGCTCGAAGAGCGTGTTGAGCCGCTCCACGATGCCGCGCGCCTCGACGGGCACGGGCCGCCGGATCGGGCTCAGATCCTGCGGCGAGCGGCGCGAGATGGCATCCTCGAGGTCGGTGAGCGGCTTCAGCCCCAGCCTAACCCCGAACCACACGAGACCCGCGACCGCCACGATCAGCGTGGCGATCACCGCAAAGGCGCGCATGGCGAGAGCGAGCGCAAAGGCATTGCGGCCGGCGAGATCCTGCCAGACGGTGACGGTATAGGTGCCGGTGACCCCACCGATCGAGGCCTGGTTGCGAAGCCTGAGCACGCGCACCGGAGCACCCCGGTAGATCGCATCGTAATAGGCAAATGCCCGGTCTGGCGGCAGTCGGCGGCTCAGCGGAACGGGTGGCTGGGCGTAACCCGTCACAAGCACCCCGTCCGGGCCGTAGACGTGGTAGCGGATGAGCCCGCCCGCCGCCTCGGAGAGGAGCCGCTCGGTCTCGCGGCTGATGGTGTCGCCGTCCGAAAGCGCCACGTCGCGGGCCACGGCCACGGCCGTGAACATCAGATTGCGGTCGAGAAGCTCGTTGGCCATCCGGCGCGCCTCCGCCACTCTCCAGACGCCAATGGCAAGGCCAAGCGCGATGAGCGGCGCGAGGATGATGACGAGCAGCCGTAGCCTCAGCGAGCTTCTCATGCCGTGCGGCTCTCGGCTTCTCTGAGCTCGTAGCCAAGGCCGCGGTGGGCGCGGATCACGAGCCCTGCCGGAGCGATCTTTCGGCGCAGACGCGAGACATGCACCTCGATGGCGCTTTCCTCGACGTCGGCCCCGGTTCCGTAGAGCTGCTCGAGAAGCCGCTCGCGGGCAATGATCCGCCCCGGCTCGGCGACGAGCGCCTCGAGAAGCGCCGTCTCCCTGCGTGTCAGGTCAAGCCGGTCGGCGCCGATTCGCGCCTCTCGGGCGGCCAGGTCGAACAAGAGCCCGCCCAGCGCCACCTCCTCGCGAATGGGCCTTTCCGCGCGGCGCAGAAGTGCGCGCACCCGCGCCTCCAGCTCGTCCATCTCGAAGGGCTTGACGAGATAGTCGTCGGCGCCCGCGTCAAGCCCTGCAACCCGGTCCGGCGTCTCGCCGCGTGCCGTGAGCAGAAGCACCGGCCGCCCGTCGCCGCGGGCACGCAATCCGCGCAGGAGCGTGACACCGTCCACCCCCGGCAGGTTGATGTCGAGAATGATGAGATCATTGCCATCATCTCGCAGAAACGCCTCCGCCTCCGCGCCGTCATGGATGATGTCGGTGGCATGGCCGCGATCCTGCAGCCGCCAGGCGATGCCGCGGGCGACGCTCTCGTTGTCCTCGATGATGGCGATACGCAAACTATCCCCCCTTTCAAATTGCCGGCCGACAGCCTCACGCAAGCTTGGCAACGTAGAGGGAGGGTATCAAGCGGCGGGGTGGAGGAGCCTCGGCGCTGAAGTTGCAGGGGATTGGCCCCTGCGCAGATGGGAGGACCAGAGATGTCACTCAAGAAGCTCGCGACCGTCACCGCGGTCGCGCTCACCTCGGCAGTCGCGATGGCGGGCACGGCCACGGCCGAACTCGACCTTTCGGGAAAGACGGTTGAATTCGTCATTCCGTTCTCCGAGTCCGGCGGCTCGGCGAAATGGGCCAACTTCTACGCGCCGCTCCTTTCAGAGGCGCTGCCCGGCCAGCCCACGGTGGTGGTGAAATACATGCCCGGCGCGGGCTCGACCAAGGGCGCCAACTGGTTTCAGGAGCAGACCTACGAAGACACCCAGGGCGCGCTGATCTTCGGCTCCTCGGGGTCGACGCAGTTTCCCTATCTGCTGGGCGATCCGCGGGTAAGGTACGAATACAAGGACTGGCATGTGGTGCTCGCCTCGGGCACCGGCGGCGTGGCCTACCTGCCGCCGGACCTTGCCGCCAAGCTTGACGGACTCGATGCCTCCGGCCTTCAGGACACCGACTTCATCTGGGGCAGCCAGGGAGCGACGCGCCTTGATCTCGTGCCGCTTCTGGCCTGGAAGATGCTCGGGCTCAACGTCGAGCCGGTGTTCGGCATCAAGGGCCGCGGCGACGGGCGGCTGATGTTCGAGCGCGGCGAGGCCAACGTCGACTACCAGACAACCTCCGCCTATCTCGCCAACGTCGTGCCGCTCGTCGAAAACGGCCAGGCGGTGCCGTGGATGACCTGGGGCGCGCTCGACGATAACGGCAACATCGTCCGCGACCCGACCTTCCCGGACATCCCCACCTTCAAGGAGGTCTGCGAGGCGACCCCTGCCTGCTCGACCGAAGGCGACGCCTGGGAGGCGTGGAAGGCCTTCTTCATCGCCGGCTTCCCAGCCCAGAAGATGGTGTTCCTGCCCAGGGGCGCGACGCAGGAGGCAATCGACACCTACACCAACGCCTTCAACAAGATCATCTCGCGCCCCGACTTCGCCGAGATGTCGGAACCGCAGCTCGGGAAATATCCCCAGATGACCGGCGCCGCGGCGCGCAAGGCGCTTGAACTGGCCACCTCCGTGCCGCCCTCGGCCAAGGCCTTCGTCATCAACTGGCTGAAGGAAGACTACGGCGTGACGCTCGAGTGATCGCCGCCGCCCCCGCGGGGATGCCCGCGGGGGCCTGTTCCTGGAGAGCGAAATCATGGACCTTCTGGCAACCGCGCTTCCGGCGCTGGAGCAGGCCTTTGCGCTGATCCTGCAGCCCCAGCAGATCATGTTCCTCGTGCTTGGCGTGCTGCTGGGCCTTTCGGTGGGTGTCTTCCCCGGCCTCGGCGGGATCGCGGGGCTGAGCCTCGTGCTGCCCTTCATGTTCGGGCTCGATCCCGTCTCGGGCATGGCGCTGATGGTCGGGCTCGTGGCGGTGGTACCGACCTCGGACACCTTCGCCAGCGTGCTGATGGGCATTCCCGGCTCCTCGGCAAGCCAGGCGACCGTGCTCGACGGCTTCCCGATGGCGCGGAAGGGCCATGCCGCGCGTGCGCTGTCGGCGGCATTCATATCCTCGCTCTTCGGGGGGCTCTTCGGAGCCACGGTGCTGACCTTCTTCATTCTCGTCGCCCGGCCGCTGGTTCTGGCGTTCGGAACGCCGGAGATGCTCGCCATTACCGTGCTCGGCCTGTCCATGGTGGCGATCCTTGCGGGCCGCGTGGCGCTCAAGGGGCTGGCGGCGGCCTGCCTCGGGCTGCTCGTCGGCACCATCGGCGAGGCCGGCGCCGGCGGCAGCCTGCGCATGGCCACCTACGACATCCCCTATCTCACCGATGGGCTGAAGCTCGTGATCGTCGGGCTTGGAATCTTCGCCGTGCCCGAAATCGTGAGCCTCCTACGCCAGGACAAGGCGATTGCGCGCGAGGCGCAGCTCGGCGCGGGGTGGCTGCAGGGCATCCGCGACTGGTGGGCCAACAAGTGGCTGTCGATGCGCTGCGCCGTGATCGGGGTGATCGTGGGCGTCATCCCCGGCCTGGGCGGCTCGGTGGTGGACTGGATCGCCTATGGCCACACCGTGCAGACGAGCCGCAACAAGGAGCGCTTCGGCTCGGGCGACGTGCGCGGCGTGATCGGGCCGGAAAGCTCCAACAACGCCAAGGAGGGCGGCGGGCTGGTGCCAACGCTCATCTTCGGCATCCCCGGCTCGGGCTCGATGGCGGTGTTTCTGGGTGGGCTCGGGCTCATGGGCTTCGACGCGGGGCCGCAGCTCATCCAGAACAACCTCGACATCACCTACACGGTGGTCTGGTCGCTGGCGCTGGCCAATGTCGTGGGCGCGGGCCTGTGCATCGCGCTCGCCACGCCCATCGCGCGGCTCACCACCATTCGCTTCGCGCTTCTCGCGCCCTTCCTTTTCATGCTGATCGCCTTTGCCGCCTTCCAGTCGCAGCAATCGCTGGGCGATCTGGTGGCGCTCTTCGCCATCGGGCTTGTCGGCATCTTCCTGCGCCGTTTCGACTGGTCGCGCCCGGCCTTCCTGATCGGCTTCGTGCTGTCGGACCAAGCCGAGAACTACGCAAACAACCTCTGGCAGATCGCGAACTTCAAGTTCCGAAAGGGGCTGGAGACGGGGCTTGAATACGTCGCTTCGCCGATCGTGCTGGTGATCCTCGCACTCACCGTGGTCTCGGTCATCCTCGGCATCCGGCAGGCGCGGATGATCCAGTCCGAGGGAAGCGTGCCTTCCGGCGGGCGCCGCGCTCCGATGATCTTTGCCGGGCTTGCGCTTGCCTACATGCTCGTGGCCTGGATCGACGCGGCCTCGATCGATCTTGTCTCGGACAAGATCTTCCCGCTCACGGTGGCCACGGTGGGCATTCTCGCCACCGCCGCCCTTCTCCTGCGCATGTGGCTTGCCCCCGAGGGTGACGTGATCTTCGCCGACCGCGAGGCCGGCGGCGAGGATGCCGAGGCCCCGCACGGGCTGTGGAGCACGCTTGCCTGGTTCGGCTTTCTCCTCGCCCTCACTGCGCTTGTCGGCTTCATCCTGGCGCTTGCGGTGTTTCTGGTGAGCTTCATGCGCTACCGGGCGGGGCTCTCCTGGGCGAAGAGCGTGGCTTATGCCGCGGCCGGGATCGTCTTCATGTGCTTCCTCGCCTGGGTTCTCAACCGCGACTTCCCGCCCGGTCTCCTGCAGGAGTTCGTGCGCCTGCCCTGGCCCTTGAGGTAACCGACATGTCCCAACACTCCATCCCCTTTCTGTTCATGCGCGGCGGCACGTCCCGTGGCCCCTACTTCCGCCGCGCCGACCTGCCCGAGGACGAGGGCGCGCTTGCCGAGGTGCTGATGGCCGTGGTCGGCGCGGGCCATCCGCTCAACATCGACGGGCTGGGCGGCGGCAACGCCGTGACAACCAAGGTGGCGATGCTCTCGCCCTCGGACGATCCCGCGGCCGATGTCGACTACTTCTTCGCGCAGGTTGCGGTCGAGGAGCGGCTGGTGGATTTCAAGCCCACCTGCGGCAACATCCTCGTGGGCGTCGGGCCGGCGGCGATCGAGATGGGGCTCGTGAAGGCGCGTGACGGCGTGACGCCGGTGCGCATCCGTGCCGTGAACACCGGCGCGCTGGTCGAGGCGCAGGTGCAGACCCCCGGCGGCGCGGTGGAATACGCGGGCGATTTCGCCATCGACGGCGTGCCCGGCACCGCCGCACCCGTGGCGCTCGACTTTCTCGATGTGGTCGGCTCGCGCACCGGCGCCATGCTGCCCACCGGCCAGCCACGGGAGGAAATCGACGGGGTGGAGGTGAGCCTCGTCGATGTGGCGATGCCGATGATGATCGCCCGCGCCACCGATTTCGGCCTCACCGGCCACGAGAGCCGCGAAGCGCTGGAGGAGAACCGCGCGCTCTTCGAGCGGATGGAGCGGCTGAGGCTCGAGGCAGGCCGGCGCATGGGGCTTGGCGACGTGGCGCAGAGCGTGGTGCCGAAGATCGGCCTGATCGCCCCGCCAGCGGGCGAGGGTCACTTCGCCGCGCGCTACTTCATGCCGTGGAGCACGCACCCGACGCTTGCGGTCACGGGCGCGCAGTGCCTTGCCGCCTGCGCGCTCCGCCCCGGCACGGTGGCCGAGGGGCTGGTGCGCGAGGCAGGCCCCTCGCCCGCGCGCGTGCTCATCGAACATCCCATGGGCGTGATGGAAGTAAGGGTGCGCTACGAGAACGGCCCCGATGGCTTCCGCTTCCTCTCCGCGGGCCTCACCCGCACCGCCCGGCTCATCGCCCGCGGCGAGGCGATGGTTCCGGCCCAGCTCTGGCAGGGGAGCGCGCAACGATGAAGGTCTACGACCAGCTTGCCTGGGTGGTGGCCGCCGAGAAGCCGGGCGCCTGTTTTGCGCTGCTTGGCGATGCCAACATGGCCTTCGCCCAGCGTCTGGGCGAGGCGGGCGTGCGCATGGTTTACGTCCGCCATGAGCACTGCGCCGCCGCGGCCGCGATGGCCCATGCGCGCAAGACGGGTGAGCCGGGGCTTGTCACCGTCACCTGCGGCCCGGGTCTCACCCAGCTGATGACGGCGCTTCCCGCGGCGGTGCGCGCGCGCCTGCCGATGGTGGTTGTGGCCGGGGAGGCGCCGCTCAAGTCTGCCTGGTACAATCAGGCCATCGATCAGGCGCCCTTCGTCACCGCAACCGGCGCCGCCTATGTGCCGCTGCACACGCCCGCGCGCATCCCGCAAGGCGTTCGCGACGCCTTCCTGCAGGCACGCCGCGAGCGCCGGCCGGTGGTGGTCGGCATTCCCTTCGACTTGCAGGAGGCCGCGTGGGAAGGCGATGCGCGCCTGCCCGAGCCGTCGCACGCCATTCTCCCGCGCCCCGCGCCGATGCCCCCGAACCCCGACGATGTGGCCCGCGCCGCGGCGGCGGTGGCAGAGGCACGCCGGGTGGTGGTCATGGCCGGGCTCGGGGCGGTGGAGGCGGGCGCCGCGGAGGCCTGCAAGGCACTCGCCGAGGCCACGGGCGGGCTTCTGGCCGAGACGCTGCCCGCGCGCGGCATCTTCCATGACGACCCCTTCAACCTCGGTGTTGCGGGCGGGTTTTCCTCCGACATCGCGCGCGAATGTTTCGCCGAGGCCGATCTCGTCATCGCCGTCGGCTGCTCGCTCGCCTGGCACAATGCCGCGGGCGGAAAGCTCTGGCCGAAGGCGCGCGTGCTGCAGATCGACACCGATCCTGTCGCCGTCTCGCAGGGGCGGCGCGCGGCTCAGATGCACCTGCGCGCCGACGCCCGCCTCGGGGCGGAGGCGCTTGCCGCCGCCCTGCCCCCACGCGCGGGCACGCCATGGCGAAGCGCGGCGCTCGCCCGGCGCATCGCCACCGAGCCCCTCGACGGCGCCCGCTTCGAGATCGAACCCGGCACCATCGACCCGCGCGAGGCGGTCGCCGCGCTCGATGCCGCCATTCCGCGCGGCTGGCAGCTGGTGAATTCCTCGGGCCACTGCTCCTACTGGACGGCGCAGATGCGCGGGCGGCCCAATGCGGAGTTCCTGACCATCCGCGAGTTCGGCGCCATCGGCAACGGCATCTCCTTTGCCATCGGCGTGGCCGTGGCCCGGCCCGGCGCGCCGGTGGTGCTGTTCGACGGCGACGGCTCTCTCTTGATGCATGTGCAGGAGCTCGAGACCATCCTGCGCCACGATCTGCCGGTGATGATCGTGGTGTTCAATGACGGCGGCTACGGCTCGGAGTTTCACAAGCTGCGCGCTCACGGGCTTGGCGAGGCGGGGGCGCATTTCGGCCGCACCGATCTGGCCTCCATTGCCCGCGGCTTCGGGGCGGAGGGCGCGCGGATCGAAAACGCGGCCGACATCGCCGCCCATGTGGCGCGCTTTGCCGAAAACCCGCGCCCCACGGTGCTTGACCTCGCCATCTCCGAGCGGGTCATGTCGCCGGTGATCCGCCGCGCCCATGGCACGGCGGCGAAGAGCGCCTGAGGAGAAAGGCATGAAGGTTCACATCCTCGACGACTGGTTCGACACGCTGCGGCATCTGCCCTCCTTCGAAAAGCTCGCGGGCCATGATGTCACCGTCTGGACCGACCATGTCGAAGACGTGGACAAGCTCGCCGAAAGGCTCGCGGATGCCGAAGCGCTCGTCCTCTTCCGCGAGCGCACGCCCATCACCGAAGAGCTCGTCTCGCGCCTGCCCAAGCTCAGGCTCATCTCGATGCGCGGCGCCTACCCGCATGTCGATGTCGAGGCCTGCACCCGCCATGGCATCGCCTTTGCCTCCGACACCAGCGCAGGGCGCCCCTCGGTGGCGGCCGCCGAGCTGAGCTTCGCCCTGATCCTTGCAGCCGCGCGCGGCCTGCCCGAGCAGATGGCCAGCTGCAAGGCCGGTCGCTGGCAGGCAGGCGTGGGCCAGTCGCTTGAGGGGCGCACACTGGGCATCTGGGGCTTCGGGCGGCTCGGGCGGCGCGTGGCGCAATACGGCCGCGCCTTCGACATGCGCGTGCAGATCTGGGGCAGCGAGGAGGGCCGCGCGCGCGCGCGGTCCGAGGGGTTCGAGGCCGCGCCGAGCCGCGAAGCCCTGTTCGAGACAAGCGACTTTCTCTCGCTGCACCTGCGGCTCGTGCCCTCAACCCGCGGAGTGGTGACGGCCGACGACCTTCTGCGCATGAAACCCTCTGCTACCCTCGTGAACACCTCGCGCGCGGGGCTCGTCGCTCCCGGCGCGCTTCTGGCCGCGCTCGAGGCCGGCCGGCCGGGACGGATCGCGCTCGATGTGTTCGATGTCGAGCCGCTCACCGACCCCGGCGACCCGGTGCTCTCTCACCCCCGCGTGATCGCAACGCCCCACATCGGCTTTGTCACCGAGGACGAGCTCGACCGCCAGTTTTCCGACGTCTATGACCAGATCAACGCCTTTGCCGAGGGCCGCCCCCTCAACGTGATCAACCCCGAGGCATTGCGCGCGCGCGACTAGCGGCCACCATCTGCCCACCGGTCGGCCCTGGCGCCGATCGCCCCTGGCGATGGAGGCGGCACGCCCCGTCAGGTGGAGGCGCCATTCACCACGATCAGCGTCTTGATCGAGGCCGGGTTCTCGCACAGATCCCGGAACGCTTCACCGACATCGCCGAGCCGCCGCATCTCGGTGATGATCCGTTCGGCGGCGATCCCTTCACGCAAGAGCTCGATCGCCCGTTCGAAATCCTCCGCTTCGTAGGCCCGTGAACCGATGATCTCGAGTTCGCGCATGATGACGCGGTGCAGATCGAGTCTGGGGCTGTCGAGATGCATTCCGACGATGCAGATGCGCCCGTTCACCGCGGCTGCCTCCGTCATGGCATCAAGACCCGCCTGGTTGCCCGATGCCTCGAAGACCACATCAGCCCCCTTGCCATGCGTCGCGCCGGCGACCTCGGCGGCAAGGTTTGCCCGGCGCGGGTTGATAACGCGAAAGCCGAGTTCCTCGGCAAGTTGCGCACGATGCGGATTGACCTCGGAAACAGTCACCGCTCCGCCCGCCTTGCGCGCAACCAGAGCGACAAGGAGGCCGATGGGCCCGCCGCCGATAACCAGCACGTCCTCGCCCGGCGCCACGCGCGCGCGGCGCACGTCGCGGACGGCAACCGCCAGCGGCTCCACGAGAGCCGCATGCGCCAGGGCGAGGCCGTCGGGCAATCTGTGCACCGCCCGCGCCGGCACATTCCACAGCTGCTGCATGGAGCCCTCGAGATCGACGCCGAAGACCTTGAGGCTGTGGCAAAGCCGATTCTTTCCCGTGCGGCAGGGGTGACATTGCCCGCACGGCGCGAGCGGACGCACGACCACCGGCGCGCCGACCGCCATGCCCTCGACGCGCTCCCCGAGTGCCGCGATGCGACCGGACATCTCATGGCCGATGATCCGCCGCTTGCCGACCCGCTCGTCCATCCGCCCCCTGTAGATGAGCAGGTCTGTGCCGCAGATGCCGCAGAATCCGACGCTGATCTGAACCTCGTCTGGCCCTGGCGGCTGAACGGTCACCGCCTCGATCCGAAGGCTCCGGTTGCCGCAGTAATAGACGGCCTCACCACGCATTTTCTGCCTCCCGCCTGCTCAGGTGCCGCTGTCATGCGCGGCTTCAAGCTTCTCCCAATTGAACTCGACGCCCGTGCCGGGCGTGTCGGGGGCCACGGCGCGGCCATTCTCCATCACCAGGGGGCGGGTGGTGTATTCGTCAATCGGAAATGAATGCACTTCAATCCATCCTTGCGGGTCGAGCGCGGACACGAGGCTGACGTGCAACTCCTGCATCCCGTGGCTGGAGACCTGCAGCCCCGCGGCCTGGCCTGCGCGCGCTGCGGCAAGCCAGCCCGTGATTCCACCGCAGTTGGAGGCATCGGGCTGCAGATAGCTGAGGCGCGCCCAGCGCAGCGCATGTTCGAATTCGTGGATGGTGTGCAGGTTCTCGCCCATCGCCAGCGGCAGACCACCTTCCTCGGCGATGCGGGCGTAACCCAGCCAGTCATCGGGGATCGTCGGCTCCTCGAACCAGGTGATGTCATGCGGAGCAAAGGCGCGCGCCGCGGCAATCGCCTGTTCGACATCGAAGGCGTAATTGGCGTCGACCATGAAGGCCACATCCGGCCCGATCATGTCACGCACCGCCGCAACGCGCTCGAGGTCCTCGGCGAGGGTGGGCCGGCCGACCTTTATCTTCACCCCGCGAAACCCGGCCGCAAGATAGCCGCGCACCGAATCGAGAAGCCTGGGCAGGGGAAAGTTCAGGTCGATCCCCCCACGATAGGCGCGGCAGCCGCGTCCGGCCCCGCCGGCCATGCGCCACAGCGGCTCGCCGCGCGCCTTGCCGCGAATGTCCCACAGCGCAATGTCGATGGCCGAGATGGCAAAGGAGGCGATGCCGCCGCGCCCCACGTAATGCAGGTACCGGGCCATTGCCTCGTTCAGCTCCTCGACGGGCTCGGCATCCCGTCCGAGAAGGAAAGGCGCAAGATCGTGCTCCAGCATGGCGGCAATGGCATGACCGCCAATGCCGCCCGTATAGCTGTAACCGGTGCCGGCCACACCGTCGCTCGTGGTCACGGTGGCGGTTATCAGTTCAAAGTGGGTGTGCGCTCCATGGCTTGCATCCACGAGAACTTCGGCCAGCGGAAGGGCAAATCGCCTGACTTCGATCTTCTCGATGGAAGCGCCCACGAACCGGAAATCCTTTGATCTGACCAAAACTTGTGCAAGAGTTGCATGGAATCCGCTTCTGTCAAGAAAATCCGAAACAGTGGCCCGACAAGGAACCGACAGGCGGCGCGCGCTCGCAACCCAAGGGCGCAGAAAGGATCAGGGGCGCATGCGGCGCGCGACCGACCATGTGATCGCAGGCCTCGAGGCGCGTATTTCCTCGGGCGAACTCGCCCATGGCGAGCGGCTGCCTTCCGAGCGCGCGCTCATGGCCGAATTCGGAGCCTCGCGCAGCGTGATAAGGGAAGCGATCGCCGCGCTGTCAAACCGCGGGCTGGTGCTGTGCCGCCCGCGCCATCGTCCCGTGGTGCGGCGGCCGGGCTACGAGGCCGTGTTGGAGGTGACCGGCCCGGCGGTGCGCCAGCTTCTCGGCACGCCCGAAGGTGTCGAGAGCCTGTTCCGTACCCGGATCTTTGTCGAGCGCGCGCTGGCACGGGAGGCTGCGGCGAACGCCCGGCGCGAGGACATTGCCGCACTCAGGCAGGCGCTGGAGGCCAATCGTGCCGCGGTGGAGGACACGCCGCAATTCTACGTCACCGACCGCGCCTTTCACAGAGTGCTTTACGAGATTCCGCGCAACCCGGTGTTTCCCGCCGTGCACGAGGGCTTTTTCAACTGGTTGCGGCCGCACTGGGTGAAGATGAACCAGACCGTTGCGATCAACCGCGTCAACCTTGCCGCGCACGAGGCAATCTACGAGGCGATCCTGGCGCGTGATCCGGATGCCGCCGAAGCCGCCATGAACCGGCATCTCGAAGCCGCCTGGGGCTTCGTGCGCGAGACCTTCGCAGAAGCCGGCTAGCCTCGCCGCGCGGCTTCGGCCGCTTCGCGTATGGCGCGGATGTTGGCGCCGTAGATTTCGGGTCTGTCCACCGAGCCCCCCTTGAAGACCGCGGAGCCGGCCACCAGCACATCGGCGCCCGCCGCCACCACCTTGGGGGCGGTCACGGGGGTGATGCCTCCATCAACCTCGATGTGCACGGGCCGATCGCCCACCAGCTGGCGCACGCGCGCAACCTTTTCCACCTGGCTCTCGATGAAGCTCTGCCCGCCGAAGCCGGGGTTCACGCTCATCACCAGCACCAGATCGACGATGTCGATGACGTTCTCGATCGCTTCCACCGGCGTGCCGGGGTTGAGGCTCACGCCCGCCTTGCAGCCCGCCGCGCGGATGGCCTGCAAGGTGCGATGGATGTGCGGGCCCGCCTCGACATGGGCGGTGATGATGTCGGCCCCTGCCCTGGCGAAGGCCTCGATATAGGGGTCCACGGGCGCGATCATCAGGTGCACGTCCATCACCGTCTTCACATGCGGGCGGAAGGCGGCAACGGCTGGCGGGCCGAAAGTGAGGTTGGGCACGAAATGCCCGTCCATCACATCGACGTGCACCCAGTCCGCCCCCTGGGCCTCGATGGCGCGGATCTCAGCGCCGAAATTGGCGAAATCGGCGGAAAGGATCGATGGGGCGATCTTGATCGAACGGTCGAAGGTCATGGAAGGCCTTTCGCTGATGGGTTGGCGGGCAGGGCCCGCGCAGTGCCGCCCGCTGCGGGAATTGGCGACCCCGGAAGGACTCGAACCCTCAGCCTGCTGATTAGAAGTCAGCTGCTCTATCCAGTTGAGCTACGGGGCCGCATGGGCGACTGTATGGCGCGAGCAGCCGCCAGGAGGCAAGAAAAAGCTGCCCGACCGCACCTCAGTGTGTCCAGGGATTGCGCCGTTCGGTGGCGAAGTTTTCCCCATAGCCGCGCGGGCGGATATTGGGGCGTCGCTCGTGCGGCTCGAACACCAGCGCATCGATGCCGTGCTCCCCGGCGTATTCCAGCGCCGCTTCCTTCGTCGGAAAGCGCAGCCGCACCTGGGTGCGCGTGTCACCCGAACTCGTCCAGCCCATCAGCGGGTCGAGCCGGCGCGCCTCGGACGGCGAAAACTCGAGAATCCACTCGCGGGTCCTGGCCGTGCCCGACGAGGTGGCCGATCTTGCGGGTTTGTAGATGCGTGCCTGAGCCTTGCGCATTCTGAGCCTCCAGATGCCAGCCAGCCTTATGCGCCGAGTATCAACCGGACGCAAGCGTCGCGCAGGCCGCTCCGTTCAGGAACAGGAAGAGCAGGCTGCCGGCCGGGTCCATGGGAGCGAGTGTGGGGTGGGTGATCGTCGCCCGGCCGGCAGCTTCTTCTGCTTGTTGTGCGGGCAGGCTATCAACCTGCGCGCATTAATCAAGTGATTTTCCATTTCCGGTTGCGCAACCGCTCCCGGCCGGACGCTGGGCGCGCCATGGCGACATCTCGCCGAACGGGCCGGCGTGGCGGAGCCCGAGGGCGCCGAGAAAGCGCGGGCGGAACAGGGTTGAACCGGGGCGCTTCCGCCCCATCATGGGGCGTGAGAGGATCCATGCCATGCACAACAACCGCCCTGACCACATGCCGATGCTCCAGCGCGCGCCCCAGCGGCGCGAGAAGCTCGAGGGCGGTCGGCGCTTTGTCATGCACAGCGAGTTCAAGCCGGCGGGGGACCAGCCCACGGCCATCGCCGAGCTCGCCGAAGGGATCGAGAGGGGTGAACGCAATCAGGTGCTGCTGGGCGCCACCGGCACCGGCAAGACCTTCACCATGGCAAAGGTGATCGAGGAGACGCAGCGGCCGGCCATCATCCTTGCGCCCAACAAGACGCTGGCCGCCCAGCTCTACGGCGAGTTCAAGAGCTTCTTTCCCGAAAACGCCGTCGAATATTTCGTCTCCTACTACGACTACTACCAGCCCGAGGCCTATGTGCCGCGCACCGACACCTATATCGAGAAGGAGTCCCAGATAAACGAGCAGATCGACCGGATGCGCCACTCGGCCACGCGGGCGCTTCTGGAGCGGGACGACGTCATCATCGTCGCCTCGGTTTCCTGCATCTACGGCATCGGGTCGGTGGAGACCTATTCGGCGATGACCGTCGATCTGCATGTGGGCAGGAGCTATGACCAGCGGCAGGTGATCGCCGATCTCGTCGCCCAGCAGTACCGCCGCAACGATCAGGCCTTCCAGCGCGGCAGCTTCCGGGTGCGGGGCGATGTGCTCGAGATCTGGCCCGCGCACCTCGAGGACCGCGCCTGGCGGCTCTCCTTCTTCGGCGAGGAGCTCGAGGCGATCACCGAGTTCGACCCGCTCACGGGAGCAAAGACCGACAGCTTCGAACGCATCCGTGTCTACGCCAACTCGCACTACGTGACCCCGCGCCCGACCCTGAAACAGGCGATCAAGGGCATCCGCGCGGAGCTTGCCCAGCGGCTCGACCAGCTCATCTCGGAAGGCAAGCTTCTGGAGGCGCAGCGGCTCGAGCAGCGCACCAATTTCGACCTCGAGATGCTCGAGGCCACCGGCTCCTGCAACGGCATCGAGAACTATTCACGCTATCTCACCGGCCGCGCGCCCGGCGAACCGCCGCCCACGCTCTTCGAATACGTGCCCGACAACGCCATCGTCTTCGCCGACGAGAGCCACGTGACCATCCCCCAGATCGGGGGCATGTATCGCGGCGACTACCGGCGCAAGTTCACGCTGGCCGAGCACGGCTTCCGCCTGCCCTCCTGCATGGACAACCGACCGCTCAAGTTCGAGGAATGGGACGCGATGCGCCCGCAATCGGTGTTCGTCTCGGCCACGCCGGGGCCGTGGGAGCTGGAGCAGACCGGCGGGGTGTTCGTCGAGCAGGTGATCCGGCCCACCGGCCTTCTCGACCCGCAGGTGGAGATCCGCCCTGTCGAGACACAGGTGGATGACCTTCTCGACGAGGTGCGCAAGGTCGCGGCGAAGGGCTATCGCACGCTGGTGACGACGCTCACCAAGCGCATGGCCGAGGATCTGACCGAATACCTGCACGAGCAGGGCATCCGCGTGCGCTACATGCACTCCGACATCGACACCATCGAGCGCATCGAGATCCTGCGCGACCTGCGCCTTGGCGCCTTTGACGTGCTTGTCGGCATCAACCTCCTGCGCGAGGGGCTCGACATTCCCGAATGCGGGCTCGTCGCCATTCTCGACGCCGACAAGGAAGGCTTCCTGCGCTCCGAGACATCGCTGATCCAGACCATCGGGCGGGCGGCGCGCAACGCCGAGGGGCGCGTCATCATGTATGCCGACCGGGTGACCGGCTCGATGGAGCGCGCGATTGCCGAGACCGAGCGGCGGCGGGCCAAGCAGATGGCCTACAACGAGGCCCACGGCATCACGCCCGAGACGGTGCGGAAGAATGTCGAGGATGTGCTGGCCGGCCTCTGGGAAGGCGACACCGACATGGCGCGCGTGACCGCAACGGTCGAAAAGGTGAAGCCGGGCGCCAACCTCGAGGCTGTGCTCGAGGGGCTCAGGGCGGACATGCGCAAGGCGGCCGAAAACCTCGAGTTCGAGGAGGCCGCGCGACTGCGCGACGAGATCCGCCGGCTCGAGGCGGTGGATCTGGCGCTCCACGACGACCCGCTGGCGCGCCAGTCCGTGGTGGAGGAGGCGGTGGAGGCCGCCGTCGGCCCCAAGGCGCGCTCCACCGCGGGCCGGCCGGGGCAGCGGGGCGGGAATGTGAAGCGGCGCCGGCGGAAATGAGAACCGCTTTCTGAGAGCGCCTTTCCGATCCCCGCTTACGAACAAGGGCAGCGCCCGGCCCGACGGGGCGGGAAGCGAAGCGCCCGCCCCGTGGGGGGGCGGGTCGGGCGCTGCCCGGCCTCACGGCCGGGCGATGCAAGCGCCTCAGCCCTTGCCCCTCCCCTTCAGGAAGGCAAAATCGCACCCTTCATCGGCCTGCAGCACATGGGCCGCATAAAGCCAGTCATAACCGCGCCGGGTCTCAAGCGGCGGGGTGGGCCGGCGCCATTCGGCGCGGCGGCGGGAAAGCTCCTCCTCGCTCAACAGAAGCTCGATCCTCTTTTCCTTCACCGACAGCCGGATGCGGTCGCCCGTGCGCACGAGCGCAAGCGGCCCGCCCACCGCGGCCTCGGGCGTCACGTGCAGCACGATGGTGCCGAAGGCGGTGCCCGACATGCGCGCGTCCGAGATGCGGATCATGTCCTTCACCCCGCGCGCGGCAAGCTTCTTCGGGATCGGCAGGTATCCCGCCTCGGGCATGCCCGAGGGGCTCTCGGGGCCGGCATTCTGCAGCACCATGATGTCATCGGGGGTGATGTCGAGCTCGGGGTCGTCCACCCGCGCGGCGAGATCGGCGAGCGAGGAGAAGACAACCGCCCGCCCCTCATGCTCGAAAAGCCGCGCATCGGCTGCCGAGCGCTTCAGGATCGCCCCGCGCGGCGCGAGATTGCCGAAGAGCGCCACAAGCCCGCCCTGCGGCTCCAGGGGTTCGGCCGCCGAGGCGATCACGCGGCGGTCGACGTATCCCGCGTCATGCGCCAGTCGCTCCCCAAGCGTCTCGCCGGTCACGGTCATGGTGTCGAGATGCAGAAGGGGCCGCAGCTCGCGCAGCACCGCCCCCATGCCGCCCGCGGCGAAGAAATCCTCCATGTAGCCCTCGCCCACGGGCTTGAGGTTGACGAGAACCGGGGTCTCGTCGGAAAGCGCGTTGAGGCGGGCGAGCGGCACCTCGATGCCGAGCCGCCCGGCAATGGCGGTGAGGTGGATGATGGCGTTGGTCGAGCCGCCGAGCGCGAGGAGCACGCGCAGCGCATTCTCCACCGATTTCTCGGTGATGATCTCGCTCGGCCGGATCGGGCGCGCGATCATCCGCGCCGCGGCAACGCCCGAGGCCTCCGCCGCCCGCAGCCGGTCGGCATGCACCGCCGGGATGGCGGCGGTGCCGGGCAGGCTCATGCCCAGCGCCTCGGCAATGCAGGCCATGGTCGAGGCGGTGCCCATCACCGCGCAGGTTCCGGCGGTGGTGGCCAGCCGGCTTTCCACCGTGGCAATCTCATCAGCGTCGATCTCGCCTGCGCGATACTTTGCCCAGAAGCGCCGGCAGTCGGTGCAGGCGCCAAGCCGCTCGCCCTTGTGCCGGCCGGTCATCATCGGCCCCGCCACGAGCTGCACCGCCGGCACGTCGGCCGAGGCCGCGCCCATCAGCTGTGCCGGCACCGTCTTGTCGCAGCCGCCCACCAGCACCACGGCATCCATTGGCTGGGCGCGGATCATCTCCTCGGTGTCCATCGACATCAGGTTGCGGAATTTCAGGCTGGTGGGGCTGAGGAACACCTCGCCGAGCGAGATGGTGGGAAACTCCACCGGCAGCCCGCCCGCCATCAGCACGCCGCGCTTCACCGCCTCGATCAGCTCGGGAAAGTGCCGGTGGCAATTGTTGAAGCCCGAGGCGGTGTTGGCGATGCCCACGATCGGACGGGCGAGCGCCTCGCGCGAATAGCCCATGGAAGCGGCGAAGGAGCGGCGCAGATAGATCGAGAAATCGCGGTCGCCGTAATTGGTCAGCCCGCGGGCCAGCCCGTGTTCGGGGGTGTCGTCACTCATCTCGGTGGCCTTTTCAGCGGACGGGGTTGAGCTTCACGCCGCCCCATTAAGCCCCGGCAGGCGCGCGGATGCCAAGCCACCGGCGGGCAACGCGCGGGGCGTTGCGCCGGTGGCCCTTTCCCTGCCCTCCCTCCTGCCCGATACTCTGCACATGACCCGCGAGCCTGCGACCTTCAACGTCACTGCCCCTTCGCTCGCCGACATCGAGGCGATGGCGGAGGCCGCCGTGGCCGCCCTGCCCGAGCCGTTTCGTGCAGCGGCGCGGCAGGTGGTCCTGCTGGTCGAGGACTTTCCGCCGACGGAGATTCTCGAAGAGATGGGCATTGACGACCCCTTCGAGCTCACCGGGCTCTACGAGGGCATCCCGCTGACGGAAAAATCGGTTGCCGACCAGCCATACGCCCCCGACACCGTGCGCCTGTTCCGCCGTCCCATCCTCGAGGAGTGGATCGAACGCGGAGACGTGGCGCTTGACGCTCTGGTGGCGCATGTCGTGGTGCACGAGCTCGCCCACCACTTCGGCTGGTCCGACGAGGATATCGCCCGTATCGACCGCTGGTGGGAATGAAACCGGCGCGAAGATCACGAAAGCTTGAGCGCCCGCAGGATGGGCAGGCGCTATCGTCCGACGGGAGGATGACAGCAACCGCACCGCCATGAGGGATTGATCCATGAACGCTAGACTCACCCGACGCGCAGCGCTCGCTTCCGCGGCCGCGCTGCCTCTCGCCGCAACGCTGGCCCCGGTGCAGCAGGCTGGGGCCGCAGCCCACGGCGCCGCGCCGGAGAACGCGCGCAAGTTTTCATTCCAACTCGGAGCGTTCCGTGTCTCGACCATTCTCGCGGGCAGCCGTGCCGTGGAGAACCCCCAGACGATCTTCGGCCTGAATGTCTCCCCCGAGGAGTTTGCCGCCGTTAGCACGGCCGCCTTCCTGCCAACCGACAAGGCGCAATTCTTCTTCACGCCGACCGTCGTCGACACCGGCTCGCAGGTCATTCTTTTCGATACCGGCCTTGCCGCGGGAGGCACGCTGGGCGCGCTGGCCGAAGCCGGCTACGGCGCGGAGGACGTCGACCTCGTCATCATCACCCACATGCATGGCGACCACATCGGCGGGCTGATGAACGAGGGCGCGCCCACCTTCCCGAACGCCACCTATGTGACCGGGCAGGTGGAATTCGACGCCTGGGCCAAGATGGAAAACGAGCGCTTCGAGGCCAACATGCGCCCGCTTGCCGAGCGCACCCGTTTCGTGGGCGATGGGCAGGAAGGCGCCCCCGGCATCACCGCGGTGGCCGCCTTCGGCCACACGCCCGGTCACATGGCCTGGCACCTCGAAAGCGAGGGGCAGCGCATTCTGGTGATGGCCGACACGGCCAATCATTATGTCTGGTCACTGGCCCATCCCGACTGGGAAGTGCGCTTCGACATGGACAAGGCGGCCGCGGCGGCCACGCGCAGACGTATCCTCGGCATGGTCGCCGCTGAACGCATTCCGCTCATCGGCTACCACATGCCCTTCCCTGGAATCGGCTACGTCGAGACGCGCGGCGACGGCTTCGCCTACGTCCCGCACAGCTACCAGCTGCTTCTCTGAATGGGCGGCAAGGGCACGCGGCGGCGGACCGCGTCGCCGCGCATCGCCCCGCCCCCGGTGGAGCCGCGCGCAGCATCCACGACTCGTTCTTGTCGCATTGAACGCGTCTCGCGCTGCCGCAACGACGGCCCCGGCCGACACGCAGTCAGGCCCGGACGGCATACGCAGTTCTCGGAGGGGCGACGCTGGTGCTGCCGGAGAGATTTGAACTCTCGACCTCTCCCTTACCAAGGGAGTGCTCTACCCCTGAGCTACGGCAGCGCCGATGCGCGCCCCATTAGACGCTCCGCGCGCGCGGCGCAAGCGCAATCTGGACCAATTTCCCGCTCTCCGCTAGAGAGGCGGGCATGAAGGGAAGAACGGGCCAGAACAAGACCTCCGGCGCGACAGGCAAACGGCGGGATGAGGCGCGCGAGGAGCGGCTGAAAGCCGCCTTGAAGGCCAATATCGCCCGTCGCAAGGCGCAGGCCCGGGCGCGCAGCGCCACGATTGCGCAGGGAAACACGAGCGGGGACTGAGAACAGATGGATTCGATCGTCGTTACCGGCAATGGCCCGCTTGCCGGGGAAATTCCCATTGCCGGAGCGAAGAACACCGCTCTCAAGCTGATGTGCGCCGCGCTGCTGACCGAGGAGCCGGTGACGCTGACGAACGTGCCGCGCCTGACGGATGTGGTCACGCTTGGTCAGCTTCTCGAGAGCCTCGGCTGCGAGGTGGCCCGCCTGCAGGAGGGCCGCGCGCTGGTGATCTCGGCGGCCGAGATCCGCGAGCGGCGCGCGCATTATGACATCGTGCGCAAGCTGCGCGCCTCCTTCAACGTGCTGGGGCCGATGGTCGCGCGGCTGGGGGAGGCCATCGTGTCGCTGCCGGGCGGCTGCGCCATCGGCGCGCGGAAGGTGGATCTGCATCTCGAGGCCCTGCAGAAGCTCGGAGCCGAGATCGAGCTCCGGGAGGGATACGTGCATGCCTCGGCACCGAACGGGCTGAAAGGGGCGGTCATCGAATTTCCGTTTGTCTCGGTCGGCGCCACGGAGAACGCGCTCTGTGCGGCGGTGCTGGCGAAGGGCACGACCGTGCTGCGCAACGTGGCGCGCGAGCCCGACACGGTGGCGCTCGCCGACTGCCTCAACGCGATGGGCGCGCGCATCGAGGGGGCCGGCAGCTCGGAAATGGTGATCGAAGGGGTGGAGCGGCTGCACGGCGTCACCCACCGCGTGATTCCCGACCGGATCGAGCTTGGCACCTACATGATCGCCCCGGCGATTGCCGGCGGTGAAGTGGAGCTCCTGGGCGGGCGGCGCGAGCTGGTTGCGGCGCTTGCCGACAAGCTCGAGGAAGCGGGGATCGAAGTCACCGACACGCCGCGCGGGCTGAAAGTTCGCGGCACCGGGCGGGCGCGGGCGGTGGATGTGACGACGGCGCCGTTTCCGGGCTTTCCGACGGACCTGCAGGCGCAGATGATGGCACTGATGTGCACGGCCGAGGGGGTGGCGCGGCTCGAGGAGACGATATTCGAGAACCGCTTCATGCATGCGCCCGAACTGATCCGCATGGGCGCCAAGATCGATGTGCACGGTGGCGTGGCGACGGTGACGGGCGTGGAGCGTCTGAAGGGAGCGCCGGTGATGGCAACCGATCTGCGTGCTTCCGTGTCGCTCATCCTCGCCGGTCTGGCAGCGGAGGGAGAGACGGTGGTGAACCGCGTCTATCATCTCGACCGGGGCTACGAGCGGGTGGAGGAGAAGCTCGGCGCCTGCGGGGCAAAAATTGAAAGGATCAGGGGCTGATGGCGCGCGACGCAACGGATGCAAGGTTCGAGGATGTCCCGGGCGACGAGCCGCTGCGGCTGCTGGCGCTTGACGAGGAAGACCTGAAGGTCATCGCCGCCCTGGCGCAGGATGCGGTCTTCCCGGTCTCGGAGATCCGCTGGCTGGCGCGCGAGCGGCGCCTGGCCATTCTGCTCAACCGCTTTCGCTGGGAGGACAAGGAGGCGGCCGAGCGGGAGGGAAGGCCCTACGAGAGGGTGCGTTCTCTGCTGGTGATCGACAATGTTCTCCACGTCGCAAGCCAGGGATTTGACCGAAGCGACGACGACCTTGTGCTGTCGCTCCTCGACATCGAATGGGAGCCGGGCGACCCGCCGGGGGGGCGGCTTGTGCTGGTGCTGGCCGGCGACGGGGCCATTGCCGTGGATGTCGAGGCGATCGAGGTCGGCCTGAAGGATGTCACGAAGCCCTATGTCGCCCCGTCGGGAAAGGCGCCTGATCATGGCGTCTGAACTCATGCGCCGCGGGGGGGCGCTGCCCCCCGCCTTCGGCTCCCCCCGGGGTATTTCGGCCCAAGGTGATGCACAGCAGGGCTGGAGGAAGTCGTGCCGGTCTTTCTGAATACCCGAGATGCCGATTTCGAGCCGCGTTTCCGCGCGCTTCTGGAAGCCAAGCGCGAGGATGCGCCCGACGTGGATGCGACGGTGGCGTCCATCATCGAGGACGTGCGCGCGCGCGGCGACGCGGCGGTGATCGAGTTGACGGAGCGTTTCGACGGGGTGCGGCTGACGGCCGCGACCCTCGCCTTCAGTGCCGAGGAGATCGATGCGGCCTGCGCTTCGGTGCCCGACGACGAGCGCGAGGCGCTGGAGCTCGCGGCCGAGCGCATTCGTGCCTATCATGCCCGCCAGACTCCCGACGACGCCCGTTGGACCGACCCGGAGGGTGCCGAGCTTGGCTGGCGCTGGTCGCCGGTCGAGGCGGCGGGGCTCTATGTACCGGGCGGGCTTGCCTCCTATCCCTCCTCCGTGTTGATGAACGCCATTCCCGCCCAGGTCGCCGGGGTGGAGAGGCTGGTGATCTGTGCGCCGACGCCGGGCGGGGCCGTGAACCCGCTCGTCCTGCTCGCGGCACGCCTCTCGGGCGTGGAGACGATCTATCGCATCGGCGGGGCGCAGGCGATCGCCGCGCTTGCCTACGGCACCGAGACCATCGCGCCGGTGGACAAGATCACCGGCCCCGGCAACGCCTATGTGGCCGCGGCCAAGCGGCGGGTGTTCGGGAAGGTGGGCATCGACATGATTGCCGGTCCGTCGGAGATTCTCGTGATTGCCGACGCCGACAATGACCCGGACTGGATCGCGCTCGACCTGATGAGCCAGGCCGAGCATGACGAATCGGCGCAGGCCATCCTCGTCACCGATGATGCCGCCTTCGGGCAGGCGGTGGCGCAAGCCGTGCTGAAGCGGCTCGAGATGCTTGAGCGGCGTGCCATTGCAGGGGCAAGCTGGCGCGACCATGGCGCGGTGATCGTGGTGCGCGACCTCGACGAGGCGGCGGAGATTTCCGACCGGGTGGCGCCTGAGCATCTGGAGCTGTGCGTGGCCGACCCGGACGCGCTGGCGGCGAAGGTGCGCCATGCGGGGGCGATCTTTCTGGGCAAGTGGACCCCCGAGGCCATCGGCGACTATGTCGGCGGGCCCAACCACGTGCTGCCGACCGCGCGCTCGGCACGCTTCTCCTCCGGGCTGTCGGTGCTCGACTTCATGAAGCGCACGACGCTGGCGCGCATGACGCCCCGCGCGCTCAAGGCGATCGGACCGGCGGCCGAGGTTCTGGCTCGCTCGGAGTCGCTCCAGGCGCATGGGCTCAGCGTGGCCGCGCGGCTCGCCCGACTGAACCGCGAGGGACAGGGCTGATGGCGCGGCTCAGCAAGATCGAGATCGACGATTCGAGCCTGCCGCCACCGACGCCGGAGATCGAGCAGGAACGGCGCGTGGCGATCTTCGATCTTCTCGAGGACAATTCCTTCACCATTCCCGCGCGCGAGGGGCGCGCGGTGCCGGAGGGGCCCTACGAGCTTGCGCTGTCCATCCGCGACCGGCGGCTCGTGTTCGACGTGCGGACCGAGGACAGGCGGCCGGTTGCCGAGTTCCACCTCGCTCTCGGGCCGTTCAGGCAGGTCGTGAAGGACTATTTCCAGATCTGCGAGAGCTATTTCGACGCGGTCAAGACGCTGCCGCCAAGCCAGATCGAGACGATCGACATGGCGCGCCGGGGCATTCACAACGAGGGTGCGCGCATCCTCATGGAACGGCTCGCAGGCAAGGCGGAGGTGGACATCGACACGGCAAGGCGGCTGTTCACGCTGGTGTGCGTGCTGCACTGGGGAGGCTGAGGCGGTGCACAAGGGCCGCTTTCCTTCCTCGGTGCTGTTCTGCTGCGATCACAACTCGATCCGCTCGCCGATGGCCGAGGGCATGATGAAGAAGTTCTACGGCCAGCGCGCCTATGTGCAGTCGGCTGGGGTTCGCAACGACCGCGAGATCGACGGGTTCACGGTTGCCGTTTGCCGCGAGATCGGTGTGGAGCTCGAGCGGCACCGCACACGCTCCTTCGACGAGATGCAGGAGTGGGGGGATGACCTTTCGGGCTTCGAGCTGATCGTGGCGCTGTCGCCGGCGAGCCAGCGGCGGGCCCTTGAACTGACGCGCTATTTCCATCTCGATGTGGAATACTGGCCGGTGATCGATCCGGCCGGGCTTGGCGAGCGGCGCGAGGAGAAACTTGCCGCCTACCGTCAGGCGCGCGATCAGATACGCGAACACATGCTGGCCCGCTTCGGCCCCCCGACCGAACAGGAGGAAGATGAATGACCATCAGGCTCGAGGTTCTGACCGGCGAGGCGCTGGAGGAGCGGCTTGACGATCTCGCCCGGCTGAGATGCGAGGTGTTCCGCGAATGGCCCTATCTCTACGCGGGCGAGGAGGCCTACGAGCGCGCCTATCTTGAGCATTACCGTGGCGAGGGGCAGGCTGTCATGGTGGCGGCCTTCGTTGGTGATGCGATGGTGGGCGCCTCGACCGGAGCGCCTCTGGCCTCCCATGCGCCCGAATTCGCCCGCCCCTTCGAGGAGCGTGGAATCGCGGCCGAAACTGTCTTCTATTTCGGCGAGAGCGTGCTGTTGCCCCAGTATCGCGGGCAAGGCACGGGGGCGCGGTTCTTCGAGCTGCGCGAAGAGCACGCCCGCGCACAGGGCTTTCGCATCGCGGCATTCTGCTCGGTGTTGCGGGAGGATACCCATCCCTTGCGTCCGCCGGCCTGGAGCGGGCATGACGCCTTCTGGCGGCGGATGGGCTACCTGCCGATGCAGGGCGCGGTGGCGCGTTTCTCATGGACCGACATCGGCAACGCCGTACCGACCGAGAAACCGCTTCAGTTCTGGTCTAAGCTGCTGTGAAACGGGAACTCAAAAGGGGCTGGGTGACGGTTGCCGCCGCCGCCTACCCGCTCGACCGGCTGGAGGACTGGGCCGCTTACGAGGCAAAGCTCGCGCGCTGGGTCGAGGAGGCCGTGGAGCATGGCGCCGATCTGCTGGTGTTCCCCGAATACGCGGCGATGGAGCTGGCCGCGCTCGGGGACAATCCCGGCGACATGGAGGCGGCGGCACGTACCGTCTCGGCGCTGATGCCGCGGGCGAACGCGCTCCACGCAGAGCTGGCCTCGAGGTTTGGCGTGCACATCCTGCGGGGCTCGGCTCCCTGCTTCGTCGGCAGCCGTCCGGTGAACCGCGCCCGACTTTTCTTGCCGGATGGGCGCTCGGCGGCCCAGGACAAGCAGATCATGACCCGTTTCGAACGCGAGGAATGGAGGATCCGCCCCGGCGGGCCGCTGCGGCTGTTTGACACCGTGCTAGGCCGGATCGGCGTGCTCATCTGCTACGACGCGGAGTTTCCGCTTCTGGCCCGTGCGCTCGTCGAGGCGGGAGCGGAGATAGTGCTCGTGCCGAGCTACACCGAGGCGGTCACGGGCTTCATGCGTGTGCGCATCGCCGCACGGGCGCGGGCACTCGAAGGGCAATGCGTGGTCGTTCAGGCGCCGGCCATCGGCCGCTCGGAATGGTGCGGAGCCACCGACGGCGCCCGCGGGGCAGCGGCAATCTTCGGCCCGCCGGACGGTGACTTTCCGGTGGACGGCGTGCTTGCCGAGGGCGAGCTTGACCGCGCCGGCTGGGTGATGGCCGAGGTGGACCGGGCCGCCATCGCCGAGGTGCGGCGAGAGGGGCGGGTGCTCAATGTGGCGCACTGGCCCGAGCAGCACGCACGCCTCAAGGGCGTGGAAAACGCGCAATTCACCGACTCCGAGCTTGAAAAAGCGGACGATTAGGCGCATCTAACCAGCGCCCGCGGGCTGGCGGGTGTTCAGCGAAGGAGTCATCATGGCCAAGGAAGAGCTGCTCGAATTCCCCGGGGTCGTGAAGGAACTCCTGCCGAACGCGACGTTCAGGGTCGAGCTTGACAACGGCCATGAGATCATCGCGCACACGGCAGGGAAGATGCGCAAGAACCGCATCCGTGTTCTCGCCGGAGACAGGGTGCAGGTGGAAATGACCCCCTATGATCTGACCAAGGGTCGGATCACCTATCGCTTCAAGTGAGACCGGCGTGCCGGCACCGCGTGAAGCCGCGCCGGCAGGCGGCCTGAGCCGGCTGCCCCATCGCCGCCTCATCCTCGGCTCGGCAAGCCCGCGGCGGCGCGAGATTCTTGCCCAGCTGGGCTACGAGCCCGAAGAGGTTCGCCCACCGCACATTGATGAAACCCCGCTGAAGGGCGAATTGCCCCGCGCCTACGCCCGGCGGCTTGCCCGCGAGAAGGCGGAGGCACTGGAACCGGCCCCGGATGAGGTGATCCTCTGCGCCGACACGACAGTCGCGCTCGGGCGCCGCATCCTCGGCAAGCCCGAGGATGAACGCGAGGCGGCATCCTTCCTGCGCGCGCTTTCGGGGCGTCGGCACAGGGTGATCACGGCGGTCGCGGTGCGCGATGCCGCGGGCATCCGCGAGCGTGACGTTGTCAGCCTTGTGCGCTTCAAGCGGCTGTCGGAGGAAGACATCGCCGAATATCTCGCCACCGGCGACTGGCGCGGAAAGGCCGGCGGATACGCCATCCAGGGCCCGGCCGCAGGGCTCATCCCCTGGGTTTCCGGCTCGTGGAGCGCAATCGTCGGCCTGCCCGCCTATGAGACACGGCAATTGCTGCGGGCCGCCGGGCTTCGGCCCCGTCATTCGCAAGAGGCGCACGCATGAAAGGGGCGAGCATCTGCCTTGACCGGCTCGAGGGCCGCCCCGCCGCTGCGCTCATCATCAACGGGAGAGTCGATGACCTTCTGATCACCCCGCCTCCCGAGGCGGGGCCGGCGCCCGAGACCATCCTGCGGGCGGTGGTGGAACGTCCCATCAAGGGCCTCGGGGGAAGCATCGTGAGGCTGCCCGGCGGAGCCTCGGGATTTCTGCGCAAGGGCGAACCGGTGCGACCGGGGCAAAGGCTGGCCGTCCAGGTGACGGGCTGGGCCGAACCCGGCAAGGCGATACCGGTGACAACCAGAGTGCTGCTCAAGTCGCGTCACGCGATGGCAACGCCGGGCGCGCCGGGCATCAACATTTCGCGGCGCATTCGCCATGCCGAGGCCCGCGAGCGCCTCGAGGCGGCCGCGCGAGAGGCTGCGTTTCCCGTGGATGTCGGGATTGTCCTGCGCACGGCGGCAGAGTTGGCATCGGACGAGGAGCTGCGCGCCGATCTGGCCGCGCTCAGGGCGCTTACCGACAGGTTCTTCGCCCTCGCCGCAGCCGAGGGGGAGCCAGCGCTCCTGCTTCCGGCGCCGGATGCCCACGAGCTCGCCCGCCGCGAGTGGTCGGCACGCAACCCGCGCCCGCGTGAAATCGAAGGCTTCTCCGCCCACGGCGTCCTGGAGGCCATCGATGGCTTCCTTCTGCCCGAGGTTCCGTTGGCAGGCGGCGCATGGGCATCGATCGAGCCCACGCGGGCCTTTGTTGCCGTTGATGTCAACACCGGGGCCGACATGTCTCCCGCCGCCGGGCTGAAGGCGAACGTCGCGCTCGCGCGTGAACTGCCCCGTCAACTGCGCTGCCGGGGCCTTGGCGGGCAGATCGTTGTTGACCCCGCCCCGATGCCGAAAGTCCGCCGCAGGCTTCTCGAGCAGGAGTTTCTGCGCGCGCTGGCCGAAGATGGCGTGGAGACCACCCTGATGGGCTGGACGCCTCTTGGTCACGTCGAATTCCGGCGCAGGCGCGAGCGCCTTCCGCTGCTCAGGGCGCTCGGCCGTGCATCAGGCTGAAGATGGGCGAAGATGGATGTGGAAAATCGCCAGACCCCTCTGGACAGCGCCGCGATCCGATTCTAGACAACCGCCACCCCGGCGCCGCAAAGCACCGCGCGCCACCCGTGCCCGGGTAGCTCAGGGGTAGAGCAGTGGACTGAAAATCCTCGTGTCGGTGGTTCGATTCCGCCCCCGGGCACCATTACAACCTCCGCGATAATCCGTGATCGTCCGATGTGTCTGTTAACATTGGACTTTCGACTTGTGATTGTGCAGCAAGTTCCGTGTTTGTTCACGTACAGCCGCGAAAATTGGGGGCAGATACAGGGGTACGATTTTGCTATCAAACGGGCATGCCTTTGAGCGATATCGCATTGAAAAACCTCAATGCCTTCGGATCGACCCTACAAGAAGGCCGACCAGTTCGGGCTCTACATTCTGGTCAAACCAAACGGCTCCAAGCACTGGCGGTTCAAGTATCGCTTCGGTGGCAAGTAGAAACTGATGGCCTACGGGCCTTACCCGTTGATTTCCTTGAAGGAAGCACGTGACAAGCGCGATCGAGATCGAAAGCTGCTCCTGGAAGGAATCGACCCTGCGACCGTCAAGAAGGAGCGCAAGCGGGCCTTCGAGGTCGAGCGGCGCGGGCAGTTTCGCACTGTGGCAGCCGAGCTTCTGGAGAAGAACAGGCTGGAAGGTCGCGCGCGAAACACGCTGAAGAAGAAGGCTTGGTTGATCGAGATGGCCAACGAGAATCTGGGCGATCTGTCGGTGGAGTCGATCACACCCAGCGAGCTGCTGGCCGTGCTGAAAAAACAGGAGGCCGCCGGAAATTTCGAAACGGCGTCGCGCCTGCGGACCACCATCGGCGAAGTCTTCCGCTACGCCATCGCCAGCGGTCTTACCAGCAACGACCCGACGCAGCCGCTCAAGGGGGCACTCGTACGCAAGCGCGTACAGTCACGTGCCGCGATCACCGACCCCAAGCGCCTTGGCGAGCTCCTGGTCGCCATCGACACCTACGGAGGCTACCGGGTGGTCGCCCTCGGCCTGAAACTGCTCGCCTTGCTCCATGTCCGCCCAGGCGAGCTGCGCCTTGCGACCTGGCCCGAATTCGATCTTGAGGCTGCGACCTGGGCCATCCCAGCGGAACGCATGAAGATGCGCCAGCCACATGTCGCGCCATTGCCGCGCCAAGCCGTTTCAATCCTGAAGGAGTTGCAGGAGATCGGACACCCGAAGGCCATGGTGCTTCCGTCCCAGCGGTTGCGGATCAAGCCGCTGAGCGAGAACACGTTCAATCAAGCGCTGCGCAAGATGGGGTTTTCGAAGGAGGAGATGACCGCCCACGGCTTCCGCGCCACCTTCTCGACGCTGGCCAACGAGAGCGGCAAATGGAACCCGGATACCATCGAACGCGCCTTGGCGCATGTCGACGGCAACGAGGTGCGCCGTGCCTACGCGCGCGGGGCCTACTGGAACGAACGGGTGAAGATGGCCCAGTGGTGGGCCGACACACTGGTGACCTGCCCCCCGCAAAATCCCTCACCATGATGTAGAGTCTGCTCAACCCTGAAGGAGCAGACGACATGAGGAAAAGCCGTTTCACCGAGGCG
>NZ_FNFV01000005.1 GCF_900102905.1 Meinhardsimonia xiamenensis | reverse complement strand
GCTTTGAGACGGTCCAGCACCGCGTCTCTGACCTCGGCGTGACGCACCAGCTTGCGATGGATCGCACGGCGGCCTTCGTACATCGCCTGAGCGTTCACGGCATGATAACCGTTCAACTCGGGCAGCTCCTCATCGCGGTAGGTGTTGCGCCTGATCTCGCGGTGAAGAGTCGAAGGATCGCGGCCAAGTCGTTCCGCGATCTCCGACACCGGCATTCCGGCATCACGCCACTTGGCCAAATGGCGGCGCTCTTCAAGGCTCAGGTGCGTGTAGGGACGGGGCATCGGGCTTCCTTCTGTAACCTGCTGTCTTGGTACAGAAGTTGCACTTCGTTTGTGAATCTGCCGGTGCTCACCTCCAATCCGTCTAATCTGAATTATGTAACAAATTGGATAGCCGCGTTGCACTCCGTCCAGACCCCGTTCACCCGGACCCCGTTCGCCCAGCGACTGAATCTTTGGCGTCGTCTGGACCTTTCACGCGAATGGTTCTAAGCGTTTCAAATTGGTCGGGCCGAGGCCCGTCCCGCCAAAGTGATGATTTTGATTGATTGAAGATTGATGCTGGAGCAACTTGAACGGATCATTCACGCAACAGAGATAGAAGGCATCTGGCGGCGTCATTGCCAGCTGATGGAGCAATACGGTTTCGACCGTCTGTTTTTCGGGATGACGAAGGCGCGAACTGCCGAAGGTTTGGGTGCGCCGGAAGATTTCCTGATTCTCAGCAGCCATGAAGATTCCTATGCCCGCCGCTACATCGGCGATGGTCTCTATCTGCGCGCGCCCATGGCCCGCTGGGCAATGTCCAACGTGGGCGCGTGTTCCTGGTCCTGGGTGGAAAGGAACGCCCATCTGCTGACGCCCGAAGAGCGCGAGGTTCTCGCGTTCAATCGAGCCCATGGCGTGCGGGCCGGCTACACCTTGAGCTTTCCTGACCTTTCGTCGCGCTGCAAGGGAGTGATGGCGCTCGCCGCCCCGCCCCATGTCTCCCAAGCCGAGGTCGACATGATCTGGCGACGGCACGGGCGCAGGCTGTGGGTGTTGAACAACGTCCTGTACCTTAAGCTCTATCACATGCCCTACCCCTGCAATCGCCGCAAACTTTCCCATCGTCAGAGGGAAGTGCTGGAGTGGGTCGGCGAAGGAAAGACGTTGCAGGACATCGCGCAGATCATGGGGATCGGCGTGGCGACGGTTGAGAAGCATCTTCGGCTGGCGCGGGAGAAACTCGGTGTTCAGACCACCGCGCAAGCCTTGCTCAAGGCGTCGTTCGAAAACCAGATTTTCGTGATCGAAGGCCAAAGGCGCCCTGCCGGGCTGAATATTTCCCTAAGGTAAGGAATCCATGACTGGTCATGCTCGCTTTTTGCGGGCATGATGCATCCGTTCCGTGAGTGGTGGCCAATTTCGGGCCATGGAACATGTGGGTGGGTGTAACCCGACAATTAAGGGAAGCGCCGAACCACCGTCCGGGAAACCGGTACCGGCGCTCCTCGGCATTTTCCGGGGGGTGTTGGTGTTGGTCTTGCACCCGTCCTTATCCCCAGTCCCCGGGGTGCGAGACGGAAAGGGATGCGGGTCAGTTTATGGCTCGCATCTTTTTCTTTCCCATGCCGCCCTGAGCGTCTTCGGACAGCGGCGCCCACATGTTGTGAAGAGTGTCTTCAAAAAACGCTCTCCCTCACGGCCGCAAGAAAAAGGAGCCGCACGGGCTCCTCGCCCGTACGGCCCCTTTTCGGCTATCCCGGTCAGCCTTGGACGGCCTTCGCCACCTCGGCGGCAAAGTCCTCCTCGCGCTTCTCGATGCCTTCACCGACCTCGAGGCGGCGGAAGCCGGTGATCTCCACCCCGGCGTCCTTCGCGGCTTCGGCAACGGTCTGGTCGGGATTGACCACGAACTGCTGACCCAGAAGCGTGACTTCGGAGAGAAATTTCTTCATCCGCCCCTCGACCATCTTCTCGATGACCGGTTCCGGCTTGCCCGACTCACGCGCCTGTTCGGTAAGCACCGCACGCTCGCGCTCGAGCAGAGCCGGATCGAGATCCTCGGCCGAAAGCGAGGCCGGGTTTGCGGCGGCGATGTGCATGGCGATCTGGCGGCCGATGCCGTTGTCCTCGCCTTTCAGGGCCACCAGCACCGCGATCTTGCCCATGTTGGGCGCCACCGCGTTGTGCACGTAGCTGACCACCGTGTCGCCTTCGAGCACGGCCATCCGCCGCAGCGTCATGTTCTCGCCGATCTTCGCGACCGCCTCGGTGATGGTCTCCTCGACCGTCTTGCCGCCGAGATCCTTCTTCTTCAGCTCTTCGAGGTCCGCGGCCCCGAGCGCGGCTTCGGCGATGGCGCCGACCATCTTCTGGAATTCCTCGTTCTTGGCCACGAAGTCGGTCTCGGAGTTGACCTCGACCGCCACCGCGCGCCCATCGCCATGGGCCACGGCGACAAGCCCCTCGGCGGCGGTGCGGCCGGACTTCTTGGCGGCCTTGGCCAGCCCCTTGGTGCGCAGCCAGTCGATCGCGGCTTCCATGTCGCCGCCGGTTTCTGTCAGCGCCTTCTTGGCATCCATCATGCCCGCGCCGGTCTTGTCGCGCAGTTCCTTCACTTGTGCAGCGGTGATTGCCATCGCTCGGCTCTCCTCAGATCAAAATTCATCGGGTCCGGCGGCAGCTCCCCTGCCCCGCCGGACCCTGCCTTCCGGTCGTGCAATGCGCAGCAGGCTTCAGGCCTGGGCGGCAGCGCCCGTTTCTTCGGCGCCCGCCTCCTCGCCGCCGTCGGTGGACAGCCCCGCAAGGGCTTCCTCGGCCGGCGCTTCCTCAAGCGCTCCGATGTCGACGCCAGCCGCCCCGAGCTGCGCCGACATGCCGTCAAGCGCGGCGCGGGAGACAAGGTCGCAATAAAGCGCGATCGCCCGGGCGGCGTCATCGTTGCCGGGAATCACGTAGTCGATCCCTTCGGGCGAAGCGTTGGTATCCACCACCGCAACCACGGGAATGCCCAGCTTGTTGGCCTCGGCCACGGCGAGTGCTTCCTTGTTCACGTCGATCACGAAGAGCATGTCAGGCAGGCCGCCCATCTCGCGGATGCCGCCCAGCGACGCCTCGAGCTTGTTGCGCTGGCGCTCGAGCGCAAGGCGCTCGCGCTTGGTCAGCCCCTCGGCGCCCTGGGCGAGGCGCTCGTCGATCTCCTTGAGGCGGTTGATCGACTGGCTGACGGTCTTCCAGTTGGTCAACGTGCCGCCGAGCCAGCGGTGGTTGATGTAGTACTGCGCGCAACGTTCGGCGGCCTCGGCGATCGGCCGCTGGGCCTGACGCTTGGTGCCGACGAAAAGAATGCGCCCGCCCTTGGCCACGCAATCGCGCACCGCCTCGAGGGCGCGATGGAGCATCGGCACCGTCTGGGTCAGGTCGATGATGTGGATGCCGTTGCGCTCGCCGTAGATGTAGGGTGCCATCCGCGGGTTCCAGCGCGAGGTCTGGTGGCCGAAGTGAACGCCCGCTTCGAGAAGCTGGCGCATGGTGAATTCGGGCAATGCCATGCTTGCGAGTCCTTCTTTCCGGTTTCATTCCTCGGCGGGGGCCATGTGAAGCTTGCGCTCAACCGGTGGACGCGCGCGGGATGTCTCCCCGCGACGCCCGGACCCCGCCTGTGAAGTGCGCCCCCGTTAGACGATCCCCTCCCGCTTGGCAAGCCCTCGCGGGCGGCTTTTGCGGCTGGCTGCCCCCTGCCCCGCTCTCCGTTGCGGCTTGCGCTTGTCAACGCGCGCCAAAGGCCCTAGACACCGCCGTGGAGACGTGGCCGAGTGGTCGAAGGCGCTCCCCTGCTAAGGGAGTAGACGGGAAACCGTCTCGAGGGTTCGAATCCCTTCGTCTCCGCCATGATTTCCCTGACACCTGACAAACATTGCGTGCCAGCGTGGAGCATCGGCGGCGGGCGGCTGCGGGTTGCGGGGAAAGCTGGCGCCGGAAGAGTTTCGTGCACACTCAGGACCAGCTCATGTTCCGGAAGCTTTCGCGAAATGCGAAGCGGGCGAGGTGGCTGTCGATGATCGCCCTGGCACGCTCGAGCCCCGTTTCGTCTTCGGCGGCAACCTCGGCAATCAGGCACCCGTCACCGGCCGTCAGGCGGCAGGGTCCGGTGGGCAGGGCCACCTCGCCGGAAGTGTCGTCGTAGCGCACCTCCAGCTTGTGCGCGAAATGCTTGCACAGCTGCTGCAGATACCGCGAGGCATGAGGGGTCTCGAAGCGGCCGGTGGCGCGGGCTCGGGGTTGCATATTTCCGACTCCTTTTGTAGGGATTCGGCCGATACCTGACTGAAACACTCATGCTTGTCCAGACAAGCCTGATGCCCGCGTCCCACGCTTCCGAGGAGCCCACCATGAAACACGCTCTTGCCGCCCTTCTGCTGTGCCTGCCGCCACTCGCGGCCGACGCCCGGACCGTCACCATCGAAACGGCCGCCGGCCTGGCCGAGGTGCCTTACGCACCGGACGTGGTCGTGGCTCTCGACCTTGCGGCGATCGACACGCTCGATGCGCTGGGCGTCGATCTTGCGGGCGTGCCGGCCATCACGCCGCCGGCCTACCTGGCGCCGGCCTTCGAGGGCACGCCGACCGTGGGAACGCTCTTCGAGCCGGATCTGGAGGCGCTCGCGGTGATGGCGCCCGATCTCATCGTCGCCGGCGGCCGCTCCCAGGCGCGCGTCGCGGCGTTGCGCGAGATCGCACCGACAATCGACATGACGATCTGGGGAGACGACATCGTCGGCCAGGCTCGCGCCCGGCTCACCGCCTATGCCACCATTTTCGGCAAGCAGGAGCGCGCCGGCCAGCTGCTTGCCTCCCTTGACGAAGCGCTCGCCGAGACCCGTGCGGCCGTCGAGGGCAAGGGGAATGCGCTGATCATCCTGACAAACGGCGGCAAGATCTCCGCCTATGGGGACGACAGCCGCTTCGGCTGGCTGCATACCGCGCTTGGCCTGCCCGAGGCCCACCCCGAGATCGCCGCCGAGACGCACGGCGAGTCGGTATCCTTTGAGTTCATCGCCGAGGTGAACCCCGACTGGCTGATCGTGATCGACCGGGCCGCGGCGATCGGCCAGGAAGGAGAGGCCGCCGCCGCAACCCTCGACAATCCGCTGGTGGCCGGGACGACGGCGGGCAGGAATGGCCAGATCGTGCATCTCGACAGCGCGGCGATCTACCTGGCGGGTGGCGGCATTCAGTCGATGATGATCCTGCTCGAACAGATCCGTTCCGCCTTCGCGGGCCATGCGGCGGATTGAAACTGGCCGCGGCCATGTGGCCGGAGTTTGCACGCTCGCCCTGCTTGCCGGGGCGAGCGTCCTCGTCGGGGCGGGCGATCCGTGGCGCGGAGATCTCGACGCGCGGATGGTGCTTGCCGTCAGCCGCATCCCGCGGACCTGCGCCGCCCTGCTCGCCGGCGCCGGCCTCGCGCTCGCCGGCGTGGTCATCCAGCAGACGGTGCGCAACCGGCTTGTCGAGCCGGGCCTGAGCGGCACGCCGGAGGCGGCGATGATCGGCCTCATGGCGGTGACCCTGATCGCCCCCGGCGCGGCACTGCTGACGAAGATGAGCGCCGCCGCGGCATTGGCCCTCGCCGGAACCGGCGGCTTCTTCCTGCTTGCCCGGCGCGTGCCACGCCGTGACCCGATGCTTCTGCCGCTGGTAGGGCTGATCTATGCCGGCATACTCGGCTCGATCGCCATGTGGATTGCCTGGACGACCGACCTCGTGCAGCTCGTGGGCATCTGGCAGACCGGCGAGTTCAGCGGCGTGCTCAGCGGCCGGTACGAGTTGCTGTGGCTGGTGGCGGGCCTGGCCGGCCTGCTCTACCTCATCGCCGACCGGATCACCATCCTCGGCCTTGGCGAGGACCATGCCCGCGCCCTTGGCCTCGACTACCGCAAGACGGTTCTTGCCGGGCTGGCCATCGTGGCGATGAATGTCGCGGTCGTGGTGGCCACGGTCGGCGCCATGCCCTTCGTGGGGCTCGTGGTGCCCAATCTCGCCTCGCGCTGGTGGGGCGACAATCTGCGCCGCAACCTGCCGCGCATCGCCATGCTGGGCGGCGGTCTCGTGCTGGCCGCCGACCTGACGGGCCGCCTGCTGCGCTGGCCATACGAGATACCGGCGGCCAGCGTGTTCGCCGTTGCGGGGGCGGCACTGTTCCTGTGGCTGATCAACGCGCCGGGGAGCCGCGACCATGGCTGAGCGGCGCCTGCTGGCGCTCTGCACCCTGTTGGCGCTTGTCGCCTCGCTCTTCCTTCTGTGGAACCTGCGCGCGCCCTACGCCTTCCTGCTGACGCTGCGAGCGGAGAAGCTCGCGGCCCTGGTGACCGTCGGCGCCGCCACCGGGGCTGCGACCATCGTCTTTCAGACCATCGCGGCCAACCGCCTGCTCACGCCCGGCATCGTCGGGTTCGATTCTCTCTTCGTCTTCATTCAGACCGCGCTGGTGTTCACCCTTGGCGCGGCCGGTCATGCGACGCTGTCGCCATTGCCCAAGTTCCTCGGCGAAGCGCTGTGCCTGACCATCGCGGCGACGACGCTGTTCGGGCTGCTGCTCAGGCGCGGCGCCGGTGACATGATCCGCATGCTGCTGACCGGCGTCATTCTCGGCGTGCTCCTGCGCGGGATGGCGGGGCTTGCGCAACGGCTGCTCGAGCCCTCAGAGTTCGCGGTGGTCCAGCAGGCGGTGGTCGCCAGCTTCAATGTGGTCAACGGCGGTCCTCTCGGCATCGCGGCGGTCACGCTCGCGCTCGCCCTGGCGGCACTCTGGCACATGGGGCCGGTTCTGGACGTGGCCGCCCTCGGGCGGGACCGGGCGCGGACGCTGGGGCTGGCGCATGACCGCGTCGTGTTCACGGCGCTTGCCCTCGTCGCGGTGCTCGTCTCGGTGTCTACAGCGCTCGTCGGGCCCGTAACCTTCCTCGGGCTTCTGGCCGCAAGCCTGGCTCATGCCGCCGTGCCGGACCACCGGCACCGCCTGCTCGTGCCGGCCGCGGCGATGATCGGGGCGGCGCTGCTGGTTGGCGGGCAAGCCCTTTTCGAACGGGTTCTGGGGCTGCAGTCCGCTCTCGCCATCGTGGTGGAATTCGCCGGCGGGCTTCTGTTTCTGCTGCTGGTGCCATGGAGGGATGCAAGATGATCGAGCTCGACAACCTCACGGTGCGCCGCGGCGCCACCGTGGCGCTTGACGGGATCAGCTGCCGGATCCCCGAGGGCCGGCTGACCGCGATCATCGGGCCGAACGGGGCGGGCAAGTCCACCCTGCTGCATGCCATGGCCGGGCTGATCCGGCCCGAGGCCGGGCGCGTGCGGGTCTCGGGGCTCGACGTCGCCCAAGCCCGCGAGCGCGAGCGCGCGCGTCTCATCGCGCTTCTGCCACAGAGCAACGCGGCGGTGCCGCGGCTGACGGTGCGCGAACTCGTCGCCTTCGGTCGCTGGCCACACCATCGCGGCCGGCCGAGGGCTGCGGACCGGCGCGCGACCGAGGAGGCGATCGCGCGCTTCGACCTCGGGCCGCTTGCCGGGCGCGAGGTCGAAACGCTGTCGGGCGGGCAGAGACAGCGCGCCTTCCTCGCCATGGCCTATGCCCAGGAGACGCCGTGGATGCTGCTCGATGAGCCGCTGGCCGCGCTCGATCCCAGATACACGCGCGACATCATGGAACGGCTGCGCGATATTTCCGGCGAACGCGGCGTGCTCATCGTCCTGCACGATCTGTCGATCGCGGCGCGCCATGCCGACTGGTGCGTCGCACTCAAGGGCGGGAAGCTGCAGGCGGCCGGGCCGAAGGACGAGACGCTGACATCGGCGCGGCTCAGCTCGCTTTACGAAACGCCGCTGAGGGTTGCGCGGATCGAGGGGCGCGCTGTGGTGATCGATGCCGCCTGACCCGCGCAGCGAAGAGGCCGCCCGCATCACAGGCGCGCGGCGCCGCGTCAGCCGGCGACAACGATGCGTCCCTTCATCGATGGATGGCGGGTGCAGAAGTAGTCGTGGCTTCCCTTTTCGGTGAAGGTCACCGCGCGGCTTTCGCCCTTGCCGAACAGCCCGGTGTCGAAGAGGGGCTGGCCGCCCGCGCCCGTCTCGACCGCGGTAGCGGAATGTTCGATCCCGTCGCGGTTGGTCCAGCGCACGGTGTCGCCGGGCGCGATGGTCAGCGGCGACGGCTGGAACTGGAAGGTCTTGATGTCCACCTCGTGCACGGTCGCGCTGGCATGCACCACCCCGGCACAGGCGCGTGCGCGGCCGGCAAGTCCGCCGAACGGCACTGCCGCGAAAAGGGCAAGGAAGGTGCGTCTGGTCGTGGTCATGGGAGTCTCCTGACAGAAATGAGCGGCGCAGGACCGTTGCAGGGACAGATCGGCAGGGTCCCGCGCCGCCAGTGGGGCGAGGGTGCCCCCCGCCGGCCGGTTACGCGCCACCGGGGGAACTCGTCACACCCGGTCGGCGGGGGCCGCCGGGCGGCCGCTGGGGCCGCCCGGCATTCCTTGGTCGTTACCCGCCAAAGCGGTCGGGGAACTGCTTGACGATCGCCCCGGCGAGCGCGTCGGAGATCATCTGCATGTGGGCGGCCGCCTTGCGCTGCAGCTCATAGGCCTTGGGCCAGTCCTGGTTGGCCTGCGCATCGACCACCGCGGCGAGCGTGACGGCGTGCTCCTTGACCAGCGCCTCGACCGCATCGGCCGGCAGGTTGGGGTTGGCGGAGTTCAGGAAGGCGCCGAAGTCGCGGGCATAGTCCATCAGGTCGGCCACGGCCTTCTCGCGGCCGGACTTGCTGCCCTTGATCGTTGCCGTGGTGTAATCGACGAAGAAGCCGATATGCTTGCGCCACAGCGGCAGGAAGGCGTCCCTGGCGCCGTCGCCATAGACGAGCCCGATGGCGTTGGCGAGATCGACCGAGTTGGCATCGAGCGCCCCGGCGGCGGCCTTGAAGTTCCTGTCCATGCTCATCATCGCCCAGCCGGTGGCGGCGGCGGCGAGGTGGACGTGCTCGGCCAGAAGCAGGTTCACGGCCACCCGCAAATCGCCCCCGGTCTTGATGTGATCGGCCTGCGCCACCGGCGCAGAGACGGCGAGCGCCAGCGCGGCAACGCCGCCAAGGACGGTGCGACGAAACGTGATCGTGTTCAGCATGGGGTCTCTCCCTTCATTGGTTTCCCGGTTTGGCCCCGGCGCGCTGTGCATCCGAAGCTCGACAGACGTCACGGAAGCCGCAGCGGAAAAGTTGCAGACGGCCCGAATTTTTTTTGCCGCTTGCCCGGCAGACCGCCTGCGGTCAGGATGGCCGCCGATGACCGATGAAGAGATCGAGGCGGCAATCGAGCGGCTCGCGCGGGGGGACCGCGCGGCCTTCGATGCGCTTTATTCCGCCGTCTCGGGGCAACTCTTCGGGCTCTGCATCCGTGTCCTTCGTGACAAGTCGCTCGCGGAGGATGCCTTGCAGGACGCCTGGGTCAGGATCTGGAACAATGCCGCCAGCTACCGGCGCACGGGCGCAAGCCCGATGGCCTGGCTGGTGACGCTGACCCGCAACGTGGCCATCGACCGGCTGCGCGCCGAGCGCAGCGCCGCCACCTCGGGCGCGGATGACGTGACGGCCATGCCGGTCGCGGCCGACGATCCCGGACCCGAGCGCGTGGCCGAGGGCCGGGATGAGCTCAGGCGGCTGGCCGACTGCCTGGGCGAGCTGCCCGCCGACCGCGCGCAGGCGATCCGCGGGGCCTATCTTGACGGCGCGAGCTATGCCGAACTGGCTGCGCGCTTCGCCGTTCCGCTCAACACCATGCGCAGCTGGCTCCGCCGGGGGCTGATCGCGCTGAAGGAGTGCATGGACCGATGAGCGCCGCCGAACATCACCGCGACGACATCGCGCTGGCCGGCGAATACGCGCTCGGTCTGCTCGAAGGCGATGAGCGCGCGGCCTTCGAGGCGCGGCTCTCCCGCGAACCGGAGCTTGCGGCGCTGGTCGAGGAATGGCAGGCGCGGTTCGCCGCGCTGGCCGACGAGGTGGAACCGGTCGCGCCGCCCGCCCGCGTGAAGGCCGCGATCGACGCGCGTCTGTTCGGCGAGGGCAAGGCTGCACTGCGCGTGGTGCCCTTCCGCCGCCGTTGGACCCTGGGCGCGGCCCTGGCCCTTGCGGCCAGTATTGCCGCTCTGGCCTTCCTCGGCCTCTTCACCGGGCCCGGCGAGACGCGCCTTGTCGCCGAGATCGCGGCCGAGGACCGCGCGCTCGTGGTCGCCGCCGAGGCGGAACTGCGCGAGGATGGCGGCGAGATCGTCGCGCGGCTCGTCACCGGCGCGCCGCCGCCCGACCGGGCATTCGAGCTGTGGCTGATCCCGCAAGGCGCCGAGCGGCCGGTGTCGCTGGGCCTGATCGGCCCCGATGCGCCTGCCCGCGCGCGCCTGCCCGCGGATCTGGCCGCGCGCCTTGCCGGGGCGACGCTTGCCATCAGCACCGAACCGCCGGGCGGCTCGCCCACCGGTCAGCCGACTGGCCCCGTGGTCGCCGCCGGGCAGTTGACTCAACCGGGATAGGGACGCGGGGGCGCGCCCCCCTGCCCTCACCTGCGCATGGCCTCTTCGGCCGGCGCATCGGGAGCGCTGGCGCGCGCAGTCTCGCCGGCGGCAAAATCGCGCGGACGCAGCGCGTAGCGCGCCAGCCGGTCATAGAAGGTCTTGCGAGGCAGCCCCAGCTCGGCGGCCGCGGCAGATGCCTTTCCGCCATGCCGCCGCAGCGTGGCTTCGAGCACCGAGCGCTCGAAGGCTTCCATCCGCTCGGCGAGCGTCATCGGCCTGCCGTCGCCCGGGGCCTGGCCGTTGAGATAGGCGTTGGCGAAGGCGCGCAGCTCGGCCAGATTGCCCGGCCAGGGGCGCGCCATGATCCGGTCGATCACCTCGCGGCTGACGGGCGGCATGTCGCGGTCGGCATTGCGCGCCGCCTGTCGCAGCACTTCCTCGAAAATCGCCGGCAGATCCTCGTGGCGCGCGGCCAGGTCGGGCACCTCCACCACCACCGGCGCCAGCGCCGCCATTTCCGCGGGGACCGGCCCGCGCGTGATGCCGATCAGCCGCAGCGTCGGCCGCTCCTCGAGTGCCGCGCGCACGGCGGCCCATGTCGCCGCGTCGGCGCGACCGAGCCCCTTGAGGGTGAGCACGGCGGTCTCCGGCTGGGGGCGGAACGTGGCCGCGAGTGGCAGCGACTGGGCCTCGAAACGCCCCTCCACCCCCATCAGATGAAACAGCGTGTGCGAGGCCAGCCGCTTGCCGGCGCCGGCCGGCCCGACCAGCACCACATGCGCGCCGCTTTCCGCCGCCGCGCGCAGCTGCTCGCGCAGCCGCGTGCTGGCCGCGCCGCGCCCCGGAAAATTGACCGAGGCGAGATCGGAGCGCCGGAGCCGTCGCTCCATCGCCCGGTTGCGTAGCACGAGCGCGCGGTGCTCGAGCGCTCGGTTGAGCACCTCCACCAGGTGGTCGGTGGAGCATGGCTTCTCGAGGAAGTCGTGCGCGCCTTCCTTCATCGCCCGAATGGCCATGGGCACGTCGCCCGCGCCGGTCAGCATCACCACCGGAATTTCCGGGTCGATCGACCGCGCCAGACGCAACACCTCGAAGCCGTCCTGGCCGGGCATGCGGATATCGGTGAGCACCACGCCGTTGAAATTGGCCCGCAGAACCCGGCGGACCTGCGCGAACTGGGCCGTCTGTATGACGTCGAGGCCCTCGAGGTCGAGAGCCTGCGCGAGGCTTGCCCGCAATGCCTCGTCGTCTTCAACAAGAAGAACCGTACCGCTCATGGCATCGCCTTTCTCAGGATGATCTCGAATTCGGCGCCGCGTGCGAGGTTGCGACACGAAAGCGTGCCCCCGAAGCTGCCGATGATGCCGTAGGAGATCGACAGTCCAAGGCCGAGACCCTTTGAGGCACCGATTTCCTTGGTGGTGTAGAACGGCTCGAAGACGCGCTCCGGCTCGGAGATGCCGGGACCGTTGTCGCGCACGCGGATGGCGACCCGCTCGCCGAGGTCCTCGACCGTGACCTCGACGCGGGGCGCCTCGCCGCCCGCCGCCGCATCGATGGCGTTGTTGACGATGTTGAGGACGACCTGCTGCAGCCGAACCTCGCCGGCAAGCCCGATGAGCCGCCCTCCGGGTAGGTCTGGCACGAGCTCGACCCCCTCCTCCCGCGCGCGCGGCGCGGCAAGGCGCAGCGCCTCGGCCACCGCCGCGCCGATGTCCACCGGCACCGGCGGCTCCGGCTCGTTGCGGGCAAAGGCGCGCAGGTTGCGGATGATGCGGGTGATCCGCTCGGCCTGCCCGGCAATCTCGCCGAGATTGCCTCGCGTCTCCGCGATCCGGCCCCGGTCGAGCAGCTTGACGGCATTCTCCGCATAGGCGCGGATGGCGGCGAGCGGCTGGTTGAGTTCGTGGCTGATCCCGGCCGACATCTGCCCCAGCGCGCTCAGCCGTCCTGCCTGCACCAGCTGTTCCTGCGCGGCCTCGAGCTGGCGCGTGCGTTCCGCGACACGGGCCTCGAGCCGGGCGTTGGCGGCGGCCTCCGCGGCGAGCCGGTCGGCGAGGCGCCGCCGGCGCTGGCCGAGCGCCCACAACAGGGCCGAGAGGGTGAGCATGCCGCCGGCCGCGACAAGGGTGACGAGTCCGGCGGTCGCCTCCGCCTCGCGCGTGTCGAGAAAGACATGCGCCACCAGATCGATCTGCGGCATCGGGCGCGACAGCTCGAGGGCGCGCGGCGGCAGCACCCCGCCGTCGGGGAGCGCAACCCATCGCGGATGCAGCCAGTGCAGCGGACGCCGCGCGGGGAAGGCGCCACGCGTCTCGGGCGGCGGCGGCGTGCCGGGAGCGGCGGCTGCATCGAGCAGCAGCGCAAGCTCGGTCCGGTTGGAGAGAAACACGAGGCCCCGCTGATCGGTGAAGGTGAGCACCGCCGGCTCCACCTCCCAGGCGAATTCCAGCGCATCGGCGTTCACGCGCACGACGACCACGCCGGTCGGCGGCGGGCTCCCCGCGAACACCCCGTGGGCGAAGATGATCTGACGCCGGCCGGTCGCCGGCTCGACCTCGAGCGCGCGGCCGAGCGCTCCGGTCAGGGCCGGGGGCACATAGGGCCGCCGACCGAGGGCCTCGCCGATCGCCGGCGCGCCGCGCCCGGTCTCGGAGGCGGCGAGGACGCGGCCGGAGCCGTCCAGCACGTAGATCGCATCCGCGCCGACCGTGAGCGCGGTGATGGTGAGGAAGTCGACAACCTCGCCGGGCTCTGCCGAGCCGTCGAAAAGGCCGGTCAGCCGCGGATCGCGCGACAGAAGCCGCGGCAGCTGCTGGTAGGGCGATATCTGGCCCAGAACCCTCCCTGCCGCCTGCGCGAGCACGGCTTGCCCGCGGGCCTCGAGATCGGCAAGCTCGGCGCGCAGCGAGATGGCGAAGATGGCGCCAAGGCCGATGACGGCCGCAGCGGCCGAGAGCAGCGCCAGCAGGCCCGAGCGTCGCGAGATCCGTGTCAATGTGCCTTTCCAACCCCGCGCGCTCAGGCGCGAATCATGCGCGCGCATGGTCTCCGCCGAGCGCTGCGGGCGCAAGGCAGGCTGTGCGAAAATCCGCACAAAGCCGCGCGAGCCAGTCACCGCCGCCCATCATGCGTCTGGAATGAAACGACATTTCATGACGCCCGCCGGCGCTGTTGCGAAAAGGCTGGCACGCTCGTTGAACGGCGGCGGTCGGACGTATCGGCCGATACCCAGCAAGTTCCGGGAGGAAAACATGAACCATCTCATCAAGGCCGCCTGCATCGCGGCCGTCCTGGCAGTCCCCTCCGTGGCCGCCGCCCAGTGCGATGACGGCGAGATCGTGGTGAAGTTCGCCCACGTCACCAACACCGACCGTCACCCCAAGGGCATTGCCGCCAGCCTCCTCGCCCAGCGCGTGAACGAGGAGATGAACGGCAAGATGTGCATGGAGGTCTACCCCAACTCCACGCTCTACAACGATGACCAGGTGCTCGAAGCGATGCTGCAGGGCAACGTGCAGCTCGCCGCGCCGTCGCTGTCGAAGTTCGAGACCTTCACCAAGGTGTTCCGCATCTTCGACCTGCCGTTCATGTTCAAGAACATCGACGCGGTGGACGCATTCCAGAAGTCCGAGACCGGCCAGAAGATGCTCGACTCGATGCAGCGCCGCGGCCTTCAGGGGCTGGCCTTCTGGCACAACGGGATGAAGCAGATGTCGGCCAACCGGCCGCTGCTGTGGCCCTCCGACGCCAAGGGCCTGAAGTTCCGCGTGCAGCCCTCCGACGTTCTGATCGCGCAGATGGAGGCGCTCGGGGCGACCGCGCAGCCGATGGCCTTCTCCGAGGTCTATGGCGCGCTGCAGCAAGGCGTCGTCGACGGCCAGGAGAACACCTGGTCGAACATCTGGGGCCAGAAGTTCTTCGAGGTGCAGGACGGCATCACCGAGACCAACCACGGCATCATCGACTATCTCGTCGTCGCCTCCGTTGACTGGCTCGACAGCCTGCCCGGGGACGTGCGCGCGCAGTTCCTGCAGATCCTGGCCGAGGTGACGGAGGAGCGCAACAAGGAGTCCACGGCGGTCAACGAGGCGGCCAAGCAGTCGATCATCGCCGCCGGCGGCATCGTGCGCCAGCTGACGCCCGAACAGCGGCAGGCCTGGGTCGATGCGATGAAGCCCGTCTGGGAGAAGTTCAAGGACGACGTCGGCCAGGAGAACATCGACGCCGCCCAGAAGATCAACATGTCGATGTGAACCTCGCTTCGCGGGCGGGGCGCGCCCTGCCCGCGGGCATTCCGACCGTCCCCGGGCCGACGCCGGCCCGGAGCGATCGGGGATATTCCGGACGGCAGGGAGGGGAGCCATGTCATCCAGCCGCTATCAGCCGCGCGGCCGCCTCGGCCGCTTCATCCACAGGCTCGAGGAAACGATCATCGCGCTTCTTCTCGGCCTGATGGTGCTCGTGACCTTCACCAACGTGGTCCTGCGCTACGGGTTCAACAGCCAGTTGATCTGGGGGCTTGAGGTCACGCTCATCCTGTTCGCCTGGCTGGTGCTTTTCGGCATCGCCTATGCGTTCAAGATCGGCGCGCATCTGGGGGTGGACGCCGTCGTTCTGATGCTGCCGGAAGGCCGGCGGCGCGTGCTCGCGCTGGTCTCGGCGGGGTGCTGCATCCTCTACGCGGTGATGCTTCTCAAGGGCGCGTGGGACTACTGGGCGCCCTTCGCCGCGCTGCAGCCCACCTCCGGGCGCTGGCTGCCGACCGGCTTCGAGACCGGCGTGCGCGACCGGGCCTTCTACGTCACCGATCAGGTGCCGATGCTGCCCTTCTTCCGCTGGCTCGAGGACGCGATCAATTACGGCGAGCGCTACGACAAGCTGCCCAGGGTCATTCCCTACGCGATGCTGCCCTTTGCCGCCGCGCTGATGCTCCTGCGCATCGTGCAGGCGACCATCGAGATCGTGCGGGGCGAACGCGACGGCATGATCGTCAGTCACGAAGCCGAAGACGCGGTGGCCGAGGTCGCCGCGCGCCGCGAGGGAGAAGCCTGATGGACGTCGTCTTCCTGTTCGCCCTCATCATCGGGCTGCTGCTCATCGGGGTGCCGATCGCGGTGGCGCTCGGGCTGTCCTCGATGATCTTCCTGCTGATGTTTTCCGACACCTCGCTGGCCTCCATCGCGCAGTCGATGTACCAGGCCATGGCGGGGCACTACACGCTGCTGGCGATCCCCTTCTTCATCCTTGCCTCCTCCTTCATGTCAACCGGTGGCGTGGCGGCGCGAATCATCCGCTTTTCCATCGCCTGCGTGGGGCACCTGCGCGGCGGGCTGGCGATTGCCGGAGTGTTCGCCTGCATGATGTTCGCGGCGCTCTCGGGATCCTCGCCGGCGACCGTGGTGGCGATCGGCACCATCGTCATCGCCGCCATGCGGCAGGCCGGCTACAGCCGCGACTTCGCCGCCGGGGTGATCTGCAACGCGGGCACGCTGGGCATCCTGATCCCGCCGTCGATCGTCATGGTGGTCTATGCCTCGGCGACCGATGTGTCGGTCGGGCGGATGTTCCTTGCCGGCGTGCTGCCCGGCATTCTCGCCGGCACCATGCTGATGGTGGCGATCTACGTCGTGGCGCGCATCCGCAACATGCCGGCCGGCGAATGGCAAGGCTGGCGCGAGGTCTGGGACAGTTTCGCCGATGCCTTCTGGGGGCTCCTGCTCATCGCCATCATCATGGTCGGCATCTACGGGATCCCCGGCGTGACCAGGGCGATCTTCACGCCCACGGAGGCGGCGGCGGTGGCTTCGGTCTATGCCTTCATCATCGCGCTCTTCGTCTATCGCGACATGGGGCCGCTGAAGGGCGCGCCGGCGGAAAGCCTTTCCGCCGCCGTTGCCGAGCCCGCGCCGATGCGGCGGTATTCGCTGCTCGAGCGGCCCTGGGCGCTGGTGACGGCCTTCTTCCATCCCGACACGCGTGACACGCTCGTCGAGGCCGGGCGGCTGACGATCACGCTGATGTTCATCATCGCCAACGCGCTGATCCTCAAGCATGTGCTGACCGACGAACAGGTACCCCAGCACATCGCCGAGGCGATGCTCGGCGCGGGGCTCGGGCCGGTGATGTTCCTCGTCGTGGTCAACGTGATCCTTCTGATCGGGGGCCAGTTCATGGAGCCATCGGGGCTTCTGGTGATCGTGGCGCCGCTGGTCTTCCCGATCGCCATCGAGCTCGGGATCGACCCCATCCACCTCGGCATCATCATGGTGGTGAACATGGAGATCGGCATGATCACGCCGCCGGTGGGGCTCAACCTCTTCGTCACCTCAGGCGTCGCGGGGATGCCGATGATGGCGGTGGTGCGGGCCGCCCTGCCCTTCCTTGCCATCCTGTTCCTGTTCCTGATCCTCGTGACCTATGTGCCGTGGATCTCGACCGCACTGCCGAACGCGCTCATGGGGCCGGAGATCGTGACGCGCTGACGGCCCCCGGATCGGTCACGCCCGTCACGGCTGACGCGCCTGCCCTTCCGCGCGTGGCTGCCGCGCGGAAGGGCTCCGGCTGACCCGCCCTGCCGGCAGGCGCCGACGACGGGCTTGATGCGGCCTTGCATTCAGGGCACCACTCGGGGGGCGTGCGATGCGCTGCGCGTCGCCGCCCGGGAGGTTGCCGCCACGATGCGAGGCCGATCCATGACGCGACGCCTGTCTCACGGAACCCTTTCCGAACTGCCGGCGGCGGTGGCGCGCCCGGCATTCGATCCCGCCCGTCACGGCGCGGGCATCGTTCATGTCGGCGTGGGCGCCTTTCACCGCGCCCATCAGGCCGTCTACACCGACACGGCGCTGGCCGCGCAAGGCGGCGACTGGCGTATTGACGGCATCAGCCTGCGCAGCACCCGCATCGCCGATGAGCTCAATCCGCAGGACGGGCTGTTCACGCTGATCGAGCGCGAGGGCGCGGAGGCTGCGGCGCGCGTGATCGGCAGCCTGCGCCGCGTCATCGCCGCGGCGCGCGCGCCGCAAGACGCGCTTGAGGCGCTGGCCGCCCCCGAGACCCGGATCGTGAGCCTCACCGTGACCGAGAAGGCCTATGGCATCGACAGGGCCCGCGGCACGGTCGATGAGCGGAACCCCGCCATCGCCGCCGATCTCGCCGCTCCGCACCGGCCGGCGGGTGTGCTCGGGCTGCTGTTCGCCGGACTGCGCCTGCGCCGCGAACGCGGACTTGCCCCCTTTACCGTGCTGTGTTGCGACAACCTGCCCGAAAACGGCGCGCTCCTGCGCATGGGCCTTGTGGACTTCGCCGCTCGCATCGATCCGGCCATGGCGCGCTGGATTGACGAGGCGGTGGCCTTCCCCTCGACCATGGTCGACCGGATCACCCCCGCTCCCACCGAGGCGACGCGCGCGCTGGCCGAGCAGCTTCTGGGGATGACCGATCTCGCGGCGGTGGAGGCCGAGCCGTTCTCCCAATGGGTCATCGAGGACGAGTTTTCCGCCGGCCGCCCCGCGTGGGAAGCGGCCGGCGCGATCTTCACCGACGATGTCGCGCCCTATGAGGCGATGAAGCTGAGGATGCTCAATGGCACCCATTCGATGATGGCCTACTGGGGGTTTCTCGCCGGCCACCGCTACGTGCGCGACGTGATGCGCGACCGGGCACTGTCGCCGCTGGTGCGGCGCCACATGGCCGCCGCCGCCGCGACGCTCACACCGCTCCCGGGCATCGGGCTGGACGCGTACGCCGAGGCTCTGGCGCGCCGCTTCGCCAACCCTGCCATCGGGCACGAACTCTACCAGATCGCCATGGATGGCAGCGAGAAACTCCCCCAGCGCATCGTCGCCCCGGCGCTCGAGGCGCTCGAGCGGCGCCAGCCGCTGCGCCCCTTCGCCTTCGCCGTGGCCGGGTGGATGCGCTACTGCCTCGGGCGGCGTGACGACGGTACGCCCCATGGGCTGCGCGACCCGCGCGAGGCGCAAATCAGCGCCGCCGTCAGAGGGATCGAGGGCGACCCGAAGGCGCTTTTCCTCGCGCTTTGCGAGGCTTCGCGGGCCTTTCCGCGCAGGCTCACCGAGCACCCGCTCTGGCAGGGCGAGGTGGTCGGCATCCTCGCGCGCGCGCTCGAACGCGGCGTTGCCGCGACTCTGCGGGCGGAAGCCGAGGCAGCCGCGACCGGGTGAGAGCGTCCCGCGCGCGGTCGCCCCTCAGGGATGGATACCGCCACTGGTCCCCGCCTCACTGGCCCCCGCCTCACTGGCCCCCGCGTCACTGGCCCCCGCGTCACTGATCCCCGCCGCGCCGCGCGGCGCCGCCGGGCCGGTCGAGCCGCGCTCGAGGATCCGGCAGCCGATCTCGACGCGTCGCGGCGGCGCCTGCGGGTTCACCACCACGTCGCGCAGCAGATCGATCGCGGCCGCGCCGATGCTGCGCATCGGGATCTCGATGGTGCTGAGCGGCGGCGACTGCAGCTCGCCCTGCGGCAGCCCATCGAACCCCATGACGCTGACCTCGCCGGGGACCGCGACGCCCCGATCGGAAAGCGCCAGCATCGCGCCGATGGCGAGGCTGTCTCCGGTGGCAAGGATGGCTGTGAAATCAAGGCCGTTCCGATCAAGCCGCGCGCGGATCGCGGCGGCGGCAAGCTCGGGATCCCAGTCGCCGACCTCCTCGACGAGGTCGGCCTTGAGCCCCTGCGCCGCGAGGCGTTCGGCCCAGCCCTCGCGCCGCTGCGCAATGGTGCGCCGGCCCGGCCGGGTCAGCAGCAGGATGCGCCGGTGACCGAGCGCGATCAGCCGCTCCGTGGCCAGCGCCGCGGCGCTGCGGTTGCACGGCGCCACCGATGACAGGCGCATGAGCGGATCGTCGGCATTCACGAGGATCACCGGCCGCTCCCCGGCTGCAGCCGCATCGATTTGCGCGTCGCTCTCGGGCGAGAGCAGCAGATAGCCCGCCGCCGCCTCCCCGGCACCGAAGTTGGCCGCGAAGTGCGCGTCGATCGGCCGTATCTCGAGCGTCATGCCGAGCGCCGCGGCCCGTTCGCGCATGCCCTTCAGAACATGCAGGGTGAACTGGCTGCGCGTCGCATCGATCAGGGCCGAACGGCTGGCCAGCAGAACTGCGAGGCGACCGGCCATGGCCACCGGCAGGGCATAGCCAAGCGCCGCGGCCACCTCGCGCACCCGCCGGCGCAGCTCCGGCCGCACCCCTGGCTGCCCGGCGAGCACCCGGCTGACGGTGGCCACGGACACGCGGCACTGGCGGGCCAGATCCTCCATCGTCACGCGTCTCTTCTGCACGGGGCCTCCACTCCTGTCAGCGCCTTGGCTGCAAAAATCTTTCACATCTTGCAAGCGTCTTTCAGGCTTTGCAACGATTGCAGCGGGAGGATGACCATGATCGACGAGCAGCAACTCCGCGCGACACTCGACCGGCTGGTTGCCGGCCTGACCTCGCTGCGCGACGAAGGGCGCTTCCACGAGCCCAACCTCGACGGAAGCCGCGGCGACTACATCAGCTTTCACTCATGGGAGTGGCCGCAGGGTGTCGGCCTGTATGGCATCGCACGGCTGTGGCAGAAGACCGGCGAGCCGCGCCTGCAGCGGCTGCTTGAGGAGTGGTACGAGGCGCACCGCGCGCGCGGCCTGCCGCCGATGAATGTCAACACCACCGCGCCGATGCTGGCGCTCACCCTGCTGTGGGCGCGCACCCGCGATGCGCGCTGGAAGCCGCTCCTGCAGGATTGGGCGGAGCGGCTCATCGAGGAGGCGCCACGCACGCCCGAGGGGGGCTTTCAGCACGACGTGTCGGACCGGATCAACACCGGCGAGCTCTGGGACGACACGCTGTTCATGGTGGCACTCTTCCTCGCCGCCTATGGCGAGGCCAGCGGCCAGCGGGCGCTGGTCGACGAGGCCCAGCATCAGTTTCTCGTGCATGCCCGCTTTCTGGCCGACCCGGTCAGCGGGCTGTGGTTTCACGGCTGGAGCTTCCCGCGGCGAGACAATTTCGCCCGCGCCCGCTGGGCGCGCGGCAATGCCTGGATCACCGCGGGCCTTGCCGATCTGCCCGAGCTCTGCAGCCTTGATCCGGCGGTGAACCGGTTCTTGCAAGGGGTGCTCACCGCACAGATCGAGGCGCTCCTGCCGCTGCAATGCGAGGATGGCGCCTGGCGCACGCTTCTCGATGATCCCGGGAGCTACAAAGAGACCTCCGCCACCGCCGGCATCGCCTATGGGCTGATGAAGGCGGCCCGCACCGGCAGGGCAGGCCCGGCGGCGGCCGCGGCAGGGCGGCGCGGCCTTGCCTATGTGCTGTCGCAGATCGGCCCCGACGGGGTGGTCGGCGGGGTCAGCTACGGTACCCGGATGGGCCACGACCTGCAATTCTACCGCGACATCCCCATCCAGCCCACCGGCTATGGCCAGGCGCTGGCAATCCTTTGCCTCACTGAAGGACTGAGCGAATGATCACTTGGACAACACGCTACGGCGGTTCACCCGCCATGATCGACCGGATGACCGCGGCCGACCTGCGGTCCGAATACCTGGTGGAAGGGATCTTCGCCCCCGGCGAGGCGCGCATGACCTACACCCACCTCGACCGCATGGTGCTGGGCGGCATCGTGCCGACGGAACAACCCATCGCCATCGGCGACGGCGGCCCGGTCGGCACCGCGCATCTGTTCGACGCGCGCGAGGGCGGCATCGCCAATCTCGGCACCGGGCGGGGCAGCGTCACGGTGGACGGGCAGCGCCATGAGCTCGCCCCGCGCGACATCCTCTATGTCGGCCGCGGCGCCCGGCAGGTCGAGCTCGCCTCGGCCGACCCCGGCAATCCCGCGCTCTTCTATCTCAACTCGGTGCCCGCGGGCGTGAGCCATCCCCACCGTCTGATCACCCGCGCCGAGGCCAAGGCGGTGCGCTTCGGCGAGGCGGGGCGCGCCAACCTGCGCACGCTGCGCATGTACATCCACCCCGAGGTGGCCCCCTCCTGCTTGCTGCTCATGGGCATCACCGACCTTGAGCCGGGCAGCGTGTGGAACACCATGCCCCCGCACCTGCATGAGCGGCGCATGGAGGCCTATCTCTATTTCGACATGGCCCCGCAGGACAGGGTGATTCACCTCATGGGACGCCCGGACAACACCCGCCATCTGGTGGTGGGCTCGGGCGATGCGGTGCTCTCGCCGGCATGGTCGATCCACATGGGCGCGGGCACCGGCCCCTATGCCTTCGTCTGGGGCATGACCGGAGAAAACCAGGTCTACCAGGACGTGGATCCGGTGCCGGTGGATCGCCTGAAATGACCCGTCATGTGCGCGCGCTCGCCGCGGGCGAGCCGGTCACGCTGTGGCGGCACTCGGCGGTGGCGGGCGAGCCCTTCGATATCGAGGACAGCCCGATGCAGGGCGAGATGGACCCGTTCTTCTTTCTGACGAGGGAGAAGAACTTCATCCCCCACGAATACCCCTGCCGAACCGAGTTCGCCGCCCGCTTCCGCGACCGGCGCCCCGAGGAGCGCGACACCGGCCCGGCCGACAGGGTCTGGCTCGGCTTTGGCGCGCCGCGCCTCGATCTTTCGGGCTTCTGGTTCCGCCCCACCCGCATTGCCGCGCGCGCCGAGGTGCTGATCTGCGCCGAAGAGCCCGGCCCGGCGCGGCTGCGCCTGACCACCTGCGGCGGGGCGATCCTGCGGGTGAACGGCAAAGAGGTCGTCTGGATGGCGCCCTACCTGCGCAATCTCGAGACCGCGACCGAAACGGATGTCGCGCTTGCGGCGGGCGAGAACCGCATCGAGATCTTCTTCGACGATCTCGCCGAGCGCGACACGCGCTTTCTCGTCCAGCTCGATTATCTCGCCGGCCCCGCTGCCCGTCAGGCAATCGCCATCGATTGCACGCCGGAGCAGGCGGCGGCCATCGAGACCGCGCTCGAGACGCTGCATTTCACCCGCGCCACCCACGACGGAGAGACCGTGGCGCTGCATCTGCCGGCGCCGTTCGGCATCGAGGCGGAGGCGCATGCGCGGATCGCCGGCGACTTCATGTCGCACGATGCCCTGCCCCCGATCCAGCGCCGCCTGCACCCCGGCTCCACCCGGCTGGAACTCGGTCACGCCGACGCGCTTCCCGCCGACTTCCGCCATGTGGAACTGACTTTGAGCGTGCCCGGCTTCGCCGCCCGCCGCGTCTTCGGAACCGAGATCGCCCACGCCCGCCGGCAGGGGCCCGCCCCCGCCGATCGGCAAGAACGCCTTACCGAGGCGCTCGAGGCGGTGGCCGAGGGCGGCGAGGCCGACACCGTCACCGCGCTCGCGCGCCTTGCGCTGGGCGACGGAGGCCCGCGCACGCGCGCCATGATCGAAGCGGCGCTCGAGCAGATCGACGCCTGCTGGGACTGCGCCGATTTCGCGCTGGTGCCGCTGCTGTGGTCACGGATGCGCTGGCCGGAACGGCTCGGTGACGACCTCGTCGCCCGCATCGACCGGACGATCCTCGGCTACCGCTACTGGATGGACGAGCCCGGCAACGACGTGCAGTGGTACTTCTCCGAGAACCACGCGCTGCTGTTCCACACCGCCGCCCATCTCGCCGGCACGCTCCTGCCCGACGCCACCTTCCGCCGCTCGGGCCGCACCGGGCGCGAACAGGCACGCATCGGCGCCGAACGGCTGCGCAAGTGGTTCGACCATTTCGAGGCATGGGAAATGGCCGAGTTCAACTCGGCGCCCTATTTCCCGATCGACCTGAAGGGCCTGACGGCGATCTTCGCGCTCTCCCCCGATGCGGGGCTGCGGGCGCGTGCCCGCAGCGGCATCGCCCGCCTCATCGAGCTTGTCGCCAACTCCGCCCATCGTGGCGTGCTCACCGCCGCCCAGGGCCGCAGCTACGAGCACACGCTGCGCGGCACGGCCACTCTGGAGCTGTCCGCGATCGGGCGGCTTCTGTGGGGCACCGGCAGCTTCGGCGCGCGCTTCCATGCCACGCCGCAGCTTGCGCTGTGCCTGCGCGACCACGGCCTTGCCCTGCCCGACCTGCGCGCGCGCGCCGTGTGGACGGGCGAGACCGCGCAGGAGTGGCGCTTTGCGCAAGGCGAGGGACGCTTCGCGCGGCTCTATCACCACAAGAGCGCCGATCACGCGATGGGCTCGGCCATGGCCTATCGATGGGGCGACTGGGGCTATCAGGAGACGCTGATCCACGCCCGGCTCGGCCGCGATCCGGCCGCGCAGATCTGGATCAACCACCCCGGCGAGGTGGTGCATTGCGGCTTCGGCCGCCCCTCCTACTGGGGCGGGTCGGCCAGCATTCCGCGCGTGCAGCAGTACCGCGACCTGGCGCTGGTGCGCTTCCAGGGGGTCGAACCGCAGCCCGACTTCACCCATGCGTGGTTCCCCATCCCGCATTTCGACGCCACCCGCCTCGAGGAGCGCACCGCCTGGGCCACGGCGGACGCGGCGCATCTGATGCTGCGCGCCTCGGGGCGGCTCACGCTTGTCGGCCGCGGCCCGACCGCCGGGCAGGAGCTGCGCCTCGCCGGGCGCGAGGGCTGGTGGCTCGTCCGGCTGGGCAGCGGCGCGCTGCATGGCGAGGCCGCGGCCTTCGCCACCCGCTTCGCCGCGCTGGCCCCGCGCGGGGAGGCCGACGGCACGATCGTCATCGACGACCCAGACTACGGAGAAGTGGTCATGCACCCCGACGGGCGGATCGGCGCCGAGGGGCGGGTGATCGACCCGGCGGAGACGACGGTGCGCGGCACGCGCATCATCCTTCCACGCGGGCCGCTGCGCGATCCGGGCGACATCAGGGAGGCGCCGGCCTGAACGGCATCGGACGAATGCCCGACCGCCACGCCGGCTCAGCGCAGGCGGAAGCGGTTTCTGAGGCCCAGAAGCAGAAGAAACAGCAGGACGCCGCCCGCCACGGTCTGGAAGCCGCCCAGAAGCTTCAGCCACCAGGGGAAGGCGCGGATCACGTCCACATCGAAATAGAGCCGCTGGAAGCCGAGATAGGGGAAGGTGTTGGCGAAGGAGAGGCCGAGGCCCGATAGGATCGCTCCCTCCTGCCCCGCGCCATGCTTGAGCCATGAGCCATAGAGGGGCCAGAGAAACCCGATCATCCCGGCAAGCGCCAGCGCGGGACGGGTGAAGCTGAACCCGTAGTCGCTGAGCATCCCATAGGCGCGGCTGACCCATTTCGACAGGCCCTTGTCCAGCACCTCGTCGCAGCGCAGCTCCTGCCGGCCGAAGAACGCCTCGGCATCGGGCTTGTGCAGCTCGGCCATGATCTGGCGCAGGCGGGTATAGGCGCGCTTGGAGTCGCGCGCGTTCTCTTCCGTGACGGGTGGCCAGAATGCCTTGTCGGTGGTGATGTCGGTGTCCTGGTGGAAGCGGCGGTTGTAGAAGGTGGGGACGGCACCCGAGAACCGCGCCCCGGTGAATTTTGTGGGCCCTTCGAAGGCGCCATCCGAAAATTCGGCATCGCCGCGGAAGGTCACCTGATCGAACAGCGCAGGCCCCCGAAAGATCGCGCCGGAGAACCGGCCAGTCGCGTCAAGTGCGGCGCCAACAAACCAGGCACCACCATTGAAGACCGAGCTCCAGAATTCGGCATCTCCACCGAAGTTTGTGCCTCGGAATTGCGCTTGTCCCTCGAAGGTCGCGTCCCAGAAAACAGCACGCCCGCTGAACACCGCCGCATCGAACCCGCAATTCAGGAAAAAAGCTGCTCCCGAGAAACTCGCATCGCCGGAAAACGTCGCCTTATCAAACGAAACACCGTTTGTGAATGCCGCGCAGTCGAACTTGGCAACGCCGTGGAAGGTCGCGGACTCGAATCCAGAGCATCGGAGGAAGACGGCCGCGTCGAAGATCGACGCAGCACTGAAGTGGGCGCCGGCAAACCGGGACGGCCCGGGAATGACGCATTTCTGAAAGGCGAAAGGGAGGCGAAAACACGTATCCAGAAAGTCAATCCGCTCCGTGGCTGGCTCGGGAATCGGGATGCCCGGCCCAAGCCGGTCAGCGAATTCCGCCTCGACTTTCGCGCGCTCTTCCTTGCTCCAAGGGGCTAGTTCCTCGACCGGAAGTCCCATCCGTTCGGCCAATTCCGCTCGCTCTTCCTGGGACATCCTCGAGCAGGCCCAACCATTCCAGAAGCGCCGGTTTCTAGTGTGGAGATCGTTTTCGTAGGCGGTAAACAGCCCGAGCAGCCGGCCGAACGACTGGTCCCGGCCAGATGGCTGCTCCCCCGCGATAGTCGCCAGAACATACCAGGGGTTCTTGGCCGCCGGCTTCAGCCGCTTGCCGTCGTTGCGGATGCCCTCGCCCGTTTCCGCGTCGATCCTTACCACCGCGCCGGGGGGCAGGTCGGGGTCGCGCAATTTGCCGCTCATGTCGGGCGCCTCGGGATGCAGGGGGTGGGCTCAGCCTAGCGGCCCCCGCCCCCCGGTCAACCCTGCGCCCAGCCGGGCTTGCGCTTCTCGAAGAAGGCGGCGATGCCTTCGGCCGCCTCGGCGCTCTCCCAGCGGCGGATAAGCGCGGCCACGCTCATCTCGATCACCTCCTCGTCGATGCGGGGGCCGAGCGCGCGCGCCAGCGCCTTGGCTTCGGCCACCGCGCCGGGGGCGCAGGAGAGATAGGGCGCGACCTCCGCCTCCACCGCCGCGTCGAGCTCATCGGCAGGCACCACCCGCGACAGGATGCCGAGCTCCGCCGCCTCCTGCGCCCCGAAGAGGCGGGCCGAGAAGAACACCCGCCGCGCCCTCGCCGCGCCCATCCGCGCGATCACGTAAGGCCCGATCGTGGCCGGGATCAGCCCCAGCCGCGTCTCGGTGAGCCCGAAGCGCGCCCCTTCGACGCCCACGGTGACATCGCACACGCAGGCCAGCCCCACGCCGCCGCCAAAGGCCTGCCCCTGCACCCGGCCGATGAGCGGCTTCGGGAGCGCATCGAGCGCCCCAAGCATGCGCGCGAGCGCCCGCGCCTCCTCCGCCCTGCGGGTGGCATTGGCAGCCATCTGTTCGCGCATCCAGCCAAGATCACCGCCCGCGCAGAAGCTCGCCCCCGCCCCCGTGAGCACCACAACGCGCACGTCCCGGTCAGCGCCGAGCGCATGGGCTGCTTCGGTCAGCTCGGCGATCATCGCCGCGTTCAGGGCGTTGTGCTTCTCGGGCCGGTTGAGCGTGAGCGTCGCCACCCCGCGCGCATCGGTTTCCATGGTGATCGTCTCAGCCATGCGCCCCCCGCATCCTGTGCGCCATAGCGCCCGCGCGCTCCAGCACTTCCATGTCGAGCCCGGTCTCGAAGCCGAGCCCGGCCAGCCGCCGCGCCACCCTGATCGTGTCGACATTGCCGGCCGCGCCCGGCGCGTAGGGGCAGCCGCCAAGCCCGCCCACCGCGGCATCGAAGACCCGGAGGCCAAAGCCGAGCGCCACCTCGATGTTCTCGAGCGCCCGGCCCGCGGTGTCGTGGAAATGCCCGGCGAGCCGGTCGGCCGGCACCTCGGCGGTCACCGCTTCCAGCATCGCCGCCACCGCCTCGGGGCTGGCCCGGCCCAGCGTCTCGCCGAGCGAGATCTCGTAACAGCCCATCTCGAAGAGCCGCACCGCCACCCGCGCCACATCCGCCGGCGCCACCGGCCCGTCATAGGGGCATTCCACGACGCAGGAGACATAGCCGCGCACCGGCACACTCGCCTCGCGCGCGGCCTCGGTGACCTCCTGGAAACGCGTCAGGCTCTCCTCGATCGAGCAGTTGATGTTGGCGCGCGAGAACCCCTCCGAGGCCGAGCCGAAGATCGCCACCTCGTCAGCGCGCGCGGCAAGGGCGCGCTGAAAGCCCTTGAGGTTCGGCGTCAGCGCCGCGTAGCGCACGCCAGCCACGCGGCGGATGCCGGCGAGCACCTCCGCCCCGTCGGCCATCTGCGGCACCCATCGGGGGCTCACGAAGCTCGCCACCTCGATGCGGCGGAACCCGGCCTCGCTCAGCGTGTCGATCAGCGCGATCTTCTCGGCCGTGGGGATCGGGCGCGGCTCGTTCTGCAGCCCGTCGCGGGGGCCGACCTCGAAGATCTCGGCCCGCTCGGCCATCACGCCCCCTCCGGCACGGGGTAGAAGTCCTTCTCGTAGAAGTCCTGTTCACCGTCCTTTTCCCGCGCGCGCTGATAGGCGGGCCGCGCCTCGAGGCGCGCGCGGTAGGCCCGAAGCTTCGGAAACGGGTCGAGCTTCACGTAATAGGGCGCGGCGAAGAGGTTGAAGCCCATCATCGCATCGGCCGCGGTGAACCCCTTCTCGAGCAGATACCCCTCCTCCCGCAGCATGCCCTCGAGCGCCTTGAGCGTGCCGCGCAGCCGCGCGGTGAGGATCTTGATCACCACCGGCGAGGCATCCTTGGGGTTGTAGAGGAAGAGGTGCTGCATGTTGAGGTTCTCGATGAGCGCGCCCATCGTCTCGGCAAAATGCAGAAGCTCGAGATAGCGGTGCCGCTCGGGGTGGCCCGGCGGGCAGTCGAAGCCGGCCTCGGTGTGCGTCTCGGCCAGATACTCGAGAATGGCGCCCGACTCGAACATGCTGAGGTCATCGATCTCGATGCCCGGCACGCGGCCTGCCGGCGAGATCGCCAGAAGCTCGGGCGCCCGCATCGAGCCGTCGCGGATCGAGTAGCGCACGATCTCCACCTCAAGCCCCAGCTCCTCGAGAAACCACAAGACGCGGAAGGACCGCGAAAAGGGCACGTGATGCAGCCGGATCATGCCTTATCCTCCTCTGCGAGCCGGATGAGCGGCGCGCCCGCCTCCACCTGGGCGCCCGCCTCGGCCAGAATCTCGGCCACGATACCGTCGCGGGGGGCGGCCAGGCCATGCTCCATCTTCATCGCCTCGAGCACCGCCACGCGCTCGCCCTTCCTCACCCGCTCGCCGGGCGCCACGTCAAGCTCGCGCAGAAGCCCCGGCATCGGCGCAACGACGACATCAGCCGAAACCTCCGCCCCCGCCGCCCACTCGAGCGGATCGTTGAGCCGGAAGCTGCCCCCGCCCTTGCCGAAGACGACGATGCGCCCGCCCTGCCGCCAGAGCCGCACGCGCCGCCGCACGCCGTCGATGCGCCAGACGGGATCGCGCGTGATCTCGTGGCGCTCGTCCCCCACGGCGACGGAAAACCGCCCCGGCGCATGCACCGTCACCCTGGCATCGAAGGCCTCCGGCTCCTCCGTCTCGGCAATGAGCTCGACACCATGCGTCAGCGGCTGCCAGAGCGCAAAGCCCTCCTGAGGATGCCCGCGCCCATCAAGCCCCATCGCCGCCAGCGCGGCCAGCGCCACCGCCTCGCTCGTGGGCGGCAGCTCGGCAAGAAGGTTCCCGCCCGCGCGCTCGATGAGCCCGGTGTCGACCCGCCCCTCGGCGAAGTCCTCATGCGCCGCAAGCCGGGCAAGAAAGTCCAGATTGGTGCGCATTCCCGCAAGCTCGGTTTCCGAAAGCGCGGCGCGCAGCCGCGCAAGCGCCACCTCGCGCGTGGGCCCATGGGTGATGATCTTGGCGATCATCGGGTCGTAATGGGGGCTGATCGCGTCGCCCGCGCGCACGCCCGTGTCAACCCGCGCGCCCTGAGGAAAGCGCAGGTGCTCAAGCCGCCCCGTCACCGGCAGAAAGCCCCTGCCCGGATCCTCCGCATAAAGCCGCGCCTCGAAGGCATGGCCCTCAAGCCCGATCTCGTGCTGCTCCAGCGGCAGGGGCTCGCCCGCCGCGACGCGGATCTGCCATTCCACGAGATCGATGCCCGTGACCGCCTCGGTGACGGGGTGCTCCACCTGCAGCCGGGTGTTCATCTCCATGAACCAAAAGCCGTCCGGCCTGAGCCCGCGCGCGCCGTCGGCGATGAACTCGACCGTGCCCGCCCCCGCATAGCCGATCGCCTCGGCCGCGCGCACCGCCGCCGCCCCCATGGCCGCGCGCGTCTCCTCGTTCATGCCGGGCGCCGGCGCCTCCTCGATCACCTTCTGATGGCGCCGCTGCAGCGAACAGTCCCGCTCGTAGAGATGCACCGCCCGCCGCCCGTCGCCGAAGATCTGCACCTCCACATGCCGCGGGCAGGCGATGAACTTCTCGATCAGGACCGCGTCATTGCCGAAAGCGCCGCGCGCCTCCGCCTTCGCCGAGGCAAGGGCGGCGGCAAACTCGCCCGGCCCCCGCACCAGCCGCATCCCCTTGCCGCCGCCGCCTGCCACCGCCTTGATGAGCACCGGCCAGCCGATCGCCTCGGCCTCGGCCAGAAGCCGCTCGGGCGACTGGTCCGCCCCGTGATAGCCGGGGACGACCGGCACGCCGGCCGCGGCCATGGTCGCCTTGGCGGCATCCTTCAGCCCCATCGCCCGGATCGCCTCGGCCGAGGGGCCGATGAAGACGAGCCCCGCCGCCTCCACCGCCTCGACGAAATCGGCGTTCTCGCTGAGAAACCCGTAGCCGGGGTGAATGGCCTGCGCTCCCGTCGCCAGCGCCGCCTCGATGATGCGCTCGCCACGCAGGTAGCTCTCCGCCGGCGGCGCGGGCCCGATCTCCACCGCCTCGTCGGCCAGTTCCACATGCAGCGCGCCCGCGTCAGCCTCGGAGTGCACCGCCACGGTGCCGATGCCCATGGCCCGCGCCGTGCGGATCACCCGGCAGGCGATCTCGCCGCGATTGGCAATCAGGATCTTCTCAAACATCGCGCCCCCGCCTCGGAACCCCTGGCACCGCCCTGCCCCCATCACCCTGGTTCAAATACCCATCAACCGGCGCCGCAGGCGCCGGTCCGGCCAGCGCCGCGCCAAAGCGATCACATCCGGAACACGCCAAACCGTGTCTCCCCGATCGGGGCGCAGAGCGCGGCCTCGAGCGAGAGCGCCAGCACCTCGCGCGCGCGGCGCGGGTCGATGATCCCGTCATCCCAGAGCCGCGCCGAGGCATAGAGAGGGTGCGACTGGCGCTCGAACATCTCCAGCGTCGGGCGCTTGAATTCCTCCTCCTCCTCGGCCGTCCATGTGCCGCCCGCCCGCTCGATCGCCTCGCGCCTGACCGTGGCGAGCACGCCCGCGGCCTGCGCTCCCCCCATCACCGAGATGCGGCTGTTGGGCCATGTCCAGAGGAAGCGGGGCGAATAGGCCCGGCCCGCCATGCCGTAGTTGCCCGCCCCGAAACTGCCCCCCACGATCATGGTGATCTTCGGCACCTCGGTGCAGGCCACCGCCGTGACCATCTTCGCGCCGTGCCGGGCGATGCCTTCGTTCTCGTATTTCTTCCCGACCATGAAACCGGTGATGTTCTGAAGAAAGACGAGCGGGATCTTCCGCTGCGAGCAGAGCTCGACGAAATGCGCCCCCTTCTGCGCCGATTCCGAGAACAGAACCCCGTTGTTGGCGATGAGCCCGACGAGCTGGCCCTCGATCTCGGCAAAGCCCGTCACCAGCGTCTCGCCGAAACGGACCTTGAACTCGTCAAAGCGCGAGCCGTCGACGATCCGCGCGATCACCTCGCGGATGTCATAGGGCACCGACAGCGAGGCCGGCACGATGTCGAGGATCTCCTCGGGGTCATAGGCCGGCGCCTCGCCGCCCGGCAGGCGGGCAAGCCCGCCCTCCCCGAGCGAGGCGACCGCCCGGCGCGCAAGCGCCAGCGCGTGCGCGTCGTCCTCGGCCAGGTAGTCGGCCACGCCCGAGAGGCGCGTGTGCACATCGCCCCCGCCAAGCTCCTCGGCCGAGACCACCTCGCCCGTCGCCGCCTTCACCAAGGGGGGGCCGGCCAGAAAGATCGTGCCCTGTTCACGCACGATGATCGTGACGTCCGACATCGCCGGCACATAGGCGCCGCCCGCGGTGCAGGAGCCCATCACCACCGCGATCTGCGGAATGCCCGCGGCCGACATGCGCGCCTGGTTGTAGAAGATGCGCCCGAAATGGTCGCGGTCGGGAAAGACCTCGTCCTGATTGGGCAGGTTCGCCCCACCGGAGTCGACGAGGTAGATGCAGGGCAGCCGGTTCTCGGCGGCGATCTCCTGGGCGCGGAGATGCTTCTTGACCGTCATCGGGTAGTAGGTGCCACCCTTCACCGTGGCGTCGTTGCACACCACCATCACCTGCCGGCCATGCACCCGCCCCACCCCGGCAATCAGCCCCGCGCCGGGGGCGGCGCCGTCATACATGCCATGGGCGGCGGTGGCGCCGATCTCCAGAAACGGCGCCCCGGGGTCGAGAAGCCCCGCCACCCGGTCGCGCGGCAAAAGCTTGCCGCGGGCAAGATGGCGCGCGCGCGCCTTCTCGCCGCCGCCGGCCGCCGCCAGCGACGCCGCCGCGGCCACTTCGGCAAGCGCGGCCTCATGGGCGGCGCGATTGGCCCGCGCCTCCTCGGTTCCGGGGCGGAAACGGCTCTGCAGCTTCATGCGTCCGCCCCGCTCGCGGCGGCCGGCAGCACCTTGCGGGCGATCAGCCAGCGCTGGCGGTACGCGTAGCGCGCCGCCCGCGCCACATCGGCCTGAAAGCTGGCGTTGACCGCGGCGGCCACGACCCCGCCCACGATCGGCACCACTTGGCCCATCTTGCGCGCGGCGAAGGAAAGGCCGAGCTGGCGCGCCACCCGCTCCACCACCTTCTCGATCAGCCACTCGGTGGCCATGCGCGCCTCCGCCGAGGCCAGCGTGCGCGCCATGGCGTTGAGCTCCTCGATGCGCGCCTGCCGCTCGTCCTGGGCCATGGTGGTGGCGACCTCGAGCACCATCAGCCGGAAGGCCCGCTCGCCCTCGTCGTCGCCGGCAAAGCCGTAGGCCGCCGCCGTGGCCCGCACCGTGCGCGCGGCAAGGGTGATGGTCGCGGGCACATCCACCGCAAGCCCTGCGGCGCCGAACCAGCCCGCCGCCCCGCCGGTCGCGGCATTGGTCCCCTGCGCCCAGGCCTGCACGCGCAGCGCCACCGCCTCGCAGGCCTCGATGTCGTCCACGTCGTGTCCGGTGAGCTCGCGCGGGAGCGTCAGCGCGGCCGCCGCATCGGCCTGTTCAAGCGCCTTGCGGGCGAGATCGGGCGGGATGAGCCGGGCGAGCGCCGCCCCGAAGGGGCGGGTGAGCCGCTCCGCCCCCTGCCCGAGCCGCGTGGCGCGCGCGGCCTCGAATTCCCGCTGCCGCTCCACCGCCTGCGCGATGGCCGCCGGCAGATCGGCCGGCTCGGGCCGCGACCATGGCCCCTTGGTCTGCCGCGCTGCCTTTTCCCCGCGCCCGTCGTCGCTCTCGCCCATGCGTTGTTTCCCTTCTTGACGCGGTGGAGCCGTTACCGTTTCCGCCCCGAGCGCCGGCCGTCTCAGGACCGGTATTCCGGGTTCTCGAAACCGAAGCGCGCGCCGGCCTGCCACGCCCGCCGGTCATTGCCTTCGGCGGGGATGCCGCCGCGAAGCATGCGCGCGATGTGCATCAGGTTCCAGGTCATGATCGTCGTGTTGCGCTGCGTGAAGTCGTTGTCGAAACCGGCGCGCCGGCCGCCCTCGATCTCGTCGCCGTAGGACGGCCCCGGCCCCGCCTCGCCGATCCAGCCGCAATCGGCTTGCGGTGGAATGGTGTAGCCCAGGTGCGACAGCGCATAGAGCACCGTCATGGCGACGTGCTTGATGCCGTCCTCGTTGCCGGTAACCACGCAGCCGCCGGTCTTGCCGTAGAAGATCGACTGGCCGCGTTCATTGAGCTCTCCCGACATCCCGTAGAGCCGCTCGATCAGAACCCGGCAGACCGAGCTTTCCTCGCCGAGCCAGATCGGGGTGCCGATGACGAGGATGTCGGCCTCAAGCACCTTCTTCCACAGCTTTGGCCAGTCGTCGCGCTCCCAGCCGTGCTCGGTCATGTCCGGGTAGACGCCGGGCGGCACCACATGCTCGAGCAGGTGCACATGCTCCACCGCAACCCCTTGCGAGCGCATGATCCTTGCGCTGGCCTCCATCAGAAGACGGGTATGGCTCTCATTCGCCTCACGCTTGAGGCTGGTGTTCACATAAAGCGCCTTGAGACCGGAAAAGTCGTTCATTGCCATGCTCCTCGCCAACTCTTGCACTAGCGCGCCGCCAGCCGCTCGCCGATGCGGCTCATGCGCTCGAACTGAGCGGCGGTGAGGTCGCGCAGGCAGCGGTCCTCGACGATCGCGCGCCTGGCCTCGCCCTGCGCCGCGCGCCGCTCGAGCGCGCATTGCGCCAGTGACCAGCCGGCCCAGAGTCGGCGGGCATCCTCGGCAAGCGCGCCCGAGGCCGGCAGGTCGGGATGCGGCGCGGCAGTGTTGGCCACGGCGAGATCGGCCACCGCACGCTCGGCACGCGCCAGAAGCCGCCGCCAGGCGTTGAGCTCCTCGATGACGCACAGCCGCTCCTCGAGGTTGTCGTTGCCGATGTCGTTCTCGGCCATGCAGTCGAGCGTCATGGCGTCAAGGCAGACACTCACCGCCTTGCCCGACTGCAGGCAGCGGTGCAGCACGCCCGGATCGGCCGTCACCGAGGGCAACTCGAAACCGTCTCGCTCTTCGGCCGCGGCGCCCGTGGCCAGCACCAGCGCCGCGGCGGCAGAAATGAAGTATCGGGTCACGTCATCAGCCTCATCAACTCGCGCCCGATCAACATACGCCGAATCTCCGAAGTCCCGGCCCCGATTTCCATCAATTTCGCGTCACGCATGATGCGGCTGACCGGCGCGTCGTTGAGATAGCCCGCCCCGCCCATCGCCTGCACGCCCTGCACCGCGCATTCCATCGCCTTTTCCGAGGCGAAGAGCACGCAGGCCGCGGCATCCTGCCGCGTCACCTCGCCGCGATCGCAGGCCCGGGCAACCTCGTAGACATAGGCGCGGGCGGCGTTCATCAGCGTGTAGATGTCGGCGATCTTGCCCTGCATGAGCTGGAAGTTCCCGATCGGCTGGCCGAACTGGCGGCGCTCGGCCACATAGGGCATGATGTGATCGAGGATCGCGGCCATGATCCCAAGCCCGATGCCGGAGAGCACCACGCGCTCGTAATCAAGCCCGCTCATCAGCACCGCAACGCCCCGGTTCTCCTCGCCCAGCACATTCTCGAAGGGCACCTCGACATCCTCGAAGATGAGCTCGGCGGTGTTGGAGCCGCGCATGCCGAGCTTGTCGAAATGGGGGCTGGTGGAGAAGCCCTTCATGGTCTTCTCGACGATGAAGGCGGTGATGCCCTTCGCACCCGCCTCGGGGTCGGTCTTCGCATAGACGACGAGCGTGTCGGCGTCGGGACCGTTGGTGATCCAGTATTTGGAGCCGTTGAGCACGAAGCGGTCGTTCTTCTTCTCCGCCCTGAGCTTCATCGACACCACATCCGAGCCCGCGCCCGCCTCCGACATCGCCAGCGCGCCGACATGCTCACCCGAGATGAGCTTGGGCAGATAGCGGCGCTTCTGCTCCTCGGTGCCGTTCAGCCGGATCTGGTTGACGCAGAGGTTCGAGTGCGCGCCGTAGCTCAGCGAAACGCTGGCCGAGGCGCGCGCGATCTCCTCCACCGCCACCACATGGGCAAGATAGCCCATGCCGGCGCCGCCGTATTCCTCCTCCACGGTGATGCCGAGAAGGCCGAGCGCACCCATCTCGGGCCAGAGCTCGTTCGGAAAGCGGTTCTCGCGGTCGATCTTCGCGGCCATCGGCTTGAGCCGCTCCTGCGCCCAGCGGTGAACCATCTCGCGCAGCGCGTTGACATCCTCGCCGAGATCGAAACGCATCGAGGAGGTGAACATGGGGTGGCTCCGATTATCTGAACGCTTGTTCAATTCCTACAGCCGCGCCTGCCGCCCGTCAATCCCGACAGGGCGCGACGCCTGCGCCTTCAGCCCCGGATCAGCACCTGCAGATCGGCCACATTGGTACCGGTGGGGCCGGTGACCAGCAGATCGCCCGCCGCCTTCAGCGCGGGGTAGCTGTCATTGCGGGCGAGATCGGCGGCCGGATCGCGGCCAGCGGCGCGGATGCGCGCGAGCGTGCCGTCATCGACAAGCCCGCCCGCGGCGTCGGTCGGCCCGTCGCGCCCGTCGGTGCCGCCGGAGAGGAACACCCAAGGGCCGGCCCAGCCCGCGGCCTCGGCCAGGAGCGCCACCCTGAGCGCGAGTTCCTGGTTGCGCCCGCCCAGCCCCTCGCCGCGGACGACCACGGTTGTCTCGCCGCCGAAGAGCCGGATGCCGGGGCCGTCGAGGCTTGCCACAACCCGCGCCGCGGCCTCGGCAACGTCGCCGACGAGCGGCGCGGGCTCGGGCGCCACGCCCGCCGCCTGCCCCATCGCCGCGAGGCTCATGGCGTTCGAGCCCACAAGGCGGTTGTCGGCAGGCGGCGGCGGCGGCGGCGGGTCGGGAAGCTCGGTCAGCGCCCGGCGCACGCTTTGCGGCACACGTTCCCAGAGCCCGCGTGCCCTGAGCGCCGCCACCGCATCGGCGCGCGTGCCGATGGGCGGGCAGGTCGGTCCCGAGGCCACCACGCGCAGATCATCGCCGATCACGTCCGACAGAATGAGCGCAGTGACCGGCGCGGGATGGGCCGCGCGCACGAGCCCCCCGCCCTTGATGCGCGAAAGCGCCTGGCGCACGAGGTTCATCTCGGTGATGTCGGCCCCCGAGGCGAGGAGCAGGCGATTGACCTCGGCCTTGTCGGCGAGGCTCACGCCTTCCACCGGCGCGGGCAGCAGCGCCGAGGCCCCGCCCGAGAGCAGCACCAGCACGCGATCGTCCGCGCCGAGCCCCGAGACCGCCGCCAAGACACGCTCGGCCGCGCGCGCCCCGGCCGCGTCGGGCACCGGGTGTCCGGCGCCCAGAACCTCCGCCCCGGCAAGCGGCCGGGCGTTCTCGTGGTTGGTGACGACCAGCGCGCCCGCAGAGGGCCCCGTGACCTCGAGCGCGGCGGCCATCATCGCGCGCGCCGCCTTGCCCGCGGCGATCACAACGCGCCGCCCGCGCGCGCCGGGCGCGGGCAGCGGGCGCGCATCAAGCGCGCGCCGCACCGCGCGCGCGGGATCGGCCGCCGCCACACCGGCACGAAAGATCTCGAGCGCCCGCGCGCGCATCGCCGCTTCCGCCATGCCTCGCCTCCATCCCTCGCCTTGCGTCTTCGGGGCTGCAAATGCCGCGCGGTCACGCTAGGTGTCAGCGGCATGGAGAACAAGCCCGCGCTCCTATCCGCCCGCAACATCCGGCGCGCGTTCACCTCGGCAGGCGCGCGCCTTGAGGTGCTTCGCGGCGTCGATCTGAGCCTGCGCCACGGCGAGAGCCTTGCGCTGACGGGCGAGTCGGGCTCGGGCAAGAGCACGCTTGTGCACATCCTCGCCGGGCTCGAGCTGCCTGACGCGGGCGAAGTCGAGATCGAGGGCACTCCGCTCAACCGCTTGTCCGAGGCGGGGCGGGCACGCCTGAGGCGCGAGACGATCGGCATCGTCTTCCAGCAGTTCAACCTCATCCCCTCGCTCGATGCCGGCGCCAACATCGCCTTTCAGGCCCGGCTTGCCGGCCGCCACGACCCCGACCATGTGACCCGGCTTGCCGGGCGGCTCGGCCTCGCGGGCCATCTGCACAAGTATCCCGAGGAGCTTTCGGGCGGGCAGCAGCAGCGCGTGGCGATCGGGCGCGCGCTCGCCGCACGGCCCGCGCTGATCCTCGCCGACGAGCCCACGGGCAACCTCGACGAGGCCACCGCCGACGAGGTTCTGGCCCTGATGCTGGAGCTTGTCGCCGAGGCGGGCGCGGCGCTTCTGATGGTCACCCATTCCGTGCGCCTCGCCGCAAGGCTCGACAGGCAACTGCAGCTGAGCCGGGGCAGGATTTTCGCATGACGCGCGCCGGGCTGCAGGCGCTGCTTTCCCACTGGTGGCGTCACCCCGGCCAGCTGGTGATGCTGCTCGCCGGGCTGATGCTTGCCACCGCCCTGTGGTCGGGCGTGCAGGCGATCAATGCCGAGGCGCGCGCGGCCTACGCACAGGCCGCGGGGCGCGTCGATGCCGGCGCCCGCGCGCGCATCGTCCCGCGCGCCGGCGAGCGGCTCGACGAGGCGCAGTACGTGGCGCTGCGCCGCGCCGGCTGGCCCGTGAGCCCGGTCGTCGAAGCGCACCTGACGGCAGGCGGCGCGACCGTGCGCCTCATCGGCATCGATCCGATCACCACCCCGTCCGACCTGATCCCCCGGGCATTTTCCGGCACGGACAGCGCCGAAACGCTGCGCCGCTTCCTGCTGCCCCCGCATCTCGTCTTCGCGGCGCCGGACGTGGCGGCGGCGCTGGCCGAGGCCACCGGGGCGGAGGTGCGCGCCGCGGACGATCTCGCCCCCGGCACGGCAGTCGCCGATGTGGGATTCGTCCAGCGTCTCGGTGGAGCGGAGGGCCTGCTCGACCGGCTGATCGTCACCGACGCGCCCCGCGCTCTCGCGCCGCCGCCCCTCGAGACGATCGCGCCCGGCCTAGTCCTGCAGCCCGCCGCGCCCCGGGCCGACCTCGCCCGGCTGACCGCAAGCTTTCACCTCAACCTGTCGGCCTTCGGGCTCCTGGCCTTTGCCGTCGGCCTGTTCATCGCCCATGGCGCGGTTGGCCTCGCGTTCGAGGCGCGGCGGGGCATGTTCCGCACGCTCAGGGCGCTGGGGCTGCCGCTGTGGCATCTGATGTTGCTCATCGCACTGGAACTTGCGCTGATGGCGCTGGTCGCGGGCGCCGCGGGAATGGTGGCCGGGCTGCTGATTGCCGGCGCGCTCCTGCCTGATGTGGCCGCCAGCCTGAAGGGGCTCTACGGAGCCGAGGTGCCGGGCACGCTGACGCTGCGCGCGCAGACATGGGTCGCCGGCATGGCGGCGGCGCTGGCGGGCGCCGGGCTGGCCGGGGCGGGCGCGCTCTGGCAGCTGGCCCGGCTGCCGGTGCTTGCCCCGGCCATGCCACGGGCCTGGGCGCGGGCCTCCGCGCATCGCCGCGCGCTCGAGGCGACCGGCGGCCTCGCGCTGCTTGTCGCGGCAGCGGCGCTCGCCCGCTTCGGCAGCGGCCTGATGGCCGGCTTCGCCCTGATGGCCGCGCTCCTTCTCGGCGCGGCCCTGATCCTGCCGCCGCTTCTGGACCTCTGCCTTCGCCTTGCCGGCCGCGCCGCGCGCGGCCCGCTGTCGCAGTGGTTCTGGGCCGACGCGCGGCAGGGATTGCCGGGCCTGTCGCTGGCGATGATGGCGCTGCTCCTGGCGCTGGCGGCGAACATCGGCGTCGGCACCATGGTGGAGAGCTTTCGCCGCGCCTTCACCGGATGGCTCGACCAGCGCCTCGCCGCCGAACTCTACGTGCGCGCCCGCGACGACGCCGAGGCCGAGCGGCTGCGCGCCTTTCTGGCCGGGCGCAGCGAGGCCGTCCTGCCGCTTTGGCGTGTCGAGGCGACGGTGGCGGGCGTACCGAGCTTCGTCTACGGCGTGGAGGACCATCCCACCTATCGCGAGAACTGGCCGCTTCTCGACGCGCTGCCGGGGGTCTGGGACCGGCTTGCCGCGGGCGAGGCGGCGCTCATCAACGAACAGCTCGCCCGGCGCGCGGGGCTTTCGCCGGGCGACACCATCGAGATCCTGCCCGGCTGGCGGTTGGAAGTTGCCGGCATCTACTCCGATTACGGCAATCCCACCGGCCAGGTGATGGTTGCGCTCGCGCCTTTCCTCGCGCACTTCCCCGACGCACCACGGCTAAGCCACGCCGTTCGCGTCGCACCCGAGGACGCGCCCGCGCTCGCCCGCGCCCTGATCGAGGAATTCGGCCTGCCGGCGGAGAATGTCGTTGATCAGGCCGCGCTCAAGCGCTGGTCGCTGTCCATCTTCGAGCGGACCTTCGCGATCACCGCGGCGCTCAACGTGCTCACCCTCGGTGTGGCCGGGGTGGCCATCGTGACCAGCCTCGCCGCACTCTCGGGCCAGCGGCTCGTGCAGCTCGCCCCGGTCTGGGCCGTGGGCGTGGAACGGCGGCGCCTGGCGCGGCTCGAACTTCTGCGCGCGCTTGCGCTCGCGGCACTCACCGCGGCGCTGGCGCTGCCGCTGGGGCTTGCACTGGCGTGGGTCCTGCTTGCCATCGTCAATGTGGAGGCTTTCGGCTGGCGATTGCCGATGCAGCTGTTCCCGCTCGACTGGCTGCGCCTCGTGGCGCTCGCGCTGCTCGCCGCCGCGCTGGCCGCGCTGTGGCCGGCGCTGCGCCTTGCGCGGATGGCGCCGGCGCGGCTCGTGCAGGTGTTCGCGGCGGCGCGATAGGCCGCGCCGCAGGGCCGCGTGGGCACCCTGCGCAGGCGCGGCGGCGCGCCGCGGGGACAAGACCGGCCGCGCACGCCGGGCCACTGGCGCCGGCCCGGCGAAGGCGGTAGAGAGCCGCCAGAAGGACACAGCGGGGCGAATCCGTGACCATCAGGATGCTGGACATCGCGCGGCAGCGCGCGCGGCTCGAGCCGGGGCTCGGCAAGGCCATCGAGAGGGTGCTCGAGCACACCGCCTTCATCAACGGCCCCGAGGTGCGTGCGCTCGAGGCGGCACTCTCGGAGTACGCGGGCGTCGCCCATGCGGTGGCCTGCGCCAACGGCACCGATGCGCTTCAGATCATGCTGCGCGCGCTCGGCATCGGCGCCGGCGATGCGGTGTTCGTCCCGTCCCTGACCTTCGTCGCCACCGCCGAGGCGGTTGCGCTTGCCGGCGCCACGCCGGTGTTCGTCGATGTCGGGCGCGAAAGCGGCACGATGGACCCCGACAGCCTCGCCGCGACGGTTGCCAAGGTGCGCGACGGGCGCCGCCTCACGCCTCGGGCGGTGCTGGCGGTGGATCTCTTCTCGATACCGGCCGACCATGCCCGCCTGTCGCAGCTCTGCGCGGCCGAGGATCTGTTCCTGTGCTATGACGCCGCCCAGAGCTTCGGCACCGAAACCCCCTGGGGCCGGTCGGGAAGCTACGGCACCGCCGCGGCAACGAGCTTCTACCCCTCCAAGTCGCTCGGCGCATTCGGCGATGCCGGGGCGGTCATGACCGCCGATGGCGCGCTCGCCGCGCGCATCCGCGCCATCGCCAATCACGGCGTCGAGGACGGCGCGCATGCGCTTGTCGGCACCAACTCGCGCCTCGACACCCTGCAGGCGGCGATCCTGCTCGAGAAGCTCGGCATCTTCGACGAGGAACTCGCCGCGCGCCGGCGCATCGCCCACGCCTATGGCGAGGCCCTTGACGGGCTCGTGCAGACCCCTGCCGTGCCCGAGGGTGTCGATCCCTGCTGGGCCTATTACGTGATCCGCACCCCGCGGCGCGACGCGCTGATGAGCCATCTGGCCGAGGCCGGGGTGCCGTCGGTGGCCTACTACCGCCGCCCGACGCACCTGCACCCCGCCTTTGCCGAGGCGCCCCGCGCTCCGGGCGGGCTTCCCGCCACCGAGGAATGGGGCGAGACGCTTCTGTGCCTGCCCTCGCATCCCTACCTGACGGACGCGGAAATCTCCCAGGTGATCGATGCCGTACGCGGCTTCTTCACCGCGCGATGAGCCGGTGACGGGGTGATGGGGCGCGGGCTCGAGGCCAGTTTCATCGTTCCCACCCACGGGCGCGCCGAGGTGCTGTCGCTGTCGGTGCCGCTGTTTCTGGGCCAGGACTACCCGCGCGATGCCTTCGAGGTGATCGTGGTCTCCGACGGCCCCGACCCGGCGGCGCAGACGGTGATCGATCGGCTGGCCGCGCCCGGGCTGCGCTTTGCCGCCCTCGAGGAGAACCGCGGCCCCGGCGCGGCGCGCAACCGCGCCATTGCCATGGCGCGTGGGCGCATCCTTGTCTTCGTCGACGACGACTCGCTTGTCGCTCCCGATTTCCTGCGCCGCCATCTGCGGCACCACGAGGGGCGCGATGACCGGGTGGTGACGGGGCCGATCATCGATGTCACCGAACCGCCCGACATGACCGCGCCGCCCCGTCCGGCGCCCTGGGCGCTGCATCTCAACCCGTTTCCTGGCGGCAACGCCTCGATCGCGCGGGCGCGGGTCGAGGCGGTGGGCGGCTTTGACGAGGCCTTCCGCCACTACGGCTGGGAAGACCCCGAACTGTACGCCCGGCTGCGGCAGGCCGGCCGGCTCAGCCGCCGCTTCGAGCGGCGCGCGCCGATCTGGCATTTCAAGCCGCAAGGCGCGGCCACGAGCTTTGCCGCCCGCGTGCGGCGCGAGCTCCAGCGCGGCGGCAACGGCGCCATGTTCTACGCCCGCCATCCGCGCCTTGAAGTGGGGCTTCAGACCAAGCAGCTGGCACCGTTCCACCTGCTCGACCGCGCCCTCGACGCCATGTTCGGGCTTGAACGGCGTTTGCAGGCCGCACTGGAGCGCGGCGAGGCACCTGCCTCGCGGCTGTTGCGGGCCATGGTGCTCTTGCATGCCGAGATCTCCGCCGGGCGGCGGCGCATCGACTGAGGCCACACGGGGGCGCTGCCCCGTCACCATTGGGATTGAACCGATGGCGCCATCAATGGCGACCCCCGGGGTATTTGCACCAGGATGATGGAAACGCGCCGGTTCAGGTCGGCGGCGGGTTGAACCCCTCGAGCCAGCGCTTCACGCGGGCGCGGTTCACGCCGAGATCGGAGCGGCCGAAGCGCAGGCGCGAGAGGATGGCCAGCGCCGCGCCGCCATCGGCCGGAAATGCCGAGACCGTCACGTAATCGGGAAAGCCGAAGACGCGCGAGCGCACGATCCAGGTGATCCGCCCCTCCTCGGGGCTGCCGGCCAGACGGGTGATCCGCGGCGTGGTGGCCTCGACATGGGCGGCGAAGGCGGCAAGCAGCGCCGCGGGCGGCACGGGCCAGACCGGTGTCTGGCCGTCGGGCGAGCCGGGCCTCAGCGCCACCCCGCCGGCGCCGGGAAGAGGGGCGGTGAGAGGATCAACGTGCCAGCGCCCGGGCGGGCTTGGGGCCAGCCTGACATAGGCCATCAGCGCCACGGCGGCGACGAGCAGGATGACGAGCGCGAGTTTCATGTCAGCGATCGCGCCCGAGGCGCCACGTGGCGATGAGGCAGAGGATCTCGGTTGCGGCATGCGCCCCGGCAATGGCCGTGGCGCCGGAGGTGTCGAAAGGCGGGGAAACCTCGACCACGTCGCCAGCGACCACCGCAAGGCCGGCGAGCGCGCGCAGGATGGCCGCCGCCTGCCAGCTCGCCAGCCCGCCCCACACCGGCGTGCCGGTGCCGGGCGCGAAGGCGGGATCGAGCGCATCGATGTCGAAGCTGAGGTAGGCCGGGCCCGCCCCCACCGTCTCGCGCACCGCCTGCGCCACCCATCCGGGCCCGCGCGCGTGCACCTCGGGTGCGTCGATGATCCTGATGCCGAGCGGGTCCGGGGTGACCGTGCGGATGCCGATCTGCACCGAACGGGCGGGGTCGATGAGCCCCTCCCTGACCGCCTTGTAGAACATCGTGCCGTGATCGGTGCGGGCGCTGTCCTCATCGGCCCAGGTGTCGGTATGGGCGTCGAACTGGATGAGGGCGAGGGGCCCGTGACGGGCAGCCACCGCGCGGATCGCGGGCAGGGAAACGGAGTGATCCCCGCCAAGACACAGCGGGGCCGCCCCGGCCTCGAGAATGCCGGCCACATGCGCCTCGGCCGCGGCGGCAAATGTGTCCGGGCGCGCGTAGTCGAAGGCCATGTCGCCGTAATCGGCAACGTCGAGGTCGCACATCGGATCGACCGCCCAGCCATACGGCGGATCGGGCGACTGGAGGGCGGAGGCCTCGCGGATGGCGCGGGGACCGAAGCGCGCGCCGGGCCGGTTCGTCACCGCCTGATCGAAGGGAAGACCGGTCACGGCGATGTCGACCCCGGAGAGATCCTTGGTCAGCTTCCGGCGCAGGAAACTCGGGACCCCGGCGAAGGTGTTCTCGAAGGAGTGGCCACGGAAGCCATCGCGGGAAAGCGCGGTGTCGACCTGGGTCCGGGCGTCTTCAAGTGCCATTTTTTCCAGTACCTTGCAGATCGTTCCTCAAGCGTCTGCGCCGGTCGCGACGCGCCTTGGCTGGACAGGCCGCGCGCGCCCGGCGATAAGCGGGTGCATGGTGAGCGAGACAGGCGGGGCTGGCAATGGCGAATTCGTCTCCCTCCGAGGCCGCCGGAGCGGCGGCGCGAGAAGCCGGCGCGGGATCGGGCATCGGGCGGCTGCGCGAGATCATGCGCCGGCTGCGCGACCCGCAGACGGGCTGCCCCTGGGACATCGTGCAGGATTTCGACTCGATCGCACCGTACACCATCGAGGAGGCCCATGAGGTTGCCGATGCCATCGCCCGGCGCGACTGGGAGGAGCTGAAGGCCGAGCTCGGAGATCTGTTGCTGCAGGTCGTCTATCATGCGCAGATGGCCGAAGAGCGCGGCCTCTTTTCCTTCGAGGACGTGGTGGAGGCGACCTGCGCCAAGATGATCGCCCGCCATCCCCATGTCTTCGGCACCGAAAGCCGGGACAAGACCGCCGAGGAACAGGCCCGCGACTGGGAGGCGATGAAGGCGGCCGAGCGCGCGCAGCGTGGCGCCGAACGCGTGCTCGACGGGGTGGCCGCCGGGCTTCCGGCGCTCACCCGGGCGGTGAAGCTGCAGAAGCGCGCCGCGCGGGTCGGCTTCGATTGGCCGCACCCCGGCGAGGTGGCCGAGAAGATCTGCGAGGAGGCGCGCGAACTCGCCGCGGCACGAAGCACCCTGGCGCAGGACGAGATCGCCGAGGAGTTTGGCGACATGCTTTTCGCCATGGCCAATCTCGCCCGCCACCTTGGCGTCGATCCCGAGGCCGCCCTGCGCGGTGCAAACGCAAAATTCATTCGCCGTTTCAATATGATGGAAGACGAACTTGCCAGGCAGGGCAAGCGGCCTGAGGAACTCGACCTCGCGCAGCTCGACGCGTTGTGGAACGCGGCGAAGGCGGCGGAAAAGGCGGAGAAGGGTGGCCGGTCGGGAGGCGGATCGTAGTCCGATAGTTTTTATCAGGTATTGACCCGACAGATTTGCTCGGGTTTAAGGGGCGGCGGAATCAGCGTCACTCCAAAGGGAGACAACTCGACCATGACCATGCTTCGCCCCTTCGCCCTCGCGGCCGCGCTTGCGGCAGGCGCCCTTCCGGCTGCTGCCGACGAGGTCAACATCTACACCACCCGCCAGCCCGAGCTTGTCACGCCTGTCCTCGAGGCCTTCACCGCCGAGACGGGGATCAAGGTGAATGTCGCCTACATCGACAGCGGCCTCGTCGAGCGTCTGCGCGCCGAAGGCCAGCGCTCGCCGGCCGATCTGGTGATGACCGTCGACATCGCCAATCTCAAGCAGATCGTGGATGCCGGCGTGATCCAGCGGGTCGTGACCGACGCGCTGACCGAAGCGGTGCCGGAGCATCTGCGCGCCGCCGACGGCTCGTGGTACGCGCTCACCGTGCGCGCGCGCGTCGTCTACGCCTCCAAGGAGCGTGTCGCCGACGGCGAAGTGACCACCTACGAGGATCTGGCGAGCGAGAAATGGCGCGGCCGCATCTGCACGCGACCGGGCACCCATAACTACAACCTCGCGCTTCTGTCGGCGATGATCGTGCATCACGGCGAGGATTACGCCCGCGAATGGGCGCGCGGCCTGAAGGCCAATCTCGCCCGCAAGCCGCAGGGCAATGACCGGGCGCAGGTCAAGGCGATCTGGGCCGGCGAATGCGACATCTCGCTCGGCAACACCTATTACATGGGCAAGATGCTGGAAGATCCCGAACAGCGCCAGTGGGCCGAGTCGGTGCGCATCGTCTTTCCCGAATTCGAGAACGGCGGCACGCACGTCAACGTCTCGGGCGTGGCCCTGACCGAGGCGGCGCCGAACCGCGAGGCGGCCATCCGGCTGATGGAATTCCTCGTCTCCGAGAAGGCGCAGGAGATCTACGCCGAGATCAATTATGAATACCCCGTCCGGCCCGGCACCCCGGTTTCGGAACTGGTCGCGAGCTGGGGCAGCTTCACGCCCGACACCATTCCGCTCGAGGAGGTGGCCGCCCAGCGTGCGACGGCGCTGAAGATCATGGAAGAGGTCAACTTCGACGGCTGACACGAGGCCGGCAGACACGCAAGCCGCGACCGGCGGAGGCAAGTCCACCGCCGGCGGGAAACCCCAGGAAGGGCCGGTGCGCCGCTTGCGGGCGCCGGCCCTTCGCCTTAATCGGCAGACATGGACGCGATCTTCGACGAGGGCCCGCCGCCGCCCTGCCCCGAACCCTTCAACCTTGCCGCCCATGTTCTTGGCCGCGCGGCCGAGCGGGCCGAGCGCAACGCGCTTGTGGTGATCCACCCCACCGGGGCGGAGCGCTGGAGTTACGCTCGGCTCGAGGCGGCGGTGCGCGGCACGGCAACCGGGCTTCTCGCGCTGGGCCTCGAGCCGGGCGATCGGGTGCTCATGCGGCTTGGCAATACGGTTGATTTTCCGGTGGTCTTTCTCGCCGCGCTGGCCGTCGATCTGGTGCCGGTGCCGACCTCGGCGCTGCTGACCGTGCCAGAGGTCAGCCGCATTGCCGAGGAAATCGCGCCGCGGCTCATCGTCGCCGGCGAAGGCGTGAGCCTGCCCGCCGATCCCCGCTGCCCCGTCATCGGCGAGGCAGAATTGCGGGCGATGCGCGAGGCGGCGCCGGCCGACTATGCCATGGGGCCGGCCGACCGGCCCGGCTACATCATCTACACCTCCGGCACCTCGGGCAGCCCGCGCGCCGTCGTCCACGCGCACCGCGCCATCTGGGCGCGGCGGATGATGTGGCGGGACTGGTATGACCTCACCCCCGATGACAGGCTCCTGCACGCCGGCGCCTTCAACTGGACCTATACGCTCGGCACCGGACTTCTCGACCCATGGACGGTTGGCGCCACGGCGCTGATCCCGCGCGCCGGCGTCAGGCCCGATCGCCTGCCGCTTCTGATCCGCCGCTTTGATGCGACGATCTTTGCTGCCGCGCCAGGGGTTTACCGGCAGATGCTGAGGTTCGAGATGCCGCGCTGCCCGAAGCTCAGGCATGGGCTTTCGGCCGGCGAGAAGCTGCCCGAGGCCACCCGCGCGGCGTGGGAGAAGGCCACCGGCACCGCCATTCACGAGGCCTACGGAATGAGCGAATGCTCCACCTTCGTCTCCGGCGCGCCCGCGCGCCCCGCTCCTCCGGGCACACTCGGCTACCCCCAGCGCGGCCGGCGCGTGGCCGTGCTGGGCGAGGACGGGCGGCCCGTTGCCCGCGGCCAGCCCGGCGTGCTCGCCGTCTCGCGCCGCGATCCGGGGTTGATGCTGGGCTATCTCGGCGCCGAGGAGGAAACTGCGGCGCGCTTTTCGGGCGAGTGGTTCGTCACCGGCGACATCGTCTCGATGGGTGCGGATGCCGCCATCAGCTATCTTGGCCGGGGCGATGACATGATGAATGCGGGCGGCGTGCGCGTCTCGCCGCTCGAGGTGGAGCGCGCCCTCGCCGAGCATCCCCTGATCGAGGAGGTCGCGGCGGCCGAGGTCGAAGTCAAGCCCGATGTCACCGTGATCGCGGCCTTCATCGTCACCGCGGGCGAGCCCGACGAGGCCGAACTCGACGCGTTTGCCGCCGCCCGGCTCGCACGCTACAAATGCCCGCGCCTCTGGGTCCGGGTGCCGCAGCTTCCACGCGGGGCAAACGGCAAGATCCTGCGGCGGAAACTGCGTGAGGACTGGGAGGCAAATCATGGTGCGGCTTGACATTTTCTCCGATCCGATCTGCCCCTGGTGCTATATCGGCAAGGCCCATCTCGACCGCGCGCTCGAGGCGCGGCCCGATCACCCCTTCGAGGTGGTCTGGCACCCGTTCATGCTGAACCCCGACATGCCGCCCGAGGGCATGGACCGGCGCGAATACCTCGAGGCCAAGTTCGGCGGCCCTGAAGGTGCGGCCGAGGTTTACGGACGCATCAGGGAGGCCGCGCGCGCAGCAGGGCTCGACATCGATTTCGACGCGATCCGGCGCACGCCCTCGACGCTTGACGCGCAGCGGCTCATCCACTGGGCCGGGATCGAGGGGCGGCAGACGCCGGTGGTCGCGGGGCTGTTCCGGGCATACTTCAACGAAGGGCGCGACATCTCCGACCACGAGGTTCTGGCCGATGTCGCCGACAGCGCCGGGCTCGATGCGGCGATGATCCTGCGGCTTCTGGCCAGCGATGCGGATGTCGAGGAAATCCGCGCCCGCGACGCCTGGGCGCGCGAGCATGGGGTGCGGGCGGTGCCGACCTTCGTCGTCGGTGGGCGGCATGCGGTGCCGGGCGCGCAGCCGCCCGAGCTGTGGCTGAAGGTGATTGACGAGATCACCGGGCGGGAGGGCGCATGAGCGCCGAACCCGCGCCGCGCGCGCAGGCGGCGGCACACGGGCCGGGGACGGTGGAATTCATCGCGCTCGTGGCCATGCTCTTTGCCACGGTGGCCTTTTCCATCGACGCGATGCTGCCCGCCTTTCCCGAGATCGCGGCCGCGCTGACACCGGAGGCGCCGAACCGCGCCCAGCTCGTCGTCACCGCCTTCATCTTCGGCATGGGGCTGGGCACGCTTTTCACCGGGCCTCTCTCGGATGCCTTCGGCCGCAAGCCGGTGATCGTGGCGGGCGCGGCGCTCTACTGCCTTGCCGCGCTCTGGGCCGGTGTGGCCGGCTCGCTCGAATCGCTTCTGGCCGCGCGCGTGGTGCAGGGGCTCGGGGCGGCGGCGCCGCGGGTGGTGACGCTGGCCATCGTGCGCGATCTCCACGCGGGGCGGCGCATGGCGCGGGTGATGTCATTTGCGATGATGGTCTTCACGCTGGTCCCCGCCGTGGCGCCGCTGATGGGGGCAGGCATCATCGCGCTGGCGGGCTGGCGCGGCATCTTCGCGGCGTTTGTTGCCTTCTCGCTCGTCTCAACGCTCTGGCTTGCCCTGCGCCAGCCCGAGACACTTCCCCCCGAGGCGCGCCGGCCGTTCCGGGCCGCGGTCCTCGTCGAAGGGATCGCCGAGGTCATCCGGCGCCGGCGCGTGGTGCTGGCGATCCTTGCGCAGACGCTGGCATTCGCCATGCTGTTCACCAATCTTGCGTCGAACCAGCAGGTCTTCGACATCACCTTCGGGCGGGCCGCGAGCTTTCCGTGGTGGTTTGCCGGCATCGCGCTCATTGCCGGGACGGGCAGCTTTCTCAACGCCCAGATCGTGGAGCGGCTGGGGATGCGGCGCGTGGCGGCGGTGACGCTTGCGGTGCTGTCCGCCATCTCGCTTGCCGCCGCGCTTGCGCTCTGGGCCGGGCTTTCGGGCGACTTGGGCTTTGCCGTCTATCTCTTCTGGAACACCGCGATCTTCTTCTCGGCAGGCCTCACGCTTGGCAATCTCAACGCGCTGGCAATGGAGCCTCTGGGCCACATCGCGGGCATGGCGGCCTCGATCGTGGGCGCGCTCGCAACGGTGGGTTCCGTGGCCATCGCCGTGCCGCTCGGGCTCACCTTCGACGGCACGCCGGTGCCCTTGATGCTGGGCGTGGCGGCCTGTGCGCTGGGCGCGCTCATGCTGGTGCGGGCGATCGGCGACTGAAACCCGCGCGCAGCGCCCGGAGGGGGCGGCAGGACACTGGGTATTTGCACCAGGGTGATGGGGCCTCGGGGCGCGCCCGGGATTTCGAGGTCAGGCGCGCGCGGCGGCGGGCTTCTTCGCCGGCGTCGCCTTCTCGGCCAGATCGCGGGCGATGGCGAAGGCGCCGCGCAGGCGGTCCTTCTCGCTCTTCCAGTCGCGGCGGATGACGATCTTGTTGTCGCGCACCTTGGCGAGCCCTTTCTGGGCCTGGACGAATTCCACCAGCCCCGCGGGGTTGGGGTACTTGTCGTTGTGGAACTGGATGGTGGCGCCGCGCGGGCCGGCATCGAGCTTGGCGATATGGGCGCGCTTGCAGGCCTCCTTGATGCGCACCACCGCCAGAAGCGTGTTCACCTCGCGCGGCAGCTTGCCGAAACGGTCGATGAGCTCGGCGGCGAAGCCCTCGAGCTCGACCTTCGAGTGCAACGTCGAGAGGCGGCGGTAGAGCCCCAGCCGCACGTCGAGGTCGGGCACGTAATCCTCGGGGATCAGCACCGGCACGCCAAGGTTGATCTGCGGCGCCCACTGACCGTCGTCGTCGGTGAGGCCCTCGAGCTCGCCGGCGCGGATCTTCGCGATCGCCTCCTCGAGCATCGACTGGTAGAGCTCGAAGCCCACCTCGCGGATCTGGCCCGACTGCTCCTCGCCCACGAGGTTGCCGGCGCCGCGCATGTCGAGATCCTGGGAGGCGAGGGTGAAGCCCGCGCCGAGCGCGTCGAGCGCGCCCAGAACCTTCAGCCGCTTCTCCGCCGCTGGCGTCAGCGGCGCGCGGGGCTTTGTCGTCAGATAGGCATAGGCGCGGGTCTTCGAGCGGCCCACCCGGCCGCGGATCTGGTAGAGCTGGGCGAGGCCGAACATGTCGGCTCGGTGCACGATCATGGTGTTGGCGGTGGGGATGTCGAGGCCCGACTCGACGATGGTGGTGGCAAGCAGCACGTCATACTTGCCGTCGTAGAAGGCGCTCATGCGCTCGTCGAGCTCGCGCGCGGGAAGCTGGCCGTGGGCGGTGACGAAGCTGACCTCGGGCACCTGCTCGCGCAGGAATTCCTCGATCTCGGCGATGTCGGAGATGCGCGGGACCACATAGTAGGACTGCCCGCCGCGGTAGTGCTCGCGCAACAGCGCCTCGCGGATGGTGACCGGGTCGAACTCCGAGACATAGGTGCGGATCGACAGCCGATCGACGGGCGGCGTGCCGATGAGCGAGAGGTCGCGCACGCCTGAAAGCGACATCTGCAGCGTTCGCGGAATGGGCGTGGCAGTCAGCGTGAGCACATGCACTTCCGAGCGCATCTGCTTGAGCCGCTCCTTGTGCGCCACGCCAAAGCGCTGCTCCTCGTCGACGATCAGAAGCCCGAGATTGGCAAAGCGGATGCCCTTGGCCAGAAGCGCGTGCGTGCCGATGACGATGTCAACCGTTCCATCGGCAAGCCCGGCCTTCGTGGCGGCGGCGTCGCGGGGGGTGGTGAAGCGCGAGAGCCCCCGCACCTCCACAGGAAAGCCGCGGAAGCGTTCGCGGAAGCTCTGCAGGTGCTGCCGGGCGAGCAGCGTCGTGGGCGCGATCACCGCCACCTGATGGCCGGACATGGCGGCGACGAAGGCCGCGCGCATGGCCACCTCCGTCTTGCCGAAGCCCACGTCGCCGCAGATCAGCCGGTCCATCGGCCGGCCGGCGGCGAGATCCTCGAGCACGTCCCTGATGGCGCGCTCCTGATCCTCGGTCTCTTCATAGGGAAAGCGGGCGCAGAAGGCCTCCCACATCGGATGCGGCGGCTCCATCACCGGGGCGCGGCGCAGCATGCGCTCGGCGGCAACGCGGATGAGCCTGTCTGCGATCTCGCGGATGCGCTCCTTCATCCGCGCCTTGCGCGCCTGCCAGGCGCCGCCGCCCAAGCGGTCGAGAAGCCCCTCCTCGTGCCCGTAGCGCGACAGGAGCTCGATGTTCTCCACGGGCAGGTAGAGCCGGTCGCCGCCGGCATATTCGAGCGCGAGGCATTCATGCGCCGCGCCCATCGCCGTGACCACCTCGAGCCCGAGGTAACGCCCCACCCCGTGATCGACATGCACGACGAGATCGCCCGGCGAGAGGCTCTGCGCCTCGGTCAGGTAGTTCTCGGCCCGGCGGCGCTTGCGCGGCGGGCGGATCAGCCGGTCGCCCAGAATGTCCTGTTCGGCGATGACGGTGAGGCCATCGCCGGTAAAACCCGCCTCGAGCGGCCAGACCGTGGTGTAGAGCCCGCCGGGTGCGCCGGGGGCGATCTCGCGCGCGTGGGTGATGAGGCGCGGGGGCGCGAGGCCCTGATCCTCGAGAAGCCCCCCGAGCCGCTCGGCCGCCCCTTCCGAATAGGTGGCGAGCACGACGGGCCCCTCGGCCTGACGGGTGCGGATGTGATCGGCGAGCGCGCCGAAGAGGCTCACATTCTCCTGTTGGCGCTCGGGCGCGAAATTGCGCCCGATGCGCCCGCCCGCGTCGATCACCCCGGGCCCGGAGGCCTGCGGGAGGGGGTGGAAGGCCAGAATGCGCCGGCCCGCCGTCGCCGCCTCCCAGGCCGCCTCGTCGAGGTAGAGCTCGCCCGGCGGACAGGGCTTGTAGACGCTGGCGCCCCCTACCCTGCCCTTACCCTGCTCGAGCGCATGCATCCGCGCGCCGTAGAGATCCTCCACCGTCTCCCAGCGCGCCGCGCGTGCGGCATCCAGCTGCGCGTCAAGCGCGATGGTGGCGCCGGGCAGATAGTCGAAGAGCGTCTCCAGCCGGTCGTGGAAGAAGGGCAGCCAGTGCTCCATGCCGGCGGTCTTGCGCCCCGCGCTCACCGCCTCGTAGAGCGGATCCTCCGCCCCGCCCGCGCCGAAATGCACGCGGTAGTTCTGACGGAAGCGGGTGATCGCGGCCTCGTCGAGGATCACCTCCGAGGCCGGCGCAAGCTCCACCCGGTCGAGCTTCTCGGTGGAGCGCTGGGTTGCCGGGTCGAAGCGGCGGGCGGCATCGAGCACATCGCCGAAGAGATCGAGCCGGACGGGAAATTCCTGCCCCGGCGGGAAGATGTCGATGATGCCGCCGCGGATGGCGTAGTCGCCGGGCTCGGTCACGGTGGGGGCCTGCGAGAAGCCCATGCGCACGAGAAACGCGCGCAAGGCCGCCTCGTCGATGCGCCGCCCGACCTCGGCGGAAAAGCTCGCCCCGGCCACGGTGGCACGCGCGGGCAGGCGCTGGGTGGCGGCGTTGAGCGTGGTCAGCACCACGAAGCGGCCCTCGATCCCGCGGGCGAGCGCGGCGAGCGTGGCCATGCGCGCGGCCGAGATCTCGGGGTTGGGCGAGACGCGGTCGTAGGGCAGGCAGTCCCAGCCGGGAAAGCGCAGCACCGGCAGCTCGGGCGCGAAGAAGGCAAGCGCGGCAGCGGTGGCGGCAAGGCGCTTGTCGTCGCGGGCGATGAACAGCACGGCGCCGCCCGCGCGCTCCGCCTCGCGGGCGATGAGCCGCGCGTCGAAACCCTCGGGGGCGCCGCCTACGGTGATGCGCTGGGATGTGTCGGACATGCGCCGCTCAGTTATGGGCGCGCGGGGCAATGTCAACCGCAGAAACGGGCGGAGAAACGGGAAACAGCCTTGCCCGGCGGGCAAGGCATCCCCGCGCCTTGCGCCGCCCGCGCTCAGCCGCCCTTCGCGGGCGCCTTCGCCATCACCTGGTCGATGTCGGCCGCCGAGTGGCGCTCGGGCACCATCTCGTGCGGCTCGCCCCAGGTGCGGCAGACCAGACGGCCGCGCTTCACCGCCGGGCGCGCGTCGATTTCCTTCGCCCAGCGCTGGAGATGCTCGTATTCGTGCACGGCAAGAAACTCGGCCGCGTCATAGAGGCGCCCGAGCGCAAGCTGGCCATACCAGCTCCAGATGGCGATGTCGGCGACGGTGTAGTCGTCACCCGCGATGTAGGGGCGGTGCGCCAGTTCGCGGTTCAGCACGTCGAGCTGGCGCTTGGTTTCCATCGCATAGCGGTCGATGGGATATTTCCACTTCTTCGGCGCGTAGCGGTAGAAATGCCCGAAGCCGCCGCCGAGATAGGGCGCGGCACCCATCTGCCAGAACAGCCAGTTGAGCGTCTCCGTGCGCCCCGCCCGGCTTGAAGGAATGAACGCGCCGAACTTCTCGGCGAGATACAGCAGAATCGAGCCCGACTCGAAGACGCGCAGCGGCGGTGTCTCCGAGCGGTCCACCATGGCGGGGATCTTGGAATTGGGGTTGATGGCGACAAAACCCGTGGAGAATTGCTCGCCCTTGCCGATGTCGATCGGCCAGGCATCGTATTCGGCATCTTCATGCCCGAGCGCCAGCAACTCCTCGAGCATGATCGAGACCTTGATGCCGTTCGGCGTGGCGAGGGAATAGAGCTGGATGGGATGCTGGCCCACGGGGAGTTCGGCCTCATGCGTCGGCCCCGCCACGGGCCGGTTGATGGAGGCGAACTGGCCGCCGGAGGGCTCTTCCCATGTCCAGACCCTGGGCGGGGTGTATTCGTTGTTGTCGGTCGCGCTCATCACGTTCCTCTGAAATGCCTCGCGCATCTCATGCCACGGGCCGCGGCGGGGTGCCAGAGGCGGGCGCCTCAGCCCCGCGCCGGCGCCGATCGCGACCCGCCCGCGCGGGCCTCGAACCGCTCGCGGGTGCGGTTGGCAAGCCCCACGAGCGAGAGCATCACCGGCACCTCGACAAGCACGCCGACGACCGTGGCGAGCGCCGCGCCGGAGTTGAGGCCGAAGAGGCTGATCGCCACCGCCACCGCAAGCTCGAAGAAGTTCGACGTGCCGATGAGCGCGCAGGGTGCCGCGATGCGGTGCGGCACGCGCAGCGCCCAGGCCGCGGCGTAGCCCAGCGCGAAGATGCCGTAGGACTGGATCAGGATCGGCACCGCGACGAGCGCGATCACGAAGGGCTCGGCGGCAATGCGCGGCCCCTGCAGGCCGAAGAGAATGAGCACGGTGACGATGAGGCCGAGCACCGAGAATGGCTTTACCTGCGCCTGGAAATGATCGATGGCGGCGACATTGCCGAGCCGGTAGCGCGTGTAGAGCCCCGCGGCGAGCGGCAGCACGATGAACAGGATGACCGAAAGGATCAGCGTCTCCCACGGCACCTCGATGTCGGTCACCCCCATCAGGAAGGCGACGATGGGGGCGAAGGCCACCACCATGACAAGATCGTTCACCGTCACCTGCACCAGCGTGTAGTTCGCATCACCCCGCGTCAGGTGCGACCACACGAACACCATCGCCGTGCAGGGCGCCGCACCGAGCAGGATCAGCCCGGCGATGTATTGCTGGGCGTCCCGCGGCGCGATCCAGGGCGCGAAGACATGCTCGAAGAACAGCACCCCGAGCGCGGCCATGGTGAAGGGCTTGATGAGCCAGTTGACGGTGAGGGTGATGAAAAGCCCCTTCGGCGCGCGCGCCACCTGATGCAGGCTCGCCGGGTCGATGCCGACCATCATCGGATAGACCATCGCCCAGATCAGCACCGCCACCACGAGATTGACCTGCGCCACCTCCGCCGCGGCGATGGCCTCGAAAATCCCCGGCGCGAGGTTGCCCAGCACCACGCCTGCGACGATGGCGAGAAAGACCCAGACGGTCAGATACCGCTCGAAGATGCCCATGGTTCCGTTCCCTGTCCTGTCTCAGGCGCGTGACGTTGTCGGCTCGCCATGCCGCTCTTCTTTGTCACAGGCGCGCGCGATGGCGTCGGCCTCGCGCTGGCGTGCAAGCCGGTCGAGCGATTCGAGCGGCAGCGCGGCGAAGAGGCGGATGCGGTTCTGCAGCCGCGCATAGGCGTCGCGAAAGGCTGCGCGGCGGGTGATTTCGTCACCCTCAACCGCTGCGGGGTCGGGCACGCCCCAATGCGCCGTGACCGGCACGCCGGGGAAGATGGGGCACTCCTCGTTCGCCGCCCGGTCGCAGACGGTGAAGACGAAATCGAGCTGCGGCGCGCGCTCGCCGGTGAACTCGTCGAGATCCTTCGAGCGGAGTGACCCGGTGTCATGGCCGAGGCTCTGCAACAGATCGAGCGCCAGGGGGTGCACCGCGCCCGCGGGGCGGGTTCCTGCCGAGAAGGCGTTGAAACGGTCGCCCGCCTCGGCGCGCAATATCGCCTCGGCCATGATCGAGCGCGCCGAATTGCCGGTGCAGAGGAAAAGGACGTTGAACTTGCGGTCGGTCATGGCTCTTGCCTCCCCGATGAGTTGCGGAAGAAGGAGCGGCGCGCAGGCCTCGGGCCGGCCGCGGCAGCAATCGAGAAAGAGAAAATCGAGCGTCTCGCGCACCGCCTCCATCGCCACCCCGTAGAGCAGCGAGGTTCCCTGCCGCTCGCGCGCCGCGAGCCCGGTGGCGAGAAGCGCGGCAAGATGCGAGGACAGCGTACTTGCCGGCAGGCCGAGGGCGCGGGCGATCTCGCCGGCCGGCACGCGCCCCGGATGGCGGCGCACCAGAAGGCGGAAGATCGCCAGCCGCTGCGGGTGGCCAAGGGTGGCAAGCCGAGTCGCGATCTCTTTTTCCATATTTCCCGAATATTCGAAATATCAGGAAAGGCAAGCGCATTCGCCCGCGCGGCGCGCTTTCCGCGCGCGATGACAGAACCGGGACGGCCGCCGGGCTATTTCGCGAAGCGCTCGCGCGCGGCGCGCGCGGTGGCGCGCAGGGACTGGGCGAGCGCGGTGACATCGGAGGTGACGGCGACCATCCCCACCCCCATGCGCGCATGGCGTGCCGCCGCCTCGAGATCGAAGGCCAGCATGCCCGAGGCCTTGCCGTGGGCGGCGGCGCGGGCGATCACGTGGTCGATCGCGCCCTGCACCTCGGCCGCGGCCGGGTTGCCGGGATGGCCCATGTCGGCGGCCAGATCCGCCGGGCCGACGAAGAGCGCATCCACGCCGGGGGTGGCGGCGATGGCATCGACATTGGCGACCGCCTCGCGGCTTTCGATCTGGACGACGAGGAGGATGCACCCATTGGCGGTGGCGAGATAATCGGGGATCGCGTCATAGCCCGAGGCACGGACGATGGGCGCGCCGATGCCGCGCGTCCCCTCGGGCGGGTAGCGCACGGCGCGGGCGATCGCGGCGGCCTCGGCGGCATCATGGACCATGGGCACGACGAGCGAGCGCGCGCCCGCATCGAGCACCTGCTTGAGGAGCCACTCCTCCCCCGCCGGCACGCGCACCACCGGCTCGGCCGGCCGCCCATGCATCGCCCGCAGATGCGCGAGCACCTCGGCAAGCCCGTTCGGCCCGTGTTCGGCGTCGATCACGCACCAGTCGAAACCGGCGCCCGCGGCAATCTCCGCCGCGGCAAGGCTCGAGAGCGCCAGCCAGCAGCCGAAGGTCGTCTCCCCGGCGGCAAGCCGCTCCTTGAGCGGGTTCAGCGGTGCGGGCATGACGCGCGCCCTCCCGCCTCAGCCGCCGAGGAACAGCCGGCCGACATCGGGGTTCTCCAGAAGCTCGCTGCCCTTTCCGGCGATCGCCAGCTCGCCCGAGACCATCACATAGCCGATGTCGGCGAATTCGAGCCCCTTCTTGGCGTTCTGCTCCACCATGATGATGGTCTTGCCGTCCTTGTGCTGCAGCTCGTCAAGGATGTCGAAGACCATGTCGATGAAGCGCGGCTCGAGCCCGATGGAGGGCTCGTCGACGAGCAGGATCTCGGGGTCCATCACCAAGGCGCGCGAGATCTCCAGAAGCCGCCGCTCGCCGCCCGAGAGCACCCGCGCAGGGTGCTTGCGCCGCGCCGCAAGGCGGGGATACTTCTCGAAGATGCGCTCGGCAGCCTCCTTGGCCTCGCGCGGGCTGTCCTTCAGATAGCCCCCCATCCACAGGTTCTCCTCCACCGTCATGCCGGGGAAGACGGACTTGTCCTGCAGGATGTAGGCGATGCCGGCCTCCCTCAGCTTCGACTGGGGCGAGAGGCGGGTGATGTCGCGCTTTTTCTCGCCCGCGCCCACGAGGATGCGCCCCGAATAGATGTTGTTGAAGCCGAAGATGGCATGCAGCACGGTGGACTTGCCCGCCCCATTCGGGCCGATCAGACACAGCGACTGGCCGCGGGCCACGGCAAGGTTGATGCCGTGCAGGATCTCCATCTGCCCGTAGCCCGCGCGCAGATCCTCGACCAGCACGAAGGGGTCGTTGTGGGCCAGCGCCAGAAGATCGGCCTGGTCCACGGCCTGCGCGATGGCGCGGGCCTGTTCGACCACCTCGTCAACCGAGATCACCGTCTCGACCGAGCCGAGGTGATAGCCGGTGGAGCGTTTGCGTTCTTCCGCCATCAGTGCGCTCCCAGATAGGCGTCGATCACGCGCTGGTCGTTCTGGATCTCCTCGGGCGTGCCCTCGGCCAGAAGCCTGCCATGGGCCAGACAGTAGATCCTGTCGGCCATGTTCATGATGACGCGCATGTTGTGCTCGATGATGAAGAGGGTGATGCCGAACTCGCGGTTGGCATGCTTGAGCCGGTCGATGAGCCCGTTGATGAGCGTCGGGTTGATGCCCGCCGTCGGCTCGTCGAGCAGAAGCACGGTGGGCTCGTTCATCAGCGCCATGGCGAACTCCAGAAGCTTCTGCTGGCCGAAGCTGAGCGAGCCCGCCTGCAGCCAGCGCTTCTCGTAGAGCCCGACGAAATGCAAGAGATGCTCGGCGCGCTCCCTTTCCTCGGGCGTGTTGCGCCGGAACGCCTCGAGAAGCGTCATCTTCCGGTGCGGGATGGAGATCAGCATGTTCTCCACGCAGTTCATCTTGCCGTAGATGCGCGTCTGCTGGAAGGTGCGCAGAAGCCCGAGCCGGGCGATCTCGGGCACCAGAAGCTTGCTGATCTCGCGGCCCTCGAACCTGATCGAGCCCGAGTCGATCGGGTGATAGCCGACGATGGAGTTGAACAGCGTCGTCTTGCCCGAGCCATTGGGGCCGATGAGCCCGGTGATCGAGCCCTTCTCCACCGTCAGCGAGATGTCCTCGTTGGCCTTCACGCCGCCGAAGCTCTTGGAGACATGGGAAACCTCGATGATCGCACTCATGCCGACGCCCTCGCTTCACGGCTCTCCACGCGGATGCCGAACCACTCCGGCTTGCGGTGCCTGAGCCAGCCCATGAGCCCGTCCTGGAAGAACACCACGATCACGACGATGAGCGCACCGAGCGCCACCCATTGCCAGCCGAGCAGATAGTTCCAGGTCACCTCCTTGAAGACATGGAACAGGATCGCCCCAATCACCGGCCCCCAGAGCGTGCCCTTGCCGCCCAGAAGCACGCAGACGACCATGAAGATGCCGAGGTTGATGGTCTGATAGGCGGTCTCCAGGGGTTCGAAATGGATGAGCTGAAAGGCGGAGATGGAGCCCGCCATGCCCACGAAGAAGGCGCTGATCGCCCAGGTGACGAGCTTGTAGCGCAGGGTGTGGATGCCCATCGCCTCGGCCTTTTCCTCGTCGTCGCGGATGGCGTTGATCGCCTTGCCGAAGCGGGTCTGGTAGAACCAGCTCAGAAACACGATCAGCACCACGCCCATGGCGGCGAAGACGTAATAGATGATCTTCTTGAACACCTCGAAGTCGCCCCCATAGACCGGCATCGAGATGCCCTGCCCGCCGCCCAGGATGTCGATGTTGGAGACGATCTCGCCCGCGGCGATGGCGAGCCCCAGCGTGCCGATGGCGAAGTAGGGCCCGCGCAGCCCGAAGAAGAGCGGCCCGATCGCATAGGCCGAGAGCGCACAGAAGAGCCCCGCCCCGAGCGTGCCCAGCACCATCCCGGTGAAATACATCTCCGGGGTGAAGGTGAAGGTCTCCGACCGGCTCGCATCGGTGTACTCGGCGAGCGGGAAGTAGAGCGTTATGGTGATGACGGCTCCCACATACATCCCCGTGCCGTAGAAGAAGATGTTGCCGAGCGAGTTGTAGCCCATCTGCCCGCCGGTCATGTCCCAGGTGAGCGCCACGATGATCATCAGCCACAGCGTGGCAAGCTGGGTCTGATAGGCCGGAAACAGGAACGGCGCCGCCACCGTGAGGAGAAGAAGGGCGCCATAGAGCGCAAGTTTCCGCATCGACATTGGCCCCTCCTCCCTATTGCAGAACCTGCCGCAGCCGCCGCTGCCGCATCAGCCGGTAGAAGAGCACCACGAGCAGCAGCACCACCGCGATCGCCTGCTGATAGCCGATGCCGAAGATGTGCGCGCCATACTGCTCGGCCGCGCCGATGCCGAGGCCCGCGGCGATCACGCCCGGCAGGTTGCCTAGCCCCGCGGCGGTGACGATGACGAAGGCGCGCACCGAATAGGTGATGCCGTAGAAGGGCTGGATCACCCAGATCATCACGATGATGGCCCCGGCCGCCCCACAGATCGCGGCATTGAGCGCGAAGGTGAACGCATAGACCTTTTCGGTGTCGATGCCGAGCACCCGCGCCGCGCGGCTGTCCTGCGCGGTGGCGCGGATCGCCTGGCCCATGCGGCTCTTCTTCATGAACAGCACCACGCCGATGGCAAGGATCGCGGCCATGACCACGCCCACCACCTTGGCCGCGGGAAGCTCGATGATGCCGAGCTCGCCCAGCCGCCAGGTGGGCCAGTGCATGTCCACCGACTGGGTGTCGGAGCCGAAGATCAGGTTCATGATCTGCGCCATCATGATGGCCAGCCCGAAGGTGGCCAGAAGCGAGGTGAAGAGGTCGCGCTCGATCACGCGCGTGATCACCGTCTTGTAGATCACCCAGCCAAGCCCCCACATGATGACGAAGGCGAGCGGCACGCCCAGAAGCGGATAGACGCCCATCTGTGCCAGCGTCCAGCTCACGTAGCCGCCGGCGATGACGAAGTCGCCCTGGGCGAGGTTCTTGACGTTCATCACCCCCCACACAAGCGCCAGCCCGTAGGCCGCGAGCGCAAAGAGCGCGCCGATCATCACCCCGTCGATGATGATCTTGAGATTGACGATCGGGTATTCCAGCAGCAGCCCGATGTTGAACCAGATGTTGTCCATGCGGAACGGCCCTCCCCTGCTCCAGCCGCCTGTGCACCGCGGGTCCCGGGCGGCGGCATGCGCCCCGTCCGGCCGTGCGGAAAGGAACGCCGGGCGCCTTTCGAACGCCCGGCGCGCACTCTCAGCCGCGGTGCCTCACGGCCGCGGCCAGATCAGCTCATGGCTGGCAAATTCGGGCGGTGCGACCACGTTGTACTGGCCGTTCTGGATCTGGCGCAGCACCATCGGCTTGGCGATGTTCTTGCCGGTCTCGTCAAACTTGATCGGCCCGTAGAAGGTCATCATGTCGGTCGCGGCGATGGCATCGCGGACCGCCTCGCGATCGTCCACGGTGCCGGCCCGTTCGAAGGCGTCCTTGTAGACGAGCACCGCGGCCGAGGCCTGCGCCGCCTGATAGGGCACGGCGCGGTCGGCATATTCGGGGAAGGCGGCCTTGAATTCCTCGTTGTAGTTCGCCGCCGAACCGAAGATCGGGTCCTCGTATTTCAGGGTCTCGGCCCACTGCGTGGAGCACAGGATGCCCTCCGCGGCCTCGCCGAAGTTGCCAACGATATCGGCCGCCTCGCAGTGGGTCATGGCGATCATCGGCACCGACACGCCCTGCTCGGCGATCTGGCGCACCGCTGTCGCCGCGCCCTTGGAGTGGCCCGAGACGACCAGAAGATCGGGCCTGACGAGCTTCACCTTGGTCAGGATCGCCGTCATGTCCGACAGATCGCGCGGCAGCTTCTCGTCGACCACGATCTGCATGCCGTAACCCTCGGCATCCTCGATCACGCCTGCCCGCACGTCGAGCGAGAACGGGTCGTTCTCGACGGCGACGGCAACCTTGACGTCAGATGGGCTCTTGCCCGACTTCTCGGCCATCAGCGCGGCGAGATCGACCGCGGAGGCGAGATACTGCTCCGAGGTGGAGAGCACCGCGAAGAGATAGCGGTAGCCCTTGTTGAAGAGCGAGCGGCTCGCGCCCTCGGCCTCGACCATGGGGATCTTGTACTTCTCGGTCACCGGCGCGATGGCGGCGGTCAGGCCCGAGCTGTAGGGGCCAAGCATGTATTGCACGCCGTCCTGGTTGATGAGCCGCTCCGCGAGCGTCGCGCCGCGGTCGCCCTTGGACTCGTCATCGTAGTAGATGACCTTGAAGTTGTAGCACTTGTCGCCGACCTTCACGCCCCCGGCCTCGGCGATCTTCCTGATCGCGAACTCATAGCCGTTCTGCGTGTGATAGCCGTTGGTGGCGTATTTGCCGGTCAGCGAAATTGCCGCTCCCAGCGTGATGGTGCCACATTCCTCGGCCGCGGCCGCGCCGGCAAGCGCAAGTGCCGCAGCCGCGGTGAATGACATCAATCCGATCCTGAGTGTCACGGTTTCCTCCCAGTCTGTCGTGTTTTGTTGTTCTTGCAGACCGGACGAAAGCACGGATGACCGCGCATTTCAACAAAAACGCATGAAGGCGAGCGGGCGGGCGCCGCCCCTCGCCGCCTGCCGCCGCCCGCCGCCGACTGCCGCCGACTGCCGCCGGTGACCCGCGCCGCGGCTCAGCCCTGCCCGGGGAAGAGCGCGCGAAACTCCCGCCACTCCCCCTTCGACATGCCCGAGGACTCTTCGGTGACGGTCTCGCCTGCGAGCATGCGCCGCAGGCAGTCGAGTGCCCGCGCCGACAGCGTGGCACCGCCAAGGCGGTAATCCTCGAAGGCGGCCCACGCGAGCGGCACCCAGTCCCTGACGATGCCGCAGATCACCTCCGCATAGGCGCGGATTTCGTACTGGGCATGGGAGTCGGCCCGCAGCCGCAGGAAATGGAGGAGATTGTGCAGGTCGATCTTCCAGTACCACTGGGTGTAGATGTTTGCCGGCAGGTTCATGCGGGCAAGCTCCCGCGCAAGCCCCTTCCTGCCGCCCTCCTGGCTCAGCATCTCCTCGTAGTGCTCATAGGCGCGGGCGGCATCCGACTTGAGGATCTCGAGCACGCGCTCGGCCTCCTCGCCTTCCAGCACCTCGCCGCGGCCCTGGGCATTGGCGGTGGACTGCGCGGCCAGATGCTCGGGGCGGGGGATGTAGAACTCGCGGTCGAGGATCGAGTAGCGGGCCGAATACTCGTTCACATTCGCGGTGCGGTGGCGGATCCACTGCCGGGCGACGAAGATCGGCAGCTTGACGTGAAACTTCACCTCGCACATCTCGAAGGGGGTCGAGTGCCAGTGGCGCATCAGGTAGCGGATCAGCCCCTCGTCGTTCGAGACGCTCTTGGTCCCCTTGCCATAGCTCACCCGCGCGGCCTGGCAGATGGCGGCGTCGTCGCCCATGTAGTCGATCACCCGGACAAAGCCATGATCGAGCACCGGATGGGCGCGATACATGTGCGCCTCCATGCCCTCGGAGACGGCGCGCAGGGTGGGGCGCGGGCTGGCGCGCAGCGCCTCGATCTCCGCCTCCTGCTCAGGCGTCAGGGCCATCTTCGTCCTCCTTCCCGTATCTCGCGACTCGGATCGCCGCGCCACAGTAGCGCCCCGGCCCGCGCCCGCAAGCTGCCAGCGCCGGGCCGGCGCGGCGCCCGGGCCCGCACGGGGACTCGCACATCGCGTCCGCCTCCCATAGTCTTGGCGCCCGGTTGCATTGCCAAGAGGAGAGTGCGGGATGAAGATCCGCTATCTGCACACCATGGTCCGGGTGCTCGACCTGGAAAAGTCCAAGGCCTTCTACGAGCTTCTCGGGCTGAAGGAGATCCGCCGCATCGACAACGAGCAGGGCCGCTATACCCTGGTGTTCATGGCGCCCGAGGGCCAGGAGGAATGCCCCATAGAGCTCACCTACAACTGGGACGGCGACCCGGGCCTGCCCGCCGACTGCCGCAACTTCGGGCATCTGGCCTATGCGGTGGAGAACATCTACGAGATGTGCCAGCACCTCATGGACAACGGCGTGACCATCAACCGTCCCCCGCGCGACGGGCGGATGGCCTTCGTGCGCTCGCCCGACAACATCTCCATCGAGCTTCTGCAGATGGGCGAGGCGCTCGAGCCGGCCGAGCCCTGGGTGTCGATGCCCAACGTCGGGCATTGGTGAGCGGGAGCGGTTGCGTGAGGCGGGCGGCGCTGACGCTGGCCGCGGCCTTGATGCTGGCGCCGGGCGCGCCTGCGCATGCCGCCTGCCGGCTGGCGCTGGCGCTGGCGCTCGATGTCTCCTCCTCGGTCGATGCCGAGGAGGATGCGCTGCAGCGTGGCGGGCTTGCCCGCGCGCTCCTGGCTCCACGGGTGCAGGCGGCCTTCTTTTCGGTGCCGGGAGAGAGCGTGGCGCTCGGCGCCTACGAGTGGTCGGGCCGCTACCAGCAGACGGTGATCCTGCCCTGGACGCCCATCGACAGCCCGGCCGCGCTCCGCGCCGCCGCCGCCACCATCGCGGCCAGCCGGCGCGCCCACAGCCGCTTTCCCACCGCGCTCGGCTATGCGCTGGGTTTCGGCGCGGGATTTCTGCGCGAGGCGCCCGACTGCCTCTTCCGCACCCTCGATGTCTCCGGCGACGGGCGCAACAACGAGGGCTTTCCGCCGGCGCTGGCCTACAGGCACTTCCCCTTCGAGGGCGTCACGGTCAACGGCCTGGCCATCGCCGGCGGTCCCGAGGACATCGCCGCCTACTACCGTGCCGAGCTGATCCACGGCCCCGGCGCCTTCGTCGAGGAGGCGGCCGGATACGCCGACTACGAGCGGGCCATGCGCCGCAAGCTCGAGCGCGAACTTCGCGCACCGGCGCTCGGCGGCGGAATGCCGCCCGCCTTACGCGCCGCCGCGCTCAACGACACCGGCCTCGCTGATCCGCACCGCCGCCCCGCGGCGGGCGCTCGGTCACGAGTGCCGCAGCCCCAGCCGCCGCCCGCCCCGACCGAAGACAGGCCTGACAGGCCGCCGCGCCCGCTGCCGCCTCGGTAGCCCGCGCCCGCCCCGGCAGACGGCGCCTGCCTCAATAGATGTATCGGATCTGTTCGCTCCAGAAGCGTTCGAGGCGCCGAAGGGCACTGTTCACCCGCTCGATCCCCGGCTCCTCGAGCAGCGCGGTATCGGTGAGCCGGCCGGCATGCCGGCGGAAAAGCGCGGCCACCACCTCGCGCATAGCATGGCCCTTCTCCGTCAGGCGCACGCGCACCGAGCGGCGGTCGATCTCGCAGCGCTTGTGGTGCATGAAGCCGAGCTCCACCAGCTTCTTGAGGTTGTAGGAAACATTCGAGCCCTGGTAGTAGCCGCGCGTTCTCAGCTCGCCCGCCGTCACCTCGTTCTCGCCGATGTTGAACAGAAGCAGCGCCTGCACCGCGTTGATCTCGAGAATGCCGAGCCGTTCGAACTCGTCCTTGATCACGTCGAGAAGCAGCCGGTGCAGACGCTCCACCAGCGCCAGCGATTCCAGGTAATGGCTCAGAAAGCCGCTGTCGGTCTTCTCGCCGATCTGCCTCAGGGCGCTCATCGATCACTCCGCCTGAAACCCGTCCTTGACGGGAACTCTGGGCGGAAATGTCAAAGATAGCGTTAAACGCCGCTCTGCTCAGCGGCGCGGGCCGGAATGAGCCATGATTTGCGCCATCAGCCCGGCAAAGCGCGCCGGCGGCGCTTCGCGGCCCATCGCCCAGCCGGCGAGATCCTGATCGGCCTCGTCAAGCAGCGCCTCGTAGAGATCAAGCTCGTCCGTGCTCATCGCCTCGAGCGCCCGATCCGCGAAATGGCCGAGGATCAGATCCATCTCCTTGGTGCCGCGCCGCCAGGAACGCAACCTCAACCGCTTGAGGCGGATCTCGCGCGTCTCTGCGCCCTCCGTCATGGCCTGCACCTTCCTCGTCTCCCCAATGCCAGCCTCGCCCATCTCAGTTGCGCACCTGCAATGCCGCCCGCAGCCGTTTCTCCGCCCTCCCGAGCCGCTCTGCCGTGCGCGAGAGTTCGGCCCTGAGCGAGCGGATCTCGGCAAGAAGATCGGGCAGATCCTCCGGCATCGCCGCGCTGTCGTCGCCCGGCGGCGTGACGCCCTCCCCCTCGCCCGTCAGCAGCCAGATGATCGAGACATTGAGCAGCCCGGCCAGCATCTGGAGCTTGTTGGCGCGCGGCTCGGCAAGGTCGTTCTCCCAGCGCTGGAGGGTCTTGAGCTTCACGCCGAGGCGGCGCGCAAGCTCCGCCTGGGTCAGGCCCGCCGCCTCCCGTGCCGCCGCCAGACGGTCGCCGAAGGTGGCGATGTCGTTCGAATACCAGTCGCCGTGGCCGCTCTCGTTGTCACCCATCATGTCGCCCCTGCTCCTTCGCCTTGATCGCATTCGGGGGCCATCCTAGAAGAAGGGCTGCCGATGTTCCAACCGGGGGCGACAATGGCCTTTCTTTCCGCGACACTGGAGCGCATCCGCCCCTCGCCCACGGTGGCAATCACCCAGCTTGCCCGCGATCTCAAGGCGCAGGGGCGCGACGTGATCGGGCTCGCGGCGGGCGAGCCGGACTTCGACACGCCCGCGCACATCCGAGAGGCGGCCAAGGCGGCGATCGACGCGGGCCACACCCGCTACACGCCCGTTGACGGCATCCCCGAGCTCAAGGCGGCGGTCGCGGCGAAGTTCCGCCGCGACAACGGGCTCGACTATGCGCCCGAGGAGATCAGCGTTGCCACCGGCGGCAAGCAGGTGATCTACAACGCGCTGATGGCCACGCTCGAGGCCGGCGACGAGGTGATCATCCCCGCTCCCTACTGGGTGAGCTACCCCGACATCGTGCGGCTCGCTGGCGCCACGCCGGTGATCGTCGAGACCCGGCTTGAGGACGGCTTCCGCCTGCGCCCGGAGGCGCTCGAGGCGGCGATCACCCCGGCCACGAAATGGCTGATCTTCAACTCCCCCTCGAATCCGACCGGCGCCGGATACAGCCGCGCGCAGATCGCCGCCCTCGCCGAGGTGCTCGAGCGTCACACCCATGTCTGGGTGCTGTCGGACGACATCTACGAGCACATCCGCTACGACGGCTTCGAGTTCGCCACGCCCGCAGAGGTGGCGCCGGCGCTGAAGGAGCGCACGCTGACGCTGAACGGCGTCTCCAAGGCCTATGCGATGACCGGCTGGCGGATCGGCTATTGCGGCGCGCCGAAGCCGCTTGTCGACGCCATGCGCAAGCTGCAGTCGCAGTCCACCACCAACCCCTGCTCGATCGCGCAATGGGCGGCGGTGGAGGCGCTCAATGGCCCGCAGGACTTCATCGCCACGCGCAACAAGGCGTTCCGCAACCGCCGCGATCTCGTGCTGGCCGAGCTCGGCAGGATCGAGGGCATCGACTGCCCCCGCCCCGAGGGCGCCTTCTATGTCTTTCCCTCCATCGCCGGGCTCATCGGGAAGCGCAGCCGCGGCGGCACCGAGATCACCGACGACGAGACCTTCGCCCGCGCGCTTCTGGAGGAGACGGGCGTTGCCGTGGTGCATGGTGCGGCCTTCGGGCTCTCGCCCTTCTTCCGCATCAGCTATGCCACCTCGAGCGCGCTTCTGGCCGAGGCCTGTGCGCGCATCGCCGATTTCTGCGCCGGCCTGAGGTAGCCCTCCCCATGACCGCCGATCTGCCCGAGTTCTACTTCCGCACCCGCGAGAACGGCGCGGCGGTGTTTCGCGTCTCCACCGCCAACCGCCAGCGGCGCATCGAACTCATCCCGATCGCCGCGGTCAACATCCGCAACGGCCAGATCCGCCCGCACGGCGAGCATGAGCTGAGCGAGGAGGAGATGGCCGCGATCAGGACGTGGATGGAGGAGCGGCGCGCGGTGCTGGCCCGCCGCGCCATCGACGACATCTTCCGCACGATCGATCACCTCAACCACGTCACGCACTGGGCCAACGCGCAGGCCAGCGACGAGGAGCTCGAGGCGGTGACCGATGCGCTTCTCCTCGCCATGCACGACCTCAGGAGCGTGCTGGTGCGCAAGAAGGGCGACCGGCTCATGAAGAAGGGCTCATGAGCCGCGGCGGGCCAGCCCCAGCCAGAAGCGCGCCATCATCCCCGCGCCGGCCAGGCCGAGCCCGAGCGCCAGCCCAAGCCAGATACCCACACCCCCGAGGGCCGTGTGAAAGGCGAGCAGGTAGCTTGCCGGCACCCCCACCCCCCAGTAGCTGAAGGTGGCCCAGAGCATCGGCACCCGCGTGTCCTGCACGCCGCGCAAGAGCCCCAGCGCCACCACCTGCGCGGCATCGGCGAACTGGAAGAGCGCCGCGGCGGCGAGGAGCGTGGCCCCGATGGCGAGGATCGCCGGCCGATCCGGGTCGCCCGGCGCCACGAACAGCCCGACGAGCTGCTCGGGGACGGTCAGAAACATCACCACCGTCGCCGCCGCGACGAGGGCGGAGACGGCGATCACCGCCAGCGCGCCTTCCCTGAGCCCGGCATGATCGCCCCGCCCCATCGCCTGACCGGCGCGGATCGTGGCCACGTTCGACAGCCCCACGTGCACCATGAAGACGGTGGCGGTGATGTTGAGCGCAATGCCATGGGCGGCCAGCGGAAGGGCACCGAGCCAGCCCATCATCAGCGCCGAGGCCGAGAAGAGTCCGGTTTCGGCGAGGTTGGTCAGCCCGATCGGCCAGCCAAGGCGGAAGACGGTGGCGAAGGCTTCGGTGTCGATGCGCCAGAGCCGGCGGAAGAGCGCATGCTCGGGCATCACCCGCGCGGCATAGACGACGAGGAAGCCCATGGCGACCAGCTGGGTGATGACCGAGGACCACGCCGCGCCGGCAAGCCCGAGTTCGGGCAGACCGAGCCGGCCGAAGATGAGAATCCAGTTGCCGAGCGCATTGGCCGCCACCGCGGCAAGCGTGGCCAGAAGCACGATGCGCGCGCGCTCGAGTGCCGAGAGATAGCTCTTGAGCACCATCACCCCCAGCGCGGGCAGGATGCCCGGCCCGGCGATCCACAGATAGAGCGCGGCGGCCTCGGCGATCTCCGGCTCCTGCCCGAGCGCCCGGAAGATCGGCGCGGAGAAGGCGAAGAGCGGCAGGGCGAGGATTCCGTAGAGGGCGGAGAGCCAAAGCCCCATGCGCGTGGTGCGCCGCACCGCCTGCGCGTCGCCAGAGGCCTCGGCCGTGGCCACCAGCGGCATCACCGCCCAGGCAAAGCCCGCGCCCACGATGAAGATGACGAAGAAGGCCGAGCCGGCGAGAACCTGCGCGGCCAGCGCCTGCACGTCATACCAACCAAGCATCACCGTATCGGTGAGGTTGATGGCAAACTGCGCCACATGGCTGCCGATGAGCGGCAGACCAAGGGCGAGGATGGGCCCGAAGTGCCGGGCGAAGGGGCGGAAGCGTGCGCGCATTGCCGCCGCTTAGGCGAGCGAAGAGGCAAGGGCAAGCGGGGCGCGCGGAGGCGCGCGCCCCGGACGCCGCTTGCGCGGCGTGCCTCCGGCGGGGGGTATTTGGGCCAGGATGATGAATTGGATTGTTGCACTTGCCACGATTGCGCGCACCCGGCTAAGGGGGAATGTGTGCAACGCTTCTGTCGAGGAGTCCCGCCATGAATGTCACCGCCCGGCTGTCGCCGAAGGATGCGCCCGAGCTTGCGCGCTTCGACTGGGAGGATCCCTTTCGCCTCGAGGATCAGCTGAGCGAGGATGAGCGCATGCTGCGCGACGCCGCGCGTGCCTTCGCGCAAGACAGGCTGGCCCCGCGGATCATCGCCGCGTGGCGCGAGGAGCGGGTGGAGCCGGAGATCTTCGCCGAGATGGGCGAGGCGGGGATTCTCGGCACAACGATCCCGGAAGAGTTCGGCGGGCTCGGGGCGGGCTATGTGACCTATGGGCTGGTGGCGCGGGAGATCGAGCGGGTCGATTCGGGCTACCGGTCGATGATGAGCGTGCAGTCGAGCCTGGTGATGTATCCGATCTGGGCCTATGGCTCGGACGAGCAGCGGGCGCGCTACCTGCCCAAGCTTGCGCGCGGCGAGTGGATCGGCTGTTTCGGGCTCACCGAGCCTGACGCGGGCTCGGATCCGGGCTCGATGAAGACCAGGGCGGAGAAGATTGACGGCGGCTATCGGCTCACCGGCACCAAGATGTGGATCTCGAACGCGCCCATTGCCGATGTCTTCGTGGTCTGGGCGAAGTCCGAGGCGCATGGCGGCAAGATCCGCGGCTTCGTGCTGGAGAAGGGGCTCAGGGGGCTTTCGGCGCCGAAGATCGAGGGCAAGCTTTCGTTGCGCTCCTCGGTCACGGGCGAGATCGTCATGGAGGGCGTCGAGGTCGGCGAGGAGGCGCTGCTGCCGGGTGTGGAGGGACTCAAGGGGCCTTTCGGCTGCCTCAACCGGGCGCGCTACGGCATTGCCTGGGGGGTGATGGGGGCGGCGGAGTTCTGCTGGCAGGCGGCGCGGCAGTACGGGCTTGACCGCAGGCAGTTCGGCAAGCCGCTCGCGCAGACGCAGCTCTACCAGCGCAAGCTTGCCGACATGCAGACCGAGATCGCGCTGGGGCTGCAGGCGGCGCTGCGGGTGGGGCGGCTGATGGACGAGGGGCGGGCCGCGCCCGAGATGATCTCGCTCATCAAGCGCAACAACTGTGGCAAGGCGCTGGAGATCGCGCGCATGGCGCGCGACATGCACGGGGGCAACGGCATCTCGGAGGCGTTCCAGGTGATGCGCCACATGTGCAACCTCGAGACGGTGAACACCTATGAGGGCACGCATGACGTGCATGCGCTGATCCTGGGACGGGCGCAGACCGGGTTGCAGGCCTTCTTCTGAGGCTCGCGCGGGCGCGGCTCAGGGAGCCAACTCAGGCTCAGGGGCCGATAAGGGTGACGCCGGGGATGCGCTCGATGGCGTAGACGTCCTCCTCGTAGAGCTCGGAGAGGGTTTCGACGAGTTCGGGCGTCCAGCCGGGGATGTCGATTTCCTCCTCGAGCTCCTCGTCGATGGCGAACTTGTCGAGGAAGGCGGCCATGATGCGGCGGCGCTGCACCTCGCTCACCGGCGGGTGCTTCTCGAGATAGTCGCACATCTTGGCAAAGCCTTCGGGGCGCATGATCTTCTCGATCACGTCGAACTCGCCCTTCATGTGGTCAAGCGGCGAGACATCGGCATATTCGCGCAGCACGGTCGGCCAGATCAGCGGCGTGTCCTCGTTGCACCAGACGGTCAGCGGCACGTCGGGGTTGGCCTCGCGGATGCGCGCGATCATCTCCGACCAGCGCAGGGCCAGCGGATCGGCGCCGCCAAGAAACTCGGCAAAGCTCACGGGGGGTTTCTGCAGCTTCCAGGCGGCGGGCAGGAAGCTCGCGAGATCCCGGATGGCAAAATAGAATTCGCATTCCGCACTCGGGAACAGCCGGCGCAGCCAGGCGACTCGCTCGTGTCCCTCCGGGTAGAGGCGGCCCTCGCCAAGGATCTTGGCCGGCCCGCACAGGAAATTGTCGAAGGACAGCAGCAGCCGGTCGCCCTCATGCTCGCCCAGCGCCTCGTCCAGCAGCATCGCTTCCACTTCGGGCGGCGCTTCGGCGCCCTTGAGTTCGATGATGGCGTCGCGAATGGCGCGGCGGTAGCCATTACCGCGCGCCAGCACCACGCCGCGCCGGCGGCGCATCCAGCGCGTGTTCTGCTCCAGCGAGCGGATCAGCTGATCCTCGTCGGTGCAGTGGAGGCCGACGTGATAGGCGATTCGCATGACGCGCGCGGTGTCCCTGCCCGGTTCGCCTTCGGATATAGGTGCCTCGGGGGCATGGGAAAGGGGCTCGCCGCTCATCGTCTCAACCCTCCGCAGCGGTGTCTTCCCCGGCCGCAACCTCCGCGCGGCACGCCTTGATGAAGGCCTTGTCCACGAGATAGCGGCGGGAGATCGCGTCGATGCTCATCTCGCCTTCCAGCGCCGCGCGCCCGATCATTTCGCGGAAACCCGGATCGTCGGCGCGGCCGTGACGCGGCTTGACGCGCGGGGGAATGGGCGCCTCTTCGGGACGGATGCCGTGTTCACGGATCAGCCGGTGCATCAGCGAGCCCCGCCGCGGCACGCCGCCCTCCTTTTCCTCGAGCCGCGGCTTCATGCGCCGCGCCCAGAAATGGATGCCGCGCGTATGCGCGTCGAAACGCTCCTCGGGGCGGTGACGGCTGAGAATGAGGTGGTTCCGCTCCTTGAACGGGATCGCGTAAAACGCGCTCTGCGGCTGGGCATGGGCGATCTCGCCCGACTGCTCGAGAAACCATGTCACCGCCGCGGGGCCGGTGAAACCCCAGTTCTGCTCGGTGATGTGGACCGGCCGCCCGGCGGCGGCCTCGGCGCGCAATTCCTCCTGTTGCCAGGGTTTGAGCCAGGGCGCGATCGCGTATTCGTCGGTGAAGAAGTCGAGCATCGCCGCAAGCGCCTCGGAGTCCCGCGGCAGACCCAGCACCGCGTTGCAGACAAGTCCCGGCTTTTCCCAGCCGAAGATGTGCGGGTCGTCATAGTCGAAGGGCCGCCAGCAGAACATGTCGGCGTCGACCCAGACATTGTCCGTCTTCCTGAGCATGTGCAGCCGGAACAGGTCGGCATGAATGGCGGGGCTGCCGGTGCGGCGGTGGCGATACATCGGCTCGGCCGGGAAGATCTCGTCGGCAGGGAGATTCCTCACCCCCTCGGGCACATTCTCGATCGGCGCGTAGCTGTAAAGCGTCACCTCATGGCCGGCATGGGCGAAGGAGACGAGGCACAGCTGCTCGAGCCAGCTCAGCCGCCCGCCGATCCAGAGTGTCGCAATCTTTGGCAGTTTGGCCACGGCGCCTCACCCGCTTCGTTTCATGTCCAGTCCTCCCCTTTCTCGCATGCCCATGGGCCGAGAATGTGGCGAGAAACTTGCAAATCAGTGAACCTGCTCGGCTTTGTCGACGGTGAAGAACCAATCGCCGTCCGGGTCACGCGCCACCACCTCGTCGGGCACGGCATCGGGGCCGGCAAGAAAGACGCCCGAGCCGAAATGGCCGTGCAGGCGCGAAAGCTTCTCGAAGCGCGGGCTGGTAAGCTCGGCATAGAGGGCGGCGTAATCGGGGCGCGCCTTGAGCTCGTCGATGCGCGCGCGATGGGCGGCCACGCAGGCGGCGTGCTGCACGGCGATCTCGGGGTCGGCCATCAGCCGGTCGAACTCGGCGCGGGCGCGCGGCAGATGGCGGTGGATCGAGCGGTCCTCCTCGGCGTTGTTGTTCATGCGAAACCAGTAGGCGGTTCCCTGGTCGCGGTCGACATGGTTCACGCGGCCCCGGTCGCGCTTGACGAGGAAGCTTTCGGCCGAGCGCACCGCGTAGTGGTTGAGGGTCACGAGATCGTAGCCGTAGGTGCCCGGCGTCGAGCGCCAGGCGTTGCGATAGGTCGAGGGGGGCATACGCCTGCCCGAGCCGTTGACCCAGAAGATTTCGTCCACCAGCTGCGGCTTGAGCCCCTTGGGGCGGTGCACGCCCAGCTTCTTGAACAGCCCGATGTTGCGGTAGAGCGTCTTGAAGCCCCAGGCCTGATGCGGCTTGCGGCAGTAGTGCGGGGCGCAGCGGGTGAAGGCCTCGGTGATGAAGCCGTCGCGGAATTCGTGGATGTCGGAATTACCGAAGAGCCGCCAGGTCATGGAGATGAGATTGGCCTCGGGAACGGCGGCGTAGAGGTCATCAAGCCGCCCCTCGCCCACATGGATGTTGATGAACTCGTCGACATCCATGCACACCACCCAGTCGAGCGCCTTGACCATCTCCTCGGACTCGGCGGCCTGCAACGCTGCGTGCTGGGGCTTGAGCCCGGTTTCTCGAAAGGGGTTCTCGCGGTGCTCCACGAGCCCCTTCGCCTGCAGAAGCTCGAGCAGCGTGTCGGTGCCGTCGGTGCAGTCGTTGGTGTAGACGAGGAACTTCTCCACCCCGATCGAGCGGTGGTAGGCCAGCCACTCGAGGATGAAGGGGCCCTCGTTCTTCATCGTGGTGACGATGCCGGTGACAGTGGTGCGGCGCCCCTTGCGGCCGGCGCGGCGCGGCTTTTCCACGGGCGGGCGCAGGGGCTTGGCTCCGAAATGGTCGGTGGCAAGCCGCAGGAGCTCGGGGTCTTCCACAAGGCTCGTCTTGGGCACGATCGCGGCCACCGCCTCGCCCGGATGCCTGAGCGCCATGGCGCGATAGTAGCGCACGGGCTGCCCAGCATCGGGCCGTGCGCCGCCCACGCGCACGAGCCGCAGCACCGCCCCCGCCGGAAGCCGCGCGGGTGCGACGCACCAGCGCGGATTGCCCTCGCCGCCATCGAAGCGCCGGCAGATATGGTCGCCAAACCCCGCTTCCCGCCCCTTGCGCAGGCTCCAGGGAAAGATCCGGGTGCCGATGAGCGCGACAACGCCATCCCCGGCCGCCACGGCGCGATCGAAGACGCCCTCGCCCTCGACAGGTGCCAGAAGATCGGTGACATCGAGATTGGCCACCGCCCTCGCCTGGCTCAGAAAGCGCCATCGCAAGTATTCGTAGAGCACAACCTCGCCAAGGCGCGCCCGCCACGGGTCGGGGGCGGGTGGCTCCATCCGGTCGCGCCCCGGCGCGTCGGGGGCGTTGAAGCGGTGCGCTTCCGCGCCCTCCCCTGCCACACCGATGGGAAAGCCGGGCTCGACGATCACCACCCGCTCCAGCCCGGGAATGTCGGCGGCACCAAGCGCCTCCGTCAGGCCCGACGGCGCCTCGGGCGGTGCACGGTCGACAAGGAGCGCCCCTTGCAGCGCATGCTCGCGGGCGTGATAGGCAAGCCATGCGCGCACCGTCTCCGGGTGCTGGCCGTTGACCATCGCGACCATCACGTTGAGCCCCGCGAACAGCGTCGGCTCGGCCTCGGTGATGGCGACCTCCCCGGCCCAGCCGGCAACCGGCGGCGCGATCGCGCCCGCCACCTCCTGCCCGCTGCCCTCCACAACCAGCCCGCCGCCGATCTGCCGGATCACCTCGGGGCGGAACGCTCCGCCGCCGGTCAGAAGGGCCGGGTCGGCCCCCGTGGCGAAGACGGCCAGAAGCCGCGGCGCGCCCGCTTCGGGTCGCAGCAGGTCAACCAGCCGGCCGGCCGGGGTCTCGCGCGGGGTAAGCCGCCGTTTCAGAATTTCCAACGCACCGCTCCCGCCACGCCCGCATGACGGCGTGGCGCCTCGTTTGCCCGTGTCCTGCTCAGTCTAGTCGATCGCGCGCGCATGCGGAACCGCCCATTCCCGGCCTGCCGCAGCCTGGTGCTCCGGGGGTGATGATTGTTTACCGTCAGGAAAAACAGCGTGAACAACCCTCCTTCGGACGGGCTTCAGCTTGCCAGAGGCATGGCAATCAGGGGATGATCGCCCTCATCATGCTGGCAGAATGGAGTGCGGCGCAGCGCCCGGCCGGAACGCTGCGGGCTGCGCTGCCCGCGCGCATGCAAGGGGGTGAAACATGCACGAGGCGCGAGGCGGAAGCGGCCACGGCCCGTCGGGCGGTTCATCGCCGGCGGAGGAGGCGCTTTTCGACCGGCTCGCAGCAATCGAGGCGGAGAGGCATTTCTTCCGCCGCCTCGACGCGCGACACTCGGCCCTGCACGCGCGCTGCTGCACCCGGACGCTCGTTGTCACCTTCGAACAGGTGGAGGCGGTGGTGGGCGACGGCGAGAGCGAGCCGATGCCCCTTGGCTTCCGGCTCGGTGACAGCTTCGGCTGGTCCTATCTGACGCTGCTCGCGCTCGGGCAGACATGGTTCCGCTCCGAGGCGGTGTGGGATTTCTTCGACCAGCTGATCGACGACGAGTTCTTCGACGCCTTCGACCGGGTGCTGTTCTTTGGCGCCGGGCTCGCGGCCCATGCCGCCTGCGCCTATTCGGTGGCCGCGCCGGGCGCCACGGTGATGGCCTTCGCCCCGCAGGCCAGCCTCAACCCCGAATTCGCCGCCTTCGACCACCGCTTCGAGGAGTGGCGCCGGCTCGATTTCACCTCCCGCTACGGCTACGCGCCCGACATGCTCGATGCCGCGGCCGAGGCGCACATCTTCTTCGACCCGAGCATCGACGAGGATGCCGCCCACGCCGCCCAGTTCAACCGCCGCCACATCCGCCGCCACCGGCTGTGGCATTTCGGCGAGAACCCCGCCCAGCTTCTCGAGACGACCGACAGCCTCACGCGCCTCTTCGCGCTCTATGACGAAGGCCGGCTGGATCGGCTCGAAATCGCGCGGGTGCTGCGCAAGCGGCGGCAGAACCGCGCCTATCTGGTGCGCCTTGTGGAGCGGCTCGTGAGCCGCGACCGCAAGCGGCTTGCCGCCATCGTCTGCCACAATGCCGCCGAGCGGCTCGATCTGCCCCGCTTTCGCGCCCGCCGCGACGCGCTGGTCAAGGAGCTCGAAGCCGAGGGTGTCTCGCTTAGCTTCGAGCAGGATGCAAAACCACGCGAGGAGGCGCGCGCCTGAGCCGGCACCCTCAGCCGCTCTTCTCAGCCGCGAACGCCTCGTCCACCGGCACCTGCAGCGCCGTTGCCAGCGCATTGGTCTGGCTGGCCATCGCGATCACCGCCAATAGCTCGCCGAGCTGGGTCTCGCTCATGCCCTTGGCGCGGGCGGCGGCGGTGTGGGAGTGGATGCAGTATTCGCAGCCGTTGGCGACGGAGACGGCGAGATAGACCATCTCCTTGGTGAGCGGGTCGAGCGCGCCCGGCCGCATCACCGCCTTCAGCCGCTCCCATGTCGCGCGCAACAGCGCGGGGTCATGGGCGAGCGCACGCCAGAAGTTGTTGACGTGTTCGGTGCCGCGCGTTGCCCGGATGTCGGCGAAGACGGCCAGCGCCTCGGCGCTGGCCTCCTCGTCGCTCAGAAGGTGAACCGTCGCCATCCGGCTCACACCAGCGCGAGGATGCGCGCGGGCCCCCCGGAGCCGCCGCGATGGGTGGGCGCGCCGACGACCAGCGTCGCCCCCGCCTCGGGCACGCGGCCGAGGTTCTTGAGGTTCTCGATGCCGTAGCGCCCGGCCGGGAGCCAGGCATAATGGGTGACGAAATCCTGGCTCGGGCCGTAGTCGAGCGAGAGCGTGTCCACCCCGATCGCGGAGGCGGAGGTTTCCTCCAGAAGCATCTGCGTGGCCTCGATGTGGAAGCCCGGGAAATGCATCACCCCCTTGTCGTCGGCATTGCGGAAGCCGGCGCCGCCGGCGCGCGCCTCCCAGCCCGAGTGCATCGCCACGCAGGCGCGCTCGGGGATCGGGCCGTTGCGCGCGATCCAGGCCTTGATGTCATCGGGGGTGACCTGCGCGTCGGGATTCCCGGCCGCGCGCTCGTGGATGTGGATCACGCACAGCGGCACCACGAGGTTTTCCACCGCGATCTCGTCAACGCTGGCGCCGTCGGCCGAAAAGTGCAGCGGGGCGTCGATATGGGTACCGGTGTGCTCGTTGAGCGTCATCTCGAAGAGGTTGAAGCCGTGCTCGGCGAAGTTGAACTTCTGCTCCATGGCGATGCCGGGCTGGCCGAAATAGGTCGGAAACGCGGGGTCATAGACATGGGTGAGGTCCACCACCGCGCCGTGCCCCCCCGCCATTGCCGCCGGTGCCGAGGCCACCGTGGAGACGGCCGCCGCCGCCGTTGCCGCAGCGCCTGCGCGGAAGAAGTCGCGCCGGCTCAGCATCCGCTCCTTGACCGCATTCATCACGCACATGTCGCACATCCGATCAATCTCCCTGTCGTTGAATGGCCGAGGGTCTTTTCCGCCCTCGTGGCGCGCATGCTAGCGCCACGTCGCCGGAGCTGTCGAGCGTTTGCGGGCTTGCGCCCATGAATGCGTGCGGGAGGTTCCATCGGGCGGCGCTTTCGTCTAGGGCACGGGCCATGACCGAGACCATCGACCGCCTGACCATCCGCCGCCCCGACGACTGGCACCTGCATCTGCGCGATGGCGCCATGATGGCCGCCGTGGCGCCCGAGAGCGCGCGCCATTTCGCCCGCGCCATCATCATGCCCAATCTCGTGCCGCCCGTCGTCACCGCCGCCGACGCCGAAGCCTACCGCGCGCGCATTCTCGCCGCCCTGCCCCCGGGCAGCGGCTTCACGCCGCTGATGACGCTCTATCTGACCGAGGAGACCGACCCGGAGGATGTCGCACGCGCCGCCGCCTCGGGGCTTGTCACCGCGGTCAAGCTCTACCCGGCGGGTGCCACCACCAACTCCGCCTCGGGCGTGCGCGACTTCGACCGGGTGCGGGGCGTGCTCGAGCGCATGGCCGAAATCGGCCTGCCGCTGTGCGTGCACGGCGAGGTTACCGACGCGGAGGTGGACATCTTCGACCGCGAGGCGGTGTTCATCGAGCGCGTCCTTGAGCCGATCCGCCGCGCGACGCCCGGCCTGCGCGTGGTGCTCGAGCATGTCACCACCGCCGAGGGCGTGGCCTATGTGCGCGCGGGCGGGGCCGACATTGCCGCCACCATCACCGCCCATCACCTCGTGATCAACCGCAACCACATCCTCGCCGGCGGCATCCGCCCGCACTACTACTGCCTGCCCGTGGCCAAGCGCGAGACGCACCGGCTCGCGCTCGTCGAGGCGGCGACGTCGGGCGAATCCCCCTTCTTTCTGGGCACCGACAGCGCCCCCCACCCCGATCAGGCCAAGCTCGCGCCCTGCGGCTGCGCGGGCTGCTTCACCGCGCCCAATGCGCTTTCGGTCGTGGCCGAGGTGTTCGAGGCGGCCGGCGCGCTCGACCGGCTCGAGGCCTTCACCTCGCTCAATGGCCCCGCCTTCTACCGCCTGCCCCCGAACGAGGCGCGCATCACGCTTACGAAGGGCGCGCCGGTGCCCTACCCTGCGCGCATCGAGACGGGCGCAGGCCCCGTCACCGTCTTCGACCCGGGCTTTCCGCTGCACTGGCGGGTGGAAGCCTGAGGCGCCTTTCAAGGAGTTCGCGAATGATCCCCTCGAGCTTTCCCGCCAAGGAAGAGATCGCCCGGCTGACAGCGGGCATGCTTCTGGAAATCGGCGCGGTGCACTTCAACGCCGCCGAACCCTTCACGCTGGCCTCGGGCAAGCCCAGCCCCACCTACATCGACTGCCGCAAGCTCATCTCCTACCCGCGCATCCGAGCAACGCTGATGGATTTTCTTGCCGCGACCGTGATGCGCGAGGCCGGCTTCGAGGCCTTCACCAACGTCGCCGGCGGCGAGACGGCGGGCATTCCCTTCGCCGCCATGGTCGCCGAGCGGCTGGCGCTGCCGATGACCTACGTGCGCAAGAAGCCCAAGGGCTACGGGCGCAACGCCCGCATCGAGGGGGTGATGGGCGAAGGCGACCGGGTGCTGCTGGTGGAGGATCTCACCACCGACGGCGGCTCGAAGATCGGCTTTGTCGAGGCGATCCGCGAGACGGGCGCGGAATGCGCCCACACGGCGGTGATCTTCTACTACGGGATCTTCCCCGAGACCGAGGTGACGCTGGCCGCCCACGGCATCAGCCTGCATGCCTTGTGCACCTGGCATGACGTGCTGGCCGAGGCGCGGGCGCGCGCGGCCTTCGATCCGGCCACGCTGGAGGAAGTCGCTGCCTTTCTCGCCGACCCGCGCGCGTGGCAGGAGGCGCGCATGAAGAGCGGCTGAGGGCCGGGCGCCCGATTCGTCCAAGGCCGCGCGCCGGCGCGGGCGCGGCCTGGCGCCCATCGGCGCATGCCCGCCGCAGCGCCTGCGGATTTCTCCAAGATGTTGACGCGCGCCCTGCCCCTGCCGCAACATGCGGTGAAGACTGGCAGGGAGATCGCCCACAATCCGTCCACAGAAACATACCATTTGCAGGCCCCGCGGGGGGGCATGTTATGAGCCTCTTCCCAAGCATACGGGCAGGACATGAACGAGATCGCACCACTTTCACCCGGCGTTCCGGCTGCCGCACAGGAGGCCGAGACCGATCCGCTGCCGCACAATATCGAGGCCGAGCAGCAGCTTCTGGGCGCGATCCTGACCAACAACGACGTCTATGACCGGATCGCCTCGATCGTCTCGGCCGAGCATTTCTTCGACCCGGTGCATGCGCGCATCTTCGAGGTCGCGGCCGCGCGCATCCAGAAGAACGCGCTTGCCTCGCCGGTCACGCTCAAACCCTTTCTCGAGGAAGATGAAGGGCTGAAGGAGCTCGGCGGGCCGGCCTATCTGGCGCGGCTCGCGGGCGCGGCGATTTCCACCTTCGCGGCGCGCGACTATGCGCAGCTCATCCACGATCTTGCCATCCGCCGCGAGCTGATCCGGCTCGGCCATGACATCGCCGAGAAGGCCGCGCGCGTCGATGTCTCCTCGGACCCCAAGGAGCAGATCGTCGAGGCCGAGCAGGCGCTCTACCGGCTTGGCGAGCAGGGGCGGGCGGAGACCGGCTTTCAGTCCTTCCTGCGCGCGGTGACCGACGCGGTGGAGGTCGCCGCCGCCGCCTATCAGCGCGACGGGGGGCTTGCGGGGCTCTCCACCGGGCTTGTCGATCTCGACCGCAAGCTCGGCGGGCTGCACCGCTCCGACCTGCTGATCCTCGCCGGGCGCCCCTCGATGGGCAAGACCTCGCTTGCCACCAACATCGCCTTCAACATCGCCCGCGCCTACCGCCGCGGCAAGCTGCCCGACGGCACCGAAGGCGCGGTGAACGGCGGCGTTGTCGGTTTCTTCTCGCTCGAGATGTCGGCCGAGCAGCTCGCTGCGCGCATCCTCTCGGAGGTGGCCGAGATCCCTTCCGAGCAGATCCGCCGGGGCGACATGACCGAGGAGGAGTTCCGCCGCTTCGTCGATGCCGCGAAGGAGCTCGAGGCCTGCCCGCTCTTCATCGACGACACCCCGGCACTGCCGATCTCGCAGTTGGCGGCGCGGGCGCGCAGGCTCAAGCGAACGCACGGGCTTGACGTGCTCTTCGTGGACTACCTGCAGCTCGTCCGCCCCTCGACGGCACGCGACAGCCGCGTCAACGAGGTCTCGGAGATCACCCAGGGGCTGAAGGCCATCGCCAAGGAGCTCGACATTCCCGTGGTCGCGCTCTCGCAGCTTTCGCGGCAGGTCGAGGCGCGCGAGGACAAGCGCCCGCAGCTTTCCGACCTGCGCGAATCGGGCTCGATCGAGCAGGATGCCGATGTGGTGATGTTCGTCTTCCGCGAGGAATACTACGCCGAGCGCGAGAAGCCGGCCGACCACGAGCTCGAGAAGATGGCCGCCTGGCAGGAGCGGATGGAAAAGCTGCACGGCCGCGCCGAGGTGATCATCGGCAAGCAGCGCCACGGGCCGATCGGCACGGTGGAGCTGAGTTTCGAGGGCCGCTTCACCCGCTTCGGCAATCTCGTCAAGCCCTGGCAGGAGGGCGCGGGCGGCGATTTCGGCTGAGGTCTGGCGATGGCGCCACGGGAAGCCACTGACCTTGCGCCCGGCCGTCAGGCCGGGCAGCGCCCGACCCGCCCCCCCACGGGGCGGGCGCTCCGCGCCCACCCCGCCGGGCCGGGCGCTGCCCTTGTCTCCTGCGCCTCGCGGCCACACCCATGACCGCCGCCGCCATCATCGTCGCCGCCGGCCGCGGCACCCGCGCGGGCGGCCCCCTGCCCAAGCAATGGCAGGAGCTTGCCGGACGGCCGGTGATCGACTGGACGCTCGACGCCTTCCGCGCGCTTCCCGAGATCGGCCGCATCGTCGCGGTCCTGCACCCAAGCGAGCTCGACCGCGCCCGCGCCTGGCCCGATGTCACCGCCGTTGCGGGCGGCTCAAGCCGGGCGGAGAGCGTGCGCGCGGGGCTCGAGGCGCTGGCCGGCGATCCGCCCCGGCACGTGCTCATCCACGACGCCGCGCGCCCCCTGGTGACGCAGGAGGTGATCCTCGCCGTTCTGGCCGCCCTCGCCGAGCACCGCGCCGCCGCCCCCGGCTTGCCGGTGACCGATGCGCTCTGGCGCGTGGAGGAGGGCTTCGTGACCGGCACGGTGGACCGCCGCGGGGTTTGGCGCGCGCAGACACCGCAGGGCTTTCACTTCGATGCCATCCTCGCTGCCCATCGCGCCCTCTCGCCTACCGAGGCTGCCGGGATGGCCGACGATGTGGCGGTGGCGCGCGCGGCGGGGCTTGCGGTTGCGGCGGTGCCGGGCGATGAGCGAAACCTGAAGATCACGCGGCCCGAGGACTTCGCCCGGGCCGAGGCATTGATGGGAGCGGAAATGGACGTTCGCACCGGAAACGGCTTTGACGTGCACCGATTCGGCCCCGGCGATCACGTTCGGCTGTGCGGCGTCAGCGTGCCGCACGACCGGGGACTGATCGGCCATTCCGACGCCGATGTGGCACTTCACGCGCTTACCGACGCGGTTCTGGGCGCGCTGGCGCTTGGCGACATCGGCAGCCACTTTCCGCCCAGCGACCCGCGGTGGAAGGGAGCGGACAGCAGCCTCTTCCTCGCACGCGCGGTGGAGCTGGCAACCGAGCGGGGCTATGCCGTGACCGCCCTTGACGTGACGATCATCTGCGAGCTGCCCCGCATCGGGCCGCATGTCGCGGCGATGCGGGCGCGAATCGCGGCCATCGCCGGCGTGGACGAGAGCCGCGTCTCGGTGAAGGCCACCACCACCGAACGGCTCGGCTTCGCCGGGCGCGGCGAGGGTATCGCGGCCCTCGCCACCGCGACGGTGGTGGCGCCATGAGCCGGCTCATCGCCACATTCCTCGGCGTCGGTCTCATGCCGCTTGCGCCCGGAACCTGGGGCTCGGCCGCGGCGATCCCCGTGGCCTGGGTGATTCACGCGCTCGGCGGGTTTCCCGCGCTCGCGGCGGCAACGCTGATCGCGTTCACCGCCGGGCTCTGGGCAACGGTGCGCCAGATGCGCGGGCATTTCGACAAGGATCCGCAGGAAATCGTCATCGACGAGGTCGTGGGCATGTGGATCACGCTGTGGCCGCTCTCGGCGGGGCTCTGGCACGCGGGAATGGATCCCTGGCTCTTCCCCTGGCCGGGCTGGATCGGCGGTTTCGTGATGTTCCGCCTGTTCGACATCTGGAAGCCCTGGCTCGTCGCCCGCGCCGATCGCAGGGGCGACGCGCTCGGGGTGATGCTCGACGATGTGCTCGCGGGACTCTTCGCCGCCCTCGTCGTGGCGGCGGCGGCCTTCGTCGCGCACGGGCTTCTCGGCGCATGAACGCTCCACGGATCGCGGCCATCCTCGAACTCGCCCGCGCCAGAAGCGCGATGATCGCCACGGCCGAAAGCTGCACCGGCGGCATGGTGGCGGTGGCGCTCACCGAACTTCCCGGATCCTCCGATGTCTTCGAGCGCGGCTTCGTCACCTACTCGAACGACGCAAAGATCGAGCTTCTGGGCGTGCGGGCCGACACGCTTGCCGCCCACGGCGCCGTGTCCGAAGAAGTCGCCGCCGAGATGGTGGCGGGGGCGCTGACGCGCTCGCGCGCGGCGCTTGCGGTCTCGATCACCGGAATCGCCGGGCCGGGGGGCTCGGAACACAAGCCCGAGGGTCGCGTCTGTTTCGGCCTGATGTGGCGCGAGGCGGCGCCCGTGACCCAGACCGTCGAATTCGGCGCGCTGGGTCGCGCCAGCGTGCGCGCCGCGGCACGCGACCACGCGCTTGCGCTCCTGCTCGCGGCGCTTTCCTGACGGTGCCCAATTTTCGGGCAGACATGCCCCGACAGCGCCCATCCAGCAGGCGGTTTCGAAAATGCGCAGGAAAAGGGCAGTCCTCGCGCATGCTGCCGCTTTTCGCGGCGCGGTGAAGGCGGTTCAAGCCTCCTCACCACAACGCATCCCTTGGGAAGGAAGAAAACATGGTGGGAGCCGATACCGCCTGGATCATCGTCGCGACGGCGCTGGTCCTGTTCATGACGCTGCCGGGCCTGGCCCTTTTCTATGGCGGGCTCGTCCGCGCGCGCAACGTGCTCAGCGTCTTCATGCACACCTATGCGATTGCCTGCCTGATGAGCGTGCTGTGGCTGGCGGTGGGCTATTCCATCGCCTTCGGGCCCGATGGCTCGGCCCTCTGGGGCGGGCTCGGCAAGGCGTTCCTGGCCGGGGTCACGGCCGACAGCCTCTCGGGCACGCTGCCCGAGATCCTGTTCTTCGCCTTCCAGATGACCTTTGCCATCATCACCCCCGCGCTGATCGTCGGCGCCTATGTCGAGCGCATCCGTCTGTCGTGGGTGCTGGTGTTTTCGGGCCTCTGGATGCTTCTGGTTTATGCGCCCGTGGTCCACTGGATCTGGGGCGGCGGCCTTCTGGCCGACGGCGGCATCTTCGGCGAGACCGGGGTGCGCGACTTCGCCGGCGGCATCGTGGTGCACGAGACGGCGGGCCTCGCCGCGCTGGTGATTGCCCTGATGCTCGGCCCGCGGCGCAACCGCACCACGCCGCCGCACAATCCCGGGCTCGTCATGATCGGCGCGGCAATGCTCTGGGTCGGCTGGTTCGGCTTCAACGGCGGCTCGCAGCTCGCCGCCGATGGCGGTGCCGCGATGGCGATCACGGTCACACACATCTCGGCGGCCACGGCCTCGCTCACCTGGGCGCTGTGGGAGCGCGTCAAGCACGGCCGCGCCTCGCTGGTGGGCCTTGTCACCGGCACCATCGCGGGGCTTGCCTCGATCACGCCGGCCTCGGGTTTCGTCGGCCCCATCGAGGCGCTGGTCATCGGCGCGGTCGCGGGCGTGCTCTGCCAGGAGGCGGTGAACCTCATCCGCCTGCGCCTCGGCATTGACGACACGCTGGATGTCTTTGCCGTGCATGGCGTGGGGGGCATGTTCGGCACCATCATGATCGCGGCCTTCGGCGCCGGAACCTGGACCGCCCAGCTCGGCGGGCTCGCGTTGGTCGGCGTCTTCACCGTGATCGCCACCGCGGCTCTGGTGAAGCTCTCCGCCCTTCTCGCCGGCTTCCGCGTCGATGTGGAGACGGAGACGAACGGCCTCGATCTCGCCGAGACCGGCGAGCGCGCCTACGACTTCACTTCCTGAGCCTGAGCCGCGGTTCCGCCTTCCCCCGCCCGGCCCGGCCGCCAGGCGGGGGCTCTACATTCGCGGTGCCATGCGGCATAAGGCGCGTCGACGGATCAAGGAGAAGGTGCCATGGGCTGGAAAACCCTCGACGACATGGATCTTGCAGGCAAGCGCGTCCTGGTGCGCGTCGACATCAACGTGCCGGTCGAGAACGGCCGCGTGACCGACGCCACCCGCATCGAGCGCATCGTGCCCACCATCCGCGACATCCTCGCCAAGGGCGGAAAGCCGATCCTTCTGGCGCATTTTGGCCGGCCCAAGGGCAAGCGCGTGCCGGAGTTGTCGCTGAAGGTCGTGGTGCCCGCGCTCGAGGCCGCGCTCGGCGTGCCGGTGCGTTTCGCCGAGGACTGTGTGGGCGAGGTGGCCGAGCGCGCCGTGGCCGATCTGAAGGAAGGAGAAGTGCTCCTCCTCGAAAACACCCGCTTCCACCCCGGCGAGGAAGCGAACGACCCCGCCTTCGTCGATGCGCTCGCCCGGCTCGGCGATGTCTACTGCAATGACGCCTTCTCGGCCTCGCACCGCGCCCATGCCTCGACCGAAGGGCTTGCGCACAAGCTGCCCGCCTGTGCGGGGCGGCTGATGCAGGCCGAGCTTGAGGCGCTCGAACGCGCGCTTGGCAACCCCGAGCGGCCCGTTGTCGCGGTGGTGGGTGGTGCGAAGGTCTCCACCAAGCTCGACCTTCTGGGCAACCTGGTGGGCAAGGTTGACCACCTCGTCATCGGCGGGGGCATGGCCAACACCTTCCTTGCCGCGCAGGGCCTGGATGTGGGCAAGTCCCTCTGCGAACACGACATGGCCGACACCGCACGGCAAATCCTGCAAAAGGCCGCCGAGGCGGGGTGCGAAGTCATCCTGCCGGTCGATGTTGTCGTTGCCACCGAGTTTGCCGCCAACGCCCCGCACAAGGTGGTGCCGGCCGACGCCTGCCCGCCCGACATGATGATCCTCGACGCCGGCCCCGAGACGGTGGCGCGCATCTCCGAGACCTTCGAGCGCGCGAAGACGCTGATCTGGAACGGCCCGCTCGGCGCCTTCGAGATCGAGCCCTTCGACGCCGCAACCAACGCCGCCGCGCGCAAGGCCGCCGAGCTCACCCGCGCGGGGCGCCTCGTGTCGGTGGCCGGTGGCGGTGATACGGTGGCCGCGCTCAACAAGGCGGGCGTGGCCGCGGATTTCACCTATGTCTCCACCGCCGGCGGCGCCTTTCTGGAATGGATGGAAGGCAAGGTGCTGCCCGGCGTGGCCGCGCTCGAATGCTGAGAGGCCTCTGTCTCGTCCGCGCGCGCTTCCTCGCATCGTTAGCGCGAACGGCATTGGCCTTCGCGCCCGCCCGTCCTAGAGGAGAGGCGGGCGGCGCGATTCACCTCGCGCCCGGCATGCCGAAACGGACAACCACAACCGAAAGGAAGAGCCGATGAGAGCGACGCGGACGGTGCAGAAGATCCTTGCCAACTACGAGGGCGAAACGCCGGGAGTGAAGGCCAAGCTGTGCCAGATCCTCATGCACGGCAAGCTCGGCGGCACCGGCAAGATGATCATCCTGCCGGTGGATCAGGGTTTCGAGCACGGGCCCGCGCGCAGCTTCGCGCCCAACCCGCCGGCCTATGACCCGCATTACCACTACCAGCTCGCCATCGATGCGGGCCTCAACGCCTATGCCGCGCCGCTCGGGCCGCTCGAGGCGGGGGCCGACACCTTCGCCGGGCAGATCCCGACCATCCTCAAGGTCAACTCCGCCAATTCGCTGATGTCGCCGACGGCGGGCAAGGATCAGGCCATCACCGCCAGCGTCGATGACGCGCTCAGGCTCGGCTGCGCGGCGATCGGCTTCACGATCTACCCCGGCTCCGACAAGGCGCTCGAGATGTTCGAGGAGGTCGCGGAGATGCGGCGCGAGGCGGCATCGAAGGGGCTGGCGACGGTGATCTGGTCCTACCCCCGCGGCGAGGGCATCTCCAAGGAAGGCGAGACGGCGGTGGACGTGACCTGCTACGCCGCCCATATCGCCGCGCTTCTGGGCGCGCACATCATCAAGGTGAAGCTTTCGACCGAGCATCTCGAGCAGCCGGAGGCGAAGAAGGCCTTCGAGGAGGGCGGCATCGACATCTCCACCCAGGCCGCACGGGTGCGCGAGGCGGTGCGCTCGGCGATGAACGGCCGGCGGCTCATCGTCTTCTCCGGCGGCGCGAAGAAGGGGGCGGACTCGGTCTATGACGACGCCCGCGCCATCCGCGACGGCGGCGGCAACGGCTCGATCATCGGCCGCAACTCCTTCCAGCGCCCGCGCGAGGAGGCGCTCGAGATGCTGGCCAAGCTCATCGACATCTACAAGGGCCGCGCCTGATCGGCCCCGGCCGGTCTCCCGTCAGGGGGGCCGGCCGCACCCCCGTGGCGGTCGGCCCGCCGCGGGCGCCGCTTTCGCCGCCTTCATGCCGGCACTGACCGGCCGCCACTCCGCAATTTCCCGCCGAGGCTGTCGCCGCGCCGTCCGCGCCGGTTTGCCTGAGCGCTTGCCTGACCGCAGCGGAACACCCGCCTGATGCGCGCCCTGCGCAATTTCCGGTCAGGGCTCGCGACATCCGCCCAAAATCAAGGCAGCTCTTGCCGCAGCGCGGCATGACGCCCTCGGCCATGTTGACCCCGCAAGGCGTGGCGGGAACCGTCGAACCACCGGGTCGGGTTTCGCCGCTTGCTGACGGCACCACCCCCGGCCGGGTGTGCGACGGCGATCGCTGTGCAAGACTCTCGCCGCCGCACGGGTGCAACCGAAGTTGCGGGGGCAAGGCTGCCACAGCCGCTCGCGCCGGACAATGGCGCGCGGCGCAGCGGGAGCCGTTCTCCGCGTAAAGAACCGCGATGCGGAGGAAGATGAACAGGATGGACCGTCGAAGCTTTCTGAAAACCGGGGCCGCCGCCTCGGCGATGCTTGCCGCCCCGGCGCTGGTCCGCGCCCAGGGCGCTGGGCCGATCAAGGTTGGCGTGCTGCACTCGCTGTCGGGGACGATGGCGATTTCGGAGACGACGCTGAAGGACGTCATGCTCATGCTCATCGAGGAGCAGAACCGCAACGGCGGGCTTCTGGGGCGCGAGTTGCAGCCGGTGGTGGTGGACCCTGCCTCCGACTGGCCGCTGTTTGCCGAAAAGGCGCGCGAGCTGATCGAGAAGGATCAGGTGGCCGCGGTCTTCGGCTGCTGGACGTCGGTCAGCCGCAAGTCGGTGCTGCCGGTTTTCAAGGAGCTCAACAACCTGCTGTTCTACCCGGTACAGTACGAGGGCGAGGAAAGCGAGCGCAACGTCTTCTACACCGGCGCCGCGCCCAACCAGCAGGCCATTCCGGCGGTCGATTATCTCATGAGCGAGGACGGCGGCAGCGTCGAGCGCTGGGTGCTGGCCGGCACCGATTACGTCTATCCGCGCACCACCAACAAGATCCTCGAGGCCTATCTGAAGTCCAAGGGCGTGGCGGCCGAGGACATCATGATCAACTACACTCCCTTCGGCCACTCCGACTGGCAGACGATCGTCTCCGACATCAAGGCCTTCGGCTCGGCGGGCAAGAAGACGGCGGTGGTCTCCACCATCAATGGCGATGCCAACGTGCCCTTCTACAAGGAGCTCGCCAATCAGGGCATCTCGGCCGAGGATATTCCCGTTGTCGCCTTCTCGGTCGGGGAGGAGGAGCTTGCCGGGCTCGACACCAGCCCGCTCGTCGGCCATCTCGCGGCGTGGAACTACTTCATGTCGGTGGACACCCCCGAGAACGCCGACTTCATCGCCAAGTGGCACGCCTTCATCGGTGACGAGAGCCGCGTGACCAACGACCCGATGGAGGCCCATTACATCGGCTTCAACATGTGGGTGAAGGCGGTGGAGAAGGCCGGCACCACCGACCCGGATGCGGTGATCGACGCGATCATCGGCGTGTCGGTTCCGAACCTGACCGGCGGCTGCTCCACGATGATGCCCAACCACCACATCACCAAGCCGGTGCTGGTGGGCGAGATCCAGGAGGACGGGCAGTTCGACGTGGTGTGGGAGACGCCCGGCCTCGTCGTTGGCGATGCGTGGTCGGACTACCTGCCCGACAGCGCCAAGCTGATCGCGGACTGGCGCGCCCCGATGTCGTGCGGAAACTTCAACGTCGAGCTTGGGCGCTGCGGCGGCGGTGCCTGACGCCGGGCGCGGCGGCCGGGCGAGAGGCGGGGGGCCAGTCCCCGCCCCCTTCCCGCCGCCCATGCCCCGCCGCACCGCCCCTCCTGCTCCTGAGGTGAACGCTCAACGGGAAAGATGAAAATCGTGCTCGCCCTGCCCCTTCGCCCGTTTCCTGCGGCCTTGTTGACGGCCCTTGTGCTGATGCTGCCTGCGCTGATGCTGCCCTCCGCAGGCCGCGCCGCCGGTTTCGAAGAGCTTGTGGCGCGTCTGCCCGAGGGCAGCTATTCGGACCGTGCCGAGGTGATCGAGGCCATCGCCCGAACCGGCGACCCGCGCGCCGCCGAGGTGCTGGGCGCCCTGCTTGAAGGCAGTCTCCATGTCCGCAAGGCCGACGGCCGCGTGGTGATCATCGAAAAGACCGACGCGGGAACAGTGGCCTTCGATGCCCTTACCGGCGAGGCGCTCGGCGCAGTGGCGGGCCGATCCACGGAGAAGATCAAGGTCAACAACCGGCTGCGCGGCATGCTGCGCAGCGCGATCGGGGCACTGTCGCTGATGAGTCCCGATCGCGAGACGCGGCTGATGGCCGCGCAGTCGGTGTTCGCGAGCGGCGATCCGGCCAACATCGAAGCCCTGGACGCCGCGCTGTCGGCCGAGTCCGACAGGGAGGTCGCCACCGCGTTGGCCGAGGCCCGCGCGGTGGCGATTTTGAACACCGACGCCCCCGTAGAGGAGAAGCGCGCCGCTGTCGCCATCCTGCGCGCGCGCGGCGATGCCGCGGCACAGGCGGCGCTTGCGCCCCACGCCTCCGACCCCGCGATCGGCAACGAGGTCACGGCCGCGCTCGCCGAGATCGAGCGCGTCCGGCAGATGTGGGGCGTGGCGCAGAATGTCTGGTACGGGCTGTCGCTGGGCTCGGTGCTGATGCTCGCCGCGATCGGGCTTGCCATCACCTTCGGGGTGATGGGGGTGATCAACATGGCCCATGGCGAGCTGGTGATGCTCGGCGCCTACACCACCTTCGCCGTGCAGGAGGCGATCCGGGGCGCGGCACCCTGGCTCTTTGACTGGTCGCTTCTGATCGCCGCACCGCTCGCCGTGCTGGTCGCCGGGGGCGTGGGCATCGCCATAGAGCGCGGGATCGTGCGCCACCTCTATGGCCGCCCGCTCGAGACGCTTCTGGCCACATGGGGCGTGAGCCTCATTCTGCAGCAGGCGGTGCGGACGATCTTCGGGCCGAACAACCGCGAGGTCGGCAACCCCTCGTGGATGTCCGGGTCCCTCGAGATCGGGCAGATGACGGTGACCTGGAGCCGGCTGTGGATCCTCATCTTCGCGCTCTGCGTCTTTGCCGCCCTGCTGCTCGTGCTGCGGCGCAGCTTCTTCGGGCTGCAGATGCGCGCGGTGACGCAGAACCGCCCGATGGCGGCCGAAATGGGCATCGATACCGGCCGCATCGACGCGCTCACCTTCGGGCTTGGCGCGGGCATCGCCGGGCTCGCCGGCGTGGCGCTGAGCCAGATCGACAACGTCAGCCCCAATCTCGGCCAGAGCTACATCGTCGACAGCTTCATGGTCGTCGTCTTTGGCGGCGCGGGGAACCTGTGGGGCGCCTTCGCCGGGGCCTTCGGGCTTGGCATCGTGAACAAGTTTCTCGAGCCCTGGACGGGCGCGGTGCTGGGCAAGATCCTGGTGCTCGTCTTCATCATCCTCTTCATCCAGAAACGACCCCGGGGCCTTTTCGCCCTGCGCGGGCGCGCGGTGGAGGCATGAGCATGGCCCGCCTCGTCGACCGCCGCATGGGCGTCTTCCTCGCCGCCCTGTTCGTCCTGACCGTCGCCCTGCCCGTGGCCAGCTCGGCCGCCGCGGGGGAGCTGGTGCCGGCCTATCTCGTCTCGCTGGTCGGCAAGTACCTGTGCTACGCGCTGCTTGCCGTCGCGCTGGATCTCGGCTGGGGCTTTTGCGGCATCCTCAGCCTCGGCCACGGCGCCTTCTTCGCGCTCGGCGGCTATGCGATGGGGATGTATCTGATGCGCCAGATCGGCCCGCGCGGCGTCTATGGCGACCCGGTGCTGCCCGATTTCATGGTGTTCCTGAACTGGCAGGAGCTGCCCTGGTTCTGGCTCGGCTTCGACCGGTTCTGGTTTGCGGCCCTGATGGTGATGGCGGTGCCGGGGCTTCTGGCCTTCGTCTTCGGCTGGTTCGCCTTCCGCAGCCGCGTGAGCGGGGTCTACCTGTCGATCATCACCCAGGCGATGACCTATGCGCTGATGCTCGCCTTCTTTCGCAACGAGATGGGCTTTGGCGGCAACAACGGGCTGACCGACTTCAAGGACATCCTCGGCCTTGACCTGACCGCCGCCTCGACCCGGACGGGCCTCTTCGTGGCCTCGGCGGTGGCGCTGGCGGCGGGGCTTCTGGTCGCGCGCTGGATCACCGCATCACGGCTTGGCCGGGTGCTCGTCGCCATCCGCGACGCCGAGGAGCGCGCGCGTTTCCTCGGCTACCGCGTCGAGCACTACAAGCTTTTCGTCTTCACCGTCTCGGCGGTGATGGCGGGCGTGGCCGGCGCGCTCTATGTGCCGCAGGTCGGCATCATCAACCCCGGCGAGTTCTCTCCCGCCAATTCGATCGAGATCGTGATCTGGGTCGCGCTCGGCGGACGCGGGACGCTGGTGGGCGCCGCGCTCGGCGCGATGCTGGTCGCGCTGGCCAAGACGCTGCTGACCGGCTGGCTGCCCGAACTGTGGCTGTTCGCGCTGGGCGGGCTCTTTGTGCTGGTCACGCTGTGGCTGCCGCGCGGCGTGCTCGGCGCGCTCGAGGACGGGCTTGCGCAACTGCGTCCCGCACGCACCGGCGCGCGCGAGGAGGTGCGGGCATGAGCGGCTCGCTCCTCTATCTCTCCGGCGTCGGCAAGAGCTTCGACGGCTTCCGTGCCATCGACAATCTCTCGCTGGTCGTCTTTCCGGGCGAACTGCGCGCCGTGATCGGGCCAAATGGTGCCGGCAAGACCACGATGATGGACATCATCACCGGCAAGACCCGCCCCGACGAGGGCGAGGTGTTCTGGAAGGAAAGCGTGGATCTCACCCGCGCCGACGAGGTGGAGACGGCGCGGCTCGGCATCGGGCGGAAGTTTCAGAAACCCTCGGTGATCGAGAGCCTCACCGTGGCCGAGAACCTCGAACTGGCGCTGAAGGGACCGCGGGGCGTGGCGGCAAGGCTTTTCGGCCGGCGCGGGGAGACCGAGGCGCGCGAGATCGCGCGGCTTCTGGCGCTGGTGCGGCTCGAGGAGGCGCGCGATGCGCCTGCCGGCAGCTTGTCGCATGGGCAGAAGCAGTGGCTCGAGATCGGCATGCTGCTGGCGCAGGATCCCGAGCTTCTGCTCGTCGACGAGCCTGCTGCCGGCATGACCGACGCCGAGACGATGCGCACCGCCGAGCTTCTGCGCGAGATCGCCGGCAGGCACGCCGTCGTCGTCGTCGAGCACGACATGGAGTTCGTCCGCGCGCTCGGCTGCAAGGTGACGGTGCTGCACCAGGGGCGGGTGCTCGCCGAGGGCTCGCTCGAGCATGTCTCCGCCAATCCCGAGGTCATCGAAGTTTATCTGGGGCGCTGAATGATGCTTGAGGTGAAGAACATCGACCTCTTCTACGGCGCCAGCCGCGCGCTCAGGTCGGTGTCGCTGACGGCCCAGGCGGGCCAGGTGACGGCGGTGATGGGGCGCAACGGGGTGGGCAAGACATCGCTCATCCGCGCCATCACGGGCCGCCAGCGCATCGCCCGCGGCGCCATCCTCTGGAACGGGCAGGACGTCACCGCCCTGCCCGCCCACCGGCGCGCGCGGCTGGGCTTTGGCAGCGTGCCGCAGGGGCGCGAGATCTTTCCCCTGCTTACTGTGCGGGAAAATCTCGAGACGGGCTTTGCCTGCCTGCCGCGCGGCGAGCGCCGGCTCCCCGAGGCGATCTTCGAGCTTTTCCCGGTGCTGGCCGAGATGCTGGGCCGGCGCGGCGGCGACCTGTCCGGCGGGCAGCAGCAGCAGCTTGCCATCGCCCGGGCCATGGTCACCCGCCCGCGACTTCTGGTGCTGGACGAGCCCACCGAGGGCATCCAGCCCTCGATCATCAAGGACATCGGCCGCGCCATCTCATGGCTGCGCGATCAGGGCCAGATGGCGATCGTGCTGGTCGAGCAGTATTTCGAATTCGCCCGTGACCTTGCGGACAGCTTCGTGGTGCTGGACCGCGGCGAGGTGGTCGTGTCGGGGCGGCGGGAGGAAATGGTTGAGGCCGATGTTCGACGCCTGCTCACCGTCTGACGGCGGCACCGGGCTTCAGCGCGCCCGGGGACGGGTGGCCGTCAGCCTTGCTGGCGCGCGGCTGGGGCAGCTCGCCCAGTCCGGCTGCGGGCGGCTGATGATGCCCAGGACGCGCGGCGGCCCGCCGCTTGCGGTGGTCCTCAACACCGCCGGCGGTCTTACCAGCGGGGACCGCTTTTCGGTCGAGGCGGTCCTGAGCGAGGGCGCGCGGCTTTCGCTGAGCACACAGGCGGCCGAACGCATCTACCGCTCGATCGGCGGGGCGGCGACGGTGGAGAACAGGCTGACCATCGGGCGCGGCTGCACGCTGTGGTGGCTGCCGCAGGAGACGATCCTTTTCGAGCGCGGCGCGCTTCGCCGCCGGCTCGAGGTCGACATGGCGGAGGATGCGCGTTTCCTCGGCCTCGAGATGCTGGTTCTGGGCCGCCGCGCCATGGGTGAGACGGTCACGGCCGCCCATCTCGCAGACCACTGGCGCATCCGCCGGGGCGGGCGGCTGGTTCAGGCCGAGGCGCTGCGGCTCGAGGGCGACGTGACGTCGCTGGCGCGCGCGCCAGCGCTGCTCGACGGGGCCCGCGCGCTCGGCGTGATGAGCTGTCTTGCACCGGGGATCGAGGCGCGCCTGCCGCAGGTCCGGCGGGTGCTGGCGCGAGAGGATCTGCGCGCGGCGGCGTCAGGCTGGGAGGGTCGGCTCGTGGTGCGCATGCTCGCGCCGGACCTTGGCCCCCTGAAGGCGCTTGCCGCCCGGCTCGTCGGCGTCCTCGGCGCGCAGCTTCCGCCGGTCTGGCAGATCTGAGGAGACAGGATGAAACTCACACCGAGGGAAAGAGACAAGCTGATGGTCAGCCTCGCGGCGATGGTGGCACGGGCGCGCAAGGCACGGGGGGTCAAGCTCAACCACCCCGAGGCTGTGGCGCTGATCACCGACTTCGTCGTCGAGGGCGCGCGCGACGGGCGGCGGGTGGCCGAGCTGATGGAGGCCGCGGCGCATGTGATCCGGCGCGAGGACTGCATGGAGGGCGTGCCGGAGATGATCGACGAGGTGCAGGTCGAGGCGACCTTTCCCGACGGCACCAAGCTCGTGACGGTGCACCGGCCGATCCGTTGAGCCGCCTCCGGCGGGGGTATTTGAACCAGGATGATGAGGACTGAGGCATGATTCCGGGCGAAGTGCTCCCCCTCGAGGGGGAGATAGAGCTGAATGCGGGGCGTGAGGCGATCACGCTGGAGGTCGCCAACACCGGCGACCGGCCGATCCAGGTGGGCTCGCACTACCATTTCGCCGAGACCAACCCGGCGCTCGATTTCGACCGGGCTCTGGCGCGCGGGATGCGGCTCGACATTCCTGCCGGCACCGCAGTGCGGTTCGAGCCCGGCCAGCGGCGCAGGGTGCGGCTGATCCCGCTTGCCGGCGGGCGGCGCGTATTCGGCTTCAACGCTCAGGTGATGGGGGAGCTGTGATGGCGACGCGAATCTCGCGCGCGGCCTATGGCGACATGTACGGCCCCACCACCGGCGACCGCGTGCGCCTTGCCGATACCGACCTTTTCATCGAGGTGGAGCGCGACCTGACGGTCTACGGTGAGGAAGTGAAGTTTGGCGGTGGCAAGGTCATCCGTGACGGCATGGGCCAGTCGCAGGCGACCCGCGCCGACGGGGCGGCCGACACCGTCATCACCAATGCGCTGATCGTCGACTACACCGGCATCTACAAGGCCGATGTCGCCATTCGCGACGGGCGCATCGCGCGGATCGGCAAGGCGGGCAACCCCGACACGCAGCCCGGTGTCGACATCATCATTGGTCCGGGCACCGAGATCATCGCCGGGGAGGGACGGATACTCACCGCCGGCGGATTTGACAGCCATATCCACTTCATCTGCCCGCAGCAGGTGGAAGACGCGCTGCATTCGGGGCTGACCACCATGCTCGGCGGCGGCACCGGCCCGGCGCATGGCACGCTGGCCACCACCTGCACGCCCGGCCCATGGCACATCGGGCGGATGCTGCAGGCCGTGGACGGGCTGCCGATGAATTTCGGCTTTGCGGGCAAGGGCAATGCCAGCCTGCCGGGAGCGCTGGTCGAGCAGGTCAGGTCCGGCGCCTGCTGCCTGAAGCTGCACGAGGACTGGGGCACGACGCCGGCGGCCATCGACTGTTGCCTCTCGGTGGCCGACGAGATGGACGTGCAGGTGATGATCCACACCGACACGCTCAACGAGTCGGGCTTCGTGGAGCACACCATCGCCGCCTTCAAGGGGCGCACCATCCACGCCTTTCACACCGAGGGCGCGGGCGGCGGCCATGCGCCCGACATCATCCGCCTCGCGGGCGAGGCCAATGTCCTGCCCGCCTCGACCAACCCGACCCGGCCCTACACGGTGAACACGCTCGAGGAGCATCTCGACATGCTCATGGTGTGCCACCACCTCGACCCCGCCATCCCCGAGGACGTGGCCTTCGCCGAAAGCCGGATCCGGCGCGAGACCATCGCCGCGGAGGACATCCTGCACGACATCGGGGCCTTCTCGATCGTCGCTTCGGACAGCCAGGCGATGGGGCGCGTGGGCGAGGTGATCATCCGCGCCTGGCAGACGGCGCACAAGATGAAGCTCCAGCGCGGGCGCCTGCCCGAGGAGACGGGCGAGAACGACAATTTCCGCGTGCGCCGCTACATCGCAAAGTACACCATCAACCCCGCCATCGCGCACGGAATCGCCCACGAGATCGGATCGGTCGAGGAAGGCAAGCGCGCCGATCTGGTGCTGTGGGATCCGGCCTTCTTCGGGGTGAAACCCGAGATGGTACTTCTCGGAGGAATGATCGTGATGAGCCAGATGGGCGACCCGAACGCCTCGATACCCACGCCCCAGCCCGTGCATTCGCGGCCCATGTGGGGGGCGCTCGGGCGCGCCGTGGAGGAGTGCGCCGTCACCTTCGTCAGCGCTGCGGCGCAGGCGGCCGGCGTTGGCGAGGCGCTCGGCCTAAGGCGAAGGACGCTGGCGGTTAAGAACACGCGCGGGATCGGCAAGGCGCAGATGCTGCTCAATGACGCGCTGCCGCGCATCGAAGTCGACCCCGAAACCTACGAGGTTCGCGCCGACGGGGAGCTCATCACCTGCGAGCCCGCCGAGGTTCTGCCCATGGCGCAACGGTATTTCCTGTTCTGATGGCGGTCGCGGTGGCATATCGGCTGCGCCGCGCCGGGGAATGGTCCGGGGCGGCGGATGTCGTGGAACTCGGCTATGAGGAACGCTTCCTGCGCCGAAGGCGGCTGATGACACGGGGCGGCGAGGCCATACTGGTCGATCTTCCGCAGACCGTCTCGCTCGAGCACGGAGATGCGCTGGAGCTCGCCGACGGGCGCCTCGTGGAGGTGATTGCCGCGGTCGAGCCGCTCATCGAGGTGCGCGGCGATCTTCCGCGCCTCGCCTGGCATGTCGGCAACCGCCACACCCCATGCCAGATCGAGGCCGACCGGCTCCTCGTGCGCCGCGATCACGTCATCGCGGAGATGCTGAGGGGGCTTGGCGCGGTGCTGCGCGAGGTGGAGGCGCCCTTCACCCCCGAGGGCGGCGCCTACGGTCACGGGAGGACCCATGGCCACAGCCACTGAAGCGGCCATCGATGGGGCCACGCTGCTGACGCTCACGCGCTGGCTGTCGCCCGCCTTTCCCACCGGCGCCTTCGCCTGGTCGCACGGGCTCGAGGCGGAGGTCGCGGCCGGGCGGGTGCGCGACGGCGCGGGCCTGTCGGACTGGCTCGCCGGCGTGCTCGCGCATGGCGCCGGGCGCAACGATGCCATCCTGATCGCCTGCGCATGGCGGGCGGCGCGCAGCGGAGACGCGGCCGCGCTCGGGGAGCTGGCCGAGCTTGCCGCCGCACTTGCACCGGGGGCCGAGCGCGAGACGGAGGCGCGCGCGCAAGGCGCGGCCTTCGCCCGCACGCTTGCCGCCGCGGGCGAGATCGAGCTCGCCCCCTGCCCCCTGCCCGTGGCGGTCGGGGCGGCTGCCGGCCGGGCGGGGCTGCCGCTCGGCCCGACATTGCTTCTCCACCTGCAGAACTTCACCGCCAATCTCGTGACCATTGGCGTTCGGCACATCCCGCTCGGACAGAGCGAGGGGCAAGCCATTCTTGCCGCGCTGGCCCCGCTCATGGAATCGGTCGCGGACAGCGCCCGTAAGGCCACGGCCGACGACATCGGCGGCTGCGCCATAGCCTCGGACATCGCCAGCCTCGAACACGAAACCCTGCCAACGAGGATCTTCCGCTCATGACGTCGCCAAACGGTCCCCTGCGCGTGGGCATCGGCGGGCCGGTGGGTGCGGGAAAGACCACCCTCACCGAGAAGCTCGCGCGCGCCCTTTCCCCCCGCCTGTCGATGGCGGTCATCACCAACGACATCTACACACGCGAGGACGGCGAGTATCTGATGCGCGCCCAGGCATTGCCGGCCGCGCGCATCCGCGCCATCGAAACCGGAGGCTGCCCGCACACCGCCATCCGCGAGGACGCCTCGATCAACCTCGCCGCCGTGGAGGAGCTGCGCGCGGCCTTTCCCGATCTCGAGCTTGTCCTCATCGAATCGGGCGGCGACAACCTGGCCGCGACCTTCAGCCCCGAACTCGTCGATCTCACCATCTACGTCATCGACGTGGCCGCTGGCGGCGACATCCCGCGCAAGGGCGGCGCGGCGCTCACGCGCTCCGACCTTCTCGTCGTGAACAAGGTCGACCTCGCCCCTCATGTGGGCGTGTCGATGCAGCGCTACCGCGCCGATGTCGCCGCCATGCGGGCAGGCCGGCCGGTTGTCTACGCCGAGCTGCGCAACGGCCGTGGCGTGGACGAGATCACCGCCGCGCTCGCAAGCCTGGGAGGGCTGACGCTCACCGCCAGTGGCTGACGGAGTCGCGGCGGCGGCGGCGCCTCATCTGCCCCATCTGAGCGCCAGAACGTCGAGCCGGTGCGCGAGGTCGAGAAGCCGCGCGCGCGTGCGCGACGACATCGGCCGCAGCGGGTGGCGGACGTGATCGGAGCGGATCACACCGCCTTCCTTCAGCACGGTCTTGGCCGCGCGCAGACCACACTGGCGGTTCTCGTGGTTGATGAGCGGCAGGCAGGCCTGCCATCCGGCAAGCGCATCGCCGTGTCGCCCCTCGAGATAGTCGATGACGATCGGCCGGATCCGGTCGGGCAACAGCGCCGAGGTCATCGTGCCCGTGGCGCCGGCATCGAGATCGGCCAGCAGCGTCACGCCCTCCTCGCCGTCGAAGGGGCCTTCGACATGCTCTCCGGCCTCGGCGATCAGCGCCGCCAGCTTGTCGGCGGCAAAGGGACATTCGATCTTGAAGTAGCTGACGCGCTCGAGTTCGCGGGCCATGCGCGCAAGTAGTGGTACCGGCAGCTCAACCCCCGACAGCGGCGCGTCCTGCACCATGATCGGGATGCCGATCGCATCGTTGACGGCGGCGAAATGCTCGAAGATGCCTTGCGCATCGGCCTTCAGCCCGGCGCCGTGATAGGGCGGCATCATCATCACCATCGCCGCGCCCATCGCCTCGGCCGCGCGGGCGCGGGCGACGACCGTGCCGGTATGGAAATGGCTGATCGTGACGATCACCGGCACCCGGCCGGCGACATGGCCAAGGCTGATCCGCATCAGCCTGTCGCGTTCCTCGTCCGAAAGGGCGAACTGTTCCGAATAGTTGGCGAGAATGCAGATCGCATCCACCCCGGCATCGACCAGGAAATCGAGCACGCGGCGCATGCCGTCCTCGTCCACGCGGCCATCGTCGAGAAAGGGCGTGGGTGCGACGGGCAGGATGCCCCTCAATCCGTGTTTCATGGCGTCAAGTTCCTACCAGTCAAAGCGCGCGGTCGCGACATGCCGTCCGATCAGGAAGGCATCGGCCACGTGGCGCATGGGCGAGAGATCGACCTCGCTTTCGCTCCGCGCGATCAGCGCGGCAAAGCGGGCATAGAGCGCAGGATATTCGCTGTCCGGCCCCTCGGCCAGCACGCGGGGCCCCAGCCGCAGCACCGCCCCCCCGCGGTCGAGCACCGCGCGGCCCTGATCGGTGTCGATGACGATCTGCCAGCGCGGCGGCCCGGCCTCGCGCCAGTCGAAGCGCGCGGTCACGGGAATGCCCGCCGGATGGGAAAAGACCAGCCGCGCCGCGATCGGGGTCGCGCGGTTTTCGGGAAATTCCAGCTCGGCCTCGGCGAGGTGAACCGGGTCGGGCAGGATCGCGCTCAGCACCGACAGCGCGTTGATGCCGGGGTCGAACACGCCCAGCCCCCCGGGCTGCCAGATCCATTCCTGTCCCGGATGCCACTGGCGCACGTCTTCGAGCCAGGCGATGTCGACGGCCCGGATCTCGCGCCCGGCCAGCCAGTCGCGCGCCGGGCCCACCGCCGCGGCATGGCGCGAATGCCATGTGGCAAACAGCGTCACCCCCCGCGCCCGCGCCAGCCGGGCGAGTTCCTCGACCTCGGAGAGGGTCTTGCCCGGCGGTTTCTCCAGCATCACGTGCCGCCCGGCCAGGATCGCACGGCGCGCGTCGTCAAAGCGCACCTGCGGCGGCGTCGCCAGCGAGACGGCGGGAATGTCCGGCCGCGCCTCCAGCAGCTCGGCAAGGCTGCGGAAGCTGGCAACGCCGCCCAGCTCGGCGTTGCGGCTGGCCACGGCGGCCAGGCGGAAATCGGGCGAACGCGACAGCGCCGGGATGTGCTGATCGCGCGCGATCTTCCCGATCCCGACAAGGGCAAGATCCATCGTCATCAGTGGCTTTCCCTTGGCACGTCATGGCCGCGACAGCCGCGCAGGAAATCGAAATCGGCCCCCGTATCGGCGCCCATGACATGGTCGAAGAACAGCTGCCCATAGCCGCCCTCGGGGCGCAGCTGCGGCAGACGCAGTTCGGCCAGCCGGCGGGACAGCTCGGCCTCGGGGATGTCGAGATGCAGGCGCCGGGCGGGCACGTCCAGCTCGATCATGTCGCCGTCGCGCACCACCGCGAGCGGCCCGCCCCGCGCGGCCTCGGGCGCCACATGCAGCACCACCGTGCCATAGGCCGTGCCCGACATCCGCGCGTCCGAAATCCGCACCATGTCCGTCACCCCCTTGCGCAAGAGCTTGGGCGGCAGGCCCATGTTGCCGACCTCGGGCATGCCCGGATAGCCGCGCGGGCCGCACATCTTCAGCACCAGCACGCAGCTTTCGTCCACGTCCAGGTCCTCGCGCCCGATCCGGGCCTTGTAGTCGTCAATGTCCTCGAACACCACGGCGCGGCCGCGGTGGCGCATCAGGTGCGGGCTGGCCGCCGAGGGCTTCAGCACCGCCCCGTCGGGGGCGAGATTGCCGCGCAGCACCGCGATCCCGCCCGACCGGGTCAGCGGACGGTCGAGCGGGCGGATCACGTCCTCGTTCCAGTTGCGCGCGGGCGCGACCTCCTCGGCGAGCGTGCGGCCCGAGACGGTCAGCGCCCCGCCATCGACGAGGCCCGCCTCGACCAGCGCGCGGATGACCACCGGCAGACCGCCGGCATAGTAGAATTCCTCCATCAGGTAGTCGCCCGAGGGCTGGAGATTGACGATCGTCGGCACGTCGCGCCCCAGCCGGTCCCAGTCATCCAGCGTCAGATTCACCCCGGCCCGGCCGGCCAGCGCCAGAAGATGGATCACCGCATTGGTCGAGCCGCCAAGCGCGGCATTGACGCGGATCGCGTTCTCGAAGGCGGTGCGGGTCAGGATGTGGCTCGGCCGCAGATCGTCGCGGACCATCTGCACGATGCGCCGCCCCGACAGCTGGGCCATCACGCGGCGGCGCGAATCCACCGCCGGGATCGCGGCATTGCCCGACAGCGCCATGCCCAGCGCCTCGGCCATCGAGGCCATGGTCGAGGCCGTGCCCATCGTGTTGCAGGTGCCCGAGGAACGGGTGACGGCGGCCTCTGCCTCGAGGAAGTCGGCCTCGCTCATCTCGCCGGCCTTCACCGCTTCGGAGAAGCGCCACAGATGCGTGCCCGCGCCGACCCGCTCGCCTCGGAACCAGCCGTTCAGCATCGGCCCGCCCGACACCACGATGGACGGCAGATCGACCGAGGCCGCGGCCATCATCAGTGACGGCGTGGTCTTGTCGCAGCCCACCAGCAGCACGGCGCCGTCGATGGGCTGGGCGCGCATCACCTCCTCCACGGCCATGGCCGCGAGGTTACGGTACATCATCGCCGTGGGCCGGAAGGTGTTTTCCGACGCCGAGAAGACGGGAACCTCCAGCGGGAAGCCCCCGGCCTCCCACACCCCCGCCTTCACCTTCTCGGCCAGCTCGCGCAGATGGCCGTTGCAGGGCGTCAGATCTCCCCAGGTGTTGAGGATGCCGATCACCGGACGGCCGTCGAACAGGTCGTCGGGATAGCCCTGATTCTTGAGCCAGCCGCGATGATAGATCGCGTCGCGCGAGGTGCCGCCGTACCACGCCTGCGAGCGCAGGCGGCGCGGCCATTTCGCCGGCTTGAAGGACATCACGCCTGTTTCCGCTTGTTGTAGACGTCGAAGACCACGGCGGCGAGCAGCACCAGACCCTTGATCATCTGCTGGTAGTCGATGCCGATGCCCATGATCGACATGCCGTTATTCATCACGCCCATGATGAAGGCGCCGACCACCGCGCCGACGACGCGCCCGACCCCGCCCGACATCGAGGCGCCGCCGATGAACACCGCGGCGATCACGTCAAGCTCCAGCGCAAAGCCGGCCTTTGGCGTGGCCACGTTCAGCCGCGCGGCATAGATCAGGCCGGCAAGCGCCGCCAGGAACCCCATGTTGACGAAGGTCAGGAAGGTCAGACGCTCGGTCGGAATGCCCGACAGCGCGGCGGCCTTGCGGTTGCCGCCCAGCGCATAGATGCGCCGCCCCAGCGTGGTGCGCTCGGTGATGAAGGCGTAGATCAGCGTCAGCACCGCCATCGTCACCAGCACATTGGGCAGGCCGCGAAATGTCGCGAGCTTCCAGCTGAGAAACAGGATCGCGCCGATGACGATGGCATTGCGCAACGCGAAGAAGGCCGCGGGCTCGAGCTCCATCCCGTAGGCGCGGTCGCGCGCGCGGGCCCGCAGACCCAGCCACAGGATGGCCGCCGAGGCGAGCGCCGCCAGCGCCATGGTCAGCCCGTGCACCCGCCGCACCCCGGCAAGCGCCGCGAGCGCCTCGCCCAGCCAGGGCAGGAGATCGGGCACGAAGCCGGTGGACAGGCGCTGGAACTCCATCGGGAAGGGCCCGATCGACTGGCCCTCCAGGAGCCACAGCGACGCCCCGCGGAAGACGAGCATGCCCGCCAGCGTCACGATGAAGGAGGGAATGCCCCAATAGGCCACCCAGTAGCCCTGGGCCGCGCCGATCACGATGCCGGTCAGCAGGCAGGCGATCACCGTCATCCAGACCGGCATCTGCCAGTTGACGATCATCACCGCCGCCAGCGCGCCGACGAATCCCAGGACCGAACCCACAGACAGGTCGATGTTGCCGCCGACGATGACGATCAGCATCCCCAGCGCCATGATGATGATGTAGCTGTTCTGCAGGAACAGGTTGGTGATGTTGACCGGCCGCAACAGCGTGCCGTCGGTCAGGATCTGGAAGAAGACCATGATCGCGACCAGCGCGATCAACAGCCCGTATTCGCGCAGATGCCCGGTCAGATAGGCCCGCACCGCGCCGCCCGCGGCGGCGCCAGCGCCGGTTGCCGTTTCACTCGTCATGCCGCCTGTCTCCGATGCTTGACGATGAGGGACATGATGCGCTCCTGGCTGGCCTCGTCCGCGGACAACTCGCCCACGATCGCGCCCTCGCACATCACGTAGATGCGGTCGCACATGCCCAGAAGCTCGGGCATCTCGGAGGAGATCATCAGGATCCCCCGCCCTTCCGCCGCGAGCCGGTTGATGATGGTGTAGATCTCGTATTTCGCGCCGACATCGATGCCGCGGGTGGGCTCGTCAAGGATCAGCACCCGCGGGTCGGCGAACAGCCATTTCGAAAGCACCACCTTCTGCTGGTTGCCCCCCGACAGGTTGACCACCTTCTGGTGCACGCCCGGCGTGCGAATGGCCATCGCCTCGCGATAGCGCTCGGCCACGCGGGCCTCCTCGCGGCGGCTCAGCACGCCCCGCCGCGACACGCCGGCCAGATTGGCCAGCGTCACGTTGAAGGTGATCGGCTCCTCAAGGACAAGGCCCAGCTCCTTGCGGTCCTCGGTGACATAGGCAAGCCCGGCGGCGATCGCCCGGTCCACGCGCGAGATGTCCGCCGGCCGGCCCTCGATCAGCGCCTCGCCCGCCAGCTTGCGCCCCCAGCTTTCGCCGAACAGGCTCATCGCGAGTTCGGTGCGCCCCGCGCCCATGAGCCCGGCGATGCCCACCACCTCGCCCGCGCGCAGACGCAGCGAGACATCGCGCACCACGATCCGCTCGGCATGCTCGGGATGGGCCACGCGCCAGTTGCGCACCTCCATGAGAACTTCCCCCGCCCGCCGCTCCTCGCGCGGTGGATAGCGGTTTTCCATCGGCCGGCCGACCATGTCACGCACGATCATGTCCTCGGTCAGCGTCTCGGCCCGCGCGTCGTGGGTGGCCACGGTCGCGCCGTCGCGCAGCACCGTCACCCGGTCGGCCACGCGGCGCACCTCGTTGAGCTTGTGGCTGATGATGATCGAGGTCACGCCCTGCGCCCGAAGTTCCAAAAGAAGATCAAGGAGTTTCTCGCTGTCGGCCTCGGAAAGCGCCGCCGTGGGCTCGTCGAGGATCAGAAGCCGCACGCGCTTGGAGAGCGCCTTGGCGATCTCCACCAGCTGCTGCTTGCCCACGCCGAGCCGGTCGACCGGCGTCTGCGGCGCCTCGTCCAGGCCGACCTTGGCCAGCAGCGCCTCGGTCCGCGCCCAGGTCTCGCGCCAGGAGATGACGCCGCCGCGGGCGCATTCGTTGCCCAGGAAGATGTTCTCGGCAATCGACAGAAGCGGCACCAGCGCCAGTTCCTGATGAATGATGATGATTCCGCGCGCCTCGCTGTCGCGGATGGAGCGAAACGCGACCGGCGCGCCGTCAAGAAGGATCTCGCCTTCGTAGGTGCCGTGCGGGTAGACGCCGGAGAGAACCTTCATCAGTGTCGACTTTCCCGCGCCGTTCTCGCCGACGAGGGCGTGAATCTCGCCTTCGCGCACGGTGAGGTTCACATTGTCCAGCGCGCGCACGCCGGGAAAGGTCTTGGTGATGCCGCGCATCTCGAGAAGCGGGTGCATGGAAGCGCTCCCTCGGAGTGGTCTCGGACCGGATATGCAGGCCCCTCCTGCAAGGGCGGCGGGGCCGACGCCGGCCCCGCCGTTTCGGACCGGTTCCATGCCGGAACCGGCAGGGAGGGTCACTGGGTGATCTGGGATTTCTCGTAATAGCCCGAGCCGACGAGAACCTCTTCCCAGTTGCTGGCATCGACCGGAACCGGCTCGAGCAGATAGGAAGGCACGACCTTGACCCCGTTGTGATAGGTCGTGGTGTCGTTGATCGGCACCTCGCCGCCTTCGAGGATTGCGGTCACCATCTTCACCGCCACCTTCGCCAGCTCGCGCGTGTCCTTGAAGACGGTCGAATACTGCTCGCCGGCGAGGATCGCCTTGACCGAGGGCAGCTCCGCATCCTGGCCGGTGACGATCGGCATCTTCAGGTCGCCCGACCCATACCCCACGCCCTTGAGCGCCGAGATGATGCCCATCGACAGCCCGTCATAGGGCGAGAGCACCCCGTGCACCACATCGTCGGTGTAATGGGCCGAGAGGAGGTTCTCCATCCGCGCCTGGGCAACCTGTCCGTCCCAGCGCAGGGTTCCAACCGTGTCCATGCCCATCTGGCCCGACTTGATGCGGATGCGGCCCGCGTCGATCAGCGGCTGCAGGACGCTCATCGCCCCGTCGTAGAAGAAGTAGGCGTTGTTGTCGTCCGGGCTGCCGCCGAACAGCTCGACATTCCACGGGCTGACATCGCCGAAGCGCTCCTCGAGTCCCTTCACGAGGCTCTCGGCCTGCAGCACGCCCACCTTGAAGTTGTCGAATGTGGCATAATAATCCACGTCGGGCGTGTCGCGGATCAGGCGGTCATACGCGATCACCGGAATGCCGAGCGCGGCGGCATTGGCGAGCGCGTTCGACAGGGTGGTGCCGTCGATCGCAGCGATCACCAGCGCATCGACCTCCTTGGTGATCATGTTCTCGATCTGCGCCAGCTGGTTGGGGATGTCGTCCTCGGCGTATTGCAGATCGGCGGCATAGCCGGCCTTGGCGAATTCCTCGACCATGGAATTGCCGTCCGAGATCCAGCGCGACGACGACTTGGTCGGCATCGCGATGCCGATCACGCCCTTCTCCTGCGCGACCGCCGGCGAAATGCTGAGCCCGATGCCAAGAGCAAGGGCAGAAATTCCGGCAATGAAACGTCTCATCAGTTTCCTCCCTGGGATGGCGGGGCCGTCCGCGCCCGCTTGTCATCGCTGGGCAGCCCCGGCGCGGGCGAAAGCCTCCTCTCCGTCGCCGTGCGGCCGCCTTCAGCAGCGCCAGTTAGCGGTGGTGCGACATGCCAATCAAATGCATAATGAGGCGAACATCATAACAAAATTGGTATGAAACTCGGGCCACCATGTCGCACCTCGCCTTCAGGAAGCTCGCGCTTCGCCATCTCCGGCTGATCGACGCCATTGCCCGGCTCGGTCAGCTCAATCTTGCGGCCGAGCGGCTGCGCATCACCCAGCCCGCCGCCTCCCGCACGCTGGCCGAGGCGGAAAGGCTGCTCGGCGCGCCACTGTTCGAACGGCACGCGCGCGGCATGTCGCCAACCGGGCTTGGCGAGGTGGTCGTGGCCCATGCATCGGCCATCGTGCACCGGCTCGATCAGGCTGGGGTCGAGATCGAGGCCTGGCGCAGCGGACATGCCGGGCGAATCGACATCGGGACCGTCACCGGCCCGGCCGTGGCCTATGTCGTTCCGGCGATTCTCGAGCTCAGGGCCGAAGCGCCCCGGGCCGGGGTCGGCATCGACGTCGCGCCGAGCGCCGAGCTCGCGGCAGGGCTCTTGCGCGGCGACTACGATCTCGTCGTCGGTCGCGTGCCCGAGGGTATCGATCCTCGCCAGTTCGAAATCCTGTCGGGGCGGGTGGAGGAGGTCGTGCTGATGGCCCATGCCAGCCACCCGCTCGCCACCGCGCCCCAGCCGGTGCCGCTCGAGGCGCTGCGCGGCTTTCCCTGGGTGATGCAGCGCGCAGGCATGCCGATCCGCGTCGCCATCGAACAGGCCTACATGAGCCGGGGGCTCACCCCTCCGCCGGATGTCATCGACACCGCCTCGCTGCTCGTCTCGATGGCGCTGCTGTCCGAGACCCAGGCGCTCGCGCCGGTGACACGGGAGGTGGCCGGGCTACTCGAGGGTTTCCGCAATGACGGGCTGCGGACCATCCGCACGCGCCCCGAAATCGTTCTGAGCCCCTATCACATCCTGCGCCTGCGCGATCGCGAGCCCTCGCCGCTCGCGCGTCGGTTTCTCGGCATCCTGACCGGCAAGCTGGCGCCGCCCCGCGGCTGAAACCGCCCCCGGTGCGTGAGCGGTGCGGTGCGTGAGCGGTGCGTCAGCCCCGGTCCGCCACCCGCGCCTGATAGGCGTCTAGCTCGGACATCAGCGCCGGCCCCGACGGCACGCCCTCGCGCGCGCAGAATTCGGCCCAGACCGCGCCGAACGGCAGGTCCTTGACCTCCTCGGTCAGCACAAGGCGCGTGGTGAAGTCGAACGCCGCCTCGGCCGCGCGCAGGCGCTCCCACGGCAAGAGCAGCGCGCGCAGAAGCGCCTTCTGCATGTTGCGCGTGCCGATCACCCAGGCCGCGGTGCGGCTGATCGTGGCATCGAAGAAATCGAGCCCCACATGGGTGCGGTCCAGAAGGTCGGCGCCCACCAGCTCCTGCGCGAGGGCGAGAACGTCGTCGTTGAGCAGGATCACATGGTCGCTGTCCCAGCGCATCGGACGGCTGACGTGCAACAGGATGCCCGGCACGAAAGGCGCCACGGCGCTCAGCTTGTCGGCGACATTCTCGGTGGGGTGGAAGTGCCCCATGTCGAGACACAGAAGCGTGCCGCGCCGGATCGCGTAGCCCATGTAGAATTCGTGGCTGCCGATCGTGCAGGCCTCGACCCCGATGCCGAAGAGCTTCGATTCCACCGCGTCCAGCATGTGCGCCGGGTCATGGCGCGCCTGAAGCATCGCGTCGAGCGATTCCTCGAGCCGCCGCCGCGCGCTCATGCGATCGACGGGGTTGTCCTTGAACCCGTCGGGCACCCAGATGTTGTTGACCGCGGCGCTGCCCAGCTCCCGGCCCATGCGCTCGGCGATCTCGCGGCAGCGGCGGCCATGCTCGATCCAGAAGGCGCGGATCGCGGGATCGGGATGGGCCAGCGTCAGGTTGTCGTCGGCCTTCTCGTGGGCAAAGAAGGTGGGGTTGAAGTCAAGCCCCGCGCCCTGCTCCCGCGCCCAGTCCACCCAGGGCGCGAAATGCCGGTATTCGATCTCGTCGCGGTCGGGGGCCTCGTCGGTGTCGGGATACATCGCATGCAGGTTCAGCCGGTGCGGCCCGGGGACCATCGCAAAGGCGAATTCCAGATCGGCGCGCAGCTCCCCGGGATTGCGCGCGCGGCCCGGATGGTTGCCGGTCGCCTGGATGCCGCCGCCCGAATGGCCGCGCCGGCGCTCGAACCCGACGACATCGTCGCCCTGCCAGCAATGCAGCGAAATCGGGATCCGCCCCAGACGGGCGATCGCGGCTTCGGTATCGACGCCCCACTCGGCAAATCTCTCGCGCGCGTCCGCATAGCTCATGGCCTGTCCTCCCTCGGTCTTTCCCCGACCTTCCCGCTCAGCGCGGGAAGGCCTGCACGTTGCCCGCATCGACGTTGAGGATGTTGCCCGTCGACTTGGCCGACAGGTCGGCGGCGAAGAAATAGCAGGCCTCGGCCACGTCCTCGGGCAGGACCGAGCGTTTCAGCAGCGAGCGCTGGCGGTACATCTCTTCCAGCCCCTGCTTGTCGGTGCCATAGGTCGCGGCGCGCTGCTCCAGCCACTCGCCCTCCCAGATGCGCGAGCCGCGCAGGACCGCATCGGGATTGACGACGTTCACGCGGATCCCGTCCCCGGCGCCCTCCAGCGCCAGGCAGCGCGCCAGATGGATTTCCGAGGCCTTGGCCGTGCAATAGGCCGAGGCATTGGGCGAGGCCGCAAGGCCGTTCTTCGAGGCCACGAACACCACCGACCCGCCCAGCCCCTGGGCGCGCATCAGCCGGAAGGCCTCGCGGCTGACGAGGAAGTAACCGGTGGACAGGATCGCCATGTTGCGGTTCCACAGCTCAAGCGAGGTCTCCTCGACCGGCGCGGACGATGCGATGCCGGCATTCGACACCAGGATGTCGAGCCCGCCGAATTCGACCGCCGTCTCGGCGATGGCACGGGCCACGGCGGCCTCGTCGGTGACGTCCATCACCACGCTGCGCACCACATCGTCGCCGTGCCGCTGCACCAGCCGGGCCTGCGTTGCCTCCAGCGCCTCGGCCGAAATGTCGGCCAGCATCACGCAGGCGCCCTCGGACAGGTAGCGGTCGGCCACCGCCGCGCCGATCCCGCCCGCACCCCCGGTGATCAGCGCCACCCGCCCGGCCAGCGATCGGGGCCTTGGCATCCGCTGCAGCTTGGCCTCCTCGAGCAGCCAGTATTCGATGTCGAAGGCCTCCTGTTCGGGCAGGCCGCGATAGCTGCTCACAAGGCTCGCGCCGCGCATGACGTTGATGGCGTTCACGTAGAACTCGGCCGAGATGCGCGCCGTCGCCTTGTCGCGAGCAAAGGTGATCATGCCGACGCCGGGGACAAGGTAGACCACCGCGTTGGGGTCGCGCATCGGCGGGCTGTCGGGCCGCTTGCAGCGCTCGTAATAGGCGGCGTAGTCGGCGCGGTAGGCCTCGACCGCCTGCGGCAGCCCCGCGAGAACCTCCTCGAGATTGCCGCGCGCGGGGTCGAACCCCACCACCAGCGGCCGGATCTTGGTGCGCAGGAAATGGTCCGGGCAGGACGTGCCAAGCGGCGCAAGATCGGGCATGGCGCGCGAATTGACGAAATCCAGCACCGCCTGCGAATCGTCGAAATGGCCGACCTTGTATTCCCCGCGCCCGATCAGGCCGCGGATCGCGGGCATCAGCCGCGCGGCGATGCGGCGGCGCTCTTCCGCCGGCAGGCTCTGATGAACGGCCCCGCCGAAGGGCGCGACACCCTCGGCGCGCTCGGCCAGCCAGGCGGTGGCGGTGTTGATGACCTCGATCGTGGTGTCATAGCAGGCCCGCGCCGTGTCGCCCCAGGTGAACAGCCCGTGGCATTCCAGCACCACCCCCACGGCATCGGGATTGTCCTGGCAGAACTTCTCCAGCCACAGCCCCAGCTCGAAGCCCGGACGCTTCCACGGCAGCCAGCCGACGCGGCCGCCGAAGATCTCCTGCGTCAGCGCGCGCGAATCGGCCGAGGCCGCGATCGCGATGATCGCATCGGCATGGACGTGATCGACATGGCGGTGCGGCACGAAGGCATGCAAGGGCGTGTCGATCGAGGCCGCGCGCGGATTGAGGTTGAAGGTGCAGTGCGGCAGATAGCCGACCATCTCGTCCTCGTGCTCGACCCCGCGATACAGCCCCTTCAGCGCGCGCAGCCGGTCCATGTAGAGCGTCGCGAAGCCGTCAAGCTTCATCGAGCCGATGTCGCCGCCCGAGCCCTTGACCCACAGCACCTCGACCATCTCGCCGGTCAGCGGATCGCGCTCCATGATCTTGGCCGAGGTGTTGCCCCCGCCATAGTTCGTCACCCGCTTGTCCGAGCCGAGCAGATTCGAGCGATAGAGAAGCAGCTCGGCTTCACTCTTCCCGGCCGCCTCGGCCTCGTCCCAGCGGTTCTGAAGCAGCTGATCTTCGACGGACTTCAGCAAGTCATCCTCCCATCTTCTGCCCTGGCGGCAACATGCCCGTTCGCGCGCAGGCTGCGCGGGATGCGGCGCATTGTCAATCATTATCGATCACTTTCAATCATTCTGCAACGCAGCATGATTGTTTGTGATCGTTTTTGATTGACAATCCCGCGAATCCTCACAATTCTCGGCAGCCGAGGGAGGACGCCATGCACGAAACGGAACGGCACCGGATCATCCTGTCGGCGGTTCAGGAGCGCCCCGTGGCGACCGTGCCGGAGCTGTGCGCGCTGACCGGCGCGTCCGAGGCGACGATCCGGCGCGACATCGCCACGCTTCACATGCAGAAGAAGCTGCGCCGGGTGCGCGGCGGGGCCGAGGCGCTGACGCCGCCGCAGTTCGTGGGCCTCGCGGGGCGGCCCTTTTCGGTCAACCAGACGCTGCGCACGCGCCAGAAACAGGCCATCGCCCGCGCCGCCGTCGAGCTGTGCGAAGAGGGCGAGGCGATCATCATCAACGGCGGCACGACCACCTTCCAGATGGTGCATCCGCTGGCGTCCCGCCGGCTGCAGATCTTCACCAATTCCTTCCCGATCGCCGAGCACCTGCTGAAGCATTCCAAGAACACGATCATGGTGCCCGGTGGCGCGATCTACCGCGAGCAGAACATCATCCTGTCGCCCTTCGACAATGACGTGACGCGCAACTTCTATGCGCGGCGCATGTTCATGGGGGCGCAGGGCATCGGGCCCGTTGGCCTGATGGAGGCGGACCCGCTCCTGATCCAGGCCGAACAGAAGCTGATCGGCCAGGCTGACGAGCTGGTCGTGCTGGTGGACAGCTCCAAGTTTGCCCAGCGCTCGAGCCTCGTGCTCTGCCCGCTGGAGCGGATCGACACGATCATCACCGACGAGGGCATCCCCGACAAGGCGGCCGCCATGCTCGAGGCCGCCGGGATCACATTGCGCGTCGTCTCCACCGGAGCGGCGCAGGCGGAGGAAGAGGCGGCCTCCTGACGCGCCTCGCAGACCTGTACCATGATGGGAGGAACAAACTCATGAAACGCAGGCAATTCACCGCGCTCGCGGCCGGCATCGGCCTTGCCGCAAGCCTGATGGGCACCACGGCCATGGCGCAGGAGACCACGCGCATCGCCCTCGTGGTCAAGGCGCTCGGCATCGGCTTCTTCGAGGCCGCGGCCGGGGGCGCCGAGGAGGCGGCCGCCGAACTGGGCAACGTCGAGATCATCTACACCGGGCCGACCGACACCACCGCGGAGGGCCAGATCGAGGTGATCAACAGCCTCATTGCCCAGGGCGTCGATGCCATCGCCATCTCGGCCAACGATCCCGACGCGCTGGTGCCGGTGCTGAAGAAGGCGATGAACCGCGGCATCACGGTGATCTCGTGGGATTCGGGTGTCGCTCCCGAGGGCCGGCAGATGCACCTGAACCCCTCCTCGAACGAGCTGATCGAGCGGATGCTGATCAAGCTTGCCGCCGACCATCTGCCCGACCAGACCGGGGAGGTGGCGGTGCTTTCGGCCTCGGCCACGGCCACCAACCAGAACACGTGGATCGCCGAGATGAAGAAGGCGATGCCGGACTATCCCAACATCACGCTTCTGGGCGTGGTCTAAGGCGACGACCTCGCGGACAAGTCCTATCGCGAGGCGATGGGGCTGATCCAGTCCTACCCCGAGCTTGACGCGATCATCGCCCCCAACTCGGTGGGCATCGTCGCGGCCGCCCAGGCGGTCACCGACGCCGGCAAGATCGGGCAGATCAACGTCACCGGCCTTGGCCTGCCCTCGGAGATGGCGGCGCATGTGAAGTCCGGCGCCTCGAAGAGCTTCGCCATCTGGAATCCCATCGATCTCGGCTACTCCGCCGCGATGATCGCCTACCACCTCGCACGGGGCGAGGCCGAGGCCCGGCCCGGCGCCGAGATCCCGATCGGCCGCATGGGCAAGGTCACGCTGGACGAGACGAATTCGGCGGCAATGGCCGAGCCCTTCGTCTATGACGCGTCGAACATCGACCAGTTCAAGGACATCTTCTGAGCGGCCGCCCGGCGCGGCGCGCCGCGCCGGGCCCCGCTTCCCCTCGTCTCGCCCGGTCAGGACCATGCTGAAGGACATGCGCCAAGAAATCCCGCCCGCGGCGGCGGGCCCTTCCCCCCTGCCCCATGACGCGCCCATCCTGGCGCTCAGAGGCATCACCAAGACCTTCCCCGGCGTGCGCGCGCTCTCGGACGTGGCGCTTGAGCTCTATCCGGGCCAGGTGACGGCGCTCATCGGCGAGAACGGCGCGGGCAAGTCCACGCTGGTCAAGATCCTGACCGGCATCTATCAGCCCGACGGTGGCGAGATCCTCCTCGATGGCGCCCCCGCGCGCCTTGACTCGCCGCAGGCCGCCGCCGCTGCCGGCATCACCGCGATCCACCAGGAGACGGTGCTGTTCGACGATCTGACGGTGGCCGAGAACATCTTTCTCGGCCATGCCCCGCGGGGGCGCTTCGGGCTCATCGACACCCGCGCGATGCGCGCGCGCGCCGCGCGGCTCCTTCAGGGCCTTGGCGCGGAGATCGACCCGGGCACACCCCTGCGCGATCTCGGCATCGCCTCGAAACACCTCGTCGCCATCGCCCGCGCGCTGTCGATCGAGGCGCGGGTGGTCATCATGGACGAGCCGACCGCCGCGCTGAGCCACAAGGAGATCGAGGAACTCTACACGCTGATCGAGCGGCTCAAGGCGCAGGGCAAGGCGATCCTGTTCATCAGCCACAAGTTCGACGAGATCTTCCGCATCGCCGACCGCTACACCGTCTTCCGCGACGGCCAGATGGTGGGCGCGGGTCTCATCGCCGAGGCAAGCGAGGCCGATCTGGTGCGCCAGATGGTCGGTCGCGACGTGAGCCAGATCTTTCCCAGCCGCACCCCCCGCATCGGCGCGCCGGTCCTGCAGGTCGAGGGCTACGCGCACCCGACCGAATTCGCCGACATCTCCTTCACCCTGCGGGCGGGCGAGATCCTGGGCTTCTATGGCCTTGTCGGCGCGGGACGGTCGGAATTCTGCCAGGCATTGTTCGGCATGACGCGCCCCGCGGCGGGTAGCCTGCGCATAGACGGACAGCCGGTCGCGATCCGCTCGCCCGCCGACGCGGTGGCCCATGGCATCGTCTATGTGCCCGAGGACCGCGGCCGGCAGGGCGCGATCGGCGCGATGCCGATCTTCCAGAACGTCACGCTGCCCTCGCTGGCGCGCATCTCGCGCAACGGCTTCCTGCGGCTGGCCGAGGAATTCCGCCTTGCGCGCGACTACTGCGAACGGCTCGATCTGCGCGCGGCATCGCTGGACACGCCGCTTGGCACGCTGTCGGGCGGCAACCAGCAAAAGGTGGTCATCGCCAAGTGGCTGGCCACGCGCCCGCGGGTCATCATTCTCGACGAGCCCACCAAGGGCATCGACATCGGGTCGAAGGCGGCAGTGCACGAATTCATGGCCGAACTCGCCGCGCAGGGGCTTGCCGTGATCATGGTCAGTTCGGAAATCCCCGAGATTCTCGGCATGTCCGACCGCGTGATCGTGATGCGCGAGGGCCGGATCGCGGCCGAACTCTCGGGCGGCGATCTGACCCCCGAGACGCTGGTGCGCCATGCCGCGGGGATCGGGGAGACGGGTCAATGACGCTGACGAGACTTCTGAAAACGCGCGAGGCGATGCTGGCGGTGGCCATCGCGCTGATGCTGGCGCTGATCGCGTCGCGCTTTCCGGCCTTCGTGGCGCCGGGCAACCTTGTGGCGGTGTTCAACGATACCGCGCCGCTGATCATCCTGGCGCTCGGCCAGATGGTGGTGATCCTGACCCGCTGCATCGATCTTTCGGTGGCGGCGACGCTGGCGCTGACGGGCATGGTCGTGGCGATGCTGAACCTTGCCCTTCCCGATCTGCCGGTCGCGGCGATCCTTGCCGTCGCGGTGGCGCTTGGCTGCGGTCTCGGCATGGTCAACGGGCTTCTGGTCTGGAAGCTCGACATCCCGCCCATCGTGGTCACGCTGGGCACGATGACGATCTATCGCGGCACGGCCTTTCTGATCTCGGGCGGGAAATGGGTGAACGCGCACGAGATGAGCGATGCCTTCAAAGCCTTTCCGCGCGCGCAGATCCTCGGGCTGCCGGTGATGAGCTGGATCGCGATCCTCGTGGTCGTCCTGCTGGCGGTGCTGCTGTCGCGCACCGAAACCGGACGGGCCTTCTATGCCGCGGGCGGCAATCCCGATGCGGCGACCTATGCGGGCATCGACGTGGGGCGCACGCGCTTTCTGGCCTTCGCGCTGTCGGGCGCGCTGGCGGGGCTTGTGGGCTATCTGTGGGTGGCGCGCTATGCGGTGGCCTATGTCGATCTGGCGGCGGGCTTCGAACTTGACGTGGTCGCGGCCTGCGTGATCGGCGGGGTGGCGATCATGGGCGGGGTCGGCAGCGTCGCGGGCGCCGTGCTTGGCGCGCTGTTCCTCGGCGTCATCAAGAACGCGCTGCCGGTGATCAACGTTTCGCCCTTCTGGCAGATGGCGATCTCGGGCGCGGCGATCATCATCGCGGTGATCCTGAACGCCAAGGCGGGCCGGACCCGCGGCCGCATCATCCTGCGTCAGGCGGAGGCTGCCCGATGACCGACATGAACCTGACCCGCGAGGCGGTGCGCGCGATCCCCGACCGGCTGGAGCACCCGGCGCGGCGCGCCCTGAAGAGCTGGGAGACGCTGCTTCTGGCCGTGGCGGTGGCCATCTTCATCGCCAACAGCTTCGCCTCTCCCTATTTCCTCGATCCCTGGAACCTGTCGGACGCCACCTTCAACTTCACCGAAAAGGCGATGATCGCCTTCGCCATGGCGCTGCTGATCATCGCCGGCGAGATCGACCTGTCCGTGGCCTCGACCATCGCGCTGGCCTCCACGGCCATGGGCGCGGCGGCCCAGGTCGGGGTCGGCACGCCGGGGCTGGTGGCGATCGGCCTTGCCGTGAGCCTTGCCTGCGGGGCGTTCAACGGCGCGCTGGTCACGGGGCTTGGCCTACCCTCCATCGTGGTCACCATCGGCACGATGAGCCTCTATCGCGGCATCAGCTACATCGTGCTGGGCGACCAGGCCTATCGCGGCTACCCGGCGGATTTCGCCTGGTTCGGGCAGGGCTATGCCTTCTGGGTGATCTCGGTGGAATTCGTCCTCTTCGCGCTCTTCGCGCTGCTGTTCGGCATTCTTCTGCATGCCACAAATTTCGGCCGCGCCGTCTATGCGATCGGCAACAATGCCACCGCGGCGGCCTTCTCGGGCATCCGCGTGGAGCGGGTGAAGTTCATCCTGTTCCTGCTCACGGGGCTGATGTCCGGGGTGGCGGCGGTGTGTCTGACCTCGCGGCTGGGCTCGACACGCCCGTCGATCGCGATGGGATGGGAGCTTGAGGTCGTGACCATGGTGGTGCTTGGCGGGGTCAGCATCCTTGGCGGGGCGGGCAGCATTCCGGGCGTGGTGATCGCGGCGTTCGTGATGGGGCTTGTCACCTTCGGGCTGGGGCTTCTGAACGTGCCGGGCATCGTGATGTCGATCGTGATCGGCGCGCTTCTGATCGCGGTGATCGCGCTGCCGCGCCTGTGGCGGAAATGGAGGGGATGAATGCAGAAATACGCCTTTCGCATGCGCCTGAAGCCCGGCTGCCGCGACGAATACCGCCGCCGGCATGAGGCGATCTGGCCCGAACTGGTGCAGCTGCTGAAACAGGCGGGAATCTCGGACTACTCGATCCACCTCGATCCCGAGACCGACGCGCTCTTCGCGGTGCTCTGGCGGCGGGACGACCACGGCATGGACGAGTTGCCGCGCCATCCGGTGATGCGCCGCTGGTGGGACCACATGGCCGACATCATGGAGGTCCACCCCGACAACGAACCGGTCGCGGTGCCGCTCGAAACCCTGTTCCACATGGACTGAGCGGCATGGGCCGGGACAACATCGCCGTCATCGACATCGGCAAGACCAACGTCAAGCTGGCGCTGGTCGATCCCGCCGCGCTGACCGAGATCGCGGTGCTCAAGCGGCCGAACCGGATGCAGCCGGGGCCGCCCTGGCCGCATTTCGACACCGAAGGCATCTGGGCCTTCCTGTGCGAGGGCCTGGCGCGGCTGCATGAGGGCCACGGCATCGGGCGGATCGTGGTCACCACCCACGGCGCCGCCGGCGCCTTCGTCGACGGAAGCGGCGCGCTGGCCGCGCCGGTGCTCGACTACGAACATGACGGGCCGGACCGGGTTGCCGCCGAATACGACCGCATCCGTCCGCCATTCGCCGAGACGGGCTCGCCGAGGCTCGCCCACGGGCTGAACCTGGGCGCGCAGGTGTTCTGGCAGCTGCAGGCGATGCCGCAGCTGCGCCGGCGCGCGCGCCTGTTCCTGCCCTGGCCGCAATACTGGGCCTTTCGCCTCAGCGGTGTGCCCGCCAGCGACGTCACCTCGCTTGGCTGTCACACCGACCTGTGGCAGCCCCACGCGGGGCGCTTCTCCTCGCTCGTCGCGCGGCTCGATCTTGGCGGCCTGATCGCCCCGCCCCGGCGCCCAAGCGAGATTCTGGGCCCGATCCTGCCCGAGATCGCGCACCAGACCGGGCTTGAGCCGTCCACCCCGGTGCATTGCGGCATCCATGACTCGAACGCCTCGCTGCTGCCGCATCTTCTGGCCAACCGCCCGCCCTTCTCGGTGGTCTCGACCGGGACCTGGGTGATCGCGATGGCGGTGGGCGGTCGGGCGGTCACGCTCGACCCGGCGCGCGACACGCTGATCAACGTCAACGCGCTTGGCGCGCCGGTCCCCTCGGCACGGTTCATGGGCGGGCGCGAGCACGACCTTCTGGGCGCGGCCGACTGCCCCGAGGCCGACGCGCAGGCCATGCAGCGCGTGCTTGAGTCCGGCACCATGCTGCTGCCCGCCGTCGTTTCGGAATGCGGGCCGTTCCCCGGCCGGCAGGCCCGCTGGACCGGCCCCGAGCCCGAAGCGGGCACCGCCGAGCGCGCCGCCGCCGTCGCCTTCTATCTTGCGATGATGACGGCCACCTGCCTCGAACTTGCCGGCCATGCCGGGCCGATCATCGTCGAAGGCCCCTTCGCGCGCAACCGGGCGTGGCTTGCGATGCTGCAGGCGGCCATGCAGGCCCCGGTTCGCCCCGTCACCAGCGCCACCGGCACCAGCGTGGGCGCGGCGCTTCTGGCTCTTGACGCCGGCGCGCCGGTCAAACCGCCCGCCTCGGAAGCCCCGCCGCATTCCCCAGGCGACCCCTTGCCCGGCGTGACGCCGCAGCTGGCCGCACGGCTTCGCGCCCATGCGAAGGCCTGGCGGCAGGTCTCGGAGCGGGCCGGCTGAGTCCGCCGCGGCGGGCGGCGGCTCCGCGCCCCCTTCAGCGGGCCGGCGCGGCGGCGCTGGCGGTCTGCCTCACCCCGTGCAGCATCAGTTCCGTGACGAGATCGGCATAGGCGCGGCGACCCGCCTCGCTCTCGTCGCGGTTCCACATGTAGTGCCAGTTGAGCATGCCGAAGAGCGACATGGTGGTGGCCTTGAGCCGCGCGCGATCCTCGGCCAGATGCGGCGCGAGCTCGGCGAGAATGCGGGATACCTCCGAGACGATCTCGCGCTGGTAGCCGCGCAGGATCTCCTGATTTTCCTCCGGCAAGGCGGTGAGTGCCCCGATTTGCAGCCGGTGGGCGTCATCGGCGCCGCGATAGGCCAGAAGGATCTCCGTGACCACATGGCGCAGGCGCTCCTCGGGGGTGCCGGGCACCCGCGCGGCATCAGCGACCCGGTCGCGCAGCGCGCTCAGATGGCTGTCGAGGATGTCGAAGAGCAGCGCATCCTTGCTGTCGTAATAGTGGTAGATGTTGGCCTTGGAGATGCCGCAGGCGGCTGCCAGCCGACTCATCGAGGCGCGGTCGAATCCCTCGGCGGCAAAGATCCGCGTTGCCGCCGCCAGGATGCGCTCGCGTTTCTCGTCATGGTCGCGGGCGAGGCTTCGGCCCATGAACCTACTCCTTCGGCCGGTTGTCGACCACGCGCCGCGCCTTGCCCTGGCTGCGCTCCACCCCGCCGGGATCGGCAACGGCCACTTCCACCGAGATGCCTACCGTATCCTTGATCGCCTTGGCCAGCCGTCGCGCGGCGGCGTCGCGCGCCTCCGCCGCCGTGGCACCGGGCAGGCACTCGCAGTGCACCCGCATCGCGTCCATCCGCCCCGCGCGGTAGAGCTCGATCTGGAAATGCGGCGCAAGGCCCTCGGTCGCCAGCAGGATTTCCTCGATCTGGGTGGGGAAGACATTGACCCCGCGCAGGATGATCATGTCATCCGAACGCCCGGTGATCTTCTCCATCCGCCGCATGCTTCGCGCGGTGCCCGGCAGAAGGCGCGTCAGATCCCGCGTGCGGTAGCGGATCATCGGCATGCCTTCCTTGGTCAGCGTGGTGAAGACAAGCTCGCCCAGTTCGCCGTCGGGCAGCACCTCACCCGTGGCCGGGTCGATGATCTCGGGGTAGAAGTGATCCTCCCAGATGTGCAGCCCGTCCTTCGTCTCGACGCATTCATTGGCCACGCCCGGCCCGATGATCTCGGAAAGCCCGTAGATGTCGACCGCGTGCATGTCGAAGGCTTCTTCCACCTCGCGCCGCATGGCGTTGGTCCAGGGCTCGGCGCCGAAGATGCCGACCTCGAGCGAGGTGTCGCGCGGGTCGAGCCCCTCGCGGCGGAACTCGTCGAGAATGTTGAGCATGTAGGAGGGGGTGACCATGATGGTGGTGGGGCGGAAGTCGCGGATCAGCATCACCTGCCTCGGCGTCATGCCGCCCGAGACCGGCACCACAGTGCAGCCGAGCCGCTCGGCCCCGTAATGGGCGCCGAGCCCGCCGGTGAACAGCCCGTAGCCATAGGCGATGTGCACGATGTCGCCAGGCCGCGTGCCCGAGGCGCGCATCGAGCGGGCCACCACCTCGGCCCAGGTGTCGATGTCGCGCCGGGTGTAGCCCACGACCGTGGGCTTGCCGGTCGTGCCCGAGGAGGCGTGCAGGCGGATGATCTCTTCGCGCGGGACGGCAAAGAGGCCGAAGGGGTAGTTGTCGCGCAGGTCGGTCTTCTGGGTGAAGGGGAATTTCGCGAGATCCGCGAGCGTCTTGAGATCCGAAGGGTGCACACCCGCGGCATCGAAGCTCGCGCGGTAGAAGGGCACGTTCTCATAGGCGTGCGCGAGCGACCATTTCAGCCGCTCGAGCTGCAGCGCCTCGATCTCGTCGCGTGAGGCGATCTCGATCGGGTCGAGCTCTTCACGGCGCGGGGCGAGATCCTTCATCCGGTGCTCTCCTCGGTGGCGGTCGTGTCGGAATTCTCGGGAAAGTGCTGGCCGGCGATGATGCGCGAGGCGCCGCGGAAATCGGCGATGAGCTGGCCGTTCTGGTCTGTGACGGTCACGTCATAGAGGCCGGAGCGGCCGCGCAGGCTGATCTCGCGCGCCCGCGCGGTGAGACGGTCGCCCACGCGGCCCGGCGCGATGTAGCTGATCACGTTGTGCTGGGCGACGGCGTTGCGATTGTAGCTGTTGCAGGCGAAGGCGAAGGCCGAGTCGGCGAGGCTGAAGATGATGCCGCCGTGGCAGATGCCATGGCCGTTGGCATGGTGCGGCGCGACGGTCATGGCCAGCGTCGCGCGGCCGGGGCCGACCTCGACGAGCTCGAAGCCGAGCCACTGCGAGGCGCGGTCCTCCGCCCACATCGCCGCCGCCGCGCGGCGTGCGCGTTCCTCGGCGCTCAGCGGTTCCCGCGCTGCGGTATCTTGCATCGGGCTCCTCCCCTCTTCCCGGCGGCAGGAGCGAGTTTGCATAAACCGAACGGTTGGTCAATAATGTGGACCGCCCGCCCGGCCCCGGCCGCGCATGGGTATTTGCACCAGGGTGATGGGGCATGGGGGCGCGCCCGGGGGTCAGTCCTCGAGATACATGAAGCCGAGGGTGGCGAGCGCCGCGGTCTTGCCGCTGGCTTCGGCGGCCAAGCGCACCTCGGTGGCGGCAAGCGCGCGGCCGTTTGATTCCACCTGCACGGCGATCTCCACGGGGCCTGGGCCGATGGGGCGGAGGAAGTTCACGTTCATGGCCACGGTGGTGCAGATGCGAAAGCGCCCGTTCAGGCCCGAGAGGGCGAGGACGGAGGCCGTGTCGGCGACGGCGGCGATGGCCTGGCCGCAGAGCGCGCCCTTGCCCGGGCCGCCCTTGAGCTGCAGCGCCTCCGATGCGGGAAGGCGGAAGCGCGCGACCCTCCCGCCGAGCTCGAGCGGCTCGAGCTCCATCGCCACCACCCAGGGGGCGAACACCTCCTCAAGAAGCGCGCGCGCCTCATTCACGCCGAATGTCGTCTCTGTCATCGTCTCCTCCCGCGGGCTGGGCCTTGCGCTCTTTCTGGCGCGCGGGTGCTGGCGCGTCTATAGGGGCGGCATGGGCGAGAGAGACGAGGGGCCGCATCCGCTGGTGGCGCGCGCGCAGGGCGGCGAGGCGCTGAGGGTGTGGTCGGTGATCGTGACCATCTTCGGTGACGTGGTCGCACCGCGCGGGGGCGAGGCGACCGGCGCGATGCTGGGCGAGCTCACCGGGCTTCTCGGCATCGGGCCCGGCGCGCTGCGGGTGGCGCTGCACCGGCTGGTGCGCGACGGCTGGCTCGAGCGCAGCCGCGCGGGGCGGGCGAGCCGCTATGCGCTGAGCGCGCGGGGGATGGAGGCGTTCGGCCCGGCCCGCGCGCGCATCTATGCCGAGGGGCCGGGCGGCGGCGAAGGGCTCACCCTCTGGCTTGCCGAGCCCGGCATGAAGGGGGCGGAGCGCGCCGTGATCGAGCGGAAGATGAGCGCCTCAGGGGCAGCCCTCATCGGGCCGGGCCTGTGGCTTTCGGAGCGGCAGGGCATCGACGCGCCCGAGGCGCTCCTCGGCTTCACCGGCGAGGCGGCGCGGCTGCCCGGCTGGCTGCGTGCGCGCCTCGGCCCGCCCGAGCTCGCCGCGGCCTACCGCCGGCTCGACGCCGACATGCAGGCGCTGGACGCGCGGCTCGATCGCGCCGGGCCCGACCCGGCGCTTGCCGCGGCACTCAGGGCGCTCATCGTGCATCGCTGGCGGCGCTGCCTGTTGCGCCATCCCGATCTGCCCGCGCGCTTCTTTCCCGATGACTGGCCCGGCGAGGCGGTGCGGGCGCGCTTCCTGTCGCTGCACCGGCGGCTGTCGGAGCCGGCCGACCCTTGGCTTGACGCGCGCTTCGGGCGGCGCCGTCAGCCCGCCCGCGCCTCGAAATAGGCGGCGACCTCCGCCGCCAGCTTCTCGGCCGCGCCGGGCGGGCCCATCGCCTTTTGCACCTCGGCGCCGAGCGCCTTGAGGTCGGTGGCGAGCATCTGCTCGACAGCGGCGGCAACCTCTGCGGTGGTGAAGAGGCCGACGAGCTCGGGCACGAGGCGGCGGCCCGCGCGGCGGTTGGGCTGGGCGAGGAAGTCGTAGCCCTTGAGCGCCTGATGGGCGAGGAAGCGCTTGAGCGGCCGACCGACGAGCGGCAGGCGTCCGACATGGCCGGCCAGCCCCGGCAAGGGGGCGAGATCGGCGAAGTGCGTGGGCAGGATCGTCACCATCGGCACGCCGGCCGCGGCCATCTCGCCCGAGTTGGTCCCCGGAAGCGAAATGGCGAGATCGGCGCGGGCCAGCACCTCGGCGTTGGTGGTCAGGCGCAGCCGCGTGCCGGCCTCGGTGACCAGGAAGCGGCCGTCCTCACCTGTCTGCAGCGTCAGGGCGGTGCCGTCCCAGGCCTCGGCCCGCACCGGCGGGGGGAAGTCGGCCATCAGCGCATCGGAGACGAAGGGCGCCTGGGCGATCAGGAACTCGGCATCGGGGTGGCGCGCGGCGATCGCGTCGGCGGCCACGGCGAGGAAGGGCAGAAGATAGCGCACCATGTAGTCGCGGCTGCCCGGATAGAGGCCGATCACCGGATGCCCGCCGCCCTGCCCCGCTGCCCCGCCACGGATCATGCGCGCCGCGTCAACCATCAGCTCGCCCACGAAATCCTCCGCGCGGGCGCCCGGCGGGCGGGTCAGGCCGCTGTAGAAGATGCGGGCGAAGGCGCGGGCGGGGCCAAGGGCGTGATCGGCATAGGCGAAGATCTCGGCCCCGAGCCGCCAGGCGAGCGCGCGGGTGAGCGCCACCTCGCCGCCGAAGTGAAAGACGAGCGTCTCGGCCTCGCGCAGGAAGCCGGGTGGCAGGCGGCCGCGCAGGATCATCGCCCAGCTGTCGGAGACGCCACAGGCCGCATCCACCGTCTCGAGCCGCTCGAGCACCGAAAGCTCGGCGCCCGAGGAGAAGACGCAGGGCAGAAGCGCGACCGAGATGCGGATGTGGGGCGCGCGCCGCTTCAGCGCCGCGGCGAAGGGCGTGAGCCAGGCGGCGATCTCGCCGGGGCCGTTGATGGTCACGACAAGCTGGCGGGGCCGGGAAGGCATCGCTCTCACAGTCCCTTGGTTTCGCGCAGCCATGTCGTTGCCGCCCGGTAGTCGGCGATGGAGAACGCCCAGGCGCGATTGACCATCGGCGTCGTCTCGCCCAGCACCACCTCGAACAGACGGGTCGGCCGCTCGTCGAAGGCGGCGACGCGCACGCCCGGAACCTCCTTCGCGAAACGATGCCAAACGCCACGGCTGCCCGCGGGCTCGGTGATGTGGCCATGGATGCCGGTGATGCCGCGCGCCTCGAGCCGGTCGAGATAGTCGAGCACGAGCTCGGTGTAATAGCCCTGCCCATAACCCTCGCGCAGGATGTTGCAGTGGTAGGTGGCCGGGTATTGTGCATAGGGGATGCGCGGCGCCTCGCGCGCGCCATGAAGGAGCATGTGACGCAGGTAGCGGCCCGTCTGCGGCTGTTTGTACTGCCGCGTGGCGAGGCGCCAGAGCGCCTTGCCCACGACCCGTGGCACGATGCGCCGCGCCATGACGCGGGTGAAATGCGCGTGATCCGGGCAGCCGAAGAAATAGCCGATCACGCGGCCCTCCTGCTCGATGACTCGGCTGTCTTCGGGGTAGTGGTCGGTGTAGTAGGCCGTCCAGTAATCGGCGTGCAGTTCGAGATCCTCGAACATGCGCGCCGCGCCCATGTTGCGAAAGGCGGTGCGGCAGGCGATCTCGCGTACCGCCGCGCGGTCGCGCGGCTCGAGCGGGCGGATGAGCCCGCGCCGGCGCGCGGCGCGCGCGCCGGGCCCGCGGCGCGGCGTGGCGGTGCTGTCAACGCTCATAGTTGCGTCCTCCCCAGCCGATGCGTGCCTGACCGCGCGCGACCCGCCACAGCACGGCGGCGGCCAGCACGAAGGCCAGCGGCTCGTAGAACCATGCGAATCGGCGAACGCGCGGGTCTTCATGGGCCCGAAGCGCAAGACGCACAAGCCCCGCCCCGGCAAGCCAGCGCAGCCCCGCCGCCCACCACAGCGCCGGCGCGCCGCTGACCAGCGCGGCAAGGAGCAGCCCCAGAAGCGTCAGCGGCCAGATCGTGAGCACCGCCGCCAGAACGGAGGGACCGCCCGAGGTCACGCGCAGGCTGCGGGCGACGAGGCTCGGGAAATCGGGGCAGGCATGCACATCAACCCGCGTCCCGGGGCCGGGCAGGAAGGCGATGCGCCTGCCCGCGGCGTGGAGCGCCTGGGCGAAGGCAAGATCCTCGGTCAGCGCGAAGCCGATTCCGGAAAAGCCACCAAGCTCGGCATGGACGGCACGGCGCACCGCAAAATTGCCGAAGAAGACGCCGGCCGCAAGACCCGCCCGTGCCAGAAGACGGCAGACGAGAAAGTAGTAATGCGCGTCGCAGCTCTGCCACCTCGCGATCCACGAGCGCGACGGCACGAACCCCACCGGCCCGGCCGCCGCATCGGCCCGGCCCGCGAGAACCGGCGCGGCCATGCGCGCGGCCCAGTCGCGGCGCATCGCGCTGTCGGCATCGACGAGCAGCACGACCTCCCCCCGTGCCTCGGCAAAACCGAGGTCGAGCGCCTGTTGGCGCGTGGTCAGGGGCGATGCCGGATCGCGACGGGAGCCGATCACCCGCAGCCGCGCATCGCCCGCTGCCGCCTCGCGCGCGGCCGTGGCGGTGCCATCGGTGGAGGCATCGTCCACGAGCAGGATCTCGAAACCGCCCGGAACGCCTTCCTGCGCCAGCAGATGGCGCACGGTCGCGCCGATGTGGGCGGCCTCGTTGTGGGCGGTGACGAGAAAGGTCACGCCAGGCGCGGTCATGGTCGCTGCCTCTCCAGCTCTTTCTGAAACGCGGCAAGCACTTCCCGGGCGATGGCGCGGCTCGCTCCCGGCCTGCCCATCCGCGCGCGCCCGGCCTCGGCCATGCGCGCCCGCTGCGCGGGATCGGCGGCAAGCGCGGCGAGGACGGCGCCGATCGCCTCGGGGTCGGGTTCGGCGGTGACGGCGGCGGGGCCGAAGAAGCGCATCTTCATGCGCACATAGGCGCGGCCCTGGTTGCCCCGCCCCGGCACCGCGACAAGCGGCAGGCCAAGGCCGACCGCCTGCTCGTTGGCGGTGCCGGCCATGCCGACGGCGATGTCGCTGGCGTGAAGCACATCGGCAAAGCGCCCCTTGACGGCCAGAAGCGCCGCGCCCGAGGGATGGGAGAACATCACCGCCGCGTGTCCCGCGCCCTCGCCGCGGCTGCCCGAAGGGGCGATCGTGCGCAGCCACGGCGCCGGCAGGGACGCGGCAAGCCGGGCGAAATCCACGGCATCGTGCGCGGCGATCAGGAACCGCGTGCCCGCGGGCAGGCCGCGGGCCAGCGCCGCATCCGCTCCCGCGGCCAGCAGCAGCGCGTTGTCGGTGGCGTCGCGCCGGGATCCGGGCAGCAGCGCGACGGCAAGCGGCGCCTCAGCGCGCAGGCCCGCGGGATCGTCCGGCGCCAGCCCGTCCATCATCGGGTTGCCGAGGTTGCGGCTCGCAACGCCGAGACGCACGAGGCGCTCGTGGGTGAGCGCGTCGCGCGGAAACACCGCCACGCAGCGCCGCCGCATCATCAGCCGCTCCAGCGCGTTGTGGTCGAAGGCGCCGCCGTAGTGGCTGGATTTGGCGCAGGCGACAAAGGCCATGGGCGTGGCGGAAAGCTCGGCCACGAAGAGGGGCATGATGTCGCCGACCCCGAGCAGCAGCGGAAAGCGCCCGCGCAGGCTCCGCGCGAAGCGGTACTGCCGCCAGAGCAGGCCCGGCCAGCCGCCGGCGAGATCGCGGGCAAGATGGGCGAGGCTCAGCGTGCTGAATCCCTCCGACGGCAGCCTGCCCTCGGGACCGATCCGCGGCACCGCGCGCAGCTCGTAGCCCTGCCCCTGCCCCACCATCGGCCAGGCGACAAGGTCCGGCGCTGCCGCGCCGGCCTCCGCGCGCAGCGCATCGATGAGCCTGCCGGCGATCTCGTCCTCGCCGTGGCCGTTGGAGACGATCAAGAGCCGCCGTTCCATCGTTCAGGCGGCCCGGCGCGCAGCGGCCAGCCCCAGACGGACTGCCTCATTGAGCCCCACCGGGCGCCACCCCTCCGCCGTCAGCGCATCCGAGAGCGCGCGCAGCTGCGCCGCGGTGCCGGCGTGCAGGGCGTCTCCCGGGTGGACGACGAGGCGAAAGGGCGTGCCGCGCGCGAGCAGCCGGCGGATCAGGGGCCGGCGCGCGCGGATGGCCAGCGTCGTGCGCCACGCGCGTTCGCCCTCGTCGAAGTTGAGGGCGGGCATGGCCACCCATCCCTCGCCGTAGACATCGATGCCGGTGCGGCCGAGATGCCCGCGGAAACCGCGGGCGGCAAGCTCGGCGCGGGCAGCGCGCGAGAGCTGCCAGCGCGGGGCGCAGAACCATTGCGGCGGGGTGCCGAAGGCGGCGCTGAAGAGCCCCACCGCCCGCTCGAGCCGCGCGGCGGCCTCGGCACGGCCCAGGCGGCGAAACTCGGAGCGGTTGTCATGGCCGTAGAGAAGCCAGTTGAGAAGATCGGGGCCGAGGCTGTGGGTGAGACCGTGCAGCACCTTCGCGCCGGGCAGCGCGGCGATGGCGCGGGTGGCCGGCGCGGCGGGATCGAGCGGCGCGCGGCCCTGCCAGTCGGGCACCACCGACCAGGCCACATGTGTCCGCGCCGCTGCGGGCAGCAGCGCCAGAAGCGCCTCCGCTCCCGGATGCATGCCGGGGTAGAGATCATGGATCTCCGGCAGATAGACCCTGTGCCAGTGCTCGGACATGTGCCCTTCATCCCGCGGGTGGCTCCAGCGCGCCCGTTCGCCGCCCTCCCTAGTCGATCACGCGGCCGCAGGCAAACCCGCCCGGCCGGCGCGGCCTCGCCGCGATCAGGCCGCCCCTCAGCGCAGCCGCCGCGCCAGCGACCGGCCCAGCCCGCCGTGGCGGCGCAGGAGGATCAGCCACCCGCCCGCGAGCGCCATGACCGGCAGCACGACGACCGAAACCCAAACCGGCACGACGGCCCGCGCGCCGAGCGCGTCAAACAGCGTCGTGACAGTGTAGATCACGAAAGCCGCCGCCAGCACCGCGCCGGTGTCGCCCTTCCAGGCGTTGCGATAGAGCGGGCGCAGCACGATCGCCCCGCCCAGCCAGGACACCGCCGCCAGCATCACCGGCAGCGCCAGCAGCCAGGCCAGGCGCAGCCGCAAGGCCGCACTCGGCGCGCCGGTGGCCTCGGCCACGCGTATCGCCTGCGGCAACTCGTAGAGCGAAAGCGCCTGCGGGTCGGCGGCGACCTCCGCAAGCGCGGCAGGGTCGAGGCGCAAGATGCCCTCGGGCGCAATGCGCGCCTGCTCCCCCGGGGCAAGATGGAGCCGCCGGCTCTCCTCGAGCCGCCACAGATCGGCGCCGATGCGCCGAGCACGGGCGGCCTCGAGCGTTTCCAGCAGCCTGTTGTCGGCATCAACGCGGTAGATCGCAAGCCCGTGCAGGATCTCGGGCTCGGGCGGGACATGGTCGATCAGCACGTAAAGCGACCCGCCCTCGGGCGCGCGCAAGACCATCTGCCGCGGGGAGCGGTGCGCCCCGCCGGCCCGCCCCGCCACCGACTGCAGCGTCTTCTCGGCCTCGGCAAAGGCGCGGGCGGCCCACGGGCTGACAACGGCCGAAAAGATCACCCCCGCGCACAGCGAGACCAGCATGACCGGAAAGAGTATGCGCGCCGGCGAGAGCCCGTTCTGCATCATGACCGCGATCTCGAGGCGCCGGCCGAGCCGCGCGAGGGCAAGCGCCGCCGAGATCAGGACCACATGCGGCAGGATCGCCTGCATGAGCGTGGGCGTGCGGAAGAGCGCGATCCTGAGGCTCTGCAGCGGCGACCAGCCGGGCAGCTCGGAGAGGTAGCTCGACATGTCCGCGAACTGCCCGAGCACGACCAGAAGGAAGATGCCGAGCGTCACCGACAGCCCCATGCGGAGATGCTGGGAGAACAGGTAGCGGAACAGGCGCGGATACCGCAGCATCCGTCAGCCCAGCCCCGAGGCCATCGCCGCCTGCAGGCGCCGCCGCGCCCGTCGTCCCGGCCGGCGCGGGCGCGTGGCGCTCAGCATCGCGGCGGCAACGAGCAGCGCCGCGGCGCCCGCGGGCAGGCCGTAGCTGAAGCCCGCCGCCAGCCCCCCGGCCCCGGCGCTGCCGAGGATGGTGAGCCCCGCCGCCTTGAGGGCGAATCCGGCCAGCACCGCGAGCGGCAGCCGCCATCGCAGCCCCTCGCGCGAGAAGCGCGAGCGCGACACGAGAAGCGCGCAGATGCCGAAGAAGGCGAGCGGATAGAGCCAGTCGGTGTAGCGGCGCACGAGCTCCTTGCGCACCGCCGTGGGCGAGAAGCCGCCGTAATCGCCCGTCGCCACCATGCGGGCAAGCTCGCCCGTCGGTGTCTGTCGGGGACCGACCGAGGCGCGCGAGCGGTCGGTCACGATCGCCCCGGCTTCCGAGACATACTCGCTGAACCGCGCCCGGTGGATGAGGTTGCCGCGCCGGTCCCGTATCTGGATCTCGCCGTCGAGAAGACGCAGGAAGCGCTGGCCCTGTTCGGGTTCGACGATCTCCGCCTTGCGCGCGACATAGACAACCTCCTCGCCCGGATTGCGGCGGTCGAGCACGAACAGCCCGTCGATGAGCCGTTCGTCGTCATAGCCGCCGCCGCGGATGAACAGGCCCTTCTGCACCTCCTTGAGCGACCCGTCCCCGGCGATCACCTTCACCACGTCGAAGGTCAGCCCGTCGATGAGCGCCCGGTTGGCGCGGTTGGCGAGCGGTTCGACGAAGAGCGAGAGACACAGCACGACGAGCGACAGCATCGCCGCCAGCAGCCCCGCCGGAACCAAGAGGAAGACAGGATGCGCCCCGGCGCCGAGGATGATGACGCTCTCGCGATCCTCGTCCATCTGATCGAAGACATGCATTGCAGCGATCAGATAGGCGAGCGGCAGCACCGAGACCGTGATCGTCGGGACAAGGAAGAGGTACATCTTCAGCACCACGGTCAGCTGCGCCGAGGCATCGATCAGCCGGAAGAGCTGGTTGAGGACCTGCGTGGTGGTCACGATCACGCCGGTAAAGGCGAAGACACTGGCCGTGTGGCCGAGCATCTTGCGGAATTTCAGGCGCTGGAAGAGATACATGTCGATCAGCCGGTCAACTCGCGCCGCATCCGCCTGCCGTCCGTTTAGCGTCATCGCGGCGTGCGCGCCAGTCCCGACCCGTGGCACCCCCGGTGCCGCCGCATGCCGGCGGAATGCCGCCGATGGCGGCGAAAATCGGCACCCTGCGGTGTTGCACGCGCGCCTACAGGCGTCGATCCGCTCCACAAAGCGCTTGTAAGCGGCTTTGCCGCAGGGCTAGGGTTTTGACAATGGCCGCGGAAGCTCTTAAGGCCGGCCAACCGCGGGAAAAGCTGGCGTCGAAGGCAGTCTCAATGGCAGAACTCATTCGGTTGGGGGAAAGGCATCCGCCGCGTGTCGGGGTGATCGGATGCGGGGACTGGGGCGCGAACCACGTGCGCACGCTCGCCGGGCTCGGCGTGCTCGCGGCGGTGGCCGACAATGATGCCGCCAAGGCAGGGCGTCTCGCCGCAGAGCACGACTGCCGCGCCATGCGCCCCGAGGAGCTCATCGCCGCGCCCGATATCGACGCGCTGGTGCTCGCGCTTCCGGCCGAGCTGCACGCGGCTACCGCGCTGAAGGTCATCGAAGCGGGCAAGCATGTGCTGGTCGAAAAGCCCATGGCACTGGAAATCGACGGCGCGCGCGCCGTCGTTGCCGCCGCCCGCGAGCGCGGCGTGGTGGCGATGACCGGCCATGTGCTGCGCTTCCATCCCGCCTTCGAGGCACTCGAGCGGCTGGTGCGCGACGGCGCGCTCGGGCGCATCCGCTACGTCTATTCCACCCGCATCGGGCTGGGGAAGTTCTTCACCAACACCGATGCGCTGTGGGACATCGCGCCGCACGACCTTTCGCTGCTTCTGGCGATCACCGGCGAGCCGCCGGAGACGGTGCATCTGGAAGGCGCGGCGATGATCACCGAGGCCCCCGACTTTGCACATTTGCACATGACCTTCGCCTCGGGGGCGCGCTCGCACACCTTCATCTCGCGGCTTGCCCCGCACCGCGAGCGCAAGTTCACCGTCATCGGCGATGCGGCAATGGCGGTGGTCGACGACCTTCAGCCGCATGACCGGAAACTCGCGCTCTACAACCACAAGGTCTGGAATGACGGCGACGGAATCCGCTTCGAGAGCGCCGAGCCGCATTACATCGATCTGCCGCAGACGCTGCCGCTGACTGCCGAGCTGCAGCACTTCATCGACTGCATCACGACCGGCCGCACGCCGCGCGCAAGCGTCGCCGAAGGGCTCGAGGTGCTCGAGGTGCTGGCCCGCGCCGAAACGCAGAAAGAGCGGATCTCACCCAGCTACGCCGCCATGGCCAAGGCGGGAGAGTAACCACCTTCGCGCCGATGCGCGGTTGATGTTCGCCCGCCCTTGCGGTTTTCTTCAGGTCCGAACTCCTCGACCCGCAGCAGCTTTCGGCGACATCAGGGAACCCGCAGCGATGACGGAGCCCACAGGACGGCCCGCCCCGCTTTCCGCCCCTCACGCAATGCCGGCGGAGGACTGCCTGGAGCTGCTCGGCACCAGCCTCGCCGGTCTCGACGGCGCCGAGGCCGAAAGGCGGCTCAAGGAGTGGGGGCCCAATGCCCTGCCCGAGCCGAGCCCGCCGCACCCCTTCATCCGGTTCCTGCGGCAGTTCCACAACCCGCTCATCTACGTGCTGCTCGCCTCGAGCCTCGTGACGGCGCTGCTGGCGCACTGGGTCGATACCGCCGTGATCCTCGCGGTGGTGCTCATCAACGCCATCATCGGCTTCATTCAGGAGGGCCGGGCCGAGAACGCGCTTGCCGCCATCCGCGCCATGCTCTCGCCACGCGCTTCGGTGCTGCGCGACGGCCGGAGGCTTTCGGTGCCGGCCGAGGAGCTGGTGCCCGGCGACATCGTCATCCTCGAGCCGGGCGACCGGGTGCCGGCGGACATCCGCCTTCTGGAGGCGCACGCGCTGAAGGTGCAGGAGGCGATCCTGACCGGCGAGTCGGTGGCCGTGGAGAAGCGCACCGAGCCGGTTCCGGCCGATGCGCCGCTCGGAGACCGCGCCTCGATGGCCTTTTCGGGCACGCTCGTGGTGGCCGGATCGGGCCGCGGCGTGGTGGTGGCCACCGGCACACAGACGGAGATCGGCCGCATCAGCGGCATGCTCGAGGAGGTCCGCGAGCTGTCCACCCCGCTCGTCGCGCAGATGGACCGCTTCGCGCGCTGGCTGACCGCCCTGATCCTGATCGTGGCCGCGCTGCTGCTGGCCTGGGGCTACTTCGTCGGCCACATGCCCTTTGGCGAGCTGTTCATGGCGGTGGTCAGCCTCACGGTTGCGGCGATCCCCGAAGGTCTGCCGCCGGTGCTCACCATCACGCTCGCGATCGGCGTGCGGCGCATGGCCGAGCGGCACGCCATCGTGCGCCGGCTGCCCGCCATCGAGACCATCGGCGCGGTCTCGGTGATCTGCACCGACAAGACCGGCACGCTGACCCGCAACGAGATGACCGTGCGCGCCATCGCCCTTGCCTCGGGCCGCCACGAGGTCACAGGCGAAGGCTACGCGCCGCATGGCGAGATCGTCCCGCCAGCCGACGCCCGCGAGCTTGCGCCGCTCGTCGAGGTGGCCGCGCTCTGCAACGACGCCGCGCTGTCGGATGTCGCGGGTGAGTGGCAGGTCGAAGGCGATCCGATGGAAGGCGCGCTTCTCGCCTTCGCCGGCAAGACCGACATCGATACCACCGGCTGGCGGCGGATCGACGAGATTCCCTTCGATGCGGCGCATCGCTTCATGGCGGTGCTGGTCGAGAATGCCGACGGCGCGCGGCGCATCCTCGTCAAGGGCGCGCCGGAGGTGATGCTGGCGATGTGCAGCGACGAGCTTGCGGGCGGCGCGCGCCGCCCCCTCCGCCGCGCCGCGTGGGAGGCGGAGGCCGAGCGTCTCGCCGCGGGCGGGCACCGGGTTCTGGCGCTCGCGGTGGGCGAGACGCACGCGGCGCATCTGGCGCGCGATCACCTTGACGGGCATCTCGCCCTGGTGGGCCTCGTCGGGCTCATCGACCCGCCGCGCGCCGAGGCGATCGAGGCGGTCGCCGTCTGCCGCCGCGCGGGCATCGACGTGAAGATGATCACCGGCGATCACGCCGGCACCGCCGTGGCCATCGCCCGCCAGATCGGCCTTGCCCGCCCCGACCGGGTGATGACCGGCGCCGAGATTGCCACCATGGGCGAGGCCGAACTGGCCGTGGCGGTGCGTGAGGCGGATGTCTTTGCCCGCACCTCGCCCGAGCACAAGCTGCGCCTTGTCGCGGCGCTCCAGTCACACGGGCTGACCGTGGCGATGACCGGCGACGGGGTCAATGACGCGCCCGCGCTCAAGCGCGCCGATGTCGGCATCGCCATGGGCAAGCGCGGCTCGGAGGCGGCCAAGGAGGCCGCCGATCTGGTGCTGACCGACGACAACTTCGCCTCCATCGCCGCCGCCGTGCGCGAGGGGCGCACCGTCTTCGACAACCTGCGCAAGGTCATTAGCTGGATCCTGCCCACCTCGGCCGGCGAGGCGGCGACGGTTGGCGCGGCGCTTCTCCTCGGCCTCGCGCTGCCGGTGAGCCCGGTGCAGATCCTCTGGGTGAACCTCATCACCGCGGTGACGCTGGGGCTCGCGCTTGCCTTCGAGCCGACCGAGCCCGGCACCATGCTGCGCCCGCCGCGGCCGCGCAACGCGCCGCTTCTGACCGGGGCGCTGGTGTGGCATGTCGTCTTCGTGACCGCGCTTTTCCTCGCCGCCGTCTTCGGGGTCTTTTCCTATGCCAGCGACCGCGGCTATCCGCTGGCGGTCGGCCAGACCATGGCGATGAACATGCTGGTGGTGCTCGAGATCTTCCACCTCTTCTTCATCCGCAACATCCACGGCACCTCGCTGAGCTGGCGTGCGTTTCGCGGCACGCGGCCCCTGTGGCTGAGTCTTGCCGTGATCGTGCCGGCGCAGTTTCTCGTCACCTACGCACCACCTGCGCAGGCGGTGCTGGGCACGGCGGGGATAAGCCTCTTCGACGGGCTTCTCGTCATTGCCCTCGGCATGGCGTTCTTCGTCATCCTCGAGGTCGAGAAGCAGCTGCGGCTGAGCCTCGCCGGCCGCCCCGAGGCCACCGCAGAGGCCGGCGCGCCATGAGCCAGCGCCCCGCGCGGCAATGCTCAGAGCTTCGAGGAGATCACCCCGGTATTGAACCCGCCCATCCGCAGCTCGCCGAAGAGGCGCTGATACTCGATCTTCGGGCAGCGGTTCTGAATGACCGTGAGCCCCCGCGCCTCGGCCATGGCGGCGGCCTCGGCGTTTTCCACGCCTATCTGCATCCATACCGTGCGCAGGCGCGGCAGATGCTCGATCGCCTGTTCCACAATCGGCGGCACATGCTCGGAACGGCGGAAGATGTCGACCATGTCCACCGGGATCTCGGGCGGGATCGAGGCAAGATCGGCCCGCACCTCCTCGCCGAAGAGCCGCGCGCCCGCGTGGCCCGGATTGACCGGAATCACCCGATACCCCTTGAGGCTGAGATAACGCGCGACGAAGTAGCTGGGCCTGACGGGGTTCATGGACACGCCCACGCAGGCGATGACCTTCGTCGATTTCAGGATGCGGATCAGTTCCTCGTCGCTGTAGCTCACGCCATCCTCCCGGCAAAAAAAGGCGCCCGGCAAACACCGGGCGCAAGGTACGGAACGAGGGACAGTGAAGTGAAGCGCGAATGTTCCGTATCCGCGCCCACCACTTGAGTTAGGAACCCCCTCGGCGAATTCCAGCCGATGTAATAAAAATGTGAACGTAAGGGAAACATCGCCGCCCGAGGCACCTTGGTCGTCCCACGCGGGTCAGTCGAAGATGTCGTCGAAAAGGTCTTCGACACCATCGGCGACCTTCTCCCAGATCCGACGGAAGGCGCCCTTGCGCGGTTTCCGGCGGCGGGCGGGTTGCGGGCGGTAGCCGGGATTGGCGCGCTTCGGCGCCGAGGCGCCATCACCCGTCGACGCCCGCGCCCGCCGAGGGGCGCCGCACGACTTGTCGCGCCGTGGCGCATCTTCGGGCGGTGCCGCGGGCCGGGGCATCGCCTTGAGCTCGTGCAACGGCGCGCCGCAGGCCGCGCAGCTGAGCTCGTGACGGACGCCTTCCCCGGAGAGGACCAGTGCCGCCCGCGTGCCGCAATAGCTGCAGGTGGCGATCTTCGTGGCCCGATGCATTGGCTCCCCTTCCCTCGCCGGCCGCCTAGCCTGGCGCCCTCACCGCCGCATATAGGGCGACCGCGGCGGCATTGGAGACGTTGAGCGAGGCGAATGCGCCTGTGGCCGCGATTCGCGCCAGATGGTCGCAGCTCTCGCGTGTCAGAGCCCGCATCCCCGGCCCCTCGGCGCCAAGCACCAGCCCGATCGGGCCGGCCCGGCGCGGGGCGAGGACCGCCTCAAGCTCGGCATCCGCCGCCCCGTCGAGCCCGATCAGCGTGTAGCCCATGTTCTTGAGCTCCGTCATGGCGCGCGCGAGGTTGGGCACGCGCAGATAGGGCTGCAGCTCGAGCGCGCCAGAAGCCGCCTTGGCCAGCGCCCCGCTTTCGGGCGCGGCGTGACGGCGCGGCGCGATCACCGCCCTTGCCCCGAACACGGCCGCCGTGCGCAGGATCGCGCCGGCATTGTGCGGGTCGCTTACCCGGTCGAGCAGCACCACGCGCGGCGCGTCCGCGTCTTCCCGGCGGCGCTGAGGCGCGCAGACGTCACCCAGCGATCCCCATTCGAGCGGCCGGACCTCGAGCGCCACCCCCTGATGCACCGAACCCGGATCGAGCGGCACGGGAAAGCGGCGCGCATCGGCGATTTCCGGCTCGAGACGCGCGGCAGCCAGCGCCTCGTGCCCGAGCCGCTCGAGCGCATTGCGCGTGGCCACCAGCCGCAGCTTTTCGCGCGCCGGGTTCACGAGCGCGGCCCGCACCGCATGCAGGCCGAAGAGCCACAGCGTCTCTTCCCGCGCGGCGCGGCGCGTGCGCTCCTTCTCGATCACCCACTTCGGCTTCTTCATCGCCCGCTCCGGCCCTCCATCCGATGCCTGCCCCCGCCCATGACGAAGGCCGCGTCGCGGTGCAAGGGTTTTTCCTGTTGACGCTCATCGGCACCGGCGCTATCTCCGCCTCGCGCGCGGCCCGGAGGCGGGATTCACAACGCCAGACGGACGCGACGCGGGCGACGTGCTGCAAGGTGCGGCAGCGGACTGTAACTCCGCCGGGGAGACCCATGCCTGGTTCGATTCCAGGGTCGCCCACCATCAACATGACCTCCTGATGGACGACTTCCGCGCGCCAGCGGCATCAACGCGGCCAAACACCTTTCCGGGATTGTCGGACCAGATTGCGTGCGCGCGAGGGGTGCGAGGGGCGCATCATCCGTTGGGGCGCGTTTGATACGGTGGCTCCGTTGCCGCCGGGATTGAGGGACGTGACGACATGCGCCGCGCAACCGTCGCCGATGCTGGCACCCAGCAGCTGCGTGTGTGGGAACCGTCAATTTCGCCGCAAATCACGCCATCGGGCAGGCCCCCGCGGGCGCGCCGCGAACGGCGGTCCTTGCGCGCCTGGGGCAATTGGCGTTGGTGGTGCCGGCAGAGGGACTCGAACCCCCGACCCCGAGATTACAAATCACGTGCTCTACCAGCTGAGCTATGCCGGCACGACTGACGCCCTTCACTTAGAACACCGCCGACGGCTGTGCAATCGGCCTCGTTGCGCCAGCTGCGCGGCTGACAGGCACGCGCGCGTCTGCTAGTGCGACGCGCAGACGACAGGCAGTCAACGAGCGAGTTTCCAGCACATGTGGCGCCTTCTCATATCGGGCCCGATCATCCTGAGCCTTCTGGTGCTCACTGCCTGCGGCCACAACCGCTACATTTCGACGGCCTCGCGCATCGAGCCTTCCACCGCCCATCGGGCCGCGCAGCGCTCGACTGCCGCCACCACGCCGACCGCCCCGCGCAACTGCGCCACCCTCACGGCGCGCCTGCGGCGCATCGACCATGCCGCCCTGCCCTTCGACTTCATGCGGGATACCTCCGAGGATTCGCTCTCGCCGCGCGAGCAGCGGCTCCATGCGCTGATCACCGCGCATCGCAGAAGCCTCGGACTTGGCGAGATCCCGCTCTCGAAGAGCCTCACGGCGGTGGCAGGCCGGCATGCGGGCGACACCGCCTACAACATCATCGGCGCGCATGGCGGCTTCCGGCCGGGGACGAACCTGCACAGCTGGTCGGACATGGATTACACCCCCGACCATGCCAATGCCGCCGGCATGTGGGAGGCGCCGCGGCGGCTGCGCAGCGGATATTGCGCGAGCGGCTACGAGATCAGCGCGCTGGGGCCTGCGCGGGCCGAGGAGGCGCTTGCGCTCTGGCTTGCCTCGCCCGCCCACCGCGCGGTGATCGAGAACACCGGCATCTGGGGCGAGAGCGACTGGGGAGCGATCGGCGTGGGCGAGGCGCCATTGCCCGGCAGGGGGCGGGTGTGGCATGTCTGGTTCGGCCGCGCGCCGGACCCGGCCGGAGCGCCGTGAGCCGGGGGCCGGGCGGAGAAGGACCGATGGCAGCCACGCCGCTCACCGACATCCGCAACATCGGCCCGGCCACCGCCGCGGCCCTGGCCGAGGCGGGCATTGCCGATGCCGAGACCTTGCGCGCGCTCGGCGCCGATGCCGCCTATGCGCGGCTTCTCGAGGCCGGCACGCGGCCGCATTTCATCGGCTATTGCGCGCTTGTCATGGGGCTTCAGGGCCGGCCGTGGAACGACTGCCGGGGCGAGGAAAAGGCCTGGCTCAGGGCGCACTTCGACGCGCTGGTGGCCGAGGCGAAGGAAAAGGGCCCGAGCACGCTGGCCCGGGCCCTTGACGAGATCGGCGTCAGGATCGGGCGCTGAGGCGCCCCAGCCGGCACTTCAGCCGACGATCTCGAGCTCGGAGAAGAAGAAGGCGATCTCCTGCGCCGCCGTCTCGGGCGCGTCCGAGCCGTGCACCGAGTTCTCGCCCTTCGAGAGCGCGAATTCCTTGCGGATGGTGCCTTCGGCGGCCTCGGCGGGGTCGGTCGCGCCCATCACCTCGCGGTTCTTCGCGATCGCGTTCTCGCCTTCGAGCACCTGCACGACCACCGGGCCCGAGGCCATGAACTCGCACAGCTCGTCATAGAAGGGGCGCTCCTTGTGCACGGCGTAGAAGCGGCCGGCCTGCTCCTTGGTCAGGCGGATGCGCTTTTGCGCCACGATGCGCAGGCCCGCCGCCTCGAACTTGGCGTTGATGGCGCCGGTGAGGTTGCGCCGGGTGGCGTCGGGCTTGATGATGGAAAGGGTGCGTTCGATGGCCATGTGAATGCCTCGCTGATTGTCGGGTTTCAGGGTCATGGCGGCCGGGGGCCGCTTGAATGGGCGCGCGCCCCCTAGCACGGGCGGGCGCGCTTGAAAAGCCGCCCGCGCCCGCGCGCGAGGCGTTGACAGCTCCCCTGCCCTCGGGCAAGCCGCCGCAATGCTGGTGATCGACGACATCTCCTTTTCCATCGGCGGACGGAAGCTTTTCGATCACGCCTCCGCCACCATTCCCACCGGGCACAAGGTGGGGCTCGTGGGCGAGAACGGCGCGGGAAAGACCACGCTCCTCCGGCTGATCCGGGGCGAGCTGCCGCTCGAGGGGGGCGAGATCCGCCTGCCGCCCCGCGCCCGCATCGGCGGCGTGGATCAGGAGGCGCCCTCCGGCCCGCGCACGCTGCTTCAGACGGTGCTCGACGCCGACACCGAGCGCGCGCGCCTTCTGGCCGAGGCCGAGACCGCCACCGACCCCACGCGCATCGCCGAGGTGCAGACCCGCTTGGCCGAGATCGACGCGTGGTCGGCCGAGGCACGGGCCGCACGCATCCTCAAGGGGCTCGGCTTCGACGAGGACGCGCAGGCGCGGCCCTGTTCGGACTTCTCCGGCGGCTGGCGCATGCGCGTGGCGCTCGCGGCGGTGCTCTTTTCCGCCCCCGATCTTCTGCTGCTCGACGAGCCGACCAACTATCTCGATCTCGAGGGCACGCTGTGGCTCGAGGGCTTCCTGCAGCGCTATCCGCACACGGTGCTGCTCATCTCCCACGACCGCGATCTGCTCAACCGGGCGGTCGGCGCCATCCTGCATCTGGAGAGCTGCCGTCTCACCCTCTACCAGGGCGGCTATGACGCCTTTGTCCGCGCCCGCGCCGCCCGCCGCGAGGCGCAGGCGGCCGAGGCGAAGAAGCAGGCCGAGCGGCGGGCGCATCTGCAATCCTTCGTCGACCGCTTCCGCGCCAAGGCGACCAAGGCGCGACAGGCGCAGGCGCGGCTGAAGATGCTGGCGAAGATGGAGCCGGTCACGCCCCCCGCCGAGGCCGGCCGGCGCGTCTTCACCTTCCCCGAGCCCGGCAAGCTCTCCCCGCCGATCCTCGCACTGGAAGGCGTCGCGGCAGGTTACGACGGCCGGGCAGTCCTCAAGGGACTGACGTTGCGCATCGACCCCGACGACCGCATCGCGCTTCTGGGGCGCAACGGCGAGGGCAAGTCGACGCTGGCCAAGCTTCTCGCCGGCCGGCTTGCGCCCATGGCCGGCACGATCCGCCGCGCCCGCGGGCTCAAGGTGGGCTATTTCGCCCAGCATCAGATCGAGGAGCTGCGAGAGGACGAAACCCCGCTTCAGCACCTTGCGCGGCTGCGCCCGGCCGAGCCGCCGGCGCGGCTCAGAGCCCGGCTTGCCGGCTTCGGGCTTTTCGCCGGGCAGGCGGAGCTGCCTGTCAGCGAGCTCTCGGGCGGGCAGAAGGCGCGCCTGTCGCTCCTCGTCGCCACGCTCGATGCCCCGCATCTGTTGATCCTCGACGAGCCCACCAACCACCTCGACATCGAAAGCCGCGAGGCGTTGGTGGAGGCGCTCAACGCCTACGGCGGCGCGGTGGTGCTCGTCAGCCACGACATGCATCTGCTCTCGCTGGTGGCCGAGAGGCTCTGGCTCGTGCGCGGCGGGCGGGTGGCGCCTTTCGAGGACGATCTCGAGGCCTACCGCAGGCTGCTGCTGGCCGAAGCCGACGGCGAGGCAACGCCCAAGGCGCAGGCGACCCTGGCCCGTCAGGCGCGCCGCAGCGCCCGCGAGAGCGCGCGCGCGGAAATCATGGCGCTGAGGGCCGAGGCGCGCCGCGCCGAGGAACGGGTGGAAAAGCTCACCGAGATGCGCGAGAAACTGTCCACGCGGCTTGCCGATCCGGCGCTTTACGAAGGCCCCCCAGAGGAGATCGCGCGCCTTCAGCGCAAGTTTGCCGAGGTTGAGGAGGCGATGGCGCGGGCTGAAGCGCTGTGGCTCGCGGCCCTCGAGAAGCTCGAGGAGGCGGAGATGGAGAGGGAGGTCCGATGATCGAGACGGGTTTTCTCGTCACCGCTTTCGTGGCGCTCTTCGTGGTCATCGACCCGATCGGGCTTGCACCGCTCTTTGTCGCGCTCACAGGCGGCATGGGCGCGGCGGCGCGGCGGGCGGTGGCGCTGCGCGCGGTCTCCATCGCGGCCGGGCTTCTCATCCTCTTCGGGCTTTTCGGCGAGCATGTTCTCGGATTTCTCGGCATCACCATGCCCGCCTTCCGCATCGCCGGCGGCCTGCTTCTCTTTCTGACCGCGCTCGACATGCTCTTCGAGCGCCGCGGCAAGCGCCGGGCCGACCAGGCGCGCGAGGCCGACGAGGCACATCCGCACGAAGACCCTTCCGTCTTTCCCCTCGCCACGCCCCTCATCGCCGGTCCCGGCGCCATCGCCACCATGATCCTCCTGGCCGGTCGGCCCGATCTGGGCTGGCAGGGCATCGTTGCCATTCACCTCGTCATGCTGAGCGTGCTCGCGGCAGTGCTGGTGATGTTCCTTGCCGCCGGGCTGATCGAGCGCGCCCTCGGCCCGGTGGGCATCAATGTCGTCACCCGGCTTCTGGGCATGCTGCTGGCCGCGCTGTCGGTGCAGTTCGTGCTCGACGGACTCCGCGGCGCGGGGCTTCTTCCCGGCTGAGGCGCCCGGCACTGGCGCAGGCGGCGCGCGCACCCTATGTGAAGGGCACATGACCAGCTACGACACCGCCTATCTCCTCTATCTGGGTCTCCTGCTCGCGGCCATCGGCGGCAGCCTGATCGTTGCCAATCGCCGCCGCCTCGGCACGCTGGCGCGCAACGCCGCGCTCTGGGCGCTGATCTTCATCGGCGCCATCGCCTCCTACGGGCTGTGGTCGGACATCCGGCAGGAGATCATGCCCCGCCAGGCGATCTGGACGGACGGAACCCGAATCGAGGTGCCGCGCGCCCGCGACGGGCATTACTATGTGACCGCGCTTGTCGACGGCGCTCCGATCGAGTTCGTCATCGACACCGGCGCCACGGCAATCGTGCTCACCCTCGAGGATGCCGCCCGCGCCGGCATCGACACGAGCCGGCTTGCCTTCACCGGCATCGCCTCCACCGCCAACGGCACGGTGCGCACCGCGCGCGCGCGGGTGCGCGAGTTCACGCTCGGCCCGGTGACGCACCGCAATGTCTGGGTGCGGGTGAGCGAGGGCGAGATGCCCGGCTCGCTCCTCGGCATGAGCTACCTGCAGCGCTTCTCGAAGATCGAGATCAGCGGCGGGCGGCTGATCCTCACGCCCTGATGCGCGGCCTCAGGCCGCCTCCTGCTCGGCCGCCTGCCGCTGCCACATCGAGGCATAACGCCCGCCGCGGGCGAGAAGCTCCTCGTGGCGGCCCTCCTCCACCACCCGGCCCTCCTCCAGCACCACGATGCGGTCGGCCCGCACCACGGTCGACAGCCGGTGCGCGATCATGATCACCGTGCGCCCCCGCCCCATCGCCTCGAGCTCGGCCTGAATCTCGCGCTCGGTCTCGGTGTCGAGCGCGCTCGTCGCCTCGTCGAGCAGCAGAATGGGCGGGTTCTTCAGGATCGTCCGCGCGATCCCCACACGCTGCTTCTCACCGCCCGAAAGCTTCAGCCCCCGCTCGCCGACCACCGTGTCATAGCCCTGCGGCAACGACATGATGAAATCGTGGATCTTGGCCGCACGTGCGGCCGCCTCCACCTCCTCGCGGCTGGCGTCGGGCCGGCCATAGGCAATGTTGTAATAGATCGTGTCGTTGAACAGCACGGTATCCTGCGGCACCACGCCGATGGCGGCATGCAGGCTCTCGAGCGTCACGTCGCGGATGTCCTGCCCGTCGATGCGGATGGCGCCATCATTGACATCATAGAAGCGGAACAGAAGCCGCCCGATGGTGGACTTGCCCGAGCCCGAGGGGCCGACGATGGCCACCGTGTGGCCGCCCTCCACGATGATCGTCACGCCCTTCAGGATCGGCCGATCGGGCTCGTAGCCGAAGACCACGCGGTCGAACTCCACCCGCCCCTCGGTCACCTGCAGGGGCTTCGCGTTGGGCCGGTCCGTCACCTCGGGCGGCTGCTCGAGCAGGTCGAACATCTCGCCCATGTCCACCAGCGACTGGCGGATCTCGCGGTAGACCGTGCCAAGGAAGTTGAGCGGCATGGTGATCTGGATCATGTAGGCGTTGACCATGACGAAATCGCCCACGGTCAGCTGCCCGGCCTGTACGCCGATTGCCGCCATCACCATCACGCCCACGAGCCCCGCGGTGATCAGGAAGGCCTGGCCGAAGTTGAGGAAGGCGAGCGAATAGGTGGTCTTCAGCGCCGCCTTCTCGTAGCCCGCCATCGAGGCGTCATAGCGCGCCGCCTCGCGCTCCTCGGCGCCGAAATACTTCACCGTCTCGAAGTTCAGCAGGCTGTCGATGGCCTTCTGGTTGGCCTCCGCGTCCTGCTCGTTCATCTCGCGGCGGATCTTCACCCGCCACTCGGTAACGCGGAAGGTGAAGAGCACATAGGCCGCGATGGTCACCGAGACGACCGCGAGATAGCGCAGGTCGAACACCGTGGCGAGCACCGCCGCCACCAGAACGAGTTCCAGCACCAACGGCCCCATCGAGAAGACGAGAAAGCGCAGGAGAAACTCCACCCCCTTCACCCCGCGCTCGATCACGCGCGAGAGGCTGCCGGTGCGCCGGGTGATGTGATAGCGCAGCGAGAGCGCGTGAATGTGCCGGAAGGTCTCAAGCGCAATCGCCCGAAGCGCCCGCTGCGCGACGCGCGCGAACACCGCATCGCGGAGCTGCTGAAAGCCGGTGCTCAGAACGCGCGCCATGCCATAGGCCACGGTCAGCCCCACCGCACCCGCGCCCAGCGTCCAGGCCGGCGAGGGTTCGGCCGGGCTCAGCGCATCGACCGCCGCCTTGTAGAAGAAGGGCGTGATCACGGCGATGATCTTGGCAAGCAGAAGCAGGCCGAGCGCCACCACCACCCGCACCTTCACCCATGCCGCACCCCGCGGCCATATGTAGGGCGCGACCCGGCGGATGGTCCGCCAGCTTTGCGCCCGATCGAAATCAACGGGGCCCGCTTCCCCGCGGCGGCTCCTGCGCATCATTCTCTCCCGGCCGGAGCCCGTGACATAAGCCGCCCCACAGGCGGCCACAAGACCCGCCCCTCATGATCATCCTGGTGCAAATACCCCCGCCGGAGGCACGCGGGCGCAAGCCCGCGCCACGCGATCCGTGGCTCAGCCGCGCCCGCGCGGCAGCACCTCCTGCCCCGGCTCCTCCGGCTCGTCATCGACAAGCTCGGCCGGAAAGCCGGGCGCGCGCACGTCAAGCCCTGTGGCCTCCTCATAGCGGCGGATGATGGTGTCCGACTGGGCGCGCGGCCCCCACGCGGCCACCGCCTCGCGGAACATCTCCACCAGGAGCGGCGAGATGACAAGCGGCACGCCTCTCTCCTCGGCAAGCGCCTGGAACAGGCCGATGTCCTTGAGCACCAGATCCATGGTGAAGTTCACGTCGCGCGAGCCGTTCAGGATGAGCTGGCTCTCGGTCTCATGCACGAAGCTGTTGCCCGAGGAGATGCGGATGGCCTCGTAGGTCGTCGCGAGATCGATGCCGGCCGCGGCCATCGTCGTCATCGCCTCGCACAAGGTGACCAGATTGGCGGTGGCCAGATAGTTCGTCATCACCTTCAGCACCGATGCCGTGCCTACGGGCCCGGTGTGCAGGATGCGCCGGCCGAGCACCTTGAGGACGGGCAGCGCGCGCTCGAATGTCTCCCGCGCGCAGCCCGCGAAGATCGAGATGTTGCCCGTCGCGGCCCGGTGGCAGCCGCCCGAGACGGGGCAGTCGATCGCCTCCGCGCCCTTCTCTGCCACAAGCGCCGCCATCCGCTGCACCTCGCGCGCGTCCGTCGTCGACATCTCCGCCCAGATCCTGCCGGGGCCGAGGCCCTGGATGAGCCCCTCCTCCCCCTCCATCACCTCCGCGCATGCCGCAGGCGAAGGCAGGCAGGTGATGACCATGTCGCAGGCCTCGGCCATCTCCGCGGGGCTCTCGCCCCAATGCGCGCCCCGCTCGAGGAAGGGCGCCGCCGCGCGCCGGTCGAGATCGCACACCGTGAGCTCGAGCCCGTTTCTCAACAGCGAACCCGCGAGCTTTCCCCCGACATTGCCAAGCCCGATGAAACCGATGTGCATCCGTCCCTCCCCTTCCCTTGCCTGATCTGCTGAATAACGCGCGCCCGCCTGCGGCATTTGCCCGCAAGCGACGGCAATGTCCCCTTCCCGACGCACCGCCCGCTTCAATGCCGCCGTGCCTCGCGCTAGCCTCGCGCCGGGACAGTGAAGGGACGCGCCCGGCATGAGTGTCATCAAGGACCATCCGCTCCGCTACAGGATCGCCAACGAGCTGCACGCGCGCCCGTTTCCGGCGCTGACGGCGCCCTGTCACGCCGCGCTTCTGGCGATCAAGCCGCCGCAGGGGGCCGCCCAGCGCGACCGCGCCCTTGACCGGGCGCATCTGATCGCGCTCCTCGACCGCTTCGGCGCCGATCACCCGCCCCCCGAGGCAAATCACCATTTCGTCGATCTCGGACGGGTGCGGCTGAAATGGGAAAGCCACACCGAGTTCGTCACCTACACCATCTTCGCCGACGGGGTGGAGGCGCGGCCCTTCGACCCGGCCGCCTTCGGCGTGTTTCCCGAGGACTGGCTCGCCGCCCTGCCGGCCCCCCGCCTGACCTCGGCGCTGATCCGCGTCGAGCCCGTGCCCGAGGGTGGGACGGCCGAGATCAGCAAGCGGCTGAGAGAGTGGTTCGTGCCCGAAAGCCTCGCCGCCGCGCGGGTCGTGGAGGGCACCGCGGTGGTGGCGAGCGACTTTCGCATCGATTCGGCCGGGCACATACGCTTTGCCGTCTTCGTCGAGCCCGGTACCGGACCGCGGCGGGTGGGGCGCATCGTGCAGCGGCTGGCGGAGATCGAGACCTACAAGGCCATGGCCATGCTCGGGCTCTTCCGGGTGCGCGGCATGTCCGCCCGGATCGCCGACCTCGAGGCGCGGCTCTCGCAGCTTGTCGACGGCATGTCGGCGCGCGGCGAAGAGGCGGAGGCGCTTCTTGCCGCTCTGCTCGAGATCTCCTCGGAGCTCGAGACGCTGCTCGCCAAGTCGAGCTTCCGCTTCGGCGCCACCGCCGCCTATGAGGCGATCGTGCACGACCGCATCGAGGTGCTGCGCGAGGAGCGCTTCGAGGGCCGCCAGCTTCTGCGCGAGTTCATGATGCGCCGTTTCGACCCGGCCATGCGCACGGTGAAGTCGGCCGAGCGGCAGCTCGCAACCATGGCCGAGCGGGCGGCGCGGGCGGGCGAGCTTCTGCGCACCCGCGTCGATGTGGAGCGCTCGGCGCAGAACCAGAAACTTCTGGCCAGCATGGACCGGCGCGCCGATCTGCAGCTGCGGCTTCAGAAGACGGTGGAGGGGCTTTCGGTGGTGGCGATCAGCTACTATGCGCTCAACCTCGCCGTCTATCTCGCCACGCCGCTGGCCAAGGAGATCGGCATCGACAAGGGCTGGCTTGCGGCGGGGCTGACGCCGCCGGTGGTGCTGGCGGTCTGGGCGCTGATCCGGCGCATCCGCAAGCATGTCGAATAGCGGCAAGGGGGGCGCTGCCCCCCGCGCTGCGCGCTCCCCCCGGGGTATTTTCACCCAGGATGATGAACAGCGGAGCCGCCTTCAGCGGCCGCGGATGCGCGGGTCGAGCGCGTCGCGCAACCCGTCACCGATGTAGTTCACCGCAAGCACGGTGATGGAGATGGCAAGGCCGGGCCAGAGCACGCGCTCGGGATAGAGGGTCATGCGGTCGACGCTGTCGTTCAGAAGCCGCCCCCAGGTGGGGAAGTCGGGCGGAAAGCCGAAGCCGAGGAAGGAGAGCGCCGATTCGGTGATGATCGCCGTGGCGATGCCGAGCGTGGCCGAGACCATGATCGGCGAGAGGACGTTGGGCAGGATGTGGCGGAGCACGATGCGCCGGCTCGGCGTGCCGATCGAGCGGGCCGCCAGCACGAATTCGCGCTCCTTCAGCGCCAGCACGTCGCCGCGCACGATGCGGGCGGTCTGCATCCATGAGGTGATGCCGACGAGCGTGACGATCAGCACGAAGATGCCGCCCTCCACCCCGAAGGCGGCCTTCAGCGGCTCGCGGAAGAGCAGCACCGCCACGAGGAGCAGCGGCAGGAGCGGCAGGGCGAGGAAGAGGTCGGTCAGGCGCATCAGCGGGCCGTCGAGACGCCGGAAATAGCCTGCGAGCACGCCGATGAAGGTGCCGAGGAGAAGCGAGAGGGCCATGGCGGCCAGGCCGACGGTGAGCGAGACCTGCCCGCCCATCATCATCCGCGCAAGCGCGTCGCGGCCGATATTGTCGGTGCCGAGCGGGTGTGACCAGTCCGCCTTCGCGCCGGGATCCCACAAGAGAACATAGACCGGCCGCATGTCGCGCAGCCGGATGAAGTCGCGCCCCGTGGGCACATATTGCGCATCATGGGGGTAGAACAGCGGGCCGACGAAGACGGCGGCGAAGATGGAGACGAAGATGACCGCGCCAACGAGCGCGCCGCGGTGCTTCTTGAACTGGTCCCACACGTCGCGCCACTGGCTGCGCGGCGGGCGAGTGGCGAGCTCCGGAGCGAGCGTCTCTGCGGAGGGAGCGGCAGGTTCAGTCATAGCGGATCCTCGGGTCGAGAATGCCGTAGAGCAGATCGGCGATGAGGTTGAAGACGACGATCAGCACCGCAAAGATGAAGGTCAGCGTCTGCACGGTGGGGATGTCGTTGGCCTCGATGGCCTTGATCAGCATCTCGCCGATTCCGTTCACCTTGAACACCTGCTCGGTGATGATCGCGCCGCCGAAGATCGAGGGAATGCCGAGCGCGATCACGGTGACGACCGGGATCATCGAGTTGCGCAGCACATGCACGAGCACAACCGTGGGCTCGGTCATGCCCTTGGCGCGGGCGGTGCGCACATAGTCCTGATTGAGGTTGTCGAGCATGCTCGCGCGCATGAAGCGGCTGATCTGCGAGGTGATCTGCAGTGCGAGCACCATCACCGGCATCACCATCTGCCTGAGCTGGAAGACGAAGCTGTCCCAGTCGGTCACGCGGTGAGTGGTGTCGTAGATCGAGGGAAACCAGCCGAGCTGCACCGAGAAGATCACGATCACCAGCACGCCCGAGAAGAAGGGCGGCACCGAGAAGCCCACCATGGTGATGAAGGTGCCGGCGTTGTCGAACCAGGAATATTGCCGGTAGGCGGAATAGACACCCACGGGAATGGCGATGACGATGGCCACGAGATAGGCCGTGCCCACCACCCACAGCGTCTGCGGCAGGCGCTGCAGGACGATGTCCATCACCGGCGAGCGGAACTGCCATGACAGGATGCGCGCGTCGCAGGTGGCCAGATCGCCGCCCGCGCAGGAGACGTAGAACTGCGTGTCGGGCAGGATGCCGGCAATGGCGCTCTTCGTCGTCAGCCAGTCGATGAAGACCTGCGGCTCGACCCAGAAGAACTGCACCAGCCACTTCCAGAAGCGGATGTGCACCGGCTCGCCGAGCCCCAGCGCCTTGCGCATCAGCTCGCGCACCTCCGGCGGGATGGTCAGCGGCATGTGCGCCACCGGATCGCCGGGGGCGAGCTCCAGGAGAAGGAAGATCGTCAGAGCGATGAACAGAAGCGTCGGCACCGCAAGGATCAGCCGACGTATCGTGTAGTTCAGCATGGACGCCTCGGTTCAGCCCTCTCGGGGGAGCGCGGGGCGGAATGCCCGCCCCGCGCCGGTTGCAGATTCAGCCGATCACTTGATGCGATACCAGTCGGCCACGTTCCACAGCTCGCTGTCCCAGACATTGAGCTTGACGCCGCCCAGCGTGTTGGAGTGCGCCGACAGCCGGCCCCGGTGCACGAGCGGGATCATCATGCCGTTCTCCACCGCCATGTCATTGAGCTGACGCGCAATCGCGGCCCGCTCCTCGATGTCGGCGGTCTCGGAGAGCTTTTTCCACAGCTCGTCATACTCCTTCATGCAGAAGCGCGAGATGTTCTCGCCCTGCCACTGCGTCTCGGGACGCGGCGCCTTGTCGCACAGGCCGTTGGCCAGATACGCCTGCGGGTCGGTGCCGTTGAAGGTGTTGGCGTACATCTGCACGTCGGCATAGAACTTCTGGAAGGTGTCCGGGCTGCCCGGATCGCCGCCGAAGAAGACGCTGGCGTTGATGTTGCGCAGCTCGGTCTCGATGCCGATCTCGCTCCACCACTGCTTGATGAGCGCCTGGAAGTCCTGGCGCACGGCGTTCGTGGAGGTCTGGTAGAGGATCTTCAGCGGCACGCCGTTCTTCTCGCGGATGCCGTCGCCGTCGGTGTCGACGATGCCGGCGTCATCGAGCAGCTTGTTGGCGCCGGCGATGTCCTGCACGCCGCAGGTGGCGTCGAAGGTGTGCGAGTTGTAGATCTCGGGCGCCGGCACCCAGTTGCAGGTCACCTTGCCCGCCTGGCCATAGCCGATCTCCACCAGAAGCGGGCGATCGATGGCCATCGACATCGCCTTGTAGACGGCCGGGTCGCGCAGGAAGGGATGCGGGTTCTTCTGCTCGTAGTTCTCGATGATCGACACCGAGCGCAGCTCGGGCGGCAGCGAGGGATCCGGGTTGGTGTTGTTGAGCATGATCCGCTCGACGAGCGGGCCGAAACCGGCAATGGGCTTGCCCTTGCCGCCCTTCTCCATCTCGGCGATCACGTCGGGCGCGAGCTGCAGGTTCCAGGCGTAGTCGAACTCGCCGGTCTCCATCACCGCGCGGCCCGCGGCCGTGGCGTCGCCGCCGCCCTTGAAGAGAACCGTGGCGAAGGCGGGCTTGCCCTCCTCGCGGTAGTTCTCGTTGGCAACCATGCGGATCACGTCATTCGGGCGGAATTCGACCACCTTGAACGGGCCGGTGCCGATCGGGGCGAAGTTGGCGTCGGTGCACTCGGGCGCGCGGGCGCCGACACAGTTCTCGAACTGCGCCTTCTGGATGATCGGGCTCTCGCCGCCGACAAAGGGCCCGTAGGGATTCGGCATCGGTTTGTCGAAGTTGACGATCACGGTCAGATCGTCGGGCGTCTCGACTGACGTGACGCCTTCGAACTTGGTGAGCTGCGCGCAGCCGCCTTCGGGATGCGAGCAGTATTCCCAGGTGAACTTCACGTCCGCCGAGGTGAAGGGCGTGCCGTCCGACCAGACGATGCCCGGCTTGATCTTCCAGGTGATCTGCCGGAGGTCGGCGCTGACGCCCCCGTTGGCGACCGTCGGGATCTCCTCGACCAGCCAGGGCACGAGGTTGCCATTCTCGTCATAGCGGGCCAGCGGCTCGATGATCATCGAGGCCGCCTCGACATCCTTCGTGCCGCCCGAGAGGAACGGGTTCAGGATCGAGGGCGCCTGCCAGTAGATGATTCTCACTTCGCCGTCGCGGCCGCGCTCGCCTGCCGCAAAGGCCATTGGTGCCAGCGCCAGCAGCGCCGCGGCACCAAACAGCGTACGTCTCACGGTCATTCTTCCTCTCCTTGTTGCCGTGTGTCGTTGCTCTCGCCTCGTTCCGGCGCGGTTTCCTCCGCGCTCTCGCTTGCGTCGGTGTAGAGGTGGCAGGCCACCTGTCGGCCGGGTGCCACCTCGGTCAGCGCCGGGTCGATCCGGCGGCAGATCTCCATCACCCGCGGGCAGCGGGTCGAGAAGTTGCAGCCCTTGGGCGGGTTCGCCGGGCTCGGCACGTCGCCCTTGAGAATGATGCGGCGGGCGGCGCGGGCGATCTTCGGGTCGGGCTCGGGCACGGCTGAAAGCAGCGCCTTCGCGTAGGGGTGGAGCGGCTCGGCGTACAGATCATCGCGCGGCGCGAGCTCGACGATGCGGCCGAGATACATCACCGCGACCCTGTCGGCGATGTGGCGGACCATCGACAGATCGTGGCTGATGAAGAGATAGGTAAGGCCGAGCTGTTCCTGCAGATCCTCCAGAAGGTTCACCACCTGCGCCTGGATCGACACGTCAAGCGCGGCGATCGGCTCGTCGCAGACGATGAACTTCGGGTTCAGCGCGAGCGCCCGGGCAATGCCGATGCGCTGACGCTGACCGCCGGAGAACTCGTGCGGGTAGCGGTTGGCGAAGTCGCGGTTGAGCCCGACCGCGTCCATCAGCTCCCAGATCCGCTCGAGCCGCTCGGCCCGGCTCATCGACGTGTGCTCGACAAGCGGCTCGCCGATGATCGAGGCCACGGTCATGCGCGGGTTGAGGCTCGCCTGCGGATCCTGAAAGACCATCTGCATGCGCGGGCGCAGGGGGCGCAGCGCCTCCTGGCTCAGCTGCCCGATCTCGCGGCCCTCAAGCCGGATCGAACCGGCGGTGATGTCATAGAGCCGCAGCACCGCCCGCCCGCAGGTGGACTTGCCGCAGCCCGACTCCCCCACGAGCCCCAGCGTCTCGCCCTCGAGGATGTCGAAGGAGACATCATCGACGGCCTTCACGTCGCCCGTGTGCCTGCGCAGAAGCCCGGTGTGGATCGGGAAATACATCTTCAGCCCCCGCACCTCGACAAGCGGGCGGGCCGCACCTGCGGAAGCCTCGGGCGCGGGCGACGCTGCCGTGTCAAGCATGCGCACCTCCGGCCGCGGCGACGGGCGCGGTTCTCTCCTCCTCGGGGGACCAGAAACAGGCCGCGTCATGTCCCGGCGCAACCTCGCGGCGGGTCGGGTTCTCGCGGTCGCAGCGCTCGAAACGGTGGCGGCAGCGGAAGCGGAACGGGCAGGCGGTGGGCGGCGCGCCGAGGATCGGCGGCTGGCCCTCGATCACGCGCAGGCGGGGCGCGCGCGGGCCACGCACATGCGGCACCGTCTGCAAGTGCGCGCGGGTGTAGGGGTGGCGGGGATCCTCGAACAGCGCCTCCACCGGCGCCTGTTCCACGATCTGGCCGCCATACATCACGATCACCCGGTCGGCGATCTCGGCAACCACGCCAAGGTCATGGGTGATCCAGATGATCGCCATGCCGAGCTTCTGGCGCAGCTCCTTGATGAGTTCGAGGATCTGCGCCTGAATGGTCACGTCAAGCGCGGTGGTGGGCTCGTCAGCAATCAGCACCTTCGGGTCGCAGGCGAGCGCAATGGCAATCATCACCCGCTGGCGCATGCCGCCCGAGAACTGGTGAGGATAGTCATCGAGCCGCCGGCCCGCATCGGGGATTCCCACCAGCTCCAGAAGCTCGCGCGCCCGCGCGCGCGCCTGCGCCTTCGTCATCCCCATGTGCTTGCGCAGGGGCTCCATGAGCTGAAAGCCCACGGTGAAGACGGGGTTGAGCGAGGTCATCGGATCCTGGAACACGAAGCCGATCCGCGCCCCGCGGATGCGCCTGAGCGTCTCGGCGTCGGCCTTCAGAAGGTCGATGCCCTCGAACAGGACCTGTCCTTCACGCACCTCCGCGGGCGGCGAGGGAAGAAGGCCGATGAGCGACATCATCGTCACCGACTTGCCCGAGCCTGATTCGCCCACCACGCCCAGAAGCTCGCCGGGATAGAGATCGAAGCTCACCGAATTGACGGCATGCACCTCGCCCTGCCGCGTGGCAAAGACGGTTCGAAGCCCCTTCACATCCAGTATCGGTTGCGCCCCGGCGGGCATGGAGGTCTCCCTGACATGTCCTCTTTCCTGCCCCGTGCCACGCGACCTGCGGGCGCACATGCCGAGGCGTTCCTGACCGACTGGTCAGGCGAGGACGTTATCACGAAACGCACCCGCAGCAAGCGCGCCTCGCACCCCGGGCGGAGGTGACGCTGCGATATCATAGGCGCGGCCTCCACACCGACGCGGAGGAGGCGGGCACCATCGCCGGCACGGCCGCGCGGGCGGCGCCTCGAAGCGCCCCCTCGTCAGCGATGAAGGCTTGAAATGGCCGCGTCTTCGCGGCATATCTCCGTCGGCGCTGCGGGTGTAGCTCAATGGTAGAGCAGCAGCTTCCCAAGCTGACGACGAGGGTTCGATTCCCTTCACCCGCTCCAATCTCCCTCTTTTCCGAGGACGGCAACCGTGCCACAGGCACAACCGAGGGGGCGCTCGCGCGCGGGCACCTCTCATCACCCTGGTGAAAATACCCGCGCCGCAGGCACGGGGCGGCGGCGCGGCCCCGCCACTGCGCTCACTCCCCGAGCATCCACTCGCCCTCGGGGAAGAAGGCGTGAAAGGCGAAGGCGAACATCAGATCATGGGGCAGATCGCGCCCCGCTTCGTCGCGCACCCGAATCGTGCCCACGTCCCGCCCCTGCCCGATCGCCGGCTGGTCGAGCGGCGAGGCCTGCCCCGGCCGCCAGCTGATCACCACGCCAGCCTCGCGAATCTCGCCCGCGCGCGCGATGCGCTCCAGCGTCCAGGCGCGGTTTCCGACCCGCACCACCCGCATCAGCGCCGGAATGCCGTGTGGCGGCATCTCGCCGTTGTAGAGGAACGGGCGGAACGAGCTGTCATAGCCCACATAGGGGTTGCGCCCGTAGTTGCGCGGCCAGGGCGGCGCGTCCATCACCAGCCCTTCCGCGTTGCGGGCCCGGAACTCCGCCCAGCTCTCCATCCATGAGGGGATGACCGCAAGCTCCTTTCCCGTCATCACCCCGACGATGCCGAGCCCCAGCGCCTGCTGCCACCAGCTTTCGGTCTGGCGGTCATACATGATCATGTCGGAGTTTCTCAGCTTGCCCGTCACCCCGAACTCGAGCACCTCGCCGTCGACCCGCCGGTCGAAGACGAGCGCGGAGTTGCACAAGGGGCAGTAGGTGACGGCCACCGGCACGCCGCCGACCTCATCGTTGACGATTTCGTGCCAGATGAGATAGCGGACCGGATAGGCCCGCGGCGTCTCGCCCGGAAGCTCCAGCGCCATCACCGGCTCGCGGTCGTCAAGGCGCGTCTCCTCGGAGACGGGAATGAAGGCCGGGCCGGTGATCGCCGGGATGCCGTCCTTCGGCGGGCCGCCCGACATGATCTCGGTCCAGCTTGTCACGCTCGTGCGGCTGAAATCGGTCTTCGGCCACTCGTGTTTCCAGAAATCGGGGTTGGCCGCGGCGGCGGCGGCAAGCCCGGCCCAGAGCGCCGCGGCAAGGGTGAAATGGCGCATGGCTCGCTCCTCCCGCATCTGCGGGCAGTGTGCCAGAGCCGCGCGCAGCGCGACAGGGCCGCTCACGCGATCCTGATCGCCCGTGCCCTCAGCATCGCACGTGCCTCAGCGCAGGCAGCGAACCTGTCGCATCACGTCCGGCCTGCCGAACACCTTGCCATTGCGCCCCTCGCCGCGCTTGATCGCGTCCACAACCTCCATTCCCTCGATCACGCGGCCGACCACCGTGTACTGACCGTTCAGATGCGGCCCCGGCGCGAACATGACGAAGAACTGCGAATTGGCGCTGTCGGGATGACGCGCGCGCGCCATGCCCACCACACCCCGCTCGAAGGGAATCGACGAGAACTCCGCCGCGAGATCCGGCAGGTCGGACCCGCCGGTTCCGGCACGCGAAAGATCCCCGCCCTCCCGGCCGAAGGCGACATCGCCGGTCTGCGCCATGAACCCGTCGATCACGCGGTGAAACACCACCCCGTCATAGGCGCCGGCCTCGGCCAGCGTGCAGAGCCGCTCGGCATGGTTGGGGGCAACGTCCGCGGCAAGGGCGATCACCACCGTGCCCTTTGCCTCGCCATCCACCTCGATGACGAGCCGGGGCCCCTCGGCCGGAATCGCGGCAGCCGGCTGCTCTGTCGTCGCAGGCGCGGGTGGCGGGTTTGGCTCGGTGCGATTGACCGCACGCCAGCCAAGCGCGGCAAGCGCGACCAGAAGCGCCGCGCCCGCCATGAGAAGAAGCCGCCGCCTATCCATCGAGATCGGCGGCCACGCGCATGGAGATGATCCGGTCGGGGTTCACCGGCGGCTCCCCGCGGGCGATGGCATCGACATGCTCCATCCCCTCGATCACCCGGCCATAGACGGTGTACTGGCCGTTGAGAAAATGGTTGTCGGCGAAATTGATGAAGAACTGCGAGTTGGCGCTGTTGGGGTCGGCGGTGCGCGCCGCGCCGAGCGTGCCACGGTCATGCGGGATCTGCGAGAACTCCGCCGGCAGGTCGGGCAGATCCGAACCGCCGGTGCCCGCGCGCCGCAGATTGAAGTTCTGCTCCGCGTTGCCGTGTTCGACATCGCCGGACTGGGCCATGAAGCCCTCGATCACCCGATGAAAGATGACATTGTCGTATTTGCCGGCACGGGCGAGCTCCTTCATCCGCTCGGCGTGCCGCGGAGCGACATTGGGCAGAAGCTCAATGACCACCCGGCCGGTCTTCAGCTCCATGACAATGGTGTTCTCGGGATCGGCGATCTCGGCCATTTGATGTCCTTTCAGGGATTTTGCCTGCCAGCCCTGCCGGGGCTGCCTTGGCCGAGACACTAGGCCGCCGGGGCGCGCGCGGCAAGGCGGGATGGCGGCACCCACGCGCCGGCGCGCTCACGCTTCCGCGAGACAGGCGGCAAGCGCGGGCAGATCCGCCGCACCGCCCTCCGGGACGGCTGCGACAAGCCGCGCGGCCCGCTCCGCCCCCAAAAGCGCCAGCACCTTGCCGGCGATGCGCGGCCGGAGCTCCGCCGGAGTGCGCGGCTCGGAGAGGTCGTGAAACGCCTCCCGAACCTCGCCCGAGGCGAAGCGCAGGCGCACGCGCGCGGCCGTCTCGGGCACCGCCTCCTCGGCCGTCACGCGCACCCGCTCGCGCAACGCGACAAGCGCGGGGTCGGCGCAGGCGGAATCGGAGAAGCTCTCGAGCGCCGCCGTCGAGCGCCCGGCAAGCGCCATGGCCGCCGTGAGCCGATAGGAAAACTTGGCCTCGAGCCCGGTTTCCGGCGCGGCGATGTTGCAGACGTTGAGCCAGCGCGGGTGGATCACGATTTCCACCGCCTCAACCGCGTCCCCGGCGCCCTGCGCGCGCGCCTCCCGCAAGGCCTCGAGCGCGGCATGGGTGCCGTGGCAGCAGGCGTGAAACTTGTGGCTGATGCCAAGCGTCAGCCATTCCTCTCCGAGCCCGGCGAAAGCCGCGTCGTTGGCCTCGCCGTGGTGGGTGGCGGCAAGACCCTGAGGCCCGTCGAGCGCCTCGGGGCGCGAGGTCATGCCGCGCGCGGCGAGAAGCACCGCCTCCACCCCGTTGGCCGCGGCGATGCCGGCGTTGAAGGGCTTGCCCATGGTGCCGAACTGCGCCTTGAGCCCCGAGGCGCGCGTGGCCGCGAGGCCGAGCGCGTGAACGATCCTTTCCCGGTCGAGCCCCGCGAGCCGCGCCGCGGCGAGCACCGCGCCGAAGCTGCCCGCCGTCGCCGTCTGGTGAAACCCGGCCTGATAGTGCGACCGCCCGAGCCAGACACCCACGCGGATGGATGCCTCCACCCCGACAAGAGCCGCTTCGAGAAACGCCGCGCCCCCTGCCCCGACCCGCTCGGCCATGGCGAGCGCGGCCGGGATCACCGCCACCGACGGATGGCCGATATGGGCGAAATGGGTGTCGTCATAGTCGAGCGCGTGGCTCGTCGTGCCATTGACGAGCGCGGCCGCGCGGGCGGGCAGCCGCACGCCCGTGCCGATCACCGTGGCCTCGGCGCGCCCGCCCTCCTCCAGCGCGGCCGCGCGCACGATCCCCGCCACCGGCTCGCCCGCCCCGGCAATCGCCACCGCCGCCCAGTCGAGAAGCGACAGGCGCAGCATCGCCCGCGCCGCATCGGCCGAGGTGTCGAGCGGCGTCAGCGCAAAGCGCGCGAGACTCCCGGTGACGCCGCTGGCCATCGCCCGCCCTCAGCTCATGCCCGCCGCCGCGCGGCCCGGACCATAGAGCTCGGTCGCCCGCCGCTCGAAGGCCGCGACCACGCGCTGCATGGCCTCGTTGAACACCACGCCGATCACCTTCTGCAGGATCGCGTTGCGGAATTCGAAATCGACGAAGAAGCTCACCTCTGAGCCGCCCTCGGGCAGATCGCGAAAGCGCCACTCCGACCTCAGGTAGCGGAAGGGGCCGTCGAGATATTCCGTCTCGATCACGCCTTCCTCGGGCCTGAGCGTCACACGGCTGCCGAAACGCTCGCGAAAGACCTTGAAGGAGATGACGAGATCGGCCTCCATCACCTCCACCGCCCCCTCCTTGCGCCGCGAGCGGATGCGCGCCGCTGCCGTCCAGGGCAGGAACTCGGGGTAGCGCGCGACATCGGCCACCAGCGCGAACATCTCATCGGCGCTCCAGGGGACGGTGCGGGTCTCGGCGTGTCGGGGCATGGCCTCTTCGCGCTGCGGGCGGGTGACAATGTCCGTTCATTTCGATAACTCGGACGCGGAATGCAAGGGAAAGGGAGCCGCATGCGGCCTTATGTGATCGACCGGATGATCTCGGCCAAGGAAATCGCCGCGCGGGTGGAGGCGCTCGCCGGCGAGATCCGCGCCCATTTCGCCGGCACCGACCGGCTGATCGTGGTGGGCCTCCTGCGCGGCTCCTTCGTCTTCATCGCCGACCTCGTGCGAGAGCTTGCCGACATGAACGTGGAGGTCGATTTCCTCGAGGCCTCCTCCTATGGCAACGCGATGGAATCGAGCCGCGAAGTGCGGATTCTGAAGGATCTCTCCTCCGAGATCGGCGGGCGCGACGTGCTGGTGGTGGAGGACATCGTGGACACGGGATTCACCCTCCACCACGTCCTGAACCTGCTGCGCTCGCGCGGGCCCCGGCGGCTGGAAACCATTGCGCTGCTCGACAAGCCCTCGCGGCGCGAGGTGGACATCCGCGCCACATGGACGGGCTTCGAGATCCCCGACGAATTCGTTGTCGGCTACGGGATCGACTTCGCCCAGGCCAACCGCAACCTGCCCTACATCGGCAAGGTGCGCTTTCTCGAGGCTGAGGACGACGATTCCACCGCCGGCCCGCGGAGCGGCGCGGCCGGCTAGCCGGGGCCGGCCGGCCGGCGGATCAGTCGGCCAGCTTCCTGTGGCTGCCGTCGCAGAAGGGCGGTGTGGCGGTCTGCTTGCAGGCGCAGAAGAACTTTCTGCCCGAACGGTCGGCCGTCCATTCGAGGGGCTCGAACCCGGTGCCCTTGTGGCTGCCGTCGCAGAAGGGCTGCCTCTTCGACCGCCCGCAGGCACACCAGAAGTAGCTCCTGCCCTCGATCACATCCACGGCAATCGGCTCACGGCCCGCCACCTGCGCCTTCATCGTGCCTCCCTCTCCTCTGGATAGCACCGCACATGCATGTAGCATGCGCCCACGAGATGCAATCGGGAGACTGGACGCCGGCCGGAGGCGCCAGGCCAACACGCCCGCCGGCGGTCCCTCAGAGCGGCTCGATGTCGCCCTCGGCCCTGAGCGCCTCGAATTCCGCCACGAAAGCATCGAGCCGACCACCGGCGATGGCCTCGCGCAGGCCCGCCATCAGATCCTGATAGTATTGCAGGTTGTGCCAGGTCATCAGCATCGCGCCGATGATCTCGCCCGCCCGCACCACATGGTGCAGATAGGCGCGCGAGTAGCTGCGGCAGGCCGGGCACGCGCAGGCTTCGTCAAGGGGGCGCGGGTCGTCGCGGTGACGGGCGTTGCGGATGTTGACCACGCCGCGCCGGGTGAAGGCCTGCCCCGTCCGCCCCGAGCGGGTGGGCAGCACGCAATCCATCATGTCCACCCCGCGCACGACCGCACCGACGATGTCGTCGGGCTTGCCGACGCCCATCAGGTAGCGCGGCCGGTCCGCGGGCAGCATGTCGGGCGCATAGTCGAGCACCTCGAACATCGCCGCCTGCCCCTCGCCCACCGCCAGCCCGCCGATGGCATAGCCGTCAAAGCCGATCGCCTTCAGCGCCTCGGCCGATTCGGCGCGCAGGTCGCGCTCGAGCCCGCCCTGCTGGATGCCGAACAGCGCATGTCCCGGCCGCTCGCCGAAGGCCTCGCGCGAGCGCGCCGCCCAGCGCATGGACAGGCGCATCGACTCCTCGATGCGCGCCCGGTCCGCCGGCAGCGCGGGGCACTCGTCGAAGGCCATCACGATGTCGGAACCCAGAAGCCGCTGGATTTCCATCGACCGCTCGGGCGTGAGCTCGTGACGCGCACCGTCGATGTGGCTCTGGAAGGTCACGCCGCGCTCGTCGATCCGGCGCAGCTCGGCCAGGCTCATCACCTGAAACCCGCCCGAGTCGGTGAGGATCGGGCGCGGCCAGTTCATGAAGCGGTGCAAGCCCCCAAGCCGGGCGATACGCTCCGCGCCCGGGCGCAGCATCAGATGGTAGGTGTTGCCGAGAATGATGTCGGCCCCGGTGGCGCGCACGTTCTCCGGCAGCATCGCCTTCACGGTGCCGGCCGTGCCCACCGGCATGAAGGCGGGCGTGCGGATCTCGCCGCGCGGGGTCTCGATGAGACCCGTGCGCGCCTTGCCGTCGGTGGCGTGAATGGTGAAGCGAAAGCCAGACATGCCGCCCCATTTGCGCCCTCGCGACGCTTTGTCAAACCGAATGCCCCGGCAGCGAGCCGCTCCGGCACCGCCCGCGCCCGCGATGCTGGACCTCGCCCCCCCAAATCCCTATATCTCCGCTCGGGATTTGCCAGAGAGGCCAGCATGACCGCAGAGACGCCGGAGCGACTGGAAGGCACACCGCTCATCGCACCCTCGAGCACCGACCATCCCCTCTACGAGGCGGTGGCCGAGGCCTGCCGGACGGTCTATGATCCGGAAATTCCGGTGAACATCTTCGATCTGGGGCTGATCTACACCATCGAGATCGACGAGGAGAATGCCGTGCGCATCATCATGACGCTCACCGCGCCCGGCTGTCCTGTGGCGGGAGACATGCCCGGCTGGGTCGCCGAGGCCGTCAACGCGGTGCCGGGCGTGAAACAGGTCGATGTGGAGCTGACCTGGGACCCGCCTTGGGGCATGGACATGATGTCCGATGCCGCGCGGCTGGAACTGGGGTTCATGTGACTGTCAAGTATATCGACTTGACTTTCTATCGGTAAAGCCAAACCGCTTGACTTGTCGAAAGTCAAGCGTATCCTCTTGACATGGGCACGCAGGTCGCCGTTCTGACCGGGGACATTGTCAACTCGACCGAGGCCGACGCCAGCCGGCTCGAGGCGGCCATGGATCTCCTCGCCGACACCGCACGGATCATCGCCGGCTGGCAGTCGGGCGACGCGCGCCCGCGTTTCACCCGGTTCCGAGGCGACGGCTGGCAGTTCCTTGTTGCCGAGCCGTCCCTCGCGCTGCGCGCCGCCTGCGTGATCGTGGCCCGGCTGCGCGGCTCCGGGCAGGGCCTGATGACGCGCGTCTCCATCGGCATCGGCACCGCGCGCCATGTCGGCGCAGGAACGCTTGCCGATGCCTCCGGCACGGCGTTCGAGCTGTCGGGCCGCGGCCTTGACGCGATGCCCCGTCGTCGGCTGCTGGCGATCGCCGGCAAAGGGATCGGCCCCCTGCACCACGCCGTCGTGCGGCTGGTCGAGGACCGTTTCGGCCTCTGGACCCCGCAACAGGCGGAGGCCACCGCCCTGGCGCTGGACCCGCGCGGTCCTACGATGGCCGAGATCGGCGGTGTCCTTGGCATTTCCAAGCAGGCGGTGAGCTATCGCCTGTCCGGCGCCCGCGCACAGGCGCTGAAGGAGGCGCTCGCCCTGTGGGAAAAGGCTGCCCGGGAGCAGGAGGCCGCAAGATGATCGAGACTTTCGCCGCGCTCCTCCTCGCCCATGCTCTGGCCGATTTCGTGCTGCAATCGCGCTGGATGGTCGCCAACAAGCGCCGCCCCGCTGCCTTGGCGCTGCACGGGCTCGTTGTGCTTGTCACCGCCGCCGCCGCGCTGGGCCGGATCGACGCCTGGGAAGTCGCGGTGCTGACCGCGGCGCATGTGGTCATCGACGCCGTGAAGGCGCATCTGCCGCGCGGGCTGGCGCGTTTTCTCGGCGACCAGGCTGCACACCTCGCCACGCTGATCGCGGCGGCGGTGCTGGTCCCGGATCTCTGGGCCGGCGGGCTCTGGGCGCGACTCGACTGGGCGCCGGGGGCGATGGCGCTGGCCGCGGGGCTGATCCTTGCAACCCGCGCCGGCGGCTTCGCGGTGGAATTCCTGATGGCGCCGCTGGCGGTGGAGGATCTGCCGCGCGGGCTCACGGGCGGCGGCATGCTGATCGGCATGCTGGAACGCGGGCTGATCTTCCTTCTGGTGATGGTCGGGCAGCCCGCGGCCATCGGGTTCCTGATCGCGGCGAAATCCGTGCTGCGCTTCGAGGTCTCCTCGCGCGACCAGCGCGCTGGCGAGTATGTCATCGTCGGCACGCTCGCCTCCTTCGGCTGGGCACTGGCGACGGCCTACGCCACCCTGGCGCTGGCCGAGCGGCTGCCGGCCGTTGGACTCCTGCCCGCAAGCCGCTAGATTTCCCCCGCAACAGGAGGCAACCCATGTTCGGAATTCCCGGCAAGCAGGCCGTGACGCTCACCCCGGCGGCGGCGGCCCAGATCCGCAGGCTGATGGAGCGCGAGGGCGCGAAGGGCTTGCGCATCGGCGTCAAGAAGGGGGGCTGCGCGGGCATGGAATACACCATGGACTATGTCCGCGAGCTCGACCCGAATGACGAGGTCGTCGAGCAGGACGGCGCCGTGGTCGCCATCGCGCCGATGGCGCAGATGTTCCTCTTCGGCACCGAGATCGACTACGAGACCTCGCTTCTCGAGTCCGGCTTCCGCTTCCGCAATCCCAATGTCGTCGATGCCTGCGGCTGCGGCGAGTCGATCCGCTTCAGGGATGTCGAGGAGCTCGCCGCCGACCGCGGCGAGCCCTGATTTCCGTCACCCCGCTTCGGATTTCCCCGCCCGAGGCGCGCACGGGCGCTCCTCGAAGCCCTGCGCCCCTCAGCCGCGCCGCGCGCCGCGCTCGAGATGCTTGCGCAGGCTCGAGGGGCCGGGCTTGCGCCTGCCGCGGAAGGGATTCTTTTCCGCCTGGCTGCGCAGGGTGAGCCGAATCGGGGTGCCCGGCATGTCGAAATCCTCCCGCAACGCGTTGACGAGGTAGCGGCGGTAGGAGTCCGGCAGCTCGTCGGGACGCGAGCACATGATGACGAAGCCCGGCGGGCGGGTCTTGACCTGCGTTGCATAACGCAGGCGGATGCGCCGCCCCCCCGGCGCCGGCGGCGGATGCGCGGCGACGACCTCCGCCAGCCAGCGGTTGAGCGCCGCTGTCGGCACGCGCCGGTTCCACACCTCGTGCGCTCGTGTCACCGCCTCAACCAGCCGCTCCAGCCCCTTTCCGGTCAGCGCCGAGACGGTGACCAGCGGCGCGCCCCGCAGCTGCGGCAGCAGGCGCTCGAAGGCCTCGCGAAGCTCGGCGAGCCTTGCCTGCCTGTCCTCGACGAGGTCCCACTTGTTGACGGCGACGACCACGGCGCGCCCTTCCCGTTCGGCGAGATCGGCAATGCGCAGATCCTGCGTCTCGAAAGGTGCCTGGGCATCGATGACCACCACCACCACCTCGGCGAAGCGCACCGCCCTGAGCGCGTCGGCGACCGAGAGTTTCTCCAGCTTGTCCTGCACGCGGGCGCGCTTGCGCATGCCGGCGGTGTCGAAGATGCGCACCGGAACCCCGCCCCAGTCGGCGGAAACGGAAATCGCATCGCGGGTGATGCCGGCCTCGGGGCCGGTCAGAAGCCGCTCCTCGCCGAGAATGGCATTGACCAGCGTGGACTTTCCGGCGTTGGGCCGCCCCACCACGGCAATCTGCAGCGGGTGGCTGCGCGTCGGCGCCGCATAGGCCGTCTCGTCGCCCTCCGCCACGGCGACATCGGTGCGCGGCGCCGCCGCCTCCGCCTGCCCGGTCTGCTGCTCCGAGGTCTCGATCAGCGGGTGCAGGGCTGCGGCAAGGTCGCCCATGCCCTCGCCATGTTCGGCCGAGATGCGGATCGGCTCGCCAAGCCCGAGCTCGTAGGCCTCGAGCGCGCCCGCCTCGCCCGCCGCGCCCTCGGCCTTGTTGGCGACGAGAATCACATCCGCCTCCGCCCGGCGCAGCATCTGCGCAAGCTCGCGGTCAAGCGGCGTGATGCCGGCGCGCGCATCGACGAGGAACAGGCAGGCATCGGCCATGCGGACGGCGCGCTCGGTCAGCCGGCGCATGCGGCCCTGAAGGCTGTCATCGGTGGCATCCTCGAGACCTGCGGTGTCGATCACGGTAAAACGCAGCCCGGCCAGGCGCGCCTCTCCCTCCCTGAGGTCGCGCGTCACGCCCGGGCGGTCATCGACGAGCGCCAGGCGCTTGCCCACCAGCCGGTTGAACAGCGTCGACTTTCCCACATTGGGCCGACCGACTATGGCCACGGTGAATGACATCGCACAGGCTCCCGCAACTCTCAGGCCGCCAGCACATATGACCTCGCGGCGCCCGGCTCAAGCACCGCCCGCGAAGCCGCGCGCCCCGCGCCCTCGGCGCGCCCGTGCCGGTCAGCGATAGGCGTGCAGCCGCCCGTCGCTGGTGACCACATAGAGCGTCGCGTCGGCAATGGCGACGCCGGCCGCGGCGCCCGCCGGCAGCTCGAGTGCACCGAGCGCCTCGCCCGTCTCCGGATCAAAGCTGCGCAGCCGCCCGTCGCTCGACACCAGAAGGAGCCGCCCGCCGGCCAGCACCGGGCCCCAATGCGCGGTGATGGTCTCGCGCCGGCGCGGGTTCTCGCGCCGGTAGAAGGGCAGCTCCGTTTTCCAGATCAGTGCCCCCGTGGCCGCGTCAAGCCGGACCAGCTCGTTCAGATCGGTGACCATGAAGACCGAACCGCCCGCCACCCAGACCGGCTCGACCGTGCCCGCGCGCGCCGTCCAGATCCGCTCGCCGGAATTGAGGTCAAGCGCCACGGCGCGGCCCGAGGCGTTGGCGACATAGACGGTCTCGCCCGCCACCACCGGATCGGCCGCGATGTCGGACAGGTTGGCATAGGCGCGGCCCTTGCGCCGCCCCCCGACCACCGAGCTCCACAGCCGCACCCCGCCCTGCCGCAGCGCCGCGACCAGCTCGCCCGAGGGGAACGGGAAGACCACCCGGCTACCGCCGATCGCCGGGCTGGCGCCACCGCCGACGCCGGTGAGCGACTCGATTCCCGTCAGCTCCCAGACAACCCGGCCGTTGTCGGCCCTGACCGCCACGCCGCGGCTGTCGCGCGTTGCCACGTAGACGAGCCCGTCATGCACGGTGGGCGCACCGGTCGCGGGCGCCTCGAGCTCCTGCACCCAGCGTTGCGCCCCGGTCGCGGCGTCGAGCGCCACAAGACGCCCGAAGCCCGATGTCGCGAAGACGGTGTCGCCGGAAACCGCAAGGCCGCCGCCCGAGGCGTCCCCTGCCCGGTCGGACGGCGGGGTGAGATCGGCCTGCCAGAGCGTCTCGCCCGCGCTTGTCGTGGCGGTCACCGTGGCGCGGGCATCGAGGGTGTAGATGCGCCCGCCCGCCACCACCGGCTGCGCGGTGATGCGGTGCTTGCGGCTGTTGCCGGCGCCGATGTCGGCCGACCACAGGCGGGTCAGCTCGCGGGCAAGCGCGAGATGCTCCTGATGGTGGGCGGCATTGCCGCCCCGCTGGCTCCAGGCGCGGTTGACCTCCGGGGCGGGTGCGGAGAACGGCATCGCGCCGATCGGCGCGGCTTCCGCCAGTTCGGGGCGGATGTTGAGCCGCTCGCCGGGAAGAATGTCCTCGCCCTGCCCGCAGGCGGCCAGCGCCAAGAGCGCCGCGACGCCCAACGCGCGCGTCAGCCCGCGCCCCGCGCCGCCCGCGTTTTCACTCAGCCCCTCTTTCCGCGCGACCACGGCTGCCCCCTTCCTGCCCACGGGCCATCCGGATCGATTGCAGTCTCGACCCGGCCGGCCTCAGCTTTCCGCGGCCTCGCCGCCCAGCACAACAATCAACTCCGAAAGCCGCTGACGCAAGCCCTGCCCGGTGCCGGTCTCCTCGACAAGACGCCGAAGACGCTCCAGCGCCGCGTCTGACCGGCCCGCCTCGATCTCGGCCAGAGCGATCTGCTCCTCCGCAAGGCGCCGGTAAGGCGCACCCGGCCCCGCGATGCCCTCAAGCGCGGCAATGCGCGCCTCGGCCGCGACCTCGCCCGCCTGCAGCATGGCGAGCTTCAGCACCGCCAGATCCCGGTAATGGGCCGGAAGCGCGCCATCGGCGGCAACGCGTCCGAGCGCAGCCTCGGCCACGGGCTTCTCTCCGGCCTGAAGCGCCGCCTCCGCCTCCAGAAACGCCGCCACCGCCGCGGCGCGGCCTTCAGCCTCGATGGCCTGCAGCGCGGCGAGCCTGGCGGCGGGGTCCTCCTGCGCCAGCGCGGCGGAGATGGCATCGCCCAGCGCCTCGGCCGCTGCCCGCGCCTGCGCCTTGCGGTACTCGTTGACGGCGGCGCCGCCCACCAGCAGGATCACGGCGACAATGGCGATCCAGCCATAGCGCCGCATCAGCCGGAAAAGGCGGTCACGACGCACCTCCTCGGCAACTTCCTCGATGAAACTGTCGACGTCGCTCACACCTGCACTCCAAGGCTTTCCGCCCCTCATATCGTGAAGCCAGACCCCTGCCAAGGGCGGTGGGAGGGGGCGGCAAGACGGGGCGCCGGCACGGCTACGCCGCGGCCGCTTGCGCTGCGCCGCAGAAAATCGTAATCTGAACTCGACAGTTCAGAATGTTCGGCTATTTTCGCCCCGGTACCTGCAACGCCTTCCGTTTCCTGATCCGCCGCGCGTCGGCGCACGTATCGCTGGACATCGGAAGAGATTGGAGGCGCGACAGGTCCGGCGCGCGCTGCGACGGGTGCAAGATGCGCTTTTTTTCGATCCTCACGGCCATGATCGTCACGGTCGCGCTCTATTTCTGGGTGATGGAGCGCGATCTTCTGTTCGCGCTGGCCTCTGCCGACGCGGAGCCGACGGCCGAAGCCGCCGCCGAGCCGTCCACGCCGGCGCGGGCGAGGGCGGTTTCCGTGGTCGCCATCCACTCGCGTGCACAGGAGGTCGAGCAGGCGGTGCTGGCGCGCGGTCAGACCGAGGCGTCGCGCGCGGTGGACGTGAGGGCCGAGACCTCGGGCCGGGTCGTCTCGGAGCCGCTGCGCAAGGGCGCCTTCGTGGAAAAGGACGCGCTCCTGTGCCGGGTCGATTCGGGAACCCGGGAGGTGGCTCTCGAGGATGCGCTCGCCCGGCTGTCCGAGGCGAAGGCGCGGGTGCCGGCAGCCGAAGCCGCGCTTGCCGAGGCCGAAAGCCGGGTTCCGGCCGCGCAATCGGCCCTCGACGAGGCGCAGGCGAGGGTTCCGGCGGCCGAGGCGGCGCTCTCGGAAGCCGAGGCGCGTGTGCCCGCGGCCGAGGCGGCGCTCAGGCAGGCGGAGGCGCAGCTGCCGCTGGTCGAGGCGCTGCGCGCGGAAGCGGAGGCACGGCTGGTCGAGGCACGCAAGAACTACGAGAACGCCGTGAAACTCTTCGAGCAGGGCTTCGTTGCCGAAACCCGGGTCAATTCCGCCCGCGCCGCCTTCGAATCGGCGCAGGCAGGCGTGGAACAGGTCAAGTCGCAGTTCGAGGCGGCGCGGGCAGGCGTCGAGCAGGCGCGCGCGAACCTCGCCGCGGCGAAGGCTGCGGTGGAACAGGCGCGCGCGAACCTCGCCGGCGCGCGCGCCGCGGTCGCAAGCGCCCGCTCCCAGCTCGAGGGGGCCGAGGCCGCGGTGCAGAGCGCGCGCGCCCAGGTGGAGAGCGCCCGCGCCGCGATCGAAACCGCCGAGGCACAGGTGGCAAGCGCCCGCACCGAGCTGGAACGCATCGAGATCCGCGCGCCTTTCGCCGGGCTTCTCGAGACCGACACGGCCGAGCTCGGCACGCTTCTCCAGCCCGGCGGGCTGTGCGCGACCATCCTCCAGCTCGACCCGATCAAGCTGGTCGGTTTCGTCCCGGAGACGCGGGTCGACGAGGTCGCCACCGGCGCCCGGGCTGCGGCGCGGCTTTCCACCGGGCGCGAGGTGGCCGGCCGCGTCACCTTCCTTGCCCGCTCCGCCGACCCGGCCACGCGCACCTTCCGCGTCGAGGTCGAGGCGGCCAACCCCGATCTCGCCATCCGCGATGGACAGACCGCGGAAATCATCATCGCATCGGCCGCGCGCACCGCGCATTTCCTGCCCCAGTCGGCGCTGACGCTCGATGACGAGGGGCGGTTGGGCGTGCGCACCGTCGAGCCGGGCGGGATCGCCGGATTCGCGCCGGTGGAGATCATTCGCGACGCGCGCGACGGCGTCTGGGTTGCGGGTCTGCCCGACGAGGCCGATGTCATCGTCGTCGGCCAGCAATACGTGACCGAGGGCGAGGCGGTGGATGTCACGTGGCGGGAGGCGCGGCAATGACCGGCATCGTCGATTGGGCCGCGGCGCGGGCGCGGATGGTCATTGCCTTCATCCTGCTCTCCATTCTCGCCGGCGGCTATGCCTATGTCTCGCTGCCCAAGGAGGGCGAGCCCGACATCGAGATCCCGGCGCTGTTCATCTCCGTCCCCTTCCCCGGCATCTCCGCCGAGGACTCCGAGAAGCTCCTCGTCAAGCCGATGGAAACCGAGCTTGCCGATCTCGACGGGCTGAAGAAGATGACCGCCACCGCCGCGGAAGGCTATGCCGGCCTGGCGCTCGAGTTCGAGTTCGGCTGGGACAAGACCAAGACGCTCGCCGATGTGCGCGACCGCATGAACCGCGCCGAGGCCGAGTTTCCCGAAGGGGCGGACAAGTACACGATCAACGAGATCAACTTCTCCGAATTCCCCATCGTCATCGTCAATCTCACCGGCCGGCTCCCCGAGCGCGAGATGGTGCGCGCGGCCAAGGCGCTGCAGGACCGGCTCGAGGCGATGGATGCGGTGCTCGAGGCCAAGCTCACCGGCCACCGCGACGAGATGGTGGAGGTGATCATCGACCCGTTGCGCCTCGAGGCCTACAACATCACCGCCAGTGAACTGATAAACGCGGTGCGCAACAACAACCAGCTCATCGCCGCGGGCGAGATCGAGACGGCCACCGGCGCCTTCTCGCTCAAGATCCCGGCAAGCTTCGACAGCCGCGAAGACATCTACGCCCTGCCGGTGAAGGGCGAGGGCGACCGGCAGGTGCTCCTCGGCGATCTGGCAGACATTCGCCTCACCTTCGAGGACCGCGAGGGCACCGCGCGCTACAACGGCGAGAAAAGCGTGGCGCTGCAGGTGGTCAAGCGCAAGGGCTTCAATGTCATCGAGACGGCCGCGATGGTGCGCCGCGAGGTGGAGGCCGCGCGCGCCGCCTGGCCCGAGGAGTTGCGCGCCGCCGTCAGTCTCGGCACGTCGAACGACCAGTCCTACATCGTCGATTCGATGGTCAGCCAGCTCGAGAACTCGGTGCTCACGGCCATCGCGCTGGTGATGATCGTGGTGCTCGGCGCGCTCGGCACGCGCTCGGCGCTGCTCGTGGGCTTTGCGATCCCCACCTCGTTTCTGCTGACCTTCGCGCTTCTCGCCGTCATGGGGGTGAGCGTGTCGAACATCGTCATGTTCGGCCTCATCCTCGCGGTGGGCATGCTCGTCGATGGCGCCATCGTGGTGGTGGAATACGCCGACAAGCGCATTCAGGAGGGCACGGGGCCGATGCACGCCTATGTCGAGGCGGCCAAGCGGATGTTCTGGCCCATCGTCTCCTCCACCGCGACGACGCTCTGCGCCTTCCTGCCGATGCTGTTCTGGCCGGGCGTGCCGGGCGAGTTCATGGGCATGCTGCCGGTGACGCTGATCTTCGTGCTCTCGGCCTCGCTTCTCGTCGCGCTTGTCTATCTGCCGGTGATGGGCGGGGTGGCCGGGCGGCTCTCGCGGCGCTTCCATCATGCCGCCGAGGCGCTGCGCCGGCTCGTGCCCGTCTGGCCGCTGCGCGCGGCGCTGGTGCCCGTCGCGCTCGGCGTCGTCTATGTCGGCGCGATGCAGCTTCTCAACCCCGGCTGGCTGACGGGCGGCGCGGCCCCGACGGACGGATGGATGGCGCACCTGCCCGGCGCGGCCCTGTTCCTTGCCGGGGCGATCATGACGTCGATCACGCTCGATGCCGTGAAGATCCGTCGCAAGCCCCGGCGCGTGGAGTACGGCCGGCGCCACACGCTCTTTGGCCACCTCATCAGGTTTGTCGCGGGCAACCCGATCATGCCGCTCGTCACCGTGGCCGCCGTGCTCGCCTTCGTCGTCTCGGTCTTCTCCTACTACGGCAAGCACAATCTCGGGGTGGAATTCTTCGTCGACACCGAGCCTGACCAGGCAATCATCTATGTGCGGGCGCGTGGCAACCTCTCGCTCGAGGAGCGGGACGCGATGGTGCGCGCGGTCGAGGAGGTGGTGCTCGACGATCCGGCCGTGGCCTCCGTCTTCGCCTTTGCCGGGGCGGGCGGGCTCAACCGCAACACGGGCGGCGCCCAGGCCCCGCGCGACACCATCGGCCAGGTCAACATCGAGCTCGTGCGCTGGGAGGATCGCCCGCGCACCACCCGCACCGAATGGCTCTTCGATCTCATCCCCTACGAGGTGATCGAGATCGACCCCTACTACAACGGCAAGGTGACGCTGGCGCGGATCGAGGCGCGCCTCGCCGAACTGCCCGGCATCCGCACCGAGATTCTCAACCTCTCGCGCGGGCCTGCCTCCGGCAAGCCGGTGCATCTGCGCCTGAAGGGCGAGGACTGGGAAGACCTTGTGGCCGCCACGCGGATCGTAGAGGCGAAATTCGCCGAGACCGAAGGTATCATCGACATCGAGGACACCCTGCCCCTTCCCGGCATCGACTGGCAGATCGATGTCGATACCGACAAGGCCGGCCGCTTCGGCGCCGATGTCGCCACGGTGGGCGGGATGGTTCAGCTCGTCACCCGCGGGCTTCTGCTCGACACCATGCGCGTGCCCTCCTCCGACGAGGAGATCGAGATCCGCGCCCGCCTGCCCGAGGAAGACCGGGTGCTCTCGACGCTTTACGATCTGCGCCTGCGCACCAGCGCCGGGCTCGTGCCGCTGTCGAACTTCATCACCATCCGGCCGGTCGAGAAGCTCGCCCAGATCGACCGTGTCGATCAGCAGCGCTATTTCGACGTGAAGGCCGATGTGATGCCGGGCCTCACCCGCACCGTGACCGACCCTGACGGCACCACCCGCACCATTCCGATCAACGCCAACGAACGCATCGGCGTGCTGACCGAATGGCTCAAGAGCGAAAACCCGCTGCCCGCGGGCATCAGCTGGGAATGGACGGGTGATCAGGAGGAGCAGGCCGAAAGCCAGGCCTTCCTGCAGTCGGCCTTTCTGGGCGCGCTCGGGCTGATGTTCATCATCCTGCTGGCGCAGTTCAACTCCTTCTATCACGCCGCGCTGATCCTGCTGGCCGTCGTGCTTTCGACCGCGGGGGTTCTCATCGGCATGCTGGTGATGAACCAGCCCTTCTCGATCATCATGACCGGCACCGGGGTGGTGGCGCTTGCCGGGATCGTGGTGAACAACAACATCGTGCTGATCGATACCTATCAGGAATTCTCGCGAATCATGCCCCGCATCGATGCCATCGTGCGCACCGCGGAGGCGCGGCTGAGGCCGGTGTTCCTGACCACGATCACCACCATCGCCGGGCTCACGCCGATGATGCTCGGCATATCGCTTGATTTCATCAACGGGGGCTATTCGATCGACGCTCCCACCGCGCTGTGGTGGAAGCAGCTTGCCACGGCCGTCGTGTTCGGGCTCGGCATCGCCACCGTTCTGACGCTTGTCTTCACCCCGGCAATGCTCGCCATTCCGGTCTGGATCGCGAGCTACGCGCGCGCCTTCGGACGGCTCACGATGCGTCTGGCCCTTGGTCGCTCAAGCCGCATCGCGCGGGACCATGCGCTTGCCCGCGCCGCGCGCAAGGCCGAGCTGCGCGAGCTCGTGTGGGATACCGGCCTGCCGCAGTTCCCCACCGACATTCCCGAGGAGGACCGCGAGGACGCCGCGCCCGCGACCGGCGGCGAGGACGAAGCAATCGTCAAGCTGCTGGCAACCCGCGCCGCCGAGTGAGGCGGCCGGGGCACGATACGGGCACGGACGGAGGACGAGGCAGCTGCGCGACTCGCAGCGGCGGCAGGCGGCGTTTCCCCAGCCGCGCCAATCCTCGCCCGCGCCAAGCCATTGGCTACGCCTCGGGGCGCGGTGTGACCAATTTCGGGCGCATTCCGCCATCTTTCCTTCGCATTGTCCGAATGCTGCCGTAATTCGGCGCCATCCGTTAAGAAAAGGCCCGATTCATGTCAGATTTCGCCGACTTCGCCGCCCGCTTCCGCCTGATGCTGCGCCGCTCGCTGCTGTCCATGCCGGCGCTCGAAGCGGGTTTCTTCGTGGCCATGATCCTTGCCTCGGGCCTCGCGGCCTGAGGACTATTGCCGCGCCCGTGCCTCCTCGATGGCGGGCAGGATCTTCTCTTCCATCACCTTCTGCGTGATCGGCCCGGCAAAGCGTAGCATCACGGTGCCGTCACCCGCGATCACATAGGTCTCGGGCACGCCGTAAAGCCCCCAGTCGATGGCCATGCGCCCGGTGGGGTCGGCCCCGAGGCGGGCGAAGGGGTTGCCAAGCTCGGCGAGAAAGCCCAGGGCGTTCTCGGGCTTGTCCTTGTAGTTCACGCCATAGATGGGAATGCCCCGATCGGCGAGCTTCTCGAGATTGGGATGCTCGGCCCGGCAGGGCGCGCACCAGCTCGCCCAGTAGTTGACGAGCACCACCTCGCCCGCGCGCAGATCGGCGTCGGTGAAGGTTTCGAACTGGCCCAGCGGTTCAAGGTTCACAGCCGGGGCCGGCCTGCCGGCGATCGCCGAGGGCAGCGCCTCGGGGTTCTCGCGCTGCATGCCGATGTAGAAGGTCAGCGCCAGAGCCGCGAAGAGTGCGGGCGGCAGCAGCATCAGGGGGGACAGTCTAGCCATTGCGGTGTCTTGCTTCCGCCTTTTCGAGCTCGCGTCGGACCCGGCGCGCGCGCAGCACGCTCTGCGCCACGATCGCGGCGATCAGCACAAGGCTCACCCCGTAGGCCGAGAGCACGGCGAGCGCGTATTTGCCAAGATCAGGCATCATCCCGCCGCTCCCTGCCCCATGCGCTCGCGCGCGGCCAGCGCATAGAGCCTCCGGGCGCGGATCTCGGTGCGCGTGCGCAGGAGCACGAGCGCGATGAACAGCAGAACGAACCCGGCGATGGAGACAAGGAGCGGGTAGTAGAAGACATCCGCCACGTGCTCCTCGCGATCGAGGCTCAGCGAGGCGCCCTGATGCAGGCCCTGGTTCCAGAAATTGACCGCATAGCGGCTGAGCACCGCAAAGACCGAGCCCACGATGCAGAGCACCGAGGTCAGGTCGGCCGCGGTGTCGGGGTTCTCCACCGCCTGCCAGAGCGCCATGTAGCCCAGATAGAAGAGAAACAGGATCAGAAACGAGGTCAGCCGCGGATCCCACGCCCACCAGGTGCCCCACATCGGCTGGCCCCATATGGCGCCGGTCGCCAGCGCGATCAGCGTGAAGGTCGCGCCCACGGGCGCGGCCGCGCGGGCCGCCAGCGCCGAGACATGGTGGCGCCGCACCAGCCAGATCAGCGAGGCCACCAGCATCATCAGCCAGGCGTTGATGGCCATCAGGGCCGACGGCACATGCAGGTAGATGATCTTGACCGTCGAGCCCTGCTTGTAGTCGTCGGGGGTGAAGAAGAAGCCCCAGATCAATCCGGCAACAAGCGTGATCGCGGCAAGCGCCGTGACCCAAGGCAGCACCACATCGGTGGTGGCCAGAAACTTGCGGGGGTTGGCATATTCCCAGATCGAGGCCATGGCGCTCACTTACGTCTGCCCGAAGCTCCGGGCAAGGGCGGTCAACGAAGATTGATGCGAATGGCCGCAGCCGCGGCAAAGGGCAGAAGCGCAAGCGTGCCCAGCGTGATCGCCGCAAGCAGGATGAGCGGCGTCTCCACCGCAAGCCCCGCGGCCCCGCGCTTGACGGTCTCCGCCCCGAAGATCAGCGTCGGCACATAGAGCGGCAGCACGAGGATCGACAGCAAGAGCCCGCCGCGCTTGAGCCCCACGGTGAGGGCCGCCCCGAAGGCGCCGATGAGCGACAGCGCCGGCGTGCCGAGCGCAAGCGAGAGCGTCAGCCAGCCAAAGGCCGCGCCCGGCAGGTTGAGAAGAATGCCCAGCGCCGGCGCGGCGAGCGTCAGCGGCAGTCCCGTCGTCACCCAATGCGCCGCCGCCTTCGCCAGCACCACCGACTCCATCGGGATCGGCGCCGTCGCCAGAAGGTCGAGCGAGCCGTCCTCCCAGTCGAGCTGGAAGATGCGGTCAAGCGACAGAAGGCAGGAAAGGAGTGCCCCCACCCAGAGAATCCCCGGCGCAATGGTGGCCAGAACGCCCGCCTCGGCGCCGACGCCGAAGGGCACGAGCACGGTGACGATCAGAAAGAAGCCAAGCCCGAGCCCGAAGCCCCCACCCGCCCGCATCGCAAGCCTCAGGTCACGCAAGAAGAGCCGACTCACAGGAACGCCTCGTCGAAATCGCTGACCCGCGTCTCGGCGGAGGCGCGGAACTGCCCCACGTCCAGCGTGAGGCCCGCGAGGCCAAGCTCGATGTGGGTGGCGATGAGCGCCGCGCCGCCCGCCGCGACATGCGTTCGCACCGCCTCGGCGAACATCTCCACCGCCGCCGCATCGAGCGACACGGTGGGCTCGTCCAGCGCCCAGACGGGCCTTCCGGTGACCAGAAGCCGCGCCAGCCCCAGCCGCCGCTTCTGCCCGGCCGACAGATTCTGCGCCGGCCGGTCGGCAAGGCCCTCGAGCGCGAAGGCGGCGAGCGCCCCAGCGATGTCGCCGGTGCCGTAGATGCCGGCCCAGAAGGCAAGGTTCTCGGCCACCGTCAGCGTGGCCTTCAGCCCGTCGGCATGGGCGGCGTAGGCGATGGCGCCGGGCGCGGCGCGGATCTCGCCGGCAAGCGGCGGCTGCAGCCCGGCGATGGTGCGCAGCAGCGTCGTCTTGCCCGACCCGTTCGGCCCGCGCAGCACCAGCACCTCGCCCGCGGCAAGAGCGAAGCTGACGTGCTCGAGCACCGGCACGCCCCCGCGGGCACAGGAAAGATCATGAACGTCAAGCAGCATCGGCCCCGCTTAGCGCAAGTCGTGACGGCGGAAAAGCGGCGTGGCTGACCACGGGCCCGGCCGTATCGTCACACCGGCAGCGCCGCCAGCGCGACGCGACGCCCCTCGGCCAGCACGACGTTGTAGGTGCGGCAGGCCGCGGGCGTGGCCATCTGCTCAAGCCCGATGCCGGCCGCCTCGATCGCCTCCCGGAACGCCGCCGGCAGGAGCTGAAGCTCCGCCCCCGTGCCGACCAGCACGAGGTCGAGCGCATCGGCGGCGGCAAGGATCGGCGCGGCGTCATAGCCCTGCCAGGGCTCGAGCCCCTCGGGCAGCACCAGCACCCCACCCTCGTGCACCCGCCCGGCGACGCGGAAGAAGCCCGGACCGTAGCTATCAACGGGCGGCTGGGCGTCATAGTCGATCTCGGTCATGCGCATTTCGGGAACTCCTCAATCCCACAGCGGCAGCCCGCCGAGCGCGGAGGCCGCGATGATGCCATAGGCCACGCCCCGGTAGAGCCGCACGCGCGCAGGGTCGAAGATGCGCGCCCCGGCCCACACCCCGGCAAGATAAACCGGTGCCACGACAAGCCCCACCATCACGGGCGCCGCCTCGAGAAGCCCGCGCCAAGCGAAGACGGCGAGCATGAGCGCATCCACCGCCAAGAGATACACCATGATGTTGGCGCGGATCACCTGCGGCGGCAAGGGCCGGGCCATGTAGAGCAGGATCACCGGCGGCCCCGGCAGCCCGACAGCGCCGCCAAGAAAGCCGCCGAGCGCGCCCGTGGCCCAGATCATCGGCGCGCGCAGCTCGCCGCGCCAGCGCAGCCCCGAGACGAGGAGCACGAGAAGCGTCAGCGTCAGCACCGACACCGCGTAGCGAAAGGGCTCGGGCGAAAAGCTCACCAGCACCGTCACCCCGGCCACCACGCCCAGCGCCGCGCCCCCGGCGAGGCGGGCAATGTCGCGCGGCTCCCCCTCGCGCAGGGCGCGCGGCACCTGCGGCAGCGGGCCGATGAGGTCGATGACAAGAAGCGTGACCAGCACCCAGACCGGGTCGAGCACGCGCGCGGCGAAGGGCAGGTAGATCATCGCCGTGCCGAAGCCCGAAAAGCCCCGCACGAGCCCGGCCAGCGCCGCTCCGAGCAGAAGAAGCCACAGCCCCTCGAGCGCCAGCGCCTCGGCGATGCCGCCCATCGCCCCGCCTCAGGGCGTCTCTGACGTCGAAAACTGGTTGCCCTGATTGGCGTCGGGCTTCGACCAGTCGCGCTTGGTGCCGAGCCAGAGCAGGATGGTCGAGGCCACGAACACCGACGAATAGGTGCCGACGACCACGCCAAGGGTCATTGCGAAGACGAACCCGCGGATCACGTCGCCGCCGAGGATCAGAAGCGCGATCAGCGCGATCAGCGTGGTGACCGAGGTCATCACCGTGCGGCTCAGCGTCTCGTTGATCGAGAGGTTCAGCACCTCCACAAGCGGCTTCTTCTTGTACTTGATGAGGTTCTCGCGCACCCGGTCGAACACGACCACCGTGTCGTTGAGCGAATAGCCGACGATGGTGAGAAGCGCGGCGATGGTCGCAAGGTCGAACTGGATGCGGAAGATCGAGAAGACCCCGATGGTGATGATCACGTCATGCACCAGCGCGGCGACCGCACCCACGGAGAACTGCCACTCGAAGCGAAGCCAGATGTAGAAGAGCACCGCCGCGATGGCGAGCAGCACGGCGATGACGGCCGTGCGGATCAGCTCGCCCGAAACCTTGGGCCCTACCGATTCGACCGAGGTGAATACGATGGTGGGATCGACCGATCGCAGCGCCTCTTCGACCTTCGCCACCAGCTCGGCGGAGGCCGCCTCCTCGCCTGCCTGCGCCTCGATGCGGACCATGGCCACGTGCTTGTCCGACTCGAAGGTGGGGTCGAAGACTTCCGTCACCGACACGTCGCCAAGCCCGAGTTCCTGCAGTCTCTGGCGGTAGGCGCCCACATCCACCGCCGAATGCGACTCGGTGCGGATGGTGGTGCCGCCGCGGAAGTCGATGCCGTAGTTGAGTCCGAGGATCAGGAACGCGGCGAGCGAGATCACCACGGCCACCACGGAGGCGCTGAAGGTGATCCGCGCAGTGCGGAAGAAATCCCAGTTCGTCTCGGCGGGAACAAGGCGAAGGCGGCGCATCTCAGACCTCGATCTTGCGGGGGCGGCGGCGCTCGAACCACATCACGATCATCACCCGCGTCAGATACACGGCGGTGAAGACCGAGGTGACGATCCCGAGCCCGAGCGTGACGGCAAAGCCGCGCACCGGCCCCGAGCCCATGACATAGAGGATCACCGCGGTGATGAAGGTGGTGATGTTGGCGTCAAGAATGGCCGAAAGCGCCTTTTCATAACCCAGTTCGATGGCCCGCGCCGGCCCGCGGGCGGTGCGCAGTTCCTCGCGGATGCGTTCGAAGACGAGCACGTTGGCGTCCACCGCCATGCCGATCGTCAGCACGATGCCGGCGATGCCGGGCAGCGTCAGCGTCGCACCGATGAGCGACAGAAGCCCGAAGATCATGGCGACATTGAGGATCAGCGCCACATTGGCGATGATCCCGAACCAGCCGTAGCTGAGCGCCATGAAGACCAGCACCGCGATTCCCGCCACGATGGCGGCGAGCTTGCCCGCCTCGATGCTGTCGGCGCCAAGCTCGGGGCCGATGGTGCGCTCCTCGAGGAAGGTCAGCTCCGCCGGCAGCGCGCCCGCGCGCAGGAGGATCGCGAGCTGGGTCGACTCCTCGACGGTGAAATTGCCGGTGATCTGGCCCGAGCCGCCGGGGATCGGCTCGCGGATCACCGGGGCGGAGATCACCTCATTGTCGAGCACGATGGCGAAGGGCGAGCCGACATTCTCGGCGGTGTAGCGGCCGAACTTGCGCGCCCCGGTGGGGTTGAAGCGGAAATGCACCGCGGGGCGGCCGTTCTGGTCGAAGGCCGGTTCGGCATCCACGAGATCCTCGCCGGTCACGACGGGCGTCTTCTCGAGGATGTAGTAGACGCCGGGCTCGTCCATGGAGGGGACGATGATCTGCCCCGGCCCGGGCCGCTGGTCGGGGTCGGTGGTGCGCCCCACGACGGGGTGGAAAGTGAGCCGCGCGGTGGTGCCGATGAGCGCCTTCAGCTCGGCCGCCGAGCCCACGCCCGGCACCTGGATGAGGATGCGCCGCTCGCCCTGGCGCTGGATCGTGGGCTCGCGGGTGCCCACCTCGTCGACGCGGCGGCGGATGATCTCGAGCGACTGGCGCACGGTGCGGTCGGTGATCGCGGCCTTCTCGGCCTCGCTGAGCGAGACCACGACGATGTCGGGGGCCTCGGCGCGCACCTCGATGTCGGTCGCGCCCACCGAGCCGAGCGAGACCACGGGCGAGGCGAGCCCGCGCACCACCTCGACCGCCTTCTGCAGCCCGGCGGGGTTGGAGATGCGGATGCGCAGCTCGTCCGGCGGCCCGTCAAGACGGCGGAAGGTGCCGATCTCGTCGCGGTGCTGGCGCAGCGCGTCGCGGATCTCGGGCCAGTAGCCATCCAGCCGGTCGGCAAACACCTGCTCGACCTCCACCTCGGCCAGAAGATGCGCCCCGCCCCTGAGATCGAGCCCGAGCGCAACCAGCCGCGAGGGCAGCCAGTCGGGCCAGAGCGCGGCATCGGCCAGAACCTGCGGGTCGGTCACGCCCTGCTCGATGGCCTTCACCGCATCATTGTGCCGCTCCACCCGGGAATAGAAGGCGTTGGGCAGCGCCAGCACGACCCCGATGGCGACAAGGCCCCAGATGACAATCCGTTGCCAGAGAGGGATTTGCAGCATGCTCGGGAGCCTCTTGCGCTGTCGCCGCTGCGGCGGGTTGGCGGTGGCCGGCGACTCACTCCTTGGCGGCCGGTTCGGTCTTGTTGATGACCTGGGCGATGGTGCCGCGCACCACCCGCACCTTCACGCCGTCGGCGATTTCCACCTCGACCTCATTGTCGTCCTTGACCTTGGAGACCTTGCCGATGATGCCGCCCTGCGTGACCACCAAGTCGCCCCGGCGCAGGGCCGCGACCATCTGCTGATGCTCCTTGGCCTTCTTCTGCTGCGGCCGGATCAGCAGGAAATACATGATCGCGAAGATCAGGATGAGCGGGATGAAGCTGGCGAAGGCCGAGCCTCCCCCGGCTGCCTGGGCATAGGCGGGTGTTGCGAACATATCTGTCCCTTCCTGTCAGCGTAACGGCGGTGCGGGCCGTGCGGCCCCCGCGCGGGTTGGCGCGCAACCTATGCATCGGGCGGGGGCTTGGCAAGGCGCGGCGTGGTGCAGCGCCCGGCAGGCCGGGGGCGTGCCCGGAACCCCTCGAGATGGGTATTTGCATCAGGGTGATGGGGCTGAGGTCAGGAGTTCCCGTCGGCCTCGGCGACCATCTCGATCGGGGTGCGCTCGCCGCGGGCGAAGCGCTCGAGCACCGCGGGGTAGAGGCGGTGCTCCATCCTGAGCACGCGCGCGGCGAGGGTTTCGGGTGTGTCGCCCGGTTTCACCGGCACGCGCGCCTGGCCGAGGATGGGGCCTTCATCGAGCTCGGCCGTCACCTCGTGGACGGTGGCGCCATGCTCGGTCTCGCCGGCGGCAAGGGCGCGGGCGTGGGTGTTGAGACCGCGGAACTTCGGCAGCAGCGAAGGGTGGATGTTGAGCATCCGCCCCGCGTAGCGCGCAACGAATTTGGGCGAGAGGATGCGCATGAAGCCGGCAAGGCAGATGATGTCGGGGCGGGCGTCGTCAAGAAGACGGGCAAGCTCCGCCTCGAAGGCGGCGCGGTCGCCGCGACAGGCGCGTGCATCGACGACCGCCGTGGGCACGCCCAGCGCGCGGGCCTTCTCGAGCCCCTTCGCCTCGGGATCGCTGGAGAGGACGAGGACGGGCCGGGCGGGATGCGCGCCCCGCATCGATTCAATGAGCCGCACCATGTTCGAGCCCGAGCCCGAGATGAGGATGGCGACGCGCTTCTTCGCCACGCTCACGCCGCGCCCCCGGTGAAGCGCACGCCTTGGCCCTCAACGACCCGGCCGATGCGGTGGACGCGCTCGCCCTGCCCTTCGAGCAGCGCCGCGAGCACGTCGGCGCGGGCGGGCTCCACCACGAGCACCATGCCGATGCCGCAGTTGAAGATCTCCGCCATCTCGCGGCGCGAGAGCCCGCCCTGACGCGCAAGCCAGGTGAAGACGCCGGGCCATTCCCACGCGTCAAGGTCGATCTCGGCGGCGTGCGCCGGGCCAAGGGCGCGGGGCACGTTCTCCACCAGCCCTCCGCCGGTGATATGGGCAATCCCCTTCACACCGCCGGCACGGATGGCCGCAAGCGCGGGGCGGACATAGATGCGTGTGGGCGCCAGAAGCGCAGCTCCGAGCGTGCCCTCGCCGAAGGGAGAGGGGGATGACCAGTCGAGCCCCGCCTCGGCGGCGAGCTTGCGCACCAGCGAAAAGCCGTTCGAATGCACACCGTCGGAGGCAAGGCCGAGAAGCACGTCGCCCGCGGCCGGCTCGAGCGGCAGGCCCCGCCCCCGCTCCATCGCGCCGACGGCAAATCCGGCAAGGTCGAAGTCGCCCGGCGCATACATGCCGGGCATCTCGGCCGTCTCGCCGCCGACGAGCGCGCATCCGGCCCTCGCGCAGCCCTCGGCGATGCCCTCGATCACCTCGGCCGCATGGGCCGGGTCGAGCCGTCCGGTGGCGAAATAGTCGAGGAAGAACAGCGGCTCCGCCCCCTGACAGACTAGATCGTTGACGCACATGGCAACGAGGTCGATGCCCACGCCGCCCAGCTCGCCCGTGTCGATGGCGATGCGCAGCTTGGTGCCCACCCCGTCGGTGGCGGCGACGAGAATCGGGTCGGCATAGCCGGCTGCCTTCGGGTCGAACAGCGCGCCGAAGCCGCCGAGCCCGGAGAGAACGCCCGGCCGCTCCGTGCGCGCAGCGGCAGGGCCGATGCGGCGGACCAGATCGTAGCCTGCCTCCACATCCACGCCCGCCTCGGCGTAGCGTGCACCGGTCTTGCGTTCGCTCATCTGTGCGCCTCCGCTTTGGCGTGGCGCGATAGCGCATCGGCGCGAAGCTGTCCACTGGCTCGGGAGAGGACGCCGGACGCGACGCGCGGCGCGCGCCGTGGCTTGACCGGCGGGCGATGTCTGGTAAGCGGGATGTCGGCGGGCCCGTAGCTCAATGGTCAGAGCGGAGCGCTCATAACGCTTTGGTTGCAGGTTCGAGTCCTGCCGGGCCTACCACGGTTTCCCATGGCGGACATTGTTTTCCTGCCGTCTGGGCCGGCCATCGCGGCCTTGCGGCCAGCTTTGCCTTGACGGGCCGGGCTGCGGGCGTGAACCATCACCACAAGGGCCGGCGGACATGCCGGATCCGCGGCGCCCGATGGCTGGCGTCGGGCCCGCGGCAGGCGGCGACATGCGCCGCAGCCCCGGTCGAGGCACAAGGGAGGACGAAAGATGCGCTGCTTCGTGGTTATGGGACCGTCGCAGTCGGGCAAGACGACTCTCATCGAGGCGATGGCCGGGCTCGAGGGCCAGCCCGTGCGCCATGCCGAGAGCGAGGATCCGCTGACCACGGTGAGCTTCACCTATCTCGGCGAGCCCTGGGTGGGCATCGACATCGCCGGCGGGCCCGAGAACCTCGGCTTCGCGGGGCAGGCGCTGGGGGGCGCGGATGCGGCCATCATCTGCGTGCCGGCCGAGGCGGGGGCGGCGGTTCTGGCCGCGCCCTACATCCGGCTGGTGGAAGAGGCCGGCACCCCCTGCCTGCTGTTCATCAACCGCATGGACGAGGCCAAGGACCGGGTGCGCGACATCGCCTCCGCTCTTCAGGGCTTCGCCCGCCATGCGCTGGTGCTGCGGCAGGTGCCGATTCGCGAAGGCGACAAGGTGGTGGGCGCGGTCGATCTCATCTCCGAGCGCGCCTGGGAATACCAGGAGGGTCAGCCCTCCAAGCTCGTCGGGCTTCCCGAGGCCGCGCTCGACCGCGAGCAGGAGGCGCGGGCCGAGCTCCTCGAGCATCTGGCCGATTTCGACGATCACCTGCTCGAGGAGCTGATCGAGGACAAGGCCCCGCCCACCGAGGAGCTTTTCGAGATCACCCGCAAGGTGCTGGCCGAGAACAGGGTCATGCCCGTCTTCCTCGGCGCGGCGAGCCACATGAACGGGGTCAACCGGCTGATGAAGGCGCTGCGCCACGAGGCACCGGGGGTGGAGATCACCCGCGAACGGGTCACTGGCGGCGAAGGCGCGCTTGCCGTGGGGCTGCATGGTGCGATGCGCAAGCATGTGGGCAAGACGGTGATGATCCGCGCGCTCGATGAGGGCGTTTCCGCGGGCAAGCCGCTTGGCGGGGGCACGCTCAGCTCGATGACGGCGCTTGACGGCAAGACCCCGCTCGAGCGCCTTGCGCCCGGCGAGATCGGGCTGGCGGTGAAGTCCGATCACCTGAACCCCGGCCATCTCTTCGATGCCGAGGGCGCCCGCCCCCTGCCCGCCTGGTCGCGCGGCCATCCGCCAAGCCTTGCGCGCCTGCTTCTGCCCGAGAGCGACAAGGACGAGGCGCGGCTTTCGGCGGCGCTGGCGCGGCTTGCCGAGATCGAGCCGGGGCTCGAGCTGGGCACCGACCAGGCCACCGGCCACACGGTCGTCAGGCTGCAGGGGCCGATGCATCTGCGCCGGGTTCTCACGCTCCTCGATAAGGAATTTGGCGTGAGAGTGCGCGAGGCGCCCGTCGGAGCGAGCTATCGCGAAACCATCTCGCGGCCGGTCGCCAAGCACTACCGCCACCGCAAGCAGTCGGGCGGCGCGGGGCAGTTCGCCGATGTGGTGCTCGAGGTCAGGCCTGCCCCGCGCGGGGCGGGCTTTTCGTTCGACGAGGTGGTGAAGGGCGGCGCGGTGCCGCGCAACTACATCCCCGCCGTCGAGCAGGGCGCGCGCGATGCGCTCGCGGAGGGGCCGCTCGGCTTTCCGGTGATCGACATCTCGGTGACGCTCACCGACGGCAAGTCGCATTCGGTGGACAGCTCCGACTTCGCCTTCCGCACCGCCGGCCGCATGGGCGTGAAAGAGGCGCTGGCCGAGGCGGGGCCGGTGCTTCTGCAGCCCATCGACCGGGTGACCTTTCACATCCCCTCTCAGTTTTCCGGGGCGCTGGTTCAGCTCGTCTCCTCGCTCAAGGGGCAGGTGCTGGGCTTTGACGCCAACCCGGACGCGCCGGGCTGGGACATCTTCAACGCCCTGATCCCGGCCGCCGCCCATGACGAGATCGACCGCGCGCTGGGTGGCGCGACGCAGGGCACCGGGTGGTACGAGGCCGAGTTCGACCATTACGAGGAGCTGCACGGGCGCGCGGCGGAGGCGGTGACCCGTGCCCGGGCCGAGGCGCAGGCCTGAGGTGAGCGAAGAGACATTGCAGCGCCCGCCTGCGGGCCGCGTCGAGCGGCTCGCTCCCGGCCTGCGCCGGGTGATCGCGCCCAACCCCTCGCCGATGACCCATTGGGGGACGAACAGCTACATCGTCGGCGAGGGGGATGTGGCGGTGATCGACCCCGGGCCTGCCGATCCGGCGCACATGCGCGCGCTTCTCGCGGCGCTCAAGAAGGGCGAGCGGGTGAGCCACATCATCGTCACCCACGCCCATCTCGACCACTCCCCCCTCGCCCGCCCCCTCGCCGAGGCCACCGGCGCGCCGGTCATCGCCTTCGGCGATGCGCGCGCGGGCCGATCGGCGGTGATGGAGCGGCTGGCACGGGCGGGGCTTGCCGGCGGTGGCGAGGGCGTCGATTCGGCCTTCGCGCCCGATGTGGTGGTTGCCGATGGCGAGCGGATCGCCGGAGCCGGCTGGGAGCTTGAGGTGATCCACACGCCGGGGCATTTCGGCAATCACTTGAGCCTCGCCTGGGGCGAGGCGGTCTTCACCGGCGATCACGTGATGGGCTGGGCAAGCTCGCTCGTCTCCCCGCCCGACGGCGATCTCGCCCAGTTCATGGAAAGCTGCGCGCGCCTTGCCGCGCGCAAGGCGCGCATCTTCTACCCCGGCCATGGCGCGCCGATCTCGGATCCGGCCGCGCGCCTCGACTGGCTCATCGCGCACCGGCGGTCACGCGGGCGCCAGATCGCCGAGGCGCTCGCCGAAGCGCCCGATACCGCCCTTGGCCTCGCGCGGCGCATCTACAGCGATGTGCCGGAGGCGCTCCTGCCCGCCGCGAGCCGCAATGTCTTCGCGCATCTCGTTGAGATGTTTCAGAAAAACGAGGTCGAGGCCGAGCCTGACCTCAGCCCCGGGGCGCGCTTTCGCCTGATCGCGCGGCAGAGGTGAAAAACTGCCGTCTTGCCTCTGGACGCCGGCAAACGCCCTTGCTATATGCCCTCTCGCGTTCCGGCGTAGCTCAGCGGTAGAGCAGTTGACTGTTAATCAATTGGTCGCAGGTTCGAATCCTGCCGCCGGAGCCAAAAAATCCAAAGAAAACAGCTGAATAAACGAACGCCCCTCGCGGGGCGTTGCTTACTTCTGGCTCAGGGGTAACGTTTGGGGTAACGCTTATTCGCCTTCCACACGCTTCAAAACAGAATGGGGGAAACTCGCGCATTGGCGCTTGGTCCCCTCAAACCAGTAGCAAATCGCGTCCCCATACATCGCCTCCCCGCCATAGGTCATGGTTGGCCCGCCCGATTTGAGCTCGACCAGATCGCCTTGTTTGAATTTCTCAGTCATACCTCATTCCCCCAATCGACCAGCTTGAGCGCGTCGGTCGGGTCAACGCCCGCCTCCTTCGCCTGCGCCAGGGCACCCACAATCACATTGAGCGCCCGCGCCCGTCCGCCTGCATCGAAGGCCTGAAGCGGCCGCATCACGTCCAGCGTGACCGCCGTTCCCAGCTTCTCCGTCGCTTCCTCGGCAATGCCCGTGGCGATCGGTTGCAGCACCCATTGCGCCAGATGCCGTTGCGCTTCCCTGACCATCGGGCCGGTCGCCGTGGGCGAGGCCAGGCCGGGAAGAATGCCGAAGGCCAGGTTGATTGCATTCCGCGCCGCCTCGAGCGTCTCGCGCGTCATGGTCTTCGACAGGTCCGGGGAAAGGTCGTGCGGCTTCCAGTCCTGCATCGGGGCCGGTCCGCCCGCCGCCGTCACGTTGACCGATTCGCGGATCAGCACCTTGCCACGGTTGCCACGGAAACCGCGCGCTATCGCTTCCAGGTCGGTCTGCGGTGCCTCGGGAAACGGCACGATCTGGCTTGCAATCGGGGCCGTTTCGTAAATCTCGGCCAGCGCCGTCTCGACCGCGTTCAACAGCCCCGCCGTCAGCTGCGCCCGCTTGAGCGGGGCAGTCCCCTGGTAGGGCGCTGACACGTCGCAGCCGATGCGGAAGTGCAGCACCTCGGCCGCCAGCGCCGTGAAGCTCCGACCGCCGCCAGCCTCGGGAACCGACACGCGGTAAGCCGTGGGCCGCCCGTCGCGGGTTTTCAGATCCCAATCGGAACACGGAACAAGCCCCGCGTCACGGACCAGGAACAGAGCCTCGCCGCGCAAGGCCAGAGACCGCGCACAGAGCGCCAGAGAACGGCGGTCCAGCAGGTCGGTGCCCGACACATCGGCAAGCCCCAGACCGCCCTCCCAGAGCGCCACAGCGGCCTGCACGGTGGCCGTCAGTTCGGCAATGCCGCGCCGCCCGGAAACATAGGCTTCCCGCGCCGCCATGATCTCGGCCGTGAAGCCCGATCCGCTCGATCGCGTTTCCTCAGCCTTCTTTCGCTTGAATGGCCACATGCTCAGGCCCTCCTTTTGTAAGGCCGCAGCAGGTCCGCCGCGCCGCTCAATTCCATCGCCCGCGCCACCCATGCCGGGCTGCGCTGATAGCTTTCCTGGATCGCCCCGCCCATGTTGACGGAATAGCTGGACACGCCCGCCCGATCCGTCGCGTCCGCCAGGTATTCGGCAAGCCGCCTGAACGCCTCGGAGACAGCCGCAGGGACTTCCCCGCCCCCCACGTCCGCCGTGATCCGATAAGGGCCCTCACCGGGCAGCTCATAGCCTCCCAGGGGCGATGCAGCCGGGGTGCATGGCACCCACGCGCCGCCTTCCCAGACCTCGACCGTGTTCACGGTCGCGGGCGACAACGGGGGTTCCCATGTGCCGCCCCCCTCGACCGTCCAGACCACTTGCCGCGCCGTCCAGCGATCGCGGCAATAAGCCTCGATCCGCTGCCAGATCGCCGCGTGATTCAGCATCGAAGCCGCATCGCTCAGCAGCCCCGGGGCAGGCGGATAGCTGCCCGGGATTGCCTCGACCTCTTTCAACGTCACCGCCATCTCAGAGCCTCCACCGATTGAGCGCATGAACAAGCGTCCGATCCTCGGCCGCCGTGCATGGCGTCCAGTTGCGAGCCTCGATCTGCGCCTGGGGATAGGCGGGCTTCGTCACCGCGCTGATCTCGATCAGTTCGGCAGAACGCACCACCCGCAACAGCCCTTCGCTATCGCGCTTGACCAGCGCGCCGCCTTCGGCCACGCGAAAGCCGGGGCTGATCCCGCCCACAAGCCCCGCCGACAGCGTGCCCAGGAAGTCCGCAACATAGCTCACGCCGCGCATTTCCGGGGCAATGGTCGCCTCGAAGGTCAGGGCGTCATCGCCGTCGCTGATCTCGAGGCTTCCCGCCCCGCGCGATGCAAGCGGGCGGTCGAAGTCGTGGTGCACCAGCAAGTGAATGTCGCCACCAGCCGCGACCGATGCCGCGAAGGCTCGCGCCTCGAACACTTCCCGCAGCCGTTCCCGACCGTCCTTCAGAACGGTCGGGACAGCATACGGGAACCGGCCCCGCAGAACGGTTGCCCCGCCCGCAGAGGTGCGGACCTCAAGCCCGCCCTTGGAACCGGCCCACAGCATCACTGAATATCCGTCAGGATGCGGGTTTGAACCGCGCGGGAGATGGTCACGTCCATCGTGGCCAGCGCGGTGATCCGCAGCGCGCCCGATTGCGCATCCGAATACGGATCGCGGATCAGGTCGATCGCGCCCCACGTCCCAACGAAGAACGGGGGAACACCGCCCGCCGTGGTCGTCATCACCGCGCTGGTGGCCAGCGGCGATCCCGCCGGATCGGCAAGGGCATTGTGGCTCATCGTCACCACGCCCAGGGCGTCCGACAGACGGTCCCATTCGGTGATCCCGCTGCCCGCGTCCCAGATGCTCGCATCCATCGCGTCCCAGACCTCGGGACGGATCAGAAGCCGAACATCGCCGGGGCCGCTGGCCGCGTTGCCGGTGATGAAGCTGACCACCTCGGAACGGAACGCCCCCCAGGTCGGGGCCGCGCCAACCGCTTGCTCGCTGATGCCCCAGGCCGATGCACCCGCGAAAAGGCCGGTCGGCTCGCCCGAAGCGCCGCTGCCCAGGAACACGGCCCTGTCAAGGGCTTCCTCGATAGCGCCGTTCATGTCGCGCCTGACCGCCTGCTCAAGCCCGCTGCCGGACTGCTTCAGCGTCTTGCGCGTGATGCGCATCTGAATGCCCAGGTTGTAATCGGGCTTCAGGGGCCTATCAACGGTCGTGTAGGCGCTCGGGCCGGTCACGTTGCCGGTTTCGGACGCCGCCCAGCCCGCCGTCACGCTCGACGTGGTGACGGGATACTCGACCTCGCCCACGTCCACGTTGATCATCTGGCCGCCCATGCGGGCCGCGACAGACCGCGCGAACAGCCGCTCGATGATCGGGGCGGTGCGGATCGGATCGGGGGTGCCGCTCGCCACGGTTTCCCCGGCCCGGATTTCCAGCGCCTCCCACGGCAACGGGATGCCGCGATAGCCGCCACGCGACCGCAGTTCGCTGACGATCTCGGCCGTCTGCCCGTCCAGGCTCCGCCCCTCGTCCAGGGCAAGGGCAACCTGGCGCACCTCGAAACCGGCCATGATCTCGGCCCATTCGCGGCTCGACCGGGTTTCCAGGTCGGCCCCGGCTTCGCGCCGTTCCTGATCCTCGGCAATGAGCGCCGCGCGATAGCGGGTCTCGTTCGACCGATACTCGCGGTCAAGCTCTTCCATCTGCCGGGTTTCGTCCTCGGTCGGGTTCTGCTTGCCGACCAGTTCCGAAAGCTTCTGGCGGATTTCGCTTTGCCGCCGTGCGATTTTAACAGAATCAAGCATCTGCCTTTCCTTTGTGCTCGATGAGGGTTTGGCCCGTCTGACGGACCAGCTTTTTCCACGCCTCGCGGGCGGGGTCGGGTCGGCCTAGGCCGATCTCGATACGGGTCTTGCGGGCATGACACCGCCCGCAGAGGGTTTGCAGGTTGGACAGCGACCAGGCCAATTCGGGCCGATCCCTGACCGGCTCGATGTGGTCGATCTCCAGCCGGTGCCGGCTGCCGCACTGGACGCAGCGCCAATCGTCGCGCTCGAGCGCCTGCATCCGCAGAGCCTTCCAGCGCGGGCCGCGCGTGATCCGCCGGGAATGGCGGAAATATTCCTTCCGGTCACTCATCACGCACCTGCAACTCCCAGAAGATCACCTCGCCAGCCGGGGCCAGCGGGGAAACGCGGATCGTGCGGAACACCTGGCCGCCAATGCGCAGCCGGTCGGTTGTGGAGGGCGTCACGGTCAGGCCCTCGGCCGACAGGAAAAGCCGCTGATCGCCCACCTCCAGGAAGCCGCCCGCGATCAGTTGCATCTCGACCGCGTAGGTAGCCGCCAGGACCGTGACGGGGTATTCGATATCCGGGCCGGGGATGTATTGCCCGTAAGCGTCCCTTGTCCCCGGACCGGGGCGCAGCAGCGTTGCCGCCTGGCCGTGTTTCGCAATCAGCCGCGAAGCGGTCTCCATCAGCCCCATGCAATGCGCCCTCCCTTGTGAGCGGGGCGGCCCATCATCCGGGCCCCCTCAGCGACCGCCAGCACCGTTGCCGCCGCCGCGTCGATCCGGCCACGCGACCGCGCCTTTGCCAGTTTCAGGTTGTTTGCCGGGTCGCGCAGCGTGACCGCATCCGCGAAGGCAGACCGCAGCAGCAGCGAGGGGGCGGTCTTCACCTTGCCCTCGAACACCGCCCGCCGGAACCGCTCGCAATCCTCGCCGCCGTCCCTGAAGCCCTGACCGCGCCAGACAACAGGGCACCGAATGCCCGCCCGGTCGATCGCCTCGCCAAGCTCGGCCTGCTTGTATCGGTCCGCCGTGATCGCCGCGACAGTCTCGCCCGCGACATGGCTCAGAACGTCCACCAGCCACGGAACAACCGGCACAGTCTGGTCTCCCAGGGTGAAAAGCTCGCCCCGGTCCTGCATCTCGACATAGCGCCCGCCCACGCCGTCCGCTTGCCCACGATCCAGCAGGGAAGGCTTGGAAGGGAAGGTGCCCAGAGCCTCAAGACGGCCCGTCTCCGGCCAGTAGAACGCCGCTGCGGTCATGCTGGCAGAGCCGCCCAGGTCGATGCCGATGACCACCTGGCCTTGCCGGGGCGGCAGGTCCGCCGTCTCGCAGGCCAGCCATTCATCGACCGTCAACAGCAGATCGCGGGTTTCGCCGCTGACACGCTCATTGCGGTTGTAGAGCCGGAAAGCCGTCAGGGTCGATCCGCCCCGCGCAATCGCCCGCCGCGCCTGCGCTTGCAGCCATTCAAGGCTGGATCCGATCCCGTATTCAGCGCCCGGATTGGCGATCTTCAGGCTTTCCAGGTCATCCGCCGGAAGGCCGGGAGCGGGGCGGTGCTCCTGCCGATAGACGCCCTCCTGTTCCTCGTCCAGCCAGACCGAGAAGGGGTGCGCATCGTCCGCCGCGCTCGTGCTGATGATCAGCGCCCGGCCGCCACGCTTGCCCAGACCGGACAACAGGGCGTGCTCCAGCTCGTCGCCGCGATCCGCCGGCCAATGGCCCCGCTCGTCCATCAGAACCAGCGTCGGAGCCGATCCCAGAGCCGTCTTGCCGTCCGCCGCAATGGCCCGGACGAAGTGTCCGCCGCCGTCGCCGTCATACTCGATTTCAAGCCGGGGGCTGCGCCGGATCGTGAAGGCCGCTTGCTCATTCTCGGGAAGCGACCGGATGAAGCCCACCACGAAGTCAAACGCGATCCGCGCCTGATCCCGCGTGCGGGCCGCGATCAGGACTTCCCGCCGGGGCTGACGATCCCAGATGCCCATGACCGCGCCCAGGGCGATGCCAGCCGACAGGGCAGTTTTCGCGTTGCCCCTGCCGATGCTCAGACAGGCGACGTTGATGCCGTCCGCCAGGGCACCCTTGACGAATTGCTTTTGAAACGGAGCCAGCTTCAACGCCTGCCCGGCTTTCGGGCCCTCGGGGATCTTGAGGCTTTCCAGGAAGCGGATCGCCTTGCTCGATGCCTTCATTGTGTCACCTCCGATCGACACAGCGCGAAAGCGCAACTCTGGCGCTCGGTTTCTGGCCTGCATGGAAACGGCGGCATTGGGACCAGATGCCGCCCCTTCTTCTTTGCGTGCACCCCGCCCCCGAGGGCGGGTGCAACGCATGGGGTATAAGGGGAGAGTGTCGCACCCTCGTTGACCGGGCGTTGGCGGGGGGTTGCACCGGGGGTTGCACGAAGTGTTGCACGGGGGGTTGCACCCTCAATTCTGAGCATTTTCGGCCCCCTTCCTGGCGATGTGTGACCGGGCTTTTGCGCCGCTGCCGTGGGTGGCAATTACGATCTCGCCGCGCGAGAACAGCGCCTCCATTGCGCCCTTCAGCGCCCTTTTCGTGCATCCCTCGGCCTCGGGCAGGCTCGCGAATTGTGTCGGCGCGTATGTCGGGCCGGGGCTGGCAGAGACGTAGCGCCCCTGCGCCGTCATGGCGTCCAGCAGCTTCAGGAAGACGCGTTCGGCCTTGGCCCCGGCTGCCAGCGCATCCAGGCCGGTGCCCTGCGCCTCGGCGACGAACACTCCCTCGCGCCACTTCAAGCTTATTTCGTCGCCGGTCCGGCCGTAGTTGGCCTTCTTCGTGGCCAGTATTCGCGCGTCCGGGTCGGGCTCAAAGCCGTTGTCGGTGATCCTCGACAGGTAGAGCCGCGACCGGACAGAGTTATTCCATGCCGTCGATCCTGACGTTCCCGTGCCGCTATTGAGGCCGGTCAGGCTCGGGTGCCCGAGCAGCATGACCGCGCACTTGCGCCGGATCGCCAGGCCCCGGAGGATGCCGACAAATTGGCGCACCTTGGCGCGGTCATTTTCATTGGCCGGGTAAACATCGGCTAGAGTATCGATCACGATCAGGGCCGGGGACTCTTCGGCCGCCCGCGCGTCCAGTTCCTCGAACAGGGCGCTGGCCATGAGTTGCAATTGCGTGTCCACGGCCAGCAGCGCGTCTTCGCCAGCCAGTGAACGAAGCGTCAGGCCCTCAAGGTCATCATAGCTCCGGCTCTCCGCCCGAAGGATGTCGTCGATGCGGCGATGCAATTCGTCGTCGTCATCTTCGGCGGAAAGGAAGATGACGCGCCCCGGAGTCACAGCCCTGCCCAGCCACGGTGTTTGCGCCGCGACCGCGACGGCAAGCTGGAGCGCCAGCAGGCTTTTGCCGGTGCCCCCGTCGCCGCTGAACAGCGTGACCGTCCGGTTTGGCACCAGCCCGTGCACCAGCCACTCGCGCGGCGGAACGGGCTTGCCCTTGAGCGATGCCGCCGAATAAAACTGGCTCTCGCGCGCCGGTGCAGGCTGAATTATGGTCGCCCCTCGCGGGCTTCGTGGGTGGTCGCCTTCGATCGGCTCGCGCGGAAATTCGAGACGATGCTCGCGCAGGCGGGCGGCCAGGTCTGCAAATTCCTTCATCACGCGGCCCTCCCTTTCATGTATTCAAGGAAGGCCGCGCGGCGGCTGGGTGCCATCGCCTGCACGCAGGCCAGAGCGTAAGCGTCCAGCTCGTCCGGCTCGGCCATGTCGGCCCAGAAGGCTGCCTCGTCCATGAAGCCAAGCAGCGGCGGAATCGGCTGGCCCGCGCCCGTGCAGAGCGCCGCCTCGGCGGTAAAGATGGCGTCCTCGCGGTCGAGCGCCGCGAGCGCCGCGAAGGCCAGCGCCGCCCGCTCGCGGGGCTCCAGCCGGGCCCTCAGGACTATCGACAGGCCCGCCCACGAGTCCGCATCGCCCAGAGTCAAGGTGTAACCGAAGGTCCGCACGGCCTTCAGGTGCCGCCGCTGCATTAGGCTGGAAAACGACTTTTTGCGGCCGCGACGCTCGCGAGGGCTTGCGTTCCCCGCCCGGCTCGAGGTATTATCCCGGCAGACACCTTGACAGTGACTTTTCGCCCCCGCCGCTTCGGTCATCGCGGCGGGGTTTCCGCTTGCGATGGTCGATTTCTGGATCACGCCGACACCTCGCGGGAGTCCAGCCACTCGATGATGTCGGCCTCACGCCAATACCTGCGTCTGGAAATGTAGACAGGTTTTGGAAAGTCCAGATCGGGGTCGGCGAGCCATCTCCAAAGGGTCATGTCGGAGATGTTGCCGCAAATGTCGCGCACCGCACTTGCGGGCAAAAGCTTTTTTTCCATGCGTCACGCCTCGAGTTATCGGGTGACGCTAAGTTGTCACATGTTTTGCCGGACAGTGGCCCGGGTGTCCGTATTTTTTTCCCGGTAGCGATCCCATTGCCGCCTGATCGCCTGCCAGCCCCCGAGGCCCTCGGCCTCGCACTGGCGGGCCGCGTTTTCTACTCCCAAGTCAGGCACCAATTCCTTCATGCGGGCGAACCGTGCCTCACGCATAGCAGCGTGAGCCTTGTTCGTGATCGCGGCACCGTCTTTCTGCCCGCGCTTCACGGGTCGCCCGGTCAAGGCTAGAGCCTCCCTCTTTTCGCCGCTGATCGGATCAACACCAGCGCGCCACCACATGCGTTCCTGTAGCCTGCCCATTTCTTCGGCCGCCATCAGCATCCGAGACAGGTTTTCGGGTGTTACGTCGCCAGCCTCCAAGCGCTCACGTCCTTGTTTCAGCGCGTTGTATTCGGCCAGCCAGTGCGCGGCTATCCATTGCGCCGAGTTTTCCGCGAGGCCCTTTTCGCGCAGAGCTTCGGTATTCACCACGCACTTGCCATCATCCGCCAAATCTACCGTTGCAAGGATTGCTCGGCATCGCTCGGCATTGTGCCGGTGCAAGGCATCGCCGGGCCAGTCGCCCGGTTCGGCAACGGGGAGGGAATCGGCCCACGCTTTTAAGGCCGCGTTACAGGCATCCACATCGCGCGGATCGTCCATCCGATACCTGAGATCGGTTCGTTGCATCATCCCGGTGTCTTTTGTGATTCTATCGGGCATCACCGCGCCTCTTCCAGCCGCACCAGGTTGTCGGGCTGGCCTTGCGCCAGCGACAGCACAAACCGGCCCCACGCCTCAAGCGCCCGCCGTTTTTCGTCCGCATAGTCGTGCCGCTGATACACGCCCACGATCCCGCCGCCTGTCCCGCTGACGTGGTTTAGCACCGCCTCAGTCACGCGCACCGGGATGCCCAGCCGCGCCATGCCGGTTGCCGCCGTCCTGCGCAGATCGTGAAAGGTCCAATGTGGGATTTCGACAGGCTTCCCAGCTTCATCGCTGGCAATCTGCACCATGCGGGCGGCAAGGTAACCTTTGCCCTTGTGATAGCCGCTCAGGGGCGTCCGCCCGTTGGTCGTGTGATAGAGACCCGCAGGCCCGTCTATGCGTTCGATAGCGTCCAGAACATCGCGCACCGCGCCAGTGATAGGCACCATGTGAGCGCGCTTGTTCTTCGTCCGGTGCGCAGGTATGTGCCATTCATCGCCTTGCAGTTCCGCGTCGGTCATACCGGCCACCTCGGACAGCCGTTGCCCCGTCAGCAGCAACACCTTGCCTAGAGTGCCCCACGGTTGGCCCTCAGATTCACACGCGGCCCAGAACCACCGCAGTTCATCGTCAGACAGCACCCGGTCGCGGCTCGTTTCCTTGGCCACGGCCTTGACGTTCATTGCAGGCGATACTTCGATCACGTCACGGTCCACGCACCAATTGAAAAACTTGGACAGGTATGCCCGGACCCGGTTTGCGGTCACGATCCGTCCGCTATCCGCGATTTCGTCCAGCAGGTCGATCACGTCACGCTTGGCAATGTCCTGAATATCCCGGTCGCCCCATTTCGCGACCACGTGGCGGTCAAGTTCACGCTGGACGGTCGCGCCGCTTTTGAGTGTCGAAAGGTGCCTCTTGCCATAGAGTGCCACCAGCGTCTTGATCTTGTCGCGTTCGGATAGGTCGGCCTGCCGTCGATCCGCCTTGGCCTTTTGCTTTGCCGCGCCGGGGTCTGCGCCATGCTCAAGCGCGTCAATTGCATCAGATGCCGCCGCCCGCGCATCGGCCACGCCCATCACCGGCCACTTGCCCAGCGTCAATTTCCTGGGCTTGCCGCCGTAGCGATAACGCAATGCCCACGATTTGGCCCCGCTTGGCTGGATCACCAGATAAAGGCCAGACAGCGCCGGGTCTGGCACCTCTCGCCGCCTTGCGGGGTCGGCTTTCATCGCCTCCACCGCCTTGGCTGTCAATGCTCTCGCCATAGTCAATTGGTCCTCTGGGGTAACACAGGGGTAACAGATAGCCCTGTTTTGTTCTGTTACCCGATGTTAGGCCATGATGGACAAGAGCGCCACAAATAATTGCAAGCCATGGGAAAATTTTGCGCGACAGTTTTACATTGTTAGGCGTCGTTTCCCCGAGAAATTTGACTGTTAATCAATTCGTCGCAGGTTCGAATCCTGCCGCCGGAGCCAACAAACCCCTGATTTTACTAGAGTTTTTCTGCGGTGTGCGCCGAGTGTGCGCGGGGTTTCGCGAAATTGTGTGCTAAGTGTGCGTCAGATCAGGTCTCGAACCTCCCCTGCTGCGCGGTGTCGAGCCGCGTCACCCGTGTTTTCTCGCAACCGGCTGATACCGGACGGAATTTCCGGGGTTCCGAATATCACGTCCCGCGCGCTTGCGATGCCTTCCCGCGCCGTCGTGCCGGGTTTCATGCGCACCGCCGCCTGACCGCCCACCAGAACGGCCAAGCCCCTGCGCCTCGCTCGAGGCCATCCTCCAGCCCGGTCACGGGCTCATCGGCCTCGGCGATCGTCCCGATGTTCAAGTGCCGGCAATCCCGGCCTGACGCCGAAACGCCCGAAGCTCACAGGCGGCTAGATGTGGGAGATGAAGGCATTGTCGATGACCGCTTCCTGAGCACGCATCAGTTTCCAGGCGATCTGCATGTGTTCGGCCATGATGGCCTCGGCGGCTTCGGCGTCGCCCTCCCTGAGCGCGGCGATCAGGCGCGACTGGTGGTCGAACCCCTGCCGCCAGAGCTCGAGGTTGCGCGGCGAATAGAGCCGCCGGTAGACGGTGAGATCGGAAAGCAGCGTGACCATGAAGTCGATGATGAGGCCCAGAAGCGGATTCCTGGCTTGTTCGGCGAGGATGGCGTGAAAGCGCAACGAGGCCACGTGCTGGGCGCGCTCCTCCTCGAGCGTGCGTGACGGCCGGGCATAGCTTGCCATGACCGCCCCGAGTTCATCGAGAACCTCCGGCGCCAGCTTGCCCGCGAGTGAGGCGGCAAGCTTCGGCTCGAGCACGGCGCGCAGCTCGTAGATGTCGTCGATGCTCAGATGCTTGAAGAAGAAGTAGTTGGCCAGCAGCGCCTTGGTGCGCTGACGGCTGACTTCGTGAACGAAGCTGCCCCCGCCCGGCCCGGTGCGCGTCTTGATGAGCCCCTGCGCCTCGAGCAGGCGCATGGCCTCGCGCACCGTTCCCTTGGACACGCCGAAGCGCTCGATCAGCTCCGCCTCCGGCGGCAGCCGGTCGCCGGGCTTCAGCCCCTGTTCGACGACCCAGCCCTTGATCGCCTCGGCAACGCGGAAGGGCCGGCTTGTCCTCGGCTCATTCGCGGAGCGGGTGGTGGCAGGCGGCAAGTCGGTCATCTCCGATCTCTTCCAGTGGCGGTTCCTGCGCGCGGCACAGGGCGTCGGCGCGCGGGCACCTGCCGGCAAAGGCGCAGCCCGCGGGAGGATGGCGCGGGTCGGGCAGCTCGGCTTCCGCCGCCTCGGGCGCCCGCAGCGCCCGGCCGACAACCGGCGCGCTGTCGGCCAGAAGCTTCGTATAGGGATGGGCCGGGCTTGCAAAGACCTCGCGCGCCGGCCCCAGTTCGGCCACGGCGCCAAAGTAGAGCACCATGACGCGGTCGGAGACCGCCTCGGCCACGGCGAGGTCATGGGTGATGAACAGATAGGTCAGGCCCATGCGCCGCTGCAGGTCGGCAAGCAGGTTCAGCACCTGCGCCTGCACCGAGACATCGAGCGCCGACACCGGCTCGTCGAGCACCAGGATGCGCGGATCGGCGGCCAGCGCCCGGGCGATGCCGATGCGCTGCGCCTGCCCGCCGGAGAATTCGTGCGGGTAGCGGTCGAGCGCGTCGGCCGGCAGGCTGACGGCGGCGAGAAGCTCGGCAAGCCGCTTCTCGCGTGCCGCCCGCGGCATCCGGTGCAGGAGTTTCAGCGGGGTCTCGAGAATGCGGCGCACGCTGCGGCGGGGGTTGAGGCTGCCGGCGGGATCCTGAAACACATACTGGATGAGCCGCCCGAAGCGGGCGGGGTCGGCGGTATCGAGCGCCCTGCCCTCGATCTCGATGCGCCCCGCGGTGGGCGGCAGAAGGCCCACCAGCATGCGCGCCAGCGTCGACTTGCCCGACCCCGATTCACCGACGATGGCAAGCGTCTCCCCCGGTGCCACCGCGAAGGAGACGCCGCGCACCGCCTGCACCCCGGCCCGCGCGCGGCCCAGAAGCGGGGCGCGGTCCCCGAAGGTCTTGCGCAGGTCCTCGACCTTCAGTGCCGGGATGCTCGTCATGGCGTCGTCTCGGGATGGAGGCAGCGCACCGCGCGCGCGCCCGCGCGGCGCAGGGGAATGTCGCCCGCGCCGCAGTCGGGCCGGGCACGGTGGCAGCGGGGGGCGAAGGCGCAACCGGGCGGCAGCGCGTCGAGCCGCGGCGGCAGGCCCGGGATGGCCTCGAGCCGCCGGCGCCCGGCACCGGGCTCGGGCACGCAGGCGATCAGCCGGCGGGTATAGGGGTGGGCCGGCGCGGCAAGAACCTCGGCCGTCGGTCCCTCCTCGACGATGCGCCCGGCGTACATCACGGCGAGCCGCTCGCAGAGCTGGGCGACCACACCGAAGTCATGGGTGATGAACAGGATGGAAAGGCCGCGCTCGCGCCGCAGACGCTCGAGCAGCGCAAGGATCTGCGCCTGAACCGTGACATCCAGCGCCGTCGTCGGCTCGTCGGCGATGATGACGTCAGGGTTGTTGGCAAGCGCCATGGCAATGCCGACGCGCTGCCGCTGCCCGCCCGACAGCTGGTGCGGGTAGTCGTCGATCCGGTCCTCGGGGCGGGGCATGCGCACATCGCGCAGCAGCTCCAGCGCCCGTACGCGCGCCGCCCGCGCCCCCATCGGCTGGTGGGCGCGGATCGCCTCGGCCAGCTGGTCGCCGATGCGGTAGAGCGGGTGCAGCGTGGCCTGCGGATCCTGGAACACATAGGCCACGCGCCGCCCACGCAGGGCACGCAGCACCTCGAACGGCGCGCCGATCACTTCTTCGCCGTCGAGCCGCACCGCCCCGCCGGCAATGACCCCGGGCGGCGACGCCACGAGGCGCATCACCGAAAGCGCCGTCACCGACTTGCCCGAGCCCGACTCGCCCACGAGCCCCACCGCCTCGCCCCGCCCGAGCGACAGGCTGACCCCGTCCACGGCCGGCAGCACGCGCCGGCCGAGGCGAAACTCGGTCCTGAGATCGTCGATCGCGAGCAGCGCGGGCGGGTCGGGCTCCCGCAGCGGGGGCGGCGCAGGCCGGTCCACCACGGTGGCCGGCAGCGGGCGGGTCAGCGCCCCGGCCCCAAGCCGCGGGTCGAGCGCGTCGCGCACGCCGTCGCCGAAAAGATTGATCGACATGACCACGAGAAAGATCATCACCCCCGGCACCACCGCGACATGGGGGTGCGAGATGAGCGCGGCGCGCGCCTCTCCCAGCATCGAGCCGAGGTCGGCCTGCGGCGGCTGGCTGCCGAGGCCGAGAAAGCTGAGCCCGGCCGTCTCGAGAATCATCCAGCCGGTCGTCGTGGTCAGGGCGATGACGATCACCGGCAGCACGTTGGGCAGGATCTCCACCGCCATGATGCGCAGGTTGCCCATGCCCGACAGCCGCGCGGCATCGACGAACTCGCGCCCCGCGAGCGCGACCGTCACGCCACGGATGTTGCGGGCGAAGAAGGGCACGTTGACGGCGGCCACCGCGATCAGCGCGTTGACGAGCCCCGGCCCCAGCGCCGCGACGATCGCCAGCGCCAGGAGCACGTAGGGAAACCCCATCAGCATGTCGACGCCGCGCATGATGACATTGTCCACCCGCCCGCCGAGAAAGCCCGCGACGATACCGAGAACCGAGCCGAGCACGGCGGCGATGAGCGCTGCGGCAAACCCCATCGCCAGCGACAGCCGGGTGCCATGGGCGAGGCGGGAAAGCAGATCGCGCCCCAGATGGTCGGTGCCCAGAAGATGGCCCTCGGAGAGGGGGCGGGCGAAGCGCTCGGCGGTGGCGGTGGCGTTCGGATCCTGCAGCGGCAGGAGCGGCACGGCGAGCGCCACCAGCACGATGAGCGCCAGCATCGCGCCCCCGGCGGCGGCAAGACGGTTGCGGGCCAGACGCTGAAGGAAGGCGGTCATGTCTTGATCCGCGGGTCGAGCAGCGCCTGGGCGACATCTACGGCGATGTTGAACAGCACATAGGCCGCGGCAACGAACACCACGCCGCCCTGAACGAGCATCAGGTCGCGCTTGAGGATCGCATCCACCAGCATGCGCCCCACGCCCGGCCACTGGAAGACGGTCTCGATGTAGACCGCGCCCGAGAGCACGAAACCGGCCTGAAGCCCGAGCACCGGGATGATCGAGACCATCGCGCTGCGCAGCGCGTGGCCGAATATGACCCGCCGCTCGCGCAGCCCCTTGGCGCGGGCGGTGCGGATGTAGTCCTGCCTGAGGACCTCGAGCATGGCCGAGCGCGACAGCCGCGCCACCACCCCCGCGGCCACCGCCGCGAGCGCAACGGCCGGCATCACCAGATGGTGCAGGAGGTCCGCAAGGTCGCCGCCGCCGTAGATGGCATACATGCCGCTTACCGGAAACCAGCGCAGCCGCACGGCGAAGAAGAGGATCATGATCATGCCGAGGAAGAAGGAGGGCACCGAGATGCCGATCAGCACGGCGAAGGTGATCAGCCTGTCGGCAAGCCCGTATTGCCGCACGGCCGACACGACGCCCGCGGCGATGCCGAAGAGCGCGCAGAGCACGAAGCTCGTCCCGGCAAGCACCAGCGTGGCCGAGAAGCGCTCCGCCACCTCGTCGATGACCGGGCGGTTGAGCGAGAAGGAGCGACCGAAATCGCCCTGTAGCATGTTGCCGAGCCAGATGAAGTAGCGCTCCACCATCGGCCGATCGAGGCCGAGGTCGCGGTTGAGCTTCTCGACGTTCTCGGGCGTGGCATAGGCGCCGAGAATCGCCGTGGCCGGGTCGCCCGGAATGAGCGACATGATGAGAAAGACGATCACCGTGATGCCGAGCAGCACCGGCACCGCCGAGATCAACCGTCTGAGAATGTAGCCGCCCAAGTTCCGATGCCCCGCAAGCCCGTCGCGAGCGACCGCCTCCGACCGCGCGGGCCGGCGGCGGTCGCGTCACTGCGTCGCTGTCACTCCTTCACCACCGATGCAAGGTGCAGAAGGAAGGACGGCTCGAGCCGGAAGTTCTTCACCCGGTCGCTGGTGACGGCGTTCTGCTTCCAGTTGGCGACGAAGACCCAGGGCGCATCATCATGCACGATGACCTGCATCTCCTTGTAGAGGCGCGCGCGCTCGGCCTGATCGGTGGAGGTGCGCGCCTTCTCCAGCAGCTCGTCCACCTTCGGGTTCGAGTAGTAGCCCGAGTTGAAGCCGCCCTTGTCGGGCCAGGCCTCGGTGCGCAAGGCCAGGTAGGGAAGCGTGTCGGGATCGTTGGTCATCCAGGCCATTTCGGCCATGTCGGCCTTGCCCTCGAGGCCGGGGTTCACCTGTCCGAGGAAGGTGTTCCATTCGAAGGTCTTGATCTCGACATCAAAGCCGACCGCCTCGAGATCGGCCTGAATGGCGGTGCCCATCGGCACCGGATCGAGCATGCCCGAACCGCCCTCGGTGACGTAGAAGACGAGCTTCGCGCCGGCCGCGCCGGCTTCTTCGATCAGCGCGCGGGCCTTGTCGGGGTCGTAGGGATAGGGCTCGAGCGCGTCGTTGTAGGCCCAGTTGAAGGCCGGCGGAATGGGTCCGGCGGCCACCGTGGCCGTGCCCTCGAGCACGTCGTTCACGATCGCTTCCTTGTTGATGGCGTAATTGGCCGCCTGGCGCACCCGCTTGTCGGCGAAGGGGCCCTCCTTGCAGTTGAGGATCAGGAACCACAGGTGCGGGCCGGCCTGCTCGACGATCGAGAAGCCTCCGCCGCGGAACTGCGCCAGTGAGGTGGGCGGCACCTCCACCATCAGGTCGATGCCGCCGGCCAGCATCTCGGCAACGCGGGTGTTCGCGTCGGTGATCGGGCGGAAGATCACCGCCTCGGTGCCGGCCTTCTCGCCCCAGTAATCGGGGTTGCGCTCGATCACCACCGCCTCGTTGGAGCGCCACTCGACGAAGCGGAAGGGTCCGGTGCCCACCGGGTTGCGGCCGAACTCCTTGCCGTGCCGCTTCACCGCCTCGGGCGAGACGATGAGCCCCGTGGGATAGGCGAGGTTCGACAGGAAGGGCGCGTAGGGCTCGTTCAGCGTGAATCGCACCGTGCGCGGATCGAGCGCCTCGGTCTTGGCAACCGATCCGAAGAAGAACGCCAGCGGAAACGGGCCGGTGTCGTGGTAGGGATGGCTCTCGTCGAGCATGCGATCGAAGTTGAACTTCACCGCCTCGGCGTCGAAGGGCGTACCGTCATGAAAGCGCACGCCCTCGCGCAGGGTGAAGGTGTAGACCGTGCCGTCGTCGCTGATCGTCCAGTCGGTGGCCAGCCCAGGCGCCACCTCGAGCGTGCCCGGCTTGTAGCGGGTCAGGCCCTCGTAGAGGTTCACGAGAATGCGGAAGTCGTTGACCGCCGTGACCGCCGCAGGGTCGAGCGCCTTTGGCTCGGCGATCTGCCCCACCACCAGAACCCCCGGCGGCGTGGCGGCACGAGCCCGGCGCGGCATGGCCCCGGCCGCGGCAAGGGCGGCCAGGCTGCTCATGGTCGAGGCGAGAAAGCCCCGGCGAGTCGGATGGCGAAAGGTCATCGGTCACGGTCTCCCTGTCTGGCATCTTTCGGCATGGGCGCCTGGTCGCGGACGCTGCCCATCCATGATGCGTGCAAATTATCATGATAAATTGCGCCGGTCAATTTATCATGATAATTCTTCGCGCACGGAGGTGTGCGATGACCTTTTCCATTCTCGCCCGCGACGCGCAGACGGGAGCCATCGGCGGTGCGGCGGCCACGGGAAGCCTGTGCGTGGGCGGCTGGGTGCTGAGGGGCGCTCTGGGGGCGGGCATGTCCGCCAGCCAGGGCGCGGCGCCATCCACGTTCTGGGGCGAGGATGTGTTGACGCTGCTGCGCGAGGGCATGTCTGCGCAGGCGGCACTCGACAGGGTCGTCGGCAGCGATCGCGGCCGCGAATGGCGGCAGCTCTCGGCGCTCTCCGAAGGAGGAGAAGGCGCCGCCTTCACCGGCGCGCGAAACGGCGATGCCAAGGGGCACGTGCTGTTTGACGGAGGCGTTGCCGCCGGCAACATGCTGAGCGACGAGGGCGTTCTGGCCGCGCTGGTGGACGGGTTCCGCGCCACCGCAGGCCCGCTCGACGAGCGGCTGCTCGCGGCGCTCGAGGCGGCCGCGGAAGCGGGTGGCGACCATCGCGGGTTGCAATCTGCGGCGCTCCTCGTCCTGAGCCGGAACCGGCCGCCGCTTACCCTGCGCATCGATTTCCATCCCGACGACCCTCTGTGCGCGCTGCGCGAGCTGCATCGCCGCGCCACGACCGGGGACTATGCGGACTGGCTGCGCCACGTGCCCGTGGCGACAGACCGCGAGCGCGGCCTCGCCTGACCGGCGCCGCCCCGCCGCGGCACAAGGCGCGGTGCCGCCCTCAGGCCAACCCGGCGCGGTTCATGTCCTTCTCGTCCGCCGCCGTTCGGCGAACGGGCTGACGTCGATGCAAGAACCTTGTCTGGGGAGCGGGTCCGCCGGACTCACTGCCGGATGCGGGGCCTGCTGAAGCAGGACGGCCCGCGCCGAATGGCACGGGCCGCTTGCCTGTTTCATGCCGCGCGCCTCAGCCGCGCGCCTTGCGCATGAGCCGGTAGCGGTGGAGGATCGGCTCGGTGTAGCCCGAGGGCTGCACCCGCCCCTCGAAGACCAGCGCGCAGGCGGCCTTGAAGGCTTCACCATCGTAGGACGGCGCCATCGGCGTGTAGTTCGGATCGCCCGCGTTCTGCCGGTCCACCACCTGCGCCATGCGCTTCATCGCCTCCATCACCTTCTCGCGTTCCACAAGCCCGTGGTGCAGCCAGTTGGCGATGGCCTGGCTCGAGATGCGGCAGGTGGCGCGGTCTTCCATCAGCCCGATGTCGTTGATGTCGGGCACCTTCGAACAGCCGATGCCCTGATCGATCCAGCGCACCACATAGCCGAGAATGCCCTGCGCGTTGTTGTCGATCTCGCGCATCACCTCGTCCTCGCCGAGGTTGCGCCCCTCCATCACCGGGATGGTCAGAAGCGCGCGCAGGCTCGCGCGCGGGCCGCCCGCGGCGATCTCGCGCTGACGGGCGAAGACATCGACCTTGTGGTAGTGCGTCGCATGCAGCGTCGCCGCCGTCGGTGAAGGCACCCAGGCGCAGTTGGCTCCGGCCTGCGGGTGGGCGATCTTTTCCTTCAGCATCGCCGCCATGAGGTCGGGCGCGGCCCACATGCCCTTGCCGATCTGCGCCCGGCCCGCGAGCCCGCAGGCAAGCCCGATGTCGACGTTGCGATCCTCATAGGCCTTGAGCCAGGTGGCGTGCTTCATCTCGCCCTTGGGGATCATCGGCCCCGCTTCCATCGAGGTGTGGATCTCGTCGCCGGTGCGGTCGAGGAAGCCGGTGTTGATGAAGGCCACGCGGTGCTTCGCGGCGCGGATGCATTCCTTGAGGTTGGCGGAGGTGCGCCGCTCCTCATCCATGATGCCGAGCTTCACCGTGTAGGGCTCAAGCCCGAGCGCGCGCTCCACGTGGGAGAAGACCTCGTCGGCAAAGGCCACCTCGGCAGGCCCGTGCATCTTGGGCTTGACCACGTAGATCGAGCCCGCGGCCGAGTTCCGGAACGCGCCGTTGCCCTTGAGGTCGTGGATCGCGATGAGGGTGGTGAACATCGCGTCCATCAGCCCCTCGAAGATCTCCTCGCCGTCACGGGTGAGGATGGCCGGGTTGGTCATCAGGTGCCCGACGTTGCGCACCAGCATCAGCGAGCGGCCCTTGAGCGTGAAGGGCGTGCCATCGGGCGCGGTGAATGCGCGGTCGGGCGCCATGGCGCGGGTCATGGTCCTGCCGCCCTTCTCGAAGGAGGCGGTCAGGTCGCCCTTCATCAGCCCAAGCCAGTTGCGGTAGCACAGCGTCTTGTCCTCGGCATCGACCGCGGCGACCGAGTCCTCGCAGTCCATGATCGCCGAGACGGCCGCCTCGAGGCGGATGTCGGCCACGCCTGCCTTGTCGGTGCGCCCGACGGGGTGGTCGGGGTCGATGACGATCTCGATATGCAGGTGATTGTTCTTCAGAAGCACCGAAGACGGATTCGCCGGATCGCCGGTGTAGCCTGCCAACTTGGCCGGATCGCGCAGGGCCGGCACGAGCCGGCCGTTCTCGACCCGGTAGGCCTCCACGTCGGCGTGGCTGCCCTCGGCGAGCGGCACCGCCTCGTCGAGGAAGGCGCGGCCCCAGGCGATGACCCGCGCGCCGCGCTCGGGGTCGTAGGGGCCGGGCTTGGGCGCATCGCCCAGAGCATCGGTGCCGTAGAGCGCGTCATAGAGTGAGCCCCAGCGCGCGTTCGCGGCATTGAGCGCGTAGCGGGCGTTGGTGATCGGCACCACAAGCTGGGGGCCTGGGATTTCGGCGATCTCCGGGTCGATGCGGTCGGTGTCGATCTCGAAATCGGGACCCTCCTCCACCAGATAGCCGATCTCGCGCAAGAACGCCACGTAGGCCTCGGGGTCATGCGGCTGGCCGCGGCGCTCCACATGCCAGGCATCGATCGCCGCCTGCAGCTTCTCGCGCGTCTCGAGAAGGGCGCGATTTCTCGGGCCGAACTCATGGGCAAGCTCGGAAAGCCCCTTCCAGAACGCCTCCGCCGTCACGCCGGTGCCCGGCAGCGCCTCCTCCTCCAGGAACGCGGCAAGCCCCGCATCCACCTGCAGACCGAATTTCTCAACGCGCGCGCTCATCGCCGTCCCTCACTGAATGTCTTGCCGAGATATCCTCGTTGCGGCCGCGGTTCGGACACGCCGCCCCGGACCGGCGGGCAAACTAGCCCCGTTTTCGGCCAGCCGCAAGAAATCGGTCAGATATCCGAACCAATTTGCGCGTCCCGCTCCGAAGTGGCGGCAGGGCCGATGAGGCGCGCGACCACCGCGGGAAGCTCGCCGTATGAGCGCAGGAGCGCCTCGGGGGCCAGCGCCTTCACCGCCTCGCCTTCGGGACCGAATGTGACGAGCACGGCCGGAACGCCCGCCGCCGCGGCGGTGGCGCGGTCGGTCTCCGTATCGCCGATGAGCACCGCCCGCGCCCGCTCGCCGCCGGCCCGCGCAATCGCCTCGAGCAGCGGCCGGGGGTGGGGCTTGCGCACCTCGAGCGTGTCCGCGCCGATGAGCGAAGCGAAGAGGCCCCGCACGCCGAGGCGGCAAAGAAGCTCCTCGGCCAGCGCCTCGGGCTTGTTGGTGCACACGCCCAGACGGCAGCCCTCGCCCGCGAGCGCCTCGAGCGCAGCCGCCGCGCCGGGGTAGAGGCGACTGTGGGTGTCGAGCGCTTCGGCATAGGCGGCAAGGAAGGGCGCGTATTCGGCATCGACCCTTGCCTCGTCCACCCGGCCGAGGACGCGCTGAAAACCGAGCCGCAGCATCGCCCGCCCACCCCGGAAGGCGGTGGCGGCATCGGCCACCGGGTCGAGCGGCCGGCCAAGCCCCAGCGCCTCGAAGCGGGCGTTGGCCGCGGCGATGAGATCGCCGCTTGTATCGGCAAGCGTGCCGTCAAGATCGAAGATCACCGTCCGCATCGCGCCTCCTGTCGGCGGGAAGATGCCGCCCGCTCCCCTCCCCTTGCAGAGTGCCGGGCGATGGGCAATACCCTGAGGCGGAATTGACGATGGTATTGCCCATGGCGCTTTCGCTGATCGTGCTGGCCGCCGGCCTCGGCACGCGGATGAAATCCGAAAAACCCAAGGTTCTGCACGAGCTTGCCGGAGCGCCGCTCCTCGCCCATGCGCTGGCCGCGGGCCGGGCGCTCGAGCCCGCCCGCGTGGTGGTGGTGGCCGGGCACGGCGCGGAGGCGGTGAGAGCGCTTGCGCAGGAGATCGACCCCGCAATCGAGGTGGCCGTTCAGGAACAGCAGCTCGGCACCGCGCATGCGGTGGCCCAGGCGCGGCCGCTTCTCGAGGGTTTCGCGGGCGACGCGCTGGTGCTCTACGGCGACACGCCGCTCGTGCGTCCCGAGACGCTCGAGGCGATGCGCGCGGCGCGCGGGCGCGCCGATCTGGTGGTGCTGGGCTTCGAGGCCGCCGAGCCGGGCCGCTACGGCCGGCTGGTGGTGGAGGGCGACGCGCTCGAGCGCATCGTCGAGGCCAAGGATGCCTCGCCCGAGGAGCTTCGGATCACCCTGTGCAACTCTGGCGTGGTGATGGCCGATGCGCCGACGCTGTTCTCGCTCATCGAGGAGGTGGGCAACGACAACGCCGCCGGCGAATACTACCTCACCGACATCGTGGCCATCGCGCGGGCGCGCGGGCTCACCGCAACCGTCGTGCGCTGCGACGAGGAGGAGACGCTCGGCGTCAATTCCCGCGCCGAGCTTGCCCGCGCCGAGGCGGTGTTTCAGCGCCGCCGCCGCGCCGAGGCGTTGGAGGACGGCGTCACGCTCGTCGCCCCCGAGACGGTGTTCTTCTCCTTCGACACGGTGATCGGGCGCGACGTGGTGGTCGAACCCAACGTCGTCTTCGGCCCCGGCGTGACGGTGGAGACGGGCGCGCAGATCCGCGCCTTCAGCCATCTGGAGGGCTGCCATGTGAGCGACGGGGCGGTGATCGGCCCCTTCGCCCGGCTGCGGCCCGGCGCCGAGATCGGGGAAGGCGCGAAGGTGGGCAATTTCGTCGAGGTCAAGGCGGCCGAGATCGGCCCCGGCGCCAAGGTCAACCATCTCAGCTACATCGGCGATGCGGCGGTGGGCGAGGCGGCGAACATCGGCGCGGGCACGATCACCTGCAACTATGACGGGGTGATGAAGCACCGCACCGAGATCGGCGCGCGCGCCTTCATCGGCTCGGACACCATGCTGGTCGCGCCGGTCAAGGTGGGCGCGGAGGCGATGACCGCCTCGGGATCGGTGATCACCGAGGACGTGCCCGAGGGCGCGCTTGCCATCGCGAGGGCGCGGCAAGAGGTCAAGCCGGGGCTTGCGCGCCGACTGATGGCGCGGCTGCGGCAGATCAAGGCGCGCAAGGCGGAACAGGAGGGGTGAGGGATGTGCGGGATCGTCGGGGTTCTGGGCCGGCACGAGGCGGCGCCGATCATCGTCGAGGCGCTCAAGCGGCTCGAATACCGCGGCTATGACAGCGCCGGCATCGCCACGGTCGATGCCTCCGGCCGGCTCGACCGGCGGCGCGCGGTGGGCAAGCTCGTCAATCTCTCCGACCGGCTCGTGCACGAGCCGCTGACCGGCACCTCGGGCATCGGCCACACCCGCTGGGCCACCCATGGCGCTGCCACCGAGACCAACGCGCATCCCCACCAGGCCGGGCGCGTGGCGGTGGTGCACAACGGCATCATCGAGAATTTCAAGGAGCTGCGCGCCGCGCTCGAGGCGAAGGGCTATGCCTTCGGCACCGAGACCGACACCGAGACGGTGGCGGTGCTGTGCGAGAGCTTCCTCGACCAAGGCCTCGCCCCCCGCGACGCCGCCGAGCAGACCATCGCGCGCCTTGAGGGCGCCTTTGCGCTCGCCTTCCTCTTCGAGGGCGAGCCTGATCTGATGATCGTCGCCCGCCGCGGCTCGCCGCTCGCCATCGGGCATGGGGATGGCGAGGTGTTCGTGGGTTCGGACGCCATCGCCCTTGGGCCCCTGACCCGCGAGCTGACCTATCTGGAGGAGGGCGACTGGGCGGTGCTGACCCGCCATTCGGTGGAAATCTACGATGCCGAGGGACGGCGGGCGAACCGCCCCGTGCGGGTGGTGGAGATCGACGCGGCGCGGGTCGAGAAGGGCGGCTACCGCCATTTCATGATGAAGGAGATCGCCGAGCAGCCGACCGTGCTTGGCAATGTCATCCGTCACTATCTCACCGAAGACGGCCGCGGCCTTGCCCTGCCCGAGGCCACGCCCGATTTCGCCCGCGTCGACCGGCTGAGCCTCGTTGCCTGCGGCACCGCCTTCTATGCCTGCATGGTGGCGAAATACTGGTTCGAGCAGCTCGCCGGCCTGCCCGTGGACGTCGATATCGCCTCGGAGTTCCGCTACCGCGAGCCGCCGATCACCGCCGGCACCGCGGCGCTCTTCGTCAGCCAGTCCGGCGAGACCGCCGACACGCTGGCCGCGCTGCGCTTCTGCCAGGGACGGGCCGAGCACATCCTTTCGGTGGTCAATGTGCCCGAAAGCTCGATCGCCCGCGAATCCGACCTTGCCCTGCCGATCCTCGCCGGGCCCGAGATCGGCGTCGCCTCGACCAAGGCCTTCACCTGCCAGCTCGCGGTGCTGGCCTGCCTTGCGCTTCAGGCCGCGCTCGACCGGGGCAGGATCGACGAGGGCGAGCTTGCCGGGCATCTCCGGGCGCTTGCCAGCCTGCCGGGGCTGGTGGCGCGCGCGCTCGATCTCGACGGGCGCATCGCCGCGCTCGCCGAGCGGCTCGCGGAGGCGCGCGACGTGCTCTATCTGGGGCGCGGCGCGATCTATCCGATCGCGCTGGAAGGTGCGCTGAAACTCAAGGAAATCAGCTACATCCACGCCGAAGGTTACGCGGCGGGAGAACTCAAGCACGGCCCCATCGCGCTGATCGACAAGTCGGTGCCGGTGGTGGTGCTCGCCCCGCGCGACGGGCTGTTTCCGAAGACCGTCTCCAACATGCAGGAGGTGATGGCACGGCACGGCCAGGTGCTGCTCGTCAGCGACCAGCGCGGCATCGACGAGGCCGCCGAGGGAAGCTGGGCGCAGCTTGCCATGCCGGCCGTCGAGCCGCTCCTTGCGCCGATCCTCTATGCGGTGCCGGTGCAGCTTCTGGCCTACCACACCGCCGTGGCCAAGGGCACCGATGTGGACCAGCCGCGCAATCTGGCGAAATCGGTGACCGTTGAGTGACACTGCTGGAGACCCGCCGGCCGATGCCGCCGCGCTCCTTGCGGCGCTGAAGGATCTGGGCCAGCCCGACCGGGCGGCGGCGATGGCGGCCTATCACAAGGCGCCGCGGCGCTATCTTGGCGTTGCGAATCCCGCCATCGAGGCGCTGGCGCGCCCCCTGCGCCGCACCCTGCCCGCGCCCGAGCGCGTCGCGCTTGCCCGGGCGCTGTGGGAGACGGACATTCACGAGGCGCGCATTCTCGCGGCAAGGCTTCTGACCCAGGCGCGGATGCGCCCCGACGACGGCGCCTGGGCGCTGATCGCCTCGTGGGTGGAGAGCTTCGACGCCTGGGCCATTGCCGACCATGCCTGCATCGCCGGCCAGAAGCGCCTTGTGGCCGACCCTGCGCGCATCGACGAGGTCGAGGGCTGGACGCATCGGGCGCACATGTGGAGCCGGCGCGCGGCGCTGGTGATGACGCTGCCCTGGGCGCGGATGAATCACCCCAAGGCGCGCGACCTCGCGGTGCGCGAGCGCGTGCTTGGCTGGGCCGCGGCGCTGCTCGATGACCGGGACTGGTTCATTCACAAGGTGGTGGCCTCCTGGCTGCGCGATCTCTCCCGGCGCGACGCGGCGCGGGTGCGCCGGTTTCTTGACGCGCATGGCGCGCGGATGCGGCCGTTCGCCCGGCGCGAGGCGGCGCGGCGGCTTGGCTGAGGTCACCGGTAGACCGCGCAGGGGGGCGCACCGACGCACGCCCGGAAGCAGGATCGAAGACGGCTCAGGTGGCTCTCTCGCGCAGCGCGCGGCGCATCACCTTGCCGGTCGCGGTCATCGGCAGGCTGTCGATGGGTTCGATCAGGCGCGGCGCAACGTGGGGGCTGATGCGCGCGCGCACCCGTGCTTTCAGCTCTTCGGCAAGCGCCTCCGACCAGGCGGCGCCAGGGCGAAGGACGACATAGGCCTTGACGATTTCGGTGCGGACGGGGTCGGGCACCCCGATGACCGCGGCATTGACCACATCGGCGTGGCCGGTGAGGCAGTTCTCGATCTCGCTCGGGCCGATGCGGTATCCGGCCGAGGTGATGACGTCATCGTCGCGCGAGACGAACCAGAAATAGCCGTCTTCGTCGCGCCGGGCGAGATCGCCGGTGCGCATCCAGCTGCCGGTGAACTTTTCTGCCGTCTTCTCCGGCTTGTTCCAGTAGCCAAGGAACATAACCGGATCGGGCGCGCGCACGGCGATCTCGCCGATCTCGCCCGGCGGCAGCGCGCGTCCCTCCGGGTCGATGACCGCGACCTCGTGGCCGGGGGTGGCAAGGCCCATCGAGCCCTCGCGCACCTCCATCAGCCCGTGGCAGGAGCCGATGACGAGGTTGCACTCGGTCTGGCCGTAGATCTCGTTGACGGGCGCGCCGAGCGTGCCTTCAGCCCATTCCGAGAGCGCCGCGCCGAGGCTCTCGCCACCCGAGGTGATCGAGCGCACCGAGAGCCGCTGTTGCGCGGGCGCCTGGCGCATGAGCTTGAGCGCCGTGGGCGGCAGGAACAGCCGGTTGATGCCCTCCCGCGCGATCAGCGCGAAGGCGGCCTCGGGGTCGAACTTGCGCATCCGGTGCGCGACGAGCGGCACGCCATAGGCAAGGCAGGGAATGGCCATGTCCATCAGCCCGCCGACCCAGGCCCAGTCGGCGGGCGTCCAGCCGACATCGCCGGGAGAGGCGAAGCGCGGGTGGGTCGTCTCGATCGAGGGCCAGTGGCCGATCATGAAGCGATGCGCATGCAGCGCGCCCTTCGGCGGGCCGGTGGTGCCGGAGGTGTAGATGAGCACCGCCGGGTCTTCGGCCGCGGTGTCCGCGGGCGGCGGGGCGCCATGGGCGGCGGCGATTTCATCGGCAAGGTGGCGGATGGGTGCGGGCGCGGGGTCGATCGAGTAGATCTCGGCAAGCTCGGGCAGCTCGGGGCGCAGCGCCATCAGCTTCTCCACCCCCGCGGCGTCGGTGATGGCGGCGCGGGCGGCCGAATCAGCCAGACGGAAGGCCAGCGCCTCGGGCCCGAAGAGGGTGAAGAGCGGCAGCACCACCCCGCCGAGCTTGTGGATCGCCATGTGTGCGGCCAACACCTCGGGGCATTGTGCAAGCAGCACCGCCACCCGGTCGCCCCGGCCCACCCCGCGTGCGGCAAGCGAGAGCGCCAGCGCATCGGAGACCGCCTTCAGCCGCCCGTAGCTCCACAGCTCGCGGCGGCCGTCTTCACTGACATGGACGATCGCCGTGCGCTCGGGCGCGGCTGCCGCCCAGGCCTCGCAACAGACATGCGCGATGTTGAGCCGGTCGGGGATCTGCCAGCGGAATCCCGCCTGCATGTTGCGGATGTCGGACCAGGCGTCGAGAAGGCGGCGCTGCATGGGCTCAGAGCGCATAGACCTTGAGGGTGACGAGGCTTCTGAGATCGGCGCCGAGAAGGCGGAAGGCGGCCAGCGACAGCCGGCTTCCCGAGCCGGGCGCCCCACCCGAAGGCCTCAGCTCCACCGTGACGCTCTTGCCGGTGAGGGGATTTTCCACCCTGCCCTGCCTGGCTTCGCTCACAAGCGGCGTCTCCATCCAGAAACCCGGGATCGTGGGATCGCCCAGTGAGGTGACGGTTTCGCCCAGAAGCCGCTCGCCGCTCATCTCCTGCGCCGCTCGCACCGCCGCCTCGCGTTCCTCCGGCAGGGTGGTGTCGAACGCCTCGGCCGTGGCGGCACCGGCGGGAGGTGGCGGCGCCGTGCTCAGCGCCGAGAGCGGCGCCCCCGCTTCCGCTTCCGTCCCCGTCTCCCCCGAAGCCTGTGTCTCGTCGGCCGCGCCACGGTTGAAACGGTCGAGAAACCGCATGTCCTGCAACCCGCAGCCGGAGGGGACAAGCGCCAGGGCAAACAGAAAAGCAGCACGCCTCATCATGGCCCGAGCCTAGGACGCAACGGCCGTTGCTGCAACGGGCGATGCGCTTGCCGAGCGTCCCCGGCGCTCCTATGCTCCGGCGCATGGAAGCACCGCTCATCGACCCGTTCAACCGGCCCATCAGCTACCTGCGCGTCTCGGTCACGGACCGCTGCGATTTCCGCTGCGTCTACTGCATGGCCGAGAACATGACCTTCCTGCCCAAGCGCGAGCTTCTCACGCTCGAGGAGCTTGACCGCATGTGCTCGGCCTTCATCCGGCTCGGGGTCAGGAAGCTGCGCGTCACCGGCGGCGAGCCGCTGGTGCGCAAGGGCATCATGACCTTCTTCCATGCCATGTCGCGCCACCTTGCCTCGGGCGCGCTCGACGAGCTGACACTCACCACCAACGGCTCGCAGCTGAAGCGTTTCGCGGGCGAGCTTGCCTCTGCGGGCGTGCGGCGGGTGAATGTCTCGCTCGATACGCTCGATGCCGAGAAGTTCGCCCGCGTCACCCGCTGGGGCCGCCTCAACCAGGTGCTTGAAGGGATCGACGCAGCCCAGGAGGCGGGGCTGAAGATCAAGATCAACACCGTGGCGCTGAAGGGCTTCAACGAGGACGAGCTCTTCACCCTTACCGAATGGTGCGCCAGCCGCGGCATGGATCTCACCTTCATCGAGGTGATGCCCATGGGCGAGATGGAGGAGCAGGAGCGAATCGGCCAGTACTGGGCGCTCACCGACCTGCGCGCGCGGCTTGAGGAGCGCTACCGCCTCACCGATCTGGCAGAGAGCACCGGCGGGCCCGCGCGCTATGTGCGGGTGGAGGAGACCGGCCAGAAGATCGGCTTCATCACCCCGCTCACGCACAATTTCTGCGAGAGCTGCAACCGCGTGCGCATGACCTGCACCGGCGAGCTCTACATGTGCCTCGGCCAGGAGGATCGCGCCGACCTGCGCAAGCCCCTGCGTGACCACCCCGATGACGATTCCGCTCTCGAAGCGGCAATCCGGCGCGCGATCATGCGCAAGCCCAAGGGGCATGACTTCGACTATTCGCGCCAGAGGGTGCGCGGCCAGGTGAGCCGGCACATGAGCCACACCGGCGGCTGACGTCAGGCCACGGCGCCGGCACCGTTACCGGCACCATCGCGCCCGGGAACGGCGCGCCGCAGCCCGGGGTCTCCGGGGGCTGCCGGGTCTGTTCATCACCTTGGGGCAAATACCCTCGCCGAAGGCACGCGCCGCCCCATGTGGGGCGGCGCGTTCCCCTCACAGCGGCTGGGTCGTGTAATCGACCTCGTCGGGATAGAGCCCATCCTCGATCGGGGCGACGTGCTTGACGTTCAGCCGCCTGTCCTCGACGCGGCTGATGTATTGCACGCCGAAGACCTGATGGGTCCTGCCGTTGAATATCTTCGGCCCCTGCGGGTGCTCGTTGGAATGGGGCATCTCGGTGATCGCCTCGGTCGCCTCGATGAGCGCGGGGCGATCCTGCGGGCCGCGATAGCCGCAAGCCTCCATCGCCTGCTTGATGACAAACAGCGTCTCCCAGCAGCCGAACATGTGCGAATAGGTCGAGACATCGCGCGGGTCGGTCACCGAGGCGCCGTTCTCGTCCACCCCGACGCGCTCGCGGAAGAACCTGTCGTAGGGCGACTGGTCAGGCTGGGCGTAGCGCGGGTTGCCTTCCCAGAAATAGGTGCCTTCCAGGAACTCGAGACCGGGGCTCGCGATGTCCACCGCCTCGAGGCTGTCGATGAAGCCGAACATCTCCGGGCGGCTCGGCCCGAAGAACTCGCCAAGTTCCTTGACGAAGGTCAGCACCGCGGGCCCCACCATGACGTGATAGAGCACCTCCGTCTCGCGCGGGATCTTGGGGAAGTAGCGCGTGAAGCTCGTCTCGGTGGGCGGGATGGCGATGTGCGCCACCACTTCGCCGCCGCCCTCGCGCACCGCCTCGGTGAAGAAGTCGCGGTGATCGTGGCCGAAGGCGTAGTCGGGAAAGATCATGGTGACTTTCTTGCCGAGATTGCCGAGAACGAAGGGCGCCATCGCCCGCACCTGGCTCTTCACATCGGTGATGCCGGGCTGGAGCGTGTAGCGGTTGAGCGCGCCCGAGGCCACGTGATGGCCCTCGGAGACCACGTAATAGGGCATCTTCAACTCGCCCGCGCGCGGCGCCGAGCCCATCACCACATGGGAAAACAGCGTGCCGAAGACCACATCCACCTTGTGCTGATTGGCGAATTTCTCCACCACTTCGGCACCCCGCTTGGGGTCGGTGCCGTCATCCTCGGCGACGATCTCCACCGGCCGGCCGTTGATGCCCCCCATCTCGTTGATGAGCTTTGCCGCCGCCTCGGTGGTGCGGCCGTACCAGCGGCCGTAGGCCGCGCCGATCCCGGTGACGTGCTGCTGAAAGCCGATGCGGATCGGCGCCGATGTCTGCGCCTCGGTGAACCGCGCCCAGAGCGGCAGGCTCGCCGCGGCTGCGCCGCCGGCGGCAACCGTCTTCAGCGCGCCCCGGCGGGTCAGAAGTTTCCTGTCGGTCTTGTCGGTCATGGCGAGTTCCCCCTTGGAGGCAGCTTGTTCACGCGCCCTATCCTGCGCCCGACGCTGCCCGCTTGTCCAGCGGGCGCGCGGTCACAGCCCGCGCGGGGATGCCAGAAGCCAAAGGCCGAAGAGCGTGTAGCCCACCATGAAGGCGGCAAGCGGCGCCTGGGCGAGGGCGGCGCGCGGGCTCGAGCCGAAAAGGCGCACCGCCAGCGCGTGGGCGAGCAGCACCGCGAGCACATGGCCAAGCACGATCGCCCCGGCCTGGGTGAGAAAGATCAGGCGCACCGTGTCGCGGGTGTTGAAGAAACCGGTCGTCACGTGGTGATGCCCGAGCCCCAGCAGATCCCAGCCAAGGTGGAAGGGGTCGCTCAACACGCCCAGCACATACTGGCCCTCGACGAGAAAGCTCGTGAGGTAATGGGCGACATGGTAGCCAAGCGCGATCGGCAGCACCGACGGCGCCAAGAGGCGGAAAGCCTGCCCCCACCCGACTGGCCGGCCGGCCAGCCAGAGCCCCCCGCCGATGGTCAGCGCAAAGGCAAGCGGCAGCGCAAGGTTCATCAGGGAGAGCCCCACCAGATTCTGCCAGATCACCGCCGAGCGGCCGGGAAACTCGAGCGGGTTGATCCCGAGCTGTGCGAGCCACCAGAAGGTCTCGTTGAGCCCGTCGAAACTGCCGCAGGCGAGGAGTACGAGGGGCAGCACCGCCAGTGACAGGCCGGGCGCGCGCGCGCCGGCGATCTTCCAGCCCCACAGCCCGAGCGCCACCCTGCCCCGGTGGCGGCCGAAGATTCCCATCCGCCCATAGGCGCGCATCGCCAGCGCAATGCCTTCCGCCGAGAGCACGAAGCGCGGCCCGAAGAGGAAGGCGCCGAGCATCACCGCCGCGAAATACCCCGCCGCCGCCAGCGCCAGCCGCGCAGGGTCGGCCGGGGCGGGATCGGCCATGAGAAATCCGGCGAAGGCCACGAACACCACCACGCCGGGCCAGCGGCCCAGGGCCCGCGGCCAGGGGCGGCGCGCCCCGCTCCCCAGCCGCGCGGCCAGCGCGGCGGGAAGCGCAAAGGGGTTCAGCCATCGCCAGATGTCGCCAAGAACCCCCTGAAGCGTGACGAGCGCCACCCACCACACCGTCCAGACGCCAAGCGTGAGCGGGTTCTCGAGGGGGTCGCGCGGCCCCCACCAGCCCGCCGCAATGAGCGCAAGCAAGAGGAGCGTCGCGGCGGCATTGACGAGCCCCCGCCCCGGCATGGGGCGCACCCGCCACAGCGCAAGCGGGCGGAAGGGGCTGCGCGCGGCGCGCGCGGGCAGGAAGGCCACCAAGAGCACCGTCAGCGCCACCGCCGCCGTGCCCGCCGCCGTGTAGAGCTCCGTCGGCAACAGGAGCACGAAGCCCTGTTCGGTGGCATGGGCGCGCGCGGTCTGAGGCGCAAGCACGCAGAGCGCGGCGAAGAGGGCGGGCGCGATGGCGGCAAGCGGGCGCATGGGGGCAAGGATAGCGCCGCGCTTCGGCCGCGCACAGGCCCCCGCCGCATTGACAAAACGCCGCGTCGCGCGAAGGCTCAACCCCGGGCGAAGCGGGAGCACCGGGCAATGGAGCGATCGGGGGGCAAGGTGGTGGGCGTCGATGTGGGCGGCACCTTCACCGATCTTCTCGAGCTTGACACGTCAACCGGCGCGGTGCGGCTCGCCAAGGTGCCCTCGACGCCCGAGAATCAGGCCTTCGGCGTGATGGACGCGCTCGCCGCCGCGGGGGTCGATCTTTCCGCCGTCGATCTGATCGTGCATGGCACCACCACCACCACGAACGCGGTGCTCGAGCGCAAGCTTGCCCGCACCGGGCTCATCACCACCGAGGGCTTCCGCGACATCCTCGAGCTCGGCCGGCGCACCCGCCCGCAGCCCTACGGGATGACCGGCAGCTTCGAGCCGGTCATTCCCCGCGATCTGCGCCTCGAGGTGCCCGAGCGGATGGATGCCGAGGGCAACGTGCTGGTCCCGCTCGACGAAGCGGCGGTGGAAGCTGCGGCGCGCGCGCTTCTCGAGAGGGGCTGCGAGTCGGTCGTGGTGCATTTCCTGCACGCCTACACCAACCCCGCCCATGAGCGGCGGGCGGGCGAGATCATCGGGCGGCTCTGGCCCAACGGCCACATCACGCTTGGCCATGAGCTTCTGAGCGAAAGCCGCGAGTTCGAGCGCGGGGTGACGGCGGCCGTCAACGCCGCCGTTCAGCCGATTCTGGAGCGCTACATCGCCCGGCTCCGCGACGAGCTCGCACGCGGCGGCTACGGCGGCGAGCTTCTGGTGATGAACGGCAATGGCGGCATGGTCTCGGGCCGCGCCGTGGCGCGCGAGGCCGCGAAGACGGTGATGTCGGGCCCGGCCTCGGGCGTGATGGCCGCAGCCTACACGGGGCGCATCGCCGGCATCCCCGATCTCATCACCTATGACATGGGCGGCACCTCCACCGATGTGGCGCTGGTGCGCGGCGCCGAGCCTGCCGTCTCGAGCGAGATCGAGCTCGAATACGCCATGCCCATCCATGTGCCGATGGTTGATGTGCGCACCATCGGCGCGGGCGGCGGCTCGATCGCGCGGGTCAATGCCGCAGGCCTTCTCGAGGTGGGCCCGGAGAGCGCCGGCGCCGACCCCGGCCCCATCTGCTACGGCCGGGGCGGGCGCGCGCCGACGATCTCGGACGCAAACCTCCTCCTCGGCCGGCTCGACCCCGCCAGCCTGCCGGTGGAAGGCGGGGTGGATGTGGAGGAGGTGCGCGCCATCTTCGCCGAGACCCTCGGCGCCCCGCTCGGGCTTGACGCCGTGGAGGCCGCCGCCGCCGTGATCTGCATTGCCAACATGCGCATGGCCGGGGCGATCCGCATGGTCTCGCTCTCGCTCGGCGCCGATCCGCGCGACTTCGCTCTCTTCGCCTTCGGCGGCGCGGGGCCGCTGCATGCCTGCGCGCTTGCCCGCGAACTTGGCCTGCCGCGCGTGCTGGTGCCGGGCCGGCCGGGCATCACCAACGCCATCGGCTGCGTGGTGGCCGATCTGCGCCACGACTTCGTGCAGACGCTGAACACGCCCCTTGACGCGCTCGCCCCCGGCGCGCTCGCCGAGGTCTTCGCCGCGCAGGCGGCCGAGGGCGAGCGGCTTCTGGCGGCAGAGCGCGTGGCGCTCACCGGCATCCGGCATGTGCGCTCGGTGGAGATGCAGTTCTCGGGCCAGACGCATCTTCTGCGCGTGCCGGTCGATGACCCCGCCATCAGGCCCGAGGCGCTGCGCGCGCGCTTTGACGAGGTCTATTTCGAGCGCTTCCGCGTGCGCCTGCCCGAGATCCGCGCCCATGTCGTCAACGTCAACACCTCGGTTATCGGGGCGCGCCCGCCGCTCGACCTTTCCACCCTCATCGACCCCGCCGGCCGCGCGGCAACGCTCAGGGAGGCGCAGACCGGCACGCGGCCGGTGCATTTCGAGGGCGCGTGGCGCGACACGCCCGTCTTTCGCCGCGAGCGTCTGCCGCTTGCGGCGGAAATCACCGGGCCTGCGGTGATCGAGCAGATGGACACGACGATTCTGCTCGCCCCCGGCGACCGGGCGCGGAGCGACGCGATGGGCAATCTCGTCATCGGGATCGGAGGCGCGGCATGAAGGGCGCGCTCGACCCGATCACGCTGTCGGTCATTCAGGCGGGGCTTGCGCAGGTTTGCGACGAGATGGATCTGGCCTTCTCCCGCGCTGCCTTCTCGCCGGTGATCGCAGAGGCCAATGACCGCTCCGACGGCATCTATGCCGCCGAGGACGGCGCGCTGATCGCGCAAGGTGTGGGGGGCCTGCCCGTCTTCGTCGGCACGATGCAGGAATCGACGCGCATTCTCATCGAGCGCATCCGCAAGGGCCTGACCGCCCCGCCCGAGCCGGAGGACATCTACATCGTCAACGACCCCTACCTCGGCGGCACGCATCTGATGGATGTGCGTTTTGCCAAGCCCTTCTTCCGGCAGGGGCGGCTCTTTGCGTGGCTGTCGAACACCGGCCACTGGCCCGACATGGGCGGCGCGGTGCCGGGGGGATTTTCGGCCTCGGCCACGGCGGTGGAGCAGGAGGGGCTGCGCCTGCCGCCCGTCAAGCTCTTCAAGCGCGGCGAGATGGATGGCGAAATCTACGCGATCATCTGCTCCAACATCCGCATCCCCGAACAGCGCATCGGCGACGTGCGCGCCCAGGCCGCCGCGCTTCACGTGGGCGAGGCGCGGCTTCATGCGCTGATGGACCGCTATGGCGACGAGACGGTGGCCGCGGCCATCGCCGAGCTCAAGGCGCGCGCGGCGCGCCAGATGCGCGCGGCGATCGCGGAAATCCCCACGGGGCGCTTCGAGGGCGTGGCATGGGTGGACAGCGACGGGGTGGTGAACGAGCCCTTGGCCATCCGCCTCGCCGTGGAGCGGCGCGGGGAGGATCTGCACTTCGACTTCACCGGCTCCGCCCCGCCCTGCCGGGGGCCGATGAACTCGGTGCGCGCAACGACGCTCTCGTCGGTCTATCTCGCCATGCGGCACATCTTCCCCGAGGTGCCGATCTCGGCGGGCGCCTTTCAGCCCCTGCATGTGGCGGGGATCGAGGGCACGTTTCTCGATGCGCGCTATCCCCGCCCCGTCTCGGGCTGCGCGGCGGAGGTGAGCCAGCGCATCGCCGAGGCGGTCTTTGCCGCGCTCGTCAAGGCCATCCCCGGCAGGGTCACCGCCGCGCCTGCCGGCACCTCGGGCAATTTCGCCCTCGGCGGGCACGACCCCGCGCGCGGGCAGGACTATGTGATGTACCAGCTCTCCGGCGGCGGCTACGGCGGCAATGCCGACCATGACGGGCTGACCAACGGCTGCTCGACCATCGGCATCTCCAAGGCGCCGCCGATCGAGATCATGGAGGCGCGCTTTCCCGTCCTCTACCGCCGCTACGCGCTGCGCGAGGGCTCGGGCGGGGCCGGGCGGCACCGCGGCGGCTTCGGGGTGGATTACGAGGTGGAACTGCGGCGCGGGACGGCGCAGGCGAGCTTCGTGATGGATCACGGCCGTTTCGGCCCGCAGGGCGTGCTCGGCGGGCTCGACGGGGCGGTGAACGAGGTGACCGTCTGGCAGGGCGGCGTGGCGCATGTGCCCGAGCATCTGTCGAAGGCGCAGGACATCCCGCTCTCGCCCGGCGACCGGGTGCGGGTGAAGACGCCCGGCGGCGGCGGCTATGGCGACCCGCTCACGCGCGATCCGGCGGCGGTGGCACGCGACGTGGCGCTCGGGCGCTACACGGTGGAGGAGGCGGCCCGGCTCTTCGGCGTAATCGTGAGGGGCGCGCCGCCGGAGGTCGATCAGGCGGCAACCGAGGCGCTGCGCGCCCGCGCAGGCGGCTGAGCGGGGCAAGGGGGCTGCCGCCCCCTCTGCCGCTTCGCGGCATTCACCCCCGCGGGCATTTGCACCCAGGATGATGAAGCCCGTCGCTCATTTCAGTCATCGCCGGCGGCGGCGAGAAGGCGCGCGTTGCCGCCCGCGGCGGTGGTGTCGATGCACAGGTGCCGCTCGACCATGCTCCACGGCCCCGGATCGCGCGCCGAGACGAGCGGCACGATCGGCCCCTTGCGCGCGGCGAGCGCGCGGGCGGCGGCGCGCATGTCGGCCTCGTCGGACCAGAGCGCGACGGCGGCGATGCCGCTCAGCGTGGTCAGTGCCGCGCGGTCGAGCAGGCCATCGAGCGCACCGGGCCCGCGCACGCCGGGGGCGACCAGGACCGCCGCGGCGCCTGCGGCGCGGGCGGCGCGGGCCTGGATCTCGGCCGCGCGCGCGGTGGGGCCGAGGCAGAGCACGACGCCGCGGCCATGGAGCGAGAGGCGGTTCGACTCGCCGGTCGGGCCGGGCATGTCGAAGCTCGCGACCGGGCCGGGCTCGGGGCGGGCGGCGTCGATCAGCGCCTGCACCGCCGAAGGCTCGGCCTGGGCGCCTGCGACGGGCGCCATCGTCACCGTGGGGCTGGCGGCGAGGCGCTCCACGTAATGCGGGCCGCCCGCCTTGGGGCCGGTGCCCGAGAGCCCCTCGCCGCCGAAGGGCTGGGAGCCCACAACCGCGCCGATCTGGTTGCGGTTGATGTAGAGGTTGCCGACCCTGAGCCGGCTTGTGACCGCCTCCACCCGGTCATCGATGCGGCTGTGCATGCCGAAGGTGAGTCCGTAGCCGCGCGCGTTGATCGCCTCGACGACCGACTCGAGCTCCTCGGCGGCGAAGCGCGCCACATGGAGGACAGGGCCGAACACCTCGCGTTCGAGATCGGCGATGCCCCCGGGCAGGTCGATGAGCGTTGGCGCCACGAAATGGCCCTCTGGGGGTGCGGCGAGCTCATGGAGGATGCGCCCCTCGGCGCGGGCGGCCTCGATATGCGCGAGAATGTCGGCCCGCGCCGCGGCGGTGATCACGGGGCCGACGTCGGTTGCCGGCTCCCACGGGTCGCCGAGGCGAAGCTCGTCCATCGCGCCCGTGAGCATCTCAAGGATGTCGTCGGCCACGTCGCGCTGGAGGTAGAGCATCCTGAGCGCCGAGCAGCGCTGGCCGGCGGAGCGGAAGGCGGAGGTGACAATGTCGCGCACGGCCTGCTCGGGCAGGGCGGTGGAATCGACGACCATGGCGTTGAGCCCGCCGGTTTCGGCGATGAGGAGCGCGTCGGGCTCGGCCGCCTCGGCAAGGCCCTGCGCGATGCGCCGGGCGGTGGCGGTCGAGCCGGTGAAGACGACGCCATTGGTGCGCGCGTCGGCCACCAGCCGCGCGCCGATCTCGGCGCCCGCGCCGGGCAGGAATTGCAGCGCCGGGCGCGGCACCCCGGCCCGGTGCAGAAGCTCCACGGCGCGGTGGGCGATGAGCGGCGTGGTCTCGGCGGGCTTGGCGATCACCGCATTGCCGGCGGCAAGGGCGCCCGCGATCTGGCCGGTGAAGATGGCGAGCGGGAAGTTCCACGGCGAAATCGCCACGATGCGCCCGCGCGGCGGGGCCTCGAGCTCGCGTCCGCGGGCGGCGTAGTAGCGCAGGAAATCCACCGCCTCGCGCAGCTCGGCCACGGCATCGAGAAGCGTCTTGCCGGCCTCGCGGGCGCAAAGCGCGTAGAACTCGCCGAAGTGCTCTTCGTAGAGGTCGGCGGCGCGGTTGAGCACCTCGGCGCGCCGGGCCGGGCTCGCGCGCCAGGGCCGGGCGGCGGCCAGCGCGCGGGCGGCATCGGCGGGCGTGGCCTCGATCACCTCGCCGGGGCAGTCCCCGGGGCGCGCGGGATTTTCCACCGGCTGGGGTGGGCGGCCCTCGGCCGTGCCGGTGGCGAGGATCGGGGCGGCGCGCCAGCGGGCGGTGGCGAAGGGTGCGCGGGCGGCCTCGATGCGGGCCATCTCGGCGCGGTCGTGCAGGTCATGGCCGCGACTGTTGACGCGCTCGGGCGCGAACAGCGCCTCGGGCGGGGTGACGGCGGGGTTGGGCGTGCCGAGGCGGGGATGCTCGAAGGGGTCGGCGCAAACCTCCTCGGGCGGCACCGACTCGTCGACGATGCGGTGCACGAAGCTCGAGTTGGCGCCGTTTTCGAGAAGCCGGCGCACCAGATAGGCCAGAAGGTCGCGGTGCCGGCCCACGGGGGCGTAGATGCGGCAGCGGGTGCCGGCCTCGCGCATCACCAGATCATGGAGCGCCGCCCCCATGCCGTGCAGGCGCTGGAACTCGAAGTCGCGCCGGTCGCCGGCAAGCTCCAGAACGGTGGCGACGGTATGGGCGTTGTGGGTGGCGAATTGCGGGTAGAGCCGGTCGGCCATGCGCAAAAGCCGCGCCGCGCAGGCCAGATAGCTCACATCGGTCGAGACCTTGCGGGTGAAGACGGGAAAGCCCGGCAGCCCCTCCACCTGGGCGCGCTTGATCTCGCTGTCCCAGTAGGCGCCCTTCACGAGCCGCACCATGAGCCGCTGCCCGCGCGCCCGCGCCAGCTCGTGGAGCCAGTCGAGAAGCGGCGAAGCTCGCCGGCCATAGGCCTGCACGACGACGCCGAAACCCTCCCAGCCGGAAAGCTCGGGCTCGTCCAGAACCGCCTCGATGACGTCGAGGGAAAGCTCCAGCCGGTCGGCCTCCTCTGCGTCGATGTTGAAGCCGATGTTGGCGGCCGCGGCGATGCGCGCAAGATGGGCCACGCGCGGGACGAGCTCGGCCATCACCCTGTCCTTCTGGGTTTCCTCGTAGCGGGGGTGAAGGGCCGAGAGCTTGACCGAGATGCCGGGGGCGGAGACCACCTCCGCCCCGCCGCCGGCCTCGGCCGAGATCGCCTCGATCGCGGTCTCGTACGACCTGAAATACGCCTCGGCATCGGCCGCGGTGCGCGCCGCCTCGCCCAGCATGTCATAGGAGTGGGTGTAGCCGCGGGCCACGTCCTCGCGGGCGCGCGTGAGCGCCTCCCCGATGGTCTGGCCGAGCACGAACTGCGCGCCCATCTCGCGCATGGCGCGCGCCACCGCGGCGCGGATCACCGGCTCGCCCAGCCGGCGGATCGCGCCCTTCAGCACCTCGGCCACGCCTTCGCCCTCCCGAAGCACCTTGCCGGTGAGCATCAAGGCCCAGGTGGAGGCGTTGACGAGCGGCGAGGAGGAGCGGCCGAGGTGCCGCGCCCATTGCGAAGGCGCGATCTTGTCCTCGATCAGCGCGTCGATGGTCTCGGCATCGGGCACGCGCAAGAGCGCCTCGGCAAGGCACATCAGCGCCACGCCCTCGTCGGTGGAAAGCCCGTATTCAGCAAGGAACGCCTCCATCAGCCCCGGATGCGAGGCAACACGGATCGTCCTCACCCACTCCACGGCGCGGGCGGTCGCGGCGGCGCGGGTCTCGGGCGCGATGGCGGCGTCGGCGACAAGCTCGGCAATCAGCGCGCCTTCATCGCGGAAGTGACAGGCGCGAATCCGGTCGCGGCCGGGAGATGCGAGAGTCATGGCGAGAGCCTTTCCTCGAAGCCAGAATCGGGCAAGCCTGGGTGCAGTCTAACCCGGTCCGAAGCGGCTGTTTTCCTTGTTTTCGCGCTCTTGCAGTGTAATGGAATGAATATCCGCGACAAATGAGTGATTTCTCCTCACATGAAGCCACAAGACAGGAAACTTGACCGATGGGATCGGGCCATTCTCGACGCGCTCGCCCATGACGGGCGGATGTCGGTCACGGAACTTGCCCGGCGCATCGGCCTGTCGAAGACGCCAACCGGCGAGCGGCTCAAACGGCTTGTGGAGACGGGCGCGATCCGTGGCTTTCGCGCGGTCATCGACCCTGCCCTGCTCGAGCGTGAGCATGTCGCCTTCGTCGAGGTGCGCCTTTCCGACACCACCGAGGCCGCGCTCTCGGCCTTCAACGCCGCCGTCGGGCGCGTGCCCGAGATCGAGGAGTGCCACATGATCGCGGGCGCCTTCGACTACCTTCTGAAGGTACGCACCAAGGACATCCGCAGCTATCGGCAGGTGCTGGGCGAGGTGATCTCCGCCCTGCCCCATGTGGCCGCGACCTCGACCCATGTGAGCATGGAGGCGGTGAAGGAGACGGGCTGAGACTCGGCCCCGCCTCAGTTCGCCCCTTCTGCACGTTCGGGGATCTCGAGCGCGGGCACGGTGAAGACCTGGCCCGGATAGATCAGGTCGGGGTCACGGATCTGGTCGCGATTGGCCTCGAAGACATGCACATAGAGGATGCCGCGCCCGTAGTTCTTCCGCGCGATTCCCCAGAGCGTGTTTCCGGGCTGGACGGTCACCACCCGCGCGCGCGCGCCCTGTTCGGGCGGCTCGATGTCGCCCGCGAGCCGCGCCAGAAGCTCGGGCTCCTCGCGCTTGAAGGGCGTCTCGGCGCGCGAGATCACCCGGCCCTCGGCATCCACTTCGTCCACCCGCAGGGTATAGACGCCGGTGTCGACCTCGGGCAGCGCGGCCTGCCACTGCCCGTCGGGCGCGATGGGCGCGGTGAGCACGGGGCGGTTGTCGAGATAGATGCGCACGAAGGCGTTCCCCGCGCCGCGACCGGTGAGCGCGACCTCGCCGGCCGGGTCGTAGGAGATCGTGTCGATCATCACCGTCGAGACCTCCACCTCCTCGCCGCCGGGCTGGAGCACCCTCACCCCGCTGTCATCGGCCAGAAGCACGCGGGGCGCCGCCGGTGCCGCGCTCGCGGGCGCGGCGCCCTCGGCGGGGAGTGCCGGTGTTTCGGGGCGCGATCCGGCGGAAGGCGCGCCCGGCGCCTCAACCGAGGCCACCACCTCCGGTGCCGGGGCAGTGGCTGCGCCCGCCTCGGCTTTCGCTGCCGCCACCTCGGCGGGGCGCGCGGGCTCGCCGGAAGCCTGCGAAGGCACGTCGCCGCCCTCCTCTGCGGCAACCTCGGTTGCGTCGCCGCCCACCGCGCCGGTCGCAGGCTGTGCGGGCATGACCGACCCGGACCGGGCACCGCCGGCCGGGCGCGCATCTGCCGCGCCATCGGTCTGCGCCGCGGCAACGGTGGTTGCCGTCTCGCCCGTGGGTTCGGGCTCGAGTGCACCCGGCGCGGCCTGTGGCGCAGTCGCCGCCGTCTCCTCCTCCGTCTGGGGCGGGGTGCGGGGCGCGCCTTGCGGCGTTGCTGCGGTCATTGCCGCTGTCTCCTCGGCAGGCGCGACCGTAGCTGCCGCAGCAGGCCGATCCGCAACGGCCTCGGAGCGGGCGACCTCCATCGTATCCGCCGGCTCTTCCGCCTCTGCCGCTGCTTCGCCCGTCGCTGTGCTGCCTGTCTCCTCCGCAATCGCGGAGGGCTCGACGGAAGGCGCCGGTACTTCGCCACCCGCCCCGGCTTCGCGCCGTGCGGGAGGGGGCGGGAGCTCGGTATCGGCGGCCGGGGCCGCACCGCCCGCAGGCGGCAGGGGCGCCTCGGCCAGCGCGACGCGCTCGCCGCCCGGTTCCTCCCGCACAAGGGGCGGGGCGGTGCCGGCCAGCTGCGGCGCCTCGCCCGGAACCGGCGACTCCACCAGGCTCGGCGCGATGATCGCGGAGGCCTCGGAGGCGAGCTTGCGGCCGTCGGCGAGCTCGGCGCGGAGCGTCACGACGCGGGGCTGGGCCGAGGGCGCCACATCGAAGAAGGCGACAAAACCGCCGCTGCCATCGGCCTCGACCTCCCCGACGACCTCGCCGTCAAGCAGAACCGCCACACGCGCGCCCGGCGCCGCGCGCCCGGCCACGAGCGCCGCTCCTTCCGCGTCAACCCGCAGGATGTCGAAGCTCGGCGCCGCGGCGTCCGCCGCCTCGGTGGCGTCCCTTGTGGCGCCGCCGCCCCCGGCGGTCGCGGAGGGCGTGCGGGCCTTGTCACTCGCGGTCGGGCCGGCGTCACCGGCTCTTGCTGTCTCCGTGGGCGGGCCCGGGGGGGTGCTCCGGCGAGGTTCCACCTCTCCGCCGGCCGGGGCGGCGGACCCCGGCAGCGCGGCCTGCGGCGACGGCGTCACCGCGGCGGGCGGCTCGACCGGAGCCGTGGGATTGGCCATGCGCCAGCCCAGCGCGGCCGCAAGCGCGACCACCGCGGTGACGGCCGCGCCCACCGTCAGCCCTGCTCCGGCTCCCTTTCCGGTGAAGAACGCCATGACTGTTCTCCGTTTGCCCTGCGATACAGGAGAGGTGCTTGAGCCACAATAGCCCACGCCCTATCACTGCCCCCGTATCTCTGGCACCAAGGCAATCAGATAAAGGGATGTGCGCCCATGTCCATCACCGCATCCGTCTGCGTCTTCTGCGGCTCCCGCTCCGGGCATGATCCGGCCATCGCCGAGGAGGCGCTACGGCTCGGCGAGCTCATCGCCGCCAACGGCTGGCGGCTCGTCTATGGCGCCGGAGATGTGGGGATCATGGGGGTCGTGGCCAGCGCCGCGCAGGCCGCGGGTGGCCAGACGCTGGGCGTGATCCCGGTGCATCTGATGAAGCTCGAGCGCACGCGCGGCGATCGCGCGGGGCTTGTCGTCACCGAGACCATGCACGAGCGCAAGAAGGTGATGTTCATGAACTCCGACGCTATCGTGGTGCTGCCCGGTGGCGCGGGCACGCTCGACGAGTTCTTCGAGATTCTCACCTGGCGGCAGCTGCACCTGCACGGCAAGCCGATCTTCCTGCTCGATACCGGGGGCTTCTGGTCGCCGCTCATCGCGCTTCTCGACCATGTCATCGCCCAGGGCTTCGCCGATCCCTCGCTGAAGGATTACGTCGGGGTCGCCCCCTCCGCGGTGGCGCTCGAGGCGGAGCTGCGCGCCGCCCTGCCCTGACGGAGACTGTCGATCGAGTAGATCGCGAGTGCCGCCCAGATCAGCGGCAGCGCCATGGCGTGCCAGAAGGTCACGACCTCGCCGAAGACCAGCGTGGCGCACAGGAACTGCAGCGTCGGGTTGAGATACTGCACAAGCCCCACCGTTGCCATCGAGGCGTGGCGCGCGCCATAGGAAAACAGGATCAGCGGCAACGCGGTGATCGGGCCCGAGAACATCAGAAGCAGGCTGTCCGGCAGCGAGGCGCCGAAGGTGGCGAGGTTGCGCCCGACGATTCCGTTCCAGCCCTGCGCGTGCACGCCCCACAGCCACAGCGCCGCGAGCGGCGCCAGCAGCGCGACCTCGGCGGTGACCGAAGCCGTGGGTCCGGCCGCCATCCCCCGCTTGATGAGCGCATAGAAGCCGAAGGAGAACGCCAGCGCGAGCGGCACCACCGGCGCCGCGCCCAGGCCGATCGAGAGCACGGTGACGGCCAGCGCCGCAAGCGCCACCGCCACGCCCTGCGCCCGCCGCAGCCGCTCGCCGACGACCACCATGCCGAGGAGCACCACCACGAGCGGCAGGATGTAGTAGCCAAGGCTCGCCTCCACGCCGCGCCCCGTCTGCACCGCGTGGATGAAGAGAAACCAGTTCAGCGAGATCATCGCCGCCGCCGGCACCAGCTTGACGATGTCGCGGCTGAGAATCAGCGCCGGCACCAGCCGCAGCCGCCCCTGCAGCGCCAGAACGCCGCCGAAGAAGACCAGCGACCACAGCGTGCGGTGACTGAGCACCTCGAGCGGCGGCACATGGGCAAGAAGCTTGTAGTAGAGCGGCGAGAGGCCCCAGATGCTGCCCGCTCCCACAACCGCGAGAATGCCCTTCTGCGCCTCGTTCACCGCCCTCTCCATTGCTCAGGGCCGCCCCCGCCAGGGGACGGCCCCGAAACATGCCGCGCCGGCGCGCGCCATGGCGGCGTGCCGGCGCGCCGCTCCCGGCTCAGGCCGAGGCGAGCTTCTCGGCGACGTATTCCCAGTTCACCAGCCGGTTGACGAAATTCTCGAGATAGGCCGGCCGGCGGTTGCGGTAGTCGATGTAGTAGGAGTGCTCCCACACGTCGCAGCCCAGAAGCGCGGTCTGACCGAAGCACAGCGGGTTCACGCCGTTGGGCGTGCGCGTCACCTTGAGCCCGCCATCGGCGTCCTTGACCAGCCAGCACCAGCCCGAGCCGAACTGCGCCGCACCGGCGGCGGTAAACTGCTTCTTGAACTCATCGACCGAGCCGAAGGACTCGTTCAGCGCCTTCTCCAGCTCGCCCGGAATGCCGGTCTGCTTCGGGCTCATCATCTTCCAGAACTCGCAGTGGTTCCAGTACTGCGAGATGTTGTTGAAGATGCCGTTCTGTTCGACCGCGCCGTCCTGGTAGGTGCCGCGGATGATCTCCTCGGCCGACTTGCCCTCCCACTCGGTGCCGGCGATGAGCTTGTTGCCGTTGTCCACATAGGCCTTGTGGTGCAGGTCGTGGTGATACTCCAGCGTCTCCCGGCTCATGCCGAGGCTTTCAAGCGCGTCATGCGGGTAGGGAAGATCGGGAAGTTCGAAAGCCATCTGAGCCTCCATAATCTGGAATCCGGAACTTGTCTTTTTCGAGATGGACCTTAAGGCGCGGCGAAGGTCAAGGCGAAGCGCGCGAATTTGCGCCCCGCGTTCCTCTCATCGCGCGAACCAGCCCACCTCGCCGCCCGTCCGCGCCGCGGTGGCGAGCAGTTCGAACACGTAGTCAGCCACAGACCGGAACGCAATGATCTCGAAGCGATCCTCGCCCGACGGCCAGAACGCCGCCGGCACCTGCGCCAGCCGCGAGCGCCGCACCATGCCCGCCGGCAGCGCCTCGGGCGAGACATCGGCCGGGGTCAGCTTGGCCAGCACCTCGCGCGCGCTCTTGCCCGCCACGGCAAAGATCGCGCGCGCATCCGAGACATCGGCCGCAAGATGATGCGTGCCCTTCAGCGCCTTGCCCAGTTTCTCGAGCGCCTCGCCCACCTCCGCTTTTGGGCAGAGGATCAGGAGCTCATCGGGCGAGAACCACAGGATGGCGCGCTCGCCCTCCACCACCGCGCCGAGCCGGCCCGGAAAGGCCTTCACCCCCGCCGCCGCCATCGCCGCCGCCTGCAGCTTCTTCGCCGAAAGATCGCCCCGCAGGGTGATCATGCCGCGGGGGGCGAGCTCGCTGACCGAGCAGAAGCCCTCCGCACCGCGCCGCCTGTCGACCTTCACCAGCATCTCATGCTCTCCCCTTGGGCTCGTGGAAGACGGGCGAGACGATCCGCGCCTTGATGACCGTTCCGTCGCGGCGCGGAAAGTCGATGACCTCGCCCATCCGTTCGGGGCCGCGGCGCACGAGACCCAGCGCGATGCCGCGCTGGAGCGTGGGCGAGTAGTAGGTCGAGGTCACGCGGCCCTGGGTGCGGCGCTGGCCGTTGACGTTGACCCCCTCCTCCACCGCATAGGCGCCCTCGGGCAGCACCGAGCCGTCGAGCGTCTCGAGACCGACGAGCTTCCAGCGCTCGGGGTCGGTCATGTGCGGGCGCATCTGGGCGCGCTTGCCCAGATAGTCGGGCTTCTTCTTCGAGATCGCCCAGTCAAGGCCCAGATCCTGCGGAATCACCGTGCCGTCGGTCTCGTCGCCGATCATGATGAAGCCGACCTCGGCGCGCATCACATGCAGCGCCTCGGTGCCGTAGGGCATGATGCCGACGGGCTCGCCGGCGGCATGGAGCGCCTCCCACAGCTCAAGCCCCTGCCCCGCCGGCACCGCGATCTCGAAGCTCAGCTCGCCGGAGAAGGAGATGCGGAAGATGCGCACGTCGAAACCGCCAAGCGTGCCCTCCGCCCACCCCATGAAGGGCAGCGCCTCCTCGGAAACGTCCATGCCCCCCAGCGCCTCGAGCACATCGCGCGCCCTGGGGCCCACAACCCCGATCTGGGCATACTGCTCGGTGAGGTTGAGGGTGTAGACCTTCCAGTCCCACCACTCGGTCTGCAGCCATTCCTCCATGTGGGCGTGGATGCGGTCGGCCCCGCCAGTGGTGGTGTGGCACAGGAAGGTCTCCTCATCGAGCCGCGCCACGACGCCATCGTCGATGAGAAAGCCGTTCTCGTTGCACATGAGCCCATAGCGGCAGCGCCCCGGCTTCAGCGTGGACATCATGCCGGTGTAGAGCATGTCGAGGAAACGCCCCGCGTCCGGCCCCTTGACGAGGATCTTGCCGAGCGTGGAGGCATCGAGGAGCCCGACATTCGTGCGGGTGTTGGTGATCTCGCGGTTCACCGCCGCACGCTTGTCCTCGCCCGCGCGCAGATAGGTGTAGGGCCGGCGCCACTGGCCCACCGGCTCCCACACCGCGCCATGGGCCTCGTGCCAGCCGTGCATCGGCGTCTTGCGGATGGGCTGGAACAGCGGCCCCTTCGCCTCGCCCGCGATCGCCCCGAGCGTCACCGGCGACCAGGGCGGGCGGAAGGTGGTGGTGCCGACCTGCGGGATCGGCTCGGCAAGCGCCTGGGCGAGCACCGCGATGCCGTTGATGTTGGAGGTCTTGCCCTGGTCGGTGGCCATCCCGAGCGTGGTGTAGCGCTTGGTGTGCTCGACCGAGGTGTAGCCCTCGCGCGCGGCAAGCTCCACGTCGGAGACCTTCACGTCGTTCTGGTAGTCGAGGAAGGCCTTGGCGCGTTTCTCGGCACTCGCCCCCTGCGGCATCAGCCACAGCGCGCCGGACGGCCCGCGCGCCTCCGCCTCGGCCTTCGGCGCGGCCTTGCGGGTGGCGCTGTGGCCCGTCTCCTTCGCCGCGCGCCTGCCTGCCGCGTGGGCATCGGCGAGCACCTCGGCGGTGGTCACCGCGCCGCTCGAGCTGCCCGCGCAGATGACGAAGCCGGTGCCGTCGTGGCCGGTGGGCGGGCGGTCGGGATCAGGACGGAAGCAGTGCTCGGCCTCGTCCCAGAGGAGCTTGCCGCCGCAGTGCGACCACAGATGCACCGCCGGCGACCATCCCGCCGACATCGCCACGGCGTCGCAGGCGATGGTCTCGAGGGGCGCACCCTCGCCCGCGTGGGCGCAGACCACGACGCCGGTGACGCGCTTGCGGCCGAGCACCTTCGCCACGCCGCGCCCGGTCATCACCCTCAGCCCCAGCTCGCGGGCGCGGGTGGGCAGGGGCCCGTCGGCCTCGGCCCGCGCGTCCAGAATCGCCGGCACCTCGAGCCCCGCCTCCTTCAGCGCGATCGCGGTGCGGTAGGCATCGTCGTGGGCGGTGACAACGACGGTGCGGTCGCCCGGCGAGATCGCCCAGTTGACGAGATAATCGCGCACCGCCGAGGCCAGCATCACGCCGGGGACATCGTTGCCGGCAAAGGCAATGGGCCGCTCGATGGCGCCGATCGCCGAGACGATGCGGCGGGCGCGGATCTTCCACAGCCGGTGGCGCGGCGCGTCGGTGCCCGGAGCGTGGTCGGTGAGCCGCTCCCAGGCGAGGGCATAGCCGTGGTCGTAGACGCCCGCGCCCATGCAGCGGCGGCGCAGGCGCACGTTCTCCATCGCCTCGAGCTCGGCGATGGTGTCGGCGATCCATTCCTCGGCCGGCTTGCCGTCGATCACCGCGCCATCCACCGGCGCGCGCCCGCCCCAGTGCGCGGTCTGCTCGATCAGGAGCACCGAGGCGCCCGAGAGGCCGGCCGCGCGCGCCGCGGCAAGCCCTGCGATGCCCCCGCCCACCACCAGCACATCGACATGGGCATGGAAGTGTTCGTAGCGGTCGGGATCGGGCTCGGCGGGCGGGCGGCCCAGCCCTGCGGTGCGGCGGATCACCGGCTCGTAGAGCCGCTTCCAAGCCGCGCGCGGCCACATGAAGGTCTTGTAGTAGAAGCCCGCCGGGAAGAAGCGGGCGAGCCGGTTGTTGATGGCGCCGATGTCGAACTCGAGGCTCGGCCAGTGGTTCTGGCTCGTGGCCGCGAGCCCGTCGAAGAGCTCGGTCATGGTGGCGCGCTGGTTGGGCTCGAACTGCGCGCCGCTGCCGAGGCCCACGAGCGCGTTCGGCTCATCCGGGCCGGAGGCGAGGATGCCGCGCGGGCGGTGATACTTGAAGGAGCGGCCCACCAGCATTTGGCCGTTGGCCAGGAGCGCCGAGGCCAGCGTGTCGCCGGGGTGGCCGGCGAGGCGGCGGCCGTTGAAGGTGAACTCGAGGCGGCGGGAGCGGTCGATGAGCCGCCCGCCCGCGGCAAGGCGCGTGCTCATCGGCGGGCCCTCCCGGTGCGGGGCGGGGTGAGGCGCGCTGGCGCGCGCCTGCCTCCGGCGGGGGTATTTGAACCAGGATGATGGATCATTTCAGATCCCTCCACTGCCAGCCGGGGCGCTTTTCGCGGATCGTCTCGAGAAGCGCCTCGGGCGGTTCGGTCACTTGCGCGGGATAGGTGCCGAAGACCTCGAGCGTGGCGGTGTCGCGCGCGGCGTGGAACCACTTGCCGCAGCCCAGCGCGTGGCGCCAGCGCTCGAAATGCACGCCGCGCGGGTTCTCGCGCTCGAAGAGATAGGCCATGAATTCCTCGTCGGAGCTTTCGGGGCCGGCGCGGCGCAGATGCGCCTCGCCGCCGGGGGCGAGCTCGGTCTCGTCGGCCATCACGCCGCAATAGGGGCAGTGCAGGATCAGCATCGCCTCATCTCCTGTGCAGGTAGTCGTCGCGGCAGTGGAACATCGCGGCCACGGCCTCCTCGCGCTGCTCGAGGCTGACATTGACCGCGTCGCCCACTGCCGGAAGCTCGATGCGCATGGACGGGTTGCGCTCGATCGCCTCGTAGAAGCGCTGCGCGGCCGCGCCGAAGCCAATTCGCGTCTGCAGCTGGTTGCCGTTGCGGGTGGTGGCGAAGGCCATCGCCGTGCCGTCGGGAAAGCGGAACTGCATCGTCTGCCGGCCGCTGACCCGCGCCACCTGCGAGTGATGGGTGGCCAGATGGAGCGAGCGGCCGGGCAGCCAGTAGACGGTGAAAATGGTGCGCGCGCCCCGCAGGCTGCGGAAGCTGCCCTGCAGCGCGCAGGAGCCGGCGCGGTAGCGGCCGACGAGCGTGAAGTCGCCAAGGCGCAGCTGGTAGGTGTCGCCGAACTCGTCGTGGAAGGCGCGCGCCGGAGCGCCTGCCAGAAGCAGCAGCGTGGCGAGGGTGAGGGCCGCGCCCGCGCGCATCAGTGCGCCACCCCCGCGGCGACGGATTCGTCGATGAAGCGGCCTTCGCGGAAGCGGTTCAGCCCGAACTCGGCGGCGAGCGGGCTTTCGCCCTTGACCATCAGCTCGGCCATCGCCCAGCCCGAGCCGGGGATGGCCTTGAAGCCGCCGGTGCCCCAGCCGCAGTTGATGAAGATGTTCTCAACCGGCGTTTTCGAGATGATCGGCGAGCGGTCGCCGGTCATGTCCACGATCCCGCCCCACTGACGCAGCATCTTCAGCCGCGAGATGATCGGGAAGGTCTCGCACAGCGCGCGCACCGTCTCCTCGATGTGGTGGAAGGAGCCCCTCTGGGTGTAGTTATTGAAGCCGTCCGCGCCGCCGCCGATCACCATCTCGCCCTTGTCGGACTGGCTCATGTAGCCGTGCACGGTGTTGGCCATCACCACCACGTCCATGCAGGGCTTGACGGGCTCGGAGACCATCGCCTGCAGCGCCACGCTCTCGATGGGCAGGCGGAAGCCGGCCATCTGCGCGAGCACGCCCGAGTGCCCGGCAACGACGATGCCGAGCTTGTTGCAGCCGATGTCGCCGCGGGTGGTGCTCACCCCGGTGACGCGCCCGCCCTCGGTGCGGATGCCGGTGACCTCGCACCTCTGGATGATGTGCATGCCCATGTCCGAGCAGGCGCGCGCATAGCCCCAGGCCACCGCATCGTGGCGCGCGGTGCCGCCGCGCGGCTGCCAGAGCGCGCCGAGGACAGGATAGCGCGGGCCCTCGATGTTGATGATCGGGCAGAGCTCCTTCACGCGCTCGCGCCCGATGAATTCGGTTTCCACCCCCTGCAGCGCATTGGCCTCGGCGGTGCGCCTGTAGCCGCGCACCTCATGCTCGGTCTGGGCGAGCATCATCACCCCGCGGGGGCTGAACATCAGGTTGAAGTTCAGCTCCTGGCTCAGCGTCTCGTAGAGCGAGCGCGCCTTCTCATAGATCGCCGCGGAGGCATCCTGCAGGTAGTTGGAGCGGATGATGGTGGTGTTGCGCCCGGTGTTGCCGCCGCCAAGCCAGCCCTTCTCGAGCACCGCGACATTGGTGATGCCGAAGTTGCGGCCGAGGTAATAGGCGGTGGCAAGGCCGTGTCCGCCGGCGCCGACGATGATCACGTCGTAGCGCTCGCGCGGCTCGGGCGAGGCCCAGGCGCGCGGCCAGCCGGTGTGCTGGCGGAACGCCTCGCGGACGATGGCAAAGGCGGAATAGCGTTTCATGGACCGATCCCCCGGAGCTAGGGCCCCTCGCGCCCGGGGTATGCCGCGCGGGCGCGCGCTTGCCAAGGCGGAGTGCGGCACTCAGGCGGGGTTTTCCGACATGGTGATGCGCGCCCGGGCGCCGGATCGGCGCGCGCGGTTACACATCGGTGAAGCCGCGGGCCTTTTCCCTTCCGTCGTGGCGGCCTAGATGGGAGGACCATGAAAGGGAGAGGCCCGAGATGATCTTCTGGACAGTCGCCGCGCTCTTCGCGCTCGCCGTGGCGGGCGGCATCGCGCTTGCGCTTGTGCGCGGGCAGAGCGGGGAGGACGGCGCCGAGGCGACCGACATTCAGGTCTACCGCGACCAGCTTGCCGAGGTGGATCGCGACCTTGCCCGCGGCGTGATCGGCGCCGAGGAGGCCGAGCGCGCCCGGCTGGAAATCAAGCGCCGCCTGCTCGAGGCAGACCGCGCCGCGCGCGGCAGGCAGCGCGCGGGCGCGGCACCGCGCGGGGCAACGCTGGCGGCCGCGGCGCTCGCGGTGATCGTCGTCACCGCCGGCTCGCTTGCCGCCTACCGCTATCTGGGTGCACCGGGCTATCCCGACCTGCCCCTTTCCGAGCGGCTGGCCGAGGCCGAGAAGGCGCGCGCCGAGCGCCCGCGCCAGGCCGAGATGGAGGCCGAGATCGGCCAGACGCCGCCCTCGATGGCCGAGCTCGATCCGCGCTATGCCGAGCTGATGGAGAGGCTGCGCGAGGTGGTCGCCGGACGGCCGGACGATCTGCAGGGGCAGATCCTGCTCGCTCAGAACGAGGCGCGCATCGGCAATTACGGCGCCGCCTGGCGGGCTCAGGCCAAGGTCATCGAGCTGAAGGGCGAGTCCGCTTCGCCCGAGGACTGGCTGACGCTTGCCGAACTGATGATCCGGGCAGCGAACGGCTACGTCTCGCCTGAGGCGGAAGCCGCCTTGAGCCGGGTACTCGCGGATGACCCGCACAATCCGGTGGCGCGCTTCTACTCGGGGCTGATGTTTGCCCAGAACGGCCGGCCCGATGTGACCTTCCGCATCTGGCGCCCGCTTCTGGAGGAGAGCGCGCCCAATGCGCCCTGGGCGGCGCCGATCCGCGAGCGAATCACCGAGATCGCCGCGGATGCCGGCATCCGCTACAGCCCGCCCTCCGCCGGCGGCGCCCGGCCTGGGCCCACGGCCGAGGACATCGAGGCCGCGGGCCAGATGAGCGTCCAGGAGCGCCAGGCAATGATCGAGGGCATGGTGGCGCGGCTTTCCGACCGCCTCGCCTCCGAGGGCGGCCCGCCCGAGGACTGGGCGCGGCTTGTCACCGCACTTGGCGTGCTGGGCCGGGGCGAGGAGGCGGCGCGGATCTGGAGCGAGGCGCAGGAGGTCTTCGCCGGAGACACCGCCGCACTTGCCACGGTGCGCGCGGCGGCCGAGCGCGCGGGGGTGGCGCAGTGATCTTCGAGGAGATCGCGGATTTCGCGGCCGCCCTGCCCGCCCAGGGGGCGCTCGCGGGCCTCGATCTGGGGACGAAGACGATTGGTGTCGCGGTCTCTGACACCTCACGCCGCGTGGCGAGCCCGCTGACGACGATCCGGCGGCGCAAGTTCACGCTCGATGCCGAGGCGCTGCTTGCGCTCGTCGCCGAGCGCGCCATCGTGGGCCTTGTCCTCGGCCTGCCGCGCAACATGGACGGCAGCGAAGGCCCCCGCGCCCAGTCAACCCGCGCCTTTGCCCGCAACCTTGCACGCCTTGTCGATCTGCCCATCACCTTCTGGGACGAGCGCCTGTCCACCGTGGCCGCCGAGCGCGCGCTCCTCGAGGCGGATGCGTCGCGCAGGCGGCGCGGCGAGGTGATCGACCATGTCGCCGCCGGCTACATCCTTCAGGGCGCGCTCGACCGGCTCGCCCATCTCCACAGGGAGCGCGCCGGTGGCGAGTGACGACATCTGGCGCCGCGACGAGGTGGAAAGCCCCTGCGTGAAGGTCTGCGTGATCCACCCCGAGGCGCGGCTCTGCGTGGGCTGCCTGCGCAGCATCGAGGAAATCGCCCGCTGGAGCGCCATGACCCCCGATGAACGCCGGCAGGTGATCGGGGAGCTGCCCGCGCGCGCGGGCCGCATCGCCCGGCGCCGCGGCGGCCGGGCGCGCGGCGCGGCCCGCCGGCAGGCGCGCGGCGCAGGCAAGGACTGAGCCGCCCGCTTCAGGACGCGGAAAGTTCCGCAGCCGCCTCCTCCACCGCCGAAAGCGCCGCGTCATAGGCCTCAAGGCCCGCGCCCGGCCGCGCTGCCCCCTCCGAGAGCATGCGCCGCCACAGCCGCGCGCCCGGACGGCCGGCGAAAAGCCCCAGCATGTGCCGCGTGACCGCGTGCAGCCGCCCGCCCGCCTCGAGATGGCGCGCGAGATAGGGGCGCATCGCCCGGGCCACCTCGACGGGGTCGGAAAACCGCGGCGCGCTGCCGAAGATCTCGCCATCGGCGGCAATCAGGATGTCGGCCGGGCGCTGATAGGCGGCGCGCCCGATCATCACCCCGTCAAGCCCCGCGGCCAGATGCTCCCGCGCCTCGGCAAGGCCGGCGATCCCGCCGTTGAGCGAGATGTGAAGATCGGGAAAGGCGCGCTTCATCTCGTGCACAAGGCCGTAGTCGAGCGGCGGAATCTCGCGGTTCTCCTTTGGCGACAAACCCTTGAGCCAGGCCTTGCGGGCATGGACCGTCACCCGCCGCACCCCGGCCGCGCGGATCACCTCGAGAAAGCGCGGCAGCACCTCGCGCGGCTCGTCCTCGTCCACGCCGATGCGGCACTTCACCGTCACCTCCCGCGCCTGCGCCGCCGCCATCGCTGCCACGCAGTCGCCGACAAGCGCCGGGGTCTTCATCAGCACCGCGCCGAAGCAGCCCGACTGCACCCGGTCCGAGGGGCAGCCGACATTGAGGTTGATCTCGTCATAGCCCTCATCGGCACCGATCCGCGCGGCATGCGCCAGCTCGGCCGGGTCCGAGCCGCCAAGCTGCAGCGCCACCGGGTGCTCGGCGGGATCGAAGGCGATGAGATGCCGCGCACCCCCGCGAACGAGCGCCGCCGAGGTGACCATCTCGGTGTAGAGCAGCGCGTGGGCGCTCATCAGCCGGTGGAAATACCGGCAGTGGCGGTCGGTCCAGTCCATCATCGGCGCGACCGAAAGCCGCGCCGCAGTACCGATTGCGTTCATTCCGTCACCATGTCTCGTCCCGCCCGCGCGCCTGCCCCGCGCGCGCCATCCGCTGCCACGGCCAGTTGCCGCCCGCAAGCACCGAACCAGCCCCGATCCAATCATCCTGGCCCAAATACCCCCGCCGGAGGCAGCCTGCGGGCCGCGGCGCAAGCCCCGCTTCGCCTTCCGGGCGCGCCGCGCTCACTCACCCGCCGTCTCCGGCCTCCCGGAGAGCGCGGCGCCGTTCCTGCGGTTCCAGCACACCGAGGACCACAGCGCCGTCCCGATCAGCCCCGCGCCGATGAAGCCGGTCACGAGCTCGGGGATGTGCACCATCGACTGGGCGAACATGATCAGCGCCAGCGCGAAGATCGAATAGAAGGCGCCATGCTCGAGAAAGCGGAACTGAGTGAGCGTCTGCCGCTCGACCAGCATTATGGTCATCGAGCGCACGTACATCGCGCCCACGCCAAGGCCAATGGCGATGAGAAAGAGGTTCTGCGTCAGCGCGAAGGCGCCGATCACCCCGTCGAAGGAGAAGCTCGCGTCAAGCACCTCGAGATAGAGAAAGCCCCCGAGCCCCGAGCGCCCCGCCGCCGCGAGAGCGCGGTCACGCGAATCGAGAAGGTGGGAGGCGATCTCGACCACCGTGAACACGACGAGCCCCAGGAGGCCGGCGAACAGGAACTCGGCCTTCTTCGCCTCGGGCAGCCGCGACGCAAAGGCGAGTAGCACCACGAGGACCACGGTAATCTGCATGCCCCGGATCGGCGCGAGCCGCCGCAGCCGCGTCTCGAGGGCGTGGATCCAGTGCACCTCCTTGCCCTCGTCGATGAAGTAGTTGAGCGCCACCATCATCAGAAACGCCCCCCCGAAGGCGGCGATCGACAGGTGCGCCTCGTTCATGATGCGGGCATATTCCTGCGGCTTCACGGCGGCGAGCTCCACCGCCGCGAGCGGCCCAAGGCGCGCGGCGAAGGCCACCACCGCCAGCGGGAAGACGATGCGCATGCCGAAGACGGCGATCAGGATGCCCCAGGTCAGGAAGCGCTGCTGCCAGACGGGGCTCATGGTCTTCAGCCGGTTGGCATTGACGATCGCATTGTCGAAGGAAAGCGAGATCTCCAGCGCCGCGAGCACGACGCCGATGACAAGAAAGGCAATCACGCCCGAAAGCGTGCCATGCGTCACCCAGCCGAGCCATCCGGCGAGCACGATGCCGAGCGCCGTCACGGCAAAGGCCCAGCGGAAATATCGCATCGCTGTGGTCATCGTCGGCCTGCCATCATGCCTCCTTCACGGCCCCGGATGCCGGCTGCCGGGAGGGCGTTGAACACGCCCCCGAGCTATGAACTCGCCAGCGTCCTTGCAAGACGACGGCCGCGGCCGGTGCGGCGCTTTCGCGTCAGCGGCCCGCTCCGCCCCCTGCGCGCCGCCTTGCCCGCCGCCCGCCCGACGCCTAGGCTCGGCGCCATGAAGTGGCCCATGAAGTGGATCGACACCCCGCCGGTCTGGCTTGCCGCCTTCTGTGCCATGGGCTGGGGGCTTGCGGTGCTCCTGCCCGAGCCGCCGCTGGGGCCCTGGTCGGTGCCGGTGGGGCCGGTGCTTGTGGCCGCAGGGCTGGTCTTGATGTTTGCCGCCGTCGTCGAGCTGCGCCGCCATCGCACGACGGTTGTGCCCCACCGCGAGGCACGGGCGCTGGTGACGACAGGCATCTACCGCTTCTCGCGCAATCCGATCTATCTCGGCGATGTGCTGTTTCTGGCGGGCTTTCTGGTCTGGCTCGGGGCCGCGCTTCCGCTTCTGCTGATCCCCGTCTTCGCCTGGGTGCTGCAGCGGCGGTTCATCATCCCCGAGGAGCGCCGCCTGCGCGCCTCCTTCGGCCCGGCCTGGGAGCGGTGGGCCGAGCGCACGCGGCGCTGGATCTGAGCGGCCGTGGGAACCCGGCACGAAACTTTGTTGCGCGCGCGCGGCAGGATGTCGCAAACTTTCGGTTGAGGGGCGCATTCCCGTGAAATGTGGCGCATTCCTGATCGGTGGTATATGAAACCTTCCGGCCGCCCGAAGAGGCGGCGGTTGTGCGAAAAGGGGCGAGAGACGTGAAGATCGGCACGCCAAAGGAGGTGGCAAGGGGGGAAGCGCGGGTCGCCATGACCCCCGAGAGCGCCCGTGCTCTGCAGAAGCTGGGCTATGAATGCCTGATCGAGTCGGGCGCGGGCGAGGCGGCAGGCTTTTCCGACGCGGAATATGAAGAAGCCGGTGTCGAAGTGGTCAAGACGGCCGCCGGTCTGTGGAAGGCCGCCGACATCGTGGCCAAGGTGCGCCCGCCCACCGAGACCGAGGCCAAGCGGCTGACGAAGGACAAGATCCTGATCTCCTTCTTCTACCCGGCCGCCAACGAGGAGCTTCTGAAACTCTGCGCCGAGAAGAAGTCCACCGTCATCGCGATGGACATGGTCCCGCGCATCTCGCGCGCCCAGAAGATGGATGCGCTGAGCTCCATGGCCAACATCGCCGGCTACCGCGCGGTGATCGAGGCGAGCGCCAATTTCGGCCGCTTCCTCAACGGTCAGGTCACGGCGGCGGGCAAGGTGCCGCCGGCCAAGGTGCTGGTGGTCGGCGCGGGCGTGGCGGGGCTTGCCGCGATCGGCGCCGCGGTGAGCCTCGGCGCGCAGGTCTATGCCTTCGACGTGCGCCCCGAGGTGGCAGAGCAGATCAAGTCGATGGGGGCGGAGTTCGTCTTTCTCGAATTCGACGAGAACCAGGATTCGGCGGCCACGGGGGGCTATGCCGCGCCGCAGTCCGAGGAGTTCCGGCAAAAGCAGCTCGAGAAGTTCCGCGAGCTTGCCCCCGAGATGGACATCGTCATCACCACCGCGCTCATCCCCAACCGCCCGGCGCCGAAGCTGTGGACCGAGGACATGGTCAAGGCCATGAAGCGCGGCTCGGTGATCGTCGATCTCGCCGCCGAGCGCGGCGGCAACTGCGATCTCACCGTGCCCGACGAGCGCATCGTCACCGAAAACGGCGTCATCATCATCGGCTACACCGACTTTCCGAGTCGCATGGCGCCTCTGGCCTCGACGATGTATGCCAACAACATCCGCCACATGGTCAGCGACCTCACGCCGAACAAGGACGGCGTGGCGGTGGTGAACATGGAGGATGACGTCATCCGCTCGGCCACCGTCACCCATGGCGGCGAGATCACATGGCCACCGCCGCCCCTGAAGGTGCAGGCCATCGCCTCGCCGGCGAAGGCACCCAAGCCCAAGGAGCTGACGCCCGAAGAAAAACGCGCCCAGGAGCTTGCCGAATTCCGCGCCGCCACGCGCCGGCAGGTGAGCCTGCTGACGCTCGGGGGCCTTGCGATGCTGCTTGTGGGCGCCTATGCGCCGGCGAGCTTCATGGCCCATTTCATCGTTTTCGTGCTCGCCGTCTTCGTCGGCTTCCAGGTGATCTGGAACGTCGCCCACAGCCTGCACACGCCGCTGATGGCAGTCACCAACGCCATCTCCTCGATCATCATCGTGGGCGCGCTCATGCAGATGGGATCGGGTTCATGGCTCGTGGTGGTGCTTGCCGCCGCCTCGGTGTTCATGGCCGCGATCAACATCTTCGGCGGCTTCCTCGTCACCCGGCGCATGCTCGCCATGTTCCAGAAGTCCTGAGGAGGCGGAGATCATGGGAACCAGTTTCACCGTTGCGGTCTATGTCGTTGCCGCCGTCCTCTTCATCCTGTCGCTGGGCGGGCTGTCGAACCAGGAGAGCGCCAAGCGCGCCGTCTGGTACGGCATCGTCGGCATGGCGCTGGCGGTCGTCGCCACGCTCGCCGGGCCCGGTGCGGGGCTTTGGGGGCTGTCGCTGATCCTGATCGCCGCGGGCGGCGTGATCGGCTGGTATGTGGCCAAGCGGGTGCAGATGACGGAGATGCCCCAGCTTGTCGCGGCCATGCACAGCCTCGTCGGCCTCGCGGCCGTCTTCGTGGGCTTCAACGCCCATCTCGAGATCGGGCGCGTCACCGCCGCCTACATGGCCGCCGGGATCCCCTTTCCGCTGCCCGAGCACGCCAACGCCGATGTGGTGGCGGCGGCCAAGCCGGTGATCGGCCAGTTTCAGGGCTTCGCCGCGGTCGTGGCCAAGAAGACCGCTGCCGAGATCGCGGTGCTCAGGCTCGAGCTCTTCCTCGGGATCCTGATCGGGGCGGTGACCTTCACGGGCTCCGTGGTGGCCTTCGGCAAGCTCGCGGGCAAGATCACCTCGGCGGCGAAGAAGCTGCCGGGGGGGCACGCGCTCAACGCCGCTGCCGCGCTCGTCTCGCTTCTGTGCATCGTGTGGTATTTCCAGAGCGGCGGGCTTCTGCCGCTCCTCGTGATGACGCTCGCCGCGCTCTTCGTCGGCTATCACCTCATCATGGGCATCGGTGGAGCCGACATGCCGGTGGTCGTCTCCATGCTCAACAGCTACTCGGGCTGGGCGGCCGCGGCGATCGGCTTCTCGCTCGGCAATGACCTGTTGATCGTGGTGGGTGCGCTCGTCGGCTCCTCGGGTGCGATCCTGAGCTACATCATGTGCCGGGCGATGAACCGTTCCTTCATCTCGGTGATCCTCGGCGGCTTCGGCGGCACCGGCGGGCCTGCGGCCGAGGTCTCGGGCGAGATGGTGCCGATCGACCCCGACGGCGCGGCCGCGCTTCTTGAGGAGGCCGATTCGATCATCATCGTGCCGGGCTACGGCATGGCGGTGGCGCAGGCACAGAACGCCGTCGCCGAGCTCACGCGCAAGCTGCGGGCGAAGGGCAAGGAGGTGCGCTTTGCCATCCATCCCGTCGCCGGGCGGCTGCCGGGGCACATGAACGTGCTTCTGGCCGAGGCGCGGGTGCCCTATGACATCGTGCTGGAGATGGACGAGATCAACGACGACTTCCCCAATACCGATGTCGTCATCGTCATCGGCGCCAACGACATCGTGAACCCCGCCGCGCAGGAGGATCCGAACTCGCCCATCGCCGGCATGCCGGTTCTGGAGGTGTGGAAGGCCAAGAACGTGATCGTGCTCAAGCGCGGTCAGGGCACGGGCTATTCGGGCATCGAGAACCCGCTGTTCTACAAGGAGAACACGCGCATGCTCTATGGCGATGCGCGCGAGTCCATCGACGCGCTCCTGTCGCGCATCGACTGAGATCCTGCCGCCGCGCGCGGCAGACCCGGCGGCCGGCGTGCGGAATGTGCGCCGGCCGCATTTTTTTCTTGATTTTCGCGACCGGAACAGCCATGTCGCGCGCCACGGACGCCAACGCACGCGCCTCTGGCCGGAGCCCCGGCTTCGCGCCCATGCAGCGACGGTAACGTCTCCCCGCTGGAACTCGGGCCCTGTCCGGCCCCCGGTCTGTTGGAGAGAGACCCATGACCACGCTGCCCGAGGGCGCCCGCGCCCCTCGCTTCGCTTGCCTCACCCGTGCCGAGCGCTTCATCGCCGGGAGCCGCTTTGAGCGGCCGACGCTGGTGATCGACACCGAGGCCGTTGCCGCGCGCTACCGCGCGCTTGCAGCGGGGCTCGGGCGGGCCGCGATCCACTACGCGGTGAAGGCCAACCCGCACCCCGCGATCCTCGCCCGCCTCGCCGCCGAGGGCTGTCGCTTCGATGCCGCCTCCCGCGCCGAGATCGAGTCCTGCATCGCCGCGGGCGCGCGCGGCGCCGACATCAGCTTCGGCAACACCATCAAGCGGCCGGCGGACATCGCCTTCGCCCATGCCGCGGGCGTGCGCCTCTTTGCCGCCGACGCGGAGGAGGAGATTGACAAGATCGCGGCGCACGCGCCCGGCGCCTCGGTCTACATCCGCCTTGCCGTCGCCTCGAGCGAGGCCGACTGGCCGCTGAGCCGCAAGTTCGGCTGCGCGCCCGAGACGGCGCTTGCGCTCCTTGACCGGGCGCGCGCGCTGGGGCTCGAGCCGGCGGGGCTTTCCTTTCACGTCGGCTCGCAGACGCGCGCGCCCTCCATGTGGCGGCCGGTGCTCGATCAGGTCGCCGCGGTCTGGGCGGCGGCGCGGGCGGCAGGTCATGACCTGCGGCTTCTGAATATCGGCGGCGGCTTTCCCGCGGCTTACGACAGCGCCGTGCCCGCGCCGCGGACTTACGCCGAGGGGGTGATGGCGCAGGTGGACGCGCGCTTTCCCGACGCGCGCGAGATCATGGCCGAGCCGGGGCGCGGGCTTGTCGCCGAGGCGGGCGCGATCGGGGCTGAGGTGCTGCTTGTGGCGCGCAAGTCGCCCATGGATCTGCACCGCTGGGTCTATCTCGACATCGGCCGCTTCTCGGGGCTTGCGGAGTGCGAGGGCGAGGCGATCCGCTATCCGATCCTGACGGAGAAGGATGGCGAGGCGACGGGCCCCTGCATCCTCGCCGGTCCCTCCTGCGATTCGGCCGATGTGCTCTACGAGCGCCGGCCGGTGATGCTTCCCCTCTCGCTCGCCGCCGGCGACCGGGTGATCATCCGCAACGCCGGAGCCTACACCTCCACCTACGCCTCTGTCGGCTTCAACGGCTTTCCGCCGCTCGAGGTGGTGGCGATCTGAGGCGCGCAGCTGGAACGAGATGAAGCGGGGTTGAATCGGCAAGGGCAACGCACCGCGTCATCGCGGTGCCGCGGAGCGGGCGGTTCCATTCGACCTCATCCCGCTCTTGCAGCATGTGGAAGCCAAACCGATTTGCCGGAAAGCCGAACGGAGGGCATGCGGCCGCCCGGGTGGGCGCGAATGCGCCCGCCAGGGGGCGGGCGGGCGCATGCCCGGGCCGCGTCCCGCGCCCCGGGCGGAATGAAGTCGAGTGAGCGCACCGCGCTCTACAACGGCAGCTCGGTGGTGGCCTTGATCTCCTCCATCGACAGGAGCGCGGTGACGTTGAAGATCTTCACCTCCGAGATCAGCGCCTGGTAGAAGGCGTCATAGGCGCGCGCGTTCTTCACCCGCACCTTCAGGATATAGTCGATCTCGCCTGCGAGCCGGTGCGCCTCGAGAACCTCGGGGCGCGCGCGCAAGGCCTCGAGGAACCGCGCCTGCCAGCCGGCCTCGTGCTCGGAGGTGCGCACGAGCACGAAGAAGCAGGCCTCGAGCCCCAGAGCGTCCGGGTCGAGAATCACCGTCTCCTTGCGGATCACGCCGGCGGCCTTGAGCTTGCGGATGCGGTTCCATACCGGGGTCTTCGACGAGCCCACCGCGCGGGCGATCTCGTCAAGCGAGCGGGAGGCGTCGCGCTGCAGTTCGGCGAGGATTTTCCGGTCAAGCTCGTCAAGCCGGACCGGCGTTTCCTCCTTCGCCCGATCTTGGGACATCGTCTTTTCCCTTCACCTTTTGGAGAACAAGTGTTCTTATTTTTCCGACCCTATGGCGTTTCGTGGGGAAAATCTCCTAATTTCCCGCCAAAGGCAAGCCATGCAGAGCAGGAGGTTGCCATGACGAGCGCATCACCGAGGCGCAAACCCGGCGCACCCCAGGCGCAGGTGGTTACCGCCAACGAGCTTCTGGGCGGCGAGGTGGTGTATCTCACCGCCGATGACCGCTGGACACCGCGCATTGCCGAGGCCGAGCTGATCGAGGACGAGGCGCATGCGCAGATCCGGCTTCTGTTCGCGCAGGGCCAGCCCGACCGGGTGGTCGGCGCCTATCTCGCCCCCGCCCGCCGCGGCCCTGGCGGCGCGGTCGAGCCTGCGCATTTCCGCGAGGCGTTCCGCGCCAAGGGTCCTTCCAACTACCCCCACGGCAAGCAGGAGGCCCTGGGAAATGTATGAGTATTCCGCAGAGGACCGCGCCTTTCTGGCCGAGCGCATCAGGCAGTTCCGCGCCCAGGTCGCGCGCCGGCTCGACGGCTCGCTGACCGAGGACGAATTCCGCCCGCTGAGGCTGATGAACGGCGTCTATCTGCAGCTGCACGCCTACATGCTGCGGGTGGCCATCCCCTACGGCACGCTCAACCCGCGCCAGCTGCGCCAGCTCGCCATGATCGCGGAGCGGTGGGACAAGGGCTACGGCCATTTCACCACGCGCCAGAACATCCAGTTCAACTGGCCGCGGCTGATCGACATTCCCGACATCCTCGAGGCGCTGGCCGAGGTCGACATGCACGCCATCCAGACCTCGGGCAACACCGTGCGCAATGTCACCGCCGATCACTTCGCCGGCGCCGCCGCCGACGAGATCGCCGACCCGCGCCCCTGGGCCGAGCTTCTGCGCCAGTGGTCCACCGACCACCCCGAATTCCAGTTCCTGCCGCGCAAGTTCAAGATCGCCATCACCGGAAGCCCGCGGGACCGGGCGGCGACGGCTGTTCACGACATCGGGCTGAGGATCGTGCGCAACGCCGACGGGGCGGAAGGCTTCGAGGTGCTGGTGGGCGGCGGGCTCGGGCGCACGCCGATGCTCGGCAAGGTCGTGCGCAGTTTCCTGCCCAAGGAAGACCTGCTGCCCTACGTCGAGGCGATCCTGAGCGTCTTCAACGAGTTCGGACGGCGCGACAACAAGTACAAGGCGCGCATCAAGATCATCGTGCACGAGCTGGGCATCGAGCGCATCCGCGAGCTCGTGGAGGCCCGCTTTGCCGAGCTGCGCCCCAGCTTCACCGGCGTCGATCAGGAGGTGCTCGCGCGGATTGCGCGGATGTTCCGCGCACCCGATTTCGTCCGCCGCGACACCGCCCCCTTCGAGGCCGCCCGCGCGGCCGACCCGGTTTTCCGCGCCTGGGCCGACACCAACCTCGCCCCCCACCGGACCGAGGGCTACGCCATCGCGACCATCAGCCTGAAGGCCCATGGCGCGACGCCGGGCGATGCCACCGCCGCGCAGATGCGCCTTGTCGCCGATCTCGCCGAGGAGTTCGGCCACGGCGAGATCAGGGTGAGCCACGAGCAGAACCTCGTGCTGCCGCATGTCCACAAGGCCGATCTGCCCGAGATCCACGCCCGGCTGAAGGCCGCGGGGCTGGCCACGGCCAATGTCGGGCTTGCCTCCGACATCATCTCCTGCCCCGGCATGGATTACTGCGCGCTCGCGACCGCGCGCTCCATTCCCGTCGCCCAGGGCATTGCCCGGCGCGTGGAGGAACTCAGGATCGAGCATGAAGTGGGCCCGATGAAGATCAAGATCTCGGGCTGCATCAACGCCTGCGGCCACCATCACCTGGGCGACATCGGCATTCTCGGCCTCGAGCGTGCGGGCGTGGAGACCTATCAGATCACGCTGGGCGGCGACGCCGGGCCCGAGGCGGCCATCGGCAGCCGGACCGGCCCGGGCTTCTCCTACGACGAGATCGTGCCCGCGGTGGAGCGGCTGATGCTGGCCTATCTCGAGCTGCGCGAGAGCCCCGCGGAACGGTTTGGCGAGACGTTGCGGCGGGTGGGCCACGCGCCCTTCCACGCCGCGCTCTATGGCGAGGAGAAGGCCGATGCCGCTTGATGCCGAAACCCGGACGCTCGCGGAGCGGGCGGCCGCGCTTGACGCCCGTCTCGAGGGAGCGGCGGCGGAGGAGATCCTTGCCGCCGCGCTGGCCGAGGAGGCGCTGGCCCCGCTTGCGCTGGTCAGCTCCTTCGGCGCCGAGTCGGTGGTGCTCTTGCACATGGTCTCGCGCCTTGAGCCGTCGCTGCCGGTGCTGTTTCTCGACACCGAGATGCTGTTTGCCGAGACGCTGGCCTATCAGCGGCGGCTGGCCGAGGAACTGGGCCTCAAAGACGTGCGCCGGATCACCCCCGACCGCGCCGAGGTGCTCAGGCGCGATCCCGACGGCATCCTGCACCTGTCGGACCCGGACGGATGCTGCACCCTGCGCAAGACCGAGCCGCTCGCGGCCGCGCTCGAGGGCTTTGCCGCCTGGATCACCGGGCGCAAGCGCTATCAGGGCGGTGCCCGGCGCGCGCTGCCGGTGGTCGAGGCGGAAACCGGAACGGGACGCCTGAAGATCAATCCGCTGGCGCGCTGGTCGGCCGAGGAGGTGCGCGGCTACATGGACGCACACGAGCTGCCGCGCCATCCGCTGGTGAGCCTCGGCTACCGATCGATCGGCTGCGCGCCCTGCACCCAGCCGACCTCGGACGACGAGGATCCGCGCGCCGGGCGCTGGCCGGGCCGGGCGAAGACCGAATGCGGCATCCACTTCATCGGTGGGCGCGCGGTGCGCGGCCCCGGCCCCGACGGAGCGGCGGCGCGCGGCTGAGGCGCGGGGGGAGCGCGGCTTGCGCCGCGCGCCTTCGGCGAGGGTATTTGAACCAGGATGATGACACCCGGCACGGCCCCGGGTTGGAGGACAGGACATGACGGTGATCGTGACCGACAAGGGCTTTTCGCCCGACGACTGGCAGGGCGGCTTCGAGGCGCCGCGCGCGCTCGAGCTGGCTCCGGACACGAATGTTCTGGAGCTTGCCGGCCGGCTCGACGGCGTGGAGATGATCCGCGTGCTGTTTCCGAGCTTTGCCGACGGGCGCGGTTTCACCATTGCCCGGCGGCTGCGGCTGATGGGCTATCGCGGGCGGCTGCGGGCGGCGGGTCACGTCATTGCCGAGCAGTATGCCATGGCCCGGCGCTCGGGGTTCGACGAGGTCGAGATCGATGATGCGCTCGCCCGCCGCCAGCCTGAAGAGCAGTGGCTTTCCCGCGCCAACTGGCGCGAGCACGACCATCAGTCGCGGCTGCGCGGCTGATGCGGCCCTTTTCCTGATCCAGATCAACGACTATCAGAGGCTCCGGCGGTATCGGGCCACCGACCCCGCCGGATGATGCATGAAGATGACCGAGCTCAGACCCGTGACCGACACCGCCGCCGCCACCCCCGCGCCGAGGAAGCCCGCCCTGCCCGATGCGCAGACCGTGACCGAGGTGCAGCATTACACCGACAGGCTGTTCCGCTTCCGGGTGACGCGGCCGCCGAGCTTCCGCTTTCGCGCCGGCGAATTCGTGATGATCGGGCTCATGGGCGACAACGGCAAGCCCTTGCTGCGCGCCTATTCGATCGCCTCGCCGAGCTGGGAAGACGAGCTCGAGTTCTACTCGATCAAGGTGCCGAACGGGCCGTTGACCTCGCGGCTTCAGCACATTCGCCCGGGCGATCAGATCATCCTGCGCCCCAAACCCGTGGGCACGCTGGTGCATGACGCGCTCCTGCCCGGCAAGCGGCTCTGGTTCTTCGCCACCGGCACCGGGATCGCCCCCTTCGCCTCGCTCCTGCGCGAGCCGGAAACCTGGGAGAAATACGATCAGGTCATTCTGACCCACACCTGCCGGGAGGTGGGCGAGCTGACCTACGGGCGCGAGCTCATCGAGGACCTGCGCACCAATGAACTCTATCAGGAGCTCTTTGGCGCGGGCTTCGAGAAGCGGCTCCACTACTACCCCACGACCACCCGCGAGGAGAGCCACAAGATGGGCCGCATCACCGACCTGTTGCGCTCGGGCGAGGTGTTCGAGGATCTCGGGCTCGACCCGATCACGCCTGAGAAGGACCGGGCGATGATCTGCGGCAATCTTGCCTTCAACCTCGAGCTCAAGGCGCTGCTCGAGGACTGGGAGCTTGAGGAGGGCGCCAACTCCGATCCCCAGACCTATGTGGTCGAGAAGGCCTTTCTTGACTGAAACGGGCCGCCGGACGCGATTTTGCCGCTTGAAACGGCGCGGGGCGAAAGGTAGTTTCCGGTCTCGATTTTCGGCAGTGACCAGGGAGATACAGCCATAGCCCGCAGACCGCACCACGCCCCGCCCGTTCGCGATACCGGCCCCCGCGTCAACGAACGGATAAGGGCGCCCGAGATTCGCCTGATCGGCCCGGATGGACAGAACCTCGGGGTGGTGCCACCGCAAAAGGCGCTGGCGCTGGCCCAGCAGGTGGGCCTTGACCTGGTGGAGATCTCGCCCAACGCGACCCCCCCCGTCTGCAAGATCATGGACTTCGGCAAGTTCAAGTACGAGCAGCAGAAGCGGGAGGCCGAGGCGCGGAAGAAGCAGAAGACCATCGAGGTCAAGGAGGTCAAGTTCCGCCCCAACACCGACAAGCATGACTACGAGGTCAAGATGCGCAACGTGAAGCGCTTCCTCGAGCATGGCGACAAGGTGAAGGTGACGCTGCGCTTCCGGGGCCGCGAGATGGCGCATCAGGATCTCGGCCGCCAGCTTCTCGAGCGCGTCGCGGCCGATGTCGAGGGCCTCGGCAAGGTCGAGAACATGCCCAAGATGGAAGGCCGGCAGATGGTGATGATGATCGGGCCGGTCAGCCGCTGACACGCGCCGGGCCGAGTTCAGGTACCGCAAGGAAAACGCCCCGCCACTGGCGGGGCGTCGTCTTTGGCGGCGTTGCCGCGGCTCAGCCGCGCGCCGCTGCCACCGCCCGGCGCGTAAGCACACCCACGAGATGGGCGCGGTATTCCTTGGTGCCGTGGATGTCGTGAATCATGTTCGCGGGGTTCATCCTCAGCCCCATCAGCGCATCGGGCCGGAATTCCTTGGAAAGCGCCTCCTCCGCCGATTCCCAGCGATAGACGCCCTCCTCGGAGGCCCCCGTCACCGCAACGCGCACCCCGTCGGCGAAGCGCGCCACGAACACGCCGACAAGCGCGAACAGCGACGCCGGTTGCTCGAACTTCTGGTAGTTCGCCGCCTGCGGGATCGGGAAGCGCACCTCGGTGATGATCTCGCCCTCCTCGAGCGCGGTGGTGAACAGCCCCTGGAAGAAGTCGTCAGCGGCGATCTCGCGGGCGTTGGTCACCACCGTGGCCCCCGAGGCCAGAACCGCGGCCGGGTAGCAGGCCGCCGGGTCGTTGTTGGCAAGTGAGCCGCCGATGGTGCCGCGGTTGCGCACCGCCGGATCGCCAATGCCCCCGGCGAGCGCGGCGAGCGCCGGGTAGTGCGCCGCCGCCTCGCGCGCCACTTCGGCATGGGTGGTGGCCGCGCCGATGCAGAGCGTGTCGCCCTCCCGGCGCACGCCCTTGAGCTCTTCGATCGCAGACAGGCTCACCAGCACCGACGGGCTTGCGAGCCGCTGCTTGAGGGTCGGTATCAGCGTCTGGCCACCCGCGAGCGGCTGGGCATCCTCGGCCTTCAGCGCTGCCAGCGCCTCGGCGAGACTTGTGGGGCGTGCGAATTCGAATTCGTACATCTCGTTCCTCCTCGGGCGGGACGTTCGGGATCAAGCACCCCGAAGCTCCCATCATCCTGGTCCAAATACCCAATTCCGGCGGCGGAACCGGGCGCGCCGCCGCCCGATACGCTCAGCCGTGGATCGCCTGCCACACCCGCGCCGGGGTCAGCGGCATGTCGATATGGGTCACATGGGTGTGGCCTGCGCGATGCAGCGCGTCGATCACCGCATTGACCACGGCCGGCGGCGAGCCGATGGCACCGGCCTCCCCGCAGCCCTTCACTCCGAGCGGGTTGTGGGTGCAGGGCGTCTTGCAGGAATGGTCGACGGTGAAGAATGGCAGGTTCGAGGCCCGCGGCATCGCGTAGTCCATGTAGGAGCCGGTCAGAAGCTGGCCGTTCTCGTCATAGACGCAGCCTTCAAGCAGCGCCTGGCCGATGCCCTGGCCGAGCCCGCCATGCACCTGCCCGTCGACGATCATCGGGTTGATGACATTGCCGAAATCGTCGGCGGCGGCGAAGCGGTCGATGGTGACCTTGCCGGTCTCTGGGTCAACCTCCACCTCGCAGGCGTAGGCGCCGGCGGGGAAGGTGAAGTTGGCCGGATCATAGAAGGCCGTCTCCTCAAGCCCCGGCTCGAGCTCCTCGAGCGGGTAGTTGTGGGGCACATAGGCCGCAAGGCAGACGTCACCCCAGGCAATCCGCTTGTCGGTGCCCTTGACGATGAACTCCCCGCCCTTCAGCTCGATGTCCTCGGGTGCCGCCTCCATCAGATGCGCGGCGATCTTCGTGGCTTTGGCGATCACCTTCTCGGCCGCCCGCACCATTGCCGCGCCGCCCACCGCGATGGAGCGCGAGCCATAGGTGCCCATGCCCATCGGCGTGTTGGCGGTGTCGCCATGGACGATCTCGACCATCGACTCGTCGATGCCGATCATCTCGGCGATCACCTGCGGGAAGGTCGTCTCATGCCCCTGCCCGTGGCTGTGCGCGCCAGTCATCACCACCACGCCGCCGGTGGCGTTTACCCGCACCGTGGCGCTCTCGTAGAGCCCTGCCCGCGCGCCGAGCTGGCCGACGAGGTTCGAGGGCGCGATGCCGCAGGCCTCGATGTAGCAGTTCACCCCGAGCCCGCGCAGAAGGCCCTTCTCCTCGCTCGCCTTGCGCCGCGCCTCGAAGCCGTCGAGATCGGCGATCTCGATGAGCTTGTCCATGGTGCAATGGTAGTTGCCCGTGTCGTAGACCAGCGCCACCGGCGTCTGATAGGGAAACTCGGTGATGAAGTTCTTGCGCCGGATCTCGATGGGGTCCATCCCCAGCTCGCGCGCAGCCTTGTCGATCACGCGCTCAAGCTGATACGTCGCCTCCGGCCGCCCGGCCCCGCGATACGCATCGACCGGCACGGTGTTGGTGAACACCGCCTTCACGTTCACATAGATGAGCGGGGTCTTGTAGTTGCCCGCCATCAGCGTGCCGTGCAGCCACGTCGGCACCGAGGGCGCGAAGGTCGAGAGATACGCGCCGAGGTTGGCCAGCGTCTCGGTGCGGACGGCGAGGAAGTTCCCCTCCTTGTCGAGCGCAAGCTCGATCTTCGTCACATGGTCGCGGCCGTGGGCGTCCGACATGAAGGACTCCCAGCGCTGCGCCGTCCATTTGACCGGCCGCTTGAGCTGTCTGGCGGCAAAGGTGCAGAAGGCTTCCTCGGCATAGTGGAAGATCTTCGAACCGAAGCCGCCGCCCACGTCGGGCGCGACCACCCGCAGCTTGTGCTCGGGGATGCCGAGCACGAAGGCGCCCATCAGAAGCCGGATCACATGCGGGTTCTGCGAGGTGGTGTAGAGCGTCGACTCGTCGGTGCCGGGGTTGTAGTCGCCGATCGCCACCCGCGGTTCCATGGCGTTGGGAACCAGCCGGTTGTTGACGAGCTCGAGCGTGGTGACATGCGGCGCGTTGCGGATCGCCTCGTCCACCGCCTCGCGGTTTTCCTCGACGAAGCCCCAGTCATAGCAGAGGTTGTTCTTCAGATCGTCGTGCACCTTCGGCGCGTCGTCGGCGAGGGCGGCGCGCATGTCCACCACAGCCGGCAGCTCCTCGATGTCGGGCACCACCTTCTCGGCCGCGTCGCGCGCCTGCTCGTAGGTCTCGGCCACCACCGCGGCGATGATCTCGCCGACATGGCGCACCTTGCCCTGCGCAAGCACCGGGTGCGCGGGCTCCTGCATCGGCTGGCCGAAACGGTCCGTCACCTGCCAGCCGCAGGGCAGCCCGCCCACGCCCTCGAAATCCTTGCCGGTGAAGACACGCAGGACACCGGGGCTCGCCTCGGCCGCCGAGGTGTCGACGCCCTTCAGAATGCCATGCGCCACCTGGCTGCGCACGAAAGCCACGTAGGCCTGTCCGGGCAGGTTGATGTCGTCGGTGTAACGCCCCCGCCCGGTGAGAAACCGGACATCCTCGCGCCGCTTCTGGCTGGCGCCAATGCCATGATCCTTTGGCATTTCCTTCCTCCCTTGTCTCCTGCGGCCGGCGCCTTGCGCTCCGGCCCGCGCCTTGCGGCGCCTCCTCCCGTCTCGCGCGGCGGGGCGGGCGCATGACCGCGCGCCGCCGGGCGCATGCGGGAGCGGTTATTCGGCGGCGATGCTCACATCCTGCCCCGAGGCGGCGAGGATCGCCTTGACGATGTTGTGATAGCCGGTGCAGCGGCAGAGGTTGCCGTCAAGATAATGGCGGATCTCCGCCTCGGTCGGCTTGGGGTTCTCGGCCAGGAGCGCGGCCGCGCTCATCACCATCCCCGGCGTGCAGAAGCCGCACTGGAGACCGTGATGGTCCTGAAACGCCTGCTGGATAACCGACAGCGAGCCGTCAGGGTTGGCCATGCCCTCGATCGTCTTCACCTCCGCGCCCTCGGCCTCGAGCGCGAGCATCGTGCAGGACTTCACCGCGCGGCCATCGACATGCACCACGCAGGCGCCGCACTGGCTGGTGTCGCAGCCCACATGCGTGCCGGTGAGCCCCAGACCGTTGCGCAGGAAATCGACCAGAAGCGTGCGCCCCTCGACCTCGCCGGTCACGGGCTTGCCGTTCACGGTCATGGAGACCTGTGCCATCTTGCTCCTCCCATGATTGTTCGGGCGAGAGTGAAGCACGGGTTCAGGCGAATGAGAAGCCCCTGATTTTGCTTGTGCACCGATTCGCCAGGGGGCGGCGTCAGCGGCGCGCGCGCTCGCGCATCAGGCCGCGCGCGGGGATGTCCTTGAGAAGCCCCCCCACCCCCATGGCGGCAATGTCGTCAGCGCTCGGCCAAAGCCCGCAGACCACCCGCTCGAGCACCCAGTCCGCCCCGTTCAGCGCCGGCGAGCGCGCACAGCCCGGAAGCCCGATCACCGGCCGTGCGCCGATGCGGCCCAGAAACAGGAGATTGCCCGGATCGACGGGCATGCCGAACCGTTCCACCACCCCGCCCGCGCGCCGCACCGCCTCGGGGCCCACGTCGCGCGGGTCGGAGGTGGCCGAGGCGGTGAGGATCAGGGCGAGGTCGGTGGTCACTTCCGCGAGCGCCCCGGCGAGCAGCCCGACCCGGTGGGGCACCACCCTCACCTCGGCAAGCTCCATCCCGAGCGCGGCAAGCCGCGCGCGCGTCGCCTCCTCGCCCTTGCCGGGGCCGCTGCCGATGTCGGTGATGATCAGGCTCGCCGTCTTCAGCCGCACCGGCGCCACCCGCAGCGCCCCGCGCGCCGCGAGCGCCGCCGCCTCCACCGAGGCCGCCGGCACGCCGTAGGAGATGATCTTCACCGTGGCCACCATGAGCCTTTCGCCGGTGCGGGAGAAGTCGGGCAGCGTGGCGATGGTGATCATCGGGTCGACCCGGTTGGCGGCATGGATCGCCGCCGCATCGACCCGCAGCACGCCGGGGCCGCGCGCGTAGACGTTGACCCGCCCCGTCGCCGCCGGGGTCAGCGTGAGGCCCGCCGCCTCCGGCTGAGGCACGAGCGCGGCCGCCACCACCTCGGCAGCGGCATCCTCGCCCATGTCGCCGGGCTCGAGCCGGGCCACCACGACTTCGCCGAGCCCCGCCGCGGCGAGGCGGGCGATGTCATCGGCCTGCAAGAGTTGCCCCTTGCGGATGCGCCCGCCCTCCACCGGCACGGAATGGGCCAGAATGGCGCCCTCGGCGGCGGCGACGGGAACCGGGCCGAAGCGCATCAGGCGCCCTTTCTCAAGACGCGGGTGATCTCGGCCATGATCGCGATGGCGATCTCGGCGGGCGACATCGCCCCGATGTCGAGCCCCACGGGGGCATGGATGCGGGCGATCTCTTCATCGGTGAAGCCGCGCTCCTTGAGCCGCGCCACACGCTTGGCGTGGGTGCGGGTGGAGCCGAGGCAGCCGAGGTAGAAGACGTCCGACCTGAGCGCCGCCTCGATGGCGGGGTCGTCGAGCTTGGGGTCATGGGTGAGGGTGACGACGGCGGTGCGCGCGTCAAGCCCGAAGGCGGCGAGCGCCTCGTCGGGCCAGTCGTCGATGATCCGCTCGCCGGGGAATCGCGCGGCCGAGCCGAAGGTCTCGCGGGGGTCGATGAGCGCGGCGTCATAGCCCGCGAGCCGGGCCATCACCATCAGCGGCTGGGCGATGTGCACCGCGCCCACAACGGCCATGCGCAAGGGCGGGTTGTGGATGGCGATGAAGGTCCTGCCGTCGGGCTCGAAGCCGGAGCGGTCGGCGCGGAAACGCGCGGCGAGCGTCTCGCCGAGTTCCGCGTCGCCGGGGCGGGCAAGCCGGCGCGTCCAGCTCTCTGTATCCACGACATAGGCGATGGGCTCGCGCGCGGCACGGGCGGCGACAAGCTCGGCCAGCATCGCCTCGGGGATCTGCGCGCCGACCGGCTCCACCATCACCCGGATGCGCCCGCCGCAGGCGAGCCCCACCGCGAAGGCCTCGTCATCGGAGACGCCGAACTCGAGGATGCGCGCGCGCCCGTCGGCAAGCGCGTCCATGGCCTCGACCACCACCGCGCCCTCCACGCAGCCCCCCGAGACCGAGCCCTCGATCTCGCCCGCGCCCGAGACCACGAGCTGGCTGCCCACCGGCCGCGGCGCCGAGCCCCAGGTCTCCACCACCGTGGCCAGCACCGCGCCCTTGCCGGCGCGGTGCCAGTCAAGCGCGATGGCGGGGATATCCTCGTGATCGGTGCGGTCGGTCGTGGTCATGCGCCTCCTCCTTGCCCGCCGAATATGGCGCGGCGCGGCGCCCCGCGCCAGTCGCCATGCTCACCCCGCGCGCGCCAGCGCCGCGAGGCGGCCCTGCTCGCCGATCTCGTCGGGGCGGGCCAGCGCCTCGGCCAGTGCCGTGAGCGAGTCGATGTTGTGGCCGGCGCGCAGGCTGTCCACATGCGGCAGCATCGCCCGCACCCCGCGGGCAAGCGGCGCGAAGCCCTCGAAGCGCAGGAGGGGGTTGACCCAGATCACCTTGCGCGCCGAGAGGTGCAGCCGCTCCATCTCATGGGCGAGCTCCTCCGGGTCGCCCCGGTCAAGCCCGTCGGTGATGAGAATCACCACCGCCCCCTGCCCCATCACCCGCCGCGACCAGTCGCGGTTGAATTCATGCAGGCACGCACCGATGCGCGTGCCGCCCTCCCAGTCCTGCGCCTCGGCGCCGGCCGCGGCGAGCGCGGCATCGACATCGCGCTGGCGCAGGTGCCGGGTGATGTTGGTCAGCCGCGTGCCGAAGGTGAAGGCATGCACCCTGGCCCAGCCTGCGCCCCGTCTGTTGGCCACGGCATGGATGAAATGCAGGATCATCCGACTGTATTGCGACATCGAGCCGGAGATGTCGCAAAGCACCACGAGGTTGGGCCAGCGGATGCGCGGCGACTTCATCGACAGGGCGCGGATCTCGCCGCCCTGCCGCGCCGCCTTTTGCAGGGTGCGCCGCCAGTCGGCCATGCGGCCAAGGCGGCTCGTCTCGGTGCGGCGCGAGCGGATGGGGGGCACCGGCAGGGCGAGGCGCGCGAGCATCCGCTTGGCCTCGGCGATCTCGGCGGCCGACATCTGCTCGAAATCGAGGCTTCTGAGCCGCTCTTCGGCCGAGGCGGTGCGGGAAGCGTCGATGACAAGCTCCTCGCTCTCCTCCGGCGGCTCGGGCGGAGACGGCGCCTCGCGCTCCACCCCGTCAAGCAGCGCCTCGGCCGCCCGCTTCTCGGCGGGTTTTGCGCGCCGCTCCTCCTGCACGCCGCGCACCGCCGGCAGGAGCATCGCCATCATGTGCTCAAGATAGCGCGGGTCGCGCCAGAAGAGGCGGAAGACCTGATGGAAAACCGCGCGCTCCTCGGGGCGGGAGACGAAGACGGCGTGCAGCGTCCAGTAGAAATCGGCCCGCTCGGTGAAGCCCGCCGCCTGCACCGCGCGGATCGCCTCGATGGTGTGGCCGGGGCCCACGCGCAGCCCGGCCTTGCGCAGCGCACGGGCGAAGTGGGTGATGTTTTCGGCAAGCCTGCCGTCCTCGGGGATGTCGAGGGGGGTGGCTGTTCTCTCGCCGTCCGTCATTGCCGCGACCCGCTCACGCCGGGGCGAGCTCCGCCCTGACCTCGTTGAGAAGGCGCGCGGCTTCCGAGCCTTGGATGCGCATGATATCGTCCTGGTATTTCAGGATCGCGCCGAGCGTGTCGGCGATCACCTCGGGGCTGAGCGAAACCACGTCGAGCGCGAGCAGGCATTTCGCCCAGTCGATGGTTTCGGCCACACCGGGTTTCTTGAACAGATCCTCCTCGCGCAGCCGCTGGACGAAGGCCACCACCTCGCGGCTGAGGCTCTCGGCCGCCTCGGGTACGCGAGCGTGCAGGATTTCAAGTTCGCGCTCGAAGCTCGGGTAATCCACCCAGTGGTAGAGGCAGCGGCGCTTGAGCGCGTCATGCACCTCGCGGGTGCGGTTGGAGGTGAGCACCACGATCGGCGGGGTGAGCGCGCGCACCGTTCCAAGCTCGGGGATGGTCACCTGATAGTCGGAAAGCGCCTCGAGAAGAAACGCCTCGAAGGGCTCGTCGGTGCGGTCGATCTCGTCGATGAGCAGCACCGGCGGGCCGTCCACATGCGGGCGCAGCGCCTTCAGAAGCGGCCGCTCGATGAGGTATTCCTCGCTGAAGAGCTCATCCTTCAGCGTCTCGCGGTCGGCCCCGCCCACGGCTTCGGCGGTGCGGATGGCGATCATCTGCTCGGCGAAGTTCCATTCATAGACGGCCGAGGCGGCATCAAGCCCCTCATAACACTGCAGGCGGATCAGCTCGCGCCCCAGCGCCCCGGCAAGCGCCTTGGCGATCTCGGTCTTGCCGACGCCGGCCTCGCCCTCGAGAAACAGGGGCTTGTTCAGCTTCAGCGCCAGAAACACCACCGTGGCCAGCGCCCGGCCGCAGACGTATTTCTGCCCGGCCAGAAGCTCTTGCACCTCCTCGATCGACTTCACATCCCTGAGCACTGCCCGGCCTCCCGCTGCTCCTGCGCGCCCCCATGCTGCACGTTGCGCGGGCGCGCACAAGGGGGCGGCCGCGCCCGTGCCGGGCGCGTGCCTTCGGCAAGGGTATTTTCACCAGGATGATGGGATCAGGCGCGTGCTGGATCGTCAAGGCAGTCTCGCAAGCTGTGGCGCGGCCGCCAGCCGGTCATGCGCTTGAGCCTGTCATTGGCATGGAGCGTCTCCCTCTCGCCCAGCGCGCGCTTCACCGGCATGCCCTGATAGAAGCGCTCGAGGATCTCGGAGGTGGTGAGATTCACCGAATGGTCGTCGTTGGAGACGTTGAAGATCTGGTAGCCGAGCCCGTCCGTCCGCAGGCAGGCCTCGACGGCCGCGGCGAGGTCGCGGGCATCGATACAGGCGAAGAAGTCTCCCAGCCGGTAATTCTCCATGCAGATGTAGGCAGAAAAATTATCTTGGTATTCATGGGGTTCGAAGACGATGTTGATGCGCAGGCCGTAGATGTCGGCGCCCGAGGGGCGCTGGAAGCTGCCCGCCGTGGCCTCGTTGCAGACCTTCGACATGGCGTAGCTGTCCATCGGCACGGTGGGGTGATCCTCGTCGATGGGCAGGTCGTCGGGCTTTACCTCCCCATCGGCGAAGCAGATGCCGTAGGTGGTCTCGGAGGAGGCGAAGACGATCTTGCGCACGCCCATCTTCAGCGCCGCATCGATGACGTTGTAGGTGCCGAGCACATTGGTGCGGTAGCACTCGTTGTCGGCGGTCATCAGGATGCGCGGGATGGCGGCGAAATGCACCACTGCATCGAAGCGCGGCACGCCGGTGCCCGGTTCGAGCTCGTCGAATCCGGCATAGGAGGACATCACGTCATACATCTGCCCCGCATCGGTGATGTCGGCGATGCGGTTGTCCATACCGGGGCGTCGAGCGGTTTCAGATCGACGTTGAGCACGCGGTGGCCGCGCTCGATCAGGTAAGCGACGGCGTGGCGGCCGGCCTTGCCGGTGCCGCCGGTGAGGAGAATGCGAATCCTGCAGCCTCGCGTCCTGCTGTTCCCGCGCCCCCGTGTCCTCGCCCGCCCTTGCCTGCGGGGGCGTCTGGAGCAGGGCCTTGTCCCCCGCCGCACGGGTTGCAGTCAAGTGCCTCCGCAAGTCTTCGCGCGACGCGTACGGGTGTGCGGATGCGGGTAGACGCCGCGGATGCGGTCGGAATGCAGGACGACGACCTGCGCGCAGCCAACGATCAGCGGGCCGGGGACATGGACGAGCCCGGCATCCTTGCCGGGGTAGTCGAGCGAATGCAGGAAGTGGCGCACGTAATCGAGGCGCGCGCTTCTTGTCATCCCATTTGACGATCGTCCACGGCGCGTCAGCCGTGTCGGTGTGGAAGAACATCGCCTCCTTCGCCGCGGTGCAGTCGTCCCATTTGTCGCGGCTGGTCCTGTCGATAGGCGGGAGCTTCCACTGCTTGAGCGCGCCGGTCTCGCGGCCCCTGAAGCGGCGGCACGGGCAGGCGCGCCGTCAGCTGCGCAGGTTTGACGCCCCATCTGCTTCCTGCTTCTGCGGGCAAGACTGGATCTATCGCCACCTCTTCTCTGGCCCTATCGGGGGCGGGTAGAGGGCAGTAGGGTCCGCGCGCAAGAGGACGGCCCGCGGGCCGGTCAGGTGCAAGTCAGGGAGAGCGCCAGATGCGGATGACCACCGAGGAAGCCTTCGTGAAGGTGTTGCAGCGCCACGGAATTCAGCATGCCTTCGGCATCATCGGCTCGGCCTTCATGCCGATCTCGGACCTGTTTCCGAAGGCGGGCATCACCTTCTGGGACTGCGCGCATGAAGGCTCGGGCGGGTTCATGGCCGACGGCTTCACCCGCGCGAGCGGCAAGATGTGCATGATGATCGCCCAGAACGGCCCCGGTATCACCAATTTCGTCACCGCGGTGAAGACCGCGTACTGGAACCACACCCCCCTTCTTCTGGTCACCCCGCAGGCGGCCAACAAGACCATGGGCCAGGGCGGCTTTCAGGAAGTGGAGCAGATGCATGTCTTCCAGGACATGGTCGCCTATCAGGAGGAAGTGCGCGACCCCTCGCGGGTGGCCGAGGTGCTCAACCGCGTGATCATGAAGGCCTGGCGCGCCTCGGCGCCGGCGCAGATCAACATCCCGCGCGACTTCTGGACCCAGGTGATCGACATCGAGCTTCCCGAGCCCATCTGGTTCGAGCGCCCCGCCGGCGGCGAAAGCGAGGTCGAGGCAGCGGCAAGGCTTCTGTCGGAGGCGAAGTTTCCGGTCATCCTCAACGGCGCAGGCGTGATCCTTGCCGGCGCCATCCCCGACACGGTGGCGCTCGCCGAGCGGCTCGATGCGCCGGTCTGCTGCGGCTATCAGCACAATGACGCCTTTCCCGGCTCGCACCCGCTGCATGCGGGGCCTCTGGGCTACAACGGCTCAAAGGCGGCGATGGAGCTCATCTCAAGGGCCGATGTTGTGCTGGCGCTCGGCAACCGGCTCAACCCCTTCTCCACGCTTCCTGCCTATGGCATCGACTACTGGCCACGCGAGGCGAAGATCATCCAGAACGACATCAACCCCGACCGCATTGGGCTCACCAAGAAGATCGACGTCGGCATCGTCGGCGACGCGGGCAAGGTGGCGCGCGCCATTCTCGAGCGGCTTTCGGACACGGCCGGAGACGCGGGCCGCGAGGAGCGGCGCAATCTGATCGCGCAGACCAAGTCGCGCTGGGCGCAGGAGCTTTCCTCGATGGATCACGAGGAGGACGACCCCGGCACCACCTGGAACGAGCGCGCGCGCAAGGCCAAGCCCGACTGGATGAGTCCGCGCATGGCCTGGCGGGCGATCATGCAAGCGCTGCCGCGCGATGCCATCATCTCCTCGGACATCGGCAACAACTGCGCCATCGGCAATGCCTATCCGAGCTTCGAGAAGGGGCGGAAATACCTCGCCCCCGGCCTTTACGGCCCCTGCGGCTATGGCCTGCCGGCGATCGTGGGCGCCAAGATCGCCTGCCCCGACACGCCGGTGGTGGGCTTTGCCGGGGATGGCGCCTTCGGCATCGCCGTCAACGAACTCACCGCCATCGGCCGGCCCGAGTGGCCGGCGATCACGCAGATCGTGTTCCGCAACTACCAGTGGGGGGCTGAGAAGCGGAACTCGACGCTGTGGTATGACGACAACTTCGTCGGCACCGAGCTTGACGAGGATGTCTCCTATGCAGGAATCGCTGAGGCCTGCGGGCTGAAGGGCGTGGTGGTGCGCACCATGGACGAGCTCACCGCGGCGCTCAACGAGGCGATCCGCGACCAGATGGAGAACAACACCACCACGCTCATCGAGGCGCTCATCAACCAGGAGCTGGGCGAGCCCTTCCGGCGCGATGCGATGAAGAAGCCGGTGGAGGTGGCCGGGATCGACCCCGCCGACATGCGCCCGCAGAAGGGCGCCTGAAGTGGCCGGTGCGGCCGGCGACATTCTGGTTCTGAACGCGGGGTCGTCCTCGATCAAGTTCGCGCTCTTCGATGGCGCGCTTGGAGAGCGGCACCGGGGCATTGCCGCCGGCATCGGCGGTGATGCCCGCCTCGTGATCGACGGGCGGGCGCGCACGCTGGCCCTGCCCGACCACCGCGCCGCGCTCACCGCGGTGCTCGAGGCGCTGGCCGCGCTTGGCGTTCAGGTGAAGCGCCTTCGCGCGGCCGGCCACCGGGTGGTGCATGGCGGCGCGGCGCTCACGCGGCCGGTGCGGATCACGGCCGAAACGCTGGCCGCGATCCGCGCCTGCGTGCCGCTTGCGCCCCTGCACAACCCCCACAACCTCGCCGCCATAGAGGCGCTGGCCGAGATTGCCCCCGGGCTGCCACAGTTCGCCAGTTTCGACACCGCCTTTCACGCCAGCAACCCCGAGGTGGCGGTGCGCTACGCCATCCCGCGCGCGGAGGAGGCGCGCGGCATCCGCCGTTACGGCTTTCACGGGCTGAGCTATTCCTCGCTTGTCGCGCGGCTTCCCGAGATCTCGGGCGCGCCCCTGCCCCGGCGGCTTCTGGCCTTTCACCTCGGCAACGGCGCCTCGGCCTGCGCCATTCTCGAGGGCCGATCGGTCGCCACCACCATGGGCTATTCGCCGCTTGACGGGCTGCCCATGGGCACGCGGGCGGGCAGCATCGACGCGACCGCCGTGCTGAGGATGGTGGAGATTCACGGGCTTGAGCGCACACAGGCGATCCTCAACCACGACAGCGGGCTCAAGGCGCTCTCGGGCGGCATCTCAGACATGCGCAAGCTGCTCGCGGCGGGCACGCCCGAGGCTGCGTTCGCGGTGGAGCACTTCTGCTACTGGACGCTGAGGCACGCGGGCTCGCTCATCATGGCTATGGGCGGGGTGGACGCTGTGGCCTTCACCGGCGGCATCGGCGAGAACGCCGCGCCCATCCGCGCCTGCATCGCGGCCGGCATGACCTGGCTCGGCGCGCGACTCGACGCAGCGGCAAACGCGGCCGGTGGCCCGCGCCTGCATGCGCCCGACTCGGCCATCGGACTGTGGGTTGTGCCCGCCGAGGAGGAACGGGTGATTGCGGCGGATGCGCTAGCGCTGCTCGGGGCGGGGTGAGAGGGCTCAGCCGGGCGCGTCCATCGCCACGGTGACGGCGGTGGCGGCGATGATGTCCTCGACGCGCGCGCCGCGCGAGAGGTCGCAGACAGGGCGGGCAAAGCCCTGCAGGAACGGCCCGACGGCCTGCGCGCCGGCAAGCTCCTGGGCGAGCTTGTAGGCGATGTTGCCGGCATCGAGCGAGGGAAAGATCAGCACATTGGCCTCTCCCCCGCCCGGCGCGCCCTTCTTCGCGGCGATTGATGCGTTGAGCGCGGCGTCGGCCTGCAAGGGCCCGGGAAAGCCCGTGGCCTCGGCCGCCGCGCGCACGATCTCCACCGAAGCGCCCGCGCCCGAGCTGCCGGTGGAATAGGACAGAAGCGCCACCCGCGCCTCGCCCAGAAGCGCGCGCGCCGAAGCCGCGGTGGCACGGGCGATGTCGGCAAGCTCCCCGGCGGTGGGCGCGACGTTGACGGCGCAATCGGCAAAGATCATCTCGCGCCCGCCCGGAAAGAGCATCAGAAAGAAGGAGGAGACGGTGGAGACACCGGGCGCGAGCCCGATGACCATGGAGGCGGCCTCGATCACCCGGCGGGTGGGCGCGTCGGCCCCGGCAACCATCGCCTCGGCCTCGCCCGCGGCCACCATCGCCGCGGCGCGGTAGAGCGGGCGCGCGAGCATCCGTCGCGCGATCTGCGGCTTCACCCCACGCCGCTCGGCGAGCGCGGTGACATGCGCCTCGGCCGGCTCTGCAACGAGCGGCACCGGCCGGCAGATGCCCTCCGCCTGCATCCGTGCAATCGCCGCCGCGACCCGCGGCTCTTCCGCCTCGGGAAAGACCACGCGCGCCGCGCGCGCCCTGGCACGTTCCATTGCCCGCTCGAGCACGCCCGCCATTGCCGCCCTCCTGACAATCCGCCTTCCTCAATGGGCCAGCAGGCCGGACGCAGGTCAATAGCCCGCCCAGCCGGGCAAGCCAGACGGCGGAAGCCCATAGGCGGCATCACCTCTGCCACAGGCGTTGAGAACCGGCAGGAGCGGCTTTTCGGACCCCATCGCGGAGGCGAGGCGCGCGGCGGCCATTCGCGCGTCCGCCTGCGCTGTCCGCCCGTGGCGCGTGACCAGCACCGCCGCATCGGCATGGTTGGCAAGAATCTCCGCATCGACCACGGCCAGAAGCGGCGGCGTATCGATCACCACGAGGTCGGCAATGCTGCGCAGATGCCGCATCACCGTCGCGAAGGCGGGGGACAGGATCAGCCGGTCGGTCGGCCCCTCCCTCCAGGGGCGGCCAACCACAACCGAGGCCTCACTGAGCGGGTCGGGGATCAGAAACCCGTCTCCCTCCGGTTCGATGTCGGGCTCGGCGAGGTAATCGGCAAGCCCGTAGAGGGGCGTTGCGCCGAGAAGCGCGGCCAGGTGGGGCCGCCGCAGATCGGCATCGACGACGATGACCCTCCGGCCGATCTGCGCTTCGGCGCGGGCAAGGGCAAGCGCCAGGGTCGACTTGCCCTCGCCGGGGGCGGCGGAGGCGAGCATGACGACCCGCCCGCCGGGGCGGCCCGCCGGAAGGTGCCTGTCGATCGCGGCGCGAAGGCCGCGGACGCCTTCGGCACAGGGTGCCTGCGGCGCGGTCACCACGGCATCGGCCGGGGGTTCGCGGCCCCCGTGCCGGGGAATGACCGCCGCAAGGGGCCGCGCGACGGCGGATTCGAGTTGCGCCGGCGACACGATAGCCCCGAACCAGAGCTCGCGCATCAGCGCGAAGCCGAACCCGAGGCCCGCGGCGACGAGCGCGCCCACTGAGAGGACAAGGCCGCGGTCGGGAAAGGAGGGGCTGCCGGGCGCGAGCGCCGGCGAGACGATGCGCGCATCGGCGACCTGGATGGGAGCCTGCGCCTCGAGCGCGCGCTGGCGCGCGAGGAGCGCGGCGTGCTGCTCGCGGGCGATTCCCGCCTCCTGCCGCAGCTCGTGCAGTCGCGCCAGCGCGGTTGACGACAGCGCACCGCCAAGCACCGCCTGCCGCAGCTCGGCGCCGATCTCGCCCTTGCGGCGCTCGATCTCGGCCAGTTCGGCGCGCATGTCCTGCAGCGCAGCATCGGTTTCGGCCTCGATGCGCTCGTCAAGCGACGCAATGACGCGCCGAAGGTCGGCCATTGCCGGGCTGTCCGGCGGCGTGCGTGAAAGCTGGCGGCGAAAGGCTTCGCGCTTGTCGATCAGCGCGGCGAGCGCGGCATCCGACAGCCGCTCGGGGAGCGCCTGCCAGTCTCCGGCCCCTGCGGCGCGCTGGGCCGCGGCAAGGCTCTCGCCGACGGAGCGCTGGCGGGCGGCAAGCTCGGCGAGCGCCGCATCGAGCGCGCGCACGTCGCCGCGGCCGGCGTCGCTCACCAGCAACTCGACATTCTCTGCAAGAAAGGCGTCGAAGGCGGCGTTGGCATCGGCGAGGCGTTGGCGCGCGCGCGCAACCTCGGCCCGCAACAGCTCGCGCGCGTGCTCGACGACGCGGGTGCGCGCCGCGATCTGGCCCTCGAGATAGGCCTCGGCCACCGCATTGGCGATGCGTGCAGCGCGCTCCGGCTCACGCGCCGTCACGGAGATCTCGAAAACCTGGGTGAGCCCGCGGCGCCGCACCGCAAGCGCCCGCGCGAGGCGATCCAGGGTACTGTCGAGCAGCACGCGCCCCGAAGGCAGGGGGCCCGCGGGCAGGCCGAGCGCGGCACGCAGCTTGTCCGGCAGCGTGGGGCCCGCCCCGAATTCGGGATCGGAGGCAAGGGCGAGACGGTCGATCGCGGCAAGGAGCGTCGCTTTCGATCGGGCGATCTCGACCTCGCTCTCGACGCGGGCGCCCTCGGCGCCGGGTCTTGGGGCGGAACCCGGTGCATCTGGCGTCAGCAAGGCTTGCTGACTCGGGTCGACGAGCAACAGGGCGGTCGCGGTGTAGCGCGGCTCGACGACGAGAAGCCCGGTTGCAAACATCAGCATCACCGCCGCGGTGACGGCGAGGATGTCGCGCAGGCGCCGCCGACAGATGGCGGCGATCTCGCGCGCGTCAAGCACGCGCTCGGGAAGTACGGTGACGCCCGTGCGCGGGGATGCCACGGGTGGAGGCGCAAGCGATCCGTCAGCCATCGTCGCACTCCTTTCGGGCAAGGGCGCCGCAGCGACGGGCCTCGGCGCGGCCCAGGCCGAGTGCGATGAGCGCCAGCAACAGAAGCAGGTTGGCGTCGATTTCGAAGCTGAAGTCTGCCGCCGCGTGCAGCGCCGCCTGTACGAGAGCGGCCAGCGCCGCCACCGCCATCGGGTTTGCCGGCGCGGCGGCGCCGCCAAGGCCCGCGACGAGACGCGCACCCGCGAGCAGCCCGGCAAGGAGCGGCAAGCTGCCCCAGATGAGCCCCGCCTCGCACCAAAGCGTCAGATACGTCGCATGCGGAAAGTCCCACACCCGCGCGGGGGACAATTCGGGCCGGTGATAGAGCTCGAAGGCCGCGGCGAAACCGTCCCATCCGAAGCCCGTCCACGGTCGCTCGGAGATGAGCCGCAGGCTCTGGCGCCAGAGCAGGAGCCGCTCCTCCAGCGCCGCGGGCGTGGCGAGCAGACGGTCAGGCAGCGCGCGCCCCGCGAGGAAGGCCACGAGCCCGAGCGCAAGAACGCCCGGAAGCGCCACGCGCAACGGGTGTTGCGCCCCACGCCGCCGCGCCAGGCTGCGACGCGGCCGCGCGAAAAACAGCACGACGCCCGCGCCGACCAGTGACGAGACGAGCCCCATGCGCGATCCGCTGGCGGCCAGGGCCGCGAGCATCGCACCGGCCAGACTGACGAGGAGCAGCGCCTCGGGCGGCCGCCGGCGCGCGTCCGCCAGCGCAAGGGCAAGGGCCAGGTTCATCCCCAGACCCATATGGGCGGCAAAGGCGTTGCGGTTGACGAAACCGCCGGTCGCGAAGCCGGGATAGGCGCTGTTCGCCGACCAGAGCACCCCCTCCCCGGGCATCTGCAGAGCCGCCAGAGCCAGGAGAGCGTGACCGGCAACGCCAAGCACGATCAGCCAGGCGAGGCGCCGCGCCGCGCGCGGGCAACAGGCCAGTTGCGCGACGAGACAGAACAGCGCCAGTGCGCCCGCCCCGCGCAAAATGCCGAGGGCCGTGGCCGAGGGGGTCAGGCTGACCGGCCGGGCGGTTGCCGGCAGCTCGAGCGGCAGCGGCGCCAGAGCGGCCAGGGGCGGCGGCAGGGGCACGAGCTGCAGCCCGAGACCGGCGAGAAAGGCGGCGCCGATCGCGATGAGAATGCGAAGGCCGGGCGGCAGGGCCATGTGCGCCGGCGCGGCCGGAAACGAGCAGTCGGCGGCGAGGCGCAGGGCGAGAAGCGCGCAGAAGACCGCCGTGCTTGCGAGCCAGAGCACCGGGCGGGCGGCGCCGTCGGCCAGCGCGACGGCCCACAGCGACAGCGCGAGGATCGGCAAGGTTGCCGCTTCGAGAACATGTGCGGAGGCGAACCCGACAGCTCGCATCCGGCCCGGTGGGGCCGCCGAGGCCGCCCGACTGCTGCTGAAACGCATGCCCGACGCCTCAACCGTCATTGTCTCGCCCCGCCGCCCCCGAGAGGCGCCTGAGCGCCGCCGCGACATTGGCCCGCGCCCTGGCGCTGGCCACGGCAAGGGCCGCGCCGACCTCCTCGCGCCAGTCAGGGTGTCGAACAAGCAACCGCGCCAGCGCGTCTCCGGGCGGGCTTTCGGAGAGGATGACCATGTCGGACCGCGCGCGATAAAGACCGGCCAGCGCCTCGGGAGGGCCAAGCCGCATGGCCACGGCCAGACGCCAACCCGCTTGCCAGGCTTCCGCCGGCGCGCGGCGGCGGGCCGCCTCGAGCAGCGCCTCCACCCGTTGCGGCCGCGCGAGCGCGAGCTGGTTTTCGCGCCTGATTTCCCGAGCGGCGAGAGCGGCGGCGCGCACGAGGAACGCCGGCCCATGACCCGGCCATTCCTGCGCGGCCGTCTCGGCCGCGGCGGCGCAGCGCTCTGACAGACGGGCACGCGCCCGCCCCACCACGAGACCGGAAAGCGTGCCCACGAGCCCTTCGAGACAGCCGCGTATGAGCGCGACGCGTCCGCGCTGGGACAGGGGCATGTCGGCTGGCGCCCCGACCGCGGAAAGCCGGGCGACCGTTGCGGCCGGGCCCGCCCGCGCAAGGCGCTCGGCGGCGATTTCGCGCGGCAGCAACCAGACTGACAGGGCAGCGAGGGCGACGAGCAGCACTGCGCCGCCGAGCTTCATCGCCCGCCCCCCGCTGCCCGCCTGCACCGCACCGGATGAGGCCATGCCTGATTTCGCGCGCTGCATGTCACGACATCTCCGCCCTCGGCGCAAGCCGCCTTCTGCGACCGCACGGCCATGCAAGCAGGCGAAGGTTAGGGAAATGTTAAGCGTGCTCGGACACACTCGGCGGCATGGACGCGATCTTGAGGCGACAAAGAGGACGGGCGTTGTGCGCTCCTGGGCGCATCCTGGCCGTTATCCTGCCGCTGGTGCTGCCGTTCGCGGCAGGGGCGGAGGAGACCCTCCCACCTGGCGGCACCGCCCTCGACGGGCCGGCACTGCGCGGTGCCTGCAGCGCCGAGCGCGCCTGCGTGGCCTGGGCCGGGGGATTTGTCGAAGCGCTGCGCAGGCAAGGCGCGCCACTGCCCGAGCTCAATGAACGCCTCGGCATCCTGGCGGCGCTCCTCATCGCCGAAGCGCACAGCGGCACTGCCGCGCGCTCCGCCGTCGCAGCGGCCCTGCGACTGCTTGCCGAGGCTTCGACAGATGCCGCGCAGGCGCACTCGATGCGGACGCTTGCCGCAATTCTGGCCGATCCGGCCGTCGCGCTTGACGGCCTCGAGCTGTTCACGCCGGTGGCGGCGAGCCCGTCGTGACAGAGGGGGGCAGACCGGCATCGCTGCGGCCGGGGTCGAGGCTGGCGCCAGCTGCGCCGGGGCAGGCGGCAACCCCGAGTGCAATCAGCTCTCGCCCGGAGAGGCGGGCAAAGCCCATGGTTACATGACGCGCGCTGGCCATGAACCAGCGGCGAAGCCGGGGCGGATAATGCGCCGCCATCACCCGCGACCAATGCTCGAACTGGCGGGGCGGTAGGGAGATGCCGTAAAAGCGCGAGCTCGGCCCGTGGAAGCCGAATACTGTTGCCGGGGAGACGCAGGCGCGCGGCAGCCCGATGTAGAGCGTGCATGCCGACAGGCAGTAGCGCCCGCGAATCTCCACAACCGCCCCTTCGGCGCGCAGCCGGGCGACCTGCGCCACCCGCGCGGGCAAGGATCCGCCCGGATCATCGCCCACCACGAGCCTGCCCTGAGCCCCGGCGCAGGCCGCCGGCATGAGAACTGATACAAGACAGGCCGCCGCCAGAAGGCGGCCTCTTGCCCCTTGAGCCATCATCTCACCCCCTCGATGCAGGCGCGCGCCTGCCCAACTGCCCCCACCACCAGAGAGCCTTGCGTCGGAAGGTGAGAAACCTGTTAAGAGACGGTGCCTTGTTCTTTGAAATTCAGCAAAAATGCCGGATCTTCGAAGCCGCGCCCGGACACCGGACCGCGGCGTTTGCCTCTGCCGTTAGACGGCCATTAACCGCTTTACGGATCCTTAGGGAAATTTCGCCTTCATGAGCCCCGACGTGGCCGGCCACAGCCGCAGGCTGGCCCGGCAGGGAGGGCGCGATGTCGGACGAAACGGTCAATGCAGCCTTGCAACTTGCGGTCGGTGACGCCGTCCCCGACCGCGGCGGCGCGGCAAGCGGTTCCGCCCTGCACGGCTTCTATGCGAGACATGGCAAACGCCTGTTCGACATTCTCGGCGCGGCCGTCCTTCTTGCCGCGTTTCTCCCGCTTCTGGCCATTCTCGTGATCGTCATCCGCTGCGACGGCGGGCCTGCCTTTTATGCGCAGACGCGCGTTGGCCGCGGGGGGCGGCGCTTCCGATGCCTCAAGCTGCGCACCATGGTGCCGGGGGCAGAAGGCGTGCTCGCTGATCTCTGCGCGCGCGACCCGAGGCTGCGCCTCGAATGGGAGCGGTTCCAGAAGCTGTCGGATGATCCGCGCATCACCCGGCTGGGCCGCTTTCTACGCAAGACCAGCATCGATGAAATTCCCCAACTCATCAACGTGTTGCGCGGCGACATGAGTCTGGTCGGCGCGCGCCCGTTCACGCCCGGGCAAGAAGCCGCCTACCGTCGGGCCGGGGGGCGGTCCTATTTCCTTCATCGTCCGGGCCTGACCGGGCCATGGCAGGTCTCCGAACGCGCGCGGGGTGTCTTCGCGAGCCGCGTCGCCCATGACGAGCACTACCTGGCCACGATCAGCCTCGGCAAGGACCTCCAGCTGCTGCTCTGCACCGTCGGCGCTGTCCTGCGCGGCACCGGTCAGTAGCCGCGCGCGCCGTGCGCCTGCCCGGGCGCACGCAATGCCGCGTGGTGCGGGCGGGCGCCGGAGAAGCCGGCGAAGAGCCACAGCTGAAAGAGCGGCAGCTCCCAGTATTTCTCGGCCCAGGCAAAGATCAGCAGAACCGCCAGAAAGCCGGCAAGCGCGGTCACGTCGGCCCCGAACGCCCGCCGCAGGCTCGTCACGAGAAGCGAGGCGCTTGCCAGCGACATCACCAGCCCGTAGCGCGCCAGATAGTCGCTGAGGCCGTTGTTCGAGGGAAGGCGCGCGGTCTCGTCTCCCGAGATGACGAGACCGCGCCCAAGAAGCGGCCTCTGGACGAGATCGGCAATGTCGAGATGAAAACTTGCCATCCGGCTCAGGCTCCACCTCATGTACGGCGCGTAACCAGATTGAATTTCCTTAATTATCTTCGGCAGGAGAAAATCGGCGGTGAGGCAGGCCAGAACCGCGGCGGGAATCGTCGGGAGAAGCAGGAGGCGCCAGCCGCCGCCGTGACGCCAAAGGATGAAAGCCACGCTCACCATCGCGCCGATCCAGGTGGTGGTGGAGAAGGTCGACGCCATCGCCGCGAGCAGAACGATGTTGCCCGGATCGAGCCCGATGCGCCCGGCAAGCAGGCGCGCCCAGAGCGCCAGGGCAAGCACCATGCCGAAGGCCGCCGGCTCCCACATGAAGCCGTGATTCTGCCCCGCCCTGTCTGGCGCGACGGTGTACACAAGCCAGCTCGCGCGCCGCCACGAGCCGGTGAGCGTCTCGCCAACCTGCGTGCCGCCGACAAACCGCAACGGTTCGGGAGCCAGCCGGTACAGAGCCTCGGGCAGACCGGGCAGGACAAGCCCGGCGGCGTAGAGCCCAAGCGAGAGCGCTGCCAGCATCACGACCCAGCGGGACAGGCGCTCGAGCGGCCGCGAGACGGCCCCGATCACGAAGGCTGCGGTCAGGAGCCTGAGAAAATGGCCCGCCCAGGTGCGCACAACGATCGCGCCGTCGATGAGCGCATGCAGCCCGAGCCACAGGAGCGAGAGCAGGAGAAAGGCGATCACAACCGGCGAAATCCCGCCCCCGCGCAGGAGCCAGAAGGCAAGGGCCAGAGCGAAGACGCCGAGCTGGAAGGCATCGGCGAAATTCACCAGGGCGGCGCGGCTGGAGACGAGCAGAACGAGGACAACAAGCAGGTCTTCCAGCCGCTTGTGGGCAAAAGCTTCAGCGGTATGCATGGCAGCGCCGCCCCCGTCTGAGCCGCGCGAACTTCTCGCGGCGCAACGGCACGTCGAGAAGGTGATAGAACGGCGCCGCCCCCATGCGCCAGGCGTCGCTGGCCAGATGCTCGAGGGTTGACGGCACCGCGGCAAGATCGTCAAGCAGCGCCTCGAGCCCGTAGCCCAAGGCCGCCAGCCGCTCCCGGCCCGCCCAGAGGAGGTAGCGGCGCTGCCAGCGGCGCCGCAGGGGATTGATGGCGCGCGCGCGCCAGTCGGGCGAACGCCGGCGCATGCGCCCGTCGTCGCCATGGCGGCGCGGGTCTCCCATGGTGCCCTCAAGCAGGGGCGTCTTGACACGGGCGGCTGCCGGATCGAGCCCGAGCCACTCGAACAGCCCTGCCAGCACGTCTTCGGGCCTCTCGAGCATATCCTCGTAGCGGATCAGGCGGATGCGCTGGTCGGCCGCACGCGCCAGGGCGGCAAGCCCGTCGAGCCCCTCGAAGAGATCGATCGCGTGGCGCGGCACCATCCATCGACCGTCACCCCATGTGTCGTTGATCGACTGGATGATGGCCGGCGGCTCCCGGGTCAGGACGATGAACCTTCCCTGCGGGAACAGGCGCAGCAGATCGCGGGCCAGGAGGGCATAGCGCGGCGTCTTGTCGATGAACACGCGCGCCCCCGGCCCGGCCAGCTTGCGGTACAGCCCCATGGCGAAGCCGCGCACGGCCGCGTCCCAGTCGCTCTGGCCGGCGGGAAGGCGCCCGCGAAACTCCTCCAGAGCGCGCGCCATCATGCCGTGGTCATGGACGCCGGCGACCATGTCTGCGCGGCCGGCCAGGAGCAAGGGCAGAAGGAGCCATGGCTCGGCGACCGTGGCGACGCCCGGATGTGCCGCCAGTCGGCGCTGCAGGAGGGTGGAGCCCGAGCGCGGCAGAGACAGAAGAAAGACCGGCGTCAGGCACATGGTCCCACCGCGCCCAGTCTGACGCCGCTCCGGCGGGTGAAGCGCCAGGCGGGAATCGCCGAGCCGAGGGCGAGATGCGTCGACGCCGCCAGCGCAACACCGGCCGGCCCAAGGATAAGAAACCCGACTCCCGCGCCAACGGCGAGCCCGGCAAGGAGGCCCGCGGCGATGACAAGTGCCTCCGCCTCGCCGCCCGCGATGCGCAAGGCGAGCTGCCCCGGCCCGATGGCCGCCTGCAGACAGGAGCCGACGCCGAGGAGCCCGATCAGGAGGGCGGCATCGGCCGGCACGCGCGCAAAGAGTGCCTCCGTCACTGGCCGGGCAAGAACCACGATGCAGAGCGCCATCGTCACGCTCGCGAGCGCGGCGACGCGCGCGATGCGGCACAGCGCGCCGCCCGCCTGTGCGGGCCAGCCGCCGGATCGCGCGGTTGCAAGAACCGGCGCGGCCATGGCGCGCGCGGCGACCAGCACGAATCCAAGCGGCAGCACAAGCCGCATCGCAAGGCCAAGATCGACCGTCTGCGACTGCGTGCCGAGAGCGGCGACCATCCACAGGGGCAGCTGGCCGGCGACGACCGCAACGGCGTTGGTCAGCGCGCCGCTCGCGATGTCGCCCCAGTTCGGCGAGAGGGGGCGCGCGGGCCCGGCTTCGGCCATTGCCCGGCGCACAACCGCCATGCCTGCGGCGATGCTCAGGCCAAGGCCGGCCAGCTGGGCCGCCGCGAGGCCGGAAAGGCCGGTGCCGGCGGCTGGAAAGATCGCGATGGCAAGGCAGACAACCCCGCTCGACAGCGTGCCGCCAAACAGGAGGGCGCAGCGGCAGCGCCCCAGAGCGAGCAGGAGCGCCGACAGGAATGACTGGGCCGCGACCAGCGCAAGCCATGCCACGAGCAGCAGCGGCCGCACGCCGAGCCAGGCAGCAAGCCAGTCGCCGGGAACGAAGGAGACTGCCGCGATGCCCATGAGCCCCGCGATCACCGACCAGACCAGTGCGAACCGGCGCGCGAGCGGGACGATCAGCGAGCGCGCGCCCCGAGCGCGCAGCAGCGCGGTATCAAAGCCGAGCACCGTCAGCGGCCCGGCCGCGGCCATGAACGACAGGACGATCAGCGCGTGGGCCAAGGCCGCCTCCCCCATCGAGCGGCTGAGAAGCGCGATCGAAAGCATTCCGAACCCCGCCTGAGTGGCGCGCAGCACGATGAGAGTGGCCCCCTCTGCCGCAAGCCCTCGCAAGGGGCGCGCGCGCGGTGACGTTGCCGCCGTCACGACACGCCCCGCGCGGCGAGCCACTCGTCAGCCAGCCGCCCCCAGCCCACGCGCGCAAGGCTGCGCCTGCGCGCCAGCTTGCGCCATCCGCCACGCCCCCTGTCGTGGACAAGCGCCGCGCCGTGGCAGGAAATCAGCCCGCGGCACAGGCTGCGGGCGACGACGCCCCGGCGCGCCAGCCAGCGCCATGGCAGGGGCGGGGCGGGCTTTTGCCGGCAGATCGCCTCGACCTCCGCGTCATAGTCCGCGGCTTGCGCCGAGGAGCGCTGCTCTCCCGGCCGCTCGCGGAAGGCCGCAAGGGGCACGTCCACGGCGACGAGTTCGGCGTGTTCGGCAAACCGCGTCCAGAGTTCGAAATCGGCGGCAAGTCGCCAGCGCAGATCGAGTCCGCCCGTCCGCTCCCACAGGCGGCGGCGCCAGAACATGCTTTCCTGCTGCAGATAGCCGCCGAGCGCGCGGCGATACCAGCCGTTGGCGATGAAGCGGCGCGGATAGGCGGGAAGCTTGCTCTGGATTCGCGTCAACTGCCCGCTGGCGGAGAGATAGGCGGGCGTGCCGATGATCCAGTCGATCTCGGGAAAGCGGGCGAAGATCTCGCGCACCACGGCAAAGGTCCACGGCATGAGGACGTCATCGGCGTTGATCCAGCAGAGGATCTCGCCGCGGGCGCGCGCCATGCCCTTGGCGATGGCGTGATACTGGCCGGCGTCGGGCTCGGAGACGAGGACGTCGATCGCCTGGCCGAAGCCGCGGGCGATCGCGAGGGTGGCGTCGGTCGAGGCGCCGTCGATGAACAGATACTCGTCGCCGGCCTGCTTCTGGGCGATCACCGAACGGATCGTCTCGGCCGCGAAGCGCTCCATGTTGCGGGCGGCCGTGACGACGGAAATGGCGGGCGCCACGCTCATTCCGCCGCCTTTCGGACCGGGTCCGAAGTCACGAACGCCGAGGGGGACAAAACGCTATTTTTCAGCCTCTTGAGTGCTGTTTTTGAAGCACTTCTCATCACACTTCCCGCGCAGCGCACGGTGAGGTCAGAGGCCGGAAACCCCTTGGCTTCACGCTTTGGGCGGAATCGTTGCAATGAGGAGTGACGCATCATGGACAATCCCTTCTCGAGCCGGGCGATGCCGCTTGGCGGGCCGGCGCGCGACCTCGTGCCGGTGAACGCCGATGATGCCGTGGGGCTCGGCTTCACCGCCGTGGCGCTCTATGTGGAGACGGGCGGCACGCTGAGCGTGGTCACCGCGGCGGGCGAGACACGCAGCTTCACCGTGGGTGATTTCGCCATCCTGCCCGTGGGCGTGCGGCAGGTGATGGCAACAGGCACCACCGCGGCCGGCATTCACGCCTTCCGGGTCTGAGCGATGCTTGGCGTTTCGATACCGGCGGTGGCGGTGCGTGGGCGCCGCCCCTTCCCGGTGACGCTGGAGCTCGGCGGGCCCCGGCTGCCCGCCGGCGTGGGCCTCGCCCGGGCCTCGCCCGCGACCCGCATCGCCGCCGATGGCACGATCGAGCTCATCGGCCCGGACGCGCCACGGTTTGACCATGACCCGGTCAGCCTCGCGCCGCTCGGCCTTCTGGTGGAGCCGGCGGCCACCAATCTGGTGCATGAGGCGGTGGCGGCGGGGCCGCGCTGGAGCGCGCTCAATGCCACGCTCACCACGCTTTCGCTTGGTGCCATGGGGCTTTTTCCGGGGCTCGCCGTGGCCGGCGGTGGCGAGAAATGGCACCGCGCCCAGGTGGTCACCGGCGGGTGGAGCGCCGGCACACCGCTCCAGCTGAGCGTGTGGTATCTGCCGGGCAGCTCCGGCGAGATCATGGTGAACATCCGCAACGTGACGGCGGGGGTGGAATCGGTGGCCACGGGGCCGGCCGGCGCGGTGGCGGCGCTGAGCGGCGGGGCCGGAGCGATCAGCGATGTGCGCAATCTGGTGCTCGCCGGCGGCGTGCGGAAGGTGGAGATGACCTTCACGCCCGATGCTGCCGCCGACGAGGGGCGGCTTGGCGTGGGGCCGAACAGCGCGGTCGCGGGCGAGGATGTCATCGTGCTCGGCGCGCAGATCGAGGCCGGGGATGTGGCGACGAGCCTGATCCTCTCCTCGGGCGGGCCCGGCGCGCGGGCCGGGGATGTCGTGACGCTTGAGCGCTGGAGCGGCACGCATGACCTCGAGATCACCCACGGGAGCGGCGCGGTGGACTTGCGCAGCGCCGTGGCACTCGCGCCGGGGCATGTCGCAAGCCCCTTTGCCGAGCGGTGGGTGCGGCGGCTGCGCATCCTTTGAGCCGGAAGCCGTCCCGGCGGGGCGGGCGTGCGGGCGCCCGCCTCGCGACGGCCATGAGGCGCGCGGCGGCACCGGCGGCGACGTCATCGGAACCTCAGCCGCGCCCGGCCGCGGCGGCAAGCGCCAGCCGCGCCAGAAAGCGCGGCGCGCCGATCAGATAGCGCGGCCAGAGGCGGCGGAAATCCGTGGCCAGCCGAAAGCTCCACTCAAGCCCCGCGCGCTGCATCCACCGCGGGGCGCGCGGCCGGGCGCCGGAGAGAAAGTCGAAGGCGGCGCCGACGCCGATGAGCGTTGCCGGCAGGCGATCGACATGCTCGGCCATCCATACATCCTGTCTGGGCGAGGAGATGCCCACCCACACCACATCGGCGCCGCTGTCGCGGATCTGCGCGGTGATCGCGGCATCCTCCTCGGTCGTCAGCGGGCGGAAGGCCGGGCTGCAGACGCCCACGATCCGCGTGCGAGGCGCAAAGCGCGCCGCCAGCCGCTCGGCCACTCCCGGCGCGCCGCCATAGAGAAAGTGCCTGAGCCCGTCGCCGCCCTCGGAGAGCATCTTCTCCATCAGGTCAGGCCCGGCCGCGCGGGTCGCCGGCAATCCCCGCGCGCGCGCCAGCCACACAAGCGGCATCCCGTCGGCCAGGTTCATCGCCGCGCCGCGCGCCACCTGCAGGAGTGCGGGATCGCGTGACATCGCCTCGGTCGAGGCGACATCGCGCACGCCGACATAGCGCCCCTGCCCGTCACGCGCCCAGGCGCGGATGCGGGCGGCGGCGGTGTCGAGATCGACAAGGGTCAGGGGAATGCCCAGAACCTCTGTCATCGCCGCGGGAGCGGGCCGCTTGAGGCGCGCGTGGAGCGGCGGCGCGCAAGCCGCCTCACGTTCCTGCCCCGCGCGAGTTGCGATCAGCGGCGTGTTCATCTGCATCTGCCCTCCCCTGTCGAGCGCCACAACCGTGCCGCCCGCCGGAACGCGCAAGGGCGGCCGGGCCCGCGGCCAGAGCATTAACCTTCGGTTTTCTTAATGGCCGGTTAAGCGGCGGCGGGAAGGGTTGGGGCGTGCGGGCGGGGCGCTCAGCCCGTGCCACCCTCCTCGTGAAGAGGCAGGCACTCGGGCGGCATCGGGCCCTTGTTACGCCCGCCCTGGCACATCTGCTCCCAGGCGTGGGCGAGGATGCCGACCGAGCGCGAGAGGCAGAACAGCCCGCGCGCAAGCGGGGGCGCAAAGCCGAGCTCGCAGAAGATCACTGCCGTCGCGCCGTCGATGTTCATGGCGATGGGCGCCCCGCGCGCCCGGCCGACGGATGCCTGCACCGCCTCGCCGATGTCGGCAAACCGGCCCGAGACCGTGCCTTCGGCCGCGGCGGCGCGCACCAGCGCCATCAGCCGCGGCGCGCGCGGGTCCACCGGCTTGTGGAAGCGATGACCATAGCCCGGCACGATCCGCCCGCGGCGCGCGCGCCAGTCCGAAAGCCCCTCCTCCACCGCGCGCCCGAGTGGCGCGCCGGCATCGATGCGCGCGGCGATGTCATTGAGAAGCTCGGCGCATTGCTCGCCTGCCCCGCCGTGAACGTCGCCGAGCATGTTCACGCCGGTGGCGATGGCATTGTTGAGACCGACCCCGCAGGTCGCGGCCATGCGCGCGGCGGCGATGGAGGGAGCCTGCGGCCCGTGATCGACCGCGGCGACGAGCGCGGCTTCGAGAAGCGCGGCCTGCCCCGGCTGGGGCATCTGGCCGCGCAGCATCAGCCAGATCATCTCGGCAAGGCCGACATTGCCGATGAGTTCCTCGACCGGCCGGCCGCGCAGGGCGATGCGCCCCGGCGCCATGTCGATGATGGCGGTGCGCCACCAGCCGCGCACGCGCTCGCTGCACGCCTCCTGCTGCTGCGTCATGGCTTGCTCCTCCTTGCCCACCTCTCGCCGCAGCCGGCCCATGCGCGCCGTCAGCGCGCGCCGGCATGGCGGCCGCTCAGTCCGCGCCCCGCGCGCCCTTGCGCATGAGGCGCGGGTCTTCCTCCTCGCCCGCCTCGGGGCCTGCGTCCCAGACGATGCGTTCGGCCCCCGAGAGGCATAAGAACCGCCGCCCGCGCATCCGCCCGATCAGCGTGAGGCCCACCTGCCGGGCGATCTCCACCCCCCAGGCGGTGAAGCCCGAACGCGAGGCGAGCACGGGAATGCCCATCTGCGCGCATTTGATCACCATCTCGGAGGTCAGCCGGCCCGTGGTGTAAAGGATCTTGTCGGCCCCCTGCTCGCCTTCGGCGAACATCCAGCCGGCGATCTTGTCGACCGCGTTGTGGCGGCCGACATCCTCCATGTAGACGAGCGGGCGGTCCTGCCGGCAGAGCACCGTGCCGTGGATGGCGCCGGCGGCGAGATAGAGGCTGGGTGCGGTGTTGATGGCGCGCGAGAGCTTATAGAGCCAGGAGGTGCGCAGCTCGGCCGCCGGCAGGGTGAGCCCTTCGAGCCCCTCCATCATGTCGCCGAAGACGGTGCCGACGGCACAGCCCGAGGTGCGGGTCTTCTTCTTCAGCTTCTCCTCGTAATCGGTCGCGCGGGCGGTGCGCACCACGACCGTCTCGAGCTCCTCGTCGAAGTCGATGCCCGTCACCTCGTCGTCGCGCTTGAGCATCCCCTGATTGAGCAGGAAACCGAGCGCGAGATATTCGGGATAGTCGCCGATCGTCATGGCGGTGACGATCTCCTGGGAATTGAGGAAGATCGTCAGCGGCCGCTCCATGACGACGCGGGCGGAGACGGGCTTGCCTTCGTGATCCACCCCCTCGACGGCGCGCGTCAGGCGCGGGTCGTCGGGGTTCGGGGCGATGAGGAAGGGGGGCGTGGTCATGGCGCCAGTCCCCTTCCGCTGGCGCCACGCGAAGGGCGGCGCCCGGCCCGACGGGGGGGGCGGGCCGGGCGCTGCCCGGCCTGACGGCCGGTTACGACCTTCACGCCAAGGGATGCTCCACTACCCATCGCTTCCCTCCTGCGCGGCATTCGGCACGAAAAGCTTCTGCCCGTCGATCTCATAGACGCCGATGAGCCGCTGGCCCTTCTCGGAGGTCAGCCACGCCTCGAGCGCGGCCACGAGATCGGCCTTCACATGGCCGTGACGCTCGGGGTTCACGGGGATGAAGGCGTACTGGTTGAAAAGCGCCGGATCCCCCTCGAACAGTATCCTGAGCCCGTCCTTGTGGCCGAAATTGAGCCATGTGGCGCGGTCAGAAAGCACGTAGGCGCCCATGCCGGCGGCGATGTTGAGCGCCGCGCCCATTCCCGCCCCCGCCTCGCGATACCACCGCCCGCTCGCGTGCAAAGGGTCGATACCGGCCGCCTGCCAGAGCGCGCGCTCGCGCCGGTGCGTGCCGCTGTCATCGCCCCGGCTCACGAACGGCGCCCCGGCCGTGGCGATGCGCTGCAACGCCTCCGCCGCGCCCGCCGCCCCGGCAACGCCTGCGGGGTCATCTTCGGGGCCGATCAGCACGAAGTCGTTGTACATGATCTCGCGGCGATGCGTGCCCCAGCCCTGGGCCACGAACTCCTCCTCCGCCGCGCGGGAATGCACCAGCACCGCATCGACATCCCCCGCCTGCCCCAGCCTGAGCGCCTGACCCGTGCCGACAACGAGAAGCTGCACGGTGAGGCCCAGATCGCGCCTGATCTCGGGCAGGAGCACTTCCGCGAGCCCCGAGTTGTGAAAGGAGGTGGTCACGGCAAGGCGCACCACCTTCTCCTGCGCCTGGGCGAGCCCCGCCCATGCGAGAAGCATCAGGGCTGCCGTCAGGATCGGTCTCATTCCACGATGTCTCCCCGGATGAAGGCCGCGGCCTCCGGCGTGGCAGGTGCGTCGAAGAAAGCCTCTGCCGTGGCGGCCTCATGCACGCGCCCACGGTAGAGGAACACCACCTCGCTTGCCAGCCGCCGCGCCTGGCCAATGTTGTGGGTGGCCATGAAGATGCGCGTGCCCGCCGCCCGCGCCTCGCGCAGGATCGCCTCGATCTCGCGCATAGAGCGGCCGTCGAGATTGGCCGTCGGCTCATCGAGAAACAGGATCTGCGGGCTGCGGATGAGCGCCCGCGCGAGCGCCATCTTCTGCCGCTCCCCGCCCGAAAGCACTTCGGCCGGCCGCTCGAGCGCCTGCGCGAGCCCCACCCGGCCGGCCCACTCCGCCGCGCGCGCCCGCGCCTCGGCGCGCCCCACGCCCTGGAGGCGCAGCGGATAGGCGATGTTGTCGATGACACTGCGGCGCAAGAGAACCGGCGTCTGAAAGACGAAGGCCTGTGCGGCGCGCGCGGCCCTGAGCGGCATTCCCCAGAGCACCCGCCCCGCCGCCAGCCGCTCGAGCCCGTGCAGAGCGCGCAGAAGCGTGGTCTTGCCCGCCCCGTTCGGCCCCATGAGGATGGTCAGGCCCTCGGCGGAGATGTCGAGGTCAACCGGGCCGACGAGAGTGCGCCCCCGCCGCCTGACCGTGAGCCCCTCGGCGCGGGCGGGCAGGATCGCGCTCACCAGCGGCCCTCCCGCTCGGTGCGCGAGAGCGCGTGGATGGCATAGTTCACCAGTAGCGCCAGCCCGATCAGCACGAAGCCGAGCCCCAGCGCGAGCGCGAAATCGCCCTTGGAGGTCTCGAGCGCAATGGCGGTGGTCAGAACCCGCGTGGCGTGGTCGATGTTGCCGCCCACGATCATGATCGCGCCGACCTCGCCGATGGCGCGGCCGAAGCCAGCGAGCCCGGCGGTCAGAAGCGCGCGGCGGGCATCCCAGATCAGCGTGGCGATGCGCTGGCGCTTGGAGGCGCCGAGCGAGAGCAGGAGGTCGTGATAGTCCGACCACAGCTCGCGAATGGCCTGATGCGCGATGGAGGCGATGAGCGGGACCACGATGATCACCTGCGCGATGATCATGGCGGTTGGCGTGAAGATGAGCCCGAGCGCCCCGAAAGGCCCCGAGCGCGACAGAAGCAGATAGACAACGAGCCCCACCACCACCGGCGGCAGGCCCATCAGCGCATTCAGCGTGGCGATCACCGCGCGGCGCCAGCGAAAGCGCTGCACCGCGAGCCAGGCGCCCAAGGGCAGGGCGATGGCCGAGCCGATGGCCACCGCCGTCAGCGTTACCTGAAGCGAGCGCAGGGTGATCTCGACGAGGTCCGCATCGAGCGTGACCAGCAATCGGGCGGCGGCGATGATCCCCTGCCAGATTTCCCACATTCTTGCGGCAACTCCCTGTTCGCGCGGAGCTTTTCACAGCCCATGACCGGCTGCAACCACTGTGCCCCGCCCCGCATCCTCAGCTGTTGTCGCGCAGGAAGGCGATCAGATCGGCACGGTCCTGCGGGTCGGTGATGCGCTGGGCAGGCATCTTCGTGCCGGGGATATAGTGCTCGGGCCCGATCGCGAACAGCGCGTCGATGGTCTCCTCGCTCCAGACAATGCTCGAGCGCGCCACCGCATCGGAATAGACATAGCCCGGCCACGTCCCGGCCTTGCGCCCGAAGATGCCGGCAAGGCTGGGGCCGGCGCGGCGCACGCCGTCTTCGGTGAGCGCGTGGCAGATGGAGCATTTCCGCTGAAACTGGCGCTCGCCATTCGACATGGTGGCCGGATCGCGCAGGAACGGGCGGTTGCGCGCGTCCATGAGCGGGCCCGCGGCTTTCGCGCCCACCGGCCAGAAATGGGCGCTGTCGGCGATGCCTCCGGCCAGAAGCCGGGTGCCCGCGCCATCCCACGCGAGAGCCCAGATCGGCCCCCTCAGGGCGGCGCGGAAGTCGCTGACGACCGACCAGTCGGCCGTGTTCACCACCATGATGTGGCCCTGCCCGTCGCCGATGGCGAGCTGGCCGGCATCGGGGCTTTCGGCAAGCGCCAGCACCGGGCGGCGGTCGGCGGTCAGATCGGCGAGGAGCGCATCGGTGGCAAGGTCGATCACCCTGGTGCCGCCATCCTGCGCGCCGTAGACAAGCCAGCCGCGCGCGGGATCGACAAGCACGGCGGTGACGCCGAAGCCGTGGCGCAGCATGATGCGCTTCATCTGGCGCGTCGCGGGATCCCAGCTGCGGATGGTGCCGTCCGCCGCGGCGGTGAAGATCAGCCCATCCGCGAAGGCGACGTCATTGACCGGCCCGCCGTGCCCCTCGAGCCAGCCCAGATGCGCGCCGCTCTCGACATCCCACAGCCCCACGCGCCGGTCGCGGCTCGCGGTGGCGACAAGCCGGCGGTCAGGCGAGACGGCGACGGCCTCCACCACGCCGGTGTGGCCCTCGAGCACATGCAGCGCTTCGCCCGTCTCGAGATCCCAGATGCGCGCGGTCATGTCGTCGCCGCCCGACACCGCGCGGCGCGCATCGATGAAGCGCACGGCCTTGACCGCCGCCTCGTGTCCGTCAAGCCAGCGGATCGGCGCCGCGCGCTCCGCATCCCACAGCCCCACGGAATTGTCGAAGCTGCCGGTGAGCGCGCGGGCGCCATCCTCGGAGATGTCCACCGCCATCACCGGCCCGCCGTGCCCCTCCAGCGAGGCAAAGCCGTTCGCCTGCGCATCGGCGGCGGCAAGGAGGGCGGCGGCCCAGAGCCCGGCGAGGAGGGCCGAGGCCACCCGCACAAGCGGCCGCGGACCGTGCCGCCGGACCCTCCCCCGCCGGACCCTGACCCGGCGGGTCCGATCAGGACGTGCCCTTTGCCAGCGACCCGCTTGCGTCCGCATCCTCGGCGTGTCCGGCCTTCTTGCCGGTCACCTCCTCATACCACAGGTCGTGATGTTCCCTGGCCCAGTTCTCGTCCACCTCGCCGCGCACCATGCCGTCGAGCGCCCCCTCGATGCCGATGGAGCCCACATACATGTGACCGAGCGCAAAGGAGATCATCAGCACGGCGCCGATGCCGTGCAGCACCGTGGAGAGCTGCAGCCAACGCAGATCCTCCGCAAGCCAGGGAAACAGCAACAGCGTACCCGTCGCGGCCATGCCAAGCCCGACGAACACAACCACCCAGTACCAGGTCTTCTCGCCGAAATTATAGAAGTGCGAGTGCGCATGTCCGCCGAAGAGCCCGCCCCCCTTGAGCAGCCATTGCAGATCGACGCGCGAGAAGAAGTTGCCCCGCATGAAGCGGATCACCATGGCCACGAGAGCGACGATGAACACCGGCCCGAGCAGGTTGTGGATGCGCAGCGCGGCATTGAGGAGCGCGGCGTGAATTTCCTTGCCGATGAGCGGCAGCAGGAGCGGCCGGCCCAGCATGATGAACAGGCCGGTGACTCCCATGATGATGAAGGTCACGGCCAGGCACCAGTGCACCACGCGATGCGACAGCGAAAATCGCGGAATCCAGCGCCCCGAACGGCCGCCCTCGATCGGGATGCGCCCGCGGATGAGGTAGAAGGCGAGGATCAGCGCGAGCACGCCGCCGAGGATCCATGGCGTGTACTTAAGGATCACCTCGCGCCGGAAGTGCCGCCAGTCCTCGCCGAAGGTCTGCATGAGCCAGCCGCTGGCGGTGTCGGATGCGGGGCTTGCCTGCAGCCCCCCCTTGATGGCCCGCCAGATGTCGGAGTCGGACTGCCCTCCCAGAACCGCGAGCTCCGGCGGCAGGGGCGCCTCGCGCGGCGGCGGCGGCCGGCGCAGCAGATCTTCCTTCAAGCGCTGAAGGTCGAGCCCCTGCTGGCGCTTGAGGATGTCCTCGAGAGTCTGGATGTGGCTTTCTTCCGCTCCGTCCTCGGCGGCGGCGCTGCCATCCTGCGCCGGGGCGGCGCCCGCCCAGAGCAGGGCGGCAACAATTCCCGTCATGACCAGACGGATCATGCGCATCGGTCGTCTCCCGTTTGCCATGCTGAGCCGATGTGCCGAGCCGGGCGAGCCATGCGACGGGCGCCGCCCGAGCCGGAAATTCCCCCGCCGTTCGACGGACGCGCGCGGCCGGAGGAGGGGACACCGGACGCAGGCGGGGAGACGCCCCGGCTCGGAGGCCAGGGCGTCTGCCGTCTCTTCAGCCTTCTCAGCCGCCCTTCTGCTCGTAGGCGGTGCCCCAGCCCCAGGCGCCGGAGCCGAAGCCGCGCGCCACGACGCGCTCGCGGTAGATGTTGGAGACGACGTCGCCGTCGCCGGCCAGAAGCGCCTTGGTGGCGCACATCTCCGCGCAGATGGGCAGCTTGCCCTCGGCGATCCGGTTGCGGCCGTACTTGACGAACTCCTCGGTGGAGTTGTCCGGTTCGGGACCGCCGGCACAGAAGGTGCACTTGTCCATCTTGCCGCGCGAGCCGAAGGCGCCCGCCTGCGGATACTGCGGCGCGCCGAAGGGGCACGCATAGAAGCAGTAGCCGCAGCCGATGCACAGATCCTTCGAATGCAGCACGATGCCGTCGGCCGTCTGGTAGAAACAGTCCACCGGACAGACCGCCATGCACGGCGCATCCGAGCAGTGCATGCAGGCCACCGAGATCGTCCGCTCGCCCGGCACGCCGTCATTGATGGTGACGACGCGGCGGCGGTTGATGCCCCAGGGCACCTCGTGCTCGTTCTTGCAGGCCGTCACGCAGGCGTTGCACTCGATGCAGCGCTCCGCGTCGACGAGGAACTTTACCCTAGCCATTCGTCATTCCTCCCTCAGGCCGCATAGACCTTGCACAGCGTCGTCTTGGTCTCCTGCATCTGGGTGACCGAGTCGTAGCCGTAGGTCTGTGCGGTGTTCGAAGCTTCCCCGAGCACGTAAGGATCAGCGCCCTTGGGATACTTGTGACGGCGATCCTCGCCCTGGAACCAGCCACCGAAGTGGAAGGGCATGAAGACCACCCCTTCGCCAACCCGCCGGGTGACCATGGCCATGACCTTCACCTTGCCGCCCTCGGGGCCCTCGACCCAGACCATCTCCCCGTCGCGCACGCCGAGGTTGTTGGCGTCACGCGGGTTGATCTCGACGAACATGTCCTGCTGCAGCTCGGCGAGCCACGGGTTCGACCGCGTCTCGTCGCCGCCGCCCTCGTATTCGACCAGACGGCCGGAGGTGAGGATGAGCGGGAAGTCCTTCGAGAAGTCCTGCTTCTGGATCGACGCATAGAGCGTCGGCAGGCGGTAGAACTTGCGGTCCTCGTAGGTCGGGTAGTCCGCCACCAGATCGCGCCGCGGCGTGTAGAGCGGCTCGCGGTGCAGCGGCACCGGGTCGGGGAAGGTCCACACAACCGCGCGCGCCTTGGCGTTGCCGAACGGTGCGCATTCATGGGCGATGGCCACCCTCTGGATACCGCCCGAAAGGTCGGTCTTCCAGTTGACCGAGCCGATCTTGTCGGGCGAGCCCGCGACCTTCTCGATGGTGGCGCGCTCCTCCGGCGTCAGCTCCGAATCCCATCCCAGATCCATCAGCATCTGCATGGTGAATTCGGGGTAGCCGTCCTGAATGTCGGAGCCGACCGAGTAGACGCCCTCGGCGAGCAGGTTCTCGCCGTTGCGCTCCACGCCGAAGCGGGCGCGGAACGTGAGGCCGCCCTTGGAGACGGGCTTGGACATGTCATAGAGGATCGGCGTGCCGGGATGCCCCATCTCCGGCGTGCCCCAGCACGGCCACGGCAGACCGTAGTACTCGCCGTCGCACGGCCCGCCGACCGCCTGCAGCGTGGTGCGGTCGAAGGTGTGCTGATAGGCCATGTGCTTCTTCAGCCGTTCCGGGCTCTGGCCGGTGTAGCCGATCGTCCACATGCCGCGGTTGAACTCGCGGGTGATGTCCTCGATCAGCGGCTCGGGACCCCACTTCGTGTCCTGCACCTCGATGTTGCGGAACAGCCGGTCGGCGAAGCCGAACTTCTGCGCGAACATGGCGAGGATGATGTGGTCCGGCCGGCTCTCGAAGAGCGGATCGACCACCTTCTCGCGCCACTGGATCGAGCGGTTCGACGCGGTGACCGAACCGTAGGTCTCGAACTGCGTGGACGCGGGCAGCAGATACATCCCGTCGGTGCGGTCGTGCATCACCGCCGACATCGTCGGGTATGGATCGACCACGACCAGCAGGTCCAGCTTCTCCATCGCCTTCTTCATTTCCGGCAGGCGCGTCTGCGAGTTGGGCGCGTGCCCCCAGAACACCATGGCGCGGACGTTGTCGGGCTGGTCGATGTTCTCCTTGGCTTCGAGCACACCGTCGATCCAACGGCTCACAGGAATGCCGCTCGAGGTGCGCATCTCATCCGAGGCGAACCGCGACTTCAGCCAGTCGAGGTCCTCCTCCCAGACACGCGCCCAGTGCGCCCAGGCGCCGTCCGAAAGGCCATAGTAGCCGGGCAGGTCGTGGCTGAGCACGCCAAGGTCGGTCGCGCCCTGCACGTTGTCATGGCCGCGGAAGATGTTGGTGCCGCCGCCGGCCACGCCCATGTTGCCCAGCGCCAGTTGCAGGATGCAGTAGGCACGGGTGTTGTTGTTGCCGTTGGTGTGCTGCGTGCCGCCCATGCACCAGATCACCGTGCCGGGCTTGTTGTTGACGAGCGTGCGCGCGACGCGCTCGAGCTGGCTGCCGGGCACGCCGGTGACCCGCTCGGTCTCCTCGGGCGTCCACTTGGCGACCTCCTCGCGGATCTGGTCCATCCCCCACACGCGGGTGCGGATGAACTCCTTGTCCTCCCAGCCGTTCTCGAAGATGTGCCAGAGGATGCCCCAGATCAGCGCCACATCGGTGCCGGGGCGGAAGCGCACATATTCATCGGCGTGCGCCGCGGTGCGGGTGAAGCGCGGATCGCAGACGATCAGCGGCGCGTTGTTCTGCTCCTTGGCGCGCAGGATGTGCAGAAGCGACACCGGGTGCGCCTCGGCGGGGTTGCCGCCGATGAGGAAAATGGCGCGGGAGTTGTGGATGTCGTTGTAGGAGTTGGTCATGGCGCCGTAGCCCCATGTGTTGGCAACCCCCGCAACCGTGGTGGAGTGGCAGATCCGCGCCTGGTGGTCGACGTTGTTCGTGCCCCAGTAGGCGGCGAACTTGCGGAACAGATAGGCCTGCTCGTTGTTATGCTTGGCCGAGCCCAGCCAGTAGACGCTGTCAGGCCCGCTGGTCTCGCGGATCTCCAGCATCTTGTCGCCGATCTCGTTGATGGCGTCTTCCCAGCTGATGCGCTTCCACTCGCCGCCGACGAGCTTCATCGGGTACTTCAGGCGGCGCTCGCCATGGGCATGCTCGCGCACCGAGGCGCCCTTGGCGCAATGGGCCCCGAGGTTGAAGGGGCTGTCCCAGCCGGGCTCCTGCCCGACCCAGACGCCGTCGCGCACCTCGGCGAGCACCGTGCAGCCCACCGAGCAGTGGGTGCAGACGGTCTTCTTGATTTCCAGCTTGCCTGGGTTGGCCACCTGCGCCTCGGCGCGGGTCACCCGCCCGGCGGTGGTGGCCAGCGCGGCGAGCCCGCCGATGGCGAGCCCCGAGCCGCGCAGAAACGTGCGGCGATCAACCTTCTTCGAGGCGGCCGCCTGAAGGATCGATCCGCCCCGGGGGCTTCTCGCTACCCCGTTCGTCTTTTTCCTGAGCATCTGTCTGTCTCCTCTCGGGCCGCCCGAAATCGCGCCTGCCCGTGGACCTCATGTCCGCGCGGCTCGGTCAGGGCCTCACCCAGCCCCTATCCGACGCGCCGCGCAAACCTCCCCTGTCTCGCCTTCCCGAAAGCGGACTCAGAAGCGGGCGCTTTCGAGATACTTGCGCACATGCTCGGTTTCCCTGAGCATGGAGCCGGTGGCCTCCTCCGCCTCGGCCGACACGGGTGCAAGTGCCGCTGCGGCCACCGCCGCGGGCGCACCCGTCCCGGCGAGCTTGAGGAAATCGCGCCGGCTTGCTCCGGCCTTTCTCTCTTCCATTGCTCCTCCCTTTCACTGCATTGCCGATCACAAGAGCTCACGGGGCCGGCGCCGCTCACGCGTCCATGCGCCAGGCCTCGACTTCGATGCGCATGAATTCCTGCCCGATCCGACCGACCGGCGCGTAGAGAACCGAGGACTCCGCCGCCTCCAGGTCGGTGAAGAAGTGCCCCGCCCACTGCGCCAGATGGGTGTTGAAGAACGCTTCCTGATCCTCCAGCGAGAAGGGCCGCCCAAAGGCGCCGGTGATGAGCCCGGCCATGATCTCGCACAACGTGGCGATGTGATCCTCGGGCTCGTGCACGTTGTCGACGCGGGCAATCCCCAGCTTGGCCATGTGCTCGCGCAGCACGGCAAGCGGCTTTTCGTTGAGAAAACCGGTCAGATAATATGACCCGTAGGGCAGAAGCTCGCCGCGACCGACGCCGATGAAGAGGCGGTTGTATTCGCGCTCGGCCGCCTCGACGGAGGTGACGGCGGCCACCTTTCCGAGCGCGGTGACGGCACGGCCAAGCGCGCTGTCGTCGCCCTTGAGCGCCCTGAGCGCCCCAAGCTCCTTCGCCCCCGGCGGCGCGGAGAGAAGCCGCGCCAGAAGACCATAGAGATCGGCGCGCAACTGCTCCTCTTCGGGAAGCGCCCTGTCTTCGACCACCGCGGTACCGGGATTGTCTGCCATTGCTTTTCAACGTCCTCCGTACCCTTACGCTACGCAAACAACGCCATCAGGGCAATGACAATCTGTCGCAACCGCGCGCTTCAGGCTGCCCGCTCAGGCCGGACGGAAACGCATGCGCGCCGGGCGCGGAAGCCGCGCCGGCCGATCTTCCGGGCGCGAATGCGCCTCTGCCCCGCTTGTCTGCCGGGCCTGCGCGGCCTCTCGGGCCACGGGCGCGGCGCCATCGTCATCCGGCGCACTCTCCTCCGCGCGCCGCGTCCCGGCCTCTGGCGCGCGCGTCGCAGGGTGTTCATCCGCCGCCGCAGCCTGCGGAAAACTGGTCATCTCAACTGACCGATTCGCCGTATCAGCGACCGGCGACGACACCTCTTCCGGGGCCGGCGCCTCCTGAAGGATCATTCCCTTGCCCACCTGATAGGCTGTGGTCAGGACCGCCGGCCTGAATTCGGGGCTGTGAAAATCCTCGCCATGATCGACGAGCCCGTCGATGTTGGCGAGCACCGGATTGAGCCGCCACAGCCTTCTCAGCGCGCGCCGCCGCAGGAAGGCCGGCACCTCGCGCGCCATGAAGGCCCGAAAGTCGTCTCCGGGCCCGAGGGTGTCGGGATCGGGCAGCCCGAGCTTTTCGAGAACCTCGCGCGCTGCCGCCCCCTCCTGCACCGAATCGCCCGGAGCCGGCGGAGCCAGCTCGGCAGCCGCCGGTGCGGTGGGCTTCGCAGCGGCCCCGGTGGCGGCCCTGGCGGCGGACTCGGTGGTGGCCTCGGTGGCGGTCTCTGGCACGTGGCGCTCCTCGCCGCCCTCGCCCTCGCCGCCAGGCGCCGCATGGCCCGCGCGCCGCCGTCCGGCCAACTTGCGCCGCGACCAGCGGGAGAAAAGCGAATCCGGCGCGCCGCTCAATCCTGATCTCCTCCGTCCCCGCGGCGGGGCGCTTTCCTCAGCGTCGCCCGCCTGATCTCCACCGGCGCGCGATAGACGTCCGCCGCCTGCCGGATACGCGGATCACCGAGGCCCTCCTCCACCGGTTCGGGGCGCTTCCCGCCTCGGCGGCGCTTCCTGAAGGGCTCGGCGACGAAATGCGCATCGGCAAAACCGCGCACCCACGCCTCGAGGCCCGGCGTCATCGCTACCGGCTCCACGATCTCGTCGCCACTGTCCTGATAGTCCTGCGCCTCGTAGGCGGAGGCGGTGACGGCATGCACCTTGAAGGGATGTCCGCCGGTGCCGGCATCGTCCGGGCGCAGCACGACGAAAACGCTCGGCGGCGTCATGCTCAGGGAAATCTTGTAGGCCTCCACATCGGCGCGGTGAAGCTCGAGCGTCCTGGTCGCTGCGTGGTAGGTGTCGATACCCCCTTCGCTGCGCAGAAGCCGCCAGTCGGCCGGCCCCGCCCCCGGCAGCACCGCGACCGGGCGATAGACCCAGCGCTGCCAGCGCGTCACGCCGGGGCGCCGCTCGATCACCACGCCGACAGGCATCGACACGCTGCGCGGCGCCTTCGGCCGACCGCCCTCGCCGTCATCGCCGCCCCGGCGCGCGTTGCCCGATGGGTGGCTCATGTCCTCGCTCATCCCGTCGCTCATCTCGCCGCCGTCCGCCTTTGAGTGCGCGCGAAACCGCAATCGGGGGCAGTCTAGAACCAGATGATTGCACCTGTCAAAAGACTTGACCAATATGGACCCCGGCGCCGCGCGGCCCGCGGCACAAGGGGAGGAAATCCGGCATGGCGCGCATCGACAGGCTCATTCTGTGCGATTGCGAGGGGAGCATGGCGCTCGACCCCGAAACCGCCGCGCAGGCCAGCGGGGCGGCGGAGGTGATCCGTGCCAGCCGGTTGTGCACCGACGAGATCGAGCGCGCCGCCAAGGCGCTTTCGGCGGGCGGCCGGACGCTCGTCGCCTGCGGGCAGATGGCGGCCCGCTTTGCCGATCTGGCCGAAGAACTGGAGGCGGAGGAGCGGCTCGCGACGGCCGACATCCGCGACCGCGCCGGCTGGACGGCCGACGGCAAGGCCACGGCGAAACAGGCCGCGCTGCTCGCCGAGGCAGCGCTCGAAGCGCCGATGACGCCCATGCGCGACGTGGTCTCGCAGGGCACCTGCCTCGTTCTCGGGGGCGCGGCGGCGATCGCGGCGGGACGGCGCCTTGCCGACAGCCTCGCGGTGACGGTTCTGATCGATCCCGACGAGATGCCCGAGGCGGAGGATCTGGTGCCCACGGCCGCGATGGATGTCGGACGCGGGCGGCTCAGCCAGGCGGCCGGCGCGCTGGGCGGTTTCTCGGTGGTGGTCGAGAATTTCGCCTCCCTCGAGCCCGGCGGACGCGCCGCGGGGCGTTTCGGCGCGCCCACCGCGCGGGTGAGCTCGGCCTGCGACATCATCCTTGATCTGCGCCGCGGTGCAGCGCCGCTCTTCCCCGCCCCCCACAAGCGCGACGGCTATCTGCGCGCCGACCCGCGCGACCCGGCAGCGGTGGAGCGCGCCATCTTCGACGCCGCCGGGCTGCAGGGCGAGTTCGAAAAGACCCTTTACGTGCGGTTCGACGCGCAGCTCTGCGCCCATTCCCGTGCCGGCCAGCAGGGTTGCACGCGCTGTCTCGACATCTGCCCCACCGGCGCGATCAGCCCCGACGGCGATCACGTCACCATCGACCCGCTGATCTGCGCGGGCTGCGGCGGCTGCGCGGCTGTCTGCCCCTCGGGCGCGGCAAGCTATGACGATCCGCCCGTGGGCTTTCTGTTCGCCCGGCTGCGCACGCTTGCCGGCGGCTATCGCGCCGCCGGGGGCGGGGTGCCGAGGCTGCTCGTCCATGACGGCTTCGGGGCGGAAATGATCCGCCTTTCGGCGCGCTTCGGGCGCGGGCTGCCGGCCGATGTGATCCCCTTCGAGGTCAACAACGTCGAAGGCTTCGGCCATGCCGAGATGCTCGCCGCGCTTGGGGTGGGCTTCGGGCGGGTGACGATCCTGACCGCCCCCGACACGGAGATGACCGTGCCCGAACGCGAGCTGGCGCTCGCCCGGGCGCTAGCGCCGGCGGCGGCGGACGCCTTGGACATCCTTGCTCCAGAGAGCCCCGACGCGCTGGAGGAAGCGCTCTACCCTGCCCCCCGCGGGCTTGCCGCCCCCCTGCCCGAGCCGGTGCTGCCCGCGGGCAGCCGCCGCGAGGTCGCCCGCCTTGTGGCCGGCGCGCTCGCGGTGGCGCATGAGGCGCAGGAGAGCGTCCTGCCGCTGCCCGGGGGCGCGCCCTACGGCGCGGTGGAGATCGACACCGACGCCTGCACGCTGTGTCTTGCCTGTGTCTCGCTCTGCCCGTCGGGCGCGCTTCTCGACAACCCCGACAAGCCGCAGGTGAGCTTTCAGGAGGCCGCCTGCCTGCAATGCGGCATCTGCGCGCGCGCCTGCCCGGAGGATGCCATCCGCCTCACCCCGCGCATGTGGCTCGACCCCGACGCGCTCGGCCACCGGGTGCTCAACGAGGAAGAACCCTTCGAATGCATCTCCTGCGGCAAGCCCTTCGGCGTGCGCTCCACCATCGAGCGGATCGTCGAAAAGCTCGAGGGCAAGCACCGCATGTTCACCGGCTCGGACAACGTCAAGCTCATTCAGATGTGCGACGACTGTCGGGTGAAGGCGCAGTTCCACCAGGAAAACGCGCCGTTCTTTCTTGGCGAGCGGCCGAAGCCGCGCACCACCGACGACTATCGTGACGAGCGCAAGAAGCCCAATTGAGCGCCAAGGGCGACGCGGCGGGCATCACTCGGGGCACCGAGCAGGCGCCACGGCGACGCCGGGCGCGGGGTCACTCGCCCGCACCGGGGCCGGCGCTTCTGACCGGCGCGCCGAGGAATTTCGGCTCGAGTGCCTCGACGAAGGCGAGGATGTCGTCGACATCCTCGAGCGACAGGGTGACCGGCTGCACATGGGTCGGGCGGTCTTCGGTGAAGGGTGGCGTGACGCCGAGGATTTCGGTGAAGCTCGGATGCGGGTTACGCGCGTAATAGCTGGAGAAACGCTCGTGCCAGTCGTCAAGCGCCCGCAGCGCGCCGAAGGAAGGGGTCGAGCCGATCCCGGCCATGCGGTTGCGCTCGTCGATCACATGGCAGCGCCCGCAGTGCACCAGCGCAAGCTCGGCCCCGCGCGCGGCATTGCCGGTGATCTCGGGAGCGGCCTCGGCGACTTCCTCGGCGACGTTCGCGGTGTAGAGCGGCGGGCCACCGCGCGGGAAGCCCTCGATCGCGGCGCGGCCGGGCGGGCTCGTGAGCCACTCGAGGAATTTCTCAGTGCGCGGGTTGCGGCTGACGAGGCGCAAGCGGAAGCGCCGCCCGCCCTCTTTCGCCTCGGCGAAGACCGGAACACCCTCGCCCTCGGCGCTCAGCACCATGTCGGCGGGTGCGTCGGGGGCGACCGGCGCGACGGCGATGCGATGCTTGAGCTTGAAACGCGGCAGGAGGTGGCGCAGAAAACCGTTCTCGACCATCTCGGGCGGCGCGGCGAGGCGCAGGGGGCCGTCCTGGGCTTGCGCCTGCCCCGAAGCCAAGACGACCGCGAGCATCAGCGCGATAAGGCCGGCCAGCAGCGGCGGCGGAAGAAGGAAGGGCGCACGTGCTCGCGTCATGGCGTTTCTCCGGGAAGGATGCTAACCGCTGACGGCGCGCGGAGGCTACTGGTTTCTTCGGCAACGCACACGGGCGCCCGCGCGTTGCGGGGCCGTGGCAGCAAGGGGCCGTGGCAGCAAGGGGCCGTGGCAGCAAGGGGCCGGAGCGGCGGGCAGGACATCAATGGCGCACACAGGAGCTGAGCCCATGAGCGAAGATGCCTTCAACATGTCGCTGAGAAAGTTTCTCAAGACCGTCGGGGTGACATCGCAGCGCGAAATCGAGGCGGCGGTGCGTGCCGCCCGGGAAGCGGGAACGCTGCCCGAAGGCCCGATCCGGGCGCGCGCCGTCATCACCCTTGACGGGCTCGACATGCGCCACGAGATCACCGGTGAGATAGATCCCGGCAGAGACGCGAACTGACGCCCGCTCCGGCGCCAGCGGCGGAGACGACGCGCCCCCTTCCCGGGGCGGAGCGACGGCTGGGCAGACGGGTGGAACGAAACGGAGGATGAGACGTGGTTGATGAGGCGCAAGTGCGCGCGGCACTGGCAAGGGTTGTCGATCCGGCCACCGGCAGGGACATTCTGACAGCCGATCAGGTAAAGGCGCTGCGTGTCGAGGGGGGCGAGGTGAGCTTCGTTCTCGAAGTCGATCCGGCCCGTGGAGCCGCCGCCCAGCCGCTTCTCGAGGCCGCGCGCGCGGCGGTGGAGGCGCTCGAGGGCGTGGAGCGCGTGCGCGCGGTGATGACCGCCCACAACCCTCAGGGCGCGGCACGGCCCGAGGCGCCCCGCGGCCCGGCGCCGAAACTGCGGGACGGTGGCCCCGCACCCCAGCCCCGGCGACCGGCAGCCCCGGCGAGGCTTGAGGGCGTCGGCCGGATCATCGCCGTGGCCTCGGGCAAGGGCGGGGTCGGCAAGTCGACGCTGGCTTCGAACCTCGCCGTGGCGCTTGCCGGCCGCGGCCGGCGCGTGGGCCTGCTCGATGCCGATGTCTACGGCCCCTCCCAGCCGCGCATGCTCGGCATCACCGGCCGGCCCGCCAGCCCCGACGGCAAGACCATCCTGCCGCTCAGGGGCCACGGGGTGACGGTGATGAGCCTTGGCTTCATGGCACCCGAGGGCGAGGCCATCGCCTGGCGCGGGCCGATGCTGATGGGGGCGCTGCAGCAGATGCTGACCCAGGTGCAATGGGGCCAGCTTGACGACCTGATCGTCGATCTGCCGCCGGGCACGGGCGACGTGCAGATGACGCTGTGCCAGAAATTCGAGGTGGCCGGCGCGGTCGTCGTCTCCACGCCTCAGGACATTGCGCTCATCGATGCGCGCAAGGGCATCGACATGTTCCGCAAGCTCAACGTGCCGATCCTCGGCATCGTCGAGAACATGGCCGGCTTCGTCTGCGACGAGTGCGGCAAGACCCACTATCCCTTCGGCCATGGCGGCGCGCGGGCGGAGGCCGAAAAGCTCGGTGTGCCCTTCCTCGGCGAGGTGCCGCTCGATCTGGCCATCCGCGTGGGCGGCGACAGCGGCGCGCCGATCGTGGTCTCGAGCCCGGAAAGCCCCGAGGCGCAGGCCTTCTGGCGCATTGCCGACCAGCTTATCGAGGCCGAGGCGAGAGCGGGGGCGTGAGGAGGCGGCGATGAGCGTCGAGCCGGGACTTGAGGGGCCGACCTTCCCGCCGCTTCAGACCGGCGTGCCGCTGGGGGCGCGCGTCGATCCCTTTGCCAGGGCCGTGGCGCAGGCGCAGGGCGGCGAGGTCGAGCCCGGCACCGTGCATTACGCCGAGACCGACCGGGCGCTGCGCCTTGCGGTGACCTTCGCGCCGGAGACGCCCCTTCGTCATGCCATGGGCGTGGTGCTTGCGGTGGAGCTTGGCCTCGCTGACGCGATCGGCGCCCTCGCGCCCCCCGAGGTGGCGGTGCATTTCACCTGGCCTGCCGGCGTGAAGGTCAATGGCGCGGCCTGCGGGCGGATCAGGGCGGCCGCTTCCACCACCGACCCCGCCGCCGAGCCCGACTGGCTGGTCGTGGGTGTGGAGCTTGACGTCTCCCCCGAGCCGGGCACGGAGACGGGCAGGACACCGGACCGCACCTGGCTCCATGCCGAGGGCTGCGCCGATGTCACCGTGCCGGCGCTCATCTCGAGCTTCGCGCGGCACATGCTCGTCTGGGTGCATTCCTTCATGGCCGACGGTCTCGGCCCCGCCCATGCCGCCTGGCGGGCGAAATGCGACACGCTCGAACAGGACATCACCGAACCGCAGGCGGGTTTCTTCGCCGGGCTCGACGAGCATGGCGGCATGCTGCTTCGCACCGGCAGCGGCACGCGCATCATACCGCTCACAACCATGCTGGAGGCGCCCTGATGTCAACCGAGCCGAAGCTTGCCCGCGTGATCCGGCTCGACGAGAGCGACGTGAACGTCTTCGACCCGGTGGCCGAGCCCGGCGAATGGGCGGTGTCGGGGGCGTTTGCCTTCTCCGACTGGAGCGAGGCCGACCTTGTGGGCAAGGCGCGGCAGGCCTTCGCCAACGGCTGGCTGGGGCTTTCAAGCTTCGGGCGGGCCACATTCGTGGCCGTGGCGCCGGTCACGCAGGAGGAACTGGAGGCGGCGACGCGCGCGCTCGCGCAGCATTTCGTCGAGCGCTGGGGGGCGCCGTCGCTGGAGGCCGCATGGCCGGTGGCGGAGGGCGAGATCGCCGACATGCGGGCGATGTGCGAGGATCACGACACCAACACGCTTCTGGTGGTCGAGCGCGAGCTTGTCGAGGCGGGCGTGCGCGAGCGCATCCGCGTGATCGTGCCCGAGGCGGCCGATCTCGTCGCCTTCGCGGTGCATGGGGACCGGGGCGACTGAGCCAGCCGCCCCGGAACCCTGCCGCCGCGCCTGCGGCGCGGTGCCTCCGGCGGGGGTATTTGGACCAGGATGATGAAACCGCTCACACCGTGTAGTTCAGGGCGAGCCGGCCGCCGTCGGCGTAGATCGTCTCGCCGGTGATGTAGCTTGCCTTGGGGGAGGCGAGGAAGGCCACGACCTCGGCGATCTCGCGGGCGGTGCCGAGGCGGCGCAGGGGCGTGCGGGAGAGAACGACCTCCATCGCCTCGGGGTTGGCGTTGATGCCGGCGAGCATGGCGGTGTCGATGGAGCCCGGCCCCACCGCATTGACGCGGATGTTGTAGGGGGCGAGCGCCAGCGCCGCGGCCTTTGTCAGCTGCCGGATCCCGCCCTTGGAGGCGCAATAGGCCGGAATTGACGGGATCGCCACCTCGGCATTGATCGAGGAGATGTTGACGATGGCGCCTTCGATGCCGTGGGCGACCATCGCGCGCGCGGCGCGCTGGGTGGCAAGGAACGGGCCGACGAGATTGATGTCGAGCACCCGGCGGAAGTCGTCAACGGAATAGTCCAGGAAGTCCGCCGGCAGCGCGACCCCGGCATTGTTGACCAGCACCGAAACCGGCCCCGCCTCCTCCTCGACCCGGTCGAACAGGGCGTCGACCTCGACCGGCTCGCCCATGTCGCAGACATGGGCGAAGGCGCCGCCGCCGATGGAGGCGGCCGCTTCCTCGGCGCCTTCGGCATCGACATCGACGATGACGAGGCGGTGGCCGGCCTCGGCAAGGATCTCGGCGCAGGCGCGGCCGATGCCGCGCGCGGCACCGGTGACAAGCGCGATCGGGCGGTCGCTCATGGCACACTCCCCTGTGGCTGGACGCGTATGCGCAGGGTGACAGCAGCGCGGCGCGCGTCAAGGGGCGGGCGCGGCGCTTTCCCTCGCGGCGGCCAAAGGCTAAGGGACGGAGAGGATGCCAGGGAGGCCGGGATGGAGACGGAAGAGCGGCGCAAGCGGCAGGCGATCATCGACATCTGCCTGAAGATGAACGCCTCGGGGCTCAATCAGGGCACGTCCGGCAATGTCAGCCTGCGCCATGGCGAGGGGCTCTTGATCACCCCCTCGGGCCGGCCCTACGAGAGCCTTGTGCCCGAGGACATCGTGTATCTGGCGATGGACGGGCGTGCGGAGGGGCGATGGAAGCCCTCGAGCGAGTGGCGCTTTCACCGCGACATCCTTGCGGCGCGGCCGGAGGCGGGGGCGGTGCTGCATGCCCATCCGCCCCATTGCACGGCGCTCGCGATCATGGAGCGGGACATCCCGCCCATTCATTACATGGTGGCGGTCTTCGGCGGCGATGACGTGCGCTGCGCGCCCTATGCGACCTACGGCACCGAGGCGCTTTCGGCCCATGCGCTGGCCGCGCTCGAGGGGCGCAATGCCTGCCTGCTCGCCCATCACGGCATGATCGTGGCCGGACGCGACCTTGATCACGCCTGGTGGCTGGCCGAGGAGCTCGAAGCGCTCGCGCGGCAGTATCTGCTCTGCCTGCCCATGGGCGAGCCGCCGCGCCTGAACGCGGAACAGATGGCCGAGGTGCACGCAAGGATCGCCGGCTACGGGCGCGCCTGAGGCTCAGCCGTTGCGGGTGAGCCAGGCTTCGGCGAGTTCGGCGGTGACGGCGGCGAAATGTGGCGCCAGCGCCTGCGGCTCGGGGGCCTCGATGTGGCTGCCGATCCAGGCCAGAAGCGCCATGCGCCGCAGCATCACGAAGCTGTCGATCTCGGCCTCCTCCTCCGCAGGCAGCGGGCGCAGGCGGCGGTAGCCATCAAGCCAGGCGGCCTTGAGCGCGGGCAGCGCCGGGTTATCCTCGATGAAGCTCACCGCCGCGGCGAAGTCGTAGAGAAACCAGCCGAAGCCGCAGTCGTCGAAGTCGATGAGGCGGATGCTGTCACCCTCGATCAGCAGATTGGCCAGCCGCATGTCGGCATGGATCAGCCCGAACCGCCCGGCCCCCTTGCCGTAGGCGGCGAGCCGGCGCCTGAGCGTGGCCTCGAGCCGCTCGAGCACCGCGGCGATGGCGGGGGTGACATTGGGCGCGGCGCGCCAGTCACCCCAGATGGGCTCGGGGCCGAAGACGGCGCGCTCGTCCCAGCGCAGCCGCTCGAAGGGCTCGGGCCGGGCCCAGGAGATGGCGTGCAGATGCGTGCGCGCGGCGATCTCGCCCAGGGTGCGGAAGGCCGGCACAAGGTCGCCCCGCTCGTCGGGATGGGTGCCGGGAAGATGCTCGAACATCACCAGCCGCCGCGCGCCCGCCCCACCCGGCACGGGGTGGCTCTGGACCAGCGCGCCATCGCGGCCCGGGATGGGCGGCGCCGTCTCCACCGCGCCGGCCTCGCTGAGCGCGCGCGCCCAGGCCAGCTCGCATTCGATGGCTCGGCGCGAGTGGTAGCCCTCGCGGTGCACGCGCAGGATCGACCGCCAGCCGCCCGGCGCTTCAACCAGATAGGTGGCGTTTTCGGAGAGGTTGATGAGCCGTGCGGCGGCGCCGGGCGGCAGATCCCACAGCGCGAGCGCCTCGTTGGCGAGGCGGTCGAGGGGGGCGGAAGCTGCATCGCCGCGAGGCGCGGGCAGGGTCATGGCTGCTCTCCTCCGAAGATCTCGCCCCGGCGCGCGCGCGCCAGCACCTCGGCGATGCGCTCGGTCGAAAGGCCGTGGAGATCGCGGGCGGTCTCGGCGCTGATGTAGCCCAGCGCCAGATCGCGCTCAACGAGGGCGCGCGCCCGCTCTTCGGCCGGGCCGTAACCGCCGCCGCCGGGAAAGGCCATGTGCACCCGCCCGCCGTGCGGCACGAAGTGCCGGCCCTTGCCGCCGAGCGGCGTGCCGTCCTCGCGGGTGATGATCGTGGCCGCGCCCGGCCCGCCCCCGCGCCGGCCGCGGGCGGGGTGGCGGAGCCGGTCGAGCATGGCCGAGAGGTGGAACTCGTGGCCCTCGCGCGCGCCCACCTCCATCACCTGCCCGAGCCCGCCGCGCTGGCGCCCCGGCCCACCCGAATCGGGGCGCAGCTCCTTGCGCCAGACGATCACGGGGCCGGCGTGCTCGATCGCCTCGACCGGCATGGTCATCACGCCCGAGGGGAAGGCCGTTGCGTTGAGCCCGTCGAGCGCGGGGCGCGCGCCCGAGCCGCCGGAGTTGAACATCAGCACTTCCGCGCGCCGCACGCCCGGCGGGGGCGGGGCATCGGAGCGGGGGCGCAGCGAGAGCTGAAAGTTGCACAGGGCCCCCGCGCCCTCGGCCGGAACGGTGCCGGGCATGAGTTCGTCAAGGGCGCCGAAGACGACATCGGGCAGCATGTGGCCGATGACGTGCCTCAGCGCCACCGGCGCGGGCGGCAGGGCGTTGACGATGGTGTTCTCGGGCGCGGTGATCTCGAAGGGCGCAAGTGAGCCCGCGTTGTTGGGGATCTCGGGAGCGATGGCGCATTTCAGTGCATAGGCGGTATAGGCCTTGGTATAGACGAGCGGCACGTTGATGCCCTTGGCATCGACGCCCGAGCTGCCGGCCCAGTCGGCGAGGATGCGCTCCCCCTCGATCGTCACTCGAACGCAGAGGTCAATGGGCCGCTCGTAGCCGTCGATGGTCATCGAGGCGGTGGCGCTGCCGGGCGCAAGGGCCTTGATGCGCGCGAGCGTCGCCGCGCGGGAATGCTCGAGGATGAAGGCGGCGAGGCCCGCGAGGTCGGACAGGGCGAATTCGCCCAGCATGTCGTGGAGCCTGCGCAGGCCCACCTCGTTGCAGGCGGCAAGCGCGTATATGTCGCCCACGAGCTGGTCGGGCTCGCGCACATTGGCGCGGATGAGGGTGAGCAGGGTTTCGTCCACCCTGCCCCGCTCGGCGAATTTCATGATCGGCAGGTGCAGCCCTTCCTCGTAGATCGACTCGCCGTCGGCGCCGAAGCCGCGCCCGCCGATGTCGGTCACATGGGCGGTGCAGGCGAAAAAGCCGATCAGAATGCCTTCGCGGAACACCGGGGTGACCACGGTGATGTCATGCAGATGGCCGGTGCCTTCCCACGGGTTGTTGGTCAGATACACGTCGCCTTCGAACATGTTCTGCCGGCCGATGCGGCGGATGAAATGGCCCACCGCCTCGGCCATGGCGTTGACATGGCCCGGCGTGCCGGTGACGGCTTGCGCGAGCATCCGCCCCTGGGCGTCATAAACCCCGGCCGACAGGTCGCCCGCCTCGCGCACCGAGGGCGAAAACGCGGTGCGGATCAGCGCGCGTGCCTGCTCCTCGACGACCGAGACGAGACGGTTCCACATCACCTGCCAGGCAACCTTGCTGGGTCCGGTCCCTGCTTCAGCCATCATTCTTCTCCTTCTGCCGCAGCTCCAGAGTGCCGTCGGCGTGCACGACGAGCATCCGGCTTGCCGGCACCACCACGGTGGTTTCGCGCTCGACGACGAGCGCGGGGCCCTCCACCGCCTCGCCCGGCTCAAGATCGGCGCGGGCAAACACCCCCGCCTCGAGCAAGCGCGAGCGCGCCGGGTCGAAAAGCGGGCGCGTGGTGGCGGGGCGGCGCAGGCGCAGGGCCTCGACGGGCGGCAGGCGGGCGGGCACGGGCGCCTCGGTGAAGGCGGCGAGCGACCAGACGGTCACCTCCGCCTCGAGCCCCGAGACGATGCGGCCGAAGAGCCGCTCATACTCGGCCTCGAAACGCGCGCGGAGCGCCTCGGCGCGCGGGGCGCGGGCAAGTTCGGGGGCAAGCGGCACCGGTATTTCCCAGCCCTGTCCGGCATAGCGCATGTAGGCTTTCAGCGCGGTGCGGACCCGCGCCGTCTCATCGCAGCGGCGCACGAAGGCGGTCGCCTCCTCTTCCATCTCCTCGAAGAGCGCGCGCACCCGGTGCGCATCGAAGGCGGACAGGCGCATGAACACCGAGCGGCTCGCCTCGAAGCTGAAGGGCGCGCGCAGAAAGCCGATGGCCGAGCCCACCCCCGCGCCCACCGGCACGAGGCAGCGCGCGATGCCGAGCTTCTCGCACAGCCGCCCCGCATGCAGGGGGGCGGCGCCGCCGAAGGCGATCATCGTGTAGCCCGCGAGATCCTCGCCGTTTTCCACCGCATGCACCCGCGCGGCATTGGCCATGGTCTCGTCAACCACCTCCGACACGCCGAAGGCCGCCTCCTCCACCCCCATGCCAAGCGGCCGGCCGACATGTTCGGCAAGCGCGGCCTGCGCAAGATTGGGCGCAAGGGCGATGGCACCGCCGGCGAAATTCCCCGGGTCGAGCCGACCAAGGACGAGGTCGGCATCGGTCACCGCGGGGCGCGTGCCGCCGCGCCCGTAGGCGGCGGGGCCCGGCTCGGAGCCGGCGCTTTCGGGGCCCACGCGGATCTGGCGCATGGCATCGACATGGGCGAGGCTGCCGCCGCCTGCGCCGATCTCGACCATGTCGATCACCGGAATCGAGATCGGCATGCCCGAGCCCTTCTTGAAGCGATAGCTGCGGGCGACCTCGAAGACGCGCTCGCGCCGCGGCTCGCCGCCCTTGATGAGGCAGATCTTGGCCGTGGTCCCGCCCATGTCGAAGCTGAGCGCGCGCCCCAGCCCATGCGCCCGCGCCAGATGCGCGGCAAAGATCGCGCCGCCCGCCGGCCCCGATTCGACGAGCCGCACCGGAAACTCCGCCGCGCTCTCGAGCGACATCAGCCCCCCGCCCGAGTGGATCAGGAACACCGGGCAATCGGCGCCTTCCGCCCTGAGCCGCGCGCCGAGCCGCTCGAGATAGGACTTCATCAAGGGCTGGATGTAGGCGTTGGCGACGGTGGTGTTGAAACGCTCGTATTCGCGCATCTGCGGGCTCACGCGCGAGGAGAGCGACACCGCCACACCCGGCAGCCGCTCGGCGAGCACCTCGGCCACCAGCCGTTCGTGAATGTCATTGGCATAGGCGTGCAGGAACCCCACCGCCACCGCCTCGTAACCGGCCGCGGCAAGCTCGGCCGCCAGCGCCTCGACCTCGGCGCGCTCGAGCGGGATCAGCACGCCGCCGTCGGCATCCACCCGCTCGCGCAGCGTGTAGCGGCGGTTGCGCGGCAGGAGCGGCTCGGGGAGCTGCAGGTTCAGGTCATACTGCTCGAAGCGGCTTTCGCTGCGCATCTCGATGACGTCGCGGAAGCCTTCGGTGGTGACGAGCGCCGTCTTCGCGCCGCGCCGCTCGATGAGCGCGTTCGTCGCCAGCGTCGTGCCGTGGATGATCTGGCCGATCTGCGAAGGCTCGATGCCGGCGCGCGCGCAGACCTCGGCGAGGCCGGTGATGATGCCTTCCTCCGGCGCGGCATGGGTGGTGAGCACCTTGGCGGAATGCAGCCTGTCCCCCGCCTCGAGCACCAGATCGGTAAAGGTGCCGCCGATATCGACCCCAAGCCGCACCCGACTGCCGCTCATCGCACCCGACCCCTTCGCCGATTCCGCCCGCCAGCATATGCGCCGGGACGGCCCGAAGGAAAGCCTGCGCCGCCGAGCGCCGGGCCGGAATTTCAGCCGCCAAGGGGGCCGACGGCGAGGTTCTGGTACATCCCCCACATGGCGGTGACGAAGATGGAGACCATCCCGATCATGCGCACGACCAGCCGGTGGCGGCCGAGCCGCCGGTAGAGCGCCTCGCCGCTCTCGCCCGCATCAAGCACGCGCCGCGCGACGCGGAAGCTCAGCAGCATCACGATCGCCAGCGGAAACAGCATCAGGAACACGGCCTGGGCGAACTCGACCCCATGCCAGAATCCGATCACCGCCAGGGCCGAGAGAATGGCCGAGGCGAACCACACCAGCGCAAAGCCGGCCACATCGGCGATATGGACCATGCGGCGGGCATAGATCATCACCAGCGTGTGCAGATCCGCCTCGAGCTGGCCCCCATGCCGGCGGGCGCGGTGCACCATGTCCCACGGCACGCCGAGCACCCAGTGGGTGACGGTGGACCACAGGATCGCCAGCATGATCCAGTACCACAGGTTGGAGAAGGATCGCATGTCGATCACTTCGAAGACGGTCGTGTACCAGTCCACCGCGATCCCCTGCTGCCGGCGCGCCGCTTCCGCCCCTTGTGGCGCGGGCCGCTTGCCCTGTATGTCCGAAGGCGTCGCTTAACCGAAAGTGCTGCCCATGCCAACGCCCGGCCCTTCCGCTCCCTTTCCCGCCACCCGCTTCCGCCGCCTGCGCCGGACCGAGGCGCTGCGCCGGCTGGTGCGCGAGACTTCCCTCTCGCCGGCCGACCTGATCTGGCCGGTCTTCGTGATGGAGGGCGAGGATGCCGAAACGCCCATCCCGTCCATGCCCGGCGTCGCGCGCCTGACCATCGACCGGGTGGTGGGGGCCGCACGCGAGGCAGTGGAGCTCGGCATTCCCGCGATCTGCCTGTTTCCCTACATCGAGCCGGAGCTGAAGACCGAAGGCTGCGAGGAGGCGTGGAACCCCGACAACCTCTCGAACCGGGCGGTGCGGGCGATCAAGGCGGCGGTGCCGGAGATCGCGGTGATGACCGACGTCGCGCTCGACCCCTACAACGCCAACGGCCATGACGGGATCGTGAAGGATGGCGTCGTCCTCAATGACGAGACGGTCGAGGCGCTGGTGAAGATGGCGTTGGCGCAGGCCGAGGCGGGGGCCGACATCCTCGGCCCGTCGGACATGATGGACGGGCGCATCGGCGCGATCCGCAGGGCGCTGGAGGCGGCCGGGCACAAGGATGTGACGATCATGTCCTATGCGGCGAAATATGCCTCGGCCTTCTACGGCCCGTTCCGCGATGCGGTGGGCGCCTCGGGCGCGCTCAAGGGCGACAAGAAGACCTATCAGATCGACCCGGCGAATTCGGACGAGGCGCTGCGCTGCGTGGCCCGCGACATCGCCGAAGGGGCGGACATGGTGATGGTCAAGCCAGGCATGCCCTATCTCGACATGGTGGCGCGGGTGCGCGAGGCCTTCGCGGTGCCGACCTTCGCCTATCAGGTGTCGGGCGAATACGCGATGCTCATGGCCGCGGCGCAAAACGGCTGGCTCGACGGCGAGAAGGTGATGATGGAATCGCTTCTGGCCTTCAAGCGCGCCGGCTGCGACGGGATCCTGACCTACTTCGCGCCGCGCGCCGCGCGCCTTATGGCGCGCGGCGGCTGAGCCGCGTCACGCGGGCGCGGCCCCTCCATGGCGGGCGTCGAGCGCATAGGCGCCCCCGCCGGTTGCGAACAGGATGAGCAGGCCGCCGGTGATCGACAGGTTCTTGAGGAACATGATCATCTGCATCTGTGCCATCATGCCCTCGGCGCTCCCGGCCGGGATCAGATGGTAGAGAAGGCCGGTCAGAAGCGTGAAACCGGCAAGAAGCAGTGCCGCGAGGCGCGTCTGCCAGCCGAGGGCGACGGCCATGCCTCCCGCCACTTCAAGGAGGATCGTCGGCCAGATCAGCACGCCGGGAAGACCGCCCGACTCGATGTAGGCCATGTTTCCGGGGATGTCGCCGAGCTTCATCAACCCTGAAAGGACGAAGATGAAGGCCAGAAGCACCCGGCCGAGAGGCATTGCGTATTGCTGAAGACGTTCCATTTTCCACGAATCCCGTGTTGCGTTGTGGGTGTGTCTGCGGTTCCCATCTGGGCTGCGGGGCCGGTTGCATGCAACGCCTGCCGGGCCACAGTGTTTGTGCGCAGATGCACATCCGGCCAGCACCGCCGGCGGCGTTTCGCCGGTGCGTCTGCGGCCTGCGCCGATGATGATGACAGATGCGGCACGATCCCGTAAAAGACGGACACGGTATGACGGGCGAACGCCTCCGCAAGAGGGGCTGCCCGAGGCAAGGATCAGGCAGGACGAGGGCGGCAGCCATGACAACATCGACCAGACGGGCGCTCATTTTGAGCGGGCTTGGCGCGGCCGGGGCATTCGCGCTCGGCGCATGTTCGAACAACACCCCGCGCCGGCCGCGCCCGAGCGGGGCGGAGGCCATCGACGCGCGGGTCGATGCCACGCTCGACTATCTCTTCACCACCTACCCCGACACCGTGGCGCTCAGGGATCGTGCGGTGGGCATGCTGGTGATGCCGGTGGTGACCAAGGCCGGCCTGTTCCTGGGCGGCGCCTATGGCAAGGGCGCGCTGCGCGTGGGCGGGGTGACCGACAGCTACTGGGCGGCCTCCTCGGCAAGCTTCGGGCTGCAGATCGGCGCCCAGCAGTACAGCCATGTGCTCTTCTTCATGACCGATGCGGCGCTGGAGGCGTTCCGGGCGGCCGACTCGATCACGCTTGGCGCGGACATCGAATATGCGGTGGCTGACGAGGGCGGCAACTTCGGTGGCGACACGGTGACCATGGGCGTGCCGGTTGTGGCGCTGGTGTTCGGTCAGGCAGGCATCATGGCCGGCGTGTCGATGAAGGGCACGCTCTACACCCGCATCAACCCCTGACCGCCGGGGGGAGCGTAGATTTCATGCCTCCGGCGGGGGTATTTTCGCCAGGATGATCGGGGCTTGCGGCGCGTGCTTCCTTCAGCGTCGCGCCCCTCAGGTGACCACGTCGGGGGTGCTGCGGCCCAGATGAGCCTCGATTTGCGCGAGCGCATGGGCGGCGCGGACCACAGGGGCGAGCATCTCCTGCGTGTCCTCGGCAAGCCTGTCGGGGCCGGGCACGAAACGCTCAAGGTAGAGCCTCAGCGTCGCACCGCTGGTGCCGGTGCCCGACAGGCGCATCACGATGCGCGCGCCATCCGCGAAGCGGATGCGCAGGCCCTGATGCTCGGTCACCGAGCCGTCCACCGGGTCGCGGTAGGCGAAGTCGTCGGCCGCGGCGATGCGCATGCCCTCGATCTCCTGCCCCGGCAGGCGCGCGAGGCGATCGCGCAGATCGGCCAGCATGGTTTCGGCGGCCTGTGTCTCGAGGCCCTCGAAATCGTGGCGCGAGTAGTAGTTGCGCCCGAATTCGCGCCAGTGGGCGGCGAGGATGTCGGCCACGCTCTCGCGCCGGGCGGCGAGAATGTTGAGCCACATCAGCACCGCCCAGAGCCCGTCCTTCTCGCGGATGTGGTCCGAGCCCGTGCCGAAGCTTTCCTCGCCGCACAGGTTCACGCGGCCGGCATCCATGAGATTGCCGAAGAACTTCCAGCCTGTGGGCGTCTCGTAGCAGTCGATGCCGAGCTTTGCGGCCACCCGGTCCACCGCCTGGGAGGTGGGCATGGAGCGGGCGACGCCGGCGAGGCCCTTCGCGTAGCCCGGCGCCAGATGGGCGTTGGCGGCGATCACCGCGAGGCTGTCGGAGGGGCTGACATAGATGCCGCGGCCGAGGATCATGTTGCGGTCCCCGTCACCGTCCGAGGCGGCGCCGAAATCGGGGGCGTTCGCGCCGAAAAGCTCGTCCATCAGCGGCTTTGCCCAGACCGGGTTGGGGTCGGGGTGCAGCCCGCCGAAATCGGGCAGGGGCAGACGGTTCACCACCGTGCCGCGCGGCGCGCCGAGGCGGTTCTCGAGGATCTCCACCGCGTAGGGGCCGGTGACGGCGCACATCGCGTCGAAGCGCAGCCGGAAGCCGCCGGCGATCATGGCGCGGATCGCGTTGAAGTCGAAGAGGCTCTCCATCAGCGCGGCGTAGTCGGCGACCGGATCGACGACATCTATCTCCATCTGCGCGAGCTGCCGGCGGCCTGGGGAGGAGAGGTCCACGTCGTGGGTTTCGAGAATCCGGTAGCGCGTGATCTGCTGGCTCGCGCGCCAGATCGCCTCGGTCACGCTTTCGGGGGCGGGCCCGCCATTGGCGATGTTGAACTTCACGCCGAAGTCCTCGTCCGGCCCGCCGGGGTTGTGGCTGGCCGAGAGGATGATGCCGCCGTCGGCGCGATTGAGGCGGATCAGATGCGAGGCGGCGGGGGTGGAGAGAAGCCCGCCCTGCCCCACGATCACCCGCCGCGCGCCGTTGGCCGCCATCATGCGCAGGATCACCTGCACCGCGCGGTCGTTGAAATAGCGCCCGTCGCCGCCGAGCACATAGGTCTTGCCCTGCGCCCCGCCGGTGGCGTCGAAGATCGACTGGATGAAGTTCTCCAGATAGTGGTGCTGCATGAACACCGGCGTCTTCTTGCGCAGCCCCGAGGTGCCCGGTTTCTGGCCGGGGATGGGTTGCGTCTCGACGTTGGTGACGTGCTCGCTCATGGTTTTCCTCCCTGATCGCGCGGAGCGCGGGTGAAGACCTTCACCGACTGCGCCGCCACCTCGACGGTTGCGCCCTCCACCGCGCGCGTGCCGGCCTCGGGCGCGGCGCTGTCGAGGATTTCCTGCCAGCACATCCCCGCGGGGCAGTCGGGCAGGCGCACCTCCACCCTATCGCCTGCGTTGAAGACGGCAAAGATCGCGTCGTCGGTGGCGGCGTAGCGCGGGGTGCCGGCGGCGGCGCGGATTTCGACACAGAGCGCGCGCCAGGCCGGGTCGCGCCAATCGGCCGGGTCTGGTGCGCGTCCCGAAGGCAGGCGCCAGAAGATGTCGGGCTTGCCGTCAACGAGCCGGGGGCGGGCGTGCAGGAAGCGGCGCTGGCGCAGCACGGGATGGGCGCGCCTCAGCGCGGCGAGGCGGGCGACGAAGGCGGCAAGACGGTCGTCGGGCGCGCGCCAGTCGATCCAGCCGATCTCGTTGTCCTGGGCGTAGGCGTTGTTGTTGCCGGACTGGCTGTTGCCGATCTCGTCGCCGCCAAGCAGCATCGGCGTGCCCTGCGAGAGAAAGAGCGTGGCCAGCATCGCCCGCTTGCGCGCGTCGCGGGCGGCGCGGATGGCCGGGTCACTCGTGGGGCCCTCGACGCCGAGATTGTCGGAGAAGTTCTCGTCGCGCCCGTCACGCCCGCCCTCGCCATTGGCCTCGTTGTGCTTGACGCGGTAGCTGACGAGATCCTCCAGCGTGAAGCCGTCATGGGCGGTGATGAAATTGACCGAGGAGGTGGCGGGGCGCCCCGAGTGGTCGAAGAGCTCGGCCGAGCCCGTGAGCCGCGCGGCAAGATCGCCGACAAGCCCCGCGTCACCGCGCCAGAAGCGGCGCACGCCATCGCGGAAGCGGTCGTTCCATTCCAGAAACGGCCATGGCCAGGCGCCGAGCTGATAGCCGCCGGGGCCGAGATCCCACGGCTCGGCGATGAGCTTGACCGCGCGCAGAACCGGATCCTGCCGGATGGCGTCGAGAAAGCCCGAACCCGCGTCGAAGCCCTCCGCCTCGCGCGCAAGCACCGTGGCAAGGTCGAAGCGGAAGCCGTCGACGCCTGCCGCCTCGACCCAGTGGCGCAGGCTGTCCATCACCATCCTCAGCACCATCGGGTGGGTGAGATTCAGCGTGTTGCCGGTGCCGGTGTCGTTGGCGTAGTAGCGCCCCGTCTCGACAAGGCGGTAGTAGCTGAGATTGTCGATGCCCCGCCATGAGAGCGTGGGGCCGAGATGATCTCCCTCGCCGGTGTGGTTGTAGACCACGTCGAGGATCACCTCGATCCCCGCGCCATGGAGCCTTTGCACCGCCGTGCGAAACTCGGCAAGACCGCCTGCCCCGGCGTATTCGGGATGCAGCGCGAAGAAGGCGAGCGGCTGGTAGCCCCAGTAGTTCGACAGCCCCCGCTCGACGAGGAAGCGGTCATCCACATGCGCCTGCACCGGCAGAAGCTCGAGCGAGGTGACGTTGAGCCTGCGCAGATGATCGAGGATGGCCCGCGCGCAGAGGCCGAGCGCGCGGCCCCGGTGCGGCTCCGGCACGCCCGGATGCAGCCGGGTGAGCCCCTTCAGATGCGCCTCGTAGATGAGCGTCTCGGTCTCGGCGATGCGCGGCCGGGGCCCCGGCGCGGGCGGGGGCGCTTCGGTGACCACGCATTTGGGCATGAAGGGCGCGCTGTCGAGCGGGTTGAAGCTGAGATCGGCCTGAGGGTCGCCCGGAATGTAGCCATAGAGCGCGTCATGCCAGCGGATCGCGCCATGAAGGGCGCGGGCATATGGATCGATGAGCAGCTTCGCGGGGTTGAAGCGGTGCCCCTCGGCCGGAAGGTAGGGGCCATGGACACGGTAGCCGTAGAGCTGGCCGGGCAGAAGCCCCTCCACATGCACATGCCAGATGTCGCCCGAGCGCTCGGTGAGCGGGATGCGGGCGCGCTCCTTTTCCCCGGTCGCGTCGAAGAGGCACAGCTCCACCCGGTCGGCATTGGCCGAGAAGAGCGCGAAGTTGACGCCCCAAGCGGTGGGCGTGGCGCCCAAGGGCTCGGGGCTGCCGGCCGAGAGCGACAGGCCGGGCAAAATTGCCGGCAAATCCTCGGGCGGCAGGCCGGTCATGGGGCGAGGCGGGCGTAAAGGCGGGCGTATTCCGCGGCCGAAGCCTCCCAGCCCAGCGGCTGTTTCATGCCATTGAGCTGCAGCCGCCGCCAGGTCTGCGGCTCGGCGTGAAGGCGGCAGAGCCTGCGCAATGCCTGCGCAAGCGCCAGCGCATCGACGGGGTGGAAGGTGATGCCGGTGGCCGCGGCCGTGGCCAGTGCCGCGGGGTTGGCGTTGATCACCGTGTCGGCCAGCCCGCCGGTGGCGGCGACCAGGGGCGGCGTGCCGTAGGCAAGCCCATACATCTGCGTCAGCCCGCACGGCTCGAAGCGGGAGGGCACCAGAACCGCATCGCCCCCCGCGAACATCAGATGCGACAGCACCTCGTCATAGCCGATCTTCACGCCCACGCGGCCCGGATGCGCCTCGGCCATCGCGTGCATCGCCGCCTCAAGCGCCTGATCGCCCGAGCCGAGAAGCGCCAGCCCGCCCCCCACGGCGACGAAATCGCCGATCACCTCGGGCAGGAGGTCGATCCCCTTCTGGCCGGTGAGGCGGCTGACGACCACGGCAAGCGGCCCCGGCACCTCGCCGAGCCCGAAGCGCTCGATGAGCGCGGCGCGGTTCTCGGCCTTGCGCGCAAGGCTGCGCGAGGTGTAGCGGCGCGGGATGAGCGCATCTGTCCCGGGGTTCCAGATGCCGGTGTCGATGCCGTTGAGGATGCCGGTGAAGTCGGCGGCGCGGGCGGCGAGCACGCCCTCAAGCCCCATGCCGAATTCCGGCCGCATCAGCTCCTCCGCATATCTGGGGCTGACGGTGGTGATGGCATCCGCGGTGACCAGCCCGGCCTTCAGGAGGCTGATGTTGCCGAAATACTCGAGCTGATCGGGGGTGAAGGCCCAGCCCGGCAGGCCGAGAGCGGCGAGCTTCCCGGCAGGCGCGATCCCCTGGAAGGCGATGTTGTGGATGGTCATCACCGAGGGCACGCCGAGCCCCTCGTAGCGCAGGTAGGCGGGCGCAAGGCCGGCCTGCCAGTCATGGGCATGCAGGATGTCGGGCTTCCAACCATCCTCGAGCCCCTCGGCCGCGACCCGCGCCGCCGCGCGCGCGAGCGCGGCGAAGCGTTCAGGATTGTCGGGCCAGTCGCGCCCGTCGGGGCCGGCATAGGGGCCGCCGTCGCGGTCGTAGAGATGGGGGGCGTCAAGGGCCAGCACCTCGAGCGCGCCCGCCCGCCCGGCCACAAGCCGCGCGGGGCCACCGAAGAGATCGCCGAGCGCCATGACCTCGGACCGCACCTCGAGCCGGTCCAGAAGCCCCCGGTAGGCCGGGATCAGCACGCGCATCTCCCAGCCCTGCCCGGCAAGCGCCGGCGGCAGCGCGCCCACCACGTCGGCAAGCCCGCCGGTCTTGACGAGCGGCGCGCATTCGGAAGCGACGGAGAGGACGCGGCCCATGCCCTTACCCCTCGCCGGTTTCGGCGGCGCGCCGGTCGAGCATCGGCTGGGTGATCAGCGTCACACCCCCTTCGGTGACGCGGAACCAGCGCGCATCCTCCTGCGGGTCCTCGCCCACGACGAGCCCGGGCGGAATTTCCACGCCCCGGTCGATCACGCATTTCCTCAGCCGCGCGCCGCGGTGGATCACCACCTCGGGCAGCACCACGGCGTATTCCAGCGCCGAGTAGGAGTGGGCACGCACGCCGGTAAAGAGAAGCGAGTTGCGCACCTCCGCGCCCGAGACCACGCAGTTTCCGGCCACCAGCGAGCTGATGGCATGGCCGCGCCGGCCGTCCTCGTCATGGATGAACTTCGCCGGGGGCACGTTCTCGGCATAGGTCCAGATCGGCCAGGAATTGTCGTAGATGTCGAGCTTGGGGGTGAAGTCGGTGAGGTCGATATTGGCCTGCCAGAAGGCATCGACCGTGCCGACATCGCGCCAGTAGGGCTCCTCCTCGAGACCCGAGGTGATGCAGGAATGGATGAACAGGTGCGCCATCGCCCGGCCGCCCTTCACCACCTGCGGGATCAGATCCTTGCCGAAGTCGTGCGAGGAGTCGGGATCCTGGGCGTCGGCCAGCAGGAGTTCGCGCAGGAAGCGCCAGTCGAAGACATAGATGCCCATCGAGGCAAGCGCCATGTCGGGATCGCCCGGCATCCCCGGCGGATCCTCCGGCTTCTCGAGAAACTCGGTGATCTGGCCATGAGCGTCCACCTTCATCACCCCGAAGGCGCGGGCCTCCTCGCGCGGCACGGTGAGGCAGCCCACGGTGACATCGGCGCCGGTGTCGACGTGCTGGCGGATCATCACCTCGTAGTCCATCTTGTAGACGTGATCGCCGGCGAGGATCACCACGAACTCCACGCCGTAGCTGTCGACGATATCGATGTTCTGGGTCACCGCGTCCGCCGTGCCGAGATACCAGTGCCCGCCGTCCACGCGCTGGGAGGCCGGCAGGATGTCGAGATACTCGTTGCGCTCGGCGCGGAAGAAGTTCCAGCCGCGCTGGATGTGGCGGATGAGCGAATGCGCCTTGTACTGCGTGGCGATCGCCATCTTGCGGATGCCGGAGTTGAGCGCGTTCGACAGCGCGAAGTCGATGATCCGCGCCTTGCCGCCAAAATAGACCGCCGGTTTCGCGCGCTTGTCGGTCAGCTCCTTGAGCCGCGAGCCGCGCCCTCCGGCGAGAACGAAGGCCATCGAGCGGTTCGACAGGCGGGTGTTGACGCTGGGCCGCATGGGCTTCTCCTCCCTCGCTTCATTCCGGCATGAGCATGATGACACTCAGGGGCGGCAGCGTCACCACCGTCGAGGCGGGCTGGTCATGCCACGGCCTCTCTTCGGCCGTCACGCCGCCCATGTTGCCGCGGTTGCCGCCGCCGTAGATGGCGGCATCGGTGTTCATCACCTCGCGCCAGCGCCCCGCCCTCGGCAGGCCGATGCGATAGCCCACGCGCTCGACCGGGGTGAAATTGGCCACCACCGCCACCGGCGCATCGCCCGGCTGGCCGAAGCGCAACCAGGCATAGACGGAGTTCTCGGCGTCGTTGACCTCGAGCCAGCGGAAGCCTTGCGGGCGGGTGTCGTGCACATGCAGCGCGGGCGTGGCGCGGTAAAGCGTGTTGAGATCGCGCACGAGCCGCTGCACGCCGCGGTGCAAATGCGCCTGGGGGCTGTCCTCCAGAAGGTGCCAGTCGAGCGACCGGGCATGATCCCACTCCGCCCACTGGGCGAATTCGCCCCCCATGAACAGAAGCTTCTTGCCCGGATGGGCCCACATGAAGCCGAAATAGGCACGCAGGTTGGCAAACTTGTCGGGGTCCGGCCCCGGCATCTTCGCGATCAGCGAGCCCTTTCCGTGCACCACCTCGTCATGGCTGAGCGGCAGCACATAGTTCTCGGACCAGGCGTAGGTGAGCCCGAAGGTCATGTCGTGGTGGTGGAAGCGGCGGTGGATCGGTTCGTGCGCCATGTAGCGCAGCGTGTCGTTCATCCACCCCATGTTCCACTTGTAGCCGAAGCCGAGCCCGCCGTGATCCACGGCCCGCGTCACGCCGGGCCAGGCGGTGGATTCCTCGGCCCATGTGGCGATGCCCGGCGCCTCGCGGTAGCAGACGGTGTTGGTGCGCTGGAGAAAGGCGATCGCCTCGTAGTTCTCCCGCCCCCCGTCGCGGTTGGGGATCCACTCGCCGGGCGGGCGCGAGTAGTCGCGGTAGAGCATGGAGGCCACCGCATCCACCCTCAGCCCGTCGGCGTGGTATTCCTCGAGCCAGTATAGGGCGTTCGAGACGAGGTAGTTGGCCACCTCCACCCGCCCGTAATTGTAGATCAGCGTGTTCCAGTCGCGGTGGAATCCCTCGCGCGGATCCTCGTGCTCGTAAAGCGCGGTGCCGTCGAAGCGGGCGAGCCCGTGCACATCGGTCGGGAAATGCCCCGGCACCCAGTCGAGGATCACCCCGAGCCCCGCGCGATGGGCGGCATCCACAAGCGCGGCAAACTCCTGCGGCGTGCCGTGGCGGATGGTGGGGGCGTAAAGCCCGATCGGCTGATAGCCCCAGGAGCCGTCAAAGGGGTGTTCGGAGACGGGCAGGAGCTCCAGATGCGTGAAGCCCATCTCGGCGGCATAGGGCACGAGCGTCTCGGCAAGCTCGAGATAGGAGAGCGGCCGGCGCCCCTCGTCGGCGCGCCGCCAGCTGCCCAGATGCACCTCGTAGATGGAGATCGGCGCATCGACCGATTGGCGCGCCCCGCGCTCCTGCATCCAGCGCCCGTCCTGCCAGCCGTCCCAGCCGGGGCGGCGCACCACCGAGGCGGTGGCGGGCGGATGCTCGGCGCCGAAGCCCACCGGGTCGGCCTTGAGCGGCAGGATCGCACCGCCGCGGGCGCGTATCTCGTATTTGTAGACGGCGCCCTCGGCGAGGCCGGGGATGAAGATTTCCCACACGCCCGAGCCGCCGCGCCGCCGCATGGGGTGGCGCCGCCCGTCCCACAGGTTGAAGTCGCCCACAACCGACACGCGCTCGGCATTGGGCGCCCAGACGGCGAAGGAAACGCCCTTCACCCCGTCGATCTCGCGCAGATGCGCACCCAGCGCATGCCACAGCCGAAGGTGCGTGCCCTCGGCGATCAGATATTCGTCCATCTCGCCAAGGACGGGGCCGAAGCGGTAGGGATCCTCGATTTCCCATGTGCCATGGGCATTGGCGCCGCGCAGCCGGTAGCGCCGCGCGCGGGGCGAGAGCGGGCCCACGAAGAGGCCCGGCGCGCCCGGCACCGCGGTCATCTCGGTCAGCGTGCCGCGGCCGGTGACGAGCCACATGGCCTCCGCGCCGGGGTCGAAGGCGGTCACGCAGCGCCGCCCGCCCCGCTCATGCGGCCCGAGTAGCGCGAAGGGGTCGCCATGCCGGCCTTCGACAAGCGCAAGCGCCGCCTCGCGCGGGGGAAAGAGGGATTCAACGCGTATTCCCGCCGATCGGCTCATGGCGACACCGCCACCGCCCGGCGGGGGAGCTCCAGCGCCCGGCCCGACGGGGCGGAAAGCGAAGCGCCCGCCCCGTGGGGGGCGGGTCGGGCGCTGCCCGGCGCTTGGCGCCGGGCATATCCTCCAATCATTACCAGCCGAGCACCAGGCACTTACCCCTCCATCAGATCGCCGGCTCCACGGCCCAGACATCCCTCATGTAATCACGAATCGACCGGTCCGAGGAGAAATATCCCATCCGCGCGGTGTTGAGCGCGGCCATGCGCAGCCAGCGGTCACGATCCTGCCACGCCTCCTCCACCTTGTCCTGCGCGGCGACGTAGGCCGCGTAGTCGGAGGCGACGAGGAAGTGATCGTGATTCCACAGCCGGTCGAGAAGCCCGTGATAGCGATGCGGCTCGCCGGGGCTGAACACTCCGTCGCCAATGGCCTTGAGCACGCGCTGAAGCTCGGGCGTCTCCTCGATCGCGAGCCGCGCATGGTCGGGCAGGCGGCGGCGCGCCTCGGCCTCCTCGGCGGTGAGCCCGAACAGAAAGAAGTTCTCCGCCCCCACCCGCTCGCGGATTTCCACATTGGCGCCGTCGAGCGTGCCGATGGTCAGCGCGCCGTTCAGCGCCAGCTTCATGTTGCCGGTGCCCGACGCCTCCATGCCGGCCGTCGAGATCTGCTCGGACAGATCGGCCGCGGGCATGAGCTTCTCGGCCATCGAGACGTTGTAGTTGGGCGGAAAGACCACCTTGAGCCGCCCCTTCGTGGCGGGATCGGCGTTGATGACGGCGGCGGCGTCGTTGATGAGGCGGATGATCTCCTTGGCGGCGTGATAGCCCGGCGCGGCCTTGCCGCCGAAGATCTTCACCCGCGGCACCCAGTCGCGGCCGGGATCGTCGCGCATCCTCAGCCACAGCCCGATGGTGGCAAGGATGTTGAGAAGCTGGCGCTTGTATTCGTGGATGCGCTTGACCTGAACGTCGAACATCGCCGCGGGGTCGACGCTCAGCCCATGCTCGGCCGCGAGCCACTGCGCAACGCGCTCCTTGCCCGCGCGCTTGACGGCGGCGAAGGCGTCGCGGAAGGCGGCGTCCTCCACATGCGCCTCGAGCCCCGCGAGCCTCTCGAGATCGGTCTGCCAGCCCTCGCCGATGGTCTCGGTGATGAGCCCGGCCAGCCCCGGGTTGGCCTGGGCGATCCAGCGCCGCGGCGTCACGCCATTGGTGACATTGACGATGCGCTCGGGATGAAGCGCGTGCAGATCGGCGAAGACCGTCTTCTTCATCAGCTCGGTGTGCAGCCGGGCTACGCCATTGACCCGGTGCGAGGCGATGAAGGCAAGATTGCCCATGCGCACCTCGTCATGGGCCACGATGGCCGTTGACGGCGGACGTGCCGGCTTGCGCCGGGCGTGCCAGTCGTCGAGCCGCTCGATGATCTGCATGTGGCGCGGCAGCGTGTTGCCGATGGCCCAGGTGGACCAGCGCTCGAGCGCCTCGGGCATCAGCGTGTGATTGGTGTAGCCGAACACACCCAGCATGATCTCGGCGGCGTCGTCGAAGGCGAGCCCGTGCTGATCGACCAGAAGCCGCACGAGCTCCGGCGCGGCCAGCGCCGGGTGCGTGTCGTTGATCTGCACGGCGACCTTCTCGGGCAGCGCGCGGAAGTCCTCATGGGTGGAGAGGTAGCGGCGCAGGATGTCCTGGATCGAGGCGGAAGCGAGGAAATACTCCTGCTTCAACCGCAGATCCTTGCCCGCCCAGGTGGAGTCGTCGGGGTAAAGCACCCGGGTGATCGTGCGCGCCAGCATCTCCGGCGCCTGCGCGGCGGCGAAGTCGCCGGCATTGAAGCGGGCAAGGTCAAAGCGCGTCGTGGGGCGCGCGCTCCACAACCTCAGCGTGTTGGCCCAGCGCCCCTGCCAACCGATGATGGCGGTGTCATGGGCCACGGCGTAGACGCTCTCGGCCGGGGTCCAGACCGTGCGCCCGCCGTGTTCGGCCACGTTGCCGCCGAAACCGATCTCATAGGCCGCCTCGGGGCGGTCGAACTCCCAGGGGTGAAACTCCTGCAGCCAGTCTTCGGGCGTTTCCACCTGCTGGCCGGAGCGGAAGATCTGCCGGAAGAGGCCGTTTTCGTAGCGGATCCCATAGCCCATCGCCGGCACGCCCAGCGTGGCCATGGATTCCATGTAGCAGGCGGCGAGCCGGCCGAGCCCGCCATTGCCGAGCGCGGCGTCGGGCTCGTTCTCGACCAGCGCCTCCCAGTCGACGCCCAGAGCCTCGATCGCCGCGCGCGAGGCCTCGCGCAGACCGAGGTTGATGGCCACATCCTCGATCAGCCGGCCGATGAGATACTCCACCGAAAGATAATAGACGCGCTTGCGGTCCTCGTCATAGGTGCGCCGAGTCGCCGTGAACCACGGGTCAACGACCTGATCGCGCAGGGCAAAGGAAAGCGCCATGCGCCAGTCATAAAGGGTGGCGTGCGCGCGGTCCTTGCCTTGCGTGTACTTCAGATGCCGCAGGATGTCGCGCTGCAGCCGGTCCGATGCGGGGGGCGTTGCTGTCACGGCAGGCCTCTTCGTCTTTCCCATGTTCCCGGACTACTCCGCCGCGGCGGCAGGCGAAAGAGGCGGGCGGCGCAAAGGCGGCGCCACCACATGGAGGCTGACGTTAGCGCTAACAGCAAAAGCCGGCAAGCCCGCCGGCCGAGAGGCCGTGCGGGCCCCGCTCAGACGAAGCGGTTGACGAGATTTTCCAGCCGCTCCTGCCGGCCCGAGCGCGGCTGCGGGTCAAGTCCACGCTCGCGCACCAGCGCATCGAGCGCCTCAAGCCCGGTCTCGCGCGACAGAAGCCGCCGGCCCTCTTCGGTGTCCCAACCCGCGTAGCGCTCGGCGCGCAGCCGCTCGAGCGTGCCATCCTCGAGCATCGCCGCCGCGGCCTTGAGCGCGCGGGCGCAGACATCCATCGCGCCGACATGGGCGAGGATCAGATCGGCCGGGTCGATCGACTGGCGGCGGATCTTGGCGTCGAAATTGGTCCCGCCCGTGGTGAAGCCGCCCGCCTTGAGAATCTCGTAGTAAGCGAGCGTCACCTCGGGCACGTTGTTGGGAAACTGGTCGGTGTCCCAGCCCGACTGGTAGTCGTTGCGGTTCATGTCGATGGAGCCGAAGATGCCGAGGCTCGCGGCAAGCGCGATCTCGTGCTCGAAGCTGTGGCCGGCAAGGATGGCATGGCCCTGCTCGATGTTGACCTTCACCTCGTTCTCGAGCCCGTAGCGCTTGAGAAAGCCGTAAACGGTGGCAACGTCATAGTCATACTGGTGCTTCGAGGGCTCCTGCGGCTTCGGCTCGACAAGGATCGTGCCCTTGAAGCCGATCTTGTGCTTGTAATCGACGACCTTGGCGAGCATCGCCGCCATCTGGTCGGCCTCGCGCGAAAGGTCCGTGTTCAGCAGCGTCACGTAGCCCTCGCGCCCGCCCCACAGCACATAGTTCTCGCCGCCGAGCTTCATGGTGGCGTCCATGCAGGCCTTTATCGTGGCCCCGGCATAGGCGAAGACCTCCGGGTCGGGGTTGGTGGCCGCCCCGGCCATGTAGCGGCGATGGGTGAAGAGATTGGCCGTGCCCCACAGGAGCCGGGTGCCGGTCTCCTCCATCTTCTCCGCAAAATAGTCGGTGATCTCGTCAAGCCGCGCGACGCTTTCGGCCAGCGTCGCGCCCTCGGGGCGCACGTCGGCGTCATGGAAGCAGAAGAAGGGCTGACCGAGAAGCGCGAACATCTCGAAGGCGGCGTCGGCCTTCAGCCGTGCGTTCTCCATCGTGTCCTGCGGATACCAGGGCCGGTCGAAGGTGCGCCCGCCAAAGGGGTCGCCCCCCTCCCACGCGAAGCTGTGCCAGTAGGCCACGGCAAAGCGCAGATGGTCCTCAAGGCGCCTGCCGGCAACGATCTCGTCAGGGTTGTAGTGCCGGAAGGCGAATTCGTTGTCCGTCTCCGGGCCTTCATAGGCGATCTTCGGGATGCCGGCGAAGAAGTCGGTCATGTCAGTCCTCGAATTGCGGATTGGGCGGCGCGGTAGCGGGCAAGCCCCTCGGCAAAGGCGCCCGTAAGCTCCGCGACGGGGGTGAAATGGCGCTCCACCGGCGGCGGCGTGGCGATCTCGGCGCCGGCGCCGGTGGCAGCCATCATGGCAAGCCGCGCCGCCCCGAAGGCGCCGCCGTAGTCTCCGGCCTCGGGCCGGGCGATGTCGGTGCCGAGCACGGTGGCCAGAAGCGTCAGCCAGTAGTCCGATCGGCTCCCGCCGCCCACGGCCAGAAGATGCTCGATGCGGGTGCCGGTCGCCGCAAGCGCCGCGGCGCAATCGGCAATGGCAAAGGCCACCCCCTCGAGCACCGCGCGGGTGGCCGCGGCGGTGTCGGTGGCGTGCTCGAGCCCGATGAAGGCGCCTCGGATGGCCGCATCGTTGAGCGGCGTGCGCTCGCCGCCGAGATAGGGAAGAAAAAGCGTCCTGCCCGGTGGCTGAAGCTCGGCCCCGAGCGCAGCGGTGAGCTCGGCCGGCCCCTGCCCCACCAGCCGGCCGAACCAGTTCAGCGCGTCGGTCGCGGCAAGGATCACCCCCATCTGGTGCCAGCGGTCGGGCAGCGCATGGCAGAAGCTGTGCACCGCCGTCTCGGGCGCGGGCGCGAAGCCTTCGGTGGCGGCAAAGAGCACGCCCGAGGTGCCGAGCGACACGAAGGCGCGGCCCGCCTCCACCACGCCCACGCCAACGGCCGAGGCGGCATTGTCGCCGCCGCCGCCCGCCACCGGCACCGAAGGCAAAAACCCCCAGCGGCGAGCGAGCTCGGGGCGCAGATGGCCCGAGACCTCCGAGCCCTCGACGAGCCGGGGCATGTGCGCGCGCGACAGGCCGGTCTTTGCCAGAAGCGGCTCCGACCAGTCGCGGGCGCCCACGTCAAGCCAGCTGGTGCCGGCGGCGTCGGACATCTCCGAGACCGCCTCGCCGGTCAGCCACAGCCGCAGGTAGTCCTTGGGCAGAAGCACCTTGGCGACGCGGGCGAAGATCCCCGGCTCGTGCCGGGCGACCCAGAGAAGCTTTGGCGCGGTGAAGCCGGGAAAGACGATGTTGCCGGTGATGGCGCGAAAGGCGGGGTCGGCATCAAGCTCGGCGGCTTCGGCGGCGGCGCGGGTGTCGTTCCACAGGATGGCGGGGCGCAGCACCTCGCCCGAGGCATCGAGGAGCGTCGCCCCGTGCATCTGCCCCGACAGCCCGATGCCGCGCACCGCGGAAAGATCGGCCTCGGCGGCCAGCGCATCGAGCGCCGCCTCCGCCGCCGCGATCCAGTCGGCCGGCGCCTGTTCGGACCAGCCGCTTGCCGGGCGTGAGACGGAGAGCGGCGCCGAGGCCTCGGCCCTCGGCTCCTGATCCTCGCCGATCAGAAGCGCCTTCAGCCCCGATGTGCCGAGATCGAGACCGAGATACATCTCAGGCCGCGAGATGCTCGGGCATCTTGCCCAGGATGATCATGCCCAGAAGATCATCCTCGGTGACCTCGTCCACCTTCACCGTGCCCACGAGCCGGCCGTTCTTCATCACGCTGGCGCGGTCGCAGAGCTGCTTGACGGCGTGGATGTCGTGATCGATCAGGAAGATGCCGAGGCCCTGCCGCTTGAGCTCGACGATGAGCTCGGCGACCATCCGCGTCTCCTGCACGCCGAGCGCGGCGGTGGGCTCGTCCATGATCAGGATGCGGGCGTTGAAATAGACCGCCCGCGCGATCGCCACCGACTGGCGCTGCCCGCCCGAAAGCCCCGCGACCGGCGTGGTATAGCGGCGGAAGTTGGGATTGAGGCGGGCCATGATCTTGCGCGTCTCCGCCTCCATGCGCGCGTCATCGAGCATGCCGGTGGCGGTGACAAGCTCGCGGCCGAGGAACAGGTTGGCCGCGGCGTCGAGGTTGTCCGCGAGCGCCAGCGTCTGGTAGATGGTCTCGATCCCGAGGTCGCGGGCATCGCGCGGGGTGTTGATGTCAACCTCGCGCCCGTCGATGAAGATCTGCCCGCCGTCGCGGCGCTCGGCGCCGGACAAGAGCTTCATCAGCACCGACTTGCCCGCGCCGTTGTGGCCCAGAACGCCCACCACCTCGCCGGGGTAGAGGTCGATGCTCACGTCATCGACGGCGTGGATGCCGCCGAAGGCCTTCTTCATGTGGCGCAGCTCGACGAGCGGGGTTGTGCGTGTCTCTGTCATGTCCGGACCCCCAGGCGCTTGCGGTAGATCGTGTCGATGAGCACCGCGAGCACCAGCACGGCGCCGACGACGATGTTCTGAAACGGCGTGTCCACCCCGACCATCGCCATGCCCGATTGCAGCGACTGCATGATGAGCGCGCCGAGGATCGCACCGTGGATGGTGCCGATCCCGCCCGAGAGCGCCGTGCCGCCGATGACGGCGGCGGCGATCACCCGCAGCTCGTCGAGCGTGCCGATGTCGTTGGAGTGGAAGGTCTGCCGCGCCGAGGCCACCACCGCCGACAGGGCGCAGAGAAAGCCCATGATGGCGAAGACCTTGACGGTGAGGAAACGGGTGTTGATGCCGGCCAGAAGCGCGGCATCGGGGTTGCCGCCATTGGCGTAGATGTAACGGCCAAGCCGAGTGCGCCGGGCGATCACCGTCATCACCACCGCCACGGCGATGAGCAGCAGCACCGAAATCGGCAGCCCGTAGGCCGCAGTATAGCCCTCGGGCATGGTCTCGCCGCGTGCCTCGAACATGCGTGCAAGCCGGCGCGTCGGGATCTCGTAGGAATTGAGAACGGCGATGAAGCCCATGATTGCGCCAACGACGATCACCGCCACCGTCGCTTCGGCCCAGAGCGGCTTGACGGGGAAGTCATGCGCCTGCTTGCGCCGCCGGTCATTCAGAAGTGCTGCCACCGCTGCCACCGCGGCAAGGGCGCCGATGATCCAGCTTGCCGTCTCGCCGAGCGTGCCGTTGATCCCCCCGAAGAGCTGAAACGTCTCGTCGAGCGGGCCAATGGTCTGGCCGCGCGTGACATACCAGGCGACGTTGCGCCAGACCAGAAGTCCGCCCAGCGTGACGATGAAGGCGGGAATGCCGAGATAGCCCACCATCCAGCCGTGAAAGGCGCCGATCGCCACACCCACGGCAAGCCCCGCCAGAATGGCGATGGGCGCGGTCGCGGGGTGATTGAGCCCCAGCCCCAGCCAGTCGGGCGTGACCACCGTCTGCACCATCGCCATCACCGCCGAGGTGGTCGCCAGCACCGAGCCGACCGACAGGTCGATGTGACGGCTGACGATGATGAACACCATCCCCGTGGCCATTATCGCCACCGAAACCGTCTGGATGGTGAGGTTGAAGATGTTGCGCGGGGTCAGGAAGCGCCCGTCGGTGAGGATGTTGAACATGATGGCGACGAGGACGAAGGCGCCGATCATGCCCAGGAGCCGGTTGTCGAGCTCCAGCTGGGCGAACAGCGAACGCTTCGCCGGGACTGCCGGAGGGGGAGCCGTGTCGGTCATGGCGGATTGTCTCTCGATCTCGCGCCCGCCGCGCCGGCGGGCCACAGGTGCCGGGGCGCGCGGCGCGCCCCGGCCGAAGGGTTGGAAAGACCCGAGCTCGGATCAGTCGCAGGGCGGCGGGCCGTTCTCCACGCCCTGGCAGAGAGCTTCCTTTGTGATCCAGCCGGCATCGACCACCACCGAGAGGTTGTTCTCGG
>NZ_FNFV01000006.1 GCF_900102905.1 Meinhardsimonia xiamenensis | reverse complement strand
CCGGCGACCGGATCACGCGGGAGTTGGACGCGCTGGTGCGGCTCTATGGCAGGCCCGAGAGCATCGTGACCGACAATGGCACCGAGTTCACCAGCAAGGCCGTCCTGAAGTGGGCCAAGGACAACGGCGTCGAGTGGCATTGCATCGACCCGGGCAAGCCGCAGCAGAACGCCTTCATCGAGAGCTTCAACGGCAGCCTGCGCGACGAATGCCTCAATGAGGAAATCTTCGACAGCCTGGTCGACGCCCGACGGACCCTGGCCCCTTGGCGCTACGACTACAACAACGTCAGGCCGCATTCCTCGCTCGGCGGGATGACCCCATCCGACGCGCGCCGGGCGCTTGAGCAATCTGAGGGCTCCGCGCCCGGCGCGCTTGCCCACGCCCAAAGCGACCACTATCAACCCCAAGGACTCTCGTTATGAACGAGGGACGACCGGGGGGCAGGTCAGGGGCAGCGACGATGTCGCCGGGTGTACCGCGCCTTCCCTCACCAAGGTGCTATTGACAAGTGGCCCTTTCGTCGCGCCAAATCCCGCGCGATGCCCCGGATCATCGTTGCATATGTACGTGCCGTCGAGTCGCTCAACTACCGCATCGGCCGGGCGACGATGTATCTGATCTTCGTGATGATCGCGGTACTGATGTGGTCCTCGATCTCGAAGGTCGCCTTCCTGCCCGCGCACTGGACGCTGGAGACCGCGCAGTTCCTGATGGTCGCCTATTACATCCTCGGCGGGCCCTACTCGATCCAGATGGGCACGAATGTGCGCATGGACCTCATCTATGGCGGCTGGAGCGCGCGCCGCAAGGCGATGGTGGACGCCTTCATGGTGTTCTTCCTTCTGTTCTACCTCGCGGTGCTGCTCTATGGCGCCATCGGCTCGACGGCCTATTCGCTGGGCTACTGGGGCACCGAGCCCTTCGCCTTCTTCCGCGATCTCGCCATGGCCTTTCTGAGCGGCGGGCCGGAGGCGGCCGGAGAGGTGATCGGGCGGCTCGAGCGCTCCTCCACCGCCTGGCGGCCCTACATGTGGCCGATCAAGGTGGTGATGGTGATCGGCATCTTCCTGATGCTGCTGCAGGCCACGGCCGAATTCTTCAAGGATCTCGCCCGCATGCGCGGGCTCGAGATCGGGCGCGGCGCGCGGGCCGAGGTGATTCGCGCGCCCGGCAAGGACCCCGCCAAGGACAGCGACAGGAGCACGGCATGAGCCACGAGGCGATCGCGGTCATCATGTTCTCGGCGATGATGCTGCTGTTGATGACCGGCCAGCGGGTCTTTGCCGCGATCGGCGCGGTGGCGGCGGCGGGGGCGGTTTTCCTCTACGGCACCGGCGGCGTCGACATCCCCTTCTCGGCGGCGATGAAGCTGATGAAGTGGTATCCGCTCCTGACGCTGCCGATGTTCATCTTCATGGGCTATGTGCTCAGCGAAAGCCGGATCGCCGATGATCTCTACCGCATGTTCCATGTGTGGATGGGACCAGTGCCCGGCGGGCTGGCCATCGGCACCATCGGGCTGATGGTACTGATCTCGGCAATGAACGGGCTGTCGGTCGCCGGCATGGCCATAGGCGCGACCATCGCTTTGCCCGAACTGCTGCGTCGCGGCTACGACAAGCTTATGGTCACAGGGGTGATCCAGGCCGGATCGAGCCTCGGGATTCTGGTGCCACCCTCGGTGGTGCTGGTGCTCTATGCCATGATCGCCCGCCAGCCGGTCGGGCAGCTGTGGCTTGCCGGCGTGCTACCGGGGCTGATGATGGCCGCTCTCTTCATCATATACATCGGCATCCGCTGCCGCCTGCAGCCGCATCTGGGTCCGGTCCTGCCCGCCGAGGAGCGCGACGTGCCGCTGGCCGAAAAGCTCCGGCTCCTGCGCGCGGGCATCCTGCCACTGGCGATCTTCGGGGCGATGATGGTGCCCTTCATCAATGGCTGGACCTCCCTCGTGGAAAGCTCGGCGATCGGGGCGATGACGGCATTCCTCGCTGCAGTGCTGAAAGGCAGGATGACGCGGGAGGTGTTCGAGACCTCGGTGCGCAACACGCTCGGCGTCACCTGCATGTTCATGTGGATCATCCTCGCCGCCCTCGGCTTCGGCGCGGTGTTCGACGGGCTCGGCGCGGTGAAGGCGATCGAGAACCTGTTTGTGGGCCAGTGGGGGCTCGACCCCTGGACGATCCTGATCCTGATGCAGCTGAGCTTCCTGCTTATGGGCACTTTCCTGGACGACACCGCGATGCTGGTGATCGTGGCGCCACTCTATGTGCCGCTTGTCCATCAGCTGGGGTTCGACCTGATCTGGTATGGCGTGCTCTATACCATCACCACCCAGATCGCCTACATGACGCCGCCCTTCGGCTACAACCTGTTCCTGATGCGGGCAATGGCGCCGCCGGAGATTTCGCTCGGCGACATCTACCGCTCCATCTTTCCGTTCGTCGGCGTGATGGTCATGGCTCTGGCGCTGGTGATGATCTTTCCTGAAATCGCGCTGTGGCTGCCCGAATACGTCTACAACAAGTGAGATCAGCGCTCAGAAGCCGCGGTCCACGCGGCCGGAGACAAGACAGAGGCGAGCAGACAAAAGGAGGTGAAGACCATGACGACAAGACGCAACTTCATTGCCGGTGCGGCCGCCGCCGCGCCCGCGACTCTCGCCGCGCCGGCCATCGCGCAATCGACCATCCGCTGGCGCATGCAGACCTATGCCGGCCCGGCGCTTGCCGAGCATGTGATCAAGCCGCATATCGAGATGTTCAACAAGATCGCCGGTGACCGCATGCAGATCGAGCTCTTCTTCGCCGATCAGCTGGTGCCCACGGGCGAGCTCTTCCGCGCCATGCAGCGCGGCACCATCGACGCGGTGCAGTCGGACGACGATTCGATGGCCTCGCCGACCGAGGTGACGGTGTTCGGCGGCTACTTCCCCTTCGCGCTGCGCTACTCGCTCGACGTGCCGGTGCTGTTCAATCAGTACGGGCTGAAGGAGATCTGGGAGGAGGAATACGCCAAGGTCGGCGTCAAGCACATCTCCGCCGGCTCGTGGGATCCCTGCCACTTCGCCACGAAGGAGCCGATCAACAGCCTTGCCGACCTGCAGGGCAAGCGCATCTTCACCTTCCCCACCGCCGGGCGCTTCCTCAGCCGCTTCGGCGTGGTGCCGGTGACCCTGCCTTGGGAGGATGTCGAGGTGGCGTTGCAGACCGGCGAACTTGACGGCATCGCCTGGTCGGGGATCACCGAGGATTACACCGTCGGCTGGGCGGATGTGACCAACTACTTCCTCACCAACAACATCTCCGGCGCCTGGATCGGGCATTTCTTCGCCAACATGGAGCGCTGGAACGAGCTGCCCGACGACCTCAAGACGCTGTTCCAGGTCTGCGCCGATGCCTCGCACTACTACCGCCAGTGGTGGTACTGGGGCGGCGAGGCGGCGCTGCGCGTCAATGGCGACAAGCTCAAGCTCACCACCATCCCGGCCGAGGAGTGGGCGCAGGTGGAGGCCGAGGCGAAGAAGTTCTGGGACGAGATCGCCGCCGAATCGGAGGTCAAGGCACGCGTCGTGGCCAAGATCCGCGAGTACAACGAGGTAATGGAGAAGGCTGGCCCGCCCTACCGCTACAGCTGAGGCGCCCCGCGCTGCGGGGGTCTCCGCGCCTCAGGACGACAGGACCGGCCCCGCTGCGGGCCGGTCCCGACCGACACCAGGTGACAGCCACGAGACGAGGGACAAGGCGCGATGCCGGGACTGCTGACACTGAAGGAACTGAGCGGGCTGGCCGAAGCCGGCGAGATCGACACCGTCATCATGGCCCAGGTGGACATGCAGGGCCGGCTGATGGGCAAGCGCTTCCATGTCGCGCACTTTCTGGAATCCGCCCATGAGGAGACGCATTCCTGCAACTATCTCCTCACCGTCGACATGGAGATGGAACCGGTGCCCGGCTACAAGACCGCGAGCTGGGAGAAGGGCTACGGCGATTACATGATGAAGCCCGACCTTTCCACCTTGCGGCGTCTGCCCTGGGCCGAGGGCACGGCGCTTGTGCTGTGCGACATCCTCGACCACCACGGCGAGGCGGAGATCGCCGTCTCCCCCCGCGCCATCCTCAAGCGCCAGCTCGCCCGGCTCGCCGAGCGGCGCATGACGGCGATGATGGCCTCGGAGCTCGAGTTCTACCTCTTCAGCCACAGCTTCGAGGAGGCGCATGCCCGCGGCTATCGCGGCCTGACGCCGGCGAGCGCCTACAACGAGGACTACCACATCTTCCAGACCGCCAAGGAGGAAGGGGTGATGCGCGCCATCCGCAACGGGCTTTATGGCGCCGGCATCCCGGTGGAGAACTCCAAGGGCGAGGCCTGGGCCGGGCAGGAAGAGATCAACGTGCGCTATGCTGGCGCTCTGACGGCGGCCGACAACCACGTCATCACCAAGCACGGCGTGAAGGAGATCGCCTGGGCCCACGGCCATGCCGTCACCTTCATGGCCAAGTATGACACCGCGGCGGCGGGCTCGTCCTGCCACATCCACCAGTCGCTCTGGTCGGCCGATGGCGCCACGCCCATCTTCTACGACCCGGACGCCGAGCACGGCATGTCCGAGACCATGCGCCACTACGTCGCCGGGCTGCTCGCCCATGCCGCCGAGGTGACGCTGTTCCTTGCGCCTTACGTCAACAGCTACAAGCGCTATGTGGCCGGCACCTTCGCCCCCACCCGCATGGTCTGGTCACGCGACAACCGCACCGCCGGTTTCCGCGTCGTCGGCGAGGGCACGAAGGCGGTGCGCGTCGAGAACCGCATCGGTGGCGCCGATCTCAACCCCTATCTCGCCTTCGCCGCGCAGATCGCCGCCGGGATCAAGGGCATCGACGAGAAGATGGCGCTCGAGCCCGAGTTCCGGGGCGATGCCTATCAGGCCCGCCGCGCCCGCGTCATCCCCCGCACCCTGCGCGATGCCGCCCGCGCGGCAAAACGCTCGGCCATGCTGCGCGAGGCCTTCGGCGAGGAGGTGGTGGAGCATTATGTGCACGCCGCGGAATGGGAGATTTCCGAGGCCGACCGCGTGGTGACCGACTGGGATCTCGCGCGCGGCTTCGAGCGGGCCTGAGCCGGCAAGACCAGAAACGAAAGAACCCCCGATGACAAAGACGCTCAAGTGCATCTCCCCCGTCGACGGCTCGGTCTATGCCGAGCGCCCCGTGGCAAGCCTCGAGGAGGCGCGCGAGGCCGTTGCCCGCGCCCGTGCCGCGCAAGAGGACTGGGCCGCGCGCCCGCTCTCCGAGCGCGTGGCGCTGGTGCGCGCGGGCGTGGCCGCGCTTGGCGCCATGGGCCGGGAGATGGTCGAGGAGCTGGCCTGGATGATGGGCCGGCCCGTCCGCTACGGCGGCGAGTTTCGCGGCGTGGAGGAGCGCGCAAGCTACATGGCCGAAATCGCCGAAGCGGCCCTCGCGCCCGAGGTCATCGAGGAGTCGGAGGCCTTCCACCGCTTCATCGCCCGCGAGCCGCTCGGGGTCGTCTTCGTCATCGCGCCCTGGAACTATCCCTATCTCACCGCGATCAACACCGTCGCGCCCGGCCTGATCGCCGGCAATGCGGTGATCATCAAGCACGCCACCCAGACGCTTCTGGCCGGCGAGCGCATGGTGCGCGCCTTCACCTCGGCGGGCGTGCCGGCCGATGTGTTCCAGAACCTCTTTCTCGATCACGAGACCACCGAGGCGCTGATTGCGGCGAAATCCTTCGACTTCGTCAACTTCACCGGCTCGGTGAAGGGCGGGCAGGCGATCGAGCGCGCCGCCGCGGGCACCTTCACGCCGCTCGGGCTCGAGCTTGGCGGCAAGGATCCCGGTTACGTGATGGAGGATGCCGATCTCGACGCCGCCGTCGAGACTCTGATGGACGGGGCGATGTTCAACTCCGGCCAGTGCTGCTGCGGCATCGAACGCATCTATGTCGCCCGCCCCCTCTTCGACGCCTTCGTGGAAAAGTCGGTGGAACTTGTGCGCGGCATGAGGCTCGGCAACCCGCTCGACCCCGAGACCACCATCGGCCCGATGGCCAACATCCGCTTCGCCCGCCTCGTGCGTGAGCAGATCAATGAGGCGATCGCCGCCGGCGCGCGCGCCCATCTCGAGCCCTTCGAGGGCGATGACGGCGGCTGCTACCTCAGCCCGCAGATCCTGACGAATGTCGATCACTCCATGCGCGTGATGCGGGAGGAAAGCTTCGGCCCGGTCGTCGGCATCATGGCGGTCGATGACGACGAGGAGGCCATCGGCCTCATGAACGACAGCGACTACGGGCTCACCGCCTCGCTCTGGACGGCCGATCCCGAGCGCGCGCGGGCCATCGGCGCGCGGATCGAGACGGGCACCGTCTTCATGAACCGCTGCGACTATCTCGACCCTGCCCTGTGCTGGACCGGCTGCAAGAACACCGGCCGCGGGGCGGCGCTCTCGCGGCTGGGGTATCTGTCGCTGACGCGGCCCAGGTCCTACCATCTCAGAAAGCGCCTGGCATGACCCTCTTGGCGGTGCCGGCGCCGATCCCCATTTCTCCTGCAAAACGGTTTCGTGTCATTTCCGGTCACGACCGCGCGGACCGGCACCGAGGCGCCGGCCCGCCGCGAAGAGGAGGAATGACGATGAGCGAGAAGGCATTCGCAACCTACAGCGTACGGGAGGTCGCGGCCGTCTTCCGCGACGTCACCGCACTCGAGCAGGCCGTCGAACGGCTGACACAGGAAGGCTTCGCCGACGGCGACTTCAACATCATGGCCACCGACGAGACGGTGCGCGAGAAGCTGAAGGATCACCTCGAGCCCGTCGAGGTGCTCGCCGACGATCCGCACACGCCGCGCCGCGCCTTCGTGCCGCGCCCCTCCCGCAAGCTTGCCGAGGCGGCTGTGGTGGGCGCGCCGATGTTCATCCTCGGCGCGGCGGGAGCGCTTGGTGTGGTGGCCACGGGGGGCGCGGCGGCGCTGGCGCTCGCCGCGGCAGCGGCGGGCGGCACGCTTGGCGCGGGACTCGGGGCCACGCTTGCGGCCGTGCTCGAGACGCTGCACGCCCAGGAACTTGCGCGCGCCATGGAGGCGGGCGGCGTCGTGCTCTGGGTGCGCACGGCTGACGATCAGGCAGAAAACACCGCCATCCGCGTTCTGAAGGCGTGTGGAGGCGAGCATGTGCACGCCCATGTCATCGAGCGCACATGGGGGCCTGAGGACATCCCGCTTTCCGACTTCAACCCCGACCCCTTCCTCGAGCCTGATCCAGAACCGAAGGCGGCCGAAGGCGGCAAGGCACACTGACAGAACAGATGACGAGGGACAGCCCATGCAACTGACCGCCAACTGGTCCTACCCCACGACGATCCGCTTCGGAGCGGGACGCATCAGAGAGATAGGCGAGGCCTGCGCGGCGGCCGGCATCCGCCGGCCGCTTCTCGTCACCGACCGCGGGCTTGCAGCGCTGCCGCTGACCGCGCGCGTGCTCGACCTCATGGAAGAAGCGGGGCTCGGCCGCGCGCTCTTCGCCGAGGTCGACCCGAACCCGACCGAGAAGAACCTTGCCGCCGGCATTGCCGCCTTCAACGAGGGCGGCCATGACGGGGTGATCGCCATGGGCGGCGGCTCGGGGCTCGATCTGGGCAAGGCCATCGCCTTCATGTGCCGCCAGACGCGGCCCGTCTGGGATTTCGAGGACGTGGGTGACTGGTGGACGCGCGCCGATGCCGATGCCATCGCGCCAAGCGTCGCCGTGCCCACCACCGCGGGCACCGGTTCGGAGGTGGGCCGCGCCTCGGTCATCACCAATTCCGAGACCCACGAGAAGAAGATCATCTTCCACCCGAAGATCCTCCCCGCCCAGGTCATCGCCGACCCCGAGCTGACGGTGGGCATGCCGCCCGCCATCACCGCCGGCACCGGCATGGACGCGATGGCCCATTGCGTCGAGGCCTATTCCTCGCCCTTCTTCCACCCCATGAGCCAGGGCATCGCGCTCGAAGGCATGCGGCTCGTGCACGAATATCTGCCGCGCGCCTACGAGAATGGCGAGGACATCGAGGCACGCGCGCAGATGATGGCCGCTGCGGCCATGGGCGCGGTCGCCTTCCAGAAGGGGCTTGGCGCGGTGCACGCCATCTCGCATCCGGTGGGCGCAATCTTCAACACCCACCACGGCACCACCAACGCGGTGGTCATGCCGGCCGTGCTGCGCATGAACCGCCCGGCGATCGAGGAGCGCATCGCCCGCGCCGCCGCCTATCTCGGCCTCAGCGGCGGCTTTGACGGCTTTCTCGCCATGATCGAGGGGCTCAATGCCCGGCTCGGCATCCCCCCGCGCCTGCGCGATCTTGGCGTCACGCCCGATCGCATCGACGAGATGGTGGAGATGGCGCTGCGCGACCCTTCGGCGGGCGGCAACCCCGTGCCGATGACGCCCGAGAACACCCGCGCGCTCTTCGAGGCGGTGATCTGAGAAGCCCTCAAGCTCCCATCATCCTGGGCGAAATACCCTGGGGGTGAATGCGCGGCCACGCGCAGAGGGGGCAACGCCCCCTCCCCCTCTCACACCCTGATGTTCCAGCGCGCGCGAATCTGCCGGTCGAGATCGGGCGGGATGAGCGACTGCGCCTGAGCGAGGATCGCCTCCTTGCGCGCGCGGGCCTGCTCCAGAAGCTGCGGCCGCCCGGCCTCCTCCCATTCCTTGGGGCTCATCCGGTTGCCGATGCGCGGATAGACATATTCCCGCTGCATCAGCCGCAGCGTCTGCTCGGCGCCCAGATAATGCCCCGGCCCCTCGAGACAGACCTGCCGCATCACCTCGATCGACACCGCCTCGTCGGTCACGTCGATGCCGCGCACCGCGCGGATGCACTGGCCGAGGATGTCATCGCCCAGAACGAGGCTCTCGAGGCAGAAACCGAGGAGCGAGGCGTGCATCCCCACCGCCTCGTAGACCATGTTGAGCCCGGCCAACCCGGCCATGACATTGGTGATCCCCTGCTCCCAGCCGGCCTGCATGTCCGGCAGCTTGGAGTCCGAAATGCCCGCCGCCGCGCCACCCGGCAGACCGTAGAAATGGTGCATCTGCGCGCAACCGGCCGTCAAAAGCGCCTGCTCGGCCGAGCCGCCCGACATCGCGCCGGTGCGCAGGTCCGACACGAAGGGCCATGTACCGAACACCGCCGGGTGGCCCGGCGCGATGGTGTTGACATAAACGACGCCGGCAAGGCACTCGGCCACCGCCTGCACGATCGCCGTGGCGATCGGTGCGGGCGCCGTCGCCCCCGCCTGCCCGGCCGAGAGCAACAGCACCGGCATGCCGGCGCGGATGCAGTGCTCCATGGCGATGCAGGAGTCGGTGGCGAACTTCATCGGCGGCACGACGAAGCAGTTGGAGTTGGAGATGAAGGGCCGCGCCCGCCATGCCTCCTCGCCGCCCGCGATCAGGTGGATGAGCTCCATGCAGCCGGCCACATGTGAGGGGTCGGAAAAGGAGGTGCCGATGTGCTTCTTCGTGCCCGCGACGCAGGCGTAGATGGTGTTGAGATCCATCTCGAAATTGTCGGCGATGTCGCGGGCCACCATCGGGCGCTGGAAGAAATGGACGTTGTCGAGATGCTCGGCGAGGCGCGCGGCGTCAAAGAGGTCGCGCGCCGTCGACTCGCGGTAGTCGCCGGTGAAGGGATCGACGACATGCACCGCCGCACCCGCCGTGCCGTAGTGCACCCGCGTTCCCGACAGGAACAGATCATGCCTGGGATCGCGGCCATGCAGCGTGATGTCGCGCGCAGCAATGGCCAGCATGTCCTCCACCAGCGCGCGCGGAAAGCGCAGCCGCCCGTCATCGCCAAGGACGGCGCCCGCCGCGCACATCGCCTCGATGCCCGAGAGGGGGGCGTCGGCAAGCCCGATCACCTCGAGCGCCTGCAGCGCCGCCTCGTGGATCCGCTGCACATCCCCCTCGGTGAGCGGCCTGTAGCGCCCGCCCTCCATGCCCGGCCGGATGGGCCGGATTTCCTCGGCAAGCGGCGCGGCCCGCGCCGCCACCCGTGCGGCGCGCCCGCCCGCCCGGCGCGTGCGCGGACTAGGCGAGGCGGGTGTCTCGGGGGTCATGGTCACATCCGCACCCTTTCGGCTTTCGGGTCATACATCGGCCTCAGGCTGGCCACGGCCGGCACCCGCGTGCCCGCGATCTCGATCTCGTAGCTCGAGGCCAGCACCTCCTCGGCGCTCTCGCCTTCGCAGGGCACATAGCCCATGCCGATCGCACCGCCGAGGAAATGGCCGTAATTGGCCGAGGTGATGTAGGAGACGATCTCGCCATCCCTGACCAGCGCCTCGTTGTGAAACAGCATCGGCTCGGGATCGGTCAGGCGGAACTGCACCATCCGCCGCTTCAGCCCCTCCTCGCGCTTTCTGAGCACCGCCTCGCGGCCGATGAACTCGCCCTTGTCGGGCTTCACCGCAAAGCCGAGCCCGGCCTCGAGCACATGATCCTCGTCGGAGATGTCATGGCCGAAATGGCGGAAGGCCTTCTCGATGCGGCAGCTGTCCATCGCGTGGAGCCCGCAGAGCTTCAGCCCCATGTCGGCGCCCGCCTCCATGATTGCCTCGAAGGCCTGCGCAGCCTGCTCGGTGGAGATGTAGAGCTCCCAGCCAAGCTCGCCGACGTAGGAGACGCGGTGCGCGCGCGCGAGCCCCATCCCCAGCTCGATCTCGCGGGCGAGGCCGAAGGGATGCGCCTCGTTGGTGAGGTCATCAGGACTCACCCGCGCCATCAACTCGCGCGATTTCGGCCCCATCACGCAGAGCACGGCTTCGGAGGCGGTCACATCGGTGATGACGACGAACTCGTCCTCGTGCAGATGCCGCCTGAGCCAGCTGAGATCGCGGATGACGGTGGCCGCGGGCACCACGAGAAGGAAGGCCGTCTCGGAGAGCCGCGTGACGGTCAGATCGCTCTCGATCCCGCCGCGCCAGTTGAGCATCTGGGTGTAGACGATGCGCCCCGGCGCCACATCCACGTCATTCGCGCAGAGCCTTTGCAGGAACGCACACGCGTCCCGCCCCTCGACGCGGATCTTGCCGAAGCTCGACATGTCATAGAGGCCGACGCCCTCGCGCAGCGCCATGTGCTCGGCGCGCTGATTGTCGAACCAGTTCTGCCTGCCCCAGTCATAGCGGTATTCGCGCTCCTGACCCGGATTTGCGAACCAGTTGGCCCGCTCCCACCCCGCCGTCTCGCCGAAGACGGCGCCTGCGGCCTTGAGATGCTCGTGGAGGGGCGAGCGGCGCACGCCGCGGGCGGTGACCGGCTGGCGGTAGGGCCAGTGATCGGCGTAGAGAAGCCCCAGCGTCTCTGTCACCCGCTCGCGCAGGTACCGGCGGTTGCGCTGGAAGGGCTGGGCGCGGCGGATGTCCACCTCCCACAGATCGAAGGGCGGCTCGCCCTCCTCGAGCCAGTGGGCAAGCGCCATGCCGGTGCCGCCGGCGGACTGGATGCCCACCGAGTTGAAGCCCGCCGCCACCCAGTAGCCCCTGAGTTCCGGCGCCTCGCCGAGATAGTAGCGGTCGTCGGGGGTGAAGCTCTCAGGCCCGTTGAAGAAGGTGTGAATGCCTGCCGACTGAAAGAGCGGCACCCGGCTCATCGCCTTCTCGAGGATCGGCTCGAAATGCTCGAAATCCTCCGGCAGGCTGTCGAAGCAGAAATCTTCGGGGATGCCCTCCATCCCCCAGGGCTTGGCGCGGGGCTCGAAGGCGCCAAGCATCATCTTGCCCGCGTCCTCCTTGTAATAGGCGCATTCGTCGGGAACGCGCAGAACCGGAAGCTGGCCAAGCCCCGCGATCGGCTCGGTGACGAGGTAGAAGTGCTCGCAGGCATGCAGGGGCAGCGTCACGCCCGAGGCGGCGGCAAGATCGCGCCCCCACATGCCGCCGCAGTTGATGACGATGTCGGTGGCGATGTGGCCGGTCTCCTCGCCCATCTGCCAGTCAACGCCGGTGACGCGCCGGCCGTCATCGGTGACGCGGGTGACCTTGGCGCCTTCCACCACCGTCGCCCCGTTCATCCGCGCCCCCTTGGCCGTGGCCATGGCGATGTTGGCCGGGTCGGCCTGACCGTCCTTCGGCAGATGCACCGCCGCGACCACGTCCTCGACATTGAGGTGCGGATACATCTCCTTTGCCTCGGAAGGGCTTATCTCATGAACCTCGACCCCGAAGGCGCGCGCCATGGTGGCCTGGCGCAGGATCTCCTGCCGGCGGTCCTCGGTGAGGGCGACGGTGATCGAGCCGTTCTGGCGCATGCCGGTGGCAACGCCCGTCTCCGCCTCGAGCCCGACGTAGAGATCGGCGGAATACTTGGCGAGCCGGGTCATGTTCTGGGTCGCGCGAAGCTGGCCGATGAGGCCCGCGGCATGCCATGTGGTCCCGCAGGTGAGCTGCTTTCGCTCCAGAAGCACGATGTCCGACCAGCCGAGCCTGGCGAGGTGATAGGCCGCCGAGCAGCCCGAGACGCCGCCGCCGATGATGACGGCCCGCGCATGGGTGGGGATGGTGGCCATGGCTCAGCTCCTTCCCAATCGCCGCGCGAGATGGGCGATATGCTCAGGCCCCACCTCGCAGCAGCCGCCGACGATGCTGGCGCCCTGTTCGAGCCAGCCGAGCGCGTGCTCGGCATAGGCCTCGGGGGTCAGGTCTTCCCGCGCCGAGAGCGCCTCGACCGTGGGCGAGGGTTTCAGGAAATCGGCCGAGATGTGCGTGAAGCCGTTGGCATAGGCGCCGAAGGGCAGGCCCGCCTCGGCGATGATCTCGAGCGCGGCCGCCATCACCTCGGGCGGCGAGCAGTTGACGAGCACCGCTTGGGGGGTGAGCTCCTCCAGAAGCGGCAGCACGTCGGCCAGCGGCTCGCCCGAGCGCAGCCGCGCGCCGTCCCGGTCATCGACCGAGAGCGACAGCCACACCGGCTTGCCGAGCCCGAGCGCGCCCATCAGCGCACCGCGCGCCTGATCGACCGAACACATGGTCTCGGCGATCCAGAGATCGACGAAGGGCGCCTGAATCGCGCAGATCTCGGCATAGACCTCGGCCGCCTCATCCGCGGGCGGCGCCAGATCGGGACGGTAGGAAGCACCGATCGGCCCGAGCGAGCCGGCCACCCTGCCTCGCCCGTGGGCATCGCGCGCCTCCAGCGCAAGCCGGCAGGCTGTCTCGTGCAGCTCCTCGAAACGATGCTCAAGCCCGGCGCGCGCCAGCCGGTCGCGCAGCACGGCATAGGTGTTGGCCGTGGCGATCTCGGCGCCGGCGGCGAAATAGGCCTCATGCACCTCGCGCACCACCTCGGGCTTCTCGAGCATCACCTGGGTAGACCACAATGGCGTGGGCCTCTCGCCCGAGCGGCGGACGATCTCCTGCCCGAGCCCGCCATCGAGAAGTGTCACGTCAGTCATGTTGCGTCTCCGGGGATGAGCACGAGCTTTCCGGGGTAGCGCTTGGCCTCGAAATCGGCCTGTGCGGTGTGGATCTCGTGCAGGGGATAGGTTTTCGACACCAGGGGGCGGACGGCGCCCGCGTTCATCACATCGACGAGCCGGGCGAAGACCTGCCAAGGCTGGAAGGTAGAGCCGTGGAGCGTGAGGTCATCGAGGTAGACGTCGCGCAGATCGGCGGTCACGAGCGGCCCCGCGATCGCGCCGGAGGCGGCATAGTGGCCGCCGGGGCGCAGGGCGCGCAGAAGCTCACCCCAGCGCGGGCCGCCGAGCACATCGATCACCTTGTGAAAGGCGCGCTCCGGCAGGCGATCGTCGCGGCCGATGACCTCAACCGCGCCGGCCTCCTTCACCGCGCCGGCCTTGGCGGCGGCGGCGACGCCGGTGACATGCGCGCCGCGCAGGCGCGCCAGCTGCACCGCCGCCATGCCCACACCCCCCGAAGCGCCGGTGACCAGCACGCGCTCGGCAGGTTGCACATTGGCGCGGGTGAGAAGCCCCTCGGCGGTGCCATAGGCGCAGGGCATGGCACCAAGCTCGATGTCGGAGAGCGGCGAGGCGGTGACGTCATAGAGGTCGTCCTCGCGCATCAGGCAGTATTCGGCAAAGGCCCCGTCGATCTCCGAGCCGATGACGATGAAGTTGAGCGGATTGTCCGGCCGGGGCCGCGGCAGGCAGTTGGGCGAGACCACCCGTGCGCCGAGGGCGAGCCGGTCCGCCCCCTCCCCCTTCGCCACCACGTAACCGCACAGATCGCCGCCCTGGATGCGCGGAAACCGCATCGCCCCGGCCCAGCCCCCGGCCTCGACCGCCGCGCCCTCGGCCTCATTGGTGGAGGTCGTGACCTCGCGCGCATACCAACCGATGCGGGTGTTGATGTCGGTGTTGTTGACGCCGGCCGCCGCGACCTTCACGAGCACCTCGCCCGGCCCCGGCTCGGGAACGGGGACGTCCTCCCGCCAGACGAGCTTTTCGGGCCCTCCATGGCCAGTGAGAAGGACGGCCTTCATTGTCTTCGGGATGGAACTCACTCGCCAACCTCCGCCCGGGCGTCAGCCCGGGCATGCGCCCGCCCGCCCCCAAGGCGGGCGCATTCTGCACCCGCCCGGGCGGCCGCATGCCCTCTTCTCCATGAGCACGGCGCTCTCACGCCCTCAGCCTCTCGTTCTCCGGATCCCACAGCGGCCTGTCGGGCTGCACCACCGCGCGCCGCCGCTCGCCGTAGATGTCGACCTCCACCTCGGTGCCCGGCACGCACAGCTCGGGCGGCAGCATCCCGTAGGCGATCGAGGCACCCACCCGATAGCCCCAGCCGCCCGAGGTGGTCTCGCCCACGATCTTCCCATCCTTCCAGATCGTCGACATGTAGGGCGCATCCGCCTCCCCGGCATCGACGATGAGCGGCGCGAAGCGCTTCTTCACCCCGCGCTGCTTCTCGGCCAGAAGCGCGGCCTTGCCGGGAAACTCCTGCGGCTTGTCGAACTTCACGAAACGCTCAAGTCCGGCCTCCAAGAGGCTGTAGTCGGTGGACAAATCCGCTTTCCATGCCCGGTAGCCCTTCTCGAGCCTGAGCGAATCGAGCGCCCACATCCCAAAGGGCCTCGCACCCGCCGCGAGCACCGCCTCGTAGATCGCCGGCATGTCTTCGTTTGCGGCGTGGATCTCCCAGCCAAGCTCCCCGGCAAAGCTCACCCGCACGAGCCGCGCCGGCCGGCCGGCCACCGTCGCTTGCTGGTGGCTCAGCCAGGGCAGCGTCAGATCGGCATCGGTGCCGATGGCGCGGAACAGCTCGCGCGACTTCGGGCCTGTCACGATCAGCGTGTCCACCTCCGCGGTGCGGTCGGTGAGGCTGACGCCCTCGGGCAGCCCCGCGCGCCAGAGCACCTCATAATCATGCCACTGCGCGGCGGCGGCGGTGATGAGGGTGAAGGCGTCCTCTCCATGGCGCTGCACGGACATCTCGGTGAGGATCCGCCCGCGATGGTCGGGGAAATAGGCCAGGTTCATCCGCCCGACCTTCGGCAGCGCCCCGGCGATGCGGCCCCTGAGCCACTCCGCCGCGCCCGGGCCCGAAAGCTCGAAGCGCGAGAAGCCGGGCAGATCGAGCACGCCCACGTGATCGCGCACCGCGAGCGCCTCCTCCCGCACGCGCGGCTCCCACGGCCCCGACCGGCCCCAGGTGAAGGTGGCCTCCTCGGAGGTGTCGTCCCCTTCCTGCGCGAACCAGTTCGCCCGCTCCCAGCCGTTGTAGGCGCCAAATTGCGCGCCGAGCGCGGCCACCCGCTCGTGCACGGGCGAAAGCTTCTTCGGCCGCCCCGCGGGCCACTCGTGGTGCGGGAAATGCATGGCGTATTCGTGGCCGTAGACCTCCATCGCCTTGGCCACGCAGTAGTCGTGATCGGTGTAGTCGGTGAAGCGGCGCGGATCGCAGGCCCACATGTCCCATTCGGTGGCGCCTTCGGTGATCCACTCCGCGAGCACCTTGCCCGCGCCCCCGGCCTGAGCAATGCCGAAGGTGAAAACACAGGCCTCGAAGGCGTTGGGCACGCCGGGCATCGGGCCGATCAGCGGGTTGCCGTCAGGCGCATAGGGGATCGGCCCGTTGATGACCCGCGAAATCCCCGCCCGCCCGAGGATCGGCACCCGCGCCATCGCATCCTCGATATACCACTCGAGCCGCTCCAGATCGTCAGGGTAGAGCTGGAAGGAGAAATCCTCGGGCATCGGATCGGAGGGATCCACCCAATGAGCGCGGCAGTTGCGCTCGTAGGGCCCGAGGTTCAGCCCGAACTTCTCCTGCCTGAGGTAATAGGAGCTGTCCACGTCGCGCAGAAGCGGCAGCTTGTGGCCGACCTCCCGGCTCCAGGCCTGAAGCTCGGGGATCTCCTCGGTGAGCAGATACTGATGTTCCATCACCGCCATGGGCACGGTGCGCCCGCCGAAGGGCCTGAACCACTCGCCCACCCGCCGGGCGTAATAGCCCGCCGCGTTGACGACGTATTCGCAGCGGATATCGCCCTTCCCGGTATGCACGATCCACTCGCCGCCCCGCCGGCTAACCCCCGTGGCCGGGGTAAAGCGCAGGATGCGCGCGCCCATCTCGCGCGCGCCCTTCGCGAGCGCCTGTGTGAGCTGGGCGGGGTCGATGTCGCCATCGGCCGGGTCATAGAGCGCGCCCTTGAGGTCATGGATCTCGATGAAGGGATAACGCGCCTTGATCTCCTCTGGGCCGAGGATCTCCAGATCCATCCCCTGATACTGGCCCATGCCCTTCGCCCGGGCGAACTCCTGCATCCGCTCGCGCGAATGCGCCAGCCGGATGGAGCCCGTGACATGGTAGTTCATCGGATAGTCCACCGCCTGACCGAGCCCGCGATAGAGCTCGGTCGAGTAGCGCTGCATGTTCATGATCGCCCAGGAGGTGGAGAAGGTCGGCACATTGCCCGCCGCGTGCCAGGTGGAGCCGGACGTGAGCTCGTTCTTCTCCAGCAGAACGCAGTCACGCCAGCCGGCCTGGGCCAGATGATAAAGCGCCGAGGCCCCCACCGCGCCGCCCCCGATGATCACCACCCGCGCCGTGGTTGGAAATGCCTCCGCCGCCATTGCCGATCCTCCCCGATCCCGCCTCGCTCGCGGGGAGTATCGGCACGGCGCGCGGCGCTTTCAATCGCCTTTCATCAGCGTTATTGATCGAAAAATTCGATCAGGGTCTTCCCGCCATGCAGCTCGAGCTTCTCGAAACCTTTCTCGACCTCGCCGAGACGCGCAGCTTTCACCGCACCGCCGAACGGCTCGGCATCACGCAATCCACCGTCTCGACCCGCATCCGCAGTCTCGAGGCACTGCTCGGCCGCCCGCTCCTGCGCCGCAGCCGCGCGGGCAGCGAGCTCACCCCCGAGGGGCTTCGCTTCGAGCTGCACGCCCGCGCCCTGCGCCGCGACTGGGCCGAAGCGGTGGCCGCGGTGCAGGCCGGCGGGCCGGAAGGACAGGCGCTGCGGATCGCCTATCAGCACGACCTCTCGGGCGGAACAATGGGCGAGGGCCAGAGTGGCGCCGGACGCTGGATCGCCGAGATCCGCGCGCTGATGCCGGCCGCGCGCATCTACATCGAGGCCGACTACTCCAACCAGATGTGCGCCGACCTTGTGGCCGGAGCGCTCGACCTTGCACTCCTCTTCACGCCCAAGCCGCATCCTGACCTGCATTTCGAGACACTGGGCGAGATCGGTTACGTGATGATTTCCACCGAGGCAGGCCGCCTCGCCGAAGTTGCGCCGCAGCGCTACATACTCGCCAACTACTCGCCCGCCTTCGCCGCCGCCCATTCCGCGCTCCTGCCGGAGCTCTCGGTAGCGCCGGTCTCCTCAGGCCAGTCGGCGGTGGTGGCAGACCTGCTGGCGGCGCTCGGCGGCACCGCCTATCTGCGGCGCGAGACCGCCCTTCGCCTCTGCACCGAGGGCCGGGCGCGGCGCGTGGCGGATGCGCCGGAAATCCCGCAGCCCGTGTTTGCCGCGACACATCTGCGCAACCGCCACCGCGGCATCTACCGCCGCCTGATCAGCCGCTTGCGCGCCAGCTTCGGCTGAGCGCCCCCGGGCCAAATCATCCTGGTGCAAATACCCGCGCCGCAGGCACGCGGCGCCAGCCGCGTCCCTTCCGCGCTCAGCTCGCCGGCGCGACGGAGATCATCGCCGTGATCTCCGCCTCGGCGACCGTCTCGTCACCGACCTTCCCCTCGCAGGCGAGCTTCACCACCCGGCTCGTCGCCCCACGCAGCGTGGTCACATGCAGCTCGAGCACGTCGCCGGGCACCACCTTGCGGCGGAACTTCGCCTTGTCCACCGACATCAGGTAGATGTGCGCCTCACGGCCCACGAGATCATTGCCCACCGCGATCATCACCGCGGCGGTCTGGCCCATCGCCTCGAGAATGAGCACCCCGGGCATCACCGGCTCGTTGGGGAAATGCCCCTGGAAGAACGGCTCGTTGATGGTGACGTTCTTGATTCCCACCGCGCTGCGGTTGCCATCGATCCTCTCGACCCGATCCACCATCAGGAACGGGTAGCGATGCGGCAGAATGCGCTTGATGATCGAGATGTCGGCCGATTGCAGCGCGTCGTTCATGGGCGGGATCCTTGCCGGGTCACGTCCCCGCCTTCTAGCAACTCGCTCCGGCCTCGGCAAGCGGCGCGTCGCGCCCGAGTCCGCCCTGCGCATTCACCGCCCGGCATCACTTGCTGCCCCCATCCGAGGCTTCCGGCGCCCCCGCTTCCGGCGCCGCGCCCGACACGCCATTGGCGGCGTCACCGGCGGCGCCGCCTTCCGGGCCCGACTGCGCATCCGCGGCACCCGCATCATCGCGGGCCAGAGCGGCATTGATGCGCGCGATCGCCTCGTCGGTGATGTCGATCGATTCGGCGGCAAGGAACACCACCCGCCGGTCCAGAATCGCCACCGCCCCGCGTTCGGCGGCAAGCTGGCCCAGAAGCGGCACGATGCGCTGCACGAAACGCGCCCGTTGCTCCTCCCGCGCCCGCGCCAGATCGCGTTCCTTCGCGTCCTGCTCGGCGCGGATGCGCTGCACCTTTTCGTCGAACGCCTCCGCCAGCGGGCGGAACTCCGCCGCGCTCATCGTCTTGCGCTTTTCGGTCAGGGCGCGCTCCTCGGCGATGAGCTCGGCCTCGATGCGCCGGTTCTCGCTGGCCAGCGCCTCGGCGCGCGCCTCAAGCTCGCGCGCGATCTCGGTGCCTAGGTTGGTCTCGGTCAGGAGCCGCTCCTGATCGATGGTGAGGATGGGCGAATAGGCAAGCTCCAGATCCTGAGCGTGAGCCGTCGCTCCAAGCACGGGCAGGCAGAGGCCGAGACAAAGAAGCACGGCCCCCGCAAATCCCCGCCCGCGCGCCGGCCTGCACAGCATGCTCAGAACTCGGTCGAGACCGTCAGGTCGAAGAAGCGTTCCCGGTCATAGGGCTGCTTGACCAGCGGCTTGGAGAAGTTGAAGCGCAGCGGCCCGATCGGCGTTTCCCAGAACACCGAAAGACCGATGGACGAACGCAGATGGAAGGAGTCATCCACCGGATTGGCGCCGGCCGGCCCGCCTGCGGTGTTGTCGAGCCCCCAGAGCGAGCCGACATCGAAGAACGCGCCGCCCGAGATGCCGTATTCATCCGGCAAGAGCGGCAGCGGAAACTCCACCTCGAAGCGCGCAACCGCGTAATAGTTGCCGCCGAGCGCGTCCTGGTTCGAAACATTCAGGTCGCGCGGCCCCACCCCGCCAACGTCGAAGCCCCGCAGCTGGTTGGCGCTCAGGAAGAAGCGCTCCGTGGCCTTTGTGACATCGCCCGAGAGGCTGTAGAGCGCGCCGCCCTCCAGCACCGCACGGAAGGTGACATCACGCGTCAGCATCTTGCGCTCGGCGACGAACAGCAGTGTGGACTGGATGAAGTCCTGCTCGCCGGCAACGTAGAAGTCCTGGTTGAAGCGTACCAGCACCCCGGCGTCGGGGTTCAGGCCCCCTGCCCGGTTGTCGAAGGACAATGTGTAGCCGGGGCCGAACTGATACTGCATCCCGAGGCCCTGCTCGGCGGTGAGGATGGCGGAGGAATTCGGGCTGACATTGCGCATCTCGCTTGCCCGAACGGTCGCCCGCAGGCCCAGATCGGCATATTCGCTGAGCGGGAAGGTCAGCGACGGGCGGAACACCCCGATGCGCGAGTCGTAGGAGGAGTTCGAGGCGTTGTCGGTCTGCGTGTAGGCGAGATCGAGGCCGAAGGCGACGTCGCGCCCGAGGAAGGCAGGCTCAAGGAAGCTGAAGCTGCCCGACTGCGTCCCGCCGCCGGTCTGGACGCTGAACTCCAGCGTCTGGCCGCGACCGAGGAAGTTGCGCTCGGTCAGCGACGCGTTGAGGCCGATGCCGACGCCGGTGGTGTAGCTCGCACCGAAGCTCAGCGAGCCGGTGGGCTTTTCAACCACCTTGACCTTGACGATGACCTGATCGGGCCCGGAGCCCTCCTCGGTGCTCACTTCCACCGTCTCGAAATAGTCGAGTTCACGGATCCGGCGCGCCGCCGCCTGAATCTCGCGCGGGTTGAAGGGGTCGCCCTCGGCGACCCTAAACTGCCGCCGGATCACGCGGTCGAGCGTGGTGGTGTTGCCCTCGATGTCGATGCGCTCGATGAAGACGCGCGGCCCCCGGACAAGCTGGAAGTCGACGTCGAGGGTGAGTTCGGCGTCGTTGCGCGTCACCCGCGGCTCCACGCGCACGAATCTCAGCCCCTGCTGGGTGGCGAGCAACTCGAGCCGCGTGATCGTCGCCTCGAGAAGCTGAGGCGTATAGACCTTGCCCGGCCGGATCTTCACCTCGCGCTGATAGCGCTCCACGTCCACTTCAGGCAGGTCGGAGGAGACGGTGAGCTTGCCGAAGCGGAATTGCTGCCCCTCATGCAGGGTGAAGGTGACGAACACGGCATTGCGCTCGCGCGAGAACTCCGAGGTCACCGACAGGATGCGGAAGTCGATGTAGCCCCGCTGCAGGTAGAAATCCCTCAGCTTCTGCTTGTCGAACTCCAGCCGGTCGGGCACCAGCGTGTCGGCCCGGATGAGCGCGCGCAGGACACCTGCCTGCTTGGTCTCGAGGGCGCGCCGCAGCTGACGGTCGGTGAAGGCGCGGTTGCCGACGAAACTCAGCCGCTCGACTTCGGTGACGCCGCCCTCGGCAACCTCGAAGACGAGGTCCACCCGATTGTTCGAGGGGCGGATGATCTTCGGCGTCACGCTCGCGGCAAGCCGCCCGGCGGCGAGATAGGCTTCGGCAATGGCTGCGGCGTCCGCCTCGGCCACGGAAGGGCTGTAGACGCGCGCCGGTTGCGACTGGATGACCGCAAGGAGCGTGTCATCATCGAGCCTTTTGTTGCCCTCGATCGAGACCTCGCGGATCACCGGCCACTCGGTGACGCGGATGACGAGCGTGCCCCCCGCGGGCTCGAGCTCGACCGTTTCAAAAAGCCCGGAGGCCACGAGCCGCTGATAGGCCGCGTTGAGCTCGCCCGCGCTGACCGTCTCGCCCGGAGCGATTCCGAGATAGGAGAGGACCGTGGCCGCCTCGATGTTCTCGTTGCCCTCGATCCTGACATTGCTGAATCGGTAGCTCTGCGCGTCCGCCCTCTCGGGCATCGCGATCGAGCAGAGCGATACGAAAAGAATTATGAAAAGGCTGCGGATTCTTGCACCCACTGCGGTACCGGTCACGGCCCGCCCCCCTCGCCCGTCACCTCGAGTCATTCCGCGGCATCCTGTCTGGCAGCAGATTATGACCAAGCTGAGTATCGGGAATGGGCAGGCTTGTCAAAAGCAGCCACCCCGCCCGGTCAGGTTCCGGGCGGGGTGTGACTTCGAGCGCGCGACTCGTGCCGCGGGCGCCGGCGGTGCCGCGGCGACCCGCGCGGTCCCGGCCGGCGGATCAGAGCATGCTGCCGATAAGGCTGCCCGCGCCAAGCGCGACGGCAAGCGCCACGGTCCAGAAAAGGAGATCCTCGTTGAGGTCTGCCACGAGCCAGAGCCCGCGGTATCCCTTCTTCAGCGTCCGCATTTCCCTCGTTCCTCGTACCTTGCGCACGATGCCGCTTTGTTTTTCCGCGGGCACCGTTATCGCCGGGCAATGCGGCGGGAATTTGGCAATTCCGCCGTCCCGGCGCGTCTTCGTGGGAAAACCTTGCGGGCCAGGCGCGCGGCGCCGCGGGCTCAGGGGCAGAACAGGTCGTTCGTCAGCGCGAAGGCCATGAGCGCGAGCAGAAGCATCAGCCCGAGCGTCATCAGGATGCGCATGACCGATTCGGCCGGTGGCCTGCCCGTCATTGCCTCCCAGGCGTGGAAGACGAGATGCCCCCCGTCGAGCACCGGAACCGGAAACAGGTTGAGAAGCCCCACCGCCGAGGAAAGCACCGCGATGAACCAGATGAACGCTAGCCCGCCCTGTGCCGCAGCGGCACCCGAGGTTTCGGCGATGCCGATCGGCCCGCGCAGGTTGCACGACGAGATCGCGCCCACGGCCATGTGATAGAGGCCCGAGAGCGAGCTCTTGATGATGAACCAGGTCTGGCTCACCCCGTAGCCCGCCGCCTCCCACAGGCTTGGCGGCTGGGTGGCCGGCGAGAAGAACAGCCCGCCGGTGATGCCGATCAGCCAGCGCGTCTCGAAACCGCCGTCGGGCAGCGGCAGATCGGTGCGGCGCGGCACCAGCGTGACATCGAAGACCTCGCCCGCCCGCCAGACCTTCAGCTGAAGCGGCTTTCCGCCCGAGGCGCCGACGATCTCGCGCATCTCGCGGAAGGCGACCACCTCCCGCCCGTCCACCGAAAGGATCACGTCGCCCGGCCTCAGCCCCGCCGCCTCGGCCGCCGAATCGGGGGTCACGCCGCCGACAAGCGGCGGATAGGGATAGGGCCCGCGCACATCGCGTTCGGATCCGTGGCGCAGGATGTGGTAGTCGAGCACCGGCTTGACCGGCAGACGGTCGATGACGGTGACGAAGGTCTCGACATCGGGCGTCTCGATGCCCTCGACGGCGAGGATCGCATCACCCACCTGCAATTCCTGCACCGGCGCGGGAAGCGGCGCGATCTCGGCGATCGTCACCGGCGAGACCGGCACGCCGCGCAGCATCAGCACCAGCGCAAACAGAACGAAGCTGAGAAGGAAATTCGCCGCCGGCCCCGCCGCTACCGTCGCCGCGCGCGCCCAGAGCGGCGCACCCTGCATGGTATGGCGCCGCTCCTCCTCGCTCAGCTCCGCAATCGCCTCGCCGTCAGGGGCGGAGGCGGCGTTGGAATCGCCCAGGAATTTCACATAGCCGCCGAAGGGCAGCGCGGCGATCTGCCAGCGCGTGCCGCGCCGGTCCACCCGCGAGAAAAGCACCGGCCCGAAGCCGATCGAGAAGACCTCGGGCTTGATGCCCGACCAGCGGCCGACGATGTAATGGCCGTATTCGTGGACGGCGATGATGACCGACAGCGCCACGACGAAGGCGAGCACCGTCCAGATGAGCCCGCCGAAGGAAGGAATGAGCGAAACGATATCCAAGGCGCGTCCTGCCCCTCAATCTGCCTGCAACAACATCTTTTCGACCACCTCGCCCGCGCGCAGCCGTGCAAGACGGTCCGCCTCGCGCACCTTATCAAGATCGATCTTGTCACAATCAAGACCGCCTTCGGCCGAAACCCGCTCCAGCACCGCCTCGACGACGGCCGCCATGTCGGTGAAGCGGATGCGATGGGCGATGAAGGCATCAAGCGCGGCCTCCTTGGCGGCGTTGAACACCGCCCCCGCAAGCCCGCCAATCGCCATGACCTCACGGGCAAGGCGCAGCGCCGGCCAGCGCGCCTCGTCGGGCGCGCGGAATGTGAGCCGGGCAATCTCGGCCAGATCGAGCCGTTCGACCGGAAGTGACCGCCGCTCCGGCCAGTTGAGCGCATAGCCGATGGCATGGCGCATGTCCGCGGGGCCGACATGGGCCATCAGCGCCCCGTCGCGGAAGCCCACCAGCGCATGGATCAGGCTCTCGGGATGCACGAGCACCTCGATCTGCTCCGGCGCGAAGCCGAAAAACTCTTTCGTTTCGATGAGTTCCAGCGCCTTGTTGAACATCGAGGCGCTGTCGATGGTGATGCGCTGGCCCATGTCCCAGTTGGGATGGTGCGAGGCCTCCTCGGGCGTGGCGCGGGCGAGCCGCGCGAGCGGCCAGTCGCGGAAGGCGCCGCCCGAGGCGGTGATGATGACCCGCTCCACCGCCGCGATGTCCTCGCCCGCAAGCGCCTGGAAGATGCCCGAATGCTCGCTGTCCACCGGCAGGATCCGCGCGCCATGGGCGGCGGCGGTCTCCATCAGGAGCGGCCCTGCCGTGACGAGGCTTTCCTTGTTGGCAAGCGCCAGGGTTCCGCCCTGCCTGAGGGCGGCAAGCCCCGGCGCCAGTCCCGCCGCGCCGATGATGGCCGACATCGTCCAGTCCGCCGGGCGCTCGGCGGCCTCGAGCAAGGCCGCCTCGCCGGCCGCCGCCTCCACCCCGCTGCCCGCCAGCGCCTCTCTGAGATCACCGAGAAGCGCCTCATGGGCGGTGACGGCGACCTCGGCGCCGAGCCGGCGCGCGTCCGCCGCAAGCTGGGCGATGTTGCACCCGCCGGTGAGCGCGACCACCTCGAACTCGTCGGGCGCGCGGGCGATGAGGTCGATGGTGCTCTGCCCGATGGAGCCGGTGGCCCCGAGTATGGTGACGCGGCGGCGGGTCATCCCATGCCCCCCATGACCGGCATCAGACCCAGCAGATCCATCATGAGCGCCATGAGTGCCGCACCGAGAAGCGCGTCGAAGCGGTCCCAGACTCCGCCATGGCCCGGCAGGAGCGCCGAAGCATCCTTCACCCCCGCCCGGCGCTTGAGCGCGCTTTCCGCAGCATCGCCCATCTGCGAGGCAAAGGAGACGACAGCAGAAAGCAGAACCAGCGACAGGCCCTGCCCGGTCAAGGCGGCGAAAAGGCCGCCGATACCGGCCGCCGCCATCCACCCCGCGACGATGCCGGCCCAGGTCTTCTTGGGGCTGACGCGCGGCCAGAATTTCGGCCCGCCGATGAGTCTGCCCGCGAAGTAACCCGCAATATCAGTGACCACCACCACCGCCACGAGCCAGGCGACGAAGACAAGGCCGTGACTGTCGCGGAAGGCTGCGAGCGCGAAACCCGCCGTCAGTATGAACAGGGCATAGAGAATGGCGCGCGGCCTGTCTTCGGCCCTCGCATCAAGCGCCGCCGTCAGCGCCACCGCCGCAAACACCGGGGCCAGCGCCCATCCCGGCAGAAGCGGCGCCAGCGCCACCACCGCGGCACCGATCGCCCCCGCACCCATTGCGCCCGCCGGCCGGTGCGGCGCGAGCATCCGCCGCATCTCCCAGAAGATCGCGCCGGTTGCCAGCGCCACGAGCGCGCGAAACCACCAGCCACCCGCCCACAGCGCCGCCACCCCGATGACCGCCAGCGCCACCCCGGTGATGACACGGGGAGCGAGATCTTCCCAGCGTCCGCCGCGCGCGCCGCCACTCATCCGGGCACCGCCCCGAAACGGCGCTCGCGGGCGGCGAAGCTGCGGACGATCTCGGCAAACTGCTCGGCGGTGAAATCGGGCCAGAGCGTGTCGACGAACTCGTACTCGGCATAGGCCGACTGCCACAAGAGGAAGTTGGAGATGCGCGCCTCGCCCGAGGTGCGGATCACCAGATCGGGGTCGGGCAGAACGCAGGTGTCGAGAAAACGCGCCAGAGTCTCGGCATCCACCGCCTCGGGGTCGAGGCGGCCCGCCTTGACCTCGCGCGCAAGCCGCTTGACGGCGCGCGCCACCTCGTCACGGCTGCCGTAATTGATGGCGACGGTCAGATGCAGCGTCTCGTTATCGGCGGTCATCGCCTCGAGCTCGTCCATCAGCCCCACGAGCTTGGGGTCGAGCCGCACCCGGTCGCCGATGAAGCGCACCCGCACGCCCGCATCGCGCAGCCGCCGCGCCTCTGACTGGATGTAGCGGCGAAAGAGGCTCATCAGCCCCGCCACCTCGGCCTGGGTGCGCTTCCAGTTCTCGGTGGAGAAGGCGAAGACGGTCAGGTATTCAACACCGAGCGCGGGGCAGGCCTCGACGATCTCCCGCACCCGTTTCGCCCCGGCGTGGTGACCGAAGAGCCGCGGGCGCCCGCGCGCCTGCGCCCAGCGGCCGTTGCCATCCATGATGATGGCCACATGGCGCGGGCCCGAGCGCTGACCCCGGCGGGCGGGCGCATCCCTCATCGCTGGCTCCCTTTGGAGGATCGGCAGGCGCTCAGACCTGCATGATCTCCTGCTGCTTGTGCTCCAGCATCTCGTCGACCAGCTTGATGTGCCGGTCGGTCATTTCCTGAATCTCGTTCTGCCAGAACTTCTGATCGTCGTCGGACATCCCTTCGGCCTTGGCCTTCTTCAGCTCGTCCATCCCGTGGCGGCGCACGTTGCGGATCGCGACCCGCGCGCTCTCGGCGTATTGCGCGGCCACACGGCTGAGCTCGCGCCGGCGCTCCTCGTTGAGCTCGGGGATGGGCAGGCGAATGATCGTGCCCTCGGTCACCGGGTTGATGCCGAGCCCGCTCTCGCGAATGGCCTTCTCGACCTTGCCCACCATCGACTTGTCCCAGACATTGATGGTGATCATCCGCGGCTCGGGGACGTTGACGGTGCCGAGCTGGTTGATCGGCATCTGGCTGCCGTAGGCCTCCACCGTGATCGGATCGAGCATCGCCGCCGAAGCGCGCCCGGTCCTCAGCGAGGCGAATTCGTTCTTCAGCGCCGTGATGGCGCCGTCCATCCGTCGCTCCAGATCGTCAAGGTCGATCTCCACTTCCGCCATGCGATCACCTCCTGCCTGTCCCGCCCGACGCCTGCGCGCCAGGTGCTCCCCCTATATCCTCAGCCATGCACCAAAGTATAGGTGCCTTCACCGGAGAGGATGCCCCTGAAGCCGCCGGGCTCGTCGAGGGAGAAGACGATGATCGGCTTGTCGTTGTCGCGGGCAAGGGCGATGGCCGAGGCGTCCATCACCTTCAGGTTCTTCTGCAGAACCTCGTCATAGCTGACCTCGTCATAGCGCTTCGCGTCGGGGAATTTCGCGGGATCCTTGTCATAGACCCCGTCCACCTTTGTGCCCTTGAAGATCGCCTCGCAGCCCATCTCGCTGGCACGCAGGGTGGCGGCGGTGTCGGTGGTGAAATAGGGGTTGCCGGTGCCGGCGGCGAAGATGCAGACCCGCTTCTTCTCCAGATGCCGCACCGCGCGGCGGCGGATGTAGGGCTCGCAGATCTCGTCCATGCGGATGGCGCTGATGACGCGGGTGAAGACGCCAAGCCCCTCGAGTGCGGACTGCATCGCCAGCGCATTCATTACTGTCGCCAGCATTCCCATATAGTCGGCGGTGGTGCGCTCCATCCCCTGGGCCGCGCCCGACAGGCCGCGGAAGATGTTGCCCCCGCCGATGACCATGCAGATCTCGACGCCGAGTTCATGGACGGATTTCACTTCCCGCGCGATCCGCTCGACAGTGGGCGGGTGCAGGCCGTATCCCTGATCGCCCATGAGTGCCTCGCCCGAAATCTTCAGCATGACGCGCCGGTACTTCGTTGCAGGCGCGCGTTTTGCCGCTGCCAGCTCCTCGGCGGCGGCGAGCCCCGTATCGGTCATGGTATCCCCCGGAATTTGCCATCGTGATAAATGGTCGAAAACGGCGCGGGGATCAACGTGCCATTGCCGCCGGGGCGTAAACGGGCGCCAGGGCATGCAGGTGGAGAGACGATGAGCGCGACACTCAAGGGGCTGAGCCGCGAGCTGCCGGTGCTGATCGCCGGCCCCACCGCCGCGGGCAAATCGGCGGTGGCGCTCGAACTTGCCCTGCGCGAGGGGCGCGAGGTGGTCAATGCCGATGCGCTGCAGGTCTATGCCAACTGGCGCGTGCTGACCGCCCGCCCGACGCAGGCCGAGGAGGAGGCCGCGCCGCACCGCCTCTACGGCCATGTCGGGCGTGAGGAGCCCTATTCGGTGGGCCACTGGCTGCGCGAGCTCGCCCCCATTCTCGAGGCGGCCCGCGCCGAGGGGCGCCCCGCTCCCGTGATCGTGGGCGGAACCGGGCTCTATCTCACCGCTCTGACGGAGGGGCTGGCCGAGATCCCCGAGGTTCCCTCGGGGATTCGCGCCGAATCGGAGGCGCGGCTTGCCGCCGAGGGGGTGGAGGCACTGATCGCCGAGCTCGACGCCGAGACCGCCGCGCGCATCGACCTGGCCAACCCCGTGCGGGTGCAGCGCGCCTGGGAGGTGCTGCGCGCAACCGGCCGCGGGCTTGCCGCCTGGCAGGCGCAGACGCCACCGCCGCTCGTGCCGCTTGCGCAGGCGCAGGCCTTCGTCATCGAGGCGCCGCGCGACTGGCTCAACGCGCGCATCGAACGCCGCTTCGACGCCATGATGGCCATGGGCGCGCTCGAGGAGGCGCGCGCCAATCTCGAGGGCTGGAACCCTTCCCTGCCCTCCTCCAAGGCCATCGGCGCGGCCGAGCTCATCGCCCACCTGCAGGGGCGCATGAGTCTCGCCGAAGCCACGGAGGCGGCAAAAACAGCCACCCGCCAATATGCCAAGAGACAACGCAGCTGGTTTCGGTCCAGAATGAAGGCATGGGTTCCGATTCCTCCACAGGGGCTGTGAACAAACCGCACAAATCGCACAAAATCCTGGGGACGGTTCTGGGGATAACCGGGGAATAGCAGCATAAACCGAACCAATGCCGGAAATCGTTGACATTGCCGGCCTTACCGGTGCCGCGCAGGAGCGGGAGGCGATGGGGGCCGAGGGATTCAGGGTCGTGCCGTTGGCACGGTTCGCCCAGGGTCCGCGTTGGCGGACCGAGGCGATGCGAAGCTACGAAGAGCCGCTGCTTCTGTGGTTCACCCGCGGTCAGGGGCGCGTCACCATCGCCGGTGTCACGCAAGGCTATGGGCCGCACCATGCGGTGTTCCTGCCCCCCCGCACCATGCACGGCTTCGAAATGCGCGGCCAGGTGTTCGGCACCGCGCTGTGGTTTCCGCGCGCCTGCGCGATCGGCCTGCCGGAGGAGCCGGCGCACCTGCGGTTTCGGGATGCTCAGGAGCAGGCGGAGCTGAACGCGCTGATCGACAACCTCCAGCGCGAGCTCGAGCGCGAGCTGCCGGGGCGGGAGCGCGCGCTCTTCCATCACGCGGGGCTTCTGGCGGTGTGGCTGGAGCGGCAGATCGCGCGCGGTCAGGAGCAGGCGATTCACACCGACGCGTCCCGCCGCCTCGCGGCCGCGTTCGCCGCGCTCGTGGAGCAGGACTTCCGCTCGGGCCGGCAGGTGCATGACTATGCCGCCGCGCTCGGGGTGACGCCGACGCATCTGAGCCGCGCGTGCAACGCCGCCTGCGGCCGGCCGGCTTCCGCGATCCTTGCCGATCGCATCCATTACGAGGCGCGCCGCCTGCTGAGCGAGACACGCTGGCCGGTCAAGGAGATCGCCCGCGCGCTCGGCTTCAGTTCGGCCGCCTATTTCACGCGCGCCTTCCACAAGCACACCGGGCTCACCCCGAGCGCGTTTCGCCGCCACTCCCGCGGCTGAGGACGCAGGGGGCTCCGCCCCCTCTGCCGCTGCGCGGCATTCACCCCCGGGGTATTTCCACCCAGGGTGATGGAGGCAGGCTGGGAGCGCGGGCTGCGCGTTTCTGTCAAGATTGACCTTCCATTAAGCTTGTCGGGGTGGTGTAACGCAGAAGGCAAGGGCACGAGATTCGAGGAAAGGCTGGTCCAATGGCGGGTTCGGTGAACAAGGTGATCATCCTGGGCAATCTGGGGCGCGACCCGGAGGTGCGCACCTTCCAGAACGGCGGCAAGGTGTGCAACCTGCGCGTGGCCACCTCCGAGCGCTGGCGCGACCGCAACACCGGGGAGATGCGCGAGCGCACCGAGTGGCATTCGGTGGCCATCTACAACGAGAACCTCGCGCGCATCGCCGAGCAGTATCTGCGCAAGGGCTCCAAGGTGTATCTCGAGGGCCAGCTCGAGACCCGCAAGTGGCAGGACCAGTCGGGGCAGGATCGCTACACCACCGAGATCGTGCTGCGCCCCTACCGCGGCGAGCTCGTGCTCATTGACAGCCGCGGTGAAGGCGGCGGGGGTGGATACGTCGAGGATCAGGGCGGCTATGGCGGCGGTGCCGGTGGCGGCTTCGGTGGACCGGGCCCGGCGCCGGTGGGGGATCTCGACGACGAGATTCCTTTCTGAATTTCCTTTCCGACGGACCGGAGCGGGAGCGCGTCATGGGATGGTCCTTTCCGATCGGGCGGTTGTTCGGCTCGGAGCTGCGCGTGCATGCCACCTTCTTTCTGCTCCTCGCCTGGATCGGGGCCGTGGCCTGGATCGAGGGCGGGCCTCAGGCGGCGGTGGTGAACATTCTCTTCATCCTCGCGCTCTTCGCCTGCGTCGTGGCGCATGAGTTCGGCCATGCGCTGACCGCGCGCCGCTACGGCATCCGAACCCCCGACATCACGCTTCTGCCCATCGGCGGGGTGGCGCGGCTCGAGCGGATGCCGGAGCGGCCCGCCCAGGAGATCGTCGTGGCCCTCGCCGGGCCGGCGGTCAACGTGGTGATCTGGGCCGTGCTGTCGCTGCTTCTCGGGGCTTCCGGGTCGGTCGAGACGCTCGCCCACATCGAGGACCCGGCGCGCGATTTCTGGGGGCGGCTTGCCTCGGTGAATCTGTTTCTGGTGCTCTTCAACCTCATTCCCGCCTTTCCGATGGACGGCGGGCGCGTCTTGCGCGCGCTGTTGTCGATGACCATGGGGCGGGTGCGGGCCACGCGCACCGCCGCGATGGCCGGGCAGGCGATTGCCTTTCTCTTCGGGTTCTGGGCGCTCGCGTCGGGAAATCTGATCCTGCTTCTGATTGCCGTCTTCGTCTATCTCGCCGGGCAGGCGGAGGCATCGGATGTGACCATGCGGGAGCTTGCCCGGCGCATCTCGGCGCGCGATGCGATGATCACCGCCTTCGAGCCGCTGATGCCCGACGATTCGCTCGCGGCGATGTCGGCAGGGCTCTTGCGCACCACCCAGCACGAGTTTCCGGTGCTCGACCCGGCGGGGCGACTGCTGGGCTTCGTCACCCGCGAGGCGATCTTTGCCGCCGCCCAGGGAGAGCGGGCGGGAGTGCGCGCCAGCGATCTGATGGTCACCGACATCCCGTGCCTGCCGCTCGGCGCACCGCTTTCGGACGTTCTCGACGCGCTCGGCTCGACCGGCACGCCAGCGGTGGCCGTGGTCGACCCGGCCGGGCACATGCTGGGTTACATCACCCGCGAGAACATTGGCGAGCTGATGGTGCTGAGGGGAGGCAACGGGCGCTAGACTCGCGCGCCGGCCCTTCAGCGGGCGGCGAGGGCCTCGGAGAGCAGCGCGCGCACTGCCTCGCGCGGAACCTCCGACGTCACAAATGCCTCGCCGATGCCGCGGGCAAGCACGAAGCGCAGCTGCCCGTCGATCACCTTCTTGTCCTGCGCCATCAGCGCCAGAAGGCCATCGGCATCGGGCAGCGGGCCGGGAATGTCGGCCAGATCGCGCTTCATGCCCATGGCCGCGAGATGGGCGCGCACCCGGCTCGGCTCCTCCTGCGAACAGAGCCCCAGCCGCGCGGAAAGCTCGAAGGCGAGCGCACAGCCGATCGCCACCGCCTCGCCGTGGAGCAGCCGGTCGGAATAGCCTGTTGCCGCCTCGAGTGCATGGGCGAAGGTGTGGCCCAGGTTCAAGAGCGCCCGCTCCCCGGCTTCGGTCTCGTCGCGGGCCACGATCGCGGCCTTCATCTCCACCGACCGGCGGATCGCCGCGATCCGCGCCGCCTGGTCGCCGGCGGCAAGCGTCGGCCCATGCGCCTCGAGCCAGGCGAAGAAGTCCGCGTCGCCCAAGAGCCCGTATTTCACCACCTCGCCGTAGCCGGCCAGAAAGTCGCGCGGGCTGAGGGTGGCGAGCGCGTCGGTGTCGGCGAGCACCAGCGCGGGCTGGTGGAAGGCGCCCACGAGGTTCTTGCCGTGGGGTGAGTTGATGCCCGTCTTGCCACCGACCGAGCTGTCGACCTGCGCCAGAAGCGTTGTGGGGATCTGCACGAAACGCACGCCCCGGCGCAGGACGGCGGCGGCGAATCCGGCCAGATCGCCGATCACCCCGCCGCCAAAGGCGACCACGACGTCGCGCCGCTCCACGCCCTGCGCAAGGAGCCACTCCACGCTGCGCTCAAGCCCGGCCCAGCACTTCGTCGCCTCCCCGGGAGGCAGAATGAGGGCCTCCGCCTCGATCCCTGCGGCTTGCAACCCGGCACGCAAGGCCGGCCAGTGCTGCTCGGCCACCCGCTTCTCGGTGATCACCGCCACGCGCGGGCGGGACAGGAGCGGGCCGATCTCCTCGCCTGCCCGCGCCATCAGGCCAGGACCGATGCGCACCTCATAGCTGCGCGCGCCAAGCTCAACCGGCACCACCTCGACGCCCATCGCTCACTCCCTCTCCAGCACGTCGGGCCGCGTCAACAGCGCCTCGATCACCTTTCCCGCCATCTCCTCCACCGAATAGCGCGCATCCGCATCGACCACGAGCGCGGCGCGGGCATAGGCCGGCTCGCGCTCTCTGGCGAGCTTCTCGAGCGTGGCGCGCGGATCGGGCGTGCGCAAAAGCGGGCGCGTGGTCTTGTGCCTGACCCGGTTCCACAGAAGGTCATGGTCGGCCCTGAGCCACACGGCGACACCCTTTTCCTCGATGACGCGGCGGTTTCGCTCGGAAAGGAACGCGCCGCCGCCGGTCGAAAGAATCACCGGCCGGCCGGTGAGCAGACGCGCGATCACCTCCGCCTCCCGGTCACGGAAGAACGCCTCGCCGTCACGGGCGAAGATCTCGGCAATCGACATGTTCGCCGCGCGCTCGATCTCGGCATCGGAGTCGAGAAAGGGCACGCCAAGCAAACGGGCGAGCGCGCCGCCCACGGCGGTCTTGCCCGAGCCCATCATTCCCACCAGCGCGACCGTACGCTTCAGCCTGTATCGCAAACCGGCACCGCTCCGCCGAAAATTCCCCCGGCGGTGCATTGGCCTGAACCGCCTCGCAATGCCATATATAGGGACACGCGCCGGCACGGAACCGGCCAGCGTCCGAAATCGAGCCGGACGCGAAGCGGAGGCAGACAGGCGAGGGAAGGCCCGCGGTGATGCGTTATCTTTTCCGACTGATACTCATACTCGCGATTCTCGGCGGCATCGGAATTCTTGGATACGCCTACTTCGGGGACCTTTCCCCCGAGCGCCGGGACGTCACGCAGCCGGTGACGCTGGATGTGGACTAGGCGGCGCATCATCGCTCGCGTGGCGGGCCTCACGATGGCGCTGGGCGCGTCGGGCCTTGCGCCCGCGGCGTGCGAGGAGGCGCCGCTCTCGGCCATCGACTGGCTCAGCCAGGGCCTCGGGGCACCGCCCGCCTCCGCCCTGCCGGATCCCGAGAGCGTGAGCCTTCCGCGCACCGACCTGCCCGGCGGAAAGATCGAGGTCACGCCGATCGCCCAACCTTCGCCGGAAGCGGTCGGGCTGCTCCCGGTGTCGGTCACGGGGCTGCCGCGCGATCTGTGGGCCAGAAGCGACGCCGGCGATCTGGCCCGGCGTCTGGCCGACTTCCGCCCAGACATGCTGCCGGCGGCACGGCGGCTTCTTTTCGTGCTCCTTCTCGCCGAGCTGGATCCGCCGGCCGGCGAGGGGCACGAGACGCGGCTTCTGCTGGCGCGGGTGGACGCGCTGTTGCGGTTCGGCGCCGTCGAGCAGGCACAGGCCCTGCTGATGCGGGCGGGGCCGCGCAACCGCGCCCTCGTTTCCCGGATGTTCGACGCCGCCCTGCTGACCGGCGCCGAGGACGTCGCCTGCGCCGAGATCGCCGCCGCTCCGGCGCTGGCGCCGGGCCTTGCCGCGCGCGTCTTCTGCCTCGCGCGTGCCGGCGACGTGGCGGCGGCCGATCTTCTGCTCGCGGCCGGGCGGGCACTGGGTGAACTCTCGGTCTACGAGGACGCGCTTCTTGCCCGTTTTCTGCATCCTGAGGCCTTCGAAGGACTGCCCCCGCTGGCCCCGCCCGAGACCATGACGCCGCTCATCTTCCGCCTGTTCGAGGCGATCGGCGAGCCGCTGCCGACGGCCAACCTGCCCCTGGCGTATGCGCATGCCGATCTGCGCCCCGTGGCGGGCTGGCGTGCCCAGATCGAGGCCGCCGAGCGGCTGGCGCGCGCCGGAGCCCTGCCCGCCAACCGGCTTCTGGGCCTGTGGACGGAGCGCCGCCCTGCCGCCTCGGGCGGCATATGGGATCGCGTTGCCGCCCTGCAGGTTTTCGATGCGGCGGTCACCGACCGCGACCTCGGCCGCATCGAGGCAAGTCTTCCCCCTGCCTGGGCACAGATGCGGCGTGCCGGGCTCGAGCCTGTCTTCGCTGAGATCTACGCGCTTCCGCTCGAACATCTGCCGCTCTCCGGCGAGGCGGAGCAGATACGTTTCACGCTCGGGATGCTGTCGGACCGGTACGAGCGTTACGCCCGCGCCCGCACCAGCCCGCCGGAGGCGGGCGACGCCTTGCTTGCGGCCATCGCAACCGGCGAGATGCCCGATACGATTTCAAGCCCCGATCCCTTCGCGACGGCGGTGTTCAAGGCCTTTCGGGCGCGACAGGCGCCGGCCCGGCTGGAGGGGCTGATCAGAAGCGGCCGTCTGGGGGAGGCGCTCCTGCGGGCGCTCCAGCTCGTCGAAGCTGGGGCGGATGGCGACACGGCGGCGCTGGCCGACGGCCTTGCCACGCTGCGCGCGGTGGGGCTTGAGGGGGCGGCGCGGCGGGCCGCGCTCGAGGTGCTGATCCTGGAGCGGCGGGGATGAGCCGCTACTGGGTCGAGGCCTTTCTCGAGGCGCAGGCCGCCGAGCAGGGCGCGGCGGAGAACACGCGCCTTGCCTATGCGCGCGATCTCGCCGACTTCCTCGGCTGGCTCGAGCGGCGCGGGCTGGGGCTCGAGGATGCCGCGCGCGGCGACATCGAGGCCTATCTTGTCGATTGCGAGGCCGAAGGGCTGAGCCGCGCCACCCGCGCCCGCCGCCTCTCGGCAATCCGCCAGCTCTACCGTTTCGCCTTCGAGGAGGGGCTGCGCGCCGACAACCCGGCGCTGCAGATCAGGGGCCCTGGACGGGAGAAGCGCCTGCCCGGCACGCTGAGCGTGGCCGAGGTGGAGGCGCTTCTGGGCGCCGCGCGGCGGCACGGCAGGAACGAGGCCGAGCGCGCCCGCAACGCCTGCCTGATGGAGCTTCTCTATGCCACCGGCATGCGGGTGAGCGAACTTGTGGGGCTGCCGGTGGCCGCCGCGCGCGGTGATCCGCGGCTCCTGCTCATCCGCGGCAAGGGCGGGCGCGAGCGCATGGTGCCGCTCTCGCCGCCCGCGCGCGCCGCGCTCGCCGAGTGGCTCGCCCTGCGCGAAGCGGGCGAGGAGGCCGCGCGCCGGGAAGGCAAGCCGCCCTCACCGTTTCTCTTTCCCTCACGCGGCAAGGCGGGGCATCTGACGCGCCACCGCTTTCACGGGCTGATCAAGGAGCTCGCGGTGGCCGCCGGCATTTCCCCTGCCCGCGTCACTCCCCACACGCTGCGTCACGCCTTCGCCACGCATCTGCTGGAAAACGGCGCCGATCTGCGCGCCATCCAGATGCTGCTCGGCCATGCCGATGTCGCGACCACCGAGATCTACACCCATGTGCTCGAGGCGCGGCTGAAGGAGCTCGTGCTCGAGCACCATCCGCTGGCGCGGAATCCCAAGAATTAGGCGCGCGCGCGAGGCGTGCCCGCCTCAGCTCAGCCGGCTGATGATGATGCTCACCTCGGGCTTCTTGCCGATCTCGTTCATCGCCGACTGGCGCAGCGCGCGGGTGAGCGCCTCGGTGAGCCTGTCGTCGTCGGCCAGGGTGCGCGGGTCGGCGCGCTTGAGCGCCTGGTCGAGGTCATGCTCGAGCACGTCCGCCAGCGGCGCATGCGAACGACCGGTCTCGGCAAGCCCCGTGATCGAAACCCAGGGCTCGCCCAGGGGCTCGCCATCCTCGTCGATGATGACCGAGACGGCGACATGGCCGTTGAGGGCGACGCGGATGCGGTCGCGCACCACCCCGTCCATCGCGCCGATGAGCACCGCCCCGTCGAGATAGGTGCGCCCCGTCTCCACATGATCGACGATGCGCGGGGCGCTGCCGGTGATGTCAACCAGCGTCCCGTTCGGCACGATGGCCGAGGCACGGCCGCGCTCCTCGGCGAGCCGGGCATGGGCGCGCAGATGCCGGTGCTCGCCATGCATCGGAATCACCATCTCCGGGTTGACAAGATCGTGCACGGTCGCGAGGTCGGGGCGGTTGGCATGGCCCGAGACGTGGTAGCGGTCGGTCTGGTCGTCCACCACATCGACGCCCATCTCCGAAAGCGCGTTGAGAATGCGGATGACCGCGCGCTCGTTGCCGGGGATGGTCTTTGACGAGAACAGGAACAGATCGCCCTCGGCGAGCTCGAGCCCCATGTAGCGGCCGCGGGCGAGCTGGGCGGTGGCCGCGCGCCGCTCGCCCTGGCTGCCGGTGGCCAGCACCATCAGGTTCTCGCGCGGGATGTCGGCGGCATCCTCGGGGCTGACGAGGCCGGGAAAGTCGGAAAGCACGCCCGTCTCCTCGGCCGCCGTCAGCATCCGCCGCATCGCCCGGCCCAGAAGCACCACCGAGCGGCCCGCGGCGCGGCCCGCTTCGGCAAGCGTCTTCAGCCGCGCGATGTTGGAGGCGAAGGTGGTGGCCACGACCATGCCCTTCGCCTCGCGCACAAGCTCGGTGATCGGCTCGGCAAGGGTCGACTCGCTGCGGCCCGGATGATCGGTGAAGACATTGGTGGAGTCGCACACCAGCGCCTTCACGCCGGGCTTCGCCGCCTCCGCCCAAAGCTCGGGATCCCACGGCTCGCCCACCACCGGCGCCGGGTCGAGCTTGAAATCGCCGGTGTGGATGATGCGGCCTGCGGGCGTTTCGATCACGAGGGCCGAGCTTTCGGGGATCGAGTGCGAGACGGGCAGGAAGCTCACCGTGAAGGGGCCCAGTTCCACCCGGTCGGGATATTTGCCGGCGATGTGCACATTGGCCGGGTCAAGCCCCGCTTCGCCCATCTTCATCCGCGCGATATGGCCGGTGAAGGGGCGCGCATAAACCGGCGCCTTGAGCCGCGGCCACAGATGCGCGAGCGCGCCGACGTGATCCTCATGGGCGTGGGTGACCACGATGCCTTCAAGCCGGTCGGCACGCGCCTGCAGCCAAGCGATGTCGGCCATGATGAGATCGACGCCCGGCGTGCCGGCCATCTCGGGAAACGTCACCCCGAGATCGACGAGCAGAAAGCGCTCCTGCCCCTCGGGCCCGTAGCCGTAGATATAGGCGTTCATGCCGATCTCGCCGGCGCCTCCCAGGGGCAGATAGATCAGGCGGTCGGTCATGTTTCAGCTCCCTTCCGCGTTGAAACGGTGGATGACGGTGAGGCCGTAGAGCGTCAGGTCATCCTCGATGGTGTCGAAGAGCGGCTCGCCCTGTGCAAAGAGCGGCGCCAGCCCGCCGGTGCCGATCACCTTCATCGGCCGGCCGTATTCCTCGCGCACCTTTTGCGTCAGCTCCTTCACGAGGCCGACATATCCCCAGAAGATGCCCGACTGGATGCAGGCCACGGTGTTGGTGCCGATCACCCGCTCAGGCTGGGTGACATCGACATGCGGCAGCGCCGCCGCCCCCATGTGCAGCGCCTCGAGGCTGAGGTTGACGCCCGGCGCGATCACCCCGCCGACATAGGCGCCGTCCTCGGCAACCACGTCGATGTTGGTGGCGGTGCCGAAATCGACCACCATGCAGTCGCCGCCGTGGCGGGCGAAGGCGCCGGCGGCATTGGCGAGCCGGTCGGGGCCGACGGCGGTGCCCGGATCGACCCGCGGCGGCACCGGCAGCGCGCAGTCGGGCTTGCCGACGACCAGCGGGCGCAGCCCGAAGTAGCGATCGGAGAAGACCCGCAGGTTCCACACCACGCGCGGCACTGACGAGGCGATCGCGACGCCGGTGATGTCGAGAGCGATGTGGTGATGCTCGAGGAGCGTGGAGAGCCAGACGAAATACTGGTCGGCAGTGCGCTGGTGGTCGGTTCTCGTGCGCAGCGTGACGAGAAACCTCTCGCCGTCCCAGACGGAAAACACGGTGTTGGTATTGCCGCAGTCGATGCAGAGCAGCATGGGCAGGCCTCAGAACAGGATGTCGGCGGCGGCAATCGCCCGCCGGCCCTTGGGCGTGGCGAGGATGAGCCGGCCTTCCTCGTCAAGCGTCTCGATGGTGCCGCGCAGCTCCTCGCGCGGCATGCGCGCCACGGCTGGCTGGCCCACCCCCGCGGCGCGGGCAAGCCACGCCTCGCGCAGCGGCAGGAAGCCTTCCGCCTCAAGTCGCGCGCTCCATCCGGCGAAGGCCGGCGCAAGGTGGTCAAGCAGCGCTTCGGGTGTGACCCGAACCCCGGTGGCCGGTTCGAGCGCAATCGCGGGCAGCGCGCCCTCTTCGAGGGCCTGCACCGGCGGCGCCGCGGCAAGATTGACCCCGATGCCGACGGCCAGAAACTCCGGCTGCTCGCCCGCGCTCTGGGCCTCCAGCAGGATCCCGGACAGCTTGGCGCCGTCAAGCAACAGGTCGTTCGGCCATTTCAGCGCGAGGCGCTCGGGGGCGCGCGTGAGAAGCGCGCAGACCTCCCAGAGCGCGAGCGCGGCGGCGAAGCCGAGAAGGGCGGCCCGCGTGGCTGCGATCCGGGGGCGGCCAACCCAGGTGGCGGCGAAATTGCCCGCGGGCTCGACCCATTCGCGGCCGCGCCGGCCGCGCGCGGCGGTCTGGCGGTGGGCGAGTATCCATGCCGGCCCGTCGAGCACCGCCGCCCGCCGCGCCGCCTCGCTCATGGTGCTGTCCACCTCGGGGAGCACCACCTTGTCCACGCCATGCGGCCAGGGCGGCGGTACCGGAAGGCGCGCAGCCTCCGTCATCAATTGACCAGCGCGGCCGCCGCCTCCGCCGCCAGCCCGTCAACCCCGAAGAGGTTGATCGTGCCAAGAAGCATCGCCGCGGCCGAGATCATCAGCATCGCCCAAGCCATGGCCGGCATGGCGGTGCGGTCAAGCCCCGGCCCCTCTTCACCAAAGTACATGTAATAGACGATGCGCAGGTAGTAGAAGGCGCCGATGACGCTGGCGATCACCCCGGCAATGGCAAGCCAGGCCAGCCCCGCATCGACCGCCGCCTGCAGCACGTAGAACTTGCCGAAGAAGCCCAGCATCGGCGGCACGCCGGCAAGGCTGAACAGAAGCACCAGCATCGCCAGCGCCCGCCCCGGCTCGGCGCGCGCATAGAGGTTGAGCGAGGCGATGTCCGTCACCGGCTTGCCGTCGCGCTCCATCGACAGGATGAAGGCGAAGGTGCCGACGTTCATCGTCACATAGATCGCCATGTAGACAAGCATCGCCTGCACGCCGAGCGCGGTGCCCGCGGCGAGCCCCATCAGCCCGTAGCCCATGTGGGCGATCGAGGAATAGGCCATCAGCCGCTTGATGTCGCGCTGGCCGATGGCGGCGATGGCGCCAAGGAACATCGACAGAAGACTGAGAAGCGCGAGGATCTGGCCCCAGTCGCCCGGCACGCTGCCGAAGGCGTCGAAAAGCACGCGCGCGATGAGCCCCATCGCCGCCATCTTGGGCGCGGTGGCGAAGAAGGCGGTCACCGCCGTCGGCGCGCCCTCGTAGACATCGGGCGTCCACATGTGAAAGGGCACGGCCGAGACCTTGAAGGCAAGCCCGGCGAGGATGAAGACGAGGCCGATCAGAAGCCCCAGCGAAATCTCGCCACCCTCGGCCGCAGCGATCAGCCCGGCAAAGCGGGTGGTGCCGGCAAAGCCGTAGGCAAGCGAGGCGCCGTAGAGCAAAAGCCCCGAGGAGAGCGCGCCGAGGACGAAGTATTTCAGCCCCGCTTCGGTGGATTTCACGCTGTTGCGCCTGAGTGCCGCGACGACATAAAGCGCCAGCGACTGCAGCTCGAGCCCCATGTAGAGCGCAATGAGGTCTCCGGCCGAGACCATCACCATCATCCCCACCGCGGCGAGCACCACGAGGATGGGGTATTCGAAGCGCAGCAGCCCCCGCCGCTCCATGTAGGCCTCGCTCATCAGCAGCACCGCGGCGGCGGCGAGCAGCGTCACCCCCTTGGCAAAGCGCGCAAACGCGTCGTCGATGAACATGCCCGCGAAGGCGGTGCGCCCGCCGCCGCCGGCGCTCAGGATCCACATCGCGACCAGCACCAGCATCCCCGCCGACACCCACAGGATGAGCGGCGCGCTGCGGTCCTTGCCGGTGAAGACGCCGAAGATCAGCGCCGCCATGGCAAAGACCGAAAGCAGGATCTCGGGCAGGAGCGTCGAGAAATCGGCAAGTGTCATCGGCCGCAAATCCTCAGTTGTGCGCGAACATGGTCGCGGGCGCCTCCGGCCCGCCGACCGCGGTGTGATGTTGGCTGACGAGCGCCTGCGTGGAGGGCCCGATGATGTCGGTGACGAGGCTCGGATAGACCCCGAGGAGAAGCGTCATCGCCACGAGCGGCGCGAAGATCGCCTTCTCGCGCGCATTCATGTCGGTGATGGCCTTGAGGCTTTCCTTGATCAGGTCGCCGAGCACCACGCGCCGGTAGAGCCACAGCGCATAGGCCGCCGAGAGGATCACACCCGTGGCCGCCACCGCCGCCACCCAGGTATTGACCTGGAAGATGCCCATGAGCGTCAGGAACTCGCCCACGAAGCCCGAGGTGCCGGGCAGCCCGACGTTGGCCATCGTGAACAGCATGAACACCGCCGCATAGGCCGGCATCCGGTTCACGAGCCCGCCATAGGCGTCGATCTCGCGGGTGTGCATCCGGTCGTAGATGACGCCCACGCACAGGAAAAGTGCCCCGGAGACGAAGCCGTGGCTCAGCATCTGGAAGATGGCGCCGTCAAGCCCCTGCGCGTTGAAGGCGAAGATGCCCGCCGTGACATAGCCCATATGCGCGACCGACGAGTAGGCGATGAGTTTCTTCATGTCGGTCTGGGCAAGAGCGACGAGCGAGGTGTAGACCACCGCGATCGCCGAGAGCCACAAGACCAGCGGCGCCAGAAGCTCCGAGGCCACGGGGAACATCGGCACGGAAAAGCGCAGGAAACCGTAGCCCCCCATCTTCAGGAGGATCGCGGCCAGCACCACCGAGCCGGCGGTCGGCGCCTGAACGTGGGCGTCCGGCAGCCAGGTGTGCACCGGCCACATCGGCATCTTCACCGCGAAGGAGGCGAAGAAGGCGAGCCACAACAGCGTCTGCACGCCGCCGATGACGCGGAAGCCCAGAACCGAGAGCGTGTCCGAGGAGAACTGGTGGTTGAGGAGCGTCGGGATGTCGGTGGTGCCCGCATCGATGTACATGGCGATCATCGCCACCAGCATGAGCACCGAGCCGAGGAAGGTGTAGAGGAAGAACTTGAAGGCGGCATAGATGCGGTCCTTCCCGCCCCAGATGCCGATGATCAGGAACATCGGAATGAGGCCGCCCTCGAAGAAGAGGTAGAAGAGCACCAGATCGAGCGCGGTGAAGACGCCGATCATCAGCGTCTCGAGCACGAGGAAGGCGATCATGTATTCCTTCACCCGCACCCGCACGTCCCAGCAGGCGGCAATGGTCAGCGGCATGAGGAAGGTGGTGAGCAGCACGAAGAGGATGGAGATGCCGTCCACCCCCATCTTGTACTTCAACCCGAGGATCCAGTCGCGCTCCTCCACGAACTGAAAGCCGGTGTCGTTCGGGTCGAAGCCCGCGAGCAGGAAGAGCGAGGCGATGAAGGTGGCCGTGGTGGCGATCAGCGCCAGCCACTTGGCGTTGCGCTGCGCCGCCTCGTCCTCGCCGCGCAGGAACAGCGCCAGGATCGCCGCCGCCACCAGCGGCAGGAAGGTGACGATGGAGAGAAGGTTGGTCATCAGTGCGTCCCTCCGGCGATCATCAGCCAGGTCACGAGCGCGGTGATCCCGATGACCATCGCCAACGCATAGTGGAAGACATAGCCCGACTGGGCGCGCGCCGCGAGGCCGGTGAAGAAGGGCACCAACCGCATCGCCACGGTGTTGATCGTGCCGTCGATCACCCCGCCGTCACCGCGCCGCCAGAGCACATCCCCGAGCCAGAGCGCGGGCCGGACGAAGACGAAGTCGTAGATCTCGTCGAAGTACCACTTGTTGAGCAGGAACAGGTAGAGCGGGCGGTGGATCTCGGCGAGCCGCGCGGGCCATTCGGGGCGGCGGATGTAGAACATCCATGCCGTGAAGAGCCCCAGCAACATGGCGACGAAGGGCGAGAGCTTCACCCATTTCGGCGCGTGGTGGGCCTCGTCGAGCACGTGGTTGTCGGGGTGCATGTAGATTGCCCCCTGCCCCGGATGCCAGCCGATGACCTCGGCCTTGCCCTCCCCGGCCAAGCCATGCGCGCCCGTCTCGGTCTTGGCCTCGGCATGGGCCGGCGCCTCGGCATGGGCCGGAATGCCGAAGAAGGCGTTCACCTCCTCATGCTTGCCGAAGAAGGAGCCGTACCAGACCATGCCCGAGAAGATCGCCCCAAGGCTGAGGACGCCGAGCGGGATGAGCATGATCGGCGGGCTTTCATGGGCGTGCTCGTGGGTGTGCCTGTCGCCGCGCGGCTCGCCCCAGAAGGTCAGGAACATCAGTCGCCAGGAATAGAAGGAGGTGAAGACCGCCGCGATCACCAGAAGCCAGAAGGCGTAGTCGGCGGCCGCGCCCTCTCCGGCCCAGGCGCTCTCGATGATCGCATCCTTCGACAGGAAGCCGGCAAAGCCGATGGTGGTGAGCGGGATGCCGACGCCGGTGATCGCCAGCGTGCCGATCAGCATGGCCCAGAAGGTCAGCGGCATCTTGTGCCTCAACCCGCCGTAGCGGCGCATGTCCTGCTCGTGGTGCATGCCGTGGATGACCGAGCCCGCGCCAAGGAAGAGCAGCGCCTTGAAGAAGGCGTGGGTGAGGAGGTGGAACATCGCCACCGAATAGACACCGACGCCCGCGGCCACGAACATGTAGCCAAGCTGCGAGCAGGTCGAATAGGCGATCACCCGCTTGATGTCGTTCTGAACGAGGCCGACGGTGGCGGCAAAGAAGGCCGTCGAGGCGCCGATGATCACCACGATGGTCTTGGCGTCCGGCGCGAACTCGTAGAGCGGCGACATCCGGCAGACGAGGAACACCCCCGCCGTCACCATGGTCGCGGCATGGATCAGCGCCGAAACCGGCGTGGGGCCTTCCATCGCGTCGGGCAACCAGGTGTGCAGGAAGAGCTGCGCCGACTTGCCCATGGCGCCGATGAAGAGCAGGAACGCCACCAGATTGGCCGCGTTCCAGTCGCTCCAGAGGAAGGTCAGCCGTGTCTCGGCAAGCTCGGGCGCGGCGGTGAAGATCACGTCGAAGTCGATGGAGTCGACCAGAAAGAAGATCGCGAAGATGCCGAGCGCGAAGCCGAAGTCGCCGACCCGGTTGACGATGAAGGCCTTCATGGCGGCGGCATTGGCGCTTGGCTTGCGGAAGTAGAAGCCGATCAGAAGATAGGAGGCAACGCCCACGCCCTCCCAGCCGAAGAACATCTGCACGAGGTTGTCCGAGGTCACCAGCGCCAGCATCGCGAAGGTGAAGAAGGACAGATACGCAAAGAAGCGCGGCCGGTAGCTTTCGCCCTCGCGGAAGTTCTCGTCGTGGGCCATGTACCCGAAGGAGTAGAGATGCACGAAGGCCGAGACGGTGGTCACCACGATCAGCATGATCGCGGTCAGCCGGTCGAGCCGGATCGCCCAGTCGGTGGCGAGCGTGCCCGATTCGATGAAGCGGAACAGGCGCACCTGCTCGCTCACCCCGTCATGGCCGAGGAACACGACCCATGACAGGATCATGGCGAGGAAAAGAAGGCCCGTGGCCGTCCATTGCGCGGCGGCCTCGCCGATGACGCGCCAGCCGAAGCCGCAGATGACGGCGCCCAGAAGGGGCGCGAAGAGGATGATCGTCTCCATGCCGGATCAGCCTTTCATCACGTTGACGTCTTCGACGTCGATGGTGCCGCGGTTGCGGAAGAAGCAGACGAGAATGGCAAGCCCGATGGCCGCCTCGCCCGCCGCCACGGTGAGCACGAAAAGGGTGAAGATCTGGCCCACAAGATCGCCGAGGAAGGCGGAGAAGGCGACGAGGTTGATGTTGACGGCCAGAAGGATCAGCTCGATCGACATCAGAACGATGATGACGTTCTTGCGATTGACGAAGATGCCGAAGACGCCAATCACGAACAGCGTCGCGGCCACCGTCAGGTAATGCTCGAGCCCGATCATCCGGTCCCTCCGTATCCGTTCAAGTTCCGTCCTCGTCGCGCCGTTCTGCCGCGGCGCTGCGGGCCTCGGCCCAAGGCTTCAGCTCAAAGCCCCTGTCCCGGCCTGATGTCCTTCAGTTCCAGCGTCTTGGCCGGGTCGCGATACATCTGCGCCAGCACGTCCTGCCGCTTCACATCCTTGCGGTGGCGCAGGGTGAGCAGGATCGCCCCGATCATCGCCACCAGAAGGATCAGCCCGGCAAGCTGGAACAAGAGGATGTAGTCGTCATAGATGAGCCGCCCAAGCGCGGCGGTGTTGTGCAGCTCGGCCGGATCGGGCGCGGGCGCGGCGATGAGCGCGGGCGCATCGGGCGCAAAGGCCCAGTGGCCCACGGCCATGCCGAGCTCCATCAGGAGCACCACGCCGATCAACAGCGCCAGCGGCATGTAGCGCGCCATCTCCGCCTTCAGCTCGGCGAAATCGACGTCAAGCATCATCACCACGAAGAGGAAGAGCACCGCGACCGCGCCCACATAGACGATCATCAGGAGCATCGCCACGAACTCGGCACCGAGCAGCACGAACAGCCCCGCCGAGGAGATGAAGGCGAGGATGAGCCACAGCACCGAATGCACGGGGTTGCGCGAGATGACGGTGAAAAGCCCGCCCGCGACGGTGGCGAAGGCGAAGAGGTAGAAGGTGAAATCGGCGACGCTCATGGTCTCTTCCTCGTCCCTCGGCGCTCAGCGATAGGGAGCATCGAGCTCGATGTTGCGGGCGATCTCCGCCTCCCACATCTCGCCGTTCTCCAGAAGCTTCTCCTTGTTGTAGAAGAGCTCCTCGCGGGTTTCGGTGGCAAACTCGAAGTTCGGCCCCTCGACGATCGCATCCACCGGGCAGGCCTCCTGACAGAAGCCGCAGTAGATGCACTTGGTCATGTCGATGTCGTAGCGCGTGGTGCGGCGCGAGCCATCCTCTCGCGGCTCGGCGTCGATGGTGATGGCCTGGGCAGGGCAGATCGCCTCGCATAGCTTGCAGGCGATGCAGCGCTCCTCGCCGTTGGGATAGCGGCGCAGCGCATGCTCGCCGCGGAAGCGGGGCGAAAGCGGGCCCTTCTCGTGCGGGTAGTTCACCGTGGCCTTGGGCGCGAAGAAATACTTCATCCCCAGCCCGAAGCCCTTCAGGAAATCCCACAGCAGGAAGTATTTCGTGGCGCGGGTCCAGTCGATCTGGGTCATCGGCACGCTCCCTTTCGCAAAACGCCACCTTCATCGACAACAGCCGACGCACAACGAACGGCCATCCGCCCGACCGTCAGGCCGGGCAGCGCCCGCCCCGCCCCCATGGGCGGGCGCTTCCAGCGCCCACCCCGGGCCGGGCGCCGCCCTTCGCACCCATCAAGCAGGCTGGCAGCGGGCTGACCCGTGCGGCCCCGAATGCGCCTCACGCCATCCATCTCAGCCCCCCAGCATGTCCCAGCGCGCCCAGGCGCCGCCGAGAAGCTCATATTTCGCGAGGAAGGACACGATCACCACCCAACCGAGCGACATCGGCAGGAACACCTTCCAGCCCAGCCGCATGAGCTGGTCGTAGCGGTAGCGCGGGGTGATCGCCTTCATCATCGCGAAGAGGAAGAAGAAGAAGGCCATCTTCGCCACCATCCAGAGCGCCCCATCGGGCAGGCCCGGAATGGGCGAGAGCCAACCGCCGAAGAACAGAAGCGAGATGAGCGCGCACATCAGGAAGATGGCGATGTACTCGCCGGCCATGAACAGAAGGAAGGGCGTGGAGGAGTATTCCACCTGATAGCCCGCGACGAGCTCCGATTCCGCCTCGGGCAGGTCGAACGGCGGCCGGTTCGTCTCGGCGAGCGCCGAAATGAAGAACAGCGCCACCATCGGCAGGTGCGGCAGCCAGTACCAGGAGAAAAGCCCGTAGGCCCCGTCCTGGGCATGCACGATGTCGGTGAAGTTCATCGAACCCGTCGAGATGATGATGCCGATGATGATGAGCCCCAGCGACACCTCGTAGGAGATCATCTGCGCCGCCGATCTGAGCGAGCCGAGGAAGGGGTATTTCGAGTTCGACGCCCAGCCGCCCATGATCACGCCGTAGACCTCGAGCGAGGAGACGGCGAAGACGAAGAGGATGGCCACGTTGAGATCGGCCAGCACCCAGCCTTCGGAGAAGGGAATCACCGCCCAGGCCAGAATCGCCAGCACGAAGGAGATCATCGGCGCGAGCAGGAATACCGGCCGGTCGGCACCGGCGGGAATGACGATTTCCTTCACCACATACTTCAGCGCATCGGCGACCGACTGCAGAAGCCCCCAGGCGCCCACCACATTGGGCCCACGGCGCATCTGCACCGCCGCCCAGACCTTGCGGTCGCCGTAGACCAGAAACAGGAGCGAGATCATCACGAAGGAGATGATCAGCAGCCCCTGCGCCACGATCGTGAGCGCGATTCCGGCGTTCGTGTTCAGAAAATCGGCCATGTCCCCTCACACAGTCGGAATGCCGTTGTCCTTGCAGTTGGCCACCACGACCTCGGCGTCAATCGTCCGAAGCCCTTCGGGCAGCGCCGGCGAGACGGTGTAAACCGCATCTGCCCGCCAGATTCCAGCCTCTTCGTGGACATTCGTCCGCAAATGCCGCGCAAAGCCGTAGCCACGGATCAGCGCATACTGCGCCGCCGCGCATTCGCTGTAGGCGATGGCAGCGGCTCGCCCCTCTTGACCGCGCACGCGGGCCTCGAACTTGACGATGTCGTCATCGAGAAGCCGCGTCTCGAGACCGAGATATTCCACATCCTGCGCGGCCCCAGCCATCGCGGCACCTCCCGAAGGCCCGCCCGCACCCGCGACGCAACCGGCGCACAGCCCGGCAAGTCCGGCAGCGGCCGCGGCGCGTGCCGTTATGGGACGAACCCTCGGCATCGTCCTATTCGGCGGCCATCGCCCCGGCCTGCGTGCGCGCCCGCGCCCGCGCCGAAAGTTCGGCCATCACGGTGGAGGCACGAGCGATGGGGTTCGTCAGATAGAAATCCGCGATCGGGAGCGGGAAATCGCCCTCGCCGGGGCGCACGGCCGGCAACGGCTGCCACACGTTCTCCGGCACCCGGTCGATCTCGCGCAGATGCGGCACCTCCTCCCACAGCCGCGCGCGCAGCTCGGGCAGCGCGTTGAACGGCAGCGCATGGCCAAGCGTGCCGGAGAGCGCGCGGATGATGGCCCAGTTCTCCTTGGCCTCGCCCGGCGGGAAATTGGCGCGCACCGCCATCTGCGGGCGCCCCTCGGTGTTGACGAAGAGCCCCGGCTCCTCCGTCCATGCCGCGCCGGGCAGGATCACGTCGGCACGATGCGCCCCCCGATCCCCATGGCTGCCCTGATAGATGACGAAGGCGCCCTCGGGCAGCTCGATTTCGTCAACCCCAAGCGCATAGATCACATCGGCACGGTCGAGCGCGGCGTCGATGCCGCCCTCGGTGACGCAGCCCGCATCCATCGCGCCCACACGCGCGGCGGCGGTGTGGAGAATGAGAAGCTTCGAGCCGGACACTTCGGCGAGCTTCATCGCCTGACCGAGCACCGCCTCGCCGTCTGGGCCCATCAGCGCCCCCTGCCCCACGATGACGATGGAGCGCTTCTCCTTCGCTGCGCCCGGCACGCCCCGTGCCGCGGCCTCGGTCAGCGCCGCGCGGCCCGTGCCCATGTGGTGATAGTCGTAGGTGAGATCGACCTTCGGCCCGATCACCGCCACCTCGGCCCCGGCGAGCCAGGCCTTGCGGATGCGCGCATTCAGCACCGGCGCCTCGTCGCGCGGGTTGGTGCCGACCAGCAGGATCATCTCGGCGCTGTCGATCTCCTCGATCCGCGCCGTGCCGACATAGCCCGAACGGTTCCCCGCCGGCAGCTTGGCGCCGTCCACCCGGCATTCCACCACGCCGCCGAGACCGTGCACGAGCTCCCGCAGCGCATAGGCCGCCTCCACGGGCGCGAGATCGCCGACGAGCCCCGCAACCTTCTTCGCGCCCTTGAGCGCGCGCGCCGCAGCCTCGAGCGCCTCGTCCCAGTCGGCGGGCCTGAGCCGCCCGTTCTCGCGGATGTAGGGGCGGTCGAGCCGCTGGCGGCGCAGCCCGTCCCAGACGAAACGGGTCTTGTCGGAAATCCACTCCTCGTTCACCCCGTCGTGGTTGCGCGGCAGGATGCGCATCACCTGCCGGCCCTTCACATCGACGCGGATGTTCGACCCCAGCGCATCCATCACGTCGATGGTCTCGGTCTTGGTCAGCTCCCAGGGCCGGGCGGTGAAGGCGTAAGGTTTCGAGACCAGCGCGCCCACCGGGCAGAGGTCGATGATGTTGCCCTGCAGGTTCGAATCGATGGTCTTGCCGAGATAGGTGGTGATCTCGGCATCCTCGCCGCGGCCGGTCTGACCCATGTCGTAGACGCCGGCCACTTCCGTGGTGAAACGCACGCAGCGGGTGCAGGAGATGCAGCGCGTCATGTGCGTCTCGACCAAGGGCCCGAGGTCGAGATCATCCACCGCCCGCTTGGGCTCGCGGTAGCGCGAGAAATCCACGCCATAGGCCATCGCCTGATCCTGAAGGTCGCACTCGCCGCCCTGATCGCAGATCGGGCAGTCGAGCGGGTGGTTGATCAGGAGAAACTCCATCACCCCCTCGCGCGCCTTCTTCACCATCGGCGAATTGGTGCGCACCTCGGGCGGCTGGCCCTCGGGGCCGGGGCGCAGATCGCGCACCTGCATCGCACAGGAGGCCGCGGGCTTGGGCGGGCCGCCGACGATTTCCACGAGGCACATCCGGCAGTTGCCGGCGATCGACAGCCGCTCGTGATAGCAGAAGCGCGGAATCTCGATGCCCGCCTGCTCGCAGGCCTGGATCAGCGTCATTGCCGGATCGACCTCGATCTCGCGGCCGTCGATGATGATCTTGCGCGTCTCGCTCATGGCTTCATCCCGTCATCCCTGCCGCGACGCGGCCGGTCATTCCCTGCAACTGCGCGCGCGCCCCGGCCCTAGCGGGCGGTGCAGCGCCCGCTCATCGTCAATGCCCCATCCTCCAGCACGATCTGATCGGCCGGAAGATCGGGGCCCGCCGTCCATTCCATGTCGGAGGCGCCGAAATTGTAGAGGCAATAGGCCACCGCCTCGTAGCGGCCCGCCTCCTGCGCCGCCTCGATGTTGCGTGCCGCCTCGCGCACCACCACGGTGAAGGCGCGCCGGTCATCGGCCGAGGCGGTCAGCTTGGCATCGAACTTCAAGCCCCCGAAGCTGGCCTCGCCCGTCCCCTCGCCCTGGCCAAACAGCCGGCCGCAGGCCGAAAGCGCCAGAAGTGCGCAAATTCCCAGGATCACCCCGCGCCCCGTCATGCCGCCTACTCCGCCGCCACCGCGCTCACGCGGCCCGTCTTTGCCGCGCGGATGCGGTCCTCGATCTCGTCCCGGAAGTTGCGGATGAGTCCCTGGATCGGCCACGCCGCCGCATCGCCAAGCGCGCAGATGGTGTGGCCCTCAACCTGCTTCGAGACGTCGTAGAGCATGTCGATCTCCTCGATCTCGGCCTCGCCCTTCACCAGCCGCTCCATCACCCGCATCATCCAGCCCGTGCCCTCACGGCAGGGCGTGCACTGGCCGCAGGACTCGTGCTTGTAGAACTTCGACAGCCGCCAGATCGCCTTGATGATGTCGGTCGACTGGTCCATGACGATCACCGCCGCCGTGCCGAGGCTCGAGCCCTTCTCGCGCAGCGCGTCGAAATCCATGATCGCGTCGCGCATGTCCTCGCCGCGCACGCAGGGCACCGAGGAGCCGCCGGGAATCACCGCCTTGAGGTTCTTCCAGCCGCCGCGAATGCCGCCGCAGTGCTTCTCGATCAGCTCCTCGAAGGAGATCGACATGGACTCCTCGACAACGCAGGGGTTGTTCACATGGCCGGAAATGGCGAAGATCTTCGTGCCCGAGTTGTTCGGCCGGCCGAAGGACGCGAACCAGTCGGCGCCCCGGCGCAAGATGGTCGGCACCACCGCAATCGACTCGACGTTGTTGACGGTGGTCGGGCAGCCGTAGAGCCCGGCGCCGGCGGGGAACGGCGGCTTCATCCGCGGCATGCCCTTCTTGCCCTCGAGGCTTTCCAGAAGCGCGGTTTCCTCCCCGCAGATGTAGGCGCCGGCGCCGTGGTGCACGAACAGGTCGAAGTCCCACCCCGAGCCGCAGGCATTCTTGCCGATCAGCCCTGCGTCATAGCACTCGTCGATCGCCGCCTGCAGCGCCTCGCGCTCGCGGATGTATTCGCCGCGGATGTAGATGTAGGCGGTGTGCGCGCCCATGGCGAAGGAGGCGATCAGCGCGCCCTCGATCAGGGTGTGTGGATCGTGGCGCATGATCTCCCGGTCCTTGCAGGTGCCGGGCTCGGACTCGTCGGCGTTGATCACGAGATAGGCCGGCCGGCCATCCGACTCCTTGGGCATGAAGGACCACTTCAGCCCGGTCGGAAACCCCGCCCCCCCGCGACCGCGCAGGCCGCTCGCCTTGACCTCGTCGATGATCCAGTCCCGCCCCTTGGCAAGGATGTCCTTCGTGCCGTCCCAGTGGCCGCGGGCGCGGGCGCCGGCGAGGCTGCGGTCATGCATGCCGTAGAGGTTGGTGAAAATCCGGTCCTTGTCGCTCAGCATCGGCCTTCCTTCACTTGTCGTCCCGGCTCTGGCGCCACAGCCGCCAGCCCACGATCAGCGCCCAGAGAAACGCCGCCAGCGCGGCGAAGTCGAACAGGAACGCGTAGCGCGGCGGCAGTCCAAGCTTGCCCCCGAGCCACTGCGCCGCGAGCCAAAGCACCGCCGTGACGGCGATTACCGCCGCCACCAGCCGCCCCTGTCGCGCGAGCGAGCGCTCCCTGTCCGACCCGCCGCTCATTCACCCGTTTTCCCCGCGCGTCAACCGCTTCAATGGACATCCCCCTTCTTTACGCGGGCCGCAAACTCGGTGGTGCCGCCCTCTGCCAGGATCTTTGCCTGCTCCACCCAGTTGTCACGGCTCACACGCCCCTTGAAGCCGGGGAGGTTCTCGTCAACCCACGCCACCTCGGCTTCGGTCCAGGCGGCAATCTGATCGAAGTGATAGACGCCCATCTCGTTGAGCATCTTCTCGAGCTTGGGCCCGATCCCCTTGATCAATTTCAGGTCATCCGGCCCACCCTCGCGCGGGGCCGAGAGGAAGGCGGGCTTTGCCGGCGCGGGGGGCGCTGCCTTGTCCTCGGCAGCGGGTGCGGGCGCCGCCGACGTGGGCTCGCGCGCGGGCGCAGGCGGCGCCGACGTCGGCTCGGGCGCAGGCGATGGAGGCGCCGCCTTCGGCGCGTCTGCCGAAGCGGGCGTTGCAGCCGTCGCCTGCGAGGCAGGCGCTGGCGGCGCGGGCTTTTCCGCGGGCGCGGCTCCGGGCGCGGCTTGCGAAGGTTCTGCCGCTGGCGCCGCCGCGCGTTCAGCCGATGACGGCGCCGCGGCTTCCTGACCGCCTGATCGCGGCTCGCCCCTCCGGTAGAGAAGCACCAGCGCCACGGCCACGGCAACAATGACGCCCCACAGCAAGGCGCCCCAGAAACCGGCGCCGAAGATCAGCCACAGGATGACGAGTACGATGAGGCCGGCCAGCCCGGCCGGCAGCAGCACCGCATTAAGGGACCGTTCGTTGCGCGTGGTCATTTCAACCCCCCATGTCGCGTTCTGGTCTTTTCGGTCCCTCAATACTTAGCGCGTCTGGAAAACTCTGTCTCGCCTCCCGATGCCAGGATCTTCGCCTGCTCGACCCACTTGTCGCGGCTCACGCGCCCCTTGAAGCCTTCCAGATGTTCGTCGACCCAGGCGATCTCGTCCTCGGTCCATGTGGCGATCTGATCGAAATGATAGAAGCCCAGACTGTTGAGAAGCTGCTCGAGCTTGGGCCCCACACCCTTGATTTTCTTGAGATCGTCAGGCTTGCCGTCGCGCGGGGCGGCAAGCCCTTCGGGGCGGCGACCGATGGGCTGTTCGCCCTCTGCGCGCGGGGGCTCCCCGGCCGGGCGAACCGGCGCTTCGCGCGTGTCCACGCCTGTCTCGTCCACCGGATGACCGGAGGCCGGGCGCGGCTCGGGCGCCTCCGGCGCGGCGGCGGGCCGCTCGGGGCGGCCGCTGCCGCCCTCGAGCCACGGCGTGCGCAGCGGCTCTTCGCTGCCGTCGATGCGCTTGATGGTGTCGCCCAGATCGACGGCCCGCTGCACCGAAGCGTTGTACTTCGTGCGACCCGATTCGTATTCGCCGAGGCTCGTGAGGCCCGAAAGCGGCTCGGAGGCGTAGCGGCCGTTCTGCGGCCCCGGCACCGGCACGCGCCCCGCCGCCAGCTCGTCGAGGATTTCGGCAAAGCGCTCGGCCGTCAGATCCTCGTAATAGTCCTTGCCGATCTGCACCATCGGCGCGTTGGCACAGGCGCCGAGGCACTCGACCTCCTCCCAGGAGAACTTCCCGTCGGCCGAAAGCTGGTGCGGCTCGGGCGCGATCTTTTCGCGGCAGACGGCGATCAGGTCCTCCGCCCCGCAAATCATGCACGACGTGGTGCCGCAGACCTGCACATGCGCCACCGAACCCACCGGCTGGAGCTGGAACATGAAGTAGAAGGTCGCCACCTCGAGCGCCCGGATGTAGGGCATGCCGAGCAGGTCGGCGACGTATTCGATCGCCGGGCGGGTGAGCCAGCCCTCCTGCTCCTGCGCGCGCCACAGGAGAGGGATGATCGCCGACGCCTGCCGCCCCGGCGGATACTTGGTGATCTGCGCCTCCGCCCAAGCCCGGTTCTCGGGCGTGAATTCGAAGCTTTCCGGTTGCTCGTGGTGCAGGCGTCGCAGCATCAAGAAACCCCTTCCTTCACAACGCGCGCACTCGGCGCGCCACGGCCGGCGGCTCGCGCGCCGACGCTTCTCGTCAGTTCTTCCCGGCGCAGGGCCCCGCGGTGATGCGGATGCCCCCCTCGGGCAATCTCTCCGCCCGCCCGGCGCCAAGCGCGGCACCGGCGAGCCTCAGAACCTCCTCGCGGCTCAGCGCGGCCTGAAAGGCCACCGCGTCATAGTCCTCGACGGTCACGAGCCGGCAGTCGAGCGTCTCGGCCGCCACCTCGAAGGCCTCGCGGTCCGCCGGCTCCAGCCCCTCGGGCAGCCCGGCGCATCCCGCAACGAGGAGCGCCACGCCAAGCCGCGCCGCCGCCCTCATGCGGGGCGCCCTTCCAGAATCCACCCGGCCGCCGCGCCTGCCATCAGCGGTCGATCTCCCCGAAGACGATATCGAGCGTGCCGATGATGGCCGCCACATCCGCCAGCATGTGCCCCTTGGAGAGGTGGTCCATCGCCTGCAGATGCAGAAAGCCCGGCGCGCGCAGCTTCACCCGGTAAGGCTTGTTGGTGCCGTCGGCGACCAGATAGACGCCGAACTCGCCCTTCGGCGCCTCGACCGCGGCGTAGACCTCGCCCGCCGGCACACGGAAGCCCTCGGTGTAGAGCTTGAAGTGATGGATGAGCGCCTCCATCGAGCGCTTCATCTCGCCGCGCTTCGGTGGCGCGATCTTGCCGCGGGCGAGCACATCGGTCTGCGCCTCGGGCTGGCGCAGCTTCTCCAGCGCCTGCAGGATGATCTTCGTCGACTCGCGCATCTCGGCCATGCGCACGAGATAGCGGTCATAGCAGTCGCCGTTCTTGCCGACCGGAACGAGGAAGTCGAACTCGTCGTAGCACTCGTAGGGCTGGGCGCGCCGCAGATCCCACGCCAGCCCCGAGCCGCGCACCATCACCCCCGAAAAGCCCCAGTCGAGCGCCTCCTCGGGGCTGACCACGGCGATATCGACGTTGCGCTGCTTGAAGATGCGGTTCTCCGTCAAGAGCCCTTCGAGATCGTCGAGCACCTTCGGGAACGCCTCGGCCCATTCGCCGATGTCGTCGAGAAGCTGCGGCGGCAGGTCCTGGTGCACCCCGCCGGGGCGGAAATAGGCCGCATGCAGCCGCGCCCCGCAGGCCCGCTCGTAGAACACCATGAGCTTCTCGCGCTCCTCGAAGCCCCACAACGGCGGGGTGAGCGCGCCCACGTCCATCGCCTGCGTGGTGACGTTGAGCAGGTGATTCAGGATCCGCCCGATCTCCGAGTAAAGCACCCGGATCAGCGAGGCCCGGCGTGGCACCCTGACGCCCACGAGCTTCTCGATCGCAAGGCAGTAGGCATGCTCCTGGTTCATCGGCGCGACATAGTCGAGCCGGTCGAGGTAGGGCAGGTTCTGCAGATAGGTGCGGCTCTCCATCAGCTTCTCGGTGCCGCGATGCAGCAGCCCGATGTGCGGGTCGGCGCGCTCGACGACCTCGCCGTCAAGCTCCAGCACCAGCCGCAGAACACCATGCGCCGCAGGGTGTTGCGGGCCAAAGTTGATGTTGAAATTGCGGATCCTCTGCTCGCCGGTCAGCGCGTCGCCGAAGTTTCCGTCCATCGCCTCATACCTCGCATGGGCCGCTTCGGAGGCGGCCTCCACCTGTCAGCCGCGCCGCCCGCCAAGTTCGTCGCGGAAGGCCATTACCCACAACAGGATCAGCGCCCCCAGCGGAAAGATTGCCACCAGCGCCACCCAGTTGGGGATGCCAAAGCGCGGCAGGAGCCGCCAGAACGGCACCACCACCAGAACCGCATAGATCAAGAACCAGACAAGGCCGCCCGGCCCCGACCACCACATGCCACCCATCATTTCGTGCCCTCCCCGGCCCGTTCATCCCCCGGCAGGATGTATTTCGCCCCTTCCCAGGGGCTCATGAAGTCGAACTGTCGGTATTCCTGCACAAGCTCCACGGGCTCGTAGACCACGCGCTTCTCGTCCTCGTCCCAGCGCACCTCGACATAGCCGGTGGTGGGAAAATCCTTGCGCAAGGGATAGCCGCGGAAGCCGTAATCGGTGAGGATCCGGCGCAGGTCCGGGTGGCCGGCGAAGAGGATGCCGAACATGTCGAACACCTCGCGCTCGAACCAGTTGGCCGCCGGATAGACCTCGACGATCGATTGCGCCATCTCGCCTTCGCGCAGCGCATATTTCACCCTGATGCGCTGGTTCATGTGCATCGACAGCAGGTGATACACCACGTCGAAGCGCGCCTCGCGCTCGGGGTGGTCCACGGCGGTGATGTCGACGAGCGTGCGGAACAGGCAGGTGTCGTTGGTCTTCAGGTACTCCATGAAACCGACGACGGCGCTCGGCGCGATCTCCACCGTCAGCTCGCCATGGGACACCGCCCAGGAGAGCACGCAGTCGGGCCGCGCCGCCTCGATCTGGGCGCCGAGTTCGCGCAGGGCTTCGCTCATCGCTGTCCTCGCTATCTGGTCAGGGTGCCGGTGCGGCGGATCTTCCGCTGCAGCGCCATGATGCCGTAGACCAGCGCCTCGGCCGTGGGCGGACAGCCGGGCACATAGATGTCAACCGGCACGATGCGGTCGCAGCCGCGCACCACCGAGTAGCTGTAGTGATAGTATCCCCCGCCATTGGCGCAGGAGCCCATGGAGATGACGTAGCGCGGCTCGGGCATCTGGTCGTAGACCTTGCGCAGCGCGGGCGCCATCTTGTTGGTCAGCGTGCCGGCCACGATCATCAGGTCGGACTGGCGCGGAGAGGCGCGCGGCGCGGTGCCGAAGCGCTCGAGATCATAACGCGGCATGGAGGCGTGCATCATCTCAACCGCGCAGCAGGCGAGGCCGAAGGTCATCCAGTGGAGCGAGCCCGTGCGCGCCCAGTTGATGATGTCCTCGGTGGTGGTCAGCAGGAACCCCTTGTCGGTGACCTCCCGGCTCAGCCGTTCGGCGCCGATCTCGCGGTCGAAACCCGCGTCGTTCAGGGCGGTGCTCACTCCCATGTCATCGCCCCCTTCTTCCATTCATAGGCGAAACCGATGGTCAGGACCCCGAGGAACACCATCATCGACCAGAATGCCACATCGCTCAGCGCCCCGAAGGCCACCGCCCAGGGGAAGAGGAAGGCGATCTCCAGATCGAAGATGATGAACAGGATCGAGACCAGATAGAAGCGCACGTCGAACTTCATGCGCGCGTCGTCGAAGGCATTGAAGCCGCATTCATAGGCCGACACCTTTTCAGGGTCGGGATTGCGCACGGCAATGACCGCCGCAGCAAGGATCAGGACCAGCCCAAGCCCGATTGCCAGGCACAGGAAGATCAGGATCGGCAGGTATTCTCTGAGGAGGTCTTCCACCGAAATTCTCCTTGGTCTCGCAGCCGCGCGGCACTCTCTCCGGCCTCATCGCCACGCCGCCGGCGCGCGCGGTGCAACCTACGCCCCGCGCCCCGGACGGTCAACCGAAGCGGCGCGCTTCGCCGCCGCCTTCTATACGTTCACGCGCGGGAATCCAGATCAAATGCGCATGTCGCGGCGGCGGCTGCGCAAACTACTCGAGGTCGGCGTTGTTGGCCTTGATCGCGGCAAGCACCGCCTCCTCGTCCTCGGTGTCGATGCGGCCCAGAAGATCGCGGCGCATCCAGTAGGTCAACACCGCCACCGCACGCATGATCTCGCGCCGCTCCGCCTCGTCCACCAGCACGTCGTGGCCGGCGGTATCGAGGCGGGCGAGCACATCCGAGAAGCGATCTATGACCTCGGCGCTGGCCACCATGGCGAGCTTGTGGTTGAGCACCCGCAGATCGGCCAGCGCCGCGGGATCAAGCCGCCCCTTCTCGACGATCTCGCCGATGTGGTCGATCAGCGCGTTGTAGATCTGCGCCTTGCGGTCGAGAAGCAGGACCTGCCCCTCCTTGCGCAGCTCCAGATCGGTCTGCTGAATCAGAAGGAGCGCCGTGATCAGCACCGTGGCGATCGCCCCGATGAAGACCAGCAGCATCTCCTGGCTGAACGGAAAGTCGCCCGCCACCTCGTAGAAGTAGCGGAACACCAGGTATCCGGCGAGAAGGGTGACGGCCAGAAGCCCCGACAGCACCAACCGGCTGTGAAGGAAGACGCGCAGCCGAGCCATCAGTTCTCCAGCAGATGAACGGTGACGCGCCGGTTCTGCCTGCCCTTCTTCTCGATCTTGCCGAGCCTGAGCGGGCCGATCTCGCCTGTGCGCGCCACATGGGTGCCGCCGCAGGGCTGCAGGTCGACGGTTTCGTCTTCATCGCCAATGCGGATGAGCCGCACGCGCCCCTGCCCCATCGGCGGCATGACCGACATGGTCTTCACAAGGCCCGGATTTGCGGCGAGCTCGGCGTCGGTTATCCACTCCTCGCGCACTTCGAGATCGCGACCGACGAGCGCATTGAGCGCCTCCTCGAGCGCATCGCGATCCTGCGGCGCCTCGGGCATGTCGAAGTCGAGCCGGCCCTTGCCGGCCGAAATGGCGCCCCCCGTCACCGGCAAGGGGATCACGACCGACAACAGATGCAGGGCGGTGTGCACGCGCATGTGCGCATGGCGCCGCACCCAGTCGAGCTCCATGTGAATCTCGGCTCCCGGCCGGGGCAGCGCCGCTCCCTCGGCCGGGATCAGGAGCACCGCTCCGCCCTCTCCCTTGACGGTATCGGCAATCGTCGCCGCGCCGCCTTCCCAGCGGATGACGCCACTGTCGCCGGGCTGTCCGCCGCCGCGCGGGAAGAAGATGCTGGCCTCGGGGATGATCGCCCCCTCCTCGGTGACGGCGGCTACCCGCGTCAGCGCCTCGCGCGCATAGGCGTCGCGGTGATAGAGCGGCTCGGTCATGCGCCCTACCTTCCCGGGGTGGCGTCGCGCGCCGGCCGCGTCAGAGCGGCGGCGACATCCTCGGGGTTCTTCAGCCACACATCCCTTTGCGGAAAGGGGATCTGAATGCCTTCCTCGGTCAGCCGCGCATATATGCGGTGGTTGAGCTCGTTGCGGATCGAGAGCATCTGGTTGACGTCATAGATCACCGCACGGATCACGAAGTTCAGCGAATCGGCCCCGAACTCCTCGAAGGTCACCCGCGGCGGCGGATCGCGCAGCACCATGTCATGGGAAGACACGATCTCGGTGAGGATCTCCTCCACCTTTCGCGTGTCGCTGCCATAGGCCACCCCGATCCGCAGCACCACCCGCCCAAGCAGGTTGCCGCGGGTCCAGTTGACCACCGCGCTCGAGATGAAATCGGCGTTCGGAACGATCACCAGCTGGCGGTCGAAGGTCTCGATCCGGGTCGAACGCACAGAGATCGACTTCACCGTGCCCATGTGCCCGCCGACCTCGACCCAGTCGCCCTCGGCGATGGGCCGCTCGATGAGCAGGATGATGCCGGAGACGAAGTTCGAGACGATGTTCTGCAGGCCGAAACCGATACCGACCGAAAGCGCACCGGCGACCAGCGCCAGCGACGAGAGGTCGAGCCCGGTGGTGCTGATCGCAAACAGCGCCGCCAGCACCACACCCACATAACCGACCCCCGCGACGATGGCGTTCTGCGCCCCCGGCTCGATGCGCGTCTTGGGCAGGATCGTCGTGCGCAGCGCATTCTGCACCAGCCGCGTGAGCATGTAGCCCACCGTGAACACCACGACGAGCATCACGAAATCGCCGGGCTGGATGCGCGTCTCCCCGATCTGGAAGCCCGTGCGCAGCCGCATCCAGTATTCGGCCAGCGTCGCCGGGCGGGTGCCCCAGATCAGCGCGAACACCGGAAGCGAGCCCAGCACGGCGAGCGAGGTGAAGATGATCGGGACGAGGGAATTCTGCGCCTGGGCCCGGTCCACACGGGCGATCAGCCGGTAAAACTCCAGCGAAATGTTGTGGAAGATCGCCAGAATCCCGAGGAGCAGCAGGCTCTCTCCGGCCGGAAACAGCGAGCGCAGCGCGAGGTTGGTGTACCCGGCGGCGGCGGCGAGCGGCGCGAAGAGGCCGACCGCCATGAGCGCCCGGGCGACGATGAGAATCGCGGAGGTCTGGAATCCCGGATCGTTGTGCTGCGCCTCCCGCGCCATCAGCCGCCCCAGAAGGAACAGGAGCGCCCCCTCGAGCACGATGCCGGGGAAATAGGCCACCGCCACGATTTCGAGGTCGTAGTCCACCGCCTCGGCCAGGGACACCAGCGCCGAGTGCAGACCGAAGACCAGCGCGGCGAGGGTGGCGAGCTGCCGCGCGCGCAGCCGACTGGAGGCCTGCATCTTCGGCAGGATCGGCGAGGGCAGCGCGCTGGGAAAGACCCTTTCGGCCACCCACAGCGCAAGCGTGATCGCCAGAACCAGGATCGGCGCGGCCTCGAGAATGGCGCCCAGCCTGAGCCCCGGCAGGCCGGTGTCGTTCAAAAGCCGCACGATCGCATAGACGCCGGCGGTGGGCAGCGCCACCTCACCGAACGAGGCAACCAGCGCCGGCAAGTCGTTGTCAAAGCGCTCCTGCCATCGCGCCGCCAGCCGACCAGCCCATTTGCGCCCCCGGAGCAGCAAGGCAAGGGCCACGAGGAAGACCCCAAGCCGCAGCGGGAGATCCTCGCCAAGCTGCCCGGATGCCGAAAGACGCTTCCAGTTGCTGGCAACCTCGCCCTGCAGCGCCACCCAGGAGCGTTGCAGACGCAGCAGCGCGGGAGGCCAGTTGACCGGATTGAGCGGCGAGACGCTGCGGGTCAGCAGCTTCTCGGCCCGGCGCGCCGCGAGAAGCTTGTCGATCTCGCGGATCAGCCCCTCGGCGCGCTGAAATGCCTCCTCGGCGCGGCGCACCGGCGCCTTCAGCTCCTCGAGCTGGCGCTGAAGTTCGGCCCGTCGCGCGGCGACGTCCTCAGGCTCGCTCTCCCCTTCGGCCGGCGGCGGGCCGAGCGCGGCCAGCTGACGCTCGACGGTCTCGATGCGGTCGGCATTGAACTTCTGCGCCGCCTCGAAACGCGCGCGCCACGTCACGAGTTCGGCCCGGAGCTCCTCATAGGCCCGATCCGAGGCGCCGGCGCTGCGCACCGCATCCTCGGCGCGGCTGGCCACGCGCTCCCATGCCTCATAGTCGGGCAGCTCGCCCGTCTGGGTCTGCGCCAGCGCGACCGCGCCGGAGAACGCGCCCGGCCCCTGCCCCGGCACGCTCGCGGCAAGGAGCAGCACGAGCGCAAGGACCAGCCTTCGCAGCGCGCGCCCCGTGGCCCAACAAGCCATGCTCACGCCTCCACGAACACGTCGGGCAGCTGGCGCGGCGCGCGCTCGAGCCAGGGTGGCACGGGCAGGCTCTTCTCGCGCAGGAACGCCGGGTTGTAGAGTTTCGACTGATAGCGCGTGCCGTAGTCGCACAGCACGGTCACGATGACATGGCCCGGCCCCATCTCACGGGCCATGCGCATGGCGCCGGCCACGTTGATGCCCGACGAGCCCCCCAGACACAGGCCCTCGTGCTCAAGCAGGTCATAGAGGATCGGCAGGGCCTCGGCATCCGGCACGCGGCAGGCAAAGTCCGGGCGGAAGCCCTCCAGATTGGCGGTGATCCGTCCCTGCCCGATGCCCTCCGTGATCGAGCTCCCCTCCGCCTTCAGCTCGCCGGTGGTGTAGTAGCTGTAGAGCGCCGAGCCCTCGGGGTCGGCAAGTCCGATCTTCACGCCCTTGGGCTGGAGCGCCATCGCGACGCCGGCGATCGTCCCGCCCGACCCGACGGCGCAGATGAAGCCATCCACCCTGCCCCCGAGCTGTTCCCAGATCTCCGGGCCGGTGGTCTCGGCATGGGCCTGGCGGTTGGCGACATTGTCGAACTGGTTGGCCCATACCGCGCCATTGGGTTCGGTTTGCGCGAGCCGCTCGGCGAGGCGCTCGGAGTAGCGCACGTAGTTGTTCGGATTGCGGTAGGGCACGGCGGGAACCTCGACGAGCTCGGCTCCGGCGAGGCGCAGCATGTCCTTCTTTTCGCGGCTCTGGGTTTCGGGAATCACGATCACGCAGCGAAAGCCCATCGCCGCGCCGACGAGCGCCAGCCCGATGCCGGTGTTGCCCGCCGTGCCCTCGACGATGGTCCCGCCGGGGCGCAGCGCGCCGCGCGCCACCGCGTCGCGGATCATGTAGAGCGCGGCCCGGTCCTTGACCGACTGGCCGGGATTGAGAAACTCCGCCTTGCCCCAGATCTCGCAGCCCGTCGCCTCGCTCGGGCCTCTGAGGCGGATAAGCGGCGTGTGGCCGACCGCTTCGGGAAGATCCTTGTAGACGGTCATCGGGCGTCCTTTCTGCCTGTTCCTGCCATCTCCGGCGGCAGCCGTGCCAGCCATTCCTAGGGTGCGTGCAACATGAACTCAAGCGCCGGAAGTCCCGGCGCGCAGGCGCGCGCGGTGGCGTGCAAGCCACAGCGCCGAGAGCAGCATCGGTCCGTTGCGCAGCTGCCCCGCCACAAGCATCGCCTCCAGCTCGGGAAAGGAGACGAGCCGGCCGCGGATGTCCTCGTGCTCGCTGGCCAGCCCCCGGATTCCGGCGGCACCATCGGGAAGCTCGGCGATGCCGATGAAGGACCACAGGTATTCCGACACCGCCCCCGGCGTCGGGTAATAGCTGCCGATCGGGTGAAGCGCGCCAAGCTCCACCCCGGCCTCCTCCATGGCCTCGCGCCGCGCCGTCTCCTCCGGCGTCTCGCCCAGATCGATCCGCCCGGCGACGGGCTCGAGCATCCAGGGAGCCGGATCCTCGCGCAGCAGAGGGCCGAAACGGAACTGTTCGATGACGAGCACGCGGTCGCGCGCCGGATCATAGGGCAGGACCGTGACCGCATCGGCCATCACGAAACCCGCGCGCTCGACCTCGGCGCTCATGCCCCCGGCGAAGAGCCGATGGCGCAACCGCCGCGTCTCCACCGCGAAGAAGCCGTCCCAGGGGCGTTCGCGCCGGATGGTCTCGACGCCATCGGCCGCCGACTCGCCACCTTGGACGCACGTGCTGCGCGCGCGCCAGCGCGAGGCGCCGCGCGCGGCGAGCATCGGCCACCGTCGCCGCAGCGCGGCGGCATCGGCGCGACCGAAGAGCCCCATCACCTCCTCGGCCACGGCGCGGACGAGATCGGCAGGCAGCGGCAGCGAGGTCTCGTCGGGCGGCTCCCGCAGGCCCCAACCGCTGGCGGCGCGACCGTCCTCGAGTTCGAGCGCCACCGGCACAAGGCCCTGTGCACGGTGCCAGAACGCGAGCCGCTCCCGCTCGGTGGCGGAGAGCGCCTCGATCACGATGCCCTCCGCGTCCTGATTGCCCGCCGGAACCGGCACCGCGGCCGCCAGCCCCCGTGGCCAGAGCGCGCGGTGTCCCGGCAGGCGCACCCGGCGCGCGCGCGGCGCGTGCCCGGCCACGCAGGCCAGAAGCTCGGCGCAGTCGAGCGGCGGGAGCAGGAAAAAGGTTGCCATCCGGCGGGCTCAGCGCCAGAGCCTTGCCGCGCCCCGGGCGAGCGCGCCGGCGACGAGCCCGCCGCCGAGGAGAATGACCAGAATCACCGGATCGGTCAGCACCTGCCCCCTCTCCCACGCAAGGTCAAAGACGCTCTCGAGCGCCTGCATCGGCCCCTTGTAGAAGTTGTGCATCGACTTGACGAGCATCTGGTAGACGGCGACGAAGAACACGCCGACCACGGCCAACGCCACCGCGGTGGTCAGCCCCGCGGCCAGTGACACGGTGAGCCGGCTCTCGGCCGCCGGGCCGAGCAGCTTCCAGCCGAGCAGCAGGCCGAAGGCGGCGATGATCTCGCGCAAGAGCCCCACCTCGGCATTCTCCGGCAGGGTGGCGACGGCACGCGCGGCGGCAAGATAGCCGATGGCGGCGAAGGCGAGCGCGGCGACGAGCTTGGCGGCTGTGGGCATGGGCGGGCTCCGGCCGGTGAGCGGTTGCGCCGCCATGATCCGCCGCGCCGGCCGGTCAGGCAAGCCTTCGGCGCATTCCGGCCCGCCGGGCGGCGCGAAAGGGCCACAGGGTAGAGCCGATGGGTATTTTCACCAGGGTGATGTTGCCTTTGGCCGGACCGCTCACAGCACGAGATCGAGCGCACGGATGAGCCGCGCCACCTCCTCCTCTGTGGTGTAGTGCACGAAGGAGAGGCGCAGCACGCCCTTCTCTGGCGCGATGCCGAGCGCCTTGAGCGCGCGCACCGCGTAGAAGTCCCCGCCGCCGGCCATGATGCCGTGCGCGGCAAGCTCGGCCGCCACCTTTTCGCCCGGGCGGTCGAGTTCGAGCGCCACCGTCGGCGCGCGCACGGCCGCCTCGGCGGGGCCGAGCAGGCGCAGATCCCCGCGCCCGCGCGCCCAGTCGAGAAGCGGCTGGAGAAGCCGAGTCTCGTGCGCGCGCATCAGCCCAGCCACCGCGCGTGCCCGTGCCGCGGGGTCGGGGTTGGCGCCAAAGTGGCGGGCATGGAGCGCATCGAGGTAGTCGGCGATCCCCGCGCAGGCGGCGACCTGCGCGTGGTCGGGGCCGGCCGGGGTGAAGCGCTTGTAGAGCGGGCGGTCGTTGAAGAAATGTCCCTGCGGCGGCAGCGCCTCGGACAGCGCGCGGCGGATGACCATCACCCCCTGATGGGGGCCGTAGGTCTTGTAGGTGGAGAAAAGATAGATGTCCGCTCCGAGCGCCCCGAGATCGGGAAGGCCGTGGGGCGCATAGCTCACCCCGTCAACACAGGCCGCCGCCCCGGCCTCGTGCACCATCTGAACGATGGCCGCCACGTCGTTGATTTCTCCCACGATGTTGGAGCAGTGCGGAAAGCAGACGAGTCGCACCTTGCCGTCGAGCAGCGATGCCAGAGCGGCCGGGTCGAGATGGCCCGTCTCCGGGTCCATCTTCCATTCGCGGATCTCGATGCCCTCGGCCTCGAGCCGCCGCCAGGGGCCGGAATTGGCCTCGTGATCCTGATCGGTGACGACGATCGCCTCACCCCGCCGCATCACCTGCCGGAAGGCCTGCGCCAGCACATAGGTGTTCTGGCTCGTCGAGGGGCCGAAGCTCAGCTCTTCCTCCTCGACGTTAAGGAGCGCTGCCAGACGGCGCCGCGCCTCATCCATCTCCTCGCCCGCCAGCCGGCTCGCCCGATAGGGAGCGTAGGGCTGCACCTTGCGCTCCCGGTAGAAACGGGTGAGCCGGTCGATCACCTGACCACAGGCATAGGAGCCGCCGGCATTCTCGAAGAAGGCACACCCCTTCAGCGATGGCTCGGAGAAGGCCGGGAACTGCTGGCGGACGAAATCGATGTCAAGCTGCATGGCGCGCACTCAACACCGCCGCTCGCACGCCTTCAAGCCTCTATTTGCGATGCCGCTCCATCGCCTCGGCGAAGGCACCGGCGACAATGCCGGTGGGCAGGGCGATCACGGCAACGCCAGTGAGGGCCGTGAGCGCGGCGAAGAACTTGCCCAGCGCGGTCAGCGGCACCACGTCGCCATAGCCAACCGTGGTCAGCGTTGCCACCGCCCACCACATTGCCCGCGGGATGGAGCCGAAGGCCTCGGGCTGGTGCGGCCCCTCGAAGATGAAGAGCAGCGTGGAGGAAAGAAGCATCAGTCCCAAGGTCACGGCAAGGCTGATCACGAGTTCCGCCCGCCGCTCGCGCAGCGTCTCGCCCACCAGCGACAGCGCCCGCGAGTAGCGCCCCAGGCGCGCGAGCTGCACAAGGCGGAAAGCGCGCAACAGCCGCAACAGCGCGCTCTCGGCACCAAGAAAGGGCAGAAGCATCGACAGGATCACGGCCAGATCCAGAAGCGAATCGAACCGCAGCATCCAGCGCAGCCGCGATGGGTGCCCGCGCGCCTCGGGCGCCACCCACAGCCGGGCGAGATACTCCACCGTGAAGGCGACAAGCAGCACAGCCTCGATCGCGAAGAACAGCCTCTCGCGCCCCTGTGTCACGAGCGGCTCGGTACCCAGAACCCCGCTCACCACCGACAGAAGGATGAGGCCGAGAATCACGCGATTGGCCGGCGACAGACCCTGCCGCCGGCGCAACTCCGGATCGAGCGCAAGCGCCACACGGTGGCGCAGCGAGTGATGCTCAGGCGTTGACATCCACCACGACGCGGCCCCTGACCTGCCCCTTGAGGATCTTCGCGCCAAGCTCGGGCAGATCCTCCAGCTTCGCAGGCTGGACCATGGCCTCGAGCTTGTCCATCGGCAGATCGCGCGCAATCCGCTCCCAGGCGCGCACCCGGTCTTCATAGGGGCGCATCACGCTGTCGATGCCAAGCAGGTTCACGCCGCGCAGGAGGAAGGGAATCACGGTCGTCTCGAGCTTCGCGCCGCCGGCAAGACCCACGGCCGCGGCCGAGCAGCCGTATTTGAGCTGCGCGAGCACCCGCGCGAGCATCACCCCGCCCACGGCATCCACACAGCCCGCCCAGGTCTCCCGCTCGAGCGGCTTCTTCGAGGGTTCGGAGAGCTCCGCCCGCGGCACGATCTGCGAGGCACCAAGCCCGCGAAGATACTCCTCGGCCTCGGGCCGGCCGGTGACCGCCGCCACCTCATGGCCGAGATTGGCGAGAATGGCCGTCGCCACCGAGCCCACGCCGCCCGCCGCACCGGTCACCAGCACCGGCCCGTTCCCGGGCTTCAGCCCATGATCCTCGAGCGCAATCACCGCAAGCATCGCCGTGAAGCCCGCGGTGCCCACCGCCATCGCCTGGCGCGTGGTCAGCCCGTCGGGCAGCGGCACCAGCCAGTCGGCCTTCACCCGCGCCTTCTGCGCATAGCCGCCCCACCAGATCTCGCCCACGCGCCAGCCGGTCAGGATCACCTTGTCGCCGGGCTTGTAGCGCGGGTCGCTTGACGCCTCGACCGTGCCGGCAAAGTCGATCCCCGGCACATGCGGGTAGGACTTCACCAGCCCCCCGCCGCCCGGCGACATGCACAGCCCGTCCTTGTAGTTGACCGTGGAATACTCCACCGCCACCGTCACGTCGCCCTCGGGAAGCGCGCTTTCGTCAAGCTCCTTCACCGCCGCGTGGACATTGCCCTCATCATCCTTCTCGACGACCAGCGCCTTGAACATCCCTCACTCTCCTGTCCTGCGGCGGGGCGCCCTGCCCCGCCCTGTTCCAATCATCCTGGCCCAAATACCCCCGCCGGAGGCGGCTCAGGACCAGAAGCTCGCCCGCACCGTCGCCGGCAGGGCGGGACCGTGGGTTTCGACCACAAGCTCGGTGCCCGGTGCCCAGTGCGTGCGCTCGACCATGCCGATCGCCACGCCCACCCCGTGGTCGGGCGAGAAGGCGGCCGAGGTCACCTGCCCCACCCGCTGGCCGCCGTCCATCAGCGGCCAGGGCGCCTCGAGCGGCGGCAGCGCCGAGCAAGCGATCTCGATGGCGCGAATCTGCCTCGCCGGCCCCCGCTCGGCCTCGGCCAAGATTGCCGCGCCGCCGATCACGCCGGGCAGATGCGCCCCGTCGCAATACTGCCCGAGCCCGCATTCATGGGGCGTGTTGGCAAGCGTCATGTCCGCGCCATAGCTCAGAAGCCCGCCCTCGATCCGCTCGATGAGGTTCGGTCCGCCGGCGCGCACCTCGAGATCGTCCCCCGCTTCCATCAGCGCGCGCCACAGATCCATGCCGATGTCGCCCGGCGTCACATAGATCTCGAAGCCGCCCTGTTTCGAATAGCCCGAGCGGGCGATGACGAGCGGATGGCCCTCGAACTCGAACCAGCCGTAGCGGAAGAAGCGCAGCTGCGTCACCTCCTCGCCGAAGACGCGCGCCATCAGCGCATCCGCCCGCGGCCCCTGCACGGCGAGCGGCGAGACATCGGGCTCGGACACCTCCACCTCGAGCCCGAGCCCGAAGGCCACCCCCTTTACCCAGTAGAGAAGGTCGCTGTCGGCGATGGAAATCCACCAGCGGTCCTCGGCGAGCTTCAGGGCGACGGGATCGTTGAGCATGCGTCCGCGCTCGTCCGTCACCGGCACATAGAGGCAGCGGCCGGGTGTGGCGCGGCTGAGATCGCGGGGCGTGAGCATCTGCATCAGCCGCGCGGCATCAGGCCCCGCCACCTCCACCTGCCGCTCGCAGGCCACGTCCCAGATCTGCACCGCGCGCTTGAGATGCCGGTAGTCCTCCACCAGCCCAGCGAAGGCCGCGGGCAGCAGCATGTGATTGTATGACGTGTAGACGCTGACGCCGGCCGCCTCCACGCCCTCGGTGAACGGGGTGCGGCGGATGCGGGCGGTGGGGGCGAAATATTTCATCACCGGGCCGGCGGCCGGATTGCCCGGGCCCGCCGTGCCCCAGACGCCCGATGCCTGGCCCCCGCCGCCGGTGGCGTCCCCGCCCGCCACGGCGTTCATCGGCCCGGTCCCTTCCAGTCGATCTGGCAGATCTCGGCGGAGCGCCCGTCGAAATCCCACACCCGGCCGAAGGCGCGCACCTTGCCCTTGGAGGCGGTGGCGACGGTGATGTCGGGCCCCATCCAGTACTGTGTGTTGGTGACGACGATGTCGCGGTCGGGATCGGCCCCGCGCACCGGATGCACCGCGCCCTGGATCTTCTTGCCCACGGTGATGTGGCGCGTGTCGCCCTCCGTGACATAGCTCACCGGCGCGCGCTCGGCGCCGAGAAATTCGCTCACGAGCACGCTGAAAAGACCGGTCGTCCCCTTCGCCTTGCCCGACATGATCTGCACGAGCCCGTTATAGGCGCGGTCGCTGGCGCGCTCGTCGATGAACACCGCCGCCTTCCAGTTGCCGCGCGCCATCAGCCCCGGAATCTCGATCAGAAGCCCGAGGTTGAGGCCGGAAAGATCCTCGCCGCCGTAGTGACCCTCGTCGATGCGGATGCCGCCCCAGGTCTGGCAATAGCCCTCGGTGGGCGGGTGCTTTCCGAGCGAGATCACGCAGGGGCAGAAGACGGTGCAGTTGCAGTTGAGCACCAGCTCGCCCTTCATCCGCCAGGGCGTCAGCCCGTGATCGGAGCGTTCGGCCGCCGGATGGCGGCTGTCGATCGGGGCGGCGGTCTTGATCTTGTCGCTGGCCATCCGGGGCCTCCCTTTCAGATGATCGTGCTCGCCGCGAGGCCGAGCCCCGCGAGGATGAGGATGACGCCGAGGGGCGCGCTGACGAAACGGCCAAGGCGCGAGAGCTTCTCCAAGGCCATCAGCACCGTCGCGAGCCCCATGAAGGCGAGGTTCATGGTGCCGCCCACGAAGGCAAGCGCCATCAGCGCCCAGCAACAGCCAAGGCAGACAAGGCCGAGCCTCAACCCGTTGCGCCACGGCCCCTCGTCCCAGTGCGCCATGAAGAAGGTGAGCGGATGGCGGCACCTCGCGAGGCATGCCGCCTTGACGGCGGAGAACTGGTAGGCTCCCGCGCCGATCAGGAGCGCGCCCGAGAAGAGCGCCGAGCGGCTTTGGCCGAGCGCATCGACAAGCCCTTCCCCGGCAAGGGCGACTTGCGCCCCGGCCGCCGCCGCCGCGAAACCGAGCCAGACGGCGAGGTATCCCGCGACGAGCGGAGCGAGGCGCGCCCGCGCCCCGGCATGGCCGAGGTCTTCGTAGGTGGCGAAGGCAGGCAAGGCGGTGGGCGCCATCATTGCCCCGGCCATGAGCGCCCACATGGCAAACAGCACCGGCCAGCCCGCCGCCCCCGGCGCCACATTGCACAGCGAGCCAAGAAAATCGGCTCCATAAAGCCGGCTCGCCGCCCGCAGATCGGCCGGCAGCGCCATGGCGTAGAGCGCGCCCCAGGCGGCGAGGATCAGCGCGAAAAGCGCGATCCACTGCACCGAGCCCATCGCCCTGATCCGGCTTGCGATCATTCCGCCACTCCCTGCGCCGGCCCCCTCATGCCGGCGATTCGGCGCTTGCGTTTTAATTGTCAGACTTTTAATTGTCTGACAAATGAAAATCGACCCGGACAGCCCCGAAGAACTCTCCGCCCAGATCGCGCGTGCGATCCGCGCCGCGATCATGGACGGCTCGCTGAAGGTGGACGAGCGCCTGCCGAGCGAAGCCGAACTCGCCGAAAGCTTCGGCGTCTCCCGCCCGACCGTGCGCGAGGCGCTGAAACGGCTCGCCGCGCAAAGCCTCATCCGCACCCAGCGCGGTGCGTCCGGCGGCGCCTTTGTTGCCCGTCAGAGCTATGCGCAGGCGCGCGAGCAGCTCATCACCACCTCGACGCTGCTTCTGAGCATGAACGGGGTCGATTTCGCCACCGCCTGCGAGGCGCGCTATGCGCTGGAGCGCGCCTGCGTGCCGCTTGCCGCCGCGCGCCGCAGCGCCGACCATCTGGCCGCGATGCGCGCAGAGATCGCCCGCCAGTCCACCGCAGGCCTGTCGGACGAAGCCTTCTGCGCCTCCGACGTGGCCTTTCACCGCGCGCTCGTGGATGCGGCGGGCAACCCGATCCTGAGCTATCAGCTCGCCGGGGCCGTCGAGGCGATGCAGCCCTTGATGAACATGATCACCTTCACCGCCCGCTCCCGCGAGCGCATCTGGGCGCTGCACGGGCGCATCGCGGATGCCATCGAGGCGCGCGATGCCGCCGAGGCGGACCGGGGCCTTGCCGATCTCGCGGCCTACACCGCCGAACTTGGCGCCGACGTCATGGCCGCGCGTGCCGCGCGGCGGGTCAACAGGCACACCGAAGGGGCTTGAAATCGCGCCGCTTCAAGCCGATATTCACACTGTCCCGCAAGGGACTATGGGCATAAACGCGCGCGTAATAAGCGGATCGGACCCGGGGGCGGTACCCGGCGGCTCCACCAGAAACCTTCGTTGGAGGAACATGGGGCCGAAACAGGATCGACGAACGTGTAAAGGCGTGGCTTTGCCCCGGTGAGGTACCACCGTTATCGGTCCACAACGCACAATTGCCAACGACAATCGTGCTCCGGTCGCTCTCGCCGCGTAAGCGGTGCGAAGACCGAAATTGAAGTCCTTGTCTCTAGCAAGACAAGGCGGGGTCCGCAGGCACCTGGCAACAGAAGCCTGCATTTTTCATTTCATGAGTTCGTTTGCACCTTGTCCCGCGCTTGCGCCCGGCGCGGTCGCGGGGCAGCCTCGTGCCAACGGAGGGCACCCATGCCGATCAACTGGCCGAGGCACCGCCGCGAGGCGCACCAGCTCACGCCGCTGCGCGAATTCCTCAAGCAGATCGTCTATGGAGGAAATGACGGCATCGTCACCACCTTTGCCGTGGTGGCAGGGTTTGCCGGCGCCGCCTCCGAGGGGGTGGCGGAGTTCGGCGCGCTGGCGGTGCTGGTCTTCGGCTTTGCCAATCTCTTCGCCGACGGCGTGTCGATGGGGCTGAGCGAGTTTCTCTCGGGCCGATCGCAACGCGATCTCTACCGCGCCCAGCACGCCCGCGAGCGGCGCGAGCTTGCCCGATCTCCGGCCGCCGAACGCGCCGAGCTCGAGCAGATTCTGCGCGAACGGGGACTGTCGCGTGAGGATGCACGGCAGGCGGCCGGGCTTCTCCTCCGCTCACCGGAATTCGTCGCCGACCTGATGATGGCCTACGAATTCGAGATGACCGACCCCCGCAGCGTCAACCCGGTATGGGACGGGCTGTCCACCTTCTTTGCCTTCATCTCTTTCGGGCTCATTCCGCTGATCCCGTGGATGCTGCCGCTCGAGGCGCATGCGGCTCTGCCCGTCTCCATGGCAGCCACGCTTGCCGCGCTCATGCTCCTCGGGCTCATGCGCTGGTGGGCCACGCGGGAGAGCCCGCTGCGCTCGGTCGGCGAGACCGTGCTTGTCGGCACGGTCTGCGCCGCCGTCGCCTACGCCGCGGGCGCCCTGGTGGCCGGATTCGCCTGAGACCGCCTCAACCGATCAGATCGGCCGCCTCGCCGAGCGACTCATAGTGGCGCTTGAGCCGCTGCAGCGCGATTCTCAGCACGATCTTGCCCGAGCGCGCCGACCAGCCCATGCGCCTTTCGGCCTGCTCGAGCCCCTCGAGAAAGCAGCAGCATCTCAGCGCCACATCGCCAAGACCGGGGCCAAGCTCCTTGAGCGCCGCCATCACCCGCGCCCGCGCCGCCTCCGGCCCCGAGCCGATCATCCCGCCGGGGTTGAATCCGCCGCGATCGCCCCCGGTCAGGAACCGCTCCCAGTTCTGAGTCACGCGGGGGCCCATCTGGGCGAGCTCGAAATCCTCCCTCAGCCGCTCGCCCGCCGCAACGAGAGCGGCGTCAAGAAACGGCCTGCCCTGCCTGTCGCGCCGGCGCGCGAGCACCGCCAGCGGCGATTCGGCGGCATTGTAGCGCACCCGGCGCCGGCGCCCGTCCGGGCCGTCGATCTGGCGCGCCTGCCACTCCCCATGCTGGGCGGCGAAGGGCATGGGGGCTTCGGCAAAGCCCTGCCTCTGGGCGCTCTCCTCGGCCACCGTGCGCCGCAGCGCCGCCCGGCCCGCCTCGGTGATGCGGTAGCGCGTCACCCGGCCCTGCCCGGTACAGGCGATCCAGTCCTTCAGCGCGAAGGCACGCGCCACCTTGCGGTCGATCACCGCGGTGCGCACCGAGCGGCCGTCTTCGGTCTCGCGCACCACAACGGCCTTCTCGAGCCCCTGGGCGAGGGCAAGGCAGGCCCCCGGTTCGGCGAGGCGACGCAGCACGCGCCGGGCCTCCGCCTGAAGTTCCTCGTCGCCCGGCAGGGCCTCGTCCTTCGGTGAAATGGCATTCATTGGCAGCTTGTCCCTTGCGCAGTCGTGACTGTCATCGGCGGGGATTGCAGCACACAGCACCTCTAGCGCCTCGTCCACCAGCGGATCGTCGCGCCGCGCCTCGATCCGCCGCACCTGGCGCAGGACGGTCGAGGGATGCACCGCACGCTCCCGCGCAACTGCCCGCAGGCTGCGTCCGGCCGCAACATGGTCGAGATAGGCACGCGCCGGCTCTCCCAACCAGGCTGGAAACCGGCCCTGCCCCGCCCCATGCTGTTCCAGTCGCTTCATGCCTGAACTCCGCGGAGGCTGCCCAGTGAGCGATGCCGTACTCGGCGATCGCCGAATGCGGACATGCCCAACCTGCCATCAGCAACCTATGGTTGTATTTGTTGCGCGAAAGTTAACGATCCCCGCATTGCCGAGGATTGAAGCAAATCCGTAAACGATCTGGTTACCCACCGAACGCCGTTACCGCCGGGCCCGCAACGGGCGCAAAAGGCGAGTCAGTCTGCCCCCATCCAATGGAACGGAGGCACGAGATGTCGAAGATCGCCGAAACCCTCGCTTCGCTGCGGCGCCCGCGGCTGCTCATCACCGCCGCCCGTCATGGAATGGCCGAATACAACCGCGCCCGCGACCTCGCCCGCGCGCTCGGGCGCACCAGCCTTCCCTCGCCGGATCAGGCGCTTCCCGAACTCATCGCCGCCGAAGCCGAGCTCGAGCGCACGCGGCTTGCGCGCCGCGCGGAATACTCGGTCGCGCGGCACGTTGAGATCCTGACGGCGCTGCTGGGAGAGCTGAGGCTCGCGGTCGGCGACTCCGGGGGCGCACCGGCCTGAGGCCCCGCCGGCATCGCCCCGAACCTCGCGCGAACCGGGCCACGCGCAAACCGGGCCTTACGCAAAGGCGTCGGGCAGCTCTGCCTTGCGGCGGGCGACGAAGTCCTTGAGCGCCTCCTCGATTCCCGGATCGATCGCGGGGCGCTCGTACTCGGCCAGCAGCTTCGCAACCCGCGCGGCGGCAAGGGCCTGTGTGTCGCGCGCGCCCTCCTCTGCCCAGGTCTCGAAGGGCTTGTAGTCGAGAAGCTCCGAGCGCCAGAAAGCCTCCTTGAAATGAGCCTGGGTGTGCGCGCAGCCAAGATAGTGCCCCCCCGGGCCAACCTCGCGGATCGCGTCCATCGCCTGTGCCGCCTCGTCCACGGCCACGCCGGCGGCAAGGCGGTGAAGAACGCCGAGCTGATCGGCATCCATGACGAATTTCTCGTATGACGCCACAAGCCCGCCCTCGAGCCAGCCGCAGGCGTGCAGCATGAAATTGACCCCGGCCAGAAGCCCGGCGTTCAGCGAATTGGCGCTCTCGTAACCGGCCTGCGCGTCGGGCAGCTTCGACCCGGTGAACGCCCCGGCCGAGCGGTAGGGCAAGCCGAGCCGCCTGGCGAGCTGGCCCGCGCCATAGGTGATCTGCGCCGCCTCGGGCGTGCCGAAGGTGGGCGCGCCGGAATTCATGTCGATCGAGGTGACGAAGGCGCCGAAGATCACCGGCGCGCCAGGGCGGACAAGCTGGGAATAGGCCACGCCCGCGAGCACCTCGGCCAGCACCTGCGTCAGGGTTCCGGCCACCGACACCGGTGCCATCGCCCCGCCGACGATGAAGGGGGAGATGATGCAGCCCTGGCCCGCCGCGGCATAGACCTCGAGCGCGCCCATCATGGTCGAGTCGAAGGTGAGCGGCGAGTTGATGTTGATGAGAGACACCATCACCGGGTTCTCGGCGACGAATTCGCGACCGAACAGTATCTCGGCCATCGCCACCGAGTCGCGGGCGCGATCGGGCTCGGTGACCGACCCCATGAAAGGCTTGTCCGAAAGCGTCATGTGCGCCAGCAGCATGTCGAGATGGCGCTTGCTCACCGGCACGTCGGTGGGCTCGCAGAGGGTGCCGCCCGAGTGGTGCAGCCAGCGCGACATCTGCCCGAGCTTCACGAAGTTGCGGAAGTCCTCGAGCGTTGCATAGCGCCGCCCGCCGGCGAGATCGCGCACGAAGGGCGGGCCGTAGACCGGCGCGAGAACGAGGTTGCGCCCGCCGATCTCCACCGACCGCGCCGGGTTTCGGGCATGCTGCGTGAAGCTCGAAGGCGCCGTGGCGCACAGCTTGCGCGCCAGCCCCCGCGGGATGTGCACCCTCTCGCCGCGCACATCCGCCCCCGCCTCGCGCCAGCGCGCCAGCGCGCCTGGATTGTCGACGAAGGCAACGCCGATCTCCTCGAGCACCGTCTCGGCATTGGCCTCGATGATCTCGAGCGCCTCCTCATCGAGAATCTCCAGATCGGGAATGCGCCGGGTGATGACCGGCGCGGTCTCGACGCCGCGCGCGCTCCGCATCGCCCGCCGTGCCGCTCCGCCCCCCGAACGCGCCCGCCGCCGTGCTGCCTGTTCACTCATCGTCTCGTGCCTCCCGGCCATTTCCGACGGCCGTCATAAAGCAAGCACCGGCCGCACAACGCACGGATTGCGGCGGATATGGCGCGATTGCGACATGCGCGGCGCCGCCGCGGCTCTGCCCCGTACCCCGAAGCATTTCCGAAACCGAAGGGGTTGCGCCTGCTTTTCCGTGAAAGGACCGCGCGATCCCGCCCCCGAGCCGCAGGCGGAAGCACCGATGACGGCAAGCCTGACGACCCCGCCGCGAGCGCGCACGGCGGGTGTTTCATCCTCTCCCTCTGCCGAGCTCTCCCGTTTCTGCCGGACCGCCTCGCCAGGGTTTCCGGCGTTCTTTCGGGCAGCCCCGACCGAACCCCGCGAAGGAGGCGGAGCCCGTGCATGCGGTTCCCAAGCAAGGGAGCGGGCGGACACGCTTGCCAGCCGCGGCGAAGCCCCCTAAAGGCGGGGTGCATGAGCACCCATCAGCGCCTTCTCATCATCGACTTCGGCAGCCAGGTCACGCAGCTCATCGCGCGGCGGCTCCGTGAAGCTCACGTCTACTGCGAGATCCACCCCTACCAGAAGGTGGATGCCGCCTTTCTCAAGGAATTCGCCCCCCAGGCGGTGATCCTCTCGGGCGGGCCGGCAAGCGTCACCGAGCCGGGCAGCCCGCGCGCGCCGCAGGAGCTTTTCGAGATGGGCGTGCCGATCCTCGGCATCTGCTACGGCCAGCAGGTGATGATGGTCCAGCTCGGCGGACACGTGGAATCGGGCCACAAGGCCGAGTTCGGGCGCGCCTTCGTCGAGCCCGTGGGCAACCACCGCGACGAGCCGATCTTCGAGGGGCTGTTCGAGAACGGCCGCGAAGAGGTGTGGATGAGCCACGGCGACCGCGTCACCGCGCTTGCCCCGGGTTTCGAGGTCTATGGCACCTCGCCCGGCGCCCCTTATGCCATCGTCGCCGATCCCAGGCGCCATTTCTATGCCGTGCAGTTTCACCCCGAGGTGCACCACACCCCGAACGGTGCGCGCCTTCTGCGCAACTTCACCCGAATCGCCGGCTTCACCGGCGACTGGACGATGGGCGCCTACAAGGAGGAGGCCATCCGCAGGATCCGCGAGCAGGTCGGCCCGCACGGCCGGGTCATCTGCGGGCTCTCGGGCGGGGTGGACTCGTCGGTCGCCGCGGTGCTGATCCACGAGGCGATCGGCGATCGCCTCACCTGCGTCTTCGTCGATCACGGGCTGTTGCGCCTTGGCGAGGCGGAGGAGGTCGTGACCATGTTCCGCGACCACTACAACATCCCCCTCATCCACGCCGACGAGTCGGAGCTCTTCCTGAGCGCGCTCGAGGGCGTCTCCGACCCCGAGGAGAAGCGCAAGACGATCGGGCGGCTCTTCATCGACGTCTTCCAGAAACATGCCGCCGAGGCGGGGGGCGCGGAGTTTCTCGCCCAAGGCACACTCTATCCGGACGTCATCGAATCGGTCTCCGTGACCGGCGGGCCATCGGTCACCATCAAGTCGCATCACAATGTGGGCGGGCTGCCCGAGAAGATGGGGCTCAAGCTCGTGGAGCCCTTGCGCGAACTGTTCAAGGACGAGGTGCGCGAGCTCGGCCGCGAGCTGGGATTGCCCGAGCGCTTCATCGGCCGCCACCCTTTCCCCGGGCCCGGCCTTGCCATCCGCTGCCCCGGCGAGATCACCCGCGAGAAGCTCGAGATCCTGCGCCGGGCGGATGCCGTCTTCATCGACCAGATCCGCCGCCACGGTCTCTATGACGAGATCTGGCAGGCCTTTGCCGTGATCCTGCCGGTGCGTACGGTAGGGGTGATGGGAGACGCGCGCACCTATGACTATGCCTGCGCGCTCAGGGCCGTCACTTCGGTGGACGGGATGACGGCCGACTACTACCCCTTCAGCCATGAGTTCCTCTCCGAGACGGCGAACCGCATCGTCGGCGAGGTCAGGGGCATCAACCGCGTCACCTACGACATCACCTCGAAGCCGCCGGGGACGATCGAATGGGAGTGAGGCAGCTCGCGCCCTCCGAAAGCGCAGGCCTCGCGACCGCCGGCGATCCGCGGCGGATCGCGCTTGCCGCCGTCTGGATGCTGGGGGCGATCGTTTCCTTCACCTCCATGGCGGTGGCGGGGCGGGCGGTGTCCGCCGAGCTCGATACCTTCGAGATCATGCTCTATCGCTCGGTGATCGGGGTGGCGGTCGTCGTGCTCGTGGCGCTTCGGCTGGGGCGCACGGGAGAGTTTGCGACGCGCCGGATCGGCCTGCACGCCTTGCGCAATGTCAGCCATTTCGCCGGGCAGAACCTGTGGTTCTTCGCCATAACCGTGGCCCCGCTGACGCAGGTTTTCGCGCTGGAGTTCACCACGCCGATCTGGGCGATGCTGTTTGCACCGCTGGTGCTCGGCGAGCGGCTCACGCCGGTGCGGGTGCTCAGCGCAGGGCTTGGCTTCATCGGCGTGCTCATCGTCACACGCCCCGATGTCGGTGCGCCCGGCATCGGGCTGGTTGCCGCGGCCGGCGCTGCGCTCGGTTTCGCTGGCTCGGCACTCTTCACCCGGCTTCTGACCCGCACCGAGACAATCCTGACCATCATGTTCTGGCTGACCGCCATGCAGTCCGTCTTCGGGCTCGTCTGCGCGGGATTCGATGGCGACATCGCCTGGCCGTCGACCGCCGCCTGGCCGGGTGTGGCGGTGATCGCCGTTGCCGGCCTTCTGGCGCACAGCTGCCTGACCAAGGCGCTGTCGATGGCGCCCGCGGCCGTCATCATGCCGGTCGATTTCGCGCGCCTGCCGCTGATCGGGCTCGTCGGCATGGCGCTTTACCACGAACCGCTCGATGTCTGGGTGCTTGTCGGCGGGGCGGTGATCTTCGCCGCCAACTACATCAACATCCGCGCCGAATCGCGACTCTCCCACCGCGTGTAGAGCTGACGCAGGGGGAAGCCTGGAGAGTGTCCTTCGGGCCACGCTTAGCGGTCGTGTGCGGAGGGCGACGCTACGGCATCTTTGACGCAACTGGCCCGTCGGTGAATCTGTAGGGCAGGACTTCGGGGGAGGACCAAAGATGCTCAGATTCAGCCTTGCCGCGTCTTGCGCGGCACTTGTCGCCGGAAGCGCAATCGCCGGCGGGCTCGACCGCTCGGGCCAGCCGGTATCGCCGCTCTTTGAGGCGGGCAGCTACGGAGAATTCACGCTCAGCTTCGTTGCACCCAGCGTCTCGGGCGTGGCCACCGCCGCCTCACCGACGCCGGGCGCGAGCTCAGGCGACATGGCGGCCGACTATTTCGCCTACAGCTTCGCCTTCAAGACAGACATCAGCGACCGGCTCAGCGTCGCGCTTCTGCACGACCAACCCTGGGGCGCGGACACGGACTATCCCGCGGGGACGGGCTACTTTGCGCAAGGATCGACGGCCACGCTGAATTCCGACGCGCTCACTGCGCTTGTGCGTTACCGGCTCGGCGAGCGCTTCAGCGTTCACGGCGGCGTGCGCATCGAGACTATATCGGCCACTGCCACCATCCCTTTCGTGACTGCCGTTCCGGGCGTGACCCCGCCCTATCAGGTAACCGCTGCGACCTCGAGCGGCACCGGCTGGGTTGCGGGCGCGGCCTATGAGATCCCGCAATATGCCCTGCGCGTGGCGGTGACCTACAACTCGTCGATCTCGCACAACCTCGCCACCAGTGAAAGCTCGGTGCTCGGCCCCAGCACCTCGACAACGCCGGTGACATTCCCTCAGTCGCTGAACCTCGACTTCCAGACCGGCCTCAACCCGAAGACGCTTCTCTTCGGTGGCGTGCGCTGGGTGGAATGGTCGAGCTTCGAGATGCGTCCCGCCGATTATGCGACGCTCACGGGCGATGCGCTGGTCTCCTACGACAGCGACACCATCACCTATACGCTTGGGCTGGGGCGCAAGCTCACCGAAACACTCTCCGCGGCGGTGACGCTGGGCTATGAAGCGCCCACGGGCGGCTTTTCCTCCAATCTCGGCCCCAAGGATGGTATGACCTCGCTCGGCCTTGGCCTCAGCCACCAGCGTGGCAAGGTGAAGATCTCGGGCGGCGTGCGCTATGTCATGGTGGGCGACGCCCAGACCACGCTGGATGATGTCAATGCCGCCTCAGATTTCACCGGCAACAGCGCGCTTGCCGTGGGAATGAAGGTCGGCTTCAACTTCTGAGTCTTGCAATAGCAAGGAGGGCCCGCGTGCACGCCTGGCGCGGGCCCTTGCCTTTGCTGTCGAATGCGCCGATTCCGGGTCGCTCCCCTTGCGCTGTGAGGCTAATGCGGCCCCATGACCGAGCAGAAATCCCTCACCCCTGGCGCCTGGGCCGAGCTCTTGGCACTCTCCACGCTCTGGGGCGGTTCCTTTCTGGCAATCCGCATCGCGCTTGACGAGATCGGCTTTGTCACCGCAGTGGCCCACCGGGTGGTCTGGGCAGCACTGATCCTGTGGGCCATCATTGCCTGGCGCGGGCTGGCGCTGCCGCGCTCGGCCCGCCTCTGGGGCGCCTTCCTCGTCATGGGGCTTCTCAACAACGTCATCCCCTTCAGCCTGATGGCCTGGGGACAGCTCCATATCGAAAGCGGGCTTGCGGCGATCCTGAACGCGACCACCGCCATCTTCGGCGTGGCAGTGGCTGCGGCCTTCTTCGCCGACGAGCGGCTGACACCACGCCGGTTCGCCGGCGCAGTGCTGGGCCTCGCGGGCGTGGCCGTGACGATGGGGCTCGAGGCGTTGCTCGCACTTGACCTGCGCTCGCTCGCCCAGCTCGCGGTGCTGGGCGGGGCCTTCTCCTATTCGCTCGCCAGCGCCTGGGCGCGGGCGCGCCTCTCCTCGCTCGCGCCAGAGGTGGCGGCAGCGGGGATGCTCACCGGCGCGAGTCTCGTGATGGTGCCGGCTGCACTCTGGCTCGATGGTCCGCCGCGCCTCGCGCTGGAGCCTCAGACATGGGGCGCGATCGGTTACTACGCGGTGCTCGCCACGGCGCTGGCATATCTCCTTTATTACCGCGTGCTCGCGGTGGCCGGCGCGGGCAATCTGATGCTGTGCACGCTTCTCATTCCGCCGATCGCGATCGTACTCGGGGCGCTCTTTCGCGGCGAAGCGCTGCCGGCCCATGCGCTTTCCGGCTTCGGGCTGATCGCACTCGGCCTTGCGGTGCTCGATGGGCGGCTTCTTGGCGCTCTCCACCGCCTTGCGCCGAGGCTGCCGCGGCGCGATGGCCATTGAATTGCCACCCCCAAAACGGCTATCGCCTGCCCTCGATGGCGACAGCAGCATGCGTTCCCGGGCGGTGGCGGCGATGATCTACGCAAGCGCGGATGACTGGCTTGAAGCGGAGCGCAAGCGGGTGCTCCTGTTCGGGATGTCGGGGCTCGGCAAGACCCATGTCTCGAACCTCCTGCGCCAGTCGGGCAACTGGTTTCACTACTCGGTCGATTACCGCATCGGCACGCGCTACATGGGCGAGCACATCGTCGACAACTTCAAGCGCGAGGCGATGAAGGTGCCGTTCCTGCGCGAGCATCTGATGAACGACTCGATCTACATCGCCTCGAACATCACCTTCAACAATCTCCAGCCGCTCTCGCGCTATCTCGGCAAGCCCGGGAACCCCGAAAAGGGCGGCCTGCCCTTTGCCGAATACCTGCGCCGACAGGACCAGCACCGCTCGGCCGAGGTCTCCGCGCTTCTCGACACCCCCCACTTCATCGACCGCGCCGAGGACATCTACGGCTATCGCCATTTCGTCTGCGACTCGGGCGGCTCGATCTGCGAGGTGGTGGACCCCGACGACCCCGACGACCCGGTGCTCAACGTGCTCGCCGGCCATCTCCTGATGGTCTGGATCGAGGGCAGCGAGGCGCATACCGAGGAACTCGTGCGCCGCTTCGTGCGCGCGCCGAAGCCCATGTACTACCAGCGTGACTTTCTCGAGGCGGCCTGGGCCGAGTATCTCGCCGAGACGGGACTCGCGGAAGAGGAAGTCGACCCCGACGACTTCATGCGCTGGACCTATGCGCGCGCGCTGGCCCACCGTCAGCCGCGCTATGCGGCCATGGCGCGCAACTGGGGCATTTCGGTCAAGGCCGAGGAGATCGCCGCCGTCACCGACGACGAGAGCTTCATCGCGCTCATCGCCCGCGCCCTTGAGCGGCGCTGACAATCCCTCTATCTCTTCGGCTCCCCCGCATCCATGGACAGAAAAACGCCATGCCGATCAAGCTTCCCGCCGATCTGCCCGCCTTCGAGGTTCTCCGCCGCGAAGGGGTGATGGTGATGTCCGAGGAGCTTGCCGAGCGGCAGGACATCCGCCCGCTCAGGATCGGGCTTCTCAATCTGATGCCGAAGAAGATCCAGACCGAGACGCAGTTTGCCCGGCTGATCGGGGCCACGCCGCTGCAGATCGAGCTCAGGCTCATCCGCATGACGGAGCACCGCCCCAAGAACACCGCCGCCGAGCACATGGAAGCCTTCTACCGCCCCTTCGCCGAGGTCGAGGCCTCGGGCGAGAAGTTCGACGGGCTCATCATCACCGGCGCCCCGATCGAGCACCTGCCCTTCGAGGAGGTCACCTACTGGGACGAACTCACGCGGGTGATGGACTGGACGCAGACGCATGTCCACTCCACCTTCGGCGTCTGCTGGGGCGGCATGGCCATGGCCTGGCACTTCCACGGGCTCAGGAAGCACATGCTGCCGCACAAGGCCTTCGGCTGCTTCCGCCATCAGAATCTCGCGCCGGCCTCGCCCTATCTGCGCGGCTTCTCCGACGATTGCGTGGTACCGGTGAGCCGCTGGACGGAGGTGCGCCAGGAGGAGATCGACGCCATCCCCGAGCTTTCCACGCTTCTGGGCAGCGAGGAGGTCGGCCCCTGTCTCGTTGAGGACCGCGACCATCGCGCCCTCTACATCTTCAACCATTTCGAATACGACACCGACACGCTCAAGCAGGAGTATGACCGCGACGTTGCCGCCGGCGTCGAGATCAACGTGCCGGTCAACTACTTCCCCAACGACGACCCGACGCTCACGCCGCTCAACCGCTGGCGCAGTCACGCGCATCTGCTCTACGGCAACTGGATCAACGAGATCTATCAGACCACACCCTATGATCTCGATGCCATCGGGCGGTGAGAGGCGCCGCCCTGCGGGCGGCATGGGTATTTGAACCAGGGTGATGGGGACAAGGGGCGCGCCCGGAGAGCCATTGCGCGCGCCCCTCGCCCGCCCTTTACTGGCGCCAGGATGGGAGGCCGCAGGACATGACCGATCTGCCTTTCGAGGGCGCCATATCGCGCTTCTTTCACGAAGAGGCGCCGGACGACATTCGCCGCGCAATCGAGGCGGCCGGGGATGAGGAGATGCTCGATCCATCCTTCCCCTATCGCCGGCGCATGGGCGGCAAGGAGTATCGGCGCCGTTTCGATGCGCTGCAGCTCGAACTCGTGAAGCTTCAGGCGGATGTCAGGGCCACCGGAAAGCGGGTGGTGGTGATCTTCGAGGGGCGCGATGCGGCCGGCAAGGGCGGCACCATCAAACGCTTCCGCGAGAATCTCAATCCTCGCGTGGCGCGGGTCGTGGCGCTGCCCAAGCCGACCGAGCGGGAGGCCGGCGAGTGGTATTTCCAGCGCTACGTGCGCCAGCTGCCGGGCGCAGGCGAGATCGTGCTGTTCGACCGCTCCTGGTACAACAGGGGCGTGGTGGAAAAGGTGTTCGGCTTCTGCACCGACGAGCAGCGCGCGCGCTTCTTCGCCCAGATTCCCGAGTTCGAAGCCATGCTGGTGGAGGAGGGCATCGCGCTTTTCAAGATCTGGCTGAATGTCAGCCGCGCCGAACAGCTGCGCCGCTTCCTCGCCCGCGAGAGAAATCCTCTCAAGCAGTGGAAGCTCAGCCGCATCGATGTCGAGGGGCTGTCGCGCTGGGATGACTACACACGGGCCATTGCCGAAACCTTCGAGCGCTCCCACAGCCCGGCCGCACCTTGGACGGTGATCCGCGGCGACGACAAGCGACGCGCCCGGCTGGCGGCGATGAGCGCGGTGCTCTCGCGTCTCGACTACACGGCAAAAGATCATGCCGCCGTCAGCACGCCGGACCCGGTAATCTGTGGTGGTCCCGAGATCTGGCACGACGCCGGGCCAGTCTGAGCCCCCTGCCCCATCATCCTGGTGCAAATACCCATTGCCGCCCGCAGGGCGGCCCGCGGCCTGCGCTCGAGTTCCGCCAAAGGAAAAGGGGCCGGCATTGCCACCGGCCCCTCGACTTTCCTGAAACCAGTTCTCAGCGCTTGGAGAACTGGAAGCTGCGGCGCGCCTTGCGCTTGCCGTATTTCTTGCGCTCCACCACGCGCGCGTCGCGGGTGAGGAAACCCGCCGCCTTCAGTGCCGGCCTCAGGCTCGGGTCATAGAGCTGCAGCGCCTTGGAGATGCCGTGCTTGACCGCGCCGGCCTGCCCCGACAGCCCGCCGCCCCTGACGGTGGCCATCACGTCAAACTGGCCGTCAACGCCCGCCACCTGGAATGGCTGACGCAGGATCATCTGCAGAACCGGCCGGGCGAAGTACTGCGCCATGTCCTTGCCGTTCACGGTGACCTTGCCCGAACCGGGCTTGATCCAGACGCGGGCCACCGCGTCCTTGCGCTTGCCCGTCGCGTAGCTGCGGCCGAACTCGTCGCGCACCGGCTCGCGCGGGGTTTCGGGCTCGGCCGCCACGGCCGCCTCGGCGCCGGCGACAGCGCCCAGCTCTTCGAGCGATCTGATTTCTTCGGCCATGCTCAGCTCCGGGTGTTCTTGCGGTTCATGGACTTCACGTCCAGCACTTCGGGGTTCTGCGCCGCATGGGGATGCTCGGGCCCCGCATAGACGCGCAGATGCGTCATCTGGCGGCGCGCCAGCCGGTTCTTCGGCAGCATGCGCCGCACCGCCTGCATCACCACCCGCTCCGGGTGCGGGCCCTCGAGGATCTGGCCCGTGGTGCGTGACTTGATGCCACCCGGATAGCCGGTGTGCCAGTAGTTGGGCTTCTCGCGCTTGCGGCCGGTGAGCTGCACCTTGTCCGCGTTGATGACGATCACGTTGTCGCCCATGTCCATGTGGGGGGTGAAGCTCGGCTTGTGCTTGCCACGCAGCCGGTTGGCGACGATCGAGGCGAGCCGGCCCAGAACGACGCCTTCCGCATCGATCAGGATCCACTTCTTCTCGATCTCCGCCGGAGTGGCGGTGTAGGTCTTCATTGCTTGCATCCTTCAGGATCGGAATTCCGCAGCCAAAGCCGGCACCCTGCCGGGGCCGCTTCGGGATGGCGCGTTTCTATCGCGGCGGGCGATACAGTCAAGAGGCATTGCGCGAAAATACTGACGGCATATCAGCGCCTTGTGATTGGGGTTATTTAATACCCCATTTCCTGACCGCTTTCTCGGCTGTCCGGCTGCCAGTCCCGCCGCCAGTCACGCCGCCAGTCACGCGGGCAGCACCGCGCGCGGGCATGCTGCGGAGGCGGGGATGCTCGCGGAATCCTGACGCGGGCGAAGAAAAGGCTTGAACGAATCCGCACGAACCCTTATCTGCCGCCGGCACGCGAGGGTCCGATCCCAACCCCGGAGCACTCGGGGGGGCGCTAAGGAGCCTCTGGATTCCATCTGCTGGCTGAGAGAGGGGGACGCGCCCATGGAACGCGCCGACCTCTTCCAACTGGGGATCGGTCTGGAGACAGGCGCCCACGAGGAAGAAACCGCACCCTGCGGCATTGCCGCGACGACCACCGCAACCACCACCGACGCAAAAGCGGACCTCGACGCCCATACAGGCGAGCGGGCGGCGGCGATTGCGCGGCTCACCGAATCGGAGCGGGAGGATCACTTCATCCGCCGCGATGGCGCCGTCTTTGCCGGCACGCACCTCATCATCGAGGTGGTCAACGGCCACGGGCTTGACGACGAGGCGCGCATCCGCCGCGCCTTCCTCGACTCGATCGAGGCTGCGGGCGCCACGCTTCTGCACATCCACACCCACAAGTTTACCCCGCAGGGCGTCTCCGGCGTTGCCGTTCTCGCCGAAAGCCACATCTCGGTGCACACCTGGCCCGAGATCGGCTACGGGGCATTTGATGTCTTCATGTGCGGCGATGCCGACCCGTGGAAGGCCGTGCCCATCCTCAAGCGCGCCTTCGCAACCGATGACGTTCGGGTGACCGAGCTGCGCCGCGGCGAGGGGCTCGTGGAGGCGGCACTGGCGGCGGAGAAGGCGGCGTGAGCGAGTGGTTCACCGAGAAGCTGCACCGCGACTTCGCGCAGTCGCTGCGCATCGAGAAGCTGCATTATGACAGCAAGACCGAGCACCAGCGGCTGCGCGTCTTCCAGAACCCCACCTTCGGGCGCATCCTGACGCTCGATGATGTGGTGCAGACCACCGAGGGCGACAATTTCATCTACCACGAGATGATGAGCCATGTGCCGATCCTCGCCCATGGCGCGGCGCGGCGGGTGCTCATCATCGGCGGCGGCGACGGCGGCATGGCGCGCGAGGTGCTGCGGCACGCAAGCGTCGAGCATGTCACCATGGTCGAGATCGACGCGGGCGTGATCGAGTTCTCGAAGAAATACCTGCCGAACCTCAGCCAGGGCGCCTTCGACGACCCGCGCCTTGAGCTCGTCATCGCCGACGGCGCGCAGTTCATCCGCGAGACGGAAGGCGGCTTTGACGTCATCATCGTCGATTCGACCGATCCGATCGGGCCGGGCGAGGTGCTCTTCACCGACACCTTCTATGGCCATGCAAGGCGCGCGCTGGCACCGGGCGGCATCCTCGTGACGCAAAACGGCGTGCCCTTCCTGCAGGGCCAGGAGCTGACCAACACGATGCGCGCCTTCAAGGCGCTGTTCGCCGACTGGACCTGCTACATCGCCACCATCCCCACCTACGCCGGCGGGCCGATGGCCTTTGGCTGGGGCACGGACGGGGAGGCGCGCAAGGTGGATCTTGAGACGCTGAAGGCGCGCCATGCCGCGGCGGGGCTTGCCTGCGATTACTACACGCCCGAAGTTCACCTCGCCGCCTTTGCACTGCCGGGTTACATCCAGCGCCTTCTGCCCTGAGGCTTGATTTGCGCGCGCATCTCGCGCAGGCTTTTCCCGCTCAAGTGGGCCCGCAGTGAGCCTAAACGGTGTGTGCCGCCAAACCGCGCGAGGGGGCCACGATGGCACGCAGATCAAGACGCAACGCCGAGCTCGCCGCCGCGCCCCCGCCTGCCGATGCCTTCCATCTCGCCGCCCCGCCCCGCCCGCGCCCGGCCTTTGCCATGGCGCCGGAGGCGGCGCGCGCGCATCTCATCACCCGTGCCCGGCAGCTCCTTGCCGAACACGGCATCGCCGTCGTCCATGAGCCAGCCCGCGCGGCGATGCTGAAGGCGGGCGCCAAGCCGGGGCGCGAGGCAATCCGCATCCGCCTGCCGCGCGCCCTGCAATCGGAGGCGCTGGACGCCACGCCGAAAACCGTCACCCTCTGCGGCAAGCGCCCCGAGCGCGACATCACGCTGCCGCGCGCCGATCACGGCTTCATCATGCGCACCGGCACGGGCGCGCACGGCTTCATCGAACCCGACACCGGCCGCTACCGCAACATGGACATCGGCGATGTCGCCACCATCGCCGCGTTGGGTAACGGGCTCGATCAGGTTGGCTTCATCGCCCATCCCTTCTGCTATGGCGTGCATGAGCTCACCAGCGACATCCACGCCGTGGGCGAGCTTGTCACCCGCACCGACAAGCACATCTGGCTGCAGCCCTACAATGTCGAGAACGTCGAGTATCTCGTCCGCATCGTCGAGGCGGCGGGCTCCACCCCCGCCCGGCCCATCGCCTCGATGATCGTCTGCTCCTTCTCGCCGCTCGAGTTCAAGGTGATGGACGTGGAGGCGCTCATTCAGGCGGGCCGCGCGGGCCTGCCGGTGCACGCCTGCTCGCTGCCCTCGGCGGGCGGCACCGCGCCCTTATCGGTTGGCGGCAATGCGCTGATGGCACTGGCGGAGATCATCGCCATGGTCACCATGGCCCATGTGCTTGCCCCCGGCACGCCGGTGATCGCCACGCCCTTGATGTTCACCCTCGACATGGCCACGGGCCGGGCGCTGCACGCCTGCCCCGAAAGCCTGCAGGCCAAGGCGCTCGCGGTTGCCTGCCTGCGCGATCTCGGCCTTCTCACCCATACTTACGGCATGGGCTCGGACACCCCCGATGTCGACGGTCAGTCGATGGCCGAACGCGCGATGCTTGGCCAGATGGTCGCGCTTGCCGGCGCCGACATCTTGGGCGGCGTCGGGCAGCTCGAGACGGCCACGGTCTTCTCGCCCGTCCAGGCGGTGCTCGATGACGAGCTCGGCGCCTTCCTGCGCGCCACCATCCAGAGCCCGGAAATCGACGACGCCGCGCTCAACTGGGAAGAGGTGCGGCAAGTGGGCATCGGCGCGCATTTCCTCGCCTCGACGCACACGCTCGAGCACTGCCGCAACCAGTATCGGCCGGGCGTCTTCCAGCGCATGGGCCGCGACGACTACGAGAAGGCGGGCCGCGCCGGCGCCTTCGAGGCCGCCCGCGCGCGTGCGCTCGAGCTCATCGCCGCGCCGCCGCCCCCGGCCCTGCCCGATGAGGATGCCTGCCGCGAGATCGCCGCCATCCGCGCCGCGGCCGACGCCGACATCCTGCCGAAATCACGCAAGATCTCCGGCCGCCGCGAAGTGATCTGAGTCAGCGCTCAGGCGGGATCGCGTAGGTCAGGCTCGCCCGCGCGACATATTTCGCCACCCCCTCGGAGTGGATGTGCACCTCGCCCACCGCAAGGCTGCGCCCCAGTTTCAGAAGCCGCGCCTCGGCCAGAAGATCCACCCCCGCCGCCGGCTTGCGCATGAAGTCGATCGAGCAGTTCGTGGTCACCGCCAGCGCCTTCGGCCCGATCCGGCTCAGCACCAGCAGGTAGATCGCGACATCCGCCAGCGCGAACATGCTCGGCCCCGAAACCGTCCCGCCCGGGCGCAGATGCCGATCGGAGACAGGCATGCGCACCGTGAGACTCTCCGGCGTGAGATTCTCGATGCGGAACTGCTCGGCCACCTGCGGAAACTCGGCGGCCATGAACTCCATCAGCTCGTCGGCATTCATCGCCAGCGTCATGCTTTTCCCCCATGCCTCTCGGCGCTAGGGTTGGCCGAGACAGCAAGGAAGGACAAGCCCCATGACCCTGGTTCTGCGCGAGGACGACGGCGCGGTGGCGCGCCTGACGATGAACGCCCCCGAACGACTCAATGCGCTGTCAGACGCGATGCTGGCCGCGCTGCAGGCCGAATTCGACCGGCTGAAGGAAGACCGCGCCATTCGCGCGGTGATCCTCGCAGGCAGCGGCAAGGCCTTCTGCGCCGGCCATGACCTCAAGGAGATGACCCAGGGCCGCCAGGCGCCAGACGGCGGTGCGGCCTATTTCGCCGACCTCTTCTCGCGCTGTGCCCGGCTGATGCAGACCATCCCCACCCTGCCCCAGCCGGTGATCGCCGAGGTCCACGGCATCGCCACCGCCGCGGGCTGCCAGCTCGTCGCCTCCTGCGATCTCGCCGTGGCCGCGGAAGACGCCCGCTTCGGGGTCAATGGCGTCAACATCGGGCTCTTCTGCTCCACCCCCATGGTCGCGCTCAGCCGCAACGTGCCCCGCAAGCAGGCCTTCGAGATGCTGGTCACCGGAGATTTCATCGAGGCCCCCCGCGCGCGCGAGCTTGGCCTTGTCAACCGGGTCGTGCCGGGAGCGGTTCTGCGCGAGGAGACCGCAGCCCTCGCCGGCAAGATCGCCGGCAAGCTCGCCACCGCGGTCAGGATCGGCAAGCGCGCCTTCTACGAACAGCTGGAAATGCCGCTTGCCCAGGCCTATGCCTACACCGGCGAGGTGATGGTGGAGAACATGCTCGACCGCGACACTGCCGAGGGCATCGCCGCCTTTCTCGAGAAGCGCCGCCCGGAGTGGCGGCAGTAGCTCCATCACCCTGGGCCAAATACCCGCGCCGCAGGCACGGGCGAGGGCGCAAGCCCGCGCCCGTCCCGCTCAGGGGAGATAATCCGAGCGCTGCAGCCCGTATTTCGCCATCTTCTCGTTGAGCGTGCGGCGCGGCAGGCACAGCTCCTCCATCACCGCCGCGATCGAGCCCTTGTGCCGGCGCATGGTGTTGTCGATCAGCATCCGCTCGAAGGCTTCCACATATTCCTTCAGCGGCTTGCCCTCGGTGGTCATCACCGCCTGCACCTCCTCGCCTTCGCTCATCAACAGCGAGGCGATTGTCCCCCCGCCCCGGCGCGCCTGCAGCACCGCCCGTTCGGCCACATTGATCAGCTGGCGGATGTTGCCCGGCCAGGGCGCCTGCAGAAGCTGCGCCGCCTCCTGGGCGCTGATCTGGGGCGCTGCGCAGCCGTATTCCTCGGCAAAGCGGTCGGCGTAGTGGGTGAAGAGCATCAGGATGTCTTCCCCCCGCGCGCGCAGCGGCGGCAGCGTCAACGACATCGCGCTGAGACGGTAATAGAGATCGGGCCGCAACCGGTCGGCACAGGTCTTTCCCTGCTCCTGGAGGTTGGAGATGGCGATGATGCGCGTCTCCGGCGGGCTTCCCTGGGCGTTGATCCAGTTCAGGAGCCGGGCCTGCAGCGCCTCGGGCAGCGCCTCGATGTCCTCGATCACCAGCGTGCCCCCGCGCGCCTCCTCCAGCGCCGGCACGCCTTCGGAAGGTTCGAGCGGGCCGAAGAGGCGCCGCCCGAGCGCCTCCTCCTCCTGCCCCGCGCAGGCCACCAGCACAAACGGCCGCCCGGCCCGCGGACTGACCGCGTGCAGGGCGTGGGCCACCAGCGTCTTGCCGGTCCCCGTCTCGCCCTGGATGAGCACATGCCCCTCGGCATGGCCGATGTCGAGGATCTCCTCGCGCAGCCGGTCCATCACCGGGCTCGTGCCGATCAGCTTCTTCATCAGCGTGCCGCCATCGGCAAGCTCGCGCCGCAGCTGGCGGTTGTCGAGCGCGACGCGCCGCCGTTGGGAGGCCTTCTTGGCGAGCTCGGTCAGCCGGTCGGGGTTGAAGGGCTTCTCGAGAAAGTCGAAGGCGCCGAGCCGCATCGCCTCCACCGCCATCGGAACATCCCCATGGCCGGTGATCACGATCACCGGCAGTGCCGAATCCTGCGCCATCAAGCGGCGCAGAAACGCCATTCCGTCCATGCCCGGCATCTTGATGTCGGTAATGACGACGCCCGGCCAGTCCGGGCCGATCGCCCTGAGCGCCTCCTCGGCGCCGGCGTAGGTCTCGGTCTCGAAACCCGAGAGCGCCAGCCACTGGCCGATTGACTGGCGCATGTCCTTCTCGTCATCGACGATGGCGATCTTCATTGCCTGTGACATGGGTGTTCTCCCCACTTGCCCCGGTTGCCAGCGATCTATTCCGCCGCCTTCATGCCGTTCTCGGCGCCCACCCGCGCCAGCGGCAGATGCACATCGAACACTGCCCCGCCCTCGGTGCCATTGCGCGCCGTCAGCCTGCCGCCAAAATCAGTCACGATCGAGGAGGAGATTGCAAGGCCCAGCCCCACCCCGTCACCCGGCGCCTTGGTGGTGTAGAAGGGCTCGAAGAGCGCGTTCAGATCGGCAATGCCGTGACCGTTGTCGCGCACGCTGATCATCGCCTCCTCGCCGGCGGTGAGCACGATGTCGATGCGCGGCGCCGCGACATCCCGCGTGGCATCAACGGCGTTGCGCAAGAGGTTGATGAGCACCTGTTCAAGGCGCAAACGGTCGGCCATCACGATCACCGGCGTCTCCGGCACGGCGCGGGTGACCTCCACCCTCCGGCGCTTGAGCTGCGGCTCCATCATCGTCAGCGCCGAGGAAATGCACTCGCGCAGGTCCACCGGCTCGGCCGCCTCCGCGCCCTTGCGGGCGTAGGATTTGAGCTGGCGGGTGATCGCCCCCATGCGCTCGAGAAGATCGTCGATACGCTGGAAGGAGGACAGCGCCTCGTCCGGCCGCCGCCGTTGCAGCAGAAGCTTCGCTCCCGCCAGATAGGTCTTCATCGCCGCGAGAGGCTGGTTGAGCTCATGGCTCACCGCCGCGGACATTTCTCCCAAGGCGGCGAGCTTGGAGGCCTGGGCGATGGTCTGCTCGGCCACCTGGAGGCTCTTCTCGACGCGTTCACGCTCGGCGATCTCGCGCTGAAGCGCGGCGTTGAGGCGGCGCAGCTCCGCGGTTTCGCGTTGAAAGAAGATCTGGCGCGCGAGCGCGCGGCGGCTGGCCAGCCAGAACGCGCCGGCGAGCAGCATGGCAAAGCCCATGATTTCCATCGCCAGAACCGCGTTGACGCGCGCGCGCACGCTGCCGTAGCTGGTAAACGCGATCATCTGCCAGCCCTGAAACGGTATGCGCGCCGTGGTGCGCATCAATGCGTCACCGCTGTAGAAGGCCTCGGCCGGCGTCGCCGTCCAGTCCGTCGCGGCCCGTATCGCGCGGGCAATCGCCGAAGGGGCCGACTGCACCGCGAGCGCCTCGGCCTCGCTGAGCCCCCGCCAGCGCGGCTCGGTGGAGAGAATCACCTGTCCGGCGCTGTTGAGCACGGCAACGGCGTCGGCGGTGCCTGCCCAGCTGCGCTCGAACTTGCGCAGATTGGCCTCCACCGCCACCACGCCAAGCAGCTGCCCGGCCGATTCCACCCGCCGGCTGTATGTGAAGCGGAATGCTCCGCTCTCGAGCCGCTCTTCGGTAAATACCGTCTCGTTGGAGCGCAGGGCGGAGACGAAGAAGGGATCGTTCCGATGCACCATGCCAAGCCTCGAGCGGTCCGTTGCCGCGACGATCCGCCCGCTCGCATCCATCAGCAGGATGGAGGCCGCCCCGATCTCCTGCCCGTACTCGATCAGCCGTTGCGAAGACTTGGTGAAATCGCCCGAATTCAGCGCCCCGATCAGCAGCGGATCGCGCGCCAGCAACAGCGGCACGACCGAGTTGCGCTGCAGCTCCGACATCAGGTTGCCGACATAGAGCGCCAGCCGCACCTCGGCGCGGGCGCGGGTGTCGGCGGTGTAACGCTCGCTCAGGAGCCTGTTGGTGACCCACACCACCGCCACCGCGACGATGACGAGAAGCACAACGGCGATCCTGCCGCCCCAGGGCAGCGGCCGGCGCAGCCAGTCCGGCGCCGCAACGCCGGTGGTTTCGGACAGGCCCGAGGGATTTCGCGGCGCGCTCATGGACCAAAGGTAGGCCGCGCCCGCCCTTGCCTCAAGCGCGACGCTCAGGCATCTGCCATGGCCGCGACAAGACCGGCGAAAAGCGGCGCACCGTCGGTGTTGCCGGTGAGCGCGTCCACCGCGCGCTCGGGGTGAGGCATCATGCCCAGAACGCGGCCGTTGGCCGAGGTGACGCCGGCGATGTCGCGCGCCGAGCCGTTGGGATTGTCGAGATAGCGGAAGGCCACCCGCCCCTCCGCTTCCAGAAGGTCGAGCGTGGCCTCGTCGGCCTGATAGTTGCCGTCGTGATGGGCCACCGGCAGCGCGATCTCCTGACCCTCGCTGTAGGCGCAAGTGTAGGGGGTGGCGGTCGTCTCCACCCGCAGCCGCACCGTGCGGCACACGAACTTGAGCCCCGCGTTGCGGATCAGCGCGCCGGGCAGAAGCCCCGCTTCGGTGAGCACCTGAAAGCCGTTGCAGATGCCCAGCACATGCCCGCCCGCCCCGGCAAAGCGCACCACCTCGCGCATGATCGGCGAATGCGCGGCGATCGCTCCGCAGCGCAGATAGTCGCCGAATGAGAAGCCGCCCGGAATCGCCACGAGGTCGAGGCCTGCGGGCAGCTCGCTGTCCTTGTGCCAGACCATGGTGACGCGGGCGCCGGCGCGCTCGAGCGCCTCCGCGAGATCACGGTCACAGTTGGAACCGGGAAATACCAGAACGGCGGCACGCATGGGCGTTTCTCCTCAGGCGGTGAAATCGGTGATGACGGCCACCCCCGGCGGCGTCGGCCCGTCGAAGGCGGCAAGCTCGGCGGAGACGTCGGAAAGCTTCACCCGCCGAGCGATGAGCGGCGAGAGATCGAGCCCGGCGGCCTCGATCAGGGCGAAAAGCGAGGGGTAGCGGTGTGCCGGCATCCCGCGCGTGCCGTAAATCGCGGCCTGCGACGAATAGAGCACGTCCCACGGCATCTCCACTGCAGCGTGTTCGCCGGCGGGCATGCCCACCTGCACCATGCGCCCAAGCTTTTTCAGCGAGCGCAGGGCGTTGCGGGCCGTTACGGGCAGGCCGAGCGCCTCGATGGCGACATCGACGCCACCGCCCGTGGCCTCGCGCATCGCCTCTGCCGCATCACCCACGCGCGCGTCGATCACCGCCGCCGCGCCCAGATCACGCGCGGCGGCGAGCTTCTCGGGCACCACGTCGGCGACGACCGCCCGCGCGCCCAGCGCCCGCGCCAAAAGAAGCGCCGACATGCCGATGCCGCCGAACCCCCAGATGCCGAGCCACTCGCCGGGCCGCAGCGCGGCGCGCCCCGTCAGGGCGTGCCAAGCGGTGGTCACGCGACAGCCAAGTGCCGCGGCAAGGGCCGGGTCCATGCCCTCGGGCAGCGCCGCAAGGTTGGTGTCGGCATGCGGCACGGCGATGCGGCTTGCGAAGGCGCCGGGGATGGTGAAGCCCGGCACCGCCTGATTGGCGCAGATCGTCTGGTTGCCCGCCTGACAGTCGGGGCATTGGCCGCAGGCGAGGATGAAGGGCGCGATCACCCTGTCGCCGCGCTTCCAGCGTCCGCAGTCGGGGCCGGTCTCCACCACCACGCCACAGAACTCGTGACCGGGCACATGCGGCAGTTTCACATCCGGGTCTGCACCCGTCCAGGCGTGCCAGTCGGAGCGGCAGATGCCGCAGGCGAGAACCTCGAGCACCACCCCGTCACCGGGGCAGTCGGGGTCGGGCAGCTCGGTGATCTCGAGCGGCGCGCGGTATCTGGTCAGAAGCGCGGCCTTCATGGCGCCCTCTCGGCCTAGCCTGCCTCGTCGGGAAGAATCTCCACCCGGTAGGTCTCGATGACCGTGTTCGCCAGCAGCTCCTCGGCCATGCGCCGCACCGTCGCCTCGGCACGGGCGGCGTTGCTTTCGTCAAGCTCGATCTCGATCACCTTGCCCTGGCGCACCTCGCCCACGCCCTCAAAGCCGAGCGCCCCCAGCGCATGGGCAATCGCCTGCCCCTGCGGGTCGAGCACGCCCTTCTTCAACATCACCGTGACCCGTGCCTTCATCGACCTGCCCTCCTTGCCTCTCTGGCGCGCCTGCGGCTCAGTTGATCAGCCGCGGCTTGCCCGAATGGGTGACGTTCGTGGGCAGCACCCCGAGCCGCCGGGCCACCTCCGAGTAGGCGTCGGCCAGATCGCCCAGATCGCGGCGGAAGACATCCTTGTCGAGATGCCGGCCCGTCTCGATGTCCCACAGCCGGCAGCTGTCGGGGCTGATCTCGTCGGCCACCACCAGCCGCTGGAAGTCGCCCTCCCAGAGCCGGCCGATCTCGATCTTGAAGTCGACAAGGCGGATGCCGACGGCCAGCATGACGCCGGAGAGAAAGTCATTCACCCTGAGCGCCAGCGCCACCATGTCGTCGAGATCCTGCTGGCTGGCCCAACCGAAGGCGATGATGTGCTCCTCGGCCACCAGCGGATCGCCGAGCCTGTCGTCCTTGTAGTAGAACTCCACGATCGGACGGGGCAGCTGCGTGCCCTCCTCGAGCCCGAGCCGCTTGGAAAGCGAGCCCGCGGCGAAGTTGCGCACCACCACCTCGAGCGGGATGATCTCCACCTGCCGCACCAGCTGCTCGCGCATGTTGAGCCGGCGGATGAAATGCGTCGGCACGCCGATGGCGTTGAGGCCGGTCATGAAGAACTCGCTGAGGCGGTTGTTGAGCACGCCCTTGCCGTCGATCACCGCGTGCTTCTCGGCATTGTAGGCGGTGGCGTCGTCCTTGAAATATTGCACCAGCGTGCCGGGTTCCGGCCCTTCATAGAGGATCTTCGCCTTGCCTTCGTAGATTTTCTTGCGCCGTGCCATGGGGCACCCCCGAATCGGAAGCGGCGCCGCGGCGCGGGCCGGCGGCGCCCGTTGCGCGCTCACTTAGCCCAAGCCCCCCGCCCTCGCAAGCAACGCCGCACAACCGCTCTCGCCCCTTGCGGCAGCCGCGTGCCCGGTCCATATCGGAGGAAACTCCAAGTGACGCCGAAAGGATCGACATGACCACCTTCGACGAGCGCGAACATGCCTTCGAGGCCAAATTCGCCCATGACCAGGAGATGCAGTTCAAGGCCCAGGCGCGGCGCAACAAGCTCCTTGGCCTGTGGGCGGCCGAACTGATGGGCAAGACCGGCGAAGACGCCGAAGCCTATGCGCGCGAAGTGATCAGGGCCGATTTCGAGGAAGCCGGTGACGAGGACGTGTTCCGCAAGGTCGCCGCTGATCTTGGCGACCGGGTCGACGAGGCGACGATTCGCGCGAAGATGGCCGAGCTGATGAAGATCGCCAAGGCGCAACTCATGGAGGAGAGCTGAGCGCACGGCACAGCCCACCTTCAACTTGAGGCGATCCTCAAACAGATCATGACAAATATGAATTTGCGTCATGGTCTGAGCCGTGAAATGAGACAGATGACATGACTGGCCGCGCGCGGGAATCTTCTGCGCGGCCCTTTTGCTGCGTGGTGATCCGATGGCCGACCTGCTCTCCCGCCTGCTTGCCGAGCGCGACTGGATTCTCGCCGATGGCGCGACGGGGACCAATCTCTTCAACATGGGGCTGGCCTCGGGCGAGCCGCCCGAGCTCTGGAACACCGATCACCCCGACAAGGTGCGCGCGCTTTATCGCGGCTGGGTCGAGGTGGGCTGCGATCTGTTTCTCACCAACAGCTTCGGCTCCAACGCCGCGCGGCTCAAGCTGCACGGGGCTCAGGCGCGCGCCCGCGAGCTCTCGCGCGTCGCCGCGGAGCTTGCGCGCGAGGAGGCCGACCGGGCCGGCCGGCCGATCGTGGTGGCCGGCTCCATGGGGCCGACAGGGGAGATCATGGCACCGATGGGAAGCCTCACCCATGAGGCGGCGGTGGAGATTTTCCACGAGCAGGCCGAGGGGCTGAAGGAAGGCGGCGCCGATGTGTTGTGGGTGGAGACGATCTCGGCGGTTGAGGAATTCCGCGCCGCGGCCGAGGCGGCGCGGCTCACCGGCATGCCCTGGTGCGGCACCATGACCTTCGACACCGCCGGGCGTACCATGATGGGCGTGACGCCGGCACAACTCGCCACGCTCGTAGAGAAGCTCCCCAACCCGCCCATCGCCTACGGCGCCAACTGCGGGGTCGGCGCCTCCGACCTTCTGCGCACCGTGCTGGGTTTCGTCGCTCAGGGCAGCGAGCGGCCCATCATCGCCAAGGGCAACGCCGGGATACCCAAGTACGAGCACGGGCATATCCATTATGACGGCACGCCGGAGCTGATGGCCGACTACGCCGTGCTCGCCCGCGACTGCGGCGCGCGGATCATCGGCGGCTGCTGCGGCACCACGCCCGACCATCTGGCACGCATGCGCGAGGCGCTCGAGACCACACCGCCGGGCCCCCGGCCATCGCTCGAGGAGATTGCCGCGCGCCTCGGCGCCTTCTCCTCACCTGGCGACGGCTCCGGTACCGATACGGCCCAGCGGCCAGAGCGCGCGCGCAGACGGCGCCGGGGGTGATGACAAAACGACGCTCCCTCAAATATTTATCGGTCGTTTGTGAGAAAATGCGCGAGCTTCGGGCAGCCGCCATGCATGTTTCCGCACGCGCGCCGGCACACCACGCCCGTGCGGTGAACGGGTCAGAAGAGCGACAACTGCGTCGGCCCCTTTCGAGGCACGGTGAAGAGATCGCAGCGCAGGGGTGGAAGCGGGCCGTCGAGCCCCAACCGGCGCGCCGCGATCTCGAAGCGCCGGGCGATCAGCTCGGCATGAACGCCCTGCCCGCGCATCCGGTGCCCGAAGCGCCCGTCATAGTCGCGCCCGCCGTGCAGGCTGCGAACCCGGCCGAGAACCTTTGCGGCGCGGTCGGGGAAATGCGCCTCGAGCCATTCGGTGAAGAGCTCGGCCACCTCGCCGGTGAGCCTCAGCGCGATCCAGCTCGCCGCGCGCGCACCGGCCTCGGCGCAAGCGGCAAGGATCGCCTCGATCTCGTGATCGGTGAGGCCCGGGATGACCGGCGAGACCATGGCGCGCACCGGAATGCCGGCCGCGCTCAGCCGGCGGATCGTCTCGAGCCTGCGGGAGGGGGCAGGCACGCGCGGCTCCATCTTGCGCGCAAGCGCCGCGTCGAGCGTGGTCACCGAGATACCCACGTGCACGAGCCCCTCTTCGGCCATCGGCGCGAGAATGTCGATGTCGCGTTCGATCAGGCTGCCCTTGGTGACGATGCCGACAGGGTGGCGGAACTCGGCCAGCACTTCGAGAATGGCACGCATCGCCCGAAAGCGCGCCTCGATGGGCTGGTAAGGGTCGGTGTTGGTGCCGATGGCAATGAGCTTCGGTCGGTAACTGCTTGCCGAAAGATGCTTTTTAAGAACCTCTGCGGCACCGGGGCGGGCGATTATGCGGGTCTCGAAATCGAGCCCCGGCGAAAGCCCCAGAAAGGCGTGGGTGGGCCGCGCGAAGCAGTAGATGCAGCCGTGCTCGCAGCCGCGGTAGGGGTTGATCGAGCGCTCGAAGCCGAGATCGGGCGAGGCGTTGCGGGTGATGACGCTGCGCGGGATCTCGATGCTGACCTCGGTGCGCAGGGGCGGCAGCGTGTCTTCGGGCGGGCGCGCCCAGCCGTCGTCGGCATCGGTGCGCGCCGCGGGCTCGAAGCGCCCCACCCGGTTGGAGACGGCGCCGCGCCCCCGCGCCCGAGCGCCCATCAGCCAGGGCGTTGCCGAATCATCCATGCCAGTCATGGAGCGAGACTAGAACAAATTGAGAACATTTTCCACCATCCGCCGCAGCGTCATCGGCGCGGATCGACCGTTGCGCACCGCCCGGCCGCTGCGAGTCGGTTGCGCGCGTCCGAATGTCGCAATTCGTCTGGCGCGGCGGCGGCGCTGCGCGCATTGAGGGCTGAAACCAACGGCGCCCCGGCGGCGCCCTGCCGGAGTTGAGCGATGGCCGAAGAAGACGACGAACTGATCCTGAGCGAGCTCGACGACGAGGAACTCGTGCAGCAGATGCACGACGACCTCTATGACGGCCTGAAGGAAGAGATCGAGGAAGGCGTGCGCATTCTGCTCGAGCGCGGCTGGGAGCCCTACAAGGTGCTCACCGAGGCGCTGGTGGGGGGCATGAAGATTGTCGGCGACGACTTCCGCGACGGCATCCTCTTCGTGCCCGAGGTGCTGCTGGCGGCGAACGCCATGAAGGCGGGCATGGCGATCCTCAAGCCGCTTCTGGCCGAGACCGGCGCGCCCAAGGTCGGCAAGATGGTGATCGGCACCGTCAAGGGCGACATCCATGACATCGGCAAGAACCTCGTGGCGATGATGATGGAGGGCGCGGGCTTCGAGGTGATCGACCTCGGCATCAACAACCCCGTCGAGAACTATCTCGAGGCGCTCGAGCGGGAAGAGGCCGACATTCTCGGGATGTCGGCGCTGCTGACCACGACCATGCCCTACATGAAGGTTGTCATCGACGCCCTCGTGGAGAAGGGCATCCGCGACAACTACATCGTGCTTGTGGGCGGCGCGCCGCTCAACGAGGAATTCGGCCGCGCGATCGGCGCCGATGCCTATTGCCGCGATGCCGCGGTGGCGGTCGAGACGGCCAAGCAGTTCATCGCCCGCAAGCACAACCAGATGGCGGCAGGCTGAGCTGCGGCCCTTCTGCCGTCGCGCTCGGAAGCCCGGCTGGCCTGACAAGGCTCCCGCGGCTATGATGGTGCGCGGGCCGTTAGGGGAGGCAGGCCATGCCGCTTGACCGTCTGGTGCTGATCATCGTGATCGTCCTCGTCGCCGCCGCGGTCACGGTGTGGCTCGGCGCGTTGATCTTCGCCGCCTTCGAGGTGGGCGGGGCGGTGTGGCTGGCACTGATCCCGGCGGCGCTCGTGGGCTACATCGTCTGGCGCGTGATCGCCGAGCGGCTCTCAAACTCCGAGGACGACCGCTATGACCGCATCGAGAAGTGACATGCCGGTGCTGACCACCGAAACGGTGCCCGGCCACGAGATCGCCGAGGCGCTGGGCCTCGTGCGCGGCTCCTCGGTGCGTGCCAAGCATATCGGGGCGGACATCGTCGCGGGGCTGAGGAATCTGGTGGGAGGCGAGGTGCGCGAATACGCCTCGCTTCTGGCCGGCGCGCGCGAACAGGCGCTTGACCGGATGGTCGCCGAGGCACGCGCGCTGGGTGCGGATGCCGTGGTGGCCGTACGGATGGAGACCTCGATGATCCAGCAGGGGGCGAGCGAGATCCTCTGCTATGGCACGGCGGTGCGGCTGGCCTGATGGACGGGAGCAAGAGCCCAACCCTGCCCGATGACGCGACGCTCACTGAAGCGGGCCTTGCGCCGGCGGCGCGGGGGCGGGTTCTGCTTCTGGCCTGCGGTGCGCTCGCGCGCGAGATTCTCGCGCTGATCCGCGCCAATGGCTGGGAGCATGTCGACCTCGCCTGCCTGCCGGCGATCCTGCACAACACGCCCGAGAAGATCCCCCAGGCAGTGCGCGAGGCGGTGGAGCGCCATCGCGGCGCCTATCAGGCAATCCACCTCGTCTATGCCGACTGCGGCACCGGCGGGCGGCTTGCGGCGCTTTGCGAAGAGCTCGGGATCGAGATGGTGCCCGGCCCGCACTGCTACTCCTTCTTCGAGGGCAACGAGATCTTCGCCGCCCGCGCCGAGGACGAATTCACCGCCTTCTATCTCACCGATTTTCTGGTGCGCCAGTTCGACGCCTTCGTGTGGAAGCCGCTCGGCCTCGACCGCCACCCCGAGCTGCGCGACGCCTACTTCGGCCATTACGAGAAGCTCGTCTATCTCGCCCAGACCGACGACCCCGCGCTCGATGCGAAGGCGCGGGAGTGCGCGGCACGGCTCGGGCTTGCCTATGAGCGCCGCTTCACCGGCTACGGCGATCTTGCGCGCGAGCTTCAGGCTTGGCTTGGGGAGTAATCTGCGTCAGGCCGCGACCGCCTGTTCGGCAAGCGCGCGAATGCGGCCGATCATCGCTCTCACCCCGTTCGAGCGCTGGGAGGAGAGGTGCTGGTCAAGCCCGAGACGTGCAAGCTCGGCCTGGGCATCAACCTCGAGCACCTCGCGCAGCGTGAGCCCGCAGTATAGCGCGCGCAGGATGGCGATGAGCCCGCGCACGATCATCGCATCCGAATCACCGTCGAAACAGAACCGCGCCTCGGGCCCCTCGCCCTCGATGCGCGGCACCAGCCAGACCTGGCTTGCGCAGCCCTCGACCTTGGTCGCCGGCACCTTGAGCGCCTCGGCAAGCGGCGGCATCTCACGGCCAAGCTCGATGACATGGCGGTAGCGGTCCTCCCAGTCGTCGAGAAACTCGAAGGTCTCGGCAATATCCTCGAAGGCTTCGCTGGCCACCGCTTCATCCTCATCTTCATTCAGGGCTCACCGACAGCTAGGCCCGCGCGGCTGCCATGTCCAGAGGACGCGAGGCACCGGGGCAACTGCGGCTTTTCAAGCCGCGCGGTTTCGGCTACCCCCAAGGAGGTGCGGGTGAGGAGGCCGGAGCATGGGCAGAAGACGCGCGATCACGCTGGGCGTGGCCCTTTTCGCGGGGCTGGCGCTGTCTCTTGGCGGATGCGTGCAGGGCCTGGGCAGGCTCAACCCCCTCAACTGGTTCGGTCAGGCCGAGGAGGTCACCGTCGACGCCGTCGAGGCCGAGACCGTCCGCGACCCGCGTCCGCTCGTTGAGCGGGTGGTGGCCCTCGAGATCGCCCGGCGCCCCGGCGGCGCCATCGTCACCGCGCGCGGCCTGCCTCCCACCCAGGGATGGTGGGCGGCAGAGCTTGTGCCGCTTGGCGACGAGCTGCCCGTCGCCGGGACGCTAGCCTACGAATTCCGCATCGCCCCGCCCCCGGTCGCCAAGCGCGTTGGCCCGCCGCGATCACGCGAAGTCGTGGTGGCGCGCTTCGTCTCGGACGAAAAGCTTGAGGGCGTGCGCGCCATTCAGGTGCGCGGCCGGACGAATGCGCTGGTGGCGCGCCGCTGAGCGGGCGCCAGCCGCACCATCAGAAGAGCGTTCCCTGCCCGCCCTCCGAGGAGTCCGAGCGCGGACGTCGGGCTGATGACGCCTCTCGCCGCACGGGCCGGGCATCAAGCCTGCCGTCGGAGAACTCGATCTCGAGCGTTTCGGCCTCGGCCGCCCGCGCGCGCCGCGTGACGACATGCCCGCCCGCGCGCACCACCGCAAAGCCGCGCCGGAGCGTTTCGGTATAGCCCAGATTCTGGCGCAGCCGCTCAAGCCCCGCGAGCCGCTCGCGCGCTGCCGAGAGCCGCGTGCGCCCGGCTGCGGCGAGCCGTTCAGAAAGACGGGCGAGCGCGCGCCGCCCTTCCTGCAATTCGCGCCGCAGGGGCGCGGGGCGCAGGCCGGCGGCCAGCCGCTGAAGCCGCTCGCTGCGGCGCTGCAGATTGCGGCGCATGGCCAGCTCGAGCCGCTCGGCGCGGTCCTCGAGCAGGCGGCGGCGCTCGGCGCTGAGCGCCTTCAGCGCACCGGGGCGAAGCGGCGCGGCGGTACGGGTGAGCTGCAGGCGCTTGACCTGCACCACCGCCCGCAGCGCGCGTGGCAGCCGTTCGGAGAGCATGTCAAGCCGCTGGGCGTGGGCGAGCGTCAGCGACTCGGGGCGCGGCAGCGCGCGTGACAGATCGGCGAGGCGCTGTCGGCGGCGGTCGAGCGCGAGACCGATGGCGCGGGTCAGGCGCGCCTCCATGTCGGTGAGCCTGGCGAGAAGCTCAAGCCGCACCGGCACCGCCATCTCGGCCGCGGCGGTGGGCGTGGGCGCCCGCAGATCGGCGGCGTAGTCGATCAGCGTGGTGTCTGTCTCATGCCCCACCGCCGAGATCACCGGGATATCCGAGGCCGCCACCGCGCGCACCACCGACTCGTCGTTGAACCCCCACAGATCCTCGATCGATCCGCCGCCGCGGGCGACGATGATGACATCGGGCCGCGGGATCGGCCCGCCGGGCGCGAGGCGGTTGAAGCCCTCGATGGCGCGGGCGACCTCGGGCGCGCAGGCCTCGCCCTGCACCGCCACCGGCCAGATGATCACATGGCGCGGGAAGCGGTCGCGCAGCCGGTGCAGGATGTCGCGGATGACCGCGCCTGCCGGCGAGGTGACAACCCCGATCACCTCGGGCAGGAACGGCAGACGCTTCTTGCGCTCGGGCGCGAACAGCCCCTCGGCGGCGAGCTTGGCCTTGCGCTTCTCCAGCATCGCCATCAGCGCGCCCACCCCGGCGGGGCGCACATCCTCGACATTGAGCTGATACTTCGACTGGCTGGCGAAGGTGGTGAGCCGGCCCGTGGCCACAACCTCCATCCCCTCCTCGGGGCGGACGGTGAGCCGGCCCACCTGCCCCTTCCAGCTTACCGCGGCGAGCACGCTGCGCTCGTCCTTGAGGTCGAAGTAGAGATGGCCCGAGCGGGCCAGAAACACCCGCCCCACCTCGCCGCGCACACGCACGCGGCCGAACTCGTCCTCGATCACCCGGCGGATGGCGCCGGAGATCTCGGAGACGGTGAATTCGTGGGCGTTCTCGCCGGGCTGCGGGTTGTCGATGAGATCGGTCATGTGCCTGCCTTGTCTCACAGCAGGGGGCAGCCTAGAACAGCGCCGGGCCAAGGAAAAGCCAGCAAGGGGAAGGCGGGGCATGAACATTCTCATTCTCGGCGGCGGCGGGCGAGAGCATGCGCTTGCATGGGCGGCGATGCAGAACCCCAAATGCGACCGGCTCATCGCCGCGCCGGGCAATGCCGGGATCGCCGCCATCGCCGAATGCGCGCGCCTCGACATCAATGACGGCGCACAAGTTGCTGCCTTTGCCGTGGAAAACAGCATCGACCTTGTCATCGTCGGTCCCGAGGCGCCGCTTGCGGCGGGGGTGGCGGATGCGCTGCGCACGGCGGGCGTTCTGGTCTTCGGCCCCTCGGCGGCGGCGGCGCGGCTCGAGGCCTCGAAGGGATTCACCAAGGAGATCTGCGCCGCGGCCGGGGTGCCCACGGCGGCCTGGGCGCGGTTTTCCGAGCCTGCGGCGGCCAAGGCCTATCTGCGCGAGAAGGCCGCGCCGATCGTGGTCAAGGCCGACGGGCTTGCCGCGGGCAAGGGCGTGGTGGTGGCCATGCACCTCGAGGATGCGGAGGCGGCCGTGGACGAGATGTTCGCCGGCGCCTTCGGCGCGGCGGGCGCCGAGGTGGTGATCGAGGAGTTCATGGAGGGCGAGGAAGCCTCGCTGTTCGTGCTGGCCGACGGCGAGGAGATGCTCGAGATCGGCACTGCGCAGGATCACAAGCGCATCGGCGAGGGCGACACCGGCCCCAACACCGGCGGCATGGGCGCCTATTCGCCGGCGCCGGTGATGACGCGCGAGGTGACCGCGCGCGCGCTCGAGGAGATCGTTCGCCCGACGCTTGCCGAGATGGCCCGGCGCGGCACGCCCTATCAGGGTGTGCTCTATGCCGGGCTCATGGTGAAGGACGGCGCGCCGCGGCTTGTCGAATACAACGTGCGCTTCGGCGATCCGGAGTGTCAGGTGCTGATGATGCGGCTCGGCGGGCAGGCGCTCGATCTCATCCACGCCTGCGCCGAGGGACGGCTTGGCGAGGCAAAGGTGAACTGGGCCGACGATCACGCGATGACGGTGGTGATGGCCGCGCGCGGCTATCCGGGCAGATATGCCACGGGCACCGTGATCCGCGGGCTCGAAGAGCTGCCCGAGACGAGCCGGGAGATGGTGTTTCACGCCGGCACGCGCGAGGTGGAGGGCCGCATCGAGGCGGCCGGCGGGCGGGTGCTCAACGCCACGGGCCGGGGCGACACGCTCGAGGAGGCGGCCGCGCGCGCCTATGGGCTGATCGAGCGGATCGACTGGCCGGATGGCTACTTCCGCCGCGACATCGGCTGGCGGGCCCTGAAGCGCTGAGCCGCGCGCCCGGCGGTGCCGTGGCGCAGTGGGTATTTTGCCCAGGGTGATGGGGGCCGGGGCACGCGCCCGGCGCCCCGGCGGCACGAGGGAGGTCGAACGGCTCAGAGATCGATGTCGAGCGTGACGGGGAAGTGATCGGAGGCGGTCAGGAGTGCCTCGCGCAGCTCGGGCGTGTCGTAGCACACCGGATCATCGAAGGGGTGCCAGATGCGCCAGCGCGGGTTGCGGGCGCACAGATCGGGCGAGATCATGATGTAGTCGAGGAGCGCCTGCATCCAGCGCCTCTCCTCGGCGATCCAGAAGCGCGCGGTCACGGGCATCGCGCCGACCCTCTGGCTCAAGGCAAGGCGCGCGTTGGGATCGTAAAGTTTCGGGCCCGAGGCGCCCTCGCCCATCACGATCTCGACGCCCGAGCGGCCGAAGAGCTGCTCGTATTCGTCAAGGCCGGGGCCGTCGTTGAAGTCGCCGAGCACGATCAGGGGGTCGCCCGCGGCGAGGTGCCCCTCGATGCGGCGGCGCAGCCAGAGGCACTGGGCGTGCTGCTTGCGGCGATTGGCGATGGCGATGCGCCGCGCCTCCTCGGGATTGCGCGCGCCATGCGGTGCCTTCGACTTGATGTGCACGCCGATGAGACGGAAGGCAAAGCCGCTGGCCAGCACCGTCACCGCCGCCTCGAGCGGCGGCTTGGAGAAGGTGACGGTTTCGGGCTCGGCGTCCACGTCGAGGTCGATGGCAAAGCTCGCATCAAAGCGCGGGGCGTCAAAGATGTCCTCCCCGCGCGGGTCGCCCATCGGGTCGTGCCGCGCGGTGACGACATCGGGGTCAAACATCAGCGCGATTTCCTGCTGGGTTTCGCTCTCGAAACCCCGGATCGCGTTGCGGCACCTGAGCCCATAGCGCGCGGCGAAGCTTTCGAGGCAGGCGACCGTCGAGCGGTGCTCGTGACTGTCGGGTGCTTCCACCACCAGCACCATGTCGGCATCGAGCGCGGTGAAGACGATGCCGAGCGCGGTGAGCTGTTCGGCGCGCGTGATGCCCTCGCGCCCCGAGGCGCCGGTGTCTTCGAGAAGCCGGCCGTGGGCGTCGAAGAGATTCGTGAACCACTCGACGTTGTAGGTGGCGATGCGCATCAGCCCGCCGCTTCGGGCAGCCTCTCGCCGCCGCGCTCGGCGCGAATCGCCTCCCAGGCGGCGTTTGCGGCGGCGAGGCGTTTCTGGCCTATTTCGATCGCCTCCTCGGGCAGGCCGCGGGCCATCAGACGGTCGGGGTGGCAATCGCGCGCGATCCGCCTCCAGGCAGCGCGCACCTCCTCGAGCGGCGCATCGGGCGAGACCTCGAGCACCGCGTAGGGGTCGGGCTCGGCGCCCCTCACGAAACGTGCCCTGAGTGCGGCAAAGCGCGCGCGCGGGATGCCGAAGATCTCCGCCACGCGGGAGAGGAAGGCATCTTCATGCGGGTGGTATTCGCCATCGGCGAGCGCGATGTGAAAGAGCCCCTCCATGAGGTCGCACAGCACCTCGGGGCGGTCCTTGAACATGCGCGCGATGCGGCGGGCGTAGTCCTCGAAACCGGCGACATCGGTGCGGGCGAGGTTGAAGACGCGCGCGGCGTTCTTCTCCTCTTCGGGCGGGATCACGAAGACCTCACGGAAGGCCGCGACCTCGTCGCGGGTGACATGGCCGTCGGCCTTGGCCATCTTGGCACCAAGCGCGATCACGGCGATGGTGAAGGCGACGGAGAGCTCGGGCGGGCGGCGGCGGCGCTCGAAGAGCGCGCCAAGGCCCTCGCCACGGGCAAGGCGGGAGAGCGCTTCGGCAATGCGGGACCAGATCGACATGCGGCGGAGACTAGATCAACCGTGCGCCGGGTGGAACCTTCAGGCTCTGCCGCGGCGGGGTTTTCTTGCCGGCGCACTCGCCTGCCTTGCCGGTGGCGCGCGCGCGCAAGGGTTTGCCGGGCTGGGAGCCGCGGCGGAGGGTTTCGCCCTGCCCGAGCGGGGGCGGGAGCTGATCTTTCCGGCCGATCACGGGCCGCATCCCGACTTCCGCATCGAGTGGTGGTATCTCACCGCCAATCTGCGCGACGGGCGAGGCCGCGATTTCGGCTGTCAGTGGACGCTGTTTCGCAGCGCGCTCTCCCCTTTCGAGTCGGAGGGCTGGCAGAGCCCGCAGCTGTGGCTCGCCCATGCCGGGCTGACCACGCCCGAGCGCCACTTCTCCGCCGAGCGGCGGGGCCGCGGCGGCATTGGCCAGGCGGGGGTGCGGGCGCATCCCTTTTCGGCCTGGATCGACGAGTGGCATCTGCGCGGCGCGCCCGAGGCGGCGATGGAGGCGCGCGCGGTCGGTGGCGAGTTTGCCTTTTCGCTGTCGCTTGAGGCGCGGGGGTCGCTCGTCCTGCATGGCGACCGGGGTTACTCGGTGAAGTCACCGGACGGGCGGGCGAGCCATTACTATTCGCAACCCTTTCTCGAGGCGCGGGGCGAACTCATCGTGCCGGAGGGCACCATCGCTGTCGAGGGGCTAGCGTGGATGGATCGCGAGTGGTCGTCGCAGCCGCTTGCCCCCGATCAGACCGGCTGGGACTGGATCTCGCTGCACCTCGACACGGGCGAGAAGCTCATGGGCTTTCGTCTGCGCAGCGCCGCAGGAGGCGTCTTCACCGCGGCCACATGGATCGCGGCCGACGGCACCGCCACCCCCTATCCCGACGGCGCGCTTGAGATGACGCCGCTGGCCACGGCACGGGTGGCGGGGCGGCGGGTGCCGGTGCGCTGGCGCGTGGCGCTGCCCGCGCGCGGGCTCGAGATGGAGCTTGCGGCCGTCTTCGACGGCGCCTGGCAGGCGCTCACGCCGCCCTACTGGGAGGGGCCGGTGCGGGTTTCCGGCTCGCATTCGGGCATGGGCTATCTGGAGATGACGGGCTATTGAGCGCCCTGCCCTCGCCAAATGGCGGCCCCGACGCCATGGCGAGGCGCCAAAGGTCGAGGATACGCACGCGATGCAACTGCCCCTGCCGCTGACCCGCGATCTGGTGCTGATCGGAGGCGGCCACGCCCATGCGCTGGTGCTGCGCCGCTGGGGGATGAAGCCGCTGCCGGGCGCGCGGCTGACGCTCATCAACCCCGGCCCGAGCGCCCCCTATACGGGCATGCTGCCCGGTCACATTGCCGGGCACTACGATCGCGAGGCGCTGGAGATCGACCTTGTGCGGCTCGCGCGCTTTGCCGGGGCGCGGCTGATCCTCGGCGAGGCCGAGGGGATCGATCTCGCCCGCCGGCGGGTGCGGGTGAAGGGCCGCGGCGAGATCGCCTATGACGTGACCTCGATCGACATCGGCATCGCCTCCGACCCGCCCCGGCTCAAGGGCTTCGCCGAACATGGCATCGCCGCAAAGCCCCTTGGCGCCTATGCCGAGCGGTGGGCGGAATTTCGCAAGGCAGTGGCGGATGGCAGGGTGCCGCCCGAGATCGCCGTGATCGGTGCGGGTGTCGGCGGGGTGGAGCTTGCGCTTGCCATGGCGCATGCGCTGCGCGATTTCGCCCCGCGCCTGACCCTCATCGAGGCGCGCGCCGCGCTTCCCCACATCGGCGCGGGGGCACGGCGGGCGCTGATGGCGCGGCTCTCCGCAGCCGGCATCACGCTGATCGAGGGCGTGGCGCCGGTGGAGGTGACGGCGCAGGCGGTGCGGCTTGCGGATGGGCGCGAAATCCCCTCCCGCCTCACCGTGGGCGTGGCGGGCGCGCGCCCGCATGGTTGGCTTGCCGAGACGGGGCTCAAGCTCGTGGACGGCTTCATCGAGATCGGCCCCGATCTCAGAACCTCCGACCCCCGCGTCTTCGCCGCGGGCGACTGCGCGCATATGTCCCATGCCCCGCGCCCCAAGGCCGGGGTCTATGCCGTGCGCCAGGCGCCGGTGCTTGCCCACAACCTTGCCGAGGCGCTCACGGGGGGCGCGCGGTTTCGCCGCTACCGCCCGCAGCGCGACTATCTCAAGCTCGTCTCGCTCGGCGAGAAGGCAGCGCTCGCCGACAAGTTCGGGCTCAGGCTCGAGGGCCGGCTTCTGTGGCGCTGGAAGGACCGCATCGACCGGCGCTTCATGGAGAAGTTCCACGACCTGCCCCGCATGAGCCCCCCGCCCCCGCCGCGCCGGGCCGCGCAAGGCGTGGTCGAGGCGCTGGCGGGCGGCCAGCCGATGTGCGCAGGCTGCGGGGCGAAGGTGGGCGGGGCGACGCTTGCGCAGATGCTGGCGTCCCTGCCGCGTCCGCCGCGCGCCGACATCGCGGCGGGTGCCGGTGACGACGCGGCGGTGCTGCAGTTTGCCAGCTGCCGTCAGGTCATCACCACCGACCAGCTGCGCGCCTTCACCGAGGATTACGGCCTCTTCGCGCGCATCGCCGCCGTGCATGCGCTGGGCGATGTCTGGGCGATGGGCGCGCGCCCTCAGGCCGCGCTTGCCAATGTCGTGCTGCCGCCGATGTCGCCCTCCCTGCAGGCGCGCACTCTGGGCGAGATCATGGGTGCGGCGGCAGAGGTTATGGAGGCGGCGGGAGCGGCCATCGTCGGCGGGCACACGGGGCTTGGCGCGGAGCTCTCGCTGGGCTTCACCGTCACCGGGCTTGCCGAGACACCGGTGGGAAAGGGCGGCGCGCAGCCGGGTGATGCGCTGATCCTGACCAAGCCCATTGGCACCGGCACCATCCTCGCCGCCGAGATGGCGCTTGAGGCGAAGGGCGAATGGGTCGCCGCAGCGCTTGCCTCGATGGCGCGGCCACAGGGCGCGGCGGCGGCGATCCTCGCGCCGGTGGCCCGGGCGATGACCGATGTGACGGGCTTCGGCCTTGCCGGGCATCTTTTGGAGATCTGCGCGGCTTCGGGCACGGGGGCGGAGATCGCGCTTTCCCGCCTGCCGCTTCTGCCCGGCGCCGAGGCGCTCGCCGCGCGCGGGATCCGCTCAACTCTCTGGGCCGCCAACCGCGCCGCCACCGAGGGCCGGGTCGAGGCGCCCGTGAATGCGCGGGCGGCGCTCCTCTTCGACCCGCAGACGGCCGGGGGGCTTTTGGCGGCGGTGCCGGCCGGGGAAGCTGACAGGATTCTGACAGCACTGCTGAACGCGGGATATGACGCGGCGCAGGTGGGGCGGGTGACCGACCAAGGCAATAGGCTGGTAATAAAATGAAGGACAGCTGGGAGGCGGGTCGGGCGCTGCCCGGCCTCAGGCCCGGGCAAACCCGGAGCCCCCCTACAGCCCGTAGAGCTCGCCGAACTTTGCCTCGAGGTAATCGAGAAGCGGCGCCTCGCTCGGCTCCGCGCCGGTGGCGTGGCGGATCGTCTCCCGCGGTGTCCTGAGCCCGCCGAAGCGCTGCAGATGCTCGGCCATCCATGCCGTCGCCGGGCGCGTGTCGCCGCGGGCGAGATGCGCGTCAAGGTCGGGCACGTCGCGCCTGAGCGCCGCCATCAGGCAGCCGGCATAGACGTTTCCGAGCGCATAGGTCGGGAAGTAGCCGAAGAGCCCGACCGACCAGTGCACGTCCTGCAGCACGCCGTGGCTGGGGCGGTCCACCGCAACGCCGAAATCCTCGCGGAAGCGCGCGTTCCACGCCTCGGGCAGATCGGCCACCTCGAGCCTGCCCGCGATCAGCGCGCGCTCCAGATCGAAGCGCAGGAAGATGTGCAGGTTGTAATGCACCTCGTCCGCCTCGGTGCGGATGAAGCCGGGCACCACGCGGTTGACGATCGCATAGGAGGCATCGGCATCGGCAACGCCGAAGTCGCCCCAGAGCGCGCGCATCCGCCCGTAGAGCCAGCCGGTGAAGGCGCGCGAGCGGCCGAGCTGGTTCTCGTATGAGCGGCTCTGGCTCTCGTGCACGCCCATCGACACGCCCCGCCCCACCGGGGTCAGGTGATGCTCGGGCGCGATGTTCTGCTCGTAGGCGGCGTGGCCGACCTCGTGGATGGTGGAATAGATGCAGTTGAACGGATCGTGGGTGACGGTGCGGGTGGTGATGCGCACGTCATCGCCCGAGCCCGAGGAGAAGGGGTGCACCGCCTTGTCGATCCGCCCGCGCGAGAAGTCGTAGCCGAAGGCCTCGGCCATCTCGCGCGAAAGCTGCATCTGCCCGGCCTCGTCGAAATGGCCCGAAAGCGCGGGCGGCGTGCGCTCGAGCCCGAGGATGCGTTCGCGCAGGGCGACAAGGCGCGGGCGCATCGCGTCGAACAGCGCCGCGATCTCGGCGGCGGAAGTCTCGGGCTCGTAGTCCTCCAGAAGCGCATCGTAGAGATCGCCGCCATCGGCGAGCGCGGCCGCCTCCTCGCGCTTGAGCCGCACCACCGTCTCGAGCGTCGGCGCAAAACGCGCGAAATCGTCCTCGCGCCGCGCCTCGGCCCAGATCCCCTGCGCGAGGCTCGTCACCCGCGCGATCTCGGTGGCAAGCGCGGCCGGCACGCGCGTGGCCCGCTCCCAGGAGCGGCGGATCAGGCGCAGATTGGCGCGGGCCGTGTCGTCAAGCGCGGCCTCGTCGATCGCGGCGAGCCAGTCGCCGATGCGCGGGTCGGTGCGGCGGGCGTGGAGCACCTCCTCCATCGCCGCCATCTCCTCGCCCCGCTGGCGCGCCGCGCCGCGCGGCATCACCGTTTCCTGATCCCAGCCGAGCCGGCCGGAGACCTGCGCCAGCGCCTCGGTGACGCGCTGGAAGGCCATCAGCTCCTCATAGGCCCCCATTACAGGCCCTCCCGGACAGAGACGGCGCGGGGATAGGCGGCCATGAAGCGGGCGCGCAGGATCAGCACCCACACCGCCACCGCGCCGAGCTGGTGGAGAAGCGCGATCGACCAGGGCGAGGAGTGCATCACCGTCACGATGCCAAGCACCATCTGGGCAAAGATCGCCACCGCCACCCAGGCAAAGGCGGTGCGGGTTGCGGGGTTGGGGCTGCGGCGCGCGCGCCACCAGACAATGAGACCCGCGAGCACCAGAAGATAGGCGACCATGCGGTGGATGAACTGCACCATGCCGTCATTCTCGAAGAAGTTGCGCCACCAGGGCTCAAGCTCGAAGGGCTGGGGGGGCAGGAAGCCGCCGGCCATCCACGGCCAGTCGATGTAGTTGCGCCCCGCGTCGATGCCGGCCACGAGCGCACCGAGAAGGATCTGCAGGAAGGCAAGCGCGGCCAGCCAGCCCGCCGCGCGCATCAGCCCCTCCTCGCGCAAGCGCCGCGCCTGCATCAGCTCCCGCTCCGGCCGGCCGAGGCGGAACACATACCAGGCGAGCACGCCAAGGATCACGAAGGCAAGCCCCAGATGGGTGGCAAGCCGGTAGGAGGCCACGTCAAGCCGCGCGCCCTCGAGCCCCGAGGCCACCATCCACCAGCCGACCGCCCCCTGCAGCCCGCCGAGGATGCCGGGGATGAGGAGCCGGCCCGTCCAGCCCGGCGGGATCTTGCGCGCGGCCAGAAAGCCGAAGAAGCCCACCGCCCAGACGAGCCCGATCAGCCGTCCAAGCTGGCGGTGGCCCCACTCCCACCAGTAGATGAACTTGAATTCCTCGAGCGTCATGCCCCGGTTCTGAAGCTGGTACTCGGGGATCTGCTGGTACTTGGCGAATTCCTCCTGCCAGGCGGCCTCGCTCATTGGCGGCAGCGCGCCGGTCACCGGCCGCCACTCGGTGATGGAAAGCCCCGAATCGGTGAGCCGGGTGAGCCCGCCCACCGCGATCATCGCCACCACCATCACGAAGAGAAGCACGAGCCAGGCCCGGATCGCGCCGCGCGCACCGCTTCTCCCCCGGTCGATGAGCCCGCCCTGCGGGGCCGCCTCGGGGCTCTTCGCCCCCACTTCCTCGAAGATCGTCCGCTTCCCGGTCATGCGTCTCTCTCCTTGAGCCTCGCGCGAGCCTAGGGCCGCGCCCCCCGGCCTGCAACGGCGCGGTCCGTCATCCGCCGGTGTCTCTTCGCCGCACCAGCTGGCGCAACGCGCCGTGAAATATCTGCACGTCCCCGCGCGTGAGCGGCATCCGCGCCCAGAGATTGCGCAGGTTGAGCTTCATCCCCGCCGCCTTCTCGGGCGGGAAGAAGAAGCCCGCCTCCTCAAGCCGCGCCTCCCAGTGATCGGCCAGCCGCTCCACCTCCTCGCGCGTGGCCAGATCGGCCGCCGGCGCCCCGGCGGGGGGCGGAATGGTCTGCCGCCCCCACTCATAGGCCATGAGCAGCACCGATTGCGCGAGGTTGAGCGAGGGAAAGGCGGGGTTCACCGGCACGGTGATGATCGCCGTGGCCCGCGCGATGTCGTCATTCTCGAGGCCAGAGCGCTCGGGGCCGAACAGCACGCCCACCCGCGCGCCCTCAGCGGTGAGCTCCCGCGCCTCGGCCATCGCCGCCTCGGGCGTGAGCACGCGTTTCACAAGCCCGCGCGGGCGGGCGGTGGTGGCATAGACATGGGTGCAGTCGGCCACGGCCTCGGCGGTGGTGTCGAAGAGCCCCGCCGCATCGAGCACCCGCCCCGCGCCCGAGGCCATCGCCACCGCGCGCGGATTGGGCCAGCCGTCGCGCGGGGCGACGAGGCGCATGCGCTCGAGCCCGAAGTTGAGCATCGCGCGCGCCGCCGCCCCGATGTTCTCGCCCATCTGCGGGCGCACGAGGACGAAGGCGGGGGGAATGGGCTCGATCGCGTCGGTCATGGCCTGTCATTCTATCGGAGCGGCGGCGTGATACGCTTGACCGATGGCAAGGGCAAGGCACGCGTCGCGCCCCCTTTCCCTTGCACCGCGCCAAAGGCTATAGGGCGGCGCGCCAACACCGAGACATGAGGCGAGCCATGGCCGAGCCGGAACTGCCGCAGATCTACCTCATCACCCCGCCCGAGCCCGATTTCGCGACCTTTCCCGACCAGCTCGCGCCGGTGCTCGACGCAGCACCCGTGGCCTGCATCCGCATCGCCTCGGCGCTGGAGTCGGCCGATGCCGACCGGCTGGGGCGCGCGGCCGACGTCATCCGCGAGATCGCTCATGCCCGCGACATTCCGGTGCTGATCGAAACCCACCTGATGCTGGTGGAGCGCCACGGGCTCGACGGGGTGCATCTGCCCGACGGCGCGCGCTCGGTGCGCCGCGCGCGCAAGGCGCTGGGGCGGGAGGCGATCATCGGCGCCTTCTGCGGCGCCTCGCGCCATGACGGGATGACGGCGGGCGAGGCCGGCGCCGACTACATCGCCTTCGGCCCGGTGGGCGAGACCGGGCTTGGCGAGGCGCGGCGCGCCGAGCGCGCGCTCTTCGAATGGTGGTCGGAGATGATCGAGCTGCCGGTGGTGGCCGAGGGCGGGCTGAGCGAGGCGCTGGTGCGCGATCTCGCGCCGGTCGCCGACTTCTTCGCCTTCGGCCCCGAGATCTGGAGCGCCGAGAACCCGGCCGCCCGGCTTGCCACCTTCGCCGAGACGATCCGCGCCTCAGCCGCGGGCTGAGTCCGCTTCCGCGACCGCGCCCGCCTCCCGCGCCAGCGCCTCGTCGAGCCCGGCCCGCACCGCCTGCTCGCAGGCCAGCGCCAGCGCCTTGCGGTCGGGGAAATCGGCCACGCGCAGCGGCGGGTGATAGATGACCTCCACCGAGCCCTGACGCGGCGCGGCCAGCACCTGCAGAAGATGCGTGCCGAAATTCATGTCTCCCCACCAGCCGTAGAAGCGCGGATCGGCTCCCTCGGGCGCGCGATAGACGAGCGTGACCGGCTGGATGTGCATGGTTTCCTTCAGACCATGCTCAAAGAACGCCGCAAACAGCGTTGATTTGAAGGGAAGAACGCGCCGACCGTCAGTGGAGGTTCCCTCGGGGAAGAACATCAGCCGGTGCCCGGCCTTCAGCCGCTCCTCGAAGAGCCGCTTCTGTGCCGCCGCCTCGCGCCGGTCGCGATTGATGAAGAGCGTGCCGGTGGCGCGGGCGAGCCAGCCGATGGCCGGCCAGCGCGCCACCTCGGCCTTGGAGACGAAGTAGATGCGCTTGGGAGCGTTGAGCGCGAAGATGTCGAGCCAGCTTGCGTGATTGGCCACCGCCGCGCCGCGCTCGAGCATCGGCCTGCCGCGGGTGCGGTGGGGCAGGCGCAGGATGACGAAGGCCGAGCGGCAGACGAACTGGGTGATGTAAGGCGTCCAGGGCCGGTCAAGCCCGAACAGCGGGCGCTCCACGAGCCGCACCAGAAGCAGGATGCCGAGGCAGCCGAAGGTCACCGTGCCGAGCGCCGCGCCGCGCCAGAGCACCCGCAGCCAGCCGAGCGGCGGGATCGGCGGCACCGGCGGTGGCGGCACCTCGCGCCATGTCGCGCTCATGCGCGGCGGCCTCCGCTCCCGCCCCGGCGAGTGTAGATTTCCCGCTGGCGGGGGTTGAGGCGGGCGGTGTCGAGCACGAGGCACACGTCGGTGGTGTTGAAGGCGTGATCGACGAAGGCGCCCTCGCCCACGAAGCCGCCAAGCCGCAGATAGGCCTTGATGAGCGCCGGAGTGGCCAGCATCGCGCGGCGGCGGTCGATCTTTTCGGGCGGTATCATGTCCATCCGACGACAATGCGGCGCCAGCGCGCGCGGGCGGATTTCCTCGGGAGCGAGGTGGCGGGCGTGCAGCAGCGAGAGCGGCTCGGCGAGCGCCTCGACATCGGTGCCGTGGAAGGAGGCCACGCCGAACATCAGCTCGATGCCGTGGCGCTGCACATAGTCGGCAAGACCACTCCACAGATGCATCATCGCCGCCCCACCGCGGTAGTCGGGGTGAAGGCAGGAGCGGCCAAGCTCGAGAAGCCTCCGGCCCGACTTGAGGAGCGGGCCGAGGTCATATTCCGAAGCGCTGTAGAAGCCGCCAGCGGCGCGGGCCTGCTCTTCGCGCATGAGCCTGTAGACCCCCACCACGGGCGACAGCCCCCGCGCCGCGCGGTTGCGGTCCAGAAGCAGGAGATGATCGGCGTGTGCGTCGAACCGGTCGCGCTCGAGGCCCTGCGCATGGTCGACGAGCGGCCCGTCGCCGCCAAGCTCGCGCACGAAGACGTCATAGCGCAGCCGCTGCGCGGCGCGCGTCTCCTCCTCTGACGCTGCAAGGCGCAGCTCGAAGGCGGGTTCCATCACCGTCATCACTGTCGTGCCGGCCTCCGCGCCGTCCCGTCCAGACCTTGCCAGGACCGTGGCATCTAGCCAAGCCCGCGGGGCGATGCAAACGCCGCCGCCCCCGGAAGCGGCTTGTTTCAATTTAAGGCTGTGTTAACCATTCGCAGATCACTCTTGCGGTGCGCCGCGGTGCCTCAGGCGCCGCGAACGGGGAGGAGCGCGATGCGGCGGCTGTCGATGACCACCTTGCCGGCATGCTCGAAGTTCACGGTGATCCTGCCGCCGATGTTCGACTGCACCTGTCCAAGGCCCCAATCCTCGCGCTGCGGGTGGCGCACCAGATCGCCCGGCTCCAGCAATGCGTTGAGGTCGTCCATGCCTTCATTCCCTGACCGCTGCCCTTCTCCGCCGACGGAGCCTTTCCATGCCTGACAGGCTTGCCCGGCTCGCGGAACTCCTCGGCAGCCGCATCTGCCATGATCTCATATCGCCGCTCGGCGCCATCTCCAACGGTCTCGAGCTGATGGAAATGGCCGGCGCAGGCCCAGGCCAGGAGCTTTCGCTTGTGGAGGAAAGCGCGCGCAGCGCCAGCCTGCGCATCCGTCTCTACCGCATGGCCTTCGGTACGGCCATAGCCGATCAGACGGTCTCGCGCGCCGAGCTGCAGGAACTCGCCCCGGCGCTTTCCGCCGAGGGCCGGATCGAGGTTGCGCTCGAGCTTCGCGAGGCACTGCCCCGGCCGACGGCGAAGCTGCTGCTTCTGGCCCTTCTGTGTGCAGCCACGGCGCTGCCGCGGGGCGGCCATCTCGCCGCGCGCCGTGCCGTGGCGGGCGGCTGGGTGGTCGAGGCGCACGGCGACCGGCTGAAGTTCGAGCCCGAAACATGGGCGCAACTCGGGCCAGATGTCCCCCCGACCTCGCTCCCGCACAGCTTGTCGCCGGCACAGGTGCAGTTTCTGCTCGCCCGGCTCGTGGCGCTGCAGCTGAGGCGCGAGATCACCGTGGCCCATGGCGAGGGCTGGCTGCGGCTCTCCTTCTGATGCAGGCCGCCCTCAGGGGCGCACCGTGCCATCGCCCTCGACGATGTACTTGAAGGAGGTGAGCTGCTCGGCGCCCACCGGCCCGCGGGCGTGCAGCTTGCCGGTGGCAATGCCGATCTCCGCGCCCATCCCGAACTCTCCCCCATCGGCGAACTGGGTGGAGGCGTTGCGCATCAGGATCGCCGAATCGAGCCGCTCGAAGAAGCGCGCGGCGGCGGCATCGTCCTCGGTCATGATCGCGTCGGTGTGCTGGGAGCCGTAGCGGCGGATGTGCGCGATCGCCGCGTCGATGTCATCGACCACGCGCGCGGCGATCTCCATGTCGAGATACTCCCGCCCCCAGTCGGCCTCGGTGGCGGGCACGGTGCCCTCGACCCTCTGAAGCGCCTCGTCGGCGTGCACCGTCACCCCCGCAGCAATCAGCGCCTCGATCACCTCGCGGCCCAGCCCCTCGGCCACGTCGCGGTGGATCAGCAGGCACTCGGCCGCGCCGCAGATGCCCGGCCGGCGCGTCTTGGCGTTGAGCACCACCCTGAGCGTTTTCTCCGGGTCGGCGGCGGCATCGATGTAGATGTGCACGATGCCCTCGAGATGGGCGAAGACCGGCACCCGCGCCTCGCGCTGGACGAGCCCCACGAGCCCCTTGCCGCCCCGCGGCACGATCACGTCGATGAACTCGGTCATCTTCAGCATCTCGGAGACGGCGGCGCGGTCGCGGGTGGGCACGAGCTGAATGGCGTCCTCGGGCAGACCCGCCGCGCGCAGCCCGTCGACGAGGCATGCGTGCAGCGCGGTGGAGGAGTGGAAACTCTCCGAGCCGCCGCGCAGGATCACCGCATTGCCCGATTTCAGGCACAGGGCACCGGCATCGGCGGTGACATTGGGCCGGCTTTCGTAGATCACCCCGATCACGCCCAGGGGCGTGCGCACGCGGCGGATGTGCAGCCCCGAGGGCCGGTCCCACTCGGCGATGACCTCGCCCACCGGATCCTTCTGCGCGGCGATGGCCTCAAGGCTTGCGGCGATGGCCTCGAGCCGCGCCGGTGTCAGCGCGAGCCGGTCGAGCATGGCCGGCGAAAGCCCCTTGTCGCGGCCGAAGGCCATGTCGGCGGCGTTGGCCTCGAGAATTACGGCCTCGCGGGCGCGCACGGCTTGGGCCGCGGCCTCGAGCGCGGCGCGCTTGGCCTCGGGCGAGGCGAAGGCGAGCTCGGCGGCGGCCGCGCGGGCGCGCGCGCCGATCCCGGCCATGACGGCGGAAAGGGTGTCGGTGTCCTTCATCGCAAGTCCTGTGCTTTTCGGCCCGTATGCCGCCTCTCTAGGCCATGGCGGCGGCAAAGTCACGCCGGCCGCGCCGCTCCGGTCTCGGCGCCGGACCCGGCTTCGGCGGGCAGGTCGACGACCATGTCGTCGCGGTGAACCAGCGAGGCGCGCCCGGGGTAACCCAGCACCGCCTCGATCTCGGCGGAGCGATGCCCGGCAATGGCGCGCGCCTCCTCGGCGGTATAGCGCGCAAGCCCCACGCCGATCCGCCCCGAGGGGCCGACGATCGCCACCGGGTCGCCGCGCCCGAACCGGCCCGAGACCGAAACCACCCCCGCCGGCAACAGCGATTTCCCGTGCCGCAGCGCGGCCTCGGCTCCGGCATCGACGACGATCTCGCCGCGCGGCTTCATCGCCGCGATCCAGCGCTTGCGCGCCGCCTGCGGGTCGTCCTGCGCCGCAAACCAGGTGCAGGGCGCTCCGTCTTCCAGCGCGCGCAACGGGTGGGGGCGCGCCCCGGCCGCGATGACCATGGCGCAGCCCGCGCGGGTGGCCGTGCGCGCCGCCATGAGCTTGGTCTTCATGCCGCCCTTGGAAAGGCCCGTGCCGGCATCGCCCGCCATCGCCTCGATCTCGGGGGTGATGCGCTCGATCACCTCGAGCCGGCGCGCGCCGGGATCCTCGCGCGGGTTGGCGGTGTAGAAGCCGTCCACATCCGACAGGAGCACAAGCACATCCGCCCCAACCGTCACCGCGATCTGGGCGGCGAGGCGGTCGTTGTCGCCGTAGCGGATCTCGTCGGTGGCGACGGTGTCGTTCTCGTTCACGATCGGCACCGCGCCGAAAGCGAGAAGCTGGGCGAGCGTGGCGCGCGAGTTGAGGTAGCGGCGGCGGTTCGCGCTGTCTTCCAGCGTCAGCAGAACCTGCGCCGCCGTGAGGCCATGCGGGGCGAGCACTTCCTCATAGGCGCGCGCGAGCCGGATCTGCCCCACCGCCGCCGCGGCCTGGCTCTGCTCGAGCGGCAGCGCCCCCGGCGCGAGCCCCAGCACCGCGCGCCCGAGCGCGATCGAGCCCGAGGAGACCAGCACCACATCCGCCCCGCGCCGCTTGAGCCGGGCGACATCCTCGGCAAGCGTTCGCAGCCATTCGGCGCGCAGCGCGCCGCTTGCGGCGTCCACCAGAAGCGCCGAGCCGATCTTGACGACGACCCGCCGCGCCGCGCTCAGGGATGCCACGGCCCGGCCTCCTCCTGCGCCTGCCGCGCCGCCGCGCCGCGGACGCGCTGCACTTCGGCGCGGAGCGCCCGCAGCGCCTCCGTCACCCCCTGACCGCTTGCCGCCGAGAGCACCATCACCGGCGCGCCCGTCTCGGCCTCCAGCGCGGCGCGGCGCTCGGCCAGCGTCCCGGTATCGAGCGCATCGGCCTTGGAAAGCGCCGTCAGCCGCGGCTTTTCGGCAAGCCCGTGACCGTAGGCCTCGAGCTCGGCGCGCACCGTGCGCCAGTCGGCCGCCACATCCTCCGAAGTGGCATCGACGAGATGCAGGAGCACCGCGCAGCGTTCCACATGGCCAAGGAACCGGTCGCCGATGCCACGGCCCTCATGGGCGCCCTCGATCAGGCCGGGGATGTCGGCGAGCACGAACTCGGCGCCATCGACGCCCACCACCCCGAGATTGGGGTGAAGCGTGGTGAAGGGGTAATCGGCGATCTTCGGGCGCGCGTTGGAGGTGGCGGCAAGAAAGGTGGACTTGCCGGCATTGGGCAGGCCAACGAGCCCGGCATCGGCGATGAGCTTGAGCCTCAGCCACAGCGTGCGCTCCACCCCCGGCTGGCCGGGGTTGGCATGGCGCGGCGCCTGGTTGGTGGACGACTTGAAGTGCAGGTTGCCGAAGCCGCCGTTTCCCCCGCGCGCAAGCAGCACCCGCTGGCCGACCTCGGTGAGATCGGCCACGACCGTTTCCTGATCCTCCTCGAGAATCTCGGTGCCCACCGGCACCTTCAGCACGATGTCCTCGCCGCTCTTGCCGGTGCGCTGGCGCCCCATGCCGGGCTGGCCGTTCTTGGCAAAGAAATGCTGCTGGTAGCGGAAGTCGATGAGCGTGTTGAGCCCCTCCACTGCCTCGGCCCAGACATCGCCCCCCTTGCCGCCGTCACCGCCGTCGGGGCCGCCGTATTCGATGAACTTCTCGCGCCGGAAGCTGACGCAGCCGGCGCCACCGGAACCGGAGCGGATGTGAACGCGGGCAAGATCGAGGAATTTCATGGGACAAGGCTTTCGGGATTGGGCAGGGATCTTCGCTAGCCCGAATCCGCCGCCGGCTCAAGCGGCGCGGGCTGCGTGGCACGGCATATGGGGTTTCCGGCCGGAGGTGGCAAGAATGGGCAGGCGAGGCGGGCCCGGGCGCCCTACCCCTCCATCGCGCGCAGATAGGTCCAGGTCGGCACGCGCGCGGCGCGCGCCACCGAGTAGCTTTCGGCGTCACCGATGTATTCGAAGCCGTTTGCGGTGAGCACACGCGCCGAAAACGGGTTGTCCTGAAACACCGAGGCAAAGAGCGTGCGCGCGCCATGCGGGTTTGCCGCGACCAGCGCCGCCACCGCCTCGGACGCAATCCCCGTGTTCCAGAACGCCGGACCCACCCAGTAGCCAACCTCGGACTGCTCGCGGTCGAGCCGCTTGAGCGAGATCACCCCCAGAAGCTCCGAAAGCCCCGCCCGGCTTCCGTCCATCGCCCAGATGTCCTCATTGCGGTCCGGCGCATTCGCCCGGGCGATGAAGGCCTCGGCCGCACCCGGCGGCAGGGGGTGGGGGATCGAGCTTGTCATCTCGGCGACGCGGCGGTCGCCGGCATAGAGCTCCAGAAGCCCCTTGTCCGAAGGCCGCAATGGGCGCAGCTCGAACCTCTCGGCCGGGATGACGGGCTGTGCCCGCGTGCCCGTCCCGCCTGCCGGCACGTTTCTTTGTGCGATCGTCATTTCCCGACTCCTCCTCCGGGATGCTGCGCGAGCCCCGCACGCGTGGTGAAAAACGAGGAAGGGGGACCGGCCTTTCGCCGATCCCCCTTGAAAACTCTCAGCCCGAGGTTTCGGCTACTCGGCGGCCTCCACGTCGGGAAGCACGGACACATAGGTGCGGCCCTTGAGACCCTTGTGGAAGGTCACGCGGCCCTCGGCGATGGCGAAGATGGTGTGATCCTTGCCAATGCCCACGCCCTGGCCCGGCCACCACTTGGTGCCGCGCTGGCGCACGATGATGTTGCCCGGAATCGCGTGCTGCCCGCCAAAGAGCTTCACGCCCAGTCGCCGGCCCGCGGAATCGCGGCCGTTGCGGGAGGAGCCGCCTGCTTTCTTGTGTGCCATCGGTCCTTACTCCTTGCCTTTGGCGAGCTTCTTCGCCTGCTCGATCCAGCCTTCGCGCTCGATCCGGCCCTTGAACGAAAGCTTCTCGTCCATCGCCGCCACATCCTCCGGCGTCCAGGCGGCGATCTGGGCGAAGGTGGTCACGCCGGCCTCCTTCAGCTTCTTCGCCAGCACCGGGCCGACGCCCGAGAGCCTGGTGAGATCGTCGCCCTCCGCCGCGGCCGCCGTCTCGGCCTTCTTCGGAGCCGCCTTCTTCGCGGCAGCCTTCTTCGCCGCCGGCTTGGGCGCTGCGCTGCGCGGAACCGAGCCCGCGCCCACCGCGGCCTTCACGCCGGTCTTGTCGGCGCCTTCGGCGAGGATCTCGGTGATCCGCAGCAGCGTGAGCTGCTGGCGATGCCCCTTGGTGCGCTTGGAGGAATGCTTGCGGCGGCGGCGCACGAAATGGATGACCTTCTCGCCCTTGATCTGGTCGATCACCTCGGCCAGCACGGCCGCGCCTTCCACCAGCGGGGTGCCGATGACCGGCTCCTCGCCGCCGAGCATCAGAACCTCGTTGAACTGAACCTTCTCTCCGGCCTCGGCTGCGAGCTTCTCGACGCGGAGCACATCTCCGTTCGTCACCCGATACTGCTTGCCGCCGGTCCTCACGACCGCATACATAGGCGTCATCCTTTCACTTCCGCGCCCTGTGGCCCCGGGTTCTCCGGCGTTCTGCCGCGCTTTGCGGCGCCTCGGGCAGCGCGCCCTTCGGGGCGTCGTTGCAAACCAGAAAAAGCGGCCGGCGGAATATGGATTCCGCCCGCGAGCCGCGCTTATCGGCGAGAACGCCCGCGCCGTCAACCCCTCCCCGCCCGGGCGCGCGCCGTCCCGGCCGGGCCGTCAGCGTTCAGAGCTCCTCACCGCTGAGGAACAGTGCCGCGGCGGTCCCGAGCCGGCGCGAGATGTCGACGAAGAGCTCGTCGAAGGCGGCAAAGATGGCGCGGTTGAGGCGCCGGCCTGCCGGCGTTTCGGAAAAGGCGATGTAGGCCTCGAGGTCGGCATCGTCGAGCGGGCCATAAGCCATGGCGAGATAGGCGAGCAGCCATTCGGCCGTGTCTTCGCGGATCGCCCCCTCCTGCGCCCAGACATCGGCCAGGATCTCCCGCTCGCCGGGCTGTTCGGGCAGCCCTCCGGCCTCCACCAGCGCGGCATAGAAAGCGTAATTGGCATTGAGCGCGCCCGCGACATTGGCGTTGACGAGATCGTTCACCGCGATGAATCGCTCCAGAAGCTCTAGCCGCGGGGGACGCTCGGCGCGCATTGCGCGCGCGGCCTCGCGGGCGGCTTGCTCGACATCGGGCTCGAGAAAGGCGCGACGGGCGGCGACCTCGAGCTCGATGATGCGCCGGCCGCGCTCGGAGCCGAAGAACTCGAGCATCGGCGCAAGATCAGCCCCCGCGAGCTCGCGCGCAAGCGTGCGGCGCATCATCCTGTCCATGCGTGCCACGTCGTAGATCTCTGCGGCACGCGCCATCCACCCCGCCCCGCCTTCGCCGCCGAGCAGCTCACGATCAAGATCGCGCGCATAGTCGAGCCCCTCGAGCGCCATGATCTCGAGCGTCTCGGGCAGGCCGAGAAGAGAATGGAGTTCTGCAAGGCCCTCGGGCGCGGCCACATCCCGCTCCTGCGCCCCGGCGGGGACGTGAGCGAGCGCCACCAGCGCAACGAGAAGCGCGACGAGCGCCGGCGCACGGCGGGCGGCTGTGGCGGCAAAAAGCGACCTGGCCATCTGTGTACCCCCCTCCCTTCTGCCGGATTGGTAGCTTGGGTGCTGCGCCATTCCAAGCGGCAAAAGGGCGCGATGTGTCGCGGGCCAGAGAGGGGCAACGGCGAAGGGCAGCGGGGGGCTTGCACGGGCGGCACAGTTGTCCTATCTCCCGTGGCGACCGCGGAGAGGTGCCGGAGTGGTCGAACGGGGCGGTCTCGAAAACCGTTGACCCCGCAAGGGGTCCCAGGGTTCGAATCCCTGTCTCTCCGCCACTTGCCTGTTCACTTAACCTTCTTGACTGACGAATGACATGACGGTCTCGATGGGGCGTCTGCCCTGGTTCCGGTAGCCCAGATGCGGGCGCTCGGTGTTGTAGTGGACGAGCCAGGCATCGAGGTCCGCCTGCAGCGCCTCCACGGTCTCGTAGAAGGTCTCGCGCATCTTCACCCGGAAGAACTCGTCGAGCACGGTGCGGTTGAAGCGTTCCACGAAGCCGTTGGTCTTGGGGCTGCGGACCTTGGTGCGCCGGTGCTCGATGCCGTTGAGGTCGAGGTAGAGCTCGTAGGGGTGGTTCTCGCTGCCGCAGAACTCGCGGCCGTTGTCGGTGAGGATCGCCTT
>NZ_FNFV01000007.1 GCF_900102905.1 Meinhardsimonia xiamenensis | reverse complement strand
CGGTTGCAGCCATAGGCGGGGTGCTCGAGCGCCAGCGCCTTGATCTTCTCAACCGTCTCGGGCGGCGTCGTCTGCGGGTGGCTCTTGTGGATCGGCGGCAGGTCCTTCAGCCCCTCGAAGCCGTGGGTCTGAAACCGCCGGCGCCACTCGTAGAAGCTGGTCCGGTCCATGCCCCGCCGCCGGCAGGCCTCGGCCACGTTGCCAAGCTTCCTGGCCAGCTCCAGCACGCTCAGACGCTGCTCGGCCATCTTCGTCGCCGCGTCCCGCGACCTGCGTTTCTTCGATGTCGATGATTGTCCCATTGGGTCTTCCTCCTTTCCCCTTATCGCACGGAAAGAAGGTTAAGTGAACAACTTGCGGTCCCTGAGCGCCCCATTCTCGACGTTCCGCGAAGAGCAACTGGGAAGAAATGGAGCAGCGTTACCGTCGTAGAGGAGACCAGGACCAACCCAGCTGGTGTAGTAGCCATCGCAGCCACTTCCGTGGCTCAGACCGCTAATCCTAATGGCTTCAGCATAATCCACCCGCACCGGGCCGTTGGTCTCGGCGTCGTAAAGGCCGGTGGACCGCCAGTCATAGGACTGAACAAGAACATAGCGGTCGTTGAAGCAGATGCCTTCAATGTTTCGAGCGAGGATATCCTCCCCGTTCGTTGTAAGTAGGTCGTTCCGCCCAGAACGAGACCAATCGAACGATCGAACCAAGACCATGCCATTAGGGAGTGTGACCTGATCCCGAAACCGCGACGTCCATCCCAGCATGACGATGGTCAACAATGCGCCGACGAATACGAACGTCACTGCCAGTGACGCAAACAGCAAGCGCCTTGTCAGCTGATTCCTCGCCATCAATCGCTTTTCAGCCTCTGACGAAAGTTGCTGTCCTCGCGTTGCGCGAGGACTTCCGCCGAGAACCGTGCGGTCCAGTCTCCATAGATGCGGTACGGCACGCCTACCTCAACGCCAATGTCAAACGGATCCTGGAAAATGTCGTGGAATTCAAAACGCGTATTGCCATTGATGGTAATCATACGGCCATTTCGCACGGCCGAACCAACGAACACTCCGCGAACGGTTCCGTCGCCGTGAGCAAAGTCCACTGAGCCGAAATCATAAACAAATTCGAAATCATAGGTGAAATTACGCGATCCACCTTTACGCGCTTCGTCGGCAATCTGGTCTGCAAGCCTACGGAACGCACCTTCAATACCGTCGTCATAAGCATATTGTTCGGCGATCTCTCTGAGATGGCCGATTTCCAGCAGACTTACCGCACGACCATTTCCGTTTCGGTAGTGATCCCAGAAGTCCTCCGTGCTCCACCGAGCATAACTCGACGCGAGGCTCGTGGTGAACTCGTGAAATCCGAACTCGGTCTCGCCAGCGACGAAGGGGACCGCTTCGCAACGGCAGTTGTAGTCGTCGCCGGGATGCCCGGTGGCGGGCGGATCGGACCATGAGCACACGCGGCCGTCATTCATTCGGCGCGACCGACGCACGCGCTCGTCGCGCCGGGTGCGCCAGACATACTGATCCGTGATCCCTGCTTGTTTCAGCGACAGGCGGATCGGTGTTCCCTAGCGGAGATATCCGACGAAGGCCGCCCGATAGGCCTCGGTGTAGGTGATGGTCATGATGGAGAGCCTCTGCGGTCGGTCGCGCGATCATCGACGATTTGACTAAAGATCGCGTTAACCGGCCGTCCGGCCCGCTCACCCCAGCAAGTCACCCGTGATCTTCTTCCAACCACCTGATGCCGAACGGCATTTCCTGGATTCCAAATATCATTGTTCACAAGGTTCCGCCGTTTTCCCGCGCAAAACCTTGCAAATTCGCGCACGCATGTGCGCGGGGGATTCCCCTCCTTGGGCCGCCGTGATGAACTCCGCTCACACCGCCCCCGTGACGGAGTGAGCCCATGCGCCCCGCCAAGTCCGCGCCCGAAAACGCCGACCTCTTCCGCGCCTCGCTCGAGGCCATCCTCGATCCCGAGCACGAGCTGATCCGGCTTGCCGCTCTGATCGACTGGGAGCGCTTCGATGATGCGTTCGGAGCGTATTATCACCCGGCCAAGGGCCGGCGCGGCCTGCGCACCCGGCTGATGGTCGGGCTGCATCTGTTGAAGCACATGAAGGGGCTCAGCGACGAGGAGCTCTGCGCGGTCTGGCTGGAGAACCCGTATTTTCAGGCGTTCTGTGGCGAGACCCACTTCCAGCACCGCCTGCCTTTCGACCGCTCCTCGATGACGCGCTGGCGCAAGCGGATCGGCGCGGAGGAGATCGAACTTCTGCTGGCCGAGACCATCCGGCTCGCGCTCGAGACCGGGGCGGTGAACGAGCGCCAGCTCGAGCGGATCACCGTGGATACCACCGTGCAGACGAAGGCGGTGGCGCATCCGACCGACAGCCATCTCATCCTGCGCGCGACCGAGTGGCTGAACCGGATCGCGAAGCGCCAGTGCGTGAAGCTGCGGCAGTCCTTTTCCCGCGTGATGGTCCGGGCGCGGCGCGAGGCGGCCCGGCTGATGCACGGCCGCGGCCACGGGCAGGGCCTCAGGTGGGTCGGGAAGATGCGCACCTGGCTCGGCCGGCTCACCCGCGACATCCGCCGCAAGACCGAGGGCAAACCGGAGCTCGAGGCCGCCTTCGCCACCGCCCTCGAACGCGCCGGGAAGCTCCTCACCCAGACGCCCGGCGACAGCGGCAAGCTCCATGCGCTGCACGCGCCGGAAGTGGAATGCATCGGGAAAGGCAAGGCGCGCAGCCGCTACGAGTTCGGCGTGAAGGCGTCCTTCGCCACGACGAACGAGCGTTGCAAGGGCGGGCAGTTCGTCCTTGGCGCCCGCACGCTGCCCGGCAACCCCTATGACGGCCACAGCCTCGCGGCGCAGATCGACCAGACCGAGCGGCTCACCGGCCGGCGCGTGAAGCGCGTCTACGCCGACCGCGGCTACCGTGGCCATGGCGTCGAGCGCGAAGGGCTCGAGGTGATCCTCAGCCACACGCGCGGCATCACTTCACCCACCATCCGGCGCGAGATGCGACGACGCAACGCGATCGAGCCGGTCATCGGCCACATGAAGGCGGATGGCCTGCTGGAACGAAACCACCTCGCCGGCCCCGACGGCGATGCGATCAACGCGCTGCTCTGCGCCGCCGGCCACAACCTGCGCCTCCTCGCCCGCTGGCTCGAGCCTCCTAGGCTCTGGATTCTGGCGCGTGCCTTGGGGCTCAGGGCACTCCCGGGGACGTGGCGACAGGAGACGGTGATTGGGTGAAGGGAATACGGAGCGAAAATCACGGGGGACTCGCCTAAAACATGAAGCGGCTTGTGTATCTTGAGCAAAGGGAAGCGGAGGAGTGACGGATATCGTCGCCCAAACGCCGCGCGAGCGGCCTAACACGGGATCTGTGGAGACCCGGAAGCGCTCGTTCGACGTTCCGGGCGGGCAAGACCGCGGTTCGCGCCAGTCACAAGCTTGTCGAGGCTGAGTTAATCAAGGTGTCCATGCGCCTCGACCGGCCGGCGGAGCGGGTTTGGCCAGCTCGTCAGGATCTCCCGCGATCTGCGCCGCGCCGTGCCGCTGTCGGCCGTGTTCCCCGCCCGCGAGGTCAGCTGACGGGAGCCGGCATGGCCGGAGCCCTGCGCCTGCCCCCGCATCACGCCCGTTCCCGGTCGTTCCTCGCCGCTCAGCGGGCCATCCAGCCGCCGTCGACGACAAGGATTTCGCCGTTGACGTAGTCAGAGGCGGATGAGGCGAGAAACACCACCGGGCCGGCAAAGTCGCGCGGCTCGCCCCAGCGCCCCTGGGGGATGCGTTCGAGAATGGCGCGGTGGCGGTCGGGATCCTCCCGCAGCGCCTCGGTGTTGTCGGTGGCGACATAGCCGGGGGCGATGGCGTTGACGTTCACGCCGCGCCCGGCCCACTCGTTTGCCAGTGCCTTTGTCAGCTGCCCGATCCCGCCCTTTGAAGCGGCATAGCCGGGAACGTGGATGCCGCCCTGAAAGGTCAGGAGCGAGGCGATGAAGATGATCTTGCCGCTGCCCCGCGCCACCATGTTGCGACCGATCTCGCGCGAGATCACGAACTGGGAGGACAGGTTGACCTCGATGACCTCGTCCCACCATGCATCGGGGTGCTCGGCGGCGGGCTTGCGGCGGATCGTGCCGGCATTGTTCACCAGTATATCGGGCGTGCCGTGATCGGCCTGCACGCGGGCGGCGAACTCCGTCACCGCGGCCCGGTCGGAAAAATCGCAGCTGTAGGCATGGAAGGACCGGCCCCGCTCCCGCACCGCCTCGGCCACCGCATCGCCGTCCGTGAGGCTTGCCGACACTCCGATGATGTCCGCTCCCGCCTCCGCGAGCGCCTCGGCCATGGCGCGCCCGATGCCACGCCGACAGCCCGTCACCAGCGCCGTCCTGCCTTCAAGGTTGAAACTTCTGAGCACACTCATGCAACTTCTCCACCGTTGTGAGGGTTCGGGGCAGCGGCGCGCGCCCTCGCCTGCCGGGGCACCGACCCCATCGGCTGACGTCGGGATGACGTCAGACCCGCCCGACGCGCCCCGCGCGAGGCGCGCGCGACGCAATGCGGTGTTGCATGAGTTGCCGGCCGAATTCCAGCCCGTGACAGGTCGCCCGGGTCAGTTGAGGCGCCAGAACGCCCAGTTGAGCACCGCGGCAAAGCTCACCCAGCCGAGATAGGGCGCGAGCAGCCAACCCGCGAGCCGGTCGATCTGGAGGGCGGTCGCCATCAGCGCGGCGATGCTGAGCCAGAGCGCGCCGATAATGACGAGCGCCGCGCCAAGCGCATGGGCGCCGAAGAAGGTCGGTGTCCAGAGTGCATTCAGGGTGATCTGCAAGGCCCAGAGCCCGAGCGCGAACCCCGCAAGCCCCGCCCCCTGCCCGGCCTGCACCGCCAGACGCGCGCCACAGACGGCGATCATCAGGTAAAGCACGGTCCAGACCGGGCCGAAGAGCCAGTTCGGCGGTTGGAAGGAGGGGGCATTCAATGACTGATACCACGGCCCGGCGGCGGGAAAGATGACGCCGCTGGCGGCGGCGGCGATCACGGCAAGGAGGAAAGGAGCGAGGAGGAGAAGAAACGGCATCATGCGGTCTCCGGTCTGGTTGACGGATGCGCGCCGGTTGCAAGGAGCGCGCGCGGCAGAAGCGCCAGCAGTACGAGCGCCACGAGCTTGAGCAGGCACGGCACCAGCGCATAGGCGGCATTGAGCGCGGCAAGCGCGCCGGGGTCGGTGGCCCGGCCGGGATCGAAACCGGCAAGGCCGAGGGCGGGCAGCATCACCGCCGCGGCGAGCGCGAGCGACGCCTTGGCCAGAAAGCTCCATATACCGAACACCTGCCCTGCCGGCAGCTCCGCGCGCGCAAGCGTGGAGGCCAGAAGACCCGTCAGGATCACCCCGTCGGCGCCCAGCGCCACGCCCGACGCAGCCGCGATGAGCCCGAAGGACAGCGCCGCGCCCGATGGCAGCGCCCAGGTCCAGACGAAGCTCGCGATGGCAAGGCTCATGGCGAGGGCGAGCACCGGACGCGCGCCGAAGCGCGCCGCAAGCCGCCCCCAGAATGGAGCGCTGAGCCCGCCCGCGGCAAAGAAGATCAACAGGAAGACCCCTGCAAGGTGCGGAAGGCCGAGACGGTGATCGACGAAGAAGAGAAACAGCGTGGTCGTCACCGCCACCGGCAACCCGTTGACGAAGCCCAATACCAGCAGCCAGCCCGCGCCCGAGCGGCGAAGCGCGCGAAGCCGCAACGGTGCCGAGGCGACGACGGGGCGCTGCCAGAGCGGGCGGCAGACCATTGCCGCAACAAGGGCAAGCGCCGCGGCGGCGATGGCGAAGGCGGCGTATGCGCCCGCCTCGCCAAATGGGCGCCCAAGAATCTGCGGCCCCACGGCGCCGAGTGCCACGCCGGCCAGAATGCCCATCTCGCGCGCGCCGGCGAGCCGCAGTTGCGCGGCTGGCGTCCCGGACCCGGCGATGCTGGCGCTCTGGCCATAGAGCAGCACCGTCCCGAGAGAGTAGGCGGTGAAGGTCACCACCAGCCCCGCGGCAAGCGACAGGGCGCCGCCCCGCACCGGGGTGAGGGCGAAGACCCAGACAACCCCGAGCGCAAGCCCGCACAGCGCCAGCGCGGCGAGCCCGGCCCGGTGTGCGGCAAAGCGGTCGGTCAACCGGCCGAGGAGCGGATCCTGCAGAACATCCACGAGCCGGATGAGACCCAGAAGCGCGCCGACCTGAGCCAGCGGGAGGCCCAGCGCATCACTCGCGAAGCGGGGCACATGGATGTAGAGAGGAACACCCACGGCGGCGAGCGCGGCGGCGAGAAGCGCCGCGCGGGCGGCAGGAAGCCGCTCCCTCTCCGCTTCTGCGGCCATGCGCGTCATCGGCTCCGATGGCGCCGCAATCGCACATGGGCGGCGACCAGCGCCGGACGCAGGCGCAGAAACAGGCGGTAGGACAGCTCGAGGAGCTGGGCGATACCTGGCAGCCTGCCGATGCGGGCCAGCCAGCGCAGGCGTGGCAGCGTGGCGATCAGCGCAAGGAAGGCCGCCGCGCCCGAGATCACCCGGCGCTCGGCGGTCTCGACATGAAAGCGCGCGCGCGCCTGCGCGCGGCCCACCCCCCTTGGCAGGACAGTGTCATCCCGCGCGACATCGACAAAGGCGATACGCTCGGCGCCGGGCTGGCGGCGCCAGAAATCCATCTCGGCGCGGCAGAGCGGGCAGGCCCCGTCGAAAAAGACGGTGAGCTCAGGCGCCTGTTGCGCGGCTTCGGCGGCGGACGGGGTGCGCATCGCTCAATCCCCCGCCCTGGCCCGGCCGAAAAGCGCGTGGAAGAGCGGCAGCGGCAGGAAGCGGCCCAGGGTGAAGATCCATGCGAAGGGCGCCGGAAAGCTCGTCGAGAACCGCCCGCTGCGGATGGCGCCGACCACCCGCAAGGCGGCCTCCTCGGGTTCCATGATCTGCGGCATGGCGAAATCGTTCCTGGCCGTCAGGCGGGTGCGGATGAAGCCGGGATTGACCCGCTGGACGCGCACCCCCGCCCCGCGCAGGTCGGCGCGCAGGTTCTCGGCCAGATGCATCAGCGCCGCTTTCGACGCGCCATAGCCGATCGCCCCCGGCAGGCCGCGAAACCCGGCGAGCGAGCCGATCAGCACCACCCGCCCTTCCCCGCGCGCGTGCATGTCCGGCACAAGGCGGGAGAGCACGCGCAGCGCGCCAGTGAAGTTGACCTCGGCCATTGCCTCGGCCGCGCCGGGGCGCCAGGCGCGCGCGCTCATCGGCCCATAGGCGCCCGCCGCGTAGATGACGCCGAAAGGCGCGCCCACCGCCGCGCAGGCGGCGACAACCGCGGCGTCGTCGGTCACGTCCATCGGCAGCGCCGTGATGCTCGGCACCTCGCGGGCCAGCGCCTCGAGGCGCTCGGCGCTGCGGGCCGACGCCGTGACGGTTGCGCCCGCCGCCGCGAGCTCCACGGCGAGCGCGCGTCCGAGGCCCTCGGAGGCGCCGATCACCCACCAGTGCCGGCCGGTGAAGGGATCACTCCGCAACGATCGACGCCTCCTGCCGGGGGGTCTGCGCCGGGCGCATGGTGGCGATCAGCTCGGCCACCTTGATGCCGAACTTGCGCATGACGGACTTGTTCAGGATCGTTCCGTCCTCGGTGAGGTAGAGCCAGTCCACCACGTCGAGCACATGGCCGCCGGCGCTCTCGGGCAGGCGCAGCCGGTAGCGCAGCATCACCGTGGCGCCCGACTGACGGCCGCGCGCCTCGCCGATGATGTCGGGCGCGGTGCCGATGATCTCGCCGTCGTTGCCCACGCGCAGCGTCCATTCGCGCAGCTGCGCGGCGCCGCTCGAATAGCGGAACGCCTCGGTAAGACGCCCTGCGGCGCCATCCCAGCTGCCTTCCATATCCGCCACGAAGCGCTGGCTCACACGGCCAGCCGGGCCGAAGATCACGCCCTCGGCCACGATCGGGCCCGCAAGATGGGTGCGGATGTCGAAGGCGGGCGTGGTCGCGGCGTAGTCCTCGGGTCGCTGGGCCTCGAAGCCCATCAGCCGCGGCCAGGCGTAGAGCCCCGCGCCGATCAGCGCCAGGAGAAAGAGGGTGGTCATCACGTGTCTCCTCATGCGCGCGGCCTCGGCGGCGCGTTTCGTCGGTTCGCTGCGAGCTCAGCCATGGGCGAGCTCCACCTGCAGCACATTGGTGCGCCCGATCGCGAAGGCGGCGGCGCAGCTTTCAAGGTAGTAGAGCCAGCCGCGCAGGAACGGCGCGTCAAACCCGAGCCGCTCAAGCCGGGGCCGGGCCGCGAGCATTCGATCGCGCCAGAGCCGGAGCGTGCGCGCGTAGTCCTGCCCGAATGCGAAGACCTCCCGCACCTCGAGCCCCGCCCGCGCCGTCTCGCGGCGGATCACGCTCTCGCTGAGCAGCATGCCCCCCGGAAACACATGGCGGCGGATGTAGTCGGAGCTTGCCCGGTAGGCGGCAAAATTCCCGTCGGGCACGGTGATGGCCTGCAGCATCGCCCTTCCGCCCTCGGCGAGCCGCGCCTTGAGGGTGGCGAAATAGACCGGCCAGTAACGCTCGCCCACCGCCTCGATCATCTCGATCGAGACGATGTTGTCGTAACGGCCCTCGGTCCGGCGGTAGTCCTGCAGGCGGATCTCGGCGCGCCCGTCAAGGCGCGCATCGGCCCAGGCCTTCTGGGCGGGCGAGATGGTGATGCCGGTCACCTGCCTGCCCTGATCGGCAGCCGCCTCGGCGAAGCCGCCCCAGCCGCAGCCGATCTCCAGCACCCGTTCGCCGGGGGCGAGGCGGCCGAGGATGCGCGCGTATTTGCGCGCCTGTGCGGCCTCGAGGTCATCGCCCTCGGCGAACAGGGCCGAGGAATACGTCATGGAGCGGTCGAGCCAGTGGACATAGAACTCGTTGCCCACGTCATAATGGGCGCGAATGTTGCGCGCCGCACCGCGCGGGCTGTTGGCGTTGAGCACCCGGTCGGCAAGGCGGAAGGCGAGCGCCACCGGCCAGGCGGGACGGGCGCGCGAGCCGATGGCGCGAAGATTGCGCGCCGCCACCGTCACCACCGCCTCCACCGACGGGCTGTCCCACAACCCGCGCACGAAGGCCTCGCCGAAGCCCACATCGCCGCGCAACGCCACCATCCGCGCGGCGGCCCAGTCCTTCAGCTCCAGCACCGCCTCGGGGCCTCCCGCACCGAAGCGGTGGTGGTGCCCCTCGGGGGTGACAAGCTCGAGACTGCCATCGCGGATGGCCTCGCAGGCGGAAAGGAAGCCACGCTTCAGGGCGCTGTCGAGAACACTCATCGGCTGATCTCCGTTGTCGGCGGCAGGGGGCGCGGGCGGAAGGGCGCGCCCTTCAGCCAGAGCCTGAGCGCCTGCCAGTGGATGAGAGCGCGCGTGCGGATGGGCGCCAGCGGCTGGCGGGCAAGCGCGCGCAGGATGTGGCGGTTTGTCATCGGCGCGAGCCGGCCCGACAGGCTTGCCACGAGCCCTCCCGACGGCCCCCGGTGGATGATGCGGATCGCCACCCGGCGCGGGCCGATCGCGAAGCGAAAGGCGTAGTCGCCGGCGACCTCCTGAAACGGCGAGACGTGGAAGATCTTGCGCGCGGTGATCTCCTCCGCGGGGCCGAGCTCGGGAAAGCCGGGAAGGTGGCAGAAATAGGCGTGCCGGTCGCCGTAGGTGTTGTTGACCTCGGCGATCACCGCGCGCGGACGGCCCGAGGGGCCGAGAAAGAACCAGAAGCTCACCGGGTTGAAGCCCCCGCCGAGAAGCCTCGGCGAGGTCAGAAGGCGCAAGGGCGCGGTATCGGCCTCGCCAAGACCCATCCGGCGGGCCGCATCGCGGGCCCAGGCCGCGCCCTGCAGCGGGGCAAAGCCGTAATCGCGGTCGCGCACCGAGGCGATGTTCCAGCGGTTGCGGCCGAAAAGCGCGGGCCCCGCGCGCGCCGCCTCGGGGTCGATCAGCACCTGATCCACGGCATGGGTGAAGCGGTGCTCGGGACCGCCGAGACGCGCATGGGTGGTCTGGCCCGTCATCCAGAGCGGCTCGTTCATGGCGGGTCCGGTCACGCGACCTCCCGCGCCGCCCCGGCGCGGCGGGCCCTGATCTCGGCCAGGAGCGCGCGTGTCACGCGGCGCGCCGCGGCGATGCCGTCTTCGTGAAAGCCGTTGCGCGCCCAGGCGCCGGCGAACCATGTGCCGTTCATTCCCTGAATGTCGGGCAAACGGCGCTGCGCGGCCAGCGCGGCGGCATCGAACACGGGGTGGCGGAAGACGTGCTCGTCATAGATCGCCTCCTCGCGCGGCGCGCGCACCGGGTTCAGCGTCACGAAAAGCGGGTCGCTTTCGGGTATGTTCTGCAGCCGGTTCATCCAGTAACTGACCCCGATCCGCCGGCCGTCCTCGCGCCGATCGCCCTGATAGACCCACGACGACCAGACCGCGCGCCGACGCGGCATCAGTGCTTCGTCACCGTGCAGCACCGCGCGGTTGTCCTGAAAACGGATCGCACCGAGAAGCCGCCGCTCGGCCGGCGTCGGGCTCTCGAGCAGCGACAGCGCAGTGTCGGCATGCACGGCGAGAACGACCTCGTCGACCTCCACGGTGCCGCCGCCCGCCAGATGCACGCTCGCGCGCCCCGCCTGCCGGCTGATGCAGCGCACGAGGCAGCCGGTGCGGATCTCGACCGCCGCCGCGCGCAGGCGCGCCTCGATTCGGCGGACGTATTCCCGCGATCCGCCCGAGACGGTGAACCACTGATGCTGCCCGCCCGCACTCATCAGCGCGTGGTTGCGCATGAAGCGGATCAGCGCACGGGCCGGAAACGCGCCCATCTCGGCCTCGGGGGTGGACCAGATCGCGCCGGTGAGCGGGCGCAGGTAGCGCTCGCGGAACCAGCGCCCCATTCCAAGCGCATCGAGAAGCTCGTCGAGCGTCATCTCCTCGGGAGCTGCCTCGGCGACCGCCTCAGCACGGGCATTGAAGCGCAGGATGTCGCCGATCATGCGCAGAAAGCGCGGATCGAGCGCGCGGCGGCGCTGGGCAAACAGGCTGCCGAGCGAGCGCAGCGCGTATTCGAAGCGCCCGCCGTCGAGGCTGACGCCGAAGCTCATGTCGCTCCTCTCGATGGGCACCTCGAGATCGGTGAAGAGGCGCGCGAGGCGAGGGTAAGTCGCGTGGTTGAAGACGATGAAACCGGTATCGACGGGCCGGTCGCCGTGCCGCCCCGCCAGAACGGTGCGCGCATGCCCGCCGAGCCGCGGCGCGGCCTCGATCAGCGTCACCCGCGCGTGCGGGGCGAGGTCGAGCGCGGCGGACAGGCCGGTGATCCCCCCGCCGACGACGGCGATGCGTGGTCGCTGAGCTGATCTGGCGTCAAGTGGCATGCTCGGTGTTCTCCGCGTGCTGGCATGATGACTACGCCCACGGCACGGGGGCGGATCAATCGCCAACAGCCTTTTTGCGTTTTTCGTCGCCCCCGGGTGATCCGGTGACGGGCAAGATGCGTAAAGCCGACATGATGCAGCTTGACCCCATCACAGATGTCAGGGAGCGTTCCACCGGGCGGGGGCGGACAGGCCCGTCAAAAATTGCCCGCGCCGATCGCAAGAGGAACGAGCCGCTGAACATGAGCGAAGGTGACGAGGCGAGTGCGCCGCCGCCTGGGGCACAGGAGCCGGGCATGGACGAGGCGACGATCTGGCTCATCGCGGTGCGCGACCGGCGGGACCGCGAGGCTTTCGTGCGGCTCTTCGATTTCTACGCCCCGCGGCTGCGGGCCATGCTCGCGCGGATGAACTGCACCGGCGCCGCGGCCGACGATGTCATCCAGGACGGCATGCTGCGGGTATGGCAGAAGGCGCATCAGTTCGACCCGGCGCAGGCCTCGGCCTCGGCCTGGATCTACCGGATCGTGCGCAACCGGCACATTGACATCGTTCGGCGCGACGCCCGCCCGATGCCCGAGGCGCTGAAGGTCGAGGGGCCGCCCGAGCCCGACCCGGGCGAGGCGATCGCGCTCCAGGCCGAGGCGGCACGGCTGCGCGCCGCCCTCGCCGACCTGCCGCCCGAGCAGCGCCGCATGGTCGAGATGGCCTACATGGGCGAGCTCAGCCACCGCGAAATCTCCGACGAGACCGGCTTGCCGCTCGGCACCGTCAAATCCCGCATCCGCCTCGCGCTCGAGCGCTTGAGGCACAGCCTGAAAGACCTGAGACAGACATGACCATACGCCATCACATTCCCCCTCGGCTGATCCGGGCCTATGTCGCGGGCAGTCTGCCGGCGAGCTTTGCCACGGTGGTGGCCGCCCATGTCTCGCTTTGCGACGAGTGCCGCGCCCGGCTTGCGGCCGAGGAGCTTGCGGCCGGCGCCATCCTTGACAGCCTTGAGCCCGCCCCTGCGCCGGAAGGCGATGCCGGGCTCCGCGAGAGGCTTCTTGCCCGGCTCGACCAGTCGCCCGAGCTGCCCGACGAGGCACCGCCCGAGCGCATGGGCATCTACCCCGGACCGGTGGCGCAGGCCCTGAAGGGCAGGCCGCCGCGGTGGAAGCGCCTAGGCGGCGGCATCCGGCAGGCGATCCTCGCGCAGGACGCGGAGGGATCGGCGCGGCTTCTCTACATTCCGCCGGGCACGGCGGTGCCGGACCATTCCCATGGAGGGCTTGAGCTGACCATGGTGCTGCAGGGCAGCTTTTCGGACGAGACCGGCCATTACGGCGTGGGCGATGTGGAGGTCGCCGATGAAAGCCTCGAGCACACGCCCGTCGCCGGCCCCGAGGCGCCCTGCATCTGCCTTGCCGCCACCGACGCGCCCTTGCGCTTTCGCAGCCTCGTGCCACGGCTGCTGCAGCCGCTGTTCCGCATCTGATGGCCGCCTCCCCGCCCGCCATCCACTGGTTCCGCCGCGACCTGCGGCTGGCCGACAACCCCGCCCTCGCCCGGGCGGCGCGCGCGGGGCGGGTTCTGCCGGTGTTCATCGCCGACCCCGATCACCCCGACGAGTCCGCGCTCGGTGCGGCGGGCCGTGCGTGGCTGCACCGCTCCCTCGAAGCGCTGGGCCAGAGCCTTGGCGGGGCGCTCAACATCTACCTGGGCCGGCCGCAGGATGTGTTGCCCGCCCTCGCAGCCCGCTGGGGCGCGCGCCTCGTGACCTGGGGGCGGCTGCCTGATCCCGCCTTGGCCACCCGTGACGAGGCCGTCTCGGCGGCGCTGCGTGGAGCCGGCTGCGAGGTGCACGCCGAGAACGGTTTTCTGCTCTGGGAGCCGGAAGAGACGCTGAAGCCCGATGGCACGCCCTACCGGGTGTTCACGCCCTTCTACCGCAAGGGCTGTCTGGCCGCCCCGCCACCGCGACAGCCCCTCCCCGCCGTGCCTTTCGAGGCGGTACGCGATGCCGAGGCGCTGCCCCTCGCCGCGCTCGATCTGTGGCCGAAACATCCTTGGGCCGAGGGCATGATGGCGCATTGGCAGGTCGGCGAGAAGGCCGCCGCCGCGCGGCTCGCGCGCTTCGTGTCCGAGCGGCTTGCCGCCTACCCCGCCCGGCGTGACATGCCGGGGGCGGACGGCACCTCCCGGCTCTCCCCGCATCTCCATTTCGGCGAGATCTCGCCCAATGCCGCCTGGCACGCGGCGACCGGGCCCGGCGCCGACAAGTTCCGCGCCGAGCTCGGATGGCGGGAGTTCTCGTGGAACCTGCTGGTGCACAATCCCGATCTTGCCGAGCGTCCCCTCAGGCCGGAGTTCGCCCGCTTCCCCTGGCGCGACGACGAGGCCGCCTTCACGGCCTGGACGCGGGGGCAGACGGGCATCCCGCTTGTCGATGCCGGCATGCGCGAGCTGTGGCAGACGGGCTGGATGCACAACCGCGTGCGCATGGTCACGGCGTCATTTCTGGTCAAGAATCTCCTGATCGACTGGCGCGCGGGCGAGCGCTGGTTCCGCGACTGCCTCGTCGATGCGGATCACGCCAACAACGCCGCCAGCTGGCAATGGGTGGCCGGCTGCGGCGCCGATGCGGCGCCCTATTTCCGCATCTTCAACCCCGTTCTGCAGGGCGAGAAGTTCGATCCTCGCGGCGTCTATGTGCGGCGCTTCGTGCCCGAGCTTTCCAGGTTGCCGGACCGCTGGCTGCACCGCCCGTGGGACGCGCCGCGCGAGACGCTGGCCGCCGCCGGGCTGCGGCTTGGGCGCGACTACCCGGCCCCAATCGTTGATCTTGCCACCAGCCGCCAGCGCGCCCTGGGCGCCTACCGGACGATCACCGCTGCATGACACGGCGGATCGGCACGCGCCGCGACATGTCCTGATGCGTCGAGCTGGAAAATGGTGGAGCCGAGGGGAATCGAACCCCTGACCTCGTCATTGCGAACGACGCGCTCTCCCAACTGAGCTACGGCCCCGGCCTTCATCCGGTGCGCGGTATCTGGAGCATCGAGGGAGCCTTGTCAATGGGGTCATGCAGCGCGGTCATGCAGCGAGGTCATGCCGGGGCGGCGCCGCGACCGGCAGCCGCCCTCTCACAGCCCGCCCGGCAGTAGCAGCGAGGCATCGCCGTAGGAGAAGAATCGATACCGCTCGGCGACAGCATGGGCGTAGATCTGGCGGATCCGCTCGAGCCCCATCAACGCGGACACCAGCATCATCAGCGTCGACTTGGGAAGATGAAAGTTGGTCATCAGCCCGTCGGCGATGCGGAAGTCGTAGCCGGGACGGATGAAGATGTCGGTCTCCCCGCGGAAAGGGGCAACGCGGCCCGGCTCCGGCGCGGCCGATTCGATCACGCGCAACGCTGTGGTGCCCACCGGAATCACCCGCCCGCCCGCCCGGCGGGTGGCATTGATCGCCTCGGCTGCGGCCTCGCTGACCTCGCCCCATTCGGCATGCATGCGGTGGCGGGAGATGTCCTCGGTCTTGACCGGCAGGAAGGTGCCCGCGCCGACATGCAGCGTCACGCGGGCAAACCGGACGCCCGCCGCCTCGAGCGCGGCCAGCAACGGGGCGTCGAAATGCAACGAGGCGGTCGGCGCGGCAACCGAGCCCGGCCGCTCGGCCCAGACGGTCTGGTAATCCTCCCGGTCCTGGGCGTCGGGAGGCCGGCGCGCGGCGATGTAGGGAGGCAGCGGCATCGCGCCCGCCTCCGCCAGCGCCGCTTCGAAGGCCGCGCCTTCGAGGTTGAAGGCAAGTCGCGCCATCCCCTCCTCATGCGCCTCGCAGACCGCCTCCAGCCCGGCTCCGAAGTGGAGTCTCTCGCCCGGACGCACCTTGCGCAGCGGCTTGAGCAGCGCGCGCCACCGCCCCCCGCCCAGCGCCTCGACAAGAGTGGCCTCGATGCCAGCCTCGACATGGCCTTGTGCCGTCTCGCGCCGGCGCACGCCATCGAGCCGCGCCGGGATCACCCGCGTGTCGTTGAGCACGAGAAGATCGCCCGCGCGCAGGAGGCGCGGCAGTTCGAAAACGCGCGCATCCACCATCTGCGACCGGCTGGCCACCAGAAGACGCGCAGCGCTGCGCGGGCGCGCCGGGCGCGTGGCGATCAGCTCCTCGGGCAGGTCGAAATCGAAATCGGAAAGCTGCATCCCTGACCTTCCGTGCCTCTATTGGCCGGGCGGCGCGGTCTCGCTGGCGGGCGGTCGGCGGCGGAAGATCTCCCGCAGCCCTCCCGGCGCCAACATCGACAGCGGGTTGACGGAAATCCGCGGCTGGTTTGCCGCGCCGCGGATGGTGAAGGTGACACCGAAAAGCCCCTCGCCCCGGCGGGTGAAGATCTGCCCGATGCCGTTGATCAGATAGGCCGGGGACAGCACCCCCTGCAAGTCCAGCTGGCGGCGCGCAAGATCATAGGTGCCGTCCAGCGAGATGCCGGCCGAGGGACCCGTCGCACTCGAGCGCAGGATGCGCACCTCGTCCGGGGTGAGCCGGAAGGCGGCCTCGATCGTCTCGAAGCGAAGCCCCTCGTTGTTGAGCTGATCCACGAGACCGACGATGGACACGGCATTGAGGATGGCCGCGAGGCCGGGGGCCCCGACCATGCGCGTGTCGCTGACCCGGAGCGCGCCGTCATAGCTGCCGGGCTCGAGCGCCGGCACCAGCGTGAGCTGCATTTTGCCCCCCCGGGCATGCGCGAGGAACCCGGCATCGGCCATCACCCCGCCGGCATCGTCGCTGAACACCTGAAAGGCAAGCCCGCCGCCTTGAGGGATCACCCGTCCGCGGATGGCGGTGCCCCCGTTCACCCGGGCCAGGAATTCGCCGTCAAGCCCGCGCCCGGTGGTGAAACTGCCGACAAAATCGGTCAGCGCGATGCCCTCGGAAATCACCAGCCGGTCAAGCGCCACCTGCACCGGCCCCGATCCCCCCTGCCCGCCGACGCCGCCGGCGCCGAAACGGGCCCGGCGGCTGTCGAGCCTGCCACCCTCGAACGAGACCACCGGCGCCCGGCCCGGCCCGCGGCCGGTGAGCGTCACCCGGGCCTCGAGCCAGTCGCCGACCTCGAGCCTGTCGAAGCGCGCGACATCCAGCCCGCCGCCCTCGGGGCGCAGCCGCACCGAGCCCTCGGCCGAAAGCCCCGGTGCCCGCAGGACGAGCCGCTCCACCCGCGGCGCGGCGCCGAGCCTGCCGGCAAGCTCGAGCCGCCCGGTCGCGGCAGGGGGCTTCGACCAGCCCAGCGCCGCAAGCCTCAGCCGCAGCCGGTTGAGGTCGGAGATCAGCGTGAAGGCCGGCGGCTCGTCCTTGCGCAGCTCAAGCGTGAACTGCCCAACGCCTTCACCCTCCAGCGTCCCCTCGGGCAGCGCGATGCCGAAACCGTCGAGAAACGCCTGATCGATGGCAAGCCGGCCCTCGACCCGGCCTCGCCCCTTGGCCCCCTCGCCCCCTTCGCCCAGTGGCAGCACCCACGCTCCATTGAACCGCGCCCCGTCGAGCAGCGCCTCGCCAGCAACCTCGAGACGGCTGTTGTCGGCCCGGATGACGAGGGTCTCGGCGCTGAAGCGGCGGCCCGGCACCAGCATCTCGCTCCGCACGCCGGTGGCCACGCCCTCCACCGAGAAGGTCACGTCGCGCCCGGTGATCCGGCGCCCCAGATCGAAGGCCAGCGCCGCCTTCGCCCGCGCCCGGCCGGCGGCGATGTCGGGGCTGCGGCCCGCGCGAGAGAGGAACCGGAACGGTGGGAGATCGAGTATGGCAAGAATGTCGGGCAGCGCCCCTTCCACGGCCAGCGCCACCCGTGCCGGTGTGGGCCGCATGCGCGTGTCGGGAATCCGGAACACCGTCCCGGTCACGTCTACAGGGCCGCCCTGCGGCGCAACCACCTCACCCTTCTCCATCACCATCGTCAGCGCGCCATTGAGGTAGCTGGCGTATCCGGCCACGCCCCGGGCCGGCGGCAGCGTGCGCAGGATTTGAACTTCGGCCTCGTCGAAGCGGTAGCTCACCGAATTCCGCAGCCCCAAATCGGGCGAGAAGCGGATCGCGCCTTCCACATTGCGGACCAGCGCGCTTCTGACATTGTTCCTCAGCCATTGCCGCGCCTTCGGGCCCAGCTGCACAGGCCAGACCTGCAGCAGACGCTCGGGTTCGATCCGGTCCAGCGACACATCGAGAGCGGCGTGCCAGCCGTCGGGCTCGGCGGCCACCCGGCCGCGCGCCAGCGCCCGCCGCGGCCCGTCGATCAGTACGAGCTGCCCGATCTCCACCGTATAGGGAGCAAGCCGCACCCGCAGGTCCGCCACCGACTGGGCGATCTCCACCGGCGCCTCGAACACGCCGGGCGGGTCGAGCACCAGTTCGCTCGTGCGCAGCTGGCCAACCAGCGCACCCGGCCAGCCATTGCTGAACTCCTCGAGATAGGCGTGGCCCACGCCGGCCATGCGCCCGCTTTCGGTATCGACGCTGATCTCGCCGAAATCGATGCGCTGGCGACGGGGGTCGTAGTCGAAATACGCCCGCCCCCCCGAGAAGCGCAGCGGCGGCGCCGCGCCGCCGGGGGTCAGCCGGCCGGCGCCGATCTCGAGCTTGCCCGCAATGGAGGCAAGAGTGCCATCCTCGCCGATCACGGTATTGAGCGCCCCGGAAATCGGTGCATCGAGAACACCGAGAAAGGCGAGCGCCGGGGACTGGGCGGCGATGTCGACGGCGGCGGCATTCTCGAAACTTGCCGTGAGCTGCGCGCTCGAGTTGCCCTTGCGGCTGCGAAAGCCGATGATGACGGGAGCCAGCTGCTCGCTGCCGTTGAAGACCTCCGCGCTCACGGTGAGGTCGATCATTTCGGCGTCCTGGGTGAGCGAGACGCTGCCGCCGGTCACCTGCCAGACGCGGCCCGAGCGCGCGTCCTCGAGGATGATGGTCACATCCTCGGCCTCGATGCGCGCGATGCGCGACAGCGGCGGCGTGGCAAAGGCGCGGTCGATGCCGTCGAGCATGCCGGCCACCGAGCCGCTCGCCGTGAACCCGCCGCCAAGCGCCAGATCAAAGCTGCCGTCGGTGCGCCTTCTGAGGGTGATTTCCGCCCCCGACAGAAACAGCGTGCTTGGAACGATTTCACCGCGCAGAAGCGCGGCGCGGTCGAGCCGGCTGCGCATATGGCTCACATGGGCGAGCGGCTGGCCGGACGCGTCGAAGAACTGCACCCTGCTGAGCGTCACCCGCGGCAGCCCGTTGCGGGCCACGTTGAGCGCAACGGCGCGCAGCTCGACGCGCGCGCCCCCGAGCGCGGAATTCACCCGCGCCTCGAGTTGCGCCGCAAGCCAGGACGGAAGCGTGATCGTCCGGCCCGTGGCTGCAAGCCAGCCGCCGGCGACGAGCATCGCCAGCGCGACGGCGACAGCCGACAGGCGCAGCGCGCGCCGCCAGGGGCTGACCCTGCGCCGCGGCGCCGGTTCCGGCTGCGCGGAGGTTGCATTGTCCGCCGATTTCATACGCCTGTCGTTTCGCGGCCCGCCATCACCCCGGTCGCCCCTGCTGCGGTCGCCCTTGCCCCGGTGCTGCGGCACGGCGCGCTCTCCCACGGGCCCCGAGCCCTGATCCGGTTTTCATTGTCGCGCGTTTTCACCTAGAACGGAACCGCCAGTGCGACAAGGAGGCGCAAGAGCAACATGGACATGACCGGCAAGATCGCTCCCGACTTCGCTCTGCCCGGCGCGGGGGGCGGCGAGGTGAAGCTTTCGGACTTCCGCGGCCGAAAGATGGTGCTCTACTTCTACCCCAAGGACGACACGCCGGGTTGCACCACCGAGGCGCTCGATTTCACCGGGCTTCTGCCGGAGTTCGAGAAGGCCGGCGCGGTGGTGATCGGCATCTCCAAGGATCCCGTCTCGAAACACGAGAAGTTCCGCGACAAGCACGGGCTGAAGGTTATCCTCGCCTCGGACGCCGAGGGCGACGTGTGCGAGCGCTACGGCGTGTGGGGAGAAAAAACCATGTACGGGCGCAAGTTCAAGGGCATTACCCGCTCCACCTTTCTCATTGGCCCCGACGGGCGCATCTTGCGAGAATGGCGCAATGTGAAGGTGAAGGGTCACGCCGAGGAGGTGCTGAAGGCCGTTCGGGAGGCATGAGCGAGAAAATGGAAGGCCCGAGCCTCGCCGAACGCGCCGTCGAGGTGCTGACCACCGCGGACGCGCGCGCCAAGTGTGCACTTTCCCGCCGCCATGCGGCGGCGTGGTTCGCCGCGCGCGAAGCCGGCACGGCGCTGCCCGTGGGCCGGGCGGCCCCGCCGGACCGCCCCGCCCGTCCCGCCCGCCCCGAGCTGGTCAGTCCGCGGGAAGTGCCCCGCCGCCGCCCCGGAAGCCGGGCCGGGCGCATCGCGCTTCTGCATGCCATCGCCCATATCGAGCTAAACGCCGTCGACCTGCACTGGGACATCGTGGCGCGCTTCGCCCACACGCCCATGCCGGCCGGATTCTATGACGACTGGGTGAAGGCCGCCGATGAGGAATCGAAGCATTTCAACCTTCTTGCCGACTGTCTTGAAGCAGCCGGAAGCCACTACGGCGCGCTTGTGGCTCATGCGGGCATGTGGCGTGCCGCCGAGGACACCGCGCACGACCTGATGGCGCGCCTTGCAGTGGTGCCGATGGTTCTCGAGGCGCGCGGCCTCGACGTGACGCCCGAGATGATTGCTATCTTCGAGCGCGCCGGAGACGAGCAGGCGGTGGCCGCGCTGAAGGTCATCTACGCCGAGGAGGTGGGCCACGTCGCCTACGGTGCGAAGTGGTTCAACTTCCTGTGCGGCCGGCATGACCTGGACCCGCGCGAGACCTTTCATGCGCTGGTCCGCCGCCATTTTCACGGCACGCTCAAGCCCCCGTTCAACGAGGAAAAGCGCGCGGAGGCCGGGCTTCCGCCGGACTTCTACTGGCCGCTGGCCGAGGAAGGCGCCGCGCCCAGAGGCCCCGCCGGCACCGCCTGACCGCGGCAGACGGCAGGGATCGGCGGAAAAACGCTCATCATTTCCGGAAATTGCCGGCGACTGCTCGGGGCGTCGGCAAAAGCGTTGCGCAGCGCGGGTCGGGTTTGTAAGCAGTCCGAGGATCGAAGGCGGGGCCCCCGGGGCCGTCGGAGCCGCCCGCGGGCCTGTCTGCTCATGGGGGAGGGAGAGGGATCTGACGCGATGACCGGACGACCCGGACCGCTTCACGGCGTCTCCGTGCGCCTCAATGCCCTGCTCGAGCGCCGCTTTCCCGAACGGCGGGTGTTCGTGCGCTCCGACAGCGAGACGCGCTTCATCCGCCTCACCCCGGCCGCCCAGGCGATCGCGCTGACCGGATCGGTGCTTCTGGTGGGGTGGACCATTCTTGCCAGCGCCATCGTTTTCATGGACTCGATCGGCTCGGGAAGCCTGCGCGAGCAGGCCGAGCGCGAGCGGCTTCTTTACGAGGAGCGGCTGAACCGGCTCAGCCAGGAACGTGACCGGCGCGCCGAGGAGGCGCGGCTTGCCCAGGAGCGGTTCAACACCGCGCTTGCCCAGGTGTCACGCATGCAGTCCGCGCTGCTGGCCTCCGAAGACCGGCGCGAGGAGCTCGAGCGCGGCATCGAGGCCGTTCAGGTCACGCTGCGCCGCACCATCGCCGAGCGGGACGAGGCGCGCCGGAAACTTGCGGCCCTGCAGGCCCCGAAGCCGCGCGAAGGGCTTCCCGCGGAGGATTTCGCCACCACCGTTGACTTTCTGACCGCGGCGCTGGGCCAGGCGGCCGAGGAACGCGACATGATGGCGCTGATGGCCGAGGCCGCGCGGCAGGAAATCGCCCGGCTCGAGGAGGAGCGTCGCCTCATCGATGCCCGCAATGACCGCATCTTCGAACAGCTGGAGGACGCCGTGGCGCTCTCGCTGGTGCCACTCGACAAGATGTTCCGCTCCGCAGGCCTGCCGACCGAGGACATTCTCCGCCAGCTGAAGGCGACCCACTCGGGCCAGGGCGGGCCGCTCACGCCGCTGGTCCTTTCCACCAAGGGGTCGGAGGTCGACCCCGACTCCATGCGCGCCAACGCCATTCTCGAGCAGCTCGACAGGCTCAACCTGTACCGCATCGCGGCCGAAAAGGTGCCTTTTGCGATTCCGCTGCGCTCGGCCTTCCGCTACACGTCGGGTTTCGGGATGCGCTGGGGCCGCCCCCACAAGGGCACCGATTTTGCCGCCGCCTATGGCACGCCCATCTACGCCACCGCCGACGGTGTCGTGACGCATGCCGGCTGGGCCTCCGGCTATGGGCGGCTGGTGAAGATTCAGCATGAATTCGGTGTCGAAACCCGATATGCTCACCTTTCGAGCATTGCGGTCCGAGTCGGCCAGCGGGTCAGCCGCGGCGACAGGATCGGCGCGATGGGCAATTCCGGCAGATCGACCGGCACCCATCTTCACTACGAAGTGCGGATCAACGGCGAAGCCGTCAACCCCATGGTCTATATCAAGGCAGCGAACGATGTTTTCTAAGAGCAGAATCAACGAGCCCGGCCCCAAGCAGCAGGCAGGTTCCACCGAATCTCCCGCCAGCGAGGCGGCACCGGCACGCGCTTCGGCCGATATCGGCGCGCCGGCCACGGCACCCAAGGCCAAGCCACCGGCCTCGGTTCTTTCTTCCGATCTGGCCATCGTCGGCAACCTCAAGACCACCGGCGACATCCAGGTTGAAGGCACGGTGGAGGGTGACATTCGCGCCCATCTTCTCACCGTCGGCGAGGGCGCCACGGTGAAGGGCGAGATCGTGGCCGACGACGTCGTTGTGAACGGTCGCGTGATCGGCCGCGTGCGCGGGCTGAAGGTGCGGCTGACCTCCACCGCGCGGGTCGAGGGCGACATCATCCACAAGACCATCGCCATCGAATCCGGCGCGCATTTCGAGGGCTCGGTGCAGCGGGCCGATGATCCGCTGTCGAACGGCGCGGGCCGCACCGCGCCGCCGCGCAGTGCCGCCGCACCCCAGCCCCAGCAGCCAGCCGCGCAGGCCGCACGCTCCGCCTCGGGCGAGAGCGCACGCCAGAGCTGACAGCTCGGGAGACGGACAAGCAAAGGGCGCCTTGGCGGAATGGCGGGGCGCCCTTTCGCTTGCCGGGCCGCGAGTTGCCGCGCGGGTGCTGCCCGGCGCCTCACACGGGGTCGTAGAGCGCCCGGCGGTAGATGTGCCAGGTGGCGTGGCCGAGCACCGGCAGTACCACGAACAGGCCCAGAAAGGCCGGCAGCATGCCGAGGATCAGCAGCGCGGCGATGATCGCCGCCCAGAGGAGCATGACCCCGAGATTGGCCCGCACCGTGCGCAGGCTCACCAGCATCGCCGAGACGAAGTCGATCTCCCGGTCGAGCGCGAGCGGCAGGCTCACCACGGTGAGCGAGAAGAGAAGGAAGGCCGCCACCCCGCCCACGACAAGTTCGGTGGCGATCATCGCAAGCCCCGCCCCCGTCAGATAGGTGTCGAGAGAGTCGGCGGCGCGGAACAGCAGGCTCGGCCCCATGAAAAGCGCAAAGATCATGTGCGCGAGAAAGCTCCAGAAAAGGAAGTAGATGACAATGATGGCGCCGAGCCAGGGGATCTGGCGCCGCCGCTCGGCCGCCACCACCCCGAGGATCTCCCCCCATCTGAGTGGCTCGCCAGCCTCGAGCCTGCGGCTCACCTCGTAAAGTCCCACCGCCGCGAAGGGGGCGACGAGCGGAAAACCGAGCGAGACCATGAGCGTCCAGGCCACGGTTCCGGCCCCGAGCGCAACCAGCGCCAGCCCGCCGACCACATAGACCGCGCTGAAGAACAGGCCGAACTGTGGCGCGCGGCGGAAGTCGTCCCAGCCGCGGCGAAGCGCGATGAAGATTTCGGCAAGCGTCAGCCGGCCGATCCGCGGCAACGGCGAAGCCGGCGGCGCTGCGCCGGCGGCATCGTCAAACATCTCTCTCCTCCCAAGCTTTCTTGCTCACGTTAACGTGAGCGGCGGCCTTCCGCCAAGATTTGCGAAGGGCTGACACCTCAAGCGCCGGAAGGCCGCGCCTCAGGCGCCGTCTTCGCCGGCTTCCTCGGGCGCGGTGGAGTGGGTCTGGAAAAGCTTGCTCTGGGTCATGAAGAAGGCAAAGGTGGCGATGGTGAGCCCGAAGGTCTTGAAGTTGACCCAGGCATCGGTGGACATGCTGCGCCAGACGATCTCATTGGCCACGGCAAGGCTGGCGAAAAACACCGTCACCCGGCGGGTGAGGATCATCCACCCCTCCCGCGTCATCGGCAGCACCTCGTCCATGACAAGCTGCAGGTAGCTCTCGCCGCGCATGAGCCCGAAGCCCAGGACGGCCGCGAAGAGCGCGTAGATCAGCGTGGGCTTCATCTTGAAGAAGCGTTCGTCATTGAGCCAGACGGTGAGCCCGCCGAAGACGACGACGAGCACCAGCGTGACGATCTGCATCTTCGAGACATGGCCCGTCAGCCGCCAGAGCGCGATGATCGAGGCGGCGAAGAGCGGCACGAAAGCCGCCGTGACGACGATGAAACCCGTGTACTCGGTGCCGCCGATGGCAAGGCTCTTCTCGCGCAGCGCCATGTAGCCCACGAAGAAGGCGATGACCGGACCGATGTCGAGGGCAAGTTTGAGCCACGGGTTCAGCTTGCGCTTGTCGGTCATTGCCTTCTCCTCAGCCACCCGCCTCAACTATCACGGCGCCCGCGGCGATCAAGGCCATCAGCATCAGCCGGCGCGGGCCGACGCGCTCGCGCAGAAAGGCCCAGCCGATCAGCGCGGCAAAGACGGTGGAGGTCTCGCGCAGCACGGCCGCCTCGCCCACCTTGTCGAGCCTTGTGGCCAGCATCACGAAGCCGAAGCTGCCGAAGGCGATGAGCCCGCCCGCAATGCCTCTGAGCGCGAGCGGCCCGAGCGCGGGGCGGTGCTGCATGTTCCACCAGCGCAGCGCAGCTATGGGTGGGGTGGAGAAACCGTCGAGAAAGAAGAACCAGGCGAGAAAGGTGAAGGGGTTGGCAGTGGATCTGATCCCCCAGGCATCCCATGTGGTGTAGAGGGCGACAAAACCGCCGGTGACGACCGCGAGAGCGAGTGCGGCCGGAAGCGTCTCGCGCGCCTCGGTCACATGGCGCAGGTTGTAAAGGGCGAGCCCGTAGATGCCGGCGAGCAGCACCACCACACCCAGCCACTGGGTGGCCGTGAAGGTCTCGCCGAACATCGCCCAGGCTCCGATGACGGCAAAGAGCGGCCCCGTGCCGCGCACCACGGGATAGACGACTGTATAGGCGCCGCGCGTGTAGGTTAGCGCCATCAGGATCTTGTAGGCGAAATGGATGACGAAGGCGCCCGCGAGAATGGGCCACAGATGCGCCTCGGGCCAGGGCACCACGAAGAGCGCGAAGGGTGCCGCCATCAGCCCGTAGGCCGCGTCCATCGCCCCGCGCGACAGCCACGGATCATGCCGGCCCTTCTGCAGGGCACCGAAGGCCGCGTGCAGGAAGGCGGCGATGAGCGCCAGCACCATGGCCAGCGTGCGCCCGGCCTCGGTGCCCTCGAGCGAGATCAGCCAGTCGCTCACCACCCCCTCCCGACCGGGTGAAGGCCGCTCACGCCTCTAGCCCCACCAGCGCGCGCGCGAACTCCTCGGGGTCGAAGGGGGCGAGATCGTCGATCTGCTCGCCGACGCCGATGGCGTGGATCGGCAGGCCGAACCGGTCGGCCAGAGCCACGAGCACCCCGCCCTTCGCCGTGCCGTCGAGCTTGGTCATGATGAGCCCGGTGACATCGGCCATCTTGCGAAAGATCTCCAACTGGGAGAGCGCGTTCTGCCCCGTCGTGGCATCGAGCACGAGGATGGTGTTGTGCGGCGCGGTCGGGTCCTTCTTGCGGATCACCCGCACGATCTTGGCAAGCTCCTCCATCAGATCGGCCCGGTTCTGAAGCCGCCCCGCAGTGTCGATGAGCAGGATGTCGGCGCCCTCCTCTTCCGCTCGCGTCATCGCGTCGAAGGCAAGGCTTGCGGGGTCGGCGCCCTGCGGCGCGGTCATCACCGGCACGCCCGCGCGCTCCCCCCAGACCTGAAGCTGCTCCACGGCGGCGGCGCGGAAGGTGTCGCCCGCGGCGATGATCACCTTCTTGCCGGCCGCGCGCAGCTGCGCGGCGAGCTTGCCGATGGTCGTGGTCTTGCCCGAGCCGTTGACGCCGACGACAAGCACGACCTGCGGCTTCCTGTCATAAAGCGGCAGCGGCCGGGCCACGGGCTCCATGATGCGGGCGATCTCGGCGGCGAGAAGCTCCTTGAGCTCCTCGGTTGAAAAGCGCCGGCCCATCCGCCCCTCGGCGATGTTGGCGGCAACGCGCATCGCCGTCTCCACCCCCATGTCGGAGGCGATCAGGAGCTCCTCGAGGCTCTCGAGCATCTCGTCGTCGAGGGTGCGGCGCACCACCGGCTTCGCCCCGCCCCGCCCGACGAGGCGGCCAAGAAGCCCCGGGCGCGCGGGTTCCTCGCGCTTGTCCTCCGGCGCGGCGGGCGCGGGCTGCTCCTTCGCCCTTGCGGGCGGCGTCGCCGGGGGCGCCGCCTCGGCGGCGGGGGTTTCCTCCTCGGTGCCGCCCTCCTCCACGATCGCCTCGAGCCCTTCCTCGAGGCGCGAGGAGGAGCGTTTCAGCCGTTCGCGGAGCTTGGAGAAGAAGGACATGGCAAAGCCTCGGTTTTCTCGCCTCCGACCCGAGTTAATCGCTCGCGCGCGGCAAGGGAAGGGCCGCCCGCATTTCGCCTCTTTCCTACGCTATGATCGCGGCGCATGTGGGGACGGGTGATTCTCTTCGCTCTGGCAAGCCTCGGGCCGGTGCCGCTGATCGCGGCGGGCGCGGCCTGGGGCGGGCTTTGGGCGCATGCCGCCTTCCTTGCGATGACGCTTCTCGTCTTCCTGCTCGACGAAGGCGGCGGAGCGCTCTTCGGCCGCGAGGGGCTCAGCACCTTCCCGCGCATAGCCGCAGCCTTGCCGGTGGCGCTCGCGCTCGCGCATTTCGCCTTGTTCTGGTTCGTCATCGCCGCCCTTGCCCGCGGCGCGCCGGGGCCATGGGGCTGGCTGCCTGCCTTTCTCGCCGCGGCCTTGTGGTTCGGGCAGGTGTCGAACGCCAACGCCCATGAGCTGATCCACGCCCGCGACCGGCTGCGCCGCCGCCTTGGCGTGCTCGTCTATGTCAGCCTTCTCTTCGGGCACCACGCCTCGGCACACCCCCTGGTGCATCACCGCCATGTCGGAACGCCGGCCGACCCCAACTCGGCGCGCAAGGGGCAGAGCTACTATTCCTTCTGGCGGCAGGCGTGGATCGGGTCGTTCCGCGCCGGGCTTGCTGCCGAGACCGCGCGCTGCAAGGCGGCGGGGAGGCGGGGGCTGCTCGGCCATCCCTATACCGGCTACATCGCCGGGGCGCTGGCGGCACTCGGCCTGAGCTGGGCGCTTGCCGGCTGGGCGGGGGTGGCGGTGCACTTCGCGCTGGCTTCGCTGGCGCAGGCGCAGCTTCTGATGTCGGACTATGTGCAGCACTACGGGCTGAGGCGGCGCGAGGTGGCGCCGGGCCGGCTTGAGCCCGTCTCGCCCCGCCACAGCTGGAACGCGCCGCACTGGTTTTCCTCACACATGATGCTGAACGCGCCGCGCCACTCCGACCATCACGCGCATCCGCTCAAGCCCTACCCCGCGCTCGAACTGCCCGAGGAGCGCGCCGCCCCCACCCTGCCCTACTCGCTGCCGGCGATGGGCATGATCGCCCTCTGGCCGCGCGCCTGGCGGCGGGTCATGGACAGGCGCCTTGCAAGCTGGGAGGCACCGGCGGAAAGTGACCGGCGCGCCCCGCCCGCGCCACGCGATGCTGGCACCGGGCAGCGGGCCGGTGCATGATGCGCATCATGGGCAGATTGACGGCCGCCGCATCCGCCATGGCTCTCGTGAGCCTTCTCCCGGGCGCCAGCGCGGCGCAGGACGCGCCGATGACCCCCGAGGAGTTCGAGGCCCACGTGACCGGGCGCACGCTCGCCTATGCAGAGGGCGGTGAGGTCTATGGCGTCGAGCAGTATCTGCCGGGGCGCCGGGTGATCTGGGCCTTCGTCGGAGAACAGTGCCAGCGGGGCTGGTGGTATTCGCAGGGCGAGCTCATCTGCTTTGTCTACGACGAGGAGCCCAATCCGCAGTGCTGGCGCTTCTTCCGGGCGCCGGCAGGCGGGCTGATTGCGGAGTTTGCCGACGGAGAGCCGGGGCTCTCGCTCTACGAGGCGCAGAACACCGAGGGGCCGCTCATCTGCCCCGGCCCGGATGTCGGGGTTTAGGAGCTCTCCCCGCGTTTCGGCTGGCCCTTCCTGGCGCCGTTTCCGGTCTCGACCGGCACGACCTTGCAGCCCTTCACCGCAAGCCCGATCTCGCCGCGGCAGAGCCGCAGCGCATCCTCGCCGAACACCTCCCGGCGCCAGCCCTTGAGGGCGGGGAGATTGCGCCGCCCGGCGGCGATCTCGTCGAGTTCGGAAGCGGTGGCAATGAGCTTCTGCGCCACGCCGTATTCGTCGGCCTTGGCCTTGAGCAGCACGCGCAGCATGTCGGCGATGGCAGGGTTGACCTGCAGCCGCTCGCGGCCATTGTCGAGTTTCGGGCACTCCTCCGGGGGCACCGAGAGCCCCGCCTCGACCGCCGCAAGGATGCCCTCGGCAATCTCGCCCCGGCGCGCGTCGCGCAACAGAAGCCGCGCACGCGAGAGGTCCTTCAGCGACCGGGGACGCGTCGAGGCAAGTTCAAGAAGCGCGTCATCCTTGAACACGCGGTTGCGGGGAATGTTGCGCGACTGGGCATAGGCCTCGCGGAAGCGGGCCAACTCGCGCACCACCGCCAGAAACCGTCCCGAATTCGTGCGCGTGCGGATGCGCCGCCACGCCTCGGAAGGCTCGATGACATAGGTCGCCGGGTCGGTCAGCGCGGCGATCTCCTCCTCCACCCAGGGACGGCGGCCGGTCTCGTCGAGACGGCGGGAAAGCTCGAGATAGATGTCGCGCAGATGCGTCACATCCGCCAGCGCGTAGGCCTTCTGCGCCTCGGTGAGCGGGCGGTGCAACCAGTCGGTGAAACGCGAGGTCTTGTCCACCTGGGCGCGGGCGATCTTCTTCACCAGCGTCTCATAGCCCACCTGCTCGCCGAAGCCGCAGACCATCGCCGCCACCTGGGTGTCGAAAAGCGGCCTGGGGATCACACCCCCCTCGGTGTAGAAGATCTCGATGTCCTGACGCGCGGCATGAAAGACTTTCACCACCGCAGGGTCGGCGAGAAGCTCGTAAAGCGGCGCAAGATCGAGCTCCCCCGCGATCGGGTCCACCAGCACGGCGCTGTCGGGCGCGTCGGAGGGGATGGCGAGCTGGATCAGACAGAGCTTGGCGTAATAGCTGCGCTCGCGGAGAAATTCGGTGTCGACGGTAACGAAGGGGTGGGCGCGGGCGCGCTCGCAGAAGGCGGCGAGCTCCTCGGTGGTGGTGATGGTCTTCATCTGCGCCTGTCGTGATCCTCGTGGCGGCTGCTGCGGCGACCCCCGGACAGGGTCGCGCGTGTTTAGGTGAATTGGCGCGAAAAGGGAAGATGTCCCATCGAGCCGGGCAGGCGCGAAACGCGAGGGGCCGCCCCGGCCGGGGGCGGCCCCTTGGCTGCATCTCGGCTGCATCGCCCTGCCCTGCGGCTTGCTTCTCGATGCCGCAAGCTCGTGTCACGCAACCGGTCCGGCGCTCAGGCCGTCTCGGCACCGGCGCTCTGGCGCGCGCGGCGGGCCAGCCAGCCCTGCAGGCCGCGGGCCGCGAACATGCCGCCGATCATTGCCGCGACGAAGACGAGCACCTCACCCCTGCCCGTGCCGATGGCCGGAAGCGCGCCGCCGGGGCAGAATCCGGCGATGCCCCAGCCGATTCCGAAGACGGCCGATCCGCCCACGAGCCGCGCATCGATCGTTCTGCTGGTCGGCAGGCTGAATGCGGGCTCGAACACCGGGCGCGGCCTCGAGAGGGCGATGCGGTAGCCGATGAAGGTGACGATGAGCGCCCCGCCCATCACGAAGGCAAGGCTCGGATCCCACATGCCGGCCACATCGAAGAAGTTGAGCACCTTGGCCGGGTTCATCATGCCCGAAATCGCGATGCCGATGCCGAAGACGAGGCCGATCAGATAGGTTGCGAGAAGACGCATCGCTCAGCCTCCCAGAACGTGGCGGATGACATAGACGGTCAGGCCGGTACTGGCCATGAAGGTGAGCGTCGCCACGATCGAGCGCGGGCTGAGCCGCGCAAGCCCGCACACGCCATGGCCGGAGGTGCAGCCCGAGCCGAAGGTGACCCCGAGGCCCACCAGCAAGCCCCCGGCGACGAGCGCCGGCAGCCCGACGGGAACGATGATCTCGGGCATCGCGCCGGTGACGATCATCACCGCAATCGGGCCGCTGATCATCCCGGCCACGATCGCGGCGCGCCAGGCCCAGTCCGAGGAACTTGCCGGGGCGATGAGCCCGGCGAGAATGCCGGTGGCGCCGAGCACGCGGCCCCGAAGCGCCATGAGCGCCACGGCCGCGAGGCCGATCAGCAGCCCGCCGACAAAAGAGGCGAGCGGGGTGAATTCGGTGACAGGGGTCATACCGTCCCTCCCGCGATGTTCTTGCAATCCTGTGTCTGCATGGGTCTTCCCGTTCAAGAATGGTTCCTGCCCGCCCGAAAATATGCAAATGGGACCGATCTTTCGGTGATCAAGTCACACAAGCCTCGCTTGCGTGGCGGGCAAGTCCCAGCCTCGGCAGGATCGCAGCAATCGCGCGCCGTTGCCCGGCTGCGCGCGCGGAAGGGCCGCCAGACAGGGCCCGAGCCGCCGGCCGGCGGCTCTACTGGCCCGCGGCCTCGCGCGCGATCGCGTCAAGAAGCGCCTCGACCTCGGCCATCGGGCCGTCGGGCAGGTCGCGGTAGCCGATCATCACCTGCCCCCCGCGCTCGGCGACGAAGACGCCATAGGGGCAGTGGGCGATGTTCATCGGGTCCGCCTCCATCACCTTTCTGGAGAGCACGGCCGAGCAGAAGATGTAGATGTCGGCCGCGTCGAAGATCTTGACGTCGCTGCCCACATCCGCGCCAGTACGGTTCAGCATGTCGCCCACATGGCTCACATAGTCGATCACGAGCCCCCGATCGACGATCGCGCTCTCGAGGGCAAAGCTCGCGTCCTCGAAACTGTCGGAGGTGACATAGGTGATCGCCTCGCCCGCGGCGGCGGCCTGCGCCGCCAGGGCGACGGCCGTGGTCATGGTGACGGCCAGTTTGCGCATGACTTCATTCCTTCCATTGTCGCCCGCAGCCTGCACGGCCAGGGCCGGGTTTTGCCTTGACCTGCGTCAAGGCCGCCGCGTTGCCTCGGAGGGCGGGCTGATCCGCCCCCCGCGCATCTCCCTGCCGGTCAGCCGAACATGTCGGCGGTGATGCCGGCATACCAGCCAAGCGATTCCTCGTAGGTGCGCTTGCGCAGCTCGGGATCCTCCCCGGTCTGGCTCACGAAGCCGCCGGTGGATGCTATCTTCTCGTCGGTCGCCTCGTAGGTCGCCCCCACCTTGATGCCGTCGTCAGTGGCGACCAGCGACCAGCAGGTGTTGGAGAACTTCGCCGGGAACACCTTGGAGCCGGTGAGCGCGCCCCGCACCGCCGTGGCGCAGACCTTCGCCTGACTGTTGGCCGAGAAGCCGGACTTGGGCATGTCGCCCTGCGCCGAGGCGTCACCGAGCACGTGAATGTTCTCGTCCATCCGGCTCTGCATCGTGTGCGGCACCACGGGTGCCCAGCGCCCGTCGGTGATGCCGGCAAGCTCGCAGATGCGCCCGGCCTTCTGGGCGGGGATGACGTTGCAGACATCCACCTTCTGCACCTCGCCGTCGATGACCACCTCCATGCTGTCAGGACGCACCTCCACCTTGTCGCCGCCGAAATCGGGGCCGATGCGCTCGATCATGCCAGGGTAGTGCTTCTGCCATCCCTCCTCGAACAGCGCCTGCTTGGAGAACTTTTCCTTGGGATCGAGGATGAGGATCTTGGCGGTGGGGTTCTTCGCCTTGAGCACGTGCGCGACCATCGAGACGCGCTCATAGGGCCCCGGCGGGCAACGGTAGGGGTTCGGAGGCGCCACCATGGCAAAGAGCCCGCCCTCGCGCATGTTCTCCACCTGCGCCTTGAGCAGCTGGGTCTGGCTGCCGGCCTTGTAGGCGTGCGGCATTTCGTTCTGCGCGTTGATGTCCCAGCCAGGGACCGAGCCCTCGACGAAGTCGATGCCGGGCGAGATCACCAGACGGTCGTAGTCGAGCACGGCGCCCGAGGCCAGCGTCACCTTGCGCGCGTCGCGGTCCACCCCCACGGCCCAGTCGTGCACCACGTTGATGCCGTAGTCCGAGGCGAGCTTGCCATAGGTGTGGCCGAGTGACTCGAAGTCGCGGAAACCGCCGAGATAGAGGTTGGAGAAGAAGCAGGTGTAGTACTTGCGCGTGGGCTCGACGAGCGTCACGTCGATGCCGCCGTCGCTGTCCTTGGCGATGTAGCGCGCGGCCGTCGCACCGCCGGCGCCGCCGCCGATCACCACGACCTTGGGCCGGCCATGCGCCGCGCCCCAGACCGTGGGCGCCGCCAGCGCCGATGCCGCTGCCGCCGAGGCTCCGATGAATGTCCGTCTGTTCAGTTTCATCCCTTGTCCTCCCTTTGGGATCCATGAAAATCGGGGACTGGTCGGGCCGCGCTCCGGCCTCTTTTTAATCCCTGTCGCCGACGCCTTCGCCGTCACTCCTCCTTCAGCGTGGCGAAATACGCGGCCAGGGCCGCGATCTCTTCGTTGGAAAGCCGCTCGGCAATCATCTGCATCACCGGGTGGGGGCGCAGCTTCTGCTTGTAGGCATGCATCGCAATCACGAAATCCTCCTCCGGCCACATGGTAATGGAGGGGATGCCGTCGTCACGGCCCGAGGCCTGATGGCAGGTCTTGCACTCGCTGGCCAGGTATTCGCCGTATTCGGGATCGCCCTTGATCGCCAGAACATCGGGCGCAAGCTCCACCTCGCGCCGCACTGCCGTCGGGTCGGCCTCCGGGATGTCGCGCGGGTTGTCGGAAAACTGGCGCAGATAGGCCAGAAGATCGGCACGATCCTCCGCGTTCTTCATGCCGCGGTAGCTCATGCGCGTGCCCGAGACGAGCACCTTCGGATTCGCGATGTAGGCGTCAAGCGTGTCGAGGTGCCACACGAGCCCGTCCGCCCCCGCGCGTCTGAGCGCCTTGGAATAGAAAAAGCCGTCCACCGAGGCGGCGCGACGGCCGAATATTCCGTTCAGATGCGGGCCGATGCGGTTCCTGGCTCCGGGGCCCACCTCATGGCACCCCGAACATTGCCGGAAGAGCTCGCGCCCCCTTTCCGCATCCCCGATCAGCTCGGCAGCCGCCGCCGGGAACGCCCCGGCGGCGGCAACGAGGAGGGAAAACAGGATTGCCGATCCTCTCATCTCCTCAACTCACTGGAACTGCGCCAGATAGGCGATGACCGCGGCAATGTCCTCGGGCTTGTTGAGCCCCCTGAAGGACATCTTCGTGCCCTTCACGTCACCCTTCGGATCGGCGAGGAACCGGGCCAGCCGCTCGGGCGTCCACACTTCGCCGGCCTCGCCCATGGCCTTCATCTCCGCCGAGTAGCGGAAACCTTCGGCTGCGGCCACGGGGCGCCCGACGATCCCGCTGAGGTGCGGGCCGGAGCGGTTCTTGGCGCCCTCGCCCACCTGGTGGCAGGACTGGCACTTGCGGAAGACCTTCTCGCCTGCCGCGGCAAGGGCCGGGTCGATCACCACCCCGCCCGTCTCCGGCTGCGCGCCCGAGGGTGCCTCGACCGCCGCCTCCTGCAACGCGGTTTCCTCCGCGGCCGCGGGAGCCTCCACGGCACCGGCCTCATCGCCCGTCGCGGCCTGCGTTTCGCGTGCCTGCCGCGCTTCGGCCTGTTCCGGCGTCACGTCGAGCACCACCGCCCGCATCGTGACCTCGACCGGGCCGTCCTTGCAGCCGCTCATGCAGGGCTCGCGACGGAACAGCGGATATTCGGTCTCGGGCCGGTCATCGACGATGAAGCCGTTGGCGTTGGGCATCTCGACATCGAGAAAGTTCTCGTCGGAGAGCACGAAGTCGCTGTCCACCAGATCGTTGGAGTAAAGAATGTAGGCGACGATGGCATAGACCTCGTCGGGGCTCAGCGTCTGCGCCGCGCCAAAGGGCATGGAGCGGTGCACATAGTCCCACGCCGTCGAAAGATAGGGCCAGTAGCTGCCCACCGTCTTGTGCGGGCGCTCTTCGGTCAGCGTGCCGATCCCGCCCGCCAGCGGCGGCCAGCGATCGACACCTTCGGCAAAGTCACCGTGACAGACGGCGCAGTTGTCGGCAAACAGCACCTCGCCGTCCTCGACCGAGCCCGATCCCGGCGGCAGGCCGCGCCCGTCGGGCATGACGTTGACATCCCAGGCGGCGATCTCGTCGGGCGTCGCCGGCCGGCCGAGCCCGTAGCGCCCCTCCGCGTGCCCCTCGGCCACGGCGGCCATCAGCGGCGAGGGCGGCGGCGCCGTGTATTTCGCGATCGCCTCCGAGCGATCAGGCAGCTCGGGCATGGGCGTCACGAAGCGATCGCCAAAGTTGTAGGCCAGGACCGCCACCACGGCGGCCGCAGCCGGCGCGCCGAACTCAAGAAACCTCGACATTTTCCGCCTCTCCGTTCGGCTTGACCCACCAGGTCTGGATGCCGTTGTTGTGATAGATCGAGTTGGTGCCGCGGATGGCGCGCAGCTCGTCCTTGGTGGGCTGGACATAGCCCGTCTCGTCCATGGCCCGGCTCTGCAGGAACATCTCCGAGCCGTCCCAGTCGATCTCGAGATAGAAGCGCGTGAGCGCCTTGGGCTGGCCCGGCTGCGCCAGCCGCGCCTGCTGCCAGCTGACGCCGCCGTCGAGGCTGACATCGACGCGCGTGATCGCCCCATGGCCCGACCAGGCAAGGCCGGTGATCACCAGCGGCCCCGGCCCGTGCAGGATCGGCGACTGCGGGCTCGGCGAGGTGATGACCGACTTGGCGTCCATCACCCAGGTCCACTTGCGCGCGATGCCATTGGCCAGAAGGTCGGTGTATTTCGAGGTTTCCTCGCGGCTTTCGACCGGGCCGTCGGTGACTTCGACGCGGCGCAACCACTTCACCCACATGTTGCCTTCCCAGCCCGGCACCACAAGCCGGACGGGATAGCCATGCTCCTTGCGCAGCGCCTCGCCATTGGCCTTGAAGGCCACAAGTACATCGTCGAGCGCCTTTTCCATCGGGATGGAGCGGCCGTTGGAGGAGGCGTCATGGCCTTCGACATAGATCCAGCTGCCCTCGGGCTTCACGCCTGCTTCCTCGAGCAGGATGCGCAGCGGCACGCCGGTGTATTCCATGTTGTGGATCATGCCATGGGTGAACTGCGCGCCGTTGAGCTGGGCGCCCTTCCACTCCATGCCCGTGTTCGCCGCGCATTCGCAGAAATAGACGTGGTTTTCCCGCGGGAAGCGCTCCAGGTCCCAGTAGGTGAAGACCAGCGGGCGCTCGACCAGCCCGTTGATCATCAGCCGGTAGTCCTGCTTGCTCAGCTCGATCGCCCCCGAATGGTGACGCTCGAAGGCGCAGCCCTGCGGGGTGATGGTGCCGTCAAGGGCGTGAATGGGCGTGAAGTTGACCGAGGAACGGGGGTCGGCGGTGAGCCATTCGACATGCCGCCGGATCACATCCGACTCGAAGCGGATCGGCATCCCGTAGGGAACCGCATCCACCCCGTCGCCCAGCCCCGAGGCCCATTCCTGTACCTCGAGGATCAGCGGATCGCCCTCCGCCGCGGCGGCGGCGCCCGCGGCGACTGCCGCGGCACCACCCACGGCCGCGACACTGCCCTTCAGGAAGGCCCGGCGCGAGGCGCCCTGCCCGCCATGCCGACTGTCGAACCCGTCAGCCATGAAGCTCTCCTTTCCAGTTGCCCGGCCGCCGGTACGCGGCCGGAGCCTGCCAGTTGCGCGGTGTGTCGCGGCGCTCATGCGCCCTCGACCTTCACCGAAGTATTCGGCGGCACGCTGATCGTGCCCTTGCGGCGGATGTAGGCCTCCACCACGTCCCAGATCTGCGGCCCCTCGGTGCCCTCGTTGACGCTGGCCCATCCGGCCACGACGTAGCTGCGGGCCGGGTCGATGGGCTCGCCCGTGGCCAGAAGCGTCATCTCCGAGATGCGCTCTCCCTGCGGCTTGGTGACGTCGATGCGGTAGCCCATGCCACCCACGCGCACCATGTCGCCGCCCTGCTGGTAGTAGGGGTCGGGGTTGAAGAGGTTGTCCGCGACATCCTCCATCACCACCTTCAGGAACTCACCGGTCATCTCGGTGCGGTACGCCTGACCATAGGTCATGGAGGTCACGCCGAAGATGTCCTCGCGGGTGATGTCCTCGTCGGGCAGGAGCGACGGTCCCCAGCGCACGCCGGGCGAGAGCGCGATCTCGGCCTCGCGCTCCTCAAGCAGCGCCTGGCAGATCAGGTCGTCCCAACTGCCGTTGAAGTTGCCGCGCCGGTAGAGAAGGCTGTCGGTATGGCCGATCACCTCCCTGAGTGCTTCCAGATGCGGCGCGCGCTCGGCATCGACGATTGCCGCGACCTCCGGGTCGGGCGCGATGACGTCGGAGAAGATCGGGATCAGCTTGTGCCGCCAGCCCATCATGCGCCCGTCGCGCACATCCACGTCCACGCGGCTGACGAACTTGCCGTTCGAGCCCGAGGCCACGATGATCGTGTTGCCAACCTGCACCGGCTCGGGCAGCGCGTCATGGGTATGGCCCGACAGGATGATGTCGATGCCCGGCACCCGCCGCGCCATCTTGCGGTCAACGTCAAAGCCGTTGTGCGAGAGCACGACGACGAGTTGCGCCCCCTGATCGCGCACCTCGTTGACCATCTCCTGCATGTGTTGCTCGCGGATGCCGAAGGAGTATTCGGGGAACATCCAGCGCGGATTGGCGATCGGCAGATAGGGGAAGGCCTGGCCGATCACGGCGATGAGCGTGCCGTTCTGCTCGAAGAGCTCGTAGGGCTTGAACAGCTCCGCCGGCTCGTCCCACTCGGCATCGAAGATGTTCTGCCCGAGCGCGGCGAAGGGCAGGTTCTCGACGATCTCGCGCACGCGCTCGGAGCCGAGCGTGAACTCCCAGTGGAAGGTCATCGCATCGGGCTTGAGCGCGTTCATGGCATTGACCACGTCCTGGCCTTGCGTGTGATAGCAGGTGTAGGAGCCGTGCCAGGTGTCGCCGCCGTCGAGCAGGAGCGCGCCGGGCCGCTCGGCGCGGATGGCGTTGACCACGGTGGCGATGCGGTCGAGCCCGCCCATCTTGCCATAGGTGCGGGCAAGGGCGACGAAATCGTCATAGGTGAGCGCGTAGTGCAGCGGCGAGCCGTCCTCTATGCCGTAAAGCCGGCGGAAGGCCGCGCCGGTTATGTGCGGCACCTTGCCCCGCGCCTCGCCCACGCCGATGTTGATCTCGGGCTCGCGGAACCAGATGGGCTTGAGCTGGGCGTGAATGTCGGTCAGGTGGATGAGGGTGACGTTGCCCATGGGCTCGAAGGCGAGCAGGTCATCCTGCGTCATGCGCTGCTGCGCGGCGAGCCGCGAGAAATTTCCAAAGCCCGAGGCGCCGTAGATCGAGGCGGCCGCCATCGCCCCCTGAAGAAAGTCTCGCCGCGAGATCATCCCCGGCCTCCCCCTTGTCGGTCCCGTCTCGTCCCCATTGTGCCCATTTCCCGGCACAATCATTCACATGCGATACTGTGAATGTATTAAGTCCAAAAAACCCGCGCCGAGCCCTCCCGGCGCGGGCAAATTCTCGATCAGTTGCGGACCGAGGGCCCCTCGACGCTCAGCCCGTTGCCGCGCGAGGCGACGTAAAGCTCAAGCGCCACGAACTCGGGGCTGCCCACCGGATAAGTCGCCGCGCGCGTGTCACGCACGCACCCCTTGAAGCGCGAGTGCACCGAGTTCAGCTTGGCGTTCTTCAACCGGTAGGTCGGGAAGCCATTGATCTGCCCCTGGCTCAGGTGGTCGGCACGGATCATGCGCCCGTAATTGAGCTCGTGGCAGGAGGCGCAGGACAGTTCAAGCTGACCCGTGCGCGTGTAGTAGAGCTCCCTGCCCCATTCCCAGGTCTCGCGCGCGGGCCCGTCGATGGCGACGTTCACCGGCATGCCGCGCGAGACCGAGGCGATCAGCGCGGTCATGTTGACCATGTCGTTGCCGTCGTATTTCCATGGCTCGGCCTGCATGTGCTCGGTGCGGCAGGCGTTGATCTGCATCTCGAGCGTGCGCACCTCGCCGGCCTTCTCGTTCCACTTGGGATAGACCGCGCGCACCCCCTTCATGCCGTCCTCGACCGCACCATGACAGGAGGCGCAGGACTTGCCCGCCGCGCCGTCCGGCGTTTCCCAGACCTCCGCCGCCGCCTCGACCGCAATCATAGCGGGGTTGGTGAAATCGTCCGTCTGGATGGCCTGGGTTTCGTCGGAGCGGAACCTCCAGCCCGAATAGATCGTGTCGATCCGATCTCTCAGGTGCTCCGGCGCCGGCGCCTCGGTGATGATCTCGATCTCGCCGTTGATGATCAGCTGATCCTCATCGGGATCAGCCGACGCGCCGCCCGCGAGCCCGAGCCCGGCGCCGATGGCCAGCGCCGAGCCCAGCGCGATCTTCTTCAGATCGTTCATGTTTCTCCTCCCCGCGCCTGACACTCAGCCGACCTTGATCTTGCTGGTCTCCTCGTAGACCGAGCCGTCGTCATCATACCAGGTGAACTTGAACTCGCCCGCTTCCGGCACCTTCGCGTCGAACTCGAAGTAGGGGTTGGTCGAGATCGCCGGCTCGAGCGTGATGTCGATCACGTTCTGGCCGTTGAAGTCGCAGGTGAAGCGGTTGATGATCGAACGGGGAATGATGTTGCCGTTCGAATCCTTGCGCTGACCTGATTCCATCGGGTGGTTGATCAGGGTCTTGATGGTGATCACCTCGCCGGCAGAAGCCGACTTCGGAACCTTCACGCGGGGTTTGACACCAGCTGCCATTGCTCTTCTCTCCTGTCTGGTTCCGCTCAGCCGCCGCAGCCGCCGATGGTCACTTTCACGGTGGACTTGGCCTGAACGAAGCGGCCGTCGGCCATCTTGGCGATCGCCAGCACGTCCTGGGTCTTGGCCAGCCGGATGCGCGTGGCCACGCGCTGGCTGCCTGCGAGGGGTCCGAAATTCGCCGTCATCACCTCCGGCCGCGGGTTGCCCAGCGCCAGCACGAGAATCGCCTCCGCCCCCGGCGCTTCAACCTCGATCGGCACGGTGTTGCCGTTCTCGGCGATCTCGGGCGCGGTCAGCGTGATGCCGCCCTCACCCACCTCGGCGCCGCCGGTGAAGGCCGCAATCTGCTCCTCGCCCGCGGCCATCGCCCGGATGGGCAGGAGCGTGGCAAGGCCCGCGCCGGCACCAAGAACCATCGCGTCGCGTCTGCTCAGTTTCATCAAATCTCTCCTGATCGTGGCACCCCGCGCGTGGCGGAGCGGATTGCGCCGATCGGCGGCTGTGCCCGGCCGATCACTCTTCCTTGAGGGTCATCAGAAAGGCGACCACATCCTCGATCTGCTGCGCCGTCAGCAGCGGCTCGAGCGGTTCCTCCGCGGGCTTGCCGGTGAAGCCGATGCCCGGCCGGATGAAACCGCGATCCTTGTAGAAGGAGATCATCACCGTGTCGGGAAAGGTCTTCTTCGCATCGGCGACGATGCCGCGCAGCTCGGCCTCGGTCCAACGGTCGGCCACGCCGTCAAGGCTGGGACCGACATTGCCGTGGAACGGATACTCGGACAGCGCCGTCACCTCGTGGCAGGCGATGCAGTTGCCAAGACCGCGCGTGGTCATCACTTTCGCGCCCTCTTCCGGGTTGCCCGGCACGCCCGTGAGCGACTGCGCGACGGCTCCGTACTCGTCGTACTGGACCTCGATCGGCGGCACCGCGCCAGCCTGCGCCGCCACGCCTCCGGCCAGCAGGATCGAGGCCGCTGTCAGGGTTCTGATCATGATTCCTCCCCTAATCCCTTGTTTGCGGAACGCTACACCATTCCCTGCGGCGCTCGCAACATTGAATTCGCAACTTTGAATGTAGCTTTGCCTCCTTCCCGCAGTGGCATCTCATTCGTTATTGCCGTTCGCGCGCTCGCTAATCTTGCGCGCATGGTAGCGCTGGAAGTCCTCCTCGGACTGATCGCGGTAGCGCTCCTCGGCCACCCAGGTGAGCATGTCGAGCGTGGTGCTACGGCCGAAGGCGCCGGGCATGACCGCAACCGCCTGCTCGATGGCGTTCTTCATGGGGTCAAGCTCGGTCGGCATGAAGATCAGCGTCGGCGTGAACAGGATGCGCCAGCGTGCCGTCGCCTCCTTCTCCGTCAGCACGGTGCCATCGGTGTCGATCACTTCCAGATCGCCATGAAGGTTGATCTGGATGGGAAAATACACCTCCCGCAGCATCTTCTCGATCCGCGGGTCGGTGAACACCTCCTCGTGCATCTTCTTGCAGTAGATGCAGCCCCTCTGTTCGACCATTATCAGAAGCCGCTTGCCCTCGGCCTTCGCCTCCTCGAAGTCTTCGCGCAGATCCTTGAAGGTCTCGCGCACCCAGTCCGGGTGATAAAGCCCGTCATCGCCGGGCTGGATCGTCGCCGCCTCCGCCGCGCTCCACAGGAGCGCGGGCGCCACCGCCGTGGCCGCCGCGAACGAAGCGCCCGCCGCGAGGGTGAACCGTCTTGTCAGTCTCATGGTGCAAACCTCCTCCTCTGCCCGCATGGTCACTTTCAGCCGATGCTCGTGAACCACGGGAACCATTCGATCATCAGTGCCGCGATCCTGTTCACCCCGTCGGTGGCAATCAGCACGGCGAACAGGATGAGCATCAGCCCCATCGCCTTCTCCACATGGCCGAGATAGCGGCGGTGGCGCTGCACCCAGGAAAGGAACGGTCGCGCGAACAGCGCCGCCACCACGAAGGGCGCCGTCATCGAGATACCGTAGACAAGGAGCAACAGCCCCCCGCGCATCACGTCTCCCATGCCGCTCGCGATCATGAGGATCGAGGCCAGCGCCGGCCCCACGCAGGGCGTCCAGCCAAAGCCGAACGCGAGCCCCATCAGATAGGCCCCGAAGAGCGTGGAGGGCTCGGCCTTCGACTCAAGCCGCGCCTCCCGATAGAGCAGCGGGATGCGCAGGACACCGAGGAAATGGAGGCCGAAGACGAAAAGTATCGCCGCCGCGACCCAGGCCAGCTGCCGCCGCCAGGTGGCAAAGAGCTCGCCGGCCGCCGTCGCCCCCATTCCCATCAGCACGAAAATCGTGGTCACCCCGAGCGCGAAGGCAACCGCAGAGATCACCAGCCGCCGCTGCGCGCCGCGCGAGATCTGCCCGTCGCCGCGCAGCTCGTTCATCGAGATGCCCGCCATGTAGGCGAGATAGAACGGCACCATCGGCAGCACGCAGGGAGTGAAGAACGAAAGCAGCCCGGCCAGCGCGGCGCCAAGAAAGGAGATGTCGAACATCGGAACGATCCGCTTGATTGATGAACATATTCAAATTAGATTGATCGAAGATCAAGGGTCTTGTCGCCGCTCGTCGCCGCTTGCCGCAGCACGCCGATCCTCGCCTCGCGGGCTGCCAGCCCGTGATGGAACGGGACGTGTGACGCGACGGTCGGCTTGCGCCAGCGGTCCGAGCGGCAGCCGGGGATTGAACGTTGATGGGACATGCCTCGCGGCGGGATCGGCAGCCATGATGGCCATGATGCAAGACAGAACGACACCCCGCGCGCGCCGCGCGGCGCTGCTCATCGCGGCGTTGCGGCACATGATGCGCGCGCCGTTGCCGTTGATGCGCGCCGCGATGGCTGGCCTGATCGCCTCCCTCCTAGTGCTCGCGGCGCCCGCCCCACTGCGCGCGAGCGAGGCGGCCGGGCCCTCCGGCGGACTGGAGCTCGTGATGGTCGAGGAGCATGGCTGCATCTGGTGCGAGACATGGAACGCGCAGATCGGCCCGATCTACCCCAAGACCGAGGAAGGGCGCCGCGCCCCCCTGCGGCGGGTCGAACTGCACAGCCCCGAGTTGGCGCAACTCAAGCTCGAACGGCCCGTGAGCTTTACACCCACCTTCCTGCTTGTCCGCGACGGCCGCGAGCTTGACCGGATCGAGGGATATCCGGGCGACGATTTCTTCTGGGCGCTCCTTGGGATGCTGCTCGACAAGCACCTTGGCGACCCGTCCGAGGCCGGACCCGCGGCACTCGGGCTTTGACGAAACCGGACTGAAACGGTAAGTCTCTCGCACGCTGACGGGTCCGCAGGTTGCGAAGGGCAGACAGGGACAGGAACGATGGCGCTTCCGGCAATCTCGAGCGAGATGAGCGACGAAGAGCTCGACCGCATCGCCGCCAAGGCGCAGGAGGCCTCCAACCTGCTGAAGGCTCTCAGCCACGAGGGAAGGCTGATGATCCTGTGTCATCTGGTCAGCGGCGAGAAATCGGTTACCGAACTCGAGCGGCTTCTGTCCGCCCGGCAGGCGGCGGTTTCCCAGCAGCTGGCGCGCCTGCGGCTCGAGGGCCTCGTCACGCCTCGCCGCGAGGGCAAGACGATCTACTATTCCTTGACCGACGATCGGCCCAAACGGATACTCGAACTTATCTACGAGCTGTTCTGCGCCGGCGAGGACTAGGCATGTCCACCCTGCGGGTCGCGGGGCGGCGCGCAAGGGGGAGGGGATGCTCGAGCTGCTTCTCGACAGCTTTGGCGCCAGTGGGGCTGCCGCTCTTGCGGGTGCCGCCGGCGGCCTCATGCTTGGCCTCGCCGCGCGTATTGGCCGGTTCTGCACGCTGGGCGCCATCGAGGACATCCTCTATCAGGGCAGCGACCAGCGCATGCGCATGTGGCTGATCGCGATCGGTGTGGCGGTGATCGGCACCCATCTGCTGATGGGCGCGGGCCTCATTCCGCCCGAGGACACGGCCTATCTGCGGCGGTCCTGGGCGCCGCATGCCTCGATCCTCGGCGGGGTCGTGTTCGGCTATGGCATGGCCCTTGCCGGAAACTGCCCTTATGGCGCGCTCGCCCGGCTGGGCGGAGGCGACATGCGCGCCTTCGTGATCGTGGTGGTGGTCGGGCTGTCGTCGTACTTCGCGCTTTCAGGGCCTGTGGCGCGGCTCCGGCTGTGGGCCTTTCCGCAGACGCCTGCGGAGGGCGGGGCGATGCCGGGGCTTTCGCTGCGGCTCGGGGAAGCCCTCGGGATTTCACCCGCCCTCGTTGGCTGTGTCGCCGGAGTGGCACTGCTCTTCGGGGCGCTGGGCCTTTTGGGGCGGGTCGAAAAGCGTTCAACCGTTTTCTGGGGGGCGCTCGTGGGCCTCGCGGTGGTCTCGGGCTGGGCGAGCACGGCCTGGCTTGCAGAGGCAACCTTTCGCGCCGTTCCGGTCATCTCTCATACCTTCGCCGAGCCGGTGGGCGAGGCCATGCTGTGGCTGATGACGGCCTCGGGCTCCTCGCTCAGCTTCGGCGTGGGCTCGGTGGCGGGCGTGCTCGCGGGCGCCTTTCTCGGCTCGCTTCTCAAGGGGCACTTCCGCTGGGAGGCCTGCGAGGATCCGCGCGAGCTCAAGCGCCAGATCCTCGGCGCGGCGCTCATGGGGATCGGTGCGGCGGTGGCGATGGGCTGCACCATCGGCCAGGGGGTCTCGGCCTTCTCGCTGCTCTATTACGGCGCGCCGGTCACCTTCCTGTCGATCATCGCGGGCGCCGCGCTGGGGCTGCGGCAGCTCATCGAGGGGTTTGCGCTGCGCGCGTGAGCCGCCCCCGGCTTTTCCCCGCGCGCGCCGCGGTCTAGTTTTCGGTCATGGCCGTTCCGGTTGAGTCCTTCTTTCTCGATCCCGAGGCGCCGGGCACGCTGCAGGCGCGCATACAGCAGATGGTGGCCGAGGAGATCCTCTCGGGCCGGCTGAAGCCGGGCGAGAAGCTGCCCTCCACGCGCCGGCTCGCCGCGCATCTCGGGGTGAGCCGGATCACCGTGACGCTCGCCTATGCGGAGCTTCTCGCCAACGACTATCTCACCGCGCGCGGGCGGTCGGGATTTTACGTGTCGCAGAGCGCGCCGCGGCCGGCCGCGCTTCCCCCTGCCCCCGCGCCGGGCCAGCCGGTGGACTGGCAGAGGACACTTGCGCGGCGCGCCTCGGGCGGCGCCGGGCTCCGAAAGCCGCGCGACTGGCGGCGTTTCCGCTTTCCCTTCATCTACGGCCAGCCCGACCCCGCGCTCTTCGACCATTCCGGCTGGCGGCAGTGTGCCATCCGCGCGCTCGGGCAGAAGGACATCGACACCCTGACCGCCGACCAGCACGACGCCGACGACCCGCTTCTTGTCGAGTTCATCGCCCGCCATATCCTGCCGCGGCGCGGCATACGTGCGGGGCCGGACGAAATTCTCGTCACCCTCGGTGCACAGAACGCGCTGTGGCTCACCGCGCAGTTGCTGCTTTCGCCGGAGCGCGCTGCGGCGGTGGAAGACCCCTCCTACCCCGCCCTGCGCGACATACTCGCCCAGACCGGCTGCCGGCTCCTCCCGGTGCCGGTGGACGGTGACGGCCTGCCGCCCGAGGCCATTCCCGAAGGCGTGGCGGCCATCTTCACCACACCCTCGCACCAGTGCCCGACCTCGGCGACCATGCCGCGGGCGCGCCGGCGGGCGATTCTCGACCGGGCACGGCAGCTCGGCGCGGTGGTGGTGGAGGACGACTACGAATTCGAGATGGCCTATCTGAAGGCGCCGCTGCCGGCACTCAAATCGCTCGATGCCGACGGGCGGGTGATCTATGCGGGTTCCTTTTCGAAGGCGCTGTTTCCGGGGCTGAGGCTCGGCTATCTCGTCGGACCCGCTCCCTTCATCGCCGAGGCACGCGCCCTGCGCGCGGCGGTTCTGCGCCATGCGCCCGGTCACACCCAGCGCACCGCCGCCTACTACCTCTCGCTCGGCCATTACGACGCGCAGATCCAGCGGCTCGGGCGCGCGCTGGCGGCGCGGCGGGAGGAGATGGAGCGGGCGATCCGCGCCGCCGGGCTCGAGATTGCCGGCGCCGGCGCCCACGGCGGCTCGTCCTTCTGGATCCGCGCCCCCGAAGGCATCGACAGCGCCCGGCTTGCCGAAAGGCTCGCCCGGCGCGAGGTGCTGATCGAGCCCGGCGCTGCCTTCTTCTCGGCCGGAAGCCCGGGGGCCGAAGCCGCGCGCCACTTCCGCCTCGGCTACGGCTCGATCCCGCGCGAGCGCATCAGAGAGGGCATCGCCCGCATCGCCGAGGAGATCGCGGCGATGCGGACCGAGGGGTGACGCGCGTGGCGCCTCAGCCCGAGCGGCGCAGAAGCTGAATGAGGCTCGAGGTGTCCCAGCGCCCGCCGCCCATCTTCTGCACATCCTTGTAAAACTGGTCCACGAGCGCGGTCACCGGCAGGGTGGCCATGATCTCGTCGGCGGTATCGAGGCAGATGCCGAGATCCTTGCGCATCCAGTCCACCGCGAAGCCGAAGTCGAACTTGCCCTCGAGCATCGTCTCGTAGCGGTTCGACATCTGCCACGACCCGGCCGCTCCCTGGCTGATGACCTCGACCACCTTGCGTCCGTCAAGCCCGGCCTTCTCGGCGAAATGCAGCGCTTCGGACAGCGCCTGCACGAGACCCGCAATCGCGATCTGGTTGCACATCTTCGTGAGCTGCCCCGCACCCGAAGGCCCGATCAGCCTACAGATCTTCGCATAGGCGGCAATGATCGGCTCGGCGCGGGCGAAGACCTCCTCCTCGCCGCCGCACATGACCGAAAGCTGACCATTCTCGGCCCCGGCCTGGCCGCCCGAGATCGGCGCGTCGAGAAAGCCGATGCCCTTCTCGGCGGCGATGGCATGCAGCTCGCGCGTGACCTTGGCCGAAACCGTCGTGTGGTCCACGAAGATCGAGCCTGGCTGCATCGTGGAGAACGCCCCGTTCGCGCCAAGGCAGACGGCGCGCAGGTCGTCGTCGTTGCCCACGCAGGACATGACGAACTCCTTTCCGCGCGCGGCCTCGGCAGGCGTCGGCGCCATCTCGCCACCGTATTCGGCCACCCACTTCTCGGCCTTTGCCGCGGAGCGGTTGTAGACGGTGACGTCGTGGCCGGCCTTCTTCAGGTGGCCCGCCATCGGATAGCCCATCACGCCCAGACCCAGAAACGCAACTTTTGCCATGTTCCTACCTCCACATTGTCACCGCCGCGCCGGCGCACTAACACGGAGGGCATGGCCCAGATGATTGCAACCGTCAACCTGATCCCCCTCCCCGAAAGCCGCGGTGCAGGATGCTGACGCTCTTCCGTTGGCTCCTGCGCCTCTTTGTCGTGGTCGCCGCGCTCGCCCTGGGCGGCCTCCTGCTGGCCTACTGGCTCGCCTCCCGGTCGCTGGTGGACTACTCGGCCGAACATGCGGTCGAGGGCATCACCGCCCCGGTGGAGATCGTGCGCGACCACGCCGGCGTGCCGCACATCTTCGGCGCGACCGACAGGGATGTCTTTTTCGGCCTCGGTTTCGCCCATGCCCAGGACCGGCTGTGGCAGATGACCATGCTCCGCCGTACCGCGCAGGGCCGGCTCTCGGAACTTTTCGGGGAGCGCACGCTGCGGGTGGACGAGCTGATGCGGCGGCTCGACCTCTACCGCCTCTCGCAGGCGGCCGTCGAGCATCAGGATGCCGACACCCGCGCCGCGCTGGAAGCCTACGCCGCCGGGGTCAATGCCTGGCTTAAGGAGGTGAACGAAGGCGCCAAGGGGCGCGGCGCGCCGGAGTTCTTCATCTTCTCCAACGAGATCGCTCCCTGGCAGCCGGCCGATTCGATTGCGGTCATCAAGCTGATGGGCGTGCAGCTCTCCTCGCATCTGGCCGATGAGGTGCTGCGCGCGCGGCTCACCCTGGCGCTGCCGCCCGCGCGGGTGGCCGACATCCTTCCCGCTGTGCCGGGGCCGGGCATTGCCGCGCTGCCCGACTATGCCAGCCTCTTCCCCTCGCTCGACGTGAAGACGGCGCTCTCGACGCCGCCCGACCAGTCCGCCCCGCCGTTGATGCCCGTCGCCCCGCGCGGGCTCGCCGGCGCCTCCAACGCCTGGGCGGCGGCGCCCTCGCGCTCGGCGTCGGGCGGCACGCTTCTGGCCAATGACCCGCATCTGGGCTTCACCGCGCCCTCGATCTGGTATCTGGCGCGGCTCGAGCTTTCCACCGGGGGGGTGATCGGCGGCACGATCCCCGGCGTGCCCGGCGTGCTTGTCGGCCGGTCCGACAAGCTCGGCTGGGGGCTGACCTCCGCCTATCTCGACGACCAGGATCTCTTCATCGAGGAGCTCGACCCCGACAACCCCGAGCGCGTGCGCACGCCAAAAGGCTTTGCCGAAATGCGCCGGCGCGACTCGATCATCCACCTCGCCGACGGCAGCGCCCGCACCATCACCCTGCGCTGGACGGAGAACGGCCCGGTGATCCCCGGCCGCTTCTTCGACCTCGCCGCCATCACGCCGCCCGGCCATGTGACGAGCCTGTCCTGGACGCTGCTGACCGAGCGCGACACCTCCATGACGGCGCTCATCCGGCTGATGCGGGCGCAATCGGTGCGCGAAGCCATCGCGGCCGGCGCGCTGTTCGTGGCTCCTGCCCAGAACCTCACGCTGGCCGACAGCGGCGGCATCGCCATGAAGCTGATCGGCGCCATGCCCGAGCGCGACCCTGCGCATCAGACCAGGGGGCGCATGCCAAGCCCCGGATGGGTGGCCGCGAACCGCTGGAAGGGCACCCTGCCCTATTCGCAGAATCCCGAGTTCATCAACCCACCCGGCGGCATTCTGGGCAACACCAATAACAAGATGGTGGAGCGGCCCTTTCCGCTTCACGTCTCCTATACGTGGGGGGACACGCAGCGCATCCAGCGCTGGCGCAAGCTGATGCAGGACCGTGAAGTGCACACCCGCGAGAGCTTCATAGAGGCCCAGCTCGACAGCGTCTCGCCCACCGCGCGGTCACTCCTGCCACTGGTGGCGCGGGAGCTGTGGTTCACCGGCGAAGCCGCCCCGGAGGGCACGCCCGAGCGGCTGCGCCAGCGCGCGCTGGCCATGCTGGCCGACTGGAACGGCGAGATGAACGAGCACCTGCCCGAGCCGCTGATCTATGCGGCATGGATGCGCGCGCTGCAGGACCGCCTGATCCGCGACGAGCTCGGGCCCCTTGCCGCGGCCTTCAGCCATCTCGAGCCGCTGTTCATCGAGCGCGTCTTTCGCGACGTGGGCGGCGCCTCGGCCTGGTGCGACATCCGCCAGTCAACCGCGCAGGAAAGCTGCACCGACATCGCGCGCATGGCGCTTGATGATGCGCTCGTGTGGATCGGCGAGAAATGGGGCACCGATCTCGAAAGCCTGCGCTGGGGCGACGCGCATCAGGCCACCCACGACCATCAGGTGCTGGGCGACATCCCGTTTCTGAAATGGTTCGTGAACATCCACCAGTCCACCTCGGGTGGGGACAACACCTTGATGCGCGGGCGCACCAAGGGCTCCGGCCCGAACCCGTTTCTCAATGTTCATGGCGCGGGTTACAGAGGCGTCTACGACTTCGCCGACCCCGACGCCTCGGTGTTCATCATCTCCACCGGCCAGTCGGGCCACCCGCTCTCGCGCCACTACGACGATCTGGGCGAGCTGTGGCGGCGCGGCGAATACATCCCGATGTCGCTCGACCCCGAGCTTGCCCGTGCCGCCGCCGTCGGCGTGATGCGGCTTTTGCCCGAGGACGGGGACGAGGGCGGCTAGGGGGCGCGCGCCTCAGACCGAGCGGGTGAGCCCGCCGTCGATGCGGATGTTCTGGCCGGTGATGTAGGCCGCATCGTCAGAGACGAGATAGGCGATGAGCGCGGAGACCTCGCGCATCAGCCCGTAGCGGCCCATGGGGATGCGCGCGCGCCGCTCCTCCGTCTCGGGAAGGCTGTCGATGAAGCCCGGCAGCACGTTGTTCATGCGCACGCCTTGCGGCGCGAACTTGTCGGCGAAAAGCTTGGTGAAACTGGCCAGCCCCGCGCGGAACACGCCCGAGGTCGGAAACATTGGGTCGGGCTCGAAAACCGCGAAGGTGGAGATGTTCACGATCGCGCCCCCGCCTTGGGCGGCCATGATCGGGGCGACGAGGCGCGAAGGGCGGATGACGTTGAGCAAATAAACCTCCATCCCCTCGTGCCAGTCGTCATCGGACAGCTTGAGGATGTCGCCCTTCGGCCCGTGACCGGCGGAGTTCACCAGCGCGTCGATGCGCCCCCAGCGCTCCATCGCACCCTCCACAAGCGCCAGATGCGCGTTGGGGTCGAGGTTGGAGCCGGTCACGCCGAAGCCGCCCAGCTCCTCGCCGAGCGCCTGCCCGCGGCCCGAGGACGAGAGGATGCCCACCTTGTAGCCATCGGCGGCCAGCCGCCGCGCCGCATCCGCCCCCATGCCGCTGCCGCCGGCCGTGATCAGGGCAACCTTCACCTCGCTCATCCCCGTGTCTCCTCTCGTCGCTCGCCCCACCCTTCGGCGCCTGCGCCGCGCATGGCAAGGGCCTTCAGCGCGGCGCGAGCGCGATGTTGTCGATGAGCCGGACCCCCTCGAGCCAGGCAGCCGCGAGCAGGCGGGCAGGCGCGCTCAGGGCCTCCATGGGGGCCATGTCCGCCTCGGCACGCAGCTCGAGATACTCGACGCGCTCGAAGCCGGCGGCAAGGATTGCCCGGCGGGCGCACTCAAGCGCGTCAGGCGCCGCCTCCCCCGCCTCGAGCGCCGCCGCCGCATCGCAAAGCGCGCGGTAGAGTGCCGGGGCACGGGCGCGCGCCTCGGCGCTGAGAAGCCGGTTGCGCGAGGAGAGCGCCAGCCCGTCGGCCTCGCGCACGGTGGGGCAGCCGATTACCTCGACGGGGATGTCGAGATCGCGGGCGAGGCGGCGCACGACCTGAAGCTGCTGCCAGTCCTTCTCACCGAACCAGGCGCGATCGGCGGCGGTCATGTTGAAGAGTTTGGCCACCACCGTCGCCACCCCGTCGAAATGCCCCGGCCGCCCGGCTCCGCAGAGCCCCTCGGAGACGCCGGCCACATGCACGCTGGTGGCAAAGCCCGGCGGATAGACCTCCTCGACGGGCGGCGCGAACACGGCGTCAACGCCTAAAGGCGCGAGCAGCGCGAGGTCGCCGGCAAGGTCGCGGGGGTATTTCTTCAGATCCTCGGGGTCATTGAACTGGGCGGGGTTGACGAAGATCGTCACGATCACCCGCTCCGCCCCTTCGCGCGCCGCGCGCACAAGGCTCAGGTGCCCCTCATGCAGCGCGCCCATGGTCGGCACCACGCCAACGCGCGCTCCTTCTTTCTTCCAAGCCGTGACCGTCTGGCGCAGGGCGGAGATGCGCTCGATCACGGGCGGCAGGCCGGGCGCGCTCATCGCCCCGCCTCCTGCGGCGTGTCGGCATAGACATGCTCGGGGCCGGGGAAGCGGCGCGCGCGCACCTCCTCGGCATATTCGGCAATCGCCGCTTCTGCGGCGGCGCCAAGCTCGGCGAAGCGGCGCACGAATTTCGGCCTGAAGTCCGTGAAGAGTCCGAGCATGTCCTCGGTGACGAGAATCTGTCCGTCGCAGCCCGCAGAGGCGCCGATGCCGATGGTGGGGATCTCCACCGCGGCGGTGATCTCGTCGGCGAGGCTCGCGGGCAGTTTCTCAAGCACCACTGCGAAGGCGCCGGCCTCGGCCACGGCGCGGGCATCGTCCAGAACGCGGGCGCGATCCGCCCCCCGCCCCTGCACCCGGTAGCCGCCGAAGACATGCACCGATTGCGGCGTCAGCCCCACATGCGCCATCACCGGAATGCCGCGGGCAACGAGAAAGGCAATGGTCTCGGCCATCTGCCGCCCGCCCTCGAGCTTGACCGCGCCCGCCCCGGTCTCTGCCATGATCCGCGCGGCGTTGCGGAAGGCGTGCGCCGGGCCCTCCTCGTAGCTGCCGAAGGGCATGTCGACGACGAGGAGCGCGCGCTCGAGCCCGCGCGCCACCGCCGCGCCGTGCAGGCACATCATCTCAAGGCTCACGCCAAGCGTGTCGGGAAGCCCGTGCAGCACCATGCCCACGCTGTCGCCCACCAGCACGACATCGCAGTGCCGGTCGATCAGCCGCGCCATCGGCGTTGTGTAGGCGGTGAGGCTGACGATGGGCCGCTCGCCCTTCATCGCCCGGATATGCGCGGGTGTCACGCGCGCGCTCTTGTCGCTGGCCGTTCCGGCGCTCATCGGTTGCGGTCTCCTCCGCTCTGACGTCTCCGGCGCGCTTATAGCTGCAGCGCAGAAAGAATGCGACCACCCTGGGCCAAACCGCGCGGCGCGGGTTTGTCTTGATCGGAGCAGGCATCACGGCGAACATGGAAACACGTCAGCCAGTTGTCGCGACGCATCGGGAGGAGGAGCCACGCCATGCCCATTTCATCGCTCTGGAGGCTGGTGCTCTGCGCCATCGCCCTTGCCCTGTCCGGCGGGGCCGCCACGGCCCGCGACAGCATCGTCGTCGGCATGCAGCTCGAGCCGCCGAACCTCGACCCCACGGCCGGCGCCGCAGCGGCGATCGACGAGGTGGTCTATGCCAATGTCTTCGAGGGGCTCACCCGCTACCGCGCCGACGGCTCGATTGCCCCCGCCCTCGCCAAGAGCTGGGAGGTGAGCGAGGACGGCACCGTCTACACCTTCCATCTCCATGACGGGGTGCGCTTTCACGACGGCACGGCGATGAACGCCGAGGACGTGAAATTCAGCCTCGACCGCGCCCGCGCGCCCGATTCGAAGAACGCGCAGAAGCAGCTCTTCGCCGGCATCGAGTCGGTGGAAGTGATCGACCCGCTCACCGTCCGGGTCACGCTTTCAAGCCCGGACGGCAATTTTCCGGTCAAGATGGCCTGGGGCGATGCGGTGATCGTGGCCCCCGAGACGGCCGACCAGAACGCCACAAACCCCGTCGGCACCGGGCCGTTCCGGTTCTCGCGCTGGGTGCAGGGCGACCGCATCGAGCTCGTGGAGAACCCCGCCTATTGGGGGCCGAAGCCGAAGCTGAAATCGGCGACCTTCAAGTTCATCTCCGACCCCACCGCCGCCTTCGCCGCGATGATGGCCGGCGACATCGACGCCTTCCCCGGCTACCCCGCGCCCGAGACGCTGGCGCAATTCGCCGCCGATCCGCGCTTTCAGCTCCTGATCGGCTCGACGGAAGGGGAGACGATCCTGTCGACCAACAACAAGGCGGGGCCCCTGGCGGATGTGCGCGTGCGCGAGGCGATCGCCCATGCAATCAACCGGCAGGAAATCATCGAGGGCGCGATGTTCGGTTACGGCACGCCCATCGGCACCCATTTCGCCCCGCACAACCCCGCCTACGTCGATCTGACGGCGATCTCCGACTACGACCCGGAGAGGTCGAAGCGGCTTCTGGCCGAGGCGGGCTACGGCGAGGGGCTGACGCTGAGCCTGAAGCTGCCGCCGCCTTCCTACGCGCGGCGCGGGGGCGAGATAGTGGCCTCCCAGCTCAGGGCGGTCGGGATCGAGACCCGGATCGAGAACCTCGAATGGGCGCAATGGCTCGAGCAGGTGTTCCGCGGCAAGGACTATGACCTGACCATCGTCAGCCATACCGAACCGATGGACATCGGCATCTATGCCCGGCCCGACTACTATTTCCAGTATGACAACCCCGCCTTCCAGAAGCTGATGGCGGAGTATGGGCGCACCACCGATCCGACGAAGCAGGCGGCGATGCTGGGCGCGGCGCAGGCGATCATCGCCAAGGATTTCGTCAACGGCTATCTGTTCCAGCTCGCCCGCACCGGCGTGGCCGACGCCCGGCTGCGCGGGCTCTGGAAGGACGCGCCGACCCAGGCCAACGATCTCACCGGCGTCTGGTGGGAGGAGTAGGACGCGTCCGGGCGGGGCATCGAGCCCCGCCCGGCCACGGCCTCCGGCGGGGGTATTTGGCCCAGGGTGATGTTGCGCCGGGGCGTGCTTCGCCGGCGCGCGGCATGGAGCGCAGCGGCCGGCGCGGATCCGGTCTCGTGCGGGTCGTCAAGGGTCACGGCCGCGCGCAGGCGCCGCCGCGCCGTGTGGTTTCGCCTCGCCTGGCGCACATGCGCCTCGTGCACATGTAGAACGCCCGGCCAGGACGGCCGGGCGTGGGCAATGCGCCGATTGCGTGTGTGGGCTACCCTTTCGGCATCAGGTCCGGCACGATCGTGACCACCTCGGGGAACAGCCACAGAAGCGCAAGCCCCAGCACCTGGATGATCACGAAGGGAATGATGCCGCGGTAGATGTGCCCCGTGGTCACTTCCTTAGGCGCCACCCCGCGCAGATAGAACAGCGCAAAGCCGAAGGGTGGGGTGAGGAAGGAGGTCTGCAGGTTGACGGCGATCATGATGGTGACCCATTTCGGGTCCATCGTGCCGCCGTAGATCACCGGGCCCACGATCGGCACCACGATGTAGATGATCTCGAGGAAGTCGAGCACGAAGCCGAGCAGGAACAGCACCAGCATGACGATCAGGAACACCACCCATTCCTGATCGAAGCTGCGCAGGAAGCTCTGGATGTAATGCTCGCCCCCGAAGGAGATCACCACCAGGTTCAGAAGCTGCGAGCCGATCAGGATGGTGAAGACCATCGAGGTGACCTTGGCCGTCTCCCGCACGATGGGCGGCAGAACCTTCATCGACCACAGCACCCAGCAGGAATAGAGGATGCCGAAGATCGCGTAGTAATAGGCGCCCTGCGCGACCACATAGGCGATCCACTGCTCGGGCAGCGTCTCGACCACACCCACGCGGAGATCGAAGTTCACCCCGATCAGGATCATGATGAGGATGGCGAAGGCCGCCTGGATGATGATCTTGCCCGAGCGGTTCTGATCCTGCAGCTTGCGGTAGGCGGCAAGCATGATCGCTCCGCCCGCACCGAGCGCCGCGGCCGGCGTGGGGTTGGTGATGCCGCCAAGGATCGAGCCCAGCACCGCCACGATCAGCACGAGCGGCGGGAAAACCACGCGCAACAGGTCATTGCGGCCGAGGATCTTCGCCGCGTAACGGCAGCCGTAGAGCGTCAGCAGCATCGGGACAGCCAGAAGCACCGTCGTCGTGCCCGGTGTTGTCACCGGCGAGATCAGGAAGGCATCGACCAGAAGACCGAGCACCACGCCCCCTGCCCCGATCAGGAGCGGGCGGGGATCGGAGGAGGGGGACACGCCGCGCGCAAGCACCAGCACGAGCGCCAGGAGCGTGAACATGGTCAGCACGCCGGTGCCGATCGGCGCGGCGTTGGCGATCTTCTCGGCCCGCGCAGCCTCGATCTCCTCGGGGCTGAGCTTGTGGCCGGTGTCCACCCCGCCGGCGGCGTCGATGGCGGCCTGCTCGGCCACGGCGCGGTCCCACGCCTCCTGCCCGTGCAGCTCGATCATCGCCTTCTTGCACTGCTCGGAGACGTTGGTGCGCAGCGAGGCGGTCTGGCCGGCGTCGGAGAAGGTATCAACGGTGATGTCCTGGCTTCCGGCAAGCCCGACGAAGGTCATCAGGATGGCGCCCGCGATCACGCCCGCCGGCACGAACAGGAACCAGGTAAGCGCCTCCGCGCGCGTCACCGGCTCCGAGCCGACACTGCCGCCATGCACGGGCGGGGCCTTGGAGGGGTTGAGGAGCGCAAAGCCGAAGGCGTAGGCGGCGTAGAGGAAGGCCAACATGATCCCCGGCAGGATCGCCGCCTGAAACAGCGTGCCCACCGAGACCACCGCCGCCTGACCGAGATAGGTGAGCGCATCCGAGCAGCCCACCGACTGGGCGCGTGTCTCCTGCGCGGCCGAGTAAAGGTCACCGGCAAGCGTTCCCAGCAGCACGATGACGATTGAGGGCGGGATGATCTGCCCGAGCGTGCCCGAAGCGGCGATCACGCCCGTGGCAAGCTCGGGCGAGTAGTTGTTGCGCAGCATCGTCGGCAGCGCCAGAAGCCCCATCGTCACCACCGTGGCGCCGACAATGCCGGTGGAGGCGGCAAGAAAGGCACCCACCACCACGATCGACACCGCCAGTCCGCCGGGCAGCGGCCCGAAGACGCGGGCCATGGTCGTCAGCAGATCCTCGGCGATGCGCGAGCGCTCCAGCGTGATGCCCATGAGGACGAACATCAGCACCGCCAGCAGCGTCTCGATCGACTGACCGGCGAAGACGCGCTCGTTCATCCGGTTGACGATGAAGGAGATGTTGCGGTCAAGCGCCTGCTCCCAGCCGCCGGGAAAGACATGCTCGGCGACGGTCGGCAAATCTGGGTAGCGGAATTTCGAGATGATCAGCGGGTTGACGCCGGAGTCGACCAGCGCGCGATAGGCTTCGCTGGTGGTGTCCACGGCCTCATGGATGAGCAGCCCCGCCGAATCGAGCGCGGCGATGATCCCGAAGGCGATGACTGCCGAGCCGCCGATGGCGAAGGCCACCGGAAAGCCCGAGAGAATGCCTGCGAAGAGACAGAGGAAGATGATGATGAGGCCGACTTCGACCCCGTCCAGTCCGAAGATCATTGTTCCGTCCCCCGCCCGTCAGTTGCGCGGATGTTCGTGGGCCAGCCGCTCTGGTGCGGCCATTTCCACCTCGCCGGGCTCAAGCCAGTCGCGGTCGAGGTACTTTCCTTCGCTCTCCTCGCCCTCGGCATATTCGAGGTAGGAGCGGTAGAAGAAGGCGATGGCGTGGATGAACACCATGGCCGTGAAGGCGACAATCAGCACCTTGAAGAGGAAGTATGCGTTGAAGCCGTTGGGCGAGAATCCGATGGTCTCGACGTTCCACTTCACGATGCGCGCCTTGCGCAGCATCAGCTCGAGCTTGTCGGAGGCCGAGACCTTGGGCGTGATCAGATGCCGCCACATGAAGTACCAGGCATAAAGCCAGATCAGCGTCGCCATCGGCATCATGAAGAAGAGCGAACCGAACATGTCGATCAGCTTCTTCTTGCGGTGCGAGACGGCGGCATACACCAGGTCCACCCGCACATGGCCGCCTTGCACGAAGGTGTAGGTGGCGCAAAGCGCTACGATCAGCGCGTTGTAGAGCTTCAGCTCTTCGGCCCACCAGCTGATGTCATGGCGAATGGCGGTGCCGAGGCCGACGGTGATGTCGGGGCTGGCGAAGATGCGCTGGACGAAGACGATGACGATCTGCTGCAGCACCATCAGAAGCCCCGCCCAGGCGAAGAAGCGGCCAACGGTGTTTGCAAAGCCCTCGAGCAGGCGCACCGTGCCCCACATCACCTGCCGCTTCCAGGCACCGATGGCCGTGAGAACCAGAAAGGCGGTGAAGACGACGAAGAAGAATTCCTTCGAGCCGCCGTAATAGATGAACCGCATCAGCGATTCCTTGGCCTCGACGCTGTCAAGACCGCCCAGCCACAGCAGCCATTCCCGCGGGTGGGTCACAGCGTAGGCGAAGTTGTAGAAAGCCAGAGCAATATTCTGGAAGATCCAAAGCAGCCAGTCGAGCATGCCCCCTCCCCCTCATGCGCCGAAGCCGGCGCGCGTCGTGGCCGATGTGGCGTATCAAGCTGATGCGCCCCGGACATGGCCGGGGCGCAAGCTCACAGCTAAAAAGGGTCAGAACCCGAGGACGCGGTCACGTTCGCGACGGTACACGCCTTCGGATGCCTGCAGCCAGCCCGAGGACTCCCGCATCGAGGCGAGATAGTCCTCGCGGATCGCACGGAACAGATCGTCGCTCATGTACTCGTCGAGCGTCTCCTGTGCCGCCTTGCCGAAGGCATCCCAGACCGACTGCGGAAACTCGAGAACCTTCACCCCGGCCGACTGCAGACGACGCAGGGCCGCCGCGTTGTTGGAGAGGAACTGCGCAAGGTTCCACTGATGCGCCTCGGCCGCCGCGATCTCGATGACCTTCTGCTGCGCAGGCGTAAGGCTGTCGAACACCTCGCGGTTGACGGCAACAGAGAGACCCGCACCAGGTTCATGGAAGCCGGCGGTGTAGTAGAACTTGGTGATTTCCTGGAAGCCGGCTTTTTCGTCGGCCCAGGGGCCGATCCACTCGGTGCCGTCGATGGCACCGGAAGCCAGCGCCTGATACACTTCCGAGCCCGGCAGGTTCTGGACACTGGCGCCGAGCTTTCCAAGCGCCTGGCCGCCGAGGCCGGGCATGCGGAACTTCAGGCCGTTGAAGTCTTCCGGCCCCTTGATCTCCTTGCGGAACCAGCCGCCCGCCTGGGCACCGGTATTGCCCGCGAGGAAGGATTTCAGCCCGAAGATCTGACCCAGCTCGTCGTGGAACTGATGACCCTTGCCGTGATAGTACCAGTTCACCAGCTCCTGAGCCGTCATGCCGAAGGGCACGGAGGTGAAGAAGGCATATCCGGGATGCTGGTTGACGAAATAGTAGTCGGCCCCGTGATACATGTCGGCCTGACCCGAGGTAACGGCATCGAATACCTCGAAGGCGCCAACGAGCTCGCCAGCCGCCTTGAGGTCGACGGTCAGTTGCCCGTCGGTCATGGCACCGATCACGTCAGCGACGCGCTGTGCGGCGTCATGCACACCGGCAAGCCCGCGCCCCCAGGTTGTCACCATCGTCAAGGTGCGCCTTCCCTGGGCAATCGCCGGCGCGGCCAGCGTCGACGCCGCGGCGGCCGTGCCACCAAGTGCAGAAGTTCTCAGAAACGAACGACGGTCCATACTTGTCCTCCCGTTGCATCAGTTTCCGGGTTCCCGCACATGCCCCAAGCAGCGCGGGCTCGCCCGGTCAGGTGCGCGCAGCCTAGCGCCGGAATTCGCAGGAATAAACAATAAAGCTGCGGCGTTGACGCACCGAAATGACGCACGCCGCAACCGTCGCCCCGCCCGACAGGACCGACCGACCGGACGAACACAACGCCCGCGCGAGCCGCGAAAGAAAATTCCAAAACAGGGGCGGCTGAAGACATTTTTTCGTGCGCAGCTTGTTGACGCCGCTGCGCGGCGAACCTAATGTCGCCGCCGCAATCGGAGGAAAACGGACGCGATGCCGGAGATTCTCGTAGGCGTGGGGGCTTGGCGCATGGGAAGGTGACGATTCCCGGGAACCACCCCATGCGCCCCCGCCTCCACGGGGGCTTTTCTTTGGCAGATCTTCGGCACGAGGACGGACCCCTTCGGCAGGGCATGGCGGATCGGCGGATCCCAAAGCGACTGGAGCGAGCGATGAAAGGTCAGATGAGCGGCGCAAGGATGGTGGTCGAAGCCCTGAAGGATCAGGGGGTCGACACGATTTTCGGCTATCCCGGCGGCGCGGTACTGCCCATCTATGACGAGCTGTTCCTTCAGAACGACATCCGCCACATCCTCGTGCGCCACGAACAGGGCGCGGTGCATGCCGCCGAGGGCTACGCCCGCTCCACCGGCAAGCCCGGCGTGGTGCTCGTCACCTCCGGCCCCGGCGCCACCAACGCCGTGACGGGGCTCACCGACGCGCTGATGGATTCGATTCCCATCGTCGTGCTCTCGGGCCAGGTGCCCACCTTCATGATCGGCAACGACGCCTTCCAGGAGGCCGACACGGTGGGCATCACCCGACCCTGCACCAAGCACAACTGGCTGGTGAAGGACACAGCCGATCTGTCGAACATCATTCATCAGGCCTTCCATGTCGCCACCCATGGCCGGCCCGGGCCGGTGCTCGTCGACATTCCGAAGGACGTGCAGTTCGCCTCGGCCGAATACACCCCGCCCGAGCGCGCCCGCACCTCGCATTACCAGCCGCGGGTGAAGGGCGACATCGAGCAGATCCGCAAGCTCGTTGCGCTGATGGAGACGGCAGAGCGGCCGGTCTTCTACACCGGCGGCGGCGTGATCAACTCCGGCCCCGCCGCCAGTCAGCTTCTGCGCGAGCTGGTGGACGCCACGGGCTTTCCGATCACCTCCACGCTGATGGGGCTCGGCGCCTACCCGGCCTCGGGCAAGAACTGGCTCGGGATGCTGGGGATGCACGGGCTCTACGAAGCCAATCTGGCGATGCACGACTGCGATCTGTTGATCGCCATCGGCGCGCGCTTCGATGACCGGATCACGGGGCGGGTGCAGGATTTCTCGCCGGGCTCGACGCGCGTTCACATCGACATCGACCCCTCCTCCATCAACAAGGTGGTGCGCACCGATGTGCCGATCGTCGGCGACGTGGCGCATGTGCTCGAGGATGTGCTGAAGCTCTGGAAGGCAGGCGGGCGCAAGACCAACCGCGAGGCGGTGCAGCGCTGGTGGGCGCAGATCGAGGAGTGGCGCAAGGTGGACTGCCTCGCCTACACGCCCTCCGAGAAGACGATCAAGCCGCAATACGCCCTGCAGAGGCTGCAGGAGCTGACCAAGGACCATCCCAGGCGCTACATCACCACCGAGGTCGGCCAGCACCAGATGTGGGCCGCCCAGTTCCTGCGCTTCGAGGAGCCCAACCGCTGGATGACGAGCGGCGGCCTCGGCACCATGGGCTACGGCCTGCCCGCGTCGATCGGCGTGCAGATCGCCCACCCTGATGCACTGGTGATCAACGTCGCGGGCGAGGCCTCGTGGCTGATGAACATGCAAGAGATGGGCACGGCGGTGCAGTATCGCCTGCCCGTGAAGCAGTTCATCCTCAACAACGAGCGGCTGGGCATGGTGCGCCAGTGGCAGGAACTCCTGCACGGCGAGCGCTACTCGCAGAGCTGGTCCGAGGCGCTGCCCGATTTCGTCAAGCTCGCCGAGGCCTTCGGCGCCAAGGGCATCATCTGCACCGATCCGGCCGATCTCGACGACGCGATCCGCGAGATGCTCGAATATGACGGGCCGGTGATCTTCGACTGCGTGGTGGAAAAGCACGAGAACTGCTTCCCGATGATCCCCTCGGGCGAGCCGCACAACAAGATGATCCTCGGCGAGAACGCCTCGACGAAGGATGCCATCGGCTCCTCGGGGGCGGTGCTCGTGTGAGACGGCGGCCTTGCCATCCACCTCGAAGGCAGGGCATGTGCCCTCTGCGGCGCAAGGCCAGAAGGAGAAGGAAGGGATGTCTCCACTGAAGATCGAAAAGGGCACCTCGCGCCATTCGGCCTATGACCTGCGCGACCCGCACGCCGCGCCGGAGGAGACCCACACGCTCGCCGTGGTGGTCGACAACGAGGCCGGGGTGCTCGCCCGTGTCATCGGCCTGTTCTCGGGGCGCGGCTACAACATCGAGAGCCTCACCGTGGCCGAGACCGACCACGAGGGGCATCTGAGCCGCATCACCATCGTCACCAAGGGCACGCCGGCGGTGATCGAACAGATCAAGGCCCAGCTCGGCCGGCTGGTGCCGGTCCACGACGTGCACGACCTCACCGTAGAAGGCCCGGCGGTCGAGCGGGAGCTGGCGCTGTTCAAGGTGACGGGCGAGGGAGAGAAGCGCATCGAGGCGCTGCGCCTGGCCGAGATCTTCCGCGCCAATGTGGTGGACTCGACACTCAAGAGCTTCATCTTCGAGATCACCGGCACCCCGCAGAAGATCGACGCCTTCGCCGAGCTGATGCGGCCCCTGGGTCTGGTGGAGATGGCGCGCACGGGCGTTGCCGCGCTGAGCCGGGGGGCGCGCTGAGCGCCCCGCCCGCTCAGCTCCAGTCGAGCACGACCTTGCCGGAGTTGCCCGAGATCATCACCTCGAACCCGCGCGCGTAGTCCTCGGCGGCAAAGCGGTGCGTGATGACACCGCGCAGGTCGAGCCCGTTCTCGATCATGGCGATCATCTTGTACCAGGTCTCGAAGATCTCGCGGCCATACACGCCCTTGATCGTCAGCGCCTTGAAGACGATGCGCGCCCAGTCCACCGGCACGGGCCTCGGCGGGATGCCGAGCATGGCGATGCGCCCGCCCATCACCATGTGCTCCACCATCTGCTCGAAGGCCGCGGGGCTGCCTGACATCTCCAGCCCCACATCGAAACCCTGGGTCATGCCAAGCTCGGCGATCACCTCGTCGAGGCTTTCCTCGGCGACATTGACCGCCCGCACGCCGCGCACCACCTTGCGCGCAAGATCGAGACGGTAGGGGTTGATGTCGGTGATCACCACGTGCCGCGCGCCCACATGCCGGGCCACGGCCGCGGCCATGATCCCGATCGGCCCGGCGCCGGTGATCAGCACATCCTCGCCGACGAGATCGAAGCTCAGCGCCGTGTGCACCGCGTTGCCGAGCGGGTCGAGAATTGCGCCGAGCTCGTCGTCGATCGCCTCGGGCAGCGGCACCACGTTGAAGGCCGGAAGGCGGAGATACTCGGCGAAGGCGCCGGGGACGTTGACGCCGATGCCGCGCGTCTCGGGGTCGAGGTGGAACTTGCCCGCCCGCACCTGCCGCGAGTGATGGCCGATGATGTGCCCCTCGCCCGAACAGCGCTGACCGGGTCGCAGATCCTCCACGTCGCGGCCCACCTCCACGATCTCGCCGGCGAACTCGTGCCCCACCACCAAGGGCACGGGCACGGTGCGGGCGGCCCATTCGTCCCATTTCCAGATATGCACGTCGGTGCCGCAGATGCCGGTCTTGCGCACCCGGATCAGCACATCGTCGGGGCCGATCTCGGGCACCGGCACCTCGCGCATCGTGAGCCCCTCGCCCGGGGCCTCCTTGACGAGCGCGCGCATCATGCGGCTCATGACACGATCCCCATCGCCCGCCCCGCCGCGGCGAAGGCCTCGAGCCCGCGGTCAAGGTCGTCGCGCGTCAGCCGCGCGTTCATCTGCGTGCGGATGCGCGCCAGCCCCTTCGGGACCACGGGGTAGAAGAAGCCAGAGACATAGACGCCGAGATCATAGAGCCGCGCGGCCATCTCCTGCGCCGCCTTCGCCTCGCCCAGCATCACCGGCACGATCGGGTGCTCGCCGGGCAGAAGCTCGAAGCCGAGCGCGGCAAGCCCGTCGCGCCAGTAGCGGGCGTTGTCGGCAAGTCGCTCGCGCAGATCGTCGCCGGCCTCGGCGATGTCTATCGCCACGATCGAGGCGGCGCACACCGCCGGCGGCAGCGCGTTGGAGAAGAGATAGGGCCGGGCACGCTGGCGCAGCACCTCGATCACCGCCTGCGGCCCCGCGACATAGCCGCCGATCGCGCCGCCCAGCGCCTTGCCGAGCGTGCCGGTGAGGATGTCCACCTTGCCGTCAACGGCGGCGCGGTGCGGGCTGCCGCGCCCCTGCGGGCCGATGAAGCCGGTGGCGTGGCAGTCGTCCACCATCACCTGGGCGCCGTATTTCTCGGCGAGTTCGCAGATCTCCGGCAGCGGGGCGAAGAAGCCGTCCATCGAGAATACCCCGTCGGTGGCGATCATCACATGCCGCGCCCCGCTCTCGCGCGCGGCCCTGAGCGCCGCCTCGAGCCCGTCCATGTCACCGTTCGGGTAGCGATGCCGCTGCGCCTTGCAAAGCCGGATGCCGTCGATGATCGAGGCGTGGTTGAGGCTGTCGGAGACAATGGCGTCCTGCGCGCCCAGAAGCGGCTCGAAGAGCCCGCCGTTGGCGTCGAAACAGGCGGCGAAGAGGATGGCATCATCCTTGCCCAGATACTCGGCAATGCGCCGCTCGAGCGCGAGGTGCAGCTCGTGCGTGCCGCAGATGAACCGCACCGAGGCCATTCCATAGCCGAAACGCTCCATCGCCTCGGCCGCGGCGCGGATGAGGCGGGGGTCGTCGGCAAGGCCGAGGTAGTTGTTGGCACAGAGGTTGAGAAGCTCCCGCCCCTCCACCGTCACATGCACGCCCTGCGGCGAGGCGATGGGGCGCTCGCGCTTCATCAGCCCCTGCGCCGCGATTTCGGCAAGCATCTCCTCGAGGTGGCGGGTGAATTCGGGCGTCATGGGTGTCTCCCGATAAGCGAGTCGAGTCGCCCCGATCATGCCGCGCCTGCGCCCAAACCGCCACCGTCGGCACGCGGGTTCAAGCCCCCGGCACCCGCTCGAGGGCAGCACCGATCACCTCGGCCGCGGCCTCGCCGCTGCGCGCGACGCGCGGCGCGAGCTCGGCCGCATCCGCCGCCCCCGCAAGCCGCAACAGAAACGCCTGCCCACCGGCGCCGAGCCGCTCCCAGTCGAGGCGGCTGGCCCCCATCAGCCGCACCCCCGCCTGCAGCGACCAGAACAGCGCATGCGCCTCGAGAAGCGTCTGCGCCTCCTCCTCCCCCAGCCATCCGAAACGGCGCGCCGCGGCGATCTGCTCGGGCGCGTCGCGCGCGGGGTCGCCAGTCAGAAGCGCCCCGGTCTGCGCACAAAGCCCGATGTCGAGAAGCCGCCCCGGCCCGAGCTTCGGATCCCACACCCCCTCGCCCGGCCGCTCGGCGGCAAGGCGCGCGCGCATCTCGCGCACATCGCGCAAGGTCGCCACCGCATCGCGCGGCGCGGCGAGAAGCTGACGCCGGAACGCCTCCACCGCCTGCCCGAGCGCCGCCTCGCCCGCGACGGGCCGGGCGCGGGTGAGCGCCAGATGCTCCCAGGTCCAGGCCTCGGTGCGCTGGTAGTCGCAAAACCCCGCGAAGGAGACGGCCACCGGCCCCTGCCGCCCCGATGGGCGCAGGCGCATGTCCACCTCGTAGAGCCGCCCCTCGGCCGTGGGTGCCGAAAGAGCGGTAACGAAGGCTTGAGTGAGCCGTGCGTAATAGCTGCGGGTGGCCAGCGGGCGGCGCCCCGTCGAGGCCTCCTGGCCGCCGGGCTCGTAGATGACGATCAGGTCGAGGTCGGAAGCGGCATTGAGCCTGCGCGCGCCGAGCGAGCCCATGCCGATCACCGCCGCCCCCTGCCCCGGCGGCGGCCCGTGGCGGGTGGAGAATTCCTCCACCACCACCGGCCAGAGGGCCGCGAGAACCGCATCGGCCAGATCGGCATATTGCCGCCCCGAGGTTTCGGCATCGATGAGCCCGCGCAGAAGATGCACGCCGATGCGGAAGTGCCACTCCTTGGCCCAGGCGCGCGCGGCATCGAGACGCGCCTCGTAGTCGCCCGCCTCCGCGAGCCGCGCCGCGAGCGCGGCGGCGAGCGCCTCGCGCCCCGGCCAGTCGGCGAAGAAGTCGCCGCCGAGCACCGCGTCGAACACGCCGGCGTTGCGTGAGAGATAGCGCGCAAGCTCGGGCGAGATGCCGGCGATGTCGACCACAAGATCGATCAGATGCGGGTTGGCCTCGAAGAGCGAGAAGAGCTGCACGCCCGCGGGCAGGCCGGCGAGAAAACCGTCAAGCGCCATCAGCGCCTCGTGCCGGTTCGCTGCACGGTCGAGACGGCGCAGGATCTCGGGCAAGAGCCGGTCGAAGATCTCCCGCGCCCGCGCCGAGCGCAGCGCCGGGTAGCGCCGCCAGCCGTCGACGATTTCCTGCTCGTGCTCCTCGAGCACCAGTTCCGGCGCCTCCGCCTCACGGCCGCCGGCGCCGGGGGCGAAGAAACCCTCGGTCAGCTCATGCACGCGCGCGAGGCGCTCGGCGATCTCCTGCCGCAACTGCCCCTCGTCGCGGTCCATGAAAGCCGCGAGGCGGGCGAAGCCCTCGGCAGTGCCGGGCAGCTTCTGGGTCTGGGCATCGGCGATCATCTGCAACCGGTGCTCGAGCTCGCGGTGCGCGCGGTAATCGGCCGTGAGCGTCTCGGCCACATCGGCCGGGATCCAGCCCTTCTGCGCCAGTCGCTCCAGCCCCTCCACCGTGCCGCGCACGCGCAGATCGGGGTCGCGCCCGCCGGCGATGAGCTGCCGTGTCTGGGTGAAGAACTCGATCTCGCGGATGCCGCCGCGCCCGAGCTTGATGTCGGTGCCCTCGAGCGCCTCCGGCCCGGGCAGGCCGCCGAGCCCCTTGTGCTCGCGGATGCGCAGCCGGATGTCATGGGCATCGCGGATCGCGGCGAAGTCGAGATGGCGGCGCCACACGAACGGGCGCAGGCGCTCCAGAAAGCGCTCGCCCGCGGCAATGTCGCCGGCGGCGGCGCGGGCCTTGATGTAGGCGGCGCGCTCCCATGTGCGGCCCTCCGATTCGTAATAGGCCTCGGCCGCGTCCATCGACAGGCACACGGGCGTGACCGCCGCATCGGGGCGCAGGCGCAGATCGGTGCGCCAGACATAGCCCTCGGCCGTCTGCTCCGAGAGCGTCGCGGTCATCCGCCGTGTGGCACGCACGAAGACCGCGCGCGCCTCGGCCACGTCCTCCGGCGCGAAGCGGTCGTTGTCAAAAAGGCAGATGAGGTCGATGTCGGAGGAATAGTTGAGCTCGAAGGCCCCCATCTTGCCCATCGCCAGCGCCACCATGCCGGCGGCGGTGGCGCGATCCTCCGGCCCCATGCCGGGCAGCCGGCCGCGGGCGAGATCGGGGGCGATCGCGGCCTTCAGGCTCATGTCCACCGACAGGTCGGCAAAGCGGGTGAGTGCGTGCGTCACCTCCTCCAGCCGCCATGCCCCGCCGAGATCGGCGAGCGCCACCAGAAGCGCCACGCGCCGCTTGGCCTGCCTGAGTCCCGAGGGCAGCTCGCCGTCACCGAGCCCCGCCGCCTCGGCCATCACCGTCTCGAAGGCATCCTCGGGACTCTGCTCGAGCGCCGCCGCGGCCCAGTCGCGCTCCCGATGCAGAAGCGCGGCGAGATAGGGGCTGCACCCCGCGGTGCCGGCGACGAGTTCGGCAAGCTCCGGTACAAGTCCAGGAAACAGCGCCACCGCCTCGCGCCCGCGCTCGGGCTCGAAGGGGCGGGGCGCGCGGGTGAGGCGGGCGGCAAGGGGAGCGTGCGTCACCGTCGTCATGGCGCGAGACTGAAGAGCGCCGGCGGCAAGGTCAACGCCCCGCATCGCATCGGCGTCGCACTTCCGGCGCCGCGGGCTCAGCGGGGCGTCCGCTCCGCCCGCAGAAGATCGGCAAGCGCCAGCGCCATCACCTGCGCGGCTTCCACCATGTCCTCGACGCCCACCCACTCGTCAGGCTGGTGCGCGAGGTCGAGAATGCCGGGGCCATAGGCGATGCAGTTCTTCAGCCGGCCGATGCGGTCGATGTGCTTCTGGTCATAGGTGCCGGGCGAGACGACATATTCGGGCGCCCGGCCCAGCACCGTCTGCACCGCCCGCGCCACCCCCTGCACGACCGGCGCGTCCCGGTCGGTCATCGTCGGGATCACCTCGTGCAGGTCGCGCAGCTCGAAGGAAAAGCCCGGCCGCTCGCGCGCCAGCCGCTCCAGCATCGACAGCACCTCGTGCTTCACCTCCGAAAGGCTCTCCTCGATGAGGAAGCGCCGGTCGATGACGATCCGGCAGCGGTCGGCCACGCAGGGCGCGGGAAAGCCGGTGAACCCTTCCTCGGGCTCGGGCTCGCCGCCGTGGATGGAGTTGATGTTGAGGGTTGAGCGGCGCGCGCCCTCGGGCACCACCGGCATCGCGGTGTGGCGCGTCTCGAGAAGCGGGTAGAGCCATGTCTCGATCTCGTGCAGCACCGCGCCCATGTGCCTGATCGCGCTGTCGCCGAGAAAGGGCATTGAGCCGTGGGCGATGCGCCCCTTCGTCTCGATCTCGGCCCACCACACGCCGCGATGGCCAAGGCAGATGCGATCCTTGTTGAGCGGCTCGGGGATGATGACGTGTTGCACGCGTTCGGGGCTGAAATAGCCGCGCTCGGCGAGATGGGCGACGCCGCCATAGCCGCCCGATTCCTCATCGGCCGTGCCGGAGATCTCGATGGCGCCGGCGAAATCGGGGCAGACGGCCAGAAACGCCTCCGCTGCGACGATGGAAGCGGCGAGCCCGCCCTTCATGTCGGCCGCGCCGCGCCCGTAGAGGCGCCCGTCGATCACCTCGCCGCCGAAGGGATCCACGCTCCAGCCGTGGCCGACCTCGACGACATCGGTGTGGCTGTTGAAATGCACGCAGTCGCCCGGCCCCGCACCTTCGCGGCGCGCGACGATGTTCCAGCGCGGCCAGCGGTCGGAATCGCCCGGCGCGCCCTCCGCGCGGATGAATTCGCAGACAAAACCCGAAGGCTCGAGGCGGGCGGCGATGAATTCGCAGATGTCGCGGTAGTGCCGACCCGGCGGGTTCAGCGTGGGGATGGCGATGAGCGCGCGCGCAAGTTCGACAAGCGCCTCGCGCCGCGCCGCAACCTCGGCCATGAGCCGGGCCTCAAGCGCCTCGCTGTGCCGCGCCGTCTCCATCGCGCGCTCCCTCTTGCCTCCCGCACCGGAGTTGTGCCGGGCCGGCGAAGAGATGACAACCCCGCTCCGGAGGAGCGCCGCGAGGGACAGCGGCCGGGGGCATGGTGGGCGGTGACGGACTCGAACCGCCGACATCCTCGGTGTAAACGAGGCGCTCTACCAACTGAGCTAACCGCCCATGCCGCCGCTGCCATAGCCCGGCCTGCGGGCCGAAGGCAAGGGCGCGGGCGCAGAGTGCGCCGCGCACCCTTGGCCAATGGCGCCGCCCGCTCAGCCGCCGAGTACCCTCGGTAGCCAGAGCACGACCACCGGGAAGGCGACGAGCAGCGCGACGCGCACGAGTTCAGCAAGGAAGAAGGGCATCACCCCCTTGAACGTCTCGCTCATGGGCGTGTCGGTCGCCAGCGCCGAGATGACGAAGACGTTCATCCCCACCGGCGGCGTGATCAGCCCGAGCTCCACCACGATGAGCGCGAGGATGCCGAACCATATCTTCAGATCCTCGGTGCTCATGCCGAAGCCCGCGCCCTCGGCCGGCATGTAGAGCCCGCCGTTGAGATCGACGAGCACCGGCCAGAAGAACGGGATGACCAGAAGGATCATCGACAGGCTGTCCATGAAGCAGCCGAGAAAGATCAGCGCCAAGAGAAGGAGCAGCATCACCGTCATCGGTGCGACGCCCGACTCGATGATCCAAGCGGCAGTGGCCTGCGGCAGGCCGATGCGGCTCATGTAGATCTTCATCAACTCCGCTCCGAGCAGGATCAGATAGATCATGCCCGTGGTCGCCGCCGTCTCCTTGAGCGCACCGATGAAGCTCTTCCAGCCGATGTTGCCCGTGGCCACCCCGTAGATCGCCACCAGCGCCACACCCACCGCAGCCGCCGGCGTGGGGTTGTAGAAGCCGCCGTAGATGCCGCCCAGCACGATGCCGAAGATGGTCAGCACCGGCAAAAGCCCCAGCGTGGCGGAGATGAACTCCTCCCGCCCCACGCCGCCGTGGGAGGGGCCCGCCTCGGGGCGCACCCAGACATAGATCGCGATGGTGAGAATGAAGAGGATCACCGCGAGGATGCCCGGCAGCAGTGCCGCCGCGAACATGGTGACGATGTTGGCCTCGACGATGATGGCGTAGATGATCAGCACCACCGAGGGCGGGATGAGAATGCCCAGAACGCCGCCCGCGGCAAGCGAGCCCGTGGCGAGCGCGCCGGAATAATTGTAGCGCTTGAGCTCGGGCAGCGCCACGCGCCCCATGGTCGAGGCGGTGGCCAGAGACGAGCCGCAGACCGCGCCGAAGCCTGCGCAGCCGGCGATGGCGGCCATGGCGGTGCCGCCGCGCATCCAGCCAAGCCAGGCGTTCGCGCCCCGGAACAGCGAACGGCTCAGCCCGGCCTTGGAGGCGAGCGCCCCCATCAGCACGAACATCGGCACCACCGACAGATCGAAGATGGAGAACTGCCCCCAGGCGAGCGTCTTGAGCTGGTTGAACACCGGCGCCACGCCATTGACGATCGTGATGCCGATGCCGCCCACGAGGATCATGGCATAGGCGATGGGCATGCGGATGGCGATCAGCCCCACCAGCACCGCCAGTGACACGAGCCCCAAGGTCACCGAATCCATCATGCCGAGCCTCCCGAGAGTCGACGGCCAAAGGCGCCGCGGATGTCCTCGCTCAGGGTGATGAGCGATGCCACGGCAAGCAGCGCCAGCGAGATCAGGATCGGCACAAAGGCCCACCAGATCGGCAGCTGAACGATCGCCGTGGTGTAGTCATATTCCTTCTGGTCGAGCATGCCGGCATACATCCGCCAGAGCAGCAGAAGGCTGAACAGCAGCGCCACCACCGAGCCCAGCAGGCTGAAGAAGGAGACAAGCCGCGGGCTTGCATTGGCGGTGAAGATGTCGGCGGTGACATTGGCCCGGTGCAGCTGGCAGTAGGGCAGAAAGGCGAAGGCCGCCACCGCCACGCCGACCTCGGTCAGCTCGAAATCGCCTGGAAACGGCACCCAGACGACGCCGCCGATCACCGACAGCACGTTCATCACCACCACGGCAATGAGCAGCATCCCCCCGCCGATCGCCCAGAGGTCGATCAGACGGGCAGCCGCCCCGACGATGCCGGGGCGGCCCTTTTCCGTGCTTGCAGCGCTCATCAGGCGGCGGTGTTGGCCGAGACGAGTTCGCGCGCCTTGGCCACGAGGCCGGCACCGTCGATGCCCTTGCCCGTGACCTCATCGACCCAGCGCGCCACCACCGGCTGCATCGCGTCGCGGAAGGCCTGCGTCTCTTCCTCGGTCAGCACGATGTGCTCGTTGCCGGCATCGACGGCGACCTTGATGCCGAAGTCGTCGGAGGCGCGCCAGATGCGGCCCACCTCGGCCCACCAGTCGCGGTTCGAGGCGTCGCGGAAGGCCTGCTTGATGTCGTCGGGCAGGCTGTTCCAGCGACCCTTGTTCATCGACACCTGGAAGGTGGTGGTGCCGAAGCGCTCCTGCTTGTAGCCCTCGATCTGATACTTGGTCTGCTCGTGAATCTTGAGCGGCGGGATGATCTCCCAGGGGATGAAGGCGCCGTCCACCACGCCCTTCTGCAGCGCCGAGGGCAGCTCGGGCACGGGCATGGCCACCGGAACCGCGCCGAGCGACTCGATGATCCAGGCGCCGGTGCGGGTCGGAATGCGCATCTTCATGCCCTGCAGGTCCTCGGGGCGCCGCACGAGCTTGTCGCGCATGTGAATGCCCTGCCCCGCATGCACATGCAGGAACATCACCTCAAGGCCCTTGTATTCGTCCCGCAGCTCCTCCTCGAACATGTCGTGAAGGGCGAGGTTCGCCGCCACCGGGTCGTTGACATAGACGGTGGGCAGCTCCATCACCTCGGTGCGCGGGAACTGACCGGGGGTGTAGCCGTTGACCGTCCAGATGATGTCGACCACCCCGTCGCGGGCCTGCTGGACGAGCTCCGGCGGCCGGCCGCCGAGGGTCATTGCCGGGTAGATGTCGATCTTCACGCGGCCGCCGGAATTCTCCTCGACCTGCCGCGCCCAGGGTTCGAGCATCTTGGTCTGGGCCGGCGCCTTGGCGCCGAGAAGATGGTGCAGCCGGAACACATGCTCGGCCTGTCCGAAGGCGCGCGTCGCCCCCGAGATGACTGCGGGCATGGCCACCGCCCCGGCGATGAAGCTTCTGCGTTTCATGGGTATCCTCCCCTTTGGCTTCCGACCTCGTCCAGACCGGCGGGCCAAATCCTCTTTCCGGCCCTGAGAGCGCGCGATGGTCGGGCAGCGCGCGCAACCGGTCATTTACCCATCTTGCCTCACCCTGCAAGCATCTCTTTGATCTCTCGCGGTATCGGGCAGGCCTCGATGCCCGATCCGTCCGCCGCGCGCCGCACCAGAACGCGCTTCTCGAATCCCTCCACCGCCAGCTTCTCGCCCCGCATCAGCCGATGCTCCACCTCGAAGCTCGAGCGGCCAAGCCGCGCGATCCGCGTCTCGATCTCCACCGTCTCGCCGAAGCGCGAGGGGATGTGGAAGACGGCGCGCGTGTCCACCATCGGAAAGCCGACGACCCCGAAGCGCGCGATGAGCTCGGGCTTGGGCAGGCCGGCGGCGGCGAAGAGATGCGCCGTGGAGGCGTCGAACCACTCGAAATAGCGGGGATAGAAGACGATTCCCGCCGGGTCGCAGTGCCCCCACTCGATTTCGACGCGGCGCGTGTTACTGAACATGAACGGTCTCCGCTCTGAGCTTCGGGGGAGCGGCGCGGGCCTCACACTCACCGGCAAGAAAGGCGTCCAGCGCGCGATGTTCCTCATCGGCAAGGGCCGCGGCAATCGCCCCGCGCAGCCGCGCGGCATGCGCCTCGGGATCGGCATAGGCAAGCGCGGGGCGCACCACCTCGGTGAAGATGCGCTCATAGGCGCGGCACCCGCGCTCAAGCGTGTCGGAGTAGCCCTTTCTCAGCCGCGGCAGAGCCGCCAGCGCCTCGGCGAGGCCCGGTGCGGCCGGCAGCGTCGCGTGCATCGCATCGAGCCATTCCTCGATGGCCGATGTCTCGCGCGCGAACCGCAGCGAGCGCCGCCGCAGACGGCGCATGGCGGCAAGGCTGCGCAGCAGCCAGAAGCCGAGTACGCCGGAGGAGCGCAGCCTTACCCCGCGGCCCAGGAAAGGCAGGCCACGCCCCCGCTCCACCCGCGCCATGATCCGCCGGCCAAGCGCGGCGGGCAGCATGTCCGCAAGCTCCTCGGCGCGGGGGCGGAGATATTCGGTGACATGCAGGATGTCGCCCCGCCCCATGCGGGCCTCCTCGCGGATGCGGGCGAAGCGCTCGGGCCGCGTCTTGAGCTGGGCGACGCGGGGGATGTCCTCGTAGGCCATCCACAGCGCCAGCCGCCGCGCCGCCTCGGTGACGGCGTTGAGGTGGCGATGATCTCCCCCCGCGGCCGCCGCCGCGAGCCGCCCCACCCGCTCGAGATAGAGCGCGGCATAGGCGGCGTCCTGATACTCGACGAGCCGGGCATGGCCGAGCGCGGCGACCTCGCGCAAGGGCTCGGGCCAGTCCGCCGTGCCGGCGGGAGGCTCTGCCACAACGGGCGCGGAGGGCTCGGAGGCCCGCGCGGTCTCGCCCGCCTTGTCCTCGCCGGCGACGGCCGACCAGCCCGCGGCAAAGCCGCGCCGGTTCGCCTCCGCCGCCCGGCCGTCGCCAAGCACCGCCTCGCAGGCCTCGCGCGACAAGGGAAGAGCCCCGCTTGCCGCCAGCGCCCCGAACAGCGTGGCGCTGATGAAGGTGCCCTCGCGCTCGGCGATTGCGGCCAGATCGTGCAGATGTGCGGTGCGCGCCATCGCTTGCGCCGCCTCGGTGAGCCGGGCGCTGTCGAACCGCCCCTCGCCCAGCGCGGCCTTCTCGGCCGTGGTCAGCACCCGGTTGGTGGAGGCGATGAGCGTGGTCAGCCGGGGCGAGACGAAACCCGCTTCCATCGCCCGCCCCGCCTCGGAAAGCTCGGATGCCACAACAACATCGACCCGGCCCGCCATGGGCACCAGGCTCATCACCGCGCGGCTCTCGGGCGGGGCGATCTCGATGTAGTAGCTCGTCGAGCCCGTGCGCTGGGCCACGCCCGGCACCGAGGTGGCCTGCACGGTGAAGCCTTGCGCACGGGCGGCGGCGACGATCCAGTTCATCAGCACGCCGCCCCCCTCGCCGCCCATGGCGCAAATGAGCAGGCGCAAGGGCGTGTCCTCGGCCGCGCTCATGCCACCGCTCCGAGCGTGAAGAAGCGCCTCATGGCTGCACGCAGCCGCTCGAAGGGGCTTGGGTTCGTCACGATGTCCGCCTGCCAGAAGGAGGGGCAGAGCGTGGCGGCATGGGCGTTCTCGCCGCACAGCCCGCAGCCGAGGCAGCCGTTGGTGACATGGGCCACCGGGTCGGTCTTGAGCGGGTCGCTGGCGGTCTTCACCGTCAGCGTCGGGCAGCCCGAGAGGCGGATGCAGGAGTGATCGCCGGTGCAGGTGTCCTCGTCAACGCCGTAGCGGGTGCGCACGACCCGCTCACCTGCGGCAAGCGCCCTGGCGCGCAAGGGGCGCACGCGGCGCTGGCGCTCAAGCTGGCATTCGCCTTCGGCAACGATCACCTTGAGCCCCTTGAACGGCGCGCGGAACGCCTCGATCAGCGTCTTGCGCATCTCGTCCACCCGGTATGTGTGAACTGTGCGCAGCCATTGCACACCCACCCCCTTCAGCGCGTCCTCGATGGTGTGATCTTCGGCCGTGGCGCTCGCCGCGCCCGCGCGCGCCTTCTCCCGCCGGTCGGGGGAGGAGATCAGTTCCTGCGTGCCGGTGGCCGAGGTGTAGCCGTTCTTCATGATCAGAAGCACGCCGTCGCCGCCGTTCTTGAGCCGCGAAGTGACGCCGGAGAGAAGCCCGTTGTGCCAGAAGCCGCCGTCTCCCATCACCGCCAGCGGCGGCTTGGCCTGAAAGCTCGCCACCGCGGCGTTGGAGGCAAGGCTCATCCCGTAGCCGAGGATCGAGTTGCCGAAATGGAAGGGAGCGAAGGTGGCGAAGGCGTGACAGCCGATGTCGGCGGAATAATGCACCTCGCCGATTTCGCGCGTGGCCAGCTTCAGTGCCGCGAACACCGGCCGCTCGGGGCATCCGGTGCAGAAGGTGGGCGGGCGCGGCGGCAAGGGCGCCTGCAGGTGCCGCCGCGCCTCTTCCTTCAGCATGGCGATCTCGTCGGCATAGGCGCGGGCCGGCACGCGGTTGCCAAGCGCGGGCTTGTGGCGGGCGAGAAAGCCGGCCACCCCTTCCACCAGCACCTCGGCGCGGTATTCGCCCGCCATGGGCAGCACGTCCTTGCCCGAAAGCGCCACGTCGATGCCTGCGCGCCGCAGGATCGAGCCGATCTCGTGCTCGATGTATTCGGGCTGGCCCTCCTCCACCACCAGAAGCGCGCGCTTGCCCTCGGCGAAGGCGGCGATCTCCTCGGGCACCAGAGGATAGACGACGTTGAGGGTGAGAATCGGTATCTCCGAGACCCCCGCCGCATCGGCAAGCCCGAGTTCCATCAGCGCGCGGATGAGCGCATTGTGCACGCCCCCCTGCACGATGATGCCGATGTCGCTCTCCCGCCCCTCGTGCAGCTCGTTGAGCCCTTGCTCGCGGATGAAGCGGCGGGCGGCCGGCATGCGCTCGGAATACTTGCGCTTTTCCTGGGCAAAGGTGGCGGGCGGGTGCGCGAGATGGTCGTAGAGATGTGGCGCGGGCTTCTCGAGGATCTCGCGCATCGACACGCGCGGGGCGCGGTTGTCCTGGGCGGTGAAGCTGCCGACGAGATGGCAGGCGCGGATGCGCAGCTCCATCATCACCGGGGTGTTGGAAGCTTCCGAAAGCTCGAAGGCCTTGCGCGTGCAATGGGCGATGCAGGCAAGGTCGGGGCGCGGATCCATCAGCCAGAGCGCCGATTTCATGGCAAAGCCATGGGTGCGCTCCTGAATGACGCTCGCTCCCTCGCCATAATCCTCGCCCACAACGATGAGCGCGCCCCCCGTCACGCCGGGCGAGGCAAGGTTGGAGAGCGCATCGGCCGCGACATTGGTGCCGACAATCGACTTCCAGGTGACCGCACCGCGCACGGGATACATGATCGACGCGCCCAGGAGCGCCGCGGCCGAAGCCTCGTTGGTGCAGGGCTCGACGTGCACGCCGAGCCGCTCCATCAGGGGGCGGGCCTGCACCATCACGTCGAGCAGATGCGACACCGGCGCGCCCTGATAGCCGCCGACATAGGAGACGCCCGACTCAAGCAGCGCCTTGGTGACGGCAAGGATGCCCTCGCCATGAAAGGTCTCACCCGCGCCAAGCTCGAGACTCTCGATCTCCTTGGCGAATGAGCGCTCCATGCGCGGCCTCCCCCTGTCACTCCCGCATTGACAGATGCAGGACGGATGCACTTAAAGTCAAACTGATGTTATGAATGATGATCATTCATATTTGTGATGTCCCTATGGTCGCTTGATCTCAAGCTCCTCGAGCTTCTGGTGCGCATTCACGAGACCGGCTCAGTGTCGCTGGCCGGCGAGCAGCTCGGCCTGAGCCAGCCGGCGGCCTCGAATGCCCTTCGCCGCCTGCGCGAGGCGCTTGGCGACCCGCTCTTCATCCGCGGCCGCGAGGGGATGGTCGCCACCGCCTACACCGAACGCGTGGTGCCGGCGGTCAGGGCGCATCTCGCGGGGCTTGCCGCGGCGCTGGCGACAAGCTCGGAATTCCGCCCCGAGACGGCGCGGCGCAACTTCCGCCTGTCGCTTTCGGGGCTGGGCGAGCAGTCCTTCCTGCCGCCGCTGGCGCGCCGGATCTTCGCCGAGGCGCCGCATGTGCGGATCGAGAACGTCGCCCTGCCGATGGAGGCGCTCGCGGGCGCGCTTGCGCGTGGCGAGGCGGATGCGGCGATCGGCATCCTCGAGGCGCGCGAGCCGGGGCTGCGGCGGCTGCACCTCTTCGACGAGGTCTTCCGCGTGGTCGGCTGCCCGCGGCTCAGCGCCGAGGAAGCGGCCCGCGTGAGGCTCGAGGAAATCCGCCTCATTCTCGTTGCCCCGTCCGCCACCTATGCCGAGGATGTCGAGAGCAGCCTTGCCCGGCGCGGCCTTGCCGGCAATGTGGCGATCAGGCTGCGCCATTTCGGCGCCCTGCCCGAGCTTCTGGCCAGCGTCGATGCCTTCGCGGTGGTGCCGGGCCAGTTCGCCGCCCGGCTCGAGGCCGCGGGCCAGGCGCGCATGCTGCCCGTCGAACTGCCGCTCAGGCAAAGCGGTGTCGGGCTGATCTGGCATCGCCGCACCGACCACGACCCCGCCTGCATCTGGCTGCGCGCGCGCATCACCGAACTGTTCGAGGGAAGCCCCCACCCCTTGCCGGAGAGTGAAGCAGGGCAATAGGCCGACGGCTCATCGCGGGTGCCCTGGTGCCCGAGGCGAGACTCGAACTCGCACGCCTTGCGGCGGGGGATTTTGAATCCCCTGCGTCTACCATTCCGCCACTCGGGCCACCGTAGGCTGTCTAGCCCCTGCGAAGACGCCCCGCAAGCGGCCGCTGCATCCCGCAAAGGCGGTCTGGGCCGGAGAGTGTCGCAATTGTCCCGATTTCGGCACCAATCCTGACCGTTCCTGCCCAGATCGTTGCCCATGATGCGTCAGTGTCGAGGAGATTTCCGGCACACGGTGGAGGACGAGCCCATGACCATGCAGTTTCCCGCGCCCTTGCCCGTCGCGGAGAAGGTCGGACCGCACGCCATCGCCCCGGCAGCTGCGGGGGTGCTTCTCGCCGGCTTTTCCGCCGATGAAGCGGCTGACCTTCTTCTCGAGCTGGCGCTTGCGGGGCTTGCACCTCTTGCCCTGCCCGTTCACGAGGCGCTTTCGGAAATCCTCGAAAGTCCGGCAGAAAACTATCATTCCTTCGTGCTCGATGCCGCTGCGTTCGTCGACGATGAGGCGCTCGCCGACGCGCTGCGTCTGCTCAGCGTCAAGCCTGATCGCCTTGGCGTGGTTGTGGTCAACCATCCGGGCCCGCGGCGCCTCATGCTGGGCGATCGGCACCGGGACAGCCTTGAGCTGGTGCTCGGGCGCATCGCGAGGCCCGGCTGTAGACGGGCGCTGATCGCGCATTGTGCGAAGCGCGCCCGCACCTGCACCGACCCCTGCCCCATCACACTCGCTTGACGAATGGGCAAGGCCATGGCCTAAGGCCGCAGGATTTTCGGGCCGGCAGCATGCTTCGACGACTCTACGACTGGACGATCTCGCTCGCCGGCCACCGCCATGCGCTGGCGGCATTGGCGCTGGTGTCCTTCATCGAATCCTCGGTGTTTCCGATCCCGCCCGATGTGCTGATGATCCCGATGATCATCGCGACGCCGCACCGCGCCTTCCTGATCGCGGGCGTGGCGACGCTGGCCTCGGTCGCGGGCGGTCTGCTCGGCTATGTCATCGGCTGGGGGCTTTATGAGAGCGTCGGCCGGCCGGTGCTCGAATTCTATGGTCGCGAGGCGCAGTTCCAGAGCTTTGCCGCAACCTACAACGCATGGGGCGCCTGGGCGGTGCTGATCGCCGGTGTCACGCCCTTTCCCTACAAGGTCATCACCATTCTCTCCGGCACCACGGGGCTCAACCTCGGCATCTTCATGGTCGCCTCGGTCATCGCGCGGGGCCTGCGCTTCTTCGTCCTCGCAGCGCTCTTGTGGAAGTTCGGCCCGCCCATCCGCGACTTCATCGAGCGTCGGCTGGGGCTTGTCTTCACTGTCTTCATGGTGCTCCTTGTGGGCGGATTCGTCGTGGCGAGGTATCTGTGAAGACGCGCCAACTGCTCATCCTTCTGGCGGCCGGCGGCTCCGCGGCGCTGCTTCTCGCCGCGCTCGGCTCGCAGCATCTGGGCGGGCTTGCGCCCTGCAAACTGTGCATCTGGCAGCGCTGGCCGCATCTGGCGGCGGTGGTGCTGGGCGCCGTGGCGCTCAAGCTGCCGGGGCGCCTCTGGCCTGCCCTCGGCGCGCTCGCCGCGGCCACCACCGGCGCGATCGGCATCTATCACACCGGGGTCGAGCGCGGCTGGTGGCAGGGGCCTGACACCTGCACATCGGGCCCGGTCGGCGGGCTCTCGCCCGAGGAGCTCTTGAGCCGGATCGCCGCCGCGCCGCTGGTGCGCTGCGACGAAGTCGCCTGGGACTTCCTCGGCCTGTCGATGGCAAGCTGGAACGCGGTTATTTCCTTTTCGCTGGCCGCGCTCTGGATCGCCGCGGCCCGGCGCAGCTGAAGCTCTCAGGCGGGCACCGCCAGCCGCTCGATCTCGGCCGCGATCGCGCCCGCCGCGGCCTCGAGCCTTGTCTCGTCGAGCCTGCCCACGGTGATCTCGGCCAGAGCAGCGCCGCGCCCCTCGCGCGACTTGGCATAGCGCGGGTCGTAGTGACGCGCCATCAGCTCGGCAGCCAGCGCCTCGAAGCGCCCCTCGCGCGCCATCGCCTGCCAGGCGGCCACCTGCTCGCGCCCCTGCAGCGGAATGAGCAGCGCCAGCGTCTCGCACAACGCCTCGCGGTCGGCCAGAAGATCGGCGTAGGCGCGCACGAGATACGCCGCGCGCGCCTCGACCGGGGCAGAAACGGTCAGCCGGGGCGCCACCTTCATCGCCTTCCACACCGAGGGCGGGATCTGAAGATTGCCCACCTTGCTCGATTCGGCCTCGACCACCACTGGCCGGCCCGCATCGAGCGCATCGAAGGCATGCGCCAGCGCCCCTTCGAAAGCCTTCTGCGAGGGTTGCCCGCCTTCCCGCGCGCCCAGCACCGAGCCGCGGTGGCGCGCGAGCCCCTCGAGATCGACCACCTGCACCCCGCGCGCGGCAAGGCGGGCAAGGATCTCGGTCTTCGCTGTGCCGGTGTTGCCATCGAGAAGCACCAGCCGGTGCGCAAGCGGCGCCTCGTGCATGGCATGGGCCACCACACGCCGGTAGCTTCGGTAGCCGCCTGCCAGTGTCTCCACGCGCCAGCCGACATTGGCCAGAATGGTCGCAAACGCGCCCGAGCGCTGCCCCCCGCGCCAGCAATAGACGAGCGGCCGCCAGCCACCCGGCTTGTCGGCAAGCGGTCCTTCGAGATGCGCCGCGGCATTGCGCGCCACCAGCGCCGCGCCGATGCGCCGGGCCAGAAACGGCGACTGCTGGACATAGATCGTGCCCACCCGCGCCCGTTCCTCGTCATCGAGCACGGGCAGGCTTATCGCGCCGGGAAGATGATCCTCGGCGTATTCGGAGGGTGAGCGCACGTCGATCACCGTGTCAAAGCCGGTGTCGCGAAACGCTTCCAGCGTCGTCAGTTCGATGGCCATGGGCGCCTTCTAGAGCATCGCGCCGACGGGCGAAACGCCATTGGCACCGGTTGCGCATGCCGCCGGGATGCGGCTTCGGTCCCGCCGCGCCCACATGGCGCGGGCCAACGCCTCGGCCTCGCCGATCGCCCGCGCGCGTCCCATGGCCTTGAGCGTCACCGCCAGCGTGCCGATGACGGAGGCGGCGGCGTGCTCGTCGTCCTCCTCGCCGCGCCACAGCGCCGCAAGACGGCCCATGTCCATCTGCTCGTCGGCGGGAATGTGGCCCTCGTCGAGAAGCGCCGGCCATTCCTCGACGAAAGGCCCCTCCGCGCCGCGGGTCGTCCAGACCTGAAGCGGCTTGTTGGGGCGGCGCTCGATCTCGCCCCCTTCGCCCCGGAAGACGGCGGCCACGGGCTGGCCGAGAAGCCTGGCCGCGCCGGCATGGATATCCATGAAGCCGCGATGGAAGATCCCCTGCATCATCACCGGCGCGCCGAAGGGGTTCAGCATGCGCGTGAAGGAATGAACCGGTGAGCGCAGCCCGAGAATCGGCCTCAGTTCGATCAGCTGGCGCAGCACCGGGCTCAGCACTTCGAGAGGCACATAGGCAAAGCCCCGCGCCTCGATGTGGCGTGCGGCTTCCTCGAGGCTCGCCGCCGCGGGGATGCCCAGCGCGGCCAGCACCTCGCGGGTGTAAAGCCGCCCGGGCGTATGGCCTTCGGTGCCGTGCATGAACACCCGCACCCCCTCGCCCACCAGCGTCAGCACGCTGAGCAGGAACCACGGCAGCTGCCGGCGCTTGCCGGCATATGACGACCAGTCGACATCAACCGGCGGGATCGCGGGCGGCAGGCGAAAGGTGGCGCGGGTGGCGTCGACAAAACCGGCCATCTCCTCGGGCGCCTCCTCCTTAAGGCGCAGGAGCATCAGGAAGGCGCCGATCTGCTCGGGAAGAGCGCGGCCCTCGAGAATCATTTCCATCGCCTCGCGCGCCTCTTCACGGGTGAGATGGCGCTGTTTGGTCCTGCCCCGGCCGAGGATGGCAACGAAACGGGAAAACGGGTGCGGTATCGCATCGGGCATGGGCCGACTCTCCTTGCGCTTCAGTCGCTTGCGCAATCATCGCATCGTCAGAGGGAATTGGCAAAAGCCCCCGCCCGCTCCGGCTGGAAGCCGGGCGGCGGTTCGACGCGGCGCGTGGCCGCCGTGCAGGTGCAACCAGAAAGCGCGGAGCGGGGTTGAGGGTGGCGCTGCTTTCATTACCTTGCGACCGGTAACGCGTGCGCCTTGGCGCCAACGCCAACGGGGCGCGACGAATGACCGCCGCTGACGAGCCACCGAACCGGAGACGCACAGCCCATGGATTTCCTTCCCGTCTTTCTCGACATCCGCGGCCGGCGGGTGGTCGTGGACGGCCCCGGCACCGCCGCGGCCCGCCGCATCGAGCGCGCCCTTGACGCCGGCGCCGAGGTGCACGCGTTCGATCCGGAGCCCGAAGAGGAGGTCGAAGCCCTCGAGGGCCGCACGCGGCTGACCCTCCACCGCCGCCTGCCCGAGGAGGCCGACATCGAAGGCGCGGTTCTGGTCTATGGCGCCTCCGAAGACCCAGCGCGGGATGCGCGGCTGTGGGAGTGGACACGGGCCCGCGGGATCCTGTGCAACATCGCCGACGTCAACGAGATGTGCGACTTCATCACCCCCTCCATCGTCGACCGCTCGCCTGTGACCGTGGCGATCTCCACCGGCGGGGCCGCGCCGGTGATCGCCCGCATCCTGCGCGCCCGCCTCGAGGCCACACTGCCCGCCGCCTTCGGCCGGCTGGCCGAATTCGCCGGTGGCTTCCGCGAGCTCATCGCCGCGAAGATCCGCGACGGCCGCGCCCGGCGCCATTTCTGGGAACGGCTCATCGACGGGCCGGCGGGCGATGCGTTCCTGGCCGGCCGGGTCGACGAGGCGCGCGCGCGCGTGCTCGCCGATCTCGAGGCCGAGGCTGCCGGCGGCAGCGGCGTGGGCGAAGTCTATCTCGTCGGTGCAGGCCCCGGCGATCCCGACCTTCTCACCTTCCGCGCGCTGAGGCTCATGCAGCGCGCCGATGTGGTGCTTTACGACCGGCTGATCGGCGAGGGCATCCTCGGGCTCGTGCGCCGCGATGCCGAGCGCATCCATGTGGGCAAGGCGGCGAGGCGCCATACCATGCCGCAGGAGGAGATCTCCCGGCTCATGGTGCGGCTTGCCCGCGAGGGCAAGCGCGTTCTGCGGCTGAAGGGGGGCGACCCGTTCATCTTCGGCCGTGGCGGCGAGGAGATCGAGGTGCTGGCCGAGGAGGGCATCCCCTTTCAGGTGGTTCCCGGCATCACCGCCGCCTCGGGTTGCGCGACCTATGCCGGCATCCCGCTGACCCATCGCGATCACGCCCATTCGGTGAGCTTCGTGACCGCGCACGGCCGCGACGGGCTTCTTGACCTCGATTGGGAGCACCTGATCCGCCCCGACCAGACGCTTGCCATCTACATGGGGCTTTCGTCCCTGCCGGCGCTGGTGGAGGCATTTGCCCGCCGCGGAGTCGATCGCTCCATGCCGGTCGCGGTCATCGAGAAGGGCACGCGGCCGGGCCAGCGGATCGTCACCGGAACGCTCGGCGACATCGCCGGCAAGGTCGAGGCCGAGGGCTTGGGAAGCCCCGCGATGATCATCGTCGGCACCGTCGTCACCCTGCGCGACAAGCTCGACTGGGGCGGCGGCGTGGAGGGCGCGCATGCGATGGGGCTCGCAGCCGAGCGGGTGAAGGAGATCATCGCCCCGGCAGGCGGGAAGGCAGACGGCACGACCGGCACGAGATGAAAAGGCCCCGGCGCGCGTGCCGGGGCCTCCCGTTCCGATTGCCGGCGCGGCCTATTTCAGCGCCGCATCGGTGATCTCATGCGTCCAGGCGCCATCGCCCGGATGCCTGGTGATGACCGGATCGGAGCCGCCCGCGAGGAGCGTCGCCACCGTGCGCTCGAAATCGGCCGGGTCGAGCTCGCCGTTCGAGCCCGCGGTGAGCTTGGCGATCTCGCGCATCATCCGCTTCTGATGCTTCTCGGTCTGGGCGCCGGTCTCGTCATGCTCGAGCACGATCAGCGCGGCCTCGTCCATGTTCTCCTCGGCCCATTTCCAGCCCTTCATCGAGGCGCGCACGAAGCGCACGAGCTTGTCCTTGAATTCGGGGTCGGCGAGCCGGTCCTCGAGCACATAGAGCCCGTCCTCGAGCGTCGCCACGCCCTGATCCTCGTACTTGAAGGTGATGAGATCATCGGGGCTCACGCCCGCATCGATCACCTGCCAGTACTCGTTGTAGGTCATGGTCGAGATGCAGTCGGCCTGCCGCTGCAGGAGCGGATCGACGTTGAAGCCCTGCTTGAGCACCGTCACCCCCTCGGGCGAGCCGTCGGTCGGGATGCCTAGCTGGCTCATCCAGGCGAGGAAGGGATACTCGTTGCCGAAGAACCACACGCCCAGCGTCTTGCCGCGGAAGTCCTGCGGCGTCTTGATGCCGGAGTCCTTCCAGCAGGTCAGCATCATGCCCGAGCGCTTGAAGGGCTGGGCGATGTTGACAAGCGGCAGCCCCCGCTCGCGCGCGGCCAGCGCGGCCGGCATCCACTCCACCGTCACATCGGCGCCGCCGCCCGCGATCACCTGGGTGGGCGCGATGTCGGGCCCGCCCGGCTTGATGGTGACGTTGAGCCCCTCTTCCTCGTAGTAGCCGTTCTCGAGCGCCACATAGTAGCCCGCGAACTGGGCCTGCGTGACCCATTTGAGTTGCAGCGTCAGGTCATCGGCCGCCTGGGCGCCGCCCGCCGCCAGACCGAGCGCGAAGGCGCCCGCAATCAGTCTCTTCATGGTCTTTCTCCCCTGTTGGTTGTCGTTGTCGTCGTCATCTGCCCCCCCTCTGCGAGGGATGCCAGAAGGTCACCCAGCGCTCGGCCAGCGCCACCGCGCCGTAAAAGCTCGTGCCCGCCAGCGCCGCCACCGCGATCTCGGCCCAGACCATGTCGATCCCGAGCCGCCCGACCTCGGTGGAGATGCGAAAGCCCATGCCCTTGATCGGCGAGCCGAAGAACTCCGCCACGATCGCGCCGATGAGCGCAAGCGTGGTGGCGATCTTCAACCCGTTGAAGATGAAGGGCATGGCCGCGGGAAGGCGCAGCTTGACGAGCGCCTGCCAGTAGCTTGCGTTCCATGTCTTCATCAGGTCGCGGTGCATCCGGTCGGTGGCATCGAGCCCGGCGACGGTGTTCACCAGCGTCGGAAAGAACACCATCACCACCACCACCGCCGCCTTCGACTGCCAGTCGAAGCCGAACCACATCACCATGATCGGCGCGATGCCGACGATGGGCAGGGCGGCGACGAAATTGCCCACCGGCAGAAGCCCCGCCTTCAGGAAGGGCGAGCGGTCGATGAGCACCGCCACCGCCACCGCCGCGCCGCATCCGATCACCCAGCCGGTCAGCGCGCCCTTAACGAAGGTCTGCACGAAATCGATCCACAGAACGTCGAGCGAGGCGGCGAATTTCGCGGCAATCGCGGTGGGCGCGGGCAGGATCACGGGCGAGACCTCGAAGCCGCGCACCAGCCCCTCCCAGACGATCAGCATCGCAAGGCCGAAGATCAGCGGCGCGGCGACGCGGCCGGCGCGCCTCTCGGCCAGGGCCGAGGCGGCAATGCGCGTGTTCACCCACCACAGCGCCGCCCAGGCGGCGAGGCTTCCCAGAATCCAGATCATCGCGCCACCTGCCCCATCGCGCGGGCGGCAAGCGCCTGCACGATGCCCACCGCCACCACCAGCAGCGCCGCGAGGATGGCAGCGGCGAAGAGTGCGGTCCACATGATCATCGGCTCGCCGAACTGGCTGCCGATCAGCATCCGCGCGCCCAGCCCCTCGATGGCGCCCGTCGGCAGCTCTCCGACGATGGCGCCGACAAGGCTCGCCGCCACCGCCACCTTCATCGAGGCGAAGAAATAGGGCATGGAGGCCGGCAGCCGCAGCTTGACGAAGGTCTGCCAACGGCTGGCATTGTAGGTCTTCAGAAGATCAAGCTGCTCGCGCTCGGGGCTCCGGAGCCCCTTCACCATGCTCACCAGCACCGGGAAATAGCTGAGATAGGCGGAGATGATCGTCTTCGGCACCGTCCGCCCCTCGATGCCGACGGCATTCGAGAGCACGATGATCATCGGCGCGATCGCCACGATCGGCACCGTCTGGGAGATGATCGCCCAGGGCATCACCGACAGATCCATGGTGCGCGAATGCACGATGCCGATGGCCAGCGCCACGCCCAGGATCGCGCCGACGACAAAGCCGAGCATGGTCGCCTGCAAGGTCACCAGCCCGTGATAGACGAGGCTGCGCTTGGAGGTGATGCGCTTTTCCACCGTCAGCTCCCACAACTCGGCCAGCACCTGATGCGGCGGCGGCAGGAGGGGGCGGTCCTGGTTCATGGTCCCGCGCAGGATGTCCATGAACGAGGGCTCCCTGCCCGCCCGCGCCGCCTGATCGATCACCCAGGCCGAATTGAGCCAGACCGCCGCCACATACCAGATGACGACGATCGCGAGCGTGACCACGAGAACCGGCAGAACGCGCCTCACCGCACCGCCTCCTGCGCTCTTCTCATCATCCTGGGTGCAAATACCCCGGGGGTGCGGGGGCAGCGCCCCCGCCCAAGCCGATCCGCATGCTCACTCATCGTAGGCATGTCCCGCCCTCAGCCCCTCACGCACCCGGTGCGCCACCTCGAGAAATTCCGGCGTGTCGCGGATGTCGAGCGGCCGCTCCGCCGGCAACGGGCTTTCGATCACATCGGTGATCCGTCCGGGCCGCGGGCTCATCACCACGATCTTGGTCGACAGATACACAGCCTCGGGAATCGAATGGGTGACAAAGCCGATGGTCTTGCCTGTCCTTCGCCACAGGCTCAGAAGCTGCTCATTCAGATGGTCGCGCACGATCTCGTCGAGCGCGCCGAAGGGCTCGTCCATCAGCAGGATATCGGCGTCAAAGGCGAGCGCCCGCGCGATCGACGCGCGCTGCTGCATGCCGCCAGAGAGCTGCCAGGGATATTTGTTGCCAAAGCCCGAGAGCTCCACCAGCTCCAGCACTTTTCGAACACGTTCCTCGCGTTCGGCGGCCGGGTAGCCCATGATCTCGAGTGGAAGTTTCACATTTCCCGCAATCGTGCGCCACGGGTAGAGTCCGGCGGCCTGGAAGACGTAACCGTAGGCCCGCGCCCGCCGCGCCTCGTCGGGGCTCACGCCATTGACGGTGATCGTGCCGCCCGTCGGCTCCTCGAGCGCGGCGATCACCCGCAGGAAGGTGGTCTTGCCGCAGCCCGAAGGCCCGATGAAGGAAACGAACTCGCCCCGCCCGATGCTGAGGCTCACCCCCTTGAGCGCCTGCACCGGCCCGTCGGCCGTCTCAAACACAAGATCGAGATCGCGCGCCTCGATCACCGCCGCGCCGTCTGCGTCCATTCCCTCTCACACCCCGCTTGCCGGAATGCCGCTGCGCTCCACCTTGCGCGGCGCGGTCAGCTCCTTCCAGGTGGAAAGCGCCGCCGTCACCGGCATGTTGGGCTCGCGCGCGACGAACTGCCCGTGGCCTTCCTGGGTCCGCACCTCCCCGTCGTGGATCGCCACCTGCCCGCGCGTGAGCGTGAACCGTGGCAGACCCTTCACATGATGGCCCTCGAAGACATTGTAGTCGATGGCCGACTGCTGGGTCGCGGCCGAAATCGTCTTCTCCTTCTGCGGGTCCCACACCACGATGTCGGCATCCGACCCAACCATGATCGCCCCCTTGCGCGGATACATGTTCAGGATCTTGGCGATGTTGGTGGAGGTGACGGCGACGAATTCGTTCATGGTCAGCCGGCCGGTGTTGACGCCATGTGTCCACAGAAGCGGCATCCGGTCCTCGAGCCCGCCGGTACCGTTGGGGATCTTGGTGAAGTCGCCCACCCCATAGCGCTTCTGCTCGGTGGTGAAAGCGCAGTGATCGGTCGCCACCACGCTGAGCGAGCCAGACATCAGCCCCGCCCAGAGGCTGTCCTGATGGCGCTTGTTGCGGAAGGGCGGGCTCATCACCCGCCGCGCGGCATGATCCCAATCCTTGTCGAAATACTCCGACTCGTCGAGCACCAGATGCTGGATCAAGGGCTCGCCCCACACCCGCTTGCCAGCCGCGCGCGCGCGCCTGATCGCCTCATGCGCCTCTTCGCAGCTCACATGCACCACATAGAGCGGCACGCCAGCCATGTCGGCGATCATGATCGCGCGGTTGGTGGCCTCGCCCTCCACCTCGGGCGGGCGCGAATAGGCATGCGCCTCGGGCCCGGTGTTGCCCTCGGCCAGAAGCTTCTGCTGCAGGTCGGCGACGATGTCACCGTTCTCGGCATGAACGAGCGGGATCGCGCCAAGCTCGCGCAGCCGCTGGAAGGAGGCGAACATCTCGTCATCGTTCACCATCAGCGCGCCCTTGTAGGCCATGAAGTGCTTGAAGGTGTTGATGCCGTGCTCGCGCACCACCGTGGCCATCTCGTCGAAGACCTGCTCGCCCCACCAGGTCACCGCCATGTGGTAGGAGTAGTCGCAATTGGCGCGGGTGGACTTGTTGTGCCACATCGAGAGCGCGTCGAGGAGCCCCTGCCCGGGGCTGGGCAACGCGAAATCCACCACCATGGTGGTGCCGCCGGCAAGCGCGGCGCGCGTGCCCGATTCGAAATCGTCGCTCGAATAGGTGCCCATGAAGGGCATCTCCAGATGCGTGTGCGGATCGATCCCGCCCGGCATCACGTAGCAGCCGGTTGCATCGAGCTCCTCGTCTCCCTTGAGGTTCGGCCCGATCTCGCTGATCCGCCCATCCTCGATCCTCACATCCGCCTTGTAGGTCAGATCGGCGGTCACGATGGTGCCGTTTCTGATGACCGTGCTCATCTCGCCCTCCCTGCCGGATCATGGCCGGCCCTGATCTTCTTCGGTTTTCCAAATACCTCGGGGGTCCGGGGGCAGAGCCCCCGGCGCCCGACGCTACTCCACGATCTCCGCCGTCTCGACCACCGCGTGGAAGAGCACGTTCGCCCCCTTCTCGGCCCATTCGGGGTAGATCTCCTCGGCCTCGTTGTGAGAAAGGCCGTCCACGCAGGGGCACATCACCATCGCCGTGGGGGCGACGCGGTTGATCCAGCAGGCGTCGTGACCCGCGCCGGAGATGATGTCGCGGTGCGAATAGCCCAGCCGCTCGGCCGCGCGGCGCACCGCGGCGACGCAGCCCTCGTCGAACTTCACCGGATCGAAGCCGCCCACCTTCTCGAAGGCGACCTCGAGCCCCATCTCGTCGCAAATCTTCTTCGCCCCTTCGCGCAGGCGCCGCTCCATGTCCTCGATCACCTCGAGCTCGGGCGAGCGGAAATCCACCGTGAACACCGCCTTGCCGGGGATCACGTTGCGCGAGTTGGGATAGACGTCGATATGCCCGGCCGCGCCCACCGCATGGGGCTTGTGCGACCAGGCGATCTCGTCGACAAGCTCGAGGATGCGCGCCATGCCAAGGCCCGCGTTCCTGCGCATCGGCATCGGCGTGGAGCCGGTGTGCGCCTCCTTGCCGGTCACCGTCACCTCCGTCCAGCTCAGCCCCTGCCCGTGGGTGACAACGCCGATGTCCTTGCCTTCGGCCTCGAGGATGGGGCCCTGCTCGATGTGCAGCTCGAAGAAGGCCTTCATCGGGCGGCCCCCCACCGGCTCGTCACCCTTCCAGCCGATCCGCTCAAGCTCGTCGCCGAAGCGCTTGCCCTCGGCATCCACCCGGTCATAGGCCCACTCGAGGTCATGCACCCCGGCGAAGACGCCCGAGGCCAGCATCGCCGGGGCAAAGCGCGTGCCTTCCTCGTTGGTCCAGTTCACCACCACGATCGGATGGCGAGTGCGGATGCCGAGGTCGTTGAGCGTGCGGATGATCTCGAGCCCGCCCAGCACGCCCAGCACCCCGTCATACTTGCCGCCCGTCGGCTGGGTGTCGAGATGGCTGCCGACATAGACCGGCGGCAGATCGGGCTCGGTGCCCTCGCGGCGCGCGAACATGGTGCCCATCCGGTCGACGCCCATGGTGAGCCCCGCCTCCTCGCACCAGCGGGCAAAGAGCGCGCGGCCCTCGGCATCGGCATCGGTCAGCGTCTGGCGGTTGTTGCCGCCGGCCACGCCGGGGCCGATCTTCGCCATCTCCATGAGGCTGTCCCAAAGCCTCTCGCCGTTGATCTTCAGATTCTCGCCGGGCGCTGGCATTGCGTGACTCCCTGTCCTGCTCTCCGCGCGGTCATTCAATTGAATTTTGCCGCGCAGAATCTTGATTTGTTGGGGCAAACTCCCGCCGCCGCACAGCCGGCCCGAAAAGCGCGGCCGGGGCCTGCCAGACAGGAGTTTGACCAAATGGTCAGCAAAACGCTACCACGGCTTGAAGGCAGGTCAAGTCTCTGCATGAAATGCGCCCGAGGAGAGAGCAAATGAGCACAGCGCGCAGCCGAACCCGCATCCAGGCAAGAAATCGCGCCCGGATTCTGGAAGCCGCGCTCGATGTGTTCAGCGAGGCGGGCCTGCGCGGGGCCACGCTCGACCGCATCGCAAGCGCCGCAGGGCTGTCGAAGCCGAACCTGCTCTACTACTTTCGCTCCAAGGAGGAAATCCACCGCACGCTCATCAACGCGCTGCTCGACAGCTGGCTTGAGCCCCTGCGCGCGCTCAATCCCGAAGGCGAGCCGGTGGAGGAAATCCTTGCCTATGTGCTGCGCAAGCTCGAGATGGCCCGCACCATGCCGCGCGAGAGCCGGCTCTTTGCCAACGAAATCCTGCATGGCGCGCCGCATGTCGGCGACATCATCGAGGGGCCCCTGAAGGAACTCGTGGACGAGAAGGCCGCGCTCATCGCCCGCTGGGCCGAGGCCGGGCGCATCGCACAGGTCAACGGCCATCACCTGATCTTCTCGATCTGGGCCACCACCCAGCATTACGCCGATTTCGACGTGCAGGTGCGCGGGATTCTGGGCAGCAGGGATGACGCGCATTTCAGCGAGGCTGCCCGTTTTCTCACCCATCTCTACAGGCGCGCCCTCACCCCCGAGCCCTGTTAACGCGGGATTCAGCGAATCACCCCAGGCTGGCCAGCGTGGGGGCTCCGCCGTGGGAGCTTCGCTGATGATCGACACGAGCCACACTCCCGCCCAGCTCGCCGCGCTCGAGGCACCGCGGCCTGCGCGGCTCGCCCCGCCCGAGCGTCTGCCCCCGCCTGCCCCGAAGGAGGCTGCGCTGCGCGCGGGGCCGGAGCATCACCGGCCCGGAGCGCACAAGGCCCCCCACCCCGAGCAGACGGGCAGCGCGCCTGCGCCGGCGCCCAGGCCGCCGCTCGAACCGGGCATGCTGCTCGGCCCGCCGCCGGCGTTTCAGGCCAGCATCCTGGATTTCGAGAACGACCTGCGCGCAAAGCTCGCGCAGCTCGCCGCCAGCCGCGGGCGGGAAGAGACGCGCGTCATTCTGGGCGGCGAGAGCCTCGACGGGCGCGCCGGCACCGCGGCAAGCGAAGGCGCCGGCGAGGCGGCAAGCCGGGCGCGGCGGTCTGGCACGCCCCTCACCGCTCGGGACGATGCCGAGGCGGACCTGAGAAATGACTTTAACTATGATGCACAAATATCGGAAATCGAGCCAAACTTGTCTGAATCGCGAGAAACGCCGCCCGGCGCTGCGCCACCACCGGGCGGGAGCGTCTGACCTCCCGCCCGTGGACCGACCGGGGGACGACCGGAAACCGACCGGCCCCCTTATTCCGCGGCCTTGGCGGCGGGGTTGTTTGGGTGTGTCGTCCAGTTGGCGTAGTCCGCCTCCACCACCTTGCCGGTGCGCGGGTCCACCGTGCCGGGGGCGAGGCGCTCCATGGTGATGCAGCCCTCCACCGGGCAGACATCCACGCACAGGTTGCAGGCCACGCACTCCGCGTCGTTGACCTCGAAGACGCGGCCCTCCTTCATCCAGATGGCCTGATGCGAGGTGTCCTCGCAGGCGGCGTAGCAGCGCCCGCAGTGGATGCACTTCTCCTGATCGATCCGCGCCTTGGTAACGTAGTTGAGGTTGAGATACTGCCAGTCGGTGACGTTGGGCACCGCGCGGCCGACGATGTCGGAGACGGACGCGAAGCCCTTGGCATCCATCCATTCCGACAGCCCCGCGATCATCTCCTGCACGACCTTAAAGCCATAGGTCATCGCCGCGGTGCAGACCTGCACGTTATGCGCGCCAAGGGCGAGGAACTCGGCTGCGTCGCGCCATGTGGTCACCCCGCCGATGCCCGAGATCGGCAGGCCGCGCGTCTCGGGGTCGCGCGCGATCTCGGCCACCATGTTGAGCGCGATCGGCTTGACCGCCGGGCCGCAATAGCCGCCGTGCGTGCCCTTGCCGTCGATCTCGGGCTCAGGCGCGAAATTGTCGAGGTTGACGCCGGTGATGGAGTTGATGGTGTTGATGAGGCTGACGGCATCCGCGCCCCCGGCCTTGGCGGCGCGGGCGGGATAGCGGATGTCGGTGATGTTGGGCGTGAGCTTGACGATCACCGGCATCCGCGTGTTCGCCTTGCACCAGCGCGTGACCATCTCGATGTATTCGGGCACCTGCCCCACCGCCGAGCCCATGCCGCGCTCGCTCATCCCGTGGGGGCAGCCGAAGTTGAGCTCCACCCCGTCTGCGCCGGTCTCCTCCACCCGCCCGAGGATGTACTTCCAGCTTTCCTCGTCACAGGGCACCATCAGCGAGACGACGAGCGCGCGGTCGGGCCAGTCGCGCTTGACGGCCTTGATCTCCCGCAGGTTCACCTCGAGCGGGCGATCGGTGATGAGCTCGATGTTGTTGAGCCCGAGAAGCCGCCGGTCCGGCCCCCACACGGCGCCGTAGCGCGGCCCGTTGACGTTGACCACCGGCGGATCGATGCCCAGCGTCTTCCACACCACACCGCCCCAACCGGCTTCAAAGGCGCGGCGGACATTGTATTCCTTGTCGGTGGGCGGCGCGGAGGCCAGCCAGAACGGGTTGGGAGACTTGATTCCCACGAATTCCGTAGTGAGGTCAGCCATCTCTTCCTCCCTCAGCCCATGAGCCAGGCGTGAATGTCCTCGGCCGCGTCGCGCCCTTCGGCCACGGCCACCACGGTGAGATCCTCGCCCGGCGTGCAGTCGCCCCCGGCCCAGACCCCCTCGAGCGAGGTGCGCCCCGGCCCCGTCACCGCGATCTTGCCGCCCTCGAGCGCCAGCCCCTCGGGTGCGCCCTCTAGCCGCTGGCCGATCGCCTTGAAGAGCTGGTCGGCCTTCAGCCGGAACCGCTCGCCGGTGCCCTTGAGCCCCTCGGGCGTCTCGACGGTGTATTCGAACTCCACCTCGCGCACCGCGCCGTCGCCGTGCACGGCGACCGGCATCGCCTCGCAGATGATGCGCACGCCCTTGGCCGCGGCGAGGTTCTGCTCGTATTCCGAGGCGGGCATCTTCTCGCGGGCGCGGCGATAGACGATGGTCACGTTCTCCGCGCCGAGAAGCTTGGCCTGAACGGCGGCGTCGATGGCGGTCATGCCGCCACCGACGACCACCACATCGCGACCGACGGGCAGGGAGGAAAGGTCTTCCGCCTGTCGCAATTCGGCAATAAAATCAACTGCGTTTTCGACATTCTCAAGGTCTTCCCCCGGCGCGCGCAGGGCGTTGACGCCGGCAAGACCCATGCCGAGGAACACCGCGTCGAAGTCCCGCCGCAGCGTTGCCAGATCGAGGTCGCGGCCAAGCTCGCGGCCCGTCTCGACGGTGATGCCGCCGATCTTCATCAGCCACTCCACCTCGGCCTGGGCAAAGCCGCCGGTCGTCTTGTAGGCGGCGATGCCGAATTCGTTGAGGCCGCCGGGCTTGGGGCGCGCGTCATAGATGACGACGTCATGGCCATGCATCGCCAGGCGGTGCGCGCAGGCAAGCCCCGCCGGCCCCGCCCCGACCACCGCCACGCGCCTGCCGGTGGGCGCGGCGCGCGTGAAGGGGTGCACGCCCTTTGCCATCAGCCGGTCCGTCGCATAGCGCTGAAGCCGCCCGATCTCGACCGGGTCACCCTCGGCCTCCATGCGCACGCAGGCCTCCTCGCACAGCGTCTCGGTGGGGCAGACACGGGCGCACATGCCGCCGAGGATATTCTGGGCGAAGATGGCCTTCGCCGCCGCCTCCGGCATGCCGGTGGCGATCTCGCGGATGAAGAGCGGAATGTCGATTTCGGTGGGACAGGCCGCAACGCAAGGCGCGTCGTAACAGAAATAGCACCGGTCCGCCGCCACCCGCGCCTCGTGGTCGTCGAGCGGCGGGTGCAGGTCGGAGAAGTTCGCCTCGATCGCCTCGCGGGCCAGCCGCCCCGGCACCACCCCCGGCGTGTGCGGGCTGTTTGCCATCGCCGTCTCCCTGTCTGTTGTCGTCTGTGATCTTGTTGTTGCCTCGACTGTGCCACAGGACGAAATTTTATCAACTGGTAAATTTTGTCTCCGGGCCGAAACGGCGCCCTGCAGGCGCGCGCAGCGCTTTTCACCCCGGCGGGGCTTGAGTATAAGCGGGCAGGTTTGCAGGCCCCGCCCCGCGTGGGCCCCACAAGCAGGCGAGGACCGATGACGGACAACACCAGCGAGGCCGATGTCGCCTTCATCAAGGCGCTGGCCGAACTTCTGCGCGAGAACGATCTGAGCGAGCTCGAGGTGAGCCGCGAGACAGGCAAGGACAAGAAGCTTTCGGTGCGGGTCAGCCGCGGCGGTGCGATTGTCGCCCCGCCGGCCGCTGCGCAGGCCCCGGCGCCGGTGGCGCCTCCTGCCCCGGCGGCCGCGCCCGCCCCTGCGGCCGCACCGGCCGCGCCTGAGCCCGATGCGGCCATCACCGATCCTGCGGCGCATCCGGGCGCGGTGACCTCGCCGATGGTCGGGACTGTCTATCTGCAGCCCGAACCGGGGGCCGCGCCCTTCGTGAAGGTCGGTGACCGCGTCGAGGAGGGGCAGACGCTCCTGATCATCGAGGCGATGAAGACGATGAACCAGATTCCCTCGCCGCGCGCGGGCGTCGTCCGCCGCATCCTTGTGGAGGATGGCACTCCGGTGGAATTCGGCGCGCCGCTGATGATCATCGAGTAGGGCCGGCGCGATGTTCGACAAGATCCTCATCGCCAACCGCGGCGAGATCGCCCTGCGCGTGGTGCGCGCCTGCCGCGAGATGGGCATTGCCTCGGTCGCGGTGCACTCGACGGCGGATGCCGATGCGATGCATGTGCGCATGGCCGACGAGGCGGTGTGCATCGGCCCGCCCCCGGCGCAGCAAAGCTATCTGTCCTTCCCGGCCATCATCGCTGCCTGCGAGATCACCGGCGCGCAGGCGATCCACCCGGGCTACGGCTTTCTTTCCGAGAACGCCAAGTTCGTGGAGATCGTCGAAGACCACGGCATCACCTTCATCGGCCCCACCGCCGAGCACATCCGCATCATGGGCGACAAGATCACCGCCAAGGAGACGATGAAGGCGCTCGGCGTGCCCTGCGTGCCAGGCTCCGACGGCGAGGTGGAGGATTACGAGACGGCCCGCCGCATCGCCGATGAAATCGGCTATCCGGTGATCATCAAGGCCACCGCCGGCGGCGGCGGACGGGGCATGAAGCTTGCCCGCACCCCTGCCGAGCTCGAGACCGCCTTCCGCACCGCCCGCGCCGAGGCCAAGGCCGCCTTCGGCAATGATGCCGTCTACATGGAGAAATATCTCGGCCGGCCCCGCCACATCGAGGTGCAGGTCTTCGGCGACGGCAAGGGCAATGCGGTGCATCTGGGCGAGCGGGACTGTTCGCTCCAGCGCCGCCACCAGAAGGTGCTGGAAGAGGCGCCGGGCCCGGTGATCGACGCGGCCACGCGCGAGAAGATCGGGCGCATCTGCGCCGACGCGGTGGCGCGCATCAACTATGCCGGGGCGGGCACCATCGAGTTTCTCTGGGAGGACGGGGAGTTCTACTTCATCGAGATGAACACCCGCCTGCAGGTGGAGCATCCCGTCACCGAGGAGGTCTATGACGTCGATCTCGTGCGCGAGCAGATCCGGGTGGCAGCAGGCGAGCCGCTTTCCTTCACCCAGGAAGATCTGAAGCCGCGCGGCCACGCCATCGAGGTCAGGATCAACGCCGAGAAGCTGCCGGCCTTCGTGCCAAGCCCGGGACGAATCAGCCAGTATCACGCGCCGGGCGGACTTGGCGTGCGCATGGACTCGGCGATCTATGACGGCTACCGCATCCCGCCCTATTACGACAGCCTGATCGGCAAGCTGATCGTGCGCGGCCACAGCCGGGAGGAGGCGCTGGCGCGGCTCAGGCGCGCCCTCGGCGAGTTGATCGTGGACGGGATCGACACCACCATTCCCCTCTTCCGCATGCTCGTGGAGGAGGAGGCGGTGATCTCGGGCAACTACGACATCCACTGGCTCGAGAAATGGCTCGCCGAGCACATGGGCTGAGGTTGGCCGGCAAGGGACAGTCGCGCAGCGGCGCCGCCGTGAGGCAAGCGGGACGGGCGGCGCCCGGCCCGGCCGGGCGGGTCGGGCACTGCCCGGCCTCGCGGCCGGGCGATCGCGGAACGCCATGACCGCCGCTCAGGTTCTGACGCCCGAGCTGATGCTTTCGGCCTATGCCAGCGGCATCTTTCCCATGGCCGAGGATCGCGCGTCGGCCGAGCTGTTCTGGGTCGATCCGCGCCGGCGCGGCATCATCCCGCTCGATGGCTTTCACATCTCCCGCTCGCTCAGGCGCCGCATGCTCAAGGGCGGCTACGAGATCGCCGTCAATCGCGACTTCACCGCCACCGTCGCCGCCTGCGCCGACCGCCCCGAGACATGGATCAACGCCGAGCTCGAGAGCCTCTACGCCGCCCTGCACGCCCGCGGCTTTGCGCATTCGCTCGAGGTGTGGCAGGAGGGGCGGCTCGTGGGCGGCGTCTTCGGCATCGCTCTAGGCGGCGCCTTCTTCGGCGAGAGCATGTTCAGCCGCGTCACCGACGCCTCGAAGATCGCACTTGCCTATCTTGTCGACCGGCTGGGGCGGGCGGGCTTCACGCTCTTCGACACCCAGTTTCTTACCGAGCATCTCGCCTCGCTCGGCGGCATCGAGATTTCCCGGGCGGAGTATCGCCGTCGTCTCGCCGAGGCGCTGACCGTCGAGGCGGATTTCACCGCGCCCGAGCCCATCCCCGCGCCTCAGGAGGTGGTGCAGCGGATCACCCAGACGTCATAGCGGTGATGGTCCATGGCGTTGAGCGCCGGGCTCGAGGCGATCATCCAGCCAGAGAACACCGGCGCCTCCTGCCCCTCGACCCCAATGACCAGCCAGGCAAAGGCATCGCCCTCGGGGTTGTCCACCGGGTAGCGGCACTCGCCGAGCCGCAGCTCCAGCAGGCCCCAGCGCGCGATCTCGCCCGCGCGCAAGGTGATGTCACGCCGCTCGCCCGCGATCTTGTCAAGCGCGCGGACCACGGCGCCTTGCGCCATCTCCGCGGTCTCGGCGGTGACCTCGGTAATGACGCGCTCCGCGCCGAGCACGAGCGGGCTTTCCTCAAGCGGCTCGTAGCTCAGCGTGTCGGCAGGGTCGACCGGGCGATACTCGAGCGGGTTTTCCTCGATCGGCCCAATGACGATCGGCCCCGAACCGTTGAACTCCTGAGCGATCGAAACCGATGCGAGGCAGGCAAACGCCAGAAGGCTTGCAAGCGCTGACCGCCGCCGCAGGCCAGTCACTCTCCGCCCCCAGTCTCGCCGCCGCCGCTTGTGGCGAACTTGACGAAAAGATTGACGAGGCTGACCGCCGACTGGGTGTCGAGAATCTCGTCTCCGGGCTCATAGGTATCGGGCGACCCCCCCGGCAACAGCTCGACGAAGGCGCCCCCCAGAAGCCCCTCGGAGGAGATCAGCACCGCCGTGTCATCGGGCAGGCGCAGGGAGCTGTCGACGGTAAAGGTCGTCTCCGCGCGGAAGGTTTCCGGGTTGAGCCGCAGATCGATGACGCTGCCAACCTTGACGCCGGCCATGCGCACGTCGGTACCGACCGAGATTCCCTGCGCCGAGGTGAAGGAGGCGCGATAGGTCGCCGCTCCCGCCGGCGCGGGCCCATACCCGGTGCGCTGCGCGGCATAGAGCGTGAAGCCGAGCGCCAAGAAAAGAACCACGGCGCCCACCAGAATCTCGGCCGTGCGATTGTTCATGCGGCCCTCGCTCCACCCCTGCCGCCTGGTCGCCTACTCGGGGCGCCAGGCCTCATAATCAATGGGCTCCTTTGGCTCTGCGCGCAGGATTGACCCCGGCGGCAGATAGGCCAGCCGCGTTCCGGTGAGGTTCTCGTGATGGGGCTTCTCCCAAGGCTTGTGCTTGAGCGGCGCCTTGACCGGCGGCTCATCCCAGGTGTGGTGCAGCCAGCCGTGCCAGTCGGGCGAAATGCGACTCGCCTCCGCCTCGCCGTTGTAGATGACCCAGCGCCGCTTGCCGTCGCGCGATTCGTAAAAGCGGTTGCCCTGCTCGTCCTCGCCGACCTTCCGGCCCTTCAGCCACGTATAGACTGCCGTGTTCAGCGTCGCGCCGTTCCACCATGTCACCGCGCGCAGGAGCGTGTTGATGACGCCCATCACCTGCCTCCGTCCTCTGACGCCACGGATATGCCTGATCGCCGGGCCAAGGTCCAGTCGCCCGGACGCATGGGATGACGCAATCGCCCTCTTTCGCCCGGACACCGAATCCTCGGGGCTTGGGGGCCTCAGCCGGCGCTCGCCTCTTCCTTCTTCTGATCGGCGTAGATCAGAAGCGGCTGCGCATCGGAGGTAACGGCCTCTTCGTTGACGACCACCTCTTCGACACCCTCCATGCCCGGCAGTTCGAACATGGTGTCAAGCAGGATGTCCTCCATGATCGAGCGCAAGCCGCGCGCTCCGGTCTTGCGGGCGATGGCACGCCGCGCGATGGCGCGCAGAGCATCCTCGGTAAAGGTCAGCTTCACGCCCTCGAGTTCGAAGAGCCGCTGATACTGCTTGACCAGCGCATTCTTGGGCTCGGTCAGGATGCGCACCAGGGCATCCTCGTCGAGATCCTCGAGCGTCGCGATCACCGGCAGTCGGCCGACGAATTCGGGGATCAGCCCGAACTTGAGAAGATCCTCGGGCTCAAGATCCTTCAGGATGTCGCCCGTGTTGCGCGCATCGGGATCCTTCACTTCGGCGCCGAAGCCGATGGATGACCCCTTGCCGCGCTGGGCGATGATTTTCTCGAGACCCGCGAAGGCGCCGCCGCAGATGAACAGGATGTTGGTGGTGTCCACCTGCAGGAATTCCTGCTGCGGATGCTTGCGCCCGCCCTGCGGCGGCACGCTTGCCACCGTGCCTTCCATGATCTTCAGAAGCGCCTGCTGCACCCCCTCGCCCGAGACATCCCGGGTGATCGACGGGTTGTCGGACTTGCGGGAGATCTTGTCGACCTCGTCGATGTAGACGATGCCGCGCTGGGCGCGCTCGACGTTGTATTCGCTCGCCTGCAGGAGCTTGAGGATGATGTTCTCCACATCCTCCCCCACATAGCCCGCCTCGGTGAGCGTGGTGGCATCGGCCATCGTGAAGGGCACATCGAGGATGCGCGCCAGCGTCTGCGCCAGAAGCGTCTTGCCGCAGCCCGTCGGCCCGATCAGCAGGATGTTGGACTTCGCAAGTTCGATGTCGGACTTGTCCGAATTGGCGAGCCGCTTGTAGTGATTGTGCACCGCGACCGAGAGCACGCGCTTGGCGTGCTCCTGCCCGATGACATACTCGTCGAGCACCTTGCAGATCTCTTTCGGCGTCGGCACACCACCGGAGGATTTCAGGCCCGAGCCCTTCGTCTCCTCGCGGATGATGTCCATGCACAGCTCGACGCACTCGTCGCAGATGAACACGGTCGGGCCCGCGATCAGCTTGCGCACTTCGTGCTGACTCTTGCCGCAGAAAGAACAGTAAAGCGTGTTCTTGCTGTCGCCGGAATTCGTCGCCATCCCGCTCCTTCCGGGCCCGCCACTGCCGGACCCGTCATCTTCAGCGCCAGGCCGTATCCGGCCGGCATCCACTTATCTCAACGGCCCTTGCGGGCCCTCTTCTCCCCGCAGCAGAAGCGTAAGACATGGCCGGACGGGGCACAACACCTGATTGCCCGGGGCCAGTCGCGCAACATGCCCGCCGCGCCCCGGCGGCACTCAGCCCTTCTTGCCCTTTCCGGCGGTCTTGTCGCCCTTGTCGCGGCTGACCACGATCTCGTCGATCAGCCCCCAGTCACGCGCTTCCTCGGGAGACATGAACTTGTCGCGCTCGAGCGCATTTTCAACCGCCTCGAGATCCTGCCCGGTATGCTTCACGTAGATCTCGTTCAGCCGCCGCTTCAGCTTCAGCGTCTCTTCGGCGTGGATCATGATATCCGTCGCCTGCCCCTGATAGCCGCCGGAGGGCTGGTGCACCATGATCCGGCTGTTGGGAAGCGAGAAGCGCATTCCCTTCTCGCCCGCGGCAAGAAGCAGCGACCCCATCGAGGCGGCCTGCCCGACGACGAGCGTGGAGACCGCCGGGCGGATGTACTGCATGGTGTCGTAGATCGACAGCCCCGAAGTCACCACGCCGCCGGGGCTGTTGATGTACATGGAGATCTCCTTGGAGGGGTTTTCCGCCTCCAGATGCAGCAGCTGCGCCACGACGAGGGCCGCCATCCCGTCATGGATGGGACCGGTCACGAAGACGATCCGCTCCTTCAGAAGCCGCGAGAAGATGTCATAGGCACGCTCGCCCCGGCTGGTCTGTTCCACCACCATGGGCACGAGGGTGTTCATGTAGGTCTCGAAAGGATCGCGCATTCAGCCTGCCTCTGTCCGCCCTGTGTCAGGGTTATTGCCGGAAAACTGACAGAGTCTTAGTGTCGCGGGCGGGGCGCTGCAAGCCGCCACGGCCGGCAATTTGCTCCGCCAGCCCTCCGGCCGCGGGGAGACAGCCTCTCCCATCACCCTGGGCCAAATACCCGCGCCGCAGGCACGCCGCTGCCAAAGCGGCGTTCGGCGTCAGCCGTGGCGCGCCGCAACCGTCTTGAGAACCGAGAAGCCGTAAAGCGCCTCGAACCCCTTCTCGCGCCCGTGCCCCGAGCGGCCAACCCCGCCAAAGGGCAGCTCCACCCCGCCGCCCGCGCCGTAATTGTTGATGAACACCTGCCCCGCCCGGAGCCGCCGCGCAAGCCGCATCTGGCGCGCCCCCGACTCCGTCCAGACCGAGGCGACAAGGCCGTAGGGCGTGCCATTGGCAATAGCCACCGCCTCCTCCTCGTCGTCGAAGGGGATCACCACCTGCACGGGGCCGAAGATCTCCTCCTGCGCCAGCACATGGTCAGGCGCGACGCCCGCGAAGAGATGCGGCGCCACGTAATGCCCGCCCGCGGGCGCATTGCCGACGATCTCGCCGCGCGCCGCCAACTCGAGGTCGCCGCCGCGCGCGAGATACCCCTCCACGATCGCCTTCTGCCGGGCGGAGATGAGCGGGCCGAGATCGAGGTCGGCCCGCGCCGGCCCCACCCGCAAGGCCCGGTAGCGCGCGCTCATGCGTTCGAGAAGCTCGTCGTGGCGCGCACGCTCGACCAGAATCCGCGAAGAGGCCGAGCAGGTCTGCCCCGCATTCTGGATCCCGGCATTGACGAGAAAGGGCAGCGCCGCGTCGAGATCGGCGTCAGCAAAGACCAGCTGCGGCGACTTGCCGCCGAGCTCGAGCGTCACCGGCACGACGTTTTGCGCCGCCGCCGCCTGCACCTTCGCACCGACCGCCACCGATCCGGTGAAGGAGATGTGGTTGACACCGGGATGGGCGGCGAGCGCCGCGCCCGCCTCCTCGCCAAGCCCCGGCACAACGTTGAGCGCGCCCGCCGGCAACCCCGCCTCCTCTGCAAGCCGGGCGAAGGCGAGCGCAGTCAGGCAGGCCTCCTCGGCAGGCTTCAGCACGCAGGCGTTGCCCATCGCAAGCGCGCCCCCCACCGAACGGCCGATGATCTGCATCGGGTAGTTCCACGGCACGATATGCCCCGTCACCCCATGCGGCTCGCGCAAGGTGTAGACGGTGTAGCCCTCGAGATAGGGAATGGTCTCGCCCATCACCTTGTCGGCCGCGCCGCCGTAGAACTCGAGGTAGCGGGCAAGCGCGCGCGCATCGGCCCGCGCCTGGGTGAGCGGCTTGCCCACATCGGCCGACTCGAGCGCCGCCAGCGTCTCGATCCGCTCCTCGACGAGGCGCGCGAGCCGCGCGAGGATGCGCCCCCGCTCGGCCGCCGTCATCCGCCCCCAGTCACCGCCAAGCGCCTCCTGCGCGGCGGAAACGGCGGCGTCGACCTCCTCCGCGCCGCCGCGCGCGATCTCGGCAAGCGGGGCGCCCGTCGAGGGGTCTTCGAGTGTCAGCGTCCGGTCGGCGCGCAGCCATCTGCCCCCGATCAGCATCTCGGCGGGGTCGAACCAGAGCTCCTCAAGCGCCATGACGGGTCTCCTCTGCAAGCCAGTCCTCGGGGATGCGCGGCGTCGCGGCGAGAAGCTGGCGGGTGTAGCCGTGGCGCGGCGCTGCAAAGACGGCCTCGGTCGGCCCCTCCTCCACGATCCGCCCCGCGCGCATCACCAGCACACGGTCGGTGATCGCGCGCACCACCGCAAGATCATGGCTGATGAACAGGTAGCTCAGCCCAAAGCGGCCCTGCAGATCGGCCAGAAGTTCGAGGATCTGCGCCCGGATCGAGACATCAAGCGCGCTCACCGCCTCATCGAGGATGACGAGCCTCGGGCGGATCACGATCGCCCGCGCAATGGCGATGCGCTGACGCTGCCCGCCCGAGAACTCGTGCGGAAATTTCTCCATGTCGGCGGGCTTCAGCCCCACCGCCTGCAACGCTTCGGCCACGCGATCGCGCCAGTCGGGCGGGCGACCGACGAGATGGAAGGGCTCGGCCACCAGCCGCGCCACCCGGTGGCGGGGGTTGAAGGAGCCGAAGGGATCCTGAAACACCACCTGCATCTTCGCCCTGAGCGCGCCCGGCACGCCGCGCGCGGCATCCACCGGCGCGCCCTCAAGCCGGATGGCGCCGACCTGCAACGGCTCAAGCCCGAGGATGGCGCGGGCGAGCGTCGATTTCCCGCAGCCTGACTCGCCCACGAGGCCCACGCTCTCGCCCCGCCCCACGGCAAGGCTCACCCCATCGACGGCGCGGAAATGCCCCCGCGCCCCGAAGACCGCCCCGCGGCCCAGAGGATAGTCGCGCACCGCGCCTTCCACCTCGAGCACAGGTGGCGCCCCGGCGCTGCGCAGCGCTGCGCGCTTCGGCACATGGGACGAGGCAGCGAGGAGCGCGCGGGTGTAGGGGTGCCGGCGGGTGCGAAAGAGCGTCTCGGTCGGCCCCCGCTCGACGATCCGACCCTCGCGCATCACCGCCACCTCGTCAGCCATGCCGGCGACCACGGCAAGGTCATGGGTGATGAGCATGAGCCCCATCCCCTCCTCGCGCACAAGGCTTTCGAGAAGCGCGAGGATCTGCGCCTGGGTGGTGACATCGAGCGCGGTGGTCGGCTCGTCGGCAATGAGGATCGCGGGGCGCAGGGCAATGGCCATGGCGATGCAGACGCGCTGGCGCTGGCCGCCCGAAAGCTCGAAGGGGTAGCGCCCAAGGTCGAAACGGTCGGCGGCGAGCCCCACCCGGTCGAGCTTCTCGCGGGCGATGCGCATGGCCTCGCCGCGCGGGGCCGCGCCATGGACGACGAGCGTCTCGGCCACCTGCTCGCCGATCGTGCGCAACGGGTTCAGCGCCGTCATCGGCTCCTGGAAGATCATCGCCACGCGCGCGCCGCGCACCGCGCACATCTGCCGCTCGTCGAGCGCCGTCAGCTCCGTGCCGCCGAGGCTCACGCGGCCCCGAAGCCGGGCGCCCTGCGGCAGAAGCCGCATCACCGACAGCGCCGTCATCGACTTGCCCGAGCCCGACTCGCCGACAAGGCCGAACACCTTGCCCGGCGCCACATCGAGGCTCACCCCGTGCAGGATGGGCGTGCCCGCGATCTCGAGCGACAGGTCACGGATGCTCAGCATCGGCCCCTCACCGCGCGCGCCTCAGCCGCGGGTCGGTCCAGTCCCTGAGCCCGTCACCGAGAAGGTTCAGCCCCAGCACCATCAGCACGATGGCAAGGCCGGGGAAGATGGCGATGTGGGGGGAAAGGCTCACCATCGTCTGGCTTTCGGCCAGCATCCGCCCCCAGCTCGGCGTGGGCGGCTGGGCGCCGAGGCCGACATAGCTGAGCCCCGCCTCTGCGAGGATGCCAAGCGAGAACTGGATCGTGCCCTGCACGATCAGAAGGTTGAGGATGTTCGGCAGGATGTGCTCGAGCGAGATGCGCAGCCGCCCCTTGCCGGCCACGCGCGCGGCGAGGATGTAGTCGAGCGTCCAAAGGCTCAGCGCGCCGCCGCGCGCCACGCGGGCGAAGACGGGGGTGTTGAAGATGCCGATGGCAAGGATGGCATTGAAGGCGGATGGCCCGGCGATGGCGGTGATGAGAATGGCGATCACCAGCGAAGGGAAGGCGAAGATGAGGTCATTGCCGCGCATGACGATCTCGTCGATGAGCCCGCCCCGGTTGGCCGCCGCGAGAAGCCCGAGCGGCACGCCGAGCCCCATGCCTATGCCCACCGCGACGATCGCCACGGCAATCGAGGTGCGTGCGCCCACCATCAGCATCGACAGGATGTCGCGCCCGAAGTGATCGGTGCCCAGCGGATGGGCAAGCGAGGGCGGCGCCATGCGCCGGGCGATCGCAAGCCCCTCCACCCCGTAGGGCGTCCAGACAAAGGAGACGAGCGCGGCAAGCACGAAGACGGCCGAGAGCGCCGCGCCGAGCGTCATCTGAACCGGAAGGCGCCTCATCGCCGGAGCCTCGGGTCGATGGCGGCATAGGCGAGATCGACGAGGAAGGTGACGAGGATCACCGCGAAGACGAGAAGCATCACCGTCGATTCCACCACGATCAGATCGCGCTGGGTGATGGCCTGAAAGATGAGCCGGCCGAGGCCCGGCAGGAAGAACACGTTCTCGATGATGATGGCACCGGCCAGCAGGAAGGAGAACTGCAGCCCCAGAATCGTCATCACCGGGATGAGTGCGTTGCGAAAGGCATGGGCGCGAATGGCCTGCGCCTCGGTCAGACCCTTGGCGCGGGCGGTGCGGATGTAGTCCTGCCCCAGCGTCTCGATGAGCGCCGAGCGCATCACCCGCGCAAGGATCGAGGCCTGCGGCAGCGCGAGCGCGACCGCCGGCAGCGTCAGCGCCTTGAGCCCGGCCCAGAGCCCCGCCTCCCAGCCGGGAAAGCCTCCCGCCGAGAACCAGCGCAAGGTGACGGCGAAAAGCGCGACAAGCAGCATCGCGAACCAGAAATTCGGCACCGCGATGCCAAGCTGCGTCACGCCCATGATGGCGTAATCGGCCGGCCTCCCGCGCCGCGCCGCCGCGATGAGCCCGACCGGGATCGCGATCGCCGTGGAGAGCGCCAGCGCATAAAGCGTAAGCGGCAGCGAGACCTGAAGGCGCGCGGAGATCAGTTCGGCCACCGGCACGCGGTAGGTGTACGAAACCCCGAAATCGCCCGTGAGCATGCCCCCGATCCAGGCGAGGTAGCGCAGGGACCTCGGCAGATCGAGCCCGAGCTCGGCGCGCAGCGCGGCCACCGTGTCAGGCTGGGCGTTGAGGCCGAGCATGAAGGCGGCGGTGTCGCCCGGGATCACCTCGATCACGGCGAAGATCACCAGACTCGCCACGGCGAGGCTGACCAGAAGCGAGACAAGGCGCGAGGCGAGATAGCGAGCCATGGCGCGAGCCTAAGAGAGCGGCACGGTGCTTTCCAGAGGGCGGAGCCTCCCCGGTTCTCAGCGGCTCTTGAACAGCGTGCCGAAGATGCCGCGGATGATCCGCCGGCCGGTGGTGCCCTTGAGCTCCTTGAGGAGCGCGTCGGCGAGCGCCCCTCCGATGCCCTCCGGTTCATCGCGCCGCGAAGCCTTCCTGCGCGCGCTGCCGCCATAGCGGCGCGCCGCGGTGAACTCGCGCTCCTCTTCCGCCTCGGCTGCCTCGGCGGCGCGCGCCGCTTCCTCGGCCCGCGCCCGCAGCCGCTCATAGGCGCTCACCCGGTCGATGGCGGTGTCGTACTTGCCTGCGAGCGGCGAGGTGGCGATGGCTGCCCGGCGCGCCGCCTCGTCGCAGGGCCCGAGCCGCGACGATGGCGGGCGGATCAAGGTGCGCTCGGCCATGCCCGGCACGCCCTTCTTCTCGAGAAAGGAGGTCACCGCCTCGCCCACCCCCACCTCGCGAATCGCCTCCTCGATCGAGAAGCGCGGATTGTCGCGGTAGGTCTCGGCGGCAAGCCTTAGCGCCTTGCGGTCGCGCGCGGTGAAGGCGCGCAGCGCGTGCTGCACCCGGTTGCCGAGCTGGCCGAGAATGTCCTCGGGCACGTCAGCGGGGTTTTGCGTAACGAAATAGACGCCGACGCCCTTCGAGCGGATCAGCCGCGCCACCGTCTCGACCTTGTCGATCAGCCCCTTGGGCGCATCGTCGAAAAGAAGATGCGCCTCGTCGAAGAAGAAGATGAGCTTGGGCCGGTCGGGGTCGCCCACCTCGGGCAGCTCCTCGAAGAGCTCCGAGAGAAGCCAAAGAAGGAAGGTCGCGTAGAGCCGCGGCGAGGCCATCAGCCGGTCCGCGGCGAGAATGTTGATCCGCCCCCGCCCCGTCTCGTCGCGCAGGAAGAGATCGCCAAGCTCCAGCGCCGGCTCGCCGAAGAAGCGCGCCCCGCCCTGATTCTCGAGAATGAGCAGCTGGCGCTGGATCGCGCCCACCGAGGCCGGCGAGACATGGCCGTAACGCAGGCCAAGTTCGGGCGAGTTCTCCCCGACCCAGACCAGAAGCGCCTGCAGATCCTTCAGGTCGAGCAGCGGCAGGCCCTGTTCGTCGGCCACGCGAAAGGCGATGTTGAGCACCCCCTCCTGCGCCTCGCTCAGCTCCAGAAGCCGCGAGAGCAGGAGCGGGCCCATCTCCGCCACCGTGGTGCGCACCGGGTGGCCCTTCTCGCCATGGAGATCCCAGAAGGTGACGGGAAAGGCCTCGTAGCGGTAGCGCTCGGCAAAACCGATGGTGGCGGCGCGCTTCATGAAGGCGTCGTGCAGCTTGAATTCGGGCGAACCCGCCTGCACAAGCCCGGAGAGATCGCCCTTCACATCCGACAGGAACACCGGCACCCCTGCCGCCGAGAAACCTTCGGCCAGAATCTGCAGCGTCACCGTCTTTCCCGTACCCGTCGCCCCCGCAATGAGGCCATGGCGATTGGCGTAGCGATAAAGAAGATACTGCGGCACGGCATAACCCTCGCCGCCTCCGCCGACAAAGACCCCCTCGACGCCTTCTTCCATGCCTGTTCCCGTCCATCGCCGTTGCGTGCGCGGGCAGCATACATCCTTAACCCTTCTCTGCCAGTGTCAGATGCATCGCGGCGGTCATGGCGTCATCCGTCGCGGCGACTTCCTCCCTGTCGACTGGCCGCGCCCGCAGGCGCGGCCTTTTTTCTCGCCGCGCCGCGGCAGTCATCTCTCGCGGCTGCGGCAGCAAAACCTGTTGACCGACAAGGGGAAAGCGCCTAGCCTCCCCGCACAACGACGAGGTCGGCCAGTCCGGCAGGGAGAGACGAAGCGGAAAGGGCCCACGGGCCCTTTTCGATTGTGCGCACGGTCTCCCTTGTTCGCTGGCCGCATCGCCGCTCGGCGTTCCCGGCGCATTTTGGCCGGAATTGTCCCGGCGAGGGAGATCGGCGCTGACATTGCCGCAAGCGCGTGCTAACCGCACGTTGGTAATTCCAGCATCACCCGGGGGTGACATGATCCTATCTTCACGCCTGCCATGGCTTGCCACAGCGCTCGCACTGGCCCTCGCCCTGCCCACCGCGGCACAGGAGAGCGGCGCCGACGCCGCGTCCGATACCGCTTCAACCGGCGAGAGCGGCAGCCCGGCCGACCCGTTGGCGCTCAACCTCGGCGAGGATCCGGCCACCGCGGCCGGCACGATCTACGTCGCCGAAACCCATGGCGACTGGGAAATCCGCTGCGTGCGCACCAGGTCGGGCGCAGAGACGCCGGACGACCCGTGTCAGCTGTATCAGCTTTTGCGGGACGATGCGGGCAATTCGGTGGCCGAGATCAACCTCTTCCCCCTGCCCCAGCCGCAAGGGCCTGCCGTGGCCGGCGCCACGGTGGTGACACCTCTCGAAACCCTGCTGACCCAGCAGCTCTCGCTCAGCGTGGACGGTGGCACGCCGCGGCGTTACCCCTTCAGCTGGTGCTCGCGCATCGGCTGCATCGCACGCATCGGCTTCACCGAGGCCGAGATCGACCAGTTCCGCAAGGGCGCTTCTGCGACGGTGTCGATCTTTGCCGTTGCCGCACCCGGGCGGCCGGTTGAGCTGAAGATGTCGCTCAAGGGCTTCACCGCCGGCTACAAGGCGTTGCAGGACCGGCTCGCGGCCCAGGCCGCCGCCGGGGCAGCAGCAACCGAAGGCGGCAACTGATCCGAGAAGCTCTGGGGGCGCGGCGCGCTCGGTCTGCGCCGCGCCTCAGACCTTTCTCAGCGCCAGAACCGCGTTGAGCCCGCCGAAGGCGAAGGCATTCGAGAGGCACACCTCCACCTTCGCCTCGCGCGCCTCGTTCGGCACGACATCGAGCGCGCATTCGGGATCAGGCTCCTCATAGCCGATCGTCGGGGCGATGATCCCGTCCCGCAGCGCCATGATGCAGGCCAGAAGCTCCACCGCCCCGGTCCCGCCGATCAGATGGCCGTGCATGGACTTGGTGGAGGAGATCATAAGCCGATCGGCGTGATGACCGAAGACGTCGGCGACGGCGGCGCATTCGGTCTTGTCGTTCGCCGCCGTGCCGGTGCCGTGCGCGTTGATGTAGCCCACCTCTTCGGGATCGACGCGCGCATCGGCCATCGCCCCGGCGATCGCCCGTGCCGCGCCCTGTTTTGACGGCATGACGATATCAGCCGCATCGGAAGTCATGGCAAAGCCGATGACCTCCGCCAGGATGTCCGCGCCTCGCGCACGGGCATGCTCGTATTCCTCGAAGACGAACACCGCGGCGCCCTCCCCCTGCACCATGCCGCTGCGGTTGGCCGAGAACGGCCGGCAGGCATCCCGCGACATCACCCGCAGGCCTTCCCACGCCTTGACGCCGCCGAAGCAGAGCATCGCCTCCGAGCCGCCGGTGATCATCACGTCAGCCATGCCGTAACGGATCAGCTGGAACGCTTGCCCCATGGCGTGGTTGGAGGAGGCGCAGGCGGTGGCCACCGTGAATGACGGACCCTTGATGTTGTAGGTCATCGACACGTGGCTCGTGGCGGCATTGTTCATGAGCTTGGGCACCACGAAGGGATGAACGCGGTTCTTTCCCTCCTCGTAGACGGCTCGATAGTTTTCGTCCTGGGTATTCAGACCGCCGCCCGAGGTGCCCAGCACGACACCCGAACGCGCCGCCAGCTGCCCCTCGAATGTCAGCCCCGCCTGTGCCAGCGCCTCGCGCGCCGAAATCAGCGCAAACTGCGTGAAACGGTCATAAAGGGCGATCTGCTGACGATTGAATTCGGCCTCGGGGTCATACCCCTTCACCTGCCCGCCGACGCGGATCGACAGCCGCTCCACATCGCGCATCTCGAGCGGCCCGATTCCGCAGCGCCCCTCGCGCATGGCCTCGAGCGTGTCGGGAACATTGTGACCAAGCGGGTTGATCGTACCCGCGCCGGTGATGACGACCCGCCTCATCCCTTCTGGTCTTTCACCAGCTTCTCGACCGCGGCGATGATTGCTCCCACCGAAGAGATGTCGAATTCGCTCGACGCCGGGTCATTGGCGTTGAAGGGCACCTGAATGTCGAAGGCTTCCTCGATGGCGAAGATCGACTCCACGAGCCCCAGGCTGTCAATCCCCAGATCTTCCAGCGTCAGCTCCGGCGTCACGTCGCCCACCTCCAGCACCGCCTGCTCGGCGATGATCGCCAGAACCCTGTCTCGAACAGTCTCGGTCATGGACACCCCGTCCCCTTGCTCGGCGCTGATTTAGTGACTTTGGCACGCGATGGAAACAGGTTTCGCGATGTCACTGCCCGAGCAAAGGCGGTTCTGCCGCCGCAAGAGCGCCGCGCGCCCTCCGCAGCTCAGCTGCCCGGCCGGGGCACGCGCACGCCTTGCGCCTCGAGCGCCGCAAAGACCTTCGCATCACGACCATAGACATCGTCGCGGAAGATCAGTTTCCCCCGCGCCGACGTGTAGGCGGTGCGGTAGACGATATGCACCGGCACCGGCTGCTCGAGATCCACCCGCGTGAGCCGCCCGCTCTCCAGCCGCTCATGGAAATAGCGCACGGGGTCGCTGACCTGTCGCGCGAGCAGCGCATAGGCGAACTCGAACGGCTTGTGCAGACGGATGCACCCATGGCTGAAATCGCGCCGGTCGCGCTCGAACAGCGACTTCGCGGGCGTGTCGTGCAGATAGATGTTGTGCGGATTGGGGAACATGAACTTCACCAGCCCCAGCGCATTGCCATCACCGGGCGGCTGGCGCAGATCGTACGGGAAATTCGACGGCGAGTACCGCGCGTAGTCCACCGCCGCGCGGCTCACCACATTCCCGCGGCTGTCGATCAGCTGCAAATGACGCGCCGCCGCTCCGCCGGAGGCGATGATCGAGGGCAGGTACTCCTTCACGGCGATCGAGCGCGGCACGTTCCAGTTCGGATTGATCTCCATGTATTCCATGACGTCGGAGAATTCGGGCGTGCGCCGGTCAGACGTGTTCTTGCCCACCACCGACCGGGTCTCGAAAGTCACCTTGCCGTTGTCGATGATGCGCACGACGAAATCCGGGATGTTCACCCAGATATGCCGCGCGCCGCGATCGACGTTGAGCCAGCGCTCCCGCTCCATGGCGACGTAGACGGATCGCAGGCGGTCCTCGATGTCCCTGTTGATCTCCCTGATGGTTGCGCCCCCGGCGATCCCGTCGGCGGGAAGTCCATGATCCAGCTGAAAGGCCTGCACCGCCTGCTGCAGCTTCCCGTCATAGACCGCCGAAAGCGACCTCTCCATGTAGCCCATCGCGACGAGCCTGTCGCGCAGGGCGACCACGGCCGCGCCTTGGTCACCCGGCCGCAGCGAGGAGGCCGGTACCCTCGGTCCCCAGCCACCCCGGGCGAGCTGTGCCTCGAGTTCGCGCTTCGCGCGCATCAGCCGCGCGTATTCGGGCGACCGCGGCGCAAGGCTGCGCAGAAGCGGGGCGGGATCATCCGCCGCAGCCACGCGCTCGAGAAGCGCGCGCCTGTCCAGCTCCGGCGGCTTTCGCTCGATGCCCGGGTCGATCGCGCTCGGCGTGAGAAGCCCCGAGTGCACGGCCTTGGCGTAGTCGAGGAATATCCGCGACAACGCCACTTCCGCGCGGCCCATCTCCCGCTGGGTCGCGATACGATCAAGCCCGGCGCGGCGCAGCGCCTGCTCGAAGCGCGCCCGCGGCAGCGCATGGTCTTCGGCGCGCGCAATCGCCGACAGGAGCGCCTCGAGCCGCCGGCGATCATCCTCGTCGCCGCCGGTCCAGATCGGGCGGTATCCGTTGGCCCGGTAGAAGGCGGCAATCTCGCGATCCTGTGCGGCGGTCTCGGCGACGGCGATCATGAATGGCGTGAGACGCGCGGCAAGCTCAGCGGACACCCCGGCCGAGGCCGCCGCCGCAGAGGGAAGCGAAAGGCCCGTCGCGGCCGTCGCCAAGGTGGCCAGTGCGCCCAGTGCACCGCTCCGAATCGCTGCCCAGGCCCCAAGCGCCCTCCTTGCCGTCATGCCAATACCTCCGCGTTCAAATCCGTTCGTGAAGCGCCGTCACGCGATGATGTTACCCTAACCTCTCCCGCCGCGCGAAGGTTTCACGGAATTGTCACCACCAGATGCTGTAGCAATGCGGCAACACCACCGCCACATCCGCCCGCCGCCAGCACCACGCGGAACGAAACGGAATCGTCACGAAATCTTGGCAGAATTTTGCCGATCTCGGTAAGCCGGCGACTCATGTGCCGCCGCCCCCTTGGTCGGGCAGGCGCGATGTGCCATACATTCCAGGCGTCTGGGGGACGAGGCGAAGAGCGCCGCCGGAAACGACGGTTGGCGTGGCAGGAACGGGACAGAGACAGAACGATGGCGAATCCGCGCTTTGCGAGCATGTCTCGACGCGCCCTGCTCGGCGCTTTCGCGGCAACGGCCGTGACCGCCGCGCCAACTTTCTCGAAGGCAGCCGGATTTCTGCGTGGCGCCGGAGATATCCGGCGACTGCGCATGTACTCAGGGCGCACGGGCGAGTCGATCGACACGATCTACTGGATCGACGGGGAGTACATCCCCGAGGTGCTGACCGAGGTCAATTACTTCATGCGCGACTGGCGCGAGGACAAGACGCACACCATGGATGTGCGCACGCTCGACATCCTCGCCGCAGCCCACCGGCTGCTCGACGTGAGCGAACCCTACCTGCTGCTTTCGGGCTACAGGACACCGAAGACAAACGCCATGCTGCGCCAAAGATCGCGTGGCGTCGCAAAGAACTCCCGACATTTGCGCGGCGAGGCCGCCGATGTGCGCCTTGCGTCGCGTTCGGTCCATCAGCTTTTCCGCGCCGCCGCCGCCTGTCAGGCCGGGGGCGTGGGCAAGTATTCACGTTCGAACTTCGTGCACATGGATTGCGGTCCCGTCCGCAGCTGGGGTTCCTGACAGGCACCCTTCGCCGATCGTCGTGCACCGCGCGGCATCCCTCCCCCCCGCAACCACCGCCGCTCCGCCACGCAGCGGCTGACGTCGCACGCCATCCGTCAAGCGTTTCTCTCGGAAACCCTGCGAAGGGGCCGTCTCGAACGCGCCCGGCCAAGCGGGAAGGCGGCGCCGATCCGTCCCCACGACCGGCGCCGCCTTCCTGACCGCCCGACCCGCCGCTGGCTCCGCGCGGCGACCGGGTGGGGACGCCGCTGGAGGCAACGGCAGCCCGCACGGCGCTGTGCGCCCCGGTCATCGGCCGCCTGCGCGGCACCTGCAGCTTCCCTCTGCCGCAGGCCGCTGTCACCGCTCAGGCGACGGTTCCGTGAGTGGGGGCCTCGCAACCGCGGTCGAAGTGAACATGCCTTGCACCGAAGATGCCGCAAACCCGTGTGTCCCCCTGATTTTCCCCTGCGAAAGGCAAGGGTTTTTCCCGGGATGCGCCGGGCGCCATTGCCGGGCGCCGATCAGCCGGCCCGGGACGAGTCATCGCCGGAGAGCTGCGCCAGGGTCGCCAGCCTCGCCAGATCGGCCGCCGAACGGGCGCCGGTCTTCTTCAGGATGTTGCCGCGATGATATTCCACGGTCTTCAGTGAGACCCCCAGACGAGCGGCCATCTCCTTGCTCGACAGCCCCTGCGCCACCAGCGCAAGCACCTGCCGCTCGCGCGCGGTCAGGCCGGCCAGACGCCGCCGCGCGTCGCGCGCTTCCCGGTGTTCCGCACTGGCCGGGTGCCGCCGGCGATCCGCGCCGTAAGCGAATACCGCCAGACCCGCGAGAATCGCGGCGAGAACCAGCGCCGCGCCAACGATCCATGCCCACAGAGCGAAAGGCCCGCCCGCGTCCCGCGCCGCCTGCGCCGCGCGAAACTCCGCGAGGAGACGGCGTGCCGGCTGATAGGCCTGTGCCGCGGTCCAGCCCATGCCGGTTGACTCCAGTGGCATGTCGAGACTGGCGCGCAGGAATGTCCCGGCTTCATGTCGCCCCATCCAGGGCGTCACCGCGAGCGGCCATTCGGGGTAGAGCCGCGTCGTCGTCGCGAAAGGAAAACCTTCCACACTGCGCGGCTGCAGCACGCGCAGCGCCCCGGCCTCGATCCGCCCTTCCGCAACCATGCTCTCCAGCAGGCCGGCGCGCACGATTCCGGCATCCACCTCACCGGCGAGTACCGCGTCGATGATGGCATCGAGCGGGAAGCCGGTGAAGACCAGCTCGCCGAGGTCCGCGAAAGGATCGATCTGCTGCGCGGTCATCTCCTCCCAGGCCAGCATGAAGCCGCCGAAGGCGTCTGCACTTACCGCCGCCACGCGGCGGCCGCGCAGATCGCGCAGATACTCGAGCCCCGAGTCGGCCCGCACCACCACCGCCGAGCCGAGATGTACCAGCCCGTCCGGCACCCCCGGCGCCAGCACGACGCGGGTGGCGATGGCGGCAAGATCGAACCGCTCCTCGAGCGCGGCAAAATGACCGGGGTTGGTGGCCACCACGTCCACCCGCCGCTGCAGAAGCGCCGTTTCCATCCCCTGCAGGGTGAGAGGCAGAATCTCGACGCTCACGCCCGGAAGCGCCGCCTCCCAGGCCTCGGCGACCGGCCCCCAGCGCTCGCGCGTGATCTCGGCCCCGCGGTAGGCGAGCACCCCGACATGCAGCCGCCCGCCGGTGTCGTCCATGGCCGACAACGGCGGCGCTGGCGCGCACAGCGCCAGCAGGAGCGTCGCAAGACGCAGGAAAACCGGCGACATGGGGCGACCAGACCACCCCCGATGCCCCTCGGTCAAGCTTGCGCGCCTTCGTCGCGGTCCGTCCCTCGCCCGCGGAACCCGGTCGCAACCACATATTTCTCGGAACTGTCGGCCCGGCTCGCCGGCGGCTTGACATTGGCCACCTTGGCGAAAGCCCGCTTGAGGCGGGTCTGAAGTTCGCCTTCGGCGCCACCGGCGAGCACCTTGGCCACGAAGGTGCCGCCCGGCTCCAGAACGTCGAAGGCCAGCTCCGCCGCCGCCTCGCACAGCGCCACGATCCGCAGATGGTCGGTCTGCCTGTGGCCGGAACTCGCCGCTGCCATGTCGGACATCACCACATCGGCCGTCCCGCCAAGCCACGCCTTGACCCTCTCGTCGGCGCCCTCCGAGAGAAAGTCGAGCTGATGGATTTCCGCGCCGGGAACCGGCTCGACCTCCTGCAAATCTATACCGATGACGCGGCCAACGGGTTTGCCCTTGCGCTCGCCCAGCGCATTGACCCGCGCCACCGCCACCTGCAACCAGCCTCCGGGCGCGCAGCCGAGATCCACCACCCGCGCTCCGGGACGCAGGAAGTCGAAACGGTCGTCAAGCTCGATGAGCTTGTAGGCCGCTCGCCCGCGATAGCCTTCCGCCTTCGCCCGGCGCACATAGGGGTCGTTGAGTTGCCGCTCCAGCCAGCGGGTCGAGCTGAGCTTGCGGCCGCGCGCCGTCTTCACGCGCACCTTCAGGTCGCGCAAGCCCCGCCCCGAGCTGCTTCTCGAACCCTTCTTCGGCATCCCTACCCCATCACGGGCACCCGGCCCTCACGCTTGTCGCGCCCGTCATATCGGCCCGGGCGCATGCCGGCGCAAGGGGGCGGCGTCAACCCTCCAGCACGCCGTCGGCCGACATCTGGGCGTAAAGCAACCCCTCGCGCAGGCCGCGATCGGCCACCGAAAGCCAGTCGGTGGGCCAGACCCGCATCAGCGCCTGCAGGATCGCCGAACCCGACATGATCAGAGCCTGCCGGTCGCGCCCGATGCGCGGATCGGCCCTCCGCCCGGCAGGGCCGAGGCGCAGATAGTTGCGGATCACCCGGTCAATCTGTGCCGAGGTCATGCGCAGACCGTCCACCTTGTTGCGGTCATAGCGGCGCAGGCCCAGATGGCTGGCCGCCACCGTTGTCACGGTTCCCGACGTACCGATGATCTGGAATCCTTCGCGCCTCTGCTCCGAGGCATAGGGTGCAAACCCGGTGAGCTTCTCCTCGAAATAGCAGCTCATCAGCGCAAACCGCCCCGCGTCATCGGCGACATCGGCGAACTGATCGCGCAGCGTCGCCACGCCGAGGGGAACAGAGATCCAGTCCACCACCTCCGCCCGCGGGAAGGGACCCGCCGCCGGGGCGTTGAAGCCCGTGTGCAGGCGCATGATGGCGCGCTTGCGTTCCTGCGGCGGCACCTTGGAGAGATCGATCCAGACCAGCTCGGTGGAGCCGCCGCCGATGTCGACCACAAGCAGCTGCTCGGTGCGCGAGGACACCAGCGAGGCACAGGATATGACCGCCAGACGCGCCTCTTCCTCCGGCTCGATGATCTCGAGATGCAGCCCGGTTTCTCGCCGGACATGCTCGATGAAGCTTCGGGCATTGCGCGCGCGGCGACACGCCTCCGTCGCCACCAGCCGCATGCGCCGCACGCCATGGCGCTCCAGCTTGCGCCGACAGATCGACAGCGCCTGCACCGTGCGCGCCATCGAGGCGCGCGACAGACGCCCGGTGCGCTCGAGACCCGCACCGAGATGCACGGTCTTCGAGAAACTGTCGACGACATGGAACTGATTGCCCTTCGGCTGGGCAATCAGCATCCGGCAACTGTTGGTGCCCAGATCCAGCGCCGCATAGAGCTCGGCTGGACTGGGTTTCGGCGGCGCGGGCGATTCGACAGGAACCGGGAACGCGCCCGCGCCTGCGGGACGCCTGGGCGCCATCGTGACCGCCCTCCACAACGAGTTGCATGACAAGTTAGTGACAGCCCCGGCTTCGCGCAAGCGCCCCGCGCGCGCAGTGTGTGGTGTGCGCGGTCCCGCCACTCCATCAGTCCCGCCGCTCCATTATCGGCAGAGCTCAAGATGATGATGAGCGATCCGCATCGCCCGGACACCCCGGCAGGGCTGGCACAGCCACGCCATTCCGGCTAGTTACGTCGTGACCGGGCGCGCATGGGTCGAAAACGGCGCGGGATGGCGTGCCGGGCGCGGCTAAAAGCGTGCACGTCTGGGGAGGCGAAACACATGGCCGAAGTAACCATCGTCTACTGGCGCGACATCCCCGCCCAGGTGATCGTGGGCCGGGGCCGTCGCGGAGCCAAGGTGGTTCTGCCAGAGCGTTTCGAACAGGCGATCGACCGCGCGGCGATGCGCGCCGGCGCGCGCGATACCGATGCCTATCTCGCCGAATGGCGCAAGGTCGTCATCGGCGAGGCCGCGGAGGCGCCGGAGGAAGTGGCGCGGCAGCATGCCGAGCGTCTCGCCGCGGAATATGACGATGACCGGCTCAAGGCTCTGGTCATGAATGCCGGATGGGAATGAACACATTCAGGATCTGGGAGGTGGCGATGGCTTTGTTGAGGTTCCGCAAGCGGGAAGATGAGGCGCCCTCCGGCCCCGGCGCGGCGGCACTTGAGGCCTTCATGGAGGGCTACTCCATCGAGGTGATGCCACGCACCGCAGCGAAGGTGGAGGATTTCCGGGCGCTCCTGCCTGCCGGCACCCGCGTCTACATCGCCCATATCGAGGGCACGCCCATCGAGGACATGGTAGCCACCGCCGCGCGGCTCCATCGTGAGGGCTTCACGGTGATGCCGCATTTCCCCGCCCGCATCATCCCCGACGAGGCCACGCTTGCCGACTGGATCGCCCGCTACCAGGGCGAGGCCGATGTGCGCGAGGCGCTGGTGCTCGCGGGCGGCGTGGCAAGGCCGGTGGGCGCGTTCCATTCCTCCATGCAGCTTCTGGAAACCGGTCTTTTCGACCGCGCCGGCTTCCGGCGCCTGCATGTCGCCGGTCACCCCGAGGGCAACCGCGACATCGACCCCGACGGCTCCGACCGCAACGTGATGGAAGCGCTGCGCTGGAAGGCCGCCTTCGCCGAGCGTACCGATGCGCAGATGGCCATCGTCACCCAGTTCGTCTTCGAGGCGAAGCCGGTGATCGACTGGGTGAACCGCCTCAAGGCCGAGGGCATCGGCCTGCCCGTTCACATCGGCATCGCCGGGCCTGCGAAGCTGCAGACGCTGATCAAGTACGCCATCGCCTGCGGCGTCGGCCCCTCACTCAAGGTCCTGCAGAAGCGGGCGATGGACGTGACCAAGCTCGTCATGCCCTATGAGCCGACCGAGATGGTTGCCGAGCTCGCCGCCCACAAGGCCGACCACCCCGACTTCGGCATCGAACGGGTGCACATCTTCCCGCTCGGCGGCATCAAGGCCTCGGCCGAATGGGCGCAGAAGGTCGGCGGCGAAGCCGCCCGCCCTGCCGCCGAATCCGCCTGAAACACATCCTGACCCGACCGGAGAGCCAATGACCCGTACCGTTCTGGAATCTAAGTCGAAGACCGTGGTGATCGGCTTCGACGAGCCCTTTTGCGTGATCGGCGAGCGCATCAACCCCACCGGCCGCAAGAAGCTCGCCGCCGAGCTCGAGGCGGGCGACTTCTCCACCGTCGAGAAGGACGCGCTCGAGCAGGTGGCCTGCGGGGCGATGGTGCTCGATGTGAATGCGGGCGTCGTCTACAACTCCAACCCCGACCCCAACGAAACCGAGCCGCCCTTGATGCGGAAGATGATCAAGCTCGTCCAGGAGCTGGTCGACGTGCCGTTGTGCATCGACTCCTCCGTCCCCGGCGCGCTCGAGGCGGGGCTCGAGGTGGCCGAGGGCCGGCCGCTTCTCAACTCCGTCACCGGCGAGGAGGAGCGGCTCGAGGCGATCCTGCCGCTGGTGAAGAAATACAACGTGCCAGTGGTGGCCATCTCCAACGACGACACCGGCATTTCCGAAGATCCCGACGTGCGCTTTGCTGTGGCCAAGAAGATCGTCGAGCGCGCCGCCGATTACGGCATCCCCGCCCATGACATCGTCGTCGACCCGCTGGTGATGCCGGTGGGTGCCATGGCCTCGGCCGGCCAGCAGGTCTTCGCGCTCGTGCGGCGGCTGCGCGAGGAGCTTGGCGTCAACACCACCTGCGGCGCGTCGAACATCTCCTTCGGCCTGCCCCACCGCCACGGCATCAACGCCGCCTTCCTGCCCATGGCCATCGCCGCGGGCATGACCAGCGCGATCATGAACCCGGTGCGGCTTCAGGAGATGGAGGCGGTGCGCGCCGCCAACCTCCTGATGAACCATGACCCCAACGGCGCGGAGTGGATCCGCTTCGGCCGCATTCTCGATGCCGTGGCCGAAGGCCAGAGCTTTGCCGAGGCCTCGAAGGCCGCGGCCGAGGGGGGCCGGGCCGGGCGCGGCGGGCGCGAGGGGCGTCGGCGGCGCCGGGCCTGAGGCAAGCCCTTCCGAAAAGGCGGCCGATGCGAAACCGCATCGGCCGCTGCCTGCCTGCATCGGGCTCCCGATCACATCTCGGGGCGGATCGCATCAGTGGTGAAGATATAGTCGTCACCCCCCGCGCCGGCATGGCAGGCGATGCATCCGGCATCCATGCCCTTCGCCACACGCCCGGCCAGAGCGATGCCCTTGGGGTTCCTGTCAAGCGAGCCGTCGGGCAGGTACTTGGCCCAGAACCAGTCCTGATTGTCGGGATCATACCCCTTCTCGCGGCGGAACATCACCGTGATCGCGCCAAGATGCTTCCCAGGCTCGGCCAGAACCTGCTCCGCCTCGACCCCCGCCGGCCCGTAGTTGCGCTTGACCACCAGCGTTCCCGTGTGCCCGTCCACGGTGGCCCTGGTATAGAAGGTCTCCAGCATCATGCCGTGCGGATCGGTGCCCTCGTAGGGGAAGGCCTGGATCATGTTCTCGCCCACCAGCCCGCGCGCCTCCATCGCGGCCCAGAGCTCGGCGGCATAGCCGGTGTCCTCATCACCGCCAAACGGCATCATCTCCTGCGCCGTCGCCGCTCCCGCCGTCAGCATCGCCGTGAGGCCAAGGCTCAGCGCCACAGTCCGTGTCAGCATCTTCCACTCTCCCTTTGCCGAGTCATCGGTTTTCGTGAGCGCCGTGCGCCCGGCCGCATGGTAGGTCGGCGGCACGCTCACGCGTTCTCACCTCTGGGTGAGAGCACCGTCACATCGCCGTGACCGGCTGTGACTGGACCTGCGCCCGCAGCCGGCTCATGCTCGCGCCATGCGTCTGCGCTGGCTCGTCCCCGTTCTGGCAAGTCCCGCTCTTGCGCTTGCGGGACAGGGGAAGATCTGCGTCACCAACGGCACCGCCGGCCACCTGCTCTTCGCCGCCGAGATCGCGCCCGCGCCCCGACGCCTCGCCTGGCTTGCCCCGGGCGAGACCCTCTGCGCGGGCCCCGGCACGGCCGCGCGCGGGATCGTCTCCGTATACGCCTCCGAGCGTGCACTTGAGGGCTGCTCGCGCGTCACCGCGGCGGGCCACACCCGGATCCTGCGCACCTTCGCCGAGTTCGACAATTGCCGCTGGTCGGACCAGGGTTGACGGCCGAGGCGCCGCGCCCCTGCCCCCATCACCCTGGTGCAAATACCCCACCGGCGCGCGGCACGCGCGCCACCGCGCCGCCGATGCCGCAGCGCCACCGCGAGGGGTCGCCCCTGCCGCTTTTCCCCGCGCCGCTTGCGGCCTAGCTTGTCGCACGATTCGCCAGAAGGTGTGCCATGGCCCAGGATCCGCTCGTCATCTTCATGCCCTCCGGCAAGCGCGGCCGCGTCCCGCGCGGCACCACCGTGCTCTCCGCCGCCCGGCGACTGGGGGTGGATCTCGACAGCGTCTGCGGCGGGCGCGGCATCTGCTCGAAGTGCCAGGTCGAGCCGGCGGTCGGCGCCTTCCCAAAGCATGGGGTGACGGTCACCGAAGACGCGCTTTCCGAGTGGAATGCCGTCGAGGAACGCTATCGCCAGAAGCGCGGCCTCAAACCGGGCCGCCGGCTTGGTTGCCAGGCGCGGATCCTGGGCGATGTGGTGATCGACGTGCCACCCGAGTCGCAGGTTCACCGGCAGGTGGTGCGCAAGGCCGCCACCGCCCGCGCGATCACCATGGACCCGGCCACGCGCCTTCTTTACGTCGAGGTGGCCGAACCCGACATGCACGCGCCTTCGGGCGACTTCGAGCGGCTCAAGGAGGCGCTCGCCGCCCAGTGGCAGGTTGACCCTTCCACCATCCGCCCCGGCCCCGGCGTGCTCGCCCGCCTGCAGGAGGCGCTTCGCAAGGGCGACTGGGCGGTCACCGTGGCCCTGCACCGCGGCCATGCCGACGAGCTCGAGCGCATTCTCGAGATCTGGCCGGGTTACCACGAGGGCCCGCTCTACGGACTCGCCATCGACGTGGGCTCGACCACCATCGCCGCGCATCTGACCAACCTCCGCGACGGGCAGGTGGTGGAATCGGCCGGGGTCATGAACCCGCAGATCCGCTTCGGCGAGGACCTCATGAGCCGGGTGAGCTACGCAATGATGAACCCAGGCGGTGCGGCCGAGATGACCGCCGCCGTGCGCGAGGCGATCGACCGGCTCGCCCGCGAACTCGCCGAGGCCGCGCGTGTCGAGCGCAGGGAAATTCTCGAGGCGGTCTTTGTGTGCAACCCGGTGATGCACCACCTGCTTCTCGGCATCGACCCGGTCGAGCTCGGCCAGGCGCCCTTTGCGCTGGCTACTTCGGGTTCGGTCACGCTCGAGGCGCGTGACCTCGATCTTGCCTCACTCACCCCCGGCGCGCGGATCTATGTGCTGCCCTGCATTGCCGGCCATGTCGGCGCCGACGCCGCCGCGGTGGCGTTGTCCGAAGAGCCGTGGAACTCCGACGACATGGTGCTCATCGTCGATGTCGGCACCAATGCCGAGATCATCCTCGGCAATCACCAGCGCGTGCTCGCCTGTTCCTCGCCCACCGGCCCCGCATTCGAGGGCGCGCAGATCTCGTCGGGCCAGCGCGCCGCGCCGGGCGCCATCGAGCGCGTCGAGATCGACCCCGAGACCAAGGAGCCGCGCTTCCGCGTCATCGGCTGCGACAAATGGTCGGACGAGGAAGGCTTCGCCGAAGCGGTCGCGGCGACCGGCATCACCGGCATCTGCGGCTCAGGCATCATCGAGGCGGTGGCCGAGATGCGCATGGCCGGCATCGTCGACGCCTCGGGCCTCATTGGCCCGCCCGAAGCGACCGGCACGCCGCGCTGCGTGCCCGAAGGGCGCACCTATGCCTATGTCCTGCATGACGGCACCGGTGATGGCGGCCCGCTCATCGCCGTCACCCAGGGCGACATCCGCGCCATCCAGCTTGCGAAGTCGGCGCTCTATGCCGGTGCGCGGCTTCTGATGGACGAGATGGGCGTGGACCGGGTGGACCGGATCGTGCTCGCAGGCGCCTTCGGCGCGCATATCTCGCCCAAGCACGCCATGGTGCTTGGCATGATCCCCGACTGCCCGCTCGAGCGCGTCACCTCGGCGGGCAATGCGGCGGGCACGGGCGCGCGGATCGCGCTCTGCAACCGCGCCGCGCGGGCCGAGATCGAGGCGCGCGTGCGCGACATCGCCAAGATCGAAACCGCCGTTGAGCCGCGCTTTCAGGAGCATTTCGTCGCCGCCAACGCCATCCCCCATGCGACCGACCCGTTCCCCGAGCTACGCCGCGTCGTCACCCTGCCCGAGCCGGCCTTCAATGCCCACGCGCAGGAGGCTGGCGGCGCAAGACGGCGCCGGCGCCCCCCGCGCTAAGGCCTGATCGGCGGGGAGCGGTCGCGAGGCCGGGGAAAACCGGCTAGGTCGTGAACCCATAAACGGGATTCCGTTTTTGGCGGTGTGATGATTCACTTCCGGAAACGGAGGTGAGCATGACGGGCAGACACGATGTGAGCGATGCGGAGTGGGCGGTGATCGCGCCGCTGTTGCCGAACAAGCCGCGAGGGGTGGCGCGGGTTGATGACCGGCGGGTGATCTCGGGCATCTTCTACATCCTGAGAACCGGTGCGCCGTGGCGCGACCTGCCGGAGCGCTACGGGCCGCGGACAACGGTTTACAATCGCTACAACAGGTGGGCGAAGGCGGGGGTCTGGCTTCGCATCTTCGAGGCCCTGGCGGAGAAATCCCCAAGTTCCCTGCACCTGATCGACAGCTCGATCGTGCGCGCCCACCAGCAC
>NZ_FNFV01000009.1 GCF_900102905.1 Meinhardsimonia xiamenensis | reverse complement strand
GTAAGCGGTGCGCCGATCACACTGGCTGGGCGTAATTCCAAGGCAGCAGGGCGTCGATATCGGATTGCTTGTGGCCATTGATGATGGCCCGGAGCGTCGCCGTTATCCAGGCGTGGGGATCGACGGCGTTGAGCTTGCAGGTTTCGATCAGCGAGGCCAGCATCGCCCAGTTCTGTGCGCCGGCGTCATGGCCTGCGAAGAGGGCGTTCTTTCGGTTGAGCGCGATGGGGCGGATGCTGCGTTCGACGGCATTGTTGTCGATCTCGATGCGGCCGTCGGTCAGGAACAGGGTCAAGCCGCCCCGGTATTTGGCGATGTATTTGAGGGCTTCACCGAGCGGGGACTTGGCGGAGACGCGGGCACGGTGGGTGGTGAGCCAAGCCTCGAATGCGTCGATGATCGGCTTTGAGCGTGCTTGTCTTTCGGACAGGCGGGCCTGGGGCTTCTGACCGCGGATGTCCTTCTCGATCCGATAGAGGGCGGCAATCTGTTTCAGCCCCTCATCGGCAATCGGCGTTGTGCCGGTCTGGGCGACTTCATGGAGCTTGCGCCGGGCGTGCGCCCAACAATACGCCAGCTGGATATCCTGGGTTGGCCGTTTGAGCAGCCGGTTGTAGCCCGCATAGCCGTCCACTTGCAGGGTTCCTGTGAAGCCTTTGAGGATGCCCTCGGCGTATTGGCCGGATCGGCCCGGTGCGTAAGTGAAGGCCACGCCCGGCGGGGCACCGCCGCCCCAGGGGCGGTCATCGCGGGCCAAGACCCAGAAGTATCCCGTCTTGGTTTTGCGGCGACCTGGGTCCAGCACCGGCGCCGTGGTCTCATCCATGAACAGCTTGGTGGATCGCTTCAGGTTCGCCAGCAGCGCGTCATAGACGGGTTTGAGTTCAAACGCCGCGCGTCCGACCCAGGCTGCCAGCGTGGAGCGGTCGAGATCGATGCCTTGGCGGCTGTAAATCTGGGCCTGCCGGTACAGGGGAAGGTGGTCGGCGTATTTGGCTACGATCACATGCGCCACCGTGGCCTCGGTCGGCATGCCGCCGGGGATCAGGTGCGCGGGTGCCGGAGCCTGGACGATCCCGCCCTCGCAGGACCGGCAGGCATACTTTGGACGGCGGGTGACGATCACCCGGAACTGTGCCGGCACGATATCCAGCCGTTCGCTGACATCCTCGCCAATGACATGCCGCTCGTGGCCGCAGTCGCAGACCGTGCTCTCGGGTTCGATCACGTCTTCGATGCGCGGCAGGTGTTTCGGCAGCGATCCCCGGTTGGTCTTGCGCGGCGTCGAGGTTCGCATCGGCGTGACCAGCGGATTGACCTCACCTTCGGTCTCGACCTGGGCAATCGCGGTCTCGATATCCTCCAGCGCCAGCTCGAACTGATCCGGATCGATCTTCTCGGACTTGCGCCCGAACAGCGCTTGTTTGAAGGCCGCGACCAAGGCTTCCAGACGTGCGTTCTGCTCCTGCTGGGCCAGGATGATGGCCTTCAGGGCCTCGATGTCATCGGGAAGATTTGCCGCCGCGTTCATGGGGGTGATCTATCAAAATCGCGCGGGAAGCACCCGCCAAAACATCCCCATGATTCACTCTGCCGCAGTCGGCGGACGCGCCGCCAGAGCCTTCACTTTCCGCCAGTCCAATCCGGCAAACAGCGCTTCGAACTGGGCATGGTTCAATGACATCAGGCCGTCGCGGATCGCTGGCCAGGTGAAGGTCGTCTCCTCCAGCCGCTTGTAGATCATCACCAGCCCGGTGCCGTCCCAATAGAGCAGCTTCAGCCGGTCGGCCCGCTTGGCGCGGAACACGAACACCGTCCCGGTGAACGGCTCTTTGCGCAACTCGTTCTTCACCAGGGCCGCCAGCCCGTCATGGCCTTTCCGGAAGTCCACCGGCTTCGTCGACACAACGATCCGTACCCGGTTCGACGGAAAAATCATGCCCCGAGTGCCCGCACAATCTCTGCAATCCGTACCGCCGGGGTCGCCTCGTCCAGCCGGATCACCACATCGCCGCAGACAATCTCAACCGTTGCGTCCCCGGCTCCCACCGTACAGTCGGTCAGCTCTTCGATAACCATCGGCGCGAACTCAGGCTCCGGTTCCGGCAGTGCCGGCAGCACCAGCTTCCCCTCCCGCGCCATCCGCCGCCATTCCGACAGATGATTGGGCCGCATGTTATATCGCCGGGCAACCTCATTCACCGTCGTCCCCGGCTCCAACGTCTCAGCCACGATCCGCGCTTTCACATCATCCGGCCACCGCCTCCGACCGCGAGGTCCGACAATCACCTCACTGAGAAACTCCGCTGAGTGCTCCATGGAGAAAGTCCCTACAAATCGACACAACGCCGGGACTCGCAGATCACACGCTCACAGGAAAGGTGGGGCCAACGCACCGCTTACGCACGACGCCTACGTCGCCAGGTTGAAAGAGGAGCACGGCAGGAAGCACGCCTTCTGGTCGCACACCGCCGCCTGATGGCCGTGCTACCGGAAAATCAGGTCTCGGCTCGTTGGAAGCATTATGGAAGCACGCGGCCGAAAAGCGCTGCGCAATCGCGCCAGATCGTGCGCAGCGGGGCCGCTTCGCCGGGATCGGCAAGTGTCGGAAACTGCGCAAGAACTCGCGGTTCCGAGTGATTGTTCATGGTTCGTTCGACACGACTCATAACCTGAAGGTCGCAGGTTCAAATCCTGCCCCCGCAACCAAATTCCTACGCATTATCAAACGCTTGAACGCCGCCCTCCGGGGCGGCGTTTGCGTTTGAGGCACCCGTGGAAGCACTGTGGAAGCAAGAGGAGCCGAAGTCCTTCGCGCCTCCACGTGAGCAGTTGGGTTCAGCGCTCCTCGATGAAGACGCTGCATTCCTTCGTATGAGACATGAGATTGTCGATCCCAGCGGTGACGTCCCACCTCAGATTGACTCTCTCTCCATCGTCGACGGTCTGGATGGTCACGACGCGATCATGAAAATGTCGATCTCGTCCTGAGCGGTGACGGAGCTCGGGCGTGACGGTAATGCCCACCGATCGAAGCTCGGCGCGCAACGCGCTCGATTGGGCTTGAGCAGGATCGGGCTCCCCATGATGCGGATTCCACACCACCGCCAGTCGCTCGATATCGAGGCCCGCTGCGACAGCCGCTGCAACAAAGTTGGCGAGGCGGCGGCGATTGTGCGGTCGAACCCCACACCAAGGATCCTCGATTTCGAGAGCGACGCGGCGCCCAGAAACTCCTTTGAAAAGCGGAGACAGATCACGCGCGGTTCCCGGCCGGAAGCGGAACACGCGCAAGCGCTCAGTGAGACCAGACATGGGTCCCGGCATTGATTGAACGCTGTCCTGAACAGACGCAAGCCAGCTGTCACCCGCTGTACACGAATACATGTGGCTCACACCGACGAGCGGGCCTGCGAGAGCGGAAGCCGCGTCCTTCTCTGCGTAGAACGCATCCACGCAAGCTTCTGAGCCGACCCCTTTCAAAATCGAAAGGCGCGGCGCATCCAGGACGGCGGAGCTTGGCAGCGTCCCGAAGCGAAGTTGGCCAGATCGTTCATAGGGCGCCAAAGTAAATGCTATTTCGCGATCAAGGCCTGTCGGACTGCGTGCATCATCCGCACCTGGCGGTAGCAGGAAAAGAGCGTGGCGCATCGGGTCTTCGTCGAGCCAGTTTCGCAGCGCTCGCGCGCTGGAGAGGGCCTCGGAGCGATCTTCGGCGCCCCATAGAATTGGACAGGACACTGCCACAAGCCGGGCACCTTCAAGTCGCACCCGCAATGTGGCTGCGGCGGTTTGCGCTATCGGGATAGCAGCCTCGGGAGCGTGAGCAGGCCGCGGTGTCGATTGCGCAAGGAGCGCACGCAACCAGTTAAGCACGGGATGGCGATTGAATTGATCCCAATGAGCCTGGTTGGAGTAGTCATTCAGGCAGCGCGAACAACTTGTTTCGCAAGCTGCGCCGCGAGGGCAATCCAGAACAGCGATGGCGCGACCGAGCAGTACGCGCGCTGAGAAACGAGACTCTTCGAGTAGCCGACGACAGTAACCGGCTCCACCAGGGACTGCGTCCGACAGAATAACGAATGGAGCCGCTCCAAGAAGCTCGACAGTCGCACGAATATCTCTTGGGTCGGTTTCGAGGATATCGGCCGCTGCAAGCCTAAGCGCTTCTGCCAATGTTCGAAGGAAGCCCTCCCGGGCGGCCTTGCGTTCTTTGTCCGTGGGGCGGTCGGAAAAGTCTGGAACTGGCTGGTCGATCCGGATGCCGCGAAGGTCGGTCTCGAAGATACGCGAGATCTACCGGCCATCGGAGAGACTCGACGCGACACCGATCGCCAGTCCGGGGATTCTCATGAACCGCTCGGATCTCTGCCCCCCCGATGGCCTCCTGAGGTGCCGGCTGCGCATGTTCACAGACCGGACACCAAAGATAGCCTGCACCCATCGGGCCACGGTTCAGCACAAGCATTCGCCCGGGCTGACTGCCCTCTGGCGCTACCGCCGGTGCGAAGAAATGCGTCACCCTCGCGAGGTCGGAGGCTTGGAAATCCTCAGGGCGGGCGCGGGTCAGAAGGCGTGCCTCGTCGACAGGTCGAACTCTCAGTCGCGTCGCGCCAGGATCTCTTCCTTGCCGATCGGCATACGAAGTCAGGAAGCCGACCGGTTCCACGAAGGCTCGACGCGGGCCACTGGCCCGGCTGCCGCATTGCGGGCAGTTCTCCCCGAAATCGTCGCGGTCGTGATGAATCTCGGCGTGTTGGCACGCTGGACAAACGCGACAAAAGCCGCGCTCCATCCAAGCGTCGCCGACGCCGAAGGTCGCTCGGCGTGCGATGCCGGCAGATGTCCAAATTCGTCCGCCGGCCACAACTTCAGCACCGGGCGCATATTCGGCGATCGCCATAGCCGCGTCTCGATCGAGCTGAAGAGCGCGATCGTCCGAAGCAGTGTGCGCGCCTCTTTCGGTGACGATCTCCAGATGTATCGAGTGTACCGGGAAGCTATAGGTCGGGATCACCGCCGCGCGCGAAAGGGATTCGACGAGGAATCGATCAAGATATCGCTTCATGTCGCCCAAACGCGCAGTCATACGGCGAGTGGACCGGCTCCGCTCCCGCTCACTTGCATCTGGATCATCGAGCGCGGAGCGGGCCTTTTCGTAGGCATCGTTCATTTCACGCCAACGAGCACAGGTGGCCCTGATCCAGCGGGTTATCTCTGCCCTGGCATGTTCGGTGAGCTCGCCCCCCCTGAGACCAACATGCCCGAGCTTGGCGCCAAGAGTCGCCGTCATGGCCTCGGCAATCTCACGCGCGGCAATACCTTCACTGGAGGTAAGCCATGTCGCGAGATCCGCCAGCACCTCCGCCTCTGCCGTCTCGTCCAGCCGTTCGCCCAGCACGTCACGCAGGCGAGGAGCACCTGTGCGTTCGTGGCCCAAAAGGCGACGATCCAACCAGCCCGCAAGAAGACACGAGACCTGATGCCGTCGGAAGAAGCTTGGATTGTCCAGCGTCAGATACGGGGCCGGCGGCAATGCTTCGAGGTATCCGCGCAGATCGTTGAACTGCGCCTGGTCGTAGCGGCCAGACCGCGCCATCATCAATGCGATGGGTGCGGCTTGAGCCCGCCTGCCGGCGCGCCCCGCGCGCTGCTGATAGTTCGCGATCCCAGGCGGGACGTTCCGACAAAACACCGCTTCCAGCTCGCCCAGATCGACCCCCATCTCCATTGTGGTGGTGCAGCTGAGAAGATTGATTTCCCCCAGCCGGAATCGCTCCTCGATCTCGGCTCGTTCCGTGGTGGAAATGGCAGCGGTATGCTCTCTTGCGATCCCGCTTAGTGGTTGGCCTTCATAGCGAGCGAGGTAGTGATTGCGTCGGCGCATCTCCTGCCGCTCCTCCGGCGAAACTGGAACAGTCCGACCGGTGCAGCGCCAAGCTGTACACACGCCTCCCAGGTCGATCTGGCTCAACGCGCCGCAGCTTTCGCATCGGCGCAAGTCGCCCTCGGCGGCCGCAGTGAACCGCATGGCGGCCAGGTTCAGAACATGGCCATGGCCGCCGGGCACCAGAAGACGATGAAGCGGCCGCGTAGCCTCATCCCAAAATGCCGAGAGAATGTCCCTTGCCTGCTTTTCGGGGATCTCCAGTCTGTTGACCAGAACCCAAAGGGGACGATTGAGACGCCCCGGCTCAGAGAGCAACGTGCGGAGCCGACGGCTTTGATGGGTCCGTGTCAGCGACCACGAGATGTCGGAGCTCGCCAAGCCCTCCCCCCAGATGGATTCGTCCGTCAGGTCGATATTTTCAAGCGAGTTGATCGCCCTCGACTGCCGGATCAGATCCAGGAGAAATCGGACCAAAGCGGGGATGATGCCGCGATGCTCGGGCGGAACCTTTCCAGACAAACGTTGGCTTATCCTCTCGCTGCCATCGTAGTGGACGGTAATCAGGCCGAGCGATTCCAGTGAAAGCCGGAGAGGACCGCCGCAGAGCTCGGCGGCGATCATGGCCATGAGCCGGTCCTTCGCGGCGCTGCTGCTCAACGGCTCCGGGTTGCGGCGATCGTAAAGCTTGAAGCCATTCCGGCGAAGCGAGGTCCACGCACCATCGCGGAGGCCCATGAGATCCAGCGCCTCATCGGCCTCCCTGCGGACAGCCTGAACCATAGTCGCGCGGAGAGCTTGGTCCCGAGAGGTACGCTCGAAAAACGGTGCGAAGAAGGCTGCATCCTGACGGTTATCGGCAAAGACGAGAAGATTCCTCCCCCTCATTGGCGCTTCTGCCGATCGCCCTTGTGGTGCGGGCAGAGCCTCTAGCAATGTCTGTGCGGTCACGGATGCCAGCGCATCGTCACCAGGATGAATCGATGTTACTGGCTCGGCGAAGCGCCCGCCCGTTGCGCCGCAGGAAAGGCACCGTTGGACGTAACTGCGGCGCTCTTCGGGGTCGTCTCGCATTGGCGCCTCGTCAAGCGACAGAACGCCTTCCCCGGGACCATCAGCCAGTTCGCCCGTGTCGGCAAAGAACTCGAAGGAGGGCTCGTCCTCGGACTCGTCGTCGATTCCGTCGGCATCGAGCTCTGTTGCGGCCTCTCCCGCTCGGATCAACCTCAACACACGGCGCCTCGAATTGGGGCTGATCTCGGGGCGGGGATGAAGCATCGTTCCATCGTCCCAGCCTTCGATATAGGGTTCTCCGCAATTGCGGCACACGAGCAGGGGATAGGCCGGGGCGCCGTCAATATGGGTGCCGTTTCGCGATAGCTGGAAGCCGGACCAATTCTCGGGATCGCTTGCAGACAGCTTCAGCGCCACCCCCTCGACGCCCGAGGCCGCAAGATGAAACCTTGCAGGGAGAAGTGGAAAAGCGCCAGGCGTAGAGGGACGAGCCAGCACACCCAGAGAGATCAGAGCCTTGAGCGCGGTCTGTGCCGTCTCCGCAGAATCGGATGGGAAAACGCGCGCCGCCAGATCGGCAAAAGGCAAGGCACGTTCCTTGAGCGCGCTGGCCACGTCGCGCACCTGCTTGATGCGAGCGAGCCGCTCGATGAGCCCCTCTCCGAAGGGCTGGGAAGCGTCGAGGGTCAGCGCTTCGAGGCCAGCCTCCCTTACGGCCTCGTTCCAATCTTCCGTCAGGTAGTCGGCGTTGTCGGGCGCAAGGCATCCTTGCTCTCGCAATGAAGAGAGCACTCGTCCAGCTTCAACCCAATCCGAAGCGGCGAGCACAACAAGCTCCGCGTCATCGCACAAGGCTGGATGCAGCTTTCGCTCGGCGGTGATCACTGCGCCGTCGCCGCTGGGAAACGGCTCGCCGAACAAATCTTCGGCAAAGCGGGCCAACTCTTCGCGCCGAGCCGGGTCAAGGCTTGCGGAGGTGCCTACACAGCGGATCTGCCCTTGGGGTATTCCGAGACGCGCCTTCAACTTTCGCAGAAGAAAGGCCACTTCAATGGCTTGAGCGCCCGAATAGGTATGCACCTCATCGAGCACTAGCCAGCGCAGGTCCGCTCCGGCCAGGAGGGCACGATTGCGCGGCAAGAGCAAAATATGCTCGAGCATGGCATAGTTGGTGACAAGGATATGCGGCGGCTTTTCAAGCATCTCGCCCCTGGCGAGAAGCCAGTTGCGCGGTGCATGGCGGGCATCCGGGAAATCCGCCTGAAAGGTGGGTGTGGCAATCAGATGGGCTTCTTCGTCGGCTCGTGTTGCGTTGGAGCGAACCTGTCCGGTGAAGCGCCCGAGTGTGATTCCAGGATCACCCAGATCTCGAAACAAGAGCCGAGCAATACGGTGCATCTGGTCATTTGCGAGAGCGTTGAGTGGATAAACCAGGATTGCGCGGACACCAGGCCGCTCCAATTCTCCTCGGCGCAGCAAATCGTCGATCAGCGGAAAGAGAAACGACTCCGTCTTGCCCGAGCCGGTGCCCGTGGCCACGAGGTAGTTTTCCTCGCGCCCAATGGCAGCGGCCTGGTGCAGATGGAGTGGTCGATGCCACAACGACCGGCCCTCCGCGCTTTCGGAAAGCGCTGACCAGGCGCCGTGCAGCGCTCCGTCTGCAACCAGTTCTTCGATGCTTCCGCCCTTCTCAAAGTCAGGCAAGCTCTCGACAAATGGGCCGCGAACCAATGCCGCGCGCGCGCAGGCTTCAGCGACAGCACGCGACAGCCTTGGGGCCCGCGCGGCAGAGACAGCGGCGGCCGTTGTGATATAGCGCGCCAGTGTCGCACCAAGGTCTTCCTTGAAACGCATTGGATCGAGTTCGGTCATGGACGCTCCTTGGCGATCTGCCAGAGTAACAGATGGAATGCGAAAAGTTCCGGCGCGAGGCGTAGCATGAAGGCGATGCTGGTCAGAGCTTGCTCAGGCGACATCTCTGCTCGAGCGGAAATGGCATCAACATATTGCGCCACCTCATTGAACCGGCTTGCCTTGGCAAAACCGCACAGCAGCGCCGAGGCCCACAGATCGACCTGGTCTGGTTCCTGTGCTTCTTGTCTCCGCCGTGGAACCGGTGGGCGAAGGGTCTCGGGCGCAAACTTCCAGGCGGCATGCATCAATCGCTGCAAGGATTGCTGGCGCCGGCTGTTCGGCCCCTCCTCGGCCGTGTCTTCGACAAACAGCCCAGCGGCATCAAGGCGCTCGATAAGCCGGATATGTGCCGCCCGCCAATGGTCAGGCCCCAGCAATGGTGTCCCGCGCCAGAACCAACCCGCCGATGGATCCGTATCGAAGATCTGAAGAAACTGGAAATATCGACCTGGACTGAACCTTTCCAAACGAGCCCCGGTTTCATTTGCTTGCTTCCAGTTTTCGAAGCCAGGGAAGATGGCTGCATGAAGGTGAGACAGATCGCGCAGGCGCGCTGTATCGAGCGTCGCCAGCGCGGCCATTTCGGCAATGCCGTGGTCGCTGGAGGCCGCCAGAGTCGCGAATGCCCGAGGGGCGGCGGCGTAAAGATCGGGTGCGAAGCACAGAGGGTGCAGGATCGGCACCCAGCCGGGAGCTGCGTGATCAGGAGGGGGTATTGAAGCTGCGCGCATTATGGCGCTGTCACCGCCGGGCAGCGCACGCAGGCGAAGTCCGAGCGCCTTCCAGCGCGACACAATCGTACGCTCCAGCGTTGGCCAGCACTCTACCGCATAGCAATCGGACAGCCAGCGACAGAGGGTCTCGAAACGACGCTGAATCTCGTCGTCGCGCACGAATTTGTCCGCCGCCGGGTTGGAAATGGCGATCGCAAAGCTGTCGCCTCTAGAATTGCGAAGCGGACGCCAGCCTTCACGCCCTTCGGGGCGAATCAAAAGTTGGGCGAGGCGCGGCCCATCATCAAGCCAATCCGTGTCAATGGTGAGATCGACCGCGTGCGCGTTGTTGTCACGCACATCGGCGTGAAACCATTCTGGTCGGCGCGTTGCCACCGGCCGATAACGCAGCGCGGCCTCGGCGAGAACGATCTCCCCGATTTCATTCTCAATCTCAACCGCCACCGCATCGACTGGCTCGGCAAATTTCAACCGTAGCCGAATTGCGTCGCTAGCGGGCAGAAGATTGATTTCAAGAGGGGCAAGTGCCGCGACGAGTTCGAACAGCAAGACCTCCGAGCCATTGCTGCGCCGCAACATCACGCGTTCATCGGCCGAAGGCGTCAGAAGATCGCGAACAGCGAGATTGCGGGTCAGACCGCCGATGAACGGTGCCTCTTCCCGTCTTCCACGGATGATCAATTGCGCCTTTTGGTCGGGGCATCGAACGCAAATCGTATCGAAACGATCATCTTCACCAACCGAGAGCCGGGTACCCAGCGGGAGCGGGGCAACGCTTCCATCCGCGCGTCGCCACACGACAGTGACGTCTGGCCAGGGCAGATCGAATGGAACGTGAACGCCTTCGATGTCGAATACGGCTCGGGCAATGCTGTATCCACCGCCCGGCTCAAGGCAAAGTTGTCCGTGGTCGTCGCGACCAACGTGAAGGCATTCGTCCTGGACAAGATTGCTGACGGCACTCTCACTTTCGAGCACTATGCCGTCCGTGCCGCGGAATCCCGGCCAAACCCATGCGGACAGACCGATTCCCGAGCCATGAACATCGGCACTCCCTGCGTTTGGCGCCATCAACTCAGCCCTGAGGCGAATCGGGTCTTCGGCTTCGGCCCCTTCGAATTCGGTCAGGATTTCCCCAATGCCGATATCTCCAAAACCATCAGCCGAAATGGGGATCTGTATAAGTCGCGATTGCGCGCCGAGGGTGACGCGTACTGCACGTATTTCGGAACGTCCCAATCCGGTTTCGACACGAAGGCGTGAGGAACGCCCATAAAGCGGCCCCCGTGGTCCGTCCGCGATTGGAGAGCCCGTTAGCAAAAGACGTCTTCTCGGACGGGCTTTGAGACCGGTCTGCGTGCCATCGTGGTCGACCGTTACAGCGTGCGGTCCAAGAGTTGCGAAGCCAACAAAGCTATCGGATTCCGGTTCAAAAGCGGCTTCTCCAGCTACCGAAAAGGGCTCGCGCGCCAGGATTATGATGTCTCTTGAGTCGATTTCGACGTCGCCTGCGCCGCGCGGGATCTCGCGCAGATAATGGCCGGTGATCCTGTCGAAAACCGCGCAACCTCCGCGCGCGAGGAACTCAAGCTGACCTGTCTGCCCGGAGATTTCCCAACGTATCTCACTTGGCCACGGCTGCGGGAGTGGCCAGTCTTCACCGCCACGTAACCGCAGAGGACGTTGCGCGCCATCGAAACAAAGGCGAATACGTCCCTCGGTTCGGGGCAGCCGCAATACAAGCCCACCGGACTGCCAATGCAGCTTCGGTCGCGGTGCGAGCGCCTCTCTTCCTCGCCGGCTTGGTGCCGAATTCGTCTCCTTCAACCGTTCTTCAAGAACTGCCTTGAACTGCCTCTCGAATTCTATCGCAGGAACAAAGCCCTCTGGGTCTTGGCGTAACCGCGCGAACAAAGCGGCATGCCAAGCGGTTTCATCCCAAAGGATTGCTCGGCGAAGCACGTTGACCGACGGAGGGAGAAAATAGAGGGCGTCGTCCTCCCAACGATTCAGCTCTGCTGTCGACTCGGTTGGTGGCGGGCCGAAAGCTTTCTCCTGCCTCAAGAATGCGTCAACCAAGTGCGGAAGTTGTGCCTGACTGACGCCGGCATGAAGAAGGTAGACGTCGACATCGCGTTCAAAGCCCCGCGTGGGCAGGCCGAACCGCTCGCATGTCGTGCAGAAGGAATTGAACAAAGCTTTCCGATGCTGCTGGTATTGCAAAGGTACGCAGAGCGTATTTTCGATGTGCGGATAGACCGCATGTCCATCGTCGCCATAGCCTTCGCTCAGGGAGTGCGTCACCAACCAGGTCGCCAAGTTGGGAAACTTTCGAAAGAACGCGTCGATCCGATCCGCTCGACGGTCCAGAAATTGCCGCGCCTCATCAAGTGCTCGCTTGAATGCCCCATCCTCCAATGGCAGCAATCCGATGAATGGCGGCGCGCCTACGGATCGTCTGCGAGTGCTGAGCAAAAAGTCGGCTGTTCTGCAGCTCATTGCCCCCCCTTGGACAATTACGCACCGAGAGGTTGATTCTCTGCGAAGTTGCTTCTCTCCGCATTCATGGGTAACAATTCGCCTATCCGCGAACAAGCGGATTGACAGGGGAATGCAGCGATGATCCGGCCATGTCCAGCGACGGGATGACCTTCGGGCGCGCTATCGCGCAGGCGCGCAAGGCGGCTGGCATGAGCCAGAAGGAGCTCGCTGCGCGGGTGATGAAGGAAGAGGGGGGCGGGTCTATCTCCCCGCAGTACCTCAACGACATCGAGCATGACCGCCGCAGCCCCAGCTCCAGCCACCTGATTCGGCAGTTTTCCGGCATCCTGAACATACCGGAGGACTACCTCTTCGCGCTCGCGGGGCGGCTGCCGGACGACCTGCGCCGGGAAGCGTCGGATCCCGAGAAGGTGGTCAGGGCCTTCGCGAACTTCAGGAAGACGCTTAAGGAGTGAGGGCGGGGCCATGGTGCGGATGATCCCGGACAACACCGGGCGCTTTCCGCGGCGCCCCTACTTTGAAGCACGCGAGCTCGACGCCGAATGCGAACGGCTGATCCAGGAGTTCCTGCTCTCCCACAAGAAGAGGGTCGCCTATCCGGTCAGCACCGATGACCTGACTGTGCTCGTCGAGGCGCATGTCGAGGATCTCGACACCTATGCCGACCTTTCCGGCTACGGCGACGATGTCGAAGGGGTGACCGAATTCTTCGCCGACCGGATGCCGAGAGTGGCGATCTCGGAACGCATCTCGGCCGATGATCGGCGCGAGAACCGCTTCAGAACGACGCTCACCCACGAATTCGGCCACGTGAAATTCCACGGGCCGCTCTGGGCCGAGAAGTTCGCGACCGGCGACCTGCTAGACCGCGACCCGAACGCCAACAAGGCCATCTCCAGGCGCGACAACATTCTCGGCGCACCGCAGACCGACTGGATGGAATGGCAGGCCGGATACATCAGCGGCGCGATCCTGATGCCGGCCACGCCGTTGCGGCGCCTGGTTTCCGACTACTGCGCGCCGCGCGAGCTGCACGGCAACATCCACGTGGCCTCCGAACACGCCGCGGAGCTGATCCGAAGGGTGATGGCGCAGTTCGCGGTCTCCGAGGAGGCGGCGCGCGTGCGGCTGCTTAAGCTCAACCTGATCACGACGGTGCAGGGCCAGCCGTCGCTTTTCGACTGATATACGCCAATCCGCGGTGGCGCGTATTTTTGCGATTGACTCCCTTCTGGTGCGATATACGCTGATTAGCAGATCAGCCGACAATGGAATCGCCAGAAAGGAGAACCCGGTGACCGCACTTTCCACTTTCCTTCGCAAGACGCCGGGTGAGGCGCTGCGCGACTATTTCGACCGGCCGGAAATCGGCCTTCCCGCCGGCTTCGACTGGAGCCTGCCCGAGACGGAGCTCCCGAGGCCGTTGCTTGGCGCCATCGAGGAGATGACCCGGTCCCAGCGGGACCGCATCTCGAACGATGCCGAGCGTGTGAACGCCCTGGCGGACGAGGCGGGGCAGGCGGCCATCTACAGTGTTGCCGAGAACCCCGCCGTGCTCGACGGGCTCTCGAATGCCCATGCCCGAGCGCTCTGGATGTTCCTGAATGCGCCGGAGCGTTTTCGCCATGCCGAGGAGGTCCGCTTCACGGAGGACCGCCGGCGCGGACGGATGTGGGCAGGCTTCATGACGGAAGCCGGCCGCGCCGTGCGGCGCGAGGAGGGCGCGATCGAGGCGTTCGTCTCAGCGCTCAAGGCATTCTCGGGCGCCACGCATGTCCATGTGGACATCTTCGACCGCGTGCGCACGACCCTCGAAGGCGACGAATGCGACCTGGTGCAGGTGACGATCTACCGCGAGGGACGGCCCGACGATCTGCTCCGCTTCGACGACAAGGGGTCGCTTGTCCGGCAGGCCTATCGTCCGGTGTTCGAGGCCGCGGTGACCTATGAAGCGGCAACCGGCGGCATCGAGGTTGTCGCCGGCGACAGGGCGACGCGCAGCGAGATCGTCAAGGCGACGGTCACGCATCTCCTTGGGATCGCGTTCGAGGAAAACCGCCTGCCGCTGCGGTGTTATGACCTGTCCGTTCTGCTCTCGCACCACGAATTCCCCGTCGATCCGGAGGACGGGATCGAGGCGGTCGAGGTGCGTGAGCTGCGCGTGATGCCGATCGACGACAGCGATTTCAGGGTGACGCTGGAGAAACCCGCGCGCGCAGACGAGACGATCTGGATGAAGGCGGAGGAGCGCTTCGGTGATCGCACGCCGCTGAGCGACGCCTACGTCGCCACGCGCGCGAGGATCGCCGTGAAGCTCGCCCGGCGCCCGGGGAGCGGACGGCGACGGACGCTGAGCTTCACCGTCACCTGGCCGCATGGCTGCGATCTGAAGGATCGGACCGCGACCGAACAGCTGATCGGCGAGAAATACCTGCGGCGCTGGGGGATCCTCGTCGATGACCCGCAACTCTTCGAGGATTGATCGCGCCGCCCGTCGGCTGCTCTCGTCCATCGCCGGGACCCGCGGCGCGCGGGTCTCGGCCTTCGCGCTGGCGCAGATGGGCGGCGCGGGCGAGGCGCTGATGGAAGCGGGGCTGCTCGTGCCGCATGGCAGCAGCACATGCATCGTCGCGTCGGACGATCTTGACGACACGCCCGTGGCGGTGATCACCCACCCGCTCACCGGGCGTGCGGGTCACCTGGGCAATTGGGCCTGGCAGGACGAGCGCACGAGCGAGCGCCGCCGCGTCCATGCGTTGGACATGGCGGCAGGAGCTCGGCGAGTTGTCGCCAAGCTCGATTGTTCGCTCGGAAATGACCCGGTGCCGTATCTCGACGACGCGGCGCTGGATTTCGGGACGGCGCGGCTGCCAAGGCGTGCCGCTCGGGTGGGGATATGGGTGGCGCGGGGGCTGACCAGGCCGGAGGGTTTCGCGGCCTTTCGCGAACTCGTCCAGCGTCGGCCATCCGACGGTCTTCGCGTGGTCATCGTTCTCGACCCGCCGGGACGAATGCCCGTTCCGTTCATCCGGGGTCACGAGCTCGTCGCGCTGGAGGATGTGGTCGAACACGAGGACGGGCTTGCGGTCGCCCCCGAAATCCTTGCGGCACGGCTGCTCAAGGGCCCGTCGCACCAGGGGCCCGTCTGGGTCTCCGGCGATGGCGGTGTGCTGATTGTCCACGGCAAATGGCACGAGTTCACCGGCGGCAAGCAGAAGATCGCCGTCGCCATGCTGGCCGAGGCCTGGCTTGACGGCGACCCGGTCCTGCCGGTTGCACGCATTCTCGAGGAAGCCGAATGCGGGCCTTCGGTGAAGAGATTGAAGGACCTCTTCGGGGGCCACCCGACATGGCGGGAGGTCATTCGGGAAAGCGGCTCCAACTGCTGGCTCGAAGTCTGACGCCGCACAATCCCGGCGATCCGGCCGCCCTTCGGGGCGGCCGTTTTCGTTTTCGGGCGCCTCAAGCCGCATTCCTCCCGTTCCCGCTCCCTCTGACCTCCCCATCTCCTCCCCGCGCATGCCCCAGTCTCCTTCGCAGGCATTCGGCTAATCGCGAAGGAGACGACGATGTCAGTCACACATCTCAACCAGGTCGAGCTGGCGGCTCGATGGAAGATCAGCCCGCGCACGCTGGAGCGCTGGCGTTGGAGCGGCGAAGGTCCCGCCTTCATCAAGATCGGGGGCCGGGTCGTGTACCGGCTCGAGGATGTCGAGGCCTACGAGGCCAACCGGCACTGCTCGAGCACGGCCGACAAGCCCACCGCGAAACTGGCGTGAGGGGGCGGCCATGACGATTTCCAACCGCATCACCCTCGACGACCTTCCCACCCTGCCGGTGGGCGAGATCGCCGCGCTGCCGGGCGATCAGCTGGCGCTCCTGAAACATGACGCCGACGAGCGGCTGCGCTCTGCGAAGACCCTCTGCGACTGGCTCGATGGCGCGATCGCCCTGAAATACGGCGACCGGGCACAGGCCGCCCGCCGTGCGGAAGGCAGGGACACCGGCACCGTGCGTTTCCAGGACGGCCCGGTCACGGTGGTCGCGGAGCTGCCCAAGCGCGTCGATTGGGACCAGGCGTTGCTCGCCGGTCTGGTCGAGCGCATCGGGGCCGATGGCGCCAACCCCGCCGACTACGTCGGCATTGTGTTGAGCGTACCCGAGCGCAAATACACCGCCTGGCCCAAGGACCTCCGCCAAGAGTTCGAGCCCGCGCGCACGGTGCGGGCGGGCAAGCCGAAGTTCCGGCTGCTCATCGGCGAGGAGGCGCGCTGATGGCCATCTCGCTTGCATCCCTGCAAACCTCGTCGGTTCTGCGCCCGCCGCGCGTGCTCATTCACGGCGTCGCCGGCATCGGCAAGTCCACCTTCGCCGCGTCGGCCGACGCGCCGGTGTTCGTCCTCACCGAGGATGGTCTCGGCAAGCTGCAGGTGCCGCATTTCCCGCTGGCGACGAGCTATGCCGAGGTCGCCGAGGCGCTGGACGCCCTGCTCGAGGAGGACCATAGCTATTCCACGGTGGTGGTCGACAGCGTGGACTGGCTGGAGCCGCTGATCTGGGCCGAGGCCTGCCGGCGCAACGGCTGGCAGTCGATCGAAAGCCCCGGCTTCGGCAAGGGCTACGCCGAGGCGCTGACCATCTGGCGCGAGTACATCGACCGGCTGAACGCGCTCCGCGACCGCAATGGCATGGCGGTCATCCAGATCGCCCACACCGACGTCAGGCGCTTCGACAGCCCCGAGCACGAGCCCTACGACCGCTACGTGATCAAGCTGCAGGCGCGCGCCTCGGCGCTCTTGCAGGAGCACTCGGACGTCGTGCTCTTCGCGAACTACCGGATCTCGGTCAGCAAGTCCGACGTCGGCTTCAACAAGAAGGTGACCCGGGCGCTCGGGTCCGGTGCGCGCGTCATGCACACCGAGGAGCGTCCCGCCTTCCTCGCCAAGAACCGCTACGGCCTGCCGGAAACCCTGCCTCTCGAGTGGTCGGCCTTCGTCGCCGCCATGGAGGGCGGTTCCGCCGAGGCTTCCCCACCCGCTCCGGCCGCGCCGGCCACCGAATGATCCAGACAGACAAGGAACAGAACCATGGCACGTTTTGACACCGCCTTTGACGCCACCGGCATCGAGCCCGCCACCGCCTACGAGATCCTGCCCGCCGGCAGGTACCGCGCCCAGATCGTCGAGAGCGAGATGCGCGTCACCAAGAACGGGATGGGGCAGTATCTCTGGCTGATGCTCGACATCCTCGAGGGGCCGCACAAAGGGCGCAAGATCTTCGACCAGCTGAACCTGGTGAACGCCAACCCCACCACGGTCGAGATCGCGCAGCGCACGCTGTCGGCGATCTGCCACGCCACGGGCAAGCTTCAGGTGAACGACAGCGAGGAGCTGCACCTGATCCCGATGACGATCCAGGTCGGCGTGAAGCCCCCGAAGAACGGTTATGGCGAGCGCAACACGATCCGCTACATGGTCCCGGAAACCCCGGCGCAGGCGGCCCCGCCCAAGCCCGCCGCCACGCAGCCGGCCAGCGCGCCCGCCCAGTCGGCACCCGCCCGCCCGGCCACCGCGCCCTGGAACCGCAAGAGCTGACGCCCTCGGCCGCCGCGAGCTGAGACACGGCTCGCGGCCCGCACATCGCCAGACCCGAGAGACAGACCATGACCAACACTACCGACGCGGCCAGCGCGGCCGCGAACACCCCCGGCTTGCCTGACGACACAAGGCGCCTGATCGAGATCGAGGACGCCATCGCGAAGATCCGCACGCAGATCGCGACGGCCGATCTGGCGCGGCAACGCACGGCCAGGCCGATCGACCCCGACTGGTTTCACCGCGCGCGCACGGCGCTGCGCCACCTCAACCGCGAGCGCGCCGAGATCGTCGCCCGTCAGGGCGGCCGCCGCCGGCGCGAACGGCTAAAGGACACGATCATCGCCGTCCTGCGCGAACGCCATGATAGCGCCGCCTGGACCGCGGTGCTGGCGGAGGCGCGGGCACGGCTCGAGCGGGAGGAGGCATGCTGATGGCCGAGCTTCCCGAACCCCCGACGCCGACCCTTTCCGCGATCTACGCCTCCTACGAGGCCCGGCAGGGCGACGGCTTCCGCGACCACCTCGGCGCCTCGCTGATCGGCAAGTCCTGCGCCCGTGCGCTCTGGTACGACTTCCGCTGGGCAACGCCCGCGCGGCACACGGGCCGCATCCTGCGGCTGTTCGAGACCGGCCAGCTGGAGGAGTCCCGGCTCGTCCGCGATCTGCGCGCCACCGGCGCCACGGTGCTGGAGGTCGATCCCGAGACCGGACGGCAGTTCCGCGTCGAAGCCCATGGCGGTCACTTCGGCGGCTCGCTCGACGCCGTCGCCCTCGGCCTGCTCGAGGCGCCGAAGACCTGGCACGTCGTCGAGTTCAAGACGCATTCCGCGAAGAGCTTCGCCGAGCTGGTCGCCAAGGGCGTCGCGCTCGCCAAGCCCCAGCACGCGGCGCAGATGCAGGTCTACATGCACCTGACCGGCATCACGCGGGCGCTCTACGTCGCGGTCTGCAAGGACACCGACGCGCTGCACATCGAGCGCGTGCCGGCCGACCCCGAGATGGGCGAGCGCCTGCTGGAAAAGGCGCGGCGGATCATCTTCGCCCAGCATCCGCCCGAGCGGATCAGCGCGGATCCCGCCTGGTTTGAATGCCGCTTCTGCGACCACCACGAGCTCTGCCACGGCGAGGGGGCCGCGGCCGTCACCTGCCGGTCCTGCCTGCATTCGACGCCCATCGAAGCGCTTCCAGAAGAAGCGGGCGCCGGTTCTTCGTCCGGAAGCGCGACCAACAGGGATGTGGGCGGCTGGCACTGCGCGCGCCACGACCGGCTGCTCGACCCGGCGGACCAGCGCCGCGCCTGCCCGCGGCACCTTTTCATCCCCGATCTCGTCCCCGGCGAGGTGACCGACGCAGGCGAGGACTTCGTCTCCTACCGCATGCGCGACGGCTCGGCCTGGACCAACGACGCCCGCGAAGAGGAGGCCGCCGCATGCTGACCCTGCGCCCCTACCAGCAGGCCGCGATCGCCTCGATCTACGGCTATTTCGAGAAGGAGAGCGGCAACCCGCTCGTCGTGATCCCCACCGCCGGCGGCAAGAGCCTCGTCATGGCCGCCTTCATCGAGGGCGTACTCAAGGCCTGGCCCGACCAGCGCGTGCTGGTCGTCACCCACGTCCGCGAGCTGATCGCGCAGAACCATGCCGAGATGCTGGGGCTCTGGCCCGAGGCACCGGCTGGCATCTACTCGGCCGGACTCGGCCGCCGCGATGCGCGGGCCCGGATCCTCTTCGCCGGCATCCAGTCGATCCACGACAAGGCGACGCGTATCGGCCATGCCGATCTGGTGCTGATCGACGAGGCCCATCTCATTCCGGGCCGGTCGAACACCATGTATCGCCGCTTCCTCAACGATCTGCAGGCGATCAACCCCGCGCTCAAGGTGATCGGTCTGACGGCGACGCCGTTCCGGCTCGACAGCGGGATGCTGCACGAGGGCGAGAACGCGCTCTTCACCGACATCGCCTACGAGGTGTCGGTCCGGGACCTGATCGATCAGGGCTATCTCTCCCCGCTCATCTCGAAGCAGACCAAGACCCGCCTCGACGTGACCGGCGTGGGATCGCGCGGTGGCGAGTTCATCGCGCGCGATCTCGAGGACGCGGTCGACCAGGACGCGATCACGCGCGCGGCCGTGGACGAGGTCATCGCCCATGGCGAGACGCGGCGGTCCTGGCTCGCCTTCTGCTCGGGTGTCCGCCACGCCACCCATGTCGCCGAGGAGTTCCGCCGCCGCGGGGTCAGCTGCGCGACGATCTTCGGCAAGACGCCGAAGGACGAGCGTGACGCGATCATCGCCGCCTTCAAGCGCGGCGAGATTCGGGCGCTGGCCTCCATGGGCGTGCTGACGACGGGTTTCAACGCGCCGGCCGTGGACCTGATCGCCATGCTGCGGCCCACGAAGTCGGCGGGGCTCTATGTCCAGATGGCCGGTCGGGGCACACGGCTCGCCGCGGGCAAGGAGAACTGCCTCGTTCTCGACTTCGCGGGCAATGTCCGCCGACATGGCCCCATCGATCTGGTGCGCCCCAAACGGCCGGGCGGTCCGGGCGACGGGCCGCCGCCCACGAAGATCTGCCCGAAATGCGGGACCATCGTGGCTGCGGCGGCTCTCGAATGCCCCGGTTGCGGCTTCGAGTTCCCCGGCCGCGAGGTGAAGCTCGAGCCGACCGCCTCGACGCTGGAGGTGCTGTCGACCGGCAAACCGCAATGGGTCGGCGTCACCGACGTCACCTACAGCCGCCACGAGAAGCGCGGCGGGCGGGTCTCGCTCAAGGTCACCTACCGCTGCGGGTTCGCCTTCCACACGGAATGGGTCTGCTTCGAGCACGAGGGCTATCCGCGCCGGAAGGCCGCGAGCTGGTGGCGCGAGCGGGCGCCCGAGCTGGAGATCCCTGCGTCCGTCGACGAGGCGCTCATCCTCGCGGACCGGCTCCGCCGCCCCACCGAGATCGCCGTCCGCCCCGCGGGCCGCTTCACCGAAATCACCGCCTACAGGTTCGCCCCATGCCTTACGTCCGTGCCGGGCTCTGCGCCGTCTGCCATCGAGAACCCCGCGGCTGGGGCTGGTTCGACGCGCGCTTTGCCGTCTCCGACCCGCGACGCGACACGAGCCGCCGAGACCTCTGCAGCCGGGCTTGCCAGGACATCTGCCACCGGAGGTCGGGCATGATCGATCCGACCCCCAATGAGACGGCGGCCATGGTCGAGGGCGGCAAGGCCGGCGGCGCCTATCTCGACAGCCTCGGCCGGACCGATCTTGCCCTGCTCACCGAGGATGAGTGGGACGCCTTCGTCGAGGTGATCGTCACTGGCTACTGCGACCACCTACGCGACCAGGCGGCGAAGGACCGCGCGCGGCTCGATGGCATGATCCCGGAGGTGCCCTTCTGATGGCGGACACCTCGTGGATGGCGCGCGTGGGCGCGCGGCTCGTGACCAACGGCTACGCGATCCTGCCGATCGCGCCCGGCACCAAGAAACCCGGCCAGTTCGCCCGTGCGGCCTGGCACGACTACCCGCAGTGGAACCGGCATGCCAGCCGCGCCACGACCGAGATCGAGGTCGCGACCTGGTCGACCTGGCCCGACTGTGGGGTCGGGATCGTCGGGGGTGCGGTCGCAGCACTCGACATCGACATCGCCGAGGATGGTGATCTCGCGCTGCGCATCGAGCGGCTGGCCCGCGAACGGCTGGGCGATACGCCGGCGCTCAGGATCGGAAAGGCGCCGAAGCGGCTCCTCGTCTATCGGACGACCCAGCCATTCGCCGGGATCCGGCGCGCGCCGCTCGAGATGCTCTGCCTCGGACAGCAGTTCGTGGCCTATGCCAAGCATCCCGACACCGGCCGGCCCTACGCCTGGCCGGAGGAGGGGCTCGCGGATCTCGACATCGAGAGCCTGCCCGAAATCGACGCCGAACAGGCAGCGGCCTTCCTCGACGAGGCGTTGGCGCTGATCCCGCCCGAGCTGCGCCCGAAGAGCCTCGGCGCGAAGGGGGCGAACGTGGCGGCCCAGCAGTGTCTGCCGGGTCACGCGCAGGCCGGCACGCAGGCCGCGATCCGAAGCGCGCTCGCCTGGCTGCCCAACGCCGAGCTCGATTACGACAGCTGGATGCGCATCGGCATGGCACTGAAGGGTGCCTTGGGCGATGAGGGCGCGACGCTCTTCACCGAATGGTCGGCGCAGGCGGCCAAGAACGACCCGGCCGCGACGGCGAAGGCTTGGGCGAGCTTCAGGCCCGCGCGGATCGGCGCCGGCACGATCTATCACCTCGCCATGGAGAAGGGCTGGCGTCCCGACCCCGACCTGCTGCTCGACGGCAGTCAGAAGGCGTGTGCGGCCGACGAGCATCCCGCGGCCGGCCTCCTCGCGCGGCTCGCCCAGCCCGAAGCCCCGCCGCCGATCCTCCCGCCGGCACCGTCCTTCACACTGACGATCCCGGGCGGGCTCGTGGGCGATCTCGCGCGCTACATGATCGAGACGGCGCGCAGACCGCAGCCGCTTCTCGCGGTGGGCGCGAGCCTCTGCGCCCTCGGCGCACTGATGGGGCGGCGCTACCGCACCGAGTCAGACCTGCGCACCAACCTCTACATCGTCGGCATCGCCGACAGCGGCTCGGGCAAGAACCATGCCCGCGAGGTGGTGAACCGTCTCTTCTTCGAGGCGGGGCTCGCGCATCACCTCGGCGGCAACAAGATCGCCTCGGGCGCGGGGCTGCTGACCGCGCTCCACCGCCAGCCGGCGATCCTGTTCCAGCTCGACGAGTTCGGGATGTTCCTCTCGGCCGCGGCCGACCGCAAACGCAGCCCGCGCCACGTCACCGAAATCCTCGATAACATGACGGAGCTCTACAGCGCGGCGAGCGGCGTGTTCCTCGGTGCGGAATACGCCAACCGGGACGGCTCGAACGAGCGGCGCGACATCGTCCAGCCCTGCCTCTGCGTCTATGGCACGACGACGCCGCTGCATTTCTGGGGGGCGCTTCAGGGCGCCAATGTCGTCGACGGCTCGCTCGCCCGGTTCATCATCCTTGCGACCGAGGAGGACTACCCCGACGAGAACCGCGCGGCGCGCTTGCAGCCCTCGCCGCCGGCGCTGATCGAGGGGCTCCAGCGCATTGCGGGCGGCACAGGGGGCGGGAACCTCACCGGGCGGACGGCCGGTCCCGAGACCGCGGTGGAGCCGATGACCGTGCCGATGCACGAGGACGCGCGAGCGCGCTTCGATACGCTCGGCGACGAGATCACGGCCAAGCTCAGGGCCGCGGCCGGCACGTTCCAGACCCCGATCCTCGCGCGGATCGCGGAGAACGCGGCCAAGGTCGCGCTCGTCCTGGCCGTGGGGCGGGATGCGGTCCGGCCCGTCATTCGGATGGAAGACGCCGTCTGGGCGATCGAGTTCGTGCGCCACTTCGCCCGGCGCACCATCGACGCGGTCGAGCGCCATGTCGCCGACACCGAGACCGAGGCGCATCTGAAGCGCCTGCGCGAGATCATCCGCAAGGCTGGGGCGGCGGGGATGACCAAGTCCGAACTCACCCGCGCCTCGCAATGGCTCCGGGCGCGCGACCGCGACGACATCCTGCTCACGCTGGTCGAGAGCGGCGACATCGTCACGGTCGAGCAGGAGACCGGGGGCCGGAAGGCCATGCGCTTCCGGGCGCTGCGGTGAGGGCCGGCGCGATGCTTCCTTCAAGACGCCCCATCCTTCACTTGAAGGAAGTTTCCGCCCAAGCCCCTGTCGTGACGCGAAAAATCCGGCGAGAGGGACTTCTTTCAATATTTCACGCAAAGACCCTCGCGCGTGGGAGAGGAGGGGTATGCCACACATACCCATTGAAGAAACTGAAATATTGAAAGAAGATATGAAATGCCTTTCTCTCAATGGCTTACAGCCCCACTTCCTTCAAGCGGAGGGACTGAAGCCGTTGAAGAAAGCCTTGGGCGCTCACCACGCCCCGACCATGACCCTGACCCGATCTCGCGATCCCGGTCCGGGCGCGCGTGCTGCCTTCGATCCAGGCAGGCGTGGGCCTTGGCCGATCACTCGAAGAGGAGGTCGTCATGGACCGCTCCCCACACATCGCTCCGGCGCCTTCCATGGCCGCCGGCGCTCTCGACCGCTGCATTCTCGCGCTGGATCTCGGCACCAGCACCGGCTGGGCGCTGCGCTCGGCCGAAGGGCTGATCACCAGCGGGACCGCGAGCTTCAGGCCAGGCCGCTATGATGGCGGCGGCATGCGCTACCTGCGCTTCACCAACTGGCTCACCGAGATCGACCGCTTGTCCGGCCCAATCGCCGCCATTTGGTTCGAGGAGGTGCGCCGCCATGCCGGTACGGACGCGGCCCATGTCCATGGCGGGCTGATGGCTACGCTGACCGCATGGGCGGAACTGCGCGGCGTGCCTTACGAGGGCGTTCCCGTCGGCACGATCAAGCGGCACGCCACCGGCAAGGGCAACGCGCCGAAGGAGGCAATGATCGCGTCTGCGCGTGCCCGGGGCTTCAGCCCCGCCGACGATAACGAGGCCGATGCCATCGCGATCCTCGTTTGGGCGATCGAGACGAATGGAGGTGTCGCATGAGGTGGCATCCCAAGGGCTACGGTGGCCGTCGTCGCGACCCCGAGCAGGTGAAGCGCGAGGGTTGGCAGGAGCAGGGAGTGCTGGCGGTGTCAGTGGATGATGACCGGTTGAGCTGGCCTGAACGGGAGCTCGTTCGCCAGTTGGGCGAACGGCTCTACGGACCGCGTGCTGCCGACGATGGAGGGTGCCATGGATAAGTGGACCCCGTCTCTCGTCGAGGCCCGCCTGGCCGAGGCCGCCTGGGTGCTCAAGCGCCTGCCGGAGCCGCGCCGGCAAGGCTACTTCAGCACCTGGCCCGAGATCATCCATTCCTTCGGCGACAAGGTGGGCCAGGAGCCAAGGCCCATGCGCGTGCTGCCCTCGCCGCAGGCGATCAGCCGGATGGAGGAGACGCTCTCCTGGACGGTGGGCCTCGATCCCGTAGACGGCAGGATCATCTGGATGCGCGCTTACGGGGAGCGGTGGAAAACCATCTGCTGGACGGTCGGGCTGCAGCGCTCGGCCGCCCACCAGCACTGGCTCTACGGGCTCTGCGTCATCGCGCTGAGGCTCAACCGGCGGCGGTTCAACCGCAACCTGTCGAAGCGGAAGGTGATCGAGCTGGCCCGCGGCGCGTGATGGAGCGCAAGAGCGGGAAAGATGTGCGGCGGACACATTTCGACGGGACGAAAACGCCTCTCCCGGGGTAGAAAACGGGTATCCTCGGGAGAGGCGCGCGCGGGGACGCCTTGAAAGGCGGCGTTATAACGCATATTATAACGCGGGTGTTCACGGAGGCGCCGCCATGTCCAGCCTGAAGCTCACCAGCATCGGAAATTCCGTGGGGGTCGTCTTGCCGAAGGAGCTTCTGGCGAAGCTTCGCGTCGGCAAGGGCGACCGTCTCTATGCTGTGGAAACGCCGAACGGGATCGAGCTGACGCCCTACGACCCGGAGTTCGCGGCACAGATGGATCTCGCCGAAGAGATCATGCGCGAGGATCGCGACGTGCTGAAGAAGCTCGCTGAATGAGCGATCGGATCGCATGGGTGCGCCCCGACGTGGTCGAGGCCATCCACAACCGGCAGCTTGCCGAACACGGTGGCAGGCCGGGTATCAGGGGTCGCGGGGCGCTCGCTTCGGCCTTGCAGCGTCCGAAGGACAGGCTGGCCTATGCCGACCCGGCGCCGGACCTGGCCGAGCTCGCCGCGGCCTACGGGTTCGGCATCGCCCGCAATCATCCCTTCGTGGATGGCAACAAGCGCACGGCGCTGGTGGTGATGCGGCTCTTCCTGCGGCTGAACGGCGCCGATCTGGTGGCGTCGCCCGAGGAAAAATACGCCGCCATGATGGCGCTTGCCGCCGGCAGGATGGACGAGGTCGGTCTCGCGGACTGGCTGCGGCAGCACATCGTCGTCTAACCCTTTGAAACAACGGTTCCTTTCGGGCCGAGATCGTATGCTGGCGGGCTTGGCGCGGGATTTCGCCAGCGACAGGGCCGGATTTTTGGGAAGCCACCCGGAATCCGGATCCACCCTCGGCGTCGAAAAATCGTCGTAACATCAAATACATGACCGGCCGCGCGGGGTGGATACCCCGTGGATGCCGGAGTCCAGCACGCAAGCCGGTGGACTCCGCTTTGCCGGAATCCACCACCATTCACGGAACACCGCCCATGACGCTGAGCTTCGCCCCCGAGCGGATCGAGATGTGGCCGCTGTCAAAGCTCCAGCCCTACGCCAAAAACGCGAAGGTGCACGGGTCCGACCAGGTGGCGAAGATCGCCGCCAGCATGGCCGAGTTCGGCTGGACCGTGCCTTGCCTCGTGGGCGAGGACGGCGAGCTGATCGCGGGCCATGGCCGGGTGCTGGCCGCGACGCAGCTCGGGCTGACCGAGGCACCGGTGATCGTGCTGGGGCATCTGACCGAGGCGCAGCGGCGGGCCTATCGTCTGGCCGACAACAAGCTCACGGAACTCGGCGACTGGAACGAAGCCGTTCTTTCGGCGGAACTGCAGGATCTGCTCGCTGACGATTTCGACCTGTCGCTGGTCGGTTTCTCGGATGGCGAACTCGACAAGCTGCTGGCCTTCGATCCGGACGGGGTCGGTGAAGAAGAAGGCGGCGCCGGGGGCTCGGTGCCTCCGGTGACCATCCCCGAGCCGCCGCGTAATCCCGCATCGCGGATGGGCGACCTGTGGATCCTCGGTGATCATCGCCTGCTCTGCGGGGACTCGACCAACCATGAGGACGTCCGCCGCCTGATGAACGGCGAACGCGCGGTGCTGTTCGCGACCGATCCGCCGTACCTCGTCGATTACGACGGCTCGAACCACCCGACCCGCAACAAGGACTGGTCGGCCTCCTACGGCACGACCTGGGACGACAGCTCGCAGGGCGCGGAGCTCTACGACGGTTTCATCGCCGCCGCTGTCGCCGAGGCGATCACCGAGGATGCCGCCTGGTATTGCTGGCACGCCTCGCGCCGCCAGGCGATGCTGGAAGAGTGCTGGGAAAGGGCGGGCGCCTTCGTGCACCAGCAGATCATCTGGGTGAAGGACCGCGGGGTTCTCACCCGGTCGCATTACCTCTGGAAGCACGAGCCCTGCTTCATGGGCTGGCGCCGCCCGAACCGCCCGCCGAAGGTGGCCGAGGAAACGCTTCCTTCGACCTGGGAAATGCCGAGCTTTGCCAGGGACGAGCGCCCGGATCATCCGACGCCGAAGCCGCTCGACGCCTTCGGGATCCCCATGCGCCAGCACGTCGCGCGCGGCGGGCTCTGCTACGAGCCATTCTCGGGCTCCGGCTCGCAGATCATGGCGGGCGAGGCCAACGGCCGCCGCGTCTTCGCGATGGAAATCAGCCCGGCCTATGTCGACGTCGCCGTGGAGCGCTGGCAGGCCGAAACCGGCAAGGACGCGATCCTCGACGGCGACGGCCGGACCTTCGCTGAGGTGAAGGCCGAGCGGCTGGGCGATACCGCCGCCACTGGGGCCGATGCCCCTGCCTGATGGCCGTCTACTACAACGATGCCGATCCCGCGGCCTGCGCATGGCTGCGGGAGCTGATCGCGGCCGGGTTGCTGCCGGACGGTGAGGTGGACGACCGGTCCATTCTCGAGGTGGAGCCCCCGGACCTGCACGGCTTCACGCAATGTCATTTCTTCGCCGGGATCGGCGGCTGGCCCTATGCGCTGCGCCTCGCGGGCGTCGCGGAGGACCTGTCCGTCTGGACCGGATCGCCACCCTGCCAGCCTTTCAGCCAGGCCGGGCAGCGCAAGGGACAGGACGATGACCGCCATCTCGCGCCAGCCTTCCTGCGGCTCGTCGCCGCCTGCCGACCGAAGCTCGTCTTCGGCGAGCAGGTCGCGAGCGCGGCGGTGCTCGGAAAGGTTGGCGGCACGGCTCGAACGGCAGCTGAAGGTTCGGCTGGCTGGGCGTGGTTCGACGCTCTGGCGGCAGACCTGGAAGCGGCATCTTACGCCGTCGCGGCGGCCGATCTGCCGGCTGCGGGCATTGGCGCGCCGCACATCCGCCAGCGACTGTTCTTCGGCGCCGTCGCTCTGGAACCGGGCGGGCTGGGCGACAGCCTCGGCGCGGGATCACAAGGACGGATCGGAATGCCGGGCGGTGCCGATCAATGCGCTGCTCGGCAGGCAGGTCTGGCTGGCGGGCTGGCCAACGGCGATGGCGGGTTCGCCCGCGACGGCAGCGTACAACGCGGCGGGCAACACGGATGCAAGCCGCAGGACGGTGAAGCTGGTCGACTGGTCGAAAGCGCCGACCCCAGCGGGACCGATGCGACGGACGGCGTCTGGCGAGATCCGGACTGGCTCCTCTGCAGGGATGGGAAGTGGAGGCCCGTTGAACCCGGAACATTCCCGCTGGCTGATGGGATACCCGGCCGCATGGGGCTTTTGCGGGGCTACGGCAATGCGATCGTGCCGCCGCTCGCGGCGGAGTTCGTGACGGCGTTTCTGGCGTGACGGCGTTTCTGGAGAGCCTAGGATGAAGCAGAGCCGCGCCATGTCGCTGGTCGAGGCGGTAACGAACGTCATCGTCGGCTACGTTCTGGCCATCGCCACGCAGATCGTCGTGTTCCCGTGGTTCGGGATCGAGACGGGCCTCGCGGAGCATCTGACCATCGGCCTCGCCTTCGTCGGCGTCTCGCTGGCGCGCGGCTACCTGCTGCGTCGCCTGTTCGAGGCGATCCGAATCCGGGGCGCGCAATGAAGAACCGCCGCCCGGGGTTGGACGGCGGCATCGGGTCCGTCGTGGTGTGCGGCGTCAGTCGTCAACGATCATGTAGGTCCTGCCGCGCCTCTCGACCTTCTCGGAGGTGATCGTCAGGCCCAGCTTCTTCCTGAGGACGCCCGACATGGCGCCCCGAACCGTATGCGGCTTCCATCCGGTGGCTTCGACAATCTCGTCGATGGTCGCGCCGCCTTCGGCGCGGAGCATCTCGATGAGGATTTCCTGTTTGGTGCCTTTCCGTCGCCGGACCGGGGTGGGCGGCGCGTCCGCCGGAGTCTCGTCCTGCGAGTCGGTGATCCCGAGGGCGCTGTAGGCGAGCGGGGTGGCGCGCAGCGTGATCGGGCCGCGCTCCTCGTCGTGCCGCCAGACGGTCTCGAGATCGGTCGCCGGGACCTCCTCGATCAGCCCGCGCTTCAGCAGGCTCTTGCAGACATTGCCGACGGCGCCGCCCTTGAGGCTGGCGGTGACGGGGAAGATGGACCCGTCCTCGCGCGCGCAGGCGGTGGAGAGGATGACGGCTTGGGCGTCGGAAAGCTGGATCTGGGTCATGGGGTCGTCTCCTTCATCGGGGCCGCGACCATCGCGACCCTTCCACGACCCCAGGCCGCGCCTCGGCGCGGCGGGAGTTCCGGCGGGGGGTGCCGGTCACGCGTCGGGAGCGTCCTCGCCGAAGGCGAAGGCGCAGAGCTCGCGCAGCCGCTCGGCGATGTGGCCGAGACTGCCGACATGGCCCCAGTTCACCTCGTCGGGGCCGACGTTGAAATGCTCGTCGCTGAGCGCCTGCAGGCGGGCGAGCATCTCGTCGATCTCGGCCTTCTTGCCGATGAAGGCGGCGAGCGCGTTCGACCGGTTCCTCGAACCGTTGGCGGAACCGGTCTCACCACGGTTGCGGCGGGCCTTCTCGGCGCGAAGTTCATGCCGGGGTGTGGTCTCGGGGATCAGGCGGGTCATGGCTGGCTCCGGGTGAGTTGCATCGTCCTCGTGGGATGGACGTTTGCTCCACACGCCCCGCTTATCAAGCGGATAAACACCTGACTTTGAATGATAATCGGAGCCCGTCATGCAGGGCATGAGCGAGCGCCGGTATGCTGCCCGTGTGGGACTGTCGCGCGGCGCGATCCAGAAGGCCAAGGCGACGGGGCGGCTGGTGCTGCACGAGGACGGCAGCATCGACGCGGAGGCGTCCGACAGGCTGCGCGCGCAGGCGACCGACCCGTCGAAGACCAGGAAGGCGCCGAAGAATGAACCTAAACTGAAGCCGGTGCCCGAAGCCGCGGTGTCCGCCGTTGGCGAGACTCTCAAGGAACAGGGCCTCGCCGCCCCCGCGACGGGCGGCGGCACCACCTTCCTGCAGGCGAAGATCGCGCATGAGGTGCTGAAGGCGCAGGAGCGGCGCATCCGGCTGCAAAGGCTCAAGGGCGAGCTCGTCGATCGCGCCCGGGCAGAGACGCTGGTGTTCCGGCTCGCGCGCGAGGAGCGCGATGCCTGGGTGAACTGGCCGGCGCGGGTGGCCGCGCTGATGGCGGCGGAACTGGGAACGGATACGGCGGCCATGCAGAAGGTTCTGGAGGCCCATGTCCGCGCCCATCTCGAGGAACTCGCCCAGCCAAGGATCGCTTTCTGACGAGGCCGCACGGTTCGAGGGCGCCGAGGCGCTGCTGCGGGCCTGGAGCCGCGGGCTCACGCCCGATCCCTGGCTCACGGTCTCGGAATGGGCCGACCGGCATCGCTGGCTGAGCTCGCGGGCGAGCGCCGAGCCGGGCCGCTACCGGACGGACCGCACGCCCTACATGCGGGCGATCATGGACGCGCTCTCGCCCGGTCACCCAGCCCAGCGGGTGGTGTTCCAGAAGGCCGCGCAGGTCGGCGCGACGGAAGCCGGCAACAACTGGATCGGCTTCGTGATCCACCAGGCGCCGGGGCCGATGCTGGCGGTCCAGCCGACGGTGGAGCTGGCCAAGCGCAACTCGCGCCAACGGATCGACCCGCTGATCGAGGAGAGCCCGGCGCTGAGAAAGCGCGTCCGTCCGGCGCGGGCGCGCGACAGCGGCAACACGCAGCTCTCGAAGGACTTCCCCGGCGGCGTGCTGGTGCTGACCGGCGCGAACTCGGCGGTGGGGCTGCGCTCGATGCCGGCGCGCTACGTCTTCCTCGACGAGGTCGACGCCTATCCGGCCTCGGCCGACGAGGAAGGCGATCCGGTCGCGCTCGCCGAGGCGCGCTCGCTGACCTTCGCGCACCGGCGCAAGGTGTTCCTGGTCTCGACGCCCACGATCCGCGGCGTCAGCCGGATCGAGCGCGAATACGAGGCGTCCGACCAGCGCCGCTTCTTCGTGCCGTGCCCGCATTGCGGCGCGATGCAGTGGCTGCGGTTCGAGCGGCTGCGCTGGGAAAAGGGCAGACCGGAGACGGCGGCGTACCACTGCGATGCCTGCGAGGAGCGGATCGAGGAGCACCACAAGACGGCGATGCTGGCGGCAGGTGAGTGGCGGGCCACCGCAGAGGCCCACGATGCGCGGACGGTGGGGTTCCATCTCTCGGCGCTCTATTCGCCGCCGGGGTGGAAGAGCTGGGCCGACATCGCGCGGGACAAGGAGACGGCGGCGGGGTCCGACGAGGCAGAGCGGGTGTTTCGCAACACGGTGCTCGGGGAGACCTGGATCGAGACGGGCGACGCGCCGGACTGGCAGCGGATCGCCGAGCGGCGCGAGGACTGGCCGGCGGGCACGGTGCCGCACAAGGGTCTGTTCCTGACCGCCGGCGCCGACGTGCAGAAGGACCGGATCGAGGTCGATGTCTGGGCCTGGGGCCGGGGCCTGGAAAGCTGGCTCGTCGATCATGTCGTGATCGAGGGCGGGCCGGCGCGCCCGGAGAGCTGGGAGGCGCTGACCGACTTGCTCGGCCGCAGCTGGCGGCATGCCGGCGGCGCGGAGCTGGGGCTGGCGCGGCTCGCCATCGACACGGGCTACGAGACCGCGGCGGTTTACGCTTGGGCGCGCTCGGTCGGCTTCGCGCAAGTGGCGCCGGTCAAGGGGGTCGAAGGCTTCAACCGGTCCAGTCCCGTCTCCGGGCCGACCTATGTCGATGCGACCGTCTCGGGCAAGCGCCTGCGCCGCGGCGCGCGGCTCTGGACGGTGGCGGTGCCGACCTTCAAGGCCGAGACCTACCGCTTCCTGCGGCTGGCGCGGCCGACGGCGGAGGAACTGAGCGAGGGCGCGGCGTTCCCGCCCGGGACGGTGCATCTGCCCGGCTGGGCCGACACCGAGTGGATCCGGCAGCTCGTGGCCGAGCAGCTGGTGACGGTGCGCAACCGGCGCGGCTTCGCGAAGCTCGAATGGCAGAAGCTCCGCGAGCGCAACGAGGCGCTCGATTGCCGGGTGTATGCCCGCGCCGCCGCCTGGATCGCCGGCGCCGATCGCTGGGGCGAGGCGACATGGGCCGACCTGGAGGAGCAGGTGGGCATCAAGGGAACGGAACCGGACCGGGCCGAGGGGCAGGCGCCCGCGGGCCGGATCCACCGCACACCGGGGCGGCGCGCGCGGCGCGTCTTCCGCTCGAGCTACATGGGGTGAGCCATGCTTGTCGATGACCTGATCGCCCGGCGCGAGGCGCTGCTCGAGGCGCGCTATCGCGGCGTGCGCACCGTCGAGGTGGAGGGACGGCGCATCACCTATGCCACGGACGCCGAGATGGCCGCGGCGCTTGCCGATATCGAACGCCGCATCGCCGATGCCAGTGCCGGCCGGCGCCGGCGCATCGTGCGGGCCACCGCCAGCAAGGGGCTCTGAATGCGGCGCGCGCTCGGCCATCTGCGCCGGCAGATCGGCGCCCTCGTCGGCGGCTTCGATGCCGGCCAGGGCGGGCGGCGGCTGCGGCACTTCCAGCCCTCGCGCGCCCATCTCAACACGCTGGTCGCGGCGGCGGGCGCCGACATCACCGCCCGTGCGCGCTGGCTCTCGCGCAACAACGGCTATGCGGTCAACGCCGTCGAAAGCTGGGCCGGCAACGTGGTCGGCGCCGGGATCAAGCCCTCCTCGCTCATCGCCGATGCCGATCTGAAGGCACAGGTCCAGCGGCTCTGGCTCGACTGGACCGACGCGGCGGACGCCGAGGGCTTGACCGACTTCTACGGGCTGCAGCGGCGTGCCGCGCGTGAGGTGTTCATCGCGGGCGAAGTGTTCTTCCGCTTCCGCCCGCGCCGGCCAGAGGACGGGCTGTCGGTACCCCTGCAATTGCAGATGATCCCCTCGGAGATGCTGCCGCTCACCCGCAACGACCCCTTGCCCGGCGGCGGGGCGATCAGGCAAGGGATCGAGTTTGACGCCATCGGCCGGCGCGTCGCCTATCACTTCCTGCGCCGCCATCCGGGCGACGTGACCGATCCGGGGCTGGCGGGCGAGACCGTGCGGATCCCCGCCTCGGAGATCGTGCATGTGGTCGATCCGGTCGATGCCGGGCAGCTCAGGGGCGTGTCGCGCTTCGCGCCGGCGGTGGCGAAGCTGTTCCTCCTCGACCAGTATGACGATGCCGAGCTCGACCGGAAGAAGGTCGCGGCGATGCACGCGCTCTTCATCACCACGCCGGCGCCGGCCGAGGCGTTCGATGCGGCCGAGAGCGACGAGGACGGCGCGCGGGTGCTCGACCTGCAACCGGGCAGCGTGACGATGCTGGCGCCCGGCGAGGAAATCCAGACCTCGAGCCCCGCCGATGTCGGCCAGACCTACGAGCCCTTCCAGTATCGCACGCTCCTGCAGGTCTCGGCCGCGCTCGGGGTGCCGTACGCCTACCTCACCAACGACATGGTGCGCGCCAACTACTCGAACTCGCGGCTGGCGCTTCTGGAGTTCCGCCGCCGGGTCGAGGCCTACCAGCACGCGGTGATGGTGTACCAGCTCTGCCGTCCGGTCTGGGCGCGCTGGATGGACAGCGCGGTGATGGCCGGCGCGCTGAAGATGCCCGGCTACGCCCGGCGGCGCGGGGAGTATCTCGCCTGTTCCTGGCTTCCCCCGAAATGGGACTGGGTCGATCCCCTGAAGGATGCCCGCGCCGAGATCGAGCAGATCGAGGCGGGGCTGAAGAGCCGGGCGCAGGCGCTCTCGGAACGCGGCTACGACGCCGAACAGGTGGATGCCGAGATCGCGGCCGATCGCGCGCGCGAGCGGCGGCTGGGGCTCGCCTTCGGCGCCGTCGGGCAGACGGCCGCGAGCCCGGACGCCCCGTCCGCAACCACGGAAGACTGACGCCATGACCATCGCACCCCTTGCCGAGCGGCTTGCCGGTCGGCCGCTGGCGCTCGGCCCGACGGCGCTCTCCGCGCTCTGCCGCAGCGGCCCGGTCGAGGCCGGACCCGCCGGCTTTCCGCCGCGGGCCGCGCCCGATCCGGGCTACACCGTGACTGGCGACGGCATCGCCGTCGTGCCGATCCTCGGGCCGATGCTGGCGCGCGGCGACTGGCTGACGGCGGCGCTCGGGCTCGCCGATTACCACGCGCTCGGGGCGACGCTTGCCGAGGCCTTCGCCGACGCTTCCGTGCGTGCCGTGCTGATGGAGATCGACTCGCCCGGCGGCGAGGTGGGCGGGCTCTTCGATCTGGTCGACGAGATCCGCCGCCTTGCCACCGAGACCGGCAAGCCGGTCTGGGCTGTCGCCTCCGAGGCCGCGCTCTCGGCCGCCTGCGCCATCGCCTCGGCCGCGGGCCGGATCTACGTCACCCGCACCGGCGAGATGGGCTCCATCGGCGTCGTCGCGCTCCATGTCGACGAGAGCGCCGCCGATGCCATGGCCGGGCGGCAGTACACCCTGATCCATGCCGGGGCGCGCAAGATCGACGGCCATCCCCATGCGCCGCTCGACCCCACCGCCCATGCCGCGATCCAGGCCGATGTGGACGCGCTGCACGGCGAACTCGTGGCCCTCGTCGCGCGCAATCGCGGCCTCGCGCCTGAAGCGATCCGCGCGATGGAAGCGGCGACGTATCGCGGCGCGTATGCCGTCGAGGCCGGGCTGGCCGATGCGGTCGGCGCCACCCGCCAGGCGCTGGCCGATCTTGCCGGTCACATCGGCGCGCCGTCGCGCGCAACCCGCAGACCAAACCTTGAGAGGAGACCCTCCGCCATGAGTGAAGACATGAGCCCCGATCCCGTCGCGACCGAGGACAGCCCCGTCGCGGCTGCCGCGACCGACGCCCCGGACACCCTGCCGCCCGAACCCGCCCCGCCAGTCAGCGATACCGCCGGCGCCGAAAGTGCACCCGACCCGGCCGCCGCGCTCAGGGCCGAGTTTGCCGAGATCGCCGCCATCGCCGCGCAGGCCGCCCGGCTCGGGCTGACCGTCGATGCCGCCGCCGCGCTGGCGCAAGGGATCGGCGCCGATGCGCTCCGCCGGTCGGTGCTCGAGGCGCTCGCCACCCGCGCCGAGGCGACGGCCATCGTCTCCACCGCGCCCTCGGGCGGCGCCGGCGCCGAGAGCCCGATCATCCGCCGCGCCCGCCAGCGCGCGGCCCGCAACACGTGAGGTAAGCCATGCCGACCCTGACCAGCCCGCCCACCCTGGGCGATCTCCTGAAATACGAGATCAACGGCAATTACTGCCGCGAGACCGTGACCCTGCGCGGCGGCGCGAGCTATCCGCTCGGCGCGGTGCTCGGCGAGGTCACCGCCAGCGGCAAGTACATCCTCTCGCCGGCCGCCGCCGTGGTGGGCGACGAGGGGGCCGAGGTGGCGCGCGCCGTTCTCCTCGAAGCGGTCGATGCCACCGGGGGCGACGCCACCGGCCTCGTTCTCGCCCGCGGCCCCGCCATCGTCGCGAAATCCGCCCTCGGCTTCGACGCTTCCGTCGATCAGCCCGCCGAGATCGCCGCCAAGCACGCCGAACTGGCCGCGCAGGGCATCGTTGCCCGCGATGCGGCCTGAGCCCGGAAGGACCCCAGATCATGACCGTCATCACCAACCCGTTCGACGCGGGCGGCTACACGCTCGCGGAGATGACCGAGGCCATCAACATCCTGCCCAATGTCTATTCCAGGCTCGGGCAGATGGGCCTCTTCCGCTTCGAAGGCATCACCCAGCGTTCGGTGATCATCGAACAGGCCGAGGGGGTGCTGAACCTCCTGCCCACCGTGCCGCTCGGCGGCCCGGCCACCGTCGCCGGGCGCGACACCCGCGCCATGCGCTCCTTCACCGTGCCCTGGATCCCCCATGACGACGTGATCACGCCGCAGGACATCCAGGGGGTGCGGGGCTTCGGCGTGGCGGACGCCGCCGATCCGCTGGCCACCGTCATGGAGCGCAAGCTCACGCGGATGCGCATCAAGCACGCCCAGACCCGCGAGTTCATGGAGGTCAACGCCCTGCGCGGCATCGTCCGGGACGGAGCCGGCACCACGCTCTACGACTACTTCGCCGAGTTCGGCATCACCCGGCTCGAGACCGACTTCGTGCTCGGCACCGCCTCGACCAACGTGCAGGCGAAGATCCGCGCCGTGCTGCGCCAGGTCGAGACCGAGCTCAAGGGCGAGACCATGTCCGGCGTGCTGGCGCTGGTGAGCCCCGAGTTCTTCGACAAGCTGATCGGGCATGCCAAGGTCGAGGACGCCTGGAAATACTTCTCGTCCACCGGGGCCCAGCCCCTGCGCGAGGACACCCGGCGGCGCTTCCCCTTTGGCGGCATCGTCTTCGAGGAGTACAACGCCACCGTCACGCTCTCGACGGGCGCGACCGAGACGCTGATCCCCGCCGGCGAAGGCATCGCCTTCCCGCTCGGAACCACCGACACCTTCGTCACCTTTGGGGCGCCCGCGAACCTCGTCGAGACGGTCAACACGGTCGGCGTGCCGATCTACGCCCGCCAGCTCGCCCGGCCCGACGGCAGCGCCATCGACGTCAAGACCGAGGCCTCGATCCTGCCGGTGAACAAGCGCCCGCGGCTTGCCGTGCGGATCTTCTCGAGCAACTGATGAGCGTGTTCGCCGCGGCGGTGGAGGTGCTCTTCGCGGACCCGCATCTCGGCCGCGACGTGGTCTACTCCGCCGAGGGTGGCGTGCCGGTTCTCGTGCGCGCCATCCTGCGCCGGCCGGACGAGGTGACGGGCTTCGGCGAGGCGCGCATCTGGTCGGAGACCACCAGGCTGGACCTGCGCGTGGCCGAAGTTCCAGCCCCGCGCCCCGGCGACCGGATCGAGATCGACGGCGAGGCGTTCCTCATCCAGGGCGAGCCCGTCCGCGACCGCGAGCGGCTGGTCTGGACCGTGGACCTGCGGCCGTCCTAGAACGAGGTGGGCGAAAGGTGCAGGGACACACAGGAGGCCAGATGCGACACGATTGGAGCCGTCTCAATCACATGCAAATCGGCCGCTATGCGGAGTATTTCGCCAAGATGCATCTCGTGCTGCTCGGTCTCGACGTTTACTCCGCGGAGGTTGACGACCGTGGGATCGATTTCGTGGTGCGTCAGGAGCCGGACAGGTATTGGGATGTGCAGGTCAAATCGGTTCGCAAGCTGAACTATGTGTTCATGCGGAAGGAGGTCTTTCGCCCGCGGCACAACCTCCTTCTCGCCCTTGTCCTTTTCGAGGAGGAAAGGGAGCCGGACCTTTATCTGATCCCAGCCTCGCGCTGGGAGACGCCGGACGGGCTGTTCGTCGACCGCGACTATGACGGAAAGGCCAGCAAACCCGAATATGGTCTGAACCTGTCCCGCAAACGGCTTCCTGAACTCGATCCGTTCCGTTTCGATCATGCCGGGGCCAGCATTTTTGGTCCAAGCGCTCCGGCCTGATCGCCTGCGTCACTACGATGAAGCTGAAGCTCGACATCACCCCGGACCTCGTCGCCGCCATGGCCGCCGAGGTGAAGGCGGGCGAGAAGGCCGTCACCGCCGCCATGCGCGAGGCCGGGACCGGGCTCAAGACCGCCTGGCGCGGCCAGATCACCGGCGCCGGGCTCGGGCGGCGGCTCGCGAACTCGATCCGGAGCCAGACCTACCCGAAAGCCGGCGAGAGCCTGAACGCGGCGGCGCTGGTCTGGTCCAAGGCGCCGGTCATCGTAGGCGCCCACGACACCGGCCCGCTGATCCGCTCCCGCGATGGCTTCTGGCTGGCGATCCCGCTGCCCGCCGCCGGAAAGGGGCGGCGTGGCGCGAAACTGACCCCCGGCGAATGGGAACGCCGCCGCGGCCTGCGCCTGCGCTTCGTTTATCGCCGGCGTGGCCCCAGCCTGCTGGTCGCCGACGGGCGGCTCAACACGAATGGCCTCGGGGTCGCTTCCCGTTCCAAAACCGAACGCGGCCGCACCACCGTGCCGATCTTCCTGCTGGTCCCGCAGGTCAAGCTGCCGAAGCGGCTCGACCTGGACCGGGACGCCGAGCGGGCACTCGACAGCGTGCCGGGGCTGATCGTGGCGAACTGGGTAGAAACCCGCCTCTGAAGCCCATGGTCGACAGCTGCCTCTGATTGGCATATATTGCCAATGAAGGAGAAAGCACCATGGCCACGAGAAACGTCGTCCTCACCGAAAGCCAGTCCGCGCTGGTCGATCGCCTGGTCGCCACTGGGCGATATCAGAATGCCAGCGAGGCCCTGCGCGCGGGGCTGCGGCTCCTGGAAAGCGAGGAAGCACAACTCGATGCTCTGCGCGCGCGGCTCGAGACCGGCCTCGACCAGGCCCGTCGCGGCGATCTTGCCGAGGGCTCGGGTGAGGACGCCATCCGGCGGGCCTTCCGCGCCGCGCGGTCCGATCGGTGAGTGGCAAGCCGTGGCGGCTGACACGGGCAGCCGAAGCATCGCTCGTCGACATCGCGCTCTGGACCATCGAGACCTTCGGCCCGCGACAGGCCGAGGCCTATGAGGCCGACCTGATCGAGCGCTGCGCGGCAATCGCGCGGGACGAGGCGCCTTGGCAGAGCTGCAGCAAGGTCATCGATCCGCGCCTGCCCGAGGATCTGCGGTTCACCCGCTGCGGCGAGCATCTGATCGTGTTCGTGGACGAGCCCGACCGCGTGATCATCGTCGATTTTCTGCACGGCCGGCGGGATCTGCCCGCGCGGCTGACGGACCGGCTGCGTCGGGGCGACTGAACGGCCTATCTCAACCATTCGAGACCTCGATGCCCACCCCACGCGAAACCATCCTCGCCGCGCTGCATGCGCGGCTCTCGGCGCTGCCCGCCACCGTACTGCGCGGCGATGTGCTGCCCGAGCGCGTGCCGGCAGAGGGCCTCCTGATCCTTCGCGATGGCGAGCCGGGGGAACCCGAGGTGACGCTGTCGCCGCTGGCCTACCACTTCCAGCATCGCGCCGAGATCGAGGCGGTTGTGCAGGGCGCGGGCCGTGACGGGGCCTTCGACGCGCTGATCGCCAGCATCGGCACCGCCATCGCCGCCGACCGCACGCTGGGCGGGCTCTGCGACTGGGTCGAGGCGGAAGCGCCGCGGCCGGTCGATCTGCCCGTCGAGGGGGCTGCGAGCCTCAAGGCCGCCGTCATCCCGGTAGTGCTGCACTATTCCACGGCCGACCCGCTGGTCTGACCGCAACAACCTCAGGAGACTACCATGGCACGCGCCCAGGGGGCGCGGTCGCAGCTGGCGGCCGCGTTCGAGACGACCTATGGCACCGCCCCGGCCTCGGGCTTCATGCAGATGCCTTTTGCCAGCGCCTCGCTCGGGGCCGAGCAGCCGCTGCTGGCCTCCGAGCTTCTCGGCTATGGCCGCGATCCGCTCGCGCCGATCAAGGACGCGGTGACGGCCGATGGTGACATCACCGTCCCGCTCGATGCCGAGGCTTTCGGCTTCTGGCTGAAGGCAGCCTTCGGCGCGCCGACCACGACCGGCACCACCAACAAGACCCACACCTTCAAGTCGGGATCGTGGTCGCTGCCCAGCATGGCGATCGAGGTGGCGATGCCGGAGATCCCGCGCTTCGCGATGTATACGGGCTGCGTGCTGGATCAGTTGAGCCTGCAGATGCAGCGTTCGGGGCTGCTGACGGCGGATGTGAAGCTGGTCGCGCAGGGAGAGAACGTCGCCACCGCCACGGCGGCGGGAACGCCCACGGGTTATGCCCTGCAACGGTTCGGCCATTTCAACGGGGCGATCAAGCGCAACGGCACCGCGCTTGGCAACATCGTCTCGGCCGATCTGACCTACGCGAACAATGTCGAGCGCATCGAGACCATCCGCAACGACGGGCGCATCGACGGGGCGGACCCTTCGATCGCCGCGCTGACCGGGAAGATCGACGTGCGCTTTGCCGACACGACGCTGATGGATCAGGCGCTGAACGGCACATCGGCGAGCCTCGAGTTCTCATGGGTGATCTCGGCCAATGTGAGCCTGACGATCACTGCCCATGCCGTCTACCTGCCGCGGCCCCGGGTCGAGATCCAGGGGCCGCAGGGCATCCAGGCCAGCTTCGACTGGCAGGCGGCGTACGATTCCGTGGCCGGGCAGATGTGCACGGTCGTTTTGAAGAACGCAGTCGCGAGTTACTGATCATGCTGACCCTCGATCTTTCCAATGAGCCGCGCTGGTACGAGCTCGCGCCCGGCGTCCGGGTGCAACTGCGCCCTCTGACCACCGCCCTGATGGTCGCGACGCGAAGCGACCCGGCTGTGGAAACCGTGCCCGAAGAGGCCTCCGACGAGGAACGTGCGCTTTCATTTGCCAAGGCGCTGGCCCGCCGCGCGGTGCTCGCCTGGGAGGGCATCGGCGATCCCGACGGCAATTCCATCGACCCCAGCCCGGAGGCCATCGATGCCCTTCTCGACATCTGGCGGATCTTCGAGGCTTTTCAGTTGGCGTATGTCTCGAAGGGCCTGCTGCTGGAACAGGAAAAAAACGCCTCCGCGCCCTTGCCGAGTGGTCCTTCGGCGGGGGCGATAGATACTGCGAGGGATGCGAAGGGCCGTGCCCCAACTGCCCGGCGCGGCTGAACCGGCCGCTGACTTTTGAGGGCTGGCAGGTCTGGGATCTTGTCGGCCGGCTCGGCGGCCAGCTGCGCGTGCTGCCCGGCGCCGTCGTTGGGTGGGACATGGCGGCAGCGTTGGCCCTTGGGAATGCACTGGGCGTGCCGCCCGCGGCCACGGCCGAACTCTTGCCGGTCATCGAAGCGGTGATGGTCGCCAAGCTCAACGAACAGATGGCAGCGTCCGGAGAGGGCCGACTCAGCCCGATTCTTTCGGGATCAACGTGACACCGGGCAGGCCCTCGAAATGCCCGTCGCAGGTCACCAACCTGGCGCCGTGGGCGCGCGCCGTCGCGAAGATGATCGCGTCCGCCGTTGCGAGCCGGTGCTCGCGGCAGGCCTCGGCGGCGGCCAGCGCGGTTTCGGTGTCGAGAGGCACGACACGGCAGACTTGCGTGAAGGCGATGACCTGATCGGCCCGGTCCTCGCCGACCTCGCGGGTGAGCCACTTGGCCAGCTCGAGCTGTACCATGGTCGGCACCAGCCAGTCGGCCGGTTCGGGCAGATGCGCCTCGAGCCTGTCGCCCGTGGGGGAGCCGATCAGCCACTCGATCCAGGCCGAGGTATCGACGAGAACCATCAGAACCGGTCCGCGTGATCGCGGTAATCGGCCGGGTTGGCGCCCTTCGCCAGTCCCTTGAGATCGTCCCGCCTCGGCACCGGCACGACGAGCACCCCGGTCCCCTTGGGGATGAAGGCGAAGGTCTGGCCAGCCTTCCACCCTTGGGCCTCGCGCACCGCCTTGGGGATCGAGATCTGGAATTTCGAAGACAGCTTCGCGGTCTCGGGCATGTTTCTTACTCTGGGCTGATCGACACACGGAACGTAAGGCGATCCGTCCTGCGCTTCAAGGGAGCACGCAATGGCCGAGAAGAGGGTCAGCGTCCGCCTCGCTGCGGTCGGCGGCAGGCAGGTGCGCGCCGAACTGGAAGGTGTCGGCGAAGCCAGCGCCCGTGGCTTCGGGCGCCTCAGCCGCGAGATGGAGGCGGCCAACGCGCGCCTCGCGGGGTTCGCACGGCGCGTGCGCGTGGCCGCTGCCGCCGCCGTCGCGGCTGCCACGACGGCAGGCGTCGCCATGGTGCGGTCCGGCCTGCAAACCGTCGATGCGCAGGCCAAGCTGGCCCAGTCTCTGGGCACCACCGTCGCCTCGATCCAGACGCTGAAACGGGCGGGCGAGCTGGCCGGCGTGTCCATGTCCGGCATCGAGCAGGCGACGAAGGATCTGACGCGGCGGCTGAGCCAGGCGGCTGCGGGTGGCGGTCCCGCCGCGCAGGTGCTCGATCGGCTCGGGCTCTCGGCGTCCGATCTGCTGGCCCTCCCGCTCGACGAACGCGTCGGCGCGATCAACGCCGCGATCGAGGCGTTCGTGCCAGTCGCCGAACGTGCAGCGGTCGCCGGGCAGCTCTTCGGCGAGGAAGGCTCCATCGCCATGGGCCGGATCGACACCGCCACGCTGCGCCAGGCGACCGAGGACGTGCGCGCTTTCGGCGTCGTGGTTTCCGAAGCCGACGCCGACCAGATCGAGCGCACCAATGACGCGATCTCCCGGTTGGGCCTGATCTGGCGCGGTTTCTCGAACCAGCTGGCCGTCGCCGCTGCGCCAGCGCTGGAAGCGGTGGCCGACGCCATGGCCACGCTCTCGAGCCGCACCGGACCGCTCGGTCAAGCGATCACGGGACTGTTCGACAATATCGGCCGGCTGACCACCTACGCCGCCACCTTTGCGGGGTTCCTCGCCAGCCGCTGGGTGGCCGGTCTTGCCGCCGCCGCGCTGTCCGTGCGCGGCCTCGCCACGGCGCTCGTGGTCTTGCGCGGGGCGCTCGTCCGCACCGGCATCGGTTCGCTGATCGTCGGCGCGGGCGAGTTGATCTACCAGTTCACCCGGCTGGTGCGCGGCGCCGGCGGCTTTGGCGAGGCGCTGGAACTCATGGGCAATGTGGCGAAGGCGGTCTGGGACGAGATCAAGGTGACCGTCACCTCCTTCGTCGATGACTTCCGCGCCATGCGCGCCGACATCGAGGCGGTCTGGCTGCGCCTGATGGCGTTTCTGTCCCAGAAGTGGGCCGACTTCCTCGCCCAGATCGGGCCGACCTTCAACGCGGTTTCCGAACGGCTCGGAGCGGATGCCCGGATCGATGTCTTCGGGGCGCAGAGCTACGCCTCCTACCTCGACCACGCCGCGAGCAACGCCGGCCACCAGGCCGACGCGCTGCGTGCCCGCGCGTCGGACACCCGCGCCCACGCCTTCGACGGCGTGCGCGAGGCGGTCGACGCGCTGAGGGCCGCCATGCGCGCAAGCGGCGAGGACGGGGCGGATGCGCTCGACGAGGCGAGGGCGGCGGCCGACCGGGTGACGGAGGCGCTGGACACAGCCGGTCAGGCGGGCCGGGCAGCGGGCGCGGCCAATGCCGACGGCGCGGATCAGGCCGCGAGCGGCTGGGCGGCGGTCACCGCGACGCTGGCCGATTACGCCGCCAGGGCCCGCGACATCGGCGCCGATATCGGCCAGAGCCTCGTGGGCGCCTTCCGCAGCGCCGAGGACGCGGTGGCCGAGTTTGTGAAGTCCGGCAAGCTCGACTTCCGCGATCTCGTGACCTCGCTCATTGCCGATCTGGCGCGGCTCGCGGCCCGGCGCTTCATCCTTGGCCCCATGGCCAGCGCCCTTGGCGGCATTCTTGGCGGCGCGGGCGGGCTGTTTGCCGAGGTCAAGCACGCAGGCGGCCTGGTGGGATCGGGCGGACCAACCCGCATGGTCCCTGCCATGGCCTTCGCGGCGGCGCCCCGGATGCATTCGGGCGGTTGGGCCGGGCTGCGTCCTGACGAGGTGCCCGCGATCCTCCAGCGCGGCGAGCGGGTGCTCTCGCGCCGCGAAGCGCAGGCCTACAGCGCGGGCGGCGGCGTCACCATCAACATCACCGCCCGCGACGCCGAGAGCTTCCGGCAATCCCGTACCCAGATCGCGGCGGACATTGCCCGCGCTGTCTCGCTTGGCCGTAGGGGGCTCTGAGCCATGGCGTTTCACGAGGTTCGGTTTCCGGACGACATCAGCCGCGGCGCGCGGGGTGGGCCGGAGCGGCGCACGCAGATCGTCGAGCTCGCCTCAGGCGACGAACAGCGCAACGCCAGCTGGGCCAGTTCGCGCCGCCGCTATGACGTTGCCTATGGCATCCGCCGTGTGGACGATCTCGCCGCCGTCGTCGCATTCTTCGAGGCACGGAACGGGCGGCTCTACGGGTTTCGGTTCAAGGACTGGGCCGATTACAAGTCCTGTACACCGTCGCAGACGCCGTCGGCGACGGATCAGGTCATTGGCACCGGGGATGGCACCACCACCGACTTCCAGCTGGTGAAGGCCTACGCCTCGGGCGGCCAAGCCTGGACCCGGACCATCGCCAAGCCGGTCGCGGGAAGCGTGACGGTTGCGATCGACGGGGTTGAGCAGGCGAGCGGCTGGTCGGTGGACACCACCACCGGCCTCGTTACCTTCAACGCCGCCCCGGCCTCCGGCGTCTCCATCACTGCCGGCTTCGAATTCGACGTGCCAGTCCGCTTCGACACCGACACGCTCGACGTGACGCTCGATCTCGAGCGGCTCGGCTCCATCACCTCCATCCCGCTTCTGGAGATCCGGCGATGAACGACAATTCCGGTTTCGTCGCGACCGTGCTGCGCGATCTCGCGGCCTCGACGGCCGTGATCCTCGCCGCCTGGGGCGCGCTCGGCGGCGCCACCAACGCCCTGACCACCAAGATGCGTCTGCGCGACGCGCTGCGCCACATCCTGCTCGGCGGGATGATTGCGGCCGGCATGGGGAGCCTCTCCATGGCCGTCATCACCAGCTGGCTCGGCCTGCCGCCGCAGGCGATCCCGGCCGGGGGCGCTGCCGGCTCCGCCGCCTATCTCGTGGGCGTCTTTGGCCCGGCCGTGATCGAGCTGGTGCTGGCGCGCCTTCGCCAGGCACGGGAGGGCGGCGATGACTGAGCTCGTCCGTGTCCTGCGTGGCCTGCGGCGCCTGACCGACGACCCGCGCGACGCTTTCGCTCACCGTCTGCGCATCGGCCTCGCGGTCGCCGCGCTGATCCTGATCCTCTCGCTTCTCGGATAGTTCCATGCACATGACAGACCGAGGGCTTCTGGCCCTTGCCCGGCACGAAGGGGTCGTGCCCGGGCCCTACCGCGATTCAACCGGCGCCTGGACCTTCGGCATCGGCCACACCGCCGCCGCCGGGCCGCCCGATCCGGCCACCATGCCGCGTGGAATGCCGGACGATCTGGAGGCGCGCGTCGGCGAGGCGTTCCGGGTCTTTCGCGCAGATCTGGCCCGCTACGAGGCCGACGTCCTGCGCGCCGTGACCGTGCCGCTCGAACCCCACGAGTTCGATGCGCTGGTTTCGTTCCACTACAACACCGGCGGCATCGCCCGTGCTGCGCTGACCCGGCACCTCAATGTCGGCAATCGCGTTGCGGCTGCCGACGCGTTTCTCAACTGGCGCAAGCCTGCGTCCGTCATTCCGCGCCGGGAGGCCGAGCGCGACCTGTTCCGCCATGGCAGGTATCCCAGCGGCGCCATCCCGGTCTGGTCCGTGGACCGCACGGGATGCGTGGACTTCTCGCGCCCGGTTCGGCGGCTTGCCGAAAGCGAAGCGCTGGCGCTGCTGCGCCCCGCCAAACCCGAACCCAGCCCAGACGCGCCCACAGGCTGGCTCGCCCGGCTGGCTGCAATCCTCACCCGCCTGTTCAGAAGGAGTTGAACCCGATGCGCTATATCCGTCCAAACTCGCTCACCTGGTGGGCGGGACTTTTCGCCATGCTCACCGGCGTTGCCTCCGTCGCGCTGCCCGCCACCGGCCCGCTCGCCGAACTGTCCCGCCTCGTCGCCCTTCTGGCCGGCTCGGGCGACGCTTCGCCCGCCGGGCTCATCTTCCTCGGCCTCGGCCTGATCGGTCTGCGCGATCGGCTGGAGAGGGGGTTTCGGGGTGATCGGTGAGCTCGGACAGCTTCTGACCTGGGCGCTGGGCGCGGCGGGGCTGTTTGTGGGGCTGCTCGCCGGCCGGCTGCTCGGCCGGGCGCAGGGGCGCCGCGAGGGCCGGCGGGAGGCGGAGCGCGATGCGTTGGAGGATATGCATGAGCGGATGGAGCGGGGCCGCGCGGCGGTGGCGGAGGGCCGCGCCGGCGGCGATGATCCTGCTGAGCGGCTGCGGCGCAACGACGGTGCCTGGTGATGCGGGCTGCGAGGCTTATGCCGAGGCACGTCTGGCGCGCCCGTCTGCAGCATCGGTGGTGGAGGTGCCGCACGCATGGGCGGCGTGGATCGCGGATCTCGATGACCGCATGACCGGGGTTTGCCGATGAAGGCGCTAGACGCCGCGCTGCAGGCGCATCTCGAGGAGGGCACGACCACGCTTGCCTGGTGCTGGCGCATCACGCGGGCGGATGCCCAGGTGTTCGGCTTCACCGACCACGACCGGGTGCTTTCCTTCGACGGGACGAGCTTCGAGCCCGACAGCGGCTTCGCGGCCTCGGAGCTCCGCGCGGGCTCCGATCTCGCGGTCGATGCCCAGGACGCGGAGGGCGTGCTGCGCTCGGATGTGATCACCGAGACCGACATCCTCGACGGGCGCTGGGACAACGCCACGGTCGAGGTCTGGCGCGTCAACTGGCAGGACGTCTCGCAGCGGGTGCTGATGCGGCTCGGCTCAATCGGCCAGGTCCGGCGCGGCCGGCTCGCCTTCGTGGCCGAGGTTCGGAGCCTTGCGCATGTTCTGAACCAGACGGTCGGGCGTACCTACCAGCTCTCCTGCGACGCCGAGCTCGGTGACGCGCGCTGCGGGGTGAATCTCGAGGATCCCGCCTTCAAGGGCACGGGCAGCGTGGCGGAGGTGTTGCGGGACCGGGCCTTCTCCGCCTCTGGCCTCTCGGGCTTCGATGCGGGCTGGTTCTCCTTCGGCACGGTGACCTGGACGTCCGGCGCCAATGCCGGCCGGCGCGCGGAGGTGTCGATGCATTCGGTGACGAGCTCGGGCGTGACGATCACGCTTCTGGAGAAGCCCGTTCGCGGCATCGCGCCGGGCGACGCATTCGAGATCCGCGCGGGTTGCGACAAGGCGCTGGGCACATGCGCGGCGAAGTTCGCCAATGCGCTCAACTTCCGGGGCTTTCCGCACATTCCGGGTGACGACACGGTGCTGCGCTATGCGCGGACCGGCGCCGGCCATGACGGGAGCGTGCTGTGAGCTCGGGGTTCATCCGGCGCCCGGCGGCGCGGGCGCGTGTCATCGCGGCGGCGCGGTCCTGGCTGGGGACGCCATACCACGATCAGGCGAGCGTGCGCGGCGCGGGCTGCGACTGCCTCGGGCTTGCGCGCGGCGTCTGGCGCGAGGTGGTGGGGCCGGAGCCGTTCCCGATCCCGCCCTATTCCCGTGATTGGGCGGAGGTCGGTGCGGTCGAGGTCATGGCGGAGGGCGCGCGCGGCTGCATGATCGAGGTGGCGCCCGCTGAGGCGCCTCCGGGCGCGCTCCTGATATTCCGCATGCGCGAGCGGGCCATCGCAAAGCATCTCGGCATCCTGTCGGAGTCGGGCACGCTCATTCATGCGCGCGAGCGGCTTGGCGTGATCGAGGAACCCTTCATCCGATCCTGGCGGCGGCGCCTGGCCTTCGCCTTTCTCTACCCGCAACCCCGGAGGCGCTGATGGCGACCTTGGTTCTCGGCGCGGTGGGCTCGGCGGTTGGCGCCGGTTTTGGCGGCGCGATCCTCGGGCTGTCCGGCGCGACCATCGGCGGCATGATCGGCTCGGCGGTCGGCTCGGTCGTCGACAGCTGGATCATCGGCTCGCTGCAGCCCGACCAGCGGTATGAGGGCGCGCGGCTCGAATCCCTTCGCGTGACGTCCTCGACGGAGGGCGCGGTGCTGCCGCGCGCCTTCGGGCGCATGCGGATCGGGGGCAACGTAATCTGGGCGACCGACTTCACCGAGCATGTCAGCACCACCACCCAAGGCGGCGGCAAGGGCGGCGGGCCGACGATCACGACCACGGAGTATTCCTATTCGGCCTCCTTCGCGATCGCGCTCTGCGAAGGCCCGATCACCGGCATCGGCCGGATCTGGGCGGATGCGGAGCCTCTTGACCTGACCGGCGTGACCTGGCGCTGGTATCCCGGCGACGAGGCGCAGCTGCCCGATCCCTTCATCGAGGCGAAGATGGGCGCCGGCCAGACGCCGGCCTATCGCGGCACGGCCTATGTGGTGTTCGAGGAGCTCGATCTCACGCCTTTCGGGAATCGCATCCCGCAGCTGACCTTCGAGGTGTTCCGGCCTTTGGCCGATCCGGACACGGCGGAGGGCCTCTGCCGGGCGGTCACCATGATCCCGGCCTCGGGCGAGTTCGCCTATGCCACGGCGCCCATCCGCAAGGTGCTTGGCGAGGGCGAGGAGGTCGCGGAGAACCAGAACGGCTCAAGCGTCAACACGGACATCGTGGAATCGCTCGACCGGCTCGAGGCGCTGGCGCCGGCGGTCGAGAGCGTGAGCCTCGTGGTGTCCTGGTTCGGCAACGACCTGCGTGCCGGGGAGTGCGAGATCATGCCGGGGGTGGAGCTTGCCGCGAAGACCACGACGCCGCAGGAGTGGTCCGTCAACGGCATCTCCCGTGCGGAGGCGCATGTCGTCTCGACGGGTGACGAGGGCCGGCCTGTCTATGGCGGCACGCCGGCGGACTTCGCGGTGGTACAGGCGATCCGCGAGCTCAAGGCGCGGGGCTACCGGGTGACCTTCTATCCTTTCATTCTCATGGACATCCCGCCCGGCAATGCGCTGGCCGATCCCTACTCGGACGGCGCCGGGGCCACGGGGCAGCCGGCCTATCCCTGGCGCGGGCGGATCACCTGTTCCCCGGCGGCGGGTTACGCCGGCACGGTGGACAAGACGGCGACGGCCACGTGGCAGGTCTCCGCCTTCTTCGGAGAGGCGACACCGGCGGACTTCGCGGTCTCGGGCGAGTCGGTCAGCTACACGGGGTTGTCGGGGGATTGGGGCCTGCGGCGGATGATCCTGCACTATGCCCATCTTTGCGCGGCGGCTGGCGGTGTCGATGCCTTCCTGATCGGCTCCGAACTGCGCGGGCTGACCACCATCCGCGGCAGCGCCACCACCTATCCTGCGGTGGCCGAGCTCCGGAGCCTTGCGGCCGATGTGCGCGCGATCCTCGGGCCCAGCACCGCGATCAGCTACGCGGCGGATTGGTCGGAGTACTTCGGCCATGATCCGGGGGACGGCTCGGGAGACCGCTTCTTCCATCTCGATCCCTTGTGGGCCGATGCCAACATCGATTTCGTCGGCATCGACAACTACATGCCGATCTCCGACTGGCGCGACGGCTTCGAGCACGCGGATGCGGTTGCGGGCGCGCCGACGGTATATGACCGCGCCTACCTGCAATCGAACATCGCCGGAGGCGAGGGCTTCGACTGGTTCTATGCGAGCCAGGCGGACCGCGAGGCGCAGCTGCGCAGCCCAATCTCGGATTCGGCCTACGGTGAGGACTGGATCTGGCGCTTCAAGGATCTGCGCTCCTGGTGGAGCGAGCCGCATCACGACCGACCGGCCGGCATGCGCCTTGGCATCGCGAGCCAGGGCGCCGATCCCATCGGCTGGAATCCCATTGGCACGGGCGTCACGCTCACGGCCGGCAGCGGCAGTCACCGCGGCTTCACGGCGCCGGCGCTGATCGCAAGCGGCGGGGCGACCTGGCATGGCGCGACGCCGGGCTTCTTCAGCTTCGCGCCGGGCGAGCGGGTCGCGATCTCGGCTTACGTCTCGGCCGGCAGCTCCGGCAAGGCCATGCTCGACTTCGCAGCCTCCGGCGCGGGCGACACGGGCGTCGTGGTCAACCTCGCCACCGGCTCCATCGAGAGCTGGTTCGCCGGCCCGAACCCGATGGTCTCGAAGGCGCTCGTCGATCTCGGCGGCGGCGTCTGGCGCATCGACATGGTGGTGGACGTGACCATTGCCGCCACCAACTACCAGCTGCGCCTCGGCCCACGCTCGGCCATGGTGGGCGAGGATGTGCTCGCCTTCGGCATCGAGGCGGTGATCGAGGGGCGCTCGAGCACGGATTGGGTGGTGGAGTCGAAGCCCATCCGCTTCACGGAGCTCGGCTGCCCGGCGGTGGATCGCGGCACCAATCAGCCGAACGTGTTCGTCGATCCGAAATCCTCGGAGAGCGCGCTGCCATACTTCTCCCGCGGCTGGCGGGACGACGCCATCCAGCGGGCCTATCTCGAGGCGAGCTGGCTCTATTGGGGTGATCCGTCGAACAATCCCGCCTCGGGCGTCTACGGCGCGCCCATGGTGGAGGTGGCGGAGTGCGCCGCGTGGACATGGGACGCGCGGCCGTATCCCTTCTTCCCGGCGCTTACCGACGTGTGGGCGGATGGCGACAACTGGCGGCTGGGGCATTGGCTCACGGGGCGGCTCGGGGCGGTCTCGCTTGCGGCGCTCGTGCGTCATCTCTGCCTGCGTGCCGGGCTGGCGGAGGAGCGGATCGACGTCTCGGGGCTGTGGGGCGCGGTGGAGGGCTATGTCATCACGGCGCTCGAGTCGCCGCGCACGTCGATCTCCATGCTGGCGCGGCATTTCGGCTTCGACGCGGTCGAGAGCGAGGGCGTGATCCGCTTCCGGATGCGCGCGCAGGCGCCGGTGGCCACGCTGTCGGAGGACGATCTTGTTGCCGCGCGCGAGGGCGAGGCCTTCGAGATCCTGCGGGCTCAGGAGACGGAGCTGCCGCAGGCGCTCAAGTGGCGCGTCGCCCGCGCTGACGGCGACTATGACGCCGCGCTTGTGGAGGCGCGGCGCATCACGGTGGATTCGGCCCGCATCGGCTCGGAGAGCTTTCCGGTGGCGGTTGTGCCGGAGGAGGCGGAGCGCCGCTGCCGTCGGGCGCTGATGGAGGCATGGACGGGGCGCGACGGGGTGTCCTTCCGCCTGCCGCCTTCCCGGCTCGCGCTCGAGCCGTCCGATCCCGTTGCCTTCACGGCCGGGGGGCATGCGCGGGATCTGCGGATCGTCTCGACGGCGGATGCGGAGGCGCGCGGGATCGAGGCGGTCGCGGTGGACCGCGAGGCCTATGACCTGCCTCCGGGGCCGGCACGGCAAAGCGCGGTCGCCACGCCGGCGGTGTTCGGCGCGCCCGCGATGCGCATCCTCGATCTGCCGCAGCTGCGCGAGGACATCCCGGCGCATCGGCCGTGGGTGGTGGCGGATGCCTCGCCCTGGCCGGGCGAGATGGCGGTGTTCCGCAGCCTGACGCTGGACGGCTGGACGCTTAACCGGACGGTGACGCGGCGGGCGCGGCTCGGGCGGCTCGGCTCCGATCTTTACGCGGGGCCGACATCGCGCTTCGACCACGGCAACGAGGTGATCCTCGATCTGGCATATGGAAGCCTCGCGAGCGTGAGCGACCTGGAGCTCTTCGCGGGCGCCAATGCCTTAGCGGTCGAGAGCGCGGCGGACGTCTGGGAGATCCTGCAGGCCGGCACGGCCGAGCTGCAGGCGCCGGGGCGGTATCGGCTCACGCGGCTTCTTCGCGGCCAGCGCGGCACGGAATGGGCCATGGGCAATCCGGCGCCGGCCGGGGCGCGGGTGGTGGTGCTCGATCAGGCGCTGTTCCCGCTCGAGGTGTCGGAGGCGGAGATCGGCACGGCCTTCAACTGGCGGATCGGCCCGTCGGTGCGGCCGGTTGATGATGCCTCCTACGCAGCGCTTGCCTTCACGCCGGCGGGCGTCGGTCTCAGGCCCTTCGCGCCGGTGCATGTCGAGCAGCCCTGGCGGCGCGGTCGCGTGCCGGGCGACTTCGCCATCCGCTGGGTGCGGCGCTCGCGGGCGCTCTCGGCCGACAGCTGGGAGGGGCTGGATGTGCCGCTCCTGGAGGAGGCGGAGGCGTGGGAGGTCGAGATCCTAGACGGCACCACGGTGAAGCGGGTGCTGAGCTCGTCGACCACCAGCGTGCTCTACGCGGAGGCGGGTCAGGTTGCGGATTGGGGCGCGCCTCTCGGGCCGGGCGACAGCCTCGACATCCGCATCCATCAGCTCTCGCAGGCGGTCGGGCGCGGGACGCCGGCCGCGGTCACTCTCTGGTTCTGAGGTATGGTCATGGCCACCAGCACGCATCTTCTTCTGCCCTTCCTCGAGGCTGCCCAGGCGCAAAAGCACGTCACGCACAACGAGGCGCTCCGGCTGCTCGATGGCCTCGTGCAGCTCTCGGTCAAGGACCGGGATCTGGCGGCGCCACCCGCGAGCCCCGCCGAGGGCGATCGTTACCTGGTGGCCTCGGGCGGCAGCGCGGAGTGGTCGGGCTGGGATCTGAACGTCGCGCTCTGGACGGACGGCGCCTGGATGCGCCTGCCGCCGCGCGTGGGCTGGCGCGTGTGGGTCGAGGACGAGGGCGAGCTGCTGGCATACGATGGCGTAGACTGGATCAGCACCACACCCGCGGCGCTGCAGAACCTCGCGCTGCTCGGGCTCGGAACGCCAGCGGATGCCTCGAACCCGTTCGCTGCAAAGCTGAACGCCGCGCTCTGGACTGCAAGGACCGTGGCCGAGGGTGGGACGGGCGATCTCTTCTACACCATGAACAAGGAGGCCGCAGGCGACGATCTCGGGCTGACGCTGCAGACCGGCTTTTCTACCCGCGCGCTGCTGGGGCTGTTCGGCTCGGACAGGTTCCGGCTCGCGGTCTCGGCCGATGGGAGCACCTTCTTCGACGGGCTCAGCGTCGACAACGCCACCGGCATCGTCGATCAACCCCGGCTGCCGCGGTTCAAGGCCTACACAAATTACGACAACTACGTCGGCGTCGGGACCTGGACTAAGATCGGGATCAACAACACCGACCATAACGATCAGAGCGCCTTCGACGCCGCGAACAACCGCTTCGTGGCCCCGGTCGACGGCACCTACCTCTTCGGCGCGACGCTGCTCTACAAAATCAACGCCAGCACATCCGCGCGGATGAGCGGACGGCTCGTGCTGAACGGCTCAACCGAGATCCGCGGGTCGCGCGGCGAGATCAGCGGGGCGCACGAGTCCGAAGCGACGGCGCTCTGGCTGCAGACGATGGTAGCCCTCAGCGCCGGCGATACCGTCGAACTGCAGGGGTACTTCCGGGTGGCTGACGGGTATTTCGCGGCCGGGCAGACCTCGTTATGGGGGGCGAAGGTGGGGTGAATGAGCACCTAAATCTAGGGGGCATCAGGGTGCTTGTACCTCTGGGGCGCCGATTTCGATCATATAGTTCCCGGATCTTATCCATGCGGAAATTATGCCTGCGGACGCGGCGATCTGACTCGGTTTTCTGAGCGCGCATTCCCAAACTGTTGCAACGCGCCATCCGGAATCAAGAAGCGTCTCGCGAACCGCTAAATCCCGAGCGATGTTCGCCTCGAACTTTGCCTGCCAGAACTCGGGGCGCGATGCCGGAGTAGTCGCGTAGCGACACTCTTCGTGGCGATGCCAGAAGCAGCCATGGACGAATATGGCGGCACGGTATTTCGGGAGTACCAGGTCGGGCTTTCCCGGGACATTGCTCGGATGCAGGCGATATCGAAATCCGCGTGCATGCAGGGCGCGGCGCAGGGCAAGTTCGGGCTTCGTGTCCTTGCCCTTGATCCCCGCCATCATCCGCGAGCGGGTCGCCTTGTCCACGATGTCAGCCATTTGCCCCCTGGCCTCGTTTCCCGAACCTGGTATACACCAGTCGAACCCCATTGTTCAGGAGCCTGATTTGCCTTCCACTTTCGGTGTCGTCGACCTCTTTGCCGGCCCGGGCGGACTGGGCGAGGGATTTGCATCTCTCGCATTGGACGGCCATCTGCCATTCCGGATCGGCATTTCGGTGGAGAAGGAGGCCTCCGCTCACCGTACGCTGACCTTGCGTGCATTTCTGAGGGAGTTCCGGTCGCGGCACGGAAGGCTGCCAGGCGAGTTCATCGATTTCCATGCCGGCATGACGCCCGAGCCGGACTGGTCGGATGTTGATCGCCAGGCGTGGAACATCGCGACGGAGGAGGCTCGCGCGCTGGAGCTGGGCACGGATGCTGCTGCGAGTGCAATCGACGATGCGATCGGGAAGCTGAGGCGCAAATTCGACGACACGATCCTGATCGGTGGTCCGCCATGTCAGGCCTATTCCCTCGTGGGACGCGCGCGGTCCAGGGGAAAGGTCGGCTATGTGCCGGAGGAAGATGAGCGGCACTACCTTTTCCGCGAATACATTCGTGTTCTCGACAGGCTCCGGCCGGCTGCCTTCGTCATGGAAAACGTGAAGGGAATGCTTTCCTCCACTGTCGAGAGCCGGCTGGTCTTCGAGATGCTGATGGAGGATCTATCCTCGTTGGGTACCGGAAGCGGCCATCTTTACGAACTTCGCGCAATCCGCGTTGAAGATGGGCAAGCCCGCCTGAAGGAAGCGACGCGGGCGTCCGATTTCATTGTTCGCGCCGAAGAATTCGGCGTTCCACAGCGACGGCACAGGGTGATCATCATCGGTATCCGCTCTGACCTGGCTGGAAGGGCCGGTGGTGCCCGCATTCAGGTCCCCGGGCGATCGCGCACCGTTCAGGATGCGATCGGAAACATGCCCGTTCTTCGGAGCGGCATCAGTCGCGGTGGCGACGGCGCAGAGCTTTGGCGCGATGTTGTCGTTGATGCGGCACGTGACCTCGCCGCCATTTTCAGGGATCGGGGACCGGCCGCGTTACACAAGGAATTTGACAGCCTTGCGAAGCGGATGAGGCGTTCGGCAACGCGCCGCCGAATTGCGACCGAGCTTCCGGATGGCTACGGCCAATCAAACAACGAACTGCTGGCCTGGATCGAGAGGCCGGAACTGCGCGCAATCGCCCAGCACGAGACGCGGGGCCACATGCGCTCGGACCTCGGGCGCTACCTCTTTGCCAGCGTCTTTGCCAAGGTGCATGGATACAGCCCGAAGGCGGTCGACTTCCCCCCGGAACTGAAGCCTGATCACAAGAATTGGGACACGGGCGTGTTTAACGATCGTTTCCGGGTGCAACTCTCCGACGAACCGTCGACGACGGTTACGAGTCATATATCGAAGGATGGCCACTACTTCATTCATCCAGACCCGAGGCAATGCCGCAGCCTCACGGTGCGCGAAGCCGCGCGTCTTCAGACATTTCCCGATGATTACCTTTTTCTTGGCAATCGGACACAGCAGTACGTTCAGGTCGGAAATGCGGTGCCTCCCTACCTCGCGCGCCAGATTGCAAGGCTTATCGCAACCGTCTTGGAATGAGCACCGGGTGCTTAGGCATCTGCAACTCTCTCGGACAACCACTTTGCCTCTTTTGCTGATGACACAACGCAAAGATACGCACGCGCCCTCGAAAACGCGACATAGGCAAGCTCGCGTCGGTCCATCTCGTCGCCGCTGACGATGAGTATCACGGCTGGCCGTTCGAGCCCTTTGAAACGGCGCACGGTGTCCACGACCACCTCCTCCAGAGCCATTGTTTCGGCGTCCGTGAATGGAATGCTGGTCCCGCTGCTTCTCTCCAGAAAGCTCGCCTGCGCAGCAGAGCCGTTGACAAGCACAGCTATGTCACCGGGGGCTACTTCCTCGTTGAAAACAAGCCTTCTAAGCTCCCGGTACGCCGCCTCGACCTTCGCCTCTGGGCTCTCTGCGCTGACCCAAGACACCTCTAGGCCATCAGGCCCGTCCGCGATGATGTCGGGCCCCGAATAATGAACCGACGCCGCCTTGTGAATATTCTTCGTGTTCCGAAGGTTGCGGGATAGGCGAACAGGAACCACGCTCAGATCGCGAACGCCGTTTCCAGCGCTCTCGTAGACCCGTTGATTGCTGTCCATGAAGACGCGGATACGTCCGTCGGGCACAAGGCACGCATCCAGAGCGATCCACCATTCATCGCGGAAATCCTGACCTTCGTCGACAATGATGGTATCCCATCGGAGTCCAGGCTGAACCTCCATCGCGTGATAGAGAGCGTTCGGCAGCGCGCTCTCGTAGAGTTCGCTTTCGCTTATTCCGGCAGGAGGCAAGACGCCTGCCTTCCTCGACATCCGCCCGCACAGGGCGTGAAATCCGGCGACTGTGAGGTTCTCGACGTTCTTCAACTTTCGTTCGAGGTCGCTTGCCAGCGGACGGCTGTGACAGGTCAGCAGGGTCTTTCGCCCGGCAGCCGCGGATCTGAGAGCTTCCTCGATGGCTACAACCGTCTTGCCGGTCCCTGCACCACCTCGAACAAGTGCTCGCGGGATATCGGCGATGATATCGAGGATCTGGTACTGCGACGGCTCAAGGACACGAAACTCCGTATCGGCTTCAGCCAATGCGGCCCCAATCCGGAAACTCAGCGTGAACGGATGTGCGAGTAGGCGTTCCAGCGCAGCAATGCCGTCGCGCCCCAGCGGCTCACAGTTGTCTGGGCGCTGGCCAGCCTTCAGCCGTTGGGCGATCCAATCGCCGAACGCTTCGCGAAATTGCCGTGAGCAGCAGAAGATTCGGGCTGGCCGATCGGCGCCAAGATCTCCAAGAGGCGAGCCGGCGCTGGGAAAGACGACCCCGTGAGCGGCATGAATGAAGCGACGTCGCCACTTCGGTGAAGCATTCAGCCTTCTCAGGATCTCATGTTTTGCGCTGCGCGCTTGTTCAACGGGATCCTTGATCTTGTGTACGAAACCCCCGTGATCCGCGCTGCGCCACTGGCCGTCCTGCGGGTCGAAAGAGATTTCCCTGCCGCCTTTGACCTCAATTGCGAGGATGCCGTGATCGGGATGAGCGATCAGGAAATCGCATTCGCCGTCCTTCTCGTTTCCGAGCCTGTCGGTGCCCAGCCAGGGACTCGAATAAAAGACATGGAAACTGTCGTCGAGGACCTCGGCGAGACGATCATAGACGCGGACCTCTGCACTTCTTCTGGGATCATCCCGTATGGAACGTGGAAGCTGCCGTGGCCAAAGGACAGCCATCAATCCCTCCGGAGCATGTCTTCAAAAAAGCCGAGGCCGTTGCCGCTTCCATCGCCAATGAGCAGGCCTCTGTCGAGGAAGCAGTTGAAGGTCTCACAAGATGTTTCGGGAGCCAGGCAGCAGGCGTGGCAGACCGACCGAGAGTAGCTGTTGATCGCACCCATCATGTCGGTGATGCACAGCGGGTCCGACGAGCACCACTCAACGGCGCTGATTGCACGCTGAAGAATCCTCGCTATGCGCTCTCCTTTGCCCTGCCGCTCAAGTCCCCCGAGCGTCCCGTCTGCGTCTGGGGTCGCGGTATAGATCAGAATTCCGGCCATCTTTTCATCGCCTGTCGCCGCATAGATCCTCTCCCGCAGCGAGGCAGAAGAGTAGCCGCATTCAAGAGTTAGCTGACGCATGAGAACATGCGCGAGCGTGTGGCATAGCATGTAGCGTGGGGTGATCGCTTGGGGTGGCTTCGCATCCGCTCCGTACCGTTCCTTCCAGTCGGCTTGGTGCCGCGCCTCGCACTCGGAGACGCGCGCTATGACGTCCGGCCGGCTTTCCCAGCTCGACAGGCGCTCCTCGTTTAGGGCGAGAAAGATCCCCTCACCGCGGACCTCGATTGCGGGCAGCCATTCAAGCGGCTCCTTGGAGAGACGTGCCACCTCTGGCGAGTCCGGATCGCCTGGTGGGTTGATGCGGGTGAAGCCCTTGATAGCCCGAACCTCCCTCAGTCGGACGGCTCTCACTACCCGGGAAATCCATGGCGCTATCTCCGCACTGACTTTCTCCCGGCGTGTCTCGAAGTCGATGTCGGGTGTTCGACTGCGACCGGGTTCCGTCACGAACTGTCGAAACTCCGCCGGTCTCAGATCATCGGTTCGCAGTTGTTCGTAAGACGTGAGACGGGCGCGGATAGCATCCGCCAGTTCGGCGGGGGACATTTCGAGTTCCTTGAGAATGCTCTCAAGATCGCCCTTGGCAAGAAACTCAATGTAGTCCTCGAGCTTCGACAGGTCGTCGAGGCTCGTCAGGGAACTCCACCAATCACCCAGCACCTCTTGAAGGCGGTCCGACCACGGTGGAATGCTCAGCGCGGACTCAGTCACGGGGAAATACAGGTTCGACGCGCCTCTTTGAACGGCATACTGCCCCTTGCCGCAGCTCTCGTCGCCATCTGCCAGCCATGGACGATGGCCACGGCATTTTGGACCGCGTTCCCACGTCTGCTTGGAAAAGATACCATCCATCGATCGGCGTGCTCCGCACTTCGGGCAGCTGAGGATCAGACCGGCGAGACCCGGCCTCTCGGACCGCAGGACAAGCCCCGGATGGCGATCCGTGTTTTCCCGCTTCGCGACCGAGCATCCCGGCTTGTGTCCGACCCACCAGTCCCACGGAAACTCGTCAACATGCCCATGCTTGCAAGCCATGACGAAGCGGACGGGAATGACAAAGACCTTGCTGTCGCCATATGCCTTTTCGGTGCACGTCGGACAGTAACGGTAGGCCTTTCCCGGGTCGTTCTTCCATCGGCGCTCCGGCTTGATGACATCGCAGCTTGGGCATTGCAGCCATTTCGGGAAGCGCACGGCAACAAGACGCCGGGTATCCGGATCGTCATCCTTTCCCCGCTCAAGGGTCACAGGGGGCGCTCTGAATCCCTTGACTCCGAGCTTCTTCTGCAGGCGCGTCTCGCGGATGACCTGCGGGTGCGCCAGTCCCGCCGGAGGGAAGGAGCGATCCCATTCCTCGAGCCCCGCGGCGATGCCGGAAACAGCTCCTCCACCTGCTCTGAAATCCACGACGGAGCCGGGACCAAATGTGGAAACGACTGCGCTTCGCCGCAGCTCCTGCAATTCATTCTTCATGCGTATCGTCCTTTGCCCTCAGTACTGGGGCCATTCTGAAGGGTGTTCCGGCCTCGACGGTCCGCATGGAGTTGAGGGTGGGCCAGGCGGCGCCAGCATCGCGACCGGCAGCTCGACGAGCGGCGGCGCGCTCGGCACTCTGAAGAAGGGATTTGCCCCCCTTGTAGTCGCTCCAGTAGACCGTCGGCGATCTCGCTCGCCATGAATCGAGACGGCGTTCCAGCTCTTCCTGCACGGCGGTCTCTTCCGGATCTATCCGTTTCGCCCGCTCGACGATGCGGTCGATGAGATCCATTGCCTCGTCTTCCGCCTCGTCGTCCATGACGGGGGAGTCCAGCATGCCCGGAACGAGGTGGCGCACTGCCGCCACAAGCGCGGCGTGGAGTGCTCTGTCACGAGCGCGTGCTGCAAATGGAGTAACGCTTGTCGCCTCGACATCGCGGTAGAGGGTGCGATGCAAGCTGCAGAACGTCTCGTAATGCGAACGGTCTCTTGCCTTGGCGTTGTTGAGGACAGAGACGACGAGACCGCTCACGTCACCGCGCCCGACGCGGCTTGTCGACTGAATGTACTCTGCGATCGTCTTTGGTTGCCCGTTGACCAGCATCAGACCCAGCCGGGAGATGTCGACGCCAACACTGACCATGTTCGTCGCCAGCACTGCATCGACTGCGCCGGGAGAACCAGCCTTGAGATCAAGAAGGTCGAGCATCTCTCGAACCTCTTCCTGGGTCCGGCGAGAGGTGAGTTCTTCGACATTGCTTAGAGGCCGCTTCTCTTCCGACCGAGCGTTCGCGTAGAGAGCGATACTGTCTGAGACGTCATCCTGCATCAGCACAAGGGCGCCACCGAGTTCGCGAAGCGAGTTGAAGTATCCGACAAGCGTCCAGTAGGCGTCTCGGCTGTCAGCTTCGCTGAATGCACCGAAGGCAGACTGAAGCAGGGATCCGGCGACGGCCTGCAACGTGAACTTGGCGGATCGCCCTGCGGTCGTGACACCGATGTAACGTCGACCCCTAGCGGTTGGTCGTGTGTCCCTGACGGCGAAACACGAGTCATCGTGGTCAATTCCTGGTGGCGGAAATTGAAACGCTTCTCGATCGAAAAGGGCTCGAACCTGCTCCGTCGCCCTGCGGATGGTAGCCGTCGAGCCTATTACTTTGGTGCGATATCCGCGCGCCGCGAACATCAGATCGAATGCCGATTCATAAATGCCAGCTATTGTTCCGAGCGGACCCGAAATGAGATGCAGCTCGTCCTGGATGATGAGGTCCGGAGGTGACCCTTCTGAGACGGCAAACAGACGGTTGGTGCGCTTTTCGCGAACAACCTGGGCGAATTTGTCGGCCGTACCGATGAGGAGCGTCGGGCGTTTGTCGTAGACATCCTCATCCACTGTATGAACCGGGAGCAGCCCGGAAATCACGCAGTCGGAGTTCTCGCACGAAACCTCCACAGGCGATGTCGGGTTTGGCATCGCCCAGTTAAGCTTCGAATCGCAGGCAGGACAACGTGCGAGTTGTTTTGGCGATGCCACCTCCTGCGAACGCTGGACGATGGAAGCGAAAGCGGCGGTCCGCTTGTTTGGGGTAGCATCACCACCAACCCACAGGCCGATCGAGAAAGGCTCTTCACCCCGAAGTGGCAGTCCCTCGGGAGCGGCTACGCGGCCAGAGCGAATAGCCTCGAGGGCCAGGATCATGGCGGCGGAACGCGCAAACTGCTGGGTTGTAAGTAGCCGCAATGTATAGCGCATCAGTGCGCAAACACCGCTGTGGTCGTCGGCATTGTCTGAAAGACGGCGATAAACCGCGATACAAGCGATCAGCGCCAGATAAGCTTCGGTCTTGCCGCCCCCCGTCGGGAACCAGAGCAGGTCCATGATTCCTCGGTGCTGGTGATCCCGGATCACCGACGACGGAGCGCTCAGAAGCAGAAAGCCCAGCTGGAACGGTCGCCAGCGGAGGGGACCATGACGGCTTTTCGGCTTGTCCCACGAGTGCTGCAGGTGCATGGCGAAGTTTGCCAGCTGGAATGCTCTGCGGAGCTTCGGTTTTGCGCCGAGTTCTTCGACGGAAGCTCGCATTCGGCTTAACGCCTTGCTGCACTGATTGAGGTGTGCCTCGGCAACATACTTCAGTTCCGGAGCGACGTCCGAGGGGTCGTCCAGTCGCTTCTTCTGTTCCGCGATCCAACGTTCGTAGGCACTGCAGAAGGCAAGAAGCCCTTCCCGCAATGTGTCTTGATCGGCGGTGGCCAGCGCCTCCGCCAAGAGGGGATCAAAACTCCCTTGCTCCCTCCCAAGTTCGGCGAAATACGGATGACCATTGGGATCAATACCCTCGACGATGGCCGATGGAAGCCATGTCGTCGCGACCCATCGTGCATGGGGTTGTGAGCCTGCAGAAGTCTCTGCCTCTTCCCACTCGGCCGAACAGACGTGGCCGACGGCAAATTCTGCGACGTTCCTGTAGAGAAGCGCTCCGCTTTCCTCGTCCGTAACACTGCCAGTTTCGCTGTTGCCGGTTGAGTCTACTGGAATGGCCCGCCCCAAAGGCTTCGGTACCAGGAGAGTTCCCTCGCAGGGCTCGATGCGGAGAGAGGTCTGAAAGAGAGAAGCCTCCTCGATCTCGTTTCTTTCCTTCTCCGGAGTTGCCGAGTTGACGAGGGCAAGGGTCACCAGGACGGTATCCGCAGCCTTGATGCATCTGACGCTCAGGGAAGCGTCAGGCAACTCGTCTCCGTATTCAGCCAGCTGAACCTTGCGCGTCGGACCAGGTGTCAGTTCAAGAGCGGGGATCTCGACTCTATGAGATTTCCGAACCCATACGTTGTTGTCATCGCGCGTCTCGGCCCGATAGGTGCCGAAGCTGCAGACGACGCGTACGTTCGGGGTACCGTCTGCCTTTGCGCTGAAAGAGATACCAGCGACCGAAGGCTTCTGCACCGATCCAGTTCGGATCGCATCGCCTTCGGCATCGTTGTCCTCTGCGTTGCCTGCTCCCGCAGTGCCAAGACGCTCGTCATCCTCGCCCGACATGGCGGTGCGCTGTGGCCACAGGATGCCGGTAAGGTAGACATCGGACGGTCGCGCGGGGAGTTCCTCGTCGTCCGCGCGCGGGCCCACAAGATCCTCGGCAAGCCTGAGGGCAACGATATCCCTGTCTTCTGATCTGTCCTGCATGAGAGTTATTACCGACGATAGAAGTAGAATGGCGGGAAAGCTGCGATTCTCGGCGCGAGGACGAAGCCTGAGGAAGCCCAAGGTTCGTTCAGCGTTTCGAGGTCACTGTCGTCGGGATCCAGCACGATCGTTGCGCTGCCCTGACCCCGCACATATTTCAAATAGGTTGGTGGCTTGTGAGTGTGCCGCTGTCTCCTGTTCGCCAATATTTCCCAAAGGTCGAACGTCAGATTGCGCGACAGAACTCCCACGCAAGGGTCTTCGTCACCGTTCCAAATTCGATACCGCCAATCCAGATCGGGATCTGCTTCCAGCTTGTATGTGGTGACCACACCCGCACGCTTCGCAAGGAAAGCCTGAGCAGCTCTTGCCAAGTCCTCGGTGAACTCGCGGCGGCCTACCAGTCCGCGAGCAGTAATGTCACCGTCTCGGCCGACTTCAACCATCGTCTTCCCGTTCCTCACCGTTCGAAAGGTGCGTCCCGAGGGAAGTGTTGAAGCACGGATATTGCCGCTTTGCCCGACAATGAGGGAAGTGCGAGCGCGTGTCGCACCTACAAAGAGTACTTTCGCTTCCTCTACCTCGTCCTCGACGGACTCGAATTCGGCACCGTTAGTGACCTGCCCCCCGCTGGTCCCTCATTCATAACGAGAGTCTGCGGGTTTGGGTTTGATAGTCTTCGGTTTCGGTTTGGGCAAGCGCGCCGGGCGCGGAGCCGTCGATTTGCTCAAGCGCTCGGCGCGCTTGCAGCGGCGTCCGGTTTCCGAGTGACGAGTGCGGCCTGATGGTGTTGTAGTCGTAGCGCCAAAGGGCCAGCTTCCGGCGGGCATCGTCCAGGGTGTCAAATATCTCCTCGTTCAGCAGCTCGTCGCGCAGGCTGCCGTTGAAAGACTCGATGTAGGCGTTCTGCTGCGGCTTTCCGGGGTCGATGTAATGCCACGGCACATCGTTCT
>NZ_FNFV01000010.1 GCF_900102905.1 Meinhardsimonia xiamenensis | reverse complement strand
TTGAACGGTTATCATGCCGTGAACGCTCAGGCGATGTACGAAGGCCGCCGTGCGATCCATCGCAAGCTGGTGCGTCACGCCGAGGTCAGAGACGCGGTGCTGGACCGTCTCAAAGCTGGCTGGTCTCCTGAACAGATCGCCGGGCGGATGAAGCTCGAGGATCATCCGGTGCGGGTCAGCCACGAGACGATCTACCGTTTTGTCTATTCCAAGACCGGCCGCGCGCTGGGGCTGTTCCGCCACCTGCCCGAGCATCGCCGGCGGCGCAGGCCGCGGGTCGGCCGAAAGCCCCACGCGGCGCGCTTTTCCGCGGAAAACGGCATTTCTCGCCGCCCCGGCACGGTGCACAAACGCATGGAGTTCGGTCACTGGGAGTGCGATCTGATGATGTTCCGCAAGGAGCACGGGCACGCCAACGTGACCTCGCTCGTCGAGCGGGTGAGCCGCTTCACGGTCACGCTGAAGAACCGAGATCGGCGGTCGAAGCCGGTGATGGATGCTCTTATCGACGGGTTGGCACCCCTGCCCCAACCGGCGCGGCGTTCGATCACCTTCGACCGCGGCACTGAGTTCACCGCCTGGGCGCATCTGAAGGCCGGGATCGGCGTGGCCACTTGGTTCTGCGACCCGCAGGCGCCCTGGCAGAAAGGCACTGTGGAGAACACCAATCGGCGGCTCCGACGCTATCTGCCGCGCCAGGCCGATCCGTCGGCGTTCACAAATCGATATTTGAGGTCGATTTGCGACCGCCTCAACGCCCAGCCCCGCAAGTGCCTCGGCTTCAGAACGCCCGCCGAGGTATTCCGTGAGAAGCTCATGGAGATCGCACGTGGCGGCGGATAGTCTATGCCAAGCAGAAGTGGCACCTCGGTTGGAATTCGCAGCCACCAGCGCCTTCCGACATGGTTCTGCGAGACGGAAAAATGACCAAGGGTCAATGCCGTGCCGGACGAAGCTCGTACGCCGCGGAAGCTACCCGAGCGCGTATCCCGCGCCGCGGACAGTGCGGATCGGGTCGCTTTCACCCCCGGCGCAAAGCGCCTTTCGCAAGCGTCCGATATGCACATCGACCGTTCGCGTCTCCACATAGATGTCGCGGCCCCAGACCCTGTCGAGCAACTGCTCGCGGCTCCAGACCCGGCCAGGCTTTTCCATGAGCGTTGCCAGAAGGCGGAATTCGGTCGGCCCGAGCCGCACCTCCCTGCCCCGACGGGTTACACGATGCGACTCGGCATCGAGCTGAATGTCGCCAAACTCCAGCCGCTCGCCGATGGCCGCGGCGCGCGTGCGGCGCAGCTGATTGCGTACCCGCGCCATGAGTTCGGCCACCGAATACGGCTTGGTCACATAATCATCCGCGCCCGTCTCGAGCCCGCGCACCCGGTCCATTTCCTCCGAGCGTGCCGACAGCATGATAACCGGAATCGCTCGGGTCTCGGCCCTGGCCTTCAGCTGGCGGCACAACTCGATGCCCGAGACGCCGGGCAGCATCCAGTCAAGGAGGATCAGGTCGGGTTCCTCCTCGAGCACCGCGCGCATCACCTCGTCGCCAGAGGCGACGCGCCCGACCGAGAAGCCCTCCGCCTCGAGATTGTAGGCGAGGATCTCGCCTTGTGCCGCCTCGTCCTCGACCACCAGAACACGCGGAGCTGCGAGACTCATGCCCCGCCCTCCCCCTTGGCCTCCCCGGCGTCGGGCTGGGCGGCCCCGCTGGCCACGGCCCGCGCGACCTTCACCCAGTCCTCCTTCGGGCGCGGCTCCTCGGGCATCTCGCCGGTGACGAGATAGATGGTCTGTTCGGCGATGTTGGTGATCAGATCGCCCATCCGCTCGAGATTCTTGGCGATGAAGTGCAGATGCATGCAGGCCGAGATGTTGCGCGGATCTTCCATCATGTAGGTCAGAAACTGGCGGAACAGCGCATTGTACATCTGATCCACCTCGGCATCGTGTTCGCGCACCTGATTGGCAAGTTCCGCGTCGCGCCGCAGATAGGCGTCGAGGGCATCCTTCAGCATCAGCTCGACTTCGCGCGCCATGCGCCCGAGAGCCTTGTCCGCCCCCTCGATCGGCGGCATCTCCACGAGAACGGAGGTGCGCTTGGCCAAGTTCTTGGCGTAGTCGCCGCAGCGTTCGAGCGCGGTGGCGATCTTCATGGAGGTCAGTACCGTCCTGAGGTCGCTCGCCGCGGGGGCGCGCAGGGCGATGATGCGCGCGGCCGCCTCGTTGACCTGGTGTTCGAGCGCATCCACCGTCTTGTCGTCGGCCCGGACCTTGGCGGCAAGCTCGAGGTCGCGCTCGATCAGCGCGCGCGTGGCTTCGCGGATCTCGTCCTCGACAAGCCCGCCCATGCGCATGATGAGCGCCTGCATGGCCTCGAGGTCGCGGTCGAAGGCGCGCTGGATGTGATGTTCGGTCATGATCTGGCCCCTGCGCTTGCGTTAACCGATCCGGCCCGTGATGTAGCTCTCGGTGCGCGGATCGCGCGGGTTGGTGAAGATCTGCGGCGTCTCGCCGAACTCGACGAGCTCGCCCAGGTGGAAGAAGGCCGTGCGCTGGCTCACGCGCGCGGCCTGCTGCATCGAATGGGTGACGATCACCACCGAGAAATTCTCTCTGAGCTCGTCGATGAGCTCCTCGATCTGGGCGGTGGCGATGGGGTCGAGCGCCGAGGCCGGCTCGTCCATCAGGAGCACCTCCGGCGAGGTGGCGATCGCCCGGGCAATGCACAGTCGCTGCTGCTGGCCGCCCGAAAGCCCCGTGCCGGGCTCGTTGAGCCGGTCCTTCACCTCGTCCCACAGCGCGGCGCGGCGCAGGCTGTCTTCCACGATACGGTCAAGATCGGCCCGCGTGCGCGCGAGCCCATGGATGCGGGGGCCATAGGCGACGTTGTCGTAGATCGACTTCGGGAAGGGGTTGGGCTTCTGAAACACCATCCCCACCCGCGCCCTGAGCTGCACCGGATCGACGCCGGGGGCATAGATGTCTTCGCCGTCAAGCCGGATCTCGCCCGTGACCCGCGCCACGTCGATGGTGTCGTTCATCCGGTTGAGACAGCGCAGGAAGGTCGATTTTCCGCAGCCCGACGGCCCGATGAAGGCGGTCACCGTGCGGTCGAGGATGTCCACGCTCACATCCTTGATCGCGTGGGTGTCGCCATACCAGACGTTCACCCCGCGGGCCATGATCTTGACGCGGCCCTCGGCCTCTGCCGTCTCGTCGATGGCAAGGGCGGTCGCGGGGTTGCTTGCATCCATCTCGGTCATCCTACCATTTCCGCTCGAACCTTGCCCGCAGGAAGATGGCGAGCGCGTTCATTGCAATGAGAAAGCCCAAAAGCACCAGGATCGCCGCCGAGGTGCGCGCAACGAAGCCGCGCTCGGGGCTGTCGGCCCAGATGAAGATCTGGGTGGGCAGGGCGGTGGCTGCATCCATCGGCGAGGCGGGCGCGGAGGTGATGAAGGCGTTCATGCCGATCAGCAGCAGCGGCGCCGTCTCGCCAAGCGCCTGCGCAAGCCCGATGATGGTGCCGGTGAGAATGCCGGGCATGGCAAGCGGCAGCACATGGTGGAAGACCACCTGCTGGTTCGAGGCCCCTACCCCCAGTGCCGCCTCGCGGATCGAGGGCGGCACCGCCTTGAGGGCGGCGCGCGTGGCGATGATGATGGTGGGCAGCGTCATCAGCGCCAGCGTCATGCCGCCCACGAGCGGGGCCGAGCGCGGCAGGCCGAACCAGCCGAGGAACACCGCCAGCGCCAGAAGCCCGAACACCACCGACGGCACGGCGGCGAGGTTGTTGATGTTGACCTCGATGATGTCGGCGACGCGGTTCTTGCGCCCGAACTCCTCGAGATAGATCGCCGCACCGATCCCGAGGGGAAAGGAGATCACGAAACATACCAGAAGCGCCCAGAAGGAGCCCATGAGCGCCCCCTTGAGCCCCGCAAGCTCGGGAAAGCGGCTGTCGGCGTTGGTGAAGAGCGCCCAGTTGAAGGGCATCGAGACAAGCCCCTTCTCCTCAAGCGTGCGGAACCAGGCGATCTCGTCATCCTTCAGCCGGCGGAACTCCTCCGGTGTCTCGGGGTCGATCTCGCCCTTGGCAAGCTGGTCATAGGGGTCGGAGACCGGCACCGTCAGCTTGATCGTCTCCCCGATGAGCGAAGGGTCGGCCACCACCATGTCGCGCAGCATGAACTGCGCGCCGTTCGAGAGAATGCCCAGAAGTCGCTTCGCGTCCTTCCTGTCCTCGATACCGGGAATCTGTTTCTGGAGAGCGGCTTGCAGGACGTCCTTGAAGCCCCCGCGCGGCAGCCGGTCGGCCCTGATCTCGGCCGGATCGACGAAGACTTCGAGCGTGACATGGGTCTGCACGAAGGCCTTGGCGCCGGAGACCACAAGCGAGCCCACGAGGATGGCCAGCATCAGGAAGGCAAAGGCAATGGCCGCAAGCCCATAGGCTACAAGGCGCCTCTGCCGGCGCTTGCGGCGGGCGAGATGGCGCGCGGCCTCCTGCGCAGAGGGCCGGGCGATGCCGTGCAGCGTGGGGGTGGTGTCAGTCATAGGCTTCCCGGTACTTGCGGACGATCCTGAGTGCCAGAACGTTGATGCCCAGCGTGATGACAAAGAGCATCATGCCAAGCGCGAAGGCGGCGAGCGTCTTGGGGTTGTCGAAGGCGGTATCGCCGATCAGGAGCGTGACGATCTGCACCGTCACGGTGGTGACCGAGTCGAGCGGGTTGAGGGTGAGCTTGGCAATGAGCCCCGCGGCCATCACCACGATCATCGTCTCGCCGATGGCGCGGCTCACCGCAAGCAGCACGCCGCCGACGATGCCCGGAATGGCGGCCGGAAACAGCACCGTCGTCATCATCTCCGCCCGCGTCGCCCCGAGCCCGAGCGCGCCGTCGCGCAGCGCCTGCGGCACCGCCGAGAGGGCATCATCAGCAAAGGAGGAGATGAAGGGAATGAGCATGATCCCCATCACCGAACCGGCCGCGAGCGCGGTGTTGGGCGAGACGTCGAGCCCCACCCCCTGCCCCGCCGTCCGCAGCGCCGGCGCCACCACGAGGATGGCGAAGAAGCCGTAGACGACGGTCGGCACGCCCGCGAGAATTTCCAGCACCGGCTTGGCGACCGCGCGCAGCCGCGCGGGGGCGAATTCGTTGAGGTAGATCGCGCTCATCAAGCCCACCGGCACCGCGACCACGAGCGCGATGACGGTGATCATCAGCGTCCCCCAGATCACCGGAATCCAGCCGAAGGCGCCCTCGGCGGCGATCTGGTCCTCGCGCAGCGGAATCTGCGGCTCCCAGTTCAGGCCGAAGAAGAACTCGGTGAAGGGCACCTTGGCGAAGAAGCGCGAGGTCTCGATCATCAGCGAGGCGACGATGCCGATGGTCACGAAGATCGCCACCGTCGCGCAGGCAACCATCAGCCACAGCACGATGCGTTCCACCCGGTGACGGGCCCGGAACTCCGGCGCCACGCGGGCACGCGCGCGCAAGGTAAGCGCCGCGGCAAGGACCGCCACCACCGAGACAAGCGCCCAACCCGAGGCCGCGCGTATCGCCAGAAGCCGCTCCGCCGCCTCCACCTTCCACGGCTCGGGCGTGCCGAAGACGCGCCCGCCCGCAATCGACTTGATCTCGGCGAGGATGAGCTGACGCGCGCCCTCGTCCGCCCCCGTGAGCGCCGCCTCGGGCAGCGAGCGCATCACCAGCCAGTCGATCACCGGCCCCTGCGCCAGAAGCCAGACGAGCAGGAGGATCGTCACCGGCACGAAGGCGGTCAGAAAGGCATAGGCGCCGTGGAAGCTTTCGAGCGAGTGCAGCCTCTCCCCCCGCCGGGCAAGCGCCGCGGCGGCCTGGCGGTTCCAGATGTAGCCCAGAACCGAGAGCCCCAGGAGAACGAGAAAGGCCAGAAGCGGCATGGCGAGCATCGTCCTTCATTCTGCAGACCGCCCCGGCGCCCGAGGGCGGCCGGAGCGGCGCGTGTTTGTCACGGGCGCGGCGGGCGCGCCACCGAAATCATTCGGCCGGAGGCTCCATCGGCTCGGCGTTCAGCACCCGATCCTGCACCTCAGCGCGCAGATCGTCGGGGAGCGTCACCAGACCGCGCTCGGCAAGGTAGCCGTCCGGCCCAAGCGCCTCTTCCGACATGTATTCCTCGATGAACTCCTCGAGGTAGGGGATCACCCCACGATGCGGGTTCTTGACGTAGATGTAGAGCGGCCGCGAAATGGGGTAGGACTTGTCGGCGATGGTCTCGAGGCTCGGCTCCACGCCCTCGATATTCACCGGCTTCAGCCGGTCGAGGTTTTCATAGAGGAAGGAGTAGCCGAAGATGCCGATAGCATGGGGGTCGGCCTCCAGCCGCTGAACGATGAGGTTGTCGTTCTCGCCCGCCTCCACGAAGGGGCCGTCGGTGCGCATGCGCGAGCAGTTTTCCTTGACCCACTTCGAGTCGAAGCCGCCGTTCTTCACATAGTCGAGCTCCTCGCAGCCCGCGTGCATGGCAAGCTCCACGAAGGCATCTCGGGTGCCCGAGGTCGGCGGCGGGCCGAAGGCGAGGATCTCCACATCCGGCAGCGAGGGGTCGATCTCCGACCACTTGCGATAGGGGTTGTCCACCCATTCACCGTTCACCGGCACCTGCGCAGCGAGCGCCAGATACACCTGGCCCAGCGTCAGATCCCAGTCGAAGTCGTTCTGGCGCGAGATGGCGATGGACAGCCCGTCATAGCCGATCAGCGCCTCCGAGATGTCATCGACGCCATTGGAGATGCACAGATCCCACTCCGAGCGCTTCATGGCGCGGCTCGCGCCGGTGACGTCGGGATGGGCCTCGCCGATGCCCGCGCAGAAGATCTTCATGCCGCCGCCGGTGCCGGTCGACTCCACGATCGGCGAAGGCGCGCCGGTGTTGTTGACGAACTGCTCCGCCACCGCCTGGGTGTAGGGAAAGACGGTGGAAGATCCGACGACGCGGATGGCATCGCGCGCTGCCGCGGCCGAGGCCGAGAGCGCCGCGACGGAAAGCGCGGAGACGGCCAGTGTCGCAAGTCTCATGTTCAACTCCTGTCAGCTTCGGGCGCCCGTAGCGGGCGTTTCCCGGCGCCTGTGCTAGTGGCGGGCCGCCAAGCTTTTGTGACAGAGACGTAACAGTTTGATGACAGTGCCCCGGCTCGGGAAGGAATTTTGACCCACGAGGCCCCACGCAGCTTCAGCATTTTCGTCTAACTTGCTGGTATATAAACGGAAAACTCGCTTCCCTTGCCCGGCTGGCTGGCAATGCGCAGCCGGCCCCGATGGCGGCTGACGATGTGCTTGACGATGGCAAGGCCAAGGCCCGTGCCGCCCTTTTCGCGCGATCGGTGCGAATCGACGCGGTAGAACCTCTCGGTGATGCGGGGAATGTGTTCGGGGGCAATTCCCTCGCCATCGTCCACGACGTCCACGCGCACCGCCTCGCCCCGCAGGGCTGTCTCCGGCGCCGGTGGGTGCATCACCACCCGGACAGTCCGCCCCCCGTACTTGACGGCGTTCTCCGCGAGGTTCATGAACACCTGTGTCAGCTGGTCCGCGTCGCCCGGCACCACTACCCGCGCATCCGGCAACACGAATTCGAGCGCAACACCCGCCTCCTCGGCCGCGGGCGCCAGCGAGGCGCGCACCGCCCTCAGCACGGCGGTGAGATCGACCGGCGCGGTCGGGCGGATGCGCTCCTCCGCCTCCACGCGGGAGAGCGAAAGAAGGTCGGAGACAAGCCGGTTCATCCGCTCCGCCTCCCGCGCCATGGTGGCAAGGAAGCGCTCGCGCGCGGCCGGATCGTCGCGGGCGGGGCCGCGCAGCGTCTCGATGAAGCCGAGAAGCGCGGTGAGCGGCGTGCGCAGCTCGTGGCTGACATTGGCCACGAAGTCGCGCCGCTGCTGGACGACCTCGGAGAGGTGGCTGACATCCTCCGCAGCCACCAGCACCCCCTGCCCGCCCTCGAGCGGCTCGGCGGTGACGCGGTAGCGCATGTCGCCTGAAGCGGCGCTCACCGTGAACGCTCCGGTCGCAGGGGTGCCCGGTGCCGCGCGCCCGGCCAGCGCCGCCTCGATGGCCGAAAGGAGCCCCGGCCGGCGCAGCACACTGCCATAGAGCCGCCCGGCCAAGGAGGTGCCGAACAGCGCCTCGGCGCGCGGGTTGGCGGCGACGATGCGCCCGTCTGGCCCGACAAGGAGCAGCGGCATCGGCACCGCGGCGATGAGCGCGCGTGCCTCCTGCGGCGTCATGCCCGCTCCCCGGCCTCCGCTGCGGCGTCGATGGCGCGCCCGAAGGCGGAAATGAGCGCCTGCGGATCCTCCACGCCCACCGAGACCCGGAAGAAGCCCTCCGAGATGCCGAGCGCGGCGCGCGCCTCGGGGCCGAGCGCGCGGTGCGAGGAGCTTGCCGGATGCGACAGCGTGGTCGCCACATCCCCCAGCGTGGGTGCAAAGGCGATTTCGGGCGCGGCGCGCACCAGCGCATTGGCCGCCGCCCGCCCGCCGGCGATCTCGAAGGAGACCATGTTGCCCCAGCGCCCGCCCAGAAGCGCGCGGGCGCGCGCATGGTCGGGGTGATCGGCCCGGCCGGGATAGAGCACGCGCCTGACGCCCGGATGCCCGGCGAGCGCCTCGGCAAGCCTTGCGGCATTGGCCTCGGCGCGCTCGTGGCGCAGCTCGAAGGTCATCAGCCCGCGCTCGGCCAGCCAGCAGTCAAACGGGCTCGGGGTGAGCCCCAGCGTCACCGCGAAGGCGCGCATCCGCTCAAGGAGCGCCGCATCGCGCGCGCCCACCCAGCCGAGCGTGGCATCCGAATGCCCGGCCATGAGCTTGGTGACGGAGTGGATGACGATGTCGGCCCCGAGATCGAAGGGCCTGAGCGCGCGCGGCGTGGTGAAGGTATTGTCCACGGCCAGCAGGATGCCCCGCTCGCGCGCCATGCGCGCAATCGCCTCGAGATCGGCCACCCGCAGCGTGGGGTTCGAGACCGCCTCGATCAGGATGAGCCGCGTTTGGGGCGTGATCGCCGCGGCGAAGGCCTCTGCGTCCGTGGGATCGGCAAGCGAGGTGCTGATGCCCAGGCGCGGCAGCTCCTCGCTCATCATCCTGAGCGAGCGGCCATAGAGCTGATCGCCGCCCAGCACATGGTCGCCGGCGCGGGTCAGCCCCATCAGCACCGCCGCCACCGCCGCCATCCCCGAGCCGGTGACAAGCCCGCCCTCTACCCTCTCCATCGCGCTGATGAGCGCAGCCAGCCGGTCGGCGTTGGGATGCCCCTCGCGGGCGTAGGTGTAACCGTGCGCACGCCCCTCGTATTGCGCATCGAGCGCATCGGGGCTCTCGGCGGCATAGACGACCGAGGGCTGGATCGGCGCACCGATGGGCCGCGCAGCACTCTCCGGCCAGGGAAGGCTGCGCGGGGTCAGCGGGCGCTCAGCCATCGACCCGCCTCATCCGCGCGCGGAAGAGCCGCATCCTCTCCTGATAGTGACGCGCCGAGGCCGCCAGCATCTCGAGTGCCCGCCCGTCGAGCGCGCGCACCACCCGCGCCGGCGCGCCCATCACCAGCGAGCCGTCGGGGATTTCCTTGCCCTCGGTGATCAGCGCGCAGGCGCCGATCAGGCAGTTGCGGCCGATCTTCGCGCCGTTGAGCACCGTCGCCCCCATCCCGATCAGCGTGCCGTCACCGATGGTGCAGCCGTGCAGCATGGCCTTGTGGCCGATGGTGCAGTTCCGGCCCACGGTGAGCGGATAACCCATGTCGGTGTGCATCACCGTGTTCTCTTGCACATTCGAGCCCGCGCCGATCACGATCGGCTCATTGTCGCCCCTGAGCGTCGCCCCGAACCAGACCGAGGCGCCCTCCTCCAGCACCACCCGGCCGATCAGATTGGCGTCGGGGGCGACCCAATAGTCGCCATTTTGCGGAAATTCCGGTGCGTGACCGTCAAGCTCGTAGATCGGCATGGGATTTCTGCCACTCCTCGAATTCGGCATTCAGCCGGCGCACGATATCGACAATGCCGGGCTGTTGCGAGAGCCGCATGCGCTCGGCGGTGACGATGGTCTCGAGCCGGCCGGCGGTGACGTCGAGATCGTCATTGACCAGCACATAGTCATATTCCGGCCAGTGGCTGATCTCGTCGCGGCTCTTCTGCATGCGCCGCGCGATCACCTCGGGGGGGTCGGAGGCGCGGCTGACGAGCCTGCGGTAGAGCTCGGGAATCGAGGGCGGCAGGATGAAGATCGACAGCGTATGCTTGCCGAGCGCGGAGTTGCGGATCTGCTGGCCGCCCTGCCAGTCGATGTCGAAGAGCACGTCGCAGCCTTCGGCGATGGCCTCTTCCACCGGCGCGCGCGGGGTGCCGTAGAGATGGCCGAAAACCTCGGCGTGTTCCAGCATCTCGCCCGCGGCGACCTTGGCCTCGAACTCCGCGCGCGTCAGGAACCAGTAGTCGCGCCCGTTCACCTCACCGGGCCGCGGCGGACGGGTGGTGGCCGAGACGGAAAAGCGGATCGAGGGATCCCACTCGCGCAGGCGCCGCGCGAGCGTGGACTTGCCCGCGCCCGAGGGCGAGGACAGGATGATGAGAAGTCCGCGCCTCATCGCCATGGCCTACTCCAGGTTCTGCACCTGCTCGCGCATCTGATCGATGACCGCCTTGAGGTCAAGCCCGACGGCGGTAAGCGGCGCGTAGCCCGATTTGGCGCAGAGCGTGTTGGCCTCGCGGTTGAATTCCTGGGTGAGGAAATCAAGTTTGCGCCCCACCGGACCCTCGGCCTGAAGGAGCTTGCGCGCGGCGGCGACATGGGCGCGCAGCCGGTCGATCTCTTCGGTCACATCGGACTTGACCGCAATCAGCGCGAGCTCCTGCGTGAGCCTGGCGGGGTCGGCACCCTCGATATTGGCCATCACGCGCTGGAGCGCGGCGCGCATCGCCTCGGCCTGCCGGGGGGCGCGCTCCTCGGCAAGCTGCGCGGCCTTCTCAGAGAACGCCTCGATCCGGTCGAGCTGCGCGGCGATCACCGCCTTCAGCGCCTCGCCCTCGGCCTTGCGCGCGGCCTCGAGCGCATCGAGCGCGGCCGCGAGATCGGCAAGAAGCGCGGCCTTGAGCGCTTCGCTGTCCTCGGCCCCCTGTGCAGGCTTCTGAACACCGGGCAGGGTGAGGATCTGCGCCGCACTCGCCGGCGCAAGCGGGATGCCCGCCGCCGCCGCCGCAGCGGCGATCTCACCGAGCTGGGTGAGCGTCCGGGAAAGCGCCTCCCGGTCAAGCTGGAGCGCCTGTGCCGCGCCCGTGCGCTCGAGCCTGAGGCTCACGGTCACGCTGCCACGGCTGATGCGCGCGCTCACCGCCTCGCGCACGGCGGGCTCCAGCCCCTCGATCCAGTCGGGCAGCCGAAGGCGGATGTCACGCCCCCGCCCGTTCACCGAGCGGATCTCCCACGACCAGCTCCACCCCTCGCAGGCGCCCTCGCCCACGCCGCTGCGCGCGGCATAGCCGGTCATCGACTGGACCATGGCATTTACCCTTTAACGTTTTGTTTGCACAGCCGCGCCCGGTTTCATGGCATGTTAACGGCCGGGTAACGAATTGGGGCGTAGGGTTAACATCAGGTTTCTCCAGCGGCAACGTCCGGCGCCGGCGGCGGGTTCGATGCGGTGGAGAGGCCGGGAGAGGGACATGCAGGAAGGTCTGTGGAATGGAGTGCGCAACAGTCTTGCCGGCGCAAAGGTCATCCGGCTCGATTCCCGCCGCGGTGGGGAGGGGAGCGCAGGGGTGAGCTTTCCGGCCATCGCCCAGGTCGAGGCCTACTGGGAAGCGCTGCGGGCGGGCCGGGCGATGCCGGAACGCGCCGAGATCGACCCGCGCGGGCTCGAAGCGGCGCTTGGCCATGCCTTCCTCGCCCAGCCCGTGGCGCCGGGTGTCATCCGCTTTCGTCTTGCCGGACGCCAGATCTGCGACCTCATGGGCATGGAAGTGCGGGGCATGCCGCTCTCCGCCCTGATCCGCCCGGACGCGCGCGATGCGCTGGCGCGCGTGATCGCCGCGCTCGAGGCGGGCCCCGGCGCCGCGCTGCTCGATCTCGATTCCGACCGTGGCACGGGGCGTCCGCCACTTGACGCCCGCCTGTTCCTGGCGCCGCTCAGCGAAGCCGGTGCGCCCGCGCGCCGTTTTCTCGGGTGCCTCGAGGCGCGCGGCGCCATTGGCCGCACGCCGCGCCGTTTCACCATTGCCAGCGTCTCGATCCGCCGTACCGGGGCGTCCGCGCGCGCCTCGCTCCCCGATCTGCCGGCGCAGGCCGACCCCCGGCGCGCGCCTGCGGACGCTCCGGCCATACCGGGGATGGCCGATGGCGCCGCGGTCTTTCGCCACGCGACCGGAGCCCGGCGAGGCCATCTGCGCCTCGTCAGGAGCTCGGACTGACCGCTCGCGCGCCGCTCAGGCCCCCGCCCCGCCGGCGGCCTGCTGACGGGGCTTGCGCAGGTTGCTCAGCTCCTCGGCCACGAGGAAGGCAAGCTCCAGCGCCTGGCTGGCATTGAGCCGCGGGTCGCAGGCGGTGTGGTAGCGGTCGGAGAGGTCCTCGTCGGTCAGCGCGCGCACCCCGCCGGTGCACTCGGTCACGTCGCGGCCCGTCATCTCGAAGTGCACGCCGCCCGGAATGGTGCCCTCGGCCTGATGCACGGCGAAGAACTCGCGCACCTCGCGCAGCACCGCCTCGAAGGGGCGGGTCTTGTAGCCGGTGGCCGACTTGATGGTGTTGCCGTGCATCGGGTCACAGGACCACACCACGACCGCGCCCTCCTCCTGAACGGCGCGGATCAGCCGCGGCAGATGCTCGCCCACTTTTCCCGCTCCGAAACGGGCAATCAGCGTCAGCCGGCCCGGCTCGTTCTCGGGGTTGAGCTTCTCGATCAGCCGTTTCAGATCGTCCGTGGTCAGCGACGGGCCGCACTTGAGCCCGATCGGATTCTGCACCCCGCGGGCGAACTCGACATGGGCGCCGTCGGGCTGGCGCGTGCGGTCACCGATCCAGATCATGTGGCCCGAGCCGGCCACGGGCTTGCCCGTGGTCGAGTCGATCCGGCACAGCGCCTCCTCGTATTCCAGAAGCAGCGCCTCATGGCTGGTGTAGAAATCGACCGAGGTGATCTCGGGGTTGTTCTCGGGCGTGATGCCGGCGGCCGTCATGAAATCGAGCGCGTCGGCAATGCGATTGGCCATGTCGCGGTAACGCGCCGCTTCCGCGCTCTTGGTGAAGCCGAGCGTCCAGGCATGCACGCGGTGCAGGTCGGCGAAACCGCCGGTGGAGAAGGCGCGCAGAAGGTTCAGCGTTGCCGCCGACTGGGTGTAGGCCTGCAGCATCCGGTTAGGGTCCGGGGTTCGCGCCTCGGGGGTGAACTCGAAGCCGTTGATGATGTCGCCCCGATAGCTCGGCAGCTCGACCCCGTTCACGACTTCGGTCGGCGAGGAGCGCGGCTTGGCCATCTGCCCGGCCATGCGGCCGACCTTGACCACCGGCACCTTCGCCCCCCAGGTCAGCACCATCGCCATCTGCAGGAGCACCTTGAAGGTGTCGCGGATGTTGTCGGCGGAGAACTCGGCAAAGCTCTCGGCGCAGTCGCCACCCTGAAGCAGAAATGCCTCGCCCCGCGCGGCCGCGGCAAGCTCGGCCTTGAGCTTGCGCGTCTCGCCGGCAAAGACGAGCGGCGGGAAGCTTGCAAGCTGCGCCTCGACGCGCGCCAGCGCCTCCTTGTCGGGATAGTCCGGCATTTGGATCCGTGGCTTGTCGCGCCATCCCGATTTCGTCCATTCGCTCATCTTCGTCGCTCCGCTCATGCTCGCGCCTGTCTCGAGGCCCCTGTGCCGGGACCTTGTCTCGAGGCTGTTCCGGGCCATGGTTATAGGCGCTGCAACGCGGCACTGCAAACCGCGCGGCACGCGACATGCCTTGCGCTGTCGCGGCAAAGCTGCTTCGCTGATGTGGCGAGGGAATGTTCCATGGCCTGAGGGGTTTGGCCGAATGGAAAAGACGAGTCGGCTGCCGGCGCAAGCGGCAGCGTCAGAGGAGGTACGGCCCGACAAGCCGCGCCGCTTCGTGTTTCTGTTGCTCGACAAGTTCACGCTTCTGAGCTTTTCGGCGGCGGTCGAGAGCCTGCGCATCGCCAACCGCATGGCCGGCCGCGAGCTGTATTCCTGGCGCCTGCTGAGCGAAGATGGCCAGACCGTCACCTGCTCGGCCGGCATCGAGTTTCGCGTTGACGGCGGGCTTGAGGAGCTGGAGCGGGACGACACCATACTCGTGTGCGGCGGGATCGAGGTGCAGAAGGCGACCACCCGCCGCATCCTCAACTGGCTCAGGCGCGAGGCGCGCAAGGGTTCGGCGGTCGGCGGTCTGTGCACCGCCGGCTACACGCTTGCGCGGGCCGGTCTGCTCGACGGCAGGCGCGCCACCATCCATTGGGAAAACCAGGACAGTTTCGCCGAGGAATTCGACACGGTGCAGCTCACCAAGTCGGTCTTCGTGATCGACGGCAACCGCATCACCACCGCCGGCGGGACCGCCTCGATCGACCTGATGCTGAGGCTCATCGCCGAGGATCACGGCGCCGACCTCGCCAATCTGGTGGCCGACCAGCTCATCTATTCCTCGATCCGGACGGATCAGGACATCCAGCGGCTCTCGGTGCCGACGCGCATCGGGGTACGCCACCCCAAGCTCGCCCGCGTGATCCAGATGATGGAGGCCAACATCGAGGAGCCGGTGAGCCCCTCGCTGCTCGCGAGCGAGGTCGGGCTGTCCACCCGCCAGCTCGAGCGGCTCTTCCGCCGCTACCTCAACCGCAGCCCCAAGCGCTACTACATGGAGCTGCGCCTGCAGAAGGCGCGCAACCTGCTGATGCAGACCGACATGAGCGTCATCAACGTGGCGCTCGCCTGCGGCTTTGCCTCGCCAAGCCACTTCTCAAAGTGCTACCGCGCCCATTACAACACGACGCCCTATCGCGAACGCGGCACCCAGGCGCAGCGCCACGCCGAGCCGTGAGACATCCCGGCCTTCACCCTGGGGCAAATACCCCCGCCGGAGGCATCGCGCGGGCACCGCGCGATCGCCCGCACCGCGCCTGACGCAACGATAGGGCCAACTCACGCGGCTTCCACCGCATCGGCGCACTTCCCTTTTGGCGCCCTCGCGGCTAGCTTCCGTCGGGGACAATGTCCATTCAGGGAGAGTGACATGAAGAAACTGCTTCTCGCCTCCGCGGCCGTGGCCGCGATGGCCGCGGCGCCCGCGATGGCCGGCAGCCACATGAAGGAAGTCAAGATCGGCATCATCCTCGGCTTCACCGGGCCGATCGAATCGCTGACCCCGCACATGGCCGCGGGCGCCGAGCTCGCCATCGAGGAGGTCAACGCCTCCGGCCTGCTTCTGGGCGGCACGAAGGTCGCGCCCGTGCGCGCTGACTCCACCTGCATCGACGCCGGCGCCGCCGTTGCCGCGGCCGAGCGCCTCGTCACCGCCGAAGGCATCAAGGCGATCATGGGTGCGGACTGCTCGGGCGTGACCGGCGCCATCCTGCAGAACGTCGCCCTGCCCAACGGCATCGTGATGATTTCGCCTTCGGCCACCTCGCCCGGCCTCAGCCACCACAACAACGAGGACAACGGCCTGTTCTTCCGCACCGCGCCGTCGGACGCGCGCCAGGGCGAGGTCATGGCCGAGATCCTGCTCGAGCAGGGGATCACCGAGGTCGCCCTCACCTACACCAACAACGACTACGGCAAGGGGCTTGCCGACAGCTTCCAGGCCGCCTTCGAGGCGCGCGGCGGCAAGGTGACCATCTCCGTGCCGCATGAGGACGGCAAGGCCGACTACTCCGCCGAGGTCGGCGCGCTGGCCGCGGCCGGCGGTCAACGTCTCGTGGTGGCGGGCTATGTCGATCAGGGCGGCTCGGGCATCGTGCGCGCCGCGCTCGACACCGGCGCCTTCGACACCTTCCACTTCCCCGACGGGATGATCTCGGCGAAGCTCGAGGAGAACTTCGGCAGCGAGATCGACGGCTCCACCGGCCAGCACCCCGGCACCGACAGCCCCGGCGTGGCGAGGTTCGCCGAGCTCGTGGGCGACAAGTTCGACGCCACCTCGCCCTTCACGCCCGAGTCCTATGACGCCGCGGCGCTGATCATGCTGGCGATGCAGGCGGCTGGCAGCGACGACCCGAATGTCTTCAAGACCAAGGTCATGGACGTCGCCAACGCGCCGGGTGAGAAGATCTATCCCGGCGAGCTCGACAAGGCGCTGAAGATCATCGCCGAGGGCGGTGACATCGACTATGTCGGCGCGAGTGCCGTGGAGCTGATCGGCCCCGGCGAGTCGGCGGGCAACTACCGCGAGATCGTCATCAAGGACGGCAAGATCACCACGGTCAGATACCGGTGACACCCGCCTGACGCAGCGAAACCCGCGGCCCGGCCCTTGCATGGCCGGGCCGTGATGGTTTAAGCGCCCGCGAAATCCGCGAGGGGGAGCGCGGAGAGAGGGGAGAACGGACCCATGGCCGAGCCCATGATCCGGGTGGAAAACCTGCACAAGCATTTCGGCGGCTTCCATGCCGTGGACGGCGCTTCGCTCAGCATCGAGAAGGGCACCATCACGGGGCTGATCGGCCCCAACGGCGCCGGCAAGACCACGCTCTTCAACGTCGTCGCCGGCGTCCTGCCCCCCACCTCGGGCAGGGTCTACATGGAGGGCGAGGACATTACCGGCCTGCCGCCCCACACGCTGTTTCACAAGGGGCTGCTCAGAACCTTTCAGATCGCGCACGAGTTCTCGTCGCTGACGGTGCGAGAAAACCTGATGGTGGTCCCGCCCCACCAGTCCGGCGAGACGCTGTGGAACGCCTGGTTCCGCCGCGGCCGCGTGGCGGCGGAGGAACGCGCGATCGCGAAGAAGGCCGACGAGGTGCTGGAATTCCTCACCATCGACCATCTCGCCGACGAGAAGGCCGGCAACCTCTCGGGCGGGCAGAAGAAACTTCTCGAGCTCGGCCGCACCATGATGGTCGATGCGCGCGTGGTGTTTCTCGACGAGGTGGGCGCGGGCGTGAACCGCACGCTTCTCAACACCATCGGCGACGCCATCGTGCGGCTCAACCGCGAACGCGGCTACACCTTCTGCATGATCGAGCACGACATGGATTTCATCAAGCGGCTGTGCGACCCGGTGATCGTGATGGCCGAGGGCAAGGTGCTGGCCGAGGGCTCGGCCGAAGAGATCATGTCGAACGAGGCGGTGATCGAGGCCTATCTCGGCCGCGGCCTCAGGAACAAGGCCCGCGCCGCGAAGGCCGAGGCATGAGGGGAGCGGAGCGATGAGCGACAACCCCTGGGCGGAAGACCGCGGCAACATGGACCGGTCGATCGGCGACCCCGAACATCAGGGCACGATTCCGGCGCGCCAAGGCGGCCCGGCGGTGCCGGTCGAAAACGGCGGGCCGTTCCTGATCGGCGAGAAGATGACCGGCGGCTATGGCGGCGCGGACATCCTGCATGACTGCACCATCTGGGTGGAGAAGGGCGAGATCGCCGTCATCGTCGGGCCCAACGGCGCGGGCAAGTCCACCGCCATGAAGGCGATCTTCGGCATGCTCGATCTGCGCAGCGGTCGGGTGAAGCTCGACGGGCTCGACATCACCGCGCTGACCCCGCAGGACCGGGTGGCCCACGGCATGGCCTTCGTGCCGCAGACCAACAACATCTTCACCTCGCTGACGGTGGAGGAAAACCTCGAGATGGGCGCCTTCCTGCGCCGCGACGACATCTCGCGCACCATGGAACAGGTCTATGAGCTGTTCCCGATCCTGAAGGAAAAGCGCCGCCAGCCGGCCGGCGAGCTTTCAGGTGGGCAGCGCCAGCAGGTGGCTGTGGGGCGCGCGCTGATGACCGAGCCGCAGGTGCTGATGCTTGATGAGCCCACCGCCGGCGTCTCGCCCATCGTCATGGACGAGCTCTTCGACCGCATCATCGAGGTCGCGCGCACGGGCATCTCGATCCTGATGGTCGAGCAGAACGCCCGCCAGGCGCTCGAGATTGCCGACCGCGGCTTCGTGCTCGTGCAAGGCCGCAACGCCTATACCGACACGGGCCAGGCGCTTCTGGCCAACCCGGAAGTGCGCCGCACCTTCCTCGGAGGATGAGGATCGCCATGCAAATAACTGACACCAAGGCGATTTCAGAGAATTTCTCGCTGCCGGCCTGGGGAGGCCTGTAATGGATCTGCTCAACGCCATCGTGGCGCTTCTCAATTTCGTCATCATCCCGGCCACCGCCTATGGCGCCCAGCTTGCGCTCGGCGCGCTGGGGGTGACGATGATCTACGGCATCCTGCGCTTTTCCAACTTCGCCCATGGCGACACCATGGCCTTCGGCACCATGGTCACGGTGCTGATGACCTGGGCGCTGCAGGGCTGGGGGGTGTCCATTGCGCCGCTGCCCACGGCGCTTCTGGCGCTGCCCGTGGGGATCGTGGTGACGGCGGCGCTGCTTCTGGGCACCGACCGCGTGGTCTACCGATTCTACCGCGCTCGCAAGGCCAAGCCGGTGGTGCTGGTGATCGTGTCGATGGGCGTGATGTTCATCATGAACGGGCTCGTGCGCTTCATCATCGGCCCCGATGACCAGCGCTTCGCCGACGGCGCGCGCTTCGTGATCAATGCGCGCGAATTCAAGCAATGGTCGGGGCTCGACGAGGGGCTGGCACTGCGCACGAGCCAGGCGATCACCATCGTCACCGCGGTGATCGTCGTCGCCCTGCTCTTCTGGTTCCTGATGCGCACCCGCACCGGCAAGTCGATGCGCGCCTTCTCCGACAACGAGGATCTGGCGCTGCTCTCCGGCATCAACCCCGATCGGGTGGTGACCATCACCTGGATGATCGTCGCCGCGCTCGCCACCGTCGCCGGCGTGCTCTACGGGCTCGACAAGTCCTTCAAGCCCTTCACCTACTTCCAGCTTCTGCTGCCCATTTTCGCCTCGGCCATCGTCGGCGGGCTCGGAAGCCCCGTGGGCGCCATCGCGGGCGGCTTCCTGATCGCCTTCTCCGAGGTCACCGTGACCTACGCCTTCAAGAAGGTCGCGGGCTATCTGTTGCCCGAGGCGCTGGAGCCCGAGGGGCTGTTGCAGCTTCTGTCCACCGACTACAAGTTCGCGGTTTCCTTCGCGATCCTGATCATCGTGCTTCTCGTGCGCCCGACAGGGCTTTTCCGGGGGAAAGCGGTATGACACCTGCGATCAAGAACACCGCCCTCTTCGCCCTGGTCTTCGGGCTGATCCTCGCCACCGGCTTTCTGCAGAGCTGGAACGTGGCGCTCGGCATCCTCAACATGGGGCTCATCTCGGCGATCATGGCGCTCGGGGTGAACATGCAGTGGGGTTATGCCGGGCTCTTCAACGTCGGCGTCATGGGCTTTGTCGCCCTCGGCGGGCTTGGGGTGGTGATCACCTCGATGGCGCCGGTGGGCGAGGCCTGGGCGGCGGGGGGCTTGCGCGTGATCGTCGCGCTTCTCACCGGCGCGGGCACCATCGCCGCCGCCATCCTCGCCTGGAAGCGGCTCAAGCGCCACCGCGGGCTTGCGGTCACGGCGATTCTGGTCGTGGGCTTCTTCGTCTATCGCTGGCTCTTCGACCCGGCGGTGGCCGCGATCGAGGCGGTGAACCCCGCGCGCGAGGGCTATCTTGGCGGGCTCGGGCTGCCGGTGCTTCTCGGATGGGTCGTGGGCGGGCTTCTCGCTGCCGGAGCGGCCTGGATCGTGGGCAAGGTGGCGCTGGGCCTGCGCTCGGACTATCTCGCCATCGCCACGCTGGGGATCGCCGAGATCATCATCGCCGTGCTGAAGAACGAGGACTGGCTCTCGCGCGGCGTGAAAAACGTCATCGGCATCCCCCGCCCCGTGCCCTACGAGATCGACTTGCAGAACGACCCCGGCTTCGTGGAGCGCGCGCAAGCCTGGGGGCTTGATCCGGTCACCTTCTCCTCGATCGCGGTGAAGCTCGCCTATGCGGGGCTGTTCGTCGTGGTGCTGCTGGCGCTGGTGTGGCTCGCGGAGCTTGCGCTCAACTCGCCCTGGGGGCGGATGATGCGCGCGATCCGCGACAACGAGATCGCCGCCGAGGCGATGGGCAAGGATGTCACGCTGCGGCATCTGCAGATCTTCATCATCGGCTCGGCGGTCTGCGGGCTCGCAGGCGCGATGATGACCACGCTCGACGGGCAGCTGACGCCCGGAAGCTACCAGCCTCTGCGTTTCACTTTCCTCATCTGGGTGATGGTGATCGTTGGCGGCTCGGGCAACAACTGGGGCGCGGTGCTGGGCGGCTTTCTGGTCTGGTTTCTCTGGGTCGAGGTGGAGCCCCTGGGACGGCTCCTGATGGAGCTCGTCACCGCGCCCATGCCCGAAGGCTTCTGGCTGAAGGACCATCTTCTGGAGAGCGCGGCGCACATGCGTCTGCTGACGATGGGGGTCATCCTGCTCCTCGTGCTCCGGTTCAGCCCGCGCGGGCTGATCCCCGAGCGGTAGGGTGTTCGAGCCAGCCCCCAAAGAGAGAAGGGCAGCGGCCGGCCCGACGGGGTGGGCGGAGCAGCGCCCGCCCCGTGGGGGGGCGGGTCGGGCGCTGCCCGGCGCGGGGCGCCGGGCAAGACAGCCTCAGCCTTCACAGCGTGCGCGAAACGACGCGCGTTCAAGGCCCCTCGCCCTCCTCCTCCCCGCCGCGGGCAGCGCCTCACGCATGCGCGGGGCCGACAAGCTTCTCGAAGAGGTGGGCGGCGAACCGCTTCTGACGCGGCTTGCGCGCGCAGGCCTTGCGGCCGGCCTCACCGTGATCGTCACCCTTCCCGAGCCAGCGGGTGCCCGCGGCGAGGCTCTGGCAGGCCTCGACGTGCTCCGCGTGCCGGTGCCCGACGCCGCCGAGGGCATGGCCGCCTCGATCCGCGCCGGGCTCGCTGCCTGCCCGGAGGACCCCGCGGGGCTCATGATCCTGCCCGCCGACATGCCCGAGATCGACGCGGCCGACCTCGCCCTGCTTGCCGAGGCATTCGCCGAGGAGCCCGAGCGCGTCATGCGCGGCGCCGGAGAGGACGGCACGCCGGGGCACCCGGTGATCTTCCCGCGCCGCCTTTTCCCGGCGCTTGCCGCGCTCAGGGGCGACGAAGGCGCGCGCCGGGCGCTGAAGGGCGAACATGTGCGCCTCGTCCCTTTGCCGGGGCGCCATGCTCTGACCGATCTCGACACGCCGGAGGAATGGGCCGCCTGGCGTGCAGGGCGCTCAGGCTGAGGCGAGCGGCCGGGCGCGGATGCGCGCCAGACTGAGCCACACCGGCCCGCCACCCTCCACCCCGCGCAGCGGCGCTGGCACCCAGGAAGCCGGGATCGTCAGCCGTTCGCCGCCCGTCTCGAGCCCGTGCGGGCGCGTCTCGGGCGCCCCTTCGCCCGGCTCGGGGCCGAGGATGCGCCCCTCGAGCACCGCAACCCCCGATGTCGCGCCGGGATCGCGGGTGCTCAGGCTGAGGTCCCGGCCAAGCGGGATCGCCCAGATCTCGCCCACGCGCCCCTGGCCCTCGACGCGCAGCACGGCATCGGCCCGCTCAAGCTCGATCCAGCCCTCGCCCGCGGCGCGCACCCGGCCGGTGAGCCGTGGCGCGGGCGGCTGCCAGCCAGCCGCGCGCCCGCCGGCGATGGTCAGAACCCGGTCGGCGAGATAGGTGATCTCCCCCTCGCCATGGGTGACATAGAGAAGCGGCACGCCGAAATCGGCCACGGCGCGGGCGATATAGGGCTGAAGCCGCTCCTTGCGCGCGCGGTCAAGCCCGGTGAGCGGCTCGTCCATCACCAGAAGCCGCGGCCTTGCGGCAAGCGCGCGGCCGAGCGCCACCCGCCGCGCCTCGCCGCCCGAGAGCGTCTGCGGCGCGCGATGCAGGAGCGGGCCGAGATCGAGCGCCTCGATCACCGCCGCCACCATCTCGCGCCCCGCGCCCCGCCGGCGCGCGCCATAGGCGAGATTGGCGGCGACATCCATGTGCGGAAACAGCCGCACATCCTGAAACACGAAGCCGATCCCCCGCCGGTGCGGCGCGAGCCCCGACCAGTCGGCGCCGTCGAAACGGATGGTGCCGCGCACCGCAGGCTCAAGCCCCGCAATCACTCGCAAGAGCGTCGTCTTGCCGCCGCCCGAGGGGCCGGTGATGACGGTGATGCCGGCAAGGGGGATGCGCTCGGCGAGCTCCAGCGTGAAGCCGGGCAGGGTCGCGGTCACGTCGATCTCGAGTTGCCCCGTCACCGCCCCGCCCCGTCGCGCCGGTTGAGGATGTAGACCGCGCTCAGCACCAGAAAGCTGAACACCAGAAGCCCCGCCGAGAGCAGATGCGCGGTGGCGTAGTCGAGCGTCTCGACCGCCGAGAACACCTCGATCGACAGAACGCGGGTCTTGCCGGGAATGTTGCCGCCCACCATCAGCACCACCCCGAACTCTCCGAGGGTGTGGGCAAAGCTCAGCACCGCCGCCGTCAGCACGCCACGGCGCGCCAGCGGCAGCGCCACCGAGCGGAAGGCGTCAAGCCGCGTGGCGCCAAGCGTGGCCGCGGCCTCCATGTAGCCTGTCCCCACCGACTGGAAGGCCGTCTGCAGCGGCTGCACCGCGAAGGGGAGCGAGTATAGAAACGAGCCCACGACGAGACCGGAGAAGGAAAAGGTCAGCGTCTCGCCCGTCAGCCGCACCCAGGCCGCGCCAAGCGGGCTTTCGGGGCTGAGGAAGATCAGCAGATAGAAGCCGAGCACCGTGGGCGGCAGCACCAGCGGCAAGGCCACCACCGCCTCCACGAGCGGGCGCAGGCGGGTGCGCGTGGTGGCCAGCCACCAGGCCAGCGGCAGGGAGAAGATCACCAGCAGCACCGTTGTCATCGCGGCGAGCTTGAGCGTGATGAGAACGGGGGTGAGGAAACCGGTCACCGCCCCGCCTCCGCATCTTCTGTCGGCTCCCGCATCGCCTCGGTCGGCACCGGCAGGCCGTAGCCTGCCGCCGCGATGATGGCCCGCGCCTCCCCGCTCTGCAGGAAGTCGAAGAAGGCGCGCGCGGCCGGGTTCCTGCCGCCCCTCAGCGTCAGCGCCGCCTCCTGGAGGATGGGCGCGTGCAGCTCGGGCGGGATCGGCACATGGCCAAGCCGTCCTGCGACCTCGAGCGCCTGGGCGAGCGAGACCAGCCCCAAAGGCGCGTTGCCGGTGACGACAAAGGCCAGCGCCTGACCGACGCTCTCCCCGAAGATCACGCCTTCACTCCAGCGCTCCGGCCCGCGCAGCGCGATGAGCACCTCGCGCGCGGCAACGCCATAGGGCGCGGTCTCGGGGTTGGCGATGGCAAGACGCCGGCCGGCATCGGCGAGAAGTGCGCGCCAGTCGCTGCCCGCGTCCACTCCGCGCCCGGCAAGCGCCAGCCGTCCCAGCGCATAGGCCCGCCGCCCGCCCGGTGCCAAAAGCCCCTCGGCTTCAAGCCGACGGGGGCGCTCGGCATCAGCGGCAAGGAAGAGATCATAGGGCGCCCCGGCCCGGATCTTCGCATAGAGCGCGCCGGTTGCACCATGGATCAGAACGAGCTCATGGCCGGTGGCCGCCTCGAAGCGCGCCGCGAGGTCCTCAGCGGTTGCAAGGAAATTTGCCGCCACGGCGACCGTGGCGCGCGCGGCATTTGCGGCCGCCGGGGCGAGCACGGCCCCCGCGACCATTACCATCGCCAGAAACCATCCGCGTGCCAAGCGCCCGCTTTCCTTCCGCCACCCTCACGACTGCCCGCTGGCAGGCCGCACCCGCCGCTGGCCTGCCATGATTGCCTTTCGCGGAAGCAAGGGCAACAGGACAGCGGCGCGCGGAATGGCGCGCTCAGATGCCGCGCAGATCCTCGGGCAGCAGATCCTCGGGCATGTTCTGGTAGCACACGGGCCTCAGCCAGCGGCGGATGGCGAGCGTGCCCACCGAGGTGTGGCCGAAGTTCGTGGAGGCCGGATAGGGCCCGCCATGCACCATGGCATCGGCCACCTCGACGCCGGTCGGAAAGCCGTTCGCCAGCACCCGGCCCGCCTTGCGCTCGAGGATCGGCATGAGCGCCTGCGCCTCGGCCGTGTCCTCCGGCTCCATCTGCAGCGTGCAGGTCAACTGACCCTGAAACGCGCGCGCCACCGCAAGCCGCTCCTCGGCGTCGCGGACCAGCACGATGAGGCCGAGTGGTCCGAACACCTCCTCGCCAAGCTCCGCGTTGGCGAGCCACTCCGCGCCGGTGGTCACATATACCGAGGGCGCCGCGCCACGCCTGTCGCACACCGAGGTCAGAAGTTCGCGCACCCCCGTGCCCGCCGCCAGCCGCTCGCGCCCCCGCGCGAAGGCCGCCGCGATGGCGCTCGTCAGCATCGTCTGGACGCCGACCGCCGCGAGCGCGGCACGCGCGGCTTCCATGAAGGCCTCGGCCTCGGGGCCCTCGCGCAGGATGACGATGCCCGGATTGGTGCAGAACTGCCCCGCCCCAAGCGTGAGCGAGGCCGCCCAGCCCTCGGCGATCTCGCCGCCGCGCCGCGCGAGCGCATGGTCGAGAATGAAGACCGGGTTGACCGAGCCCAGCTCGCCATAGAAGGGGATCGGCTCGGGCCGCGCCGCGCACAGATCGAAGAGCGCCCGCCCCCCGGCCAGCGAGCCGGTGAAGCCCACGGCCTTGATCAGCGGATGCTGGACGAGCGCCTGGCCCACCTCGTGGCTCTGGCCGTGGATCTGGGAAAAGACGCCCGGGTGCAGCCCGCAGGCGCGCCGCGCCGCATCGATCGCCTGGGCGACGAGGTCGGACACGCCGGGATGGGCCGGGTGACCCTTCACCACCACCGGGCAGCCCGCGGCAAGCGCCGAGGCGGTGTCACCCCCGGCGGTGGAGAAGGCGAGCGGGAAGTTCGAGGCACCGAAGACGGCCACCGGCCCGACGGGGCGCTGCATCAGCCGCAGGTCCGGGCGCGGCAGCGGCTTGCGATCGGGCAGCGCGGGGTCGTGGCGACGGTCGAGATAGTCGCCCTTCTCGATATGGTCGGCGAAGAGGCGAAGCTGGCCGGTGGTGCGCCCGCGCTCGCCCTCGAGCCGGGCGGCGGGCAGGCCGGTTTCCTTCTCCCCCTGCGCGGTGATCTCGGCGCCGCGCGCCTCGATCTCGTCGGCGATGCGGCGCAGGAAGGCGGCGCGCTCGGCGCGCGACGAATAGCCGAAGGACCAGAACGCCTCCTCGGCGGCCTGAGCCGCGCGCGCGACATGCTCGGGCGTGCCCGCCGCAAAGATGTCCGGGGCGCCGGAGACGGGCTCATTGGTGAAGGTCTCCGCGCCGCCGACCCATTCGCCGGCGATCAGGTGCTTCCCTGTGAGCATGATCTCTTTTCCTCTCCGTCATGAAACCCGCCCCTTGTTAGGCAACCGGGCAGGTCTGCGAAAGGGAAAAGCGCAAACACACAAAGGCTTGGCCCCATGAGGCCAGGCTCGGGCGCCTTGCGGAGGGCGCGGGCTTCATGCTCAATGTGACGCCAAGGAACCGCGTGGAGGAGCGTGATCGTCATGAAATCGATTTTCACCGCCGAAGAGCTGGCCGGAACCTGGGTCGGCCGGGTCTGGAACCCCGTCGAGCAAGGGCCGTCGGTGGTGACGATCCGCGCCGGGCGGGTGGTGGACATCACCTCGCCCACCGCGCCGCTCGTGCGCGACATCTGCGAGATGGAGGATCCGGCCGGTTTCGTCCGCACCGCGGAAGGCGTTGATCTGGGCAGCATCGAGGAGATCGCCGCCAACCGGCCGGGCGACCGGCGCGTGGTGCACTTTCTTGCCCCCTCGGACCTGCAGCCGGTCAAGGCCTGCGGCGTGACGTTCGCGCGCTCGATGGTCGAGCGTGTGATCGAGGAGCAGGCCGCTGGCGACCCTGCCCGTGCGGAGGCGATTCGCCGGCGCGTGCAGGCGGTGATCGGCGAGAGCCTGCGCAACATCCGCCCCGGCTCGCCGGAGGCGGCCCGGCTGAAGGAGGCACTCGTCGCCGAAGGCATGTGGTCGCAGTATCTCGAGGTCGGGATCGGCCCCGATGCCGAGGTCTTCTCCAAGGCGCAGGCGCTTTCGGCTGTCGGCTGGGGTGCGGAGGTCGGGATCCACCCGATGTCGCAATGGAACAATCCCGAACCGGAAGTCGTGCTGGCGGTCAACTCGCGGGCCAGGATCGTGGGCGCCACGCTGGGCAACGATGTCAACCTGCGCGACGTGGAGGGGCGCTCGGCGTTGCTTCTCTCGAAAGCCAAGGACAACAACGCCTCCTGCGCCATCGGCCCGATGATCCGGCTGTTCGATGGCGACTTCACGCTTGACGATGTGCGCGTGGCCGAGCTCGACATGACCGTGACGGGCGAGGACGGCTTCGTCCTGAACGGCCGTTCATCGATGCACGAGATCAGCCGCGACCCCGAAGACCTCGTGGCCCAGACGATCGGCGCCCATCATCAGTATCCCGACGGGTTCATGCTGTTTCTGGGCACGCTGTTTGCGCCTACCGAGGACCGCGGGGCACCGGGCCAGGGCTTTACCCACAAGCCGGGCGATGTGGTCGAGATCGCCGCGCCCGGTCTCGGGCGACTGGTCAACACGGTGCGGCTGTGCACCGATTGCCCGCCGTGGACCTTCGGCGTGCGCGCGCTCATGACCAACCTGGCCGCCCGCCGCCTGCTCTGAGAGCGCGCCTGCCCCGCCACCCGCTGCCGCCGTCCGGCGGGCGGGTCGGCTTGCGCGGGGATGACCGCGTGCCCATATCTCGCAACTGAACGGGCCCTTGCGGCCGGCGGAAAAAGGAAGTCGCCATGTCGGATCAGCTCACGCAGCGCGCCTCTTGGCATGGCGGCGATGGGCTGCCCGACCCCCTGTTTCAGCCCGAATTCTATGCCGACGTGCCGATCAAGCGCTTTTTCGCCTGGCTCGTCGATGCGGCGGCGATCCTGCTTCTGACGGTGCTGGCGCTACCGTTCACCGCATTTCTGGGCCTGCTGTTCTTCCCGCTCCTGTGGCTTGGCGCGGGGATCGGTTACCGCGCGGCGTTCATCGCCCGGAATTCGGCGACCCCCGGCATGAGGCTTCTCTCCATCGAGCTGCGCGATGGCGCAGGCCGCCGGCTCGATCCGGGCATGGCGATTGCCCACACCCTGCTCTACAGCTTCTTTCTGGCAACGGTGGTGGTGCAGGGGGTGTCAGTGGCGCTGATGCTCTCCACCCCGCGCCGGCAGGGACTGCACGACCTGATGCTTGGCACCGCCATGATCAACCGACCCGCCGAGCCTTGAGCGGCCCAGGCGCGTTGCGTGATGCCGAGGCTTGGCGGCGGGGCCGGGCCTTGCTAACGTCACGCCGGAATGCGCCATACCCTGCCCATAGCGCCGCAGTTCTACGTGACGGCCCCCCAGCCCTGCCCCTATCTCGAGGGGCGGATGGAGCGGAAGCTGTTCACCGCGCTGCACGGCGAGGGCGCGACACAGCTCAACGACGCGCTTTCCAAGCAGGGCTTCCGGCGCTCGCAGAACGTGCTCTACCGGCCGTCCTGCCCCGATTGCGCTGCCTGCCTCTCGGCGCGCATCCGCGTGGCCGATTTCCGCCCCTCGCGCACCCAGCGCAAGGTGGAGAAGCGCAACGCCCACCTGAAACGACAGGCCACCTCGCCCTGGGCCACGGAGGAGCAATATGCGCTCTTCCGAGCCTATCTCGACTGTCGCCACGCCGATGGCGGCATGGCCGACATGGACATCTTCGAATTCGCCGCGATGATCGAGGAGACGCCCATCCGCAGCCGGGTCATCGAGTATCGCGACGCGAGCGCCGGGCGCCGGGCCGAGCTCGTGGCCGTGTGCCTGACGGACGTGCTCGATGACGGGCTGAGCATGGTCTACTCCTTCTACGACCCCGACCGTCCGGCGACGAGCCTCGGCACTTGGATCATCCTCGACCATATCCGCATCGCCCGCGAGGCGGGTTTGCCGTATGTGTATCTGGGCTACTGGGTGCCGGGCAGCCCCAAGATGGGCTACAAGGCGCGCTTCTCCGCGCTCGAGGTCTACCACAGGGGACAGTGGCACGATCTTGGCGACCCCGAGAGCTATTCGGCCGAAACCCATCCGCTTTCGGTGGAGCCCATCGCCGAGCAGGTCGCGCGCCTGTCACTGCCCGATCGCCGCCCCACCGAGGGCTGAGACGCAATTTCCTTCCTCGCCGCGCGTTGAAAAGGAAACCGCCGCACCCCTTGCACGGCGCGCGCCCGCGCTCCACTCTTCTCTTCGCGCCAGACGATAGCAGGAACAGGCCCATGCCCAGCGAAAAGGTCAGCTTTGCCGGACATGACGGCAGCGCGCTTGCGGCACGTCTCGATCTGCCCGCGGGGCCGGTTCTGGCCAGCGCGCTCTTTGCGCATTGCTTTACCTGCGGAAAGGACATCCCCGCAGCGCGGCGCATCGCCGGGCGGCTCGCGGCGATGGGGATTGCCGTTCTGCGCTTCGACTTCACCGGGCTCGGCCACTCCGAGGGCGAGTTTGCCAACACCGGCCTCTCGGCCAATGTCGCCGATCTCGAGGCGGCGGCGAGCTATCTGACCACGCACGGGCTGGCACCGGGCCTCCTGATCGGCCATTCACTGGGCGGCGCGGCGGCACTGCGCGCAGCACCCCGCATCGGCTCGGTGCGCGCCGTGGCCACCATTGGCGCGCCCTTCGACCCCTGTCATGTGACCGGACATTTCGCCGAGGCCCTGCCGCGGATCGAGGCCGAGGGCGCGGCGGAGGTGATGCTCGGGGAGAGGAGCTTCCGCATCAGCCGCGACTTCCTGCGTGACATCTGCGCGGAGAATCTGGAGGCCGACGTCCGCGGGCTCGGTCGGGCGCTTCTCATCCTGCACTCCCCGCGTGACGAGGTGGTGCCGATCGACAATGCGGCGAAGATCTTCATGGCGGCCAAACATCCCAAGAGCTTCGTCACCCTCGATGACGCCGATCACCTTCTGAGCCGGGCCGAGGACGCCGAATATGCCGCCGAAGTCATCGCCGCCTGGGCGAGCCGCTATCTCGGCCTCAAGGCGCCGCCGCCGCCGCCCGGCGCGCCCGAAGGCGTGGTGCGCGTCTCCGAGGCCGATGCGAACGGCTTTCTTCAGGACATCTCCCACGGCCCCTGGCACCATGTGCTGGCCGACGAGCCGGTGGAGTTCGGCGGCACCAACCGCGGCATGTCGCCTTATGGCTTTCTCGCCGCCGGGCTTGGCGCCTGCACCTCGATGACCATCCGCATGTATGCCCGGCGCAAGGGCTGGCCGCTGGCCCATGTCGAGGTGGATGTCACCCACGCCAAGGTGCATGCAAGGGACGCGGAGGCAGACTCCGGGGGACAGGTGGACGAGTTCCGCCGCGTGATCCGCCTCGAGGGCGCGCTTGACGAGGCGCAACGGGCGCGGCTTCTGGAAATCGCCGACAGGTGCCCCGTGCACCGCACGCTCACCCGCGGCGCGCGGGTGGTGACCGAGCTTGCGCCGGTGCCGCAGCGCGCGTGAGCCGTCAGCCCCGGCGGTAGAGGCTTTGCATCCGGTAGTCCTTGCGCGGGCCCCTCACCCGCCACACCGCGCGCCAGTCGGGCCAGCCGGTGAAGTCATAGGCCACGCGGTAGTGATCGGGCGGGCAGAGATGCTCGGCCTCGGGCTTCGCGCCGGGGGCGATGACGTGAAAGGGGCGGCCATCCGCGAACAGAACCTCGATCGCTCCGCCCTGCCCCGCCCGCCAGAGATAGCGGCGGCTCGCCTTGAGCGGTGTGGCGCCGGGCAGCGTCAGCGTGCCCTCCTCGGTCAGGGCAAGCGCCCCTCCCTCCTCGGGCGCAAACAGCGCCTCGCCAGAGAAGCGCACGACATGGCCGGCGGCGAAATCCTCGATCTCGCGCGCAAGCCGCCAGCGCCCGGCGAAATCCTCCAGTTCCTTCCAGCCGCTCATCGCCCGCCCGCCTTGCCGCCCGCGCCTGCCCAGTCTATCACCCCCGCGCCGAGATCGAAGACGAGGAAAGGCCCGCGCCCATGATCCCCCGCTACTCCCGCCCCGAGATGGTCGCCATCTGGTCGCCCGAGACCAAGTTCCGCATCTGGTTCGAGATCGAGGCGCACGCCTGCGACGCCCAGGCCGCGCTTGGCGTGATCCCCAGGGAGAACGCCGAAGCGGTGTGGAAGGCGAAGGACGCCACCTTCGACATCGCCCGCATCGACGAGATCGAGGCGGTAACCAAGCACGACGTGATCGCCTTTCTCACCCATCTCGCCGAGATCATCGGGCCGGAGAACGCGCGCTTCGTGCATCAGGGCATGACCTCGTCGGATGTGCTCGACACCACCTTCAACATCCAGCTCGTGCGCGCGGCCGACCTTCTGCTCAAGGACATGGACGCGCTTCTTGCCGCGCTCAAGCGCCGCGCCTTCGAGCACAAGGATACCGTCTGCATCGGCCGCAGCCACGGCATTCACGCCGAGCCGACGACGATGGGGCTGAAGTTCGCCCGTTTCTATGCCGAGATGAAGCGCGGGCGCGAGCGGCTCGAGGCGGCGCGGCGCGAGGTTGCCACCGGCGCGATTTCGGGCGCGGTCGGCACCTTCGCCAATATCGACCCGGCGGTCGAGGCGCATGTGTGCAAGATGATGGGGCTTGAGCCCGAGCCGATCTCCACCCAGGTGATCCCGCGCGACCGGCACGCGATGTTCTTTGCAACGCTCGGCGTGATCGCCTCCTCGATCGAGAACATCGCCGTGGAGATCCGGCATCTGCAGCGCACCGAGGTGCTGGAGGCGGAGGAATACTTCTCGCCAGGGCAGAAAGGCTCCTCGGCGATGCCGCACAAGCGCAACCCGGTCCTGAGCGAGAACCTCACCGGCCTTGCCCGCCTCGTGCGCATGTCTGTCACGCCCGCGCTCGAGAATGTCGCGCTCTGGCACGAGCGCGACATCTCGCATTCCTCGGTGGAGCGGGTGATCGGCCCCGACGCCACCGTGACGCTCGATTTCGCGCTCGCCCGCCTCACGGGGCTCATCGACAAGCTCGTGATCTATCCCGAGAACATGCGCCGCAATCTCGAGCTCACGCGCGGGCTCATCCACTCCCAGCGCGTGCTGCTGGCCCTCACCCAGAAGGGCGTGAGCCGGGAGGATGCCTATCGGCTTGTGCAGCGCAACGCCATGAAGGTGTGGGAGGAGGGCAAGGACTTCCTCACCGAGCTCAAGGCCGACCCGGAGGTGACGGCGGTGATGACGCCCGAGGAGATCGAGGCCAACTTCGACCTCGACTATCACCTCAAGCATGTCGACACGATCTTTGCCCGCGTCTTCGGCGAAGAGGCCGCCGCGGCGGCGTGAGCCACGGCTGGGCGGCGGCGGCCCGATGTGCTAGCATCTCGGGGTCACAAACAGGGAGAAAGGCACCGATGCTGCGCCCCTTCTTCATCGCGCTCCTTCTCGCCGCCGCCCCCATCGGCACCAGTTTCGCCCTCGCCTGTCAGGCGCATGACGCCAAGCAGGCCATGAGCTGCGCCGAAGACGCGGTCTGGGACGAGGAAAAGGCCACCTGCGTCAAGGTCACCGGCTGAGGGCGCGGCCGGGCGGCCAGGGGCGCTCCCGCGCGGGCATTGAACCGCTTGCCTTGGCTCGGCGGCTAGCAGGGCGTTAACTTCCATCTGCAATTCTCCGCCCGAACGGTCTGGCGGGGGAAATGATGGAGGCGCAGGAAACGACCGGCAGCCAGGAACCACGCACGCAGTCGCCGCGCGTGAGCGAAGACTCGCGCGCCGCCGGTCTCTCGCGCCGCACCAAGGCGGCAATCATCGTGCGGCTCCTGCAGGCGGAGGGCATGAGCCTGCCGCTCTCCGAGCTGCCCGAGGCGCAGCAGACCGCCCTCGCCCGCGACATGGCGCGGCTGAGATACATCGACCGCGCCACTCTTCATGCTGTGGCGCGTGAATTCGCCGACGAGCTTGAGGGCGTGGGGCTCGCCTTTCCAGGCGATATCGACCGCGCCCTTGCCGCGCTCGAAGGGCAGATCAGCGAGCATGCCGCCGCCGCGTTGCGCCGCGAGGCGGGTCTGGGGCGCGACCGCGACCCGTGGGCGCGATTGGCCGAGCTCGATCCCGGGCGTCTTGCCAGGGTGCTAGAGGAGGAAAGCGTCGAGGTCGGGGCGGTGATGCTTTCCAAGCTGCCCGTCCCCCGCGCGGCCGAGCTTCTGGGCAGGATCCCCGGCGAACGCGCCCGCCGCATCTCGCTTGCCGTCTCGCGCACGACCGCCGTGCGCCCCGAGACGGTGCAACGCATCGGTCAGGCCATCCTCGAGCGGCTCGAGGCAGAGCCGCCAAGCGCCTTCACCGCCGAGCCGGTCAAGCGGCTGGGCGCGATTCTCAACGTCTCTCCGGCGGCCACGCGCAACCGCGTGCTCGAGGAAATCGAGGCGGAAGACGCGAACTTCGCCGAGGGCGTGCGCCGCGCGATCTTCACATTTGTCAACATCCCTGCCCGCATCGATCCGCGTGACGTGCCGAAAATCACCCGCGCGGTGGAGCCGGCCGAGCTTGTGCGCGCTCTCGCTGCCGCCTCACGGCTGGGGGAGGAAAAGGCAGCGGCCGAATTCATCCTTGCCAACATGTCCCAGCGCATGGCGGGCCAGCTGCGCGAGGAGATGGAGGAGCTCGGCCGGCTGCGCCCCGAGGAGGGCGAGGCGGCAATGACGGCTGTCGTGACAGCCATCCGCGCGCTCGAGGAGGCGGGCGAGATTGTGCTGACGGCCGAGGAGGGGTGAGCGCGGGCGACGCTGGACAGCCCATGCGCCGCGCCTTAGGCTCACGCCATGCAGGACGACGACGCGAAGATCCTCCCGATTCCGACGCGCGCCGAGGGCCGGCGCTGGCACGACATGGGCGGCGAGGATGCCGGCCCGGTGGAGCTTTGCGAGCATGACTACGCGCTCTGGGAAAAGCGGGTGGACGCGCTGATGGTGATCTGCTCCTCCAAGGGGCATTTCACCGTCGACGGGCTCAGGCGCGCGCTCGAGGACATGGGCGAAGAGGCCTTCGAGACCATGAGCTACTACGAGCGCTGGGTGGCGGCGATCAACCAGAACCTCGTGGAGGCGGGCGTCTACACCCTCGAAGAGCTTGGCCGGCGCATGGAAGAGGTGCGCGCGCGCGGCGCCACCTATGGCGAGGCCGCCGCGCCGCATGAAGCTGCGGGCGATGGCTGAGCGGGTGCGGGTGGCGCGCTGGATGCCGCCGGGGCATGTGCGCACCCCGGCCTATCTGCGCGGGCGCGTGGGCGAGGTCGAGCGCCGGCTTGGCACCTTCCCCAACCCCGAGCAGGCGGCCTACGGGCTGCCGGCCGAGCCGCGCGAGCTTGTGCGCGTGCGCTTTCGTGCCGCCGACATCTGGGGCGCGGAGGCCGAACGTCCCGACGACCTGATCGAGGCCGAGATCTACGGCCACTGGCTCGAGCCGGTGGCGCATCAGGACTGACGCCATGGCCCACGACGCCCCTTTCGCGCACTCCGGCATGTCGCCCTCGGGCCATCCCTACCGGCCCGACAATGACGAGCCGCTCACCTACTGGCAGTGCATGGAGATCGCCATGCGCGAGCTTCTCATCGAGAAGGGCGTGACCACTCCGGAGGAAATCGCCCGCCAGATCGAGGCGATGGACGCGCGCAGCCCCGCCAATGGCGCCGCCCTCGTCGCCCGCGTCTGGACCGACCCCGCCTTTCGCGAGCGCGTGCTTGCGGATGCCTCGGACGCCGCGCGCGAGATGGGCTTTGACATCGGCCCCCTGCGGCTCATCGCGGTGGAGAACACTGACGAGGTCCACAACGTCATCGTCTGCACGCTCTGCTCCTGCTATCCGCGCAACCTCCTCGGCCTGCCGCCCGACTGGTACAAGTCGCGCGCCTACCGCTCGCGGGTGGTCAGGGAGCCGCGGGCGGTGTTGCGGGAATTCGGCGTGGAGCTGCCCGAGCATGTGACGATCCGCGTCCACGACTCCACCGCCGAGATGCGCTACATCGTCATCCCCCGGCGCCCCGAAGGCACGGAGGGGATGAGCGAGGGTGAGCTTGCCGCGCTTGTCACCCGCGATTCGATGATCGGCACCGGCCTGCCGCGCCGCCCGGAATGAGCGCCCTGCCCTCGCCGGGCGACAACGCCCGCGGCATCCTGCTGATGATCGGGGCGATCTTCGCCTTCTCGCTGATGGATCTTCTCGCCAAGGCCATCGGCCAGCGCGCCGATGTGGTGATGGCGCTCTGGGCGCGCTACGCCGGCCAGGCGCTCGTGGTGCTGCTTCTCGTCGCCCCGCGTCTCGCCAGCGTGGCGCGCACCCGCCATCCGGGGCTGCAGCTTCTGCGCTCGGTCGTGCTTCTGGGCGCCACCATCAGCTTCTTCACCGGGCTCACCCATATCGGGCTCGCGGAGGCCACCGCGATCATGGATGTGAACCCCGTGCTCGTCACTCTGGGGGGCGCGCTGTTTCTGGGCGAGCGGCTCGGCCCGCGCCGGCTCGCGGCCATCGCCTTGGCGCTTCTGGGCGCGCTTGTCATCATCCGCCCCGGCTCGGCGGTGTTTTCGCCCTATGCCGTCCTGCCGCTGCTCGCGGCGATCTTCTACTCGGCCTATGCACTTCTCACCCGTCTTGCCGGACGCGACGAGGATCCATGGACATCGCTTCTCTACACCGCGCTCTTCGGAGCAGTGGTGCTTTCCTTCGCCGTGCCATTCTTCTGGGTCCCGCCCGATGCGGTAACGCTCGCGCTCATGGCCGCGATCGGGCTTGTTGGTGCGGCCGGGCAACTGATGCTGATCCGCGCCCTTGCGCTGGCCGAGGCCGGCACCGTCGCACCCTTCTCGTATGCGGGCCTCGTCTTCGCGGCCATCTGGGGGCTGGTCTTCTTCGGCGAGATCCCCGACATGCCCACCGTGATCGGCGCGGCGATCATTGCCGGTGCAGGGCTCTATGTCTGGTATCGGGAGACGCGTGCTGCGCGCGCCGTGCACGTTGGGCCGCGCCCGGGGCCATGACGCTTCAGCGCAACCGCGCCGCGGCCAGCACCTCGCCCGGCCCATCGGACTGGATCACCACGACAACCGGCTCCGGTCCGGTCACGGCAAGCTCCAGCTGGAAGGCGTTTCGCCCGTCCCAGCGGGCAAGGTGCATCCATTCGGTGACGATGTTGCGATAGGTGATGGTGCGCCCCGCATTCTCGCCCCGGCTTATGGCCACGGTGGCCGAGGGCAGGTAACGCACGAGCTGCACCACCATCTGCGCCGGCAGCGCATGGGCCAGAGGGCGCGCGGTGATGGTCAGCCGGCTCCCCGCCCGCGCGAGATCAAGCGCAACCAGCGGGGCGCGCTCGCGTTGGCGCATCAGCGCATCGGCCAGCCGCATCGGCTTGGCACCGACGACGTGCTCGGTGCCGTTCACGATCATCTGCGGCGTGTAGATGGTGCGATGACCGGCCGCGCGCGCATAGGCCTTCTGGCGGGCGGTGAACTCGGGCCGGGCGAAGCCGTCCTTCCAGCCGATGTAGTCCCAGTAGTCCACGTGCAGCGCGAGCGCGATCACGTCGTCGCGGTCGGCCAGCTCGGCCAGAAGCGCGTCGGCCGGCGGGCAGGCCGAGCAGCCCTGCGAGGTGAACAGTTCCACCAAAACTGGCGGCGCCTCGCCGGCCCGCGCCGGAGAGGATGCCAGGAGTGCAGAGACCAGCGCCAGAAGGATGAGAACCGCCCGCATTCGGACCTCCTTTGCAGAACGCCCCATACCTAGCCCGCCACCCCGCTCGCGGCCAATCAACGATTGGCGAGATGGCCTGCAGGATTGCGCCCCAGGGCGTCGCGCCTGCCGGGACGGCCATCCGGTGGGCGTCTTGCAGGAATGGTGCACAATGGTATACAAGCGCGGCCGACAGCCCTTGCGCGCCGGGGGAGCGCGCAATAGAGGGGCTGCGACTGGACACGCTCCACCCCATGCACGGAGGACTCTCGAGATGCCGATCACCGTTGGGCAGGATTCGTCAGCCACCCGCAGGACGCTTTCCGCCGGCGGCGCCACCGTCGCCTATTACTCCATTCCGGCCGCCGAGGCCGCGGGCCTTGGCGATTTCTCCCGCCTTCCGGCCGCACTGAAGGTGGTGCTGGAAAACCTGCTGCGCTTCGAGGATGGCGGGCGCACCGTTTCCACCGACGACATCCGCGCCTTCTCCGACTGGGCGAAGAACGGGGGCAAGAACCCCCGCGAGATCGCCTATCGGCCTGCGCGCGTCTTGATGCAGGACTTCACCGGCGTGCCGGCGGTGGTGGACCTCGCGGCCATGCGCGACGGCATCGTGGGGCTCGGGGGCAACCCCGAAAAGATCAACCCGCTCAACCCGGTGGATCTGGTCATCGACCACTCGGTGATGGTTGACGAGTTCGGCAATCCGCGCGCCTTCCAGCTCAACGTGGAGCGCGAATACCAGCGCAACATGGAGCGTTACGCCTTCCTCAAATGGGGGCAGACCGCCTTTGACAACTTCCGCGTGGTGCCGCCCGGCACCGGCATCTGCCACCAGGTGAACCTCGAGTATCTCGCCCAGACCGTCTGGACCGACACCGACCAGAACGGCGAGACGGTTGCCTACCCCGACACGCTCGTCGGCACCGACAGCCACACCACCATGGTCAACGGCCTTGGCGTGCTCGGCTGGGGCGTCGGCGGCATCGAGGCGGAGGCGGCGATGCTCGGCCAGCCGATCTCGATGCTGATCCCCGAGGTTGTCGGCTTCAAGCTCACCGGCGAGATGCGCGAGGGCACCACGGCCACCGACCTGGTGCTCAAGGTGGTCAAGATGCTGCGCGACAAGGGCGTGGTCGGCAAGTTCGTGGAATTCTACGGCGAGGGTCTCGACCGGCTGCCGCTCGCCGACCGCGCCACCATTGCCAACATGGCACCCGAATACGGGGCCACCTGCGGCTTCTTCCCGGTGGACGAGGAGACGCTGCGCTACCTGCGCGTGACCGGCCGCGACGAGGCGCGCATCGCGCTCGTGGAGGCCTATGCCAAGGAAAACGGCCTGTGGCGCGGCCCGGACTACGCGCCGGTCTATTCCGACACGCTCGAGCTTGACATGAGCGAGGTGGTCCCCGCCGTCTCCGGCCCGAAGCGCCCGCAGGACCATGTGCCGCTGGAGAAGGCCGCCGAGCGGTTCTTCGAGGTGGTCTCCGAGTTCCGCGGCGAGGACGAGACGCTCGATGCCAAGGAGATGCTCGACGAGGCGCCGGCGGCCGATCCGATCCCGGCCGACCCGCGCAAGTCCGCGCCCGTCGAGGGCGCCGATTACGAGCTGCGCGACGGCTCGATCGTGATCGCCGCGATCACCTCCTGCACCAACACGTCGAACCCCTACGTGATGATCGGCGCGGGGCTTGTCGCGAAGAAGGCCCATGAGCTCGGCCTCAACCGCAAGCCGTGGGTGAAGACTTCGCTCGCGCCGGGCAGCCAGGTGGTGAGCGAGTATCTCGAGGCGTCCGGGCTTCAGGAGCATCTCGATGCCATCGGTTTCAACGTCGTCGGCTATGGCTGCACGACCTGCATCGGCAACTCCGGCCCGCTGCAGCCCGAGATCTCGAAATGCATCAACGACAATGACCTGATCGCCGTCTCGGTGCTCTCGGGCAACCGCAACTTCGAGGGCCGCATCAGCCCTGACGTGCGCGCCAACTTCCTTGCCAGCCCGCCGCTTGTCGTGGCCTATGCGCTGGTGGGCGACATGAACGTCAACCTCGCGGTCGACCCCATCGGCACCGACAAGAACGGCAATCCGGTGTTCCTGAAGGACATCTGGCCGAGCCAGGCGGAGATTGCCGCGATCGTCGAAAAGACGGTGACGCGCGAGGCCTTCCAGAAGAAATACGCTGATGTCTTCAAGGGCGACGAGCGCTGGCGCGCCATCGAGACGGCCGAGAGCGAGCTCTACGACTGGCCGCCGACCTCGACCTATGTGCGCAAGCCGCCCTATTTCGAGGGCATGGGGCCGGAGCCGGGCCGGATCGAGAATGTCGAGGGCGCGCGCATCCTGGCGCTCCTGGGCGACATGATCACCACCGACCACATCTCGCCCGCAGGCGCCATCGCGCCCAACTCGCCGGCGGCGAAGTATCTCATCGAGCATCAGGTCCCGCCGCGCGAGTTCAACTCCTACGGCGCGCGGCGCGGCAACCACGAGGTGATGATGCGCGGCACCTTTGCCAACATCCGGATCCGCAACGAGATGGTGCCGGGCGTGGAGGGCGGCTACACCAAGAGCCCCGACGGCGAGGTGGTGCCGATCTTCGATGCCGCCATGGCCTGGAAGGAGCGCGGCGTGCCGCTCGTGGTGATCGCGGGCGAGCAGTATGGCGCCGGCTCCTCGCGCGACTGGGCGGCGAAGGGCACCGCGCTTCTGGGCGTGAAGGCGGTGATCGCCGAGAGTTTCGAGCGCATCCACCGCTCCAACCTCGTCGGCATGGGGGTGATCCCCTTTGAGTTCACCGGCGGCGAGAATCGCAAGACGCTGAAGCTGACCGGTGACGAGACCGTGACCATCCACGGGCTCGAGGGCGATCTGCAGCCCCTGTCGCTGGTGCCCTGCACCATCACCTACGCCGACGGCTCCACCCGCGAGATCGAGCTGAAGTGCCGGATCGATACCGAGGTGGAGAAGGAATATGTCGAGCACGGCGGTGTGCTGCACTACGTGCTGAGAAACCTCGCCAAGGCGAGCTGAACCCGGCCCGGGCGCGCGCAGCGCGCGCGCGCCGCACCCGTCTTGACCCGCCTCCCGCCGGCGCCGATGCTGCCGGCGGGAGGAGCGGCCATGAAGATCACCGCCATCGAGACCGTCCGCGTCGCCGAGCGGCCCAATCTGATCTGGATCCTGGTCCACACCGATGAGGGGCTCACCGGCCTTGGCGAGACCTTCTTCGGCGCCGCCGCCGTCGAGGCGCAGATCCACGAGACGGTCGCGCCAAAGGTGATCGGCCGCGACCCGTTGGCCATCGACCGGCTGTCGAAGGATCTGGTGGGTTATCTCGGCTACCGCTCCACCGGCGTGGAGTCGCGCGCCGCCTCCGCCTTCGACATCGCGCTGTGGGATCTCTTCGGCAAGGCCACCGGCCAGCCGATTGCCCAGCTTCTGGGCGGCTTCACGCGGCCCGACATCCGCACCTACAACACCTGCGCGGGGCCTGCCTACATGAAGCGCGCCAAGGGCCAGACCACGGCCAATTACGGGCGCGGCGAGGCGGGCGCGCTTGACGATCTCGACGCCTTTCTCACCCGCGCCGACGAGCTTGCGCTCTCGCTGCTCGAGGAGGGCATCACGGCAATGAAGATCTGGCCCTTCGACGAGGCGGCCGAGCGCAACGAGGGGCTTGCCATCACGCCCGAGGAGATGAAGGCCGCGCTCGAGCCCTTCGAGAAGATCCGCCGCGCGGTGGGTGACCGCATGCAGATCATGGTGGAGTTCCACCTGATGTGGCAGCTTCTGCCCGCCATCGAGATCGCCCGCGCCCTAGAGCCCTACGGCACCTTCTGGCACGAGGATCCGATCCGCATGGACAGCCTCGCAAGCCTCAGGCGCTATGCCGCCGCCTCGCGCGCGCCGGTGGCGGCGTCCGAGACGCTCGGCAGCCGCTGGGCCTTTCGCGACCTGCTCGAGACCGATGCGGCCGGCATTCTCAACCTCGACATCAGCTGGTGCGGGGGGCTGTCGGAGGCGCGCAAGATCGCGGCCATGGCCGAGGCCTGGCACCTGCCCATCGCGCCGCATGACTGCACCGGGCCGGTGGTGCTTGCCGCCTCGACGCATCTTTCGCTCAACGCACCCAACGCGCTCATCCAGGAAAGCGTGCGCGCCTATTACCGGGGCTGGTATCGCGACCTCGTCACCGCCCTGCCGCCGGTCGCGAACGGCCGCATCACCGTGCCGCCGGGGCCGGGGCTTGGGCTGGAGCTGAACCCCGAGCTCGACCGCGCCTTCACCACCAGCCGGCGCGTGACCGGGGCGGACGACCTTTGAGCGCGCCGCTTCGCAAAGCGCTCACGAAAGCTCCTCAACCACCTCCGCCACCACCGCAAGGCAGTCGCCCTGCCCCACCAGCCCCGGCCAGTGGCGCGCGGCGAAGATGCCCTCGCGCCTTGCGCGGTATTCCACCGGCTCCCGCCCCGTCGCCTCCACCGGCCAGACGCGCGCCAGCACCTCGCCGGCCCTGACGCGCGCGCCAAGATCGACCGCCGGCTCGAAGACGCCCGCCGTCTCGGCAAAGGTGAAGCAGTCCGCATCGGGCATGTCGAGCATCACGCTTGGCGCGATTTCAGGCTCTCCATCAAGAATCCCGGCGTGGATGAGGAAATTTCGCAAGCCCTTCCGCGCCACCGCCACCATCTCGGCCCGCGCCGCGCCGCCGCCGCCAAGCTCGGTGGTCACGAAGACCTTGCCCTGTGCCTCCGCCTCGCTGTCATACATGCCGCCCGCGTCGATCTCGAGCAGCCGCATCGAGAAGGGGGCGTTGAAGGCGCGCATTGCGTCCATGCAGGCCTCTTCCTGCGCCTTGTCCTCCAGCACATGCGCCGCCGCAAAGGGCAGGAAGTCGAGCGTGCGCCCGCCCGAGTGGAAGTCGAGCACGAAATCGGCCATGGGCAGAAGCTGGCGCGTGAAGTAGTCGGCAATCTTCTCGGTGGCGCTGCCGTCGGGGCGACCGGGAAAGGCGCGGTTGAGGTTGCCGCCGTCGAGCGGCGATGTCCGCCGGCCGGCGCGGAAGGCTGGCGCGTTCATCTGCGGAATGAGGATCACCCGCCCCGCCACCTCCTCGACGCGCAGGCGCCGGGCAAGGTCCATGATCGCGATCGGCCCTTCGTATTCGTCGCCGTGATTGCCCCCGGTGATGAGCGCCGTCGGCCCCGCGCCGCCCGCGACCACCGTGACCGGGATCATCACGTTGCCCCAGGCGCTCTCGTCGCGGCTGGCGGGCAGGCGCAGGAACCCGTGCTGGACGCCGCGCGCCTCGAAATCCACCGTCGCGGTGATCGGGTTCGTGCTCATTTCACGAATAGCTCCTGCGGCGTGTGGGTGAGCCGCTCGGCACCGTCTTCGGTGATGACAATGGGCTCGGAGATCTCGAGCCCGCCGTCATCAAGCCAGAGCGCGGGCATGAAATGGAAGACCATCCCCGGTCTGAGCACGGTCTTGTCTCCCCATCGAAAGGACATGGTGCGCTCGCCCCAGTCCGGCGGATAGCTCATGCCGATGGAATAGCCGCAGCGGCTGTCCTTGGAAAAGCCGTGCTCGGCAAGAGCGGCGTAGAACGCCGCGGCCACATCCTCGCAGCTTGCGCCCGGCCGCGCGGCGGACATTCCGGCCTCGAGCCCCGCCAGCACCGCGCGCTCGGCCTGACGGTAATGCTTCGGAGGTGGCCCGAAGAACAGCGTGCGCGACTGCGGGCAATGGTAGCGGCAATGCACGCCGGCGATCTCGAAGAAGGTGGCCTCGCCGCGCCTGAGGGGGCGGTCGTCCCAGGTCAGATGCGCGGCCGTGGCGTCAAGCCCCGAGGGCGTCATCGGCACGATCGCCGGATAATCGCCCCAGTAGCCTTTCGCCCCCAGCGTGCCTTGATGCTGGATCTCGGCGACAAGCACGTTCTTCGGCATCCCCGGCTCGGCCACGGCGAGGATGCGCTCGTGCATCGCCTCCACGATGCGCGCCGCGCGCCGGATCATCTCGATCTCGGCCGACGACTTCACCGCCCGGCACCAGTTCACAAGCCCCGTGGCGTCGAGAAACCTTGCCCGCGGCAACCCGGCCACCAGCCGGTGATGCATGGTAGCGGAGTAGTAGTAGTTGTCCATCTCCACGCCAATCCTGAGCCCGCCCCAGCCGCGTTCGTCGATCAGCCGGGCAAGCTCCTCGGCAGCATGGCGCGGGGGGTTCTGCACCCAGTCGTCCGAATAGCCGACGACGCTTTGGGCGTGATCCTCCATGAACACCGTGCGCCGCGCGCCGGGCGCATCGATCCCCCGCCCCCACCAGACCGGGTCACCGTCAAGCGCGAGCAGGACCGCCTGCGGCGTGTAGAAGGACCAGCCGTCATATCCCGTCAGCCAGCCCATGTTGGACGGATCGACCGTGACCAGAAGCTCGATGCCGGCGCGCTCCATCGCCGCGCGGGCGCGGGCGATGCGCTCTAGATACTCCTCGCGCGCAAAATGCATGTCTCCCCCCTTGCGCCTTCCTGCCCTCGCGCCGACACAGCATCCGACACCGCGGCACGGGCGGCGGCGGCAACGGCATCGCACGGGGTTTTCAACGGCCGCGAATCTCCTATGCTGGCGCCAATCGGGCCACGGCCCGGCGGCACGAGGCAAGAGGGTTTCATGGCACGCTCGATCGATTACGGCGCACTGATGCACGCGGCCATGCGCGGGCTGATCCGGCAGGTTCTGCGGCAGGTCGAGGCCGAGGGCTTGCCGGGCGAGCACCATTTCTTCATCACCTTCGACACCCGCCATCGCGGCGTGCAGCTTGCCGACTGGCTCGCGGACCGCTACCCCGAGGAGATGACGGTGGTGATGCAGCACTGGTTCGACGGGCTGCAGGTGGATGACGAGGGCTTTGCCGTCACGCTCAATTTCGGCGACCGGCCCGAGCCGCTCTACATTCCCTTCGATGCCATCCGCACCTTCGTCGACCCTTCGGTCGAGTTCGGCCTGCGCTTCGAAAGCCACGATGGCCCCGACGATGATGGCGGGGGAGATGAGGCGCCCGTAGAGGAAGCCAGCGATGACGCCACGCCCTCCCGCCCCGAGGCCGAGGTCGTCAGCCTCGACCGCTTCCGCAGGTGACAAGGCGGCCGCCGGCTCCTGTTTGCGTTCCCGGTAGCGTTAGCGGGCACGCCCGGTGATTGCCAAGCGCAGCCGTGCTTCCTATAGCACGGCGGACGGATTTTTCGCAGGAGTCAGAGGGCATGACCGCCACCCGCATCGAGACCGACAGCTTCGGCCCCATCGAGGTGCCCGCCGACCGTTACTGGGGCGCGCAGACCCAGCGCTCACTGATGAACTTCCCGATCGGCTGGGAAAAGCAGCCCACCGCGATCATCCGCGCGCTCGGCGTCATCAAGCGCGCCTGCGCCGAGGAGAACAAGGCGCTCGGCCGGCTCGACCCGAAGATCGCCGATGCCATCATCGCCGCCGCCCAGGAAGTCATCGACGGCAAGCTCGACGACCACTTCCCGCTCGTCGTCTGGCAGACGGGCTCGGGCACGCAATCGAACATGAACGCCAACGAGGTGATCGCCAACCGCGCCATCGAGATGCTCGGCGGCAAGATGGGCTCGAAGGATCCGGTTCACCCCAACGATCACGTGAACATGGGCCAGTCCTCCAACGACACCTTCCCCACCGCCATGCACATCGCCGCCGCCACCATGGTGCGCGACGTGCTGATGCCGGGGCTCAAGACGCTGCTCGCGGGGCTCGAGAAGAAATCGGAAGAGTTCAAGGACATCATCAAGATCGGCCGCACCCACACACAGGATGCCACGCCGCTGACGCTGGGGCAGGAATTCTCGGGCTACGCCCAGCAGATCCGCAACGGCATCGCGCGCGTCGAGGCCGCCATGCCCGGCATCTACGAGCTCGCCCAGGGCGGCACCGCCGTCGGCACCGGGCTCAACACGAAAAAGGGCTGGGACAAGGCCGTGGCCGCGCGCATCGCCGCCATCACCGGCCTGCCCTTCGTCACCGCGCCGAACAAGTTCGAGGCGCTCGCCGCCCATGACGCGATGGTGTTCCTGTCGGGCGCGCTCAAGACGGTCGCCGCCGCCGCCTACAAGATCGCCAACGACATCCGCTTCCTCGGCTCCGGCCCCCGCTCGGGGCTTGGCGAGCTGATCCTGCCCGAAAACGAGCCCGGCTCCTCGATCATGCCGGGCAAGGTCAACCCCACCCAGTGCGAAGCGCTCACCCAGGTCTGCGCTCATGTGATGGGCAATGACGCCGCCATCGGGTTCGCCGGCAGCCAGGGCCATTTCGAGCTCAACGTCTACAACCCGATGATGGCCTACAACCTTTTGCAGTCGATCCAGCTTCTGGGCGATGCGACCGACAGCTTCACCCGCCGCCTGCTCGACGGGCTCAAGGCCAATGTCGCGCGCATCGAACAGCTGATGCGCGAGAGCCTGATGCTGGTCACCGCGCTTGCCCCCGTCATCGGCTATGACAAGGCCGCCGAGGTCGCCAAGGCCGCCCACAAGCGCGGCACCACGCTGAAGGAGGAGGCAATCCGCCTCGGCTATGTCGACGAAGAGACCTTCGAGCGCGTGGTGCGGCCTGAAAAGATGATCGGCCCCGCCGACTGAGCGCCGAGGGGGCGATGGCGAAGATTCTCTCGCTCTCGAAGGCCCGCAAGGCCCGGGCGCGCACCGAGAAGCGCGCGCGGGCCGAGGCGAATGCCCTCAAGCACGGCCGCAGCAAGGCCGAGCGCGCGGGCGAGCGCCTCGCTGCCGAGCGGGCCGCGCGCCATCTCGACGCGCACCGCCGGGACGAGGAATGACCGCCGCCCGCCCCCGCAAGCGCTCGCTCACGCTGCGCGGCCACCGCACCAGCGTCTCGCTCGAAGACCCCTTCTGGGACGCCTTCCGCGAGATCGCCGCCGCGCGTGGCCAGTCGGTCAACGCGCTCGCCGCCGAGATCGACGCCGCGCGCGATCTCGACACCGGGCTTGCCACCGCCATCCGCCTCTTCGTGCTCGCCCACTACCGCGAGCGCTCCTGACACCATCACCCTGGTGCAAATACCCGCGCCGCAGGCACGCGGCGCCAGCCGCGCCCCACGGCTCACGGCCGTCCGCCGGCACCCCGCCGCGTGGTCAGAAGCAGGCTCGTCTCCGAAGACCGGACCCCGGGCTGAGCGCGGATCTCGGCAAGAACCCGGTCAAGCGCGGCAAGCGTGTCGGTGCCGATCTCGACGATCAGATCCCACCGGCCGTTGGTGGAGTGCACGGCCACCACCTCGGGCCAGCCGAGCAGCCTCTCGGTCAACCGTCCCGCCCCTGCCCCCTCGATGGCGAGCATCATCAGCCCGCGCACCGGCGCGGCCTCGTCCCCGCCCCGGGTGACAACGGTAAATCCCTCGATTTCGCCACGCGCCCGCATCCGGTCGATGCGGGCGCGCACGGTGGCCCGGGTCACACCGAGAGCGTCGGCAAGCTCCGAGAGCGATGCGCGCGCGTCGCGGCGCAAGAGCGACAGAAGCTTTCGGTCGGTTTCGTCCATTTCGGCAGATGAATGAGCCACAATGGCAAAAATGACAAGCAGAATGGCCAGTATATCGGCTTCTCCCTGCCACAAAACGCGCGGAAATGGCCAGAGCAAGACGGAGGACGCACCGATGACCGATCGCCCCGTGATCCTGCTTGGCGCGCCGCTCGACTGCGGCAAGCGCCGCCGCGGCTGCCTTATGGGCCCCGATGCGCTGCGCACGGCCGGGCTCGCCGAGGCGCTCGCCGAGCTCGGACTCGCACCGCGCGATGACGGCAACCTGACAGCCGGGCCGCCGCCGGTGATCCCCAGCCCGAACCCGCGGATCTTCGCCCTCGCCGAAACCGTCGCCTGGACGACGCGCCTCTTTGAGGCGGCGCGCGCGGCTCTGGCCGAGGGCACGCCGGTGTTTCTCGGCGGCGACCACGCCCTCTCGCTCGGTACGGTGGCGGGCGCGGCAGCCCATGCCGCCGAGGTAGGCCGCCCGCTCTTCGTGCTCTGGCTCGACGCCCACGCGGATTTCCACACGCCACTGACCACGAGCTCCGGCAACCTGCACGGAACGCCCCTTGGCTACGTCACCGGCCGGGCCGGCTTCGACGCCTTTCCGCCTCTCGTCGCGCCTGTGCCGGAGGCCAATGTGGCGCTGTTCGGCCTGCGTTCGGTCGATCCGGCCGAACGGGAGGCGCTCACGGGCAGCCCCGCCTGCGTCGTCGACATGCGGCGGATTGACGAGGAGGGCATCGCCCGCCCCCTCGCCGCCTTCCTCGAGCGCGTGGCCGCCGCGGGCGGGATGCTGCATGTCTCGCTCGATGTCGATTTCCTCGACCCCTCGGTGGCGCCTGCGGTCGGCACCACGGTTCCGGGCGGGGCGAGCGTGCGCGAGGCGCATCTGGTCATGGAGATGATTCACGACTCTGGCTTGATGACCTCGCTCGACCTCGTCGAACTGAACCCTTTTCTCGATGAGCGCGGCCGCACCGCGCAGCTGATGGTCGATCTTGCCGCCTCGGCCTTCGGCCGCCGGGTCTTCGACCGCCCCACAAGGAGCTTTGCCGCATGACAGAGACCAAACCGCGCCCCGCCGCCGCTCCCTCCGAACGCGCGCTGGTCAGTTTCGTCAGCGTCGAGAACATGATGCGGCTCGTCAACGGCATCGGCGTCGAGGCTGCGATCACCGGAATCGCCGCCGAGATCGAGGCCGATTTCGCCCGCTGGGAGGAGTTCGACAAGATCCCGCGCGTGGCCAGCCATGCCCCCGTCGGCGTGATCGAGCTGATGCCGGTCTCCGACGGGCGGCGTTATGCCTTCAAGTATGTCAACGGCCACCCCAAGAACCTCAGGGAGGGGCTCCAGACGGTTGTGGCCTTCGGCCTTCTGGCCGACATGGCCACCGGTTACCCGCTCCTGCTCACCGAGATGACGATCCTGACGGCATTGCGGACGGCGGCGACGAGCGCGCTTGCCGCCAGCCGCCTCGCACGGCCCGATTCGCGGGTCATGGCGCTCATCGGCAACGGCGCGCAGGCCGAGTTCCAGGCGCTGGCGTTCCGCACGCTGTGCGGGATCGACACGGTGCGGCTCTACGACATCGACCCCGAAGCGACCGCCAAGGTAATGCGCAACCTCGCCGGCTCGGGGCTGAAGCTGATCCCCTGCGCGGACGTCGCCGAGGCGGTGGCCGGCGCCGACATCATCACCACCTGCACCGCCGACAAGCGCAATGCCACGGTGCTTTCCGACAATCACGTGGGCGCGGGGGTGCACATCAACGCCGTCGGCGGCGACTGCCCCGGCAAGACGGAACTGGCCCGCGACATCCTCACGCGTGCCAGCATCTTCGTGGAGTTCGCGCCGCAGACACGCATCGAGGGCGAGATCCAGCAGCTCCCCGCCGATCATCCGGTCACCGAGTTCTGGCAGGTGCTCAGCGGCAAGGCCCCCGGCCGCAGGCGGCGCGACGAGATAACGCTTTTCGACAGCGTCGGATTCGCGGTGGAGGACTTCGCGGCGCTCAACTGGGCCTGGCGCGAGGTGCAGGCGAGCGGACTTGCCCAGCCGCTTGATCTGCTGGCCGACCCCGACGAGCCGCGCGACCTCTACGGCATGCTGATGCGCGCCGCCGCGACGTGACCCGGCTTCGGGCAACCGGAGGCAGTGTCCGGGCCGTCGGACCCCCCCGGCAAGGGAATTTTCGGTGTTCGAGCAGCGGGGGATGTCGTTTCGGGGAGCTTCGGAGCCACTTCATAGAGGCCACTCCGACGCGCAGAGCGACACGCCTTGCGCAACATCGAAGGTCGTGGCGGGCAAGCTGGTCGGGGCGAAGAGGCGCACGACCCGCGACCAGGGGCCGGCAGTCAGGCAGGCGGCGATTGACAGCCGGCGGCCTCCTGCCACCAATGGGCGCCATGAGCTCCGATCCCCTCCTCCAGCCCTTCCGGCTTGGCCCGCTCACGCTGCGCAACCGGCTGATGACCACCGCGCATGAACCGGCCTACACCGAAGACGGGATGCCCAAGGAGCGCTACCGCGCCTATCATGTGGAGCGCGCGCGCGGCGGCATCGCGCTGACCATGACGGCAGGCTCGGCCGTGGTCAGCCGCGACAGCCCGCCCGCCTTCGGCAATATTCTCGCCTGGAAGGACGAGGTCGTGCCATGGATCCGGCAATTGACCGATGCCGTGCACGCCGAGGGCGCGGCGGTGATGATCCAGCTCACCCATCTCGGCCGCCGTGCGCGCTGGGATACCGGCGACTGGCTGCCCGTCGTCTCCGCGACGCGCCACCGCGAGCCCGCCCATCGCGCCTTTCCCAAGCTGATCGAGGACTGGGACATCGCCCGCATCGTCGAGGATTTCGCGGACGCCGCCGAGCGCATGCAGGAAGGCGGCATGGACGGCATTGAGATCGAGGCCTACGGCCATCTGATCGACCAGTTCTTCTCGCCGCTCACGAACGAGCTCGACCCGCCCTGGGGCGGCGAGAGCCTCGAGGACCGCATGCGCTTCGGGCTCGATGTGATCGCGGCGATCCGGGCCCGCGTGCGGCGCGACTTTCTCGTCGGCGTGCGCTTCGTGGCCGACGAGATGCACCCCGGCGGCATCACCCCCGAAATCGGGCTCGAGATCGCGCGCCGTCTGAAGGCGACCGGTCAGGTCGATTTTCTCAATGTCATCCGGGGCCGCATCCACTCCGACGCCGCGCTCACCGAGGTCATCCCCATCGCCGGCATGGCCGGCGCGCCGCATCTCGATTTCGCCGGGCGCCTGCGCGCCGAGATCGGGCTGCCCACCTTCCATGCCGCGCGCATCGCCGATGTGGCGACCGCACGGCACGCGGTCGCGTCGGGGCTTCTCGACATGGTCGGCATGACCCGCGCCCACATCGCCGAGCCGCATATCGCGCGGCTCGTCGCCGAGGGGCGCGAAGACGAGATCCGCCCCTGTGTCGGGGCCACCTATTGCCTCGACCGCATCTATCAGGGCGAGCCGGCGCTGTGCATCCACAACCCCGCCACCGGCCGCGAAGTTGCGCTCCCCCATGTCATCGCGCCCGCCGAGGCGCGCCGGCGGGTGGTCGTCGTGGGGGCCGGGCCCGGCGGGCTGGAAGCGGCGCGGCTCGCCGCCGAACGCGGCCATGAGGTGGTGGTCTTCGAGGCCGCCCCCCGCCCCGGCGGCCAGCTCACCCTTGCCTGCCGGCTGCCGCGCCGGCGCGAGCTTGTCGGCATCATCGACTGGCGCATGGCACGCTGCGAGGCGCGCGGGGTGCGCTTTCACTTCAACCGCCTGGCCGGGGAGGAGGACGTGCTGGCCGACGCGCCCGATGTGGTGGTCATCGCCACGGGTGGGCTGCCCTCGACGACCCTTTTCGAAGAGCGCGCGCCCTGTCCGCACGCGGTGAACGCCTGGGAGGTGATCGGCGGCGAGATCAAGCCCGAGGGCTCGGTGCTGATTGACCTGCCCCCCGCAAAATCCCTCACCATGATGTAGAGTCTGCTCAACCCTGAAGGAGCAGACGACATGAGGAAAAGCCGTTTCACCGAGGCG
>NZ_FNFV01000023.1 GCF_900102905.1 Meinhardsimonia xiamenensis | reverse complement strand
GCACCGGATGGCACTCTTTGTCCGCACGATCGGGATCGCGCGGGCACGGGCGAAGATCGGGCTTGCGAACCTCGCCTATAACATGAAACGGCTTGCCTATCTGGTCACCCGTGATTTTCGCCCCGTATGCCCTTCACGCGACCATCGGATCCTGTCGCCACGTCCCCGGGAGCGCCTTGGGTCCTCGGGCGCTCCTCTGGGTGCTGCGACAGGAGACGGTGGTTGGGTGATGGGTATTCGACCCGAAAATCAAGGGCCAATATCTAGGGGTTAGTATGTCTTTCGTATTTATGGTTCTTGTTTCTATTTTCTTTTCCCTTTTTGTATTTCTCGACGCCATCTCTCATATGCAAAGACTTGCGGGCTCGGTGGCAGGGTTGAATGGTTTAGGATTTGCGTTTCAGACAATGGTGAACACCTTGAAGCGTATTTTTGTTGTTCTTTTCCCACCTACTTTAGGTTTCGTATCTGTTTATGGAAGCAAATTTGACGTTTTTGCCTCGATCCTTCTTGCACACGTCGCAGGCGCCGTTTCCCTGGTAATTTTCTTTCTAATGCGTGTTGCTGTCTTCCGTTTTAGCTATTATACGATCAAATTATACTCTGAGGGTGGCGGGGTCTTTAATTCTATTATGGAAGCTAGAAATGAGTTCCGTGGAGAAGGTCCGGCATTGGATCTTCGCTTGTCCCTTGATAAAGTAAACGGAAAACTGGTTACTTGGGCTGTTTGGGTGTTCTTTTTCTATGCATCTTCCGGTTTTTTGGTAAATATAGCTGCTTTAATGTGGGCGGAATATTCCACAGTCATACTTCAATTGACCGGAGTTCTCAATGCATTCGGGACAATAGCGCTTGCATTTTTCCTAGATCCACAAATAACAAGAATATATGAGAGCAAAAATTCTGCTGAGAGAGTATTCCACACGCTTTATGTGGCACAAGTAATTAACATATGCTTCGTGTCGCCGATAATTTATTTAATTTTGGGTTTTTTTGTCTTATGAAAACGTTACATGTGGACACCTTGATTAACTCGGACTTGCCGGGCCTTTCGCCGGTGCGATGCGCGAATTTGCCCGCCCAGAACGCGGAACGGGCGCTTCCGGGCCCC
>NZ_FNFV01000024.1 GCF_900102905.1 Meinhardsimonia xiamenensis | reverse complement strand
CCGCGACCTGCGTTTCTTCGATGTCGATGATTGTCCCATTGGGTCTTCCTCCTTTCCCCTTATCGCACGGAAAGAAGGTTAAGTGAACAACTTGCCCCCGCGAAAGCGTTCTCCCCATCCGGCTGCGGCCGGATTTTTCCGTTGTTTTCGAGGGTTATGCGGGAGAGGCTGAGCACTGGCCTCTGGGCCAAGAGGTCAGAAAGCGCTCTCTCAGGGCCGATACTCTCTGAACCTGTTGACTGCGCAGATTTGGTGAATTTTTCGCAAGGCTCTGGAAACACGTCATTATTTTGTAACGAAACCTGAACACTTTGATGTGGGTGGCATTCTCGCAGAAATGACCGGGATCGGACGTTCGCCAGCGTCCCGACGGGTGTGGAGCGCGCTGCCAGCGGTGCCGCGCCTCGCGGTGGGTTCAAATCAACATTGTTTTCTCGAACCAACGGCACTCAATTGGCCCATTGCGAAGACAGCGCTTCCGCCTGTTGCAGAACGGTCCTGATCGCAGCGTCCTGCAGGTCTGGAGGATACCCGTACTTACGCAAGATGCGTTTCACCAGAACCCGCATGCGTGCCCTTGCGGACTCGCGATGGGACCAGTCCACAGTCACGTTCGACTTGAGGCTCTCCAGAAGCTCGTGCGCGATCAGCTTGAGTGAATCGTTCCCAAGGACCTCGATCGCGCTTTCATTGGTGGCGAGAGCGTCGTAGAAGGCGATCTCTTCCTCGGTCAGGCCTTCTTCCTCGCCCCTCTTCCTGGCCTCTCGAATGTCATGCGCCAGTTCGATCAGCTCTTGGAGCACTTCGACAGTGCTGATCGCATTCGTGTGGTACCGCGCAACGGCCTGCTCCAACCGCTCAGAAAACTTCTTGCTCTCGACGACGTTTGACCGGGCGCGAGCACTGATCTCGTCGTTGAGCAGCTTCTTGAGCGCCTCTGACCTGCCCCCCGCAAAATCCCTCACCATGATGTAGAGTCTGCTCAACCCTGAAGGAGCAGACGACATGAGGAAAAGCCGTTTCACCGAGGCGC